>NZ_CM155288.1:0-3279095 GCF_056680555.1 Frigoribacterium sp. AP1
GCGCAGGAGCTGGCCCTGTCGCTATCCCTGCCTTATCACCGCATGAAGGTTGAGGCTCTCACAGTGGCCCTTGGCCTTCCTCCCTTTACCTTGCCTCCATCCATGAAATTGGTCAGGGCTTACACGGGAGAAGTGGACATGGCAACAGAGCCATGAGTGCAAGTGACGAGTCGGGGAAGGCCACCCCGTATGTCACCTGGATCTGATGCACTCTGTGTGTGAAAAGGCATTATGCCGCCCGAGGACCGTGGTTGTGGGGGTGAGGGGGTGGTGCCCAGCTCTCCGACGTCACACGAGTAGCCAGATCTGAGTAGCTACTAGTCACATCAACATGGTTGGCACTCACACCTGGTTTAGGCGTCACTGAAGCGCCGTAACAAGACAAGTGGATTCGGATCTAGCCTCTTAGATCGGGGCATGAGAAGAGCAAAGGGAACCGGCACTATCAGTCGTGTGCCCGCCGATGACACCCTCCCCCTCCGGTTCTGGCAAGCGACCCTCGAGCTACCCCGCACCCCGGAGGGCAAGCGACAACGGCAAGTCTTTCGCTGCAAGGACAGGGCAGTTGTGCAACGTGCACTTGATCTAGCCATTCAGGCCAGGGACAGTGCCATCCGCCGGCCTCAAGTCCCGGCCCTGTTGGTAACACCCCCGCTTGTTCCTAGTGGCAGCACCGGGGAGTGGTTGCGCTATTGGCTGGCGGAGATCGCAGGGCGGGAAGTAAAGCCGCGAACTGCGGCCAACTACGAGAGCACGGTGCGTAATCACCTCTTGCCGATGGTTGGGCAGATTCCCCTTGTCGATCTGACTGCGGCTGACGTGAGGGCTGTCGGAAGTGCTGTTCTCGATCAAGGGCGCTCACCAACGACGGCCCTTCACACGTACCGCGTTCTGGCCATTGCTCTGGCTGCAGCTCATCGTGAGGGCTACACGTACCGGGATGCGGCCAAACAAGTACGACCTCCCCGCAAGGCTAGGCCGGACTTAGCTATCCTCACGGCTGCTGATGCCCGAACCATCATCCTGGCGTCAAAGGATGATCGCTTGGGTTCACGTTGGGCGGCGGCGCTTCTTACAGGGGCAAGGCAGGGAGAACTCCTGGGTTTGGAGTTGGGTCGGGTGGGAGATCATCTCGACCTATCGTGGCAGTTGCAGCGGCTGACATGGACCCACGCATGTGCCGGCAGGTGCGGGTGGAAGCGGGGGGCCGAATGCCCTGACAGGCGCGTGGTTGCCCCCGCGGGGTTCGAGAGTCGCCACCTCACAGGTGGGTTATGGCTCACACGCCCAAAGTCCGCGGCGGGTTGGAGGCGAGTCCCTTTGGTGGGAATGCTTCGCTCCGTTATCGACGAACGGCAGGAGGCGGCGGCCAACGAGGCAAATCCGTTCGGCTTGCTGTGGACTGGCAGCGCGACCGGAGGTGTGCCGATTGATCCCTCCGCAGACAACAGGTCCTGGAAACAGCTCGTGCAGCGACTGGATGTCCCTCAAGCGCGACTACACGACGCGAGGCATGCGGCGGTCACGATGCTTTACGGGGCCGGCGTTCCAGAGGTTGTGGCGATGGAGATCGTTGGCCATTCATCGACAGCAATGACCCGGGCGTATAGATCGAACGGAAACAGCGACCAATTAAGGCGGGCGCTACTAAGCGTTGACCGACTTGTGAACCAATCCGAGTAGGTGACCAGTCCGCAGCCAGTCCGCAAGAGCCTCAGCAACTGGCCAATTCGTCCAACCACAAGTGATGTCCTAGTCCACGTACTTCCGGGCATTCCACTCGCTCACCATCACCCCCAACGACTGGCGTCGAGTACTGGAAGTACACGCACCTCACGATCGACGTCGTCCCCGGCCGCGGGGCCGGGTTCTCGGTCGAGAGTCCTGAAGGGAAACGCTTCCTGATCCGGTCCCGGATGCTCACGGACGCCGAGCTGCGGGCGTTCGGACTCGACGAGGCGGTGGCCGTCGCCCCGGACTGATCGAGGGACGCCGCCCGAGGGGTCAGTCGGTCGGCGGGTGGGGCAGGGCGTAGACGCCGTGCCCCACCCGTTCGACCACTCCCTGCCGGGCCAGGACGCTCAGCGTCGACAGCACGCTGCTGCGCCGGTAGTCCGGCAGGGCGGCGACGATCTCGGTCGTTCGGCGGGCGCCGGCCCGCAGCACCTCGGGCACGCGGTCGGCCAGCGAGTCACCGACGGGCGCGGCCGCCGGGGTGACGTCCGTCGGGTCGCCGGCCCGCGCCTCCTGGTCGTACTCGGCCCGGGCCTGGTCGAGGCCCTCGGCCGAGACGCGGGTGGTCGCCCCGTCGGCACCGGAGGCGTGTGCGTAGGGAGCGAGCGTGAGCGACCGGCCGACACGGGCGTACACGGCCGACGCGCTCGTGCCCTGGTGCTCGGCGATCTCGGGGTACGACGCGCCGCCCAGCAGCAACACCGCCTCGCCCTCGAGGCCGAGCCACTGGCCGAGGCTCGCGATCTCCCAACCGGCGGCCGTGACGGCCGAGCCCCAGACCTCGATGTCGTCGGCGTGGTCGGTGGTGAGCGTCCCCAGGTCGTCGAGCAGGTCGAGCAGGCGTTCGCGGGCGTCGTCGACGATCTCGGCCGTGAACTGCGGCGGGCGGCGAAGTTTGATCGGTCGTGACATTTGTGAAAGACTATCCAAGTTGCCCTCGTGGCACCACGACGTCGTCCGGCAGTCCGGGCGTCACATCCCCCACATTTTTTTGGAGTTCCCATGGCTTTCGCAATCGTGCGCGCCGGTGGCCGTCAGGAGAAGGTCGAGGTCGGCACGATCCTGACCGTCGACCGCCTCAAGGCCGCGACCGCCGACACCGTCTCGTTCGTCCCCGTCCTGCACGTCGACGGCGACACCATCCTGTCGGGCGACGACCTGGCCAAGGTCACGGTCGAGGGCGAGGTCCTCAACGACCTGCGCGGCCCGAAGATCGTCATCCAGAACTACAAGAACAAGACCGGTTACAAGCGTCGCATGGGCTTCCGTGCCGACCTGACCCGCGTCAAGATCACCTCGATCACCACCAACTAAGGGGCTGACACCACATGGCACACAAAAAGGGCGCATCGTCCACCCGCAACGGTCGTGACTCGAACGCACAGCGCCTCGGCGTGAAGCGCTTCGGCGGCCAGGTCGTCCTCGCCGGCGAGATCATCGTCCGTCAGCGCGGCACCCACTTCCACCCCGGCGTCAACGTCGGCCGCGGCGGCGACGACACCCTGTTCGCCCTCGCTCCCGGCTCGGTCGAGTTCGGCGCCAAGGGCGGCCGCAAGGTCGTCAACATCGTCGCCTCCGCGACGACCGTCGCCTGAGCGACACCACACGCAGCATCCGCCTCGGGGCGGTCGGGCCCAGGTCCGGCCGCCCCGGGGCTTTTGCGTGCCCGCCGTACCCCTCGTTCAGGAGGCACGGCACCGAGGGGCGTAGACGGGACACATGAAGGCACTCACGTACCAGTCCGTCACCAACGTCTCCGTCGAAGACGTCCCCGACCCCACGATCATCGAACCCGGAGACGCGGTCATCAAGGTCACCTCGGCGGCCATCTGCGGAAGCGACCTGCACCTCTACGACGCGCTCGGCGCGTTCCTCGACAAGGGCGACGTGCTCGGCCACGAGACCATGGGCGTCGTCACCCAGGTCGGCCCCGACGTCAGCCGCATCAAGGTCGGCGACCGCGTCGTCGTCCCGTTCGTCATCGCCTGCGGCCACTGCTTCATGTGCGACCGTGGACTCTTCTCGCAGTGCGAGACCACCCAGGTCACCGAGTACGACTCGGGCGCGACCCTCTACGGCTTCAGCAAGCTCTACGGCCAGGTCCCCGGTGGCCAGGCCGAGCAGCTCCGCATCGCCCGTGCCGACTTCAACCTCGTCAAGGTCGGGGCCGACCTCCCCGACGAGCGCTACCTGTTCCTCAGCGACATCCTCCCGACCGCGTGGCAGGGCGTCGAGTACGCCCAGGTGCCCGAGGGCGGCACCCTCGTCGTGCTGGGCCTCGGCCCCGTCGGCCAGTTCGCCTCGCGCATCGGCAAGTACCGCGGCTACCGCGTCATCGGCATCGACCCGGTGCCCGAGCGTCGCGCCATGGCCGAGCGCCACGGTGTCGAGGTCCTCGACCTGACGAAGGACGTCGCCGACGTCGTCAAGCGCATGACCGACGACCGCGGTCCCGACTCCGTCGTGGACGCCGTCGGCATGGAGGCCCACGAGCACGCCGGCATCGGCCTCGTGCAGAAGTTCGCTGCGGCCCTGCCCGACTCGATCGGCCAGGCCGTCATGCAGAAGGCCGGCATCGACAGCCTCGGCGCCATGCACCTCGCCTTCGAGATCGTCCGCCGCGGCGGCACCGTCTCGCTCAGCGGGGTCTACGGCGGCACGGCCGACCCCACGCCCTTCCTCACGCTGTTCGACAAGCAGATCACCATCAAGATGGGCCAGTGCAACGTCCAGAAGTGGATGGACACGCTGATGCCGCTCGTCGAGGACCCCACCGACCCGCTCGGCACCGAGGACCTCGTCACCCACCCGGTGCCGCTCTCCGAGGCCGCCGCCATGTACGACGTCTTCAAGAACAAGGAGGACGGCTGCATCAAGGTCGTCCTCAAGCCCTGACGCCTCGGACCGTCCGCTGCGCCGACGACGCGACCCCCGCCTCCTGGGGGTCGCGTCGTCCCGTGTGCCGGGCTAGCGTCGTCGCTCGGGAATGCGGTCCGTTCGTCGACCGTTCACCGAAACGCGCGCACACGTTCACCCCACTCATGGCAAACGGGTGATGGACTGGTGACGAATCAACAACGAGGGTCTCGCCCCGAGCCCGCGTCGGCGACATCGAATGAGAGAACCATGGATCTCCGGACGGCCGAACACCCCAGGCCGAACCACTTCATCCTGCACCTCAGCGACACGCACCTCGTCGGCGGTGACCGCGACCTCTACGGCGCGGTCGACAGCGAGGCCCGACTGCGTCAGATCATGGACGAGATCGAGGCGTCCGACGGGCGGCCCGAGGCCATCGTCTTCACCGGCGACCTCGCCGACAAGGGCGAGCCCGACGCGTACCGCAAGCTCCGCGCCCTGATCGAGCCCGTGGCCGAGCGGCTCGGCGCCCAGGTGATCTGGGCCATGGGCAACCACGACGACCGCAGCGCGTTCCGGTCCGAGCTCTTCGGTCAGCTGCCCTCGCAGCGACCCGTCGATCTCGTCTACGACGTCAACGGCCTGCGCGTCATCACCCTCGACACGACCGTGCCGGGCCACCACTTCGGCCGACTGTCCGGTGACCAGCTCGACTGGCTGGCCGAAGAGCTCTCGACCGACGCCCCCGACGGCACCATCATCGCCATGCACCACCCGCCGGTCCCGAGCGTGCAAGACCTGACGGCGCTCGTCGAGCTGCGCGACCAGGCGGCTCTGGCCGAGGTGATCGAGGGCAGCGACGTCCGCTCCATCATCGCCGGGCACCTGCACTACTCGACCAACGCCACCTTCGCGGGCGTGCCCGTCTCGGTCGCGTCGGCCACCTGCTACACACAAGACCTCAACGTGGCCGGCGGCGGCACCCGCGGCCGAGACGGCGCCCAGGCGTTCAACCTGGTGCACGTCTACGAGGGCACGGTCGTGCACTCGGTCGTGCCGATCGGCACCTACGAGACCGTGGGCGAGTACGTGCCCGCGGACGTGGTCGCCGAGCGGCTCGCCGTCGCCGGCGTGCGCATCGCCCCGGCCGCCCCTCGCCATCGTGCGACCGACACGGCCCCGGTGCCCGTCGTGTCGCGCGACCTCACGCTGACGGGGCCGATCGACACGCTCTGACGGGGCGGTCCTCCCGCCACCGCCCCGACCCTGCCGAGCTGCACTGGCCCGCTGGGTAGGTTTCACCTGCCGTCCCGGCGCCGCCCGCCGTCCCGGTCCCGCCCGCCGCGGCCGGCCTCGCGCACCGTCGGCAATTCCTGCTTCACGTCGCTCGGACGACGCCGACACGCCCCTGCCTGCGATCGCCGTGACAGGAGGCAGGAGTTGCCGACGGGGGCGGAGACGCCGTGACAGGAGGCGGGAGATGCAGGGTCGACGCCGGCGACGGGTCAGGTCAGCCGCGCGCGGGCGTGCGCGCCTCGGCTGCCATCGCCGAGCGCAGCCGGCGCAGGTACCCGTCACGGAGCACATGACGGAGGCGCGGGGGCAGATGCGGGACGACGACGGCCGTGACGCGCATCACCCGGTCGTAGCGACGCTGGGCGCCGGTCGACCACGGGAGCCCGAAGTCGTCCCGGACACCGCTCGGCAGGGACCCCGCGGTGACGAGCCGGGCGAGCGGCATCACCGCTCTCAGCCACCACGGCCCCGTCGTCGGGTGCAACAGCTCGTGCGCGACCCGACGGGTGACGTCGTCCACCACGAGATGTTCGACGGCGTCGTCCCAGTACCGCCGGAACGATGCGACGTCGGCCGGCCACAGCTCTCGCGGCATCTGCAACGACGTGCCCACGAGGGCGTAGTCCTGGTAGACGGTCTCGGCGTGGGCCGGGTCGATCGGACCGTGCACCCGCTCGAACAGCTGCAGGGCCGAGTCGTAGAGGGTCGCCGCGACCCAGAGCTGCAGCCCGGGGTCGAATGCGTCGTACCGCACCGACGAGGACTCGCCGCCGTGGACGGGACGGTGCGCCCGACCGACGACCCGACGGACGTGAGCGACCTCGGACGGGGTGCCGAAGACGATGGAGTAGAGGTACGTCATGGTGCCGTGCAGCCGCGACAACGGACGCTCGACGAAGTCGCTGTGCTCGGCGACGCCGTGCCCCACCCCGGGGTTCGCGAGTTGCAGCAGGATCGCCCTGCCCCCACCGGCCAACAGCACCGACTCGCCCGCCATGTCGGAGATGCGCCGCACGTCCGAGCCGTGAAGGGTCCAGGGCAGTCGCATGCGGTCAGCCTACGGCGGGCCGTCGGTAGGGTGCTGACATGGCCACCCCCGACTTCGTCCTGTCCCTGCGCGAGAAGATCGGCACGGCACCGTTGTGGCTGGCCGGTGTGACCGCGGTGGTCGTCCGCGGTGACGAGACGCTGCTGGTGCGCCGAGCCGACACCGGCGCCTGGACGCCGGTGACGGGCATCGTCGACCCGGGCGAGCACCCTGCCGACGCCGCGGTCCGCGAGACCCTCGAGGAAGCCGACCTGCACGTCGTCCCCGAGCGGCTGGCGTCCATCGGGGTGACCGGCGAGGTCGTCTACCCGAACGGCGACCGCGCGCGGTACCTCGACCACACCTTCGTCATGCGCTACGTCTCGGGCGAGCCCTCCCCGGCGGACGGCGAGAACACCGAGGCACGGTGGTTCCGGCTGGACGACCTGCCGACGATGGGTGCCGACATGCTCGGTCGTCTCGACGCAGCCCTCTCGGGCGAGCAGGCGGCCCGCTTCGGCACCTCGACGTCCTGACGGACGGCACGAGCGACGCCGACTCCACGGGCCGCACCTTCGGGCACGACCTGCGTCAGTCCGAGCCCTCGAGCCCCCGGTGCGACGACGATCCGGTCGCCTCGCCCGACTGAGCCGCCTCGGCACCGAGTGCCCGTCGGTCCTGCTCGGCGTTCTCGAGGGCGACGCGCTGCATCTCGTCCTTCTCCCACGGCGCCGGGAACGGGTAGTACCGCTCGAGGAAGTCCGTGACCGTGGCGGTCCGTTCTTCGTCGGTGACCTCGGGGAAGCTGCCGTCGTTGAGGCAGAAGAAGTCGAACGCGCGTTTCTTGAGCACCTCGGACAACGACGCCAGCCCCGACACCATCGTGGTGTCGATGTAGCTGACCTTCGCGTTCTCTTGCACGATCGCCCGACCCGTCATCAGCGAGTAGTAGTGGTAGAGCGAGTTCGTGACCGAGATGTTCTCCTTGGCACGGAACGGACTGCCGGCCGTGGCGGCGAACTCGTCGGTGAACTCGTGCTCCATCTCGAACAGGACGCTGCGGCGCAGAGGTGCGGCGGTGTGTTCGAGGTGGCGGGTGAGGACTCGCCCGAAGCGCTGCTGCAGCAGACGGCGGTTGACGCGGGCGGCGTTCTCGAACCCGCTGCGGTCGATGTTGTTGTGCCCGAGCCCGATGCGCGTGTCGGCCTCGATGAACTTCGTGACGGAGCCCGGCGAGAAGAACATGCTCGGCGCGACGGGTCGGCCGAAGAACATGTCGTCGTTCGAGTACAGGAAGTGCTCGCTGAGCCCCTCGATGTGGTGCAGCTGCGACTCGACGGCCTGCGAGTTGTGCGTCGGCAGCATCGAGAGGTCGCTGAAGAACTCCTCGCTGCGCACGACGCGGACACGGGGGTGCTCGCCCAACCACTCGGGCACGGGCGAGTCGGTCGCGATGTAGATGTTGCGGACCCACGGCGCGAACATGTAGACCGACCGCAGGGCGTACTTGAGCTCGTCGATCTGACGGAACCGGGCTGCCGAGTCGTCACCCTCGCCGACCACGTGGCGTTTGGCCTGCGCGGCGCGGGCACGCTGGTACTCGATCGAGTTGCCGTCGACCCACGAGAAGACGATGTCGATGTCGAAGGTGATGTCGGTGGCGTGGTCGTCGAACATGTGCTCGAGGGTGGGCCACTCGATGCCGTACCGCTCGACCGTCTCTTCGACGGCCTCGGCACGGGGCAGTTCGGTGCGCATCAGCGCGTTCTCGGTCGGGGCGAGGATCTCGTCGTCGGTGATGATCCAGAACTCGACCTGCACGGCCGTGCCCGCACCGTAACGGAGGCGGCCGATGGGCTCGACCCGGGGCCGGTAGACGCGGAAGACCCGTTCTGCCTCGAGCTCGAGACCACCCTCGACGACGAGGGACGCCTGACCCTTGCGGGGCTTGGCGTAGAAGGGCTCGGTGGCCGAGGCCGCGATCATGGCGGCGGTGAAGCGGTCACGGTGCACCGTGTCGACGGCGATCACGGGGCGGATGTCGTTGCCGCGCACGAGCAGGAAGGGCACCTGGGCGGCGTCGAGCACCCGACGGATGTAGAGGAGGTCCTCGATCATCGACTGCTGGGGCGTGAGGTGACCGTTCAGGAGCGTGAACTGCCCCTTGCGGACCACGACGTCCTCTCGGTCGAGACCACCGGCGCGGTGACGAGGGGTCAGCAGAGGGCTCTCGGACGTGCCGACCATCTCTGACGTACCGGGGATCTCCGTGGCCATGCAGACTCAACCTTCCGTGCGGGCCTCGGGCGGGCGGGCGCACCCTCTGCATTTTACGGGGTCGGACGCACCCCGGAGGATCCGCCGCCCTCGACGGTCAGCGGCGCCCCCGGGCCGAGGCGGACTTCGTGGTCGTCGCGGCCTCGGTCGGCACCTTCACGAGCACCCCGACCGCGATCATGAGCGCGGCGGCGACGAACTGCAGGCCCTGCCAGAGTTCGGCCGGGAGGGGCACGACGAACACCGGGTTCCAGAGGACGGCCACGGCGGCGAGCAACGGCAACGCCCACCAGAGCCGACCCCGGTAGGCGAACACGAGGACGATCAGGGCGAAGATCGACACGACGTACCGGAACACGGTGAAGACGTCGGAGTCGAGCAACGCAGTCCCGGCGAGCAGCGCGATGGCCGCGATCAAACCGGGCGCCAGGGCCGGACGCGTGAACGCCGGAGCGGTGGGGGTGGGCACCGCCTACTCGATGTCGTAGGCGACGTCGAGCACGCTGATCGGGCGGCTCATCGGCGGCTCGTCGCGCAGGCGCTCGAGGGCGGGCTGCAGCTCGCCCAACCAGGCCTGGTAGCCGGCCTCGGTGAGGTGGACGTGGTCGGCGGCGAACTCGGGTCGCAGGGCGTCACCCGACTCGTCGGCGAGTGTGGGCCAGAGGTCGAGCCACTGCGCCCGGACGGTCGACGAGAACTGGCGGAGGTGCCGGTTGGCATCCTTCAGGCGGGGTGCGAATTCCGCCCCCCGGGGCGCGATCGACTGCAACAGCAGACGCGTGCCCGGCAGTTCGCGGCGCATGGCCACCATGAGGTTCTCGATGCCGCGCACGACCTGCTCGACCGAGCGTCGCGCGGTGAAGTCGTTGGTGCCGATCATCAGCACCACCGAGTCGGGGTTCGCGGCCACGACGTCGTGGAGCCGTTCGGTCAGGCCGGCGACCGTGTCGCCCCCGACACCCAGGTTGACGACCTGTTCGTCGGGCAGCCAGGCCGCCCAGTCGCCGTTCTCGGTCAAGCTGTCGCCGACGAAGGCGACGGTCTCTCGTTGTGTCATCACGACCTCCTGGTGGTCTGCTGAAGTGCCCCCATCGTGCCATCACCCGCTGGGAGCCGCGAACCGGCGCGCTCGTGCCCGCCGCTGCGCCTCACTGACGGAAGCGCCGCGGCCTCTTCGACCACACGCGGTCGAGCGCGTGCCGGACGCGCGGCAGCAGCACGACGAACGACGACACGACGACGAGCACCCCGAACAGCACCCCGAGCCACAGGGGCACCGGCGACATGGCCTCGTCGCCCGTCGGGTACAGCGGCACCGGCGTCGACATCAGGACGAGGAGGCGCGGGTCGGTCACGCGACGGCCGTCGCGTCGGTCGTCGCCCCGCCCGCAGCACCGGCCGCACGATCGCCGGCTGCCCGACCGGCCGCCTCCCGCTCGGCCGCCTCCCGCTCGGCCGTCGCGGTGATGCGCCGCAGCATGCCCGAGAAGATGACGCCGTGGAACGGCAGGATCGCGAACCAGTAGAGCCGTCCGCCCAGCCCCTGCGGGAAGAACACCGCGCGCTGGCGGTAGTGCGAGCCGCCCTCGGGACGCGGCTCGACCGTGAGTTCCAGCCACGCGCCTCCCGGCACCTTCATCTCGGCCCGCAACCGCAGCAGGTGACCGCGTTCGAGCTTCTCCACCCGCCACCAGTCGAGGGCGTCGCCGACGCGCAGGCTCGTCGCGCTGCGGCGGCCGCGCCGGAGGCCCACTCCCCCGACCATGCGGTCCATCCAGCCACGAGCCGACCAGGCCAGCGGGAACGAGTACCAACCGTTCTCGCCCCCGATGCTCTCGAGCACCTTCCAGAGCTCGGCGGGCGGTGCACTCGTGTCGGTCTGCCGGTCGTCGGTGTAGACGGTGTGCCCGGACCAGTCGGGGTCGCTCGGCAGCAGGTCGCTCGGCGCCCCCGCCACCGACGAGTCCTGCCAGCTGGTCTCGACGTCGCCGTCCTGCTCTCGCTGCAGGGCGAGGCGCACGGCCCGGCGGTAGGGCAAGAGTCCTTCGGCGGGCGGGGGCACGACGGCGTCGATGTCGTGCTCGCGCACGACGCAGTCGTACTGCAGGGACGCGATGATCGGGACGGCGAGGGCGCGAGGCACGGGCGTGACGAGGTTGACCCACTGCGAGGCGAGCCACGGCGTGAAGACGGGGAGTGACGCGATCGGACGTTGCTTGAGGCCGGCCTCGAGCGCGTAGCCGTTCATCATCTGCCCGTAGCGCAGCACGTCGGGGCCGCCGATGTCGAAGGTGCGGTTGACGTCGTCGGGCACGTCGGCCGCGCCGAGCAGGTAGTGCAGCACGTCGCGGACGGCGATCGGCTGGATGAAGTTGCGCACCCACTTCGGTGCCGGCATGTAGGGCAGCACGTCCGTCAGGTGACGGACCATCTCGAACGAGGCGCTGCCCGAGCCGATGACGACGCCGGCCTGCAGGGCGACGGTCGGGACGCCGCTCGCGAGCAGCACGTCGCCGACGTCCTTGCGAGACTGCAGGTGTTTGGACAGGTCGCCCTCGGGGTGCAGTCCGCCGAGGTAGACGATGCGGCGGACGCCCGCGTCGCGCGCGGCGTCGGCGACGGTGTGCGCCGCGTCGGCCTCGGCGCGCTCGAAGTCGCCCTTGCCCCCCATGGCGTGGGCGAGGTAGTAGACGACGTCGACGCCCTCCATGGCGGGACGCACCGTCTCGGGGTCGGTCAGGTCGCCCTGGACGACCTCGACGTCGCCCGACCAGGGCACGTCGCGCAGCTTCTCGGGCGAGCGCACGAGCACACGCACGTCCGCCCCGGCGGCCACGAGCCGCGGCGTCAACCGCCCGCCGATGTACCCGGTCGCCCCGGTCACCAGAACCCGGCGCGAGGCCACGGCGTGGTCGGTGTCGCTGGTGACGGGGGTGCTCGACGGAACGCCGTCGGGAGTGTTCGCAGACATGGGCCCAAGCTACGCTGGACCCCATCATGACTACCCAGCAGCTCCCCACCGTCTCCGCCGTCGCCGGCATGATCGACCACGCGATCCTCAAGCCCGAACTCACCCGCGCCGAGGTCGACGCCGCCCTCGACGACGCCGCCGCGAACCACGTCTTCAGCGTCTGCGTGCGCCCCTCCGACATCTCGCACGCCGTCGAGCGCCTCGAGGGCACCGGCGTGCTCGTCGGCACCGTCATCGGCTTCCCCCACGGCACGACGTCGACGGCCGCGAAGGCCGCCGAGTCGCGTCAGGCGATCGCCGACGGCGCCGCCGAACTCGACATGGTCGTCAACATCGGCTGGCTGCGCAGCGGCATGACCGACGAGGTCGAGGCCGACGTGCGCGGCGTGGTCGAGGCTGCCGGTGACACGATCGTCAAGGTCATCCTCGAGACGGCCTACCTCGACGACGACCAGATCGTCGCGGGCTCGAAGGCCGCCGAGCGCGCCGGGGCCGCCTTCGTCAAGACGTCCACCGGTTTCGCGGGCGGTGGCGCGACGCTCCCCCACCTGCGCCTCATGCGCGAGGCCGTCTCCGACTCCGTCCAGGTGAAGGCCTCGGGCGGCGTGCGCGGCCTCGACACGGTGCTCGAGATGCTCGACCTCGGCGTCACGCGCTTCGGCACGAGCGCCAGCGGCACGATCCTCGCCGACCTGGCACACCGCCTCGAGACGGGCCGCGCCTCGGGCGCGGGCGACGACACCACGTCGTACTGACGAGCCGAGGAGGCGCGGGTCGCGTCGACGACGTGACCCGCGCCTCCTCGAGGTGGTGACGACCGTCAGGCCCACGGGGCCTCAGGCGGTCGGCAGCCCCAGGATCTCGCGCGTGCGGACGACGTCGGCCCTGATGTGCTCGATCAGGGCCTCGAGCCCGTCGAAGCGCACGTTTCCCCGCACCCAGTCGACGAAGTGGACGGTGACCTCGAGCCCGTAGAGGTCGAGTGAGACGTCGAGCAGGTGCGCCTCGACCTGCTTGGCCGGCACCCCCTCGAAGGTCGGGTTGTTTCCGACCGAGACCGCCGCCGGGTAGAGCGTGTCACCGACCATCACACGGGCGGCGTAGACGCCGTCGGCGGGGACGAAACCCTCGCTGTCACGAGCGAGGTTGGCCGTCGGGAAGCCCAGCTCACGGCCGCGCTGTTCTCCGTGCACGACGATGCCGCGCACCGACGGCTCGCGCCCGAGCAGGACGCCGGCCTCACGGACGTCGCCGGCGTCCATCAGCTCGCGGATCCAGGTCGAGGACGCCCGACGGCCACCGCTCGGTCGCACGTCGTCGATCGACACGACCCGGAACCCGCGGGAGGCACCGAGCTCACGCAGGGTGTCCACGGTGCCACTGCCACGCACGCCGAAACGGAAGTCGTCGCCGACGAACACGATCCGAGCGTGCAGGGCCCCGACCAGGATGCGGTCGACGAACTCGTCGGGCGTCAGCGCCCGCAGCTCGGCGTCGAAGGTGAGCATGAGGGTGGCGGCGACCCCGGCCGCGTCGAGCAGCTCGCGCTTCTGCCGGTTGCTCACGAGGGCCGTGGGCACGTCGTCGGGTCGCAGGACCGCCAACGGGTGCCGGTCGAAGGTCACCACGGTGGACACGAGACCCTCGTCGCGCGCCACCCCCTCGAGCATGTCGATCACGGCGCGGTGCCCGACGTGGACTCCGTCGAACTTGCCGATGGTCACGGCGCTCGGCCCGAAGTCGGGCGGCACGTCGCCGACCAGGTCGTAGAACTGCACGCGCGCTACCTCGTCGTGCCCGGGTCGCGAGGAGACCCGCCGGTCCCCGCGCCCTCGGCACCGGCGCGAACTGCGGCCCGCGTCGCGCGCCCCTGCCGCCGCAGCCACAGGATGCCGAGCACGGGCAGGACGAGCGGCACGAAGCCGTACCCGCGCCCGAAGAACGACCACACGGTGTCGTGCGGGAAGAGTTCCGGGTCGAGCACGGTCACGAGACCGATGATCAGGACGCCGACGAGCTCGAAGCTGATGGTCGCCCAGGCCACGGCGTACCAGCCCTGGCCGGGCGCGATCAGGGCCACGGTGGCGACGATGTAGACGACGGCCGACAACGCGCTCAGGGTGTAGGCCAGCGGCGCCTCGGAGAACTGGGTCGTGATCTGGAAGACCGACCGACCGGTGGCGGCGAGGGCGAGGAGGGCGTACACGGCGATGAGGACCCGGCCGAGGCCGACCGCGCGCGTTGACTTCTGAGTGACCATCCCGTCAAGGATAGGACTCCGACGGGCCCGCCGCCGACCGGCTGCGTCAGAGGCCCTGGACGGTCCAGATCTGGAACATGCGGTAGACCATCACGGCGATCGCGAACGACGAGGTGGCGAGCACGAGGTTGCTCCACCGGGTGCGGTCGACGAGCGCCCAGACGGTCGCGAGCGGTGGCAGCAGGATGGCCGAGACGAGGTAGATGTAGAACTCGACGAGGTTGCCCGTCGGCGCGTTGCCGACGAACGGGGCCACGATCGCGACGACGAGCTGCACGAGCAGGAGCAACAGCACGACGGCCCCCGTGCCGACGGTGATGTCGTCGGGCTGACGCTTCGCGAAGCAGGCGACCACGCAGACGATGCCCGCCACCACGGCCACCACGACCTGCACCCAGGTGAACCATTCGATCATGCCTGCACCTCGTCGGTCGGGAAGTTCACGATGGGCTTCGCGGCACCGGCCCGCACCGAGACCAGGCCCGCGAGCCTGCCCGTGGGCGTGACGGCGGCGACCGGCCCCGGGGTGTCGTCGAGTTCGACGGCCACGCGCTTGCCGTGCCCGAGGTCGACGGCCTCGGCCGCGGTCATGGACCACTCCGGGAAGAGCGTCCGGGCGACGTCGACGGGGGGCAGCAGCGCCGGGGCGACGTCGATGCCCTCGAGGACGGAGGCGCGGGTCACCTCGAACGGTCCGACCCGCGTCCGACGCAGCGCGGTCAGGTGTCCCCCGACGCCGAGGTGGGCCCCGAGGTCGCGGGCGAGAGCCCGGACGTAGGTGCCGGACGAGCACGAGACCCGCACGTCGAGGTCACGCACGGACACCCCGTCGACGACGGCGTCGCGTCGATCGAGCACGGTGAACTCGGCGATCGTCACGTCGCGGGCCTTCAGCTCGACCTCGACCCCGGCACGGGCGAGGTCGTAGGCGCGACGGCCGTCGACCTTGATCGCGCTCACCGTGGTGGGCACCTGGCTGATCGGGCCGGTCAGCCGGGCGATGCCGGCGTCGATCGCGTCGTCGGTGACGTCGCCCGCCGAGGTGGTCGAGACGACCTCGCCGTCGCTGTCGTCGCTGGTCGTGGACACGCCGAGACGGATGGTGGCGTCGTATCCCTTGTCGAGGCCGACCAGGAAGGTCAGGAGGCGCGTCGACGAGTTCAGGCCGAGCACCAGCAGTCCCGTGGCCAGCGGGTCGAGCGTGCCGGCGTGGCCGACCTTGCGCGTGCCCGCGGCCTTGCGCACGCGCGAGACGACGTCGTGGCTGGTGATGCCCTGCGGCTTGTCGACGAGGAGGAGGCCGCTGTTCACCCGACGACGTTAGCGCAGCCGGACCGCCACGAGGCCGGGGACGCGCTCAGCACGCGTCGTCGAAGCGTCGACGGGGGTGCTCGCGGTCGGAGTTGTCGACGACGGCCGAGGCCTTGGCCCGGGCGTCGAGTCGCGAATCGTCGGCCGTGACCCAGACACGGTAGTGCCACAGCCCCGCGAGGCCGGGGCGGGCGAGGTCGGTGCCGTCGACCAGCAGGACCGCGTCGGCCGGGCCGGTGACCCAGGCGGACTCGACGGAACGGTCGGCGTCGGCGTCCCAGGCCCGCTCGACCCAGCCCGCACTGCCGCCGAGCCGGAACGGCTCGACGAGGACCCGCCGGAACAGGCTCTCGTCCAGCACGGGAGCGGAGTCGCGCGGCGCCGCGTCGGGACGTTTCTCGAAGCCGTCGAGCGAGGCGCGGAACGCCGCGTGCCCCAGCTCGCGGAAGGCCTCGAGGAGGTCGTCGGCGAGATCGGCCGCACCCGCGCCTCCGTCGCTGTCGACCGCGACGATCACGCGTCCACGCCCGTAGTTGTGGACGATCTCGGTGGCGAGTTCGCGCAGCGTGTCTTTCTTGGCAGGGGCCCATCGGGTGGTCATGCCGACACCGTACGCCCGACCGCCGACACCGCGCCGGGGAGGTCGAGGACGAGCCGTAGGCTCCTACGGTGAGCATCTCCCCCGCCGTCAACGCCTGGTTCCGCGAGAACGGTCGCGACCTCCCGTGGCGGCGTCCCGGCTTCACGGCCTGGGGCACGCTCGTCAGCGAGATCATGCTGCAGCAGACCCCCGTGGCCCGCGTCGTCCCGCGCCTCGAGCAGTGGCTCGACCGCTGGCCCACGCCGGCCGACCTGGCGGCCTCGGCGGCCTCCGAGGCCGTGCGGGCCTGGGAACGCCTCGGCTACCCGCGTCGGGCCCTCGCCCTCCACGCCGCCGCCGTGGCCATCACCGAGAGACACGACGGGGTCGTGCCCGAGGACGTCCCGTCGCTCCTGGCGCTGCCCGGCATCGGCGACTACACCTCACGTGCCGTCGCGGTCTTCGCCTACGGTCACCGTCACCCGGTCGTCGACACGAACGTCCGCCGCGTCCTGGCCCGTGCCGTCGAGGGGCTCGCCGAACCGTGGGCGCCCAAGGCTTCGCGCGACCTGCCCCTGATGGAGTCGCAGCTGCCCGACGACCTCGAGGAGGCGCGGGTCACGAACGCGGGCGTCATGGAGCTGGGTGCGCTGGTCTGCACCGCACGGTCGCCGAAGTGCGACGTCTGCCCGCTGGTCGAGCAGTGCGCGTGGGTGCGGGCGGGCCGTCCTGCGCACACCGGGCCGCGCCTCCGGACCCAGGCCCGCTTCGAGGGGTCGGACCGCCAGGTGCGCGGCATGATCATGGCCGAGTTGCGGGCCGGCGACGTCCCCGTCACCTCGGCCGAGATCGAGACGATCTGGCCGGACGACGCGCAACGCGCGAGAGCCCTCGCCGGGTTGCTCCGTGACGGTCTGGCCACGGGGTCGCCCGACGAGGGCTATCGTCTGCCCGACTGAGGCGGGCGGGCGTCCTGACGGACGCCCTGGTCAGCGGGTGGAGCCGTCGGGCTCGGTCGAGCCGCCCGCGGCCGGGGCCTCGAGCTCGTCGTCCAGTGCCAGGTCTTCGTCCAGGTCGTCCAGGTCGTCCTCGGCGTCGTCGAGGTCGTCGTCCGCCTCGAGGTCGCGCGGCTTGACGTACGGGTCGGCGTCGCCGGCGTACTCGGCCGACGAGGCCATGGTCTGGCTCTCGTGGTCGCGCTGACGGGCCTCCTGCAGCAGGCGGTCGATCGAGGCCGCGTTCTCGGGCAGGGCGTCGAGGATGAACTCGAGGCTCGGCGTGAGCCGCGCGGTGATGTTCTTGCCCACCTCGCTGCGCAGCATGCCGGTCGCCGACTTGAGCGCGGCACCCGTGTCCCGTCGCTCGTCGTCGGTGCCGTAGACCGTGTAGAAGACGGAGGCGTGCTGCAGGTCGCCGGTCACCTTGACGTCGGTGATCGTGACGAACCCGAGGCGGGGGTCCTTGATGCCGCGTTCGAGACGCCGCGCGATGATCTCGTGGATGCGGTCGGCCATCTTGCGGGCGCGTTGCGCGTCAACCATTGTTCACTCCTGTTCGTGCTGCTCGCCGCCGTGGCGAGAGGGGTGAGGCCCCGCCCCGACCGTAGTCGGAGCGGGGCCTCGTGTACTGCGATGACGCCGGGTCAGACCCGGGGCTTCTCGACCATCTCGATGGTCTCGATCTCGTCGCCGATCTGGATGTCGTTGAACTTGCCGAGACCGATGCCGGCCTCGAAGTCCGTCCGCACCTCGGTGACGTCGTCCTTGAAACGACGCAGCGAGTCGATCGCCAGGTTGTCGCCGACGACGACGCCCTCGCGGATGACACGGGCACGAGCGTTACGGGTGATCGTTCCCGATCGCACGATGACACCGGCGATGTTCCCGACCTTCGACGAGCGGAAGATCTCGCGGATCTCGGCGACACCGGACTGCTTCTCCTCGAACTCGGGCTTGAGCATGCCCTTGAGCGAGTTCTCGATGTCCTCGAGTGCCGCGTAGATGACCGAGTAGAACCGCACGTCGACACCCTCGCGAGCAGCACGCTCACGAGCCTTCGTGTCGGGACGCACGTTGAACCCGATGATGACGGCGTTGTCGACCGTCGCCAGGTTGACGTCGCTCTCGGTGACCGCACCCACACCGCGGTGGATGATGCGCAGCTGCACGCTGTCGTCCACCTCGATCTTGAGCAGGGACTCTTCGAGCGCCTCGACGGCACCGGACACGTCACCCTTGATGATGATGTTGAGAGCCTCGACCTTGCCCTCTTCGAGAGCACGGGTGAAGTCCTCGAGCGAGATGCGCTTGCGGGCCTTGGCCAGCGACGCGTTGCGCTCGACGGCTTCACGCTTCTCGGCGATCTGACGAGCCGTGCGGTCCTCCTCGGTGACGAGGAAGGTGTCTCCGGCTCGGGGAACGCTCGACAGACCCTGGACCAGCACGGGCCGGCTCGGGTAGGCCTCGTCGACCGAGTCGCCGTTCTCGTCGACCATGGCGCGGACGCGGCCGTAGGCCGTGCCGGCGACGATGGCGTCACCGACGCGCAGCGTGCCCGACTGGATCAGCACCGTCGCGACGGCACCGCGGCCCTTGTCGAGGCGGGCCTCGATGGCGACACCGCGGGCGTCCTTGTCGGGGTTGGCACGCAGGTCGAGACCGGCGTCGGCCGTGAGCAGGACGGCCTCGAGGAGGGCGTCGATGTTCTTGTTGTCACGGGCCGACACGTCGACGAACATGACGTCTCCGCCGTATTCCTCGGCGACGAGGCCGTATTCGGTGAGCTGCTGACGCACCTTGGCCGGGTTGGCGCCCTCTTTGTCGATCTTGTTGACCGCGACCACGATCGGCACGCCGGCGGCCTGGGCGTGGTTCAACGCCTCGACCGTCTGCGGCATGATGCCGTCGTCGGCCGCGACCACGAGGATCGAGATGTCGGTGACCTGCGCACCACGGGCACGCATGGCGGTGAACGCCTCGTGACCGGGGGTGTCGATGAAGGTGATGGCGCGCTCGACGCCCTCGTGCGGAGCCCACACCTGGTAGGCGCCGATGTGCTGCGTGATGCCACCGGCTTCGCCGGCGACCACGTTGGCGTTGCGGATCGCGTCGAGGAGTCGCGTCTTGCCGTGGTCGACGTGACCCATGACGGTGACGACGGGAGGACGGATCTGCAGGACGGACTCGTCCTCGTCCTCGAGCTCTTGCTCGAGGTCGATGTCGAAGCCCTCGAGCAGCTCTTTGTCTTCGTCTTCGGGCGAGACGACCTGGATGTTGTAGCCGAGCTCTTCGCCGAGGACCTGGAAGGTCGCCTCGTCGAGCGACTCGGTCGCCGTCGCCATCTCACCGAGGTGGAAGAGGACGGTCACCAGGTTGCCGGGGCTCGCGTCGATCTTGTCGGCGAAGTCGCTGATGGACGCGCCACGACGGAGGCGGACGATGGTGCTGCCGTCGCCACGGGGGACGCTGACGCCACCCAGCGACGGAGCCGAGCGCATCTCGAACTCGGCCCTCTTCGTCCGCTTCGACTTGCGTGCCTTGCTCTTGCCGCCACCGCGACCGAACGCACCGGCCGTGCCGCCACCGGGGCCACGGCCGCGACCGCCGCCACCGGAGGGACGGGGACCGCTGAAGCCGGGGCGGAAGCCGCCGGCCGCGCCGGGAGCACCGGCACCGGGACGCTGGAAGCCACCACCGGCACCGCCGGGACGACCTGCCCCGCCACCGGCGGGACGCTGGCCGAAGCCGTTGGGACGGGGGCCGGCACCGACGCCGGGACGCGGGGCGCCCGGACGAGGAGCACCGGGACGCGGGGCCATCGGACGGGGGCCTGCGGCGCCACCGGGACGCGGCATGCTGCTGGCCGCACCGGAGCCGCCGGGACGGGGCGCGCTGGGGCGACCCATGCCCTGGTTGCTGGCGAACGGGTTGTTGCCGGGACGCGGAGCACCGGGGCGGGGGCCGCCGGGCTTGGGACCGGCTGCACCGGGCTTCGCGGCGTCGTCGGCCGGAGCCGCCACGTCGTCCTTGGCGGCTGCCGCGGCTGCGGCGCGCTGCGCCTCGGCCTGGGCCTGTCGCTCGGCGACCGTCAGCGGGGCGACGGGTGCGGGTGCCGCGTCGACGTCGGGCTCGGCCGCCGCCACGGGGGCGGGCGTCGGCTCGGCGACGGGGGGCTTGGGAGCTGCCGGTCGGGGACCGCCGGGCTTGGGTGCCGAGCTCGTGGGCTGCGCGGCGGCACCGGCCGAGGGGGCCTTGGCAGCGGGGGTGGCGGGCTTCGCGGCGCCGGCGAAGGCCTGGCGCAGCTTGCGGGCGACGGGAGGCTCGACGCTGGACGACGGTCCCTTGACGAACTCGCCCATCTCTTTGAGCTTCTCTAGTGCGGTCTTGCTGTCGATCCCCAGCTCGCTGGCGATCTCGTGTACGCGTGGTTTAGCCACAGTTCTCCTGTCTCGGGCCCTTCCCGAGACGGGAGGAACCCTCAGTTCTGGACGGGTCTCATTTCGAGCCGCTCATTGGTGGTTGCTCATCAGTTGTCCATGTGCCGTTCAGCCTGTTCTGTCGTGGCGATGGGTCGTGACGTGGTGATCCGCGTGAGGTGGGCGCGGAGGTCGTCGACGTCGGGTTCGGAGTCGAGGCGGAGTGCACGACGGAAAGCCCTGCGCTTCACTGCCGACTCGAACGCGTCGATCGACGGCGTCAACCACGCACCCCGCCCGGGAAGGGTCGCGGTCGGATCGACCACGAGACGTCCGTTTCGGGCGACGACCCGCACGAGTGCGGATCGTGGAGCGCGCGCTCGAGTACCGATGCACGTTCTAACGGGTTCCACCCTACCCCCTCGGGTCGTCGGACGGGAGACGCCGAAGGCGAACGGCGTGGTGCACCGGTCGCCCTCGTCGTGTCGCGGTCGTGTCGGAGCGATCAGTCGTCTTCGAGGATGCTGTCCGGTTGGATGTCGATCCGCGCGCCCGTGAGCTTCGCGGCGAGGCGGGCGTTCTGCCCCTCTTTGCCGATCGCGAGCGACAGCTGGTAGTCGGGCACGAGGGCCCGAACGGCCTTGGTGGACGCGTCGATCACGAAGGCCGACGAGACCTTGGCCGGCGACAGCGCACTGGCGACGAAGGTGGGCAGGTCGCTCGAGTAGTCGACGATGTCGATCTTCTCGTCGTTGAGTTCGGTGGTGACCGCACGCACGCGCTGCCCCATCTCGCCGATGCAGGCACCCTTGGCGTTGACGCCGGGCTCGGTCGCACGGACGGCCATCTTGGTGCGGTGACCGGCCTCGCGGGCCAGCGAGACGATCTCGACGACACCGCTGGCGATCTCGGGCACCTCGAGGGCGAAGAGTTTGCGCACGAGCGACGGGTGGGTGCGCGAGACCGTGATCTGCGGCCCCTTCGTGCCCTTGCTGACGCCCGTGACGTACACGCGGATGCGCGAGCCGTGGGTGTACTTCTCACCCGGCACCTGCTCTTCGGGCGGCAGGATCGCCTCGACCGTGCCGAGGTCGACGTGGATCATGCGGGGGTTGGGCCCCTGCTGGATCACGCCCGCGACGATGTCGCCCTCACGGCCCTTGAACTGGCCGAGCACCTTGTCGTCGCCGATGTCGCGCAGGCGCTGGTTGATGACCTGCTTGGCGGCGAAGGCGGCGATGCGGCCGAAGTCGCTGGGGCTGTCGACGGACTCGCCGACGACCTCGCCCTCGTCGTCGCGTTCGATGGCGAAGACCGAGACGTGCCCGGTCTTGCGGTCGAGTTCGACGCGAGCAGCCGGGATGCGACTCTCGGGCTGGTTCGTGTGCTTGAGGTAGGCCGTCAGGATGGCCTGCTCGATGATGCGCACGAGTTCGTCGAAGGGGATTTCACGCTCGCGCTCCATGAGACGCAGCACGCTCAGGTCGATGTCCACTGAGGGCCTCCACTATTCAGATCTGCAGGCTGCACGCACGATGGCGCGCACAGCATGTGCTCTACGGTACCCGAGAGCGCGGTGCCCGGCGGACCGATCGCCGGGGTCGGCACCGCGCCTCCTCGGGGTCGTCCCGACCGGGACGAGGAGGCGCGGTGCCGGCGCTCAGGACGCCCGCGGAGCCGTCAGGGTCGCGACGGCCTCGGCCACGGGGACCGGGGTGCGCTCGCCCGTGCGGCGGTCCCAGAGCTCGACGACGCCCTCGCCGGCCGAGCGGCCGACGACGACGATCTGCGGCACGCCGAGAAGTTCGGCGTCGCCGAACTTGACGCCGGGCGAGACCTTGGGACGGTCGTCGTAGAGGACGTCGAGGCGGTGGGCCTCGAGCTCGGCGGTGAGCTTCTCGGCGACCTCGTAGACCACGGGGTCCTTGCCCGTGGCCACGACGTGCACGTCGAAGGGGGCGACGTTCGCGGGCCAGATCAGGCCCTTGGCGTCGTTGTTCGCCTCGGCGATCACCGCGAGGATGCGGGTGACGCCGATGCCGTACGACCCCATCGTGACCGTGACCTGCTTGCCGTTCTCGTCGAGCACCTTGAGGCCGAGCGCCTCGGCGTACTTGCGACCGAGCTGGAAGACGTGGCCGATCTCCATGCCGCGGGCGGTCTCGATCGGACCGGAGCCGTCGGGGGCGGGGTCGCCCTCGCGGACCTGTGCGGCCTCGATGGTGCCGTCCGCGGTGAAGTCGCGACCCATGACCAGGTCGGCGACGTGCACGCCCTTCTCGTTCGCCCCGGTGACCCAGGCCGAACCCTCGACCACACGGGGGTCGACGAAGTACCGGATGCCCGAGTCGGACTCGCCGCCGAGCACCTGGGGGCCGAGGTAACCGCGGACCAGGACGGGGTTCTTCACGAAGTCGGCGTCGCCGGCGGCCTCGACCTCGGCCGGGGCGAATGCGACCTCGAGCCGCTTCATGTCGACCTCGCGGTCGCCGGGCAGGCCGACGACGACGAGCTCACGGCTTCCGTCGAGGTGACTGAGCGCGACGACGACGTTCTTCAGCGTGTCGGCGGCCGTCCAGGGGCCGGAGTCCCGAGCCTCGTCGGCGTTGAGCTGGGCCACGAGCGAGTCGATGGTCGGCGTGTCGGCGGGTGCCAGGCGGCGGGCGGGGGCGAGGCCCTCGAGCGGGACCGTGTCGGGGACGATCGTCGTGAAGGCCTCGACGTTCGCGGTGTAACCGCCGGCCGATCGGACGAAGGTGTCCTCGCCGATGACGGTCGGGTGCAGGAACTCCTCGCTGCGCGAGCCACCCATGGCCCCGGCGTCGGCCTTGACGATGACGTACTCGAGGCCGAGACGGGTGAAGATGCGCTCGTAGGCGTCGCGCTGCTTCTGGTAGCTCTCGTCGAGCCCGGCGTCGGACGCGTCGAACGAGTAGGCGTCTTTCATCGTGAACTCGCGGCCACGCAGCAGGCCGGCCCGGGGCCGCGCCTCGTCGCGGTACTTGTCCTGGATCTGGAACAGCGTCAGGGGCAGGTCTTTGTACGACGAGTAGAGGTCTTTCACCAACAAGGTGAAGGCCTCTTCGTGAGTGGGGGCCAGCAGGTAGTCGGCGTCCTTGCGGTCCTTCAGCCGGAACATGCCGTCGCCGTACTCGGTCCAGCGCCCGGTGGCCTCGTAGGGCTCACGGGGCAGCAGGGCGGGGAAGTGCACCTCTTGGGCTCCGGCGGCCTGCATCTCGTCGCGGATGACCGCCTCGATCCTGGCCTTGACGCGCAGGCCGAGCGGCAGCCAGGCGAAGACGCCCGGCGCCTGACGCCGGATGTACCCGGCGCGGACGAGCAGCCGGTGGCTGGTCACCTCGGCGTCGGAGGGGTCTTCTCGGAGGGTGCGGACGAAGAGCTGGGAGAGACGTGTGGACACCCGTCCAGCTTAGGGCCGCCCCCGGGTCACCACGGCTTGCCGTCGTAGTCGCCCGGGTTCTGCTCGTAGTAGCGGTCGCGGTCGGTGTCTTGTTGCTGCTGCTGCTGGCTCTGCTCGCCCTGCTGCTGCAGCTGGTCGAGGGGGTCGTCGGACTCGGCCTGCCCCTCGCCCTCGCCCGGCGCGTCTCCCCCGGCACCGGGATCGCTGCCGTCGTCGCCTCCGGGCTGCTGCTCGTCGCCCTGGCCCCCCTGGGCCTGCTGCCCCTTCTCGTCGAGGCGCTGCTGGGCGTCGTCGAGCGGCTGCGAGGTGTCGGGTTGCTGGGGGTCCTCCGGCGGCTGGAAGCAACCCTCGGGCGCCTCGTCGACGGTCTTCTGCCCGAGTTCGTACAACTCCTCGGCGTCGGCGTAGCGCAGTTCGAGCAGGGCGGCGTCACCCTGCGCCTCGATCGTGAGCACCAGGTTGACCCGGATCACACACGAGATCGTCGCGTCCTCGGGGGCGAGGTCGAGCGCCGTGACGAACTCTTGCCGTGCCACGTCGAGAACGCCGATCTGCGCGTAGGCGGTGCCCCGGTCGAAGTGGTGCACCCACGGCTCGACCACGTTGGCGACGCCGAGCGGCTCCGAGAGGGAGGCGCTGCGTTCGAACTGCTGGTCACCGTACGACCACTGCGTCAGGGCGGCGAAGGTGGGCAGGCTGAGCAGCTTGAGCGCGACGAGCAACACCACGAGGACGACCGGGGCCGACCAGAGCAGCAGCCGACGCCGGAGGCGCTTGCGGTACTGCTCGACGGTGGGACCGGCCTCGGCCTCGTGGGCGCGGCGGATCTCGTCGACGGGCGGCGGGACGAGGGTGTCGGTCACGGGCGTGCTCCCCTCCAGGGTCGGGTGTCGTCGACGGCCGACGTCGCGGCACGGCCACGCCCCCGGCCCGGCCCACGCTCGTCGCGCAGGGTCCGGGTCGGGCGGACCTCGCCCAGGGCCCTGGCCACGAGGGCGACGTCCATCAAGAGCAGGAGGAACGCCGGGATCGCGGCGATCCAGTAGAGGTCGATCAGGCTGTCGGCCCGCCCCTCGTCCGAGGTGACGGCCCCGTCGCGGGCGTCCGCGACGGCGGCCTCCACGGACGTCTCGGCCGTGCGGTGCACGTACGGCACGCCGAGCTGATCGGCGATGCGCCGGAGGGCGTCCTCGTCGATCGTCGAGACGGCGTCGGGATCGCCGGGCTGCGTGCGGTCCTGGATGTACTCCTTGGTCGAGTACTCGTCGCCGTAGCCGTCGAAGACGCGCATCTTGCCCCCCTGCTCGGTGCCGTAGCCGAAGACGGCACCGCCGTCGACGTCACCGGCCGAGGCCGCGAAGCTCTCGGGCTCGGTGCCGCTGGTCTGCTCGCCGTCGCCGAGGTAGTAGACGACGTTGGCCCGCTCGGGGGCGCTCTGCCGCGCCTCGGTCAACCGCTCGGCCAGCAGGTCGTTCGCCTCGCTCACGGAACTGCCGCTCGAGTAGTAGGTGACCTCTTGGTTCATGGCGTCCGCCGCGGCGACCACGGCGGAGGCGTCGTCGGTCAGCGGCGTCCGGAGGACGGCGGTGCTGTCGAAGGACAGCAGCGAGAACCGGGCGCCCGCCAGCTGCGAGGTGACCTCGGCGATGTCGGCCCGCACGCCGTCGAGACGACGCTGGCCGTCGCCCCAGTCCTCGGCCGCGATGCTCGAGGTCGTGTCGACCACGAAGAAGACGTTGAGCTGGGCGACCGACGCCTGGGCCGACCCGCCCGGGAGGCTCGGCCGCACGGCGACGACGAGGAGCAGGGCGACGATCACCAGACGTCGCACCCAGGTGAGCAGCGCCCGTCGTCGGCCCCGCTCGGCCACGACGCGCCAGCCGGTGAATCCGAGCAGGGCGACGGCGGCCACGCCGAGGAGCCACCAGGGCAGCACGGGCTGGAAGACCAGCGCCCGGGCGATCACAGCCGCACCCGCCAGAGCATCACGAGCCCGCCCATCGCGACGAGCAAGGCGGCGATCGCCAGAGCCTGCGGATGGTCGGTCACCACGAGCCGTCGGGCCCCCGTGAACAGCCCCGCCTCGCGGGCGTCGATCTCGTCGACGATCTGCGGCACGGTCGTCGAATCGTCGAGGGCGTAGTAGCCGCCGTCGGTCGACTCGGCCGCGGTGCGCAGTTCGGCCGCGACCTGGTCGGCCACGGCGTCCGTGGCGTGGTCGGCGGGGTTCACCGCGTACACGCGGACGTCGCGTTCGGTCGCCAGGTCGGCTGCCTCGGTGAGCGTGAGCAGGGCCTTGCCGTTGACGTAGTTGTCGGTGGCGAGCACGACCGACTTGGGCCGCGTGCTGTCGTCGTCGCCGAAGCCGAGGACGCACGAGGCCAGCCCGTCACCGATCAACGAGGCACCGTCACCGAGGTCGGTGCCCGTCCAGTAGCGGGTCCCGTTCTCGCCCATCGTGTCGAACGAGTCGCGGTACTGCTCGAGTTGCGTCCGGACGAAGTCGTAGTCGTCGGTGAGCGGGAACGCCTGCACGGCCGAGCTGTCGAAGAGGTACAGCCCGACGCGTTCGCCGTCGAGCCCCTGCGAGAGGGTCGAGAACGTGTCGACGATCTGGGAGTCGACCTCGGTCATGGAGCCCGACACGTCGAGGCAGAGCATGATGTCGCGCTTGTACGACTGGGGTTCGACGACGTCGGTGCTCGAGACGCGGGCCGCGAGCAGGACGCTGAGGCCGGTCAGCGCCACCATGGCGACGAGCACGACCGCGAGCGCGGCACGGTAGCGCCGGACGACGCGCTGGTAGGCGGGCAGCGCGGTCAGTCGCTCGCCGTGAGCGACCGGGACGCCGAGACGACGGAGGCGCGCCCTGTCTCGGCGCCTCCACCGCACGTAGAGCCACGCCGCCACCGCCACGACCGCCAGTGCGACCAGCGGCAACCACCAGAAGATCAGCCCCATGACGACACCAGGTCTCTCGCGGTGGCGACGGCACGGGTGGTGTCGCCGGGCTCTTCGAGTCGGAAGGCCGGCGGGTAGTACTGCTCGACCGCGCCGACGAGCCGGGGCAGGTTCGACTCGCGCAGGTCGGCGAGGGTCATCACGTGCGTGTCGACGCCGTTCGTCTCGTGCGCGAAGAACCGCAACAGCAGGCTGAGCCGGGAATGCACCCCGCGGTCGTTGAGCCGCCCCGAGATCGCGGCCGTCTCGACCTCGTCGATGAGGGCGAGGTACTTCGCCTTGGTGTCGGCGAGGGCAGCCGGTCGGGACGCCGCCTGGGCCGCTCGCCGCGCCGGGGGAAGTCGGCGTGCCGAGAAACGGAACACGAAGACGTACCAGGCGACCACGAGGGCCAGCCCGACCAGGCCCAGAACGAGCCAGAGCACCCAGAGCGGGTACTGGTAGGGCCCGAAGAAGTCGTCAGCGCCCGACACGGCGGTGCTTCTCGATCAGGGCGAACAGGCCCGGCACGACCTCGGCCTGGCTGCCGAGTCGCTGGCTGCTGATGCCGAGGGCCAGGAGTTCGCGCTCGGTGTCGCCCGTGCGGCGGAGGGACGACTCGTCGAACTCGCGCCGGAGCTGCGCGTTCTCGCGGAGGTAGGCCGGCAGCCCGGACATCTCTCGCACGTCGAAGACCTCGCCCGCGTGGCCCGCACGGGTCATCAGGTCGGCGTCGCCGATCGTCAGCCAGACGACCTCGTGCTGGGCGCGCAGACGGCGGAGCAAGCGGGTGATGCGCTCGTCGATCGCGACGTCGTCGGTGACCACCAGCAGCATCGAGCGGCGTCGGATGCCGCGGGCGACCCACTCGAGGACCGAGGCGAGGTCGCTGGTCGGGGCGTCGAGGTCGACCCGTCGGTCGACCTGCCGCAGGAGGGTCTCGAGGTGGGCCTCGGTCGCGCCGGCCGGGTGTGCGCGAGTACCGGACGAGTCGCCCGCCACCAGGGACACGACGTCGCCGTGCTTCGCGGCGATGTAGGCGAGGGCGCCCGCCGCCATCAGCGCGATGTCTTTCTTGGACTCGCCGCTCGTGGCCGTCGCCGCCATGTTGCGACCGGTGTCCATCACCAGGACGAGGTTCTGCCGTCGGCTGGCGATGTACCGCTTGACCAGCGGCTCGCCGTGACGGGCCGTGGCCTTCCAGTCGATGTCTTTCACCTCGTCGCCCGGGACGTAGGCCCGGAGGTCGTCGAAGTCGTGGCTGCGCCCGTGGTGCACCGAGGCGTAGCCGCCCTCGAGCAGGTCGATGGTGCGGCGATGGGCGAAGAGTCCCATCTTCGTCCGCACGCGCAACAGCAGGCTGGCCACCGGCGTCAGGGGGTCTGGACGGCGCCGAACACGGCGTCGATGATCGTCTCGGGCGCGACCTCGTCGGCGGTCGCCTCGTAGTTCAGGATCATGCGGTGTCGCAGCACGGAGTGCCGCAGGTGCTTGACGTCCTCGGGGATGACGTAGTCGCGACCGTGCAGCAGGGCCAGGGCACGGGCCGCCTGCATGAAAGCGATGCTGGCCCGGGGGCTGGCCCCGAACTCGACGTAGTCGGCGAGGGTGGCCGGGATGTACTGCTGCGGGTGCCGCGTGACGTAGATGAGCTGCACGATGTAGTTGACGATCGACGCGTCGACGTAGACGCGCTTGGCCAGGTCTTGCAGGTAGACGACGTCGGCCAGGCCGACGCCCGTGGACGGCGCGGCGGCCTCGTCGTAGACGCCGCTCTCGATGCGCCGGATGATCTCGGCCTCTTCGGCCGGCGTCGGGTAGTCGAGGATCTCTTTCAACAGGAAGCGGTCGAGCTGCGCCTCGGGCAGCTGGTAGGTGCCCTCTTGCTCGATCGGGTTCTGCGTGGCCAGGACGAGGAAAGGCGACGGCAGCCGGTAGACCGTGCCGCCGATGGTGGTCTGCCGCTCTTGCATCGCCTCGAGCATGGCGCTCTGGGTCTTGGCGCTCGACCGGTTGATCTCGTCGAGCAGGACGAAGTTCGAGTGGACCGGCCCGAGCTGGGTGACGAACGTCGACTTCTGGGCGTCGTAGATCTGGGTGCCCGTGATGTCGCTCGGCAACAGGTCGGGCGTGCACTGGATGCGCCGGAAGCTGGCGTCGATCGACTGAGCGATGGTCTGGGCGGCGGTCGTCTTGGCCAGCCCCGGGACGCTCTCGAGCAGGACGTGCCCGCCGGTGATCAGAGCGACGAGCAGGGTGTCACGGAGGGCCGTCTGACCCACGACCTTGCGAGAGAACGCCTGCGACACCGCCCCGACGATCTGCCGGGCCCGCTCGAGCTCGGCGGGCGTCACGGGGGCCGAGGCCGGCGGCGGGGTCTGGCTGGCAGTGGCGGTGTCGGTCACGCGCCCCACTGTAAACCAGTCCCCCGACAGCACCGGTGACCACGGCCCCGGTGCCTCATCGACGCAGCGCGCGCCTCGCCAGCCAGTTGCCGAGGAACTGGACGAGCTGCACCAGGACGATGATCAGCAGCACCGCGGCCCAGGTCACGACCGGGTCGAACTGCCGGTAGCCGTAGAGCAGGGCGAAGTTGCCGAGCCCGCCACCGCCGATGTACCCGGCCACCGCCGACATGTCGACCAGCGCGACGAAGATGAACGTGTACCCGAGGACGAGCGGTCCGAGCGCCTCGGGCAGCAGAACCGTACCGATGATGCGGGCCGGGCCCGCCCCCGCGGCTCGTGCCGCCTCGATGACGCCCGGCTGCACGGTGAGCAGGTTCTGCTCGACGATGCGCGAGATCGCGAACGACGCGGCGAGCGACAGGGTGAAGATGATGGCCGGGTTGCCGCTGCCCGAACCGATGACGAACCTCGCCAACGGCTGGGCCGCGGCCAGGAAGATGATGAACGGGATCGGTCGGAACACGTTCACGACCACGTTCAGCACACCGTAGACGACACGGTTCGCGAACAGCGCCCCGGCCCGCGTCAGGTAGAGCGCCAGGCCGAGCACGAGCCCGCCGATGCCACCGAAGAGCAGCGTCAGGGCGACGATGTAGACGGTCTCGACGGCCGCCTGCCACAGCATCGGCTGCAGCTCGATCAGGGAGTCCATGTCAGCGTCCTTCCGTGGGTGCGGCCGAGGTCGTCGGCGAGGCGGGCAGTTCGGTCGCGTTGTCGCCCAGCTCGGCGACGGCCGCGCGGACGGCCTCGTCGTCGCCGGTCACGGCGAGGGTCAGGGTGCCGAAGGTGCGCCCCTGGATGTCGTTCACGCCACCGAAGACGATCTCGAACGAGAGGCCGTGACGGGCGAGCAGGGCGAAGACGTCTCGCTGGTCGACGCCGCCCTCGGCGATGCGCACCGACACCAGGGTGCCGTCGTGCCGGCCTCGCAACGCCTCGAGCTCGTCGCCGTGGGGCGTGCCCGCGATGACGGTCGAGACGAACCGTTTGGTCGACGCCTGCTGCGGGTCGGAGAACACCTCGAAGGTGGGGCCGGTCTCGACGACACGGCCGGAGTCCATCACGGCCACCCGGTCGGCGATCGACTTGATGACGTCCATCTCGTGGGTGATCACGACGATGGTGATGCCGAGCTCGGCGTTGACGCGCTTGAGCAGCGCGAGCACCTCGCTCGTCGTCTCGGGGTCGAGCGCGCTCGTCGCCTCGTCGGCCAGCAGGATGCGGGGGTTCGTCGCGAGCGCCCGGGCGATGCCGACGCGCTGCTTCTGTCCACCCGAGAGCTGGTCCGGCCGCGCGTGGGCCTTGTCGCCGAGGCCGACGAAGTGGAGCAGGTCGCTGATGCGCCGCTGGTGCTCGGCCTTGGGCACGCCCGCCGCCTTGAGCGGGAACTCGACGTTGCCCCAGACCGTCTTCGACGAGAAGAGGTTGAACTGCTGGAAGATCATGCCGATGCCGGCCCGGACCCCGCGCAGGTCGCGCTCACGCAGGCCCGTGATCTCGCGACCGTCGACGCGGATGCTCCCGCTCGTCGTGGGCTCGAGGGCGTTGACGAGGCGCACCAGGGTGCTCTTCCCCGCTCCCGAGTAGCCGATGATGCCGAAGATCTCGCCCTCGGCGATCTCGAGGCTGACGCCGTCGACCGCGGTCAGCGGTGCGGCGCCCTTCTCGCGGGGCGGGTACGTCTTGACGACGTCGGTCAGGGTGATGGCGGGCACGCGTTCTCCTCGGCACGGGCGGAGGCCCGGACCGCGGGCGGGTGCCTGCGCGCGGTCCGGGCCGGGGGTGGCGACCTGGTGGGGTCAGCCGTTCTGTTCGACGAGCTTCTCGGTCTCGGTCAGCGATTTCTCGAGGTCGCTCACGGGGATCTTCGTGATGATCGCCGTGCCGCCCGAGTTGTCGACGACGCCGTCGGTGACGGCCTTGGTGTCCTGGTAGATCTGCACGAGCTTCTGGTAGGTGGCGTTGTCCTTGTCCTCCGCACGGGCGGCGAAGACGTTGGCGTACGGCACCGACGAGGGGTCGTTGGGGTCGTCCTGGGCGATGACGTCGTCGGTCGACAGGCCGGCCTTCGTCGCGAAGTCGTTGTTGATGATCGCGCCGGCGTAGTCGGGCAGCGACGTGGCGGCGAGGTCGGCGCTCACCGTGGCGACCTTGACCTTCGACTTCGACTCGTCGACGTCGTTGACGCCCGAGAAGATCGTCCCGCCGTCCTTCAGCGAGACCAGGCCGTTCGACTGCAGCACGAGCAGGGCGCGGGCCAGGTTGCTCGAGTCGTCGGGGATCGCGATGGTGTCGCCCTGCTGGAAGTCGCTCAGCTCGGTGTACTTCGACGAGTACAGCGGCAGGGGGTAGATCGCCGTCGAACCGATCGGCACGATGTCGTTGCCCGAGGCCACGTCGTACTGCGCGAGGTAGACGATGTGCTGGAACTGGTTCAGGTCGATCTCGCCGTCGGCGAGGGCCGGGTTCGGCTGCTCGTAGTCCGAGTAGTCCACGAGGTCGACCGTGATGCCCTCGTCGGCCGCGGCCTGGACGAAGTCGGCCCAGTAGGGGTCGCTCGCGCCGACGACGCCGATGCGGACGGTCTCGTCGTCGCCACCGCCACGGGTGACTCCGATCGCGATGCCGACGGCGGCGAGCACGACGACGACCGCGACGATGATGGCGATCAGTCGACCGGGGCCCTTCTTGGGGGCGTCGATCAGGGGGGCGCTGCTGGTCATGGGTTCCTCTCGGGGCGCTGCGGGAGCACCGCTCGGGGGTGGGCCGAGGCTGTCGCGGTGCGTCGTCCATGCTGGCCGACGCCCCGGGGCGCGTCACATCGGGGCGTCACACGACGACACACGGCCGGGGCGACCCCGGGCACGGACGCGACCACAGGCAGGAGGCGCGGTGCGAGAACACTCGCACCGCGCCTCCTGCAGGGGGTCGCGTCGCCCCCGGGGCGTACCGGGTCAGACGGTGACGACCTCGGGCGAGCCCAACTCGCCGGGGGGCATCTCGGCGGCGAGGCGGTTGGCCTCGTCGATGAGCGTCTGGACGATCTCGGACTCGGGCACGGTCTTGATGACCTCTCCCTTGACGAAGATCTGGCCCTTGCCGTTGCCGGACGCGACGCCGAGGTCGGCCTCGCGGGCCTCGCCCGGGCCGTTGACGACGCAGCCCATGACGGCGACGCGCAGGGGCACGGTCATGCCCTCGAGCCCGTCGGTGACGTCGTTGGCGAGCTTGTAGACGTCGACCTGGGCACGACCGCAGCTGGGGCAGCTGACGATCTCGAGCTTGCGCTCGCGCAGGTTGAGCGACTGCAGGATCTGCAGACCGACCTTGACCTCTTGGGCGGGCGGGGCACTGAGGCTGACGCGGATGGTGTCGCCGATGCCCTCGCTCAGCAGGATGCCGAACGCCGTGGCCGACTTGATCGTGCCCTGGAACTCGGGACCGGCCTCGGTGACGCCGAGGTGCAGGGGCCAGTCGCCGCGCTCGGCGAGCTGGCGGTAGGCCTTGACCATGACGATCGGGTCGTTGTGCTTGACCGAGATCTTGAAGTCGTGGAAGTCGTGCTCTTCGAACAGCGAGGCCTCCCACACGGCGGACTCGACGAGCGCCTCGGGGGTGGCCTTGCCGTACTTCTGCAGGATGCTGGGCTCGAGCGAGCCGGCGTTGACGCCGATGCGGATCGAGACGCCGGCCGCCTTCGCCGCAGCGGCGATCTTGCCGACCTGGTCGTCGAACTTGCGGATGTTGCCGGGGTTGACCCGGACGGCCGCACAACCGGCGTCGATCGCCTGGTAGACGTAGTTGGGCTGGAAGTGGATGTCGGCGATGACCGGGATCTGGCTCTTCTTCGCGATGATCGGAAGGGCCTCGGCGTCGTCACGGCTCGGCACGGCGACGCGCACGATGTCGCAGCCGCTGGCCGTGAGCTCGGCGATCTGCTGCAGGGTGGCGTTGATGTTGGGGGTCGGAGTCGTGGTCATCGACTGCACGCTGACGGGGGCGTCGCCACCCACGAGCACCTTGCCGACCTTGATCTGCCGCGTCTTGCGGCGCGGGGCGAGGACTTCGGGGACCTTCGGCATTCCGAGATTGACTGCTGGCACGGTGTCATCGTAAACCTCGGCGCTGGACGCCGCGTGACGGGCGGGTGACCGGCCCGTCACGCGACGCTCGCCACGGGTCGTCAGCCGAAGATGTCGATCGGGTTCACGATGTCGGCGTAGGTCAGCAGGACGGTCATGCCCCCGAGCAGGATCACGATGGCGAAGGTCACGGGGATGGCCTTGGCCGTGTCGACGGGGCCCGGATCGGGACGGCGGAAGAGCTTGGCGAAGCCGCGGCGGATCGCCTCGATCAGGGCGCCGGCCACGTGGCCGCCGTCGAGCGGCATCAGCGGCACCAGGTTGAACACGAACAGCGCGACGTTGAGGCTCGCGAGCAGACCGACGAGGGTGCTGATGCGGTCGACCACCGGGATGGTGTCGAGGCTCGCGATCTCGCCCGCCATGCGCCCGACGCCGACGACGCTGACGGGGCCGTTCGGGTCGCGCTCGGCCCCGCCGAAGGCGGCCTGGGCCACCCCGACGAGACGCTGCGGCAGCGTGACGATGACGCCGACGACGTGTGCGATGTTGTCGCCGACGGCCGGCAGCACGGCCGTCACGGGCTCGCGCACCTTCTCGTAGGCGAAGCCGATGCCGACGAAGCCGACCTCCTGCGTCTGCGAACTGCCGTCGGGGTTCGTCGCCACGGCCCCGCTCGACGTGGTCACGTAGCGTTCGGACAGCGCCGGCGTCACCTGCAGCGTGCGCTCGGTGCCGTCGCGGTCGACGACGACGTCGAGGGTGTCACCGGGCGAACGCTGCAGGATGCTCGTGATCTGGTCGCCGTCGGTGACGGTCGTGCCGTCGATCGACACGATCCGGTCGCCGTTCAGCATGCCCGCGGCGTAGGCGGGGGCCTCGGGTGCGTCGGACGGGCAACTCGTCTCGGTCGACCCGGCGGGCAGGACGCAGGTGCTGACGCTGCCGACGGTCGTGCTCGCCTGCTGGACGCCGAAGCCGCAGAGCAGCACGGCGAACAACACGATCGCGATGAGCAGGTTCATGAAGGGCCCGCCGAGCATGATGATGACGCGCTTGTACACGGGCAGGCGGTAGAAGGTGCGCGACTCGTCGCCCTCGTCGACGGTCTCGGCGCTGGCGGTCCGAGCGTCCTGCACGAGGGTGTTGAAGAAACCGGTGCTCGACTGGCGCGCGCCTCCCCCGGTCTTGCCCGGAGGGAACATGCCCGACATCGAGATGTAGCCGCCGAGGGGCAGCGCCTTGACGCCGTACTCGGTCTCGCCCTTCTTGCGCGAGAAGACGGTCGGCCCGAAGCCGATCATGTACTGGCCGACCTTCACGCCGAACTTCTTCGCCGGCACGAGGTGGCCCACCTCGTGCAGGGCGATCGACACGGCCAACCCGACGACCATGACCAGGACGCCGAGCACGAAGAGGAGGATCGTCTGCACCGGGCAAGGGTAGCCGCCTGTGCCCGGACGTCCACCGCGCCGACGCCATGACGACGCTGGGAGCCCCGAACTGGGGCGGCGGGCTCAGCGGGCGAGCAGCGCGTCGGCCTCGGCCCGTGCCCAGCGTTCGGCGTCGAGCACGCCCTCGAGGCTGCTCTCGCCCGCGGTGTGCCGGTCGACGACGGCCTCGACGACGTCGAGGATGTCGAGGTACCCGACGCGTCCCGCGTGGAACGCCAGGACGGCCTGCTCGTTGGCCGCGTTGAAGACGGCCGGGTAGGTGCCCCCGGCCCGCCCGACCTGCTTGGCGAGCCGGACGGCCGGGAAGGCCTGCTCGTCGAGCGGCTCGAAGGTCCAGGTGGAGGCGCGGGTCCAGTCGAGCGGGACGCCCACCCCGTCGACGCGGTCCGGCCAGGCGAGTCCGAGCGAGATCGGCAGGCGCATGTCGGGGGGCGAGGCCTGGGCGATGGTCGAGCCGTCGACGAACTCGACCATCGAGTGGACGATCGACTGCGGGTGCACCGTGACGTCGATGTGGTCGTAGTCGACGTCGAACAGCAGGTGCGCCTCGATCACCTCGAGCCCCTTGTTGACCAGGGTCGACGAGTTCGTCGTGACGACCAGGCCCATGTCCCAGGTGGGGTGCGCGAGCGCCTCGCGCGGGGTGACGTCGGCCAGCGAGTCCCGCGTGCGACCGCGGAACGGCCCGCCCGACGCCGTCAGGACCAGCCGCCGCACCTCGCGGTCGGTGCCCGACCGAAGGGCCTGCGCGATCGCCGAGTGCTCGGAGTCGACCGGCACGATCTGACCGGGGGCGGCCCGCTGCGTCACGAGGTCGCCACCGACGATCAGGCTCTCCTTGTTCGCCAGGGCGAGCGAGGCACCCGAGTCGAGGGCGGCGAGGGTCGGCGCGAGGCCGACCGAGCCCGTGATGCCGTTCAGGACGACGTCGGCCTGGACGTCGCGGACGAGCTGCACCGATTCGTCGGTGCCGAGGGCCGTGTGCTCGACGCCGAACTCGGCCGCCTGGGCGGCCACGCCCTGGCGGTCGGAGCCGGCGGAGAGGCCGACGACCTCGAAGAGGTCGGGGTGGGCCCGGACGACGTCGAGGGCCTGGACCCCGATCGAACCGGTGGAGCCGAGGATCGTGATGCGACGCATGGGGTCAGCCTAGGGCGAGCACCGGCGGGGCCGTTCGCCGCGACGGGTGGCCGGTGGCGGGGCGACCCGTGGCCGGAGACCCACGGCTAGGCGACGGCGAGGATGTCGATCACGAAGACGAGCGTGTCGGTGCCGCCGATGCCGGCCGAGGGCTGGCCGGCCTCGCCGTAGCCCTCGGCGGGCGGGATGATCACCACGACCTGCGAGCCGACCGTCTGACCGATCATGGCCTCGGCGAACCCGGGCACGACCTGGTCGGTCGAGAACGGCGTCGGCGTGCCCTTGCCCCAGCTCTGGTCGAAGACCTCGCCGGTGGTCCAGTTGACGCCCTGGTACTGGACGGTGACGTTCGCGGGGTCGGGGACGACGGGACCGTCGCCCTTCTTGAGGACCTCGATCCGCAGGTCGGACGGCGGGTCGGTGCCGGCCGGGATGGTCACGGTCGGCTGACCGTCGTCGGCGAGCTCGACCGTCGGGAAACCGTCCTGCGGAGGCTGGGCCTCGCCCGTCGCCCTGGTCGGTACGATCGAGACGACGTCGGCGACGATGACCACGGGAGTGGGCGTGGCGGCCTGCTCCCCCGCGGTCGCCGTCGTCATGTCGGCCGCCGAGGCGACGGTCACCGTTCGGCTGCCCGAGGGCACGCAGGCGATCGCGTCGACGATGCCCGGCACGTAGTAGTCGGTGCTCACCGTGAGCTGCGTGGGCTGCTGGCCCTCGTCGAAACCGGCCGACGTGACCTCGGCCCCGGTGGTCGCGTCGTAGACCGCGATGCGGACGTTGGCCACCGCGCCCTGAGCGGCGACCTCGCCACTGCCCTCGACCAGGGTCGTGCGTTGGGTCGACGTGACGTCGAGCGGGGTGTCGAAGCTGACCTCGGGCTCGGCCTCGACCTCGCCCGTGACGTCGACGCCGTCGGACAACGACCCCGACTCGGGCGCCTTGCAGTCGCCGGACGCACCACTCGCCGTGGGCGCCGGCTGGTCGGAACCACCCGTGCAACCGCTCAGGGCGAGAGCGACGAGCGGGACGGCCGCCAGGGCGACGAGCCGTCCTCGACGGACACGGGTGGACGGACGAGGAGGCGCGGTGCGGGTCATCGAGGAGTCGTCTCGGAGGTCGACGGCGACGGCCGGCTAGGAGACGGCGAGGATGTCGATGACGAAGACGAGCGTGTCGGTGCCCGAGATGCCGGCCTGGGGCTGCCCGGACTCGCCGTAGCCGTCGGCAGGCGGGATGACGACGACGGTCTGCGACCCCACGGTCTGTCCGACCATGCCGTCCGCGAAACCGGTGATGACCTGGTCGGTCGAGAAGGTGGCCGGCGCGCCGCGGGACCAGCTCTCGTCGAAGATCTCGCCGGTGTTCCAGATGACGCCCTGGTACTGGACCGTGACGGTGTCACCGGCCTGGACCGTGGCGCCGTCGCCCTTGATCAGGGTCTCGACCCCGAGCTCGGTCGGGGCGTCCGCATCGGGGACGGTCACCGTCGGACGGCCGTCGGCGTCGAGCTCGACGGTCGGGAAGCCGGCCTGCGGAGCCTGGGGCTCACCCGAGGCCCGCAGCGGGGCGTCGGAGGTCGCCGACGCCGAGCTGGTCGGCGTCGCGGTGTCGGACGACCCACCGGCGTCGCCGGCACAGGCCGCCAACGACAGGAGGAGGGCGGGGACGGCCAGGAGGGCGAGGGAGCGGCGCATGGGGATCTCTCGGTCGGAGGGACAGGGCTCGCGCCGTGGGACTCGGCGCGGCGGAGGTGCCGTGCCATTCTGCCTCACGCCCGGTCGGCTTCTCTGGACGCCGCCACCACGGTCGGCTCGTGGCCGACGGGGAAGGCGACGGACGCCGCGATGAAGCACTTGCGGCTCGCCTCGGCGTGCAGCTCGAGGGCGCGCTCGACCATGTCGTCGTCGGCGACGGTCACCCGGGGCCGCAGGGTCACCGACGTGAAGCGACCGCCGCCGTCCTGCGTCTGGGTCATGCGCCCCACGGCGGCGTCCTCGTAGGCGACCACGACCACGCCCGCGGTGGCGGCGACGTGCAGGTAGCTGAGAAGGTGGCACTGTGCCAGTGCGGCGAGCAGCAGCTCCTCGGGATTCCACCGGTCGGCGTCGCCGTGGAACGTGCGATCGGCCGACGCCAGGATGTCGTGCTGCTTGCCGGTGGCGACGATCGTGTTGTCCCGGCCGTAGGAACGGTACGAGGTGGTGCCCTCGCCCCGGTCGCCCGTCCACCGGACGTCGACGGCGTAGTCGTGGTCGAGCATGCTGCCTCCCTCTCGGGCCCCTCGTCGGTGCGACGTGGTCGCGTGGCGGGCCTCGGTACACTCCCCATCATGACCGACCCCCGCCCCTCCATGCCCTCCCGTCACCCCCTGACCGCCTCGGGCAGCGTCGAGCTGGCCGTGCTCGAACGATCGGGCTGGGACGAGAGCCGTCACCTCGGTGCGGGCGTCGTCGTGGATGCCGACGGGCACGAACTGCGTCGGGTCGGGGACGCCGACGCGACCATCTACCCGCGCTCGTGCCTCAAACCGCTGCAAGCGCTGACGGTGCTGCGGTCCGGAGTCTCGCTCGACGGTCCGCAGGCCGTGCTGGCGACGGCGAGCCACGCCGGCACGCGGGCCCACCTCGACGTGGTCGAGGCACTGCTCGGCCGTTCGGGCAGCACCGAGGACGACCTCCTCTGCCCCCCGGACTGGCCTGGCGACCGGGCCAGCGCGCGCGAGGCGTCCGCGAAGCGCCGCCTCGCCATGAACTGCTCGGGCAAGCACGCCTCGTTCCTGCTCGCTTGCGCCGAGAACGGCTGGGACCCGTCGACCTACGTCGCCACCGACCACCCCCTGCAGGCCGCCGTCCGCGAGACGGTCGCCGAGTTCAGCGGCGAGACCGTCGACCACGCCGGTGTCGACGGCTGCGGCGCCCCGGTGATCGCGACCACCGTGGTCGGCCTCGCCCGGGCGATCGCCCGCATCACCGGGTCGGTCCGCCCGACCGGCACGGGACGCGACGAGCACGCGGCGCACCTCGTCGAGGCCGTCCTCGGCGACGCCTGGGCGATCGACGGCCCCGGTCGCGCCAACACGGTGACGATCGACGAGCTGGGCGTGCTGGCCAAGCTGGGCGCCGAGGGCGTCATGGTGATGGGCACGACCGACGGCGTCGCGGTGGCCGTGAAGGTGCTCGACGGGAACGTGAGGGCCGGCACCCTGGTCGCGCTGCGCCTCCTGGTCGACGAGGGGGCTGTCGACGCGGCCGCCGCCGATCGCGTGATCGAGCGCACGCTCGAGAAGGTCACCGGCGGTGACGGTCTCGTCGGCCGCATCCGTCTCGGAAGCGGGCTCGACCGCTAGACGCATCGCGCGGCGTCGTCGAGCACCGACACGAACGCGACCCGCAGGCTCTGCCGACACGGCCGGCCGTCCTTGAGGGTGACCGTGGCCTCGCCGTCCGGACCGATCACGACGACCGTGTCGACCGGGGGCGGCTCGGCCGAGGGCGGGGCCCCCACCGAGGGCACCGCACCGACGAGCACGCAGTCGACGGCCTCGGCCGCCTGGGCCGCCGACGCCCCTGCCGCCCGCAGCTGACGGCGGAGGCCCGATGCCACGGCCTCGGCCACGACGGGCGGTCCGACGACCCGGACGGTCGACGAGAGGGGCACGCAGAGCGGCGCCTCGTCGAGGGTGGCCGCCTCGGCCCGGAGGCGTGCCAGTCGTGCCACAGCCGGGTCGCCCGGCTCGAGGTCGTCCTCGGGACGCCCCTCGAGCACGAGCCCGCTGGAGGCGCGACCCACCCCGAGCACCAGCACCCGGGTCGGACGACGTGCGGCGTCGGACGCACCGAGCCGATCGGCCGTCGGGTACCAGTCGGCCAGTTCACGCGACCGTGCCGCCCGGAGGCGCGTGACGACCTCGTCGACCTCGTCGAGGGACTCCAGGAATCGTGATCGTTCGCGACGGGCCGTGAGGGTCGCCCCCACGACACGGTCGACGGCCCAGCCGACGAGGACCGCGAGAGCCGTCGCGAACGAGGACACGAGGACGGCCGGCGGGCCGGTCCAGGGGATGAGAGCACCGCATCCCGAGACGACGGCGCCCGTCGAGATCGCCGCGACCGGCGCGGCCGTCGGACGGGGTCGGACCGGTGCCGACGGCAGCCGCACGCGGGATGCGACGGCCGGGGACGTCACGGGGGTGGAGGATTCCATGCCTCCAGTGGAGCGGACTGGCTAGCGTGATCGGTGCCGGTCGGGCGGGGTCGGGGAGGACCCGTCGACCCTGCCACGTGTGGACGAGTCGTCGGTCAGACGACGACGAAGAACTGCTCGCCGATCTCGACGCGGGTGCCACGCGTCACCCGGACGCGGACGCCCGGATCGGCACGACGGGGCGGGAGGTCACGAGGGCGGACGACCGTGCCGTTGCCGGACCACCGGTCGCTGACCCACAGGGCTCCGGCCTCCTGACCGAATTCGAGATGCGTCTTCGACACGGATTTCCCGGGATCGACGATGCGCACGAGCTGGTCGAAGCGCTCACCAGGCTGGGGCGTCGGTGCACGTCCGACGAGACCCGTGCCGTCGACCGTGATGCTCTCACCCGTGCTGAACTGCAGGACGTACTCGGTCCCCAGGCCGCCACGGCGGACGATGCGCGTCTCGTCGACGTCGTCGTCGTCCACCGGCAGGTCGACGGGCGGACGACGAGGACGCCACGGCGGGGCCGACGACGAGGTCGGGGCCGGTGGGACGTCGGCGACGGTCGGCCTCGGCGTCACGGCCGGTCGCTCGGCCCGGAAGCCCGGGACGTGGTCGATCGGCTCGGGGGCCGGGCGTGGTGCCGCCTCCTGCTGGTCGTCGGCATCACCCGGTGCGGGGACGTCGCCGTGGGATGCCGGATCGCCCTGGCCGGTTGCGACGCCGTCGGTGCCGGCATCGTCGGCACCCGACCGGACGGCCTCGCCGTCCTCGGTGGTGGGACCCCGGCGGTGGACGGACTCGTCGTCCGGTCGCCATTCGGGTGGGAGCGGGACGACCGGGCCCGTGAACGACAGGGCGACGGATTGCACGACCGCACCGCATTCACCGCAGAAGATGTCGTCCTCGTCGATGGCAGCGCCACAGTGCGTGCACCGTTCGGGCACGACGGCGGAACCCGGTGGGACGAGCGGCGCGGGCTCGACGAGCGGGACGGGCGCGGAACGACCGGACTCGTCGGGAGCGGGACGCGACCCGCTCGGGATCGGCGGACGGAAGTCGCGGCCGAGCGGGGCGACCGGGGCGGTGTCGCCGTCCCGGGGCGCGTCGGCCGTCGGCCGCACGAGAGGCGGGGGGCCCACGGGAGCCGCGGGAGCCGCGGCCTGGTCGACAGGGGCGACCTCGGGGGTGGCAACGGATGCGGGAGCGGGCTCGGGGGTGGCAACGGATGCGGGAGCGGGCTCGCCGGATGACACGGCGACCTCGCGGCCGCCGGCGACCTGACCGTCGTCGACATCGACCGGACGTGCACCCTCGTCGGTGGCGGACGACTCGACCTCGGCATTCCCGACCTCGGCGTCCGGGCGGACGTCGGTGGCCTCGGAGGACGGGTGCTCGGCGACTGACGCTGCGTCGAGAGACGGCTCGTCCGAGCCGACGGGCGTCAGCGACGCGGTCCAGAGCGGGGCCGATGTGGGGCGTGGCCCGTTGTCGGGGTGCTTGTCGGGCGATCGGAGCGGCGTGTGCGGTTCGACCGCATCAGGGGCCACCGTTCCGGGGGCGTGGACCTGACTGTCGGGGATCGCGGGACCGTCGGGGCGAGGGGGGCTCGGGGACTCCACCCGCGCCTCCTCGGAGGGTGCTCGACGGTGGCTCTCGGCCCTGCGCTCGACCGGTCGGTCGTCGACGGGCCACGCCGGGGGCTCGGGGACCGACGCGGGCACCACGGCCCGGGGGTGGTCGGGGCCGGGCGACCCGGCCTCGGCCGCGCCGGTGTCGGTCTGACGGTCGCGCACCCACCACGGTGGCTCCGCAGCGTCGCGGCGGGGGTGCGACGTCACACGCGAGGGAGCCTCGGGCAGGTCGGGCGCGCTGGTGGCGTCGACGTGCTCGGCGGCGGCATCGGCCCGACGGCGGGCGGCCGCGAGGTCTGCGCTCGAGACCGCCCGACCGCACTCGCCGCAGAACATCGCGCCGACGGGCAGGGGGCTGGCACAGGTGGGGCAGTACATCAGTCGTTCCTCTGTCGCTCGGGAGGGGTGCGCCCATGGTAACCACGCAAAGATCGGAGCGAGACCGCCGCGGCGAACCGCTGCCGCCTCGTGAGCCCCACCCCGAGGGCCCGCCGCATCTCGGCGACGGCCGTCCAGACGCGGTCGGCGTCGGACTCGGCGGGCGGGTTCGGCGAGAAGACCGCACGGTCGGCCACCCGGGCCAGCACCGCAGGACGCGAACCGCCGACCACGGCCGCGACCTCGCTCCGCGTCGCGGCCGGCGGGGTGCGGATGCCGTGGTCGACCACGGCGTCCTGGAACTCGTGCCAGCCGCCGCTGATGCGGGCGGAGGGACTCGTCGCCGCCCGGCGGCGGCGCCTCCTCTGCGCCTTGAGGGCGACGATCGTCACGAACGGGGCCGCGAGCAGGCCTGCGACGAGGGCACTCCAGCCGACGATCCGGACGATCGCCAGCACGACGGCCAACCAGGCCGGAGGGGTCTCGGGGTCGTCCTGCTCGGATTGCGGCGGAGTCTGGTCGTCCCGCACCTGAGGGTCCTGGGGCGGAGGTTGGACGACGGACTCGGGACGCGAGATCTGAGTGGGGTCCTGCACCTGGTCCTCGGGGATCGGCCGCTCGGCCGGGTTCGGGTCGAGGGCCACCCAGCCGTGCTGGGCGGTGTCGACCTCGATCCACGCGGTCACGCTCGACCCGGTGACCTCGACGCTGCCGCCGTCGGTCTCGGGCGCGAATCCCATGACCACCCTCGCGGGGAACCCCAGCTGATCGGCCATCAGGGCGGCCGCCGTCGCGTACTGCTCGGCGTCGCCGATCATGACGGGGTCGGTGAAGAGCTGGGCGATGCGGTCCGCCCCGTGCCCCGATCGACTGACGGGCTCGTCGGCGGTGACCCCGTGGCTCACGTAGCCGTCCTCGCGCAGCGCGCTCAGCGCCGCCTGCAGGCGCGCCCCCGGCCCCTGGACCCCGGCGACGTCCTCCTCGAGCGAGGAGGAGAGCTCGTCGGGCACGTCCCGTGGTGTCGGCACGGTGGCCGTCCCCGGCGTGAGCTCGTCGAGCTCGTCGTCGCCGGGCTGGCGGGGCTCGACCGCGTCCAGCCGGTACGAGTCGCCCTGCCGGAGTCCGCCGAGGACGGCCGCCGTGCCCGTGACGTCGTTGTAGAAGAACGCGTCCCGCCGGGCGTCCGCTGTGGCTCCGTCGAACGAGACGGTCTCGAGTCGGCCGACGGTGGGCAGCCAGAGGTCGTCGTAGGCACCGACGGTGACGTCCACCGTGGTCGCATCTCCGTCGACCTCGGATTGGTCGACGTCGGACGGCACGCGCGTGAAGAACCCGGAGGCGCTGTCGACCTCGCCGCTGCCGACGCTGTAGACGACACCGTCGTAGGTGTCGAGCGTGGCGACGCGCAGTCGCTGTCCGTCGCGCAGGCCCGAGACCGTGAGGAGCGTCTGGTCGACGGTCGGCTCCTGTTCGTAGGCCCGGAAGCCGCTGAGCGGGCTGACGTGGTCGCGGGGGTCGAACGGTTGCTCGACGACCGTGCGGGCCACCGTCCGTGAGGTGGCCGGCGGGACCGCCGCGACGGCGACCGTGCCGGCTGTACCGGCGACGACCAGCGTGGCGAGCGTGCCGACGACGGCCCGGACCGCCACCGGGCGGTGCCCGGCCGACCTCGCGGCGTCACGGGCGGTGAGCGCGTCGAGGGCGACGCGACGCCGACGCAGGCGCCACCAGACCACCCAGGCGACCACCGTGACGAGCACGGCGACTCCCGTGGCGCGGGGCCACCAGGCCTCGCCCGGACCGAGCACGATCGCCGCGATCCAGACGACGACGGGGACGACGACGGCGAGTTCTCCGCGTCGGCCGCGGAGCGCGACGGACAGACCGACGACCGTGCCGACGAGGACCAACACGAGGACCGGCACGAGCAGGGCTTCGTAGCTGCCCACCGGCAAGGCGATGGTGACGAGCTGTTTCCAGCCGAGAGCCGTCGCCGAGACCAACGTCAGGAGGCCCCTGCCCGTGGGCAGCACGCCGACGAGGGCCTGCGACGGCACGGCCAGCGGCACGCCGAGCAGCAGGTACGCCACGACCGTGGCGACGAACACCCAGATGCTCGACAGCCGGAGGACGGCCGAGCCGAGCGCGATGGCCACACCGACGGCGAACGCGACGACGACGAGCACCACGAAGGCGGCACTCTCGTACACCGGCCAGAAGGTCGCGGTCGCCGTGCCGAGCGAGGCGGCGAACAACGCGACGACGGAGGTGACGAACGGTGCCCGCAGTCGCGACGGCCGGGTGCGTGACCGGACGCGGGGAGGAGGTGTCGCCGGCCCCGCGGGCGTCCGGACCTCGTCGACGGCGCTCATGCACTCGCCGTCCGGGCGAGGGACTTCTGCAGGTCCTCGAGGAACCCGATGGTCAGCACGGTGAGATCGGCGATGCGCCTCATGCCGGGGACGGTTTCGGGGTCGCACACGATCGCGACCGCTTCGACCCCGAGGGGGAACTGCAGGGCCGCGGCGCGCATCTCTGTGACGGTCGTCGTGGACCCGACGACGAGGAACGCCACCGAGATCCCCACGACCTGGTCGCCGGCGACCCGCGAGACGTCGGTGATGGCCAGGGCGGACTCGGCCGTGGCGACGACCGCGAGCTCGTCGAGCAGACGATTGCGCGTCAGGGTGCTCAACGAGCGGATCTCGAGGTTCTTGCGCTTGGCGAATTCGGCGGTGGTCTCGCCGACGACGACGCTCACCTCGCGGGCGTCCCTGATCGCCCGGGCGCCGAGGGAGCCTGCCACGCTGACGGCGAGCTCGAACTCGTCCTCGTTGGCGAAGTCGCCGGCCGCCAGGCTCAGAGCGATGACGAGGTGGCTGCGACGACTCTCTTCGAACTGCCGCACCATGTAGGTGCCCGTCTTGGCGGTCGACTTCCAGTGGATGTTCCGTCGTTCGTCACCGGGTTGGTACTCACGCAGGGCGTGGAACGAGATGTCGCTGGGCGAGAGGTCGCGCGTCGGGTTTCCCTCGAGGTCGCGGATGAGACCCGTGCTCGTGCTCGGGATGCCGATGGTGCGGGGATGGACGAACACCTCGGTGACACCGGTCCACTCGATCTCACGTCGGGCCAGGCCGACCGGATCGCCGCGGACGGTGCTGACCGGTCCCACGGCGATGACACCTCGGCGCGTGGTGGGCAGATCGAACGACTCGGTGACCTCGTCGCCCGATCGCAGGCTCGGCAGGTCGATCTCGGCGAGCCCCGGGCCGACGGGGACCTCGACGGACACGCCGAGTATCCGGCGGGCGCTCGCGTTGCGCACCCGCACGGTGCCGGCGGCCTCTGCGCCCACGGCCACCCGTTCGTGCGGGATCTCGAGGGTGATGCGGACGGAGTTCCGACCGATCAGCGCCAGCCCCGCGACGAGCAGCAGGACGATCGCGGCGAAACCCACCACCACGAACTCGATCCAGCCGAGCAGGTAGCCGACGAGCAGCGCCACCGGTGCGGCGACGAGCATCGACCACCCGGAGGGCGTGACGACCGAGGAGGCGCTGGTGAAGGCCCCGCGGACGGCGCGGCGAGCCCCACGGGTCGTCCTGACCAGCAGGACGAGGAGGTCTGCTCCGATGCCGGTGCGATCGCCGACGATCCGGGTGCGGGCGTTCGTCAGCCCCTGTGTTCCCGTCGAGAACACGGAGTCGAAGCGTTGGTCGACACCACGGGTGCCGCCCCGCGGTCGTGTGCGACCGGCGCGGGAGCCGTCCGCGGTCGACCCCGGCACGGGCCGTGCGGCCCGGTCGGTGCCTCGGGGACGCTCGCTCACACGGCTACCCGTTCGGCGGGTGGCGCCGTCTCGATGAGCAGCTGGCTGACGACGCTGGACGGCGTGACGCCGTCGAACTCCGCTTCGGGGTCGAGCACGAGACGGTGCGCGAGCACGGGCTCGGCGAGCGACTTGACGTCGTCCGGGATCACGTAGTGGCGGCCGAGGGACGCCGCATAGGTCTTGGCCGAGCGGACGAGGGCCAGCGCACCTCGCACGCTCACGCCGAGACGGACCTCCTGGGCGGTGCGCGTGCCGTCGACGAGTCGGGCGACGTAGTCGCTGATGGTGGGCTCGACGTGCACCGTGCGGGCGAGCTGGGCCATCTCGGTGATGACCCCCGCCTGGACGATCGGGTTGAGGGTGCCCTCGTGGACGCGTGTGGCCGAGCCCTCGAGGATGCGCACGGTCGCCGCGTGGTCGGGGTAGCCGATCGAGGTCTTCATGATGAACCGGTCGAGCTGGGCCTCGGGAAGACGGTAGGTGCCGGCCTGTTCGACCGGGTTCTGCGTGGCGATCACCATGAACGGCGAACCCACGGGATGGCTGATGCCGTCCACCGTCACACGGCTCTCTTCCATGACCTCGAGCAGGGCGGACTGCGTCTTGGGGCTGGCCCGGTTGATCTCGTCGGCGAGCACGATGTTGGAGAAGATCGGCCCGCGGTGGAATTCGAACTCACCGGCCTTCTGGTCGTAGATGCTGACGCCGGTGATGTCACCGGGCAGGAGGTCGGGCGTGAACTGGACCCGGTTGCTCGTGCCCTGGACGCTCTGCGCGATCGCGCGGGCGAGCGAGGTCTTGCCGGTGCCCGGGAAGTCCTCGAGCAGCAGATGCCCCTCGCTCAGCAGAGCCGTGAACGACAGCCGCACGACGAAGGTCTTGCCCAGGAGCACCTGGTCGACGTTGGCCACCAGGCGCCCGAAGATGTCGGAGAACCAGGTCGCCTGCTCGGGGGTCATGCTCATCGTGTCGTGTCTTTCTCGAGGGAGGGAGTCGCGGCGTCAGCCACAGTTTGCCGTGACCCAGCCCGCTGCAGTCTGCGGATCGCCGCTCGCCGGGACGACCGTCGCCCTGATCCGGACCTGCTCGGCGTCCTCCGGAACGGCCCTCGGATCGTCGGACGAAGCGTTCCGCCAGCTGGTGATGCCGAGGATCGGCACGTTGTACTGGATCTCGAACGTAGTGGAGGTGCTACCGCCGCTGTTTCGAGGATCGTTGGTGTTCAGCCTTCCTGCCGGCTGACACGAGGTGATCTCCCCGACGGTCTGGAGCGGGGTGACGCCGGCGCTCGCATCCGAGTTCTGGTTGGAACAGCTCGTCGCCCGGCAGGCTCGGATGACCACTGACGCGTTGCGCCCGTAGACGGACGAGTCGGCGAGTGACGTCACGTAACCGTCCGCCGAGGGGGTCACCCAGTCCTTGTCCCCGAACTTCGCCTGGAAGAAGACGCCGTCGGCGTCACCCTCGACGGCGAGATCCGTCACCCGCACGTCGAACCGGTCCTGTCCGCTGTTCTCGACGGTGACCGTTCCTCGCGCCCTCCCCGGCAGGCTGGAGACGGACGTCGCCGAGGCGGAGCAGAAGACGGTGTTGTCCGCGTAGACGAAGTACGTGTAGCGCTTGCCGTTCTCGGCCGTCTTGTCGTCCGAGGGGCTGGACGCGTTCGACGAGAGTCGTGTCCGAGACGGGGAACAGTCCGTACCCGCGACGTTGCCTTCGCTTCGCCAGAGGGAGTAGCTGACGGGTGCGGACCCGGCCGGCGACGCATCCGACCACGAGACCCGGATGGAACCGTCGGCCTGCACGACGGCACTCGGGGCCGTCTGACCGGGAGGACCGAAAGCGGAGGCCTGCGCGGCGTCGCTCCGCGCCCAATCGGTGTCGCTGGTGACCTGGGCGGCGTTCCGGGCGAAGACCCTGAAGGTGTAAGGCTGCCCTGGGACGAGCCCGCCGACGACCATCGACGTCGAGGTCGTGTCACGTCGTGCAGGTGCGTTCTGGCCGGTGCCCTCCACCGTGTAGCCCGCGACCGCGGTGCCGGGGTTCGGCTTGGGAACGGCGTTCCAGGAGATCTGGAGCTCACCGGCGGTGCTGGTCGGCACGACCCTCACCCCGGTCGGTGCCGCGGGCACGTAGTCGGCGCTGTACGGGGCGCTCGACGCGCTGGCAGGCGACTCGCCGATGCCGTTGACCGCGGTCACGGAGAACCTGAAGGTCTGCTCGGGGTCGAGGTCGGTCAGGGTGCACACGGTGGCCAGTCCGCAGTCCTTGGAATACGAACCGCCGGCCGAGCCGGTGCCGATCAGACGGTAGCCGGTCAGCGGCGAGTTGTTGGCCGCGGGAGCCGTGTAGCTGAGGGTGAGCTGTCCCCCCTTGAACGTGCCCGACCGGACCGGTGCGTTGGGGGCGTTCGGAACGTCCTGCACGCTGATCGTGACGGTGCCCCACACGTAGCGGTCGGGGTCGTTCGTGATGTCGGCCACCTGGTACTGGAGGTTGGTGTCGCCCGGGGCGGCGGAGGCCGCGACCGAGACGGCGAGACTGCGGTTGTCACCGCTCGGCGTGATGGAGACACCTGCCGGGACGGACGACCCGTTCAGTCCCCGGATCGCCACCACCCGGAGCGCCTGGCCGGGGAAGGGGTTCGTGGCCTGGTCGTTCTGCAGCACCTCGACCGTGGTCGATGCCCCGCGCTTGACGACGGCACGGTCGGCCGCCGGTTGGGCGAGGGGTCGGGTCGATCCCACCACGGACAGGGTGACGGCTCCGCTCCGGCCCGGATTGAGTGCGTCGCTGACGGCGACGGGCAGCGATCTGCTCGTCCCCTTGGCCGTGCCCGCGTCCGCCGACACCGTGAGCTTGGACCCCGACAGGTCGAAGCCGAAGCCCGCCGCACCGCTCTGTCCGATCGAGTAGTTGAGCTCGTCGACGTCGTCCGGATAGGGATACGTGGTGAGCCTGGCGAGGTCGAGTGTGCGGGATTGTCCCGGTTCGAGATCGATCGAGGTGCCGTTGAAGACGGGCGGTTGGTTCTCTCGTGAGGTCACCGTGATGGGCAACACGAGCGACGCCGTCCGTCCGTCCGGGTCGTCGGCCGAGCGGCCGTCGGTCACCTGGAACGAGATCGAGGCCGTGCCCGAGAACAGGTCGGCCGACGTGAAGCGGAGGGTCGTGTCGTCGACGACGAGATCGTCACCGTTCGAGTTCGTCGCCCGGACGGTTCCGGGGTCGGTCAGTCGGACGCCGTTGGTACCGGCGGAGATGACGTAACGGTCGAGGTCGATCGTGACGGCCTTCTCGCTCTCGACCGTGATCGGCCGGACGGTCCGGTCGACCTGTGGGAGGGCGTCGTCGAAACCGGGCACGACGATGAACGCGTAGGCGCGGATGCCGGCGTCGTCCTTCCTCGAGACGGAGAACGGGATGATCTGGCTCGAGTCGGTGATGCGGACGGTCACGCGCGAGTTCGGTGTCACCTGGGCGGTCGAGCCGAAGCCCGGCGCCAGTCCGAGGTCGAGTTGCGACGTGCTGCCGTCCGAGAAGAACACGTTCGTCAGCGGGTTGACCGTGACGGTCTGCCGACCGGAGATGTCGCTGAGTCCGAGCACCGTGTCGTCGGCGAGGGGGTAGTTCAGCGGCGCGTCCGGATCGACCGTCACGGTGACGAAGGTCGAGCTCTGGCCACCGCGCTCGTTCGACACGGTGTAGACGAGACCGTACGTGCCCGGTGTCTCGGGAGGCGTCACCGACACCATCGTCCCCGACACGACCTTGGCGACGATGCCTTCGCCGTTCGCCTCGACCGCGTCGACCGACAACACGCCCCCGTCGGGGTCCGAGTCGTTGTCGAGCACCCGGACCGTGATGGAACCCCCCGGTCGCATCGTGACCGCGTCCGCGACCGCGATCGGGTTGCGCGACCCGTCGGCGCGGGTCGAGATGCCCACGCGGACCGTACCGGTGGCCCGGGCACCCAACCCGTCGACGACCGTGTACGTGAAGCTGTCGGTGCCCGCCGAGCTGGCGTTCGCCTGGTACTCGACGTAGTCGGTGCCGACGGTCGACACACTGCCCTTCTCGGGGTTCGTGCCCACCCCGAGCAGCTGGACCGAATCGCCGTCGGGATCGATCCCGTCGAGGGGGACCCCCACGCGGACCGTCTCGCCGGCGACGACGCGCGCCGTCACCGACTGGGGTGCAGGCGCCGCGTTGCTGCCGGCGTCGACTTCACGGACCGCGATGGCGACCTGGGCGGACGCCCGCTGCCCGTCCGGGCCCTCGACGGTGTAGGTCGCCGTGACGTTGCCCGGGGTGGACGGGGCCAGGTATCGGAGACGGTTGCCCGACGCGAACAGCAACCCGCTGCCGGCCGGGACGTCGCTCTCGAGTCGTGGCACCAGCGTCAGCTCGTCGCCGTCGGGCTGCTCGTCGTTCGCGAGGACGTCGATGTCGATCGAGTCCCCCACCCGGACGGTCACCTGGTCGTCGGTCGCGATCGGGGGCTGGGTGATCGCCCGGCGCGGGATCTCGACGACCGTCACCGTACCGGTGGCCGAGGCGAGGCCGTTGCTGACGGTGTAGCCGAAGGTCACCGGCCCGTCGTCGAGCGGAGCTGCGAGCGTGATGCGGGCGTAGCGCTGGTCGAGTGTCTCGACCCTGATGCCGGACGAGGCGGGTACGACGTCGGTCGCCGTGAGCATGAGGACGTTGTTGGCCGGGTCTCGATCGGTCGCCACGACGTCGAGCGTCTGCGTGCCCAGCGTCTCGACGAAGATCGTCTTGGGCGTCGTGATCGGTGGTGTGCCCGCATCCGGAGGGGACTGGACGTCCACCCGGACCGTGCCGGTCGCCGTCTGGTCGCCGTCCGTCACGGTGTACTCGAGGAGGTGGGTCCCCGGCGCGTCGCTGAGGAACCGGAACGTCCCCTGTTCGTAGTTCGGCGTGACGGTGACGCCGTCCTTCGCCGGGACGCTGTTCAACTTGATCGTGCCCGTGCCGCCTCGTGCGTAGGTCAGCGGTCGCACGGTCAGCTGCTGGCCCGCGTAGGCCTGTTGTGAGAAGGGCAGGGCCTCGAGCGGTACCTGGCCCGCCCCCATCACGCCGATCGAGAGCGCCCCCCGCCCCTCGTCACGGCCGTCCGAGACCGTCAACGGGACGTCGACGGTCGTCTCGCCCGCACCGGCGTCCTGGTAGACGACGTCGCCTGACGGCTTGTACGACACCCCGGCCACCCCACCCGCCGAGGTCAGGTAGAAGGCGTCGCCGTCGGGGTCGATCCAGTCGCCCAGGACCGAGGTGGTGACGCGCCCCGACGACGACACCGACGCGGTCGTCCTGCGCGCCTGCTGCGGCGGCGAGTTCTCGGACGGCTGTCGCACGGTGACGGCGACCGTCGCACTCGCCTGGCCGCCACGGCCGTCGGAGATCGTGTAGTCGAACGTGAACGTGCCCGAAGCCGAGTCGGCGAGGGTGAGCAGCACCTGCTGCCGATCGTTGACGAGGTCGAGTCGGCCGACGGAGTCGTCGAGAGTGGACACGTCGTCGATCACGAGCGGGTCGCCGTTCGGGTCGTAGTCGTTGAGCAGGACGGGCACGGTGCTCGCCCGACCCGGTCGTGCACCGAACGCGTCGTCCACGGCGACCGGTGGTTTCTGGTCGAGATCGAGCTCGGGCGGTTGCTCGTCGTCGTTCTCCTGCTGCTCCTCCTGGTCGCGGTCCTCCTGGAAGAGGTCGGACCAGTTGTCGATCAGCTGGCCGGAGCGCTGGACGGCCCACGACCGCCCCGTCGCCGGATCGTTCAGCACGACCCGACGTGCGTTGACGTCGAAGACGAGGTCCGCGCCTCCGGTGGCCTGGTCGAGGTCGAGGACTCCCCCGCGGGCCGATGCGCAGTCGCTCCACGCCGAACCGCCCGCCCAGGCTGCGAAACGGCAGTCGCCGACGACCACGGGTCGCGCGGGCTTGCCCGCGCGTCCGCCGACGACCTCGGTCACCCGCGACGAGTCGGTCGACACGGACAGGAGGCCGGTGGACGTGGCGACGAGGACCTCGTCGCCCGTGTCGGACCCGGCCTGCAGGGCGAGCCCACCCGAGGCCCGATCGGACAGGTCGACCTGACGTCCGTCGACGACCAGGGCCCCCGTGACGGCGTCGAGCACGGCCCAGTGGCTGCCCACGGAGGCCACCTGGTACCCGGCCGACGACGAGGCCGGCACGTCGTGCGTCTCGGTGACATCGGGTGACACCGTGCCGTCGAAGAGCGAGACCTGACCGGTGTCGGTCGAATAGGCGGCCACGGTGCCGTCGGCCGTGACGCTGGTGACCAGTCCCTTGCCGAGGCTGAGGTCGGGATCGACCTCGTTGCTGAAGGACGACAGGTCGGAGAGCGGTTGGCTCCACACCTCGCCCGTACCCTGCGAGACGACGAGCGCCCGGTCGCCCGCGATCGACACGTCGGGTGACTCCGGGGGCAGCGGGACGCTCTCGGCGACCTCGGCCGTCGCGGTGTCGACGACGCCGACCGTCGCGTTGCTGCGGTCGACGAGGAGGACGTCCTGTCCGCGCTGCACGACCGAGAGGTCGGCACCGGTGCCGCGCACGGCGGAGTTCAGCTGCAGGACGTCGGTGTTGGCCCGGCCGATCGCGGACCGTTCACCATTCGCCACCCAGACCGTGCCGTCGGACAGGTCCACGCGCTGGGCCTCGTAGCCGTTGCTGGCCACGGCGATCGTCGTCACCAGCGCGGCCACCACAACGACCCCGACGCCGGTGACCACGGCGGATCGGCGACGGGCGGCCCAGTCGAGCAGCCGCCCCATCAGCCCTGACCCGCCGTTGCGCAGTTCTCGTTGCTCGCCGGGCCGGTCGACCCACCGCGGCTCACGGTGACGGTGATGCAGACCTCGTCACCCGGGTCGGCGGGGGTGGCGACGAACCGGTCGGCGGACTGCTGGCTCGTCTGCCCGCCGGTCGAGATGACGTAGGTGTCACCTGCCCGGAGTCCCGGGTCGCTCCAGGTGAAGACCACCGAAGACCCGTCGCTCGACGACGCGACGTCGGCCACCCGGGGGATGTCGGTCGACGTCGAGCGGACGAGCACGAGCGTCGCTGCGGCCGCCAGGCCGATGCCCACGACGGACACCGCCACGAGGGCCCAGGTCATGACGAGCACGGACCGACGTCGCGCCGGGCGCGTTCCCGTGCTGCGAGGAACCGCGCGACTCTGTTGGGGCGAACCGCCGTGCTGCGCCTGGACCTGCGCCTCGGTCGCCCGACGTCGGCGACGACGCCGGGAGGCCTGCACGGGGGTGACCCCTCGGAGGCGCGTCTTGTCCTCGAGGTCTGCCACGGTCGCGAGGGCCCAGTCGTCGACGGCCACCTCGATGGGCGTCTGGACGACGCCGATCTCGCTCTCGACCTGCTGCAGCTCGCGCACGAACTCGAGGACGCTGGCCTGGCGGTTCTCGGGGCGACGCGACATGGACCTCGCGAGCAGTCGCTCGAGCGTGGGCGGGACGTCCGTCCGACCGGTGGGCACGAGCTTGGCCTTGTCGATGCGGCCGATCAGGTCGGAGGCGCCGTTCTTGTCGCCGCCGAGGACCTCGAACGGGCTCCGACCGGCGAGCAACGAGTACACCGTCGCGCCGAGCGACCACACCTCGGACTCGATCGTGCCGTTCGTCTCGTCGAGCAACACCTCGGGCGCCGACCACGGGATGGACATGCCGACGACCTCTTGCGGCTCGCTCTCGCTGAGTGACGCGGCGATGCCGAAGTCGGACAGCACGGGATGGCCGTAGGCCGTCATGAGGATGTTCGACGGTTTGAGGTCGCGGTGGAGGACGCCCTGCCGGTGGGCCGTCTCGACCGCGCTGCCGATCTTGACGCCGATGCGCAGGACGTCCGCGACGGGGATGCGGTCGCGCCGGTACCTCTCGCTCAGCGACGACGAGCAGAGTTCCATCACCAGGTAGGGGCGGCCGTCGGCCGAGACACTGGCCTGGAACACCGTGAGGATGGACGGGTGGGCGCTGAGCTGGGCCATGAGGTTCGCCTCGGCCTGGAACATCTGCCGGACCTGGTCGTTCACGACCTCGCTGAGCATGACCTTCACCGCCACCTGCCGGCGTGGCATGTTCTGTTCGTAGAGGAACACGTCGGCGAAGCCGCCCGATCCCAGCACGCGCACGTGCGAGAAGCCCGGCAGCACGGGGGGCGCCGAAGGCAGTCGTCGAGCCACGTCGCCTCCTCTGGGGATCGATGCCGGGTCGGCTGGGTGGAGCCGGTCGGCGTCGGTCCGACCGCAGCCATTCTACGCGGGGGCCCCTGACGCCCGAGAGGCCCGAGAGCCACCCTGTGGACAGCCCGGGTCCCCCATTTCGGGGGCCGGGTCGTGCACGGGTGCGTGTCGGGCCTAGTCGGCCTCAGATGTTTCCACGCCTCGGACGTCCACGACGAGGGCCGTGACGTTGTCGCGCCCGCCCGCCTCGACGGCGGCCGCGACGAGGGCCGTCGCCGCCGGTTCGGCACCCTCGACACCGCCCAGCACCTCGGCGATCCGATCCGCCGAGAGCTCTTTGGTGAGGCCGTCCGAGCAGACGAGGAGGCGCAGGCCGGGTCGGGCGGGGACCCGCCAGTAGTCCGGTCGCGGGTCGACGTCGAACCCGACCGCCCGGGTGATGACGTTGCTGTCGGGGTGCTTCTCGGCGTCGTCCGCGTGCAGGAGCCCGGCGTCGACCATCTCCTGGACGACGGAGTGGTCGACGGTGACCTGGCGCAGACGACCGTCCTCGAACATGTACACGCGCGAGTCACCCACGTTGAAGACCGTGAAGTCGACCTCGGCACCGTCTGCTTCGCGGGAGAGGAACGCCCCGGTGGCCGTCGTGCCGACCCCGAGCTCGGTGTCGGCAGCCGCGACGGCGATGTCCTCGGTGGCGACGCGCAGGGCCGTCTCGACGTCGTCCGTCGTGGCGAACGGCCGGGACGCGATCTCGCTCATGCGGCGCACGACCGCGTCGCTGGCCACGTCGCCGGCGCTGTGCCCGCCCATGCCGTCCGCCACCACGAAGAGCGGGGCCTCGGCGAGGTAGCTGTCCTCGTTGTGGGCTCGGCGACGGCCGACGTCGGTCACCCCCGCCCAGTCCAAGGTGAGCCCCGGGCCGTCGAGGCCGAGGGCGTGGGCGGTCGTGGGGCGGCCGAGCTCTGTCACAGGAGGGGTTCTTTCGTCGGGATGATGCGCTGGGGAGGCAGGATCTCGAGAAGGTTCCCGTCACCTACGTCCACTATCGTGCCTGCACGCGCGACGAGCGACTCGCCTTGCCGGAGAACCACGGGAACGCGTCCCGGCTCGATCACCCGGGTCCCGTTCGTCGAGCGCAGGTCGGTGACCACGACGATGCCTCCTTGCTGGCGCACGTCCACGTGGGCGCCCGAGACCTCCTGGCGGGGAGACGGCACGGTCACCAGCCGTGGGACGGGCCCCGAGCCGACGCGCGGCCCGGCGGGCCGACGCCCCACCACGACGGGCGCGTCGAGCAGCAGGTCCTGCCCGGCGACCCTCACCCCGTGGAGGCGCGGCGCGGGACGGGTGGACGCCTCCGGCTCCCGGCTCGTCGCCGCGGGCCCCGGCGGGGACACCCGGAGGACCGTGTCGTCTGCGTCCGCGGCGTCCGAGGGGCGGGCACGACGGCCGACGACCGTGTCGTCGATCCCGTGGCGTTCGTGCCACGGGTCTGGTGACTGTGCGGCGGACATCTCGTTCCTCTCACCGGGGCCGTGGCGCGCGTCGGCGACCACGACCTCCACGCTAGCGCGCGGAGTGACGCACACCGCGTCGGCGTGGCGCCGCGCGACGCCTCCTCCCCATGCTCGGCGGGGTGCCGTCGATGCACATCGGCGCCGTGCACCATCATCCGGGCCGGATTCCGGCCCTAGCGTGACGCCATGACCGACCTCGTCCTCGTGCCCCCGCTGCCGCCCGGCCGAGCCAGCGACGACGAGCCGCCGGGACTGGTCCGGCTCGACTCCCCCGTCGGACGCATCGAGATCGTCAGCCGGCACTTCGCCGTCGAGGGTCTGGCGATCGAGCGCGACGGCGTGCTGCCCCACGACGATCAACCCGAACGGCCCGACAGTCTGCTCGATGCCGCCCGACGACAGGTCGACGGCTACTTCGAAGGGGTGCGCACCCGCTTCGACCTCCCGCTCCGCCTGGTCGGTTCGAGTTTCCAGCGCTCGGTCTGGTCCGCGCTGCTGGACGTCGAGTGGGGACGGGCCACGACCTACGGACGGCTCGGCGGGACCTTCGGCAACCCCCGGGCCGGGCGAGCCGTCGGTGGAGCCGTCGCGGCGAACCCGCTGCCCTTGCTCGTCCCCTGCCACCGCGTGCTCGGTCGGACGGGCGGAGTCACCGGCTACACCGTCGGTGCAGGTGTCGAGACGAAGAAGTGGCTCCTCCGCCACGAGGGCATCGCGTTCCGAGACGGTCCTGTGCCCCTCGACTGAGCCGGGGACGGCGACAGGTCGTTCGGCCGACGATCAGACCGATGCCTCGAGGACCGACTCGGCCACGAGGACGGTCTCGTCCCCTGGCTCGAGCACGAAGCCCCGACCGCGGGCCCAGTGCGTCAGGTCGTCGATGTCGGACAGTTCGGGGCGATCCGCCAGGAGAGCCCGGACGAACAACCCCTTGCTCTTCTTGTTGAAGTGGTTGAGGGCCCGACGTCGGTCGCCCGCGTCCGAGACGACCCGGACGTACGTCGATCGGGGACCTGTCGGCCCGAGGCCGACGTATCCCTCCGATCGCAGGTCGACGACGAATTCGTCGACGTCGGCCAGCACGTCGGACACCGGCCCGCGCCAGAGCTTCTTCAACGACGTCCGAGGCAGCTTGGAATCGTGCGACAGCCGGTAGGCCGGGATCTCGTCGCCGGCCCGGAGCAAACCGAACAGGGCCGAGTGCACCACCACGTGTCGGTGGGCCCAGCTCCATGCGTCGGCACCGAGCAGTGCCACGCCGAGGGGATCGAAGAGGACGCCCGTGTAGCGCGCCAGAGCCGGCATCGTGGGCGACACCTCCACACGCTGGTTGCGCTCGACCTCGTGCGCCTGGGTGGGTCCGAGCTTGAGGGCGACGGCGGCCGCCGAGACGTCCTCCGACATCTCGTCGAGCAGGGCCAAGGAGGCGCGGCGAGGGCCCTCGAGTCCGTCGAACGACAGTGCCGCCACATCGAGCCGTGAACCGACGCTGCCCCCGTCGAGTTTGGTCTCGGACGGGGGCAGCAGGAACAGCATGGAGCTCGGTGGTGCAGACGACAGGTGATCAGTTGAGTTGCGCGTTGCGCGCGACGACCGTCACGGTGTCGTTCTCGACGGAGAGGAAGCCGTCGTCGGCGGTCGCTTCGACGGTGGTGCCGTCGGACAACCGGACCCTCACCTGGCCTGAGGCCAGGATGGCAAGGATCGGCTCGTGACCGGGAAGGATTCCGATCTCACCCTCGGCGGTGCGAGCGACGATCGACGATGCCTCGCCCGACCACACCTCGTGGTCGGCCGAGACGACGCTGACAGTGAGAGCAGCCACGATCAGCCGTTCTCCTTCTGGATCTGAGCCCACTTCTCTTCGACGTCCGAGATGGAACCGACGTTGAAGAACGCCTGCGTGGCGACGTGGTCGAACTCGCCGTCGGCGATGGCGGTGAAGGACTCGATGGTGTCCTTCAGCGGGACGGTCGACCCCTCGACACCGGTGAACTTCTTCGCCATGTAGGTGTTCTGCGAGAGGAACTGCTGGATGCGACGGGCACGCGACACCGTGATCTTGTCCTCTTCGGACAGCTCGTCGACACCGAGGATGGCGATGATCTCTTGCAGCTCTTTGTTCTTCTGCAGGATGGCCTTGACCCGGATGGCCGTGTCGTAGTGAGCCTGGCCCAGGTAACGGGGGTCGAGGATGCGGCTGGTCGACGTCAGCGGGTCGATCGCGGGGTAGAGACCCTGCGACGCGATCTCGCGCGACAGCTCGGTGGTCGCGTCGAGGTGCGCGAAGGTCGTCGCGGGGGCCGGGTCGGTGTAGTCGTCGGCCGGCACGTAGATCGCCTGCAGCGAGGTGATCGAGTGACCACGCGTCGAGGTGATGCGCTCCTGGAGCACTCCCATCTCGTCGGCGAGGTTGGGCTGGTAACCCACGGCCGAGGGCATGCGACCGAGAAGGGTCGAGACCTCGGAACCGGCCTGCGTGAAGCGGAAGATGTTGTCGATGAAGAGCAGCACGTCCTGCTTCTGCACGTCACGGAAGTACTCGGCCATGGTGAGGGCCGAGAGCGCGACGCGGAGACGGGTTCCCGGCGGCTCGTCCATCTGGCCGAAGACCAGGGCGGTCTTGTCGAACACGCCCGCCTCGTCCATCTCGGCGATGAGGTCGTTGCCCTCACGGGTACGCTCGCCGACACCGGCGAACACCGACACACCGCCGTGGTCCTGGGCGACACGCTGGATCATCTCTTGGATGAGGACGGTCTTGCCGACGCCCGCACCACCGAAGAGGCCGATCTTGCCGCCCTGCACGTAAGGCGTCAGGAGGTCGATGGACTTGATGCCCGTCTCGAAGAGCTGGGTCTTCGACTCGAGCTGGTCGAACTTCGGGGGCTTGCGGTGGATCGGCCAACGCTCGGTGATCTCGACGGTCTCGTCACCCTCGAGGTTGAGGATCTCGCCCGTGACGCTGAAGACCTTGCCCTTGGTGACGTCACCGACGGGCACGGAGATGGGGGCGCCGGTGTCGATGACCTCTTGCCCGCGGACGATGCCGTCGGTGGGCTTGAGGGCGATGGCACGGACGAGGTCGTCGCCGAGGTGCTGGGCGACCTCGAGCGTGATCTGCGTGGTCGTGTCACCGATGGTGATCTTCGTGGTCAGCGCGTTGTAGACGCCGGGGATGGCATCGTGCGGGAACTCGATGTCGACGACGGGGCCCGTGACCCGGGCGATGCGCCCGACGCCGGGAGCCGACTCGGTCGCGACCGGTGCGGTTGCGGTGTCAGTCATGGCTTCTCTCTCTTCGGATGATGATGCTGTGGTGCAGAGCTCTACTTGGCCGACCCGAGGGCGTCTGCGCCGCCCACGATCTCGGAGATCTGCTGCGTGATCTCGGCCTGGCGCGCGTTGTTGGCCAGGCGGGTGAAGTCGCGGATGAGGGTGTCGGCGTTGTCACTGGCTGCCTTCATGGCCTTCTGACGGGCGGCGTGCTCGGAAGCGGCCGACTGCAGCATGGCGTTGAAGATGCGGCTCTCGATGTAGACCGGCAACAAGGCGTCGAGGACCTCGGTCGGGTCGGGCTCGAAGTCGTACAGCGGGAGGACCTCGTCCTCGCCGGGCTCTTCTATGCCCTCGACGACCTCGAGGGGAAGCAGACGGACGACCTCGGGGACCTGGCTGACCATGTTCACGAAGCGGTTGTAGACGATGTGGATCTCGTCCACGCCGCCCTCGGCCGCCTCGGTGAGGAACTTGGACACGACCGCGTCGCCGATCTCTTTCGCCGTGGCGAACTCGGGCTGGTCGGTGTTGCCGGTCCACACCTGCTCGGCGTCACGACGTCGGAAGGCGAAGTACCCCTGGGCCTTGCGACCCACGAGGTAATAGACGACCTCTTTGCCCTGGCTCCGCAGCAGTTGTGCGAGCTGCTCGCTCTCTTTCAACGTGTTCGAGCTGAACGCACCGTTGAGACCGCGGTCGGACGTGAACACGACGATCGCGGCACGTTCGACCGTCTCGGGCTCGGTGGTCAGCACGTGGTCGACGTCCGAGAACGTCGCCACGGCCGACACCGCACGCGTGATGGCCCGCGAGTACGGCCCGGAGGCTTTCATCCGGGCTTGCGCCTTCTGGATGCGCGAGGCCGAGATGAGCTCCATCGCGCGAGTGACCTTCTTGGTCGTCTGCGCAGAGCGGATCCTCTGCCGGTAGACCCGGAGTTGGGCTCCCATTACTCTCCTGTTGTCTCGTCAGTCGTGAACGTCGAACGGGCGCGTCAGCGCTTCGTCTTGACGATCTTCTCCTGGTTGACGTCGTCGGCGTCGGTGGCCTCGAACTCTTCGCGTCCCACCGAAGCGAGGGGCTTGCCCTCACCGGTCTGGAACTCCTGCTTGAACGAGTCGATGCCGCTCTCGAGAGCTGCGACGATCTCGTCCGTCAGGACGTTCTTCTCACGGAGATCGGACAACACGGACGTGTTGCGACCCATGTAGTCGAGAAGTTCCCGCTCGAAGCGCAGGATGTCGGGCACGGGGACCTCGTCGAGCTTGCCGTTGGTACCGGCCCAGATCGAGACGACCTGGTCCTCGACCGGGTACGGCGAGTACTGCGGCTGCTTGAGGAGCTCGGTCAGACGAGCACCACGTGCGAGCTGACGGCGGCTCGCCGCGTCGAGGTCGGACGCGAACATCGCGAAGGCCTCGAGCGAACGGTACTGGGCGAGCTCGAGCTTCAGGGTGCCCGAGACCTTCTTGATCGACTTGACCTGGGCGTCACCACCGACGCGCGACACCGAGATGCCGACGTCGACCGCAGGACGCTGGTTGGCGTTGAAGAGGTCCGACTGCAGGAAGATCTGACCGTCGGTGATCGAGATGACGTTGGTCGGGATGTACGCCGACACGTCGTTGGCCTTGGTCTCGATGATGGGCAGACCCGTCATGGAACCGGCGCCCAGCTCGTCGGACAGCTTCGCGCAACGCTCGAGGAGACGCGAGTGCAGGTAGAAGACGTCACCCGGGTAGGCCTCGCGTCCCGGCGGACGGCGCAGGAGGAGCGAGACGGCACGGTAGGCCTCGGCCTGCTTCGACAGGTCGTCGAAGATGATGAGGACGTGCTTGCCGCTGTACATCCAGTGCTGGCCGATGGCCGAACCGGTGTACGGGGCGAGGTACTTGAAGCCGGCGGGGTCCGAGGCGGGAGCGGCGACGATCGTCGTGTACTCCATGGCTCCGGCTTCTTCGAGGGCGCCCTTGACCGAGGCGATCGTCGAGCCCTTCTGGCCGATGGCGACGTAGATGCAGCGGACCTGCTTGTTCTCGTCGCCGGACTCCCAGTTGGCCTTCTGGTTGATGATCGTGTCGATCGCGATGGCCGTCTTGCCGGTCTGGCGGTCGCCGATGATGAGCTGACGCTGGCCACGTCCGACGGGGATCATGGCGTCGATCGCCTTGATGCCGGTCTGCATGGGCTCGTGGACCGACTTGCGCTGCATGACGCCGGGAGCCTGCAGCTCGAGGGCGCGGCGTCCTTCGGTGGCGATGTCGCCGAGACCGTCGATGGGAGCACCCAGCGGGTCGACGACGCGACCCAGGTAGCCGTCGCCGACGGGGACGGACAGGACCTCACCCGTGCGGGTGACCTCCATGCCTTCTTCGATGCCGGAGAACTCGCCGAGCACGATGGCGCCGATCTCGTCTTCGTCGAGGTTCTGGGCCAGGCCCTGCGTGCCGTCCGCGAAGCGGATGAGCTCGTTGGCCATGACGCCGGGGAGCCCCTCGACGTGAGCGATGCCGTCGGCTGCGTCCGTGACGTGGCCGACCTCGGTGGTCGAGGCCTTCGAAGGGTCGTACGACGAGACGAAGTCCTTCAGCGCGTCGCGAATCTCATCCGGGCTGATCTTGATGTCTGCCATTGTGATTCCTATTCGTAGCGAGGCTTCGGGAGGCCTCGAGTCTGTGTGTGAGAGCGTGACTAGCCGGCGAGCTGCAGGCGGAGCAGGCTGAGCTTGGTCGCGACGGTGCCGTCGATGACCTCGTCGCCCACCTGGACCCGGAGACCGCCGACGACGGCGGAATCGATGACCTGGTTGATGCGCAGGCTACGCCCGAACTGCCTGGCCAAACCGTGCTGCAGTCGTGTGACGTGGGCCTCGTCGAGACGGACGGCACTCGTGACGGTGGCGACGAGTTGGTCGGACTGGTCGGCGACGACGTCGGCCGCATGACGCAACAACTCGCCGATGCGACGACCGCGAGGCTGTCGCACCAGGTGCATGGCGATGGCGATCGTCTGAGGGCTGGCCTTGCCTCCGAGGAGACGCTGGACCAGGGCCGCCTTCGCGTCCGGGTCGCCCAGCTTGGAGCCGATGGCCAGTTCGAGTTGCGCGTCCGTGCGAACGGCGGCGTCGAAGGCGAACAACTCGTTCTCGATGCTGCTGTCGGCCGGGGTGGTCGACGCGATCGCCCGGAAGGCGACCTCTTCGATGCCGGCGAGCAGATCGTCGGACGACGACCAGCGGCTGCCGACGACCGACACGAGCACCGCTCGTGTCGACTCGGAGAACGACCCGAAGAGCCGGTCGAGCAGCTGCTTCTTCGTCGTGACGTCGACGGCGGGGTCGGCGAGGTACGACTGCAGCTGAACGGAGCCGCCGACGACCCGGCCGGCGTCGAGCAGTTGCTCACCCGTCGTCAGGTCGACCGACCCGCCGAGGTCGGAGAGGACCGACCGCGCCGAACCGAGTGCTTCTCGGGACATGGAACCCATCGTCAGTTGCCCGCCTTAGCGTTCTCGTCCGCCTCGAGGTCGGCGAGGAAGCGGTCGACCACGGCCGAGGCCTTGGCATCGTCGCTCAGCGACTCACCGATGACGCCCGACGCGAGGTCGATCGCCAGCGAGCCGACTTCGGACCGGAGCGAGGCCACGGCGGCCTGACGCTCGGCCTCGATCTGCGCGTGGGCAGAGGCGGTGATGCGGTCGGCATCGGCCTGCGCCTGCTGCTTGAGCTCGGCGATGATCTCGTTGCCCTCGGCGCGCGCGGCCTCACGGATGCGGGCCGCCTCGGCACGAGCGTCGGCCAGCTGCTTCTTGTATTCGTCGAGGGCCTTGGCAGCCTCGGCCTGTGCGGCCTCGGCGTGCTTGATGCCGCCTTCGATGCGCTCGGCACGCTCGTCGAGGATCCTGCGGAACTTGGGGATCGCGAAGAGCCCGAAGAACGCGGCGATGACCACGAAGACGACCAAGGACCAGAGGATGTCGTAACCAGCGGGGAAGAAGATGGCGGCGCCTTCGGGCGCACCACCCTCGGCCGCGAGGATCGTCTCGATCATCGGTGTGTCGTCCTAACTGATCAGGAGAAGATGAAGCCGGCGGCGAGGCCGATGAAGCCCAGCAGCTCGGTGAACGCGATGCCGAGGAACATCGTGACCTGGAGGCGGCCGGCCAGCTCGGGCTGGCGAGCCATGGCCTCGACGGTCTTGCCCGCGACGATGCCGATACCGATGCCGGGGCCGATCGCAGCGAGGCCGTAGCCGACGGTCGCGATGTTGCCGTTGATCTCAGCGAGGATCGTGGTGGTGTCCACTTGTGTTTCCTTCCGGTTGGGCGATGCACGTCGGATGACGTGCGTCGTCTGTATTTAGTGTTCTTTCGCCGCGGCCTGTTGGATGTAGACCGAGGCGAGGAGCGTGAAGACGTAGGCCTGCAGCACGGCGACGGCCATCTCGACGATGGTCATCACGAAGCCACCGATGAGGGTGAGAGCGCCGAAGGCCATGAAGCCCCCGCTCATGCTGAAGAAGAAGAAGTGCGTCGCCGCGAAGCAGAGCACCAGCAGGAGGTGGCCGACCATCATGTTCAAGAGGAGTCGGAGGGCCAGCGAGATCGGCCGCACGATGAAGATGTTGATGAACTCGATGGGCGTCAGCAGGATGTACATGACCCACGGCACACCGGGCGGGAAGAGGGCGTTGCGCAGGAACGTCGCTCCGCCGGCCTCACGGAAGCCCGCGTAGATGAACATGATGTACGCCACGACCGCCAGGAGCAGCGGCATGGCGATCACCGAGGTGCCCGCGATGTTGAGACCCGGGATGATGCCCGTGATGTTCATGGCGAAGATGCCGAAGAACATCGCCGCCAGCAACGGCAGGTATTTGCGTCCGAGCTTCTCGCCGAGGATCTCCTCGACGATCTGGATGCGGACGAAGTCGAGGCCCAGCTCTGCGATGCTCTGCCCACGGGACGGGATGAGCCGTCCCTTGCGCAGGGCCAGCCAGAACAGCAGCAACATGACGGCGATCGCGAAGAGGCGGACCAGCATGATGCGGTTCAGCTCGAAGGGGGTGCCCTCGAAGAAGATGGCGGGAGGGAAGAACTCGTCAAGAGTCGGGGCGTGGAATCCCCCGTCCCCGTGGCCGGCTTCGGCAGCGGAGAGCAGGTTCACAGCGTTCGCTATCAGCGCTATCTCCTGTGTCGGGGCGAGCACCCTGAAGTGTCGCGACGATTGGTGGGGTTTGTCATCCGTGCACGCTGGAGACGCGGCCGGGGAACGCTGCCAACCCTATCAAGGTAATGGTTGCTTGCACGAATCGGTCGAGGTATTTTCACCGTGTGCACGCATGACCGTCAGTCCTGGGGAGCAGGGGGCAGCGCCGCGTCGCTGACGTACGCCAGGCGCCCCCGGACGACCACGAGGGCGTCGACCGCGAGCGTGCCGATGATCGAGACGACGAGGGCCAGGAAGAGCACCACGTCGTTCACGAACGGCTGGTCACGCAGCACGACGAGCAACACGATGAAGATGACCAGCTTGAGCAACCAGGCACCCATCACGATGCCGAAGAACGCCCCGAGAGTGAACCGGATCGCCACCAGCATGCTCGCGGCCGTGATCGCCGCGAAGAGGATCGCGAGCCCCACCCCGACGAGGGCGCTCCACAGGCCGTCGGTGCCGGCGAAGAGGTAGCCGAGCCCCCCTCCGACCACGGCGATGACGAGGGCGAGCAGGCCCGTGTACTTCAGGATCTGGGTGAAGATCGAGCTGGCGTTCATGGGTGGTCCTTCGGGTTCGTCAGTTCGGGCACCACGGCCTCGGCCGCGGTGTCGGTGTCGTGCGGATCGAGGACGTCCGAGGCGGCGTCGAGCGGGTCGAACCGGTCGGACTCCGTCGTCGAGAGTTCATCCGTGCGGGTCGTCTGGACGGCGATCTCGACCCTCTTGCGGCGGCTGAGCGGCGACAACGTGGCAGCGGTGCAGGCGACCAACCCGACGCCGAGGAACACGGCGACCAGGTAGGTCGGCTTGACGAAGAGGAACATGAGACCCCCGACGGCCGCCACGATCGTCCAGGCGTAGAAGATCAGGACGGCTTGGAAGTGTGAGTGCCCCATGTCGAGCAGGCGGTGGTGCAGGTGCTTGCGATCCGCGGTGAACGGGGACTTGCCGGCGCTCAGTCGTCGGAGGACGGCCAGGCCGAAGTCGAGCAACGGCACGACGAGGATCGCGAACGGCAGGATGATCGGGATGAATGCCGGCAGCAGGGCCGTCCGGGAGATCCCGGCCGGATCGATCTGCCCGGTGACCGAGATCGCGCTCGTCGCCATGACGAGGCCGGTGAGCAGCGCGCCCGCGTCGCCCATGAAGAGCTTGGCCGGGTGCCAGTTCAGCGGCAGGAAGCCGAGACAGGCTCCGATGAGCACGGCCGAGAGCAGGGCCGCGAGGTTGAAGTACTCGGTCTGGCCGATGGTGATCGAGATGACGAAGCTGTAGACGAAGAAGACGCCGTTGGCGATGATGGCGACACCGGCCACGAGGCCGTCGAGACCGTCGATGAAGTTGACGGCGTTCATCACGAGGACGATCGTCAGGACCGTGAGAACGAGGGACATGTACGGCGAGCCGATGGCCAGGCTGCCGCCGATGGGCAGCGAGACGAGTTGCACGCCCTGCCAGGCGAGGACGCCGGCGGCGATGATCTGACCCGCGAGCTTGGTCATCCAGTCGAGGTCGTACAGGTCGTCGACGACTCCGATGACGACGATGATCGTGGCGGCTCCGATGATGGCCAACGGAGGCCCCGCGTCGGCGAAGACGAGACGGAAGTAGTCGACTCCCGAGATCAGCGGGAAGACGAACCACGCCGCGAGCAGCGCCACGACGATGCCCGCCCACATCGCGATGCCCCCGAGTCGTGGCGTCGGCGTCTGGTGGACGTCACGCTCGCGGATCTTGGGATAGAGGCGGTACTTGAGACCCACCCGCCAGACGACGACGGACAGCACGAAGCTGACCGCCGCCGAGATCGCCAGCGCGAGGAGGTAGTACCTCACGCGAGGGCGTCGACCCCGACGACGCGGATGATGTCGGCGTCGGACAGGACGCCGTGGCGCACGATGCGCAGAACCCCGTCGGCACCCCCCGTGGCGTCGACGATCGTCGACCCCGTGTTGGCGCCGACCCGGTGTTCGTACGACGTGCCCGCGGGGCCGTCGTCGAGGTAGACCGACACCGAGTCGCCGAGCATGCGACGCGCGTCGCCCGCCGACTCGGCAGCGGGTCGGCCGGTGAGGTTGGCGCTCGACACCGCGAGCGGGCCGGTCTCTTCGAGCAGCTCGAGGGCGATCCGGTGGCTCGGCACGCGCAGGGCGACGGTGCCGCGCGTCTCGCCGAGGTCCCAGCTGAGCGACGCCTGCGCACGGAAGATCACCGTGAGCGGGCCGGGCCAGAACTCGTCGAGCAACGGACGGACGACCTCGGGCACCCGGTCGGTGAGCGCGGCGAGGGTCTCTTGCCCCTTGATCAACACCGGAGGCGGTGACTGACGGCCACGACCCTTGGCGTCGAGCAGGCGCTGGACGGCGGTCGGATCGAACGCGTCGGCCGCGACGCCGTACACCGTGTCGGTCGGCAGGACGACGAGCTCGCCTCGCCCGATGGCACCGCGCGCCATGCGCATGCCGGCGAGCAGTTCGGAGTCGACGGAGCAGTCGTGAAAAGTGGCCATGACCTGACGATGATAGTGCGACGGACCGGGAGAACCCGGTCAGCGCACCGCCGTCGTGGCCCGGTCGCGATCGGTGAGGTCGGGATGCGTGGCCGGGGACCGCCATCCGTCGGCCGTCAGGAGGTCGCGGATCGCGCCTCCTTGGAGCTCGCCGTGCTCGATGACCAGCACTCCCCCGGGGCGCAGGAGTCGTCGGGCGGTGAGGGACAGCGCCCGGACGAGGTCGAGGCCGTCCTCGCCGCCGTACAGGGCGAGAGAGGGATCGTGGAGGCGCACCTCGGGGTCGCGCGGGATCATGCCCACGGGCACGTACGGCGGGTTCGACACCACGACCGAGACCGTGCCGTCGAGTTCGGGAAGGGCGTCGGCGAGGTCGCCCTCGACGAGGCGCACGTTGTCGACGCCCACCGCGGCGATGTTGCGACGGGTCCACACCGCCGCCTCGGGAGACAGCTCGACGGCGGTGACGTTCGCCGTCGGCACCTCGGAGGCCATCGCCAACGCGAGGGCACCGCTGCCGGTTCCGAGATCGACGGCGACGGGTGACGCGTCCGGCACGGCGCGGAGGGCGTCGATCGCCAGTTGCGCGACGCCTTCGGTCTCGGGCCGCGGGACGAAGACGCCGGGCCCCACGTGCAGCTCGAGGTGTCGGAAGGACGCCCGCCCCGTGATGTGCTGCAGTGGCTCGCGGGAGGCGCGGCGCGTGATGACGGCGACCAGCGCCTCCTGCTCGTCCGTCGTCAACGGCGCCGCGGTGACGGCCCTCGCCCGGACGGCTCCCCTGGCCAGGCCCGTGACGTGCGCGAGCAGGAGTTCGGCGTCGACGTCGGGCGACGGCACCCCGACGTCGGCGAGGACGGCCGATGCGACCCGGAGGGCCGCGTCGACCGTCGTCACGCCGTCGAAGGCCGTGGCGATCGCGTCGGTCACGACGCGGTGTCGCCGATCTCGGCGAGACGCGCCTCTTCGTCGGCCTGGATGCACGACTCGACCACGGGGTCGAGCGCACCGTCCATGACCGCGTCGAGGTTGTACGCCTTGTAGCCGGTGCGGTGGTCGGCGATGCGGTTCTCGGGGAAGTTGTAGGTGCGGATGCGCTCCGACCGGTCCATTCCCCGGATCTGGCTCTTGCGGGCGTCCGACGCGATGGCCGCCTGCTCTTCTTGCTGACGGGCCAGGATGCGGGCCCGCAGGACGCGCATGCCGGCCTCGCGGTTCTGCAGCTGGCTCTTCTCGTTCTGCATCGCGACCACGATGCCCGTGGGCAGGTGGGTGATGCGGACGGCGGAGTCGGTCGTGTTGACCGACTGTCCGCCGGGGCCGCTCGACCGGTAGACGTCGATCTTGAGGTCGTTCTGGTTGATGTCGACCTCTTCGGGCTCGTCGACCTCGGGGAACACGAGCACGCCCGTGGTCGAGGTGTGGATGCGCCCCTGCGACTCGGTCGCCGGCACCCGCTGCACGCGGTGCACGCCGCCCTCGTACTTGAGGTGCGCCCAGACGCCCTGCGAGGGGTCGGACGCGTTCGACTTGAGCGCGACCTGCACGTTCTTGTAGCCGCCGAGGTCGGAGTCGTCGCTCGCGATCATCTCGGACTTCCAGCCCTTCGACTCGGCGTAGTGCAGGTACATGCGCAGCAGGTCGGCCGCGAACAGGGCGCTCTCGGCCCCGCCCTCCCCGCCCTTGATCTCCATGATCACGTCGCGCCCGTCGTCCGGGTCGCGCGGGATCAGGAGGCGCCGCAAGCGTTCCTGGGACTCGTCGAGCGCCTGCTCGAGGCCGGGCACCTCGTCGGCGAACGCCTCGTCCTCTTTCGCGAGTTCGCGCGCGGCCTCGAGGTCTTCACCCGCCTGCTGCCACGCCGAGTGGGCAGCCACGATGCGGCTGAGCTCGGCGTAGCGGCGGTTGATCTTCTTGGCCCGGGCGGCGTCGGCGTGGACGGCCGGATCGCTGAGCTGCGTCTGCAGGTCGTCGTGCTCGGCCAGCAGCACGGCCACCGACTCGAACACGCTCAGTGCTCCTTGTGGCCGGAGTCGTGTCCGTTCGAGGCGGGGACCGACTTCTGGACCTGGACGAGGAACTCGACGTTCGACTGCGTCTCGCGCAGGTTGCGCAGGACGATCTCGAGGGCCTGCTGCTGGTCGAGTCCGGCCAGGGCCCGGCGCAGGCGCCAGGTGATCTTGACCTCGTCGGGGCTGAGCAGCATCTCTTCACGTCGCGTGCCCGAGGCGTTCACGTCGACGGCGGGGAAGATGCGCTTGTCGGCCAGGTGGCGCGACAGGCGGAGCTCCATGTTGCCGGTGCCCTTGAACTCCTCGAAGATGACCTCGTCCATCTTCGAACCGGTCTCGACGAGGGCGGTCGCGAGGATGGTCAACGAACCGCCGTTCTCGATGTTGCGCGCCGCGCCGAAGAAGCGCTTCGGCGGGTACAGGGCGGACGAGTCGACGCCACCCGAGAGGATGCGACCCGACGCGGGTGCGGCCAGGTTGTACGCCCGGCCGAGACGCGTGATCGAGTCGAGCAGCACGACGACGTCGTGGCCCAGCTCGACGAGGCGCTTGGCGCGCTCGATGGCCAGCTCGGCGACCGTGGTGTGGTCTTCGGCGGGACGGTCGAAGGTCGAGGCGATGACCTCGCCCTTGACCGTGCGCTGCATGTCGGTGACCTCTTCGGGGCGCTCGTCGACGAGCACGACCATGAGGTGCACCTCGGGGTTGTTGATCGCGATGGCGTTGGCGATCGACTGCAGCACGAGGGTCTTGCCCGCCTTGGGCGGCGAGACGATGAGACCGCGCTGCCCCTTGCCGATCGGCGACACGAGGTCGATGATGCGGGTCGAGAGCTTCTGGGGCTCGGTCTCGAGACGGAGGCGCTCCTGGGGGTAGAGCGGGGTCAGCTTGCTGAACTCGACGCGCTTGGCCGCCTCGTCGACGGGCTGGCCGTTGATCGAGTCGATCCGGACGATCGCGTTGTACTTCTGGCGCCCCTGGCCCTGGTCGCCCTCACGGGGCTGACGGATGGCGCCGACGACCGCGTCGCCCTTGCGCAGGTGGTACTTCTTGACCTGGCCGAGCGAGACGTAGACGTCGCTCGCACCGGGCAGGTAGCCCGTGGTGCGCACGAAGGCGTAGTTCTCGAGGACGTCGAGGATGCCCGCGACGGGGATGAGGACGTCGTCCTCGCCGATCTCGGGCTCGACGTCGTCGTTCTGACCACCACGGCCACGCTTGCGGTCACGCTGACGGCCACGACCCTGTCGGCCGCCCTCGTCGTTCTGTCCGCCGGACTGCGGGCCGTTGCCGGACTGCTCACCGCGGGCGGCGTCGTTCTTCTCGCCGGCCTCACGCTGGGCCTGCTGCTCGGCCTTCTGGTCCGCGCGCTGCTGCTCGCTGCGCTGCTGGCCGTTCTGCTGCTGGTCGCCACGCTGCTGGCCGTTCTGCTGTGCATCGGCCTTCTGAGCGCCGTTCTGCTGGCCACCGTTCTGGTCTGCCTGGGCCTGCTGCTGGCCACCCTTGCCGCGGTTGCGGTTGCGGCTGCGGCGGCCGCCACCCTGCTGGCCACCGTTCTGCTGGTCGCCGCCCTGCTGCTCGGACTGGACCGGGTCGGACACCTGCTGGTCGTTCTGGCCCTGCTGGTCGGAGCCGACCTCGTCGGTGGACGCGGTCGGAGCCGTCTCGGTGGACGCCGACTCGTCGGTGGCCGGGGCCTCGACCGACGCACCGGGCTGCGCCGCGTCGGCGGCCACGGACGCGTCGGAGGCGCGGCGCGAGCCACGTCGGCGGGACGGGCGCTCGGAGGCGGCGACCGGCTCGGTCGGAGCCTGCTCGGTCGGAGCCTGCTCGGCGGCGGGGGCCTCGACGGTGGCGGCTTCGGTGGCGGGAACCTCGACGAGAGGGGCGACACCGGTCTCGCCGGCGTTGACGTGCTCGCCGGCGGTACGGGACTCGGGAGCCCCGGCCGCGGACGTGGCCCGACGCGAGCCGCGGCGGGCGCGGGTCGGTGCCTGGGCGGGCTCGGTGGCCGCCTCGACCACGGCAGCCGCGGCGCCCTCGGCGACAGCGGTCTCGACCGAGGCCGGGACGCCGGCGTCGACGACCCCGTCGAGCGTCGGCTGGGGGGCGACCTCGACGGCGGCCCCCTCGCCCTGCTTCGCCGCGATGGCGGCGACGAGGTCGCCCTTGCGCAGCTTCGAGATGCCGCTGATGCCGAGCGACGAGGCGAGGGCCTGCAGCTGGGGCAGGCGCATGGCGGTGAGTTCGGGCGTGGACGGCGCAGCGGCGCCGTTCTGGACGTCAGTCACGAGTGATGGGTTCCTTTCGCTCCCCCGCGTTGATCGGCGGGGCAGAGCTGGTCACACCTCGTGGCCTCGGACCTGCACTGATCGGGTTCGCCCCGAGGGGGCGACCCTGTGCCGGTTCTGCCCTGAACGAGCAGCTGCTCGGGATGAGCAGGAGGCCTGGGAGGTGCGGTGCGCGCCGACCAGATCGGCAGACGAACACTGCTAGATGTGCACTACGGGATGTGCGACCCGGGGACTCGAAGACTTGTGACCCCACGCGGAAGCCCCCACGAAGAACGGCGGGGACGAAGCTAGATGCCCAGGAAATCTGAGTTTTCTACCGGGTGCGGCACCACTGTAGCACCTTTGAGATCGACGGCCAGCATCAAGGGACGCCACGCCGAGACGGCGTGTTCGCGCACCAGTTCGGCGGCGAACAGGCGCTGTGCCGGGTCGCTGCCGAGCACCAGGAGCGAGGGACCGGCACCTGAGACGACGGCCGCGAGCCCGGCGTCACGGAGCATGCGGATGAGGGCGTCGGTCTCGGGCATGGCGCTGGCGCGGTAGCTCTGGTGCAGGCGGTCCTCGGTGGCCGCGAGCAGCAACTCGGGACTCTGCACGAGCGCCGCCACCAGCAGCGCCGACCGCGACACGTTGAACGTGGCGTCCTCGTGCGGGACGGAGGCGGGCTGCAGGCTGCGGGCCAGTTTGGTCGAGAGGGTCGACTCGGGCACGAACACCACGGGCGAGACCCCACGGTGCACGAGCAGGCGCTTGTGCGACGGACCGTGCGAGTTCATCCACGCGATCGTGAGGCCGCCGAACAGCGCCGGCGCCACGTTGTCGGGGTGCCCCTCCATCTCGGTCGCCAGGGCGAGCAACGCCGCCGAGTCGAGCTCGACCGTGCCCTCGAGGAGCCCCTTGGCGGCCATGATGCCCGAGACGATCGCGGCCGCGGACGACCCGAGTCCCCGGCCGTGCGGGATGGCGTTGCGAGCCCGGAGGCGAAGCCCGGGCAAGGGGACGTCGACCGAGGCGAACGCCGCGGCGACGGCCTGGACGACGAGGTTCGACCCGTCGGTGGGCACCTGACCGGCCCCGACGCCCGTGACCTCGACCGAGACCCCTGGCTCATCGGTAGCCGTGACCTCGAGCTCGTCGTAGAGCGAGAGCGCGAGGCCCAGCGTGTCGAAGCCGGGACCGAGGTTGGCCGAGGTCGCGGGGACCTTGACCAGCACCGAGCGCCCGACGACCCCGGAGGTCATGCAGAGGCCGGTGCGAGACCGAGCACCTCGGCCACCCGGGCCGTGTCGCTCGCGACCACGGTCGGCTGCACGTCGCTGCCGTCGGCGCGACGCAGGGCCCACTGGGGGTCTTTCAGGCCGTGGCCGGTGACGGTGAGCACCACGGTGGCGCCGGCGGGGATGACCCCGGCGTCCGCTCGCTCGAGCAGACCGGCGACGCTGATGGCCGACGCGGGCTCGACGAACACGCCGACCTCGGCCGAGAGGATCTTCTGCGCGGCGAGGATGGCCTCGTCGGTGATGGCGCCGAACCAGCCGTCGGTCAGGTCGCGCGCCTCGAGGGCGAGCTGCCACGAGGCGGGGTTGCCGATGCGGATCGCGCTGGCGATGGTCTCGGGGGCCTTGACGACCTCACCCGCGACGATGGGCGCGGAGCCGGCGGCCTGGAATCCGAACATGCGCGGCAGCTTGGTGGCGCGACCGATCTCGAGGTCCTCGCGGTAGCCGCGCGTGTAGGCGGTGTAATTGCCGGCGTTGCCGACCGGGATGAAGTGGAAGTCGGGGGCGTCGCCGAGCACGTCGACGACCTCGAACGCACCGGTCTTCTGCCCCTCGATGCGGTCGTTGTTGACCGAGTTGACCAGGTGCACCGGGTAGTTCGCGGCGAGGTCGCGCGCGATGTCGAGGCAGTCGTCGAAGTTGCCCTGGATCTGCAACAGCTGGCCGTCGTGCGCGACGGCCTGGCTGAGCTTGCCCATGGCGATCTTGCCCTCGGGCACGAGCACGGCGGCCGTGATGCCGGCGTGGGCGGCGTAGGCGGCGGCCGAGGCCGACGTGTTGCCCGTGGAGGCGCAGATGACGGCCTTGGCACCGTGCTCGACGGCCTTCGAGATGGCCATCGTCATGCCGCGGTCTTTGAAGGAACCGGTCGGGTTCATGCCCTCGTACTTGACGTAGACCTTGGCACCCGTGCGGTTCGACAGGGCCGGAGCCGGGATCAGCGGCGTGCCGCCCTCGCCCAGCGTGACGATCGGGGTGGCGTCGGTGACGTCGAGACGGTCGGCGTATTCGCGCAGGACACCCTGCCACTGGTGGGCCATCAGGCTCCTTCGACTCTCAGCACGCTCGTGACGGAGTTCACGACCGTGGCGTTCTTCAGGGCGGTCACCGTCGCGGCGAGGTCGGACTCGCGCGCCCGGTGGGTGCCGATGATCAGCGTAGCGGTGGCCACGGCGTCACCCTCGACCGTGACGCCCGGCGTCGCACCCGACGTCTGCTCGACGCTGTGGACGCTCACGCCGTGGTCGCTGAGCACCCCGGCGACCTCGGCGAGCACACCCGGCTGGTCCGCCACGTCGAGCGTGATCTGGTACCGGGTCGACACACGGCCGATCGGCAGGACGGGCAGGTTCGCGTGGGTCGACTCGGCGACGCCGGGGCCTCCGATGACGTGCCGTCGAGCGGCCGAGACGAGGTCGCCCAGCACGGCGGACGCCGTCTCGACTCCCCCGGCGCCGGCACCGTAAAACATGAGGTCGCCGGCCGACTCCGCCTCGACGAAGACGGCGTTCTTGGCTCCGTGCACGGCCGCGAGCGGGTGGCTCAACGGCACGAGCGCCGGGTAGACGCGGGCGCTGACGCCCTCGACTCCGTCGTCGTCGACCAGGCGTTCGCAGATCGCGAGGATCTTCACGACGTACCCGGCCTTGCGCGCGGCGACCACCTGGTCGTGCGTGACCGAGGTGATGCCTTCGCGGTGCACGGCGGCGAGGGGGACGGCCGTGTGGAAGGCGAGGCTGGCCAGGATGGCGGCCTTCTGAGCCGCGTCGTAGCCCTCGATGTCGGCCGTGGGGTCGGCCTCGGCGTACCCCAGGGCCGTGGCCGTCGCGAGGGCGTCCTCGAGGCTCGAGCCGTCGGTGTCCATTCGGTCGAGGATGAAGTTGGTCGTGCCGTTGACGATGCCCATGATGCGCTGGACGCGGTCGCCGGCGAGGCTGTCGCGCAACGGGCGGATGATCGGGATGGCCCCGGCCACCGCGGCCTCGTAGTAGACCTGCGCGCCGACCTGCTCGGCGGCGTCGAAGAGTTCGGTGCCGTGGCTCGCGAGCAGGGCCTTGTTGCCCGTGATGACGTCGGCCCCCGAGTTGAGGGCCTGCAGCACGTAGCTGCGGGCCGGCTCGAGTCCGCCGATCAGCTCGACGACGATGTCGGCACCGACGATGAGCGACTCGACGTCGGTCGTGAACAGTTCGCGCGGCAGGTCGACGTCGCGGGGCGCGTCGACGTCGCGCACGCCGATGCCGACGAGCTCGAGTCCGGCGCCCGCGCGCCCGGCGAAGTCGTCGCCCTGCTCGAGCAGCAGCCGCGCCACCTGCGACCCCACCGAGCCGGCGCCCAGCAGGGCGACCCTCACGTTGCGGTATTCGATCATGTCAGTCCGTTCTCGGGTGCTTCGTCGTCGGGGTGCGGTGCTCGCACGAGGTCAGGAGGCGCGGGTCGATCAGTCGAGGCCGGCGTCGCGGGCCAGGAGGTCGGCCTCGCTCTCGCCCCGGACGATCACGCGGGCCCGGCCGTCACGGACGGCGACGACGGGGGGACGCCCGACGTGGTTGTAGTTGCTCGCGAGGCTGTGGCAGTAGGCGCCGGTGGCGGGCACGGCGAGCAGGTCGCCCGGGGCGACGTCGCCGGGGAGGTAGTCCGCGAGCACGACGAGGTCGCCGCTCTCACAATGCTTGCCGGCCACGCGCACGAGCGCGGGCGGAGCCGAGGAGGTGCGGTTCGCGATGCGCACGGAGTAGTCGGCCGCGTAGAGGGCCGTCCGTGCGTTGTCGCTCATGCCCCCGTCGACGCTGACGTACCGTCGCACCGCGGTGCCCTCGTCGGAGGTGACCGTGACGTCCTTGATGGTGCCGACCTCGTAGAGCGTGGTGCCGGCGGGGCCCACGATGACGCGCCCGGGCTCGACCGCGAGGAGCGGCACGTCGACGCCGAGGCGGAGGCACTCGGCCTGCACGATGTCGACCAGGGCGACGGCGAGGTCGTCGAGCGGGCGGGCGTCGTCGGCGCTCGTGTAGGCGATGCCGAAACCGCCGCCGAGGTTGAGCTCGGGGACCGGGCCGGTCGCGAGCAGGTCGGCGTGCACGGCGAGCAGGCGACGGGCGGCCTCGGCGAAGCCGTCCGAACCGAAGATCTGTGAACCGATGTGCGAGTGCAGTCCCACGAATTCGAGTGAGGGCTGCCGTCGGATCGAGCCGACGATCTCGGCGGTCTCGGAGAGCGGGACGCCGAACTTCTGGTCTTCACGGGCGGTGGCGAGGTACTCGTGGGTGGAGGCGTGCACGCCCGAGTTGACCCGGAGGCGCACGCGCTGGACGCGCCCGTGACGCTCGGCCGCCGCGGCGACCCGGCCGACCTCGGCAGCGTTGTCGAGGACGACGGTGCCGATGCCGGCCTCGACGGTGCGATCGATCTCGGCGAGCGACTTGTTGTTGCCGTGGAACCCCATGCGGGCCGGGTCGACACCTGCGGCCCGGGCGACGGCGAACTCGCCACCGGTGCAGATGTCGACGGCCATGCCCGCCTCGGCCACCCAGCGGGCGACCTCGGCCGAGAGGAACGCCTTGGCGGCGTAGTAGACCGTCGCCGTCGTGCCGATGCGGGCGGCCTCGCGCTCGAACGAGCGGACGGCCTCGACGGCCCGGGTGCGGGCGTCGTCCTCGTCGAGGACGTACAGCGGGGTGCCGAACGACGCCACGAGGTCGGAGGCGGTGACGCCGCCGAGCACGAGTTCGCCGTCGGGCGACCGCTGGGCCGTGGCCGACCAGACCGCCGGATCGAGGGCGTCGGCGTCGGTCGGCTCGACGAGCCAGGCAGGGGCCAGGGGGTTCGGGGACACGCGGACCTCGGGGGTTCGAAGGACGGGGAACGACATCAGAGCCTACCCACCGCCGGCGGGCGTGACGGCCACGGTCGGGACGCCCTCGACGGCGTAGGCGAGGTCAGGAGCAGGAGCCCTTGGTGCCGATGCCGCTGGACGAGATCGGCAGGCCCGGCGACGTGACGTCGAGGGTCGCCGCCGACGACGTGACGTCGACGCCGGTCAGGGTGGTGCCCTGGGGCAGGTACTGCGCCGCACACACGTCGAAGGCGTAGCCGCCGATGAAGGGTGCGAGGTCGAGCGACACCGACGTGTCCCGGAGCGACGCCGTCGTCGGCGTGAGCGAGATGACCCGGCCCTCGCTCGTGATCGAGGGCGTGGCGACGACGTCCACGGGGACGACCGTGTTCACGAGCGGGATCGTGAAGTCGCGGGCGTAGGTGACCTGCCCGTCGCCGAACGAGATCGCTCCTCCGCTCTCTTGCACGGCCGCCAGACCGTTGACGGTCGCCGCGTCGGCGGTGACCGTGCCGGTGATCGCGCCGGTCGAACCGCTCAGGTCGGTCGGGACGTCCCGGACGTCGAAGTCGAACGAGAGCCCACCCGACGAGCCGGCGGACGAGATGGTGGCCTGGTCGACGGTGCCCTGCACGAGCTGCCAGAGCATCGAGAAGCCGCCGATCTGCACGTCGACGGGGCCGGCGGCGTCACCGAGCTGCTGCGAGATCTGCTTCTCGGCCTGGTCCTCGGCGACGGTCCGGACGACGAGGTCGGCGACCACGGCGAGGATGCCGAGGACCACCACGAGACCGACCAGCACGAAGAGGAAGATGCCGAAGCCCCGACCCCGGCGGCGGGCGACGGGCTTGGCCTCGAAGAAGTCGGAGTCGATGTCGCTCATCGGGCCATCTTGTCAGCCGGGCGGCGAGGATCGCTCACGCCGCGCCTCCTGCGGTCGAGTCCGAGGAGGCGCGACGTGGGAGGTCACATGCGGTCGGGTGCCGAGACGCCCAGCAGGCCGAGCCCGTTGCGGATGACCTGGCCAGCCGCGTCGTTGAGCCACAGGCGGGTGCGGTGCAGGTCGGTGACCTCGTCGTCGCCGAGCGGCGTGACGCGGCAGGTGTCGTACCAGCGGTGGTAGGTGCCGGCGAGCTCTTCGACGTAGCGGGCCACGCGGTGCGGCTCCCGCAGTTCGGCGGCCTGGACGACGACGCGCGGCAGCTCGGACAGGGCTCCGAGCAGGGCGCTCTCGGTCTCGTGCGTGAGCAGCGAGGCGTCGAACGCGTCACGCGTGACCCCGGCCGCCTCGGCGTTGCGGGCGACCGCGCGGGTGCGGGCGTGGGCGTACTGGACGTAGAAGACCGGGTTGTCGTTGCTGCGCTTGGTGAGCAGGTCGAGGTCGATGTCGATCGAGCTGTTCACCGGGCTGCGGACCAACGAGTACCGGCCGGCGTCGACGCCGACGGCGTCGACGAGGTCCTCCATCGTGACGACGGTGCCCGCTCGCTTGGACATGCGCATCGGCTCGCCGTCGCGCAACAGGTTGACCATCTGGCCGATGAGGATCTCGAGGTTCACGCCGGGCTCGTCGCCGAACGCCGCGCACATCGCCATCATGCGACCGACGTAGCCGTGGTGGTCGGCGCCGAGCATGATCAGGTTGCGCTCGAAGCCGCGCTCGCGCTTGTCGAGGTAGTAGGCCAGGTCGCCGGCGATGTAGGCGGCCTCGCCGTCGCTCTTGACGATGACGCGGTCGCGGTCGTCGCCGAACTCGGTGGTGCGCAGCCAGGTCGCACCCTCGGACTCGTAGACGTGGCCGAGTTCGCGCAGGCGGGCGACGGCGCGCTCGACGGCCTTCGACTCGTGCAACGAGTTCTCGTGGAAGTAGACGTCGAAGTCGACGCCGAAGTCGTGCAGCGAGGACTTGATGTCGGCGAACATGAAGTCGACGCCGACCGACCGGAACAGCTCTTGCGCCTCGTCACGGGGCAGGTCGCGCACGTCGCCGTCGAAGGTCGCCAGGACGCGGGCGGCGATCTCGGCGATGTACTGCCCGCCGTAGCCGTCGTCCGGGGTGGGCTCGCCGAGCGAGCTCGCCAGCAGGCTGCGTGCGAAGCGGTCGATCTGCCCGCCGTGGTCGTTGAAGTAGTACTCGCGGGTGACGAGCGCACCCTGGGCCTGGAACACGCGGGCCAGGCTGTCGCCCACCGCGGCCCAGCGCACGCCGCCGAGGTGGATCGGGCCGGTGGGGTTGGCCGAGACGAACTCGAGGTCGATCGTGACACCGCGGTAGTAGTCGCCGCGGCCGTACGCCTCGCCCTGCTCGACGATGGAGCGCGCGAGCAGACCCGCGGCGGCGGCGTCGAGGCGGATGTTGATGAATCCGGGGCCCGCGACGTCGACGTCGGCGACCCCGTCGACCTCGGCCAGCTCGGCGGCGATCTCGGTGGCGAGCTCGCGCGGACTCGTGCCGACGCGCTTGGCGAACTTCATCGCCACGTTGGAGGCCCAGTCACCGTGGTCGCGGTTCTTCGGCCGCTCGAGCGCCACGTCGCCCTCGGTCACCGGCACGTCGACGGTGCCTCGGCGCTCGAGGACGCCCTGGACGACGGCGAGCAGGGACGTGGAGAGTTCGGCGGGAGTCACGAGGGTCGATCTTACCGGCAGCCCGGGGGCCGTCGACGAGCCCGTCGTCGGTGATGATGGAGGGATGAGCCCTGCCACGACCCGCTCCCCCGTCGTCCTGCGCACCCTCGTAGTGACGGGTGCGCTCGCCCTGTCCCTCACGGCCTGCACGGGCCCGTCGCAGGCCGCACCGAGCGCCACGCCGACGTCGGGTGCGCAGGCGTCCGCGACCGCCGGCGCGACGCCGACCGCGACGCCGACGCCCGACCTCGTGAGCACTCCGTTCACGATCGACTGCGACGACCTGCTCGACACCGGCTCGCTCGGGGCCTGGTACCCGGGCTTGGCGGTCGTGCCGGACGAGAGCGCGAGCGGCGACGAGAGCCGCGACGGCGAGGCCCTGCAGCAGGTGGCCGACGCGGACGGCACGACGTGCACGTGGCATGACTCCGCCGGTGCCACCGTCACGGTCGGTGTCGCGCACTTCGACCCGGACAGCCTCGACGAACTGGCCAACGAGCTCGTCGCCACCAGCAACTCGGTGCCGACCTTCGGCGTCGAGGGCTACTTCGACACCCCCGGCGAGATCGGCACGGCCGAGGCGTTCTCGTCCCCGGCCTTCGTCGTGGCCCGCTCGACGACGTTCCTCGAACCCGGCGACGCCGAGCCGGTCGTGTCGGCCGTGCTCTCCGCACTGGAGCAGGTCGGCTGAGACCGAGGGCGGGAGGCCCGAGGGCGGGAGGCGCGCTCGGGTGAGGGGCGCGACCTAGGCGACCAGCGCCTCCTCGTCCGTTCGCGACGCGGCGGTCGCGGCGAGGCGCCCCGCCTCGACGGAGGCGGCCAGGGACTCCAACAACGCCTCGAGCTGACCGACCGGGGCTCCTTTGTCTTCGGGGTGCCACTGCACGCCGACGACCGGGGCCGAGTCGTGCTCGACGGCCTCGACGGTGCCGTCGGAGGCGCGGCCGACGACGCGAAGGCCCCGGCCCAGGCGGCCGACGGCCTGGTGGTGCGCGCTCTGCACGACAGGCTCGGCGCCGAGGGCCCGAGCGAGCCGACTGCCGGGCTCGAGCCCGACGGCGTGCGGGTGCATGAGTTGGTCGACCGGGGCTTCGGGGGTGCGGTGCAGCCCGTCGTGGTCGTCCAAGTGCTGCACGAGGTCTCCACCGAGGGCGACGTTGATCACCTGGTGGCCGCGGCAGACGCCCAGCAGCGGGGTGTGGCGGGCGACCGCGCGGCGGACGACGGCGAGTTGGGCCTCGTCGGCCACGGGGTCGTGGCGACCCTCCCCCGGGTAGCCGGTCACGCCTCCGTAGAAGTGGGGCGAGAGGTCCTCACCGCCGAGCACGACGATCGCGTCGGCGTCGACGGTCAGCCGCAGCAGGTCGTCGGTGCCTAGGTCGCCCGCGGCGAAGCGCGTCGCCTGCCAGCCCGCGGCCTCGGCGGTCGCCCTCACCCGGACATTCATGTCGTCGACGTAGGCGTGGTACTCGGGGGCCTGCGGCCGGTGCCTCGTGACCTCGACGACGGCGAGACGCATCGAGGCGACGGCGGGGTCGCTCGGGCGGGTCGACGGGGCGCGGTGCGAGGTCATGCGACCATGCTGCCGTCGCGGCCGAAGGCCTGCTAGGTGCGTGTCGCCGCGTTACGTCCGCGACGCGGCCTCGGTCGCGGTTGCGCCGTCGACGCCCGCCGTGGCGCTCAGGGCCACAAGGAGGCGCGGGTCCAGCCGTCGCCGTCGCGGTCGTACCGCAGGCGCACCTGGTCGCGGCCCGTGGTGGCCTGCCAGAACTCGATCGACGTGGGGTCCACCCGCCAGGCCGTCCAGTCGTCGGGCACGAGGGTGTCGTCGGATTCGATGGCCGCCTTGGCCTCGGCCAGGCGACGACGAGTCTCGGCCTCGTCGGTGATCGGACTGCTCTGCGGCTGCGTCATCGCGACAGCGCGGGAGTCGGGGTGGCGAGCGGTGAAGTCCTTCTCGCTGACGCCGCGAGGGCCCGGCGTCGCCCGACCGAGCACGCGGACCTGACGGCCCTGCTCACGCCAGTAGAGGGTGAGGGCCACCCGGGGGTTCTCGGCGATCTGCCGACCCTTCGGGCTGATCGACGAGGTGGCGAACCAGAGGGCGCCGTCGTCGACGTCCTTGAGGAGCAGGGTGCGGGCCGTGACGTCGCCGTCGGACGACGAGGTCGAGATGACCATGGCGTGCGGCTGGGCGACGTCCTGGTCGACTGCCTCGACGAGCCACGAGACGAACTGGTCGACGGCGTCGTCGGCCACGTCGTCGACGTCGAAGGTGGGCAGCTCGGGGTGGAAGACCTTGGCCGAGCGGAGGCGATCTCGCAGGGTCGGTCCGCTCGGGTCGGTGCGGTCGGGGCGGGCTCGGTCGGTGCGGTCGTCTTGGGTCACTCCCCCACGATGCACCCCCACACCGTCAGGTCGTCCCAGGCCGGACCGATTCGCTGCTAACCTGGACGACGTTCCTGGGCCCCCATAGCTCAGGGGATAGAGCACTGCCCTCCGGAGGCAGGGGCGGCAGTTCGAATCTGCCTGGGGGCACCACATCTCCGCTCTCGCGGCAGCGTCGCTCTCGCGACGGTCCTCCCCTCGCGACAGCCTCGGAACCCGAGGCCATGCCGATGTCGGGCTCGATCAGTCGGTCTGCTGGCGGCGGGCGCGGTCGGCGTCGTCGCGCTCCAGTTCGCGGCGCAGGACGCGCTCGGGGACGGCGACGTGCTCGGCGGCCTGTCGCATGCTCGCTCCCTCGGCGCGCAGCTGGCGGGCCGCGTCGAGGCGGCGTCTCGAGACCGGGGGCTTCGCGGTCTGCGCGACCCGCGCCTCCTGCCGTTTGCGGGTCTCGGCGCGGTGCAGCTCGCCGCCGACCTGCTCGTCGAAGCGGGCCAGGGCGGCGGTGACGCGGAAGAAGAAGCGGCCGTAGGCGTTGAGCTCGTCGATCTGCTCGTCGATCGAGCGGAAGGCGACGCCGAGCGCGTCGAGGGTCGCCATCACGCCGACCAGCTCGGCGACCGAGCGGCCGATGCGGTCGACGTTCGTCACGACGAAGACGTCGCCCTCGCGCAGGCTGCCGATGGCCTTGGCGAACTCGGGGCGGGACTGCCTGGTGCCGGTGGCGTGATCCACGAACACCCGGTCGCACCCGCCGGCCCGGAGGCGTTCCGTCTGCCGGTCGGACGACGGGTCGTCTCGCGAGATGCGGGCGTACCCGACGACGGTCACGGGCGGCCTTCCGACGAGAGGGGGCGGACAGAGAGGCGAGGCCCCGCCGACGGCGAGGCCTCGAGGACGGTCGCCCGAGGGCGTCCGTCAGTGGATCGTCGTGCTCAACTGTAGGTGAGCGCGATCACCGCGACGTCGAGCGTGCGGTACGAACCCTCACGTCGGACGGCGGACCGGACTCGACCACGCAGCACCTCGAAGAGACCGTCGTTCTCGTGCACGAACCCGATCACCCCGGCGGTCGGCGTCGACACGCGGTGGAATCCGTCGCCCAGCGGGACGACCTCGGCCCGGGACGTTCGCTCCAAGACAGCACCCATGATGTCTCCTTCTTCGTTCTCCGGCCCGTCTGGTGGGCCGTGATCGTAGCGTACCCCGCACATGGGGTACACGACCTTGCGGAGTTGTCAGGCTCGTCGTCTCGTTCGCTCCGCGGACAGCGGCGGAACCGGCGCCGTCCGATCAGGCCGCCGGGGCCTCGGGCAGGGCCCCGCGACGCCGCCGACGACCGGCCGCGACCGTCACCCCGACGCTCGCCGCGGTCACGCAGGCCAGGGCCACCACCTCGCGCACCCCGAGCGCCTCATCCAACACGATGAGCCCGGCCAGGGCGGCCACCGCCGGCCCCAGGCTGGACAGCACCCCGAACACCCGGGTCGGCAGTCGCCGCAGCGCCACCGACTCGAGGGCGTACGGGATCGCCGAGGTCAGCGCCGCCACCACCAGGAAGACCAGCAGGAGGCGCGGGTCGGCCCGGACGGCCACCGTCGCGTCGTGCGCTCCGAACGGGACGACCACGAGGGCGGCGACGAGCATGGCGGTCGCGAGGGCCCCCATGGGGTCGCGGCCCCGACCCAGGGACGCGTTGGCCAGGATGTAGCAGGCCCAGAACGCGCCGGCACCGAGGGCGAGCAGCACACCGGCGATCGGGATCGCGCCGGTCGAGTCGGAGCCGAGCAACACGACCCCGGCGAGGGCGAGCAGGGCCCAGGCCGCGTCCCACCACCGCCTCGTCTGCACGAGTGCGACGACGAGCGGGCCGAGGAACTCGAGGGTGACCGCGACCCCGAGCGGCACGACGTCGATCGCGAGGTAGATGAGCGAATTCATCCCGGCCAGGGCGAGACCCAGCACGAGCACTCCGAGCCAGGTGCGGCGGGGCCACCGCCACGGGCGCGGGCGGAAGACCAGCACCAGCAGGGTCGCGCCGAACGCGAGGCGGAGTGCAGCGGCACCCAGGGGCCCCAGGGCCTCGAAATGCGTCTTGGCGAGAGCCGCCCCGAACTGCACCGAGACGATCGCCGCGACGGCGAGCAAGGGCGACGGCACACGGCCGAGGGGGCTGGGGTTCACGGGGCTCCGGGTTCGTCACGGGGTGTGCGGCGGCACAGTACGATCGTGGCATGAGCGACGCCTTCTCCGTCATCTCGCCGGTGGTGGAGCTCTTCGGCTGGTTCGGGTTCATCGTCGGCACGCCCTTCCTCCTGGCCGGCTGGGTGCTGCGGCGCCGTGCCACCCGCCTCGAGAGCACCGTCGGAGTGGTCATCCCGCCGCCCGACTGGGCCCGGGCCGCGACCGCCCGGTGGATGGACGTCGACGGGCAGCTGCACGAGACGCAGTTCGGCGACGTCCCGGTGACGACGCCGCTCGAGACCGAGCTGACCGTGCACTACGACCCGGACCGCCCGCACCGTGCCCGCGTCCACCCGCCGCACGACGACGGACGGGCGCCCCGCACCGTGGGGGTCGTGCTCTACGCGGTCGGGGCGGTCTGCGCCGTCGCGTCGGTCGCTCTGCTCTTCGTCGCCTGACCCGTCCCGTGACCGGTTCGTCGTCGCCCGATCCGTGCGCACCGCGACGCGGGCAGTCTGACGGGGGCCGTCGATAGACTCCCCCGCAACGAGCGAGGGGAGCGTCGTGAGCACGAGATCGACGACCGGCCGACGACCGACGAGCCGAGTGGTCACCGCCGTGTCCACGGCGATGCTGACCTCGGTCGCTGCGATCGCCCTCGGCGTGGTCCCCGCCCAGGCGGTGGAGCCGGTCGACCTCTCGGGCGGCTACGTGGTCGACCAGGCCGACGTGCTGTCGAGTGCGGACGAGACCGAGGTCACCGACGCACTCGACCGGCTCTCGACCGACACCGGCGTCAACCTCTTCGTCGTCTACGTCGACTCGTTCTCCTCCCCCGCCGACCGCACGGCCTGGGGTGAGGCCACGGCGTCCCTGAACCAGCTCGGCACGAACGACGTCCTGCTCTCGGTGGCGGTCGACGACCAGCTCTACGACCTCTCGGCCGACACGTCCGTGATCCCGGAATCCGACCGACAGGCGCTCCAGACCGACGTCGTCGTGCCCGAGCTGCGTGACGGCGACTGGGCCGGCGCCGCCGTCGCCCTGGCCGACGGCATCCGCAGCGACGAGGCCGGCCCCGACCTCAGCTGGGTGCTCTGGGCGTTGCTCGTGCTGGTCCTCGTCGCGGCGGTCGTCGCCGTGGTGTTCGTGGTCCGCCGGGCACGACGACGACGCCGCGAGCTCGATGTGCAGAAGGCGGATCAGGACGAACTCGACAAGCGCGCGGCACGCGTGCTGGTCGCCCTCGACGACGAGTTGACCGCGGGCGCGCACGAGGTCGGCTTCGCCGCCGCACAGTTCGGCGACGACGCGGCCCGGCCCTTCGCCGAGGCACTCGACGCGGCCCGGGTGCACGCTCGCGAGGCGTTCGCGCTGCAGCAGAAGCTCGACGACTCCGTCCCCGACTCCCCCGAGCAACGCCGCGAGTGGACCACCCGCATCATCGAGTTGTGCGAGGCGGCCGACGCGTCGCTCGCCGAGCAGTCCGCCGCGTTCGACGAGCTGCGCGAGGCCGAGAGTCGGGCTCCGCGCGACGTGGCGGCCCTCCCCGGCGAGATCGAGACCCGACGGGCCCGGCTCGCGAGGGCCCGCACCGTCATCGGCGAGCTGACCACGATCTACTCGGCACGGGCGGTCGCGTCCATCGACCAGAACGACGACCAGGCCGACCGCCTGCTCGAGTTCGCCGACGAGCGGACCCGCACGGCGGCGACCGCGATGGCGTCGTCCTCCACCTCGGAGGCCGTCATCGCCGTCCGTGAGGCCCGTCAGGCCCTGGCGCAGGTCGACCAGTTGCTGAACGCGGTCGACGGGGCCGCCGAGTCGCTGCGGACGGCGGGAAGCACGATCTCGGCGATGACCCTCGACCTGCGGCGGGACATCGCGACGGCCGAAGGTCTGCCCGACGGCTCGGCCCCGCAGGGCGTCGACATCGCCGGCTCCGTCTCAGCCGCACGGGCTTCCGTCGCGCTGGCCGAGACGACGACCGACGACCCGCTCGCCGTCGTCGCCTCGCTCGGTGCCGCCAACGACCGCATCGACCAGGTGCTGGCCGCCGTGCGCGAAGACACCGAGAAGCAGCGCCGGGCCCAGGCGGCCCTCGACCAGGCGCTGCTGACCGCCCGCAGCCAGATCAGCGCCACCCGCGACTTCATCGAGACACGTCGCGGCGGCATCGGCCCGCAGCCGCGCACCCGGTTGTCCGAGGCCGAGCGCCACCTGGCCACCGCAGTGTCGCTCGCGACGTCCGACCGCGACGCCGCTCTGTTCGAGGCCCACCAGGCCGTCCAACTGTCGCAGGCCGCAGCGGCCGGCGCCGAGGCCGAGGTCTCGTCCTACCAGCAGGCGAGCCCGTTCGGGGGTGGCGTCGGTACCCGCGGGTCGGCCGGGGCCGACCTCGGCGGCATCGTCACCGGCATGTTGCTCGGTGGACTCTTCAGCGGCGGTGGCGGCGGCTTCGGTGGTGGAGGCGGCGGCTTCGGCGGGGGCGGCGGAGGCGGCTTCGGCGGCGGCGGGGGTGGCGGCGGAGGCGGCCGCAGCTCCGGCGGCGGCCGGTTCTAGACCCGCCCGTCCCCGCCCCGCCCCGCCCGCACGAGCAGCACCACGAGTACGACGAGCACCACCCCACGGCACCACCTCTCGAAAGGACGCACCATGGCAAAGCAGTCGATCTTCGGACGCATCGCGCAACTGACCCGCGCGAACATCAACAGCCTGCTCGACCAGGCCGAGGACCCCAGCAAGATGCTGGACCAGATGGTCCGCGACTACACCAACAGCATCGCCGAGGCCGAGGAGGCCGTCGCGACCACCATCGGCAACCTGCGCCTGCTCGAGCAGGACCACGCCGAGGACGTCGCCGCCGCCGCGGACTGGGAGCGCAAGGCACTGGCCGCGAGCAACAAGGCCGACGAACTGCGCTCGTCGGGCAACACGGTCGACGCCGACAAGTTCGACGCCCTCGCCCGCGTGGCCCTCGGCAAGCAGTTGCAGAGCGAGAAAGAGGCGAAGACCGCCGAACCGCAGATCGCCTCCCAGACCGACGTCGTCGACAAGCTCAAGACGGGCCTCACCGGCATGCGGTCCAAGCTCGACCAGCTCGCCGCCAAGCGCGACGAGCTCAACGCACGCTCGAAGACCGTCGAGGCGCAGACCAAGGTCGCCGACGCCGTCCAGAGCATCGACATCCTCGACCCGACGAGCGAGATCAGCCGCTTCGAGGACAAGGTCCGCCGCGAAGAGGCCAAGATGCTCGGTCGTCAAGAGCTCGCCGCCTCGAGCCTCGACGCGCAGTTCGAGAGCCTCGACGACCTCGGCGAGCAGACCGAGGTCGACGCACGCCTCGCCGCCCTCAAGCTCGGCGCGCTCGACAAGTGAGCCAGCCGCTGCCTCGCACGCCGGCACCGGTGGACGTCCCGCCCGTGCCGGCGCGCCGGGCGGCACCCCGCCTGATGGGCGTCGACGTCGCCCGCGGCCTCGCCGTGATCGGCATGTTCGCCGCCCACATGTGGCCTCGCCTGCTGCTCGACGAGCGCGTCTTCGACGGGCGGTCGGCGATCCTCTTCGCGACCCTCGCCGGGGTTTCGCTCGGGCTCGTGTCGGGCGGCGCCCGACCGACGCCCCGCGGCGGTCGAGGGCGAATCGTCGGCGGCATCGCCATCCGGGCCGGCCTGCTGATCGTGCTGGGCCTCGCACTGCAGGCCTGGAACCCCTACCTCCTGGTGATCCTGCCGTACTACGGCGTCATGTTCGTCCTGGCGCTGGGGCTGCTGTACGCCCCCCGAGCCGTACTGTTGGCGGCCGCCGCGCTGCTCGCCGTCGTGGCCCCGTGGCTGGCCTCGTTCGTCCCCGTCGACGCCTACGGCGACACCGCGCTGTCCGGCGCCGCCGGCCTCGCGACCCAGGCCCTGCTGGTCGGCGCCTACCCGGCTCTGGTCTGGACGCCGTTCCTGCTCGTCGGTCTCGCCGCGGCGCGTTCCGACCTGACCCGCACCCGCACCCAGGTCACGCTGCTCGTCGTCGGGACGTCGGCCGCCATCGTGGGGTACTCGGCGCGCTTCCTGCCCGGCGCCTCCTCGGTCCCCTGGCTCGACCCGGCCGACCACGAGGGCATGCCGGCCGAGATCGTGGGCTCGGGCGGCGTCGCCGCCGCCGTGCTCGGGCTGCTGTTGCTCGCCACCACCGCGCGTCGTCCCGTGACGCCCCACGGCCAGGGACGAGGAGGCGCGGCTGCGGTCGTCCGCGCCGTCCTGCGACCCCTCGCGGCCACGGGCGCTCAACCGCTCACCGTCTACACGGCACACGTGCTGATCACCGCACCGCTGTTCACCGTGTACCGGCTGTCCGACCCGACCGCCGCCTACGGCTTGCCCCTGGGCCACCTGGTCGGCGCCGTCGTCCTCACGCTCGTCTACGCCACCCTCTGGCAACGGTTCGTCGGGCGGGGGCCCCTCGAGCGCGCCGTCGGTGCACTGAGTCGCCCCTGGACCTGGAGCACGGGCACCCGCCCGTGACAGACTGACGCCCGTGAGGTTCGTCGTGGTTCCACAGTGGCAGGGTTCTCCGTCGTCGCGCGCGATGCGGCTCGCCGAGGGCGCCTACGCGATCCTCGGCGACCTGCCGTCGACGGCCACCACCGTGGTCGAGGTCCCGGTGGGTGCGGGTGACTCTCTCGGGACGCGGGTGCACCGGCTCTCTTCGGTGCTCACCATCGCCGAGTCGGTCGGACGCGAGCTGCGGACCGACGACTCCCCCGCGATCGTGGTGGGCGGCGACTGCGGCGTCGAGTTCGCGGCCGTCCGTCACGCCGTCACCCCTCGCACCGCCGTCGTCTGGTTCGACGCCCACCCCGACCTCCACAGCCCTCGCAGCAGCGAGAGCGGTGCCTTCAGCGGCATGGTGCTGAGGGTTCTGATCGGCGACGCCACCGAAGACCTCCCGACCATCGGCCCCGGCCCGACGCCCGAGCCGCTCGACCCCGCCCGGGTGGTGCTCGCCGGGGCGCGCAGCTACGACGACGCCGAAGACCGCTACATCGAGAGCCGTCACGTCCCCACGGTGTCGTCGCTCGACTTCGACCCCACCGAGGTGGTCGCCGCCGTCGAGGCCTCGGGGGCCACCGAGGTCTACCTGCACGTCGACCTCGACGTGCTCGACCCGGGAGTGATCGAGGGCCTGCTCGACCCCCAGCCGTTCGGCCTCGAGCTGAGCGTCCTGATCGAGACGATCACGGCCCTGAAGGAGCGGTTCACCCTCGTCGGTGCCGGCCTGTGCTCGTTCGCACCGGTCGACGCCGCGGCGGCCTCCGACGACATGGGCGCGATCCTGCGCATCCTCGGGGCCCTGTCGAGATGAGCGCCGGCCCGACGAACGCCGACCCGGCAGACCTCGCCGCCTCGGGCGGCGACCGTCCGCGCGTGACGGTCGACCGCGACGGCCACGTGCTGCTGATCGGCCTCGACCGTCCCGAGAAGCGCAACGCCGCCGACCTCCGGATGCTGCGCGAGCTGGCCCTGGCCTACGGCGAGCTCGACCGCGACCCCGACCTGCGCGTCGGGCTGCTCTTCGCCCACGGCGACCACTTCACCGCCGGCCTCGACCTCGGCGACGTCGTGCCCGCGGTGACCGCGGAGGGCCTCGACGTCGTCCCCGAGGGCGGCCTAGATCCGTGGCAGGTGCACGGTCGCCAGGTGAGCAAGCCGGTGGTCATGGCCGTGCAGGGCACCTGCCTGACGCTGGGCGTCGAACTCGCCCTGGCGAGCGACGTCGTGGTGGCGAGCCGCGACGCCCGCTTCGGTCAGATCGAGGTGAGCCGGGCGATCCTCCCGTTCGGCGGCGCGACCATCCGCCTCCCCCGCCGGGTCGGTTGGGGCGACGCCATGCGCTACCTGCTGACGGGTGACCTCCTCGACGCCGAGGAGGCGCGGCGCATCGGAGTCGTGCAAGACCTGGTCGACGTCGGGTCGGCTTTCGACCACGCCCTCGACCTCGCCCGACGGATCGCGGCGCAGGCTCCCCTGGCCGTCCAGGCGACGCTGGCGAACGCCCGGCTCGCGGTGCGCGAGGGCGATGCCGCGGCCGAGGCCCGACTGCAGCCCGAGCTCGTGCGGCTGCTCGCCTCCGACGACGCCCGGATCGGGTTCGAGGCCTTCGTCTCGCGGACCGCCGCCGAGTTCACGGGACGCTGACCGCGCCTCCTCGGCCGGGGCACACGAAAGAGCCCGCCCACCCCGGAGGATGGACGGGCTCGAGAACGAGGCGGATCGGCCTACTTGAAGACGTCCTTGACGTCTTCGCCGACCTTCTTGGCGGAGGCACCGGCCTGGTCCTTCTGACCCTCGGCCTTCAGCTCGTCGTCGCCCTTGCGGTCGCCGAGAGCCTCTTTCGCCTTGCCGGCGATGTCCTGAGCGGCGTTCTTGATCTTGTCGTCGAGTCCCATGTGTGCCTCCTCGTAGGTTGACGCGCTCCGCCGCAAGGATCGCGGTGGTGCGCTGATGTCGAGGACGTTACCCGCGCCTCGCGGATCTAGCTCAGGCCGTTCAGGAAAGACCCAGGAGTGATTCACGAAACGGCCATGTCCCCCGGGCGCACCGCCTGGGAACACGTGTCGTGGGGAGACTAGCGTCGGGGCCATGACGACTTATGACCTCATCGTGATCGGAGCCGGCGCTGTCGGCGAGAACGTGGCCGACTACGCCACCCGCAACGGCCTCAAGGTGGGCCTCGTCGAAGCCGAGCTCGTCGGCGGCGAGTGCTCGTACTGGGCCTGCATGCCGTCCAAGGCGCTCCTGCGGTCCAGCGCCGTCGTCCGTGCCGCCAAGTCGCTCGACGGGGCCAAGCAGGCCGTCACCGGCGACGTCGACGTCGCCGCCGTGCTGCGTCGCCGTGACTCGTTCACCAGCAACTGGGACGACTCGGGCCAGGCCGACTGGGTCGAGGGTGCCGGCATCGACCTGATCCGCGGCCACGCCACCATCACCGGCGTCAAAGAGGTCACGGTGAACGGCGAGGTGCACCAGGCGAAGTACGCCGTCGCCGCGGTGACCGGATCGTCGGCGCTGCTGCCCGACATCCCCGGCCTCGCCGAGGCGAAGCCCTGGACCAGCCGCGAGGCCACCAGCGTGAAGTCGATGCCGCAGAGCGTCGTCATCGTGGGCGGCGGCGTCGTCGCGGCCGAGATGGCCACGGCGTACCAGCAGCTCGGCTCGACCGTCACCCTGATCGCGCGCAGCGGTCTGCTCGGCGGGCAGGAGCCCTTCGCCGGCGAACTCGTCGCCGACTCGCTGCGTGGACTCGGCGTCAACGTGCGCCTCGGCGTCTCGCCCTCGAACGTGCTGCGCACCGAGCACGACACGGTCGAGGTCACCCTCGACGACGACTCCACGGTGCTCGCCGACGAGATCATCGTCGCGACCGGCCGCGTGCCTCGGACCTCCGACCTCGGCCTCGAGAACGTCGGGCTGACCCCCGGCGAGTGGCTCGACGTCGACGACACCATGCTCGTGAAGGGCACCGACTGGCTCTACGGCGTGGGCGACGTCAACCACCGCGCGCTGCTGACCCACCAGGGCAAGTACCAGGCCCGTGCCGCCGGCGAGGTCATCGCCGCCCGCGCGTTCGGCAAGCCGGTGCAGGCCGAGCCGTGGGGTGCCCACGTCGCCACGGCCGACGACGCGGCCGTGCCGCAGGTCACCTTCACCGACCCCGAGGTCGCGAGCGTCGGCCTCACCGCCGACGCCGCCGGCAAGCGCGGCATCGACGTCAGGGTCGTGGACTACGACCTCGCGGCGGTCGCCGGTTCGGCGATCCACTCGGACGAGTACGAGGGTCAGGCGCGCCTGGTCGTCGACGAGACCCGCAAGGTGATCGTCGGCGCCACCTTCGTCGGCCCGGACGTCAGCGACCTGCTGCACGCCGCCACGATCGCGGTCGTCGGCGAGGTGCCGATCGACCGGCTCTGGCACGCCGTCCCCTCGTACCCCACGGTCAGCGAGGTCTGGCTGCGACTGCTGGACGCGTACGGCCGTCCGTGAGGAATCCGCTGATCGACTCCCCGATCTCGAGGCTCGGCTGCGCCTGGGCGACGGCCGTCGGTCTCGCGGTCGGGGTACCCCTCAGCGTCGGACGCGTCCGCGTGGTCGGTGACCTGATCGTGTGCCGCGGACTGCCCCGCTGGGCGTTCAGGCGCGGCGGCACCTGCATCGGTCGCGTGTACCTCACCCGGGACAACGACGGGCCGCGCGTCCTCGAACACGAGGCCGTGCACGTCCGTCAGTGGCAGACGTACGGCATGCTGATGCCCGTACTGTACTTCCTGGCCGGCAGCGAACCGCTGTCGAACAGATTCGAGATCGAGGCCGGCCTCGAGAAGGGCGGATATCGATGACCCGCACCGTGATCATCACCGGGGCGAGCAGCGGCATCGGCCGCGAGGCCGCCCGCGAACTCGCGAAGGGCGGTGCCGAGATCGGCGTCGTCGGACGCAACCCCGAGCGCACGCAGGCCGTCGCCGACGAGGTGGGCGGGACGGCCTTCCTGGTCGACTACGACCGGCTCGACGACGTCCGGTCGCTCGCCGACCGGTTGCTCGACCGCTACCCGCGGATCGACGCCCTCGCGAACAACGCCGGCGGTCTCGTCAGCGAACGGGGCGTCACGGCGGACGGCTTCGAGCGCACCCTGCAGTCGAATCACCTCGCGCCGTTCCTCCTGACCCGGCTGCTCCTGCCCCGCCTCGTCGAGAGCGGGGGCCGCGTCGTCTCGACGGCGAGCACGGCCAACCTGCTCGGCCACGTGCGGCTGGACGACCTCAACTGGTCGAAGCGTCGCTGGGGCGGTGGGTGGCGCCAGTACGGCACGACCAAGATCGAGACCGTCCTCTTCATCCGCGAGCTCGCGAAGCGCACCGGGCTCGAGGCGTTCTCGTTCCACCCGGGCATCGTGGTCACCGGGTTCGGTTCGGACTCGCGCTCCATGCGGGTCGCGAACGTGCTGACCAACGGCAACTACGGCATCTCGGCCTCGGCCGGTGCCGTGCCGCTGGTCCAGCTCGCCGGGCCCACGACGATCGCGGTCGAGAGCGGCACCTACTTCGACCAGATGAAGCCACACGGCCGCCTGCACCGTCAGACGACCGACCCGCTGCTCGCCGAGGCCCTCTGGGAGCGCAGCTCCGAGCTCGTCGGCCTGCCCGCCGAGGTCTAGGCGCGACCCGGGAGCGAAGCGCAGGAGGCGCGACCGAGGTGGTCGCGCCTCCTGCGTTCTCGGGGGCCTCGCGTCAGGACTCGGACTTGCCGACCCGCCAGTAGCCCATGAAGGCGACCTGGCGCCGGTCGATGCCGACCTCGCTGACGAGGAAGCGACGGAGCGTCTTGATCGCCCCCGCCTCGCCCGCGAACCAGGCGTAGAGGTCGGAGCTGACGGCGGCACCGTGCGGATCGTCGCCCTGCGGGACGTCCCAGAGCAGGTCGTGGTCGACGTCGACCTCGCTCACCTCGACGCCGTGGTGCCAGGCGGTGACGTAGCGGGCCGTCCAGCGACGGACGGCGATGACCAAGGCCTCACCGTGGCCGGACGTCGCGTCGCGACGGGGCAGCCAGTGGACGTCCACCCCGGGAGGCGCGACGAGGTCGAGCTCGTCGGCCGCGGTCGGGACCTCGATGAAGACGCACCCCTTGGCGTCGGCCGGCAACGCCTCGACGATGGAGCAGATCGCCGGGGCCGCCGTCTCGTCGCCGGCCAACAGCACGGTGCGTGCGTCACCCGGCGACCACTCGACCCCGCTGCCCGTGACGCCGCTCGTCGCGTCGGGACCGATCAACATGAGGTCGTCGCCGACCCGGGCGCGACCGGCCCAGGCCGAGGCGGGGCCGGTGTCGCCGTGGCAGACGAAGTCGACGTCGACCTCGCGCAGCGCGGGGCGGGCGGCTCGCGCTGTGTAGGTGCGGAAGACGTTCTGCTGCTCGGGAGGCAGGGCGCGCCACGAGGCGTACCAGTCCTCGGTCGGGAACGTGTCGTAGCCCGTGGCCTCGAGAGGCAGGACGACCTTGATGCGCTGGTCGAGGCCGTCGACGCCGAAGTCGCCCAGGTCGTCACCGGTGAACGTGATGCGCACGAACGACGGGGCCAGGCGACGGACGGCCGCGACCCGGACGCGGTAGGGACGGTGGGCCGGCTTCGCCGGGCGCTCGACGGTGGCGGTGGCGGTGGACGTGATCGTCATCGAGGGGCGCCGCTCAGGCGTCGGCGGGGGTGCCGACGTGGAAGAGCTCGTGCAGGTCGTGCCGTAGGTCATAGGCGAACGAGGGCGGGCCACCGATCCAGACGACGTGCTCACCCGTCGCGACGGTCTCGGGTTCGACGTACATCTCGCCGAGCCAGGCCCGGACCGCCCGCTCGAGGGCCTGGCCGGGGGCACAGGCGGTGCTGGTGCCGGGGACGCCCGAGCGGCGGTCACGGGCGAGCCAGGTGACCGTGACGCGACCCGGCGAGGTGAGCGGCACGACGTCGTCGGCGCTCTCGACCTCGACGAACACCTGACCCCGGGCGCAGATCGGCAGGACCGAGAGCATCTCTCGCAGGACGGGGATCGACGTCGCGTCTGCGGCGAACAGGACGCGCAGGGCGTCGTGCGGCAGGGGCGGGTTCTGGTCTACGAGGAGCATGTCCCCTTCAATATAGGTAAGGCTTGCCTCATCCGCCACACGGGTCTCTCGATTGACAGCGACCTCGCTGCCGTGATGGTAAGTTCTGTCGGGTTCGGGAGTCCGTCAGCGACGCCCGGCACAAGGGGCCGTGCCGTGTCCGACAGCAACACGGTGGCGGATCGCGTGGACCGGTTCAGCAGCGACCGGGACTCCCCCGCCGAACGACCGAGGGGCTCTCCCGCGCCCCCGGTCCCTCGTCGCCGTGGACGATCCGCCACGGCCATCCCCGGAAGGCCCCACCAGGTGCGCACCCTCCCCCTCTCCGCCGCCGTCGCCGCGCTGTTGCTCGTCGTGACGGGCTGCTCGTCCGCCTCGTCCCCCGACGGGTCGGGCACCCCCGACCCCGACGCGACCGTCACGGTCGGTCTCGTGCTCGAGCCGAGCGACCTCGACATCCGCACCACGGCGGGCATCGCACTCGACCAGGTGTTGATCGACAACGTCTACCAGGGCCTCGTCGGCCGCACGCAGGACAACGAGATCCGCGACGTGCTGGCCGCCAGCCACACGGTCAGCGACGACGGCCTCACCTACACGTTCACGCTGCACGACGGCGTGACCTTCCACGACGGTGCCGCGATGACGGCCGACGACGTCGTCTGGTCGCTGTCCCAGGTCAAGGACGACGCCTCGCTCGCGAACCACGCCGACCTCGCCGCCGTCTCGACCATCACGGCGCCCGCCGCCGACACCGTCGTGCTCATGCTCTCGCGACCCGACTCGTCCTTGCTGTTCAACCTCACGGGGCGAGCCGGTCTCGTGCTGCAGCAGTCGGCGACGAACGACCTGTCGACCACGGCGAACGGCACCGGCCCCTTCGAACTGACGAGCTGGCGACAGGGCGACAACCTGCAGCTCGGGCGCTTCGACGACTACTGGGGCACCCCGGCGAAGGTCGCGGGCGTGACCTTCCGCTACGTGACCGACCCGTCCGCGGCGATCAACGCCTCGATCTCGGGCGACGTCGACGTGCAGACGGCGGTCGACGCGACCCTGTCGAGCCAGCTCGACGGCGTGGACGGCATCACGCTCGAGAAGGGCAAGACGACCGACAAGTACACCCTCGCGTTCAACAACGCCGTCGCACCGTTCACCGACGCGAAGGTCCGCAAGGCCCTGCGGCTGGCGATCGACAACGACGCGCTGATCGCCGCCGTCGGAGGGTCGGCCGTCGACCAGGGCGGCCCGATCCCCGAGCTCGACCCCGGCTACGCGGACCTCACGAGCGTCGACGCCTACGACCCCGACGAGGCGAAGAGCCTGCTCGCCGAGGCCGGCCACGACGGCGACCTGGCGCTGAGCCTCGAGTACCCCAACGTCTACCCGACCGCGATCGGTGACGTGCTGACGACGCAGCTCAAGGCCGTCGGCGTCACGTTGACGGTGCAGCAGGTCGACTTCAGCACCTGGCTCGACGACGTCTACGTGAACAAGGACTTCGAACTCAGCATGGTGAACCACGCCGAGACCCACGACTTCTCGAACTGGGCGAACCCGGACTACTACTGGGGCTACGACAGTGCGCCCGTGCAGCAGCTCTACGCTGAGTCGATCGCGGCCACCGACCCGCAGGTCGCCGACGAGAAGTTGGCGGAGGCGGCGGAGATCGTCTCCGAGGACGCCCCCGCCGAGTGGCTCTACACGGCCACCACGCTGACGGCGATCCACGACGGCGTCACCGGGTTCCCGACGAGCTCGACCACGACCCGCCTCGACCTGGCTGACCTGGCCACGGCGGAGTGACCCGCTTCGTCGTCGGCCGCCTGCTCCTCTTCGTCGGGGGGCTGGCCGTCGCGAGCGTGCTGATCTTCGCGACGCTGCGGTTGCTGCCGGGCGACGTCGCCCAGGCGATCGCCGGGACGACCGGCTCGCCCGAGCAGGTGGCCGCCCTGCGTCAGCAGCTCGGCCTCGACCGTCCCGTCGTGGTGCAGTACCTCGACTGGGCCGCCGGGCTGGTGCGACTCGACCTGGGTGAATCGCTCGTCACGGGCACGCCGGTGATCGACGAGGTGCTCGACAAGCTGGCCGTCACCCTTCCGCTCGCGGCGCTCTCCCTGGTCTTCGGGTTGCTGATCGGCATCCCGCTCGGCGTGACGAGCGCACTCCGCCGCGGCCGCGCCTCCGGGGTCGTCCTCGGCACGGGGGCCCAGCTGCTGGCGGCCGTCCCGGTCGTCTGGGCGGGCATGCTGCTGATCGGCGTCTTCGCCGTGACCCTGCGGCTGCTGCCCACTCAGGGCTTCCCGGCCGACGGCTGGAGCGAGCCCGGGCGGGCGCTGCGCTCGCTCGTGCTGCCGGCCCTGACCATCGGCATCGTCGAGGGGGCCGTGCTGCTGCGCTTCACGCGCTCGGCGGCGCTCGGGGCCCTCGACCAGGACTACGTGCGGACGGCCGCCGCCAACGGCATGACGCGGTCGCGGGCCCTCGTGCGGCACGGGCTGCCGAACGTCATGCTCAGCGTCGTGTCGATCCTCGGCCTGCAGGTGGCCGGGCTGATCGTGTCGGCCGTCGTCATCGAGCAGCTGTTCACGCTGCCAGGACTCGGCCGCATGCTCGTGACCGACGTCGGCCGCCGCGACCTGACGAAGGTGCAGGGTGAACTGATGACGCTGACCACGCTCGTGCTGTTCATCGGCCTCGTGATCGACGTCGTGCACCGGAGACTCGACCCGCGCCTCCGCGAGGGCGATCGATGAGGCGCGGTGCGTTCGTCCGCGAGCTGCTGCGTCGACCGCAGGGCGCGTTCGGCGTCGGCTGGTCGACCCTGATCGTCCTGTCCGCCCTGGTCAGCCGGTTCTGGACCCCGCTCGACCCGTTCGACACCGACCCGTACTCGGCCTGGCTGACGCCTTCGGTCGGGCACCCCTTCGGCACCGACTCGGTCGGCCGGGACATCTTCAGCTACGTCTTCGCCGCGACCGGCACGACGGTCGTGGTCGCCGTCGCCTCGGGCGTGGTCGCCACCGTGGTCGGGGTCGGCCTGGCCGCCCTCGGCTCGTTGACGGCGCGTTGGGTGCGCGAGTCGGTCGCCGTGCTGATCGACGTGCTCGTGGCGTTCCCGACGCTCCTGATCGCCATGGCCCTCGCCGCGGCGTTCGGCGGGTCGCTCACCGTCGTGGTCGTCGCGGTGGGCGTCGGCTACGGGGTGACGATCGCCCGGGTCAGCCGGTCCGAGATCCGCCAGGTCGCGCGGACCGACTACGTGCTCGCCGCCCGGGCGAACGGGCTCGGCACCGGGGCCGTGCTGCGTCGCCACGTGCTGCCGAACATCGCGCCCGTCTTCGTCGTCCAGCTCTCGCTGTCGATGGCCACGAGCGTGCTCGCCGAGGCGGGACTGTCGTTCCTCGGCTACGGCGCCCCCGCCGACACCGCCTCGTGGGGGCGTCTGCTGAGCGACCTGCAGAAGTTCATCGGCGTGCACCCCGGCTCGGTGGTCTGGCCCGGACTGGCCATCACGCTGACCGTCCTGGCGCTCAACCTGCTGGGCGACGCCGTGCGCGACGCCTCCGACCCGCGACTGCGGTCCCGCCGGGCGGGACGCGGCGTCCCGGTCGATCCGTCGACGCCGGCCCCACCCGCCGCTCCCCCGCGGACCACCGGCCCGGGCGCCCCGGGTGCCCCGACCACCCCGGGGGTCGTCTCGTGAGCCTCGTGATCGACGACCTGACCGTGACCATCGGCGACCGCCGTGTCGTCGACGGCCTCTCGCTCGACGTGCCCGACGGTGCGCGGGTCGGGCTGATCGGCGAGTCCGGCTCGGGCAAGTCGATGACGACGCTGGCCGTCCTCGGTCTGCTGCCCGACGGCGCCCGCGCCACGGGCAGCATCCGGCTGGACGGGCGCGAACTGCTCGGGGCGTCCGAGCGCGAGCTGGCCGGCCTGCGCGGCCGCGTCGTCGGCACGGTCTTCCAGGACCCCCGCACGGCCCTCGACCCCGTCGTCACCGTCGGGCGGCAGATCGCCGAGCCCCTCCGTCTGCACGGCCGCGTCGGTCGTCGCGACGCCCGCGCCCGGGCGGTGTCCGCCGCCGCCGAGGTCGGCCTGCCCGACCCCGAGACCGTCGTCGACCTCTACCCGCACCAGCTCTCGGGCGGTCAGCGGCAGCGCGTCGGCATCGCCATGGCCCTGATCAACCGCCCCGGACTCGTGCTCGCCGACGAACCGACCACGGCCCTCGACGTCACGACGCAGGCCGAGGTGCTCGCGCTCTTTCAGCGCCTCGTCGACGAGCAGCGGACGTCGCTGCTCTTCGTCACGCACGACCTCGCGGTGCTCTCGCGCATCACCGACCACGCGGCGGTGCTGTCGCACGGGCGCGTCGTCGAGCGCGGCCCCGTCGAGCAGCTGCTGCACCGCCCCGAGCACGAGGTCACCCGCGGACTCGTCGAGGCCACGAGGGCGACGACCTGGAGGGCCTCGTGAGCGACCCGACGACCGTACCCGCGCCTCCTCTGCTCGTCGCCCGGGGCCTCACCCGCACCTTCACCCTGCCGCGCCGGTCGCCCTTCCAGCCGGGCCCGGTGCGCCACGCGCTGGTCGACGCCGACCTCGAGGTCGCGGCCGGCGAGAGCGTCGCCCTGATCGGCGAGTCGGGCTCGGGCAAGTCCACGCTCGTGCGCCTGCTGCTCGCCCTCGACCGGGCGACGTCGGGCACCGTGACGTTCGACGGCCGGGCGGTCGCCCCCGACCGCGCGTCCCGACTGCGCTGGCTGAGGCGGCAGACGGGGATCGTCCTGCAGGACCCCTACAGCTCGCTCGACCCCCGCATGCGCGTGGGCGACACCGTGGCCGAGCCGCTGCGCGCACTGGGCGTCGAGGGCGACCACGACCGCCTGGTGGCCGAGATGCTCGAACGCGTGGGTCTCTCGTCGTCCGACGCCGAGGCCTGGCCGCACGAGTTCAGCGGGGGCCAGCGGCAGCGCATCGCCCTGGCCCGGGCCCTCGTGCACCGGCCGCGGCTGCTGATCGGCGACGAGCCCATGAGCGCGCTCGACGTCACCGTGCGGGCGCAGATCCTCGACCTGCTGCGCGAGCTGCGCGACGAGCGCGGGCTGTCACTGCTGCTCGTGTCGCACGACATCGGGCTCGTGCAGCACCTCGCCGACCGGGTCGCCGTGCTGCGCGACGGCCGCATCGTCGAGCAGGGCGTCACCGACGAGGTGCTGCGACGGTCCCGGCACGACTACACGCGCACGCTCGTGGACTCGGTGCCGACGCTCGACTGAGACCCCGGCTCGTCACCAGGTGGCAGGCCGACTCGTCACCGGGTGGCGGCCCGGCTCACCACATCGGCGGGTGCCGACGCTGCCACCGCAGCCGACGTTCGAGCTGGGCGCCGATCGCGAGCAGGACGTCCTCACGCCCAGGTCGCCCGATCAGCTGCACGCCGACGGGGACGCCGTCGACCTCGCCCACCGGCAGGCTGATCGCGGGCAGCCCGGCCACGTTGACGAACGACGTGAACGGCGAGTACAGACACTGCTGCTCGAAGTTGCGTTCGGCGTCCTCGGCGTCGTACCAGCCGATCGGGCGCGGCAGCATCGCGAGCGTCGGCGTCAGGACGGCGTCGAAGGCCGAGAACCGCTCGATCACGTCGCGCTCGAACGCTGCCAGCCCCACGAGCGCCGCCGACAGCTCGCGTGCCGTGACGCGGCGCCCCTGCTCGACCGACCACCGGGTGATCGGCTCGAGCAGTGCCAGGTCGGCCTCGGTCTCGGCCGGGATGCCCGCCGCCCCCGCCTGCCAGATCGTGCGGAAGAGAGCCGGGTAGTCCGACGACGGCAGGCTGGTCTCGTCGACCCCGTGCCCCATCGTCGCGAGCAGGTCGGCGGTCTCGCCGAGGACGCCCAGGAGGCGCGGGTCGACCCGGACGTCGAACGCGTCGTCCCAGGGGCTGGTCGTCATCACCGCGACCTGGAAGCGTCCCTCGCCCCGCACGGCCGTGCCGAGGTAGGCCCCGTCGGATGACGGCGGCGCCCAGAGCGCCTGGTGGTGGCGCGGTTCGCGACCGTCGGGCGACACCATCGCGTCGAGCAGCAGGGCGGCGTCGGCCACCGACCGGGCCAGCGCCCCGCCGACCGGCAGACCCGCGAGGCTGGTCAGGCCTGACTGCGCCGGCACCCGACCCCGCGAGGGCTTGAGGCCGACGAGGCCCGTGGCGGCCGCCGGGATGCGGATGCTGCCCCCGCCGTCCGACCCGGGCGCGAACGGCAGCAGGCCGGCGGCGACGGCGGCCGCGGCACCACCACTCGACCCACCGGCGCCCGTCCCCGGCGACCACGGGTTGCGCGTCGGCGGACCGACGAGCGTCTCGGTGTACGCGGTCAGCCCGTACTCGGGCGTGGCCGTCTTGCCCAGGCTGATCGCGCCGGCCTCGTCGAGCACCTCGGTGATCTCGGACGACGACGTGGGCACCCGCCCCCGGCTGAGGCGCGACCCCGACCAGGTCGGCACGCCCGCGCGGTCGCTGAGGTCCTTGTCGGCCAGCGGCAGCCCCCAGAGCGGCGCGACCGAGGGCCCGTCGGCGGCCAGGGCGTCGGCCCGATCGAGGGCGGCCTCGCCGGTCACCGTGACGAACGCACCGATGTCGCCGTCGAGGCGGGCGATGCGCTCGAGGTAGTGGGTGGTCAGCTCACGGGGCGAGACCTCGCCGCGGCGCAGCCAGTCCCACTGCTCGTGGGCGCTCAGGTGGTGGAGTTCGAACACCCGTCGAGCCTAGGCCGCGGCCCCGACCCCCGGCGGTCTTTTCTGGTACATTCGTCCCATTCGTGCTCCCCCGGCCGCAGGTCGCCGCCGGGACCGTCGCACGTCTCGACAGGACACCGTCATGGGTTACCTCTTCCTCGCGCTCGCCATCGTCGGCGAGGTCTTCGCCACGAGCTTCCTCAAGGTCACCAGCGGCCCCGACGCCAAGTGGTGGCAGTACGCGGCGGTCGTCGTCGGCTACGTCTTCGCGTTCGCGATGCTCTCGCAGTCGCTGACCGAGGGCGTTCCGCTCGGCATCGCCTACGCGATCTGGGCCGGCGTCGGCGTCGTGCTCGTCGCCCTCATCAGCTGGATCTTCTTCAAGGAACCCCTGACCCTGGTCCAGCTCGGCGGCATCGTCCTCGTCATCGGCGGCGTCACCATGCTCGAGCTCGGCGGTCGCCACGAGGCCGCGGCCTGACCCCGGTGACCGACACGACGTCGGGTGACGACCGGGCCCCCGGCGATCGGCACCTGGGCCCCGGCGGCCAGGCCCTCACTCCGAAGGGCGAGACCAGGAGGCGCGCGCTGCTCGACGGCGTCCTGGCCGTCCTCGAGACGGGCGGCCCCTCGGCCGTGACGCACCGGGCGGTCGCCCGGGCGGCCGGCGTCCCGGTCTCGGCGGCCACGTACTACTTCGCCGGACGCGACGACCTGCTCCGGGCTGCGCTGCGCCACGCGACCACCGACTGGGTGCGGTCGTTCGACCGACTCGAGCGCGCCTCCTTGGCCGACCTGGCCGAGACCCTCGTCCGGTACGCGATCACCGAGCGCGGGTCCGCTCGGGCGCAGTACGAGCTGCTCTTCACCGCCATGCGGGACGAGTCCCTGCGCGAGGACGCCGACCTCTGGTACTCGTCGCTCGAGCACGTGCTGGGGCGGGCCGGCGTCCCGGCCGACCGGGTCGACGTCGTGGCCCTCGCGGTCGACGGGTTGATCGTCCGCATGCTCTGGCGCGGCGAGCCCGCCACCGTGCACGCGACCGAACGCGTGTTGCGCCAGATCGTGGGGCCGCTGCCCTGAGGCTCAGCCGCGGCGGCGCTTCTTGAGCGACTTCTGCATCGTGATGGTGCCGAGCCAGCGGCCGAACTTGAAGCCGACCCTGCCCATGCGACCGACCTCGGTGAAACCGAGCCGCTCGTGCAGGCCGATGGACGCCTCGGCGTTCTTGTCGGCGATGACGGCGATCATCTCGCGGATGCCCGCGTCCCGGCAGGCCTCGATGAGCGCTTCGAGCAGGGCACGGCCGAGCCCCTTGCCCGTCGACGCGGCCCGCAGGTAGATCGAGCTCTCGACGGTGTAGCGGTAGGCCGCCTTGCCACCCCACGGGGTCGCGACCGCGTAGCCGAGAGCCTCGCCGGACGGGTTCACCGCGACGAGGAAGGGCATGCCGAGCTTCGTGACGAAGGCGTACTTGCGACGCCACTCGGCGAGGGTCATGGCGTCCTCGTCGAAGGTGACCGACGAGTTCGCCACGTAGTGGTTGTAGATCTCGCGCACGTAGGGCAGGTCGGCAGGCGTCGCAGGGCGGATCTCGAACGAGAAGCCGGGCTCGACCGGGGCCGGGGGCCGCAGGGCTCGGGGAAGGCGCCGTCGGGGCTGGTATTCCTCTTCGAGCACGGGCCCACTCTGCCACGCCGGGCGCCGGCCCGGTGCGGACACCGGCCGGGACGGGGTCAGGCGGGCGGCAGCGTCCAGTCGACGGGTTCGCCGCCCTGGGCGACGAGCAGCTCGTTCGCCCGGCTGAACGGTCGCGAGCCGAAGAACCCGCGCGACGCCGACAGGGGGCTCGGGTGGGGCGACTCGATCGAGGGGACGTCACCGAGCATCGGCTTGAGCGCCGACGCGTCGCGACCCCAGAGGACGGCCACGAGCGGCCCGCCCCGTGCGGCCAGCACCTCGATGGCGCGTTGGGTGACCGGCTCCCAGCCCTTGCCGCGGTGCGACGCCGTCTCGCCCGGACGCACCGTGAGCACGCGGTTGAGCAGCAGCACGCCGTGGTGCGACCACGAGGTCAGGTCGCCGTGCTCGACGACGGGCACGCCGAGGTCGTCGTGGAGCTCGCGGTAGATGTTCGCGAGGCTGCGCGGGACCGGTCGGACGTGCGGGTCGACGGCGAACGACAACCCGATCGGGTGGCCGGGCGTCGGGTAGGGGTCCTGGCCGACGATCAAGACGCGCACCTCGTCGAGTGGCTGACGGAAAGCACGCAGCACGTTCTCGCCGGCGGGCAGGTAACCGCGCCCGGCGCGCACCTCGGCCCGCAGGTACTCGCCCATGTCGGCGATGCGGTCGGCCACGGGCTCGAGCGCGGTCGCCCACGACGGATCGATCTGCTCCGAGAGCGGTCGACGGTGGTCGTGCGTGTCGGCGGGGCCGTCGTCGCGGCCCGGCCCGGACCCGGTCGCGTCGGTCACTCGACCCCGAGCGTGCCGACCGAGACGCCGACGATCTCGCCGTCGTCGTCGAGTTGCGGTTCGACGCGCCAGACGCTGCCGGTGCCGAGCACCGCCAGGGCCCCCTCGCCGACGACCAGGGCGGTGTTCTCGTCGATCGCGACGCCGCCGCGGACGAGGCCGGCCTCGGTGGCGGCGATGAGTCGGGTCAGGGTGCCCCACTGGGCGGCGTGCACGTCGATGGCGAGGTCGACGAGGCCGAGTCCGTCGGCGAGGGTGACCTCGTCCAGGTCTTCGGCGGCGTCCTCGGGGCAGACCGGGACGTCGCCGATCAGCCAGCCGCCGAGCACGGCACGGTCGGCGGCGATCATGGCACCGGCCGAGAACCCGAGGTAGGGCAGCCCGTCGGCGACGAGCAGGCGCACCTGGTCGATCAGCGGCGCGACGGCGTCGAGGTACGCGGGGGTGAGCCCGCCCGCCACGAGCAAGCCGTCGACGTCGCTGAGCACGCGGGTGTCGAACTCGTCACCCGCGGCGACGATCGTGGTGAGGGCCTCGCAGCGGCCTCCAGCGGCGAGCATGGCCGGGTAACCGTCGCGGAACTCGGCGGACGGCGAGTCGTCGGCGACGACGATCAGCACGGCGATGCGCGGCACGCTCCGGCCGACGGCGGCACCTCGGACGGCGGCCTCGGCCACGAAGAGGTCGTACAGCTCGGTGTCGTCGGGTGACCAGCCGCCGCCCACGAGGTGGATGCTCATTCGCCGGCCCCCGATCCGACCTCGCGCGTCACGGGCGGCAGCGCGCTCCACGGGAAGGTGATCCACTGGTCGGTGCGCTTCCAGACGAAGTCGGGTTCGAGCACGGTGCGGGGCTTGCTGTACAGGCAGACCGTGCGCACCTCGGCGGCGACCTCGGCGAGCAGGTCGCGCACGAGCACGAGGGTGCGCCCCGAGTCGGACACGTCGTCGACGACGAGCACCTTCTTGCCCTCGAGCGACGGGGCGTCGAGGGTCGGCGGCAGCAGGACGGGCTCGGGCAGACGCTCGTCGACGCCGGTGTAGAACTCGACGTTGATCGAGCCGCACATCTTGGTGTCGAGCGCGTAGGCGACGGCCCCGGCGAGCACGAGCCCCCCACGGGCGACGGCGACGATCACGTCGGGCGTGAACCCCGCCTGGACGACGTCCGAGGCCAGGTGGCGAGCGGCCTCACCGAACTCGAGCCAGCCCAGCACCTCCCTCTCGGGAGCCTCGACCTCGGGTCGTGCGGGGGCGGCCTGGCTGTCGTCGGGTGGGGTGACCATGCCGACAACCGTAACGCGCGCAGGCCCCCACGCGTCACGCGGGGACCCAGGCACCCCCGGGGGGCGCGAAGACGGTGTCGACGCCGTCGGACCAGAGCAGCGAGTCGGGCTCACGGTCGGTGACGCCCGGCAGGCCGCCGTCGGCCACCAGCTCGTCGTCGAGGTCGACCAGCTCGGCCCGGCGCAGCGACCAGGTGTCGTGCCGGTTCGGCCAGTACCGGGTGCGTCCGCCCCGGGCGACGTGCATGCCCCAGCGGGCGGTGAGGAACTCGGCGAGCGGGTCGCCGTCGACCACCTCGTCGGTGGGTCGGACGGACAGACGCGACGACGGGTTCGCCCCCGGCCCGAGCCTGGTGCTGCGGTACGTCACGACCCCGTCGGCCCGGGACTCCTGCATCGACGCCCACCGGTACGGCAGGCCGAGCCCGACGTTCGCGGCGAGCACCGACACCAGGCGCTGCGCCTCGAGGGTGCGGAACACCACCCCGCGACGGCCGAGGGCGTCGACCGAGTACAGCCGCACGTTCGTCTCGAGGAAGTCCCCGGCCCAGGGCACGGCGGGCAGCGGCCCGAAGGCGCTGCCGGTCAGCTTGAACGGGATCAGGCCGACCCAGGTCGATCCGTCGAACACGTCGGGCCGCGTGCCGGGCGGCAACAGCGGTGCGACGCGGTCGGGCTCGACCCGCCAGTGCGCGAAGGCCAGGCCGCCCCAGTGCTGGCGGATGAACGGCGGGCGCAGCAACGGAGGCGCGGTGCGGGTCACCGGGTCGGGCTCGGCCCCCGGCGTGGTCTGGTCCATGACGCTCACGCTACGGACGCATCCCGTGAGCCGGCCCGGCCGTCAGTGACGGACCGTCGCCGATCGCAGCGGCTCGAGGTGCTCGGACGGCACGCCGACGGTGGCTCCGCCGAGGGCGCCGCGCACGCGACCCGCCGCGAGGCCCAGGGCGGCGACGCCCAGGAGCCACGCACCCGGGCGGCGGCCGAGCAGCGATCGCCCGGCGACCGAGGCCAGACGACCGGTCGTCACGCCGCGGACCGTTCCCGTGTCGGCGTCACGGCCGACCGAGCGTCGGAGGGCGGACTGTGCGACGCCGCGGTCGAACGCGGCCCCCGCGACGGACCGCCAGCGGGTCTCGTTCGGGGCGACGGTGCGCGAGACGCGGGCCGACGAGGTCGAGACGATGCGCGCCTCCGGCTCGTCCGCCGCCAGGCGAAGGCACAACTCGACGAACTCGGCTCCACGGGGCACGGCGTCACGGGCGTCGACGCCGCTGGCCAGGCCGCCGACCTGCAGCAGGTCCCAGCGGCGGAACGCCACGGTCGCCCCCGCCACGTCGTCGAGCCCCACGAGGCCGTCGGGGCGCGAGCGGGGCGTGCAGTCGACGGCCCAGAGCAGGTCGTCGGGCAGTGCCGACGCGGCCGTACCGGGCCAGGTCGCCTCGGTCCGGCCGACCACGGCGATCACGTCGACCTGGTCGAACGGCGCGGCGAGCGCCCGGGCCCAGCCGGCGTGGGCGACGCAGTCCGCGTCGAGGAACGCGACGACGTCGCCTCGGGCCGACTCGATGCCGGTGTCGCGGCTGCCGGCGAGCCCCGGTGTGCGGGTGTTGTCGACGACGACGAGGTCGTCGTAGCGGTGGCGCAGGTGGTCGCGGAGTCGCGGGGCACGGTCGACGACGACGAGGACGTCGTGCACGTCCCCGTCGCGGAGGACGGAGTCTAGGGCGGCCGTCAGACCGTCGAACGGGGTGGACTCGTCGGCGCAGACGACGACGCTGACGCGGGGGGCGGGCCGGTTCACGCGACACCTCCCCGGGGGGAGCGGACGGTGGCCGGGCGGACGGCGGGCAGGGGTGTGCGGACGCGGAGGGTCACGGGGGTTCCTCTGGGGTCGTCGACGGTCGCCGGTCACGCCGCGGGGCGGCGCGTTCGGGTGGCGGCCCTCGTCGGAGGGTGTGTTCGGGTGACGTCGTCGAGTGGGTGGCCCGACGTCGTCGGCCGGTGGTCGATTCGGGCGACCACGGCAGAGGCACGCCCCGGATTCGGGTTCGGAGCGTCCTGACCATGACAACGCTACGGGGAGCCTCCTGGGAAGACGAGACACGAGGCCGTCCCCCGTTCGAGGGGGCCTCGTCCGGGTGACGTCCGGGTGGGACCCGGCCCGCGCCGGCTCCCCCCGGGTGAGGCCCGCCCTTTTGCGCGGTTCGGCGGCCCCGGGGGCCCCGGACGGCAGGAGGCGCGGGCACCGTCGGCGGCGTCCGCCCGGTCGTCCGCCGGGTCGCCCCGCGTCGGAACCACCCGCTCGTGACCCCTGCGACGCGTCGTCCGTCCGCCCGTCCCCCGGGCCACCCACCCGGTCGGCAGCCCCCTGCACGCCGTAGGGTCGGGGCCTCACCCGTCACACCACGAGAGGACGTCGAACCGTGCCCCACGGCCCCGGAACGCGCCGCCGCGCCGAGCGCACGGCGCTCGAGCGCGCCGTCGACGAGGGCCTGCTGATCGTCCGCTCCGCCCTGGTCGTCGCCGTGACCAACCAGATCATCCGCCGCGCCCTGCAGGAGCATCTGCCCTTCGACGAGGCCGTCGCCACGCGGGTCACCCGCGACGAGATCGACCGCCTGACCGCCGAGCAGGCCGCGGCCGCCGTGCGGGTCCGCCGGCTGCGGCGGATGACCGGCCGGTCGTACGGGCAGTCCCGGCACCAGTTCGACTACCGCCCCGAGGACGTCGACGCGCTCAAGCTGCGCGAGGCGGCGTCGAAGGGCGTGGCCCGGGCGCTGGCCGCGCGCCGGGACGACGACGACTTCGTGGCCGAGGTCGTGGCGGCCGCCCGATCGCGCGCCTGGGACGACGTCGGCCAGACCGTCGTGGATCGGCTCGGCTGGGCGGCACGCCCGGACGACGACTACGACGACGGACGTCACGAGCGGCTGCGCGACCTCGTCGAGGGCGACCTCGCGGCGCTGCGCCAGGCCCGGCCCGCGGGCCCCGCCGGGCCGGTCAGTCCTTCTTGACCTTCAGCTCCCCCTTGGCGACCTTGTAGGTCGCCGCCTGCGCAACGGGCTTGATCGTCACCAGGTCGAGGTTGACGTGGGCCGGCAGCTCGACCGAGTGCACGATCGACTCGGCGACGTCGTCGGCCGACAGCGGCGACTCGACGTCGCGGTAGACGGCGTCGGCGCGGTCCTGGTCGCCGCCGAACCGCACGAGCGAGAACTCCTCGGTGTGCACCATGCCCGGGGCGATCTCGATCACCCGGATCGGCTCCCCCGCCAGCTCGAGCCGCAGCACCGCGACGAGGGCGTGCTCGGCGAACTTCGAGGCGTTGTAGCCGCCGCCGTTCTCGTACGCGACGTGACCGGCGATCGAGGTGACCGTGACGATGTCGGCGCCCCGCGCCTCCTCGGCTCCGCCGCGCAGCGAGGGCAGCAGGGCGGTGACCGCCCGCTTGGTGCCGAGCACGTTGACGTCGAACATGCGCTGCCAGTCGTCGACCGAGCCGTTCTCGACGCTGTCGAGCCCGAACGCGCCGCCGGCGTTGTTGACCAGGGCGTGCAGCGGCCCGGTCGACTCGACGTGGGCCCGCAGGGCCGCCACGTCGTCGTCGCGGGTGAGGTCGGCCCGGAACCAGGTCGCCCCCGTCTCGTCCGCGAGCGCGCGGAGCCGCTCCTCGCGTCGGGCGACCGCCAGGACCTCCCAGCCGCGCGAGCGGAACAGCCGCACCGTCGCCGCTCCGATGCCCGAGCTGGCTCCCGTCACCACGACCCGCTTCGCCACGTGTGCCTCCTGTTGCCTCGTTCGTCGTCGTCGTCCGCTGCGGACGCGCCCGGCCCACGCTAGCGGCCCCGTTACGTCGCGTGTCCGCCTTCGTGGACGGTCGGGGGCACGGTCCGTACCGTGGCTGTCATCGCAGACCCCGCCGATCCCGCCGACCACCCGGCGCACGGACCCCACCTCACGCACCCCGACCGCAGGAGCAGACCATGACCGACGCCCAGCCCGCCTGGAAGTTCGAGACGCAGCAGATCCACGCCGGAGCCCAGCCCGACCCCACGACCCACGCCCGCGCCACGCCGATCTACAAGACGACGTCGTACGTCTTCCGGGACGCCCAGCACGCGCAGGACCTCTTCGCCCTGGCCGAGAACGGCAACATCTACTCGCGCATCATGAACCCCACCCACGACGTCGTGGAGAAGCGCATCGCCGCGCTCGAGGGCGGCACGGGTGCGCTGCTGGTGGCGTCGGGTCAGGCCGCGTCGACCTTCGCCGTGCTGAACATCGCCGAGGCGGGCGACCACATCGTGTCGTCGTCGTCGATCTACGGCGGCACCTACAACCTCTTCAAGTACACGCTCGCGAAGCTCGGCATCGAGACGACGTTCGTCGAGAACCAGGACGACGCCGACGAGTGGCGTCGTGCGGTGCGCCCGAACACGAAGCTGTTCTTCGCCGAGACCATCGGCAACCCCAAGATCAACATCCTCGACCTCGAGAAGGTGTCGGACGTCGCGCACGCCGAGGGCGTGCCGCTGATCGTCGACAACACGATCGCGACGCCGTACCTGATCAGGCCGCTCGAGCACGGCGCCGACATCGTCGTGCACTCGGCGACGAAGTTCCTCGGCGGGCACGGCACGGTCATCGGCGGCTTCATCGTCGACGGCGGCACGTTCCCGTGGTCGGCGAACGCGGAGCGGTTCCCGGGTCTCACGCAGCCCGACCCGTCGTACCACGGAGCCGTCTACACGCAGGCGGTCGGCGACGCCCTCGCGTACGTCGTCAAGGCACGGGTGCAGCTGCTGCGCGACCTCGGGGCGTCCAACAGCCCCGACACGGCCTTCTCGTTGATCCAGGGCATCGAGACGCTCAGCCTGCGCATCGAACGCCACGTGCAGAACGCCCAGGAGATCGCCGAGTGGCTCGACTCCCGCGACGACGTCGCGGCGGTGTACTACGCCGGCCTACCCACGAGCCCCTGGTACGCGGCCGCCAACAAGTACGCGCCGCGCGGCGTCGGCGCCGTCCTCTCGTTCGAGCTCAAGGGCGGCGTCGACGCCGGTCGGGCGCTCGTCGACGCGCTGGAGTTGTTCAGCCACCTCGCCAACATCGGCGACGTGCGCAGCCTCGTGATCCACCCCGCCTCGACGACGCACTCGCAGCTCACCCCCGAGCAGCAGCTGACGACCGGCGTCACCCCGGGGCTCGTCCGCCTCTCGGTCGGCCTCGAGAACGTCGACGACCTCAAGGCCGACCTCGACGCCGGCTTCGCCGCGGCGCGCGCCGTCACCCGGGAGGCGCTCCGCAGCAGCTAGGACGCCGGCGACGAGGTCGCGCGGGACGCGGCAACCCCGAGGAGGCGCGGTGCGCGTAACAAACGCACCGCGCCTCCTCGGCTCGTCCAGGATGGACGTCACATGGACTGGCAGAGCACACCCGAGGACACCGTCCCGTCGAGCGTCATCAGCGAGCGCACGCGCCTGGCGATGCTCGGCCGCCCGCCGGTCACCGGCGCCTGGCGCGACGGCGACGATCCCGGCGGGCGGTCGTTCGAAGCCCTGGACGACCTCGTGCTCGAGAGCGGCGCCACGCTGCCCCGACCACGGATCGCCTACGAGACCTGGGGCGAGCTCGACGCCGACCGCGGCAACGCCGTGCTCGTCTCGCACGCCCTGACCGGCGACAGCCACGTCGTCGGCGCGGCCGGCCCCGGCCACCCCACGGCCGGCTGGTGGAACGGCGTCGTCGGCCCGGGGCTCGCGATCGACACCGACCGCTGGTTCGTCGTCGCGCCGAACGTGCTCGGGGGCTGCCAGGGCAGCACCGGCCCCTCGTCGTTCGCGCCGGACGCCGTCGAGTGGGGGTCGAGGTTCCCCCACCTGACGATCCGCGACCAGGTCGCCGCCCAGGCGGCGTTGGCCGACCGCCTCGGCATCGAGCGGTGGGCCGCGGTCGTCGGCGGGTCGATGGGCGGCATGCACGCCCTCGAATGGGCGATCACGCACCCGGCGCGCGTCGCCCGGCTCGCCGTGCTGGCCGCGCCGCCGGTCGTGAGCGCCGACCAGATCGCCCTGAACACGGTGCAGTACGAGGCGATCCGGATGGACGCCGCCTTCGACGGCGGGGACTACTACGACTCGGTCGACGGCCCGTACCGCGGCCTCGCGCTCGCCCGGCGGATGGCCCTGCTCAACTACCGCTCTCCCGACGAGCTGAACGCCCGGTTCGGTCGCAGCTGGCAGAGCGAGATCTCACCGCTGGGCGGTCCGGGGCGGTTCCAGGTCGAGAGCTACCTCGACTTCCACGGCAACAAGTTCACCCGGCGCTTCGACGCAGGCAGCTACGTGACCCTGCTGGGCGCGATGAACTCGCACGACGTCGGGCGCGACCGGGGTGGCGTGGCGGCGGCCCTGAACCGCATCACGGCCCGGACGCTCGTGCTCGGCGTCGACAGCGACCGGCTCTTCCCCGTGTCCGACCAGAGGGTGATCGCACGACACCTGCGGCACGGGCTCGACGGCGACGACGTGGCCGTGGTCGAGAGCCCCTACGGGCACGACGGATTCCTCATCGAGGGCGACGCGGTGGGCGCCCAGTTGCGTCGCCTGTTCGACTGACCCCAGTTCGGTGGACACCACGGGGTACAGTTCGGCGTCGCGACCGGATCGTTACCTCGCCGATCGGCGATTCGGGCCCCGCACGACCCCCTGAGAGGGGGCTGGGTGTGAAAACATGAGGAGTCACCAGCCACCCGGCAGCCGTGACGCCACCGTCGGAAGCCACTCACGAATCATGGACATCTTCGCCCAAGAGCGCGATCGTCTGCTCAGCAGCACGACCAGCACCCTGGGGCTCGCCTGCGCGGCGGTCTCGATCGTGGCCCTGGCGATCCCCGGCGTCACCGACCCCCTGCACCTCGCGGCCATCGCCCCGCTCGTCGCGCTGCTCGTCGTGTCGCTGCTCTTCGTCACCGGGCCGCGCGCCCGCGTCTGGGTCCCGGTCGGGCTGGCCTCGGGCATCGCCGCGACCGTGGTGGCCCTGCTGCCCGCCGGCGGCCCCGACGACGGCCCGCTCGCCACCGCGATCATCCCCCTGGCCGGCGGTGCGACCGCCGCCTTCAGCCTGATGCTCTCGTCGAGCCGACCGCGGTTGACCACGGCGATCGTGGCCTTCGTCGTCGAGCTGGCCCTGGTGGCCCTGGCCACCGGCTCGCTCTTCACCTTCCCGGTCGCGGCCGTGTTGCTCGGCTGGGTCTCCTGTTTCGTCACGGGACTCTGGCTCGGACGTGCCGTGCCCCTGGCGGCCCGCCGCATCTACAGCATCGGCAACGCCCACCGGGCCGAACGCCAGGCCAGCGAGACCGAGGCGCAACGTCGGCAGGGCGCACGCCTGCTGCACGACACCGTGCTGGCCACGTTGACCCTGCTCGCCCACTCGGGCTTCGGCGTCACCCCCCAGGCTCTGCAGGACCAGGCCGCCGAGGACGCCCGTCTGCTGCGCCACCTGCGTCTCGGCGGCACCCCCCAGCCGCAGGCCTCGGGCGACTACAGCCTCGAGACCGTCGAGGAGTCCCCGCTCGGCCAGACCCTCGAGTCGGTCAAGCAGCGCTTCGGACGCATGGGCCTCGAGGTGAGCTGGCACGGCACCGGCCAGGTGCTGCTGCCCACGCACGTGCTCGACGCCTTCCTGCTGGCCCTCGCCGAGTGCCTCGAGAACGTGCGACGTCACGCCGGGGTGACCGAGGCGCACGTCACGATCATCCACGACGACTCGATGGTGCGCGCCATGGTCACCGACGCCGGAGTCGGCTTCGACCTCGCCGGCATCAGCGAAGAACGCCTGGGCTTCAAGGAGTCCGTCGTCGGCCGGCTGCACGAGGTCGGCGGCAGCGCCCGCCTCTTCTCGTCCCCCGGATCGGGCACCACCGTCGTCCTGGAGGCCCCGCGATGAGCATCGACGAGAACACCCTCGGAGTCCTCCGGGGCCGCCGGGCCGCCCGCGGTCTGCCGATCAGTTCGACCGGCGCGCGCTCGCTGCGCCAGGCGCGCGCGGCCGGCGCGACGCTCGGCACCGGCTACCTCGGCGTCGGCGCGGCCGTGGTCGCCGCACTCCAGGCCGTGTACGGCCTCGCCTTCTTCCTCAGCCACCTGTCGGCCTATCCCGACGTCGCCCCCGTCCTGATCTCGTGGCTGCTGTACGTGGCGACCTTCATCGGCACGGCCGTGCTCGTGACGGTGCGGGGCGAGAGGCTCACCACGGGGGTGTTCGCGGTGATCGGGGTCGTGCTGGCCGTCGTCGTCGCACTCGACTTCGTCGCCATCTGGCCCCTGCACGACGTGGGCGCCTACGCCACCTCGAGCGTGGCCGTCGGCTTCGGCCTGCTGCCGATCGTCACCCTCAGGCCCGTGCGCGAGGTGGTCGTCGCCACCGCCCTGCTGTTCGTGGCGCTCGTCGTCATGGTGGCGCTCTCGACGCCCGTCACCAGCGACTCGGGGCCGCAGCAGATCACCGTGGTGGCCCTGGCCGTCCTGCCGAGCGCCATCGCCACCTTCGCGGTGCACCGGTTCCGCCGCATGGTGCAGGTCGAGCTCGACCGGGTGCTCGTGCAGAGCAACGTGTCGCAACCCCGCTTCGCGGTGGGCATGCTCGCGAGCGACGAACTGGCGCGGCTCGACCTCGCCGCCGAGAAGCTGCTCGACGGGGTCGCGAACGGCGACGTGCCGCTGCCCCTCTCGCCCAAGGTCGCCTCGCAGGCCGCGTCGCTCGCCACCGAACTCCGCCTGCACCTGATCGAGGGCCGGCGCGAGACCTGGCTGCACCACGCGGTCACCGAGTCCGAGTACCTCGGCCGGTCGGTCACGCTGGTCGACCCGTCGTCGCTGGCCGGCCTGCTCGCCCCGGCACAGCGCGACGGCCTGCTGCAGGGCGTCTGGCTGCTGCTCGGCGACTCGAAGAGCCGCGCCCCGGGCACGACCATCCAGCTCGCCCTCGGCCCGGTGACCGCCGCGTCCCAGTCGTTCGCCGGTCGCAGCGTGTGCGTGCCCGTCGTGCTCTCGACGACGGGCATCCGCCGCAACCGCGTCACGCCCGCCACCTGGAACGCCCTCGAGCGCGCCGGGGAGTACGTCGTGTCGTCCCACGAATCGAGCGTCAAGATCTCGGTCAGCTGCATCGTCGACAACCCCGCCGAGGCCTGAGCCGCCGAGCACCCCGCGTGGTCCGGCCCGATCACCACCCCCGCCCGTAGCATGAACCCCACACCGTCCTGAAAGAAGGTCCCGACGTGTCAGACCACGACGACCGCATCCGCCTCGCCCTCGTAGACGACCACAAGATGCTCCTGGGCGCCCTCAGCGAGTGGATCCGTGGTGCCGCGAGCGACATCTCGATGGTCGCCGCGGTCGCGTCCTGGCCCGAGCTGCTCACGCACCCCGAGTTCCCCGTCGACGTCGTGCTGCTCGACCTCGACCTCAAGGACAACATCCCGATCTCGCTGAAGATCAACACGCTCAAGACGACGGGCGTCAAGACCGTCCTGATGAGCACCTACTCCGAGCCCAACGTGGTGCGCGAGGCCCTCGCCGCCGGCGCCCTGGGCTACCTCGTCAAGAGCGAGGACGCCGAGATGATCGTCGAGGCGATCCGCTCGGCAGCCAAGGGCGAGTCGTACATCTCGGCCGAACTCGACCTGGCCCTGAACGCCGCCGAGGTCGGCGGCGTGCCGAAGCTCAGCGCACAAGAACGCCGCGTGATGGCGCTCTACGGCGGTGGCGAGCCGGTGAAGGCCGTCGCCTACCAGCTCGGCATCAGCGAAGAGACCGCCAAGAGCTACCTCAAGCGCATCCGCGAGAAGTACCGCGTGGCCGGCTACGACGTGGGCACGAAGGTCGCCCTGCGGAAGCGCGCCATCCAGGACGGCATCCTGCTGCAGACCGACACGCCGGCCCAGACGAGCTTCTGACCCGCGGCGCGATCCCGCGCGATGGCCCGGCCCCCTCGTGGGCCGGGCCGTTCGTCGTCCGCGCCACCCGCGCCTCCTGACCCGGCGCCTCTCTGCCCTGCCCTGCCCTGCCCTGCCCTGTGCAAATCGCGAGAATTCACCGCCCGACGCGGAGTTCGGCCCGGACACGAGCGGCGTGTCGGACATCTTCGGTCGGGTTCGGTACGCCTGGGCGCACGAGCACGGTCGGGTTCGGTACGCCTCGGCGCACGAGCACGATCGGGTTCGGTACGCCTGGGCGCGCGAGCACGGTCGGGTTCGGCACACCTCGCGCCCGAGCCGAGTCGGGTTCGGCGCGCCTGCGCGCACGAGCCCGGTCGAACCGAGCGGGTCGAGATCGGGTCGGGCACGGCGACGGTCACGAAAGGGCCGGCAGTCCGCTCCCGCAGGACGGCCAAACCGACCGCAGGAGGCGCGGGCCGGCGCCCCGAGGACGCCTACGCCGAGACCGACTCGCGTTCGGAGGCCGTGGCCCGGGCCGCACCGCGTCGGTCGTCGACGCGCTGCATGCCGAAGCTGATCATGGTGAGGACGACTCCGGCGAGGGCGAGCACGACGCCGACCCAGCCGGGTGCCGAGAACCCGAGTCCGGCCGCGATGACCGCGCCGCCGAGGTACGCGCCGAAGCTGTTGCCGAGGTTCATGGCCGAGTGGTTCAGGGCGGCCCCGATGACCTGGCTCTCGCCCGCGACCTCCATCAGGCGGGACTGCACCGACGGGCCGACGCTCGAGCCGACGAGGCCGACGAAGAACGTGCTGACGAAGATGCCGACGATCGAGCTCGAGGTGAGCGCGTAGGCCGAGAGGGCGGCGATGAGGCCGACGAAGCCGAGGTACATGGCGAGCTTGAGCGAGCGGTCGGCCAACCAGCCGCCGAGCAGGTTGCCGATGGTCATGCCGACGCCGACCGTGACGAGCACCCAGGGGACGATGCCCTCGGAGACGCCCGCCCCCTCCGTGACGGCGTTGGCGATGTAGCTGTAGACCGCGAAGAACCCGCCGAAGCCGATGGCCCCGATGCCCATCACGAGCCAGACCTGGGGCTGCTTGAACGCCCGCAGCTCGCGCTTCATCGAGGCGGACGCGTCGCCGTCCTGGTGCGGCACGGCGAAGGCGACGGCGACGAAGGTCAGCGCGAAGATGAGGGCGACCGCGAGGTAGGCCACCCGCCAGCCGGACTGCTGGCCGAGCCAGGTGATCGAGGGCACGCCGATGACGTTCGCGATCGTCAGGCCGCTGAGCACGAGCGCGACCCCCTTGCCTCGGTTGCCGGGGCCCATGATCGACGCGGCGACGATGGACGCGATGCCGAAGTAGGCGCCGTGCGGCAGGCCCGCGGCGAAGCGGGCGGCGAGCACCCAGCCGAACGACGGCAGCAGGGCCGAGGCGATCGTGCCGACCGTGAAGGCGGCGAGCAGGGCGAGCAGCAGCTTCTTCTTCGGGAAGTGCGACGACATCGCGGCGATGGTCGGGGCCCCGACGACGACGCCGAGGGCGTAGGCGCTGATCAGCCAGCCGGCCTGGGCGATGCCGGCGTCCGCCGACCGGGAGTACAGGTCGGGCAGCAGATCGCCGGCCATGTTCGGCAACAGGCCCATGGCGACGAACTCGGTCGAGCCGATGCCGAAACCACCCAGGGCGAGGGCGATCAGGGCGGCCGTGCGACGACGGCGGGAGAGGTGGGTCACGAGCGAGGGCCTTCGAGTTCGAGGAGGGTGTCAGCGAGGGAGCCTGCCACGGCTCGCCGTCGAGCTGGGAGGGGCGCGGGCCCGAGGGCGCCGTCGTCACCCGGGCGGGTGCTCGACGCCGGGTCGTATCGATTCGACCGCGCGATGTGAGAACGAGTCTACGGCCCCGGCGGCGTGCGGCACCAGTGTGTCGGGCGCCCGATCGGTGTCGCGGGCGCGATCGGTGTCGCGGGCCCGATCGGTGTCGCCGACCCGACCGGTGTCGGACGAGGTCAGGTGAAGGTGATCGCGGTGCCGACCGGCAGGGCGGCCAGCGCGGCGGTCATCGCCGCCGACGCCCGCACGCACCCGTGGGACGCCCCGGTCGGGTCGGGATAGAAGTGGATCGCCGTGAGGGCGGAGTTGCCGCCGTACTCGGGCAGCAACGACGAGTGGGCCCCGGTGAGGGCGATGGGGTTGCCCTGCGTGTACCCGATCGAGCGGTCGACGTAGTTCGCCTGCATGTAGGTCGCCGTCGCCGAGGGGGTCGGGTCGTCCGGCGTGCCGAGTCGTACGGCCTCGGACGCGGACGCCACCCCGTCCGGCCCGACGATCGAGAGGGTGGACGCCGCGGTGTCGACCACGACGCTCGACGCCGCGGCCGTCATCGACACGTCGGCGGCGCGCACCCAGCCGAAGGTCGCACTCGGCGCCGCCGGCACGCCTCCGTCACCGGGCGTCGCGTTGCGGGACGGTGTCGAGACGAGCAGCATGCCGCCGTCGGCACCCTCCCGGGAGCCCCAGACCGCCGTCGCCGCGGGAAGGTTCAGGGTCGGCACCGTCGAGGAGAGCGTGGCGACCGGCGCGGCGTCGGCCGCCGGGCTCGCGTACAGCGCGACGAGCGGCGCGGTCGGCGTGGCCACCGCCCAGGCGTTCTCGGGCGTGACGTCGGTGCCGTCGAGGAGCGCGGGGATGACGGCGTCGTAGAACGCCAGCGGCAGGGCCGCGAGGGCCTCGGGCGACGGAGGCGCGGGGACGGCCTCGGGGGTCGGTGTCGGTGTCGGTGTGGGTGCGGCCTCGACGGTCGGGCTCGGGCTCGCCGACGTCGCGGTTGGCTCGCTCCGGGACACGCCGACGCCGATCGCGACGGCGGCCACCAGCACCACGGTGACGCCGCCGGCCAGGAGGGCGGTCCCCCGCCGGCTCGGTCGCCCCGGCACGAGGCCTATGCCCCGGGGGCGGCCGCGACCGGCGAGGCCGCGTGATCGGTGGCGCCGAGCGCCGCTTCGAGTCGTTCGACCTTGCCGGTCAGCTCGCCGGTGCGTCCCGGTCGGATGTCGGCCTTGAGCACGAGCGAGACACGCGAGCCGAAGGCACCGACGGCCTCGGTGGCGGCCTTGACGACGGCCATCACCTCGTCCCATTCGCCCTCGATCTCGGTGAACATAGACGAGGTGTGGTTCGGCAGGCCGGACGCCCGCACGACCGCGACGGCGGCCGCCACGGCCGAGTGGACCGAATCAGGTTCGGAGCCGGAGGACGGCCCGCCCTCGGGAGCGGCACCACTGGGTGAGACGGAGAACGCGACGATCATGCGTCCATCCTCGCGTGTGCCGGACGCACGCGCCAGAGCGTGACGACGGTCCATCCCAGCAGCCCGAGCTCGAGCACGGCTCGCACGGTGACCACGGCCACCAGGTCGGGTCGCGCGGCGAGCAGGGCGTCGTACTCGAGCGGGTAGACCACCTGCGTCAGCCCCGCCACGACCACGGCCAGCACCGCCGGCACGACGAACCGCGGCCCGCCCGAGCGTGCGAGCACGAGCCCGACGACGACGGGTACCGCCAGCCATGCCACGAACTGCGGCGAACCGACCTTGTTGGTCACGATGAGGGCGACGACGACGGCCAGCGACAACGGACCCAGGAGGCGCGTGGCCGTCACCCCGCGGCGCACCGCCCGCAGACCCAGCAGCACGACGCCCAGCACGACCGCGGCCATCACGAGGCTCATCGCCTTCGCGGCGAACCCGACGCCGTCGCCGGCGATCTGGTAGGTGAGGATCTCACGGTCGTAGTAGACGAAGGTGCCGGGGACCCCGGCGGCGGCGCGCCAGAGCCAGAGCACCGCCGCGGGCGACTCGACCTGCAGCCCGCGACCGGCCTGCTGGCCGACGAAGCCGACCACGTTCCACCCGCTGCCGAGCACGAGCGAGATCGAGACCACGACCGCGCTGGTCACCGCGGCGGCCACGACGACCTCGACGCGACGCCGCACGGCGAGGACGGCGACCACCACGAGCGCGGCGGGCCAGACCTTGACCCACGCCGCGATCGTGAGCAGGGCGGATGCCAGGGAGGGCCGCGTCGAGACGAGCAGCAGCCCCACCAGCGCGACGGCGACCGTGACGGCGTCGATGCGGCCGAGGGCGATCGGCCCGAGGGCGACGAGGAACGCGAGCCACCACCACGCGGCGGCCACGGACCCGGCGCGCCGCCGCGCCACGAGCACGACGAAGGCCCCGGCGTTCAACAGCGACACGAGCACGAGCCACACCGCCCCGTAGCCCGAGTCGCCACCGAGCCGGGCGACCAGCATCGGCACCGCGGCGAGCAGCGGGTAGACCCACGGTCGGTCGACGCCCACCCAGTCGCCACCCCCGACGCCCTGCTGCATCCAGGTGCGGTAGACGACGTCGACGTCGCCCAGGGTGCGGTTGCCGCCGACGAGGTTGAGCCGGACGAGCCAGGCGTGCACGAGCACGAAGGCGATGCCGAGCACCACGGGTGACGCCGCGAGCGACCTCGCCCGCTCGACGAACGTGGTGCGACCGTCGGCCCCGGACCGGGTGCCCGACGACCTTGCGTCGCGGACGGTCGGCGCACCGGGTTCGGCCGACGCGGAGGGCACGGGGGTCGGCATGCCCACAGGCTAGCCGTCGGTCCCGACACCGGGCGTCATGCGTCGGCCGACGTCGGCGGTCGCCGCTACGATCCCACTCATGCGCAGACCCGCCTCCCTCCGACTCGTCGCGACCGCCGCCGCCCTCGTGCTGGCCGGGTCGCTCGCCGCCTGCTCGTCCGACGGGGGCTCGGGTGCCGACGCCGCGGCCGTCGGCCCCGTGACCGAGGGCAAGCTCACCGTCGCCACGGGCGAACCGGCCTACGGCCCGTGGGTCGAGGACGACGACCCGACCTCGGGCAAGGGCTACGAGGCGGCCGTCGCCTACGCGGTCGCCGACAAGCTCGGCTACGACGACTCCGACGTCGTCTGGGTGCGCACCACGTTCGACGAGGCCATCGCGCCCGGGCCGAAGACCTTCGACCTCAACCTGCAGCAGTTCTCGATCACCGACCAGCGCGAGAAGGCCGTCGACTTCTCCCCCGCCTACTACGAGACACGCCAGGCGGTCGTCACCCTGCCCGGCACGGCCGCGGCCGACGCCACCTCGATCGCCGACCTCGAGGGCCTCGCGATCGGTGCCCAGAGCGGCACGACGAGCTTCACCGCCGCCGAGAACGCCATCGACCCCGAAGGCGGTGTGCAGGCCTACAACTCGAACGACGACGCGAAGGCAGCGCTCGAGGCCGGCCAGGTCGACGCCATCGTCCTCGACGTCCCGACCGCCACCTACTTCGTCGAGGGCGGCGTCGTGCTCGGCCAGCTGCCCGCGACCGACGGGGCGAGCGACCAGCTCGGCATCGTCCTGCCGCTCGGCAGCTCGTTGACCGCCGACGTCACGAAAGCCGTCGACGACCTCCAGGCCGACGGCACGCTCGCCGAGCTGCAGCAGCAGTGGCTGGCCGACTACGACGTGAAAGAGCTGTCGTAGCGCCTCGCACGGTCGCGGCCGACCCGGTGGCGGTCAGCGACCTCGAACTCGACCGACGCGCGTTCCGTCGACGACAGTCGACCCGGTCCGTCGTGATCGCCGCCGTCAGCACGGTCGCCTTCGCCGCCCTCGCCTGGTGGGCGGTCACCAGCACGCCCGGCTGGTCCCGCGTCCAGTTCAGCTTCCTCGACGGGGCCACCTTCGCCTCGGCCTGGCCCCGCGTCGTCGAGGGCCTCTGGCTGAACGTGCGGGTGCTGCTGGTCGCCGCCGTCGGAGTGGCCGTCGTCAGCACCGTCCTGTCGGCGCTGCGCACCCTGCGCGGGCCGGTGTTCTTCCCCGTCCGGGCGCTGGTGCGGGGTTACACCGACCTGTTCCGCGGCATGCCGCTGATCATCGTGCTCTACCTCGTCGGCTTCGGCGTGCCGGGCCTCGGCCTCGGCATCCCGCGGCTGCCCGCCGAGTTCTGGGGCACGATCGCGTTGATCCTCACCTACTCGGCCTACGTGTCCGAGGTCATCCGGGCCGGCATCGACGCCGTCCACCCGTCGCAGCGCCTCGCGGCCCGGTCGCTCGGCCTCAGCCACGCCAAGACCCTGCGCCTCGTCGTGTTCCCGCAGGCGCTGCGGAAGGTGACGCCCGCCCTCATGAACGACTTCGTCTCGATGCAGAAAGACGTCGGGCTCATCTCGGTGCTCGGGGCCGTCGACGCCGTCCGCGCCGCGCAGATCGAGACGGCGACCGCGGCGAACTTCACGCCCTACGTGCTCGCCGGGTTGCTCTTCGTGCTGCTGGCCCTGCCCACCATCTGGCTGACCGACTGGCTGTCGGCACGCCTCCGTCGTCGCGAACAGGCGGGCAGCGTCGTATGAGCACCCCCACCCCCGAGCCCACCGCAGGAGGCGCGGTGCCCGTCACCCCCGCCCCTCACGGCCCCGAGACGGTGCTGCGCCTCGAGGGCGTGCGCAAGTCGTTCGGCGACACGGTCGTGCTCGACGGCATCGACCTCGACGTCGCGCGAGACGAGGTCGTGGCGCTGATCGGGGCCAGCGGCTCGGGCAAGTCGACCCTGCTGCGCACCGTCAATCTGCTCGAACAGATCGACGACGGCCGCATCGTGCTCGGCGACGACGACATCACCGACCCCCGGGTGCGCGTCGACGCCGTCCGTGCCCGGATCGGCGTCGTCTTCCAACACTTCAACCTGTTCCCGCACCTGACCGTGCTCGACAACGTCGCGCTCGCCAGTCGCCATGTGCTGCGCCAGCCCAAGGCCGCCGCGAACGAGCGCGCCCTCGAGGTGCTCACGCGCGTGGGCCTCGGCGACAAGGCCGGCGCCTACCCCGACCGCCTCTCGGGCGGGCAGCAGCAGCGGGTCGCCATCGCCCGCGCCCTGGCCCCGCGTCCCGCCGTGCTGCTGCTCGACGAGATCACGAGTGCGCTCGATCCCGAGCTGGTGGGCGAGGTGCTCGACCTCGTGCGCACGCTCAAAGAGGTCGGCACGACGATCCTCATGGCGACGCACGAGATGGCCTTCGCCCGCGACGTCGCCGACCGGGTCGTCTTCCTCGACCAGGGCCGCATCGCCGAGCAGGGCCCACCCGCGCAGCTCTTCACGGCGCCGCGTGAGGCCCGCACCCGCGAGTTCCTCACCCGGTTCACCGCCTGACCCGAGCCGGGACGAGCCGTGACGACCCGAGCCGGGCCGCGGTCTCGCCACCCGCACCCTGGAGCGTTGCTCCGTCGCGCGCGCCCACCGTCTTCACCCGCGCCTCCCAGGTCTTTGCGAAAGAACCACGCCAGCATCGGACCCAGCCCCGTGGACTCGCCGCGCGTCATGCCGACCCCTCCGAAGGACGAAAACCATGAAGAAGAAGACCAAGATCGGGCTGGGCATCGCCGCAGCCGTCGTCGTCGTCCTGGGGGCCACCGCGGCCTTCGCCGGGCCGGCCTTCTACCGAGACGTGATCGTCGGTGAACCCGATGCCGCGCCCACCGCCTCGCTCACCCCCGGCTCGAGCACGCTCGACCCCAGCCAGCTCACGGGCGACTGGAGCATCGGTGACGGCAGCACGGCCGGCTACCGCGTCGACGAGGTGCTGAACGGCACCGACGTCACCGTCGTCGGCAAGACCGAGCAGGTCTCCGGAACCATCACCGTCGACGGCACGACCATCTCGGCCGCGACCGTCGACGTCGACGTCGCCTCGATCGCGACCGACAGCAGCAACCGCGACGACTATTTCAAGGGCACCGCCATGCAGGTGAACCAGTACCCGACGGCCACCTTCACGCTGACCCAGCCGATCGAGGCGGCCGTCCCGTCCGACGGTGAGGTGGCCGAGGTCGAGGCGACCGGCGAGCTGACCATGCACGGCGTCACGAAGAGCGTCACCGTGCCTCTGCAGGCGGCGCTCTCGGGCGACGGCGTGCAGGTGAGCGGGTCGATCCCCGTGACCTTCTCGGACTACGGCGTCGACGCACCGAGCCTCGGCTTCGTCAAGGTCGAGGACCAGGGGACGGTCGAGTTCCTCGTGGCGGCGACTCCCGCCTCCTGACCCCCCGGGCGCTCGCCCGTCGAGCGCCACAGCACGACCTGAGCGTCGCACCACCGACACCGGTGGTGCGACGCTCAGTTCGTGGTCGCGTGCGCCACGCCCGGGCTCAGCGCGGCCGGGCTCAGCGCGGCCGGGCTCAGCCCCGGCGCAGCAGCTCCGCGATCGTGGCGGGCAGGGCGTCGACCAGGCCGAGCACGGTCAACGGTCCCCCGGCGCTCGCCCGGGACGCCGCGAGGCCGTGGACGACCGCAGCCGTCGCGGCCAACCGGGCCAGCGCCTCCTCGTCCGCGGCGATCTCGTCGGCGTGCGTCGCGACCAGGGCTCCGAGGACTCCCCCGAGCGCGTCACCCGCACCGGCGGTCGCGAGCCACGTCGGAGCGCTGGCCGCGACGAGGCGCGTGCCGCCGGGCGACGCGACGTACGTGCGGTGCCCCTTGACGAGCACCGTGCAACCCCACTCCCCCGCCGCGCGTTCGGCGGCGCCGGCCGGGTCGGCGGCGACGTCGTCCACCTCGCGGCCCGAGGCCTTCGCCAGCTCACGGAAGTGCGGCGTCAGCACGACCGGACCGGTCGCCTGCTCGCGCAGCGAGAGCGCCCCGGCGTCGAGGACGAGTGGCACCCCCGAGGAGGCGCCGGTCGCGAAGCCGTCGCGGGTCTCGTCGTCGAGGTGGTCCGGGTCGACCCCGGAGCCGAGCAACCACGCCTGCACGCGACCCGGGCTCGTGACGGCCTCGGGCCGACGGTGCAGCACGAAGTCGGACGCGCGGGCGGGGCCGAGGTAGCGCAGCATGCCGACGCCGGTGTGCAGCGCGGCCTCGACGCCGAGCACGGCGGCGCCCGGGTACGAGCTCGAGCCGGTCACGACGCCGAGCACGCCGCGGCTGTACTTGTCGTCGTCGACCGCGGGCACGGCGATCCGGTCGGCGGCGTCGGAGGGGGTCCAGTCGGTGTAGCGGGTGTCGGAGGTCACGCCCCGACGGTAGTCGGCCCCGGCCCACCCGTGCCCGCGCGGCCGCCCTCGCCCGACCCGCCCGACCCGCGCCCGCCGATACGGTGGATCGATGAGCATCTCACTCCCCGGCCGCACCGTCGTCTTCGACTACGGCGAGGTGATCGCCCGGTTCCCCGACGACGCCTCGCGCCGCCGCATCGAAGAGCTCGCCGGCGTCGACCCTGCCGTGCTCTGGCCCAGCTACGGCCGCCACCGCCACGCACTCGACCGCGGCACGCTCACCGCCGGCGCCTACTGGCGCGCGATCGAGTCCGACACCGGCGCCGCCTGGACCCGCACCCGCGTGCACGAGCTCTGGGCCGCCGACTTCCCGTCGTGGTTCGTCCCCGAGCCCGGCACCCTCGACGTGATCGCCGATCTGGCCGACGGCGGCACGCGCCTGGCGATCCTCTCGAACGCCGGGCTCGACTTCGCGTCGCCGTTCCGGCACTCGCCCCTCGGCGAGCTGTTCGAGCGCGTCTTCGTCAGCGCCGAACTCGACGACCTCAAGCCGTCGGCCACGATCTTCGAGCACGTCCTGGCCGAACTCGGAACAACGGCCGCCGACACGGTGTTCATCGACAACAGGTCCGACAACGTCGAGGCCGCCCAGGCGCTCGGCATCACCGGGCACCTCTACACCGGGCCCGAGCCGCTCCGACGCTTCGTCGACGAGCTCGCGGCCCTCCCCACCGAAAGGCGATGACCCCCCTCGTGACCCAGACGGACGCAGTCCCCACGACCACCCCCGACACCACCGCGGCGCCCACCGGCGCGAGCGTCGGCCTCTTCGACCCGATCACCCTGCGCGGCCAGGCCTTCCGCAACCGCCTCTGGGTCGCCCCCATGTGCCAGTACTCGGCCGAGCTCGAGGACGGCGTCCCCACCGACTGGCACCTCGTCCACCTGGGCTCGCTCGCCCGAGGAGGCGCGGGTGCGGTCATCGCCGAGGCCACGTCGGTCACGCCCGAGGGCCGCATCTCGCCGCAAGACCTCGGGCTCTGGAACGACGCGCAGGTCGAGGCGTTCCGCCCGATCACGGCCTTCATCCGCTCTCAGGGCTCCGTGCCCGGCGTGCAGCTCGCCCACGCGGGCCGCAAGGCCTCGACCTTCCGCCCGTGGAGCGAGACGCAGGGCACCGTCCCCGCCGACCAGGGCGGCTGGACCACCGTCGCCCCGTCGGCCGTCGCCTTCGAGGGCTACGACGAGCCCGTCGCCCTGACCACCGAGGCGGTGGGCGACCTCGTCGAGGCGTTCCGCGTCGCCGCGCGCCGCTCGGTCGACGCCGGCTTCGAGCTGATCGAGCTGCACGCCGCCCACGGCTACCTGCTGCACCAGTTCCTGTCGCCGCTGAGCAACGAGCGCGACGACCGGTACGGCGGGTCGCTCGAGAACCGTGCGCGCTTCCTGCTCGAGGTCGTCGCGGCCGTCCGGGCCGAGGTCGGCGACGAGTACCCGTTGCTCGTCCGCTTCTCGGCGACCGACTGGGCCGACGGCGGCTGGAACGAGGACGACACCGCCACCGTCGCCGCCTGGGCGCACGAGGCCGGCGCCGACCTGTTCGACATCTCGACCGGCGGCCTCGTGGCCGGCGTGAGCATCCCGGTCGGCCTGGGCTACCAGGTGCGCTTCGCCGAGCACGTCCGTCGTCAGGGCCGCGTCGAGACCGGTGCCGTCGGCCTCATCGTCGGCGCCGAGCAGGCGAACGAGGTCGTGGCCAGCGGTCGCGCCGACGTCGTGCTCATGGCGCGCGAGTTCCTGCGCGACCCGCACTTCCCCCTGCGCGCCGCGGCCGAGCTCGGGATCGAGATCGACTACACGCCGTCGCAGTACGAGCGCGCACCGTTCCGCGTGCGCTGAGCCGCCCGGGGCCGCAGCGGCCCCACACGACGCGACCCGCGCCTCCTCACCCTCTCGGGTCAGGAGGCGCGGGTCGCGTCGTGCGTCTCAGGCGCGGTCAGCGACGCCGGGTCGCGTCCTGCACCTCGCCGATGAGCTCTTCGAGGATGTCCTCGAGGAAGAGCACGCCGCGCGTGGCTCCGGTCTCGTCGAAGGACCGCGCGACGTGGACGCCGCTGCGGCGCATGGTCGCCAGGGCGTCCTCGAGCTCGGTGCCCTGGAAGATCGAGATCAGCTGGCGGATGCGCTTCGGCGGAACCGGATCGGCGAACTCGTCCTCGTCGAGGTCGATGACGTCCTTGAGGTGCAGGTACCCCGTGGGGTCGCCGCCGTCGTCGACCAGCACGTACCGCGAGAAGCCGCGCTGGGCGACGGCGCGCTCGACGTCGTGCGGCGTGGCGTCCTCGGGCAGGGTGACGAGCTCGTCCATCGGGACGGCCGTCTGCGCGACGGTCTTCTCGGTGAACTCGAACGCCGCGCGCACCGTGCCGGTGGCGTCGGTGATCATGCCCTCGCGCTGCGACTGGGCCACGATCGTCGCGACCTCGTCGACCGTGTAGGCGCTGGTCGCCTCGTCCTTCGGCTCGACCTTGAAGGCCCGCAGCACGGCGTTGGCCGAGTGGTTGAGGGCCAGCACGACCACGTGCAGCACGCGGGCGATGGCGACGAGCGGCGGGGCCAGCAGCAGGGCGGCGCGGTCCGGCAGCGAGAACGAGATGTTCTTCGGCACCATCTCGCCGAACACGACGTGCAGGAACGACACGAGCACGAGCGTGATGACGAAGCCCACGACGCTGACCAGCTCGGGGCTGAGCCCGGTCCAACCGAGCGGCCCCTCGAGCAGGTGGTGGATCGACGGCTCGGACACGTTGAGGATCAGCAACGAGCAGATCGTGATGCCGAGCTGCGTCGTCGCGAGCATCATCGTCGCGTGTTCCATGGCCCAGAGCGTGGTCTTGGCGGCACGACTGCCAGCCTCGGCCTTGGGTTCGATCTGCGACCGTCGGGCCGAGATCACGGCGAACTCGGCCGCCACGAAGAACGCGTTGCCGGCCAGCAGCACCACGAGCCAGACGATGCCCCACCAGTCGCTGCTCATCGGGTCACCTCTTTCGTGCGGACCGCGCGACGGTCGTCCTCGACGCCCGTGCGCGCCTTCTCGGGCAGCGTCGTCTCGGGCAGCGCCTTCGGGTCGCGTCGGCCGGAGCGGTCGCGATCGTCGCGTCCGCGGCCGTCGCGTCGGCCCGGCTCGGTCTCCGTGACCTCGGGCACGTCGTCGGGCGTGGGCGTGAAGCGGATGCGGTCGATGCGTCGGCCGTCGAGCCGTTCGACCCGGAACGCGCCGTCGTCGGTCTCGACCACGTCGCCGACCTTGGGCAGGCGGCCGAGCTCGCTCATGAGCCAGCCGCCGACGGTCTCGTAGGGCCCGTCCTCGGGCACCTTGACCGAGGCGCGCTCGAGCAGTTCGTCGGGCCGCAGCAGACCGGGGAAGGTCAGCCAGTTGCGCGAGCGGACGACGTCGACCCGGCTGCGGTCGTGCTCGTCGCTGACCTCGCCGACCAGCTCTTCGATGAGGTCCTCGAGGGTGACGACCCCGGCGGTTCCGCCGTACTCGTCGACGACGACGGCCATCTGGTAACCGCGACCGCGGACCTCGCTCAGCAGGTTGTCGAGGGTCATCGTCTCGGGCACGCGGACCGCATCGGTCAGCAACGCCGAGACGGGCACGTCCGCCCGCTTCTCACGCGGCACCGAGACGGCCTGCTTGACGTGGACGAGGCCCACGACGTCGTCGATGCCGTCGTCCGTCACCGGGAACCGCGAGTAGCCGGTGCGTCGAGCCAGCTCGAGCACGGTCTCGGCCGAGTCGCCGCGCGCGACGGTCGACAGACGGGGCCGCGGCGTCATGACGTCGGAGGCGGTGTGGTCGCTGAAGACGAGCGTGCGGGCGAGCAGGGTCGCCGTGTCGCGGTCGAGGCTGCCCTCGGTCGCCGAACGACGCACGAGCGACGAGAGCTCTTCGGCCGTGCGGGCACCCGACAGCTCTTCCTTCGGCTCGATGCCCATGGCCCGCAGCACGCCGTTGGCCGTGTTGTTGAGCAGGGCCACCGCCGGTTTGAACACCGTGGTGAACAGCACCTGGAACGGGATGACCAGCTTGGCCGTCTTGAGCGGCAGCGCCAGGGCGAAGTTCTTCGGCACGAGCTCGCCGATGATCATCGACAGCAGGGTGGCGACGACGATCGAGACGATCGGCGCGCCGACCGCGACGACCCCCTCGGGAACGCCGACCGCGGTGAGCGGCGGCGAGAGGAGCCGCGAGATCGCGGGCTCCATCGTGTAGCCGGTCAGCAGGGTCGTCAGCGTGATGCCGAGCTGGGCGCTCGACAGGTGGGTCGAGGTGATGCGCAGCGCGCCGATGGTCGGGGCGAGCCCCTTCTCACCCCGGGACTGGCGTGCCTCGAGGTCGGACCGGTCGAGGTTGACCAGCGAGAACTCGCTGGCCACGAAGAGGCCGGTGCCGACGGTGAGCAGCAGGCCGAACGCGAGCAGTATCCACTCGTTCACCGGACGGAGTCACCCCACTCGGCGGTAGGAGCACCCGAGGTCAGGAGGCGCGGCGTGCGATGGTGCGAGGGTGCGGTCGTCTGAGACGGAGGGTCATCCATAGACGGGCGATCTTACGGCACCGGCACGATTCCCGTCACGTGACCTCGCCCCCCGTCTCACCAGCTGACGGGGAGCGCCTTGCCCTCTTCGTACCCGGCCGCGGACTGGACGCCGACGAGCGCACGCTCGGCGAACTCGGGAACCGACGTCGCCCCGGCGTAGGTGAACGAGCTGCGGACGCCCGAGGTGATCATGTCGAGGAGGTCCTCGACGCCGGGACGCAGCGGGTCGAGGTAGATCTTCGACGACGAGATGCCCTCGGCGAAGAGGGTCTTGCGGGCCAGCTCGTACGGGTCGAGACGCTCGAAGCGACCACGCACGGCCTTGGTCGAGGCCATGCCCCAGCTCTCTTTGTAGAGGCCGCGCTCGTCGCTCGCCAGCTCGCCCGGTGCCTCGATGGTGCCGGCGAACCACGAGCCGATCATCACCGACGACGCACCAGCCGCGAGGGCGAGCGCCACGTCGCGCGGGTAGCGCACACCGCCGTCGGCCCAGACGTGCGCGCCGAGGGCACGGGCGGTGGCCGCCGTCTCGAGCACGGCGGAGAACTGGGGGCGACCGACGGCGGTCATCATGCGGGTGGTGCACATGGCGCCCGGGCCGACGCCCACCTTGACGATGGACGCGCCGGCCGCGACGAGGTGCCGGACGGCCTCTTCGGTGACGACGTTGCCCGCGACGATCGGCAGGCCCAGGTCGAGGGCGGACACCGCCCGGACGGCCCGGATCATGCCGTCCTGGTCGCCGTGCGCGGTGTCGATCACGAGCACGTCGACGCCCGCCGCGGCGAGGGCCTTCGCCTTGCCCGCGACGTCGCCGTTGATGCCGATCGCCGCGGCGACGCGAAGCCGACCGTCGGCGTCGACGGCGGGCTGGTAGATCGTCGACCGCAGCGCGCTCTTGCGGCTCACCGTGCCGACGACCTGACCGTGCCGCAGCACGGGGGCGAAGTGGATGTCGGCCGCCACCATGCGGTCGAACGCGTCACGCGGGCTGTCGACGTCGTCGGCGTCGAGCGAGGTCAGGGCCCCGTGCAGCAGGTCGCCGAGCACCGCGTCCCGCGGGGCCGTGGCCAGGCGGGAGGTGGCGATGCAGCCGAGGTACGCCCCCGTGCCGTCGTGCAGCACGATGCCATGGCCCTCGACGGCCGGGACGACCGAGAGCGCCTGTTCGACGGTCTGGCCCGCGTCGAGCGAGTAGGGCGTGTCGTAGTCGACGGGCTGGGCCTTGACCCAGCGGATGGCGGCGTCGAGGTCTTGCAGGTGCATGTCCTGCGGCAGCACGCCGAGGCCGCCGCGACGGGCCAGGGTCGCCGCCAGGCGAGGGCCCGTGACCGAGTTCATGTTGGCCGACACGATCGGGATCGTGGCCCCCGTGCCGTCGCCCGGGGCGAGGGACACGTCGAGCCTGCTGGTGATCGACGACCGGCTCGGGACGAGGAACACGTCGGAGTAGGTCAGATCGTGCGTGGGGGTCGTCTCGTAGAACCGCATGGGTCCACGGTAATCCCTGTGAGTCGTCCCGCCGAGGACCGGCCTTTTACGCTTAAGCTGGCAGAGGTGGGCGTCGCAGCCCACGCACTGATCAACAATCAACGGAGAGTGGGCGATCGGCTGTGTCAAGCCACGTGACCGGTACAACTGACGACGGCGCTGCAGCCGAGTTCGGGGCCAACGAGTGGCTCGTCGACGAGCTCTACGAGCAGTGGGTGGTCGACAAGAACTCGGTCGACGAGTCGTGGTGGCCGATCCTCGAGGCCTACACGCCGCCCGAGGGCGGGTCCGCCCCCACGTCGCCGGCCGCACCGTCCGTCGAGACCGCAGCCGCGCCTCCTGCGTCGTCTGCTGCCGCGCCGGCAGCCGATGCCCCGGCACCCGCGGCCGCTGCAGCCGCCGGCCAGAAGGCCGCCGCCCGCACGACCTCGGTCGAGCCGGCGGCGAAGCCGATCCCGGCCCAGGTGCCCGACAAGGCCAAGGCGAAGCCCGCGAGTCCCGGCGAGCAGCCCACGCCCGAGGCCGAGAACGTCGTCTCGCCGCTGCGCGGCATGGCCAAGTCGCTCGCCACGAACATGGACGCCAGCCTCACCGTGCCCACCGCGACGAGCGTCCGCACGATCCCGGCGAAGCTGATGATCGACAACCGCATCGTCATCAACAACCACCTCAAGCGCGCCCGCGGCGGCAAGGTCTCGTTCACGCACCTCATCGGCTGGGCGCTCGTCCAGGCGCTGAAAGAGTTCCCCAGCCAGAACGTCTTCTACGACGAGGTCGACGGCAAGCCGTCGGTGGTCACCCCCGCGCACGTCAACCTCGGCCTCGCCATCGACATCCCGAAGCCCGACGGCACCCGCGCCCTGCTCGTGCCCGGCATCAAGAAGGCCGAAGAGATGCACTTCGGCGAGTTCCTCACCGCCTACGAGGACATCGTCAAGCGGGCCCGCGACAACAAGCTCGCCGCCGCCGACTTCCAGGGCAACACGATCTCGCTGACCAACCCCGGCGGCATCGGCACCGTGCACAGCGTGCCCCGCCTGATGAAGGGCGCGGGGGCCATCATCGGCGCCGGCGCGCTCGACTACCCGGCCGAGTTCCAGGGCTCGGCCTCGAAGACGCTCGTCGAGCTGGGCATCGGCAAGACCATCACGCTGACCAGCACCTACGACCACCGGGTGATCCAGGGGGCGGGCTCGGGCGAGTTCCTCAAGAAGGTCCACGAGCTGCTGATCGGGCAGCGCGGCTTCTACGAGGACATCTTCGCGGCGCTGCGCATCCCGTACGAGCCGATCCACTGGAACGCCGACATCAACGTCAACCTGGCCGAGCGCGTCAGCAAGACGGCCCGCGTCCAAGAGCTGATCAACAGCTACCGCGTGCGCGGCCACCTGATGGCCGACATCGACCCGCTCGAGTACCGCCAGCGCACGCACCCCGACCTGGCGATCGAGAGCCACGGACTCACCTTCTGGGACCTCGACCGCGAGTTCGTCACCGGCGGCCTGGGCGGCCGCACCCACGCCCTGCTCCGCGACATCCTCGGCATCCTGCGCGACTCGTACTGCCGCACCATCGGCGTCGAGTACATGCACATCCAGGACCCGGCACAGCGCAAGTGGATCCAGGACCACCTCGAGGTGCCGTACACCAAGCCCTCGCACGACGAGCAGATGCGCATCCTCGCCAAGCTCAACGAGGCCGAGGCCTTCGAGACCTTCCTGCAGACGAAGTACGTCGGCCAGAAGCGCTTCAGCCTCGAGGGCGGCGAGTCCACCATCTCGCTGCTCGACACCGTCATGCAGCACGCCGCCCGCGAGGGCCTCGACGAGGTCGCGATCGGCATGGCCCACCGTGGCCGCCTCAACGTGCTGACGAACATCGCCGGCAAGACCTACGGCCAGATCTTCCGCGAGTTCGAGGGGACGCAAGACCCCAAGACCGTCCAGGGCTCTGGCGACGTCAAGTACCACCTCGGCACCGAGGGCGAGTTCACGAGTGCGGTCGGCGAGACCATCCCCGTGTACCTCGCCGCGAACCCGTCGCACCTCGAGGCCGGCGACGGCGTGCTCGAGGGCATCGTGCGCGCCAAGCAAGACCGGGGCACGCCCGGTGCCTTCAGCACGCTGCCGATCCTGATCCACGGCGACGCGGCCATGGCCGGTCAGGGCGTCGTGGTCGAGACGCTGCAGATGTCGCAGCTGCGCGGCTACCGCGTGGGCGGCACCATCCACATCGTGATCAACAACCAGGTGGGCTTCACGACGCCGCCGTCCGAGTCGCGCACGTCGGTGTACTCCACCGACGTCGCCAAGACGATCCAGGCGCCGATCTTCCACGTGAACGGTGACGACCCCGAGGCCGTGGCCCGCGTCGCCGAGCTGGCGTTCTCGTACCGTCAGCAGTTCAAGCGCGACATCGTCATCGACCTCGTGTGCTACCGCCGACGCGGCCACAACGAGGGCGACGACCCCTCGATGACCCAGCCGCTGATGTACAACCTCATCGAGCAGAAGCGTTCGGTGCGCACGTTGTACACCGAGGCCCTCGTCGGCCGCGGCGACATCACGCAAGACGAGTACGACGGTGCCCACCGCGACTTCCAGGAGCGCCTCGAGCGCGCCTTCGCCGAGACGCACGCCGCGCAGACCGGGTCGATCCCGGTCGTCACGAGCGACGACGGCGACGTCGCCGACCTCGAGCGGCCCGTGGCCCAGCAGGACGACGCCCGGGGCGAGCCCGAGACCACGGGGGTCTCGCTCGAGCTCGTGCACGACATCGGGGACGCACACGACAACCCGCCGGCCGGGTTCTCGGTCCACCCCAAGCTGCAGCAGCTGCTCAAGAAGCGCGTCGACATGAGCCGCAACGGCGGCATCGACTGGGCCTTCGCCGAACTGCTCGCCTTCGGCTCGCTGCTGACCGAGGGCACGCCCGTGCGCCTCGCAGGTCAGGACAGCCGTCGTGGCACCTTCGTGCAGCGGCACTCGGTGCTGCACGACCGCGAGAACGGCCAGGAGTGGCTGCCGCTGCAGAACATCGCCGACAACCAGGCGAAGCTCTGGATCTACGACTCGCTGCTCAGCGAGTACGCGGCGATGGCCTTCGAGTACGGCTACTCGGTCGAACGGGCCGACGCGCTCGTGCTGTGGGAAGCCCAGTTCGGCGACTTCAGCAACGGCGCCCAGACGGTCATCGACGAGTTCATCTCGTCGGCCGAGCAGAAGTGGGGCCAGCGCTCGAGCGTCGTGCTGCTGCTGCCGCACGGCTACGAGGGCCAGGGCCCCGACCACTCGTCCGCCCGCATGGAGCGCTTCCTGCAGCTCTGCGCCGAGGACAACATGACGATCGCCCGGCCGTCGACGCCTGCGTCGTACTTCCACCTGCTGCGCCGTCAGGCCTACGCCCGCCCGCGTCGTCCGCTCGTGGTCTTCACGCCGAAGGCCATGCTGCGGCTGCGCGGAGCGACCAGCGGGGTCGACGCGTTCACCTCGGGGCGCTTCGAGCCGGTGCTCGACTGCACCCGGGTGTCCGAGCCCGAGTCGACGAAGCGCGTCGTGCTGCACAGCGGCAAGATCCACTACGACCTCTCGACCGAGCTCGACAAGCGGGGCGTCCAGAACGACGTCGCGCTCGTCCGCCTCGAGCAGCTCTACCCGCTGCCGCTCGACGAGATCCGTCGCGTGCTCGACCGCTACCCGTCCGCCGAGCTCGTCTGGGCGCAAGAAGAGCCCGAGAACCAGGGAGCCTGGCCGTTCGTCGTTCTCGAGCTGCAGAAGCACCTCGACCGACAGATCCGCGTCGCGTCGCGTCCTGCGTCGGCCTCGCCGGCCGCCGGGTCGAACAAGGCGAGCGCGGTGCAACAGGCGGCCTTGATCGCCGAGGCGCTCGACCTGTAGACGGCCCCCGCCCGCACGGCCGTGGCCGCGCCTCCCGCCGGAGGCGCGGCCACGTCCTTCTGCGCCGCTCTCCCCCGCCCAGGCCGGCCCGGCCCCCTGCCCAGCCCAGCATCCGGCCCCGGCCCCGCCGTCGGCAACTCAGGACTCTTGTCGCCTCGCCGCGCGCCAGCCCGCCGATCCGCGACCGTTCTCCTGAGTTGCCGACACGCGCCCGTCCACACCCGCTTTGACGTCGGCCCCGGCGCCAGCAGTCCGGGCCGAACTCGGGGCCCGGCCCCGCCGACGGCAACTCAGGACTCTTGTCGCCTCGCCCCGCGCCAGCCCGCCGATCCGCGACCGTCCTCCTGAGTTGCCGACAGGCGCCCGTCCACACCCGCATCCATGCCGACCTCGGCTCCGAACTCGGCCCCGGCCCCGGCCCCGGCCCGCAGTCGGCAACTCAGGACTCCTGCGGGCCCAGCACCGCTCGGACCGCTGCACGACGACACCAGCCAGGAATTGCCGACTCGAGACCCGCGACACACGACCAGTGACTTCAGGGACCGTGGAGGGGCGGGAACTGAGGAGAAAGGCTCCTGCTCGGACGGCCCCGCTGTCGGCAACTCAGGACTCCTGTCGCCTCGCGGTGCGTCAGCCGCGCTGTTCGCAACCGTTCTCCTGAGTTGCCGACAAGCGCCCGTTCACACCGGCCTCGACGTCGCCCCCGGCACCGGCAGTCCGAGCCGAACTCGGGCCCGGCCCCGCCGTCGGCAACTCAGGACTCCTGTGCGCTCAGCACAGCTCAGACCGCTGCACGACGACACCAGCCAGGAATTGCCGACTCAGGACCCGCGACACACGCCCCGCGACCGCGACCTGTGACGTCACCGGCAGCGGCAGCGGCAGCGGCAGCCGAGGGGCGGTAACTCAGGAGCACGTGCCGCTCCGGGCATGTTCACGCCCGAAGCGCACCAGGAGGCCTGAGTTGCCGACCGAGGACGGCCGCTCCAGCCCAAGGTGACGCCGCCGTCAGGGCGGCAAGAAGGCGCGGCGGTCAGATGAGCTTCGAGTAGCGGACGCCGGCCTCGTGGTAGCCACGCTTGCGGTAGAAGCGGTTGGCCGAGTCGGTGGCCGCTGCCGAGACGGCGTTGAGCACGCGTGCCTGGTGGCCCCGGGCCCACGACTCGAAGTGGCCGAGCAGGTACGAGCCGACACCGTCGCGACGAGCCTCGGCCGACACCACGAGCAACAGCAGCTCGGCGGTCGGGGCGTCGTCGTTGTACGCCCACACGACGTGTCCGCCGGCGACCGCCGTGATGCGCCCGTCGTCACCGCGCACGACCCACGTCTCGTGACCTGCGTCGGCCGTCAAGCGGGCCAGACGAGCAGAGAGCACGTCGGAGTCGAGCGTGTAGCCGAGCAGGCCGATCAACGACACGAGGTCGTCCAGGTCGCTGGTCGTCGGGATGCCGAGGGGCTGCACCGGTGCGGTCATGCCACGACGCTAGCGCAGCGCGAGACGTGTGACGACCGGATAGGACGCGACGGCGGACCCACACTTGTCTCTTTGTTGAAGAAGACTTAGTATCTCACCTGCAACATTTCTCGATGACAGACAGGATCAGCCATGCACCTCTCCCCGCGTTCGCGCCGTCTCACCGCCCACCTCGCACTCCCCGTCGCCGTGGTGCTGAGCGGCATCGTCGTCGGCACCAGCTCGTACGCCGCGTTCTCGGACCGCACCGACAACTCCGGCAACGCCTGGGCCAGCGGCAAGGTGGCCATCAGCGACGACGACGCCGGCGAGGCCCTGTTCGACGTCGCGGGCCTGCTGCCGGGCGACTCGGGTTCCACCTGCATCACGGTCACGACCGACACCAGCGCCGCGAGCTCCGTGCGGCTCTACTCCGGCGAGTCGAGTGACGCCGACGCCCTCGCGGACCACCTCGACCTCGTCGTCGAGCGTGGCGCGGTGACCGACGACTGCTCCGCCTTCGAGGCCGAGGGCGCTCCCGTCCATGACGGCAGCCTCTCCGACCTGATGGAGGTCACCTCGTTCGCCGACGGCCTGGGGCAGTGGAACGTCCCCGCGGGCTCGACCTCGTCGACGTACCGCTTCAGCTACGAGCTCGACCCCGCCGCGCCCAACACCGTGCAGGAGGCGAGCGCCGCGACGACGTTCGTCTGGGAGGCGCAGAACGACTGACCCCGCACCCGTCGGCCGCCGACACCCGCCCGGCACCGAGACAGAGAGGACCCCGATGCCCCCGCGCACCCGTCGCTGTTCCGGTGACCTCGGCCCGGTCGTCGTCGCGACCACGGCGCGGACCATCCTCCGGCTGGGCGTCCTGCTCGCTCTGTGGTGCGTCGTGCCCGCCGCTCTCGGATGGCACGTCACGACCGTCGCCAGCGACTCGATGGCCCCACGCCTCCGCACCGGTGACGTCGTCGCCGCCGCCCCGATCGACGGCGACGACGTCAAACCGGGCCAGGTGCTGCTCGTCGACGACCCCGACCACGCCGACCGGCTGCGGCTCCATCGTCTCGTCTCCCACGAACCCGACGGGCTCCGGCTGCGAGGCGACGCCAACGCGGCTCCCGACAGTTCGCTCGTCGCCGCCGAGGCCGTCCACGGGGTCGGCGTCCTGCGGGTGCCCTGGGTGGGGGCGCCGGGTACGTGGCTGAGGGGCGGCGATTTCCTCCCCCTCGTCGTGCTCGTGGTCGGGGTCGGCGTCCTCACCGGGCTGGCGCGTCTCGACGACCCGACGAAGTCCGAAGCACCGTGCCCCCGCTGCGGGCGACCCCGCTGGGAGCCCACCGCCCCGCCGATCGGGACGGCGCCCCGGTCGGTCTCGCCGACCGGCGTCGCGGCAGTGGTGCTCGTCCTCGCCTCCCTGATGGGCACGGTGCCCAGCGGTGCGGCGTTCTCGGGGGCCACCGGATCGGACGGTCGCGCCTCGACGGAGCTCTTCCCGTGCATGACGGGCCCGCTGCTCGACGATCCCGTCCTCGCCTGGGACTTCGACGGACCGCGAGGGGACGCCCATCATGACGCCAGCGCGCACGGTCGGGACGGTCGGGCCCTGAGCGGGGCGGTCCGGAACGACGGCTCGTGCCAGGCGAACCCGTCGGTCGACCTCCGGTCGGACGACGCACGCGTCGTGTCCACGACCCGCGAGGCAGCGCCGTCGACGTTCTCGGTCGAGGCCTGGTTCCGTACCGACCGGCCGGGCGGGCGCGTCGTCGGCTTCGGTTCGAGCGACGCCTCCGCCTCTTCGATCAAAGACCGCCAGCTCTACGTCACGTCACAGGGTCTCGTGTCGTTCGGCGTGCAGGGCTCGAGCGACTTCCGGTTCACGGTCGCGAGCCGCAGCCGGGTCGACGACGGCGAGTGGCATCACGTGGTCGGCACCTTCCGCCCCGGGGCCCTCGACCTCTGGCTCGACGGCGTCCACCAGGCCGGCCGCGCCGACAACCGCGGCGCCAAGACGTACGACGGCTCGTGGCGGGTGGGCCGGGACTCCCTCGACCCGTGGCCGGGCCAACCGGCCGACTACAGCTTCCGGGGCGACGTCGACACGGTGCGCGTCTACGACCGACAACTGGACGAGGTGTCCATCGCATCGCACCACGCCGCCGGTCGCTGACCGACGCGACGACGGTGGGCGACGACGGTCGAGGAGGCGCGGGTCGCGTCGACCGCGCCCCTCACCCCGTCGACGAACGGGATGCGCGACGAGCCCCGGCTGCGACCTCCGCCGCGGCTAGCGGTGCGCCGACTGCAGCTCGCGCAACCGTGCCAGGACGGTCGCGCGCAGGTCTTCGGGTGCCGTCTCGCGGCAGGCACGCTGGACGGCTTCGGTCAGCACGACGCCGACCTTGTGCTCACCCGAGCAGTCGCCGCAGTTCGCCATGTGCTCTCGGATGTCGGCCGCGTCCTCGCGGCACAACTCGTTGTGCAGGTAGTCCTCGAGTTCGGCCTTGGCCTTGGTGCAACCACAGTCGGTCATTTCTTTGCGCCCTTCGACGAGCCGACGGGGACGGCGATGCCACGATCGCGTGCGTAGTCGGCGAGGAGTTCACGGAGCAGGCGACGGCCGCGGTGCAGGCGGCTCATCACGGTGCCCACGGGGGTCTTCATGATGTCGGCGATCTCTTGGTACGAGAAGCCTTCGACGTCCGCGAAGTACACGGCCATGCGGAAGTCTTCGGGGACCTTCTGCAGGGCGTCCTTCACGGCGCTGTCGGGGAGGTGGTCGATCGCCTCGGCCTCGGCCGAGCGGGTCGAGCCGGAGGCGCGGGTCGCCGACTCGGCGCCGCCCATCTGCCAGTCTTCCAACTCGTCGATCGTGCCCTGGTAGGGGTCGCGCTGCTTCTTGCGGTACGTGTTGATGAACGTGTTGGTCTGGATGCGGTAGAGCCAGGCCTTCAGGTTGGTGCCCTGCTGGAACTGCGCGAACGCCGCGTAGGCCTTGACGAACGTCTCTTGGACGAGGTCGCTGGCGTCGGCCGGGTTGCGCGTCATGCGCATGCCCGCGGCGTAGAGCTGATCCATGAACGGAAGCGCCTGCTCTTCGAACAGGGCGCGCTTCTCGGCGTCGGCGTCGACGGCCTCGAGGGCGGCGTCGACGTCGGCCTCGGTCGGTTCGACGGCGGCAACGGTCGGTGTGGGCTCGTGGCCCTCGGGGGTGCTCATCAAGGCCGATTCTAGTTCGGCGACGGTGATTTCCCTCGGTGCTAGTGCGACAGGCACAGGTCCTCCAGGTTCTTGCTGCATTACTGTGGTGAACCGATGCAGGTGTACAGGTATTCCGGGCCCGAGTTCTCCCCCTATGGCGACGGAAGGGTTCCCGAGGTCGACGAGGGGCGCTGGGTGGCGCCCACCGCCTCCGGACCGTTGCGCGCCTCCTCGTCCCTGCCCGGGTCGAAGTCGCTGACGAACCGCGAACTGGTGCTCTCGGCGCTGGCGTCGTCACCCTCGACGCTGCGCCTGCCGCTGCACTCGCGCGACACGGCGCTGATGATCGAGGCGCTCAAGGCGTTGGGCACGACGGTCACCGAGTTCCCCAACGACTCCCCCTTCGGGCCCGACCTGGTCGTCACACCCGGCGAGCTGCAAGGCGGGGCGACGATCGACTGCGGCCTGGCCGGCACGGTCATGCGGTTCCTGCCCCCGGTCGCGGCACTCGCCCTCGGCCCGGTCACGTTCGACGGCGACGCCAGCGCCCGCAAGCGCCCGATGCGCACGACGATCGACGCCCTGCGCGCCCTCGGCGTCGAGGTGAACGACGACGGGCGAGGTGCGCTGCCGTTCAGCCTGTACGGCACCGGCGAGGTCGAGGGCGGCGACGTCGAGATCGACGCCTCCGCCTCGAGCCAGTTCGTCTCGGGCCTGTTGCTCTCGGCCGCCCGCTTCGAGCGTGGCCTCACCCTGACCCACACCGGCGAACGCCTGCCGAGCCTGCCGCACATCGAGATGACGATCGACGCGCTCGCGCAGCGCGGGGTCGAGGTCGCGTCGCCGGCCGTCGGCACCTGGATCGTACCGCCGACGCCGATCGAGGGGCGCGAGGTCGTCATCGAGCCCGACCTGTCGAACGCGGCACCGTTCCTCGTGGCCGCCCTGGTCGCGGGCGGCACCGTGTCCATCGCGCACTGGCCCGCCGACACGACCCAGGTCGGGGCCGACCTGATCGACCTGCTGCCGCTCTGGGGCGCGACCGTCACGCTCGACGGCGACACCCTCACCGTCGACGGCGGCGTGGGCCTCGTCGGCGGCGGCTCGCTGCCCGGCGTCGACGTCGACCTGTCCCGCGGAGGCGAGCTCGCCCCCGCGCTGGTCGCCCTCGCCGCCCTCGCCTCGGGCCCCAGCACGATCACCGGCATCGGCCACCTGCGCGGTCACGAGACCGACCGCCTCGCGGCCCTCGCGGCCGAGATCAACGCCCTCGGAGGCGCGGTGACCGAACTCGAGGACGGCCTGCGCATCGAGCCGTCCCCGCTGCACGCGGGCCAGTGGCGCACCTACGAGGACCACCGCATGGCGACCGCTGCGGCGATCATCGGCCTGGCGGTCGAGGGCGTCGAGCTCGACGACGTCCGCGTCGTCGCCAAGACGCTGCCCCAGTTCGTCGAGCTGTGGGACGAGATGCTCGGCCGCACCGTCCGTCAGAGCCCCGCCGACATCGACCTGCTCGGGTTCCTCTAGGCGCCGGGCCGACGACGATGAACGGGGCACGGCACGGAACGAGCGAGGCACGGTCGACGATGAGCGAGGCACGATGAGCTGGTGGAGCGACGGCGACGACGCCGACGACGAGCGCGAGTACGGCGAGTACGACGAGAGCTCGGTGCGGGTGCGCCCGAACCCCAAGGGCAACAAGCCGCGAACCAAGCAGCGTCCGGCCTACGCGAACGCCGAAGAGGGGGTCGTCTGGACGGTCGACCGCGGCCGCTACGGCGTGCTGATGGACGCCGGCACCCCCGACGAGCGCGAGATCACGACGGCCAGGGCGCGTGAGCTCGGCAAGAAGAGCGTCGTGACCGGCGACCGCGTCGGCGTCGTCGGCGACACGAGCGGCTCCGAGGGGTCGCTCGCGCGCATCGTCAAGGTCCAGGAGCGCTCGACCCTGCTGCGGCGCAGTGCCGACGACAGCGACGCCGTCGAGCGCGTCATCGTCGCCAACGCCGACCAGATGTTGATCGTCGTGGCGGCCGCCGACCCCGAACCCCGGCCCCGCCTGGTCGACCGCTACATGGTCGCGGCGTTCGACGCCGGGGTCGAGCCGATCCTCTGCATCACCAAGACCGACCTCGCCGACCCGGCGCCGTTCGCGGCGCACTTCTCGTGCTTCGACCTGCGCATCGTCACGACGACGTCGACCTCGTTCGACGAGGTCGCGCCCGGCGGGCAGGTCTCCCCCGCGCTCGACGAGCTGCGCGGCGTCCTCGACGGGCACGTCACGGTCACGGTCGGTCACTCGGGCGTCGGCAAGTCCACCCTCGTGAACGCGCTGACGGGGTCGCGACGCGAAGTCGGCGTGGTCAACGCGGTCACCGGGCGCGGACGGCACACGTCGTCGTCGACGGTGTCGTTCAAGGTGCCGACCGGCGGCTGGATCGTCGACACCCCCGGTGTGCGGTCGTTCGGGCTGGGCCACGTCGACCCCGAGAACATCCTCAAGTCGTTCGCGGCGCACGCGATCCCGGCCGAGGGCGAGCCGGTCGACGGCATCCCGCTGGCCGAGGCCCACGACTGGGAGATCGTCGACCGCATCGAAGCCGGCGAGCTCGGCGACGTCGGCCGCGAACGGCTCGAGTCGCTGCAGTCGCTGCTCGCGTCCAAGGGCGGCGTGAGCGCGCGCGACCTCGCCGCGGCTGCCGACGACGCCCGCAGCGACGAGCTCGGCTAGAACGCTGCTGCGTCGCACCGCGTTTTGTGCAGCGCACCGGGACTAGTCGCGGTGCCGTGCACGAAACGCGGTGCGATGACGTCCGGGGCCCGCCCGTGCCGGGAGCAGGAGGCGCGGGCCGGTCATGCGAGCGGCGCGCGGACGAGCAGGGCGGGCTGGGTACGCTGACGGGGTGACCGATGCTGCCGAGCCGACCCGCGCCTCCTCGTCCCCTGTCGGACCCGATTCGGGCGCCGATCCCGGAGCGAACGACGAGCGCAGCGCCGTCACGAAGCCGGCGAGTACCCCGCCGTGGGTGGACGACCTGGCGCTCGCGCTGGAGCTGGCCGACCTGGCCGACGCGATCAGCACCGAGCGGTACCGCTCGGCCGACCTGCACGTGTCGCTCAAGCCCGACCGGTCGCACGTGACCGACGCCGACCAGGCCGTCGAGCGGGCGATCCGTAAGCGGGTCGCCTCCGCCCGCCCCGACGACACCTTCTACGGCGAGGAGTACGGCCACGACGCTCCCTCGCACCGCCAGTGGGTGGTCGACCCGATCGACGGCACGGCGAACTTCCTGCGCGGGGTCCCGGTCTGGGCGGCGCTGATCTCGCTCGTCGTGGACGGGGTGCCCGTGGTGGGTGTCGTGAGTGCTCCGACGCTCGGGCGACGCTGGTGGGCGACGCAGGGCGGCGGGGCGTTCTCGACCGAGCACGACGGGCCGTTGCGGGTGTCGGGCGTGCGCGACCTGGCCGACGCCTCGTTGAGCTTCAACGGGCTCGAGTACTGGATCGACGCCGGACGCCTGCCGCAGCTGCTCGACCTGACGGGCAAGGTCTGGCGGACGCGGGCGTACGGCGACTTCTGGTCGTACATGCTCGTGGCCGAGGGCGCACTCGACATCGCGGGCGAGTTCGACCTGCAGCCCTACGACATGGCGGCCGTGGCCGTCGTCGTCGAGGAGGCCGGCGGACGCTTCACCAGCGCCGACGGACAGCCGGGGCCCTGGCACGGCACCGCGCTGGCGACGAACGGACTGCTGCACGAGAGCGTCCTCGGGATCGTGGCCGCGCCTCCTGCCTGAACCGAGGTTCATCCCTGCGACGGAGGGCGACTCAGCCCTGCGCTTATGTTCACGCAACACCCGGCCCGCTTGACTGGTCGCACGACGTCACCGGCTCCGACAGGAGCACCGAGCATCTCGGGCAGGGACGCCAGGGGCTCCGCCGCCCGTCTCCCTGTGACGGGCGGCCGGGCCCCGCCAACCGCCTCACCAGCCGACCGAAAGGCCCACCATGTTCGTCACGCCCGCCGCCTCCGCCACCGCCAGCACCGCCGCCGGCTCGGTCGACCCCGCGTCGATCGCCCTGTCGGGCACGCGTCAGGTCGACGTCACGAGCTACGTCGTCGAGGCCTTCGCGCGCCTCTGACCTGCGGGGGCACGCGACCCCAGGAGGCGCGTCTCACCGAGGAGGCGCGTCTCACGCAGGAGGCGCGGGTCACCCCGACGACGTGGGTCACCGAGGAGGCCATGGTCACCGGCCGACGATGGTCACCGACTACGCAGCAGCAGCCTCGGCCCCGTCGCCCACGCGCCCCTTCTTGCGGGCGCGGAGGTCCATCAGCCCGAGCACGAGCGCCACGGACACCAGGGCGATCGTGACGAAGAACCCGTTGCGGTAGGCCTCGTGGTAGATGTCGAGGTCAGCGCCCTCCGCTCCCCCGGCCCCGGCGATGACCGAGTAGAACGTCGAGACCGCGGCCGCCGTGCCGATGGCCGTGCCGGCGCGCTGACCGACCTGCCCCATCGAGCCGGCGACGCCGCCCATCTCGACGGGCACCTCGGCCAGCGTGAGCGTCTGGTTCGGCGAGATGACGAAGCCACCACCCGTGCCGGCGATCAGCATGCCGATGCCCATGGCGTACGGCGTGATGTCGCGTGGGGTGAGCACGGCCGCGAGCAGCAGGGCGACGAAGCCCACCGCGACCAGGATCAGCCCGAGCACGACCAGGCTGCGACCGAAGCGGTCGACGAGGCGTCCACCGTAGAACGCGGCGACGGCGCTGGTCAGCGCGAACGGGATGGTGACCATGCCGGCGTAGACGGGCTCGAGGCCGAGCCCCTGCTGCAGGTAGAGCGTCGTCAGCAGGAAGGTCGCCGGCAGGGCGCAGAAGTAGACCGTGGCGATCAGGGTGCCGTTGCGGTACGAGGCGAGCGAGAACAGGCTGAAGTGCACGACCGGTGACTTGCCGCGGGCCTTGTAGCGCTGCTCCCACCAGACGAAGGCGGCACCGAACGCGACAAAGCCGATCAAGAAGAGCCAGCGCAGCGGGTCGTCGCCCTGGCCGGTGGTCAGCACGAACGGAAGCATGAGCGTGAAGATCGTCAGGCCGAGCAGCACGATGCCGAAGAGGTCGAGCTCGTTGTGGCCGTTCGAGGCGGTGCGGGTCTTCGGCAGCAGCTTCAGGGCGAAGAAGATGGCGATCAGGCCGAGCGGGATGTTCATCCAGAACAGCAGGCGCCAGCCGTCCTCCGGGCCGCCGATCGCGATGAGCAGGCCGCCGAGGGTCGGGCCGAACGCCGTGCTGACGCCGATGATGGCGCCGAAGAAGCCGAAGGCGCGGCCGCGTTCCTTGCCCTGGAAGAGCTGCTGGATGAGTCCGAGCACCTGCGGCATCTGGATGCCGGCGGCGACGCCCTGCAGGATGCGGGCGGCGACGAGCAGCTCGATGGTCGGCGCGAGGGCGCAGAGCAGGCTGGCGACGGTGAACGAGGTCAGTCCGATGACGAACATCATGCGGCGTGACTTGAGGTCGCCGAGACGGCCGGACGGCACGAGCGACAGGCCGAACGCCAGCGCGTAACCGGCGACGATCAGCTGCAGGGCGGTGGGTCCGGCACCGAGCGACGCCTCGATGCTGGGCAGGCCGACGTTGACCTTCGACAGGTCGAGGATCGTCAGGGCGGCGACGCCGACGCACACGGCGAACGCGCGCCACTTCTGGCGTTCCTCGTCGGAGCGGGCGGCGCGGCCGTGGCCGGAGGCGGGGCGGGCGGCGTCGGCGCCGCCGGAGGCAGGGGTGTCGGATGTCTTCGTCATGGGATCGTTCCGTCATACACCTTGCACAGCACGCAACGACGCGAGTGGCTGCGGAACGCGGGTGGCCCGGTGGGCCGACCCGCGCCTCCTGGGCTCTGTCGGTCGAGGGGACCGAGAGCCGAGGAGGCGCGGGTGGCGACGACCGCTAGGCCGCCTTGATCAGGTCGTTCGGGTTGAGGACGTACTTCGTGGCGGCGCCCTTGTCGAACTCGGCGTAGCCGCGGGGGGCGTCCGCGAGGCTGATCGCCTGGGCGTGGACGTTCTTCGCGATGCTCGTGCGGTCGTGGAGGATCGCCATCATCAGCTGTCGGTTGTACTTCATCACCGGGCACTGGCCGGTGGTGAACGACAGCGACTTGGCCCAGCCGGTGCCGAGGCTGAGCGACAGCGAGCCCCTCTGGGCGGCCTCGTCGACTCCGCCCGGGTCGCCGGTGACGTAGAGCCCCGGGATGCCGAGGGCGCCGCCCGCCGCGGTGATGTCCATCAGCGAGTTGAGCACGGTGGCGGGTGCCTCGTCGCCCGATCCGCCGCCGTGCCCCTTGGCTTCGAAGCCGACCGCGTCGATGCCGCAGTCGACGAGGGGTTCGCCGAGGATCTGGTCGATCTGGTCGGCGGGGTCGCCCTTGGTCAGGTCGACGGTCTCGCAGCCGAAGCTGCGGGCCTGGGCGAGGCGGTCGGCGTTCATGTCGCCGACGATGACGACGCTGGCGCCGAGCAGCAGGGCTCCGGTGGCGGCGGCGAGGCCGACGGGGCCGGCTCCGGCGACGTAGACGGTCGAGCCGACCTCGACGCCGGCGGTGACGGCGCCGTGGAACCCGGTCGGGAAGATGTCGGAGAGCATCGCCAGGTCGAGGATCTTCTCCATGGCCTGGTCGGCGTCGGGGAACTTCAGGAGGTTCCAGTCGGCGTAGGGCACGAGCACGTACTCGGCCTGGCCGCCGACCCAGCCGCCCATGTCGACGTAGCCGTAGGCGCTGCCGGGACGGTCGGGGTTGACGTTGAGGCAGATGCCGGTCTTGCGCTCCTTGCAGTTGCGGCAGCGGCCGCAGGCGATGTTGAACGGCACCGAGACGATGTCGCCGACCTTGATGAACTCGACGTCGGGGCCGACCTCGACGACCTCGCCGGTGATCTCGTGGCCGAGCACGAGGTTCGTCGGGGCGGTGGTGCGGCCGCGGACCATGTGCTGGTCGGAGCCGCAGATGTTGGTGGCGACCGTGCGCAGGATCGCGCCGTGGTTGACCTTGCGTCCGACGTTGGCCGGGTTGACGCCGGGGCCGTCCTTCAGCTCGAAGGTCGGGTAGTCGACGTCGATGACCTCGACCTGGCCGGGGCCCTTGTAGGCGACCGCGTGATTCGTTGCCATGGTGATCCTCCTTGATCACGTGCGAGCACGGGACGTGCCCGATCCCTCGCAGGCTATTGCCCGGGTCGGGCGGTGCGAGCGAATCACAGCGAGCGTTCAGGTGCGGGGCCGGGCCGCTAGCGTGGGGCGATGACCGCCCGCCGCCGCCGCGTCACCGCGGCCGTCGTGCTCGCGGTGTACCTGACCTGTCTGGTCGTCGCCCTCGGGGCCGTGACGGACGTGGCGCTGGTCGCGACCTTCGCCCGGGCGGCGGCCTCGACGATCGTGGGCGCGGCCCGCTCGGTGGGGCTGCTGACGCTGTCGGGCGGCTTCGTCCAGGCCCTGGCCGTGAGCGCCGCCGTCGTGCCGGTGCTGCCCCTGGTCGCCCTGGCCGCGCCGCGGCGTCATCGAGGCACGGCAGGGGGCCTGGCGGCGGGCGCCGTGCTCGTGGCGAGCGTTGTCGTGGCCATCACGACGAGTGCTGACGCGTCTCTCAGCTCAGGAGGCGCGGGCGCGGTGGGGGGACGCCTCGCGTCGCTGCTGTGGGCGGCTGCGGTCGGGCTGACGCTCGGGCTGCTCGTGGCGCGTGCGGCGGTCGTCGTCGGGACGCCGACCCCGCTCGGCACCCCGGAACGGAAGGTGCGGGCGGGGGCGATCGCGGCCGCCGTGGTCTATGCCCTCGTGCTGGCGTCGATCGCGTTCACGGCCCGGCCCGTCGACGAGGGCTTCGGCCCGACGCTGCAGCGCGCTCTGGACGTGCTGCACGGGATCGGCGTGCCGGTGTGGGTGGACTACTCGACGGTCGAGTTCTCGGCCAACATCGCGCTGTTCGTGCCGCTGGGCGTGGTGGTCGTGTTGCTCGTCGGCCTGGAGCGTTGGTGGTGGGGCGCGGTGGCCGGCTTCGTAGCCAGTGCGACGATCGAGCTCGGCCAGCTGGTGTTCCTGCCCGGCCGGTTCGCCTCGGCCGACGACGTGCTGGCCAACGCGACCGGAGCAGTCATCGGGGCCTTGGTCGGGGTCGTCGTGCTCGACGTCGTACACCGACTGGCCGCCGTTCGACGCTGACGCCGCCGGTGGCGGGCTGTCGAACGGGGCAGCACAAGGAGAGCAGCGATCCGGCTGGGGCAGCAGTGGCTCCGACCCTCTCGCCGCGGCCCCATCCCACGACCTGAACACCTTCCGCACACACGAAGGCCCCGGGCTGATGCCCGGGGCCTTCGTGGTGAGAGCTGGTGTTACGCGTTGCTGCGCGCGCGACGCTGCAGGGTCAGGACGACCATGAGCGCGATGCCGAGCAGGACGGCGCCGGCGGCACCCCAGATGACGAGGGTGGGGACGGTCGAGCCGGTGAAGGCCAGGCCGTCGTTGCCACCGACGGCGGCGTTGCCCGCGTCAGCTGCGACGACGGTCAGAGCCGAGGTGGCCAGCTGGCCCGACGAGAGGCCGGTCGCGGTGAGCGAGTAGGTGCCGCGGGCGTTGGCCGGCAGCGTGACGGTGACCGACGCAGCACCCGAGGCGGTGGCCGCCTTGGTGATGGTGACGGTCTCGATGGCGGCGAGGGTGACGCGGCCTTCGCCGGTCACGGCGACGCTGACGGTCTCACCGGGGGTGAACGTTCCTTCGGCGAAGGCGACGGCGACGGGCTGGCCCGGGGCGACACGGCCGCTGACCGTGACGTCGGTGGACGGTGCGTAGGCGCTGGCGGCGGTCGGGACGGCGAACAGCCCGACGACGATGAGCAGAGCGGTGGCTGCGAATTTCTTCATGTGTGATCCCCTGAGACGTTGGTTGGCGCCTCTTCAAGTTCCCCCTGCGGAAACTGGACGCTCCCTCAGCTTAGACGCGATTCACAGTTGATTTTTAGGGATTGTGTTTCGGTCCCGTGAACAGTTGGGGTCGATTCGATGCCGGGAATTGACGTCTTAGCGCTTCCCACCGCGTCGCCGCCGAGGAACTCGACACGCATCGTCGACGTTTGTCCTGGTGAGAGGGTCTTTTGATACTGGGTGACCGACAGTCCGGAGTCCGACGCCGTCTGCAGCCCGACCTCGGCACCGTCCTCGGCCGCCGCGACGAACACCCCCGCACTGGGGGCATAGATGCTCACGTTCGTGCTGATGTCACCCGCCGGCGTGCCGAGCTGACCGCCTCCGGTGACGTACTCGGGCAGTGACGTCGCCGCGTCGGCCGGGGCGTTGTTGGTCAGGGTCACGTCGACGACCCAGCTGGGCCTGCCGTCCTGCCGGCACACGGCCTGGCCGATCGAGATCTTGGTACCGAGGTAGTAGTCCATCTTCGAGGCGGTGCCGTCGTTGAAGTAGACGCCGAACTTCGGCTGGTGGGCCGTGCTCGTCGGCAGCTCGCCGGCCAGGGTCGTCTCGGCGATCCGGCTCTGTTCGGTGTCGTCAGCGCTCCACAGGTAGAGGCGGCGCTCCTCCCCCGCGCGCGCGAGTCCGGCGAGCAGGGCCGACGCGTCGAGGTTGCCCGAGGAGATGCTTGAGAAGACCGTTGCCGCGGCCCCGGCGAAGAAGTCGTCCTGCTGGGTCGGGTCGGAGTATCGCGAGTAGGCCGTACTGAGGAGGATCGAGACGACGTTGTCCGAGGTCAGCACGTCACCGGTCGGCAGGGTGACGGGGCCGGTGGCCGTCAGGAGGTAGCTGAGGGCGACCGGGTCGATCGACAGCACGCCGTCGACTTCGGTGCCGAATTGCCGCTTCCACATCTCGCGGGCCAGCTGCGCGCTGAGCGGGAACTGCGGGGTGAGGTTGACGTCCTGGATGTACTGGCCCGTGATGGCGCCGTAGAGGCCCTGCGTCTCGACCGGCAAGGGCAGCACCGGAGCGTCCGCTCGGGGGAAGTCACCCGACGACGCCTGCTGGACGAGTGAGATCTTGCCGCCCTCGACCCGGAGCAAGGCGACGGCCCCGGGGATGCCGCCCGTCGCGCGGAGCTCGGCGTTGTTCTGGAACAGGACGAGATAGTCACGTGGGCCGTCCGCCCCCAGCATTCCGGGTGCCAGGTCGACCGCGCGGGCCACGACGTCGACCTGGGCGCTGGCACCACCCAAGACGTCAACGAGCTGGTCGACCGCGTCGGTCACCTGCGACACGGTGCCGGTCGTGTCGATGGCCTGGGAGACCTCCAGCTGGGACGTCAGCGTACGGTCTGCCCGATCGACAGCAGGCTGCGCGTCGACGAGGGGCTGCAGGTCGAGTGCACCGTCGACGGGCTTGAACGACTCGACGTCCACCGTGCTCGCCACCTCGGCCACGGGCACCACGGCCTCGTCGGCCACGGTGGACAGGACTGCCGACACCTGACGAACGGCGCGAAGGTCGTCCCCGACGAAGGGCACGTATTCGGCTCCACGCCAGACGACGTCGCCGGTCAAGCCCTCGGCGGCTCGAACCTCCGACTGCAGATCGTGCGCCCTCTGGAGCGTCGAGTCTCCCCCGTCGGTGATTCCGCTCCGCACCTCTGTAGCGAGCGCCACCGCGTTCTGAAGGTGCTGACTGGCGAGGTAACCCCGGACGCCCACCCATGCGGCACAGACGACGACTGCGATCGCCAGCACGAGAAGAACCCGACGGGCCCCCCGCCACGTCGCTCGCGAAGAGGGGCGCGCGCGGACGCCGCCGTCGTCGCTCACGCGCTCTCCACGCCTGCTCGTGTTCTACGTGCGGAGAACGGCATGGTTCGCCCGGTACCACTCCACGGTGGAACGAAGCCCGTCCTCGAGAGAGATCTGCGACGTCCAGCCGGCTCGTGACAATTTGGTCACGTCGAGGAGCTTCTGCGGAGTCCCGTCCGGCTTGGACTCGTCCCAGTCCGTCCGACCCGTGAATCCGACGATTGCTGCGATGGTCTCCGCGATCTCGCGGATGCTCACGTCCGTGCCCGTCCCGACGTTGACCTGCTGTGGGCCGTCAAAGTGTTCGAGCAGATGCAAGGTCGCGGCAGCGAGATCGTCGACGTGCAAGAACTCTCTGCGGGGAGTGCCCGTTCCCCAGTTGGTCACACTCTCGTCGCCAGCCTGAGCGGCCTCGTCGTACCGGCGGATGAGAGCCGGCAGGACGTGTGACCCCTTCGGGGAGAAATTGTCACCCGGCCCGTACAGGTTGGTGGGCATGGCTGAGATCCACGGCAGCCCGTGTTGGCGACGGACGGCCTGGACCTGCATGATGCCGGCGATCTTCGCGACGGCGTAGGCGTCATTGGTCGGTTCGAGGTGCCCGGTGAGCAGCGAGTCCTCGGTGATGGGCTGAGTCGCGAACTTCGGATAGATGCACGACGACCCCAGGAAGAGCAACCGCTCGACGCCCACTTCGAGGGCTGCGTCCATGACGTTGAGCTGGATCTGCAGGTTCTCGGTGAGGAAGTCCGCAGGGTACGTGTCGTTGGCCAGGATGCCGCCGACCTTCGCGGCAGCGAGGACGACATACCTCGGTTTCGTCGACCGGAAGAAGTCGAACACCGCCGAGCGGTCCTTCAGGTCGAGCTCCGACGACGTCCGGCCGACGAGTGACGAGAAGCCCTCGGCCTCGAGGAGGCGCCAGATGCCCGAGCCGACCAGCCCGCGATGGCCAGCGACGTAGAACGTCGCCTCGCGGTCGAGGGCCGACGGCACGAATGCGATCGGTTCGTGCGTCACTTCGTTCCCCAGCTCTCGAGCGACACCTTGTCGATCCAGGGGCGACCGACGTGGTCGAGAGCCTCGATGTCGGCATCGACCATGATGCGAGCGAGCTCTCCGGTGTCGACGGTGGCTTCCCAGCCGAGCTTTTCCTTGGCCTTGGACGCGTCTCCCACGAGCGCATCCACCTCGGTGGGGCGGAGGTATCTCTCGTCGAAGAGGACGTGGTCCTGCCAGTTCAGCCCTGCATGCGAAAACGCGGTCTCGAGGAAGTCCTTGACCGTGAAGTTGCCCCCGGTGGCGAGAACGAAGTCGTCAGGCTCGTCGACCTGGAGCATCCGCCACATGCCCTCGACGTACTCCGCCGCGTAACCCCAGTCCCGAACCGAGTCCAGGTTGCCGAGGTAGACGTTCTCTTGTCGACCGGCCTTGATGGCCGCGACGGCGCGCGTGATCTTCCGGGTCACGAATGTCTCACCACGTCGTGGCGACTCGTGGTTGAAGAGGATGCCGTTGACAGCGAACATGCCATAGGCCTCGCGGTAGTTCTTCGTCACCCAGTAGCTGTAGACCTTTGCGGCGCCGTAAGGGGAACGCGGATAGAAAGGCGTCTCCTCGTTCTGCGGGGGCGGTGTGGCACCGAACATCTCGGATGACGACGCCTGGTAGAAGCGCGTGTGGATGCCGGACATGCGAACGGCTTCGAGCATTCGCATGGAGCCCACGCCGGTGGTGTCGCCCGTGTGTTCCGGCTCGTCGAACGAGACCCGGACATGCGACTGAGCAGCGAGGTTGTAGACCTCGTCCGGCTTTAGATCACCGAGGAGGCTGACCAGACGAGCGCCGTCGCTGAGGTCTCCGTAGTGGAGGAAGAGCTTGGCACCCACCACGTGCGGGTCGACGTAGAGGTGATCGATCCTCGACGTGTTGAATGTCGAAGCCCGACGAATCAGGCCGTGGACCTCGTAGCCTTTGCTCAGCAGCAATTCCGCCAGATACGAGCCGTCCTGGCCGGTGATGCCCGTGATGAATGCGCGCTTCGTCAATTGGTCCCCTGCGGTGAAGTCAGGCCGAAGTCGCCGGACCGCCCCCTGAGCGGCCTGCCAGACCTGACAGCCACTCAGCGTAGTGGTTGACTGCCGCCGATTCGGTGAGGTGTTCCTCCCGGTATCGCAAACCGTTGCGTCCGAGTTCGGCCGAGAAAGCCGCATCACGTCCTATGCGCAAACAAGCCTCGAGAAGTGTCGTTGGTTGTCCGGCAGGAACGACGATTCCTCCGCCGGATGCTTCGATCTCGCCAGCAGTGACGCCCTCGACGTCGGTTGCGGCGACGACCGGAACCCCCGTGCTGAAGTATGAGGTCAATTTGCTCGGCACCGACATCTCCGAGACTCCCTCCTTCTCGTTCACGAGAAGGACATCGGCACAGCGCAGCACCGCGGAGAATTCGTCGTCATCGAGCGATGACAGGAACTCGAGCCTCGTTACGCCCGAAGCCACCGCCTCCAACCGCGCACGCTGATTGCCTCCTCCGAGCAAGACGAACCTCACCGCTTCCTCTCGGTCGTCGGCGACCGAGGCGGCCGCGACGACGTTCTCAAGTCCCTGCTTCATGCCCATGTTGCCGGCGTGCAGGACGATCGTCTCGTCAACACCCCATCCGTACCTCGCCCGGACCTCCTGTCGATCTATGGCAGAAGGTTGAGCCAGGTGAGACCAGTTCCGAATCACAGCGAGCCGGCCGCAAGGCACCCGGAGGGCAGTTGACGCCGTCGCTGAGAACCGCTGATGGATGACTGCTACGCCGTCGGCTGAACGCAGGACGAGGCTTTCGAGGGAACTGACCAGTCGCGCTGCCCGGCCTCCGCCTGTTCCCGTCTCGACGACTCCGAGGCTGTAGAGGTCTTGCACCCAGACGGCGACGGGAAGTCTGCGATGGACGAGCCGCGCCCTGGCCACCACGAGCGCCGTGCCGAAGAGTGCCGGCGAGACGGCTAGCACGACATCCGGCCCGCCCCATCGCGAGAACACGGCGCGCGCGCCGAAAGAGACCTCTGCGAGGAGGCGCGTGATGGTCGTCGGCTTGCGCGGAACCAGGTGCCTCACTCGACGAACGGGAACGCCTCGAATCGTCTCACGACGCGAAAATCCTCTGTACCCCTCCCTGACACGCCACTCGGGGTAGTGCGGATACCCCGTGATGACTCGAACGTCATGGCCGGACCGCCGGAGACCGGCGGCCAGGCCCGTCGTGTACGGCGCGTTCCCGGTCACCTCGGGATCGAAGTGCATCCCGACGATTAGGATTCGGAGGCGAGGGTTCGTCACTGTGCGACCCTATCTTCTGGGGTGGAGCATTCGAACTCATCGCAAAGTGTCATGGTGCGACGGTCCAAGACCCGACAAGCACGAGATAGACGATCCATGCCTCACAGTCCCGGGGAGACCGATCATGAGTGAGACCACAAAACAACCGACGACGGGCTCGACGCCTGTCATCCCTCTGGCTTCGGCCCCGGGTGAAGGTCAGACGTGGGACAGGCCCAGGTGGGTCGTTTACGCCTGGGGAGCGGTCGAGCTCCTCCTCGTGCACAACCCCTGGCAGATCAGCTCGCGCCTCCGTGTCGCCACCCTTCGCGCTTTCGGCGCAGAGATCGAGTCCGGGGTCATCATGCGGCCTCGCATCCGGGTGCGCTTCCCCTGGAAGTTGCACATCGGCAAGGACTCATGGATCGGTGAGGGCGTCTGGTTCCACAACCAAGATCACATCTACGTCGGGCATGACGTCGTCATCTCTCAAGAGACGTTCCTGACCACCGGAAGCCATGCCCACCGTCGCGACATGGCGCTCATAACGAGACCCATCCGAATCGGCGCTGGCGTGTGGGTGACCGCACGGTGTGTCATATTGGGCGGCACAATTATCGGCGAGTCGGCTTTGTTGCAGCCAACGACCCTCGCCACGGCCGACATACCCGCGAACACGATTGTCGGCGGTCCTGACGCTTCATTCCGCGGTTACCGTTTCACTGAGATGACCACATGAAAATCTTGCATGTCGCCACCTTCCTCTCGGAGGACGGGGCGTATGGCGGGCCAATTTCCGTTGCCATCGAGCAGATGCGCGAGCTAGCTCGGCTGGGGCATGAGGTGCACTTCGTAGCCGGCTGGGACGGTCGGGGCCGTCTCTCCATCCCAGGTGTACACGTGCATCTGTTCCGGGCCCGTAGCGTGAAAGGACTCCGCTTCAGCGGTCTGGTGGCGCCGCGGCTGCTGGCTTACATTGCCGCACGAGGCCGTTCATTCGACGTCGCGCACATACACCTCGGGCGCGATTTGGTCACCGGTCCGGCGGCCAGGGCCCTACTGATTCAAGGCGTTCCCCTCGTCACTCAGACGCACGGCATGGTCCGAGCCGACTCTCGAGTCCTGGCCCGCGTGTTCGACCTCTTCTTGACCCGCACGGCCCTCAGGAAGGCACAAGCGCGGCTGATCCTCACGCCGGACGAGAGCCAATCGCTGCGGTCCGTTGCTGGTGTCTCAGATAACACGATGCTCCGCAATGCCATCCACCAGGACTCAGGCCGGCGAGCGAAGCCCATGCCTGACACCCCTACCATTCTCTTCCTCGCGCGTTTGCATCCGCGAAAGCGAGTAATGGCCTTCGCCCACATGGCACGCATTCTGCATGAACGCGGGATTAGGGCCGAGTACAAGATCGTGGGCCCCGATGAGGGCAATCTCCCCGAACTGACGCGATTCATGCAAGATCATCCGTGGATCTCATTGCGTTACGACGGTCCGGCCGAGCCGGGCACCGCTATCAAGCACTTCGAGACTGCTGACGTCTACGTCTTACCGAGCGTGGGTGAGGTCTACCCGATGACAGTCATCGAAGCAGTCGCAAGCAGAGTCCCTGTGGTCATGACCGAGGAGTCCGGCATGGCGCCGGACATTGCTAACGCAGGTGCTGGAATCGTGACGGGTACAACGCCAGGTGACCTCGCTCTTGGCGTGGAGAGGATCTTGAGCGAACCTGGGCTGAGGAAGAGCATCGAAGTGGGTCAGGCAGCGGCCATGATCGAGCTCTTCGACATCACGGGCATTGCTAGAGAACTAGAGAATGTGTACGAAGGTGCCCAGACCAGCTCTGTGTCTCGATGCAATCGATCACGACCACGTCTTCTGTGGATGACCAACACCGCCGCGCCATACAGAGTGCCGGTTTGGACCGCGATCGCGAAGGAGGCCGATCTCGAGGTTTTGCTCTTGGAGAACTCTCAACGCCTCAGCCGAGACGGCAGCAATCGGGGCAGCGATTGGCGCGTTGACGGACGAAGGACCACCTATAGAGTTCGCGAAGTTCCCACCCTGGTGGTTCGGCGGGGCGAAGCGAGGCACTACTTCCCCCTGCGGTTGAACTTGGCCGCGATTGCGCGCGCGGACGCCATCTTGCTGGGGGGTTGGGATAGCCCGGCGTACTTGCTGGCTTTACTCGTGGCAAGAGCCTGTCGGACAAAAACCATCGGGTTTTACGAGTCACACTCAGGGTCGCATCAATTCAACGGCGGCCCCGTCGGTCGGATTAGACAAATCTTTTTCCGCCTCCTGGATGAGGTCGTCGTGCCGGGTCAGGCTGCACGACACGCTGTCCTGGCGATGGGCGTTGGCGAGCAACACCTAAGGACGGGCTTCAACGCGGTCGACGGGATTTGGATTCACGATTCCACCAGTCGCATTCGGATCTCGCAGGGCGCTTTAGAGGCCACGTCGACACGTTTTCTCGCTATCTCCCAGCTGATTGAGCGGAAGAACCTTCGATCAGTCCTGACAGCACTGTCGATGCTTGACGATAAGCGAGCAACCCTGGAGATCGTGGGGGTTGGGCCTCAACTGGAAATCCTCCGGGCCTTGAGTCACAAGCTCGGTCTTGACCACCGGGTTCAATTCACCGGCCACGTCCCCTATCAATCTTTACCGGATGTCCTTGCACGAGCTGACACTCTTGTTCATGTTCCCACCGAAGAGGTCTGGGGGTTGGTAGTCAACGAAGCCCTCGCTGCTGGCCTCTCCGTGATCGTGAGCCAAGAGTGTGGGGTAACAGCAGATGTCAAACACATGCAGGGGGTCACGGTCACGGAGAGCGACGTCGAATCGATCCAAGGTGCGATGAACGACGTCTCCGTCGGGCAGCACGACCATGACCTGGTAGCAACTCCCGAGATTCTGAAGCACTCTCCAGAGGCCTTCGCCGAGGTATTCCTAGGTGCCATCCCCCGACCTCGTGACACCATACTTGTCCCCTTGAGTCGAAAGCGACGCAACAAACGGGCGCAAGGCTAAGGATCTCTTCGGGCCTAGAAGCCACTCTTACCCGTCAGTCCGTCCGTCCGGAAAATGAATACTGTCATGCAACCGAACGCCTGAGGTCGGCCTTTTACGGGCAGCCGATGCTTGCATGATGAAACCACGTCCACCGAGCAGAGTAGCGACCTTGTGGCCCTCTTTCATTGCCGGACTCCACCGTCTCATTCGGGCCGTGCCCTCCCGCTTTGGCAGGCCGCTGGGAAACAACGATGGGTCTTTGGCCTACCCGACTGAAGATCGGCCCTGGCAGCTAAGAGCCCCCGTGAGGGACACGGGTACGACCTTCGGCCTGCGAATCATGTTGAACTCATCCTTGTCGCAACATCGGTCCTGATCTCAGGCCGCAGGGCGGTGAGCTCTGCAGTCTGCCTAGCCAGCACGACTACACCCGTGCAGCAGCCAAGATCTCCTGATCCGTCGCCCGACTATCTACGTTCTCCAAGCGAAACTTTTTGGCAACGGTCACGCACAGGACGGCAAGCGCCAGGCTCAGTGCGAACCCCTTGTCCTCGGTGGGTGCCCCGAAGGGTAGCAAAGCTAGTACGACCACTAGGGCTCCTCTGAACGCGGTACTTTCGATGGAGTAGCCAGCTTGTCCAGGGCGAAGCAGAGCTCGGGCAATTAACGCGACCGATACGATCAGGACGATGGTGCCTAACAAGCCGAACTTGGCAGGGTATGACAGGGGCGTGTCTAGGGAAAAGCTCGTAGTGAAACCAGCCGCGGAGGGATCGGGAAAGACACGCCCGAGCCCTTGCCCCATCAACACGTGATCCCGCCAGATCTCGGCAGCAAAATCGTAAGCCCGAGCTCTAATTGCGCCAGATCTGTCTTGAGTGACGCCGCCGGTCAAGGCACGCACGCCTGCCTCGAAGCGCTGGCTAATAAACTGCTCGGACGAAAACGCAGCCCCCGCCAAGGGTAGGAGGACAATGACTGCCAGCGCCGCGGCTCCGAGAGCTGAGGCGACCCTCACTACTCCCACTCGGGCCTTGTTACGCAGCCCGATGAGACCGAGGAATACAACTCCGAAGACGGCGGCACTTCTCGTTCCCGTCACGAGGAGCGCTAAGAGGAAAAAGACACCGAGCAGCGCATACGCGGGTCGGACTCTTAATCCCACTAACGCCAGCGCCAAGGCAAGGCCAAGGGGAAAAGCAACGCCGACGAAAGAAGCAAGAAGGCTCTGGTTCGTATCGGACTCGCCGAAGCCGCGCAGACTCACCCAGCGAGCGGCGAAGCCGACGGCAACAACGACCCCGGTGCCCAGGGCCAAAGCTCTCGCTTGCCTCAGCGTCGTGGACTCGGCCGCCTCGATGGCGATGACCACGCCTCCCGAAATCAGGAAGTACGTGATGGCGTCTCGGGCCCATGCGCTGGGCGAGACCCCCTCCACTACGACCGAGTAGGGAAGCGTCACAAGCGCCACCCACGCGGCAAGGAGGCCGGCGCCGATCAGGGCTGGCCGCATCTCTTGTCCCCACGTTGTTCGAAGTATCCGCGGCATGCGGATCAACGCGAGCCCGACCGCCAGCGCGACAAGGCCTAGGTAGGCGACCTTGGGAGCGGATATGCCCTCGGAGGTCTGGAAGACAAGCAAGGCTCCGATGATGAACACAACAACTCGTAATGCCGCGTAGCGAAAGAAGCAGGCGCCGAGGGCGATGACCGGGACCACGAGGAGAGCCAATGGTTGCCGCATTGCCGCGATAACGATGAGCACAACGACAAGTGGTCCCCCGACCCAGATCCATTGCCGCCCCATGATGCGAGGATAACCCACGATGTGTCCGCATACGGGCACCGTTACCCTCCGCGGCGGTGGTTTTCGAACCTGCCGCACGTAAAGACGACGTACTATCAATTCATGGGACTCATCGAGCGTCTGGTTTATGCCCGAAACCGCCCCATTATCGGCGGCCTGATCCAGCAGCTTCTGCTTGCGCAGGGTGTGGAGATTCCTCGAGCGGTCACGATCGGACCCGGCTTGATCCTCCAGCATCGAGGTCAAGGGATCGTAATGTCCCCCCACGTGCGCATCGGGCGAAACGTGCAGATTTACCACCAGGTCACGTTGGGAACCCGCCAGCCCAGATCGGGCGAGGATCTTCCGCGCTTTGCGATCGACGTCCAAGATGATTGCATCGTCTATCCAGGCGCGAAGGTCATCGGGGGAAGCAGGCCAACCGTCTTGGCTGTCGGCACGACAGTAGCCCCCAACTCGGTCGTGACATCGTCCACATCACCGCATGAGACCCTCTCTGGAATCCCGGCTCGACCTCTAAATTCGAGGGCCACGAACGCGTGACCACTTCAATAGGCCAGCCCGCCCTTCCCCTTAATACAGGCACGGCCAGCCGTTTCGACTGCAAGAGCCAGGTCTGAGGCATAGATGCGTCTAGTAGAAGTTCTCTTTGGCGACTTCCGAATTTCCGCCTTCCGAACGCTCGGTTTTCTGTTCCGACGCCGTCGGGTGATCGTGGGCCGCGGCTACTCCATCAAGAATGCTCGGAACCTCGTACTCGCTCCTGACTCAAGACTCTCGCTGGGTATCAGGCCTTACGGCTTTGCGCGGGGCAATGACCGCGGATTGCTTCGTCTTCGCGGCGAACTTCGGATCGACGGCCACGTCACATTAGCCACAGGTTGCCGAATCGACGTAGGGCCTGACGCAAGCCTTGCGATCGGAAGCGGCACCTACCTGTCGCCCTACGTGCGCGTCATTGCATCCCTGCCGATGACCATTGGCGAGAGGTGCGCAATCGGATGGGACGTTCAGGTACTCGATAACGACTTCCACGAGTTCATGGGCACCCCAGCGGCTGTCGCGCGACCATCAAAGTCTCCAGTGAAGATTGGTAACGACGTGTGGATAGGCAGCCACGCCCGGCTGTACAAGGGGGTCGAGATCGCCGATGGTTGCGTTATTGCTGGTAGCGCCGTAGTCACGAGGAGCTTCACCACGCCCGGTGTCCTGATCGCCGGCAACCCGGCCCGCGCCATCCGCAACAATGTTCGCTGGTCTTGACGGCCTCGATCCGCTTACACCTGCTTACGTGCGGCGAGAGCGACGAGTTTCGCTTCCGTCCAGGTGAGGAGGCCGGCTCGCACACGACTTGAGGCCGCACTGTACGTCGCACCTGTCGCGCCGGAACGGCCGGACAAAACAGGCCGCTGTCTGAACCGACTCAGTGAAATTCGTCCGACGGTAGTTCCGTAGCTTGCTCGCCCAGCGATGAAGTGCTCGAGGAAGGTGCCGCTCTCGTCGTTGATGACCCTTTCATGATCCTGCAACTGATCGCGCCAAACTGCCAATGAAGCTCCGAAGACTCGGGAGTCAGCAAACGATCTGTCGAGAGTCATCCGGAGCCGCAAACCATCTGCGGGCAGTGTCTCGAGAATCATCGGATTCAAAAGAGCAAGTCGACCCGTCACCTTGTAGACAGTCGATTCGTCGGAAATGCCATCCAACCGGCCGAGGGCTTCGTGCACGGCACCGAGCTCCGCTGCACCTTTACCTCGCACCAGCAGCTCTCGAGGCGGCAGGTACGGTACGAACTGGATATTCGCTCTCGCCGCGCCAGAGACGCTACCCAGAACCTCCTGGGCAGTTGACCCGCTGGTCTCCACCACTGCCAACGAGAAATCTTGTGATTGTGCCGCCCGAGACCATACCTCTATGCTGCGACGATACTGACTTAGACGGTCTCGCGGGTCGTTCACAACACCTCCTAATGCGGGCGCATTGGGCGTCACCGTTGCTGTAAGAAGAACGATTGGTCGCGACATCAGTTCTCCGTGGCCGTTGTGATCGAGTCATCCGGATGGGGCAATGGCCTAGCGCCCCGATTGTATTCCGCAGACACTTTTACCAACAACGCAACCAGCAAAAGAACCTGGATAGTGAGAGAAGCCAGGGCTGCACCCAAGGCACCCTCACGTTGTGCCAGGACAGCCACAAGACCCAGCTGGGCAAGCACCGAAAGCGACAGTGCAAGGGCGACGAAACCGTCATGTCGGAGGGATTGCAGAGCGACGACGAGTGGCTGGCTGATGATCGAGGCCACGCTCACGAGAGCCAGTACCCGCAGAACTGCGGCGGAGCCTTCGTAGCTCTGCCCCAGGAGCAGGTCCACGATCCATGGCGCGAAGGCGAAAACGGTGAGAGCGAGGACGATCGCCGCGACGGGCATCCAGAGGCCCCTGCGAAGACTCGCCAAGGCTCCCCTCATGGTGCCGGCATTCGCCGCGAACGGCGCGCTGGCCGATGCGAAAGCCGTAGCGAGGAGACTCATCGGTTGCGTCCATCTACTCACGGCCCCGTAGAGACCAGACGCCACCGGGCCACCCACGAGCGTGAGCAGGGGGAGATCGAGGGTCTGAGCACTGTTGGCCACGCCCGCAAGACCGAAGTTCCTCGCCCCTGACCACGGGTTGCGACGCGGAGTCACCGTGAAAGCCGGCCGTGTTCCCTTCTTGGTCAAGGTGTAACCGAGGACGGCCGCAGACGCCGAACCCACTGAGATGGAGAGCCAGAGAGCCGTCATGACACTCACGCCGGAGCTCAGCAACCCGAGGAACAGAAGGATCGCCACGGCCCGGTCCACGAGGATGACGGCCGAGACCAGCTCACCTCGAGCTGCACCTCGGAGAGCAACTTGCATGGTCTGATTGGCCAGTAGGGCCACCATGACGATTCCTGCGGGCCAGATGTGGCTCAGCGGAAACGCGACGAGGGTGACGAGCACCCATGCGCAGCCGAGAACCGACGCTGCCAGGAGCTTGCCCCAGACGCGTGCGCCGAGCTCGGCGGGCTCCAGGCGACGTCGAGCGATCTCCCTCGCCCAGAGAGAGTTCGTGCCGAAATCCACGAAGCCCGCGGCGGTCGTTCCCAACGCGATGGCAGTGATGATGAGACCGAGGGACCTCGGGTCAGATCCTCGGGCCGCAAGAACGTAGATGACTGCGAGCAGGACCTGAGCCAGGCCCGTCGAACCCGCCAGGAACACCGCCTGGTGGCCGATCGATCTCCGTGGCTCGAGCGGTGCTGACGCTGTCGTCACAGGAGCGCCGACGTGAAGGCCTCAGTACCGATGCTGAGAACGGGGACCGGGGCGGGAAGAGCAAGGACCCGGCTGAACTCGACGGCGAGTGCCGGTGCAGACAGCGTCGTCCACGACGCCAGCTCAGGAAAAGCGTCCGCATCACGGCGCAAGCTCTCTGCTCCTGCTGCCACCACCCGCGTTCCCAACGCCGCCGCCTTTCCGAGGATGCCGCTCGGCCCCTCGTTCGAATGAGCCAGGACGACGACATCGGCCACGGCGACACAGGCATCGAGTTCACCGTCGGTCAGCAATCGGTCGACGACTCGGACAGCGACGCCGGTCGCGTCCAGTCCTTGGATCAGTGGCTGGAGAAGCGCCCGTGTCTCCGGTTCCATCGAACCCGCGATGACTAGTCCGACGACGGATTGGTCAGGAAGCTGGTGCAGGGCTGAGATCACCAGGTCAACGTTCTTCCTCGCCGAAACCGCACCGACGACCGCGAACCATCGGCGCTCTGAGTCGAGCTGCCACGCGGCTCGGAGAGCCTGCACGGCATTGGAGTCGACGTCGACGGAGATCGGGTCGACGGCTGGGACCAGACGTGATGAACCCGACCAGGTGGGTGACTTGAGGACGCAGACCCTGACGTTCTGGAGCTTGGAGGCTCTGATGAAGAGAGACTGCCGAAGTCGGCCCTTGAGCGCTTGCACCACCGTGAGGCGCCCTGGTTGGGCCGCCTCCCGCATCACCAGCAGCGAGAGTGCACCGGCGCCCTTCCACCCACCCCGACGCGTTGCGAGATCCATCGTCGCTCGATCGGCATCCGGCAGCACCACTCGGTCAGCGGCGTACCGATGTGACAGGGCTTCCACGTCAGCGAGACCGAGGGATTCCTCCTCGACGACTCTCACTGCGTCGGGGAGCGAGGCGAGATGAAGTCGCGCTTCCATGGACACGGTGTCCCCCGGCGACAGAACCACGATCACGTCGTCACCTCGTGCGGTGGCAGCCGCGGCCAGGAGACGGACGTAGAAGAGCCGATGCCCGGTCCTGTTCCTCTCGACGATCAGAGTCACACTGGGCGCAGTGGACGGAGAAGAACTCACGATGCCTCGTTCCCGGGCCGCAGGACGGCCTTGATGGTCCGCCACAAGATCACGACGTCTCCGGTGATGGACCAATTCTCGACGTAGTAGAGGTCGAGCCGGATGGCGTCTTCCCAGCCGAGCGATGACCGACCGCCCACCTGCCACAATCCGCTCATGCCGGGCTTGAGGAGGAGCCGACGACGAGCGGCGTCGTCGTACAGGGCGACCTCGCCGTCACGCTGGGGGCGTGGTCCGACCAGGCTCATCGAGCCGAGAAAGACATTGAACAATTGCGGGAATTCGTCGAGGGAGTGCTTGCGAAGAAGCCTTCCGATGGATGTCACTCGCGGGTCGTCCTTGACCTTGAATAGAGGTGTGTCGCTCGTGCCCTGAGCAGCCAGGAGCGACGATAGCTCGTCATCGGCGTTGACACGCATCGACCGGAACTTGAGCATGTCGAAGTGCTCACCGTTCAGCCCGACCCGTTCCTGCCGATAGAACACGGGCCCCCGGCTCGTCAGCTTGACGATGAGGGCCAGCACGATCAGCACCGGGGACAGCGCGATGATCAACGCCGATGAACCCAGGATGTCGAAAGCACGCTTCGTGAAGAGCTTGCTGCCGGCGTAGCGAGGGGTCTCCACGTGGATGAGGGGAAGCCCTGCGACCGGGCGCGTGTGGATGCGGGGCCCACCGACGTCGGTGAGGCTGGGAGCCACGATCAGATGGCGCTGCCCGGCCTCGAGACCCCAGCTGAGGGTCTTGATCTCCTGCGGGCCGAGCTGTTCCGATCCCGTGATGACCACGGTGTCCGCCGCGGCGGCATCGAGGGAGGACAGCGCATGGGACACGTCCCCGAGGATGGGGATCGACGTCCCGGGCAGCATGGTTCCGACGGCGCCCGACGTGACACATGCGCCGACGACGAAGTAACCCTCCTCGGGGTGACGCGCGAGTTCGCGGGCGATGTGGAGGGCGGTCGTCGGCGAGCCCACCAGAACCACGCGCGCGGAATACGCGCCGGTCTGCCTCTTCAACGACAACCACTGGCGCCACATCCACCGCGAGAGCATCAACACGACGATGCCGAGGGGCAGGGCGATCAAGATGTAGCCCCGCGCGATGTCGATCTTCAACAGGTACGACACCACGGCGACCAACCCGAAGAGTCGGGCCGTACTGTCGGCTATGGCTCGGTACTCGGCGGACCCGCCCCCGAGGACACGGTAATCCCGGGTGTCGAACAGTCTGAGCATCACCATCCACGCGACGATCAAGGCGATGGAGAAGCCGTAGTAGCTGAAGCGCAATTCGTTGAGTCTGCCGGAGAACGCGACGTTGTTCGCATCGAGTCCGAAGTAGGCGATCTGGACTCCGAAGACGACCCACACGAGGACGAGCAGATCGGTGACGGCGAGCCGACGCGCGTACACACGGCTCCAGTCGAACGGAACGACCGCAGCCGAGGGCTCGCGTGTGGTCACCACGTCACACCGCCATCCGTCGAGACCCACGACCGGTCGGCCGACGAGAGCCAGACGACGTCTCCCACCCGGGTGACGGCGGTGGCAACGGTCCCGTCGGCGCCCGAGACGCAACCCACGCGAGTCGGCTCGACGCCCTCGGACAGGGGCCTGGCGACCGTGGCCACGGCGATGCCGTCGCAGCCCTCCGCGTCTCGCAAGGCGAGGAGGTAGCCGGGGACCGCAGGGGTGGCGTCCATCACGCCGGCAACGGAGATCGGCGTCCAGCCTGCCGATCCCGACGTCTCGAGGAGGCCGTCGCAGACGACCATCGTCGTGGCGTCTTGCACCAGGACACGCCTCGGTGCGTCGCAGGGAGCAGGTGACACATCTGTCGGAGAAACGACGGTCGCGCTTGCCTGATCGAGATACGCGACACCCGTCGCATCGGCGGGGTACTCCTTCCAGAATTCCCCTGCGGTGAACGTGGACCAGTACCCGAGGTCGCAACTGTCACCGACACCCCCGTAGACCGACGTGCGCTCCGACCCCGCGCTCAAGGCCACGACGGTCCTCAGGTCGAACGGGATGGTCACCGCGCCCCAGGTCGCTCCGCCGTCGGTGGTCCGCTCGACGCGCGCTGGCGTCCCCGCGCAATCACCGGTCGTCGCGCGCCAGGCTTCGGTCGCGCTGACGGCAGACAGGAACACCTGCGGGGCGTCCTCGTTCTCGACAGCGGGCGCCGAAGCGATCGGCGTGGGCGTCTCCGACGCCGAGGGGGTGGTGGCGGCCTGGTCAGGCTCCTGCGAGAAGGTCGGGATCGGCCCGGCCTCGGCCCGATCCCGAGGTTGCGTCGACGAGACGGCGGCGGCGATGAGCCCGACGTCGACGAGGACCAACACTCCGAGCAGGGCGATCCACCACACCCCACGACCGCCCCACCGGCTCTCCCCCGCCGACGTCATGCGTCCGTTCTCCCGCCGGCGTCCGAGAAGCGACGATCAGGTGCTCGAAGAGCTGCCACGATCGAGCTGACGGCTTCGTCGACGTCCGCGGCCGCTCTCTCGTGGACGTCGAGCGACCGACGGTACGGGTCGACGACGTCCTCGTCGTCCGGGTCGGTCGCGGGAGGGATCATGCCCCTCTGTCCGGCCACCAGGCGGACCACGTCGGAGGTGTCCTCGGCCGACTCGAGTTCCTCGAGCCCGAGGGAGTCCGCGAGGCGCGCGAACTGCCGCAACGTGAAGGTGCGCCGAGTGGCGCGAGGCGACAGACGCACGACGGCGGATCGGTGCTCGCGTGAGGCGGTCAGGACGAGGTCGGCGCTCTCGGCCAGCTTCTCGGTGAGGTAAGTGGCCTCGTGCCCGTCGGGCACGCCACCGTGACGACGCGACTGCTCCGCGGCGAGATCGTCCATCGGGGCCCCGTCCTGCGCCATCGTCCCCGCGCTCGTCACGACGAACGGTGTGACCGAACCCAGGAGACGAGCGGACAAGAGCTGCTCGGCTAGGGGCGACCGACAGATGTTGCCCGTGCAGACCACGAGGATCGTGAACGGACGGGTCGAGGTCACTTCGCGGCCTTGCGAGCGGCACTGCCGACGCGGATGCGTTCCTTCTTCTCTGCTTTCGTGTCGCCATCGTCGTCGATGCCGTAGCCGTACGCTCCGCCGTACCGCCCGTAGCCGTAGGCGTCAGGGCCCTTGGTGGGCATCATCGTCATGACGAAGCCGGCGATGGGGGCACCCACGCTCTCGAGAGCGCTCACCGCCCCGGCGAGCTGGTTCTTGTGCGTCTTGCCCGACGACACGACCACGATCGCACCGCTCGCACTCTTCGAGAGGATGGCGGCGTCCGTGACCGGAAGCAACGGCGGCGCGTCGAAGAGCACGTAGTCGAAACGCATCTCGAGTTCCCGGATCAAGTCGGACATGGCACGGGAGCCGAGCAGTTCGCTCGGGTTCGGCGGGATTTGCCCGGCCGGGAGCACGTGAAGCTGGCCGCGACCCCACGGCTGGGCGACGTCCGCCAGCTCGGCGCGACCGATCAGAAGGTCGGTGAGACCGGCTGCGTCGTCGAGCCCCATGTACTGGCCGAGCTTCGGACGACGCAGGTCGGCGTCGATCACGATCACCTTGGCCCCGGCACTGTCGAGGGCGATGGCCAGGTTGGCCACCGTGGTGCTCTTGCCCTCGCTCTGCACCGATGACGTCATGACGAACGTGCGGGCGCGGCCGCCGAGGTCGAGGAACTGCAGGTTGGTCCGCAGGGTACGGAACGACTCGGCGCGCGGGCTGCGGGGGTCGGCCTGCACGATGAGAGGACGGGACTGCGCCTTCGGGTCGAACGCGATCCCGCCGACGACGGGCGCCGAGCTGATGCGCTCCACGTCGGACTCGTTGCGGACGCGGTTGTCGAGGACGTGACGGAGGACGGCGATGCCGATGCCGATCGCGAGGCCGACGAGGAATCCGAGCGCGATGTTCAGCGGGACGTTCGGGCTGACGGGCGACACGGGCACCTGGGCCTCCTGCACACGGGTCAGCTTGACCTGGGACCCACCGCTGTCACCGGTCGACTCGATCTGCTCGACGGCGTTCGTCAGACTCTGCGAGGTCGCGTTGGCGATGTCGGCGGCCCTGACCGGGTCGTCCGAGACGGCGTCGATCTGGATCAAGGTCGTGTCGAGTGGCGCACTGGCGGTGATGCTCTCGGCCAGTTGCTCGGCCGTGATGTTGAGACCGAGACTCGAGATGACCGGCAGCAGCACGATCGGCGTCGTGACCAGACTCGCGTAGGTCTTCACGCGCTGCTGGGTGAAGGTGTTCCCCTGGGCCAGGTCGGCGACGCTGCCGCTGGTCTGCGTCGAGACGAAGACTTGAGCCGATGCGCTGTAGTCCGGGGTCTTCACGAGCGAGTAGGCGGCAGCGGCCCCCACACCCACCAGCACCATGACGACGATGAAGGCCCACCCTTTGCGGAGGACGGTGATGTAGTCGCGAAGCTCCACGGCTGGGTTCCCCTTGCTCGATGCTGCACCCGCCCTGATCCGGGGTACATCTCGGCAATGTTCCCACATGAGCAGGCCTCGTAGGTCCATTGACGCGAGCTAACGCCGGTGCCCCCGTCGTGGCGCGACGAACAGTCCCCGGACGATCGCCGAGCGGCCGTACGCGAATGCCAGCAGGGTGCACACCGCCGAACCTGCCACGAGGTTCACCGCCGACACGGCGAGCGTGGGGAGCGCGAGCACGTGCGCCGCGATCTCGGACGAGACGATGGCGACCGGCCAGTGCACGAGGTAGAAGACGATGGAATGTCGTCCGACGAAGGCGATGCCGCCCGTCACTCGGCTCGAGGAAGCGCGCCGCGCGATACCCGCAGCCCCGACGATGCCCATGAGAGACAAGGGAAAGAGCCAGAAGCGGAAGGACTCCATGAGTCCGGTGACGACGAGCCCCACGGAGACCGCGAGGGTCGTCAGGAGCAGGAACCACGCCCGACCGCGGGCTGTCGACAGGGCGAGTCGGGGGCCGACTCGACCGCTGACAGCGACACCGACGAAGAAGAACGCGAGCAGCTGCCAGAAGTGCTGCCATTCGAAGGCGAGCGGCAGGAGGGACAGGCCGACCGCGCCGGCGATCACGAGGACGCTCGGCAATGACCTGGTCAGATACGCCAGGACGAAGTAGGCCAAGAGGTATCCGAGGAACCAGAGGTGCTCGATGGGGTCGTAGAAGACACGCCCGACCCAGGCCGGGTCGAATCGGAGCCCCACCGTCAGAGAACCCACGAACAGGAAGACCAGCATGAACACCGACCAGACGAGGTACGGGTAGGCGATCCTTCGCAGCTTCCCGACGAGATACGGCCGGGCTCCCTTCTCCAGTGAACGGGGCACGAACAGCCCCGAGAGCAACATCATCGTCGTCATCCGCAGGGGCTCGAACGTCCCTGTCACGACATCGAGGACAGACGATCTCTCACCGGTGTCGTTCGCGGCGAAGATGTACGAGTGGAAGACCATCACCAGGAGGATCGAGCAGCCACGTAGCAGATCTATCCAGACAGCTCGGCCTGGACCCGCCGTCGATCCGGCGCCCTCCCGGGGCCGCGTTCCGGCACTGTCCAGCACTCGACCTCCTCGTCGTGGGTCGATCCTGGCACCTCGGACGAGCCACGGCGGACGTTTCGATCCTCCGGGCGGTGTCGAGTCCGCCTGGACGACACGTTGCTCCGCCTCTCGGCGTTTCCCGTGCCCTAGTTTTGGGGCCATGGCGGCCCCCCACATCGACAGCCGAAACGTTCGAACCCGATCCGCGCGCTGGGACCTCGCTTACGCGGCGCTCGCGCTGGGAGCCGTCGTGGTGGGTGCGCGCATCGTCGGCGACCTCATCGCTCGGTCCCCCGGCATCCCGCCGGCGCTCGGCACCGCGGCGAGTTACGTCGTCGTCTGGGTGCCGCTCGTCATCGCCGTCGTCGTCGCCTGCACCGGGCTCGGCCGAGGCGGCGCGCGCCGCACGCTCGGTCTCTCGTTCCGGTGGACGGACCTCGTCTGGGGCCTCGCCACGGGCATGGGCGCCCGCGGGCTCGACGCGGGCCTCAACCTCGTGTCGACCGGCGACACGGGGCTCGCACCTCAGCCCACCCTCGACGGCGGACCCGACCTGGCGACGACGGTCGTCCTGATCCTGGCCCCGGTGCTCGTCGCTCCCCTCGTCGAGGAGGTCTTCTTCCGCGGACTTCTCCTGCGCTCACTGGACCGGGCACTGACGGGTGACACGCGCCTCCTGCAGGTCCTCGCGACGACGAGCGCCGTCATCGTGTCGGCGGCGCTCTTCGCCGTGCTGCACGTCGCGGTCGGACTGAACGTCGCGCCGACGACGGCCACGATCATCGTCGTCAGCACCTTCGTCTTCGGCCTGATCGTCGGCACCCTCGCGAGCGTGACCGGACGCCTCGGCGGCGCGATCGTCGCCCATGTCGTCTTCAACGGCGTCGCGGTCTGGGCGACCTGGCCGGCCTGACGCCGACCAGGTCGCACCGCCTCACCCGACCAGCTCGTTCGCCGTGCGCAGCACCCTCCCCGAGACGAGCTCCTCCCCCACGCCGGCCGCGTCGGACGCCACCGTGAACACGGCCGTCTCGCCGGGCATCAGGGTCACGAGCATCTCGTCCACCGTCGCCGCGGGGTCGACCTTGTCGACGAGCAGGGCCAGGTCGCGCACGAGCGAACCCGCCGTCACCTCGACCCGGTAGCCCGCACCCGACCCCGACACTTCGGCCAGCGCCGTCACCGACGTCGTCAACGCAGCTGCGGCGAGCGCCGAGTCCCGCGGCTCGACCGGGAACCACAGCCCGCGCGTCACCCCGGCCACCGAGGCCACGAGCAGCTCCGACTCGGGCGCGCCGAACTCCGCCACCGACGAGGGCACCGGCACGGTCACCGTGTCGCGAGCCGCCACCGTGAGCGACACCTGCTCCGAGGCGAGGACGCGACCGTCGTACTCGACGCGCCGCAGCGTGAGCAGGCCGGCCAGCGCCTCCTCGGTGTCGTTGACCACCACGGCCGCGAGACCACCGTCGCGCGGCTGGATCGTGACGAGCCGGTCGGCGAAGGCGTGCCGCATCGCGTAGAGCAGCGGCTTGCGCTGTCCGTCGCCGTCGACCGCGGCCCACGACGTCACCGGCCAGCAGTCGTTGATCTGCCACACCACGGCCCCCATGCACCGCGGAGCGTGCGACCGGAAGTGCTCGAGCGCCACCTGCACCGCGTTCGCCTGGTTCAGCTGCATCGCCCAGTGCCACGCCTCGATCTCGTCGGGCAGCCGGTAGTGCGCCAGCAGCCCGTCGGTCAGCTTGTCGTTGCCCTGCATCGCCTTCTGGTGCACGATCATGCCGGGCGACTCGGGGGTCAGCGGCTCGTCGTGGATCGCCCGCGTCATCGCCGACCAGGTCGGCGGCCCCTGCCAGCCGAACTCGGCCACGAACCGCGGCACCACATCACGGTAGGTCGGGTAGTCCGTGCGGTTCCACTGCTCCCACAGGTGCACCGACCCGTGGTCGGGGTCACTCTGCGCCACGTCCAGGCTGCCCGACCAGGGGCTGCCCGCGGCGTAGGGACGCCCCGGGTCGAGCTCGCCCACCAACGCCGGCAGCAGGTCGAGGTAGTAGCCCAGCCCCCAGGTCGCCCCGTCGAGCCGACGCTCCCAGCCCCACTCGTCGTGACCCCAGATGTTCTCGTTGTTGCCCGTCCAGAGCACGAGGCTCGGGTGCGTCATCAGCCGCGTCACGTTGTCGCGCACCTCGGCCTCGACCTCGCCGCGCAGCGGGTCCTCCTCCGCGTAGGCGGCACAGGCGAACAGGAAGTCCTGCCAGGTGAGCATGCCCCGCTCGTCGCACAGCTCGTAGAAGTCGTCGGACTCGAAGATGCCACCGCCCCACACCCTCAGCAGGTTCACGTTGCCGAACTCGGCCTGCTCGATGCGCTGCCGGTAGCGGCCACGCCCGATGCGGTGCGGGAACGCGTCGTCGGGAATCCAGTTCGCCCCCTTGATCCACAACGGTTCACCGTTCACCACGACCCTGAAGCTCGTGCCGACCTCGTCGGGGTCGACCTGCACCTCGACCGTGCGGAACCCGATCCGCGACGACCACTCGTCGAGCACCGGGCCGGCCGAGTCGTCGCCGGCCGGCGCGTCGGCGCCCGGCGCGTCGACACCCGAGGAGGCGCGGGTCGCGTCGACCCCGTCGCCGTCACCCCCCGAGGAGGCGCGGCTCGCGTCCCCGCCCGCTCCCCCGGTCACCGAGACCCGCACGTCGTAGAGCGGCTGCCCGCCGTGACCCCTCGGCCACCACAGCTCGGGGTCGTCGACGACCACCTGCACGACCGTGGAGTCCGCGCCCGGCTCGACCCGCGCCTCCTGCGTGACGTCGCCGACGGTGGCCCGGACCGTCACCGGCCCGACCGCGGCCGACGCCCCGTCGCGTTCGAGGTCGACGTGCACGTCGACGACGCCCCGCGCCCCGTCGACCGTCACGACCGGACGCACGGCCGCCAGCCGCACCGACGACCACGACTCGAGCGTCACGGGCTTCCAGATGCCCGAGGTCGCCGTGTCGAGGCCCCAGTCCCAACCGAAGCTGCACGCCATCTTGCGGATCGCGTTGTACGGGTGGTGGTTCACGTGCGGCCGGTAGCCGAGCGCCAGGCTCTGCGCGTCGGCGTAGGCCACCGGCGAGCCGAAGCGCACCTCGAGGTCGTTCGACCCCTCGCGCAGGAGGCCGTCGACCCCGACCCGGTAGGTGCGGTGCTGGTTGCGCGTCTCGGCCACCACCTCGCCGTTCAGCAGCACGGTGGCGACCGTGTCGAGGCCCGCGAAGACCAGCTCGTGGCGGTCGTGCTCGTCGGGCTGCCAGTCGAAGGTCGACGTGTACGACCAGTCGGCCTGCCCGATCCACGCGAGCAGGTGCTCGTTCGCGTCGAGGTACGGGTCGACGATCAGGCCCGCCGCCAACAGGTCGGTGTGCACCGTGCCGGGGACGGTCGCGGGCACGTCGACGGCCGCGATCTCGGGCGGCACGGGGCCGGCGGTGCTGCGCAGGCTCCAGCCGGTGTGCAGGGTGCGGGCGGTGCGCTGCGTCGCGCGGGTCGTGGCGGTGGCGCTGGTCGTGGTGGTGGTGGTGGTGGTGGTCTCGGTGGTGCTCATGTCGCTCCCAGCGATCGAGTGAGTGGTGGTGGCGGTGGTACGGAGGGCAGAGCGGGCCTGCCCCACCATGAACCCCGTTCCGTGCCATGAACCACGAACGTTCGTGGTTCATGGCACGGAACGTGGTTCTTCGCCGTCGGGGTGGGTGGGGAGACGGAAGGCTGGCGCGGAGGTGCGGGTGCAGGAGGCGCGGTGCCGGTCAGGCGCGGGCGGCGCGCCTCTCAGCGATGCGCTTCTCGGGGTCGGGCGCGGCCTCGGCGAGCTGCTGCGTGTACGGGTGCTGCGGGTTCAGGATGACGTCGTCGGGTGCCCCGCGCTCGACCACCTGCCCCTTGTAGAGCACGAGGATCTCGTCCGAGAAGTGGCGGGCCGTCGCCAGGTCGTGCGTGATGTAGAGCACGCCCAGGTCCTCCTGCCGCTGCAGCTCGGCCAGCAGGTTGAGCACCCCGAGCCGGATCGACACGTCGAGCATCGACACGGGCTCGTCCGCGATCAGGATGCGCGGCTCGGGCGCCAGGGCCCGGGCGATCGCCACGCGCTGCCGCTGCCCGCCCGACAGCTCGTGCGGTCGACGAGCGGCCACGTCGGCGGCCGGGCCGAGCTGCACCCGCCCGAGCAGCTCCCGCACCTTCTGGTCGACCGTGGAGCGGGTCGCCTTCCCGTGCAACAGCAGGGGCCGCGCCAGGTGGTGCCCGATCGAGTGGAACGGGTTGAGCGACGCGAACGGGTCCTGGAACACCATCTGCACGTCGCTGCGGTACCGCCGCAGCGCGTCACCGCGCCGGGGCGCGACGGCGCCGTCGAGCACGATCGACCCGCTCGTCGGCCGTTCGAGCTGCAGCAGCATCTTGGCGATGGTCGACTTGCCGCTGCCGCTCTCACCGACCAGGGCGACCGTCTTGCCGGCCTCGAGCGTGAAGCTGACGTCGTTCACCGCACGGAGGCGACCTTTCTCACCCCGGCCCCCGCGCACCCGGTAGTCCTTGACGACGTTGCGGAACTCGAGCGTGCTCACGCCGCGCCTCCTGTGCTCGTGGCGACGGACGTCGCCTGTTCGTGCCCCGAGGAGGCGCGGGTCGCGTCGTCCCCGGCCGTCTCGTCGACCCCGCTGCGGATGAACGCCCCGCGGTCGCCGGTCAGGCTCGGGAACGACCCGAGCAGCTTCTTCGTGTAGTCGTGCTGGGGGTTCGTGTAGAGCTCGGTGGACTCGCCGATCTCGACCATCTCGCCCGCGCGCATCACCGCGATCCGGTCGCTGATCTCGAGCAGCAGCGGCAGGTCGTGCGTGATGAAGATCACCGCGAAGCCGAGCTCGTCGCGCAACCGCTTGATCTCGCGCAGGATCTCGCGCTGCACGACGACGTCGAGGGCGGTCGTCGGTTCGTCCATGATCATCATCTGCGGCCCGAGGGCGAGCGCCATCGCGATCATGACGCGCTGGCGCATGCCGCCCGACAGCTCGTGCGGATACGACTTGAGGCGGCTGCGGTCGACCCCGACGGTCTCGAGCAGCTTGCCCGCCCGCTCGACGCGGTCGGCCTTCTTCCAGTACGGCCGGTGCGTCTTGAAGACGTCCTCGAGCTGTGCCTGGATCGTCGTGACCGGGTTGAGCGCGTTCATCGCCCCCTGGAACACCATCGACAGCTTGTCCCAGCGGAACGCCCGCAGCGCCTTGTCGTCGAGCTCGGGCAGCAGGATGTCGGCCCCCTCGGCGTCGTGGAAGACCACCCGCCCGCCGGTGATGACGGCCGGCGACTTGAGCAGCCGGTTGATGCCGTAGGCGAGCGTCGTCTTGCCGCAGCCCGACTCCCCGGCCAGGCCGAGGATCTCGCCACGCGCCAGCTCGAAGCTGACGTTCTTGACTGCGTGCACGGGGTGCTCGACGGCGTAGTCGACGCTGAAGTCCTCGACGGTCAGGACGGTGCTCATGCGGTGGCCCCCTCGGTGGTGCCGGCGGCGGCCTCGGCCCGCGCCAGTCGCTTGCGGTCGGCCCGACTGACGCCGGCCCGGGTCTGGTCGCGCAACTTCGGGTTGATGATCTCGTCGATGGCGAAGTTCATCAGCGACAGCGCGCAGCCGAGCAGGGCGATCATCAGCCCCGGCGGCACGAACCACCACCAGGCGCCGAGTCGCAGCGCGAGGCCGTTCTGGGCGAAGTACAGCATCGAGCCCCAGGTGAACTGCCCCGAGACGCCAAGCCCGAGGAACGACAGGCCCGCCTCGGCGAGGATCGCGAAGATCACCGCGAACAGGAACTGGCTCGCGAGCACCGGCAGCACGTTGGGCAGGATCTCGACGGCGACGATGCGCCAGGTCTTCTCGCCCGACACCCGCGACGCCGCGACGTAGTCCCGCGACCGCAGGCTCAGGGTGATGGCGCGCAGCACGCGGGCGCTGGCCGCCCAGCTCGTGATGACGATCACGAAGGCGATCACCACGAGGCCCTTCTGCGGCACGTAGCTCGACACGATGATCGCGAGCGGCAGGCCGGGGATCACCAGCACGACGTTCGAGAACAGCGAGAACGCCTCGTCGACGAACCCGCCGACGTAGGTGCCGATGACGCCGAAGACGATGGCGAGCGCCATCGCGACGACGCCGACCAGCACCCCGATCAGCAGCGACCCGCGGGTGGCGTAGGCGAGCTGGGCGAAGACGTCCTGCCCGGTCTGCGTGGTGCCGAGCAGGTGGTCGCCGCTCGGCCCGCTGAGGCCGACGTCGCTGATCGCCTGCGGGTTCTGCACGACGAACGGGAAGACCAGGCCGAACAGGGCGATGGCGGCGATCATGCCCGCCCCCACCCAGAGCTTCGGCGTCACGTGCGGGAAGACCCGCTTCAGGCCCTTCCGGCCGGTGCCCGCGCCGCTGTCGCCGGTGGGCGAGTTCGGGTCGGCGAGCTGGCCGAGGTCGATCGTGGACATGCTCGTCGTCCTAACGCTTGGCGCGCGTGCGCGGGTCGATGAAGCCGTACATGAGGTCGACGATGAAGTTCGTCCCCAGCACGGCGAGGGTGATGACCAGGAAGATGCCCTGCATCAGCGCGTAGTCGTTGTTCTGCGTCGCCGTGAACAGCGCGTTGCCGATGCCCGGGTACGAGAACACCTGCTCGGTGACGATCGACCCCGAGACGACGAACCCGAGCGAGATCGCGAAACCCGCGAACTGCGGCAGCACGGCGTTGCGGGCCGCGTACGACTGGCGGATGCGCATCGGCGACAGGCCTTTGGCCTCGGCGGTGACGATGTAGTCCTCGCTGAGGGTCGAGACCATCATGTTGCGCATGCCGAGCAGCCAGCCGCCGACCGACGAGATGATGATCGTCAGCGCCGGCAGCGTGCCGTAGAGCACCGCGCTCTGGACGAACGTCCAGTTGAGGCCCGGCGTCGCCTCGTACACGTTGTAGCCGCCCGACAGCGGGAACACCCGCAGGATGCTGCCGAACACGTACAGCAAGATCAGCGCGAGCCAGAAGTACGGCACCGCCTGGAACATCGTCGTCACCGGGATGAAGTTGTCGAGCACCGAGCCGCGCTTCCACCCGGCGAGGGTGCCGAGTCCCACCCCGAAGACGAACGACAAGATCGTCGCGATGCCGATCAGGGCGATCGTCCACGGGATGGCCTGGCCGATGATGCTCGACACCCCGGCCGGGAAGTACGACACCGAGATGCCGAGGTCCCCCCGGGCCAGGTTGCCGAGGTACTGCACGTACTGCGAGAACAGCGGTTCGTCCGAGTCGGAACCCAGCAGGAGGCGCAGGCTGGTCACGGTCGCCTCGCTGACCGGGCCCTTCTGCTGCATCTTGGCCAGCAGGATGTCCACCGGGTCACCGGGCAGCAACCGCGGGATGAAGAAGTTCAGCGTCAGGGCCGCGAACAACGCGACCGCGTAGAAGCCGACCTTCTGCGCGACGTACCTCACCCGCGCCTCCTGACCTTCCGGGTTCCGACCACGATCACTTGAGCTTCAGGTTCAGGACGGTCTGGGCGTTGTCCCAGGTCTTCCACGTCGCCGGGAAGTTCTCGGTGTCGTCGTCGCCGGTCGGCCAACCGGTGACCTTCGCACTGTTGAACTCGGTCAGCGTCGACTGCAGCAGCACGGGGATGTACGGCATGTCCTTCACGATCTCCTTCTGGATCGTGAAGTACTGCTCGGTCTTCGCCGCGACGTCGTCGGTCTGCTCGGCCGCGACGATCGCGGCGTCGACGGTCGGGTTCGAGTACCGGGCGAAGTTGTTGATCGCCTGCTCGCCCACCGGCGAGGTCGTCGTCGAGTCGAAATTGCCGTTGTAGATGTAGTAGGGGTCGGTCGAGGGACCTTGGCCGAGCGAGTCCATCGTCAGCTGGAACTGGCCGTTGTTGCGGGCGGCGACCCACTCGTTGTACGACTTGGCGCTCTGCGTGATCTCGATGCCGACCGCGCGCAGCTGCTCGGCCATGGCGTCGATCGCCGCGATGTAGTCCGAGTAGCCCGTGACGACCTGGATCTCGAGCTGCAGCTTCTGCCCGTCCTTGGCGTAGATGCCGTCGGAGCCCTTGGCGTAGCCGGCCGCCTGCAGCAGCGCGTCCGCGCCCTCGGTGTCGGCCGTCATCGGCGTCTCCTTCTCGACGTCGGGGCTGATGTAGTCGTCGTCACGCCCGAGGGTCATGAAGGTCGGCGAGATCTGCTTGTTCGTGCCCGAGAAGGCGAGGTCGTTGAGCTGGTCGCGGTTCATCGCCTTGTAGATCGCCTGGCGCACGGCCGGGTCGGTCTGCGGGCCGGTGCAGCCGAGGTCGGCGTTCGAGCAGGTCATCAGCGTGATCTGCTGCAGCGGGGTCGCGACGTAGCTGACGTCGGGGTTGCTGCCGAGCACCTTGTCGGCCTCGGGGATGAAGATGCTCGACCAGTCGAGGTCGCCGCCGACGATCGCGTCGGTCGCCGAGGTGTTGTTCGCCAGGGCGATGTAGCGGATGCTCTTGACCTCGGGCTTGCCCGACTGCCAGTAGTTCGGGTTCGCCTTGTAGACGTAGCTCTGCGGGGTGAAGGTGTCGAGCATGTACGGGCCGGTGCCGATCGGCTTCTCGACCGGGTCGGTCGCGATGTCCGACAGTTTCGAGAAGACGTGCTCGGGCACGATGGCGGCCTGGCCGAGGATGTCGGGGCCCTTGACGAACGACGTCGAGTCGAACGAGAACACGACGGTGTCGTCGTCGGTCGCCTCGACGGTGCCCTCGAAGCCGACGCGGTTCAGCTCGGGCTTGTCGAGCATCGTCTGGAACGTGTACGCGACGTCGTCGGCCGTGAAGTCCTCGCCGTCGCTCCACTGCACGCCGGTGCGCAGGTCGACCGTCAGCTCGGTGCCGTCCGCGTTCCACTCGTACTCCTCGCCCAGCATCGGCTTGGGATCGGAGCCGGTGAGCACGTTGTAGTAGAAGAGCTGCTCGTAGAGCAGGCCCTGCGACGTGCTGTCGGCCGTGGCCGAGAACGGGTTGAAGTTGGCCGTCAGGTCACCCGATGGTCCCGTGTTGGCGGTGATGCCGCCTTCGTCGCCGCCGCTCGAGGCGGTGCAGCCGGTGAGCGCGAGGCCCGCGGCGGTCGCGAGTGCGATCGCACCGAAGCCGGCCCGTCGGCGGTTGGTCATGGAAAGAGGCATCGTCGACCCTTCGTCGTGCCAGGCGCCGTCGCCTGGTCCCGGGGTCTTTCTTAGACGACTTACGTAAGCGAGTCAAGAAAGTCGTGAGGACGTGTCGGAATCGTGACCCGCGCCTCCTCACGCACCGCGGCGCAGCGGCTGGCACCACACTGCACCGCGTTTCGTGCACGGCACCCCGAGGAGACGCGGCGCGCTGCACGAAACCCGGTGCGACGGAGTGCGGACCCGCCCGGGCCGCCGACCGGACGCCGTGCAGTGCACGGCTCGCGGTGCCGAGGAGGCGCGGGCCGGGTCCGGGCACCGCTGTGGGGTCAGCGCGAGATGGCGCGTTGCACGACGAGGGCGGCCGCACCGATCGCGGCCGCGTCGCGCGGGTCTGTCGAGACCTCGACCCGGGTCGTGTGCACGCCTCGCGAGAACGCCCTGCGGGCCAGGGCCTCGACGGCCGCGCGAGCGTAGATCGAACCGGCGACCGCGACCCCGGGGCCGCTCAGGACGACGCGGTCGAGGTCGAGCAGGTTGGCGAGCGTGACGACGCCCGCGGCGAGTTGGCCGGCCGCCCGGGTGACCAGGGCGTCGGCCGCGACGTGACCGGCGATCGCCGCGCGGGCGAGCAGGTCGAAGTCCCGCGCGACGCCGCCCGAAGCCCAGGTGAGGCCGAGGTCCTCGAACGTGGCGGCGTCACGGTGCGCCCGGGCGACGACGGCCCCCGGCGACGCGGCGAGCTCGAGGCAGCCGCGGTTGCCGCAGTAACAGGGCTCACCGTCGAGGTCGATCGAGACGTGGCCGAGCTCGCCGGCGCCCGAACTCGCGCCGCGGTGCAGGGCCCCGTCGAGCACGATGCCCGAACCCACGCCCGTGCCGAGGTACACGCAGGCGAAGGTCTCGGAGCGCGGCACCTGGCGGCTCCAGAACTCGCCGAGCGCCGCCGCCGCCGCGTCGTTGTCGACGATCACGGGCAGACCGAGGCGCAGGGCGAGCGCGGCGTGCAGCCCGGCGTGGAGAGCGCTCTCGGTGGAGCGCGGGCCCGTGCGGACACCATGCGCGAGGGTCGCCCGCGGTCCGACGACGGCGAGCCCGGCGACCGCGCCGCTCGCGAGGCCGAGGCTGCCGACGACGTCGTGGAAGCCGTCCACGATGCGGACCGCGGCCGCCGTGACGTCGTCGGACGCGGCCTGCCCGGCGTCGACCTGCAGGCGGCCGACGACTCCACCGCGCATGTCGGTGACGACGTAGGTGAGCGAGTCCGCGCCGATCTGCACGCCCATGCCGTAGACGGCCCGCGGGTTGATCTCGACCATCGTGCGGGGCTTGCCGCCGGTCGACGCCGCCCGACCGGTCTCGCGGACGAGCCCCTCGTCGAGCAGCCGCCGGACGATCGTCGAGATCGACGCCTGCGTCAACCCGCTGGCCTGGGCGAGCTCGACGCGGCTGATCGGGCCCGACGACCGCACGAGGTCGACGACGAGCTCGCGGCTCGTCTGCGGCTGCGCCTGCGCCTGGGTGGCGGGCAGGGTCGGGGCCTGAGCTCGGGTCTGCGGAAGGGGCGGGGCAGGGTCGCGGGTCACCACGGGCGTCGCTCCGACCTGTCGGGGGCTGTAGGTTCGGGCGCATGACCGACTCGATCGTCGACACCCGGGTGGCCCCTGCCGGGCCGGGCGACCGCCGTCGCGTCGGTCTCGCCCTCGTCCGCCCCGGCGAGATCTTGGGGGCGGAGCCGTTCTACCACGAACTGATCGCCGGCATCGAACGGGTGCTGCGCCCCCGGGGCCACACCCTGTTGCTGCAGGCCCTCGCCGACCGCGACGCCGAACTGGCGGCCTACCGGCGGTGGGCGACCTCGGGCGACTTCGGCGCGGTGGTGCTCGTCGACCTCACCGACGGCGACCCCCGCCCCGCTCTGCTGCGCGAACTCGGTCTGCCCGCGGTGGTCCTCGGCGACCCCGCGCTCTCGGGCGACCTGCCCGCCGTCTGGACCGGAGACGGCGTCGCCATGCGCGACACGGTCGCTGCGCTCGTTGCGGACGGGCACCGTCGGCTGGCGCACGTGTCGGGCCCGACGGCGCTGCTGCACACGCAGGTGAGGCAGGAGGCGCTGGTCGCCGCGAGTCGCGCCTCCTCGTCCGTCGTCGAGACGATCGAGGGCGACTACTCCTGGGACGCCGGCGCGGCCGCCCTCTCGCGTCTGCTCTCGCGGCCGACGCCACCGACGGCCGTCGTCTTCGACAACGACCAGATGGCGCTCGGCGGCCTCGCGGCGGCGCAGCGCCTCGGGGTCGGGGTGCCGACGCAGCTGACGCTCGTGGCCTGGGACGACTCGTCACAGTGCCAGTTGTCGACACCGTCACTGTCGGCGGTCAGCCACGACGTGCAGCGCATCGGCGAGGTGGCCGCCGGCATGCTGCTCGCCGTGCTGGCGGGCGAAGATGTGGCGTCGGTGGAGGCGCCGCCCGCGTCCCTGGTGCGGCGAGGGTCGTCGGGGCCGGCACCGGCCTGACCCCACCCCCATCCGGGTGATTCGAGGGTGACTCGACAATCATCCTTCGCATTCCGGACAGATCGGTGGGGTTCTCTCAGCTTCCGGATAGGTTCGACGAGCACGGGGAACCCGATCCGTGCTGCGTGTCTCACCCGGCACTGGGCCGTGGGCGGACAAGCGATGACGCTTGCACCACCGATCAAGAAAGCACTCACCACGTGATCACCAAGTTCTCTTGGCGCCGTGCGGTGGCCGTCCCGGCCGTCGTCACGCTCGCCCTCGGAGGGGCCCTCCTCTCGACCACCGCCGCACAGGCCGCCCAGGGCGACCTGCTCGTCTCGAGCCCGGCCACCGGCACCACCACGGACAGCCGCACCGTCACCGTCACCGGCAGCGCCACCCCCGGAGCAGCCATCGAGGTCTTCACCGACGCGACGGAGACCACCTCCCTCGGCACGGCCGTCACCGACGCCACGTCCGGCGCCTACACCGCGGCGCTGACGCCCTACGCCGACGACGCGACTCCCGCGCAGTCCGTGTTCGTCGTCGAGTCGTTCCCCGATGAAGCGGACGAGACCGCGGCCGTCGACTTCTTCCTGCCCAACCTCGACGTGACGAGCCCCGAGCCCGGAGCCACGAGCGCGTCCCGCACGGTCGAGGTGACCGGCACCGGCATCCCGACCGCCACGGTCAACCTGTCCCCGTCCGTCGGCGACGCCGTCATCGGCCAGATCAGCGTCGGCGCGGACCGCACCTGGACCGGGTCGGTCACCTTCCCGGCCGATGCCACCCCGGAGCAGACCATCACGGTCGACCAGGTCCTCGGCGGCAGCGGCCGCGGCCAGGTCGTCCTGCCGGTGGTCCTCCCCGCCGTCGTGACGCCCCCGACCACGCCGACCACGCTCGACGCCCCGGTCATCACCGCGCCCACCCAGGGCTCGACCGTCACCGGCACCGAGGTCACCTTCGAGGGCACCGGCACCCCCGGCGCCGACATCGGCCTCCTCGTCACGCCGACGGACACGGTCAGCACCCTCGCCGACGACCCGGCCGCGCGCATCATCGTCGACGAGAACGGCGATTGGACCGTCACCCTGGCCCTCCAGCCCGCCGACTACACGGCCGTCGCGGTCCAGGTCCTGCTCGACGCCGCCGGCCAGCCCGTCGTCGACGAGAACGGCCTCCCCGTCGTCTCGGACGACTCGACCCCGGTCGACTTCACCCTCGAGGCCGCAGCCGTCGCCCCCTTCGCCGCACCGGTCGTCACCTCGCCCGCCGCCGGCCAGGCCGTCGTCGGCTCGACGCTGACCGTCACCGGCACCGGCACCCCCGGCGCCCGCGTCGCCTTCGTGCTCTACGCGCAGGGTGGCCAGCCCGCCTCGTCGGGCCCGTTCGAGGAGGCCCAGGCCGAGAGCACCATCGTGGTCGACGCCGCCGGCAACTGGACCTCGACGGTCACGGGCGTCCGCCCCGGCGCCTACACGATCGCGCCGTTCTCGTTCGCGCTGAACGCCGCGGGCGAGGCCACGGCCGTCGCCCTCGGTGAGCCGGTCGACTTCACCGTCGTCGCCGCCGTCGTGACCGCCGCCGCCCCGACGACGCCCACGGGTCTCGCCTACACGGGCTCGGAAGGTACCGAGACGGCCGCCGGCATCGGCGCGGCCGCGCTGCTCGCCGGTGCGCTGCTGCTGATCGCGGCTCGTCGCCGCGCGAAGCTCGCCGTCGCCGAGACGCCCGCCGAGTAATCACCCGCACCACGAGGACGGCCCCCGGCACTGCTTCGGCAGTGACGGGGGCCGTTCCGCGTCCGATGTCGGCCTCCCCGCCACTTCGTCGGTGGTGTCGCACCGCCGAATGAGCGTCGCACCGTCGACTTCGGCGGTGCGATGCTCATTCGGCGGTGCGACACAGCGCGGGCCGAGTGGGCCGAGCGGGCCGAGTGGGCCGAGCAGGCAGCGCCCGCCGCGGACGCACGAACGCCCCCACCTGTTCAGGCGGGGGCGTTCGTGTTCGAGAGGGTGTGACGACGACCGGTGGTGGAGATGGGGGGAATTGAACCCCCGTCCATCGCTGAGATTGCACGCATTCTACGGGCGTAGCCAGATGAGGCGTTCTGCTCGGCTCCGACCTTTGTTACTGGCTTCTAGGTCGACGAGCCCAGCCCGAGTTCGAGTCCCGTGTGACCCCCAGGCGTAGTCACACAGCAAGCCATCTAAATGACGTCAGGATCTGGTTAGAAGGCGGTCACCAGACTGACGGACTCCATGTGGCTCTACTGCTTACGCAGCGAGAGCGAAGTCAGTGCGCTTGTTATTGGCACTTATTGTTTTCCAGAGATCGTTTACGAGATAACCCTGGATCCTCGGCCCGCTTCTCGTTCGCACACAGGCGATGTCGAAACCGATCATCCCCATGAGGGGGCCGTCGTCACACGCTCTTGAATTACCAACGCACGTTTCCGTGCGGCCCATCAGTCTACGTCGTCGGGGGCGTTCGCGCCACCGCTGCCCGGCCCCGATGTGGACCCGGCGAGCACCGTGGATACCGGCTCACTCCCCCAGGTGCTTGCGAGCCGCCATGGCCGACTGCGCCTCGCGAGTCGCCGTGCGCTCGCGCAGGGTCTGCCGCTTGTCGTACTCGCGCTTGCCCTTGGCGAGGGCGATCTCGACCTTGGCCCGACCATCGCTGAAGTAGATCTTCAGCGGCACGACCGTGAAGCCGCCCTCTTTGGTCTTCTGCCCGATCTTGTCGATCTCGTGGCGGTGCAGCAGCAGCTTGCGCTTGCGGCGGGGCGCGTGGTTGTTCCAGGTGCCCTCGGTGTACTCGGGGATGTGCACCGCGTCGAGCCACGCCTCGCCGGCGTCGACGAACGCGTACCCGTCGACCAGCGACGCCCGACCCTGCCGCAGCGACTTGACCTCGGTGCCGCTCAGGACGATGCCCGCCTCGTAGGTGGTGTCGATCGTGTAGTCGTGGCGCGCGCGGCGGTTCGTGGCCACGACCTTCTCACCGCGTTCTTTCGCCACGCTGGCCTCCTGGTCGTTCGGGTGGGGGTGCTGCCGACAGGCAGCCGTTCAGTATACAGCGAAGGAGGCGCGGTGCCCGTCTGACGGGCACCGCGCCTCCTCCACGTGGCTGGTTCTCAGACCTTGAGGTAGCGCCTGATGGCGACGTTCGCGCTGAGCGCCGCGAGCAGGATGCCGACGACGATGACGATCGGCACGACGAGGGCGGCGTCGCGCAGGCCGATGAACGGCGTGCCCTGGAACGTCACCGCCAGGTATCCCTTGACGAAGAAGTTCACGATCGCGATGATCGCCCCGCCCGCGAGCAACGATCCCACGAGGGCCGCGATCACCCCCTCGAGAATGAACGGTGTCTGGATGAACCGGTTGGACGCACCGACCAGGCGCATGATGCCGAGTTCTCGTCGCCGACTGAACGCGCTCAACCGGATGGTGGTGGCGATCAGCAGCACGGCCGCGATGAGCATGAGCGAGGCGATGCCGATGGCCGTGTAGCTCGCCGCGTTCAGCACCGCGAAGATCGGGTCGAGGTACCCCCGCTGGTCGACGACGCTCTGGACGCCGGCCAGGCTGGACAGGCTCTCGGTGAGGACGTCGGACTGCGTGGGGTCCTTCAGGTTCACCCAGAAGGTCTCGTTGAGGTAGGCGGGCTGCACGAACTCGGTCGCGGGGCTGTCGGCGAACTGCTGCTTGAAGCGGTCGTAGGCCTGGGTCTGGTCCTCGAAGTAGAACTTGTCGACGTAGGGCGTCAGCACGTCGCTGTCGAGCTGGGCGCGGACGCCGTCGATCTGGTCCTTCGTCGCCATCGCCCCGGTGCAGTTGCCGGTCGTGTCGGTGTCGGTGCAGAGGTAGACGGCGACCTGGGCCTTGTCGTACCAGTAGCCCTTCATCTGCGTGATCTGCATCTGCAGGAGGGCCGCGGTGCCGACGAACGTCAGCGAGATGAACGTGACGAGCACGACCGAGACGACCATCGAGGCGTTGCGACGGAGGCCGCTGCCGACCTCGCTCATGACGAGTCCGAGTCTCATGCGTCGGCTCCTCTCGTGCTGAGGTCCTCGACCCCGATGGCCTGGATGGGCACCGCCTGCGTCTGGTAGCCGCCGTGGCGCTCGTCGCGGAGGATGTTGCCCGCGCTGAGTTCGATCACCCGGCGCTGCATCTGGTCGACGATGCCGGCGTCGTGCGTGGCCATGATGACCGTCGTGCCGCCGGCGTTGATGCGCTCGAGCAGGGTCATGATGCCGGCGCTCGTCGAGGGGTCGAGGTTTCCGGTGGGCTCGTCGGCCAGCAGGATCGCCGGCTTGTTGACGATCGCCCGGGCGATCGCGACGCGCTGCTGCTCGCCGCCGGAGAGCTCGTGCGGCAGACGGTGCTGCTTGCCGACCAGGCCGACCATCTTGAGGACGTCGGGGACGGCCTCCTGGATGAAGCCCTTGCTCTTGCCGATGACCTGCAGGCTGAAGGCGACGTTGTCGAAGACGTTCTTCTGGGGCAGCAGCCGGAAGTCCTGGAACACGACGCCGAGGTTGCGCCGGAAGTACGGCACCTTGCGGCTCGAGAGGGTGCCGAGACGCTGGCCGAGGACGTGGATCTGCCCTTGTGACGGCTTCTCTTCCTTCAGCACGAGCCGCAGGAAGCTCGACTTGCCGGAGCCGCTCGCCCCGACGAGGAACACGAACTCGCCCTTGAGGATCTCGAGGGTGACGGCGTTCAGCGCGGGTCGGGGGTTGCCGACGTAGACCTTGGTGACTTCATCAAACCGAATCATGACGGGGATCACCCTAAGCGCGGTCCGCGACGATCAGCGCAGCGACTCGCTGCGGCGAGGCGGCTATGGATGTGCTGGGAGCCGCCGGACGGGCGGTGCCGGATCAGTCCTGGTCGTCGCGCTTGCGCCAGCGGATGCCCGCCGAGATGAAGCCGTCGAGATCGCCGTCGAACACGTTCGACGGGTTGTTGACCTCGTGCTCGCTGCGGAGGTCCTTGACCATCTGGTAGGGCGCCAGCACGTAGCTGCGGATCTGGTCGCCCCAGCTGGCGGTGATGTTGCCGGCCAGCTCCTTCTTCTTGGCGTTCTCGGCCTCTTTCTGCAGCAGCAGGAGGCGCGACTGCAGCACGCGCATGGCGGCGGCCCGGTTCTGGATCTGGCTCTTCTCGTTCTGCATCGAGACGACGGTGCCGGTGGGGATGTGCGTCAGGCGGACGGCCGAGTCGGTCGTGTTGACGCTCTGACCGCCGGGGCCCGACGACCGGAACACGTCGACGCGGATGTCGTTCTCGGGGATGTCGATCGACTCGGTCTCTTCCATCAGCGGGATGACCTCGACCGCGGCGAAGCTGGTCTGACGCTTGCCGGCGGCGCCGAACGGGCTCATGCGCACGAGCCGGTGCGTGCCGGCCTCGACACTGAGCGTGCCGAACGCGTACGGGGCGTCGATCTCGAAGGTGGCGCTCTTGATGCCGGCCTCTTCGGCGTAGCTGGTGTCCATCACGGTGGCGGACATGCCGTGCTTCTCGGCGTAGCGCAGGTACATGCGCAGCAGCATCTCGGCGAAGTCGGCGGCGTCGACACCGCCGGCCCCGGCGCGGATCGTGATGACGGCGGGCCGCGGGTCGTACTCGCCGTCGAGCAGCGTCTGCACCTCGAGGACGTCCATCATCTTCTGCAGCGCCTTGAGCTCGGCCTGCGCCTCGTCGGCGCTCTCTTGGTCGTCACCGTCGTTCGCCATCTCGACGAGCACCACGAGGTCGTCGAGTCGTGCCTCGGTCGTCTCGAGCTTCTCGAGCTCGGACTGTCGGTGGCTGAGGGCGCTGGTGACCTTCTGGGCGTTGTCGGTGTCGTCCCACAGGTCGGGGGCCGACGCCTGCTCGCTGAGCTCGGCGATCTCGGCGACGAGACGGTCTTGCCCGATCACCGCACGGATGTCTTCGAACGTGGCCCGGAGGGCGGCAATCTGCTCAGAGAAATCCAGTGCGATCATGGTCCCCGAGCTTACCCGGCCCGGGTGGGCCGGGCCTGCCCGTGCCTCGCGCCGACCGCCTCGCGCCGGCCGCCTCGCGCCACCCGCCCCGCGCCTCCTGACGACAGGGTGAGGTCTCGTCTCATCCGCAGTACTCGGGCGGGGCGATGCGCGTCGTGCCCACGCTCATGTCGGTGATCCGGCCGGACGTCCCCACCACGAAGACGAGGTACTGCCCGTCGTCACCGGCGACGGCGTACTGCGTCCCGTAGTTGGCGTCGTGGTCGAGCGTGAGCTCGGCATCCGGGTAGGCGGCGAGGAGTCGCGCCTCGTCGTCGCCGAGGCCGATGCCGGACGCGGTCCGGGGGGTGGCGCTCGCCAGGGCGGCCGGGTCGTCGAAGGTCAGGTCGGCGGAGACCGTGGCGATCTCGGTCGCGTCCGGCGACGACGCGCGCGAGAGGGTGAGGGTCAGTCCCCGGCCGTCCGAGAAGAACGACGCCGGGCAACCGTAACCGTCGTCCGGGTGCCGGTGGAAGGTCGTCAGCCGGGCGGCCTGCTCCTCGAGCGGCCCGCCGAGGACCAACGGCCCGATCCGATCGGTGGACACGATCCAGGTCGACGGGGCCGTCGGATCGTCCACCACCGGTGTCGGTGCCGGTGGTGGGACCGGTGTCGCCGACGGCGTTCCGGCCGGTGCGACGACACCCGGCGACGTGCCGGGCTCGTCCTCAGGTCGATCGGACGGGAGCGAGGTGGGGGCCGCTTCACCGCTTCCCGACGGCAGGGGCCCACCCCCGGCGAGCGCGACGCCCCCGACGGCGAGCGCCACGGCGGCCACCCCGGCCACCGACAACAGGACGACCCGGCGGCGACGGGCAGAGCGGGCACGTTCGAGTTCTCGCTCGACGGTCTCGGTCAGGAGGCCGCGGATCGCTGCGGCACGATCACGATCGAGGCCGGGCCGATCCGGCCCGCCGTGCTGGCCGTCGGGACGGACGTTCGGTGCGTCGCTCATCGGGTCTCTCCGTTCAGGGTGACGGGTCGGTCGGAGGTCGGCTCGGAGGACGACATCGCTCGCGCGAGTCGCGCCTTGGCCCGCGACAGCCGGGACTTGACCGTGCCCACCGGCACCCCCAGGGCCTCGGCCGCGGTCGCCATCGGGAACTCCTCGAGCACGCAGAGCCCGAGGACGTCACGATCGGCCTTGCCGAGGCCGTCGAGGGCGAGGCGCAGCCGCCGGTCTCGAGCGACGACGTCGAGTCGCTCGGCGACGTCGTCGGCGGGGTCGTCCACGACGGGGTGCGGCGGCAGGGAAGCCAGGGCGAGGCGGTGACGACGGGTCGACCTCGCGAGGTTCTGGGCGACGTGCCCCGTGGTCACCAGCAACCACGCGAGTACCGAACCGTCGACGACGCGGACCGCGTCCCGACGGCGCCATGCCTCGAGGAAGACCACGGCCGTGACGTCCTCGGCGTCGTGCCGGTGACGGCACAGCCGCAGGGCGTGGCCGTGCACCCGGGCCTGGTGACGGTCGAAGACGGCCCCGAACGCGGCCGCGTCCCCGCCGACCGCCCGGGCCCAGACCTCGTCGTCCCCCGTCGCCGTCACCGGTCGCGCTCGCTTCTCGTCGTCATGTCGACGTCCCCTCTGATCCGTTGCTGCTTCCTCTACATGTCCGATCGGCCGGAAAGGTTCCCTCGGCCCGTCGCCCCGGGTGGGGCACCGGCCGGCGACGGTCAGCGCCGGGCGACGCCCGCTTCACGCAGGGCCACGTCGGCGAGGCGTCGGACGACCGCGGGCTCCCCCGCACGCCAGGCGGCGACGGGGTCCGGCGACACGGCGAGAGCCGCCTTCGCGTCGCGGCCGGTCAGCGCCCGCAGCGCGAGCAGGTCCTCGCCGCCCGGCAGGGCGAGCAGCGAACGGACCGAGGAGGCGCGGCGCACGAACGCGATCCGCCCGCGCAGCCAGACCCACAGCACCACGAGGCTCGGCACCCCGGCCACGACGAGTCCGGCGACCAGCGCCGCCCGGGCGACACCGTCCTGCTGCTGCCGTCCGGCATCGGCCAGGGACTGTCCGGCGCCGCTGGCCCCGTCGAACGGTGCGCTGGCGGCACCGCCGACCAAGGGCAACCCTTCCAGGGCGCGCGACGCGTCCTCCATGGTGCCCTGGAAGCCGGCCCCCGCCTCCTCGAGCTGCCTGCCGAGGTCGGCGAACGTGCCGATGAAGGACGCGATGCTCACCCCGAGCACGACGAAGAGGACGACGAGGCCGATCGCCACCACGTCTCCGGTCACCTGGCGGGTACGGACGAGGGGCGAGGCCGAGTAGAGCTGCATGGCCCCAGTCTGACGCGAGGGCGCTTGCGGGGCCCGACCCGCGCCTCCTCGGGTCCGACGCCGTGGCCGACGCCGTGGCGACGGCTACCGGGGCACGGTGCTGACGGGTCCGACGCGGGAGGTCGCGAAGTCGAGCGAGGTGACCGTCGTCGCGCCGACCGACAGGGCCACCCGCAACGCCCCCACCTGGTACGGGCTCGTCGACCACTTGTCGGCCGGCGCGGTGGTCACGACGCCCCCGGGGTAGCCGGCCTGGTCGGGGCGCAGGTTGACGCGCAGCGACAGCACGGACGGCAGACGGGTGGTCAGGGTGCCCACCGCGGTGACGACCGGGGCGAGCGTGGTCGAGAGCGTGGTGCCCAGGGTCGTGATCGGGGTGACGAGGGTGGAGCGGACGAGCGTGGCCACCGACGCGAGCAGCGCCCCGGCCGACCCCACGAGCGCCGCCAGCAACGGGTTGAGCAGACCGCCGAGCAGGGTGGAGAGCGCCCCGCTCAGCACCCGCGTCTCGACCTTCGCGGTGGCGGTCGACGGAGACGCGAGCAGCTGGCCGAGTGATCCGCCCATCGTGACGTCGACGGCGAGCACGTCGACGGGCACGGTGGCCACCGTCGCCCGCAACGTCACCGTCAACGCCACCGACAGCTGCGCCGCCGACACCGCCGCCTGCAGCGCCGCCACGACCCGTTGGGTGAGGCCGTCGAGCAGCGATCCGACCGTGGCCGTGATCGAGGCCATCGCCGCCGCGCTCAGCACGAGCTCGGTGTTGGGGGCGAGCCCGTTCACCCCGCCGGGCGGGCCGACCACCTTGGCCAGGTCGACCGACACCACGCCGGTCGACGGGGTGATGGTGACCGTGCCGTCCGTGCTCGTGACCGACCCCGCCAGCACCGGGTCGACGGCCGACTGGAGGTTCAGCCCGCTGAGGGTGACCGAACCGCTCACCCCGCCGAGGCTGAGCAGGTTCGTGACACCGTTGACCGTGGCGAGCACTCCGTCCCGGATGGTCCTCGAGATCGTGCCGTTGGTGCCCTGCAATCCGGCGGCGGCCGTGTTCAGGCTCGTGACCGTGCTCGACACCTGGCCGGACAACCCCGCCACCGCCGGGCTGCGCAGTTCGAGGCCGAGACCGGCGATGCCGTAGTCGCGGACGACCCCGGTCACGCTGCCGTCGCCCCAGATGCGGCTCTCGAGGGCCCGGCACCCGTCGATCGTCGCGGTCGACGCCACCGCACCCACGGTCAGGTCGGCCCGGTCGAGCGCCGTCGTCGCGGGGAGGACCGAGGTGAGGCCGACGCGGGCCGGGCCGGGCAGTGCCGACGCGGGCGTCGTCGACGTCACGCCGAGAGCGCCCTGGTCGCTCACCAACCCCGTGGCGGCGGCCGCCGTGCCCGTCGGGGCGACCCGTGTGAACTGGTTCAGGGCCCCGGCCGACCCCGCCGGCAGGTTCGTGCCGAGCCCGGTCAGGTCGAGGCCGACGAGACCCGACCCCGCGCTCGCCGAGAGGGGATTGCGGAACGTCGTCGTGCCTCCGGCGTCCGTCGTCGGGGCGGGCGACGTCGGCACCGCGGTGACGACGCCGGAGCGGGTGCGGGACAGGTCCGCGCCGCGCACGGCTACGACGGTGTCGAGGTCGGTGCCGGCCAGGCTGCCGCGCACGAACCGGCTGGACGCGGCGGCGGCGTACCCGGTGTCGGTGCCGCAGGTGAACTTCGTGGTGCCGACGAGCCCGTACGTGCGCTCGGAGTCGGTCCAGGCGGCGGTCGTCACCGGCGGCGGGGGCACGACGACGGCTCCCACGACGGCGACGACGGCCGCGACCGCGACGACGGCCCGGCGCGCGGTGAGCGCCGCGACGAGGCGGGCGGCACCCGTCGGGCGTCGACGTCGGACGTGCGCGCCGGTCACGAGGTCACCGCCCGGCGTCGTCCGCGGAGGTGCAGCGAGAGGCCGACGAGCAGGGCGCCGGCACCCGCGATCGCCGGTCCGAGCGAGAGACCGCCGGTGAAGGCCAGGGAACGCGGGGCCCCCACGCCGCTGAGGGTCACGTCGACGGGGCGTCCGTCGTCGGAGCGTCCGTCGTCGGAGCCGTCGATGGCGGGGCCGGGTGTCGCCGCGTCCGTCGCGTCGGGCCCGGGCTCCGCCGGGTCACCGGGCGTGGCCGTGACGGTGGGTTCGGGCTCGGGAGCGGGCTCGGCCGGGAGCGTCGCGACGGGGTCCAGGGCCGTCGCCGTGATGCCGACGCCCACTCGGGCGCTCCGCCCCATGGAAGAGGTGTCGTCTGCCGCGCGCCCCCCGGCGAGGCCGAGGCTGACGAGCACGAAGACCCTCCCCGTGCTCCCGGCCGAGCGCACCGGCCACGAGGGACTGCCGTCGACGAACGAGGAGGCGCGGGTCGGGGCGGTCACGGTCCGCGCCCCGGTCGCGCACAGCGGCGTCGTCTCGACCTGCTGCCACGCGACGTCGCAGGTCTCGACCCCCAACGTCAGTCCGGCCTCGTCGTCGACGAGCGAGCCCGAGCTGACGAGCTCGAGACCGAGCGCCACCCGGTCGCCGGTCGTGACGTCGGTCGCGATCTGCCAGCGACCCGGGGCCGCGGGGGCGATGTCCTCGGTGCCGACCAGTTCGTCGGCCAGCACGAGGTGGCCGTCGAGGCCGGTCTCGGGCACGGGCTCGAGGGCGCGGGCGGTGCCGGCCTGGACGGTGAGGGCACCGCCGAGCACGAACGCGGCCGTCCCGACGACGGCCAGCAGCGTGGGCACGGCGCGGTGCCCACGGGTCGCGGGACCGTGGGTCACGGGGGCTCGGTGGGCACCGGTCGCCGGGTCCACGGTCGTCCTCACCTTCGACGGTCGGCGCCGCGTCGCGTCGGCCAGAAGGCCGACACGACGGCGGCTCCGACGACGGCCACCGCGAGCCCTCGGGCCGGCGGGGTCGACATCGTCGTCAGGACGAAGCCGAGGCCCGGGGCCGAGGCGACGACGATCCGGGCGTCGCGCACGACGTAGGGGTCGCGGTCGTCCGTGTCGTTGGCGTCGCCCCGCAGCACGAGGGATCGCGCGGCCGGGTCTCCGGGCACGGCGGTCGTCGAGACCACGCGGTGGGTCACCGGGACCTCGAAGCCGGGCCGGGGCACCGTCACCACGTCGCCGGTCCGCACGTCGGCCGCGGCGATCGCCCGCGTGACGACGGCTCCGCCCGCGGGCACGGTGGGACTCATCGAGCCGGTCAGGACGACCACGAGCGACAGGCCGAGGACCGTCGAGACGGCGAGCCAGAGCAGACAGATCGCACCGACGAGGCCGACCACCGACAGCAGGACGGTGCTCGCGACGTCGACCGGACGACGGCGCGGGCGACGGCCCGGGCGGTCGCGACGGTCCGCGCGGCGCGGCGCGGCCTCGGGGGCCCGGCGTCCCGCTCGGGGCCGGGTCACGGTGTCGACCATCGGTCGGTCCGTCACTCGACGCTGGTCGAGGCGAACTCCCACGCCGGGGCGACCGTACGGCCCTGCAGGGCCGTGGACGCGGCCGTCGCGGCGCTCTGCGGCAGGGTCACCTCGAAGCAGTAGAACTGCGTGCTGGCGGATCCGGCGGCGAGACGCTGCGGGGCCGACGCGCCCGTCGAGGCGAGGGGGCCCGTGCCGATCGTCGTGGGAGCCGTGAAGGCGGCGGCCGTGCAGGTCGGGGCGGCTCCGGTGCCGGAGACCACGACGGTCGCCACGCGGACGGTCAGCGCGGAGAAGAGCGAGCCCCCGGCGTCGGCGACGGTCACGCCCGTCGCGGGGACGGCGGCTCGGACCTGGACGTCGGCGGGGACGGTCGTCGTCGCGGTCGTCCGGAGGGCGACGCCGGCGTAGACGCTCTCGCCGGGGCTCAGGGTCTGGGAGCCCGGGGTGAAGAGCATGGCCTGGCCGGGGTTGGCCTCGAAGTCGGTGAAGCCGGCCGTGTAGGGCGACGTGACGCTCTGCTGCACCTCGAAGGTGCCCGTGCCGATGCCGGGGCCTCCGGAACCGTCACCGGCGTAGACCCATTCGCTGTCGGTCCAGGCGGCGACCGTGTAGCCGAGGCCGCCGACGACGAGGGCGCCGCCGGCGGCGAGCGCCGCGATCTTGCGGAGACGACCTGGTCTCGGCGTGGCCCGGTCGAGCGTCGCCACGTCGCCGTGGGAGGCGTCGTCGCGAGGGGCGTCGGAGGCAGAGCTGTGCTGCGGCATGGTGGTGCTCCTGATCCGCGCAGCCTGGTGAGGGCGGCGCTCGGGTGGTGCGATGGACGCCCGTGGTGAGTGGGCGGCGTGCCGGGGTGCGGCGGTGGCGCGGGATGGTGGGGCCCGGCCGGTGAGACGTGCTCACGTGTGTTGACGACGAGTACACCACCCCCGCGCGGGGGCGACAACCCACCCTTTCGGGGGACGGCGCCGGGGTGCCCGTCGCGGGTGCCGGCTCAGCGGGCGCCGAGCACCGGGGTCCGGTCGGCGTAGCCGGCCGTCGTGGCGCGCGCGACCGCCGTCGGCAGTGCCGCGAGCAGCGCGTCGACGTCGGCGTCGGTGCTCGTGTGCCCGATCGTCATGCGCAGCGCACCGCGGGCCGCATCCGCCGGCAGGCCCATGCCGAGCAGCACGTGCGACGGCTCGGGGATGCCCGCCTGGCAGGCCGACCCGGTCGAGACGCTGACGCCGGCGGCGTCGAGCAGGAACAGCAGCGAGTCGCCCTCGCACCCGGCGAAGGTGAAGTGGGCGTTGCCGGGCAGCCGGTCGACGGGGTCGCCTCGCAACACCGCCCCGGGCACCGACGCCAGCACCCCGGCGATCAGTCGGTCACGCAGCGGCTCGTAGGCCCCGTGCGGCTGCTCGGCCGCGACGGCGAAGGCGACGGCGGCCGGGGCGTCCTGGGTGCCCGAGCGCACCTGCCGCTGCTGCCCGCCGCCGTGGATCAGCGGCACGACGGTCGCCGAGCGTGACAGGACCAACGCGCCGATGCCGATCGGCCCGCCGATCTTGTGGGCGCTGACGCTGAGCGCCGCGAGCCCGGAGGTCGCGAAGTCGATCGGCACCTGCCCGTAGGCCGCGACGGCGTCCGAATGCACCGGCACCCCGTGGGCCGCGGCGAGCGCCACGACCTCGTCGACGGGTTGCATCGTGCCGACCTCGTTGTTGGCCCAGAGCAAGCTGACGAGGGCGACGTCGTCGTGCTCGTCGAGGGCCGCGGCGAGGGCGTCGACGCGCAGCCGACCCTGCTCGTCGAGCGGCAGCCAGGTGACGACGGCGCCCTCGTACCGTTCGAGCCACTCGACGGTGTCGACGGTGGCGTGGTGCTCGCCGGCGGGGACGAGGAGGCGCGGGCGCGGTCGGTCCGACTGCCTCGCCCACCAGAGTCCCTTGATCGCGAGGTTGACCGCCTCGGTGCCGCCCGAGGTGAAGACGACCTCGATCGGGTCGCAGCCGAGGGTCGCGGCGACGCGTTCGCGGGCCTCTTCGAGGACGCGCTTGGCGTTCTGGCCGGCCGAGTGGATGGACGAGGGGTTGCCGACCGTGCCGAGCGCCTCGGCGTAGGCGGCGATGGCCGCCGGGTGCATCGGCGTGGTGGCCGCGTGGTCGAGGTAGACGCTCATGTTCGGGTCCTCAGGCTGGGTGGGGCGGTGACGCTCGATGATTTCGGGGCCGACACGCGCCTCCTCTACTGTAATCGCGTGACCGATCCCGACCCCCTGCGCGATCTCGGCATCCGTCCCGGCCCCGACGGGCCGACGCTGCGCGTCTGGTCGGCGTCGGCGTCCCGGGTCGACCTCGTGATCGACGACGCCCCGCACGACCGCGTCGTGCCGATGGTCCGCGACGAGCACGACGTGTGGAGCGCCACCGACGGCGCCCTCACCCCGGGCCGTCGCTATTGGCTGCGCGCCGACGGCCCGGCCGGGGGCGGCAACGCCTTCGACCCGTCGCTCGAGCTGCTCGACCCGTATGCGCGCGGCCTCGGTCGCACCGGACGCGGCACGTGGCAGTCGACCGTCGTCGACGAGTCGTTCGACTGGGGCGGGGTGGCCAAGCCCCGCACGCCGCTCGACCGGGTGGTCGTCTACGAGGCGCACGTCCGCGGTCTGACCCGGTTGGCCCCCTTCGTGCCCGAAGAGCTGCGCGGCAGCTACGCCGGCCTCGCCGCCGAATCGACCATCGCCTACCTGACGGGCCTCGGCGTGACGGCGGTGCAGCTGCTGCCGGTGCACCAGCACGTCGACGAGCAGCGCCTCGTCGCGCAGGGCATCGAGAACTACTGGGGCTACAACACCCTCGGGTACTTCGCCCCGCACGCCGCCTACGCCAGCCGCGACGCGCAGCTGGCCGGCGCCTCGGCGGTCCTGCGCGAGTTCAAGGGCATGGTGCGTCTGCTGCACGAGGCCGGCATCGAGGTCTACCTCGACGTGGTCTACAACCACACGGCCGAAGAGGGCGAGGTCGGCGGCCCGGTCACGAGCCTGCGCGGTCTCGACGGGTCGGCGTACTACCGGCACGACGCCGAGGGTCGGCCGGTCGACGTCACGGGGTGCGGCAACTCGCTCGACACGAGCACGCCGGCCGCCTCGCGACTCGTGCTCGACTCCCTGCGGTACTGGGCGGACGAGGTGCAGATCGACGGGTTCCGCTTCGACCTCGCCGCCACCCTCGGTCGCGGGGCGGACCACGTCTTCGACCCCGAGCACCCGCTGCTGAGCGCGATCGTCGACGATCCGGCGCTCGAAGGCGTCAAGATGATCGCCGAACCGTGGGACGTCGGCCTGGGCGGCTGGCAGACCGGCGCCTTCCCCGACGGCTGGATCGAGTGGAACGACCGGTTCCGCAACCGGGCCCGCGACTTCTGGCTGACCGACATCGCCGCCGCCCGCTCGCAGGGCGCTCCCCCGTCCGGGCTCGGCAGCCTGGCCTCCAAGCTCAGCGGCTCGAGCAACATCTACGCCCACGAGCGCGGCCCGCTGTCGGGTGTGAACTTCGTCACGGCGCACGACGGCTTCACCCTGCTCGACCTCGTCTCGTACGACGGCAAGCACAACCTCAGCAACGGCGAGGGCAACCGCGACGGCACCGACGACAACCGGTCGTTCAACCACGGGGTCGAGGGCGAGAGCGTCAACCCGTGGATCTCGGACGCCCGCCGCCGGTCGATGCGCAACCTGCTCGCCACGCTCTTCGTCTCGGCCGGCATCCCGATGCTGACCGCCGGCGACGAACGCGGTCGCACCCAGCACGGCAACAACAACGCGTACTGCACCGACAGCGAGCTCACCTGGGTCGACTGGTCCGACGAGCCCTGGCACCGGGTCCTGCACGACGACGTCGCCACACTGGCCCGGCTGCGGGCCGAGAACCCCGCCCTGCGCCCGTCGCGGTTCGGCCTCGACGGCGCCCGCACGATCGGTGCCGACGAGATGTCGTGGCACTCGGCCTCGGGCGACGAGATGCGTCCCGACGAGTGGAACGACCCCGGCGTCCGCACCCTGCAGTACCTCGCGGCCTCGACGCCCGAGCACGAGGCGCCCAACACCGTGCTCGTCGTGGTCCACGGGGCCGAGACCGCCGTCCCCGTGACGCTCCCCCGGCACGACGGGGTGACGGCCTACGAGGCGTTGTGGTCGAGCGACGACCGCAGCCTGCCGCAGGCATCGGCTCCCGGTGACGACCTGCTCGTCTCGGGGCCGACCGTGGTGGTGTTCCGCGCCACGACGGTCGAGGCCGCACCGTGAGCACGAAGCACGCAGGAGGCGCGCGCGGCCCCGCCACGCCGGCCACCGTCGCGCTCACCACGGCCGGCATCCCGTTCACGGCCCACACGTACGAGCACCACGACACGGCGACGAACTTCGGCGAGGAGGCCGCCGCCCAGCTCGGCCTGTCGGAAGAGCGCGTCTTCAAGACCCTCGTGGTCGACGCCGACGGCACCCTCGTGGTGGGCGTCGTCCCCGTCTCGGGTCGCCTCGACCTCAAGGCGCTCGCCGCCGCCGTCGGGGCGAAGAAGGCCTCGCTGGCCGACCCCGCCCTGGTCGAGCGTCGCACGGGCTACGTCGTCGGCGGCATCAGCCCGCTCGGTCAGAGGACCGCCGCGACGACCGTGGTCGACGCGAGCGCCGCCTCCTTCTCCTCGGTCTTCGTCAGCGGCGGGAGGCGCGGGTTCGACATCGAGATCGCCCCCGACGACCTGGTGCGCGCCACCGGCGGCACCTACGCGGCGATCCGTCGCGACTGACCCGCGCCGCGCCTCCTCGGATCTGCGGCCACGCCGCCACGAAGTGGACGATCCGCCACGCGGGAACGTGGCGGGATGTCGACCTCGTGGCGGGATGGCCGAGTGCGGCACGGGCGGCGCGGGCTAGGGTCGGGCGCATGACCGGCAGCCCGGCCCGGATCGAGGGCACGCTCACCTCGTGGGACGACGAGCGCGGGTTCGGGTTCCTCACCCCGGTCTCGGGGCGGGGTCGCGCGTTCGTCCACATCACGGCCTTCGGTCGCGGCACGGCCCGGCCCCGGGTGGGCGACGCGTTCTCGTACGAGGTCGACCGCCACGGTGACCGGGGCCCGGCGGCCGTGCGGGTGTCGTCCGTCGGCACGCGCTGGTCCGCACCACGGGCCCGGGCACCCCGCCCCACGCGGGCCGGCAGGGTCGCCCTCGTCGTCGGGTTGGTCGTCGTGCTCGGGGTCGCCGCAGCCGTCTGGGCCCTGACCCGAGACTCGACGTCGCCCCCGCTCGGCGGCCTCGCCCCCTGGCTGATCGGCGGACTCGTCGGCGTCACCGTGCTGACGGCCCTCGTCTACGCACTCGACAAATCCGCGGCCCGGCGAGGACGGCGCCGCGTGCCCGAGCGGACGCTGCTGCTGCTCGGCCTGCTCGGCGGCTGGCCCGGGGCCCTCGTCGCGCAACAGCTGCTGCGCCACAAGACGAGCAAGCGCTCGTTCCAGTTCGCATTCTGGGCCACAGTGGCCACGAACGTGTCCGCGGTCGTCCTCGCTCTCGCGCTGCTGCGTTGACGCCCCGCGAGCTCAGACGCCCCGCGAGCTCAGACCCCAGAAACCCGCCGAGACCCCCGTGCGCGCGCTGGGGTCTCGGCGAGATCCTGGGGTCTCACGGCAGTGCAGCCTCAGACGAGCTGCTTCTCGCGGGCGAAGTGGCACGCGGCGGTGTGGTCGGCGCCGTCGCGACCGTGCGGCAGCATCGTGGGCACCTCGTCCTCGCAACGCGACCGCTGGGCCTCGGGCAGCATCGCGTAGAGCGGGCAGCGGCTGCGGAACCGGCAGCCGGTCTGCTTGACGGTCGGCGTCGGCGGGTCGCCCGGCAGCACGATGTGCTCGCGTGCCCGCTCCTTGACCGGGTCGGGCACGGGCACGGCCGACAGCAGCGCCTGCGTGTACGGGTGCAGGGGGTGCTCGAACACCTCGTCGACCGGGCCCGTCTCGACGGTCCGGCCGAGGTACATCACCGTGACCCGGTCGGCCACGTGCCGGATCACCGAGAGGTCGTGCGACACGAAGAGGTACGACAGGTCGAGCGTCGCCTTGAGCTCGGCCAGCAGGTTGAGCACGCCGGCCTGGATCGAGACGTCGAGCGCCGACACCGGCTCGTCGAGCACGATCAGCTTCGGATCGGCGGCCAGCGCCCGCGCGATCGAGATGCGTTGCCGCTGTCCGCCCGAGAACTCGTGCGGGTAGCGCGTCGCCGCGGCGGGCTCGAGCCCCACGAGACGCATGAGCTCGGGCACCCGACGCGACACCTCGTCGCGGGGTCGACCGATCGCGTGCAGCGGCTCGGCGATGATGTCGCTGACCGGCTGCCGGGGGTCGAGGCTCGCCATCGGGTCCTGGAAGACCATCGAGACCGCGCCGCGTAGCCGCTTCACCGTGGACCCGTCGAGCTTGCGGTCGAGGGCCGTGCCGAGCAGTTCGATGGTGCCGGCCTCGGGCACCCGGAGGTCCATGATCTCGTGCAGCGTCGTGCTCTTGCCCGAGCCGGACTCGCCCACGAGCCCGAGCGTCTCGCCCTCGCGCACGTCGAGGTCGACCCCGTCGACCGCCCACACGCTGCCGACCCGGCGCTTGAACACGGACCCCTTCGTCAGCGGGAACGTCTTGACCAGTCCGTCGACGTGCAGCACGCGGTCCCGCGACGTCCGCGGTACGGACGCCAGCTCGGAGGTGGGAGCGGGAGGCAGGTCGTAGACGTCCTCGGGGTCGGTGCCCTCGCCCACGAGCTGGTCCGCGCGCAGGCAGGCGGCCCGGTGGCCGGCCTCGACCGCCGGGGCCTGCTCGAGCGCGGGCTCGTCGACGCGGCACTCGGCCGTCACGAGCGGGCAGCGCGCCGCGAACGGGCAGCCCGGGGCCAGTGACAGCAGCGACGGCGGCGTCCCGGGGATCGGCACGAGCGGCTGGTCCGACCGCTGGTCGAGCCGCGGCAGCGCCCCGATCAGTCCGACCGTGTAGGGCATGCGCGGGTGGGCGAAGAGGTCAACGGCCGTCGCCGTCTCGACGACGCGGCCGGCGTACATCACGGCGATCCGGTCGGCGAAGCCCGCGATGACGCCCAGGTCGTGGCTGACGAACAGCAGGGCGGCCCCGGTCTCGCGCTGCGCCGTGCGCAGCACCGAGATGACCTGCGCCTGGATCGTCACGTCGAGGGCCGTGGTCGGCTCGTCGGCGAGGATCACGTCGGGGTCGTTGGCGATCGCCATGGCGATCATCGCGCGCTGCCGCATGCCGCCCGAGAACTCGTGCGGGAACGAGTCGACGCGACGCCCGGGCTCGGGGATGCCCACGAGCCCCAGCAGCTCGATCGCCCGCTCGCGCGCCTGCTTCTTCGTGCCGCCGCGGTGGATCAGCACGGTCTCGGCGATCTGCTGACCGACCGTGTAGACCGGCGTGAACGCCGACAGCGGGTCCTGGAAGACCATGGCGATCCGTTTGCCGCGGATCGCCGACATCGCCTTGTCGCCGCGACCGAGCAGCTCCTCGCCGTCGAGGGTGATCGAGCCCGTCACCTTGGCCGTCGCGGGCAGCAGACCGAGCACGGCGAGACTCGTGACCGACTTGCCCGAGCCCGACTCGCCGACGATGCCGAGCACCTCGCCGCGGCGCAGCGTCAGGTCGACGCCCCGCACGGCACGCACGTCGCCGTCCGGGGTCGGGAAGGTCACGGTGAGGTCGTGCACCTCGAGCACCGGAGCCGAGGAGGCGCGGGTGCGGTCGACCGGTTCGGTGAGCGTCATGCGCGCTCCCCCTTCTCGTCGTTCGTGCGGGTCGGGGCGGACGTCGGCTGCCGGTCGGACGCCGGGGACGTGCGGGTCGGTGCCGGGGAGCCGACGTCGGCCCCGGGGGCGGGGCTCGCGGCCTCGGAGACGCCGCCGGTGCGTCCGAGGGGCGCCGCGCCTCCTGCGCTCTCGGCCGTCCGACCGCGGGTGCGACGGCGACGGCCGGTGCGCCCGGCGGTCGAGGTCGGGTCGAGTGCGTCGCGCAGGCCGTCCCCGAGCAGGTTGCTCGCGAGGGCGAACACGATCAGTGCGCCGGCCGCGAAGAAGAACAACCACGGCTTGGTGGTCGCCGCGCTCTGGTTCTGGGCGATCAGCGTGCCGAGCGACACGTCGGGCGGTTGCACGCCGAAGCCGAAGTAGGACAGCCCCGACTCGGTGAGCACCGCTGCGCCGATCGCGATGGTGGCGTCGATCACGAGGAACGACGCGACGTTCGGCAGGATGTGCCGCACGATGATCGTGAAGTGGCCGATGCCCATGTAGCGGGCGGCGCGGATGAACTCCCTCTCTTTGATGCTGAGGGTGAGCGAGCGCACCACGCGGGCCGTGATCATCCAGCCGAACAGGGCGAGCAGGGCCACGAGGATCAACCAGCCGTACTGCTTGAGGCGCGGCGAGAGGATCGCGATGATCAGGAACGACGGCAGCACGAGCAGCAGGTCGACGAAGACCATGACGGCCCGGTCGATCCAGCCGCCGAAGTAGCCCGCCATCGCGCCGAGCATGCCGGCGATCACCGTCGAGAACAGGGCGACCAGCAGACCGATCAGCAGCGACTTCTGCAGGCCACGGGCGGTCTGGGCGAAGACGTCCTGCCCGATGTTGTTCGTGCCGAACCAGTGCGCGCCGCTCGGTGGCGACGACAGGGCCGTGTAGTCGATGTAGTTGTAGGCGTACGGCGAGACGAGCGGGCCGACGAAGGCGAAGGCGAAGAGCAGGACGATCGTCACGAGGCCGACGGTGGCCCCGCGGTTGGCGAAGAGGCGCCGGAAGGTCAGCGCGAAGCGGTTCGGCGACGTCGCCGCGACCTCTTCTCGCGACTCGGGCGCGACCGCGTCGGACGGCCCTTCGAGCAGGTCGGGTGTGAACCGGGTCATGAGGCGGCCCTACTTCTGCGCGCGGACGCGCGGGTCGAGCACCGCGTTGAGCACGTCCGACACGAAGCCGGCGAGCAGCACGACGACGGCGCTGTAGAGGGTGTACGTGACGACCACGTTGACGTCGTTGGCCTGCACGGCGTCGATGAACCAGGCACCGAGGCCGTTCCAGGCGAAGATCTTCTCGGTGAAGGTGGCCCCGGTCAGCACGCCGAGGAACGCGAAGGCGAACAGCGTCGTCATCGGGATCAACGCCGTGCGCAGACCGTGCTTGAAGATCGCCGGACGACGCCGCAGCCCCTTGGCTCGAGCGGTGCGGATGTAGTCGGCCTGCAGCACGTCGAGCATCGTCGCCCGCTGGTACCGGCTGTAGACGGCGATGAGCCCGATGCCGATCGAGATGGTGGGCAGCAGCAGGTGGGCGATGCGGTCCCACGCGATCGTGCCGAACCCGCCGGTCAGGTTGGGGGTCGCCTCGCCGGTGAAGGTGATCAGCTGGTAGCCCAGGACGTCGTTGAGCTTCGTCGCCCCGATCTTGAGCAGCACCGCGGTGAGGAACACCGGCGTCGAGATCAGGACGAACGACAGCACCGACGACACCCGGTCCGAGAACCGGTACTGCCGGATGGCGTTCCAGGTGCCGACCACGACGGCCAGCACGATGCCGAGGATCGACCCCACCAGCAGGAGGCGCAGGCTGACCCCCAGCCTCGGCCCGAATTCCGCCGCGACCGGCTTGTCCTGGATGGTCTGCCCGAGGTCGCCGGTGACCGCTCCGCCGAGCCAGTGGACGTACCGCTCGCCGAGGGGGTCCTTGTCGTTGACCCCGATCGAGGTGAGCTTCGCGTCGACGATCTCGGAGGACGGACGCGGGTTGCGGTCGGCGTAGACGGAACGCGGGTTGAGGGTCGCCGAGGCGAGGAAATAGGTGAGCGACGTCGCGATGAAGACCAGGGCGACGTAGTACACCAGCCGGCGGGCGAGGAATCGGGCCATGGAGATCGACACTAGACGTACCCCGAGCCGCGACCAGCTGGCCAGGTTTCGAGCGTGTAACAAATTCACATGAAAGTTTGCGTGGATTCAAGGCGTCCGTACATTTGGGCTCACGCGGTCAGCTCTCAGGAGGCGTCGCCATCCGTACCCTCATGGGTCGACAGCGACGTGACTCCTGGGTTGATCAGCACTTTTCACCACCCTTCAGTTCGGAGTGCCATGAAGATCACGAAGAAGCTCGGCCTCGCAGCCGGCCTCGTCAGCATCGCCCTCGTCGTCACGGCGTGCAGCGGAGGCGGCGGCGACGACGGCGACGGAGCCGCGAAGAACGGCGAGTTGTCCCCCGACGGCGACATCAACGCCACCGCGGCAGCCGACGTCGAGCAGGGCGGCACGCTGACCCTGCCCCTCAGCCAGCTGCCCTCGCAGTGGAACTACGGCCAGCTCGACGGCGCCCTGGCCGACGCCTCGCTGATCGAGAGCGCCGTGCTGCCCCAACCGTTCCGCATCGACGAGAAGGGCGTCGCGCAGATCGACGAGAACCTCGTCACGAGCGCCGAGGCCACCAGCGAGGACCCGCTCGTCGTGACCTACGACATCAACCCCGACGCGGTGTGGAGCGACGGCACCCCGATCACGGTCGCCGACTTCCAGGCCTGGAAGACCGCACTCGACGGCTCGAACCCCGAGTACCTCGTCGGCAGCACGCTCGGCCCCGACCGCATGGCCTCGGTGGAGGCGGGCTCGAGCGACAAGCAGGTCGTCGTGACCTACGCCGAGCCCTTCTCGGACTGGAAGAGCATGTTCGCCCCGCTCTACCCGGCGAGCCTCTACAACGACCCGAACGCCTTCAACACGGCCTACGTCGACACCCTCCCGGTCTCGGGCGGTCCCTACAAGGTCGACAAGATCGACACGACGGCCCAGACCGTGACGATCGTGCCCAACGAGACCTGGTGGGGCGACGCCCCGAAGCTGGACTCCGTGGTCTTCCGCGCCCTCGACAGCGACGCCGACGTCGACGCCTACCTGAACGGCGAGATCGACTTCGTCACGGGAAACTCGTCGGAGCGCTACGACCGCCTCAAGGACGCGAAGGACACCGACATCCGCGCGGCACCGTCGGCTCGGTACACGCACGTCGACTTCAGCACCAAGGGCGTCCTCGCCGACGAGAAGATCCGTCAGGCGATCCAGCACGCGGTCGACCGCGACGCGCTCGGCAAGGTCATCACGGGCACCCTGCCCTACGAGCTGACCACGCTCAACAACCACCTCTTCCTCAGCACGGACGGCGCCTACCAGGACAACGCGAAGGAGACCGGGAACTACGACGTCGACGAGGCGAAGAAGATCCTGGCCGACGACGGGTGGGAGCTGAACGGCGACGTGCTCGAGAAGGACGGGAAGCAGCTCGAGATCGCCGTGACGATCCCGTCGGGCACGCCCATCTCGCAGCAGCTGTCCGAGGTCATGCAGAGCCAGCTCGCCGCGGTCGGCATCAAGCTGACGATCAACGCCGTCAGCGTGGACTCCTTCTTCGAGGACAACGTCACGCCGGGCAACTACGACATGACGATCTTCGTCTGGGCCGGCACCGGCTACCAGGCGTCCGGCGTCAGCATCTACAACTCGGACGAGCAGGGCCAGAACTACGGCCGTGTCTCGAGCCCCGAGATCGACGACCTGCTCAGCCAGGCCGTCGCCGAGGGCGACCCCGACAAGGCCGCCGACCTGTACAACCAGGCCGACGAGAAGATCTGGGAGATCGGACACTCGATGCCGATCATCCAGGCGCCGTACATCTCGTTCCAGAGCCCGAAGCTCGCGAACTTCGGCGCCCGCGCCGGTGCGAGCGACGTGGACTGGACGGTCGTCGGCTTCACGAAGTAGGAGCACCGCCCGAGGCCCGTCCGGCCCCTCGCTCAGCGCGGGGCCGGGCGGGCCTTCCGCGTCCGCGCCCGCCGACGCTGCGCCTCCACCAGGCCGGTGGCCAGGGAGTAGCCCGCGTAACCGAGCAACGCGATCGCCAGCAGCGGCACGATCCACGACCGGGCGTCGCCGTTCACGACCTGGTTGACGAACCCGAGCCACGGCACCGAGTACCAGAGCGTGCCGCGCACCTGCTCGGGCAGCACGGCGGCCTCGTCGGGCTCGGAGTTGTTGTCGCCCTTGGTCACGAACGCGGTGCCGCCGTCCGACGACGACACGATCTCGATCACCCGGTGGCTGATCACCTCGGGCCGGCCGCTCTCGATCTGGTAGGTCACGACGTCGCCGATCCGGATCTCGTCGGCCGGGGTCGGCTTCACCACGATGAGGGTGCCCGGGGGCAGCCGCGGCTCCATCGAGCTGGTCAGCACCGTCAGCGGGGTGGCCCCCGCGACCTTCGGCACGACGATCAGCACCGTCGCGAGCCCGAGCACGAGGACGAACAGCCCCGCACTGAGGCCGAGGCCGAGCGCGTGCAGCAGGCCCTTCTCCCGCACGGCGGCGCGGCGGCCGCTCACGGCTGCTCCCCCGCGGTCTCGTCGTCGTCCGGGCGGCGGCGACCGACCGCCACGAACGCGCCCGCCAGCACGGCGATCGCCGCGATGAGCAGCGGCAGCCAGCTGCCGCGCAACGGCACGGGCACGAAGTCGTCGAGCACGTCGAGGGCGTGGACGGGGAGCTCGGTGTCCGTGCCCGACACGTCGGTGGTCCCGTCCGACGCGTCGTCGCCCGCGGAGGACACCGCCCCGCGGGCCTCACCAGCTGAGGAGGCGCGGGTCGTCACCGCCTCGATCGTCGCGCTCGAGACACGGTCGCCCCCCGCGCCTCCTGCGCCCGTGCCCGCATTCGCGCCCGCGTCCGCCGCGCCGGCGGTCCCGGCTGATGCGCACCCCGTCGGCACGGCCGCCCCGGCCAGGCCGGTGAGCGTGACGAGCACGCCGAAGTCGAGGGTCTGGTCGCCGGTGCCGTCGGAAGCGTAACCGTCGAGGGCGACCGAGACGGTGACCGGCACCTCCTGCCCCGCGGCGAGCCGGACGGGCGCGAGCACGGGGGTGCAGCCGTCACCGGCCAGGGTGACGGGCGGCAGGTCGCCGACGTCGAGGTCGGAGTGCGAGCTGACCGTGACCGCCTCGGCGAACGCGGGCGACGAGGTCGTGACGTCGACGAGGCGGGCACTGAGCGCGGCCGGCTCGCTCGAGAGGTTCTTCACCCAGAAGGTGCCCGTCGTGCTCGCCCCGGGGACGAGCCGCAGGTCGTCGCCGAACAGCGCCGCGTCGAGGCGGCCCTGCCAGTGCTCGCCGTCGCCGCTGACCATCAGGCGGGGCGCGGTGGCGGCCGTGGCGGGAGCCGGGGCCGACAGGACGCCGGCGGAGGCGACGAGCGCCGTGACGGCGACGACGACCGCGACCACCCGGCCGCCGGTCACCCGCACTGGATGTTCCTCGTCCCGTACTGGTCGTAGACGACCTTGAGGGTGCCGACGGCCATGAGGTCGGTCGGCTGGCCGTCGACCATCACGCGGATGTCGACGCCGATCAGGCCGTCGCCGAAGGGGTCCTTCGGCAGGTTGTCGCGGGTGAAGGCGAAGTGCGGGTAGTCGCCGGTCTGCTCGTTGTTCGAGATCCGGGTGCTGCCGACGTAGGTCGCGTAGCGGGTCGCGGTCGCGCGGGTCGACGGGTCGAAGTCGAGCCACGCGTAGGCCTCGCCGTCGGTGCGACAGACCGCGGTCTGCGCGGGGACGATCGTGTTGTTCTGCACGATGCGGCGGTCCTGCGGGGTCGCGGTCCACGAACCGGCGGCCAGCGACACGGTGAGGACCGGGTTGACGCGTCCGGTGGGCGACGAGGTCGCGATCGAGGTGCGGAGGCACCAGGTCGCACTGGCCTTGGCGGCGAGGCTGCCGGACAGGTTCGGAACGGCCGACCAGGTGCCGCTGACGCTCCCCGAGCCGACGGCCGCCGTCGACGTGCAGGCGGACGCGGCGGACACCGGCCAGCCGACGACGGCGATCGACGCGGCGAGGTCCGCCGAGCTGCCCGAGCTCAGGCTGCCGCGCGTCGAGTACGTCGCCGCGACCGTGCCCGAGTTCGTGAAGGTCCACGGCGCCGTGAGCGACCGGGTCGACCCCGAGTAGTCGGCCTGCAGACCGTCGACGGTCCCGGCCGTGAGCCCGACGGCGCCGGTCCCGACCTTCTCGGTGAGGGTGGCGGACACCGTCCAGAGCGCCGAGGCCGCCCCTCCGGAGGCCAGCGCGACGCCGACGATCACGCCGACGACGACGGCGGCCAGGGCCGATCGCGGAGCGGACCGGGGCCGTGGGCCGATCGCGGGCCGCGGCCCGCTCACGACGCGGCGCCCGGTCACGGGGCCACCTGCGTCCCGGTCAGGACGAGCCCGATCGACGAGGTCTGGTTCTGCAGGGTCGCCGGGACGTCCGAGTCGAGGGTGACGACGACGCACCCGGTCGCGGTGGCGCCGGCCGGCAGCGTGAAGTAGCCGCTGCCGGTGTCGAAAGCCGAGGGCCGCGCCGAGTACCCGCCGACGCCCGCGACGCAGTCCGCGGACTTCGTGACGGCGGCGAGCTTCACGGTGAGCTCCCCGGGCAGGGCGGACGCCGACGCCGTGGTGGTCCCGGCCGTGACCCGCATGGCCAGGGCGACCGACCCCGTGTTCGTCGCGCTGAAGGTGCCCGCGGTGGCGCCGCCGGGGCCGAGGGCGGACGTGTCGAGTGCCTTGACGCTGCCGACCGAGAGGCCCGCCGTGCCCGACGCGACCGTGACGGCCGTGGGGGCGACCGCGGAGTTCCACAGCGCGTACGTCCCGCCGGTCGCGACGAGTCCGACGGCGACCGCCCCGGCCACGACCGCCGTCGCCGCCCACAGCGAACGCAGCGGACGACGAGACGAGGAGGCGCGCTCGGGCGAGCGGTGACGCGCGCGTCCGCCGGGCTGTCCGGTCAACGTCTCACCCCCTGGTGGTCGGTCGTGCGATGCGGTGGCCCGTGAGCCCCTGGTCGGCGGGTCGGACGGGAGGTGGCGACCGGACCGCGTCGGGTGCGGTCCGGTCACCGGTCGGTGAGTCGGGGTGCGATGGCCGTCGGGCCACCGGCACCCGCTAGGCGATGGCGCGCTGCTTGAGCGTGAAGGTCAGCTTGCTCAGGTCGAGCGTGCCGCCCTGGCTGGCGGCGTCGGACACCGTCGAGGGCAGCTCGACGACGAAGGTCACGACGGCCGAGGTGCTGCCGGCGGACACGGGGGCGACGACGTAGCTGCCGGCCGTGCTGCCCGCGGTGACGCCGGACGGCAGGGTCGTGGCGCCGGCGGCGGTCGAGAGGGTCAGCGTGTTCGTCACGTACGGCTTGAGGCTGCCGGTGACCGAGGCCGCGTCGTAGGTGAGGTCGGCCCGCAGGTCGTTGCCCGAGGCGGCGATCGTGATCGGCTGCGTGAACTGCAGCTTGCTGCCGGGGACGATCTTGTAGGCGGCGACCTGGGCGGTCGTCAGGGCCGTGCTCCGGCCGTTCGTGACGTCGGTCCAGCTGCCCGCCGACGACTGGGCGAGCGAGAGGGTGCCCGAGGCGACGCTGGCGGCGTTGACCTCGGTGCTGGCGTTCCAGAGGGCGAAGGTCCCGGCACCACCGAGGAGGAGGGCGATGCCGGCGGCACCGGCGACGGCACCCTTGACGAGCTTGTTCATGTGGGTCCTGTTCCGCGCACCGAGGCGCGCTCGAGCACCGCCGTGCACCGTCGGTCGGGTCGACGTCGGGGTGGCACACGGCGCTGCGGGGGCTGTCGGCTCCGGGTCGGGCGGCCGATCGATGTCGTCGGGCGCCGGGCTCTCGAGGAGTTCGGGTTCTTCGGGCGGGCAGGCCGCGACGACAGGTTCGACATTACGCGGTCCTCCAAAGTGCCGACAGGCCATCCATGCCGATGCATGCACCCAGTTGGGGGGACAAAACGGACCGTGACGTCTGTCGGTGACAGGGTGGACACCGGTTTGTACCCCGAAATGCCTGATCTGCCCCCCGATCCGCCCCCGGCGCCCCTCCCGGGGCCCGGGTCGCGTCCGGGTCGGGACCGGGTGGGCCAGACCGGGTACGGTCGACAGCGTGGCGACAGCATACGAACCCAGAGTCGGGCGGATCCCCATCACGGGCCTCACCCCGACGACACCCGACCGAGTGTTCCCGACGAAGGCCTTCTCCGGCGAGGTGGTCACCTTCGGGGCGACCGTCTTCCGCGAGGGCCACGACCTGATCGGGGCCGACCTCGTCACGATCGACCCCGAGGGCGCCGAGACCCGGCACCGCATGGCCGCCGGCATCCCCGGCACCGACCGGTGGACGGCCCAGGTGCAGCTCGAGACCGAGGGCGACTGGGCCTGGCAGGTCGAGGCCTACACCGACGACTGGGCCACGTGGCTGCACGCGGCCGAGATCAAGGTGCCGGCCGGGCTCGACGTCGAGGTCACCTTCGCCCTCGGCAGTCGGCTGCTGGCGGACGCCGTCGACGAGTACCCCGACACGACCCTCATCCGCGACGCGGCCAAGGCGCTCGCGAACCCCGCCCTCTCCCCTGCCTCGCGCCTCCGTGTCGCCACCGACCCGCGCCTCGCCGCGGTCCTCCTGGTGAAGCCGCTCGCGAGCCTCGTCACGCGCAGCGCCCCCGAGGCACTCCGGGTCGAGCGGAGCCGCGCCGGCCTCGGCAGCTGGTACGAGTTCTTCCCCCGCAGCGAGGGCGCCCGCAAGCAGGCCGACGGCACGTGGAAGAGCGGCACGTTCCGCACCGCGGCCCGCCGCCTTCCGTCGATCGCCCGCATGGGCTTCGACGTCGTGTACATCCCGCCCGTGCACCCGATCGGGACGACGTTCCGCAAGGGGCCGAACAACTCGCTGACCGCCGGTCCGGCCGACCCGGGCTCGCCCTACGCCATCGGCTCGGCCGACGGCGGCCACGACGCGGTGCACCCCGACCTCGGCACCGTCGCGGACTTCCGTTGGTTCGTCGACGCCGCGAAGAACGCCGGCCTCGAGCTCGCCCTCGACCTGGCGCTGCAGTGCTCGCCCGACCACCCCTGGGTCACCGAGCACCCCGAGTGGTTCACGACCCTGCCCGACGGCACGATCGCCTACGCCGAGAACCCGCCCAAGAAGTACCAGGACATCTACCCCCTCAACTTCGACAACGACTACGAGGGCGTGAGCCGCGAGGTGCTGCGCATCGTGCGGCACTGGATCGAGCTCGGTGTCACCATCTTCCGCGTCGACAACCCGCACACGAAGCCGGTGCGCTTCTGGGAGTGGCTGCTGCACGAGATCCGGCAGACGAACCCCGAGGTGGTCTTCCTCTCGGAGGCCTTCACGAAGCCGGCCATGATGCAGGCGCTCGCGCAGGTGGGGTTCCACCAGTCGTACACGTACTTCACCTGGCGCAACGAGAAATGGGAACTCGAGGAGTACCTCGACGAGCTGTCGAAGGAGACGAGTGCCTGGCTGCGCCCGAATCTCTTCGTCAACACGCACGACATCCTCACGCCCTACCTGCAGTTCGGTGGGCCCGCGGCGTACAAGATCCGTGCCGCGATCGCCGCGACGGCCTCGCCGACCTGGGGCGTCTACTCGGGCTACGAGCTCTTCGAGGACGTGGCGCGACCGGGCAGCGAAGAGAACATCGACAACGAGAAGTACGAGTACAAGCCCCGCGACTGGGCCGCCGCCGAAGAGGCCGGGGCGTCGCTGGCGCCGTACCTGACGCAGCTCAACCGCATCCGCGCCTCCCACCCGGCCCTGCGTCAGCTGCGCAACCTCGAGATCCACTCGAGCGACGACGAGTCGATCCTCGTCTTCTCGAAGTACCTGTCCCGTGCGCACACCCGCAGCGGACGTGCCGACGGCATCATCGTCGTCGCCAACGTCGACCCGCACTCCGCGCGCGAGACGACCGTCCACCTCGACGTCACGAAGTTCGGGCTGCAGCCCGGTGGCACCTACACCGTGCGCGACCTCATCACCGGTCAGTCGTGGACCTGGGGCGACGACAACTACGTCCGACTGGACGCCTTCGTCGAACCGGTGCACGTGCTCTCCGTCGACCTCAACCGAGCCCCGTAGGAGCGCCCCCGATGACCACCACTCCCCCGACCGGCCCCGACGCCGGCCCCGACCAGGGCACCGACACCCGGGTCGACCCCGCCGTGGCGAGCGACGCCGACGGCCTGTTCTCCCTCGGCGACGACGAGGTCTTCTCCGCCGCCACCGGCACGCACGGCCACCCGCACGCCGTCCTCGGCGCGCACCCCCGCGGCGGCCGTACCGCCGTCCGCGTCGTCCGACCGCTCGCCGAGACGGTCACCGTGACCGGCGCCTCCGGGTCGTCTTTCGCGCTCGAGCACGTGGCCCACGGCCTCTGGCAGGGCGTCACGAGCGAGCCGATCGGCGCGTACACGATCGAGGCGACCTACGACGGAGGCGCGGCGTGGGTCTCCGACGACCCCTACCGTTTCGCCCCCACCGTCACCGAGTTCGACCTGTACCTCTTCGGCGAGGGCCGCCACGAGCAGCTCTGGAAGATGCTCGGCAGCCACGTGCGCGAGCACGAGGGCGTCACCGGCACCTCGTTCGCCGTCTGGGCGCCCCACGCCCGTGCCGTCCGCGTGAAGGGCGACCTCAACGGCTGGAACGGTGAGCGGCACGCGATGCGCCGCCTCGACGGCAACGGCGTCTGGGAGCTCTTCGTGCCCGGCGTCAAGGACGGCATCTACAAGTACGAGGTGCTCACACCCGACGACGTCTGGGTCGAGCGCGCCGACCCGATGGCTCGCACCTCGGAGGTGCCGCCGCTCACCGGCTCGGTGGTCACCAAGGCCGCCCACGCCTGGTCCGACGACGCCTGGATGGCCTCCCGCGCCGAGAACGACGTCCACGCCGGCCCGATGAGCGTCTACGAGCTGCACGTCGGCTCGTGGCGACCGGGGCTGAACTACCGCGAACTGGCCGACCAGCTGATCGAGTACGTCGGCGAGCTCGGCTTCACCCACGTCGAGTTCATGCCGCTCGCCGAGCACCCCTTCGGCGGCTCGTGGGGCTACCAGGTCACCGGCTACTACGCCGTCACCAGCCGCTTCGGCAGCCCCGACGACCTGCGCTACCTGATCGACCGCCTCCACCAGGCCGGCATCGGCGTCATCATGGACTGGGTGCCCGGGCACTTCCCGAAGGACGAGTGGGCCCTCGCGAAGTTCGACGGCCGCGCCGTCTACGAGCACTCCGACCCCCGCCGCGGCGAACAGCCCGACTGGGGCACGCTGGTCTTCAACTTCGGCGACTCGCAGGTGCGCAACTTCCTCGTCTCGAACGCGCTCTACTGGCTCGAGGAGTTCCACATCGACGGGCTGCGCGTCGACGCCGTGGCCTCGATGCTCTACCTCGACTACAGCCGCAACGAGGGCGAGTGGTTGCCGAACGAGTTCGGCGGACGCGAGAACCTCGAGGCCATCAGCTTCCTGCAAGAGGCCAACGCCACGGCCTACAAGCGCCACCCCGGCATCGTCATGATCGCCGAAGAGAGCACGAGCTGGCCCGGCGTGACCCGCCCGACCAGCGAGGGCGGCCTGGGCTTCGGCCTCAAGTGGAACATGGGCTGGATGCACGACACCCTCGGCTACGTCGCCGAGGACCCGCTCTACCGTTCGCACCACCACGGCGAGATCACCTTCTCGTTCGTCTATGCGTTCAGCGAGAACTTCATGCTGCCGATCAGCCACGACGAGGTCGTGCACGGCAAGGGGTCGCTGCTCAACAAGATGCCGGGCGACCAATGGCAGAAGCTCGCGAACCTGCGTGCCTACCTCGCGTACATGTGGGGCCACCCCGGCAAACAGCTGCTCTTCATGGGCAGCGAGTTCGGCCAGCCCGGCGAGTGGAGCGAAGAACGAGGGCTCGACTGGTGGATCCTCGACCAGCCCGTGCACCAGGGGCTCCACGGACTCGTGTCGCGCCTCAACGAGGTGTACCGCGACGAGCCGGCGCTCTGGGCGCACGACTTCGACACCGACGGCTTCGAGTGGATCGACGGCGGCGCCGCCCAGCACAGCGTCGTCGCGTTCCTCCGCAAGTCCGGCTCGGGCGACTCGGTCGCCGTCCTGGCGAACTTCTCGGGTGAACCGGTGCACATGCGCTTCGGCCTGCCCGAGGCCGGCCGGTGGGACGAGATCCTGAACACCGACGCCGAGATCTACGGCGGTTCGGGTGTCGGCAACTTCGGCGGCGTCACCGCGACCGACGACCCCTGGGCCGGACGCCCCGCCGCGGCCGACGTCCAGTTGCCGCCGCTCGGCGTCGTCTGGCTCAAGCTGCGCCGCTGAGCCACCGCCCCTCCACGACGGAACCCCCGCCACCCTTCCGGGTCGCGGGGGTTCCGTCGCTCACGCAGGAGGCGCGGCTCAGTACAACAGCATCGCCAGACGACGGCGGGCGGTCGCCACCCGGGGGTCGTCCACCCCGACGATCTCGAAGTACTCGAGCAGGCGGGCCCGGGCGGCATCGCGGCCCGCGGGGTCGAGCGACGGGAAGACGGTCAGCACACGGTCGAAGGCGTCGTCGATGTGCCCGCCGCTGAGGTCGAGGTCGGCCACGTCGAGCTGGGCGCCGAGATCGGTGGGGGCGGCGGCGGCCGCCGCGCGGACGTCGGCCAGCGACGCGCCCTGCAGCCGCTCGAGCAACGACACCTGGGCGAGACCGGCCACGGCGAGCTGGTCGCGAGGGTCTTGCGCGATGGCGGTCTTGTACGCGGTGATCGCCGCGGCGTAGTCCCCCCGGTCGATCGCGTCGTAGGCGTCCTGGTGGTGCGGGGGCAGAGGCTCCGGCTCGGGCTCGACCTCGTCGGCCTCGCCCGCCGGGGCGCCGTCGACCACCGCCGTGCCGGTCACGCCGTTCTGCGCGGCGAGCTCGAGCACCTGCTCGAAGACGTCGCGCACCTGGGCCTCGGGCAGGGCCCCGACGAAGAGCTGGACGGGGCGGCCGCCGATCACCGCGGCGACCGCCGGGATCGACTGGGCCTGGAACGCCTGCGTCAGCTGGGGGTTGGCGTCGACGTCGACCTTGACGAGCAGCAGGCGGCCGGCGTACTCGCCGACCAGCTTGTCGAGGACCGGCGAGAGCTGTTTGCACGGGCCGCACCACTCCGCCCAGAGGTCGACGATAACCGGGACGGTGTTGCTGATCTCGAGGACCTGCGTGAAGGTGGCGTCGGTCGCGTCGAGCACGAGGCCCGGCACCGCGACCTGACCGGCGGCCGGGGCCGAGGCGCCACCCGCGCCTCCTGCGGTCGCGCCGTCGGCGGGCGAGCCGTCGGACGGGCCGGCCGGGGCGGGGGCCGGCGGGCGGTTGACGAGCGACGAGAGGTCGACGGCGCCGCGGAGACCCGCGGGGACGGGGGGAAGGTTGGTCATGGCAGCTCCTTGGCAGAGGTGAGGGCCTGGCTGAAACCGAGCAGGACGATCGGGTCGTCGCTGCCGACGGGCGGGACGGAGAACAAGAGCTCGACGCCGTAGGTCGCCTCGATGCCCTTCGACGACTCGTCGAGGCCCAGCAGGGTCTTGACGGTGCCCTCGGGGTTGACCTTGGCGCCGGTGGCCGTCGGCTTGACGGTCTCGATCTCGTTGAGCGCGACCGAGACGATGGCTCCGGCGTCGTTGGTGGCGAACGCGACCGGGGTCTCGTCGTCGGCCTGCGACGTGTAGTCGATCGACGCGGTGGTCGGCAGGGCCGCGCGCTTGGCGTCCTTGTAGGCCTTGCCGATCTTCTCGCGCAGGGTGTCACCCTCGGTCTGGAACTGGGCGGCGTACTGGCTCTCGTCACCGTTGCGCAGGATGTCGCCGTAGGCCTCGGCGAGCTGGTCGGGCTGCAGCTCGAGCAGCTTGACGTCGGGCGAGAGCCGGGCCGCACCGATCGACGCGGGGGCGACCGTCAACGGGGTCTGCGTCTGGAGACTGACCGCGTACTCGACCTTGTAGGGGTCTCGCGCGGTCTCTTGTTCGAGCGTGAGGGCGACGGGTGCGACGCTCGTGTCGGCGTCCTGCACGACGACGAACGCCGACCGCGGCCACGAGTCGGCCTGCTGCGGCAGCGTGAGCGTGACCGTGCCGGTCGGGATGGCCAGGGGGGCGGCAGCCGCCGCGTCCTTGGACCGGATCGTGTAGTTCGCCTGGCGCTGTTCGAGGGCGGGACCCGTGAAGCGGGTGGCCGCGAGGTCGGCGTTCAGCGAGGCGTCCGCTTCGGTCGCCGTGGCCGAGATGCGTTCGACGATGCGCTTCGCCTGAGCGACGCTGATCACGGGGGGCTGCAGTGCGTTGCCCTGGTCACCGGACTCCGCGCCGTCGGTCGAGGTGGGCGTCGGGGTCGGGGTGGCCGAGTCGGAACCCGCCACCGGCGCCTGCTGCGGCCAGTAGTCGGCGGTGCACGCCGACAGGGCGAGCGACGACACCAACACGATCGGAGCCACGGCGACGAGCCGACGGATGCCGCGGGCACGCCCACGGCCGGGTGCGAGCGTCTCGGTGCCGGCGGCGTCGAGCGCCTTGACCGCCTTGCGCCCGGCCCGGCGCGACAGGCGGGGTCGCTTCCCGTCGCCCGAGCGTCGACGCGGGCCGCGCGTGCGGCGGTGGTGCAGGATCGCCCAGACGTACAGGCCGATGCCGATCAGCAGGACCACGAGGCCGCCGACGATGAGCGGACCGGCCAGGGGCGTCGCGGTCGAGAGCGGCCAGGTGATGCGGACGTCGGCCGGGGCCGGCTGCGTGCCGTCCGAGACGATGACGAGCGAGACGTCGTCGGGCGCGTCGAGAGAGAAGGTGAGGTCTCTGCCGGTGAACTGGTCGAACCAGAGGTCGGAGTCGGTCGGGTCGGGGACCTCGGCGGTGTCGCCGGCGACCGTACGGCTGGCGAGTTCGCCGGTGTTCTGGTCGTATTCGACCTCGTTGTAGCTCGCGTCACCCACCCAGCCGAGCACGTCGGACGTGCGGCCGTAGGCGGCGAACGCGGTGTCCCCACCGGAGACCGACACCGTCTGACGCCCGTCGTGGCCGTGCAACGCCGAGGCCGGGACGACCGTGACGGTCGCGTCGGAGTCGCTGGTGTCGACCTGGGACGACACGCTCGGCGGGGGCGCGAAGACGGTGCGTTGGGCGAAGCCCAACGCCACCATCACCGCCGCCAGGACGACGACGACGACTGCGACGATGAAACGCACGTTTCTCTCCCTCCGAGCCACCATCCCGGTCGGGGCGCCAGGAACCGTCGTGGTCGACGACGGGCCTCGCACGAGCCTGGCCAGGAGGCCGGGCGCGGCAGCAGAATTTAAGACGGCTCAGCGTATCCGACGAGGCTGAGAGGCGCCTAACCCGTCGGTCGGCGTCCATCGAGGGCCTCCCACTAGCATCGTGTCGCGGGCCGCGCTCCCCTGGCCCGAACCCTGCACCGAAGGAGACACCGTGGCCGCTGACGAAGCCGATTTCGGCATTGAACTCCGGGGCTACCGCAAGGACGAGGTCGACCGCGTGCTCGGCGACCTGCGGCGCGAGCTCATCAAGGCCAACGCCGACCGGGCCGACCGGGCGAGCGAGGTCGCTTTCCTCCAGCAGCGGGTGGACGAGATCCGTGCCGAGCTCGAAGAGGCCGGCACCCCCACGTACTCGGGCCTCGGCAGCAAGCTCGAGCAGACCCTGCGTCTGGCCGAACAGCAGTCCACCCTCCTGATCAGCCAGGCCGACATCGACGCCGAAGCCCTGCGCTCGTCCTCCACGGCCGAGGCGAAGCGCCTGCTCGACGACGCCACCGAGCGGGCGGCGGCCGTGCTCGACGACGCCCGGGGCCGTGCCGCGGCGCAGGTCGCCGAGTCCACCGCCGACGCCGACCGTCTGGTCGCGCGCGCCAAGGCCGAGGCACGCGACCTGCTGCAAGAGGCGCAGCGCGACGCCATCTCGATCCGCGGGTCGGCGGCGACCGAGGCCGCCCAGAACGTCTCGACGGCGCGACGGGAAGCAGCCGCGCTGCGGGCCGAGGTCGAGCACGAGGTCGCCGAGCAGCGGGCCGCCGTCGCCCGTGACCTCGCCGAGGCCCGCGACGAGGCCGAGACGCTCGCCGCCGACACCCGCGAGGCCCGAGCCGTCTTCGAGAGTGACTCCGAGCGCCAGCGCGCCGACCTCGACCGCGAGGGCGTCACGGTCCGCGCCGAGCTGGCCCGACTCGACGAGACCACCCGTGCCGACCTCGACGCCGAGGTCGGCGCCCGCCGTGCCGAACTCGAGCGCGAGATCACGGCCGCCCGCGCCGATCTGGCCGACGACGTCGCGTCCCAGCGAGCCGAACTCGAGCGCGACGTCGCCGCGGCCCGCGCCGAGCTCGCCCACGAGGTCGCCGAGACCAGGGCGCTCCTCGCCCGCGACGTCGACGCCACCCGTGCCGATCTCACCGACGAGGTCGAGTCCACCCGGGTCGAGCTCGAGCGCGAGATCGCCACCGGTCGCGACCGCCTCGCGGCCGAGATCGCGCAGGCCCGGGCCGACCTCGAGAAAGAGATGGGTGACGCCCGCACCGAACTCGACCGCGAGACCCGGCGTCGCCGCGACGAACTCGACCTCGCCGAGACCACGTCACGCGAACGCATCGAGCGGGTCACCGTCGAGACCGACGAGCGCCTCACCCGTGAGAGCGAGGCGCAGGCCGACCGTCTCGCCCGCGAGGACGCCGACCGACGGGCCGAACTCGCGGCCGAGATCGAGCAGGCCCGCGCCGAACTCGCCGCCGAGACCGCCGAGGCCCGCGCCGCCCTGGCGGACGAGACCGAGGCCCAGCGCGCCCGCCTGGCCGCCGACGACGTCCGGGTCCGGGCCGGGCTCGAGGCCGACCGCGAGCGGGCCACGGCCGACCTGCGTCGCGACGTCGACCAGGGGCGGGCCGACCTCGAGGTCGAGTTGCTGGCCCGTCGCGACGAAGCCGAGGTCGAGCTCACACAGCGACACCAGCAGGCCGTCGCCGAGACCCAAGAGCTGCTCGACTCGGCGGCCGAACAGCTCGCCGAGGCCACCCGCCGTGCCACCGAGGTGCGGCGCGAGGCCGACGAGCTCGAACGCAGCGCGAACGAGTACGCCCGGACGACGCGGACGGACGCCGACGAGACGGCCCACGAGGTCCTCACCAACGCCGACGAACGCTCGCGGTCGATCCTGGCCGACGCCCAGCAGCGGGCCGACGACATCGTCGGCGACGCCGAAGAGCGCCTCGCCGAGATCACGCGCGAACGCGACGCCGTCGCCGACTACTTCGAGAACCTGCGTGGCATGATCGGACAAGTCGGCGGCGGTACGCCAGAGTAGGACGACAGGCCGTGTCGGGCAGTCGGTGCCGCCGTGGCCTCGACCGGCCCGCGCCGTCGACAGGAGCCCGCCCGTGAAGATCCACAACCCGTTCCGCATCGGTCTGCTCGCGGGCCTGGGCGTGCTCGTCGCCCTCGTGATCGGGGGTGCCGTCGGCCAGCTCTCGACGATCCTGACCTACGTGGGCGCAGCCCTGTTCATCTCGCTGGGTCTCGACCCGATCGTCTCGTGGCTCGAGAAGCGCCGGGTGCCCCGGGGCATCGCCATCGTGATCGTCCTCGTGGCGGTGGTCGGCGCCTTCGTGGGCGTCGTGTTCGCGATCGTGCCCGTCATCGTGCAGCAGACCACGAGCCTGATCGAGGCGTTGACCTCGTACCTGCAGAGCGTCACCACCCAGCAGTTCGTCGACAACCTGCAAGAACTCGTCCCGCAGAACGTCTTCGACGTGCAGAACGCGCTCGACTCCATCGTCGACTTCCTGACCAACCCCGACAACGTCGTCACGATCGGTGGCGGAGTCCTCGCCGTCGGCGTCGCGATCGGCAACGGCCTCTTCGGCACGGTCGTCGTGGTCATCCTGACGATCTACTTCACCTCGTCGATCAACAGCGTGAAGCGCGCTCTGTACCAGCTCGTCCCGGCCTCGAAGCGGGCCACGTTCGTCGACATCTCCGAACAGATCAGCCAGTCGGTGGGTCGGTACGTCATCGGTCAGTTCACGCTCGCGGCACTCAACGGCATCCTCAGCTTCGTGTTCCTCACCATCATCGGCGCCCAACAGCCGGCCGTCTTCGCGTTCATCGCGTTCCTCGGCTCGATCATCCCCCTCGTCGGCACCATCAGCGGTTCGGCGATCATCGTGCTGGCGCAGATCGCGCTGTTGCCCCAATCACCGGCCACCTGGGTCACCGCGGCCGTCTACTACCTCGTCTACATGCAGGTCGAGGCCTATCTGCTGAGTCCGCGGATCATGCGTCGGGCGGTCCGCGTCCCGGGCGTGATCGTGGTCATCGCGGCCCTCGTCGGGGGCACGCTGCTGGGCGTGCTCGGGGCCCTCATCGCCATCCCGGTCGCCGCGTCGATCCTGCTGATCATCCGCGAGGTCTACGTGCCGCGCCAGAACCAGCTCTGAGGGGCATCACACGCCCCGTGGTGGGCGAGGTGGGCCGCCGTCCGGCGCCCCCGCCGTCCGGCGCCCGTGCCCTCAGGAGGCGCGGGGTGGCCAGGTGGACGGCAGCGGCAGGGCACCGGGGGCGACCCGGCCGACGATCTCGGTCAGCACGCGGCTGGTCTGCTTCTCGCCGACCCACAGATGTTTGCCGCCCTCGACGGCGACGACCTCGGCCTCGGGCACGAGGGCGAACCGTCGTCGCGCCTCGTCGGGCCGCAGGTAGTCGTCGAGCTCGGGCACGACGGCGACCACGGGCCGCCCGGAGCCTTGCCAGGCCGCGAGCTCGGCATCGGACGTGCGGTGCAGGGGCGGGGACAGCAGGACGACGCCAGCCACCTCGACGTCGAGGCCGTGCTTCAAGGCGACCTCGGTGCCGAACGACCAGCCCACCAACCACGGGGTGGGCAGACCGCGATCGCGCACGAAGGCCACGGCAGCGGCGAGGTCGGCCGCTTCGGCCACTCCCTCGCCGAACTCGCCCTCGGACCGCCCGCGAGGGGACGACACCCCGCGGAAGTTGAATCGCAGCACGGCCAGGTCGGCCAGGGCCGGCAGGCGGGCCGCGGCCTTGCGGATGACGTGGGAGTCCATGAACCCACCGGCGGTGGGCAGGGGGTGCAGTGCGACGATCGTGCCGACGGGCTCGCGGTCCGCCGGGAGGCTCAACTCGCCCACCAGCGTCAGACCGTCGCCGGTGTGCAGTTCGACGTCTTCGCGGCGCGCGGGCAGCAGGACTCCCCCGCGGATGTCGAGGGCGTCGGTGTCGGGGGTGGTCACGAGATCCTCCAGCAGTGGGTGTGCCAATGACGGCGCGCTGCCAGGTCGTCCTCGGCACCGAAGAGCCCGTCGGCGCGCCACGCCACGACGTGCGGTGTCGAGGGGGCGATGCCCAGCGCGCAGCCGGGGCAGACGTATTCTTTGACGGCCGACGACGCCGAGATCGATTGCACGTTGAACGAACGCCCGTGCTTGGTCTCGACCGTCAGACCGCCGAACGACGCCCGGCTGATGTCGTACGCCTCGTCGGCCTCACGCCGGTCGCGTGAGCGACGGGAGCGGTTGCTGCGGGGCATGACGACCAGCGTAGCAACGGCCCTCGGGATCGAGGGCCGTGCGACGGGTCAGTACCAGTTGTTGGCGACGGAATGCGCCCAGGCACCACACGGAGTGCTGTAGCGACCACCGATGTAGTTGAGCCCCCAGGTGATCTGCGTCGCCGGGTTGGTCTGCCAGTCGGCGCCGACGGAACCCATCTTGCTGCCGGGCAGAGCCTGGGGGATGCCGTACGCACCACTCGACCGGTTCGACGCGTAGACGTTCCAGCCGGACTCTTTCTGCCACAGGGACACGAGGCAGTCGTACTGGTCGGAACCCCAGCCCCGAGCGGCGACGAGTTCTGCGGCGACGGCCTTGGCACTGCCCGGGTCGGGCGTACCCGCCACGGGAGCAACAGAGGACTTCTTGGCCCCACCGGACGTCGTACTCGAGGAGGAGGCCTCGGGCTTCTCGGTCTCGGCCACCACGACGGGCGGAGGCGGCGGCGGGACGTATTCGGTGACACCGTACGCGTCTCGGTCGGCGACCGTCACCGCAGCACCGGCGACGGTGAGGGTCTGGCCGGGGGCCGTCAGCACCGAGGCGGCACCAGGAACGGTCGTCGCGGCCTCGGCACCGGCCAGCGGGTTGACGAGCGAGGCCGACACGAACGCGAACGACGCACAGAAGCCGACGAGAGGCAGGACGACCCGTCGTGGGACACCCGGTCGACGAGCGGCCGAGGCGGTCTCGCGGGTGGAGCCCGTGGACGCGAGCGGACCGGCTGCCGGGCGACGGACGACGCTCTGGGAAGCCGGCACGCGGACGCGTCGACGGGTCGAGGGTCGTTCGACCGCGGCCGGGTGCTCTCGTCGAGAGGGACCGGGGGTCGGATTCGCTGCGTGCCTGCCCATGAGTCCGTCCAGGGTAACCGATGGGACGCCGGAGGACCAGGGACGACGCGTCAGCGTGTCGGGATGGCCCCCGCCGTCGTGCGAAGTGCAGGCCGTGGCCGTCAGCGGACGGCGAGCATGACGTCGACCACCGTGTCGAGGAGCAGGTCGACCTGGCTCTCCCGGTAGCCGCCACGTTTGGCCCGGAAGACCGATCCCCGGACGTCGTCGATGCTGAGGGGGCGGCCGTCGGTGAAGTAGCCGTGCAGACGCCGGGTGAGGCGATCGACGTCTCGCGGGTGGTAGCCCGTCGTGAGGATGCCGACCCGGTCGAAGCGGTGACCCTGCGGTCGCTCGAGCCGGGCCACGATGTCCTCGGCCCCGGACCGCGCGGTCGAGAACCACGTGGACTCGGCCCCCGACGAGACCGCGCGTTCACGCTCGCGACTGGCGAAAGCGTCCTCGAGACGTTCGAGCGCGGCGTCGACGTGTGCGGTCGAGTAGCCGTTCTTGGTCAATCCGAAGGCGGTGCGTCGGATGCGGGCGGAGTCGATGCCGAGGCTGACGTCGCCGGCGTAGGCCTTGCGGGCCTCGACCAGGAACGCGTCGACCTCGTCGACGTCGTAACCCCGCTTGCCCTTGGGAACGATCGGGAATGTGCTGCTCACGGCCACCATCATGCCGCATGGCCCGATGGCAAGCCGCTGGACGCGCGGCCCCTCACCCTCGGCCGAGTGCCCTAGGCGAACAGCAGGTAGAGACCGTAGGCCGCAGCGGCCGACGGCAGCGTGCTGTCCAGCCGGTCGAGGAAACCGCCGTGACCGGGCAACCAGGTGCTGATGTCCTTGATGCCGAGGTCACGCTTGATGAGCGACTCGGAGAGGTCGCCGATGGTGGCCGTCACGATGATGACGCCGCCGAAGACGAGGCCGAACCACCACGGCTCGTCGAGCAGGAAGACGGACAGCAGCACGGCCGCGACGAGACTGGCGGCCACCGAGCCGGCGAAGCCTTCCCAGGTCTTCTTCGGGCTGATGCGGGGAGCCATCGGGTGCTTGCCGAAGTTGAGGCCGGTCGCGTAGGCGCCGGTGTCGACCGCGATCACGACGATGAGGGCCGACAGCGTCCACCACTGGCCGTCGGGTCGGGCGGCCATGAGGACCATGAAGCTGCCGAGGAACGAGCAGTAGATCTGGACGAACGCCCCGGCACCCAGGTCGCGACCGAGCGAGGAGGCGCCACCTCGGTGCGAGGGACGGGCCAACTCGACGAGACGCCACAGCGACACGACGACGATGCCGCCGACGAGAGCGGCCCACTGGCCACCGGCTCCCCCGTAGAAGGCCGCGGGCACGACCGCCACGCCGGCCAGGACGCTCGGCAGGCGGGGAACGTCGCGCCCTGCGAAGCGGAGGGCGCTGGCGAGTTCGAAGCACAACGAGCCGATCAGGGCCGCGGCCACGATCATGAAGAACGCCTTGACGAAGATCAGGCTCAGCAGCACCGCCGCGCCCAGGAGCACGCCCACGGCGATGGCGGCCGGCAGGTTCCGACCGGTGCGCGCCGTCAACTTCTCGTTGCGTGAGTCGAGGCGTGCCTTGCCGGCCCGCAGTTGGTTCTCGATGTCGTGCCGCGCCGCCTGCGCACGAGCGTCGAAGTCGGCACGGCGACTGCCGAGGGTGCTCTTCTGAGCCGGTGACGAGTCGTCGGGGCCGGCGCCGTCGGGTCGCTGTCTCATCAGACCTCGAGCAGCTCCGCTTCTTTCTTCTTCAGCGCGTCGTCGATGGAGTCGATGTAGCCCTTGGTGATCGACTCGAGCTCTTTCTCGGCACGAGCGACCTCGTCGTCGCCGACCTCGGTCTTCTGGGCGTCGAGCGCCTCTTTCGACTTGCGACGGACGTTGCGCACCTGGACCTTGGCGTCCTCGCCCTTGCTGCGGACGAGCTTGACGAACTCTTTGCGACGCTCTTGCGTCAGTTCGGGGATTGTGACGCGGACGATGGTGCCGTCGTTCGTCGGGTTGGCGCCGAGGTTGGGGAAGGTCGCGATGGCCTTCTCGATCTCTTTGAGGGCCGTCTTGTCGTACGGCGTGACGATCATCGTGCGCGCCTCGGGCACCTGCAGCGAGGCGAGCTGAGCCAGCGGCGTCGGGGTGCCGTAGTAGTCGATCGGGATCTTCTGGAACAGAGCCGGGTTGATGCGGCCGGTTCGCACCGTGCCGAAGTCGTTCTTGGCGGCGTCGAGCGCCTTGTCCATCTTCTCGCGCGTCTCGGTGAGTACGTCGTTGATCGCCACTGGTGCTCCTTGTTCGGTTCGCGGTCGAGTTTAGTCGTCTAGTTGCTGACGATTGTTCCGATGCGTTCGCCGCGGATGGCGCGGGCGATGTTGCCCTCGCCTTCCATGCCGAACACGTGCATGGGCATGCCGTTGTCCATGCAGAGGCTGAAGGCGGTCGAGTCCACGACCTTGAGCCCCTGCATGAGTGCCTCTTGGTACGTGAGCCGGTCGAGCTTGACCGCCGACGGGTCGTGGCGGGGGTCGGCCGAGTAGACGCCGTCGACGCCGTTCTTGGCGACGAGGACCTCGGAGGCGCCGATCTCGAGGGCCCGCTGGGCCGAGACGGTGTCGGTCGAGAAGTACGGCAGACCCGCACCGGCACCGAAGATGACGACGCGCCCCTTCTCGAGGTGCCGCTCGGCACGACGAGGGATGTAGGGCTCGGCGACCTGGGTCATCGCGATGGCGGACTGGACACGCGTCGCGGCACCGGCCTGCTCGAGGAAGTCCTGGAGGGCGAGGGCGTTCATGACGGTGCCCAGCATGCCCATGTAGTCGGCCCGGCCCCGGTCCATGCCGCGCTGACTGAGCTCGGCGCCCCGGAAGAAGTTGCCGCCGCCGACCACGATGGCGATCTCGACGTCGGTCGCCGCGTCGGCGATCTCGCGGGCGATGGCCCCGACCACGTCGGGGTTCACGCCGAGCTGGCCGCCGCCGAAGGCCTCGCCCGAGAGCTTCAGCAGGACGCGTCGTCGTCCGGTGGTTTCCGATGTCATGCGAGTCTCCGTCTCGTCGTGGCCGTAGCCAGGTTAGCGAGTTCGGGCTGGTCGCCGTCCGTCGCCGATGATGCACCCGGTGTCGTGACCTCGGCCGGGCACGGGAACGGGGCCCGAGACACGTTCGTCTCGGGCCCCGTCACGGTGCTGCTTAGGCGCCGACCTTGATGCGGGCGAAGCCCGTGATCGACAGTCCGGCCTCGTCGACGACCTTCGCGACCGACAACTTGTTGTCCTTCGCGTAGGCCTGGTCGAGCAGGGCGATCTCCTTGAAGAAGCCGGTCAGGCGACCCTCGATGATCTTGGGCAGGGCCGCTTCCGGCTTGCCCTCGTTCTTCGCGGTCTCTTCGACGATCGCACGCTCCTTGTCGACCTGCTCGGCGGGCACCTCGTCGCGCGACAGGTACGTCGGGGCGGCGAAGGCGATGTGCTGAGCGATCGAACGAGCGGTCTCGGCGTCGTCACCGGTGTAGCCCACGACCACGCCGACCTGCGGGGGCAGGTCCTTCGAGGTCTTGTGCAGGTAGATGGCGAACTGCTCGCCCTCGATGCGGTTGACGGTGCGCAGTTCGACCTTCTCGCCCATGAGCGCGGCCTCGTCGTTGACGAAGGCCTCGACGGTCTGGCCGCCGATCGCGGCGGCGTTGCCCTCGGCGGCGCTGGAGGCGCCGCCCGCGTGCACGGCCTCGAGGACCTGGTCGGCCAGGGCGACGAACTTCTCATTTTTCGCGACGAAGTCGGTCTCGCTGGCGAGCTCGATCAGCGTGGCGTAGCCCGAGCCGGGCTTGGCGGCGACGAGACCGGCGGTGGTCTGGCGGCCCTCGCGCTTGGCGACGCCCTTCAGTCCCTTGACGCGCAGGATCTCGACGGCCTTCTCGATGTCGCCGTCGGCTTCTTCGAGGGCGTTCTTGCTGTCGACCATGCCCGCGCCGAGGCGGTCACGGAGGATCTTGACGTCAGCGATGGTGTAGTTGGCCATGTGTCTGACTTCCTTTCGTGGAGTCGGAAGGGTGGAGGAGGACTACTTCGAGTCGGCGTCGGCCGGCTCGGCCGCGGTGGCCTCGGTCGCCTCGGCGACGGGCTCGACGACCGGCTCGCCCAGGGGCTTCGCGGCGACCTGTGCGTCGGCGTCGTTCTCCTCGACGGGGGCCTCGGCGACGGGCGCCTCGGCAGCGGTGTCGGCGGCCTTGGCCTCGCCCTGCGCGAGCAGCTCGGCCTCCCATTCGGCCATGGGCTCGACGGGCTGGTCGGCGTCCTCGGGCTTCTGGTGACGCTGCACCAGGCCCTCGGCGGCGGCGTCGGCGACGATGCGCGTCAGCAGGCCGACGGAACGGATCGCGTCGTCGTTGCCCGGGATCGGGAAGTTGATCTCGTCGGGGTCGCAGTTCGTGTCGAGGATGCCGATGACCGGGATGCCCAGCTTCTTGGCCTCGTCGATCGCGAGGTGCTCTTTCTTGGTGTCGACGACCCAGAGGGCGGACGGCGTCTTGGTCAGGTTGCGGATTCCGCCGAGCGTCTTGTGCAGCTTGTCGAGCTCGCGCTTCTTGATCAGCAGTTCTTTCTTGGTGAAGCCCTGCGTCGTGTCGTCGAAGTCGATGTCCTCGAGCTCTTTCATGCGGGCGAGGCGCTTCGAGACCGTCTGGAAGTTGGTCAGGAGGCCACCGAGCCAACGCTGGTTGACGAAGGGCTGGCCGACGCGGTTGGCCTGCTCGGCGATGGAGCCCTGGGCCTGCTTCTTGGTGCCGACGAAGAGGATGGTGCCACCGTGGGCGACCGTCTCTTTGACGAAGTCGTACGCCTTGTCGATGTACCCGAGCGACTGCTGCAGGTCGATGATGTGGATGCCCGAGCGCTCGGCGAGGATGAAGCGCTTCACCTTCGGGTTCCAGCGGCGGGTCTGGTGTCCGAAGTGGACGCCGCTGTCGAGCAGCTGGCGGATGGTGACGACGGCCATGGTCGTTCTCCTTGTTCGTGGGCGCACCCGCGGGTGCGCCTGTTGTCGGTTGTCGGGCGACCGGTCGGTCGCCACTGCCTGGTGCCCGGGCACACGTCCGCCGATCACACCGTGAGGCGCGTTCGGACCGAGTGGACGTGGAGGCCGGGAGCGGCGCGAGGCGACGAGGTCACCTCGACGTCGGTGCGTCCGAGGACGCACTGGGCACGCGAAGTCAGCCTGCTGGGCAGGCTGCATCGCTCATGTTAGCACCACCACGGGCCCGAGGAGGCGGTGGTCGCCACCCGAGGGCGGCGACCACTGCGGGCTCGCACCGCGACTACGAGCGGCGGCGACCGAGGCCGAGCAGACCGCGCCTGGGGGCCCGCGCCTCCTCGAGTCCGTAGTGGTCGCCGAAGTCGTCGCGCAGCTGCGTGCGCTGGGCGCGGAGGACGCGCCGGTGCTCGACGTCGAAGGCCCGGAAGGTCGCGACACAGATGCCGATCATGACCACGCTGAACGGCAGTGCCGTGATGATCGCGGCCGTCTTGAGGGCGTCGAGCCCGCCGGTGACGAGCAGGGCGATGGCGACGAGGGCCGTGACCACGGCCCAGAAGATGCGCACCCAGGTCTTCGGCTCGGTGTCGCCACCGGTCGAGATCATGCCGAGGACGAGCGAGCCCGAGTCGGAGGACGTGATGAAGAACAGACCGATCAGCAGGATGGCCCCGAAGACCGCGATCGAGCCGCCGGGCAGACCCTGCAGCATCTCGAAGAGAGCCCCTTCGGTGTCGACCGAGCCGTCGGCGCCCACGAGGCCGCCACCCCCGAAGACCTCACGGTAGAGCGCGGCACCACCCATGACGCTGAACCAGAGGAAGGTCAGCAGCGTGGGCACGACGAGGACGCCGACGACGAACTCGCGGACCGTGCGGCCCTTCGAGATGCGCGCGATGAAGATGCCGACGAACGGCGCCCAGGACATCCACCACCCCCAGTAGAAGGTGGTCCACGCGCCCTGCCAGGCCTCGCCCTCGGCCCCTGAGAAGGCGCTCACCGTGAAGGTCAGGCCGACGACGTTCTGCAGGTAGTTGCCGAGCGACTGGACGAAGTCGCGCAGCAGGAAGAGCGACGGGCCGCTGACCAGCACGAAGACGAGCAGCAGGGCCGCCAGCACGATGTTGATGTTCGAGAGCCACTTCATGCCCTTGGTGACACCGCTGACCAGGGAGAAGATCGTGACGCCCGTGATGGCCGCGATCAGGATCACCTGGATCACCAGGGTCGGTTCGGCGATGCCCGCGGCCGAGAGCCCGGCCGAGATCTGCAGCACGCCGAGACCGAGCGACGTCGCGACGCCGAACAGCGTGCCGACGACCGAGACCACGTCGATGACGTTGCCCCACAGGCCGTGGACGCGGCTGCCGAGCAGCGGTTCGAGGGCGTACCGGATCGACACCGGGCGGCCCCGACGGTGGATCGCGTAGGCCATGCCCAGCCCGACCACGATGTAGATCGCCCACGCGTGCACGCCCCAGTGCAGGTAGGTCTGGCTGAGGGCCTGGCCGGCGAGTTGGTTGTCGTCGCCGGTCACGCCCGGGCGCGGACTGGCGTAGTGGCTGAGCGGTTCGGCGACCCCGTAGAACACCAGGCCGATGCCCATGCCGGCGGCGAACAGCATGGACAACCACGAGAGACGAGAGAACTCGGGCTCGTCGTCGTCCTTGCCGAGCTTGATGTCGCCGTACCGGCTGACGCCCATCCACAGGGCGAACACCACGAAGACGGCCGCGAGCAGCACGTAGTACCAGCCGAACGCCCCCACGATGCCGCTCTGGATCGACCCGAACAGGCCCTCGGCCACGGTCGGGAAGGCCATGGCGAAGACGACGAAGCCGAGGATCACGGCCGCCGCGGGCCAGAAGACCCACGGGGCGAAGGCCCTCCGGCGGGGCGTGACCAGCGCCTCCTGGGTGTGGTCGCGGGCGGCGCTCGTCGCGTCGCCGGGTGTCTCGTCGGCGTGCGCGACCGGTGTCGCGTCGTCGGCGTGGCTCATCGGAAGTCCTCTCAGAATGCGAACGTCCCGCCCAGGATCTGGACGGGACGTGCATCGATTCTGCCAGGCTCAGGCCTTCGCGGACCGCCCCGCGTCGGCCTGGACGGCCGAGGTGCCCATCTCTTCGAGCGAGCGGCCCTTCGTCTCGGGGATCTTCGCCAGGACGAAGAAGAACGACACGAGCGCGAAGAACGCGAAGATGCCGTACGACAGCGTGAGGCTGAGGGCGGCCAGGGTCGGGAACGACACCGTCACGATGAAGTTGGCGATCCAGTTGGCCATGCTGCCCACGCCGAGGGCGGTGGCGCGGATGCTGTTCGGGAACATCTCGCCGAGCAGCACCCACATGAGCGGGCCCCACGTGGCCCCGAACGACACGACGAAGAGGTTCGCGGCGACGAGCGCCACCGGGCCCCAGGCGCCGGGCAGCGAGGGGTCGCCGCTCGCCGAGGTGGTCGCCTGGCTGAACGCCAGGGCGGTGACGGCGAGGCTCACGAACATGCCGATCGAGCCGGTCAGCAGCATCGGCCGGCGACCGACCTTGTCGACGAGCCCGATCGCGATGAAGGTCACCGCGACGTTGACGACGGCGGTGATGGTCGAGATGAGGAACGAGTCCTCTTCCTGGAAGCCGACGGCCTGCCAGAGGGTGGTCGAGTAGTAGAAGATCACGTTGATGCCGACGAACTGCTGCAGCACGGCGAGGATGATGCCGACCCAGACGATGGGCTGAAGACCGAAGCGGGTGCCCCGGATCGACGACTTCTTCTCGAGTTCGGCCTCGGTGCGGATCGAGTCGGTGATCTCTTTCAGGCTCGTCTCGACCGTCTCGGCGGGGACGATCGACTGCAGGACCTTCTTGGCCTCGGCCTCACGCCCGTCACCGGCGAGGTACCGCGGCGACTCGGGCAGACGCCAGGCGAGGATCCCGTAGACGACCGACGGCACGATGCCCACCAGGAACATCCAGCGCCAGGCGGCGAGGCCGAAGAGCGACGGCTCGGAAGCGCCGCCCGCCGTGACCGCGAAGAGCTGGTCCGACAGGAGGGCGGCGAAGATGCCGAGCGTGATGGCGAGCTGCTGGAACGACGCCAGACGACCGCGGATGGCCTTGGGCGACACCTCGCTGATGTACGCGGGGGCGATGACAGACGCGATGCCGATGCCGAGTCCGCCGATGACGCGCCAGAGGACGAGATCCCAGACGGCGAAGGCCGCGGCGGCACCGATCGAGCTGATGAGGAACAGGCCGGCACCGATCAGCATGACCTTGATGCGGCCCATCTTGTCGGCGAGACGGCCGGCGACGTAGGCACCGATGGCGCAACCGATCAGGGCCGAGGCAACCGCGAAGCCCGAGGCGAACTCGGTGAGGCCGAACTCGTCGGTGATCGACTGGACGGCACCGTTGATGACGGACGAGTCGAAGCCGAACAGGAACCCGCCGATGGCCGCCGCCACGGCGAGCGCGGTCACCCGCCTGTTCAAGCTCTTCGTCGTTGCAGTGGTGTTCGACACCTGTACTCCTTCACGGCTCGAGGAGCAGGGCTCGTGGCCACGACTCCCCCACAAACGGTGTGCACGGGGTGTTCATGCACGGGTGAACCTTACGCCTCGCCGAGAAAGCTTGCGCGACCGGCACGGTGCCGGTATGCGTCCGATCCCTCCACGAACGATCCGCCGCCTCGCCTCCGCCTCGACGACGATCCTGGCGGTCGTCGCGGCCGGGACGCTCGCGTCCGCCCCGGCGGTCGCGTCGCCTCCGGCGGAGAACGTAGGAGGCGCGGTGTGGGCCTGGCCCGTCGCCTCACCCCACCCGGTGGTCCGCCCCTTCGTCGGGCCGCCGAACCCGTGGTCGCCGGGGCACCGCGGCATCGACGTCGGAACGACCGAGGGCTCGGTCGTGACCGCCCCGGACGACGGGGTGGTGCACTTCGCCGGGGTCGTGGTGGATCGGCCGGTGCTGTCGATCGCCCACTCGGGCGGAGTGCTGAGCAGCTTCGAGCCGGTGGTGGCCGACCTCGCGAAGGGCGACGTCGTCACGCGGGGGCAGACCGTCGGTGTGCTCGAGCCAGGGCACTGCCCCGACCGGCCGTGCCTGCACCTGGGGGCGCGCATCGACGGCGAGTACGTCTCGCCCCTGGTGTTCCTGGGTGGGATCGAGCCGTCGGTGTTGCTGCCGACGCGGCCCCGCTGAACGGTCGCCGGGTCGCACCGAACCAGGCGGGCGTCCGTGGGGCCCTCGGGTGCACCAGGCGTCGCGGAGTCCTGTGCTCAGCGCAGTCGGGTGTGCTGACGTCGCCAGGCGCGCGGGCGTCGTCAGGCGCGCGGGTGCGCCGACCGGTAGCTGTCCCGCAGCCGGTCGGTCGAGACGTGCGTGTAGATCTGCGTGGTGCCGAGGCTCGCGTGGCCGAGCAGCTCCTGGACCGCTCGGAGGTCGGCGCCCCCGTCGAGCAGGTGGGTGGCCGCCGTGTGCCGCAGGGCGTGCGGCCCAGCCGGTCCCCCGCCCGGAAGGTCGGCGAGCAGCCCGGCGACCAGCCGGTAGACGGCTCTCGTGCCGAGCCGGCCCCCGGTCGACCCCACGAAGAACGCGGCGTCCGTGGCCGGGGTGACGAGCGTCGGGCGCGCGAGTTCGAGGTATCGTCCCAGAGCCGCGGCCGCCGGCACCCCGAACGGCACGACGCGCTGCTTCGCCCCCTTGCCGGTCACCCGCACGGTCAGTCGCTCGAGGTCGACGTCACCGAGGTCGGCCCCGACGAGCTCGGACACGCGCAGACCAGCCCCGTAGAGCAGTTCGACGACAGCGAGGTCCCGACGCGCACCGGGGTCACCCGTGTCGGCACGGACGGCGAGGGAGGCCAGCAGACCGTCGACCTGCTCACGGGTGAGGACGCGGGGCAGACGACTCTCGGGCTTCGGTGCGCGCAACCGGACACCGACGTCGACCGGCGTCCGGTCGGTCTCGTCGAGCCACCGGGTGAAGGCCCGGACGCTCGCCGACCGCCTCGCGAGGGTGGCCCGGGCGAGGCCGGCCTGCGTGCCCTGCCAGAGCCAGTCGCGCAGCAGGTCGAGGTCGAGGTCGCCCACCTCGCCCGGGCGACCGAACCGGTTCTCGGCGAAGACGACGAGCGAGTCGAGGTCGGCCCCGTACGACCGCACCGTGTGGTCGCTGAGCCCCCGGCCGTCGTGCAGGTGGTCCGCGAAGCGTTCGACCTCGCCCAGGAGGCGCGTCACGGCAGGGTCCGCCCCTCGCGTCTCGACCCCGGCTCGTGCATGCCGCCAGGCTAGCCATCGCGGCGCCCCCTCACCCGCCGCCACCCCGACCCGTGCCGTCGGGCCGCACCCGAGAGGTCGAGTTCGGCGAGCACGTCGCGGACCGTCTCGAGCGACAGACCGCTCGCGACCGCCAGTTCGTCGGTCTCTCGGGTCGCCGTCGTGCTGAGCGCGTCGAGCACCCTCATCGTCTCGGGGTCGAGACGCCGCCCCTGGTACGAGGCCACCACGAGGTCGGTCGACACCCCGGCGAGTGCGACGACCTCGTCGGCACTCGTCACGCACTCGGCCAGACCGGATCGGATCAGGGCGTGGCAGCCCACGGACGAGGTCGAGGTCACCGGGCCGGGCACGGCGCCGACCGGACGACCGAGCGACTGGGCGTGGGCGGCCGTGTTCAGCGACCCCGAGCGCCCGCCGGCCTCGACGACGACGGTCGCGGCCGTCAGGGCCGCGATGAGCCTGTTGCGTTGCAGGAACCGCCACCGCGAGGGTTTGCCACCGCACGGAGCCTCGGAGATCAGCAGACCCGTCTCGAGGATGCGTCGCAGCAGGCCGTCGTGCCCGGCCGGGTAGAGGTGGTCGACTCCCCCGGCCATGACCGCCATCGTCGTCGCCGACGCGGCCAGGGCCGCCCGGTGGGCGGCCCCGTCGATGCCGTAGGCGGCACCCGAGACGATCGCGAGGCCTCGGTCGGCCACGCCGTCGGCGAGCTCGGCCGACACCTGCTCGCCGTAGGCCGTCGCCGCCCGCGAGCCGACGATCGCGATGCTCGACGCCGGTGCCGGGACGGCCGCCGGACCTCGCGCCCAGAGGGCCACGGGCGCGTGATCGCCGAGCTCGTCGAGGACCGAGGGCCAGAGCGGGGAGCCCGGCACGAGCAGCTGCGCCCCCACCGCTGTCGCCGTGTGGAACGACCGGAGGATCACGCCGGTCTCGAGTCGTGGCCGCCATCTCTTCAGCGCCCGGACGAGGTCGAGCCGCTCGACGTCGTCGAGGGTCGCCCCGGCCTCGACCAGGGCCCCCGCGAGGAGACCCGGGCGGGGTTCGTCATGACCGACCGCCGCCTCGAGCACGACGCGGAGCCCCACGGTCGGGCCCAACATCGACCTGACGACCCCACCCACCGCGTCCCCCGGTTCGACCACGCCCGTCCAGGCGCCTGAGGCGAAGGCCCGGACGGCCTGCGCCTCGCTGAGATCGTCGGGCCTCGGCAGGACGGGCCGCACGAGATCGGCCAGCTCGCCGGGGGTCGCCCGGAGCAGGTCGCTCACAGCGACTGCCGCATGCTCAGGGCCCGCACGACGTGACGGCGGACGGGGGCGGGTTCGTCGTCGAGGTCGGCGAGGGTCCAGGCGACGCGCAGCACGCGGTCGTAGCCCCTCATCGTCAGGGCACCGGTCTCGAGAGCCCGGTCGACGGGCTGCGAGTCGGCCACGGCCAGGCGGTTCACCGGGTCACGCAGCCACGTACCCGGGACCTCGCCGGACAACCGCCAGGGCGTGCCGTCGAGCCGACGGGCGGCACGGTCGCGTGCCCGGTCGACACGCTCGCGGGCCTGACGCGTCGTCGTCGGGACGACGTCGGCCGAGGCGCGGAACTGCGACGAGCTGATGCGGGCCACCCGCAACTGCAGGTCGATGCGGTCGACGAGCGGCCCGGAGAGCTTGCCGAGGTACCGACGCCGCTGGTGCGGGGAACAGCTGCAGTCGGAGTCGCGGGAACCGTACTGCCCGCAGGGACACGGGTTGGCCGCCGCGACGAGTTGGAACCTCGCCGGGAAGCGGGCCACCGACCGCGACCGGTGGACCACGGTCTCGCCCGATTCGAGGGGCTGGCGGAGGCAGTCGAGGACCGTCTGCTGGAACTCGGGCGCCTCGTCGAGGAACAGCACTCCGCGGGTCGCCCTCGACGCGGCGCCGGGCCGGATGACCCCGCTGCCGCCGCCGACCAGGGCCGCCGCGCTGCAGGTGTGGTGCGGTGCCTCGAACGGCGGCCGCTGGTCGAGATCGCCCGTGACGGCCACCCCGGCCAACGAGCGGATCGACGCCACCTCGAGGGCCGAGTCGGCGTCGAGGTCGGGCAACAGACCCGGCAGGCGGGCCGCCAGCATGCTCTTGCCGGCACCGGGAGGGCCCACCATGAGGAGGTGGTGGCCGCCGGCCGCGGCGACGACGAGCGCCTCGACGGCGTCGACGTTGCCGATGACGTCCGCGAGGTCGAGTTCGGCAGGCACCGCCGGTTCGGAGCGCGATCTCGTGATGGCCTCGACCGGTTCGGGTTCGAGACCCGCTCCGTGCCAGATCGCGGCCTCGCGGAGGCTCGGCACGGCCACCACGCGGATGCCGGGCACGAGAGCCGCCTCGTCGGCGTTGTCGGTCGGCACCATGACGGTGGTCGCCCCGGCCCGACGCGCGCCCAGCACGGCGGGCAGGACGCCGTCGACGGGGCGGAGCCGGCCGTCGAGACCGAGCTCGCCCAGGTGGACGACGCGCTCGACGGACTCGGCGGGAACGACTTCGGCTGCGGCCAGGGCTGCGATGGCGATGCCGAGGTCGAAGGAGGACCCCTGTTTGGGCAGCGAGGCCGGTGACAGGTTGACGGTCAGCTTGCGCGCCGGCAAGGCACACCCGGAGTTCGTCGCGGCCGACCGCACCCGGTCGCGGGCCTCCCCCAGCGAGGTGTCGGGCAGACCGATGGTGACGAACGCCGGCAGCCCGGCACCCATGTCGGCCTCGATCTCGACCAGGGCCCCGTCGACCCCCAGCAGCGCGACCGCCCTCGTCCGCGCCACACTCATGCTCCGGCCCCGCGGACGTGGTCGATGCGCTCGTGCCCTGCGCACCGCTCGACCGTGATGCCCACGACGTCGATGCGCAACCCCCGGGGCGACGTGGAGGGATGCGCCTGGCACCAGGCCCCCGCCAGCCGTCGCAGGCGCGCCAACTTGGCCGGCGTCACGGCCTCGAGCGCGTGCCCGTAGCCGGTGCCCGATCGCGTCTTGACCTCGACGACGACGAGTTCGTCGCCGTCCAGGGCGACCACGTCGATCTCGCCCTCGCGACACCGCCAGTTGCGCTCGACGACCCGCATTCCCTGCGCCTCGACGTACTCGGCCGCGACGTCTTCGCCGCGCCGTCCCAATTCGTCCTTCTTCGCCATGTCTGACCTCCTGCCAGCAGGCTGGCGGAGGCCTGCCCCACGGAGGGCGGGCGAGAGGTCGCCTGGGGACGCCACCGATCCGGCAACGGCTGGGGACGAGCCGTGTCAGACGGATCGCATCCCGCTGCAACGGGTCGCGTCGCGGCCGGGACTACTCGTCGAGCGCGAGTTCTTTCGGCAGCTCGAGGTCGCGGGTGGTGAGCTCTTCGACGTTCACGTCTTTGAAGGTGAGCACCCGGACCGACTTGACGAACCGGTCGGAACGGTAGACGTCCCACACCCAGACGTCGGTCATCGACAGTTCGAAGTAGAAATCGTGTTCGGTGTCGCGCCGGACGAGGTCGACCTCGTTGGCCAGGTAGAAGCGCCGCTCGGTCTCGACCACGTAGCGGAACTGCGACACCACGTCGCGGTACTCGCGGTACAGCGCGAGCTCGACCTCGCGGTCGTAGTCTTCGAAATCGTCCTCGTCCATCGGAGTCGAGCTTACGCGGCCCTCGGCGTAGCGGTCGCCGCCATCCCGCTGCCGCCGGCGTGGGCGCTCGAGGTCAGTGCAGCCAGGTGAGGCGGTGCAACGGCGACGGCCCCAATTCGGACAGGGCACCGTAGTGCGCCGACGAGCCGTAGCCCTTGTTGCCGGCCCAGCCGTAGCCCGGGTGGACGCCATCGGCCTCGATCATCAGCCGGTCGCGCTCGACCTTGGCGATGACCGATGCCGCGGCCACCGACGCACAGTCGCGGTCGGCCTTGACCCGGGTCGTGATGCGGGGCGGGGTGGTGAGCTGAGGCGACAGGTAGTCGTGGTTGCCGTCGAGCACCACGACGGACTGCATGATGCCGACGCCGGCGTGGTGCAGCGCGGTCAGGGCGCGCTTGCCCGCCAGACCGAGCGCCACGACGATGCCCAGCTGATCGACCTCGCGCGCCTCGGCGAAGCCCACCGCGTGGTGCGACACCCAGGACGTCGCCAGCGGGTAGAGCGCCTCTCGGCGCTTCTCGGACAGGAGCTTCGAGTCGCGCAGACCCTCGGGGACGTCGAGGCACTCGACGTGGACCGCCCCGAGCCCGACGGCGACCGGCCCGGCGATGGCGCCCCGACCGACCTCGTCGCAGCCGATCACCCAGGTCGCCCCGGTGGCGTGCAGCTCGCGCTCGAAGTCGAGCGTGGGGTCGACGACGGGGCTCATTCGCCCTCTCGTTCGGTGCCGCGGAAGACGTCGGGGTAGTCGCCGAGCCACGTCCAGCGATCGGTGGGCCAGCTGATGACGAAGGCGCGCCCGACGACGTCGCTCATCGGGACGAACCCCTTGCTCGGCGTGGCGCCGTTGTACCGGCTGTCCTTCGAGTTGTAACGGTTGTCGCCCATGACCCACAGCGAATCGGCGGGGACCGTGACCGAGAAGTCGTCGGCCGAGACGCGGGTCTCGCCCGGCGGCAGGTTCACGTAGGGCTCGTCGAGGGGGACGCCGTTGACCGACATCTGGCCGAAGTCGTTGCAGCACTCGACCGTGTCGCCCGGCAGACCGATGACCCGCTTGATCAGGTGGTCGTTGCTGTCTTGCGCACCGAGCCCCACCAACGTGAGGAACCACGAGATGCCGTCGGACACGGGATTGCCCGTGGTGGTGCTGATCGGCGCGGTGCCGTCGAGCCACCCACCCGGATCGGTGAACACGACCACGTCGCCCCGCTTGACGTCGACGAGGTCGGGCACGAGCTCGTTGACGATGATGCGGTCGTTGATCTGGAGCGTCTGTTCCATCGACCCCGAGGGGATGTAGAACGACCGGATCAGGAACGTCTTGATGAGGAACGAGATGAGGAGGGCCGCCAGGAAGATGACGAGGACGTCGCGCACGAACGTGCCGATGCCGCGCTTCTTGCCGTCGTCGCGTCGAGGACGCAGGGCGCGCCTCACTGTGTCATTCGTCATTTAACCACCCGAGCTCCCCGCCATCTTAGACGGCGGGGAGCTCGGAGGATGTCGCTGAGAGGCGTGACTAGTTGTCGCGCTTCTCCTTGATCTTGGCCTTCTTGCCGCGCAGTTCGCGCAGGTAGTAGAGCTTGGCGCGACGGACGGCACCACGGCTGACGACCTCGATGTGGTCGATGACCGGGGAGTGCACCGGGAAGGTGCGCTCGACGCCGACCTGGAAGCTCACCTTGCGGACCGTGAAGGTCTCGCGGATGCCCTCGTTCTGCTTGCCGATGACGACACCCTGGAAGACCTGGACGCGCGAGCGCGTGCCTTCGATGATGTTGACGTGCACCTTGACGGTGTCGCCGGCACGGAAGTCGGGGACGTCCGTACGGAGGTTGGCGGAGTCAACCGCGTCGAGGATGTGCATTGTCGTTCGCTCTCTGCAACCGCCACAGGTCGACTGCGTGTCTGGGGCGCGTCACGCGCCCGTCATGATGAAGAAGGTGTGCTCTGGATCGGCAGACTCCCCTGTGGCAGAGTCGTGCGCAGGCACAAGCGTCAATTGTGCCACAGCACGGGCACCCGTGTCAGCCTCGCGGCGTGATGGTGATGACCGGGCCGTCGTCGCCGTAACCGGGCCGACGCCCCGCGGCGACCCCGGTGCCCGACGCGACCCTCTCGAGGTCGGCGAGCGACACGGCCATGCGGGCCCGCGCCTCCGTCACGAACTGCCACAGCGCCGCGGCGAACAGGCCCACGCCCGCCGCGATCGTCACGACGGCGCAGAGCGCGAACAGGGCGGTCGAGAGGTCGAGGGACGAGACCCCGCCGGCGACCTGCGTGAAGGCCGACGCGGACTCGGACTCGGCGGAGCTGTCGACGATGAAGAACCCGAGACCGAGCTGCCCGAGCCACGACAGCGTGAGCAGACCGACGTCGGCCCACGACACGGCCTTCGCCTGCCGGACGCTGCGGCGGCCCACCACCACACCGGTGGCCACCGCCTGCCCCACGAAGAGCAGGGGCACGAGCAGCAGCTGACCCACGAACTGCAGTCCCAACGGGACGCCGAAGAACGCCCGGCCCAGCAGCACCCAGAGAGGCAGCACGAACACGGCCACCCAGAGGAGGCGGTAGAACACCCGGCGCATCGTCATGCGGTCGAGGCTACGAAACGATCGTGAAGAATGGCTGCATGATCGAACTGCGCACCCCCGACGAGATCGAGCGCATGCGGCCCGCCGGAGCCTTCGTCGCCCGCGTGCTCGAGGCGACCAGAGCTGCCGCACGACCGGGGGTCGACCTGCTCGAGATCGACGCGCTCGCGCACCGCATGATCCGCGAGGCGGGTGCCGAGAGTTGCTACGTCGACTACCACCCGTCGTTCGGCGCGAGTCCGTTCGGCAAGGTGATCTGCACGTCGGTGAACGACGCGGCCCTGCACGGCCTGCCGCACCGCTACCGCCTGCGCGACGGAGACCTGCTCAGCCTCGACTTCGCCGCGTCGGTGGACGGCTGGGTCGCCGACTCGGCCGTGTCGTTCGTCGTCGGCGAGCAGGCGACGTCGGAGGACCTCCGCCTGATCGAGACGTGCGAGGTCGCACTCGACGCCGGCATCGCCGCCCTGAGGCCGGGCGCCAAGCTCGGCGACGTCTCGGCGGCGATCGGCCAGGTCGCCCGTGGTGCGGGCTACGGGGTCAACCTGCAGTTCGGCGGCCACGGGGTCGGACGGACGATGCACGGCGATCCCCACGTGCCGAACGACGGACGCGCGGGCAGGGGCTGGCCGGTGCGGCCCGGGCTCGTGGTCGCGATCGAGCCGTGGCTGATGCGGGGCACCGACGAGATCGTCACCGACGCCGACGGCTGGACCCTGCGCAGCGTCGACGGCTCGAGGGCGGCGCACGTCGAGCACACCGTCGCCGTCACCGAGGACGGACCGCTCGTGCTCACCGCACGCGGCTGACCCGGAGGCGCCGGGGGCCTGGGCCCCAAGGCGCGGGCCTCAGCCCGCGGACCGCGTCAGTCGAGCAGGTCGGGCCGCACCCGGCGGGTGCGTTCGAGCTGCTGCTCACGACGCCAGGTCGCGATGGCCGCGTGGTTGCCGCTGAGCAGCACGGGAGGCACGTCGAGACCCCGCCAGGAAGCCGGCTTGGTGTAGCTCGGGTACTCGAGCAGGCCGTCTTCGTGGCTCTCTTCGGTGAGGCTCTCGGGGTTGCCCACGACACCCGGGACGAGACGCCCGATGGCCTCGATCATGGCGGTGACGGCGACCTCGCCGCCGTTCAGCACGTAGTCGCCGAGGCTGATCTCACGCACCGTCGCCCGGGTGGCGGCGTGCTCGACGACGCGCTGGTCGATGCCCTCGTAACGGCCGCAGGTGAAGACCAGGTGGGGCGCGAACGCGAGCTCACGAGCCGTGGCCTGGGTGAACGGCGTGCCGGCCGGCGACGGGACGATCATGATCGTGTCGTCCGGCGTGGACGTCTCGCCGAAGACGTGGTCGAGTGCCTCGCCCCAGGGCTCGGGGCGCATGACCATGCCGGCTCCCCCGCCGTAGGGCGTGTCGTCGACGGTGCGGTGCCGGTCGTGCGTGAAGTCACGCAGGTCGTGCACCTCGACGTCGAGCAGCTTCTGCTGCCTGGCCTTGCCGAGCAACGAGATGTCGAGCACCCCGAAGAACTCGGGGAAGATCGACACGATGTCGATGCGCACGCGTCAGCGCTCGTCGTCGGGAGCGGACTCGGCGTCGGAAGTCGGCTCGGCGTCGGGAATGGACCCACCGTCGGATGTCGGCTCGTCGTCCGTGTCGTCGGCCAGCTCTTCGAAGAGCCCCTGCGGCGGGGTCACGACGACCACACCGGCCTCGACGTCGACCTTCGGCACGAGGGCCGAGACGAACGGGACGAGGACCTCGCCCGACGCGGTGTCGACCGCGAGGAGGTCTTGGGCCGGCAGGTGGTCGACCCGGGCCACGGTGCCGACGACGACGCCGTCGCGTTCGACGCGGAGGCCGACCAGCTGGTGGTCGTACCAGGCGTCGTCCTCGTGCGGCAGCTCGTCGGTGTCTTGGTCGACCCAGAGGATCGCCTTGACGAGGGACTCGGCGGCGGTGCGGTCGTCGACGCCCTCGAAGAAGCCCACCGGGTGGCTGTTGTACCAGCGCAACTCGGTGAGGGTGAGGGTCTTGTCGTGCCAGGCACTGTCGGCGGGCACCTGCAGGCGGAACACGGCACCCGGCACGAAGCGCTGCTCGGGGGTGTCGGTGAAGAGTTCGAGCTTCAGGGCGCCCTTGAGGCCGTGGGCCTTGGTGAGTCGCCCCACCCGGAGTTCGGTCTTGCGGTCGGACGGCACGGTTCTAGAGATCGCCGTCGACGACGTCGACCCGGACACGCTTGCCGTCGGCCAGCGCCGTGATCAGGGTGCGGAGGGCCTTGGCGGTGCGGCCGGCGCGGCCGATCACGCGACCGAGGTCGTCCGCGTGGACGTGCACCTCGAGGACGTCACCTCGCGGGGAGTTCTTCTCCACGACCTGCACCTCGTCCGGGTGATCGACGATCCCCCGGACGAGGTGTTCGAGTGCAGGTGCGAGCACTGACTACGCCTCGGTGGTCTCGGTGTCGTCGCTGGACTCGGCGGGCGCCTCGGCCTTGACCGCGGGCTTCTCGGTCTTGGGCACGAGGACCGGCTTCTTCTTCTCGTCGGCGACGAAGGCCTCTTTCGGGGTCTTGGTCTTGACGGTGCTGACGGCGTCGGCGTCGCCCTTGAACTTGCCCCAGTCACCCGTGAGCTTCAGCAGCGCGGCGACCTGCTCGGTCGGCTGTGCGCCGACGCCGAGCCAGTACTGCGCACGCTCGGACTCGACCTCGATGAACGAGGGCTCTTCGGTCGGGTGGTACTTGCCGATCTCTTCGATGACGCGACCGTCGCGCTTGGTGCGCGAGTCGGCGACGACGATGCGGTAGTAGGGGGCGCGGATCTTGCCCATGCGCTTGAGACGGATCTTGACAGCCACAATTCTCCTGTGTGATGTGATGTGGGCGAGTTGCCAGCCGTGAGCGTGGGGGCACACTCGGCTCGAAAGCTCTGATGGGAGTCGAACGTCGCCTGATTAGAGGGTCGGACGACAGAAGACTCGACCTCCCATTGTTGCAGACGAAAGGCGATCTGCACGAATTGCGTCGCGTCGTGTCCGGCACCGCGCCTCCTCGGCGTCAGCGGAGGACACGGGCGGCGCCGGCCAGCCCGGCGGACGGCCCCCTCGTGCCCTCGGCTGGCAGGATGGACCCGCCCTGACGCCCACGGGAAGGCCACGCGGATGCGCATCGATTTCACGACCTCAGAGCGGTCGACCCTCGGCGTCGAGTGGGAGCTCGCCCTCGTCGACCACGAGTCGGGAGAGCTGGCGCCGCACGCCCCGGCGATCCTCGCCGATCTCGCCCACGTCAACGACGGCGGTCCCGAGCGGTTGACGACCGAACTGCTCACGAACACGGTCGAGGTCGTCACCGGAGTCCACCGCCGGGTGGCCGACGCCGTCGACGACCTCACGGGCACGATCGACCAGGTCCGCGGCCCCGCCTCGGTGCTCGGCGCCGACCTGATGTGCGCCGGGACGCACCCCTACAGCCGCTACGTCGACCAGGAGGTGACCCCCGGCAAGGAGCGCTACGCGACCCTGATCGACCGCACGCGCTGGTGGGGTCGCCAGATGATGATCTGGGGCGTCCACGTGCACGTCGGCATCGACGACCGTGACAAGGCCCTGCCGATCCTCAACGGCATGCTCACCTACCTGCCGCACTTCCAGGCCCTCACGGCGTCCAGCCCGTTCTGGGTCGGGGAGGAGACGGGATACGCCTCGAACCGCGCCCTGATGTTCCAGCAGTTGCCGACGGCGGGCCTGCCGCCCCAGTTCGCGACCTGGTTCGAGTACGAGGCCATGGTGGCCGACATGACGCACACCGGCGTGATCGACGACCACAGCGAACTGCGCTGGGACCTCCGCCCCTCGCCGAAGTGGGGCACGCTCGAGACCCGCGTGTTCGACGGCATCGCGACGACCGACGAGCTCGCCGCCGTGACGGCGCTGGTGCAGTGCCTCGTCGACGACATGTCCGAGCGGCTCGACCGCGGCGAGGACCTGCCGAGCATGCAGCCGTGGTTCGTGCGCGAGAACAAGTGGCGTGCCGCCCGGTACGGCATGGACGCCATCGTCATCCAGAACGCGGCCGGTGACGAACGACTGGTGACGGACGACCTCCGCGAACTCGTGACGACGCTCGAGCCGGCGGCCGAACGCCTCGGGTGCCTCGACGAACTGCACTCGCTCGCCACGATCACCGACCGCGGGGCCAGCTACCAGCGCCAACTCGCCGTCGCCGCCGCCCACGGCGGAGATCTCCGGCCCGTCGTGGCCTCGCTGGTCCGCGAGTTCGACGAGGGGTTGTCCGCGGCCGAGTGAGCCGTCGCGTCCGGCGTCACGCACGGACGACGACGCCCGCCCCGCGTCTGGCGGGACGGGCGTCGTGGGCCTTCAGGAGGCGCGGGTCGGGTCAGCCGCGGCCGAGCATCTTCTGCAGCGACGCGAGCTCTTCGGGCGAGGGTGCCGTGCCGCCGGCCGTGGCCCCACCGCCGCCGAGCCCGAAGCCCGAACCGCCGGGAGCCGAGGAAGCCGGCTTGGCACCGGTGGCGAGGGCGGCGTTCTGGGCGGCACGCTTCGCCGGGTTGCCGGCCTTGGAGCCCTTCTTCTTGGGCTGCGCCTTCTTGCCGGCGTACGAGGCCCCGGGGATCGGGCCCATGCCGGGGACCTGGGGCACGCCGCCCTTGGCGACGGTCTTCATCATCTTCGAGGCCTGCTCGAAGCGCTGGACGAGCTGGTTGACGTCGGTTACGGTCATGCCCGAGCCTCGGGCGATGCGCAGTCGACGCGAGCCGTTGAGCAGCTTGGGCATCGCGCGCTCTTGCCGGGTCATCGACTGGATGATCGCCTCGGTGCGGACGATCTCGCGCTCGTCGAAGTTCTCGAGCTGCTCACGCATGCCCTTGGCGCCCGGCAGCATGCCGAGCATGCCCTTGATCGAGCCCATCTTGCGAAGCTGCTGCATCTGCGTGAGGAAGTCGTCGAGCGTGAAGGAGTCGGTCGCGATCTTCTGAGCGACCGCCATCGCCTCTTCTTCGTCGAAGGCCTGCTGGGCCTGCTCGATGAGCGAGAGGATGTCACCGAGGTCGAGGATGCGGCTCGCCATGCGGTCGGGGTGGAACGGCTCGAAGTCGTCGAGCGACTCACCCGTCGACGCGAACATGATGGGGCGGCCGGTGACCGACGCGACGCTGAGGGCGGCACCACCGCGGGCGTCGCCGTCGAGCTTCGAGAGCACGACGCCGGTGAAGTCCACGCCGTCCTGGAAGGCCTTGGCTGTGGCGACCGCATCCTGACCGATCATCGCGTCGATGACGAAGAGCACCTCGTCGGGATCGACGGCCTTGCGGATGTTCGCGGCCTGCTTCATGAGCTCGGCGTCGACGCCGAGACGACCGGCCGTGTCGACGATGACGGTGTCGTACTGCTTGTCGCGGGCGTACTTGATGGCTTGCTTGGCGACCTTGACGGGGTCGCCGACGCCGTTGCCGGGCTCGGGTGCGAAGACGTGGGCACCGGCCTGCTCACCGACGACCTGCAGCTGCGTCACCGCGTTGGGACGCTGGAGGTCGGCCGCCACGAGCATGGGCGTGTGGCCGTCCTTCGCGAGCCACTTGGCCAGCTTGCCCGCGAGGGTCGTCTTGCCGGCACCCTGGAGGCCCGCGAGCATGATGACGGTCGGCGGGTTCTTGGCGAACTCGAGCCGACGCTGCTGACCACCGAGGATCTGCACCAGTTCTTCGTTGACGATCTGGACGACCTGTTGCGCCGGGTTCAGGGCCTTGCTGACCTCGTCGCCGAGGGCGCGGTCGCGCACCGTGTTCGTGAACGCCTTGACGACGTCGAACGCGACGTCGGCGTCGAGCAGGGCGCGACGGATCTCGCGCACGGTGCCGTCGACGTCGGCGGGGCTCAGCTTGCCCTTGTTGCGGAGGTTCTTGAACGTTTCCGCGAGGCGGTCGGAGAGGGTTCCAAAAGTGGCCATGGTGCGCCCATCTTAACCGACCGTCGGCGTCCCGCGCTGCGTGGCCGCGCCTCCTGGGCCCGCTTTTGTTGTACTCGGTGCATCAATGTGGTTACCCTCAGGGCATGACCACGACGCGACGTGTCGGCCTGACGGGTCCGCCGCTCGACTACCGCGAGGGGCTGCGCCTGCAGCGACAGCTGCACGCCGACGTGGTGGCGGGGCGGCTCGACTCGGCCCTCGTCCTCTGCCAGCACCCGTCCGTCTACACGGCGGGGACGCGGACGCAGCCGAGCGACCTGCCCCGCGACGGCTCCCCCGTCGTCCCGGTCGACCGCGGCGGACGCATCACCTGGCACGGCCCCGGCCAGCTCGTGGCGTACCCGATCGGGCGCCTGCCCGAGCCGCTCGACGTCGTCGCGCACGTCCGGGCGCTCGAGGCGTGCCTGATCGACGCGTGCTCGGGCGTCGGCGTGCCGGCGGTGCGGGTGGCGGGGCGCAGCGGCGCCTGGGTGCGGGGGCCCTTCGGTGACGAGAAGGTCGCGGCGGTCGGCGTGCGGGTCGCCGAGGGCGTGACGATGCACGGCGTCGCCGTCAATTGCGACGCCGACCTGTCCCCCTACGCCCAGATCGTGCCCTGCGGCATCACCGACGCCGGCGTGACCAGCCTGACCCGCGCCTCCGGGAGGCGCGTGGCCGTCACCGACGTCGCGGACGCCCTCGAGGCGACCCTGACCGCCTACCTGACCAGCCTCGAGACCGCCCGCCGCCTGCCTGCCCGACCCGACCCCGTGGGAGCCCACCGATGACGACGACCGCCCCCGAGGGCCGACGCCTGCTGCGCGTCGAGGCCCGCAACGCCGAGACCCCGATCGAGAAGAAGCCGGCCTGGATCAAGACGACCGCGAGGCAGGGGCCCGAGTACCGCGCCCTGACCGAGCTCGTGGTCGACAAGAAGCTGCACACCGTCTGCCAGGAAGCCGGCTGCCCGAACATCTTCGAGTGCTGGGAGGACCGCGAGGCCACGTTCCTGATCGGCGGCTCGCAGTGCACGCGCCGCTGCGACTTCTGTCAGATCGACACCGGCAGGCCGAGCCCGCTCGACCGCCGCGAGCCGCTCTCGGTCGCCGAGTCGGTGCGCGAGATGGGGCTGCACTACGCGACCGTCACGGGCGTCGCGCGCGACGACCTCGACGACGGAGGCGCGTGGCTCTACGCCGAGACCATCCGGCGCATCCACGAGCTGAACCCGGGCACGGGCGTCGAGATCCTCGTGCCCGACTTCACCGGTCGCCCCGACCTGCTCGGGCAGGTCTTCGACGCCCGGCCCGAGGTCTTCGCGCACAACGTCGAGACGGTGCCTCGCATCTTCAAGCGCATCCGCCCCGCGTTCACCTTCGAGCGGTCCCTCGACGTCATCACGCAGGGGCACGACGCCGGGCTCGTCACGAAGTCGAACCTCATCCTCGGCATGGGTGAAGAACGGGGTGAGGTGATCGACGCCCTCGAACGCCTCCGGGAGGCGCACACCGACATCGTCACGCTGACCCAGTACCTGCGCCCCAGCCCCCGGCACCTGCCGGTCGCCCGGTGGGTGCACCCGGACGAGTTCGTCGACTTCCGCGAGATCGCGGAGGACATGGGCTTCAGCGGCGTGCTCGCCGGGCCGCTCGTGCGGTCGTCGTACCGGGCGGGCCGGCTGTGGGCGCGGGCGACCGAGGCACGCGGCGGGATCGTGCCCGAGGCGCTGCGGCACCTGCTCGAGGCGGGGGCCGGACGCCAGGCCGTGTGACCCGCGGTGGGGTGGACGCAGGAGGCGCGGGTCACGGGACCCGCGCCTCCTGCGTTCCGGGCGGCGGCAGCTAGGCGATCAGGTTCTGGACGAACACGTGGGGGGTGAAGCCGGTGAGGTCGCCGATGCCCTCGCCCTGACCGACGAGCTTGATCGGGATGCCGGTCTGCTCTTGCACCGCGAGGACGAAACCGCCTCGGGCCGAGCCGTCGAGCTTCGTCAGGACGAGGCCGGTCACCCCGGCGTGCTCGATGAAGGCCTGCGCCTGGGCCAGGCCGTTCTGGCCGGTCGTCGCGTCGAGCACGAGCAGCACCTCGGCGATCTCGGTCTGCTTCTCGACCACGCGCTTGATCTTGCCGAGCTCGTCCATCAGGCCCGACTTCGTCTGCAGGCGCCCCGCCGTGTCGATGAGGACGATCTCGATGCCCTCGCGCATGGCGAGCTCGACCGTCTGGAACGCCACCGACGCGGGGTCCTGGCCCTGCTGCTGGGGGCGGACGATGCGGGCGCCGGCACGCTCGGCCCAGGTCGCGACCTGCTCGACGGCGGCCGCACGGAAGGTGTCGGCCGCTCCCACGACGACCGAGCGGTCGTAGTTGCGCAGGAACTTGGCGAACTTGCCGATGGTCGTCGTCTTGCCGACGCCGTTGACGCCGACCATCAGCACCACGGCGGGTCGGGCGCTGAGCTTGAGGGTCGAGTCGAGCTTCGAGAGCCGTTCTTCGAGCGTCTCGCGCAGCATGCGCTTGAGGTCGGCGGGGTCGGTGGTCGAGTAACGCTGCACCTTCGCCTGCAGGTCGTCGATGATCTGCTCGGTCACGTCGGGGCCGAAGTCGGCGCCGATCAGGGCGGCCTCGAGGTCGTCCCACGTGGTCTCGTCGATCGTCTTCTTGGCGAACATGCCACGGAGGGCACCGGAGAGGGACCAGGGAGAAGCCATGCGGGCCAGCATATTCGGCCCCGGGCGAGACCGCGGACGTGCAGAGGCTGTAAGCTCGTCAGGTTGAAGGGGAGTACTCCCACGCGGTGGCGTCGTCAATACGGAAGAGACCGATCTCGACCCGGTGCACCGGTTCGCAGTCGTCCTGATCAGGACGCGACGCGAGTGGAGGAGACCTTCGGTACCCGCTGCGTACTGGAGGTACACACATGGACGTCCACTTCTTCACCTGGGCGATCACCATCGCCGGCATCATCGGCCTGCTGTTCTTCGACTTCTTCAGTCACGTCCGCACGCCGCACGAGCCGACCATCCGCGAGTCGGCCATCTGGTCGGGCGTCTACATCGGCATCGCGGTCCTGTTCGGCGTCGGCGTCGGCGTCTTCTCGAACTGGACCTTCGGTGGCGAGTACTTCGCCGGCTACATCACCGAGAAGGCCCTCTCGGTCGACAACCTGTTCGTCTTCCTGATCATCATGACGAGCTTCGCGGTGCCCCGCATCTACCAGCAGAAGGTGCTGCTCGTCGGCATCGCGATCGCCCTGCTCTCGCGCGGTCTGTTCATCGCGGCCGGCGTCGTCATCATCGAGAACTTCTCGTGGGTCTTCTACCTCTTCGGCATCCTGCTCTTCTGGCTCGCCTACAGCCAGGTCAAGGGCGGCCACGGGGACGACGAGAAGGACGAGGCGGACAGCAAGCTCATCCGCGCCCTGCGCCGCGTCATCCCGACGTCGAACGACTACGACGGCCAGAAGCTCACCACCAAGGTGAACGGCAAACGCCTCTTCACCCCGCTCTTCCTCGTCATGGTGGCGATCGGCCTGACCGACGTCCTGTTCGCGCTCGACTCGATCCCCGCCATCTTCGGCCTCACGCAAGAGGCGTACATCGTCTTCACGGCGAACGCGTTCTCGCTGCTCGGCCTGCGTCAGCTGTACTTCCTGATCTCGGGTCTGCTCGAGCGCCTCGTCTACCTGGCCCAGGGGCTGGCGGTCATCCTCGCCTTCATCGGCGTCAAGCTGCTGTTCCACGCCCTGCACGTCAACGAGGTGCCGTTCATCAACGGCGGCGAGCCGATCACCTGGATCCCCGAGATCCCCATCTGGTTCTCCCTCGGCTTCATCGTGCTGACCATCGCCGTGGCGACGGTCGCCAGCCTCGCGAAGACCCGACGGGACGCCGGCGCGAAGGCCGGCGTCACGGCGAGCACCGACGACGACCACTGATCCCCCGACGGGCGGCCCCGTCCGGGGCCGCCCGTCGTCACTCCCCCGCGGCACCGCCGCGGCCGCACCACGAAACGGAACGCCCCGATGCGCCTCGAACTCATCCGCCACGGTCAGACCGACTGGAACCTCGCCGACAAGCTGCAGGGCTCGTCCGACATCCCACTGAACGACACCGGCCGCGGCCAGGCCCTCGAGGCGGCACGTCTGCTGGCCGGCGTCGAATGGAGCGCCATCGTGTCGTCGCCGCTCGGCCGTGCCCGCGAGACCGCCGAGATCATCGCCGGCGAGCTCGGCATCGAGCTCGGTGACGCCTACGACGAGCTGATCGAGCGCGACTACGCCTCGCACGAAGGGCGGACCCCGGAGTCGCCGATCCCCGACCAGCCGAACGCCGACTACCCCGACATCGAGCCGCGCGAGTCGGTCGCCGCCCGGGGCATCGGCGCGCTCGAGATGATCCGCGACACGCGACTGCCGCTCGACGGTGACGACGCCCACATCGTCGTCGTCTGCCACGGCACGATCATCCGCTTCACCCTCGCCGAGATCCTCGGCCGAGAGGTCCCGCACATCGAGAACGCGGCGGCGAACACGGTCGAGTGGGACGGCACCGCCTGGCACGTGCTGAGCATCAACGGCGGGGTCGTCGACACGCCGATCGACTGACACCCCGGTGCTCCACGGGGCACGACGAGAACGCAGGAGGCGCGGCCACGCAGGTCGCGCCTCCTGCGTCTCTCGTCGGGTCGGGTCGGGTCGGGTCAGGGCCCGACCTGACCCGGGCAGACCGACTCCGAGGCTCACGGCGTGCCGAACCCGACCCCACTGAGGGCTCGCGGCGTGCCGAACCCGACAACTCGTGCGCGACGCGCCGCTCAGTTCCTCCTGAGCAATCGGCTGGAGGCCTCCTGGTCGCGAATTGCACACCAGGAGCGGGCAGGGGCGGGCGGGGACGGGCTGAGGCGGTTCCGCGCTGACGAGGACGGCGAGGGCGGCGAGGGCGAACGGTGGTCAGCGGGCGGGGGCGGCGGTGCCCCGCTCGGCGACGACGCGTTGTCCGACGACGGCGCTGACGCCGTCCTGACGCATCGAGACGCCGTAGAGGGCGTCGGCGATCTCCATCGTGCGCTTCTGATGCGTGATGACGATGAGCTGGCTCGACTCGCGGAGGTCTTCGAAGATGGTCAGCAACCGGCCGAGGTTGGCGTCGTCGAGGGCCGCCTCGACCTCGTCCATGATGTAGAACGGGCTCGGCCGGGCCTTGAAGATCGCGATCAGCAGCGCCACGGCGGCCAGCGACCGCTCGCCACCCGACAGCAGCGACAGCCGCTCGATCTTCTTGCCGGCCGGTTTCACCGTCACCTCGATACCGGTCGCCAACAGGTCGTCGGGGTCGGTCAGGTGCAGCGAGCCGCTGCCTCCGGGGAAGAGGATCGGGAAGACCTCGTCGAAGGCGGCCTGGGTGTCGGCGAACGCGCTCGCGAAGATGGTCTGCATCTTGTCGTCGATCTCGTCGATGATCGTCAAGAGGTCCTTGCGGGTGCCGGTCAGGTCGGTCAGCTGCTCGGTCAGGAAGACGTGGCGCTGCTCGAGCGCCGCGAACTCCTCGAGGGCCAGCGGGTTGACCCGCCCGAGCCGGGCGAGCTTCTTCTCGGCCGCGGCGAGCCGGCGCTGCTGGGCCGCCCGGTCGAAGGGCACGCCCCGAGGAGGCGCGGCGTCGTCCTCGCCCGCGGCGTCGCCCTCGCCCGCGGCGTCGCCCTCGTCCGCGGCGTCGCCCTCGTCCGCGGCGTCGTCCTCGCCCGCGGCGTCGACGTCGACCAGGTCGACCTCGTCGTCGACGGACGGTCGGGCCACGACCTCGTCGTCGCTCGGCACGGGCACGTGCGGTCCGTACTCGGCCACGAGGACGTCCTCGACGAGGCCGAGCTCGGAGCCGGCTCGTTCGAGCAGCCCGGACAGGTGCAACTTCTGCTCGTAGATCTCCATCTCGAGGCCGTGCACGCTCTCGGTCACGGTGGCGAGCCGGTCGCGCAGCTCGCGCTCGGCCCGGCGCAGCGCCTGCAACTCGGTGTTCTGCTCGGCCCGGGCCGCCTCGGCCTCGGCCAGCACCGCGCGCGCCTCGGCCACCGACCGGGCGACCGCGTCCAGGGTCGGCGGCAAGGCCTCGAGCACCGACGACGTGGCGGCCATCTGGCGCTGCCGCACCACCGTCTGACGCGCCTGCAGCTCGGCGGCCGCCCGTTGCTCGTCGAGCTGGCGTTGCAGGGCCTCGGCACGGGCGATCTCGGCCCGGACCCGTTCGCGCACCGTCTCGAGGGCGATGCGGCGCTCGGTCTCGACGGCCCGCGCGGCCTCGACCTCGGCCAGCAGGCCGTCGCGCGCCGACGCGTCGAGCAGCGGACGCGGGCGGGCGGCGTGCTGGTCGTGGGCGGCCGACGCGGCGTCGACGGTGCGGCTCGCGGCGTCGACGGCCTCGACCGACGCGTCGAGGGCGTCCGAGAGACGGTCGACCTCGGCCTCGGCGGCCTCGACCCGGGCACGCAGGCGACCGAGTTGCTGCCCGTGGGAGGTGACCCGCGCCTCCTCGTCCCGGGCGGCTGCCGCTGCCTCTTTCGCGCGGGTGCGCGTCGTGGTGAGCCGCTCCCGCAGCTCGGCGAGTTCGGGGGCGAGACGTTCGATCTCGGTGGCCGCGCCGGTGAGCCGGTCGGCGGCCGCGTCACGCTCGGCGACGAGCTCGAGGCGCGACCGCTCGGCGCCCGACCCGCCGCGCAGCACGTAGTCGGTCAACACCTCGCCCGCCCGCGTGATGACGGTCACGGGGACCGGGTGGCCGGCGAGGGCCTGCCAGGCCGTGCGCGCGACCACGAGGTCGTCGGCCACGACGGTGGCGGCCAGCAGTCCGAGCACCCCGGGAGGCGCGGTGACGACGGCCGTGGCGGCGACGGCTCCGGTCGGGAGGTCGACGTCGAGCGTCGACAGGGGCCGCACGGGCTCGGCCACGACGACCTCGACCCGGCCGAGCTCGGCCTCGGTGGCGTGCGCGACGGCGTCGACCGCGGCCTCGACGTCGTCGGCCAGCACCGAGTCGACCACGCTGCCGAGCGCCGCGGCGACGGCGGCCTCGTAGCCGGGACGCACCTGCACGTGCTCGGTCACGAGGCCACGGATGCCCGGTCGGCCCGCGGCCACGAGAGCGGCCGTGGCGTCGTTCTGGTCGAGGGCGAGAGACAGGGCGCTCCGGCGGGCCGCGAGGGCGTCCCGCTCGCGTTCGGCCGCGTGCAGGCGGTCGCGCAGCTCGTCGACGCTCGCCGTGAGAGCCGTCAGTCGCTCTTCGGCCTCGGCCTGGACGGCGGCGTGATCGACCCCGTCGGCGTCGGCACGCGGTGACCGATGCTCGAGCTCGGCGTACTCGGCCCGCCCGGCGTCACGACGCGCCTCGGCGGCCTCGAGCGCGGCACGCTGACGCAGCTGCTCGCCCCGGACGGCGGCGAGCCCCGACCGCGCCGTCTCGAGGGCGCCACGCAGGCGGGTCGCCTCGAGGTCGTGCTGCGAGACGAGGACGCTCTGCGCCTGGATCTCGACGTCGAGGGCGTCGAGGGACGCGCGGACGGTGGCCAGCTCGGCCCCGGCGGCCCCCACCGCCGCCTCGGCCTGCGAGACGTCGCCGCGCAGACGCTCGGCCTCGTCGCGGGCGTCGGCGACCATGCCCGCGCTGACGGTGGTCGCCACGGCGGGCTGGTCCGCCTGCTGGGCGAGCAGCTGGAGACGCTGCTGCGCGAGGCTCGACAGGCTGCGCAGGCGCTCGTGGACCGACTCGAGCCCGAAGACCACCCGGCGGGCGTCGTCGACGGCGTCGCCGATCATGGCCTGCTCGAGGCGGTGCTCACGCTGCTTGTTCTCGTCGAGGCGGTCCTGCAGCACGATGCGCTCGCTCTTGCGCTCGGCCTCGGTGCTCGACCTGGCCGTGAGCGACTCGCGCAGGCCGACGACCTCGTCCGCCAAGAGACGGGCGCGGGCGTCCCGGACGACCGCGGCGATGGTCTGCGCCTCGCGGGCGATCTCGGCCTGGCGCCCGAGCGGTTTGAGTTGACGGCGGAGCTCGCCCGCGAGGTCGCTGAGCCGCGTGAGGTTCGTCTGCATGGCCTCGAGCTTGCGGAGGGTCTTCTCCTTGCGACGACGGTGCTTGAGGATGCCGGCGGCCTCCTCGACGAAGCCCCGGCGGTCCTCCGGGGTGGCACGCAGCACGGCGTCGAGCTGCCCCTGCCCCACGATGACGTGCATCTCGCGGCCGAGGCCGGAGTCGCTGAGCAGCTCTTGCACGTCGAGCAGCCGGCAGCCCTCGCCGTTGATGGCGTACTCGCTGCCGCCGTTGCGGAAGAGGGTGCGGCTGATCGTCACCTCGGTGTAGTCGATCGGCAGGGCCCCGTCGGAGTTGTCGATCGTCAAGACGACCTGCGCCCGACCGAGCGGGCCGCGGGTGGAGGTGCCGGCGAAGATGACGTCCTCCATCTTGCCGCCGCGGAGGTTCTTCGCCCCCTGCTCTCCCATCACCCAGGCGAGGGCGTCGACGACGTTGCTCTTGCCCGAACCGTTCGGGCCGACGACGCAGGTGACCCCCGGCTCGAAGGCGAACGTGGTCGCCGAGGCGAACGACTTGAAGCCCTTGAGCGTGAGGCTCTTCAGGTACATGCGCCGCGCCTCCTCGGGGCTCGTGACGGGTGGTGGACGGGGCGGACAGGTGCGCCGACGGCCGGTCGTGACCCGTTCTCAAGGATACGGGTGGAGGCCCCGCCGTCCGGGGAGGCGGGCGGCGCCGGACGAGGCAGGGATCAGCGCGTGCGCACCCGCTGGCAGCGGGGGCAGAAGTGGCTCGAGCGGTTCATGAAGGCCTCGCGCACGACGGGGGTGCCGCACCGGGGGCAGGGGCGCCCCTGCTGCCCGTACGCGGCGAGGCTGTGGCTGAAGTAGCCGGACTGGCCGTTGACGTTGACGTACTGGGCGTCGAAGCTCGTCCCGCCCTCGCCGAGCGCCTTGAGCAGCACGACACGCACCTCGGCCAGCAGCACGCGGGCACGCGCCCTCGACAGCGACTCGGTGGGCTGTTCGGGGTGCACCCGCGCGGCCCAGAGGCTCTCGTCGGCGTAGATGTTGCCCACCCCGCTCAGCAGACCCTGGTCGAGGAGCGCACGCTTCACACCGGTGCGTCGAGCCAGCAGTCGGGTGATCACCCGCGACTCGTCGAAGGCCGGGTCGAGCGGGTCGCGAGCGATGTGCGAGACCTGCTGCGGGACCCGGCGCACCCACGCGGCCGGATCGGCGTCGGTCCCGGCGGCGGTGATCGTCGAGGCGTCCGTGCCGGCGTCGTCGGAAGCCTCGACAGCGGCCTCGACAGCGGACCCCAGGAGGCGCGGGCCGGCGAACCCCGCCGCCCGCCCGTCCGGCGTGGGCACGGTCTCGTCGAGGGCCATCGAGCCGAAGATGCGCTGGTCGACGAAGGCGAGTCGAACGGGACCGAGCGAGGGGCTCTCGACCTCGAGCCGGATGCGCATCAGGCGGTCGGGCTCGGCGTCCCGGCTGCGGAGCAGCACCTGACCGCTCATGCCGAGGTGAGCCACGAGGGCAAGGGGCTGCTCGTGCGGCTCGGCCGGCTCGAAGGGGAACCAGAGGAACTTGCCCCGGCGGACGGCCGAGTCGATGGTGCCACCGACCAGCCGGTCGGCGAAGTCGTCGCTCGGACCGCGGTGTCGCTTGAGCGACCGCTGGTCGAGGACGTCGACCGCCGTCACCACGGCACCGGCCACCACGGGGTGCAGACCGGCCCGGACGACCTCGACCTCGGGCAGTTCGGGCACGGTCAGTCGGCGGAGGCGGCGGCCCGACGGGCGGCGGCCACCCCGGCGGCCGACGCGTTGAGCGACGTCCAGGCCCCGAGCGCGGCGGCCATCTCGGCCTGCTTCTTGCTGCTACCCGACCCCTCGGCGACGCCCTGCTCGTCACCCAGGGCGACCACGGCGTGGAAGCGCTTGTCGTGATCGGGGCCGCTGTCGGTCACCGAGTACGAGGGCATGCCGCGCCCCAGCGTCGCGGCCAGTTCTTGCAGGCTGGTCTTGGGGTCCATCGCGGCACCGAAGCGATCGGGGTCGACGAGCAGCGGCGCGACGAGACGCAGCACGAGCGCCGTGGCGGCCTCGCCCCCGGCCTCGAGGTAGGTCGCACCGATGATGGCCTCGACGGTGTCGGCGAGGATCGAGTGCTTGTCGCGACCACCGGTCAACTCTTCGCCCCGACCGAGGCGCAGGTGCGGGCCGAGACCGATGATGCGGGCGACCTCGGCCAGGGCGACGGTGCTGACGAGACTGGCCCGACGCTTGGCGAGGTCACCCTCGTCGAGGTCGGGGTTCTCGGTGAAGAGCATGACCGTGACGGCCTGGCCCAGGATGGAGTCACCGAGGAACTCGAGGCGCTCGTTGTTGCCGACGCCGTTGTGCTCGTACGAGTACGACCGGTGCGTGAGCGCCTGGTCGATCAGGGCGTCGCTGAGCTCGATCTGCAGCCGGGACAAGAGAACAGCCCGGTCGGCACCAGGGCTCGACTCGGGCTGACTCATGCGCTCACCGCGAGGGTGGACGGGTTCACGTCGGTGATCAGACGTCGGCGACCTTGCGGCCCTTGTACTCCATGTACAGGGCGGTGCCGGCGCTGTCCTCGACGACCTTGGCACGGTGCGGGAGGCTGTAGGTGACCTTGCCGTTCTCGATCGTCTTGACGAGCTGGACCGGCGTGGCCTTCCACTGCGAACGACGAGCGTGCGTGTTGGAGCGTGACTGCTTGCGCTTCGGGACGGCCATGGGTTTCTCTTCTCTCTGTCGGCACCCTCACGGGTGCCTGGGTCTGACGATGGTGGGTGACGCGGTGGTGTTCAGTGCTGCTCGTCGGCCGGGCGCCGGTCGTCGTGACCGGTGCCCTGTGACGTGCCGTCGGCGGGTGCCGATTCAGCCTGGAACCCTGCCAGGGCCGACCAGCGGGGGTCGGCGATCTCGCGGGGCTGGTAGTCGGGGATGTCGTCCACGCGCTCGCCCGTTTCGGGGTCGAGGCCCGGACAATCCGGCCGACAGACCGGCTGGAAGGGCAGTGACAGAACCACTGCGTCTCTGACCACAGGTTCAAGATCCACGTGATCGTCTTGAACCTGATAGTCAAAAGCTTCGTCGACATCGTACGCGAAAAGCTCGGCGAAATCGACTTCGACGGGCTCGGAGATGTCACGGAGGCATCGGCTGCACTCACCGACCGCCGTGCCCGAGACGTGCGCGGACACCAGGATGCCGTCGTGCAGCCCCTCGAGCTTGACGTCGATCGCCAGCTCGGCACCCTTCGGCACCGAGATCTGGCCCTCGCCGAGCTTCTCGGGCACGACGACGTCGAGTTCGTGCTCGCGCATCTCGCCCGGACGGTGCACGAGGTCGAACACCGGGACGGTGTAGGGGGTCTGGGTGAAATGAGGCACGAAGAGAGAGTTTACGCCGTCGAGCCGGACGCCGCCTCCGTGCCCCCGACGAGCGATCGCGGCGCGATCGTGGCCGCGACGCGCTGCCCCACGGACGAGGAGGCGCGGAGCCCGTCGATCACGCGACGCGCGTCCGCCTGCACCTGCCGAGCGGCCGGCTCGGCCCCGAAGCGCTCGGCCTGCAGAGCGTCCAGCAGCGCGACCGAGGCGACCCGCGCCTCCTCGGCCCTGGGCGACCGGCCGGAGGACGGTGTCGTCGCCGTTCCGGTCACGGCGCCCCCTGCCCCGAGGCGCTGCGCCAGCAGGTCGGCGACGGCCGGCGGGGTCATCGTGGCCGTCACCGGGACACCCAGGTCTCGAGCGGTGTCGACCACCTCGTGCCAGGCGTGCAGCGCCAGGTCGGGCGGGGACGCCGACAGACGACGACGTCGACGGCCGGCGCGCAGACCCGAGGGGACGACGAGGGCGGCGAGCACGATCGCCGCGAGCACCGACAGGGCGATCGACGGGACGGGCCCGACGCCGGAGCCCGGACCCGAGGCGGCGGACGTCGGCGTGGCGCTCGCGCTCGGAGCTGCGCTGGTCGGAGCGGTCGAGGCCGAGGGGGCCGTGCTCGCGTCGGGCGCGGTGCTGGCGTCGTCGCTGGGGACGTCGCTCGGCTCGACACCGGTCTGCTGCAGGTACTGCTGGGGGGCGCCGAGGCCGACGGTCGGCTCGAACGGGACCCAGCCGAGCCCGGCGAAGTACAGCTCGGGCCAGGTGTGCAGGTCGTCGCTGCTCACCCGGAACGCGGCGTCGTCACCCACGCCCTGCAGGTCGCCCGGCAGGAAGCCCACGGCCACCCGCGACGGGATGCCCAGCGTCCGGGCCATGACCGCCATCGCCGAGGCGAAGTGCACGCAGTACCCGCTGCGGACCTGCAGGAACGTCTCGATCGCGTCGAGGCCGCTGCCGTCGTAGCCTCGCTGGACCGGGGTGTCCTCCGAGTACGTGAAGTCGCCGTCGCGGAAGAAGTCCTGCAGCTCGACGGCCGCGTCGAACGGGTTGGCCGAGCCGGCGGTCACCTCGGCGGCGAGGTCGGTGACGGTCTGCGGCACCTCCTCGACCGAGAGGTAGGGCGCCATGTCGGGCCCCGTGTCGTCGAGCGATGCGACGACCTGCTCGGGGCTCGGGTCGACGGGCCGACTCGTCACCTCGTACTCGAGGCCCTGCGTGCCCTCGGAGTCGCTGCGGACGGTGACGCCGCTCTCGTCGACGAACCGCCACCCGTCGTCGAGGCCCTCGATGGTCGTCGGCGGCACCGGGACGGGCAGGTACGGGCTGCGCAGCGCCCCGATCGTGACGTCGGTCGTGACGTCGCGTCGTGCGGTGCCCGGGTCGATGCCGGGAGCGTCGGGCAGGGTGTCGAGCGTGTTGAGCGGGTCGAGCGGCACGTCGGCGGGACTCCACGTGCGGCCCGAGAAGTCCACCAGGTCGACGAGCTTGAGGTAGTTTCCCTGCGGGTCGTCGGTCCGGTACGACAGGACGGTGACCGGGGCACCCCGCCGCAGGTCGTCGCCGAGGTCGATGATCGGGTTCACGCCGGTCGCGAGGCCGGTGCCGGTCCCCGAACCGGTCAACGGCGCCACGCCCGTCAGGGGGACGACGGCCGTCAGGAGCCCGGCCACGGCGACCGACGCGGCAGCACCGACGAGGCCGGCACGCGAGGGTCGTCGCCCGGTGGAGACCATGAGCAGCACGAGGTAGGCCAGCACGGTCGCCACCACCCAGGGCCAGCTCGTGACGACGCCCGGCACGAAGGTCGGCACGGCCAGCACGAGGGCCGGGAAGACCCCGGTCACGACCGGCAGCTGCCCCACCGACGACAGCAGGTCGGTGACGACGGCGACCACGAGGACCGAGAGGGCCACCGTGACCAGCAGGCCGTCGTTCACCTCGACGGGGGCCGATCCCTCGACGATGGCCGCGTTCGCCTGAGCCGAGAGCTCGGGGATGCGCGCGAAGGTCGCCCCCGTCGGCACGACCCCGAGCAGGGCCGTCCCTCCGGAGGCGAAGGCCGTCGTGACGAGCGCGCCGAGGACCGCCCCGCCGACCACGCCCAGCCAGGAGGCGCCTCCCAGCGCCCGGACCGCCAGGGAGCCCCCCAGCACCACGGCGGCCACGACGGCCCCCGCGACCCACCAACCGACCCCGACGAAGACGGGGTGCAGGCTCGCGAGCGAGAGGACGAGCACGAGCCAGAGCAAGGCCGAGGTCTGCCAGCGGGCCGTGCCCGCGGGCTCGGCCCCGAAGAACCCCACGCGGGTCGGCGAGTCAGTCATCGAGGACCCCCGAGGTCGTGATCAGGCGGCCGACGTCGACGCTCGAGTCCGTCTCGACGACCCGCCAGCCGGAGTCGCGCAGGGCGCCGGCGACCTCGTCGGGGGCGAGCACGCGGTCGTCGCCCCGGCCCGGACCGTCGGCGAGGCGTGCGGGTCGTGAGGTCAGGCCGGCACCGAGGGGCAGGGCGGCGGTGACGACGACGGCGACCGCCGACGACCCGGGAGCCCTCGAGGCGACGAGCAGCTCGAGATCGAGCCGGCCCAGTCCCGAGACGACCGCCACGACGGGCTCCCGGGGCGACGGGGCGGGAGCCGGTGCCCCGAGCGCGTCGTCGAGCCGCAGGTCGGCGAGGTCGTCGAGGAACCCCGTGGTCGACTCCGGGTCGTGCCGGGCGACGAGCGTGCCGCCGGGTGTCGTCAGCACGGTCGCCGACCCCGCGTGGCCGACCTCGACCGCGATCGTCGCGGCGAACGAGACCGCCCACTCGAAGGCGTCGCTGACGAGCGGGATCGCGGCGGTCGCCGACCTCGCCCGGACGCCGCTCGTCGGCGGCACCGTCGGGCGCGCGTCGGACCATCCCTCGGCTGCGACGGCGATGACGACCCGCGCGCTGGGCAGGCCGTGCTGCTCTTCTTGTCGGACCATGAGCTCGCCGTGCCGGGCCGTGGCCTTCCAGTGCACCCGACGCATCGGGTCACCCCGGCGGTACTCACGCGTGACCGGATCGTCCTCGCCACCGGCCAGGCTGTGCTCGCGCTGCCGTCTCGACCCGTCGCCCAGGGCACGGGACTCGCGTCCCAGCCCCACCTCGACGACGTCGGGCACGACGACTAACTCGGCCACGCCGGCCGCCACGACCCGTCGCCGGGCGACGCCGTACGACTCGACGAGGTCGACGTGCAGGGGTCCGATGCGGTGCCGACCGCGCGGCAGGTCGTGGTGACGGAAGACCGCCGAGGAAGCACGGCCCGGCACGAGCAGGACGGCCGCGGCCTCGGAGTCGGACAGTCGCCCGAACGGCAGCTGCTCGCGGACCCGCACGGTACCGCTGGTCCGACCCCCTCGGGGAAGGACCGTGACCGTCTCGACGGCGGACCACCCCGCGACGCCACGGTCGGGAGTGAAGCGACGGGTGACCCGCACGTCGGCCGTGCGGAAGAGCAGGGAGAGCGTGACGGCCACGATCAGGACGACGAGCGTCGAGCCGGCGAAGACGAGGGGCGGGGCCTGCAGCAGCCAGCCCACGAGCACGACGAGCACCCCGGCGGCGAGCACGCCGACGCCACGGCCGGTCGGCCTGGGGACCCCACCCCGTCTCACGGTCAGCGGGCGTCGGTCGCGTCGCCGAGCGGGACGGGGGTCTGTTCGACGACCTCGGCGACGAGGTCGTAGGCCGCCGAGACCGCCCCCGCCCCGGCTCGGCCGGCGAGGATGACCCGGTGGCCGAGGACGGGACCGGTGAGGGCGTCGACGTCGTCGGGGACCACGTAGCCTCGGCCGTTGAGGGCGGCCCAGGACTTGGCCGCCCGCATGAGTTGCAGGGTCGCGCGGGGGCTGGCCCCGAGACGCACGTCGGGGTGGACGCGCGTCGCCTGGACGATCCGCACGGCGTATTCTTCGACCGCCTGCGCGGTGTAGACCGTGCGGACGGCGGCGATCATGCGCGTCAGCTCGTCGAGCGAGACGAGCGGGCGCAGCGTGTCGAGTGGGCTGACCCGCTCGCGCTGCTGCAGCATGCGCAGCTCGCTGCGGGCATCGGGGTAACCCAACGAGATGCGGGCCATGAACCGGTCGCGCTGAGCCTCGGGCAGGTTGTAGGTGCCCTCCATCTCGACGGGGTTCTGCGTCGCCACGACGAGGAAGGGTGAGGGCAGCGGGTGCGTGATGCCGTCGACCGTCACCTGGCGCTCTTCAAGGCTCTCGAGCAGCGCCGACTGCGTCTTCGGCGAGGCGCGGTTGATCTCGTCGCCGATGACGACGTTGGCGAAGACGGGACCGGGCTTGAACTCGAACCCGCCGCTCTGCCGGTCGTAGACCGAGACGCCCGTGATGTCGCTCGGCAGCAGGTCGGGGGTGAACTGGATGCGGGTGACGGTCGCGTCGACCGCCTTGGCGAGTGCCCGGGCCAGCTGGGTCTTGCCGACGCCCGGGACGTCCTCGATCAACAGGTGACCCTCGGCGAGCAGGACCGTGAGCGCCGTCGAGATGGCGCCGTCCTTGCCGTCGATCACGGTGGCCACGGCCTCGAGGATGCCCCTCGCGCGCTGCTGGACCTCGGCGAGCGACATCGTGGGCCCGGAGCCGGTCGCGCGGACGGCGGCGGGCTCGACGGTGGGGTCGTTGGTCGTGGTCATCGCGGCGTCCTCGTCGGGTGGGGTCGGGGTCAGGTGGTGCTGAGGTAGGCGGCCACGGCCTCGGGCACGTAGGGCGACACGTCCCCGCCGAGCGAGGCCACCTGCCGCACGAGCGAGCTCGACACGTGCGCATGGGCCGGGTCGGGGAGCAGGAAGACGGTCTCGACACCGGCGAGGCTGCGGTTCATGATCGCCATCGGGGTCTCGTAGGCGACGTCGACCTGCGATCGGATGCCCTTGACGAGCACGCTCGCCCCGACCTCGGTGCAGTAGTCGACGAGCAACCCGACGCTCCAGCTGTGGACCGTGACGGTCTCGGGCAGCCCGGCCGCCCGGAGCGATTCGGTGAGCAGGGAGACGCGCTGCGCGAGGGGCAGGAGCGCACTCTTCTCGGGGTTGTGCACGACGAGGACGTGCACTTCGTCGAAGATGTTGGCGGCCCGGGCGATCACGTCCACGTGACCGAGGGTCACGGGGTCGAACGAACCCGGCACGACGGCGATCCTGCTCATCCGGTCACTGTATCCCGCCGACCCCGGACGGACACCCAGGGCGACGGCGGGGTCGAGGACGCGTCACGCACCACGGCGCGCTCAGTTCTTGCCCATGGCCTCGCGGCCCCGGTCGTCGAGTCGACGCGCGATGGCCGCGGCGAGGGCGGGGTGGTCGACCAGGCGAGGATCGGCGTCGAGGACCTCGGCCGCGTGCTCGCGGGCGAGGCCGATGAGGTCGCCGTCGCGCGCCACCCGCAGCAGACGCAGGGACGACCGGCCGCCCGACTGGAGGTTGCCGAGCACGTCGCCCTCGCGACGCAGGTCGAGGTCGACCTGCGCGAGCTCGAAGCCGTCGAGTGTGGCCGCGACCGCGTCGACCCGCTCGCGGGCCACGGTGTCGGCCGCAGCATGGGTGACGAGCAGGCAGAGCCCCGGGTGACCGCCGCGGCCGACGCGACCGCGCAACTGGTGCAGTTGCGAGACGCCGAACCGGTCGGCGTCGAGCACGACCATGGTCGAGGCGTTCGGCACGTCGACCCCCACCTCGATGACCGTCGTCGCGACGAGCACGTCGATGTCACCGGCCGCGAAGCGACGCATGACGTCGTCCTTCTCGTCGGACGACATGCGCCCGTGGAGGGGCTCGACGCGCAGGCCCTGCAGCACGGGGATCGTGGGCACCCGGGCCATGACCCCCTCGACGCTCGCGCGTTCGGGTGCCGGAGCGACCGACGCGTCGACCCCGGGCTGATCGTCGCCGGGTCCGACGTCGGCGTCGGGCGGGTCGCCGGGTTCGGCCGTGACCGCGTCGATCGCCGGGCAGACGACGAACACCTGTCGCCCCTTCGCCACCTCCTCGGCCGAGCGCTGCCAGATGCGGCCGCCCCAGGTCGGGTGGTCGGCGAGGGGCACGACGAAGGACTCGATCGGCTGGCGGCCCTTCGGCAGTTCGGCGATGGTCGACACGTCGAGGTCGCCGAAGACCGTCATGGCCACGGTGCGCGGGATCGGCGTCGCGGTCAGGACGAGCACGTGCGGCGGCTTGGCGCCTTTCTTCCGCAGCGCCTCACGCTGGTCGACGCCGAAGCGGTGCTGCTCGTCGACGACGACGAGGCCGAGGTCGAAGAACTCGACGGTCTCGCTGATCAGGGCGTGGGTGCCCACGACGACGTGCGCCTGGCCGCTGACGATCGACAGCAGCGCTTTCTTGCGCTGGGCGACCGTCATCTGACCGGTCAGCAGGGTCGGGCGCAGTCGGGCCGCCAGGTCGGGCCCGAGTGTGGCCGTGATCGACCGCAGGTGCTGTGCCGCGAGCACCTCGGTCGGGGCCAGCAGGGCCGACTGGCCACCGCTCTCGGCCACCGCGAGCATCGCCCGCAGGGCGACGAGGGTCTTGCCCGAGCCGACCTCGCCCTGCACGAGGCGGTTCATGGGCACCTCGGCCTCGAGGTCGCGGGTGATCTCGTCGCCGACGAGGCGCTGGTCGCCCGTCCGGTCGAAGGGCAGGGCGGCGTCGAAGGTGGCGAGCAGGCCGTCGGGCGTGGCACGGCGTGGGGTGGCGGCCGATCGACGCACGAGCGCCCGCTGCTGGAGCAGGGCGCTCTGCAGCACGAAGGCCTCGTCGAACCGCAGGGTGTCACGGGCCGTGAGGTGGTCACGGTCGGTCTCGGGACGGTGGATGCGCTCGTACGCCTCGGACACGGGCATGAGGTCGAGCTCGGACCGGACCGACGCCGGCACCACGTCGTCGATCGGCGGCAGGCCGTCGAGCAGCACCTCGACCGACTTCTGCACCTGCCAGGACGCGACGGAGGCGCTGGCCGGGTAGATCGGGATGGGCTGCTTCGCCCACTTCTGGGCCTGCTGGTCGCCGACCCCGGCGACGGCCTCGTGAGAGGCGTCGAACAGCTCGTAGTCGGGGTGAGCCAGCTGACGGAGCCCCCGGTAGTCGCCGACCTTGCCGGCGAAGATGCCCCGAGCACCCGGCACCAGGTCTTTGGCCCGCCAGGCCTGGTTGAAGAAGGTGAGCGTCAGGATGCCCTGGCCGTCGCCGATGCGCACCTCGAGGATCGACCCGCGCCGGGCGCGCATCGTGCGTTCGCGCACGTCGAGCACCTGGGCCACGATCGTGACGGACTCGCCGAGGGGCAGTTGGTCGAGCGCCGTGAGCTCGCCCCGACGGGCGTAGCGCCGGGGGAAGTGCGTCAGCAGGTCGCCGACCGTGCGCAGGCCGAAGGCCTTCTGCAGGGCGGTGGCCGTCCGGCCGCCGAGGGCCCCGGCCAGCGACGCGTCGAGGGGTGAGTCGGGCACGGACACCACGCTAGCGCCCGCCCCCGACAGCGCCCGCGCCAGGCTGCGCCGGACCCCGTCGGGCCCGCCCGTGATCAGAGCGAGAAGGAGTACCCGCCGGAGGCGCGGGTCGACTTCGCGAGGTCGGCCACGTGCCCGTCGTCGTTCACCTCGAGGGCCCGCAGCTGCCGTCCCACTCCGCGGGCGGACTGCTTGCAGAAGCCGACGGCCAGGTGACGCTCGGCGTCGGAGTCGGCCCGCGCCTCCTGCAGGGCCGTCGAGGCCCGGGAGAGGACGGCCGTCTGCGCGTAGATGCCGCTCGCCGCGTCGGCGAGGCGCTTCTGGACGAGCTGCTTCTCCTGCACCTTCTTGCCGTGCTTGCGGAGCGCCCCCTCGGTGCGCTCGCGCAGCCGCGAGACCTGGTCGCCGAGCTCGGCGGCCTGCTTGGCGAGCGCGGGATGGACCCCGACCGGCCGCTCGGGCCGGATGCGTCGCTGCACGCGCCCTGCGACGTACGGCGCGAGCACCCCGAGCGCCCGACCGGGGTCGCCGAGTCGCAGCGACGCGACGTCGGGCAGCTCCTCGCTGAGCGTCTTGAGGCCGTTCAGGGCGACGAACGCGCGCAGGACGTCGTTGGCTCCCTCGAAGATCGGGAAGATGCGGAAGTCGCGCAGGGCCTTGGACAGCGGGTGCCCCTCCATGTACGCCTCGCCGCCGTGCAGCTGCACGGCCCGGTTGAGGGCGTACCAGCCGGTGTCGCTCGCGGCGACCTTGGTCAGGGCGGACTCGAGCGCGAAGTCGGTGTCGCCGCGGTCGACGAGGCCCGTGGTCAGGTACGACATCGACTCGACGCCGTAGATCTGCTGCGTCATCCAGGCGAGCTTGTCGCCGACCATCTCGAAGTCCGCGAGCGGCCTGCCGAACTGTTGCCGCGCCTCCGTGTGTTCGAGGCTCAGCTCGAGGAACCTCTTCATGCCGCCGGCGATGGCCGTCCCCATCGACATGCGACCGTTGTTGAGCGTGTTGACCGCGATGCGGAAGCCGTCACCCGGCTCGCCGAGCAGGTTCTCGGCGGGCACGCGGACGTCCTTGAAGTGCACGCGCTGCAGGTGGTTGGCCTTGAGGCCGTGGGTCTCGAACCGCGGGCCGGTGCTCAGCCCCTCCGTGCCCTTCTCGACGATCAGCGCGACGTGCCCGAGGTCGCTCTGCGCGAAGACGGTCAGGACGTCCTTGTCGCCGTTGCCGATCCACCGCTTCTCGCCGTTCAGCAGCCAGCTGCCGTCGCTCTGCCGCTCGGCCCGGGTCTCGAGCGCGTAGGCGTCGCTGCCCACGTTCGGCTCGGTGAGCACGAACGCCGCGAGCTTCCGGCCGCTCGCCAGGTCGGGCAGCCACCGCGCCTTCTGGTCGTCGGTGCCGTAGAGGTGCAGAGGCTTCGTCCCGATCGACTGGTGCACCCCCATGACGGTGGCCAGGGTGCCGTCGACCCGACCGAACTCCTCGTACACGCGGCAGTAGGCGCTCTGGCCGAGCCCGAGACCGCCGTACTCCTCGGAGACGAAGAGTCCCATCAGACCCCGCTCGCCCAGTTCGCGCACGAGGTCGTCGCCGATCCACCCGTCGCGTTCGGCCTTCAGCGGGTCGTAGCCGGCGAGCACCTCGCGGGCGGACGCCGAGACCGTCTCGACCCGGGCCTTCTCGGCCGCGGTCATCTGCGGGTACGGGAAGACGAGTTCGGAGGCGATGCGCCCGGCGAACAGCGACTTCGTGAACGAGGGCCTCACAGTACGATCAACGCTGGTCATGGCACCGATGCTGCCGACGTCGGCGGGCACCGCCAACTCGGTTGTGCAGGTCCGACGACCGGGCGGGGTGGTCGACGGTGATGCGTTGTCGGGATGCTCGAACCACGTGCGTGCCGGGTGCGCGCCCGATGCGCGCCGGGTGTCGCGTGTCGACCTGGCATGGTTGACCCCATGTCCCGCATCATCTCCGGCTTCGCCGACAACCTCTCGCTCGTCGTCCCCAAGGTCGGGACGCGGCCCACGAGCGACCGGGTGCGTGAGGCGCTGTTCTCGTCGCTCGACGCACGCGACGAGATCCGGGGCCGGCGCGTGCTCGACCTCTACGCCGGCACGGGTGGCCTCGGGCTCGAGGCGGCGTCGCGGGGTGCCGCCTCGGTCGTCCTGGTCGAGAAGGCCCCGGCCGCCGCGAAGGTGCTGCGCCGCAACGTCGAGTCGGTCCTGGCACGGGCACCCCGACCGCCCCGGGGCACTCCCCCGCGAGTCGACGTCGTCGCCCAGCCCGTGCGGTCGTACCTCGAGGGCGGCTCGGCGCTCGTCGACCTCGTCTTCTTCGACCCGCCCTACGAGCTGTCGGCCGCCGACCTCACCGCCGACCTCACGGCCCTGCTGCCCTCGCTCGACGAGCAGGCCCTCGTCGTCGTCGAGCGCGCCTCGCGTGACGGCGAACCGGGCTGGCCCGACGGCCTCACCCTCGACGTGAAGAAGCAGTACGGCGACACGACGGTCTGGTTCGCGCTGCGCGACTGACCCGGACCAGGAGGCGCGGGTCGGCTCGTCAGCCCTGCGCCCCGGACCACAAGCGGTACGGGTCCCACCCGCCGGACTCGCCGAGGTCGGAACCGTCGACGGTGACGCGGGGCGCGCCTCCTGCCGGATCGCGGACCGTGCCGACGGCGCGGAAACCACCGGGCAAGGCGACGTCGGGCGGGAACGTGGCGAAGAGGGAATGGTCCTCGCCGCCCGAGAGGGCGAGCCGGGGGTCGTCGCCCAGCGCCCGGGCCGACAGGTCGACCACGACGCCGGAGGCGCGGGCCACCCGACCGGCGTCGAGGGCGAGGCCGTCCGACAGGTCGAGCATCGCGGTCGCCCCGGCCGAGGCCGCCGAGCGGCCGTCGGCCACGGGTGGGGTGGGGGCGAGGTGCCAGTCGACGTCCGGGTCCCGCTCGCGCAGGGCGACGGCCGCGGCGGTGTCGGGCACCCCCTCGTGCTCGACACCGAGACGGAACAGCAGGTCGAGTCCGCGCGCCGAACGGCCGAGCGCCCCCGACACCGCGACGACGTCGCCGACGCGCGCTCCGTCCCGCCGCACCGGCGCGCGCCCCTCGAGGTCGCCGAACGCCGTCACCGCGACCGTGAAGGTCGGCGAGACCGAGAGGTCGCCGCCGACGACACCCGCGCCCGGGGCCATCGCGGAACAGCCCTCGCGGAGGCCGTCCGCGAAGGCCTCGAGCTCGGTCACGCGCGTGTCACCGGGCACCGCGAGGGCGACGACCAGCGCCGTGGGCCGCGCGCCCATCGCCGCCACGTCGGACAGGTTCGACGCCGCGGCCTTCCAGCCGAGGTCGTACGACGTCGACCAGGCACGACGGAAGTCGGGGCCGTGCACCATGAGGTCGGTCGTCACCACGAACCGGCCGTCGGGCGCCGCGACCAGGGCGGCGTCGTCGCCGGGACCGAGCAGAGTGTCGTCGCCCCGGGGCAGGCGCGGCAGGATGCGGGCCAGGGTGGCGAGCTCGCCGACGCCCTCGACGGTGTCGGCGTCGTCCGGGCGGGGGTCGGTGGAGCGTCGTTCCATGTGCTGAACGGTAGCCTGGATGCGATGTCGAACCCGTCCTCGCGCCTCGCCGCGCGCCTCCGTCCCCGTCTTCGCGTCTCGGCCCTCGTGCTCGTCGGGGCCGGTCTCGCGACGACGCTCGTCGGCTGCTCGCAAGCCGTCCCGATGCAGCCCGCCGCGGGGGCGAACGACCCGGCCTGCGCCCAGGTCACCGTCCACCTGCCCGAGGTCGTCGACGACGGGCAAGGCCGCCGAGAGACCGACGCTCAGGCGACCGGTGCCTGGGGTTCGCCGACGAGCGTGCTGCTGCACTGCGGCGTCGAGACGCCCGCGGTGTCCGACCTGCCCTGCTACGACATCCAGGGCGTCGACTGGCTCGTCGATCAAGACCCGGACGACGCCGAGACCTCGATCCTCACGACGTACGGCCGCGAACCCGGCGTCCAGGTGGTCGTCGACACCACCAAGGCGAACGGCGGCAACGTGCTGCGCGACCTGGCCGACGCGGTCGGCTACCTGCCGAACGACGGCATGAAGTGCGTCGGGGCCGGCGACCTGCCCGGCTCGGCCGGGTCGGCCGACAAGCCCTCGGCGACGCCCACGCCGACGCCGACCCCGGCGCCGTAGGGCCGGTCGCGGGGGCGCCCGCTCTCCGTCAGCGTCGGTCTCCGTCAGCGCTGTGCCGCCGTCAGCGCTCGGTCTCGAGGCCGAGCGCGATGAGTTCGTCGATCAGCTCGGGGTAGCTGAGGCCGCTCGCGAGCCAGCAGGCGGGGAACATCGAGATGGGCGTGAAGCCGGGCATGGTGTTGACCTCGTTGATCACCCAGCCGTCCTCGGTCAGGAAGAAGTCGACGCGAGCCAGGCCCGTGCCGTCGATGGCCTCGAAGGCCAGCGCGGCGAGCCGCTGCATCTCGGCCAGGTCGCCCGGGGCGAGGTCGGCCGGGCAGACCAGGTCGGCCCCGGGCGCACCGAGGTACTTCGACTCGAAGTCGTAGAAGGTGTCGCTCGCGAGGACGATCTCACCCGCGACCGAGGTGCGGGGCGCCGCCCCGTCGCGTCCACCGAGCACGGCGCACTCGATCTCGCGGCCGACGACCGCGGACTCGACGAGGACCTTGTGGTCCTCGGCGAAGGCCTTGGCCATGGCCGTGGCGAGGTCGGCGGGCACGTCGACGCGCGACACCCCCACGCTCGACCCGGCTCGGGCGGGCTTGACGAACATCGGGTAGCCGAGCGGCTCGACGTCGGCGGCCACACGCTCGGGCGCGGCGTCCCAGTCACGACGACGGACGGTGCGCCACGGGGCGACGGCCACGCCGGCGGCCTGCAGCACCGTCTTCGTGAAGTGCTTGTCCATGCCGAGAGACGAGGCGAGCACGCCCGCCCCGACGTAGGGCAGCCCGGTCAGTTCGAGCAGGCCCTGCACCGTGCCGTCCTCGCCGAACGGACCGTGCAGGATCGGGAACACCACGTCGACCTCGCCCAGCAGGCGCGTCGTACCGTCGGGCTCGGTGACGGTCAGCTCGCGGGTGGCGGACGACTCGGGCCAGTGCACGCGGGTGCCGTTGTCGACGACGGTCGGCAGCGTCTCGGCGTCGAGCGCGAACCTCGCCGCGTCATCGGGCTGCAGGGTGAACGCCCCGTCGACGGTGATGCCCACGGGCACCACGTCGTAGCGGGCGCGGTCGATCGCCGAGAGGACTCCCCCGGCCGTCGCGCAGCTGATCGAGTGCTCGCTCGACCGGCCGCCGAAGAGGACGACCACGACGGTCTTGGCCGCCTCGGGTGCCGAAGCACCGACCGGCGAGACGTCGACCGACGAGGCGTCGGTCGAGGCGACGCGCGCGGTCGTGGTGGGCTCGGTGCTCGCCATGAGGGGCCTTTCGTCGGTGTCACGGCCCGCAGGCCGACCCGCGGTGAGCGGGCTCTGGTCGTCGCACGCCCCCGGCGAGGACGACCAGCGGTCACTCGCCCTGCGGCTCGTCCGTCTCGGTGAGGTGCGGGGCGATGTTGCGCGGGTCGAGTGTACCGGCGAGCACCTCGGCCACCTGCTGGACGATGGGCATGTCGACGCCGCGCGACCGCGCGAGTTCGAGGATCGGCGCGACGGAGGCCAGCCCCTCGGCGGTCTGGTTCATCTGGCGCACGACGTCGCCGAAGGCGTAACCCTGCCCGAGCAGTCGCCCCGCGGTGTTGTTGCGTGAGAGCGGCGACTCGCACGTGGCGATGAGGTCGCCCAGCCCGGCGAGACCGGCGAGGGTCTCGGCCTTGGCCCCGAACGACACCGCGAAGGCGGTCATCTCGGCCAGCCCGCGCGTGATGATCGACGCCTTGGTGTTCTCGCCGTACCCCACGCCGTCGACGATGCCGATCGCGACGGCGATCAGGTTCTTGAGGACGCCGCCGAACTCGGTCCCGATCACGTCGGTGTTGACGAACGAGCGGAAGTACGGGTTGGTGGCGGTGGCCGCCACCAGGGTCGCCGTGTCGAGGCTGTACGACGACACGACGGCGGCCGTGGGCTGCCGCTTCGCGATCTCGAGCGCGAGGTTGGGCCCCGACGCGACGGCGATCAGGTCGCGGTCGATGCCGAGCTCGGCCTCGATCACCTCGCTCATGCGCAACCCGGTGGCCTTCTCGACGCCCTTCATCAGGCTGACGACCGGCACCCCGGACGGGACCATGCCGCGGATGGCCGTCAGGTTGTCGCGCAACGTCTGGCTGGGGACCGACAGGTAGACCTGCTCGGCACCCGCCAGGGCCTGCTCGACCGACGGGGTCGCGACGAGGGTGCGGGGCAGGTTGATGCCCGGCAGGTAGTCGCTGTTGCGCTTGCTCTCGGTGATCTCGCGGGCCACCTCGGGTCGACGGGCCCAGAGGGTGACGTCGGCGCCGCCCTCGGCGAGGACCTTGGCGAAGGTGGTGCCCCAGCTGCCCGATCCCAGGACGGCCACCCGGCGAGGGATCGAGTCGCGCATGACGATCGAGATCGCCTCGGTCGTGACCGCTCCTTCTCCGAGAGCCTCGATGGCGCCTTCGCGTGACTCGGAGCTACTCAAAGCGGCCTGTCTCCTTCTGGTGGTTCTTGGTCGGGTTCCAGCGTTCGACGGGTGCCTTCTCGGCCCGCAGCCGTTCGACGAGCTCGGTCACGGCGTCCATCACCACGGCGGTGGCGGCCGTGACGGAGGCCTGGTCGAGCGGACGATCGCGGTAGGCAGAGAGGTCGACCGGATCGCCGATCACGACGGTGATGCGCTTGCGCGGGAAGGGGTGCAGCCGACTCGAGTAGCGGCCCATGAGGTGCTGACTGCCCCAGTGCGCCATCGGGATGAGAGGGACCCCGGCGGCGAGGGCGAGCCGGACGGCGCCGCTCTTGCCCTTCATCGGCCAGAGGTCGGGGTCGCGGGTCAGCGTGCCCTCGGGGTAGACGATCACGCCGCCGCCCCGGGCGACGAGCAGGCGACCGGCCGCCAGAGGGTCGTGGTCGTGCGTGCGGCCCGCCCGTTCGACGGGGATGTGCCCCATGGCGTGCATCAAGCGGCCGAACACCGGCACCCGGAACAGGGATGCCTTGGCCAGGAAGCGCGGCACGCGCCCGAGAGACCACATCACACGACCGACGACCACCGGGTCGATGTTCGTGTAGTGGTTCGGGGTCAGCACGAAGGCGCCCCCGGCCGGCAGCTTGTCGCCGTCGACGATGTCGATCCGGGCCATCAGGTCGAAGAGGGGCGCGGCAGGGGTCGCGAGGACGCGGAAGAACGCGCCTTTCTCCTTGCGACGCCTGCGCGCCGGGACCGGGACGACGGGCGCGTCGGGGTCGGCTGTGGACACCGGTCGATCAGCCCTTGAAGTCGAAGTCGGCACCCAGCTTGCGCAGCTTCGCGATGAAGTGCTCGTAGCCACGGCTGATGATGCCGACGTTGCTGATCTTCGACTCGCCCTCGGCGGTCAGGGCCGCGATGAGGTGGCTGAACCCGCCGCGCAGGTCGGGCACGCGGATGTCGGCTCCGTGCAGGGCCGTCGGGCCGTTGATGACCGCGGCCTGCTCGAACTCGCGACGTGCGACACGGCGGTCGTGGTCGGGCAGTCCGTCTTTGTGGACCGTGATGTCGGCGCCCATGTCGTTGAGGGCCTCGGTGAACTGGAAGCGGTTCTCGTAGACCGTCTCGTGGACGACCGAGGTGCCCTGTGCCTGGGTGAGGGCGACGATGAGCGGCTGCTGCCAGTCGGTCATGAAGCCGGGGTGGACGTCGGTCTCGACGACGACGGGCTTGAGCTCGCCACCGGGGTGGAAGAAGCGGATGCCGTCCTCGTGGACGTCGAAGTCGCCGCCGACCTTGCGGAAGACGTTGAGGAACGTCATCAGGTCTTTCTGGTCGGCGCCCTCGACGAAGATGTCGCCCTTGGTCGCGAGTGCGGCCGAGGCCCAGCTCGCGGCCTCGTTGCGGTCGTTGATCGCCCGGTGCGTGTAGCCGCGGAGCTTCTCGACGCCCTCGATGAAGATGACGCGGTTCGGCTCGACCGAGACGACGGCGCCCATCTTCTGCAGGATGGCGATGAGGTCCATGATCTCGGGCTCGATCGCGGCGTTGCGCAGTTCGGTGACGCCCTTGGCGAGCACCGCGGTCAGCAGCACCTGCTCGGTGGCGCCGACGCTCGGGTAGGGCAGCTCGATGTTGGCGCCGGTGAGGCCGTTGGGCGCGGTGAGGTGGATGCCGTTGTACGACTTGTCGACGACGGCGCCGAAGGCACGCAGGGCGTCGAGGTGGAAGTCGATGGGCCGGTCGCCGATGCGGCAGCCACCGAGGTCAGGGATGAACGCCTCGCCCAGGCGGTGCAGCAGCGGTCCGCAGAAGAGGATCGGGATGCGGCTCGAGCCGGCGTGGGCGTCGATCTCGGCGAAGTGGGCCGACTCGACGGCGGAGGGGTCGAGGATCATCTCGCCGCGAGCCGGGTCGGTGATGCGCACGCCGTGCACCGAGAGCAGGCCACGCACGACGTTGACGTCGCTGATGTCCGGGACGTCCTTCAGGATGCTGGGGGTGTCGCCCAGGAGGGCCGCGACCATGGCCTTCGTGGCCAGGTTCTTGGCACCACGCACCTCGATGCGACCGATCAGCGGTTTGCCGCCTCGGATGACGATCTCATCGGAGGTCAACCCCACACGGGCACCTGCTGCTGCTGCGTCTTGGACGAGAGAGTTCACTTACTTCACCGGCAATGTCTTCGGGCGCCAGGCGGCGCGGCGGGATTCGAATTCTGTGATGGCCGCTTCGTCGCGGAGGGTCAGGCCGATGTCGTCGAGGCCTTCGAGGAGACGCCACTTAGTGTAGGCATCGACTTCGAATCCGACGGTGAGGCTGCCGACCGTGGCGGTCTGTGCCACGAGGTCGACCGTGATCTCGACGCCCGGCCGGCCGTCGATCTCGGCCCAGATGCGCTCGACGTCGTCTTCGGCGACGGCCGCGGCGAGCAGCCCCTGCTTGCCGGAGTTGCCCCGGAAGATGTCGCCGAACCGCGAGCTGATGATGACGTCGAAGCCGAAGTCGCGCAGCGCCCACACGGCGTGCTCACGACTCGAGCCGGTGCCGAAGTCGGGTCCGGCGACGAGGACGCGCGCACCCTGGAACTCGGGCCGGTTGAGCACGAACTCGGGGTCGTTGCGCCACCCGAAGAACAGGGCGTCCTCGAAGCCGGTCTTGGTGACCCGCTTGAGGAACTGCGCCGGGATGATCTGGTCGGTGTCGACGTTCGAACGCTTCAGCGGAGCGGCGACACCGGTGACGGTGGTGAACTTCTGCATCAGAGGGCCCTTGCTCGATCGGTGCCGTCGGCGAGGACGGGTTCGTCGGTCGCCCGGACGTCGGCGGAGGCCGCCACGACGTGGTCGTCGTCGGCCTGGAGGTCCCACGGCGACGACAGCGTCCCACGCACCGCGGTGGCCGCGGCGACGAGGGGCGACACGAGGTGCGTGCGACCGCCCTTGCCCTGGCGACCTTCGAAGTTGCGGTTCGAGGTCGACGCGCACCGCTCGCCCGGTGCGAGCTGGTCGGGGTTCATGCCGAGGCACATCGAGCACCCGGCGAAGCGCCATTCGGCGCCGAAGTCGGTGAATACCCGGTCGAGCCCCTCGGCCTCGGCCTCGAGGCGGACGCGAGCCGACCCCGGCACGACCATGACGCGCACGCCCTCGGCCTTGGTGCGGCCACGGATGATCGACGCGAACGCGCGTAGGTCTTCGATGCGACTGTTGGTGCACGACCCCATGAACACGGCGTCGACCGGGATGGCCTTCATCGGCGTGCCGGCCTCGAGGGCCATGTACTCGAGCGCACGCGTCGCCGCGGCCTTCTCGTTGGGGTCGACGACCGACTCGGGGTCGGGCACGGAGTCGCTGAGCGACACGCCCTGGCCCGGGTTGGTGCCCCACGTGACGAACGGCTCGAGCGTGTCGGCGTCGAGGAAGATCTCGGCGTCGAACACGGCGTCGTCGTCGGTCGGCAGGGTGTCCCAGTAGGCGACGGCTTCGTCCCAGTCGGCACCCGTCGGAGCGTGCGGCCGACCCTGCAGGTAGTCGTACGTGGTCTGGTCGGGCGCGACCATGCCCGCCCGGGCGCCCGCCTCGATCGACATGTTGCAGATCGTCATGCGCCCCTCCATCGAGAGGGCGCGGATCGCGCTGCCGCGGTACTCGAGCACGTAGCCCTGACCACCGCCGGTGCCGATCTGGGCGATGACGGCGAGGATGATGTCCTTCGCGGTGACGCCGGGGCGGAGCGTCCCTTCGACGGTGACCGCCATGGTCTTGAAGGGTTTGAGCGGCAGCGTCTGCGTCGCCATGACGTGCTCGACCTCGCTCGTGCCGATGCCGAACGCCATGGCCCCGAAGGCCCCGTGGGTCGAGGTGTGCGAGTCGCCGCAGACGACGGTGATGCCCGGCATGGTCAGGCCGAGCTGCGGGCCGACCACGTGCACGATGCCCTGCTCGGCGTCGCCCAGCGGGTGGAGACGGACGCCGAACTCGGCCGTGTTGCGGCGGAGCGTCTCGATCTGCGTGCGACTGGTGAGGTCGGCGATCGGCTTGTCGATCGCCAGGGTCGGCGTGTTGTGGTCTTCGGTCGCGATCGTCAGGTCGGTGCGACGCAGCGGCCGGTCGGCCTGACGCAGTCCGTCGAACGCCTGGGGGCTGGTGACCTCGTGCACGAGGTGGAGGTCGATGTAGAGAAGGTCGGGGGCGCCGTCTTCGCCCTTGACGACGACGTGGTCGTCCCACACTTTCTCGGCCAGCGTCCTACCCACGGGCACGCCCTTTCTCTTGTATCGACGGCAAGATGATCCGTGGAGTCTACGCCAGTGTTTCGGGCAGGTTTCTCGACGGTCGTGGGGTGAACCCGGCCCCGACGACGGCCATTCCCGGCGCACCCGACGGCTGCGGCGAGCGCCCGGGGCGAGGGCTCCGAATAGCATGACGACACCCGTCGGGCGGACGACGGGCGCGCTCGACGAGGAGGCCGACCATGAGCCACCCCGAGCGCGCGCGCGACCACCCCCGGGAGGCGCGGGTCGCCGGTCGCTGGCACCGCGCCTCCCCTGGTCGTCGCCTCGTCGGCGTGCTGGGCGCCCTGGTCGTGGCGTCCACGCTCGTGGCCGCCGGGGCGGTCTCGGTGGCTCCGCACTACGGCGACGGCCGCCCCTGGACGGGGCTCGCGGTCGACGACCTGAGGCGGTCGCCGGACGCGACCGGCTGGACGCTCGACCTGGCGGCGACGCTCGCGCCGGACGCGCCGCGTCGGTGCCTCAACTTCTGGGCGTCCCCGGCGGTCGACGGACTCGTGGCGGTCGGCACCTCGGTCGACCTGGACTTCGGCGACGCGTTGGGCGCGCCGGCCTGCCGCTCGTACGCGTCCGAGGCGGACTCGAGCCTGATCGGACTGGTGGAGACGGCCACGGGCACGGTCCGCTGGGTGCACGACCTGGCCCGTGACGTCCCCGACACCGACGCGCTGAGCATCCCCGCGACGCAGGTCGTCCCCTCGGCCGGTCGCGTGCTGGTGCAGACCCAGACCACGGGGGCGACCGTGCTGGCCGCCCTCGACCTGCGCGACGGTTCGCTCGTCGAGTCGACCCGCGGTCGGCGCGACCTGCCCAGCGTCAGCGTCGACTCGCGGGGAGCCCTGCAGTTGCGCACGTTCTCGGGCGTCGCCGGGTCGGGCGATCGGTACCAACTCGTGGAGGCCTCGCGTCTCGCCGACCCGGTGTGGGAGGGCGGGGTCGACTCGGGCAGTTCGCCGGCGCTCCTGAACGACGGCGCCCTCGTGTCGCGGGGCGGCGAGACCGTGTTCGTCGACGCCGCCACGGGTCGGGAACGACCGTTCGCGGCGTCACCGGACGAGATCGCCGTTCCGCCCGTCGGCTCGTCCGTGACGACGGACGACGGACGCCACGTCGTCGCCTTCGGCATCGATCGCACCCGCGCGAACGGCACCGTCGAGGCCCTCGACGACGACGGTGAGGCCGTCTGGAGCCGTCCGACCGGCGGACGCCGCCTGGCGGTCACGCCCTCCTGCGTGATCGTCGTCACCGGCGGCGACACGGAGGCGGAGTGCCTCGACCCCCGCGACGGCACGGTGCGCTGGACGACCGACCTGGGCGCCCCTTTCGCGGTCGAGGCCGTGCCGGGTCAGCGCGCGGCCGACGTGTTCGTCGTCGTGCAGCGATCGGGTGGGTCACGACTGCTCGCCCTCGACGGCGCCGACGGGCACACCCGTTTCAGCTCGTCCGTCGGACTGCTCGACGACCTCACGGCGGCGGGCCGCTCGGTGCTCTACCTGCAGACGGACGACGGTCGCTCGTCGGGGCGGGACGTGGCGGCCCTCGACCTGGACGACGGCCGGCCGCTCTGGTCGACCTCGACGTCGGGCACCGTGGCGTTCTGGGGCGGTCATCTCGTGCGGATCGACGAGCAGGGGGTCGCCCGGCGGCTCGTCGACACCGCCCGCGTCGGGGCGACGTCGTGAGGCCGGGACGCAGGCTCGCCGTGACCTACGCCGCCGTGGCCCTGGCCGCGCTCGCGACCACGGTGCTCGTCACGCCGACGCAGCCCGGCTACGGGGCCGACCCGCCCTGGCAGGGCATCTCGGTCGACGACCTCCGGCAGGAACCCGGCACGACCGGGTGGCGGGTCGACCTGCGGGCCGCCCTCGCACCCGAGGCCCCGGCCGAGTGCCTCCGCTACCGGGCCACACCCGTGGCGCAGGGGCTCGCGCTCGTGAGCGCCGCGGGGGCCTGGACCTACGGCTTCGCCAACGACGGCGACTGCGCCACCCCGACCCAGGGAGTGGGCACGCGCATCGGCGCGCTCGACGTCGACCGCGGTGCCTTCCGTTGGGTGCACGACGTCGCGGACGACCTCGACGGGCGCGGCCTGACCGGCCCCGCCCTCGTGTCGTCCGTGACGGCGGTGCCCGAGGCGGGACTCGTGCTCGTCCGGGCGGCGGTCGACGGCGAGCAGGTGCTGGCGACGCTGTCCCTCGAGACCGGGCGTCCCGTCGAGGTGGTCGAGACCGGCTCGGCCGGTGACGGGGACCAGTTCCAGACCGTGGGAGCCGTGGTGGTCACCGGCCGGCAGCAGGGCGTCGGCGGCGTCTACCGCTACGACCTGCGCGACGCGCGGGACCTCGACCGGGTGGTGTGGAGCGGGACCGCCTCGACCACGGGCGTCGCCCTCGCCCTGAGCGACCGGCTCGTCGTGGCCCGGGCGGACGGCTCGGTCCAGGTCGACCTGGCCACCGGCGTCGAACGCCCCTGGGGCGCCCGACTCGACCGGCTGATCGGCTACGTCGTCCACGACGACGTCGTCTACGCCCCCCGAGGAGGCGCGGCCACGGGACGTGGGGACGCGGGCTTCGTCGCGTTGACCGCCGGCGGCGAGCGCCTCTGGAGCTCGGACCGGGACGTCCGGGGCGGCTACTCGGTGACGAGGTCGTGCCTCGCCGTCACCGACGTGCGCTCGCGGACGGTGACGTGCCTCGACCTCGCGACGGGAGACGTGCGCTGGACCGACCCGGCGTCGAGCTCGTCCGCCCTCGAGGGCCTGCCCGGCCAGACCGACGACCGCGTGTTCGCGACGTCGACGGCCGCGGGCCCCGGCCCGGTCGTGGTCCGCGTGCTCGACGGGTCCACCGGCTCGGCCGGTGCCCGGGTGTCGCTGCCCGACGGGGCCGTCCTCGCGGCGGCGGGTCGGACGGTCGGCTACGCCCTGGCGTACGGCAGTTCGGGCGGGCGGTCGACCCTCGTGGCGTTCGACCTCTCGAGCGGGCGGACCCTCTGGCAGCACGCCGCGCAGCTCCAGGTCTACGCGTGGGCGGGGCGCCTGGTCGACGTGGACGTCGACGGGGTCGCGCGCGAGCTGGTCTCGCCTGCGCGCTTCGCGGTCCCGACGGGCTCTGGCGGTGGGTGACTCCACCACCGATCGTCATTCGAACGGGTGTTCGAACCTGGCGTAGGGTGTCGACATGAGCATCCCCTTCACCGCCTCGCTGCTCGACGGCCTGTCGGACGGTCCCGACCTCGCGCCGCTCGTCGGGCGCGTCGACCACCTCGACCTGGGCGAGGGCGCCTGGCTCGACGTCGTCCCCGGCTGGGCGTCGAGTTCCGACGCCCTCTTCGAGCGCCTCGTGACCGACGTGCCGTGGCGGGCCGACCGACGGCAGATGTACGACCGGGTGGTCGAGGTGCCGCGGCTGGTCTCGTCCTACGGCGCGGGCGACCCGCTGCCCGACCCGGTGCTGGCCCGGGCACGGGACGACCTCAACGACTACTACGCGCACGAGCGCGGTGCCCCCGCCGAGCAGCGCTTCGACCGGGCGGGGCTGTGCTTCTACCGGACGGGCGACGACAGCATCGCCTGGCACGGCGACAGCGTCGGGCGCACGATCGACCGCGACACGATGGTCGGCATCCTCTCGCTCGGGGCGCCGCGCACGCTCGCGGTCCGGTCCCGGTCGACCGGCACGACCCGGCGGTTCCCGCTCGGCCACGGCGACCTGCTCGTCATGGGCGGCAGCTGCCAACGGACCCACGAACACGCCATCGCGAAGACCAAGAAGGCCGTCGGTCCTCGCATCAGCGTGCAATTCCGACCGGTGTGGCCCACCTGACCCATCCCTGACGAGCCCCTCCGCCGCGCGGACCGCGGGGCGGTCGCTCGTATGCTGTGCACACGATCGACGACGAGGTGGACGAGAATGCCGGCAACCCGTGACGACGTGGCGCGTCTGGCAGGCGTCTCGTCGAGCACCGTGTCGTACGCCATCAGCGGGCGACGGACCATCTCGGCCGCCACCCGCCGCCGCGTCGAAGCGGCGATGGCCGAGTTGAACTACACGCCCAACGCGTTCGCCCGGGGTCTCGCCGGTGCGCGGGGCGGCATTCTCGCCCTGCACTACCCGTACGGGCGCCGCGGAGTCACGTCGTCCGAGTTCGAGTACGTGGCGGCGGCCACCGACCGGGCGAGGCGCCGGGGCTACCACCTGCTGCTGTGGTCGAACCCCATCGACGACGTCGAGGGACTCGGCAGCCTCGTGAGCGAGGGCCTGGTCGACGGGGTGATCCTCATGGAGCTCACGGCGCGCGACGACCGCGTCGCCGTGCTGTCGCGGTCCCGCCTGCCGTTCACGAACATCGGGCGCCCCGACGACGTCGACGGGCTCTGGTTCGTCGACGCCGACTACGACTCGCTGGCTCGTCAGGCGGTCGACCACCTCGCCGACCTCGGTCACCGACGCGTGTTCTTCCTCGGGCAGAGCATCCGAACCCCCGAGCGCGGCTCCGGTCCGCTCGACCGGACGACGAGGGCGCTGGTCCGCCCCGTCGGCGAGAGGGGCTTGACGCTCGAGGTGCATGCGGCCGACGACTCCGTCTCGGGTGGCCGCCGGGCCTTCGACGCCTTCGTCACCTCGGCAGCCCGGCCGACGGCGGTGCTCGGCTTCAACGAGATGGCGCTCGCCGGCTTCGTGCAGGCCGCCGCGACGGCCGGCCGGTCGATCCCGGACGACCTCACGGTGGTCGCGCTGAGCATCGGCGACCTGGCCGCCGAGATGACCTCACCGCCGCTCACCACCGTCAACCCGCCCGGCGCCGACATCGCCGCCGCCGCGGTCGACGACCTCGTCGATCGCATCGAGGGGCGACGCCACGACGCCCCTCACGTCCTCGTGGCACCACGTCTCGTCGTGCGGGGCACCTCGGCCGCCGCGCCCCTCGAACGGACGACGTAGCAGACCCGGTTGCGCGCCTCCTGCGAGTATGTGACACTCATCGTCGACGCGCGTCGACGACGACGTGCGGCGGACGATCACCCCGACAGCACGGGCCGTCCGCTCTTGCGACTCAACGAGGAGACACCAATGCGAGCATCCCTGCACCGCCGCTTCACGGGCCCCCTGGCCATCCTGGCGGCGTCCAGCTTCCTGTTGGCCGGATGCTCCGGCACGGCCGACCCCAACGACCCGAACGCCGGAGGCGCGGGTGCCGGTGACGTCGGAACCGCCGACGGCGTCGTCAACGTCTACGGCACCATCAACGGCGACGAGGCCACGCTCCTCGAGCAGTCCTGGGCCGACTGGGAAAAAGCCAACGACATCGAGATCAAGTACACGGGCGACAAGGAGTTCGAGAAGCAGATCGGCATCAAGGTCCAGGGTGGCGACACCCCCGACCTGGCGATCTTCCCCCAGCCCGGCCTGCTGGCCGACACGGTCGCCTCCGGCAAGGTGCAAGAACTGCCCGCCGACGCTCTGGCCAACGTCAAGGAGGGCTGGTCGGAAGACTGGCAGAAGTACGGTCAGGTCGACGGCAAGCAGTACGGCGCCCCCCTGATGGCCAGCGTCAAGGGCTACGTCTGGTACTCCCCCGCCAAGTTCGAGGAGTGGGGTGTCGAGGTCCCCAAGACCTACGACGAGCTCATCGCCCTGTCGAAGACCATCCAGGAGAAGACCGGCGGCCCGTCGTGGTGCGCCGGCTTCAACTCGGGCGAGGCCTCGGGCTGGCCGGGCACCGACTGGGTCGAGGACCTCGTCCTGCGCGAGGCCGGTCCCGACGCCTACGACTCGTGGGTCGCGGGTGACACGAAGTTCACCGACCCCGAGATCAAGGCGGCCTTCGACTCGGTGGGCGACATCCTGCTCGACCCGAGCCTCGTGAACGCCGGTTACGGCGACGTCAAGTCGATCAACTCGACCGCCTTCGGCGACGTCGCGACGAACGTGGCGAACGGCAGCTGCGCCCTGACCCACCAGGCCTCGTTCTTCGAGGGCTTCCTGACGGCCGCGAACAACGCGAGCGGTCAGCCGGCGACGGTCGCCGAGGACGGCGACGTCTGGGCCTTCCTCACCCCGCCGATGAAGGAGGACGACCCGGCAGCCGTCACCGGTGGCGGTGAGTTCGTGGCCGCGTTCTCCAACGACGACGACACCGCGAAGGTGCAGGCGTACCTCGCCAGTGCCGACTGGGCCAACAGCCGCGTCTCCCTCGGTGGCGTCATCTCCGCGAACAAGGGCCTCGACCCCGAGAACGCCGGCAGCGACCTGCTCAAGGGCGCCGTCGAGATCCTCCAGGGCACCGACACCACCTTCCGCTTCGACGGTTCCGACCTGATGCCCAAGTCGGTCGGCTCCGACAGCTTCTGGAAGGGCATGGTCGACTGGATCGACGGCACCGACACCGACACGGTGCTCGACGAGATCCAGGCCGGCTACACCTCGTAACACCCGCGCCACAGGGGCCACCGCGCGTCGGTGGCCCCTGACCCCGCGCCCGCTCGCCGCCCCGGGTGACGGCGACGGGCCCCGTCCTGCTCGGACCCGAACGTGAAAGGACAGAGATGTCCAGTTTCTTCCAGTGGCTGGCGGGAATCCCGCCCCTGGCGCAGATCCCCTTGATCCTCGTCGCCTTCACCGCCCTCGTGGCCGTGGTGCTCGTCTTCGTCGAGTTCGCCCCCCGCCGGGGCCCGCAGTACACGATCATCCGGCTGGCCGTCTGCGTGGTCGTCCCGGTCGTCGTGCTTCTGGCGTTCGGCCTCTACAACTCGGTCATCTGGGTCGCCGCCATCGCGGCCGTCCTGGGCGGCGGACTGTTCCTGCTCGACTACCGCTCGAAGCGCGGTGCCGGGTACTCGCTGCAATTGATCGCCTTCATGGCACCCGCGGTCTTCTTCCTGATCATCGGGCTCATCTACCCGACGATCACGACCGCCGGCCAGGCCTTCATGAAGAACGACGGCTCCGGCTTCGCCGGCCTCGACAACTTCGTCTGGGTCTTCACGAGCCCCGACGGCCTCACGGCCTTCGGCAACACGCTGATCTGGGTGCTGCTCGCCCCGATCACCGCGACGGCCATCGGCCTCGCCTATGCCGTGTTCATCGACAAGAGCCGCGGCGAAAAGTTTCTCAAGCTGCTCGTGTTCATGCCGATGGCCATCTCATTCGTCGGCGCCTCGATCATCTTCAAGTTCTTCTACGACATCCGCCAGGGCGAGCAGATCGGTCTGCTCAACGGCATCCTCGTCGCCTTCGGCGGTCAGCCGGTCGACTGGCTGGGGCTCGAGCCGTGGAACACGCTCCTGCTCGTGATCGTGCTGATCTGGACGCAGGCCGGGTTCGCCATGACGGTGCTGTCGGCCGCCATCAAGGGAGTCCCCGCCGAACAGCTCGAGGCGGCGTCGCTCGACGGCACCAACGGGTTCCAGGCGTTCCGGCACATCACCGTCCCCGGCATCCGCACGACGATCATCGTCGTGCTCACGACGATCTCGATCGCGTCGCTCAAGGTCTACGACATCGTCTCGGCCATGACCGGCGGACGCAACGACACGACGATCCTCGCGTTCGAGATGGTCCGGCAGTTCCAGCTCGGCAGCCGCACCGGCTACAGCTCGGCGCTGGCCGTCATCCTGTTCGTGCTGGTGCTGCCGATCGTGATCTACAACGCCCGTCAGATCCAGAAGCAGAGGGAGATCCGATGACCGCCACGCCCACCCCGGTCGGGGTCGCCGTCACCCCGCGCACCGAGAGCCAGCTGAAGCGCGGCGTCGCGAAGATCGAGAACTCGAGCGGCAAGCTGAAGAAGGGCTCGACGAGCCGCGGCGCGACCATCGCCGCGCTGATCATCGCCGTGATCTGGACCCTGCCCACGGCCGGCCTGTTCATCTCGTCGTTCCGCCCCGCGAACGACATCAAGACCACCGGCTGGTGGACCGTCTTCGCCAACCCGGGGTTCACGCTCGACAACTACGTGAACGCCCTGAACTCGGGCGACAGCCTCACGCTCGGCAAGGCGTTCCTGAACTCGCTGGTGATCACGTTGCCGGCGGCGCTCATCCCGATCACGATCGCGAGCCTGGCGGCGTACGCGTTCGCCTGGATCGACTTCAAGGGACGCAACACGATGTTCGTGCTGGTGTTCGCCCTGCAGATCGTCCCGATCCAGATGGCACTGGTGCCGTTGCTCCGCCTGTTCTCGGACGGCCTGCGCATCGGTGGCCTGTACATCCTGCCGGGGCTCGGCGTGAACGGCCTCGACGGTTCGTTCGCGAAGGTCTGGATCGCGCACACGATCTTCGCCCTGCCGCTGGCGATCTTCATGCTGCACAACTTCATCTCGGAGATCCCGGCCGAGGTGATCGAGGCCGCCCGCATGGACGGCGCCGGTCACGGACAGGTGTTCTTCCGCATCGTGCTGCCGCTGTCGATGCCCGCGATCGCCTCGTTCGGCATCTTCCAGTTCCTGTGGGTCTGGAACGACCTGCTCGTGGCCACCGTCTTCACGTCCGGGCAGGGACTGCCGATCACGAAGGCCCTGCAAGACCTCTCGGGGTCGTACGGCCAGTCGTGGGAGCTGCTGACGGCCGGCGCGTTCATCTCGATCATCGTGCCGCTGATCGTGTTCTTCGCCCTGCAGCGGTTCTTCGTGCGCGGCCTGCTGGCAGGTGCCACGAAGGGCTGACCCACCATGCAGGACACGAGACCGCCGGGCGAGAGCCCGGCGGTCTCGTGCGTGTCGGGCCGTCTCATGCGGTGGCCGGAAACGAAGAAACCGCCAGGCGAGAGCCTGGCGGTTTCTTGTCGGTGCTTGTGGTGACCCCAACGGGATTCGAACCCGTGTTACCGCCGTGAGAGGGCGACGTACTAGGCCGCTATACGATGGGGCCGTATTTGCAACTCGTCGAGTATGCCACACCCCGCGAGTCCGTCACAAATCGAGACACCGGCGCGTCGAGATCGACCCACCCGACGCGCGTACAGTCGCTCTCATGCGCCTCACGAAGCTCGAACACGCCTGCCTGATCCTCGAGAAGGACGGGCGCAAGCTCGTCGTCGACCCCGGGTCGTTCACGGCCCCCCTGATCGACCTGCACGACGTCGACGCCGTCGTGGTCACCCACGAGCACGCCGACCACTGGACCCCCGACCAGCTGACCCACCTGCTCGCCACGAACCCCGACGCGACCGTCTACGGCCCGGCGGGCGTGGCCACGGCCGCCGAGGGCTTCGACGTGCACGTCGTCGCCGACGGCGACACCGTCGAGGTCGGCCCCTTCACACTCGCGTTCCACGGCTCGCGCCACGCGGTCATACACGAGAGCATCCCGGTCATCGACAACGTCGGCGTGCTCGTAGACGGCTCGCTGTTCTACCCGGGCGACCAGTTCACGGTCCCACCGGTGCCGGTCGACGTCCTCGCGACCCCCGTCGGGGCGCCGTGGCTCAAGGTGGCCGAGGTGATCGACTACGTCGCGGCGGTCAAGCCCCGACTGGCCTTCCCGACCCACGAGCAGACTCTCTCCGCGCCCGGACTCGCCATGCACTTCGACCGCATGAAGGCCTCCGCACAGTCGGTCGGCGGTGACGCCGTGAAGCTCGAGGCGCACGAGTCGCTCGACCTGTAAGCCCGCCGACACCGGGCAGTCCCCCGACGACGAACCGCCCCTCTCCGGCCTGACCGGATGAGGGGCGGTTCGTCGTCGGGCGCCGTGACTACAGCGTGACGTCGATCTCGCGCAGCGTCTTCGCGTCGATGGCGACACGCACCTTCTCGACGAGTTCGTCGGGCGCGGGGCTGTCGATGGTGAGGACGCTGAGGGCCTGCCCGCCGGCGCTCTGCCGGGCGATCTGCATGCCGGCGATGTTGATGCCGGCGTCGCCGAACTCGCGACCGTAGACCGCGACGATGCCGGGGCGGTCCGTGTAGACCATGACGAGGTGGTGGGCCGCGATGGGGACCTCGACGTCGTAACCGTTGATCTCGACGATCTTCTCGACCTGCTTCGTCCCGGTGAGGGTGCCCGAGACCGAGATCTGCGAACCGTCGCTCAACGAGCCGCGCAGGGTGATGACGTTGCGGTACTCGTCGCTGGTCGGATCGGTGAGCAGACGCACGGTGATGCCGCGCTGCTCGGCCAGCACCGGTGCGTTCACGTAGCTGACCGACTCGCTGACGATGTTCGTGAAGATGCCCTTCAGGGCCGCCAGCTTGAGCACGCTGACGTCGTACTCGACCAGGTCGCCTCGAACCTCGACGTCGACGCTCGTCAACGGGCTGTCGGCGAGGCCCGAGAACACCTGGCCGATCTTCTCGACCAGGGGGATGCCGGGACGCACGTAGGGGTCGATGACGCCGCCGGCGACGTTGACCGCGTCGGGCACCAGCTCGCCGCCGAGTGCGAGCCGCACCGAACGGGCGACCGAGACGCCGGCCTTCTCTTGTGCCTCGTCCGTCGAGGCACCGAGGTGGGGGGTGACCACGACGTTCTCGAGACCGAGCAGCTTCTGGTCGACCGGGGGCTCTTTCACGAACACGTCGAGCCCGGCGCCGGCGATCTCACCGGTCGTGAGAGCCTCGTACAGCCCGTCCTCGTCGATGAGGCCACCGCGGGCGACGTTGACGACGAACGCCGACTTCTTCATGGCCTTCATCTGCTCGAGGCCGATCATGCCCGTGGTCTCGGGGGTCTTGGGCATGTGGATCGTCACGAAGTCGCTCGTGGCGAGCAGCTCGTCGAGCGACAGCAGCGTGACCCCGAGCTGCTGCGCGCGGGCCGGCGTGACGTAGGGGTCGTAGGCCACGACGTTCACACCGAAGGCCTGCAGCCGCGCCGTGATCAGGGCGCCGATGCGGCCGAGGCCGACGATGCCGACCGTCTTCTCGTACAACTCGACGCCGGTGTACTTCGACCGCTTCCACTGCCCCTGCGCCAGGGCGGAGTGCGCCGCCGGGATGTGCCGGGCAAGACTGAGGATGTGCCCAACCGTCAGCTCGGCGGCCGAGATGATGTTCGACGTCGGGGCGTTGACGACCATGACGCCGGCCGTGGTGGCCGCCTTGATGTCGACGTTGTCGAGCCCGACGCCGGCGCGCGCGACGACCTTGAGCGACGGGGCGGCGGCGATGGCCTCGGCGTCGACCTGCGTCGCCGACCGCACGAGGATGGCGTCGGCGTCGGCCAGGGCTGCCAGCAGCGCGGGGCGGTCGGTGCCGTCCACCGACCGCACGTCGAAGTCGGGCCCGAGGGCGTCGACGGTGGCGGGTGAGAGTTCTTCTGCGATCAACACGACGGGCTTGGCCACGGGGCGGACGTCCTTCTCTGGGTGGTGGTCGGTGAGGGGCCGCGACGCGCCGTGGGCGCGGCTGCTGACGACTCTATCGACTCGCGCGGATCGTTACGTCCGGATGACGCCGTCCCCGGTGGACGGCGTCGACGACCCGACCCGCGCCTCCTCGGCTCGCTCAGACGGTCGTGACGTACGCCGTCAGGGTCAGCGACACGGCCGCCACGAGACCCAGGGCCGCGAACAGCGCCAGCGTGAACTTCCACAGTTCACGACGGCGGCCCACCACGATCGCGGCGACGAACGCCAGCGGCGGCACGACGACCCCGACGATCAGAGGCACCCAGGGCGGCGACACCACGAGGCCGTCCAGGCCGTTCTCACGGTAGAAGTCGTTGTTCTGCGTGAAGACCTGCGGTACGAGCACGAGGTTCGAGATCGCCTCGAACAGGTCGAAGGCGAAGAAGACGGCGAAGACGATCGCGACCGCGAGGTAGAAGAAGAAGGAGGCGCGGCCCGGTTCGCTCGCGTCGCCGGCCGTCACCGAGACGGCGTCGTGCTCGTGGTCGCTCATGCGGAGCCTCCGATCACGAGGGGCCAGGGGGCGACGAGGAGCGCTCCGAGGGCCATCCAGGCGAGACGGCGGCCGGTGCGATCGACGGGGACGAGCACGATGACCGCCACGAACCACGCGATCGGGGCCACCACGGCGAACAGCTCGCCGAGGTTCCACATGAGCGACGAGATCGCGTCGGTGAACGGGTTCGTGAAGTCGCCCACGGCGACGATCCAACCCGCGGCCCAGAGGAGGAAGACGCCGCCGAGCACGCCGTGCACGACCAGCGACGCCGAGCTCATCACGGCCGGGCCGTCGTCGACGTCGTCCTCGTCGTCCTCGTCGCCCGAGTCCGGCTCGCCCGACTCGTCGTCGACGTCGGCGCCGGTGGCGTCGGACCGTCTGCCCCGACGAGGGCGACCCGTGGGCGTGGGCCCCTCGACGTGACTGCTGTCGGCCTCGTCACCCCAGGTCAGGGCATCGTCGGCGTCGCCGCCGACCGGCACCTGCGGCTCGGCTGGCGTCATGCGGTGAGCTTGGACGAGACCGCCGCGAGCAACACGGGGAACAACGGGTGGTCGTCCTGGACGCCCGTCAGCGTGCGGGTGAGCTCGTCGGCCCCGAGGCCCGAGCTCAGCAGCGACTGCAGCTCGACGCTCTCGACGTCGTCGGGCACCGAGAAGTCGAGGGCGGCACGCACGGCGCGCACGAGGGCGTCGTAGGGCAGCCCGCGCTCGGCAGCCTGGGCCGCGGGTCCGACGAACCGCTCGTGCCGGCTGAGCTTGCGGAGCGGGTTGCGTCCGACGCGTTCGGTGGTGTCGGGGAGGTGCGGGTTGGCGATGCGGACGAGGTTCTTCTCGATGTAGGCCTGCTGCTCGTCGGCGTCGAGCTCGTGCTTGGCCACGAGCAGACCCTTGGTCTCGGCGAGGACGCCGCGGACCTCGGCCATGACCTCGGCGTCGTCGAGGGCCTCGCGGATGCTCGCGAGCCCCTTGCGGAACCCGTGGTAGGCGGCCGCGGCGTGGGCGGTGTTGACCGTGAAGAGCTTGCGCTCGATGAAGGGCTCGAGGTCGGCGACCCACGTGACGCCCTCGATGTCGGGGCGGTGCTCGCCGAACGGCGTGCTCTCGACGACCCACTCGAAGAACGACTCGATGGTGACGTCGAGCGTGCCGCCGGCCTGCTCGGGCACGATGCGGTCGATGGCGCAGTTCGCGAAGACGGCGTTCTCGGCAGGGTCGTGCTCACGAACGGCGGCCGCGAGCGAGTCGGTCGCGTTGATGGCGTTCTCGCAGGCGATGACGGAGAGCGGGGCCAGGTCGGCCGACCGCTGGGCCAGGCCCTTGGCGATGACCGGGGCGACGAACGGCAGGATGCGGGCGCCGACCGCGGTGGTCACGACGTCGGCGGTCGCGATCTCGGCGACGAGGGCCGCCTCGTCGGTGCGGCTGTTGATCGCTCGGTAGCCGTCGACGACCGTCGTCCGGCTTTCTTCGCCGACCTCGTGGACCTCGAACGACGACTGCGATCGCAGCGCCCCGATCAGGTCGTCGTTCACGTCGGCGAAGACGACCTCGTAGCCGCTCGCGTGGAGGAACTGGGCGACGAAGCCGCGGCCGATGTTGCCGGCGCCGAAGTGCACTGCTTTCTTGCTCTGAGCCATGCCTTAGATCATGCCACGAGGTCACCTGGCCGACGGACGGCGAGAGGGCCCCGCACCGGGTGGTGCGGGGCCCTCTCGGGTGGTTCCGGTGTCGCCTCGGGTCAGCGGGCGGCACTGCCGTCGCCCGTCGGCGAAGCCGACCGAGATGGCCTGCGTCGCCCCGGCTGCGTCGACGTCAGCGGGCGGCGCTGCCGTCGCCCGTCGGCGAAGCCGACCGAGATGGCCTGCGTCGCCCCGGCTGCGTCGACGTCAGCGCGCAGCGCTGCCGTCGACGTAGTCGGAGTCCTGCTGCTTCCAGGCGAACAGGGCACGCAGCTCTTGGCCGGTGGCCTCGATCGGGTGCTCCTCGCCCTTCTTGCGCAGCTGCTGGAACTCGGGGGCGCCGGCGTCCTGGTCGTCGATGAAGCGCTTCGCGAAGGCACCCGACTGGATGTCGGCGAGGACGGCCTTCATGTTGTCCTTGACGTCGGGGGTGATGACGCGGGGGCCCGAGACGTAGTCGCCGTACTCGGCGGTGTCGGAGACGCTCCAGCGCTGCTTGGCCAGGCCGCCCTCCCAGATCAGGTCGACGATCAGCTTCAGCTCGTGGAGCACCTCGAAGTAGGCGATCTGCGGCTGGTAACCGGCCTCGGTCAGGGTCTCGAAACCGTACTGGATCAGCTGCGAGGTGCCACCGCAGAGCACGGCCTGCTCGCCGAAGAGGTCGGTCTCGGTCTCTTCGGTGAAGGTCGTCTTGATGCCGCCGGCACGCAGGCCGCCGATGCCCTTGGAGTACGACCACGCGAGGTCCCAGGCCGAACCCGAGGCGTCCTTCTCGACGGCGACGATGACGGGAACGCCACGGCCGGCCTCGAACTCGCGACGGACGGTGTGGCCGGGACCCTTGGGGGCGACGAGGACCACGTCGACGCCCTCGGGCGCCTCGATGTAGCCGAAGCGGATGTTGAAGCCGTGCCCGAAGACGAGGGCCTTGCCGTCGGCGAGGTTGGGGGCGATGTCGTCGGCGTACACGTGGCGCTGCACCTGGTCGGGGGCGAGGATCACGATGACGTCGCCCCAGGCCGAGGCCTCGGCCGGTGTCTGCACGGTGAAGCCGGCCTCCTCGGCCTTGGCACGGCTCTTCGAGCCCTCCTTCAGCCCGACGACGACCTCGACGCCGGAGTCGCGGAGGTTCAGCGCGTGGGCGTGGCCCTGCGAGCCGTAGCCGATGACGGCGACCTTCTTGCCCTGGATGATCGACAGGTCGGCGTCGTTGTCGTAGACGATTTCAGTCACGGTGTGGGTTCTCCTTGGGTGGTGACGGTGGGGTGTCGGGGCGAGGAGGCGCGGTGCGCGGCCCCTCGCGGGGTCAGTTCTTGAAGACGCGGTCGGTGATCGACTTCGCGCCGCGGCCGATGGCCAGCAGGCCCGACTGCGAGATCTCCTTGATGCCGTAGGGCTCGAGCACCCGGAGCAACGCGGTCGTCTTGCCGGTGTCGCCCGTGACCTCGATGACGAGGGCGTCGGTCGACACGTCGACGACCGAGGCGCGGAAGAGGGTGACGGCCTCGAGCACCTGTGAGCGGGTCGTGTTGTCGACGCGCACCTTGATCAGCAGGTGCTCGCGCTGCACGGACTGCGAGTAGTCGAGCTCGACGATCTTGATCACGTTGATCAGCTTGTTCAGCTGCTTGGTGACCTGCTCGAGCGGCAGTTCTTCGACGTCGACGACGACCGTGATGCGGCTCAGGCCCTCGACCTCGCTCTTGCCGACGGCGAGGCTCTCGATGTTGAACCCGCGCCGGGCGAAGAGCCCGGCGACGCGGGTCAGCAGACCGGGCTTGTCTTCGACGAGCAGGGACAGGACGTGGCTCATGCGTGTTCTCCGGTCATGTCGCCGTCACGGGTGGTGTCGGAGGCGCTCGTGCCGGGCGCCTCGTCGTCCCACTCGGGAGCGAGGGCACGGGCGTGCTGGATCTCGGAGTTCGAGACCCCTTGCGGCACCATCGGCCAGACCATCGCGTCGCGGCTGACCACGAAGTCGATGACGACCGGTCGGTCGTTGGTCGCGAGGGCGAGCTCGATGGCCGCGTCGACCTCGTCCTCGGTGCGGACCCGGATGCCGAGCGCACCGTAGGCGTCGGCGAGCTTGACGAAGTCCGGCACCATGCGCGTCTCGTGACCGGTGTTGAGGTCGGTGAACGAGTGGCGCCCCTCGTAGAAGAGCGTCTGCCACTGCCGCACCATGCCGAGCGACGAGTTGTTGATGATCGCGACCTTGATCGGGATGTCGTTGATGACGCAGGTCGCCAGCTCTTGGTTGGTCATCTGGAAGCAGCCGTCGCCGTCGATCGCCCACACCACGCGGTCGGGCTGGGCGACCTTGGCCCCCATGGCGGCCGGTACCGAGTAGCCCATCGTGCCCGCGCCTCCCGAGTTGAGCCAGGCGTGCGGCCGCTCGTACTGGATGAACTGGGCCGCCCACATCTGGTGCTGGCCGACGCCGGAGGCGTAGATCGCCTCGGGGCCGGAGAGCTGTCCGATGCGCTGGATGATCGCCTGCGGGGACAGCAGGCCGTCGTCGGGCTGGGTGTAGCCGAGGGGGAACTGCTCGCGCAGCCCGTCGAGGTGCTCCCACCAGGCGGCGATGTCGGGCTTCACGCCGCCCGTGACCTCGGCGAACGCGTTCGTGAGGTCGGGGATGACGATCTTCGCGTCACCCACGATCGGGACGTCGGCGATGCGGATCTTCGAGATCTCGGCCGGGTCGATGTCGACGTGGACGACCTTCGCATCGGGCGCGAACAATTCGGCTTTGCCGGTGACCCGGTCGTCGAACCGAGCGCCGAGGGCGATGATGAGGTCGCTCTCTTGCAGGCCGAGCACGGCCGGGACCGTGCCGTGCATGCCGGGCATCCCGAGGTGCTGCGGGTGGGTGTCGGGGAACGCACCGCGGGCCATCAGGGTCGTGACGACGGGAGCCCCGGTGAGCTCGACGAGGGCCTTCAGTTCGGCCGACGCACCGGCGCGGATCACACCGCCCCCGACGTAGAAGACGGGCTTCTTCGCGTCCGCGATCATCTGGGCCGCGGCGGTGATCTGCTTGCCGTGTGCCCTCGTGACCGGCCGGTAGCCCGGCAGGTCGACGACGGGTGGCCAGATGAAGGGGGCGCTGTTCTGCTGCGCGTCCTTCGTGATGTCGACGAGCACCGGGCCGGGACGACCCGTGCTCGCGATCTGGTACGCCGCGGCGAGCGTCGCCGGGATGTCCTCGGGCTTCGTCACCAGGAACGAGTGCTTCGTGATCGGCATCGTGATGCCGACGATGTCCGCCTCCTGGAAGGCATCGGTGCCCATAAGGGTCGAGAAGACCTGCCCGGTGATGGCCAGCAGCGGCATGCTGTCCATGTAGGCGTCGGCGATGGCCGTGACGAGGTTCGTCGCACCGGGGCCGGACGTCGCGATCGCGACGCCGACGCGGCCCGACGCGGCCGCGTAGCCCTCGGCGGCGTGGCCGGCGCCCTGCTCGTGGCGGACCAGGATGTGCCGGATCGCCGTGGAGGCCATCAACTCGTCGTAGAACGGGATGATGGCGCCGCCGGGCAACCCGAAGACGTCGGTCACGCCGAGGTGCTCGAGCGATTTGAGGATGGCACCCGACCCGGTCAGCACGGGAGGCGCGGGGGGCGACCCGACGGACGCGCCGGCGCTCGGCCGGGCCGTCCGTGTCGCGGTGCCGGGCGTGGGGGTGGACTCTGCAGGCATCAGTGCCGGTTCCCTGTTCGTGGTCGGTGATCGATGGTGACGGTACGGGACGCGGCCGTGCACGGGGGTGAGACGACGCGTCGGCTCGGCCCGGGGGCGGGAGACGTCAGTAGGTGACGGCGCCCTCGGCCGCGGAACGGACCTGGCGTGCGTACTTCGCGAGGACACCGCGTGTGTAGCGCGGGGGAAGCGGTGCCCAGCCGTCTCGGCGGGCGTCCAGCTCTGCGGCGTCGACGAGTAGGTCGATCGAGCGAGCGGCGATGTCGACCCGAATCAAGTCACCATCGCGCACGAAGGCGATCGGACCGGAGTCGACCGCTTCGGGTGCTATGTGGCCGATGCACAGGCCGGTTGTGCCGCCTGAGAATCGTCCGTCCGTCAAGAGTAGTACATCTTTGCCGAGCCCAGCGCCCTTGATGGCTGCCGTGATGGCGAGCATCTCGCGCATGCCCGGGCCGCCCTTCGGGCCCTCGTAGCGGATCACGACCACGTCGCCGGCCTCGATGCGCCCCTCGGTGAGGGCGTCCATCGCGCCACGCTCGCGTTCGAAGACCTTCGCCGGGCCCTCGAACACGGAGGCGTCGAAGCCGGCCGTCTTGACGACGGCGCCCTCGGGTGCCATCGAGCCGCTGAGGACCGTGAGGCCGCCGGTCGCGTGGATCGGGTCGTCGAGCGTGCGGAGCACCTCGCCGTCGAGCGGCTTCGGCTTGATCGACTCGAGGTTCTCGGCCACGGTCTTGCCCGTGACGGTCAGGCAGTCGCCGTGCAGCAGGCCCGCGTCGAGCAGGGCCTTCATGACGACGGGTACACCGCCCATGCGGTCGACGTCGTTCATGACGTACTTGCCGAAGGGCTTGAGGTCGCCGATGTGCGGCACCTTGTCGCCGATGCGGTTGAAGTCGTCGATGGTGAGGTCGACCTCGGCCTCGTACGCGATGGCGAGCAGGTGCAACACGACGTTGGTCGAGCCACCGAAGGCCATGGCCACGGCGATGGCGTTCTCGAACGCCTTCTTCGTGAGGATGTCGCGCGTCGTGATGCCCTGACGGAGCAACTCGACGACGGCCTCGCCCGAGCGGTGCGCGAAGTAGTCGCGGCGGCGGTCGGCCGACGGCGGGGATGCCGAACCGGGAAGGCTCATGCCGAGGGCCTCGGCGACGCTGGCCATGGTGTTGGCGGTGTACATGCCGCCGCAGGCGCCCTCGCCCGGGACGATGGCGCACTCGATCGCCTTGAGGTCTTCGTCGCTCATGTTGCCGGCCTTGTGGGCGCCGACCGCCTCGAACGAGTCGATGATCGTGACGTTCTTCTCGGTGCCGTCGCTCAGCTTGACCCAACCGGGGGCGACGCTGCCGGCGTAGAGGAAGACGCTGGCGAGGTCGAGCCGGGCCGCGGCCATCAGCATGCCGGGCAGCGACTTGTCGCAGCCGGCGAGCAGCACCGACCCGTCGAGTCGCTCGGCGTTCATGACGACCTCGACGCTGTCGGCGATCACCTCGCGCGAGACGAGCGAGAAGTGCATGCCCTCGTGGCCCATCGAGATGCCGTCGGACACCGAGACGGTGCCGAACTGGAGCGGGTAGCCGCCGCCGGCGTGGACGCCCTCTTTGGCGCCCTGGGCCAGTCGGTCGAGCGACAGGTTGCAGGGGGTGATCTCGTTCCAGCTGCTGGCGATGCCGATCTGGGGCTTGCTCCAGTCCTCGTCGCCCATGCCGACGGCACGGAGCATGCCTCGCGACGTGGTGGCCTCGACGCCGTCGGTGACGACGCGGCTGCGGGGTTTGATGTCGATCCCGTCCGGGGTGGGCTTCTCTGGCATGGGTCGAGTTTAGGCCGTGGCCGGGCCCGCGCCGTCCACCGTGGCCGGAGGCCTCAGAGCTCGCCCGGCTCCCCCGCCGCGGCATCCCGTGACCGCGTGCGCCGGCCCTCGTGGTCGCGGGCCTCGTCGTCGCCCTCGCTGTCGTCCAGCCCGGACGAGTCGCCCACCCTGTCCATCTCGACGGCCAGGGCGTCGGCCGACCCGACGGGCAGGTCGGACACGTCGAGATCGGCCACGTCGCCCTCGGTGGTCTCGGCGATCTCGCCCGCCGCCCGGGCCACGGCGTCGTCGAGTTCGTCGACGACCAGCTGGTCCCGCAGCAGGTCGCCGTTGCGATACCCCGCCCGCCCGATCATGTGGGCCGAGATGGGGGCGGTGAGCATCTGGAAGACGAGGACGACGACCAGGGACGCGATCGTGCCCACCGTGTGCTGGTCGAGCGCGATCGCCGCGAGCACGAGGATGAGGCCGAAGATCTGCGGTTTGGTCGCGGCGTGCATGCGCGAGAGGGCGTCGGGGAACCTCAGAAGGCCGATGCCCGCCGCGACGGACAGCAGCGCGCCGCCGATCAGCATGATCGAGGCAGCGACCTCGTAGACCGTCTCGGGGATCACGACGGGTCCTGCTTCGAGACGTAACGCGCCACCGTGATCGAGCCGAGGACGGCCGTCAGCGCGAGGGCGAGGATGACCGGGATCGTCCGGGTGTGGCCGTTGAAGACCATGTCGGCGGCGAGCACGCAGATCAGCGTGGTCAGCAGCATGTCGGACGCGATCATGCGGTCGAGGATCGACGGCCCCCGCACGATGCGGATGACCGACGCGAGTCCGGCGAACGCGAACAGCGCACCGACGACGTAGGCGACGACGGTCACGAGGGACCTCCTTCGTGGGACGAGGACGGGCTCACCGGGTCGTGGACCTCGGCGGCGGCAGGCGTGCCGTCGGCGATGCGACGTCGGTCGTCGTCGCTGCCGAGCACCCGGACGAGGCGGGCCTCCACGACGAGGACGCCGTCGCGGACGTCCTCGACCCCGGCGAGGTCCTCGACGGCGAGGGCGTGCAGGTAGAGGATCGACCTCTCGCGGTCGGCCTCGACCACGAGCGACCCGGGCACGAGCGAGATCGCCTCGGCGACCAGGGTCATGATGAAGTCCGACCTCGTGTGCAGCTGGACGGCGACGATGGCGTTCGAGGTCACCCCGCGCGGACGTACGGCCTGCCAGGCGACGATGACGGAGGCGCGCACCAGGTCGACCACGAAGTGCGCCAGGAAGACCACGGCGTACCAGAAATTGAACCGGCCGCTCAATTCGACCGGCGGCAGGAAGAACACCCGGGTCACGAGCAGCGCCACCGCGACGCCGGTGACGAAGGCCAGGACGGTGAACTGGTTCCACAGGGCCATCCAGAGGACGACCAGTCCGACGAGCAGGGGCAGCTGCCGGGCGAGGCTGCGGCCGACCTCGCCACGGGTGGGACGACCGGTCACGGTGTGCTCCCCTCGTCGGCGGAGTCGGAGGCGGGTTCGGGCTCGGGCGACGAGGGGTCGGACGTCGTCTCGCCCTGCCCGTCGGGGAAGACCGTCTGCACGTAGTCGTTCGATCCGTAGACCCGACCGGCCGCGCGCTCGGCGACGCCGTAGAGCGGGCCGGCGGCGAAGGTGAGGGCGAGCGAGACGAGCACCATGCCGGCGGTCGCGCCCACCATGGTGCGCGGGTTGGTGCGACGCTGTTGGACGGCCACCCGACCCGGGGCCTCCTCGAGGTGTTCGGTGAACGGCGACTCGTGGTCGTCGACGTCGGCCTTGGGTCGCCAGAACGCGAGGTTCCAGGCACGCATCAGGGCGTAGAGCGTGAGCAGCGACGTGAGCGCCCCGGCGCCGATGAGCACGTACACGAGCGGATCGTCGAGCCGGGCGCCGGCCTCGAAGAGCGCGACCTTGCCGATGAAGCCCGAGAACGGCGGGATGCCACCCAGGTTGAGGGCCGGGATGAAGAAGAGGACGGCCACGATCGGCGCCGCCTTGAGCAGACCGCCCAGACGGGTGATCGACGCCGTGCCGCCTCGTCGTTCGATCAACCCCGCCCCCAGGAAGAGCGTGGTCTGCACCGTGATGTGGTGCACGACGTAGTAGATCGTCGCCGCGAGACCCTCGACGGTGCCGAGGGCGATGCCGAAGATCATGTAGCCGATGTGGCTGACCAGGGTGAACGAGAGCAGTCGCTTGATGTCGGCCTGGGCCACCGCTCCGAGGATGCCCACGATCATCGTCAGCAACGCGATGATCAACAGGTAGACGTTGACGTTGCTCTCGACGAACAACACCGTCTCGGTGCGGATGATGGCGTACACGCCGACCTTGGTCAGCAACCCGGCGAACACGGCGGTCACGGGGGCGGGAGCGGTCGGATACGAGTCGGGCAGCCAGAACGACAGCGGGAAGATCGCGGCCTTGATGCCGAACGCCGTCAGCAGCATGACGTGGATGATCGTCTGCACGTCGGGCGGGATGGTGTCCATCTTCTGGGCGATGTCGGCGATGTTGACCGTGCCGAGCGCGCCGTAGATCATCGCGATGGAGGCGAGGAACAGCACGGACGACACCAGGCTGACGACGATGTAGACCACGCCGGCCCGGATGCGCTGCTCGGTGCCGCCGAGGGTGATCAGCACGTAGCTGGCCACCAGGAGGATCTCGAAGCCCACGTAGAGGTTGAAGAGGTCACCCGCGATGAAGGCGTTGAACACGCCCGTGGCGAGGATGAGGTAGGTCGGGTTGTAGATCGAGACCGGCGCCTCGCCGTCACCGTCCGCTTGGCCCTGCCCGACCGAGAACACGAAGACCGCCAGCAGGACGATGGACGAGATGCTGAGCATGAGCGCGGCGAGACGGTCGACGACGAGCGTGATGCCGAACGGCGCCTGCCAACCGCCCACCTGTACGGCGATGGCTCCCTGCGTGTCCACGACGACGAGCAGCACGAGGCTGATGACGACGACGAGGGCCAGGGCGACGATCGAGACGACGGCCTGCAACCGGGGCCGCCGACCGGCGATCAGTGCCGCCGCGGCACCGAGCAGCGGGATCAGGACGACGAGCGGGACGAGGTAGCTGGTGGTCATGCTCGCTGCCCTTTCTCGTCGTGGTGCGGCCGGTCGTCGTGGGGCAGCCGGCCGTCGCCCGCCCGCCGGTCGTCGGCCGGGACGGCCGCCTCGGCCCGGCTGCCGAACTCGCTGTCGCCACCGGCCTCGTCGTCACCGTCGCCCTGCTCGGACTCTTCTTCGGCCGGCACCCCTCGACGTCCGATCTCGAGGTCTTCGGCGTCGTCCGCGAGGGTGTCGCCCTGGGCGAGCCGCCACGACCGGTAGATCAGCGCGAGCATGAAGGCCGAGATGCCGAAGGTGATGACGATGGCCGTCAGCACGAAGGCCTGCGGCAGCGGGTCGGCGAAGTCGGCCGGATCGGCCTGGCCGTCGACCACCGGGGCCGCACCGCGTCGGCCGGACATGAGCAGGATGAGGATGTTCGTGGCGTTGCCGACGAGCAGGAAGCCCAGCAGCACCCGGGTCATGCTGCGCTCGAGCAACAGGTAGACGCCGCAGGCGTACAGCGCGGCCATGACGACGATCAGGACGAGGGAGACGCTCATGCGCGCCCCCGCTCGGTCGGGGGCGTACCGGCGACGGACACGGGGAGCTGCTCCTCTTCGGGCTCGGACACCTCGCTCGGGTGGCCGAACGCGTCCTCTTCTTCTTGCCGGTCGACCTCGGCTCCGAGGCTGCGGAGCACGTCGAGGACGAGTCCGACGACGACGAGGTAGACACCGACGTCGAAGAACGTCGACGTGACGAACTCGACGTGGCCGAGCAGCGGCACCTCGGCCTCGAACCAGGTCGACGTGAGGGCGTCGACGCCGAAGAAGAGCGGGACGAGTGCCGTCGCGGCGACCGTCAGGAGACCGGCACCCAGGAGCTTGCCTGCGTCGAGGGGCGCGGCCGCGCCGAGTTCGTACCGCCCGCCGGCGAGGTACCGCGCCACGAAGGCGAAGCCCGCGACCAGACCGCCGGCGAAACCACCGCCGGGCAGGTTGTGACCGGCGAAGAGCAGGTAGATCGAGACGACGATGATGGCGTGGAAGATCAGCCGGACCACGACCTCGAGCAGGATCGACCGGTTCTGCGGAGCGAGTTTGCGCCCGGCCAGCAGCCAGGCCCGCCGGTCGCCTTCGGTGCTGTCGCCGATCTGCGCCGTCGCCCCGCCGACGGGCACGACCGGGGCCGGCTCGCGCACGGGTCGGACCCGGGCCAGGAAGCGCTGCGCCCGCGTGCGCCGCTCGGGCCGGGGCAGGACGTCGGCGCGGGAGGTCAGGAAGACGAGGCTCGCCACGCCCGTGGCGGCGACGATGAGGACGGCGATCTCGCCCATGGTGTCCCACCCGCGGATGTCCACGAGCGTCACGTTCACGACGTTGCGGCCGTGACCACCGTCGACGGCGAGATCGGGGAAGGCGCCGGAGATGGTGGGGATCGATCGCGCCCCGAGGGCGACGACGGCGATGGCGGCCATGACGGATCCGACCGAGATGCCGATGACGGCTCGGGCCGCCCGGTGGGTGCGCCCGTTGCGCTCGCCCAGGCGGGCCGGCAGCCGACGCAGCACGAGGACGAACGCGATGAGGGTGATGGTCTCGATGAGGGCTTGTGTCAGGGCCAGGTCGGGAGCCCCGTGCAGGGCGAAGAGCGCGGCCATGCCGTAGCCGGTCACGCCGACGAGGACGACGGCCTGGAACCTCTTGTTCGACAGCGCCGACGCGATGGCGCCGATGATCATCAACGCGCCGATGGCGAGCTGGGCCGGGTAGTCCCAGAGCACGGCGGTGGTCGGCCAATCGCTGTTGAGCGCCAGCGTCACCGCCGACGAGGCGATGAAGACGATGAGGATGGTGGCGAGGTAGAACGGCAGCGAGCCGCGCTGCGTCGTCGCGGTCGTCCGGGACGCGGTGCGGTCGATGGTCGCCATGATGCGCACGTACCCGTCGGAGGCGCGGGGCAGGAACGAGACGGCCTTCTGCACCTGCGACACCCGGTCGCGCTGCCAGAAGAGCAGGCCGCCGACGGCGAGCGAGATCGCGGTGAAGCCGAGCGCGGGTTCGAGTCCGTGCCACAGCGCCAGGTAGTACGGCTCGTGCTCGCCCGGTGCGGCGGGGAGCGTGTCGGCGTAGCGCGCGAACACCGGGCCGACCTGGTACGAGACCAGACCCAGCACCACGCCGGCGACGGCGAGGACGATCGGTGACGCGAGGAAGTCCACGTGCTCGCGGACGAAGTCGACCGGCTCGACGCCCTTCTTGCGGCCGAACGCCCCCCAGAGGAAGCGCAGGCTGTACGCGGTGGTCAGGATCGAACCGACGACGACGCCGACCAGGGCGATCACGCCCCAGGCCGACCCGGTCACGGCGTCGTCGTAGAGCGCCGTGAGCACGGCCTCTTTCGCGACGAAGCCGAAGGTCGGCGGCACGCCGGCCATGGAGGCGAGGGCGAGGATCGTGACCACGAGGAGGACGGGCGCCTGGCGACCCAGCCCGCAGAGCTTGCGGAGGTCACGTGTGCCGGTCCGGTGGTCGACGACGCCGACCACCAGGAAGAGCGTCGACTTGAACAGGGCGTGCGCGACCAGCAGGGCGAGCCCGGCGAGTGCGGCGTCTCGGGTGCCGAAACCGACCACGATCGTCAGGAAGCCGAGCTGGCTCACCGTGCCGTAGGCCAGGACGAGCTTCAGGTCGTGCTGGCGGAGGGCGCGGTACCCGCCCAGGATCATCGTGACGACCCCGACGGTCACGATGATCTCCCGCCAGCCGGGCTGGTCGTGGTAGCCGGGGGCGAGCCGGGCGACGAGGTAGATGCCCGCCTTGACCATCGCGGCGGCGTGCAGGTAGGCGCTGACCGGCGTCGGTGCGGCCATCGCGGCCGGGAGCCAGAAGTGGAACGGCACGAGGGCCGACTTCGAGAGGGCTCCGACGAGCACGAGCACGACGGCCACCGTGACGACCGTGCCGGTGGGTGGCTGCTCGACGAGCTGCGACAACGAGCTCGTGCCGCCCTGGACGGCGAGGATCACGAGGCCGACGAGCATCGCGAGCCCACCGGCGGTCGTGACGATGAGGGCCTGCAAGGCGGCCCCACGGCTGGCCTGCTTCGCCGTGTAGTGCCCGATCAGCAGGTACGAGAAGACGCTCGTGGCCTCCCAGAAGACGAACAGGACGAAGACGTCGTCGCTCGTCACGAGACCGTACATGGCCCCGGCGAAGGCGACGAGCACGGCGGCGAACCGGGCGCGGCCGGCCTCGTCGCGCTCGAAGTACCGGGCACAGTAGACGAGCACGAGGCCGCCGACGCCGGTCACGACGAGCGCGAGCACCCAGGCGAGCACGTCCATGCGCAACGTGAGCGAGATGGCGAGCTGGGGAATCCACGGAACGGCCTCGGTGGGCACCTCGCCCGACAGCACCGCGGGCCCCTGGAACGCCGTGACGACGAAGGCGGCGAAGGGCACGACGGACGCCCAGAGGAAGAGCGAGCGGCCGAGACGCCCGCCGACGCAGGCCACGACGACGGCCGCCACGGCGAACGTTGTCAGGACTACGATCACGGGGACCTCCGTCGGCTGGCGACCTCGTCGAACCGGCTCGGCTGAGCGGCGGCGGGGAGTCGCGGCGGGGGGTCCAGACTACCTTGCAGTCGGCTGGGAATGCTCAGACCCGGGCATCACACCCGTGCAAGTCATGCGGTGTCAGGCATGCCCCAGGTGCTCGCGCAGACCGGCCAGTTCGACGAGCAGGTCGGCCATCGCGGCGGGATCGGCGACACGGTGCATCGCCCCGGTCTCGCCCGGGCCGACCTTGATCGACAGGTCGCCCTCGCCGAGCGCCCGGAAGCCGTCCTCGTCCGTCACGTCGTCCCCCGCGTAGAGGACGCCCGTGGCCTCGACGGCCTCACGGAGTCGGTCGATGCCGTCGTTCTTGCCGGTCGCCCGGACGGCGAACTCGAGGACGTTCTTGCCGACCCGCTCGTGCATGCCGCCGAGGGCGCCGACGGCCTCGCGGGCCGCCGTGTGGACGGCCTCGGTCGTCGCGACGTCCGCGAGCCGTGTGTGCAGGGCGAGGCCTGCGGGCTTCTCTTCCACGAAGACGCCCTCACGCCCCTCGGCCGCACCGTGGACGGCGTCGGACAGGCGCGCGCGGGCAGCCTGCTCGTCGTCGGTCAGCGAGGTCTCGTGGCCGTCGACCCGCACCTCGATGCCGTGCGAGCCGACCAGCAGCACCTCGTCGGGGGTCTGGCTGACCTCGACCAACGACGCGAGGTCGCGTCCGGACACCAGGGCCACCGTGGTCTGGTCGAGGGCCGAGAGACGCGTGATCGCGTCCAGGGCCGCCGGCAGCGCCCGGGCCTGCAGGGGCGCGTCGACCTCGGGGGCCAGGGTGCCGTCGAAGTCGAGGGCCACGAGGAGGCGCGGGGTCGTGGCGAGACGACCGAGCGCGTCGCTGAGCGCCCGGGAGTCGGAACCGGTCACGAGGCGTCGCCGCCCTTCGCACCCGAGGCCGGGGCCGGCGTGATCTGCTGCCCCGGTCGCACGTTCTCGAGGGCCTGGAGGAAGGACGCGGACCACTTGGCCACGTCGTTCTCGAGCACGCGACGGCGGAGGGCCCGCATGCGCGTGGTGCGGTCCCGCTTGGGCATCTCGATGGCGCGCATGATCGTGTTCTTGAGGCCGCCGATGTCGTGCGGGTTGATCAGCAGGGCGCTCTTGAGCTCGTCGGCCGCACCGGCGAACTCGCTGAGCACGAGCACGCCGTCGTTGTCGCGACGCACCGCCACGTACTCTTTCGCGACCAGGTTCATGCCGTCGCGCAGGGCCGTGACCAGCATGATGTCGGCGGCGAGGTACAGCGCCACCATCTCTTCGCGGGGGTAGCCGTGGTGGTGGTAGCTGATGGCCGTGTGGCTCATGGTGCCGTAGTCGCCGTTCACACGGCCGACGGTCAGCTCGATCTCGTCGCGCAGCTGCTTGTACGTCTCGACCCGCTCGCGGCTCGGGCTCGCGACCTGCACGAGCGTGGCGTCCTCGACGCTGAGCCGACCGTCGGCGAGCAGCTCGCCGAACGCCTTCATGCGGTGCCGGATGCCCTTGGTGTAGTCGAGCCGGTCGACGCCGAGCATGATCGTCTTGGGGTTGCCGAGGCCCTCGCGGATCTCGCGGGCCCTGGCCTGGACGTCGGGTCGGGCGGCGAGCTCTTCGTAGCTGGCGGCGTCGATCGAGATCGGGAAGTGCTTCGCCAGCACGCGGCGCACCTTCGTGCCGCGGCGCGACACCGGCGCGGACTCGTCGTCGACCGGGACCTCGATGTAGGGGCGCGTCGTCGAGTAGCCGAGCAGGTGGCGGACGGCGCGCGAGAAGTTCGACGCGTCGTCGGCCCGCTGGAAGCCGATGACGTCGGCACCGAGCAGACCCTCGACGATCTGCTGCCGCCAGGGCAGCTGCGAGAAGATGCCGAGCGGCGGGAACGGGATGTGGGCGAAGAACCCGATGGTGACGTCGGGTCGGGCCTCGCGCAGCATCTTCGGCACGAGCTGCAGCTGGTAGTCCTGCACCCAGATGGTGCCGCCCTCTTCGGTGATCTCGGCGGCCCGGTCGGCGAAGCGCTGGTTGACCTGCACGTAGGACTCCCACCAGACCCGGTGGTAGGTCGGGGCCGCGATGACGTCGTGGTAGAGCGGCCACAGCGTGTCGTTGCTGAAGCCCTCGTAATATCGCTGCACCTCGTCGGCGCTGAGCGGAACGGGCACGATCTCGATCCCGTCCGCCTCGAAGGGCTCGAATTCGAGGTCGGGTTGCCCCGCCCAGCCCACCCACGCACCGTCGTTGGCCTTCATGACGGGCTCGAGGGCCGTGACGAGACCGCCGGGCGAGTGCTGCCACGACGCCGACCCGTCGTCGGCGACGACCCGGTCGACGGGCAGGCGGTTGGAGACGACGACGAAGCCGTAACGTTCGGGGGTGTCAGGCATGGGGGTGGGTCAGCTCCTGTCGGATCGCCCGCACGAGCGCGGGACGGCCAGATTATCAGCGGTGTCCCCCGCGCTCCCGGTCGACCGGCGGCACCCCGCCGCGACCGGGTCAGGCGAGGCGCAGGGTCGCCTGAGCCGCCCTGACCAACGCCACGCCGTAGCTCGGCCCGTGACCGGCGGCGTGCACGGCCAGCGGATGCAGCTGGTGCAGGGGCACGCGTCCCTGCCACCCCTCCCCCAGCGGCGAGCGAGCTTCGTAACCGGACAGCACGTCCTCGAGGTGCGGGCAGCCGAACAACGCCAGCATCGCCAGGTCGGTCTCGGGGTGCCCGCCGTGGGCGGCCGGGTCGATGAGCACGACTCCGCCGCCGTCGAAGAGCACGTTGCCGGCCCACAGGTCGCCGTGGAGGCGAGCCGGCGGAACCTCGTCGTCGAAGGCGCCGTCGGCGACGACGCTGCACGCACGCTCGACGACCTCGAGGCCCGCCCGGTCGAGGTTGCCCGCCTCGACGGCGACGCGGGCGTACGGCAGGACCCGCTGCTCGGCGTAGAAGACGCCCCAGGTCGCCTTCGGTCGCACGGGCATCGACCGGCTGCCGATGAAGCACGGGCCCGTCCATCCCCGAGGAGGCGCGCCGAACGCGTCCGCGCCGCTCGCGTGGGTCACCGCGAGCGCCTCACCGAAGGCCCGGGCGGCATCGGCCGTGGGGCGGACCTCGTGCACGGGATCGAGGTCGATGCGCCCCGGGGACGCGGACTGCACGCCCACGGTGCGCGCGCCTCCTCGGGGCGTGGCCTCGGCGAGCCAGGCGAGCCCGGCCGCCTCGGCCTCGAAGAACCCTGCGGGGGCGTCGGCACGCTGCTTCGTGTACGAGGTCACGGGAATAGCATGCGCCTCATGACCGACACCCGTCCCCCGCGCACCGAGGGGCCCCACGACACCGCCGACGAGGGCCACGAGTCCGACACGACCATCGTCACGCGCGCCTACCGCGGGGGCGAGCTGATCGCCCACGACTTCCCGCTGCACGAGGTGAGCGACCACCTCGAGACCGACGGCTGCCACGTGTGGATCGATCTCACCGACCCGACCGCCGCCGACCTCGCCGCGCTCGAGGACGAGCTCGGCCTGCACGAGCTCGCCGTCGAGGACGCCCTGCAGGACGGGCAGCGGCCCAAGATCGACCGCTACGACAACCATCTGTTCACGGCCCTCTACGACGTGCGCTTCGACCGTGCCAGCGGCGTGCTCGACACGAGCGAGGTGAAGGCGTTCATCACCGAGCGCGCCCTCGTGACGATCCACCATCCCGAGTTCGACGTCGCCCGGCTGCAGGCGACCTTCGACCAGAACCGCGACCTGGCGTCGCACGGCGTCTCGTACTTCCTCTGGGGGCTGCTCGACTGCGTCGTGGACCGGCACTTCGACGCCACGGACGCGCTCGACGACGAGATCGAGGGCATCGCCGACGACCTCTTCGACCCGGCTCCCCGCACCATCGACGTGCAGAAGCGCTCGTTCGCCCTGCGCAAGAGCCTCGTCCAGCTGCGGCGGGTGGCGTCGCCGATGCGCGAGGTGCTGAACACCCTGCTGCGCCGCGACCTGAAGGAGGTCGACTCCGACATGCAGCCGTACTTCCAGGACGTCTACGACCACGTCCTGCGTGTGGCCGAGCAGAACGACTCGCTGCGCGACCTCGTCTCGACCATCCTCGACACGAACCTCAACCTGCAGTCCAACCGCATGAACCTCATCATGAAGAAGGTGACGAGCTGGGCGGCCATCATCGCCGTCCCCACGGCGATCACGGGGTTCTACGGGCAGAACGTGCCGTACCCGGGGTTCCAGTCCCCCGCCGGCTTCGTCACGTCGTGCGTGCTGATCGTGGCGATCGGCGGCCTGCTCTGGTGGCAGTTCAAGCGCCGCGACTGGCTGTAGTCCGCCGTTCCCGCACTGTTCACCGCGGGGTCGACGCCGCCCTGCCGTACCGGTCGTAGCCTGGCCGCGTGATCACGGTCGGAATGAGCACGTCCTGCGTCTTCCCGCTGTCGACCGACGAGGCCTTCCGGCTCGCTCGGCTCACCGGCTTCGACGGGGTCGAGGTGATGGTGACGGCCGACCGGACGACCCGGCGCGCCGACCTCCTCCGTGCGACGACCGCGCGCTGGGGCCTGCCCGTGCTCTCGGTGCACGCCCCCGTGCTGCCCGTCGCCCACTTCGCCTTCGGCCGGGACCAGGTCGACAAGCTCCGCCGGTCGGCCGAGCTGGCCCGCGAGCTGGGCGCCTCGACCGTCGTCGTCCACCCGCCGTTCGTCTGGCAGAGGTCGTTCGCGGCCCGCTTCGTCGACGTCGTCCGCGAGATCGCCGCGGCGACGGGCGTCACCCTGGCGGTCGAGAACATGTTCCCCCTCCGGTTCGGGCCGGTGGGGTTCGACGCCTACCGCCCCGGGCCCGACCCCGTGGCGAGCGACGTCGACGCGGCCACCCTCGACTTCTCGCACGCCGCCGTCGCCGGTCGCGACGCCCTCGACCTCGCCCTGGCGCTCGGGCCCCGGTTGCGCCACGTCCACCTGACCGACGGCGTCGTGTCGTCCCGGCCGGGAGGGCTGCACGACCAGCACCTCGTCCCGGGTCGCGGGACGCAGCCGGTCGCCGAGGTGCTCACCCACCTGGCCCGGTCGGGCTGGTCCGGCGTCGTCGCCGCCGAGGTGCACACCGCCGGGGACGAGGAGGCGCGGCTCGGCCAGCTGAGGCGGACGCTCGCCTTCGCGCGTCGTCACCTCGCGACCGCACCCGCGTCGGGTGTGAGCGCCCGGCCCCCTCAGACGACCAGGACCGTCGCGACGACCGCGAGCGGCACGGCCACCGCCGCCACCCCGAGCCCGGCGAGCACGAACCGTCCCCACGCGACCTCGACGCCCATCGACGACAAGCGGGAGTGCCAGAGCAGCGTCGCGAGCGAGGCCCACGGCGTGACGAGGCAGCCGATGTTCACCCCGACGAGCACGGCGACGAGCCGCAACGGTGATCCGGCCACCGGCTCGAGGGCGAGGTAGGCCGGCAGGTTGTTCGCGACGTTCGCGGCGACGGCGCTGCCACCCGCGAGCCGCAGCAGGTCGGGCAGCTGGTCACCCGTGCCCACCACGGCGCCGAGCAGATCGGCGAGGCCGAGCGAGTGGGCGGCCTCGACGACGAGGAAGAGCCCGCCGGCGAAGAGCAGGGTGCCCCACGGCACCAGACCGAGCCGCAGGACGCCCCGACGCCGTACGGCCGTGGCCACGACGAGCACGAGCGCCGCGACCGCTGCGGGGATCCACACCTCGACGCCCGAGACGAGAGCCGGCACGAGCAGTCCCGTCGCGACCGCGGCCACACCGAAGAGCACGCGATCGGCCACGGGCTCGGACGACGGCGCCTCGAACCGGCCGACCAGCTGACGGCGGTAGCGCAGTCCGATCGCCACGACCGGGACGACGACGCCCACCACGGCGGCCGGCGCGACCAGGGCGGCGAACTGCACGGGGGCCGGCGAGCCGAGCTCGTGCAGGGCGAGCAGGTTGGTGAGGTTCGAGACGGGCAGCAGCATCGAGGCGCAGTTCGCGAGCCACACCGTGGTCAGGGCGAACGGCATCGGCGGCAGGCCCGCGTGCCGGGCGACGATCACGACCACCGGCGTGAGCAACACGGCCGTCGTGTCGAGCGAGAGGAACACCGTGCACAGCACGGCGAGCGCCACGACCAGGAGCCACAACACGACCACCCGGCCGCCGGCGAGTCGGGCCGAGGCGGACGCCAGCCAGGCGAAGAGTCCGGCCTCCGCCGCCAGCTCGGCGACGATCGTCAGGCCGACGACGAACCCCAGCACGGGCGCGACCCGCTCGACGAGGGCGAGCAGTTCGTCGCCGGTGAGGACCCCGGTGAGCACGGCCACAAGGCCGATCGCCACGAACACTCCTCCGAGCACGGCAGTGCGCACGGCATCCTCCTCCGACCGCGGGACGCACCGGCACGGGACGCCGGGCAGCTCAACCTACCCCCACCCGGACTCGTGCGACGTCACGCGGTACCGTGGTCGAAACGACCCCTGGGAGCCCCACCGTGCGCAAATTCCTCTTCAACGGCGCGATCATCAGCGCGATCTTCTCCGGCATCAGCCTCCTCAAGAGCCTGAGCGCCGGGCCGCGTGACTGGCGCCTCGCCCTCATGGCGATCAGCTGGGCGGCGTCCACCGCGATCGCCGTGGGCAACGTCATCGAGGCCGCGAACGACGACGACTGACGTCCGCCGAGACACCGAGGAGGCGCGTCCCGCTCTGGCGGGGCGCGCCTCCTCGTCCGTGTGGTCGCCTCAGCGACGCTCGCCGACGCCGGGCGTCGGCCCGGCCGGGTCACCGTCGGGACGGCCGACGGGCAGGCCGCCGGGTCGGCCCGCGACGTGCGGGTCGTGTTCCGCCTCGGCGCCGAGCGAGGCCTCGTACTCGGCGATGTCGTGGATCGGGATGGCCGCCGTGAAGAGCGCGGTGCGCTCGGAGTCGGCGTTGTCGCCGCTGAACAGACCCGAGGCGTCCGACGTCGAGCGGGGAGCCCGCCCGGTCGGCACCGGTTCGGCCTCGACCATCTGCACGCGCGTCCGCGGGATCGACTGCGGGCTCTTCGCGTGCAGCCAGGCGATGAGGTCCTCGCGGACGAGGCAGCGCAGGTCGAACAAGGTCGGGGCGTCCTTCGCCGTGACCAGCACGCGGACGCGGACGTAGCCGGCCTGGGCGTCGGTGACCTGCAGCACCTTGGTGCGCCCGTCCCAGAGGTCGGTGCCCGCGAGGATCACGTCGAGCTCCTTCCGCATGGCGCCCGGGTCGACGCGCCAGTCCAGGTCGAACTCGACCGCGCCGAGCAGCTCGCTGTTGCGCCGCGTCCAGTTCTCGAACGGCGTGGTCGTGAAGTAGGTCGACGGCAGCACGAGTCGGCGGTCGTCCCAGACGTGCACGACCACGTACGAGAGCGTGATCTCTTCGATCAGGCCCCACTGCCCCTCGACCACGACGACGTCGTCGATGCGGATCGCGTCACTGAAGGCCAGTTGGATGCCGGCGAAGACGTTGGCCAGCGTCGACTGCGCCGCGAGGCCCGCGACGACCGAGACCAGTCCCGCGCTCGCGAGGACGCTCGCGCCCACCGCCTCGACGCCCGGGAACCCGAGCAGCACGGTGCCCGCGGCGAGGATCACGATCAGGGCCACGGTCAGCCGCCGCAGGATGAGCACCTGCGTCCGGACGCGACGGGCCACCCGGTTGTCGGGGGTGTCGACCCGGTAGCGCGACAGCCCGAGGTCTTCGAAGAAGATCGCGAGGGCGCCCACGAACCAGGCCACGACGACGATGATGGCGCACCGGAAGGACTGCGAGACCCAGCCCTCACCCGGGTAGTCGGCGGGCAGCAGCGAGTCGAACGACGTGGTCAGGGCGACGACGAGCAGCACGACGAGCAGCGTGGCGCGGAACGGGCGACGCATGCGCTTCACGAACGCCTGCGCCCATTCCTTGCGCTTCGCGACCACGCCGACGACCGCACCGACGACGGCCGAGACGACGAAGGTGAGGACGACGGCGGCGACGAGCGAGATGACGAGTTGTATCCAGGGCATCCCTCGAGCCTGTCGCATCACGCACGGCTCCGTCCGGGCTCGGCCCTGGGACGATGGAACGGTGAGACGATCCACAGCTTCCCGTCACGAGCCCGCCACACCGTCGACGCCCCCGCGTCACCGGTCACGACGGCGACGCGTGCTCAAGGGGGTGGCACTCGCGCTGTTCGCCGTCGTGGTGCTCGCCGTCACGGGCTTCTTCGTGTGGGCCAAGACGCCGATGTCGGCGACGGCCGCCTCGCTCGCCTCGGTGTCCGCCGACGAACGGGTCGAGGTGACGAGCAGGCCCGACACGGTCGTGATGCGACCGGCCGAGACGACGGCCACCGGCCAGGGTCTCGTCTTCGTCGCCGGTGCCCGGGTCGACCCGCAGGCTTACGAGCAGACCTTCGCGGGGCTCGTCGCCACCGGCATCACCGTCGTCGTCGAACGACCCACCCTCGGGTTCGGCATCCTCGACCCCCGTCCGCTCTCGACCTTCACCGACCTCGCCCCGGAGGTCGACACGTGGGCCGTCGGAGGCCACTCGCTCGGCGGCGTGCGCGCCTGTCAGTACGCCGCCGACGACCGGACGGTGGACGCGCTGGTGCTCCTCGGCTCGTATTGCGCGACCACCGACCTCTCGGACGACGACGAGCTGGCGGTCCTCAGCCTCGGGGGTTCCAAGGACGGTCTGAGCACCCCGGCGAAGATCGCGGAATACCGCGACATGCTGCCGGGCAGCGCGTCGGTGGTCGAGATCGACGGGTCGAACCACGCGCAGTTCGGCAGCTACGGCGAGCAGTCGGACGACGGTTCGGCCACCATCTCGGACGAGGAGGCGCGCGACCGGATCACGCGCCAGCTCACATCGTTCTTCGCCGGCGTCGGTGGCTAGGCTCCCCCGCGTTCGTCAGGCCTGACCGAGGGGCCGCTCGGGAGCGACCCGACGCAGCGGTGGATCAGATCGAGCGTTTGCGCTGCCGCAGGGCCTCGAGGGCCAGTCCCTCGGAGGGGTACCGCCCGACGACCTCGCCCCAGCGGGGGTCGGCACCGCGCAGGGCGACGAAGGTGCCCTGCTCGGCCCGGACGTGGCCGAGCACGCGGTCGGGGGTCGACACCTGGACGAGGTCGGACGAGACGGTGCGCGTGATGACGCGGGCCATTCTCCTCAGGACGTCGGTCGGTGCGGTGGTGCTCACGGGTGGTGCCTCTCGTGGTGCAGGTGCTGATGGTGCGCGGGCGTCTCGGTGACGTCCGCCGACGACGCTACCCGCGCCTCCCGGGGTATGACCTCGGGGTTGGCTGTGCGTCGGGTGTCGTCCGGCTGTGCTTTCACCCGGCTCCGCGTCACCCGGCCGATCGCCCGGCACGACGACGCCCCGGGCGAGCGGGGCTCGGCCGGGGCGACGTCGTGCAGGGATCGGATCAGCTGGTGAGGCCGTCGACGTAGTCCTGGTTCTCGGAGATCCACTTCTCGACGACGGGGGCGTAGTCGTCGCCGTCGACCGCGTCACCGTTGAACATGGCGTTCTCGAGCGACGACAGGGTCTCGGTGTCCATGTCGAAGCCCTGCAGCCACTCGGTCAGCTGCGGGAAGTTCGCCGTGAAGCTCTTGCCACCGAACGAGTGGATGCCCTCGGCGTCGCCCAGGGTGCCCTCGGGGTCGGCGAGGTCCTTGATCGGGAAGGCGTCGTAGGCCCAGTGCGGGCTCCAGAGCGTGACCGCGATGTTCTCGCCCGCGTCGGTCGCGCTCTTCAGCTCGGTGAGCATGGCGGCGGTCGACGAGGTCTGCAGCTGCATGTCGTCCAGGCCGTAGGTGGGGATCGTCTCGTCCTGGACCGCGGCGGTGAGGCCGGCCCCCGGCTCGATGCCGACGATCTTGCCGCCGAACAGGTCGGCGTTGGCCGCCAGCTCGTCGAGCGAGTCGATCGGGGCGTCCTCGTTCACGGCGACCGCGAGCTTGGCGCCGTCGTTCCAGGCGCCGAGGTCGGTCAGGTCGTCACCGTACTGCTCGATGTACGACGCGTGGGTCGTGGGCAGCCAGGTGTCGAGCACGACGTCGTAGTCGTCGGTGGTGAGGCCGCTGTAGACGGGAGCGACGTCGGCCGGCTCGAGGTTGACCGTGTAGCCCTTCTCCTCGAGGACGGTCTTCCACAGCCACGAGGCCGCGATGCCCTCGTCCCAGCCGTTGAACACGGCGAGGTCGACGACGGCCTGGTCGCCGTTGTCGAGCGTCTCGGCGTCGGCCGACGAGCTGCTGCCGGGGGGCGAGCAGGCTGCGAGTCCGAGGACGGCGGTGGTGCCGAGGGCGATCGATGCGGCGATGGTGCGCTTCTTCATGTGGTCCTTTCGGGTGGTGCAGGAGGCGCGGGTCGGGTGGGCGGGTGCTGCTCCCGTCCCGCAGGTGGTCGGGGTCTAGGCCGAGGCCGTCGCGGGTTCGCGGCGGTCGGCGGGGGGCAGGGGCTGCTCGGCCTCTGCACGGTCGGGCGCCGGGGTCGGCGGGACCGACCGGCGGTTCTGCGCCCGCGCCACCCGCCGACCGTGACGGTCGGAGCCGAGCGCCGCGGTCATGCGGTCGAGCACGATCGCCAGGATGACGACCGAGATGCCGGCCTCGGCACCCAATCCGACGTCGATGCGGTTGAGGCTCGCGACGATGTCGCCGCCCAACCCGCCCGCGCCGACCATGCCGGCGATGACGACCATCGACAGCGAGAGCATGATGACCTGGTTGACGCCGGCCATGATGCTGGGCTTCGCGAGCGGCAGCTGGATCTGTCGCAGGATCCGCCACGGCGACGAGCCGAACGCCTGGCCGGCCTCGACCACCTCTTTGTCGACTCCGCGGATGCCGAGCTCGGTCAGGCGGACGCCGGGGGCCATGGCGAAGACGATGGTCGCGACGATGCCGGGCACGACGCCGACGCGGAACAGCAGCAGGGCCGGGATGAGGTAGACGAACGCGGGCGTCGTCTGCATGAAGTCGAGCACGGGCCGGATGATCTGCGACGCCACGGTCGACTTCGCGGCGAGCACGCCGAGCGGGATGCTCAGCGCGATCGCGAGCGTGCTCGCGACGAGCACGAGGGCGAGGCTCGACATCGCGTTGTCCCACTGGTTGACCGTGCCGATGAACAGCAGGCCGACGGCGGTGCCGACCGAGAACTTCCAGCCCTTCGCGACGAAGGCGAGGGCCGCGATCACGATGACGACCGCCCAGAACGGAGGCGCGCTCAGGAAGTACGCGACCCACTCGTAGAAGAACGTGAAGACCAGGCGGATGACGTCGAAGAAGCCGCCGAGGTTGGTGGTGATCCAGTCGACGACGTCCGAGACCCAGGAGCCGAAGGGGATGCGGAGGTACTCGTTCATCGGGTGGCTCCTTCGAGGGTGGCGTCGAGCTCGACGTCCGAGATGCGGGTGACGGGCTCGAGCACGGGGATGGGCGAGGTGGTCGTGTCGACGTTGCCGAGCGCCGCGAGCAGGGTCACGCGCGGGATGACGCCGAGCAGGCGGTCGGCGTCGTCGACGACGGCGATCGGCAGCGGGCTCTCGACGGCCAGCTCGAAGAGGTCGACGAGGGCCGCCTCGGGCCCGACCTTCGAGAACTCGGCGTTGACGATGGCCGCGAGGTCGGTGTCGTTGGCCTTGACCTGGCGCATGACGTGACGGTCGCGCACCCAGCCGAGGAGCTTGCGGTCGCGGCCAGTGACGAACAGGGCGGCGGTCTGCAGGTCGCGCAGTGACCGCAGGGCGCCCCGGGGGCCGACCGTGAGCGGGACGACCGCCCGGGCGGGCTCCATGACGCTGGCCGCCGTGAGGACGCGCGCCCGGTCGACGTCCTGCACGAACTGGGCGACGTAGTCGTTGGCCGGGTCGGTGAGGATGTCCTCGGGCGTGCCGATCTGCACGATGCGGCCGTCGCGCATCACGGCGATGCGGTCCCCGAGGAACATCGCCTCGTTCAGGTCGTGGGTGATGAAGACGATCGTCTTGCCGAGCTTCGCCTGCAGCTCGACGAGCTGCTCCTGCATCTCGCGGCGGATCAGCGGATCGAGGGCCGAGAACGCCTCGTCCATCAGCAGGATGTCGGTCTCGGCGGCGAGGGCGCGGGCCAGGCCGACGCGCTGCTGCATGCCGCCCGAGAGCTGGCTCGGCAGCTCGTCCTCCCAGCCGGCGAGGCCGACGATCTCGGTGACCTCGCGGGCCTTGGCCAGACGGGCCGCCTTCGCGACCCCCTGCACCTCGAGGCCGTAGGCGACGTTGTCGATGACGGTGCGGTGCGGCAGCAGCGCGAAGTGCTGGAACACCATCGACACGTTCTTCCGACGCACCTCGCGGAGCCGCTTGGCCGGGACGTCCGAGATCGCGGAGCCCGCGACCTCGACCGAACCGGACGTGGGCTCGAGCAGGCCGTTCAGCATGCGGATGAGCGTCGACTTGCCCGAGCCGGACAGCCCCATCACGACGAAGATCTCGCCGGGCTGGACGTCGAACGACGCGTCGATGACGGCGGCGGTGCCGAGGCCCGCGGCCTCGGCACGTGAGGCGCCGGCCTCGAGTCGGGCGACGGCGTCCTTGGGTCGGCGGCCGAACACCTTGTACAGGTTCCGGGCACGCACGGCTGGCGTAGTGGTCACAGGTGTCTCCAGGCACGCCGAGGGGGCACCGGCCGCTCGGGCCGGCTCGCCGTCGGCGGCGATCGGGTCGGGCGGACGGGTCGACGACGCGTGCGGACCGTGTCGGCTCAAGCCCACCGTGATGTCACGGGGCGAACCTGACCTCCGCCGGGTCGGTCATGGGACCGGACCCTCGCGCCACCAGACCGTACGACGACCGGAACCCGAACTGGTCGGACCATCGGTCGGCGCGTCCTGATGATGACGGGCCCGGTCTCCCGGGCCTCCACGACCGTAGCCGACATCCGTCGTTCATCCGAATTGCGAACCCGTCCAGGAGGAACCCCTGGTGCACCCCACCCCGGCGTGTCGCCCATGCCTCCGGGGATGTCGATCGTCACCCATTCGTTATGCGGATGTGAATCGGCACCGCGCCTCCTGGGGGTTCACCCGTCTCACGGCCGTGATGCGGACGAAACCGATAGGGGCTACGGTCGACCGATGACGAGTCCCACGAACGGGGGCGGCGACGCCTCCACCGAGACCCACCTCCCGCAAGACTTCTCGCACGAGCAAGAGGGCTTCCAACACGGTCTGAAGCCCCGTCAGCTGCAGATGATCGCCATCGGCGGTGCGATCGGCACGGGGCTCTTCCTCGGTGCCGGCGGTCGGCTGGCGTCGGCCGGCCCGGCGCTCGCGATCGTGTTCGCGATCTGCGGCGTCTTCGCCTTCTTCATCCTGCGCGCCCTCGGCGAGCTGGTGCTGCATCGCCCGTCGTCGGGGTCGTTCGTCTCGTACGCGCGCGAGTTCTTCGGTGAGAAGTTCGCGTACGCGGCCGGGTGGATGTACTTCCTGAACTGGGCGATGACGGCCATCGTCGACGTCACCGCGGTGGCCCTCTACCTGCACTACTGGTCGGCGTTCACGGCGGCACCCGACTGGCTGCTGGCCCTCGTCGCCCTCGCCGTGGTGCTCTCGGTCAACCTGTTGGCCGTGAAGGTCTTCGGCGAGATGGAGTTCTGGTTCGCCATCATCAAGGTCGCCGCCCTCGTGGTGTTCCTCGTGGTCGGCGTCGTGTGGCTCGCGGCGGCGTTCCCCGTCACGCACGACGGCGCAGCGGTCGACACCGGCTGGGGCCTGGTGGCGTCGTCGGGCATCCTGCCGAACGGCCTGCTGCCCGCCGTGATCGTGGTGCAGGGCGTCGTCTTCGCCTACGCCGCGATCGAGTTGGTGGGCACGGCGTCGGGCGAGACCCAGAACCCCGAGAAGGTCGTGCCGCGCGCGATCAACACGGTCATCATCCGCATCGCCGTGTTCTACGTCGGGTCGCTGGTGCTGCTGTCGCTGCTGCTGCCCTACACGGCGTACAAGGCCGGCGAGAGCCCGTTCGTCACGTTCTTCAGCAGCATCGGCAGCCCCGAGGTGGGCGACATCGCGGGGTCGATCATGAACTTCGTCGTCGTCACGGCGGCGCTGTCGAGCCTCAACGCCGGGCTCTACTCGACCGGTCGGGTGCTGCACTCGATGGGCATGAACGGGTCGGCCCCGAAGTTCACGACGAAGATGTCGAAGGGCGGGGTGCCGTTCGGCGGCATCCTGCTGACCGCGAGCATCACCCTGTTGGGCGTGGTGCTCAACGCGATCGTCGGGGCGAACACGGCGTTCGAGATCGTGCTGAACATCGCGTCGCTGGGCATCCTGACGGCGTGGGGCACGATCATCCTCTGCCAGATGCGGCTTCGTCAGTGGGCGAAGGAGGGCAAGGCGAAAGAACCCTCGTTCAAGTTGCCGGGTGCGCCGGTGACGAGCTACCTGACGCTGGCGTTCCTGGCCGCGGTGGTCGTGCTGATGGCGATCGACTGGCCGATCGGGTCGTTCACGGTCATGTCGCTCGTCGTGATCATCCCCCTGCTGATGCTCGGTTGGCACCTGCAGCGCGACCGCATCCTGGCCGCCGCCCGCCTGCGCGAGGGCATGACCGGCCCGTACCCCGTGACCGGCCGCGACGCCGCCTCGCAGGTCCCCCGCGACGGCCAGTAGCCCCACCACCGCGGACTCAGGAGGCGCGGGCCGGCCCTCGAGGTCGCCCGCGCCTCCGTCGTCGTCGACGAGGTCCTCGGGCGGGTCGATCGCCGGGGTGAAGCCACCCCGGTGTCCGCCGACGACGAAGGCCCGGTCAGATGATGCGTCTGACCGGGCCTTCTGTGGTGCACCCCCTCGGACTTGAACCGAGAACCCACTGATTAAGAGTCAGTTGCTCTGCCAATTGAGCTAGAGGTGCGAGCTGCGGCGCGTGCCGCAACGAGGAATGACTCTAGCATGAGTTCTGACCCCCTCAGAACCACCGGCGCCGTCGTGGCGCCCGCAGATCGGAGCACCATGCCCACGAAGCTCGAGAAGGGCGCTGCCGCGCCCACGTTCACCCTCGACGACGAGAACGGTTGGCCCGTCTCGCTCGCCGACTACTCGGGGCAGAAGGTCATCGTGTACTTCTACCCGGCGGCGTCGACGCCGGGCTGCACGACCGAGGCGTGCGACTTTCGCGACAACATCAACTCGCTGAAGTCGTCGGGCTACCAGGTGCTGGGCGTCTCGAAGGACGAGCCCGCCGCCCTGCTCGAGTTCAAGGACGAGCAGGGGCTGAACTTCCCGCTGCTCAGCGACCCCGAGCTGACGGTCCACCAGGCGTACGGCGCCTACGGCGAGAAGAACAACTACGGCCGCATCGTGACGGGCACCATCCGGTCCACGTTCGTGGTCGACGAGCAGGGCGCCGTCGAGCTGCCGCTCTACAACGTCAAGGCGACGGGGCACGTGGCGTCGCTCCGCAAGAAGCTCGGCCTCGACTGACACCGGTCGTCGACGCGAGCGCAGGAGGCGCGGTGCCGGTCCTCGAGACCGGCACCGCGCCTCCTGCGTGTCGCCTCGCCCCTCGGGGCGGGTCGGTCGCGGTCAGTAGACGTGCGGCTCTTGGTCGCGCGCCGAGGTGGCGGCGACGACGGACGGCACGAGCAACAAGACCACGACGGCGACGGCCGGCACGAGGAGCGCGAGGCCGATGGTCGGGTTCGCGAAGACGCCCTGCAGGCTGCCGATGCCGACCGCGAACTGCAGCACCTGCCAGACGATCGCCGCCCCCCTGATCCAGGCTCGGCCCCGCAGGGCGCCGAGCACGATCGCTCCGAGCCACGCCGTCGCCAGCAGGGTCAACACGAAGATCGCGACGGCCGAGGGATACGAGTCGGGGCGGGCCACGAGCAGCTCGACGAGCAGGAACACGGCCGTCGCGGCGACGAGCAGGAACTCCGCCGCGAGCAGGACGATCACGACCCAGAGCAGGGCGGGTCGACGGGTCTCGGCAGACCGACCGGTCTCGTCTCGGGGGCCGTCAGAGCCTGCTGTGGTCACGTGTGAGCCTCCGAAAAATCCTTGATTTGGCCGTACCAGTATGCGACCATATTCGAGGTCGAAGTGACGCGTACATTGCGGTGCGCGCCTCCCGCATTCTTCTCTTTCCCCATCCCGAACCAGGCGCTTCGTCGTGCCTGGTTCTGCACTTTTAAGGAGTACCCATCGATGGATTGGCGCGACAAAGCCGCTTGCCTGCAGGCTGACCCGGAGCTCTTCTTCCCCGTCGGCAACACGGGTCCCGCCGTCGACCAGATCGACAAGGCCAAGGCCGTGTGCGGGCGCTGCACCGTCACCGAGACCTGCTTGCAGTACGCGCTCGAGACGTCGCAGGACTCCGGCGTCTGGGGCGGTCTGAGCGAGGACGAGCGTCGTGCGCTGAAGCGTCGCGCCGCCCGCGCCCGCCGCGCCAGCTGACCCCTCGTCGACCGCCCTCGGCGATCGACCTCCGGCCCTCACGGCCGATGACGAAGCCCGGCACCTGATCACAGGTGCCGGGCTTCGTCGCGTCCGGGGCCGCGCGCGGGCTCAGGGCTGGGTGAGCCAGCGGAACGGGATCTCGATGGTGACCTCGGTGCCGTTGCCGACGAGGGTGTGCCAGTCGATGGTGCCGCCGAGCTCACCCTGGATCAGGGTGCGGACGATCTGGGTGCCGAGGCCCGAGCCGACCTTGCCCTCGGGCAGCCCGACGCCGTTGTCGCGAACCTTGACCGTGAGCTCTTCGGCCCGGCGGTCGGCGACGATCTCGACCTCGCCGTCGCGGCCGTCGAGACCGTGCTCGACGGCGTTCGTCACGAGCTCGGTCAGCGCGAGGGCCAGGGGCGTCGCGTACTCGCTCGGCAGGGCGCCGAAGCTGCCCGTCATGGTGGGGCGGACCGTCGTGTTGTGGCTCGACGCGACCTCGGCGATGAGCATCAGCACCCGGTCGAAGACGGTGTCGAAGTCCACGTTCTGACTGAGCCCCTCGGACAGCGTGTCGTGCACGACCGCGATCGACTGCACGCGGCGCATGGCCTGGGTCAGAGCCTCGCGGGCGACGTCGGTGCGGGTGCGTCGCGCCTGGATGCGCAACAGCGACGCGACCGTCTGCAGGTTGTTCTTGACCCGGTGGTGGATCTCGCGGATCGTGGCGTCCTTGGTGATCAGCTCGCGCTCCTGGTGACGCAGCTCGGTCACGTCGCGGCAGAGCACGATCGCCCCGACGCGCTCACCGCGATCGCGCAGCGGGATCGCCCGCAACGACACCGTGACCCCCCGCGCCTCGATGTCGGTGCGCCAGGGCGCCCGACCCGTGACGACCAGCGGCAGGGACTCGTCGATCACGAGCTTGCCCGCGAGCAACCCGGTGGTGACCTCGGCCAGCGACTCGCCCTCGAGCTCGCCGGCGAACCCCATGCGGTTGAAGGCCGACAGGCCGTTGGGGCTCGCGAAGGTCACCATGCCGTCGACGTCGAGGCGGAGCAGCCCGTCGGAGGCGCGGGGTGCGCCTCGTCGCGGACCCGTCGGAGCCCCGAGGTCGGGGAAGTCGCCGGCGGCGATCATGGCGAAGAGGTCGTTGGAGCACTGGTTGAAGGTCAGCTCTTGGCGGCTGGGGGTGCGGGCCTCGCTGAGGTTCGTGTGCCGGGTGATGATCGCGATCGGTGCGTCGGTGACGTCGGGTCGGCTGGCCCCGAGGCGACGGAGCACGGGCACGGCCCGGACGCGCGTCGGCGTCTCTTCGTACCAGTCGGGCGCGGCCGAGTCGACGATGCGGGTCGTCGTGAAGGCTTGCTCGATCTGCTCGCGCCACTCGGGGCGCACCTCTTGTCCGACGAAGTCCCGGTAGAACAACGTGGCCGAGCTCGACGGCCGCGCGTGGGCGACGGCGACGAAGCTGCCGGCCTGCGTGGGCACCCAGAGGACGATGTCGGCGAACGCGAGGTCCGCGAGCAGCTGCCAGTCCCCCACCAGCAGGTGCAGCCACTCGACGTCCACCTCGCTCGAGAGGCCCTGGGCGAGAACGAGATCACTGAGCGTCGACACCCGTTCAGTCTAGGTCGACGACCCGTCCGGAGGCGTCGGTCGCCTCCGAGCAGGACCGCATGCCCGCCGATTCTCCACAGACCGTCGAGTCGGTCTGGTTTTGCCATTCCACATGTCATATCTTCTAGTCATGCCCGGACGCACGTGAACAGGAAGACTGCCCATGCCCTCGAACACCCACGCCCTCGCCCTCGCCGAGCCCCTCGAGCCCCTCGGGCCCACGGCGTCGCCTCGGCCGCACCTGAGACCCGTCCCGCCCCTGTGCGACCCGGGCCCGGCCGTGCCGGCCGTGCCGACGTCGAAACCCTCACCCGGCGATCGACCGTCCGGTGCCACGCCCCACGTGCGGCCCGTCCCACCGGTCGGCACCCAGCACGAGTCACCCTTCCCGGACGATCCGGACCTGCTCGTCGAGAACCTGGTGCGCTGCGTCGTCGAGATCCTGGCCGGGGCACGAGAGCTCGACCAGGTCTCGCGATGGGTCACCGAAGACGTCTACCGCACCCTGCACAAGCGCGTCGTCCTCGCGGCCCGGGCCCGGTCGGCCCACGGCACTCGAACGCAACGTCCGGTCTTCACGATCGGCAGCATCCGGTCGAGCTCGCCCGCCGACGGGGTGATCGAATCGGTCGTCGTCCTGCACGGGCGCGGTCGCAGTCGAGCGGTCGCCGTCCGACTCGAGACCTACGACAGCCGATGGCGAGCGGCCGCCGTGCACGTGCTCTGACGGTCGACCGAGACGCCGACGACAGACGACGCGCCCCCGAGCCGAGCTCGGGGGCGCGTCGTCTGTCGATCGGACGAGCCGATCAGCGGCTCTTCTTGCCGGACGCCCGACGCTCGGCCCGGTTGACCGGAGCCTCACCGCCACCGGTCTTCTGACCGAAGGCGCCGACCTTGCCGTCGTCCGCCTGACGTGCCGACGGGCCACCGGACGCCCGTGCCGCGGCGATCTCGGGCGACTCGGAGCGCTCGGCCTCGTCCTGCGCCTTCTGCGCCTTGGCGGTCGCACCCTTCTCGAGCTGACCGCGCTGGTTGCGCACCTCGACCTCGCCGTCGATGTTGGGAGCCGAGTAGGCCAGCTGCGCCTGCGGCTGCTTCTCGGCCTCGAGACCCTTGGCCGCGATGACGGGAGCCTCGGTGGCACCGACCTGACCCTGGACCTCGACCTCGAGGTTGAAGAGGAACCCGACGGTCTCTTCGCGGATCTGCCCCATCATGCTCTGGAACAACGCGTACCCCTCGCGCTGGTACTCGACGAGCGGATCGCGCTGGGCCATGGCCCGCAGACCGATGCCGTCCTTCAGGTAGTCCATCTCGTAGAGGTGGTCGCGCCAACGACGGTCGATGACCGACAGCACGACTCGACGCTCGAGCTCGCGCATGGCGGGCTCGCCGAGGGTCTCGGTACGCGCCTCGTAGGCGACCTTGGCGTCGGAGAGGATCTCTTGCCCGAGGAACGCCCGGGTCGCCTTGCCCTTGGAGCCGGCCTCGGTGATGACCTCGTCGATGGTGATCGAGATCGGGTACAGGGTGCCGAGTTCGGTCCAGAGGGCGTCGAGGTCCCAGTCGTCGGGGCTGCCGTCACCCGTGTGCTGGTCGATCACCTCGTTGACGACGTCCTCGAGGAACTTCTGGCTGCGGTCCTTCAGGTCGTCGCCCTCGAGGATGTGTCGGCGGTCACCGTAGATGGCCTCGCGCTGACGGTTGAGGACGTCGTCGTACTTGAGGACGTTCTTGCGGATCTCGGCGTTGCGCGACTCGACCTGCGACTGCGCCGAGCGGATGGCCCGCCCGACGATCTTGTTCTCGATCGCGAGGTCGTCCGGCACGTTGCCGCGACCCATGAGCGACTCGGCGGCGCCCGAGTTGAACAGACGCATCAGGTCGTCGGTCAACGACAGGTAGAACCGGCTCTCACCGGGGTCGCCCTGACGACCCGACCGACCGCGCAGCTGGTTGTCGATGCGACGGGACTCGTGACGTTCGGTGCCGAGGACGTACAACCCGCCCGCCTCGATGACCTTCTCGGCCTCTTCTTGCACGGCGGCCTTCTGGGCGGCGAAGACGTCGTCCCACGCGGCCTCGTACTCGTCGGGGGTGTCCACCGGGCTGAGCCCCTTGGCGTTCATCTCGGCGACGGCGAGGAACTCGGCGTTGCCGCCGAGCATGATGTCGGTCCCGCGACCGGCCATGTTGGTGGCGACGGTCACGGCGCCGGCACGACCGGCCTGGGCCACGATGGCGGCCTCTCGGGCGTGGTTCTTGGCGTTGAGCACCTCGTGCTTGACGCCCTTCTTGGCGAGCAGTCGGGAGAGGTACTCGCTCTTCTCGACACTGGTCGTACCGACCAGCACGGGCTGGCCCTTCTCGTGCCGTTCGACGATGTCTTCCACGACCTGGTCGAACTTGCTCGTCTCGTTCTTGTAGACGAGGTCGGTCTGGTCGATGCGCTGCATCGGCCGGTTGGTCGGGATGGGCACGACGCCGAGCTTGTAGGTGCTCATGAACTCGGCGGCCTCGGTCTCGGCCGTACCGGTCATGCCGGAGAGCTTCTTGTAGAGGCGGAAGTAGTTCTGCAGCGTGACCGTCGCGAGGGTCTGGTTCTCGGCCTTGACCGACACGCCCTCTTTCGCCTCGATGGCCTGGTGGATGCCCTCGTTGTAGCGGCGGCCGCTGAGGATGCGACCGGTGTGCTCGTCGACGATCAACACCTCGCCGTTGATGACGACGTAGTCCTTGTCGCGTTTGAAGAGCGCGTCGGCCTTGATGGCGTTGTTGAGGAACGAGATGAGCGGGGTGTTGGCCGACTCGTACAGGTTGTCGATGCCGAGGTAGTCCTCGACCTTCTCGATGCCGGGCTCGAGGACGCCCACGGTGCGCTTCTTCTCGTCGACCTCGTAGTCGGTGCCCGAGACGAGACGCCGAGCGATGGTGGCGAACTCGGTGAACCAGCGGTTGGCCTCGCCCGACGACGGGCCCGAGATGATGAGCGGCGTGCGGGCCTCGTCGATGAGGATCGAGTCGACCTCGTCGACGATCGCGAAGAAGTGGCCCCGCTGCACCATGTCCTGCGCCTGCCAGGCCATGTTGTCGCGGAGGTAGTCGAAGCCGAACTCGTTGTTCGTGCCGTAGGTGATGTCGGCGGCGTACATCTCGCGACGCTCGGCCGGGGTCTGACCCGACAGGATGCAGCCGGTGGTCATGCCGAGCGCCCGGAACACGCGCCCCATCAGCTCGGACTGGTAGCTCGCGAGGAAGTCGTTGACCGTGATGACGTGCACACCCCGGGAGGCGATGGCGTTCAGGTACGCTGCCGTGGTGGCGACGAGGGTCTTGCCCTCACCGGTCTTCATCTCGGCGATGTTGCCGAGGTGCAAGGCCGCGCCACCCATGAGCTGCACGTCGAAGTGCCGAAGCCCCAGGGTGCGCTTCGACGCCTCACGGACGGCGGCGAAGGCCTCGGGCAGCAGGTCGTCGAGCGATTCACCCGAGGCGTAGCGCTCGCGCAGCTCGACGGTCTCGTTGCGCAGCTCGTCGTCGGTGAGGGTCGTGAAGTCGTCCTCGAGCTCGTTGACCGCCTTGGCGTAGGCCTTCAGCTTGCGCAGCGTGCGGCCCTCGCCGACGCGGAGGACCTTCTCGAGGACGTTGGCCACTGGTGTGCTCCCATGTGTTCGGTCGAACCCGCAGAACGCTCCGCGGTCTCGCTGAGGTGATCCGCATCGGAGCACCGAGGTGTCGACGGTCCGTCCTGGACCGGCCCACGATCTTAGCAAGCGTAGTGGCCGACCCCCCTGGGAGGCGGCAGGGACGTGCCCGCGCCTCCCGGGGTGTCGGCCACCGACGACCCGGGGGTCAGCTCACCAGGCCCGCCCGCAGCGCCGTCGCGGTCTCTTGCAGGTCGGGCGAGTCCTGGTCGAGCCCGATCACGCCGTAGTCCCAGCCCTTGCGCCGGTACACGACGCTCGGGCGCTCGGTCTCGGCGTCGATGAAGAGGTAGAAGTCGTGACTGACGAGCTCCATGTAGTAGAGGGCGTCGTCGACGGACATGGGTGTCGACGCGAAGACCTTCTCGCGGATGACCACGGGGCAGTAGTCCTCTTCGACCTCGTCGGCGGGGGCCTCGTCGCCCACCACCGTCACGGCGCCGGTACGGACCTGGTCGAGCGTCTCGGCCGCGGCGGGCGTGACGCCGACCCCGCTGAAGTCGGCCGTGGCTGCCTCGCGCAGCGACGTCGGTCGGTGTTGCCCGCGATGGATCTTCTGCCGGTCCTTCGCCCGGCGCACCCGTTCGAGGAGGCGACCGATCGCGAGATCGAACGCCGCGTACTTGTCGGCGGCCGTGGACTCGGCCCGCACGAGGGGGCCGGGGCCGATCAGGGTGATCTCGACCCGGTCGTCGCCCGCCTGCCCGCCGGACTTCTCGTGGTGCCGCGAGACCTTGACCTCGAGGGCCAGGGCCTTCGTGGCCAGCGCGGCGACCTTGTCTGCCTTCTCGGTGGCGTACTCGCGGAAACGATCGGTGATGCCGACGTTTCGACCCGTGACGGAAATTTCCATGACGACCTCCTGTGGCTATCGACGTGCCGCCTGTCAGCCAGGCGGATGTCCTTTCACGCCTTTCGCCCCACCGTAGCGACCCGGACACCCCCGTGTCACGTACCGTTCACCGTTCGCTCAGGGGCGGTCGGCGCCCGACCGCAACGGGGTGGCAGCGAGACAGGCCGCACCGACCACGACCGCGCCCCGGGCGGTCAGCGCACGCCGCGCCTCCTGCAGGGTGCCACCTGTCGTCACGACGTCGTCGACCAGGACGACCCGCGACCCCCGGAGGTCGCGGGTGGCACGCAGGCTGCCCTCGCGTCCCCTGAGACGCTGCTGCCGGTCGCGGCCCTTCTGGCCGCCGCCGGCCCGCGCCGTCGGCACGAGCACCCGCGTGCCGACCACGAGCCCGAGCCGGCGCAGCACCAGGTCGACCGGGTCGTAGCCCCGCCGACGCCGCCCCCGTCGCGACGGCGGCACCGGCACGACGAGCAGCGACCGATCGCCCGTGCCCCCGTCCACGACGGACGCCCCCTCGTACGACCCGTGACGGGCACAGGACTCGAGGGCGGCGGCGAGGGCCGGGGCGAGCACCTCGGCCAGGCGCACCCGACCGCCGTTCTTGAAGGCCAGCACGACACCCCGCGCCTCGAAGGCGTAGACGAGCCCGGCGAAGACCGGGAGCCCGTCGGGCAGGTCGACCCGGACGACCTCGGGGACGAGCCGACGTCGGCAGTCGTCGCACAGCCCGACGTCGGGCTCGTGGCATCCCGCGCACGAGACGGGTGACACGACGGACAGCGCCTCGCGGACGGCACTCGCGAGAGCGTCCCGTGCGAGGACGACCGATCGGGGACGAGGAGGCCGGGGCATCCCGACAGCGTGGACCCGCCTGGACACGCGCGCCGCGCCTCCGCCGTCCGAAGGGGACGGTCAGGCCACCTTCCGCCCTGGGGAGGAGGCGACCCCGGGGCGTCAGCGCTGGGTCGCCACCAGATCCGCCGTCAACCCCGTGGCCTGCCAACTGCTGCCTCGGGGTTCGAGCACGTCGCCGTCGGCACCCAACAGCAGCAGGCGGTCGAAACCGTTGCCGCCGACGATCGCGACCGCCTCGCCCGACGGACGGCCGGCGCTCGACGAGTCCCCGCCGACCTCGGACATCGTCACCCGCGACGACTCGCCCACGGAGGTCAGGACGGCGACGGTCAGTTGATCGGCCCAGGTCGCGTCGACGGGTGCACCGTCCGGAGCCGACAGCTCGAGGGGCTGCCCCAGCCGGAGGGGGACCCCGTCGGCGTCCCGCACGACGGCGGCCACGAGGAGGCGCGACTCGCCCTGGTCGTCGAGCAACAGGAGCGCGCGGGTGCCGTCGCGCGAGATGCGGAACGTCGTGACGCTCGGACCCGCCGGCAGCGACGTCGCCACCGCGTGGGGCGTGCCGTCGAGCGCGTACGCCGTGAGGCTCGACGGGTCGTCGGCGACGACCGACCAGACGAAGCCCGCGTCGTCGAGCGAGGGGGCGACGAGTCCGGTCCGGGCGTCGACCAGGCGGGCTCCGCCCGAGGCCGTGACGGCGTACGTGCCCGACGAGGTGCCGACGGCGGCACTCGTCTGGTCTGCCGACAGCTCGACCGACCGGGGCCGGAGGGTCTCGACCGCGTCCGAGAGCCCCGGGAGCTGGCTCGTGGCGCTCGTCGTGGCGAAACCGAGCACGCCGTCGGTCAGCACGAGGGGCCGGGCGTCGACCGCGGGGTCACGCACGGGCGCGGGCTGCTGCATGGCCGGCACGGACAGAGGGGCACCCTCGACGCTGAGCTCGACGGCGGTCACGGTCGCGAGGGTCGAGAAGCTCGCCAGCAGCTGTGCCTGCATCCGGGCCCGGGCGTCGGGCGTCGCCTCGAGGGCGTCGGCGGTGAGGTCGACGCGGGCCGTCCCGTCGTCCACGGTGATGGCCGTCAGCGACAGCTGTGTCCCCTCGGGGAAGGCCGAGACGACGGCGCCCTGCAGCCAGTCCGACGGCCCGTCGAGCAGCGCCGTCGCGAGGCGCGTGCTCGTCGACGACCGCGCGAGGAACCAGCGTTCGTCCGGCACGAGATAGGTGAACGTGGGGTCGTAGAAGTACGCGGCGTGCGACCGGAAGACCGAGTCGAAGGTGGCCGGCGAGAGGATGATGCCGTCGGGGGCGTCGCTGATGCGCCACTCGCCGCCCTCACGGACGAACGAGAACGCCAGGGACGTCGTCGTGGACGACGTGGCCGGGGTGTAGTGCCCCGCCGAGTCGACCGTCGCCGAGCCCACGAAGGCGTAGTCGAGCGTCGACCCGCCGACCCTCGAGGTCGAGCCGACCCCGGGGCGGATGGTGACGCTGGCCCGTGGCTCCCACTCGTCGGCGAAGCCGGCACTGAGGAACTGACGCGCCACCCCGTAGTTGTCCTGGGACCCGGTGCCCGCCGAGAGGAAGTCCCGCAGCAGCCTTTCTTGCGAGCTGCCGGCGACCGGACCGTTGGGCCGGAACACGAAGTCGCTCACCACGTCGTCGCTGACGGTGTCGCCCCGCTGCACCTGACCACCGTCGGGGATGCCCACGCACCCGGTCAGGGCGATCGCGGCGACCACGAGGGTCGCCAGGACCGCCGTGCGACGGCCCGACGGGTGGTTCCGTCGCCGTTCAGTCATCGTCGGTCCCTCTCTCCGACGACGATGACGACGGTGTCGACGACGACGGGGTCGACGCGCCCGGCGCCTCGACGGCCGGGACCGAACCCGACCACGGTTCGCCGGTCACCGGGACGGTCGTCTCGCCCCGACGGTCCGGCGGCACGACCGGCAGGGGCGATCCCTCGATGCGACCGCCGGCCACCCGGGGCAGGGTGACGACGAACCGGCTGCCCGAGCCCGGCTCGGACCAGACCTCGAGCCGGCCGCCGTGCAGGGCCGCGTCCTCGAGGCTGATCGCCAGGCCCAGCCCGGTGCCTCCGATGGTGCGCTTGCGGGAGGGGTCGGCCCGCCAGAACCGGTCGAACACCCGCGCGGCGTCGGCAGGGCTCATGCCCACGCCGTTGTCGCGCACGGCGACCGCGACGGCCGTCGCGTCACTGTCGACCTCGACCTCGATCGGCCGCCCCTCGCCGTGCTCGATGGCGTTGCCCAGCAGGTTGCGCAGGATGCGGCGCAGCCGTCGCGGGTCGATCTCGGCCTCGAAGTAGCCGCCCCGGGCGACGACCGACACGACGCTGCCCGATTCGGCGGCCAGGGGACCGAACTCGTCCACGCCGTCCTCGACGAGGCGCACGACCGTGACAGGCTCGGTCTCGAGCTCGACGGCACCCGCGTCGAACCGCGAGATCTCGAGCAGGTCGGCGAGCAACAACTCGAACCGGTCGACCTGGGTGTGCAGCAGCTCGGCCGTCCGGGCGGCCGAGGGCGTGAACGACGTGCGCTGGTCGTAGAGCACGTCACCGGCCAGCCGGATCGTGGTCAGCGGCGTGCGCAGCTCGTGCGAGACGTCGCTCACGAAGCGTTGTTGGACGCGCGAGAGCTCGGCCAGTTGCGAGATCTGGCGTTGCATGGCGTCGGCCATCCCGTTGAAGGAGCGCCCGAGCGTGGCGACGACGTCCTGCCCCTTCTCGGGGATGCGTTCTTCGAGGTGGCCGGCCGCGATCTTCTGACTGGTCTCGGCCGCCGTGCGGATGGGTCCCACGACCAGACGGACGACGAGGTAGGTGATCGCGCCGATCAAGAGCACGAGCGCGAGCGAGCCGATGCCGAGCGTCCGCTGCATCAGGTCGAGCGTGGCCTGCGCGTCGCTGAGGTCGTAGACGAGGTAGAGCTCGTACTGGCCCGCGGTGGGCACCTGCAGGGTCGAACCGACCGCGATGCCGGGCGAGCCGCCGCCCAGCGACGTCGGGGGCAGCGACACCGACTGCATCGACAGGCGTCCGTCGTCCGCGGCCACCGCCTCGCGGAGGGCCGGCGAGATCACGGAGTCCGGGAAGTCGGGGCTGGCGATGTTCTGGATGGTCTGCGGACTGTTCTGCCCCGGTGTCCGGAGGATCGCGATGCTCGTCCCGCCCGGGCTCGAGGTCGAGCCCAGGATGGCGGTCTGCGCCTCGTTCTGCAGCGCGTCGAGCTCGACCTGGTTGGCGTCCTCGGTGGCGGTGGCCGAGTCGAAGATGTTCTGCGCCAGCAGCGTCGCCCGCACGCTCTCGGCCTCGACCTGCTCACGGCGTTGGTCGTAGAGGCTCGTGCCGATGGTCACCGAGATGAGCGTGCCGATCACGGTCACGGCGACGGTCGACAGCACCACCGTGAGCGCGACGGTGCGGAACGACAGCGACGATCGCCAGAAGCCGACCACCCGGGTGGGCCACGTGCGCCACGCCGGTGCCCGCCACGACCACGGACCGCCCGACCGGACGGGCCCGCTCTCGTCGGGCCCCGCAGCCGTCGACACGAGCGCCACCCGACCGGGCTACGAACCCGCGCCGGCGCGGTACCCGACGCCGCGGACGGTCGTGACGATGCGGGGCGCGTCGGGATCGTGCTCCACCTTCGCGCGCAGCCGCTGCACGTGGACGTTCACCAGACGGGTGTCGGCTTTGTAGTGGTAGCCCCACACCTGCTCGAGCAACATCTCGCGGGTGAAGACCTGCTGCGGCTTCGAGGCGAGCGCGAGCAACAGTTCGAACTCGAGCGGGGTCAGGGCGATCGGCGTGTCACCGCGTCGCACCTCGTGTGCCGCGACGTCGAGGCGTAGGTCGCCCACGGTGAGGACGTCGTTGGTCGGCTCGGTGGCCGGGCGCAGCCGGGTGCGGATGCGCGCGACGAGTTCTTTCGGGTTGAACGGCTTGACGACGTAGTCGTCGGCCCCGCTCTCGAGACCGCGGACCACGTCGGCCGTGTCGCCCTTCGCGGTCAGCATGATGATCGGCACACCGCTCTCGGCACGGATGAGACGGCAGACCTCGATGCCGTCGAGGCCGGGCAGCATCAGGTCGAGGAGGACGAGGTCGGGTGAGGCCTCGTGGAAGGCCTCGAGGGCGCCCGCGCCGTCGCCGCAGAAGTGGGGGTCGAACTCGTCGGCGCGAAGGACGATGCCGATCATCTCGGCGAGCGCCGGGTCGTCGTCGACCACGAGGATGCGCGGGTTCATGTTCTCCGTCTGGGCTGGGCCGCTCGGGAGGCGGCACGTCAGGACAGATTAGTGCAGGAGGCGCGCATCGGCTGGCAGCGCCCGGTCCGGTGTGGAAACATGAACACACCCGTGAGGACGACCTCACGGTCAGGACGACCAGGGGGACCATGACCGATCCGAACGCCTGGAGCACACCGGGAGGCGACACCTCCCCGCCGCGCTGGGGCGAGCGCGTCGACCCGTCGTCCGCCGGCCCCGTCCCCGCCGGGCCCTCGCCCGTCCCCGGGGCGTCCCCGGGCGGGTCCACCCCGCCGACCGCCCCCGGCTGGGCCCCGCCGCCGAAACCGGGCCTCGTGCCGCTGCGCCCTCTGACCTTCGGCGAGATCCTGGGCGCCTCGTTCCAGGTCTTCCGCCGCAACCCGCGCACCACGTTCGGCACGGCCCTGCTGTCGCAGGTCGTCCTGCTCGTCGTGACCGTCGCGATCACCGGCGGCAGCGCCTTCCTGGCCTTCGGGCGGGTCGAACAGGCCCTCCCCCGCGACCGTGACGCGGTGCTGGCCGGCGCCGTCGCCATCGTGGCCGCGTCGGCCCTCGTGCCGGTCGCCCTGCAGGTGATCGTCACGGCCCTGCTCCAGGGGCTCTTCGTGCTCGAGACCGCTCGTCAGACGCTCGGAGAGAAGCTGCGACTCGGCGGCCTCTGGGCGCTGGCCAAGGGCCGCCTCGGCACGCTCGTCGGCTGGTCCGCCCTGCTCACCGCCGCCTACGTCGTAGCGCTGGCACTCGTGGCCGGCGTCGTCGTCGTCGGCGTGGCCGTCGGTTCGGGCCCGAGCATCGCCGTCGGCATCGGGGTCGGGGTCCTGCTCGGGCTGGGTCTCCTCGTGCTCGGGGTGTGGCTGACCGTCAAGACCTGCCTCGTGCCGAGCGCGATCGTGCTCGAGCGGATGACCCTCGGCGCGGCGGTGAGGCGCTCGTGGTCGCTGACCCGCGCCTCCTTCTGGCGGACCTTCGGCGTGATCGCGCTGGTGTTCCTCATGATCCAGGTCGCGTCGCAGGTCGTCGCGACGCCCTTCTCGGTGCTGTTCAGCGTCCTGACCGGCACGCTCGCCCCCACGGGCGACGTGACCGACCCGACCTTCCTCGCCTTGACGGCGGGCACCTACGCCGTGACCCTGGGCATCACGGCGGTCATCGGCGCGATCGGCTCCGTGCTGCAGGCGGCGTCGGCCGGCCTCGTCTACATCGACCGGCGCATCCGCACCGAGGGGCTCGACCTCGAACTCGTCCGCTACGTCGAGCGCGGCGGACGGTCGGCCGAGGGGCAACCCGACCCGTACCGCACGCCCGAGGTCCCGCTCACCCCGACGACGCACCCGGGAGCACCCCGCTGGTGAGTCCCCTGCCCTTCGCCGCCGGGCCCCCGCTGACCCCCGACGCCGACGACGCCCGGCGCGAGGTCCTGCGCGAGCTCACCGGGCCCGAGTACGTGGCGGCGCAGCCGTCGTGGCTCGACCGTGCGGCGCAGGCGTTCTGGGACTGGCTCGGTTCGATCCGGTTCGGGGGGACCGAGGGGGCGCCGGCGGTCACGGCGATCGTGCTGCTCGTGGTCGTCGTGGTGGTCGTCGTGGTCGTGCTGCTCGTCTACGGCGTGCCGCGGCTGAACCGCCGGTCCGCCCGCGACCTCGTCCTCTTCGGCGACGACGACGTCCGCGACAGCGACGCCATGCGTGCCGCGGCCCGGGAGGCCGCTTCCCGCGGCGACCTGACGCTCGCCGTCGCCGAGGCCTTCCGGGCGATCGCCCGCTCGCTGGCCGAGCGGGGCGACGTCGCGGTCTCCCCCGGCACCACCGCCCGCGACGTGGCCCGCCGGGCGGGCGACGTCTTCCCCGACCTCCGGGCCGGGTTCGCCGACGCCGCCACGGCCTTCGACGGCGTCCGCTACCTCGACCGCGTCGGCACCGACGAGGCCTACCGAGCCGTCGTCGAGCTCGACCGGCGAGTGACGTCGTCCCGGCGGGTGGACGCGTGACCGTCACCGCACCCTCCGCCGAGACCGGCACGGTCTCGACACCCACATTCACGGCGTCGCTGCGACGTGCCCGGTTCTGGGTCGCCCTCGCCCTCGTCCTGGCGCTCGGCGTCACGGCGACACTCCTCGTCGGCTCGGGCTCGGGCGAGGGGCGCGCCCTCGGCCCCGCGAACGCCGCCCCCGGTGGGGCGAAGGCACTCGTCGAGGTGCTCGGGCGGCAGGGCGTCGACGTGACCGTGACGACCACCCTCGACGACACCCTCGACCGGCTCGGGTCGGGCGACGGCACGCTCCTCGTCGACGACGCCTCCGGGTTCCTGGTCGGCGACCAGTGGCGGCGCCTCGCGACGGCGGCCTCCCACCTCGTGCTCCTCTCCCCCGGGTCCGCCGCGCTCGACAGCGTGGCCCCGGGCGTGGCCGTGGCCGCCCCGGTCGAGGACGGCACGGCCGCACCCGCCTGCTCGTCACCGGCCCTCGAGCAGGCGTCCCGGGTCGACGTCACGGGGGTCGCCTACGCCGTCGACGCCCCGGACGCCGTCCGCTGCCTGCCCACCGACGACGGCTACGGACTCGTCGAGCTCGACGACGGCGACGCGAGGGTGTCCGTCCTGGGTGCCACGGGCGCCCTGACCAACGGCGCGATCGCCACGGACGACGACGCGGCCTTCGCGCTCGCCCTGCTCGGCGGGTCCTCCGAACTGACCTGGTACCTGCCCTCGGCCGGCGACCTGCCCGAGGGCCAGGGCACGCTCGCCACCCTCACGCCCCCGTGGGTGACGCCGTCGCTGGTGGTGCTCCTCCTGGCCGGAGTGGCTGCCATGGTGTGGCGGGGTCGACGCCTCGGCTCCCTCGTCGTCGAGCGACTGCCGGTGACCGTCAAGGCGTCCGAGACCACCGAGGGTCGCGCCCGGCTGTACGAACGGTCCGGGCAGCGCCGCCACGCCCTCGACCAGCTCCGCATCGGCACGTTCGGGCGACTCGCGCGAGCGACGGGCCTGTCGTCGACCGCCTCGGTCGACGAGGTCGTCGCCCGGGTGGCCGCTCTCACCTCGGCCGACCCCCGGGGCCTCCGGCACGTCCTCGTGGACGCCGACCCGGCCGACGACCGCGAACTCGTCTCGCTGAGCGACAGCCTGCTCGACCTCGAGCGCGCGGTGCGACGGGCGGTGGCTCCGTCGTGACCCGACCCGCGCCTCCTGCGCCTCGTCCGCTCGCCCCCGCACCGATCCCCACCCCGGAGGACCCCACCAGATGAGCTCAGAACTGCAGCAGACCTTCGCCCGAGTCCGAACCGAGGTCGGCAAGGCCGTCGTGGCCCAGGACGGTGCCGTGACGGGCCTGATCGTCACCCTGCTGGCGCAGGGGCACGCCCTGCTCGAGGGCGTCCCCGGCGTGGCCAAGACGCTGCTCGTGCGCGCCCTCAGCCACTCGCTGTCGCTCGACACCGCCCGGGTGCAGTTCACGCCCGACCTGATGCCCGGCGACATCACCGGGTCGCTCGTCTACGACGCGAAGTCGGGCGAGTTCGACTTCCGGGCCGGCCCGGTGTTCACCAACGTGCTGCTCGCCGACGAGATCAACCGCACGCCGCCCAAGACCCAGTCCGCGCTGCTCGAGGCGATGGAGGAGCGCCAGGTCTCGGTCGACGGGGTCAGCCGCGCACTGCCGACGCCGTTCCTGGTCGCGGCGACCATGAACCCCGTCGAGTACGAGGGCACCTACACGCTGCCCGAGGCCCAGCTCGACCGGTTCCTGATGAAGCTCACCCTCGACCTGCCGCCGCGCGAGGCCGAGGTCGAGGTGCTGAGCCGCCACGCCGCGGGCTTCTCGCCCCGCGACCTGCGGGCCGCCGGCGTCACCCCGGTGCTCGGCCCCGACGACCTCGCCCGCGCCCAGGCCGAGGTGGCCCGCGTCGGCGCCTCCCCCGACGTGCTCGCCTACATGGTCGACCTGGCCCGGGCCACGCGCGAGAGCCCGTCGGTGAAGATCGGCGTGAGCCCCCGCGGGTCGACGGCCCTGCTCTCCGCCTCGAAGGCGTGGGCGTGGCTGACCGGCTTCGACCACGTCACGCCCGACCACGTCCAGGCCATGGCCCTGCCCGTGCTGCGACACCGCCTGCAGCTGCGACCCGAGGCCGAGCTCGAGGGCGTCGACGCCGACGGCATCGTCCGCTCGGTCCTGCAGCAGGTCCGGGTGCCGCTCTAGCCATGGCGATCACCGGTTGGTTCGTCGTGCTCGTCGCATTCGGCGTCGTGCCCGTCGTCGTCACGGGCAGCGGCTGGGCGATCGTCGGCTGGCTCGGCGTCGTCACGGCGCTGACCGTGGTCGACGTGGCTCTCGCGGCCTCGCCCCGGTCGCTCACGATCCGGCGCGAGTTGCCCGGGGCGATCCGTCTCGGCGAGAGCGCACCCGCCCGGCTGACCGTGGTGAACGACGGTCCACGCACCCTGCGCGGACTCCTGCGGGACGCCTGGCAGCCGTCGGCCGGCGCCACCCCCACCCGCCGCCGTCTCTCCCTGCGGCCGGGACGGGCCGCGACCCTCACCGTGACGCTGACCCCGTTCCGTCGGGGCGAGCGCCGCGCCGGAGGCGTCACCGTCCGGACCGTCGGCCCGCTGCGGCTCGCCGGTCGACAGGCGACGCACGAGGTGCCCGGCGCGGTGCGCGTGCTGCCGCGGTTCTCGTCGCGCAAGCACCTGCCCTCCCGCCTGGCCCGGCTGCGCGAGCTCGACGGCCGCACGAGCGTGATGATCCGCGGCCAGGGCACCGAGTTCGACAGCCTGCGCGAGTACGTGCGAGGGGACGACGTCCGCTCCATCGACTGGCGGGCGACCGCACGCCGCGACGACCTCGTCGTGCGCACCTGGCGACCCGAGCGCGACCGTCGGGTGGTCGTCGTGGTCGACACGGGGCGCACGTCGGCGGCTCGCATCGACGACGAACCCCGGCTCGACACCGCTTTCGAGTCGGCCCTGCTGCTCGGGGCGTTGGCCTCGAGGGCCGGCGACCGGGTCGACGTCGTCCTGTTCGACCGTCGGGTCCGGGGCCGCGTCCAGGGCGCGACCGGACCCGCCCTGCTGTCGTCGATGGTCGAGACCATGGCTCCGATCGAGCCCGAACTCGTCGAGACCGACTGGTCCGCAGTGCCTGCTCTCGTCCGCTCGGTGACGTCCCGCCGGGCGCTGGTCGTCCTGGCGACGACGGTCGACAGCCCCGGCGCTTCCCGATCGCTGCTCGCCGCGATCCCCCAGCTGACCCGCCAGCACCTCGTCGTCGTGGCGTCGGTCACCGATCCGGCCCTCGACGAGACGGTCTCGCGACGCGGCACCCGCGACGAGGTCTACCGGGCGGCCTCCGCCGAGCGTGCCCGGCTCGACCAGGGCCGTGTCGCCGCCGCCCTGCGTCAGGTCAGCGCCGACGTCGTGACCGGGGCGCCGGCCGACCTGCCCCCCGCCCTGGCCGACCGCTACCTCGCGCTCAAGGCGGCCGGTCGCCTCTGACGGAGGCACGGGGCGGGGCGGCGACGCAGGATCAGTCGGCGACGAGCTGCGTCGCCCCGGCTTCGAACTCGTCGAGGTCGCCGGTCTGCCCGGCCCGGTGGGCCCGCCCGCCGAGCAACCACTGGTAGGCCAGGAAGCCGAGCAAGGCCACGGTGCCGATGCCGATCTTGATCGGCCACGGCCACGCCTGCCGGGTGACGAACCCCTCGATGACGCCCGAGACCAGCAACGAGAGCATCAGCCCGACGGCGATGGTCACGAGTGCGCGGCCGTCCTGTGCCAACGCCTGCCCCCGGGTGCGGGCACCGGGCGCCACCCAGGACCAGAAGATCATCAGACCGGCCGCCCCGGCGACGAAGATGCTGTAGAGCTCGAGCTGGCCGTGGGGAGCGATGTACAGGAAGAACTGGTCGAGCCGCCCCTGATCGGCCATGAGCCCGGCCGAGATGCCGACGTTCATGGCGTTGCTGAGGATCGCGTAAGGCACCCAGACCCCGGTGATCCCGAAGGCCACGCACTGGGCCGCGATGTACGCGTTGTTCGTCCACACCTGGCCGGTGAACGAGGTCGAGGCGCTCTCGGAGTAGTAGTTCACGAAGTCCTGCTCGGCGAACTGCCGGCGGAACTCGTCGCTGCCGAACGAGGCCAACAAGGCCGGCGTGTTCGCCGCCCAGATCGCGAACACCGCCGCGACGACGACCGTCACGAGCGTCAGCACGAGCGACAGCCAGCGCACCCGGTAGAGGGCGGCCGGCAGCTGCGCGACGAAGAAGGTGGGCAGCTGGCTGAACAGGTTGCGGCCGGCACCCGTGAAGCGGAGTCGTGCTCGCGACAGGGACATCGAGAGCCGGTCGGCCACCACCGAGTCGCCGGTCGCCGTCTTCAGCGCCGACAGCTGACCGGCCCCGGACTGGTACAGGCGCACGAGCTCGTCGGCTTCGGGCCCGCTCAGTCGGCCGTGCCGGGCGAGGCGGTCGAGCTCGGCCCAGTCGTGGCCGTGGGCGGCGGCGTAGGCGTCGATGTCCATTCTGCTTAGATACTAGGCATGTCCCGCACGAAGGCACGAGGCGCCTCCCCTGTGGTGCTGCGCCCCGACCAGGTCGACGCCTTCACGGCGGGCGGGGACGAGCTCGTCACGGGCGAGGCGGTGGCTCTCGACCTCCGGCCGACGAGCTTCGTGCTGCGGGCCGCCGGCGTGCTCATCGACTACCTGGCCTACGCCCTCCTGCTCGTCGGCGCGTTGCTGCTCGTCTCGCTCCTCAACGAGGGAGGGGTGCTGGACGACGCCCTGTCGCAGGCCTTCCTCGTCGCGTCGATCGCGATCTGCTTCATCGTCGTGCCGACGGTGGTCGAGACCGCGAGCCACGGTCGGTCCCTGGGCAAGCTCGCCGTCGGTGCGCGCATCGTCCGCACCGATGGAGGCGCGATCGGCCTGCGCCACGCCCTCACCCGGGCACTCGTGGGGCTGCTCGAGATCGTCTCGACCAGTGGCGGCCTGGCCGTCGTCGTCGCCCTGCTGAACGGCTCGTCCCGCCGCCTGGGCGACCTGATGGCCGGCACCTACAGTCGCAACGAGCGTGTGTCCAAGGCCGCCCACGTGGTCTACGGCGTGCCGTCGCACCTGCAGGGCTGGGCCGAGATCGCGGACGTCGGGCGCCTGCCCGACGGCCTGGCCCGTCGCATCGCGTCGTTCCTGCAGCAGGCACCGCAGCTCTCCCCCGCCAGCCGACGACGTGTCGCCGACGAGCTGGCGGCCGAGGCGACGCCGTACGTCTCGCCCGTGCCGTCCGGCGAACCCGAGTTCCTCCTGGCCGGCGTCTCGGCGCTCCGTCGTCAGCGCGAGTCCGCCGCCCTGGCCCGCGAGTCCGCACTGCTCGACCGCCTGACCCCGGCACTGACCGAGACCGTCCCGGGCTTCCCCCGCCGCTGACCGTCGCCGTCGTGGCCGGCCGCGCGACTCGGGTTCACGACCGGACGAGCCTCGCGATCGCCGCCGACGCCTCGCGGACCTTGGCGTCCGCGACGTCGCCTCCTTCGCGGGCGGCCTGGGCGACGCAGTGGGCGAGGTGGTCCTCGAGCAACTGGAGCGCCACGGTCTCGAGGGCCCGCGTGGCCGCGCTCACCTGGGTCAGCACGTCGATGCAGTACGTGTCGTCCTCGACCATGCGCTGGATGCCCCGCACCTGACCCTCGGCCCGGCGCAGACGCTTGACGATCTGCTCCTTGTCGCCGCTGTAGCCGACGTGCCTCGTCGTCGTGTGCTCACCCTGCTGCGCCACCCGCGCCTCCTGCCCGTGTCATCTGATCGCCAGGATACCCCCAGGGGGTAACGGCCCCGCCCACGGCCGGAGCTCGGTCGGCCGTCAGCCGCGGATCAGCCCGAGGACGTCGTCACGGACGCGCTCCATGCCGGCGGGCGTCGCCGCCTCGGCGTTGAGGCGCAGCAACGGCTCGGTGTTCGACGGCCGGACGTTGAACCACCAGAACCCGTCGTCGGACGTCCCGCTGACCGTGAGCCCGTCGAGCTCGTCGAAGTCGCCGACCCCGGCATAGGCCTCGACGATGCGCGCGTACGCCGCCGGCACGTCGGTGACGGTCGAGTTGATCTCGCCGCTCGCCGCGTAGGGCGTGTAGCGGTCGGTCAGGGTCGAGAGCGGCTCCGCCTGCGCCCCGAACTCGGCCAGGACGTGCATGGCGGCCAACATGCCGTTGTCGGCGCTCCAGAAGTCGCGGAAGTAGTAGTGCGCCGAGTGCTCACCGCCGAAGATCGCGCCGGTCGACCGCATCTCGTCCTTGATCAGCGAGTGGCCGACGCGGGTGCGCACCGGGGTCGCCCCGGCGGCCTCGATGGCCTCGGGCACCGCGCGCGACGTGATCAGGTTGTGGATCACCGAGATCTCGGCGTCGGGCTCGGCGGCACGGACGCGCGCGATCTCGCGGACGGCGACGATCGCGGCCACGGCCGACGGGGTCACGGCGTCGCCCTTCTCGTCGACGACGAAGCAGCGGTCGGCATCACCGTCGAACGCCAGCCCCAGGTCGGCCCCGTGCTCGAGGACGGCTTTCTGCAGGTCGACGATGTTCGCCGGGTCGAGGGGGTTGGCCTCGTGGTTGGGGAAGGTTCCGTCGAGTTCGAAGTACAGCGGGATGATCTCGATCGGCAGCTTCGGCAGGCCCGCGGCCTCGCCCAGCACCGCCGGGACCGTCAGGCCGCCCATGCCGTTGCCCGCGTCGACGACGACCGTGATGGGCCGGATGCCGGAGAGGTCGACCAGTCCGCGCAAGTAGGCGGCGTAGTCGGGTAGCGCGTCGTGCTCTCGGACGGTGCCGGGCTCGGCGACGGCCTCGATGCCGTCGGCCAGGAACGAGGAGGCGCGGTCACGGATCGAGGACAGCCCCGTGTCGAGGCTGATGCCCTGGGCGCCGGCCCGGCTCATCTTGATGCCGTTGTAGGTGGCCGGGTTGTGGCTCGCGGTGAACATGGCCGCCGGGGCGTCGAGCGAGCCGGAGGCGAAGTACGACTCGTCGGTCGAGCACAGGCCCAGCGCGACGACGTTCGCACCCCGGGCGCGCGCGCCGCGGGCGAAGGCGTCGGCGAAGCCCGGCGAGGAGTCGCGCATGTCGTGGCCGACGACCAGGTCGCGGCCGGCGCCGTCGATCTCGTCGGCGAACGCCGCACCGAACGCCTCGACCACCTCGTCGGTGAGCTGGCTGCCGACCAGCCCACGGACGTCGTAGGTCTTGACGAAGGCGGTCAGGTCGACGGGGGTGTTCTCAGAGGTCATGGCCCAAAACTACCCGGCGCAGGACCTGCCAGCCCTGCGGGACCGACAACGAGCCCGCGTGGCGGTCGCAGAGGTCGTAACCGTGCGGCTCGACGCGGTCGCTCAGGGGCCCGACGACGACCATCGAGTCGGCGTACACGTACGTCAGCGTCGCGACGGCCTCGTCGTGGCACGTCACCTTGCTGCAGGGTCGACCGTTCATCTGGCGGACAGACTATCGCGAGGTCCCCCGGGGACCGACCCGCGCCTCCTCGCCGGGCCTACGATGGGCGGATGAGCAAGGCCCGCCCCGCACGCGTCACCGACCGGTCCCGTCGGCGCGACCGCCACGGGCGCGGGTTGCGGTCGTCGGCCGCCGGGCCCCACCTGCCCTTCCTGCGCACGCGGGTCGATCTCTTCGACGACATCGTGGCCGCCACCGCCGACTACCTGCGCGAGGCATGGCCCGACGAACTCGCCGACACGTCGTTCGAGGTCGCCGGCCTCCCCGCCGAACCCGACCGCACCCGCGTCGAACGCTGGTCGGTCGACCGGACCGCCGGCCGGGTGGTGCTGTACCGCCTGCCGATCGAACGGCTCGCACCGTCGCACGACCGACGGGGTGCCGCCGAGGACGAGTGGAACCACCGTGTGCTCGTCGAGGGGTACGTGTTCCGCGCCGTGGCCGATCTGCTCGGCAAGGACCCGTGGGAGCTCGCGCCCGACCGCTGGCGCGACGGCTGACCCACTCGAGCGTCGGGGCCGTGTCTGCCGTCGGGGTCGCGCCGACGGTCGGGGAGGCCGGGCCGTCAGGCCGTCGGGCTTTCAGGCGGTCAGGCCGTCAGGCCGTCAGGGGTAGACGGTCACGGGCGTCGACGCCGGGAACGGCGAGGTCACCGGCCAGGCGGCGATGGCTGCGGGTGCCGAGAAGCTGACACCCGCCCGCAGGCCGTCGGCGTCCTCGAGCCGGACGGCGTCGCCCGAGGCCACGTCGACGCCGACCGTCGACCCACCGGGCACCTCGACGACCCGCTCGTCGCCGTCACCCACCGTGACCTCGGCCGTCACGGCGTCCTGACCGGGGTTCGCGAGCCAGAGGCGTCCGCCCTCACCGTCGGGCACGACGGCCTCGGTGTCACCCGAGAGGCGCGGCGACGAGGCGGCCCAGCTCAGGTCCACGCCTCCTGCGTCGGCGGCGACGGTGGAGGTGCGGGCGGCGACGGCCACGGCCGTGGACGACCGCACGGTGGCGGTGTAGACACCGTCCTCGAGCCCGTCGATCGGCACGTCGGTCACGCGACCCCCCTCGACCCGGGTCTCGAACGTGGTGCCGGTACCGTCGTCGGTGGCCAAGGAGACGCTCACCTGAGCGGGATCCTGGCCCGGAACGAGGACGCGCAGCACGGACTGGAAGTCGGAGGACGACGGATCGGCCAGCGCACCCTCGAGGTTCGCCGAATCGCGGACGACGATCCCCGTGACGACCGACTCGCGCGAGGGTGCGGCGGACCCGGTCACGATGTCCACGCCGCCCGGTTCGAGGGTCCGGACGACGCTCTGCTGGAGGGTGGCGACGATCTGCCCACCACGACTCGACACGTGGACGGCCGGCGAGACGAGTCCGGTCGCGAAGCCCGAGAGCGGCACCACCTTCTGGCTGCGTGGCGCGACGACGATGCCGTCGATGCCGGGGCCCTGCACCTCGCCGGTCTCGGACCGGATGTCGAGGTCGACGGTGGCGTTCACCTCGCTGGGGTTCACGAGGCTGATGAGCGACACGCGCCCCGTCTCGGTCGAGCCGCCGATCAGCCACGTCGAGCTCGTGGGCTCGGTGCACGGCGCCGAGGCGAAGCCACGCAGGTCGCCCTCGTCGACCGACTGGCTCTGGGCCGCCGCGACGAGGGGCACGTCGCTGCCCTCGACGGGCGCGGTGACCACGGACGGCCGCGAGTCGCTGCCGTCGGCACCGGCGAGTTCCTCGACGTCGACGTCGCCCTCGCTCGACTGCCGGGCGACGGCGGCCCGACCGACCGAACTCGCGGTCGTGGCCTGCTGACCCTCGGCGTCCGAGAGCTGCAACAGCGCACCGGTGCAGACCCGCTGCTGGTCCACGGGCACCGGGGTCACGAGCTGGCCCGCCGGCACCGTCTCGAACGAGGGAAGGCGCACGACCGCGGCACCCCCGACGACCGCCGCGGCGACGGCGAGGCCGACGACGCCGACCGCCACTCGTCCCGTCGTGGAGAAGACCGATCGCTTATTCATCTCGCTCCTCGTCGAAGGTCGTGGCGGGCTGCTCGGCCTCGGGCGTCCCGGCCCGGGATCGACGTCGCCGCGGCGACGTCGGGATGGCGAGCAGCAGGGCGGAACCGAAGACGAGCCCCCAGCTGATCAAGACGATCGGACGCAAGGGTCCGGCAGCCGGACGCGCGTCGCGCTCGTCCTGCGCCTCCACGTAGCGCCAGAGCAGGCCGTTGGACGTGTCGCCGACGGGCAGGAAGTCGGCGTCGGCGTCGAGGGCCTCGCCCGCGCGCTGGCCGAGCCGGTCGGCGTCGCCGTCGTCGTCGGTGGCCGTCAGCAGCACGAACCCGACACCGAGTCGACGCAGGTCGTCGGTCGGGTCGAAACCACTGCGGCTGACGAGGTTCCCGGCCAGGACGGTGAGGTCTTCGTTGACCGAGGTGAGGCGTTGGGCGGTCGAGTCGAGCGTCGACTGGTCGTCGAGCGTCGCTCCCTGCCCGTGCTCGAGCGACACGGCGAGCGAGCCGTCCGGCTGAGGCGTGAGGACGAGCGTCCCGACGTCGGGCGTCGCCTCGGCCTCCGCCGTGACGTAGGCCGACAGGATGCGGCCCGAGCTCGGACGGACGTCGGCCACGGGGCCGAACGACGCGATGACGGTGGGGGCCGCGGCCGCCACCGCGAGCACGGCGACCAGGGCACCGGCCGGCGGGGCGATCCTCGGCAACCGGTCGAGGGTCACGGCCGCGGCACCGACGAGTCCCAGCAGGTACAGGCTCAGCCCACTGCCGGCCCAGATCGTGGTCGTGTCGCTGCCGACGCCCGTGACGGACACGTGGGTCGCGGCGACGGCCGTGAGGTAGCCGAGCAGGGCGAGCGCGAGGGCGGGGACCGCGCGGCGCTGCGAGCCGACGAACGGCGAGGCCACGGCGAGCAGCGCCAGCGGGGCGATCGCGACGGCCACCAGCACGGCGAGCGTGGCGGACGAGAAGCCCGTTCCGGCGATCAGGGCCGTCCAGCCGTTGAGGCCCGTCTCGGGCGACGTGAGCAGCAGCTGCAGCGGCGACGCGGGGTCCGACCTCGTCGGGACGCCGGGGTCGGCGAACACGGCCCACCAGGTGCCCCGCTGCAGCTGGGCGACGACGAGCGGGGCGAAGAGGGCCAGCGCGGGCAGGGGCACCGCGACGAGCCGGTGGGTGCCGCGCGGGCGGCTGACGATCGACCCGAGCCAGCCGACGAGCAGCGCCGGGACGAGCGACGGAGCAGCGGCGGCGACGACGGCGAAGAGCAAGGATGCGGTGGCCCCGGCCGTCCACGACCTCGCGGCGCCGATCATGGCCCAGACCAGGAACGGGAGCGCCACGTGCGCGAGGACGGCGCCCAGGTGTCCGGACTGCAGCCCCGAGAGCAGGGGCGACGAGAGGGCGTAGAGCGCGGCGGCGACGGCCGGCACCCAGGTGCGACGGGTCACGCGGCGGGTGGCGAACCAGGCCCCCAGCGCCGAGAGCGGCAGGGCCACGACGTAGACGCCGACGACCGCGGTGGACGGCGACCAGGGCGTCAGGCTGCCCAGGACGGCGACGAGTGCGGCGAACGGGTCGGAGGGACCGAGGAACCCGGTGCCGATCTCGCGCCAGCCGTAGCCGACCGACGACCACAGCTGACCCACCGAGGTGCTGAGCGGCAGGAGCCCGCCACCCGTCACGGCCGGGTTGCCGAGCAGCGGCAGGAACGCGACCACGCCGACGACGGCGGCGACCAGGACGACCCAGAGACCGCCCGAGTGGACGAAGCTGGCCCGGGGATCGGGCGCGTCCTCGACGACGGCGACCTGCGCATCGCGTTCGGTGACGCGACGTTCACGCAGCAACGCGCGTGACGCCCGCAGGGGCTCGACCGAACTCCAGCCGACGCTCTTGGTGCGGGCGAGTGCCCGACGGGCGGACCGCACGTGCGAGCCGCCGAAGGCAGCCCGGAACGCGGTGGCGAACTCGCCCACCACGGCTCCGGGGTTCTTGGTCAGCAGGTGCCACACGCTGCGCACGACCGCCAACGGCACGAGGCTGAGCCAGTGCAGCGGCAACAGGACGGCGGCCGAGTAGACGAGGCGCCGGTGCAGTTGTGCCGCACGGTGGAGGCGCGCTCGACGGGCGTGACCGACGGGTCCGTGGCCGAACTCCTCCGGCGGTCCGGCGCTGTCGACCTTCGCATCGGGCACGAGCACCACACGGTGACCGGCGAGACGGGCACGGATGGAGAAGTCGAGCGCCGCGTCCACGTGCGGCAGCGCGGGATCGAAGCCGCCCAGCGCGGTCCAGACGGTGCGACGGACGAGCATGCCGCCCGCCGCGACGCCGAGCACGTCGTCGGTGACGTCGTGCTGGCCCTGGTCGAGCTCGTTCTCGACACGGGCGAGCGAGGCGCCGTACCGGGTGACGGTCTCGCCGAACTCGGCGATGACACCGGGCTGACCCCACCGCATCAGCTTGGGCCCCGCGACCGCGACGGACGGCGACACCTCGACGGTCGTCATGAGGTGCTCGAGCGCCTCGGGCGCGGGCGCGTTGTCGTGGCCGAGCAGCCAGACCCATTCGTCGGGGTCGCCGTCGCCCGGGTCGGAGAGCCGGACGCCGTGCGCGGCGGCGGCACCGAAGGTCTTGGCGTCGGGCAGCGAGGCCAGCTGGGCGGCACCGCTGAGCGAGAGCCGGCCCGCGGCCGAGTCCTTGCCGCCGGTGTCGACCACCACCAGGGCCTCCGGGGGCCGCGTCTGACGCGACAGCCCGTCGAGGGTTCGGTCGAGGTAGGTCGCTCCACCAGGGGCGACGAGGATCGCTGTGACTCTCGGCTGCATGACTCGTGCAGCCTAGGTCGCACCGACGCGGGCACCGGCTCGGCGCGCCGACGCGACGAGCGAGACGTGGCGACCCGCGCCTCCCGGCCCCTCGCCCCCGTCCGGGACGACGGAACGGCACCGACCCGGAGGGGTCGATGCCGTCGGAAGCCGAGGAGGCGCGGGTCAGGCCCGCTTGCGGAGCTTGCGACGCTCGCGCTCGGACAGCCCGCCCCAGATGCCGAATCGCTCGTCGTTCTGCAGGGCGTACTCGAGGCATTGGGCCCGGACGTCGCAGGAGGCGCAGATCTTCTTGGCGTCCCGCGTGGAGCCGCCCTTCTCGGGGAAGAAGGCCTCGGGGTCGGTCTGGGCGCAGAGCGAATCCGCCTGCCAGGCCAGCTGGTTCTCGTCGTCGGCGACGGTGGTTCGCGACGCCGACGATCCGACGCCGGGGACACCCAGCTGGATCGGGTCGACGTGCCAGTCGTCCGGGACGCCGGCGCGGTTCTCGTGGATGCCCACAGCGCATCTCCCCTCGTGTCGATCGCCCGTGAATGTACGCGACAAGGTAATTACACCGGTGTCATTACCCATCCGTCAAGTCGAGGGCCAATAAACCCTCCACCCCCCGATCAGGGGCAAGGGAGCCCCGGCGTGTCGGGGGACGTTTCGAGCGGAACGGGTGATGTCGAGCGCGGTGACGTCCGTCAGCCGCGAGGTGCGGCCTCCCAGGCGCTCGTGACCATCTCGAGGAGCGTGTGCCGCATCTCCCAGTCGAGGTCCCGGGCCGCCAGGCTGCCGTCCGCGACGATGCGGTCCGGGTCGCCGGGGCGACGCGGAGCGATCTCGGGCGTGAAGTCGATGCCGGTGCCCTCGCGCATCGCGGCCATGATCTCGGCGACCGAGACGCCCCCGCCCGAACCGAGGTTGTAGGCGGGCTCGACGGGCTCGCCCGCGTCCAGTCGGCGGGCCGCGGCGACGTGCGAGACCGCCAGGTCGGCGACGTGGACGTAATCCCGGACGCATGTGCCGTCGGGGGTGGCGTAGTCGTCGCCGTTGATGCGCGGGACGCGTCCTTCGACGAGAGCCGCGAAGACGAGCGGGAAGAGGTTGTGCGGGCTGGCGTCCCAGAGGTCGGGTCGACCCGAGCCCACGACGTTGAAGTAGCGCAGGCTCGTGTGTCGCAGCCCCTCGGCCACGGCCTGGTCGCGCAGCAGCCACTCGCCGATCAGCTTGCTCTCGCCGTACGGCGACGCGGGCGCCTTGGGGGTGTCCTCGGTGACGAGTTCGGTCGGCGGCGTGCCGTAGACGGCCGCGCTCGACGAGAACACGATCCGGTCGACGCCCCGGCTCGACATGGCCTCGAGGAGGCGGGCGGTCCCCGTGACGTTCTGGTCGTAGGTGTGCAGCGGACGCTGGACCGAGACCCCGGCGTACTTGTAGCCCGCGACGTGGACGACGCCCGTGACGCCGTGACGGTCGATGGTCTGCTCGATCAGCTCGCGATCGAGGATCGAGCCCCGGACGAACGGCACGTCGGCGGGCACGAAGCCCTCGAGGCCTGACGAGAGGTCGTCGAGGACCACCGCGTCGATGCCCGCCCCCGTGAACTCGCGGACGACGTGAGAACCGATGTACCCGGCACCGCCGGTGACCAACCATGACATGGGGCCAACCTACCGGGTGCCCGGCGGGTGGTGGCGGGCCCGGCACGTGGCGCGCGGCGGCGGTCGGCGGCCCCGCCCCCGGCTCAGGCCGGCGTGGCCACGTACGCGGTGCCGTCGCCGGTCATCGCGAGCCGGACCTCGTCGGGCGTCACGAACGCGGACTCCCCACGACCGAGCCGGATGGTGCCGTCCTGCCCCTTGACGTGGACCTCGCCGTCGGTGACCAGGACGATGCTCGGACCGCCGATCTCGACGACGGCCCCCGGTCCCGAGGCGTCGACCCTGAGCATGGCGAACCCCGTGCCGGACGGCGCGAAGCGCTCGACCCCCCGGGCGACCGTGGTGGGCTCGAGGCGGGGCACGGGCAGCGGTTCGAAGTCGAGGACCTTCAGCAGTTCGGGGACGTCGACGTGCTTGGGCGTCAACCCGCCGCGCAGCACGTTGTCGGAGGGGGCCATGAGCTCGACGCCGAAGCCACCCAGGTAGGCGTGGACGTTGCCGGCGGGCAGGAACAGGGCCTCGCCGGCCCGCAGCGTCACCCGGTTGAGCAACAGCGAGAGGACGACCCCGGGGTCGCCCGGGTAGCGCTCGGCCAGGTCGACGACCGTCGCGACGCTCGCGCCGCCGGCCCGGTGGGCGGCGGCGAGCTCGCTGACCGCGGCGATGGTCGCGGCCGAGTCGTCGTCGGCCTGGAAGAGGAACGCGAGGGTCGACCGCAGGGACTCGCCCAGGTGCCGACGGAGCCGGTCGAGGCGCCCCGAGCCGTCGTCGAGGAGGTCGACGTCGGCCAGGGTCTCGGCCGGCTCGCGGAACCCGCAGAGGGCGTCGAAGGTGTCGCTGAGTGCCACGATGATCTCGGGTTTGGCCGACGAGTCCTTGTAGTTGCGTTCGGGGGCGTCGAGCGGGATGCCGGCGGCGTCCTCGCGAGCGAAGCCCTCCCGGGCCTGCTCGGGGGTCGGGTGCGCCTGGATGGAAAGCGGGCCGTCGGCCGCGAGCAGCTTCAGCAGGAACGGCAGGTGGTCCCGGTCGCGCCCGAGGGCCCGGGCCGGCTCGGCGGCGAACCAGTCGGCGAGGGTGTCGGCGCCGCCCACCACCGCCGGGGCCACGACGACGCTCGGCGAGCCCGGGTGCGCGCCGAGCCAGAGCTCGGCCTCGGGGCGGCCGCTCGGTCGACGACCGAGCAGGTCGGCGATGGCCGTCGTCGAACCCCAGGCGTAGTCGCGGGGCGTGTTGGTGATGGCGAGGAACATGGCTTTACCTGCTTGTCGAGGTCGTGCTTGGTCGCCCCCTACAAAGCCGTGCGGTCGACGACGCCGGGGCGTTGACCAAAGCTACCAATCCCTTGGTCACGGCCGGGTCGCTGCCTAGGCTCCTGTCGTCCCGACACGAAGCAATGGAGCACGGATGTCATCAGCGACCCTCACCTCGTTCACCTCTCTCGTCAGCGACTTCTACGGCTACGAAGACCTGCTCTCCGACCGCGAGAAGGGTGTGCTGGCCGACCTGCGCCGCTACCTCGAGACCGAGGTCAAGCCCGGCGTGAACCGCCACTGGGCGGACGCGACCTTCCCGCACGAGATCGTCAAGGGCCTCGCCGGCCTCGGCCTGTTCGGCATGCCGTGGGAAGAGACGCGCCCGTTCGAGAACTCCGCCGTCTTCCGCGGCTGGGTCGCACTCGAGCTCGCCCGCGTCGACGCGTCCGTCGCGACCTTCGTCGGCGTGCAGAACGGCCTGGCGATGGGGTCGATCGGCGTCGGCGGTTCGCCGGAGCAGCGCGCCGAGTGGCTGCCCCGCATGGCGAGCGGCGACCTGGTGGGTGCCTTCGGCCTGACCGAGCCGTTGTCGGGGTCGGACTCGGCCCAGGGCCTCCGTACGATCGCCACCCGTGACGGCGACGGCTGGGTGTTGAACGGCTCCAAGCGGTGGATCGGCAACGCCACGTTCAGCGACATCACCATCATCTGGGCCAAGAGCGCCGAGGACGGCCAGGTCAAGGGCTTCATCGTCCCGACCGACACCGCGGGCTACACGGCCACCAAGATCGAGGACAAGCAGAGCCTCCGCATCGTCCAGAACGCCGACATCACCCTCGAGGACGTCCGCGTGCCCGAGCGCAACCGGCTGCAGCAGGCCGATTCGTTCCGCAGCACGGCGGCCGTGCTCCGCCTGACCCGGGCCGAGGTCGCCTGGGCGGCCGTGGGCAACTCGATCGGCGCGTACGAGGCCGCGCTGGCGTACGCGAACGAGCGCGTGCAGTTCGGCAAGCCGATCGCCAAACACCAGCTGATCCAGGACCTCCTGGTGAAGTGCATCGGCAACATCACCGCGTCGATCGGCATGGTGGTCCGCTGCTCGCAGATGCTCGACGAGGGCACGCAACGCGACGAGCACGCCTCGCTCGCCAAGGCGTTCACCACGGCCCGCATGCGCGAGACGGTCGGGTACGCCCGCGAGGTCATGGGGGGCAACGGCATCGTGCTCGAGTACGACGTGGCCCGGTTCTTCGCCGACGCCGAGGCGCTCTACAGCTACGAGGGCACTCGCGAGATGAACACGCTCATCGTCGGCCGCAGCATCACGGGCCAGGCAGCCTTCGTCTGATCCATCGGGCGGGGCGGCCCCCGGTCGCCCCGCTGCGCCTCCCCCGTCGTCTAGCCTGGTGCCCATGACCTCGACGCTGCCCGCGCGGCCCGCCCGAACGGCGCCCGCGCGCGGAGCCACGACGTTCGCGACGCTCGCGTTCCTCGTGCTCTTCGGTGGCGACGTCCTGCGCAACGGCACCGGCTGGTGGGGCTGGGGGGCGGCCTGCGTCGCGATGGTGGTCGCCTCCGTCGTCCTCGTCGTGCGGCACCCGCCCCGGGTGCGGACCCTCCCGCGCCTCCTCGTGCTCTTCCTGGCGTTCGCCGTCGCCTCGATCGCCTGGTCGCAGTACCCGGCCGGCTCGGCGATCGGCATCGTCCTCACGCTGATGACGAGCGTGGGCGCCCTGGCGGTCACCGTCGTCGCCCCGTGGCCGGCCATCGTGACCGCCCTCGGACGAGCGCTGCGCATCCACGTCGTGGCCTCACTGCTGTTCGAGGTCGTCGTCGGGCTGTTCGTCCGACAGCCGGTCTGCCCGGTATACCTCGACTGCACCGGGCAGCCCGCGGCGTGGTTCTGGTCGCGTGACGTGCTCTTCGAGGGCGGTCGCATCCAGGGACTGCAGGGCAACAGCAACATCCTGGCGATCATCGCCTTGCTGGCCCTCGTCGTCACGGCCGTCGAGGCCGCGAACCGGTCGATCTCCCGCGGTTCGACGATCGTCGGGCTCGCCGCCTCGCTGCTGGCACTCGTCCTGACCCGGTCGGCGACGGTCGCGGTGGTCGCGGTCGCCGTCGGCCTCGTGCTGCTGCTGGTGCTGGCGACCCGCCGCCGCGAGCCCGGTCACCGGGCCCCCGTCTTCGGCGTCGCGGCCTTCGTCGTCGTCGCGGGCCTCGCCGTCGCCGTCCTCGCTCGCGGTCCCCTGCTCGCGGTGCTCGGCAAGAGCGGCGACCTGACGGGCCGCACCGACATCTGGTCGGCCGTCTACGACCTCGGCGTCCAGCACCCCGTCGTGGGCTGGGGCTGGGTCAGCTACTGGTTCCCGTTCGTCGAACCGTTCACCGACCTCGCCGAGCGCAACGGCGTCGTGTACCTGCAGGCGCACGACGCGTACCTCGACGTCTGGTTCCAGCTGGGGTGGGTCGGCCTGATCCTCTTCGGCCTCACCATCGTCGGGGTCGTGCTGCGGTCCTGGTGGTGGGCCGTCGACCGTCGGATGCTGGCCCGCGAGGTCGCGGCCCCGTGGTCGGCCCTCGACCTGCTGCCGCTGCTCCTCGTGACGGCCCTGCTCGTCCACGGGTTGACGGAGTCCCGCTTGATCGTCGAGTGGGGGTGGGCCACGTTCGTGATCGTCGTACTCGTCACCCGACGCGACCCCTTCGGCTGGACGGGCCACGACCGGTGACCTCCGGCCACGACCACGGGTTCGACCGCGACCGGGACCCCCTGCGCCGCTACCTCTCGGCTTGGATCGGCTTCTCGGCCGGCGGGCACTTCTCGCAGGCGCTGTCGGTCGCGATCGTCCTCTACGCGTTCTCGACGCAGTCCGTGCGCGCCCTGATGGGGTGGCCCGGGTCGCTCGCCGTCCTGGGCACGCTCGTGGTGCTGGCGGCGCTCTCGCTCGTCGGCGGTCGGCACCACATCGAATGGCACGGCATCCTGCCCGTGTCACTCATCGCCCTCTTCGGGTTCATGGGCCTCAGCGTCTTCTGGAGCGAGTACACCTGGGTGACGATCGGCGGGGTCGCCTACGCCGTCGGGTTCGGCGCGCTCGGGCTCTACCTGGCACTCGGACGCGACCTCGTGCAGGTCGTGAGGGCGTTCGGCGACGCCCTGCGCATCCTGCTCGTGGTCTCGTTGTCGCTCGAGGTGCTGAGCGGTCTGCTGATCGACCAACCGATCGCGTTCCTGGGCATCCAGGGCAACCTCGCCGCGGGCGGGCCCATCCAGGGCATCTCGGGCACCCGCAACTACCTGGGGTTCCTGGCGACGCTCGCGGTCATCACCTTCGCCGTCGAGTTCCTCACCCGGTCGGTTCCCCGACGACAGGCCGTGGCCTCGGGCGTGCTCGCCCTGACGGCGCTCGGCTTCGCCCGCTCCCCCGCGACGGCGATCGCGGTCATCGTCCTGATCGTGGCCGGCGTGGCGCTCGACGCGCTGCGTCGGGCCCCCGAGTCGAGACGGTCGCTCATGCAGTCGGTCTTCGCGGTGATCGTGGTGCTGGGAGGCGCGCTGGCCTACGCGGGCCGCTCGCGCCTCCTCGATGCCGTCGACGCCACGAACGACCTGTCGGTCCGCTCGCTGCTCTGGGCGCGCATCCGCGAACTGGCCGCGGTGCACGACATCGTCGGCTGGGGCTTCGTCGGACAGTGGCCGACCGAGATCTTCCCCTACTCGACGATCATCGCTCCAAACGGCCGACCGCACGAGACGGGCCTGAACGCGTTCTTCGACATATGGCTGCAGCTGGGCCTCGTCGGGGGGCTGTTGCTCGTCGTGGCCGGCACGCTCGCGTTCGTGCGCAGCTGGATCACGGCCTCGGGCCACCCGATCGTGGCCTACGTCTGGCCGGCGCTCGTGCTGGTCCTGATCGGGGTGACGGCCGTCGCCGAGAGCTTCGTGCTGTTCGAGGGAACCCTGATGACCTTCGTCACCATCGCGACGATCGCGGCCCGCAAGCGATCGTGGCGGTCACGCCTGCCGCAGGCGGCCGGCCGGTAGGAGGCGCGGGTCGGGTCGGTCACCACCCGGTCGCCTGGTGGGTCGTCGCGTCAGCCCGTCGGGCCCCGACCGGCGTCGACGTCGCTGCCGACGAGGACCCTCGGCACAGCGGCCCGCCGACCGCGACGAGCCGGGAAGCGCTTCTCGAAGCGCGTCTTGACCCGCAGGGCCGGGGCCTCGACGAGGTGCCAGGAGAGGGCGGCCAGGACGAGTGTCGCCACGACCACGGCCACGGCATTCGCGGCGATGCCGCGGACGCCCAGCGTCGCGACGACGACCTGCTGCACGGGGAACGCGTAGATGTACAGGCCGTAGGAGAAGTCGCCGTAGCGGGACGCCCTCCGGAGCACCGGCGTCGACGCGAGCCCCAGGGCGAGGGTCGAGTACGGCAGGACCGCCCAGAGGACGTAGGTGCCGAGACCCGCGTCGACGGCCGAGACGATCGTGACGGCGAACAGACCGAGGAGGGCCACGTCGAGTCGGAAGGCGTGCCGCTCGAGCAGGAGGGCGCACAGCATGCCGCCGGCGAAGAAGATCCAGGGCTCTCCGACGGACGAGGACGTGAAGAAACCGAGGACGTCCACGTCCGGCCAGACCCTGAGGTGCAGGGCGATGCTGATCAGGGCGAACAGCCCGACGGCCGGGACGTGCAACCTCCGCGGGAGGAGGAGGACGAGGGGCACGACGAGGTAACAGGCGAACTCGACCGGGAGCGTCCACAACGAGCCGTTGAGGACGTAGGGGTACGGGAGGTCGACGAAGACGCCCGGCAGACCGAAGACCGGTTGCAGGAGGGCGTTCTTGAGGTAGAGCCAGGTGCTCGGGTCGGACAGGTAGTCGCCCGTCGGCAGCGTCGTGAAGACCGTGCCCACGACGAAGGCGGTCAGGATCACGGCGACGATCAGGGCGGGGAAGATGCGCAGGGCCCTCGCGGCGAAGTAACTGCGCCAGTCGGGGCGACGCTGCCAGCTCTTGGTGATCAGGTAACCGCTGATGATGAAGAAGACGTGCACGCCGAGGGCGTGCAGCGGCTGTCCGAAGATCGTCGGAGGCGCCATCGGTTTGGCGAGGACGACGTACGAGTGCCCGAGGACGACGAGCAGGGCTCCGCCGAGCCGGAGGGCGTCGAGGTTGTTGTCGCGCCGTCGCAGTTCTTCCCCCGTGGACATCACCCCAGCGTAGGGGGCCGCGGAACGGCCCCCGGTCACGACTGGCGGTCCTCGACCACCCACCGAGGCCCCGGACGGCGACCGAGGAGCGTCTGCAGGCGACGCTGCACGCCCCACTTCGTGACCCTGAGCATGGCCTCGACCACGATCGCTCGACTCATCTTCGATTCGCCGAGCTCACGCTCGCGGAACTCGATCGGCACCTCGACGACGCGGCCGCCGCCGTCGAGGACCCGCAGGGTCATGTCGACTTGGAAGCAGTACCCCTTGGAGTCGATGCCGGTGAGGTCCATCGACTCGAGGGCCGCGCGCGTGTAAGCACGGAAGCCCGCGGTCACGTCCTTGAGACGAAGACCGAGCGCGAGGCGCGCGTACAGGTTGCCGCCTCGGCTCAGGACCTGTCGCGAGAGGGGCCAGTTGACGACGGAGCCACCCGGGACCCAGCGCGAGCCGATGGCGAGACTGGGTGCGGCCGGCCCACCCGCGCCGACCAGGGAGATCATCTCGGGCAGTTTCTCGGGCGGGTGCGAACCGTCGGCGTCCATCTCGATGACGACGCCGTAGCCCCGCGCGAGTGCCCACCCGAAGCCCGCCACGTAAGCCGAGCCGAGACCGAGCTTGCCCTGGCGGTGCGTCACGTGGATGCGGTCGTCGGCCACGGCCATCGTCTCGGCGAGGTCTCCCGTGCCGTCGGGACTGCCGTCGTCGACCACGAGCACGTGGATCTCAGGGGTCGCGGCGAAGAGCCGACCCAGGATGATCGGGAGGTTCTCGACCTCGTCGTAGGTGGGGAGGACGACGAGGGCGCCGGCGCCGGAGTGGTGACTCATTCTTGCCTTTCTGGTGACAACGCGTTCAGCCTAGACGGCACGGACGCCGTTCTCGGGACGACCGTGACGATGCGGCTACCGATCGAAGCCGTCGCCGTCGAGGTCGGAACAGGCGACGTCGACGCCCCACCCGGCGGGCGCCGAGGCGACGCGCACGACCCCCTCGGGGTCCGCCTCACAGGCCACCCTCGCCGTGGCCACCGAGGCGGCCCAGTCGGGTCCGGAGATGCGAGTGTACGAATACGGCGCGAACTGTCGGGTCAGAGCCACGACCAAGACCATCACCAGGAGCACCGCTCCCCCTCGGGAGACGAGGGACCTCGACGCCGCGAGTCGGTCGATGCCCAACGCGAGCAGTGCGATGAGGAACATCGACGGCACCAGGGCATAGCGGACGTAGCCCATGTCGCGGGTGAGACCCAAGCCATGACCCACGAAGTCGATCGTCACGGTCGGGTTCGCGTAGACATCCGTCACCCAGACCGCCAGGACGCCGTACCCGAGCACGGCGATCAGGAGGTTCCGGGAGCTTCGCCGCCGCACGAGCCCGGCACCCAGGGCGATGACGAACGGAGCCGTGGCGGCGAGGGCCACCGCTACCCCGTGCGGCCCGGTCAGGAGGTCGGCGGCGCGTCCCGGAGAGACCCAGGAACCCATCACGGGCTCCGCGACGAAGCCGATGGCCACGTTCACGACTTCGGGGAGTGGGGCGTCCCCGCGGACGCGTGGACTCGCCACGACCGAGGCGAGTTGGGCGACGCACGCCAGGACGAGGGCGACGGCTCCCGACCGGGTCACGCGCCGGACCAGCACGAGGAGCACCAACGGCAGGAAGATGACCGACTGCACCTCGCTCAGCACGACGACGACGATGACGATCACCTGGACGACGTGCCCGGTGGTCCGACGCGGCCTCCAGACGACGGCGAAGGGCAGCAGGTAGAGCAGGAACCAGTGCAGGTTGGCCGCGTTGCCCAGGGCTTCGAGGGCAGCCATCGGCGCCAGCACGGGCACGAGTGCGAGGGCGGCCCGCATGACCCTGCTCGTGACGAAGGACGCGCTGAAGAGGAAGACCAAGGCGGCAGCGAGACCGACGACGACCAGGCTCGCGACCGTCGTGCCGAGCGCGAACTGGTCCTCGTCGGTCGACACGGCCACGACGAGGTCCACGACGATCCGCGGCACGAGGTGGAGGTACCCGTCGTAGGGCAGGAGGAGCGTGGCGAAGGGCCCCCGGTCCAAGCGCTGGACGAGGAAGAGCCCGGCGTCCTCGGCCCATGCCGTCCGCCTGACGAGAGGCGTCAACCTGCTCCACCCGAGCGCCACGGTGACGACGACGAGGCACGCCGCGACGATCCGGTCGAGCCACGCCGAGCGCGACGAGACGTCTCGCCCCTCGTCACCGCCCCGAGCCGACCCAGGGGACGCGAGGAGGGACACCGTCATCAGTACAGCTCGCCTGGTGCCGAGGAGCCGGTCGCCGCCGCATCGGCGGCCTCCGCGTGGCGGAAGATCCAGAAGCGGTAGATGAAGTAGTTCCAGGTCGTGATGATGGCCGTCGAGCCGAACTTGCCGATCACGTAGCTGATGCCTGCCGACTCGACGCCGTGGATGATGAGCGTCGTCATGACCCAGTTGAAGGTGACGAGCACCCCGTACTTCCAGAGGCTGTGCCACGTGACCTTGTTCCGGCGGAACGTGAGGAATCGCTGGAGCGTGTAGCTGGCCGTCAACCCGGCGACGAGGGACACCGCTGTCGCGAGGGGAAGCGGTGCCCGGAAAACGTCCCGGAGGACGATCAACGACCCCAGGTCGATGACGAACGCGGTGCCGCCCACCGCCCCGTAGAGCAGGACCGACATGACGTTCTGACGACTCAGGAGCGCCATGCGGGCACCTCGTCACCGGACTCGAGCCGCCCGTCCTCGGGCTCCCCCGGGGGAACGCCCGGGTCGAGGGAGACGGCTGGGGGGACGACGAGATACGCCGACAGGCTGACGACGACGACGACTGCGACGACCGACACGGCCCACGGCCCGACCCCCAGCAAGGGCGGGTGCCAGACGGGTGCCGAGAACATCTCCGCCCAGGACGTCCAGAGACCGACGCTGTAACGCTTCAACGCGGTCAGGGCGGATGCCGCTTGCACGAAGGCCGTCGCCGCGAGCAGGAAGAGGACGACGCGGCGGCCTTCGGACACAGGGAGCCGATCGAAACGACCGCTGGCGGCCACGGCGGCCACGAGGACCAACACGACGACGGCCGGGAGGCTGTACCGCCCCTGCCAGATGTACCCGGACTCGGTGACGCTCGAGGCCTGGACGGCGGCGGGGATGACGACGGCCGAGGCCAAGGCCACCCAGACGGCGGCACCGGCGCGCGTTCGCCCACCGAAGAGCAGGGCGGAGACCACGAGCAGACCGAGCAGCCCGGAATAGACGAAGGCCACGTACCCGGGCGCCGGTGTGTCGAGCCACCCGAAGTTGCCTGCCGCCTGGGCGACGTAGTCGGTCGAGGTCTCGACCATGCGGACGAACCCCTGGGCCGTGGAAGTACCGGCTCCCGAGTAGACGCCCACGGCGTTCAGCGAGCCCGAGCGGAGGGTCCAGACGACCGCGAGGGCGGTCGAGACCGCCACGGCGACGACGCTTGCCAGGTACGGAGGAGTGAGGACACGACGCAGGAAGGCGGGGACGCCGACCCATACGGCGACGACGAGCACCGCCAGCCCGAGCCACACCGGGGACAACCCCCGCGCTTGCACCAAGAGGCCGCCCGACAGAGCCAACGAACCGGCGACGAGCCAGCGTCCCGGCCCGGCGGGAACCGGCGTCGTCGTGGCCAGCAGGAGCGTCGAGAAGAACGCGGCCGTCGTCGAGATCTCGAGTGCGTTCGGGTTCACCGAACCCATCAGGAAATAGGTCATCGGGGTGGAGACCGCGAAGACCGCCAGGACCGGCAGGGTCGGGCGGGGAAGGCGCGAGAGCGCCGTCACGGCAGACGCGAGGAAGAAGGCGCAGAGGCCCGCACTCACGAACCGCATGAGGAAGAGGGACCCCTTGCCCATTTCGAGCAACGACGGCCAACCGACCAGCACGTAGTACACGGGGTTGTACAACCCGGCGGACGTCGTGGAGTCGACCAGGTCACGGTCGCTGCCGAAAGGGGGCAGGCAGTCGGCGGTCGTACTGGGGTCGTACGCCATGCACATCACGTTGCCCGTGTCCGCGACGTTCTCGGGGACCTGCACGACCTTGTCCTGCGGTCGGGGGCCCGGCTCACCGATCAGCTGCCCACGCACGGTCGACGCGGCCTTGATGTAGTGCGCCGGCTCGTCGGGGCTGGCCCCGATCGGCGTCGTGACCGCCCACAGGGACGACAGCGCCAGGAACGCCAGGAACGAGACGACGAAGACGGCGACGGGACGGGTGCCGAGTCGTCCGGCGAGTCGCGCCAGACCTCGTTCAGGACCGTCGCCCTGTCGCGGCCGACGCACCGGAGGCGTGATGTTCATCTATCTCCCCAACAGACGGTGGTTCGGGCCTGCGGGACGTAGCCGCCGCTCGGACTCGACGGGGGCTTCGCCCCGGGCCTCGGGAATCCTATCGGACCCGTCGCCCATCCAGGCCGTACCGGCCACACCCCGCTGCGGTCGGCGCGCTGTTACGATCCTTGCCATGGATCATCTGGCGCAGACGCTCATCGTCATGCCCGCCTTCAACGAAGAGGTCGCCGTCGCCGGCGTCGTGACCGAGGTCTTCGAGAAGCTTCCCGGCGTCTCCGTCCTCGTCGTCAACGACGGTTCGAACGACGCGACGGTCGAGCGTGCCCGGTCCGCCGGGGCCACGGTCCTCGACCTGCCCTTCAACCTCGGCGTGGGCGGTGCCATGCGTGCAGGCTTCAAGTACGCGCTCGCGAACGGCTTCCGGTACGTGGTCCAGGTCGATTCCGACGGACAGCACGATCCCGCCGGCGTCCCCGCCCTCCTCGAGGCCCTCCAGACCGTCGACGTGTCCATCGGGGCCCGCTTCGCCGGCGAGGGCGACTACAAGGCGTCGGGCCCGCGACGCTGGGCCATGCTCGTCCTCGCGTCGACGGTCAGCCGCATCGCGCGCACCCGACTGACGGACACGACCTCGGGGTTCCGCGGGGCCGGGCCCCGCGCCGTCGCGATCTTCGCCCAGCACTACCCCGCCGAGTACCTCGGCGACACGGTCGAGTCCTTGGTGCTCGCGGCGAGGGCCGGGTGCACCATCACCCAGGTTCCCGTGTCGATGCGCGTCCGCGCAGGCGGGACGCCGTCCCACGATCCCGTCAAGGCGGCGGTGTACCTCGGCCGGGCCTGCCTCGCTCTCGTCATCGCCCTCTGGCGTCCCCCGCTCGCCCTCAGCTCGGAAGCAAGTCCGTCCGCATGAACGTCACCACCTACGTCTTCGGGATCGTCTCGGCGTTCCTCGTCCTCGTCGTCGTCTTCGACCTGCTCCGCCGCCGCCGGGTGCGCGAGCGTCACGCCCTCTGGTGGATCGTCGCCGGCGTCGTGGCCCTCGTGGTGGCAGTGTTCCCGGGCCTGCTCACGGGAACGGCGTCCCTCCTCGGCGTCACCGTGCCGACCAACCTCGGTTTCTTCCTGAGCACCATCGTCCTGTTCCTCGTCTCGGTCCAGCACAGCGCGGAGCTCACGGTGCTCGAAGAGAAGTCACGGACCCTCGCCGAGCACTCGGCATTGCAGGACGAACGCATCTCCCGCCTCGAGTCGTCGGCGTTCCAGCGCACGGACGACTCCCGGTGAGCCCCGCTCCCCGGGTCACCATCGTCACACTCGCCTACGGCGACGAACCCTGGCTCCACGAGTCGGTGTCGGCGACCCTCGCCTCGACGGGCGTCGACGTCGACCTCGTCCTCGTGGACAACGGATGCACCTCCGATGCCGTCGCGTCGTTGCCTGACGACCCGCGCCTCCTGGTCGTCACACCGACCGAGAACCTCGGGTTCGCCGGCGGGGTCAACTACGGCGCGAGACACGCCCGAGGAGACTTCCTGGGCCTGGTCAACTCCGACGCCGTCGTCGCACCCGATGCGGTCGCCGCCCTCGTCCGTGTCGCCAGTCGGCCCGAGGTCGGCATCGCGAGCGGCAGCATCCGGCTGGGCGGCCGCGAGGACCGCATGAACTCGGCCGGAAACCCCGTGCACGTCGTCGGGCTGAGCTGGGCCGGCGGACTCGAGGAGCCTGCCGACCTCCACAGCGTCGAGGTCCCCGTCGCGTCGGCCTCGGGCGCGGGGCTCGTGCTGCGAACGTCGTTGTGGCAGAGCCTCGAGGGATTCGCCGACGAATACTTCGCCTATCACGAAGACGTCGACCTGAGCTGGCGGACCTGGCAGGCCGGGTTCGAGGTCGTCTTCGTCCCCGATGCCGTCGTCGTCCACCACTACGAGTTCAGCCGCAACTCCCTGAAGATGTACCTGCTGGAGAAGAACCGGCAGGTGTTCGTCCGCACCGCCTACGGTCGACGCCTCCGCATCGCGGCCTGGTTGCCCCTGGCCGCCTTCGACCTCGCCCTCGGGGTGGTGGCGCGTCGCCAGGGATGGGCGACCGAGCGTCGACGGGCGAAGGCATGGGTACGCGACAACGCCGCCTGGATCGCGGCCCGACGTCGCTTCGTCCAAGATGCCCGTCGGGTCTCCGACCGTCGGCTCGTTCCCCTCTTGACCTCGCACCTCGACCAGCAGGTGTTCCCCTTGCCCGCCGGTGCTCGGCCGCTCCAGACGGCCATGCGGCTCTACTGGTTCGTGGCGAGACGCCTCGTCTGACCCTCAGGCGTCCGGGGCGGGACCTTCGTCCGAGACCGCGGGCGGTCCGGTGCGGTCGGTTTTCGTCGGGAAGAACGACAACGCGAGCACGGCGACGAGGTTGACGCTGGAGCCGACCAGGAATCCGACGCTGCCTGCCTGCACTCCCCACGTCGCGGCGGCCGCGAACATCGTCCCCACCCCGATCACGAATCCGACCACCGATGACAGGGCGACCTCGCGAGACCGTCCGCCGGCCAGGAGCAGAGCCGCCGGGATCAGAGCCACCGTGAAGACGAAGACCCCGAGCATGAGGAACCTCAGGGGCCCGACGGCGTCCTGCCCCTCGGCCGGGTAGAAGAGCGGCAGGAACCACGGCGCCGCTGCCGCCACCAGACCGAACACCAGAGCGCAGGCGAACGAGAAACCGACGAACAGCACCAGCGGACCGCGACGGCGGAGAGGTGCCCCGGGCTCGTGATGGGCGAATGCCGGGATGACGATCTGCGCCACGGCCTGACCGAGCATCGATGCCGGTGTCGCCAACGTGAACGCCGCGGCGAAGACACCCGCCCCGGTTCCGGGCGAGGCCAGCTGCGCCGCGACCATCGTGAGCTGCAGCAAGCCGTTGGTCGTGATCCCCGTCAGGACGTTCCACAGCCCGAACGAGAGCGCGACCCTGGCCTGACCGGCCTCGGGAGCGTCCGTGTGCTCTGAGCCCCTGGGCCAGCACGCCAGGGCGAAGACCGTGTAGCCCAGCGACAGAGGGACGAGGACGAAGAGCCCCCCACCCGTGACGCAGACGACCACGAGCAGGCCGAGCGAGAGGAATGCGGTGACACCGTCCCAGGCTGCTGCCTTGCCGACGCGGTGGTACCCGAGCTGTGATCCTCGGGCGTAGGTGTAGGCACCGTAGCCCATCACCAACCAGGCGGCCGACAGCGCGGTCGTCGGTGGGTTGCCGAGTGCGAGGGCGACGGGGACCGTCACCGCGCCGAGCACGAGTGACGAGCCCAACATGGTGAGGGCGAGCGTCCGACGGAGGAGGGCGTCGGACAGCCCGGCCCGCAGAGCGACGGCCAGGAACCGCGACGCCGTGTTGCCCGCCGGCGTGGGCCAGAAGAGAGCGGCGAATATGGACAGGCTCAGAAGCGTGGAGGCGTGACCCAGCGCCTCGGTGCCGAAGGTGCGACCGATGAGGACGGTGTAGATCAACCGGGCGACGCCCTGCACCCCGATGCCGAGGATCGACACGAGGGCCGACGTGGCCACGCTGCGGCCGGACGCGGGGAGCGTCGCCGGGACCGTCTCAGGAGTGCTCATGTCGCACCAGCCTAGGGCGCGGTCGCGAGGCGGACGACGCACGGGTCGGTACGATCGTCGGGGCCGATCCGCATCCGGACGTCGGCCGGCGACGACTGGAGGACCATGACCGACCTGGACACGACGACCGTCCGTGACCGACCCGGGGCGAGGGCCGGAGTCGGTCGCCTCGGCCTCCGTTCGGCCGTGAAGCACTTCGTCTCGGCATTCGTCGTGCTCTGCGCCCTGGGCGGCTCGTGGGCCGTCGCCAGCCCGTTGATGGCCGTCCCGGACGAACCCGCACACACCATCCACGCCGTCGCGGTCGCGCACGGCCAGATCCTCGGCGAGCGGACGGCGGACGGGGGCTGGACCGAGGTCGACGTCCCTGCGTACGTCGCCGAGACCTACGACCTCCGGTGCTACGCCTTCAACGCGGCCGTCTCGGCCGAGTGCCAGACGGCCGTCAGCGACGACGACAGCGCGACGGAGGCCACGACGTCGGCTGGCTCGTACGACCCCCTCTACTACGCGATCGTGGGCCTGCCCTCCCTCGTCTTCGACGGAGAGATCGGTCTCTACGCGATGCGCGCCATGAGCGTCGGCCTGAGTGCGGCGCTCCTGTCCCTGGCGTTCGTCGCCCTCATGCAGCTCCGGGCACGATCGTTCGCCGTCGTCGGCCTCGTCACCGCCGTCACCCCCATGGTGCTGTTCCTCATGGGGGGCATCAATCCCAACGGCATGGAGATCACCGCCGCGGTGATGCTCTTCGCCTGGCTCACACTCCTGCGTCAACGCATCGACGAGGGCGTCCCGCCTCACCGCGTGGCGTTCGTGGCCGTTGCGGCGGTCGCCGTGGCGAACACCAGGAGCATCGGTTTGCTCTGGTTGCTCGTCATCGTCGTCGCCACCATGATCGACAAAGAGCTCTGGCTCCGACTCGTCCGATCCGTCGCCTTCTGGATCGCCGCCGGTGCCATCGGTCTCGGTGTCGCGTTCAGCGTCCTGTGGACCATCTCGACGCAGAGCCTGAGCGTCACCGTGCCGAACCCCGGGGTCGGAACGAGCTTCCCCGTCGCGTTCAAGGAGATGATGTTCGTCACGTTCGAGAACGTGCAGGGCTATGTCGGCCTGCTCGGGTGGCTCGACACTCCGTTGCCTCCGACCACCGTCGGCATCTGGGGCGCGATCATGCTCGTCCTCGTCGTCGGCGGCCTGGTCGCAGGGCGACGGCGGGAACAGGTGGCGTTGGGCGTGCTCGCCCTGGCCTTCGTCCTGGTCCCGGCCGTCGTCCAGGGCTACGGCGCCAAGGACTACGGCTTCATCTGGCAGGCGCGATACGTGCTGGCACTCGTCGCCCCGTTGATCGTCGCCGGTGGCGTCGCCCTCGATTCGGCCTTCCCCCGGGCCTTCGCGAACCTCAGGGTCCGTGTGCTCGCGATCGTGGCACTCGTGACGATCTCCCTCATGCAGGTGCACGCCGTCCTGTTCAACCTCAAGCGGTACGTCGTGGGGCTGACCGACGGCTGGAGCAAGATGATCGTGGACCCCGAATGGCTGCCCCCGCTGGGTTGGGCGCCCTGGGTGATCGTCGTCGCCGCCACCTGCGCCGTGACCGTGGTGGCGGCCATGCGGGCCGCCCGACCGGCGGCCGAGGACGGCTCCTCGCCCACCGAGCGGCGACGTCCACCGGTAGACGAAACCGCGGGTCTCCGCTAGACCCCTCGCGAAGAAGGCCCCCGCACCGTATGGTGCGGGGGCCTTCTTCACGGGCTGGCCACGAACGTCGATTCCTGGTCAGGAGTCCGACGTCACGGCACCGTCACCGTCGAGCACGACAGCGACGGGTTGTAGCCGCCAGCGGTGTCGAGGGCGTAGACACAGACCTTCTGCGGCCCGGACGCCGCCGGGACGACCGTCGAGAAGCCGTGAGCCGCGCCCGCCTCGGGGAACACCCGGGCGATGTCGCTCCTGGCCTGGTCTGCCGTGATGACGGTCGCGACCGACCCGAGGTACACGTGCACGGGGATCGACGTCTTGGGGCTGTCCGGGTCGAAAGTCCACCCGGCGACCTGAACTCCGCCGGCGACCCCTCGGACCACCTCGGCGCTTCCGACGGGAGCCGTGTTCGTGACCGTCACGGTCCGACACGTCATCAGGGTGTGCGACCCCGGACCGCGGTTGATCGCGTAGACGCAGACCTCGTGCGCTCCCGCCTTGGCCGGGATGCTCATGGCGAAACCGTGACCGGCGCCGTAGGCCGGGTAGATGCGACCGATGTCGGACCGGGCCTGATCGGCGGTGAAGGCCTGACCGACACCGTCTACGTAGACGTGGACCGGGATCGCGTCGGCGACGTCACCGTCGAGGGCCCAGCCCGAGAGGCTGATCGCCCCGGCGGACGTGGTGATCCCGTCGACCGCCCCGATGGGCTCGTGCGGAGGCACGGTCACGGTCGAGCAGGGGAAGGCCTTCGTGGCGCCCTTGGCACCCGCGTTGATGCCGTACACGCAGACCGTATGAACGCCCGGGCTCGCCGCGAAGACCTGCGCGAATCCGTGGTTCGGGCCTTGCTGGGGATAGACGCGCCCGATGTCCGACCGGGGCAGGTCGGCGGTGATGGCCTTGCCCACGCCGTCCACGTAGACATGGACCGATATCGGGTTCGGGGTGTCGAAGTCGAAGGCCCAGCCGGCCACCTGCACTCCGCCCGGAGCGGGCCGGACGGCTTCCACGGAGCCGACGGGCGAGGGGTCGAGGACGGTGACCGTCTTGCACCCCAGCATCGCGTTGTTGCCCGACTGGACCCCCAGGGCGTAGAGGCAGACCTGCCACGTGCCGGGAGCCGCGTCGACGGTCGCGGCGAAGCCGTGCGCCGCCCCGAGGGTCGGGTACTGGGCCGCGACGTCGGACCGCGCGAACGTCGTCGGAATGGCCGTGCTGGCCGGCCCGACGTAGACGTGGACGGGGATCGACGCCGAGCTCGCCCGGTCGAGAGCCCAACCGGCCACGGTCACCGTGCCGACGCCACCGCTGGCGTACTCGTATGACCCGATCGGTTGCGCCGGCGCGTTGGTCGAGCCGAACCAGTTGTTGAAGTAGACCCAGAAGTTGCGGTTGCCGAAGGCGGAGCAGCCGTCGCCGCCGCCGTTGAGGTTCGAGAGCGCCGCGGCGTTGGGGGTGTACGGCGTGTAGTAGTAGAGGTTCGCCGTCGCCTGATTGCGGATGGTCACGGCTTTCGTGCCACAGGCCGCGTTGGGGTTGTACTGGACGTTCGCGGTGACGCCCGGTCGGAACCAGGTGAAGTAGTTGCTCGTCCCGGCGGGGTTGGCGTAGCGCTTGAACTGCCAGGCAGCCTTGTACAGCTGGTTGTAGACACCGGCGAAGGACGGGTCACAGCCGCCGTTGGCGGTGTCGGGGCAGGCGAATCCCATCGCCCGGTCGAGCCTCGCGGCGGAGGGAGCACGGGCCGTCGCCCCCGAGATGAGGCTCTGCTCTTTCTGCAGCGTGACGAGCAGCACCTGGGGGTTGATGCCACAGGCCTGCGACACCTTGACGATGATGCGCGAGACCGGCTCGGCGGCCGCACCCTGGTAGGCGCCGCACATCGCGTCCCCACCCCGCGTCGTCGTCGTCAGCGTCTTGACGTTCAGGCAATTGCCGTTGCTGCAGCTGCCGATCATCGAGTTCAGGAAGTTCTGGACCTGCGCCTCGTTCATCGCGCCCGAGTTGAAGAAGACGGCGTCGGAGATGATGTTGCCCGGGTCGAAATCGGCCCCCGAGAGGGCCGACGAGCGGTCCGGCGTCGTCGCGAGGGACATGCCCGTCATGAGAGTGGCCGCGACGGCGGTCGCGAGCAGGAGTGTCAATATTCGTCGCACGATGGAGGTGCCTCCCTGTAGGCATCGCGATGTCGCACCGCCCAGGACACCACCAAGCGTCAGACCGGTCCGCGCGGCAGTGATCCGAGGCCGCTGCAACGACCATAACGTGAACTTGTCCCCCTGTCAGGGGCTGAAGGGGACGTCCACGCCCCCCAAGGGGGGCTGACCGACGAGCACCGGCCCTAGCGTCGCAGCAGTGACTCGACCCGGACGCGGTCTCGAGACCCGACCCCGTCCCGGCGTCGCGACCTCAGCGCACCGACCACCAGGCGTGGCGCCTCCGACCAGAGCCGAACCCAGTCGCGTGGCGCGAGTTGGCGCTGCCGCGGGGTGGACAGCAGGTCGGTGACGCACTTTCCGACGGTCCGTGCGACGACGCGGCTGACCATCGGCAGGCTGCCGTTGCGGACGACGACAGCCAACCTGTTCCGCATGCTCTGGTACCGCACGAGGGAACCACTGCTGCTCGAGCTGCCCGCGTGGACGTGGATGGTCGTCGCGTCCTCCGCGTGCACGATCTCGTGCCCCGCGAGACGGAGGCGCCAGGCGAGGTCGAGGTCCTCGTAATACATGAAGAGGGACTCGTCGAAGCCGCCGACCTCGTCGAGGGCACGCCGGCGGATGAAGGCCGCGCCCCCCGAGAACCCGAACGGCGGTTCGGAGTGGGCCGGAGGCCCGTCCGGAGGAGCCGGGACGAGCCAGTCACGATCGTGGCCGTTCCCGTCCGCGGTGAGCTCGACCCCCGTCCCGTTGATCAACGTGGTGCCGCCCCGCTCCGACCGGACCCATCGGGCTCCGGCGTTCCCCACCAGCACGTGCTCCGGGTCGTCGTCGGGTGCCGCGGGTCGGAACCCGCCTTGGAGCAGGACCGTCGCGGCCACGGCAGCCACCTCCGTCGGGCCTTCGAGGAGGCGCTCCGTTCCGATCTCGAGGAATCCCGGGCCGGCGACCGCATCGTTGTTGACCAGGACGATCACGTCGCCCGAGGCGACGTCGAGGCCGCGGGCGACCCCGCCGGCGAAGCCGAGGTTGCGGGGCACGGCCACGACGACGAGACCGGAGAACTCGGACTCCCACCCGGCTCGGGCACCCGGCGAGGCCTCGTTCTCGACGAGGACCACCTCGGTCGCAGGGCCCGCCTGCGCGAACAGGGACTCCAGGCACCTCCTGGTCAAGTCGGGTTGCCGCCAGTTGACCACGATGACGGTGCTCTCCATGCCGGTAGTCTGTCAGGGACCTGCGCAGGAGCGTGCTCGTTATAGTTGGGTCCGCCCGGATCAGGTTCGCACCCATCGTCATTCGTCGTCTTGGAGTCCCCGTCTTGCCAGTTTCCACGTCGAGCGTCGTCTCCGTCGTCATCGTCAACTTCCGAGGAACGGACGACACGCTCGAGTGCGTCGCCCGCCTGAACGACGTCGACTGGCCAGCGGCACAACTCGAGATCCTGATCGTCGAGAACGGTTCCGGTGACGACAGCACCGCCAGGCTGACGGCGACGCTGGGCGAGCAAGAGAACGTGACGATCATCGTCTCGGACGAGAACCTGGGGTTCACGGGTGGCAGCAACCTCGGGGCGCGACGGGCTCGCGGCGAGTACGTGGCGTTCCTCAACAACGACTCGAAGCCGGGCACGGGGTGGATCCGCGAAGCCCTCGCGCAGTTCAACGTCAGTCCCAAGATCGCCGCCGTCGGCAGCAAGGTCCTCGACTGGGACGGCAAGGCCATCGACTTCGTCCAAGGCAGCCTCACCTGGTTCGGCATGGGCTACAAGGACCGGGTCACCGAGATCGACACGGGTGAGTTCGACACCCCCCGGGACCTCCTGTTCGGCACGGGCTCCGCCCTGTTCGTCCGCAAGTCCGTGTTCCTCGAGGTGGGTGGCTTCGACGAGCGGCTGTTCATGTTCTACGACGACGTCGACCTGGGTTGGCGTCTAAACATCCTCGGGTACCGGGTGCGCTTCGCGCCGGCGTCGGTCGTGTACCACAAGCATCACGGCTCCATGAAGAGCTTCGGCGAGTACCGCGAGATGTACCTCCTCGAGCGGAACGCCCTGATGCTCATGTTCAAGAACCTCGGTGACGAGAGCCTCTCCAAGTTCTTGCCCGGGGCACTGGCCCTCCTCGCCCGTCGAGCGGTGGCCAAGAGCGGCCTCGACTCGGAGTCCTTCGACATCAGACGTTTCGTCGGAGCCGCGGACGAGTTCGACCGGGACACCCCGGTTGCCAAGGACACGGTCGCCGGCCTCTTCGCCCTCGACCAGTTCGTCAAGGAGCTCCCGTCGCTCCAGGAGACCCGGGACGACCTCCAGGCACGGCGCACCAAGACGGACGCCGACGTGTTCCGGCTCTTCGGCGACATCCTGAAGCCGCTGTTCGGTGACCCCTATTACCTCGAGGGCTTCCGGAACATCGTCGACGCGTTCGAGATCGAGGAGCACACCCAGCGACGTCGGGTGCTCGTCATCACCGGAGACGCGATCGGCGCCAAGATGGCGGGGCCCGCCATGCGCGCCTGGAAGATCAGCGAGGCGCTCTCCGAGCACAACGACGTCCGTCTCCTGACCTGGAACGTGGCCAACCGGAGCTCGGACACGTTCGAGGTCGAGCGGGTACGGCTGCAGAACGAGCACGAGATGCGCCAGCACGAGAAGTGGGCCGACGTCATCGTGTTCCAGGGCCACGCGCTGCACCACTTCCAGACCCTCAAGCGGTCCACGAAGATCATGGTCGCTGACCTCTACGACCCCATGCACCTCGAACAGCTCGAGCAGGGCCGCGAATGGGGACTCGCGCAATGGAAGAACCAGGTCGCCTCGGCGACCGAGGTGCTCAACGAGCAGCTGCTGCGCGCCGACTTCTTCCTCTGCGCCTCCGAGCGCCAGCGCCTCTTCTGGCTGGGCCAGCTCGCCGGGCTCGGGCGAATCAACCCGGAGAACTACGCAGCCGACGAGAACCTCGAAAAACTCATCGCGATCGCGCCGTTCGGCATGGACAGCACTCCCCCGGTCCACGAGCGACGAGCCATCAGGGGGGTCGTGGACGGCATCGGCGAAGACGACAAAGTCGTGATCTGGGGCGGGGGGATCTACAACTGGTTCGACACCATGACCCTGGTCCGGGCGATCGCCCTGCTCGCCGAACGCAGGCCCGACGTCCGACTGTTCTTCCTCGGCGTCGCGCACCCGAACCCCGACGTACCCGAGATGGCGATCGTGGCGAAGACCCGCGAGCTCGCCGCCCGCCTCGGCGTCGCAGGCAAGAACGTGTTCTTCAACGAGCAGTGGGTCCAGCTCGAGGACCGCCAGAACTACCTCCTCGAAGCCGACGCCGGCGTCAGCACCCACTACGACCACATCGAGACCACGTTCTCGTTCCGCACTCGCATCCTCGACTACATGTGGGCTGGCCTCCCGATCGTCACGACGCGCGGCGACAGCTTCGGCGATCTCGTGGGCGCCGAGGGCATGGGCGTGTCCGTGGCCGAGCGAGACGTCGAGGCCCTGGCTGACGCCCTCGAGACCGTGCTGTACGACCCCGCCGCCATCGCCTCTTCGCGAGAGGCCGTCACCCGTGTGGCGCAGGACTTCACCTGGGAGAAAGCCCTCGCCCCTCTCGTCGAATTCTGCAAGGACCCGTGGGTCGCGCCCGACCGGAGCGATGACGCTCCCGACGGATCCGTCGGTCGCAAGGTCAGGGCCGCGTCGGCTCTCACCGCTGAGGAGAAGTTCCACCGGATCGCCAACAGCCGTCACGGCATCCGCCGGGACGTGGCCCTCGCCCGTCACTACGTCACCCACGGGGGCGGCATCGACGTGCTCCGCGACAAGGTGAAGAACCGTCTCGCCACCACACGGGCCAGCAAGTACGGCAAGTGAGGACCCTCGCCTCCGGGACGCCCCGGAGCCGTCGAGCCCGTGCGGGTTATAGTTCTCCAGTTTTCCGATCGAAGAGGTAACCCGCATGACCACAACGACACCCGGCACCACGACACCTTCCCAGCGGTTCGCCCGTCTCGCGGACGAGCCCATGGTCGTCGCCGGGCAGCCCTCCTCCGGGTTCTCGGGTGCGTTCGGCATCGTCCGTGAGATCTTCGCCCACCGGCAGCTGCTCGATCTGCTCATCCGACGCGACCTGAAGTCCCGCTACAAGGACAGCGCGCTCGGCTTCGTGTGGACTCTCATCCGGCCCATCACGCAACTGCTGATCTACTACGTGATCCTCGGCCAAGTCCTCGGCGCGGCCCGGAACATCCCCGGGTTCGCGGTCTACGTCTTCGCCGGCCTCACGATCTACGGACTGTTCTCCGAGATGATCGCGGGAAGCACGTCCTCGGTGGTCAGCAACGCCGGGCTCATCAAGAAGGTCTACGTCCCGCGAGAGATCTATCCGCTGGCGAGCATCGGGTCCGCGCTCTTCAACTTCGGCATCCAGCTCGTCGTGCTCCTCGCGGCGACCGCTGTCACGGGGTCCTTCCCCTGGCACGTCGAGCTGCTCTACTTCTTCCCCTCCGTCATCGTCATCCTGATCTACGGGACGGCCTTCGGGCTGCTGCTGGCAGCGGCGAACGTCTACCTCCGGGACATGCAGTACCTCGTCGAGGTGCTGCTCATGTTGGCCATGTGGGCCTCCCCCATCGTCTACGCCTGGACGATGGTGAGCGAGAAGCTCGAGGGCCGCTGGTCGTGGCTCCTGGGCCTCTACACGGACAATCCCATCACCCTCGCCGTGCTCGGTTTCCACCGGGCGTTCTGGACGGCCGGTGGTGACGAACACTATCCGGACGACCTCCTGCTGCGAATGGGTGTCGCGGCGGTGATCGGCCTGATCCTGGTCGTGCTCTTCCAGCGCGTGTTCGCGAAGCTCCAAGGCAACTTCGCGCAGGAGCTCTGACCCGAATGGACGACATCATCACGCACGACAGCCGGGGGACGAATTCCCTCATGCCTCCCACGTCCGCGCCGACCGTGGTCTCGGTCCAGGGGGTCTCGAAGAAATTCGTCATCCGCAAGGACAACTCCCTCAAAGAGCGTCTCGTGACCCTCGGACGTGCGGGACGTCGCCACAGCGAGGCCTTCTGGGCGCTCAGGGACGTCACCCTCGACATCCCCGCAGGTGTCACGATCGGCCTCCTCGGGCCCAACGGCTCGGGCAAGAGCACCTTGCTCAAGGCCATCGGCGGCATCATCGAACCGACGACGGGCACGATCACCCGTCGCGGACGTCTCGCGGCGCTGCTCGAGCTCGGGGCCGGGTTCCACCCCGACCTCACCGGTCGGGAGAACGTCTACCTCAATGCCGCGATCCTCGGACTCAGCCAGGCAGAGACCGAAGAACGCTTCGACGACATCCTGCAGTTCAGCGGGATCGGCGACTTCATCGACACCCAGGTCAAGTTCTATTCGTCGGGCATGTACGTGCGGCTGGCCTTCGCCGTCGCCGTCCACACCGACCCGGACGTCCTCCTCGTCGACGAGGTCCTTGCCGTCGGTGACGAGGCCTTCCAGCGCAAGTGCCTGGACAAGATCAGGGAGTTCCAGCAGCAGGGTCGCACGATCATCCTCGTGAGCCACTCCCTGGGGCAGGTGCAGGAGATGTGCGACATGGCCGTCGTCCTGTCGCAAGGCGAGGTCAAGTTCCAGGGCAGTGCCGCCGACGCGGTGAAGAACTTCCGGGACATCCTCGAGGGCCGTCGGGTCGCCGAGGCGGCCGAGGCGGAACCCGACGAGGATCCCTCGCCGGGTCGAGTCCTCGAAGCGGAGATCCATGCCGAGGGTCGTGCCCCGGGGGAGGAATTCCAGCCCGGTGACACCCTCGTGGTCACGATGACGTACTCGCATTCGACACTGCTCCCCGCGTGGCATTCGGGCCTGAAGATCGAGACCACCCTGGGCACGCAGGTCTACGGCACGGACAGCCGGATGCTCGGTCTGGTCCACGAGCCGCTGGACGGGACGGCGTCCGTCGAGTACCGACTCCGCGATGTCAGCTTCGGTGCCGGGCAGTTCTTCGTCCACGCGTTCTTCGCCGAACCGGACGGATCACACATCGCCATCCGTCGCCAGGCTGCACGGTTCGTCATGTCCGACGACGACCGAGGCAGCGGCGTGGTACGAGTCGATGCCGTGGCACGTGAAATGGACTGATCGACTCGTGGAACGCCCCAGAGTCCTCGTCGACGCCACGTCCCTCCCGCCTACGCGTGGAGGCGTTGCGCGTTACCTCGCGGGCCTGCTCGTCGGCCTCAGCGAGATCGAGGCACCGGTCCTCGTGGTGGTCAAGCCCGAGGACCTCGCGTGGCTGAGTGGACAAGCCCCCCGGCACGACTACGTCACCTCACCGCCCTGGTTGACCAGTCGACCGCTCCGACTCGTCTGGGAACAGTGGGGACTTCCGCGACTGGCGCGACGCCACGGCGTCGACGTCATCCACTCGCCTCATTACACCTTCGCTCTCGCTGCGGCTCGGCGGACCGTCGTCACCGTCCACGACGGAACCTTCTTCTCCGCCCCCGAGGACCACGGACGCGTCAAGGGCCTGTTCTTCCGCACGTGGATCGCGCTCGGGCGGAGGCTCGCCGCACGGTCCATCGCGCCGAGTGACGCGACGTCCCGAGAACTGGCTCAGTACGCTAGAGCGGCCCACGGCCCCGTAGACGTGGCCCATCACGGTGTCGACCCCGTAGTCTTCCGCCCTCCGTCGGACGAATCGGTCCGGGCCTTCGCCGCACGGCTAGGCCTCGACCCACGCGTGGGGTGGATCGCCTTCCTGGGGACCGTCGAGCCACGCAAGAACGTGGGCCCTCTCATCGCCGCCCATGAAGCCATGACGCAACGTGACGCGACGACGCCGCCACTCCTCGTGGCGGGAGGACTCGGATGGGACGTCGAGGCCTCCCGGCGCCTGGAGGAGGCCGGAGACGTCGTCGGTGGAACCCTCCGCTACCTGGGGTACCTCCCTCTCGACGACCTGTCCCCCTTCCTCGGTGGAGCATCCCTCGTCGTCTACCCGAGCAGCGCAGAAGGATTCGGTCTCCCCGTGCTCGAGGCCATGTCCACCGGAGCACTCGTCCTGACGACCGACCGCACGGCCCTTCCCGAGGTAGGAGGGGACGCGGTGATCTACGCCGAACCCGTAGAGGGTTCGTTGACGACCGCGATGACGGAAGCCCTGACCGACAGGGACGGCGGAGCGGCGCTCCGTGGACGAGCCGTAGGTCGTGCCAAACTCTTCACCTGGGCCGCCTGCGCCGTCGTCCACCATGCTGCCTACCGGGCAGTGAGCGACGGGGCTGCCTCGGGCGAAAACGGTCGAGAACGAGAATGAACCAGAACACTGACCCCACGGTCGCGATCGTGACCGTGAGCTACAACTCCGGTCGCTACCTGGCCGACTTCCTCGACTCGACGCTGGAAGCCTCGGAACACCCCGGAACGGTCATCGTGCTCGTGGCCGACAACTCGTCCGCCGACGAGAGCGAGGCGCGTGCCGAGACCGAGAAGCACGGCGCGATCTTCCTCCCGGTCGGGGGAAACCGCGGCTACGGGTCAGCGGTCAACCACGCAGCCCGTCACATGCCCGACAGCGTTCGCTGGCTCCTCATTTCGAACCCTGACGTCGTCTTGACTCCGGGTGTCGTCGACACACTGGTGCTGACCGCGGAACGAGACGCCGAGATAGGGGCCGTGGGCCCTGTCGTCCGGGAGGTCGACGGAGAGGTCTATCCGTCGGCGCGTCGCATCCCGTCGCTGCGGACCGGACTCGGTCACGCCCTCTTCGCCAACGTGTGGCCCGAGAACCCGTGGACACGCTCGTACCACCGCGACGGTGAGACCTCGGTCCGTCGGACCACCGGCTGGCTCTCGGGGGCCTGCCTCCTCGTCCGGCGTGAGGTCTTCGACGAGCTCGAAGGATTCGACGAATCCTTCTTCATGTACTTCGAGGACGTCGATCTGGGTTGGAGGCTCGGGCGCCTCGGGTACTCCAACGTCTTGGAACCTGCCGCCCAGGTCGTGCACGTCGGCGCACACTCGACGCAGTCCTCATCGTCGGCCATGCGTCGAGCGCATCACCGGAGCGCCTACCGGTTCCTGGCGAAGAAGTATCCGGGCGTCGTACTGGCTCCGCTCAGGCTGGCCCTGCGGGTCGGCCTCGCCGTGCGCGCTCGCGTCGGCCCCGGTCGGTGACCTCCGAGAACCCGTCATCGGTCACACCAGGTCCCCCCGACGGGTCCTGGCCACCCCATCCCCCGAAGGAGCAACCATGATCCTCGCCGTCACCGCGATGGTCCGAGACGAGATCGATCTGATCGACGCCTGGGTCGGACACCATCGCGCGCAGGGTGTCGATGTCATCATCGTCACCGACAACGCGTCAGAAGACGGCACGAGGGAAGCCCTCCAGACTCACGCGGACGCGGGGCACCTCGTGCTCCTCCACGACCCCGTCCACCGGAAGCAGCAGGGCACAGTCGTCACACAGATGGCTCGGGATGCGGCCGTTCTGCACGGGGCGGACTGGGTCGTCAACGCCGACGCCGACGAGTTCCTCGTACCCGTCGACCGGACCCTCACTCTGAAGGACGTCTTCACCCGACTCGACCCGGCGATCCGATCGTTCACCGTGCCGGTCGTCAACTTGATCGGCCCCCTCGCCGAGTCGGGGGCCGGATTCGATCGGCTCGTGTGGCGAGACGATCGATCGTCCGAGGATCTTGCGGCCGCCGGGCTGCTGGCGCATCCCACCCACAATGCCGTCCACGTCGGATCTGCCGACGTCGTCGTCGCGCAGGGCAATCACATCGTCACGATCGAGAGCAAAGGATCTCCCCCACCGGGACTGGAGCTCGAGGTCCTGCACCTCCCCTGGCGGTCGTGGCGGCAGGTCGAGCGCAAGGTCGCCATGGCAGGAGCGGGATACCAGGCCAACCCGGATCTGAACCCCAGTCCGAACCACCACGGTATGCGGGACTTCCTCCGCCTGAAGGAAGGGACCCTGCTCCCTTACGCGGCAGCGAGACACCTCGACGCCGACGCGGCCGTTCGGTCAGGACTCGTCGAGGACACCTTCCTGCGGGACGAGCTGTACGGGCTCGGACTGAGTAGCGGCACCGAGGAGTCTCCCCTGGACGGTCGCCTCGCCACGGTCGCGTCCGACGCCGGCCGTGCCCTGGTGTCTCGCGATCGAGCCTTCGAACGACGAGACCGTGAGGCCGAGGCGGCGGAGCACGAGCTGAGGCGAGCCGTCGAGGCCCTCGAGGTCCGCCTCCGCCAGGTCGAAGGCGAGCTCTCTGCGCAGAAAGCCCGGCGCGTGGTCCGGCTCGTCGATGCCGTCAGCGAGAGGACGCGAGGAGGACGGAAGCGTTCCGACTGAAGGGCACGACCGCGCTAGCCCTCCCGCGGCAGGAACAGGTCGGCGTAGCGACCGGCCAGGGATATCGGTGACCGTTCCCGCGCCGCGGCCAGGGCGGACTCCCGGAGCGCTCCGTGCTCTCGGTGCACTCGCTCGACGGCATCGCGCAGAGAGTGCAGGTCGTCGCCGTCGTCGCCCTGCACGGCCCAGAGCGGGAGTTGCCACGTCGGTTCCAAGGGCCAGGTGGCGCGAAGAGACCCACCGATGAGCACGGGCACACCGTAGGAGGCGGCGAGCAGGGCCACTCCGCTGTTGAGGCCTCCGTCGTACGGGAGGACGAGGGCGTCGGCCCGACCGAACACGCTCGGCACCCGGGTCGGTTCGACGTACCCGGGTTCGAACCGCACCCCGTCGCATCGCTCGAGCTGTTCGCGCACGTCGTCCTCGGAGAGAGTCCCGCCGACACGTCCGACCACGTCGAGCTCGACGTCGAGGCCGGCTCGACGTGCCCGGTCGACGAGTCGCGCGAACTCGAGGATGCCCTTGTACGGTCGGACCTCGCCGAACGCCAGCAGGCGCACCGTCCCCACCGTCGCCGAACCCGCCCCTGCCCCGTCCGGTTCGACCGCATAGCTCGGATGCGGGATGCGGACGACTTTCTCGACGGGGAGGACGTACAGGGGCGCGACGATGTCGACCGTTCCGGGATTCATGACGTGAACGGCATCGACCGTCTCGGCGAGGAGACGGTGGAACGCCAGCTCCGGTGTCACGTGGTGGGACTCGTGCGACACGACGTTGTGGACGGTCCAGACGACGCGGACGCCCAGGGCCCTCAGTTCGCGCACGGTGTCCACGAAGCGCAGGACCCGCTGCATCGAGGCCACGACGTCCGGTACGACCTGCGTCACAGGCGTCGACCACCCCAGGTGCACGGTGTCGGGCAGCTCGCCTCCGAGCTGCGCGGTCAGTTCGCCGACGGAGAAGAAGGGCCCGACTCCGGACACGCGATCCCCCCGTCCGCGCAAGCCGAGGTAGACCATCTCGTGCCACGGATTGTCGGGGTAGTGAGGGAAGACGGCCAGGAGGCGACCGTCACCTCTCGTGCCCACCGGGGTCATCGGCGGAACAGCCGACGCCATGACCTCCGACGTCGGGTCAGCTCCGCATCCAACTCGGCTTCGAGCTCACGCACGCGGGCTTCGAGACGACCCACCCGCTCGGCGGCCGTCTCGACCTCGAGGGTCGCGCGGCCGAGGAGGTCAGCGAGGTCCATCGCCGGTCAGACGGCCAGGAGGTTCTGCAGGTAGACGCCGTAGCCGCTCTTCGCCAGCGGCGCCGCCAGGTCGGCGAGGTGCTCGTCGTCGATCCACCCGTTGCGCCAGGCGATCTCCTCGATGCAGCCGATCTTGTGCCCTTGACGGTCTTCGATGACCCGGACGTACTCGGACGCCTGCATCATCGACTCGAAGGTGCCCGTGTCGAGCCAGGCCGTGCCGCGATCGAGCACCTGGACCTGCAAGTCGCCGGCCTCGAGGTAGCGCTCGTTGACCGTCGAGATCTCGAGCTCACCACGGGGGCTGGGCTCGATCGTCTTGGCGATCTCGACGATGCGGTTGTCGTAGAAGTAGAGCCCCGGGACGGCGTAGTTGCTCTTGGGGACCGCCGGCTTCTCCTCGATGGAGACCGCCTTGAAGGCCTCGTCGAACTCGACCACGCCGTAGGCCTTGGGGTCGGAGACGTGGTACGCGAAGATGGTGGCACCCTCGACGTCGGCGTTCTTCTTCAGATTCGACCCGAGTCCCACACCGTGGAAGATGTTGTCGCCGAGGACCAGCGCGACCGAGTCGTCACCGATGAAGTCCTCGCCGATGATGAACGCCTGAGCGAGACCGTCGGGTGACGGCTGGACGGCGTAATCGATGGTCATGCCGAGGTGCGAGCCGTCGCCGAGCAGGGCACGGAACTGATCGTTGTACTCCGGCGTCGTGATGACCAAGACCTCGCGGATGCCCGCCATCATCAACGTCGACAGGGGGTAGTAGACCATCGGCTTGTCGTAGATCGGCATGAGCTGCTTCGAGATGCCCTTGGTGATCGGCCAGAGGCGCGTGCCGGAGCCCCCGGCGAGGATGATGCCCTTCACGTCAGACCGTCTTTCCGTCGAGGGACGCGTAGTACGTCCGCATGTCGTCCCACGTGGGCAGGAGACCTGCCGACGCGGCCTGGCTCAGGGAGGGTGCCTCGGTGTCCTTCGGCGAGAGGAGGGGCTCGCCCGCCTCGGCCGGGAAGACGAGACCGATCTCGCTGTCGAGGGGATCGATCCCGTGCTCTCGCTCGGCATTGAAGGTGTCGGTGACGAGGTAGCTCACCGTCGCGTCGTCGGTGAGCGCGACGAAAGCATGCCCCAGCCCCTCGGCGATGTAGATCGCCCGACGGTCCGTGTCGTCCAGGAGGACCGTGTCCCACTGACCGTAGGTCGGTGACCCGACGCGGATGTCGATGACGTAGTCGAGCACGGCACCGTGCGTCGCCGTCACGTACTTGGCCTGCCCGAGGGGCACGTCGGCGAAGTGGATGCCCCGGACGACACCACGCTTGGAGACCGACGTGTTCGCCTGTCGCAGGTCGATGGGGTGTCCCACGACCTCGGCGAGCTTGTCGAAGCGGTACCACTCGAGGAACACCCCTCGGTCGTCACCGAACTGCTTCGGTGTGATCTCGTAGCTGTCTGGGATCTTCAGTTCGCGGATCTGCACCCGGGCACTCTACCGGCCTGCCCGGTTCCGCACGTCTCCGACCCGACACGGAGCACGCCGCGGGTCAGCAGAGGCGGGAGGCGCCCTCCGCTACCATGGATCGACCGCCTGCGATCGACCCAAGGGACCACTGTGAAAATCCTCGTCACCGGCGGAGCCGGCTTCATCGGCTCCAACTTCGTCCGCCGCACGCTCGAAGACGCCTACCCGGGCCTCGAAGGGGCCGAGGTCGTCGTCCTCGACGCGCTCACCTACTCGGGCAACGAGGCCAACCTGGTGAGCGTCGCCGACTCCCCCCGCTACACCTTCGTCAAGGGCGACATCCGTGACGGCGCCCTGCTCGACACGCTCTTCCCCGAGGTCGACGCCGTCGTCCACTTCGCGGCGGAATCACACGTCGACCGCTCGGTCCGCGACGCCTCGATCTTCGTCGAGACCAACGTGCTCGGCACCCAGCAGCTGCTCGACGCCGCCCTGCGCAACGACCTGAAGCGCTTCGTCCACGTCTCGACCGACGAGGTCTACGGCTCCATCGCCGAGGGCTCGTGGGCCGAGGACCGCCCGCTCGAGCCGAACTCGCCCTACTCCGCCTCGAAGGCCGGCAGCGACCTGCTCGCCCGCAGCTACCACCGCACGCACGGGCTGAACGTCTCGATCACGCGCTGCAGCAACAACTACGGTCCGTACCACTTCCCCGAGAAGGTCATCCCGCTCTTCGTCACGAACCTGATCGACGACGTGCACGTCCCTCTCTACGGCGAAGGCAACAACATCCGTGACTGGCTGCACGTCGACGACCACACCCGCGGCATCGCGATGGTGCTCGTCAGCGGCCGCGCGGGCGAGATCTACAACATCGGCGGCGGCACCGAGCTCACCAACAAAGAGCTCACCGAGATGCTGCTCGAGGCCACCGGCAAGGACTGGTCCTACGTCGACCGCGTCCAGGACCGTCTGGGCCACGACCTGCGGTACTCCGTCGACATCTCCAAGATCCGCGACGAGCTCGGCTACGAGCCCCAGGTCCCCTTCGAGAAGGGCCTCGCCGACGTCGTCCAGTGGTACCGCGACAACCGCGAGTGGTGGCAGCCCCTCAAAGAGCGCGCCACCCTCTGATGGTCGCCGCCCAGAACTCCAAGTACCTCGTCACCGGGGCCCGGGGCATGCTCGGCACCGATCTCCTCGAAGCACTGTTCGGGCGTGACGTCACGGTGCTCGGCCGTGCCGACCTCGACGTGACCGACCGGGACGCCGTCTTCGCCGCCGTCCAGGGGCACGACGTCGTCGTCAACGCCGCCGCGTACACCGCCGTCGACGCGGCCGAGACCGACGAAGAGGCCGCGCTGGCCGTGAACGGCACCGCAGCCGGCCTCCTCGCCGAGGCCACCGCCTCCGTCGGGGCGAAGCTCGTCCAGGTCTCGACCGACTACGTCTTCGACGGCGACGCCACCGAGCCCTACGCCGAGGACGCCACCATCGCGCCGGTGAGCGCCTACGGCCGCACCAAGGCCGAGGGAGAGAAGCTCGCCCTCGCGGCCAACCCCGAGGGCACCTACGTCGTGCGCACGGCGTGGTTGTACGGCGCCCACGGGGGCAACTTCGCCAAGACCATGGTCAAGCTCGCGGCCTCACACGACACGGTCAGGGTCGTCGACGACCAACTGGGGCAGCCGACCTGGACGGCCGACCTCGCGGCGCAGATCGTCGCGTTGCTCGACTCCGACGCCCCTGCCGGCGTGTACCACGGCACCAACTCGGGCAGCGCGAGCTGGTTCGAGTTCGCCCAGGCCGTCTTCGACGAGGCCGGGCTCGATCTTGCCCGGGTGCTCCCGACGGACAGCTCGGCCTTCGTCCGCCCTGCACCGCGACCGAGCTACAGCGTCCTCGGCCACGACGCCTGGGCACGAGCCGGACTGACGTCGATGCGTCCGTGGAGAGAAGCGCTGGCCGAAGCCGCGAACAGGGGAGTGTTGCAGACCGATGACCACGCTGCGAGTAGTCGTTGACCAGATCCTGGCTCCCATCCCCGGGGGCATCGGGCGCTACACCGAAGAACTGACCCGCGCCCTCGTCGAGACCGCTCCCCGTGGTTGCGAGGTCGAGGGGGTCGTGGCGGCCCATCCGCAGACCGACTACGACCGGTTGACCGATCTGCTGCCCGGCCTGTCCCACGTCGCCAAGTCACCGCTCGGTCGCCGCGAATTGGCGTTGGCCTGGCAGGGCGGCGTCGTCGGCCTCCCCGGGCGCGGCATGGTCCACGCGACCAGCCTGTTCGCCCCCCTCTACCGACACGACCGTGCGCTCGACCCGGGGACACAGACGGTCGTCACCATCCACGACACCGTCCCGTGGACCCACCCCGAAACCCTCACCCCGCGCGGCGTCCGCTGGCACAAGGCCATGACCAAGCGCGCTTTCAAGCACGCCGACGGGGTCGTCGTGCCGACCCACAGCGTGGCCCGCGAACTCGCCGAACTCTTCCCCTTCGGCGACCGCCTCCGCGTCATCGGTGGGGCGGTGAGTCCCAAGCTCGCCGTCCCTGCGGACGCCGACGAGGTCGCCGACACCCTCGACCTGCCCGAGCGCTACGCACTGAGCGTCGGCACGCTCGAACCACGCAAGGGCATCGAGCCGCTCATCCAGGCTCTCGCCCACCCCGACGCCCCCGACCTGCCGTTGCTGATCGTCGGACCCGAGGGGTGGGGAGACGTCAAGGTGGCCGACCTCGTGGCCGCCGCCGGCCTACCCGCCGACAAGGTCCGCACCATGGGCTTCGTGTCGGACGAACAGCTGGCGGTGCTGCTGCAGCGGGCTTCGGTCTTCGTGTTCCCCAGTCTCGCCGAGGGTTTCGGGCTGCCGGTCGTCGAGGCCTTCAGCCTGGGTACGCCCACGATCGTCTCGGACGCCCCCGCCCTGCTCGAGGTCGCGGCCGACGCGGCCGTCAGCGTGGCCCGGGAAGACGCCGCCGGCTATCCCGAGCGCCTCGCGCAGGCCATGTTCCAGGTCGTCTCCGACGTCGAACTTTCGACTCGTCTCGGCATCGCCGGGATCGACCGTGCACGAGCCTTCAGTTGGCGGGACTCGGCCGACAAGGTGTGGCAGCTCCACGCCGACCTCTGAGCCACCGTGCGGCCCCAGGGGCGACGTGAGCGCCCCGCGGAGCCGCACCGCGCCTCCTCGTCCCGTCGGCGTGCGCCGTCAGGCGACGGACCTCGCGAGACGGGCTCAGACGGCCCGTCAGGGTGCGGGAGCCGAGGTCGTGGCCTGGGCCACCGCGGCCCGCATCGCGTCGTAGTCGGGGTAGACGTTGTCGTAGGTCGGCGGGACGAGCTCGAGGCTGGTGATCTGCTGCGACTTGGCTTTGGCGGCCAGGTCGACGAAGGCCGCGAGGGCCCCTTGCGGGATGTCGGTGTCGACGGTCTGCACCCCCGCCGATGCGACGGCCTGGAACTTCGACAGCACCGTCGCCGGCTGGAACTGCGAGAGCAGCGCCTGCTGCACCTCGCGCTGACGAGACATGCGGTCGTAGTCGCTGGTGCCGTGCCGCGCTCGCGCGTACCAGAGCGCGTGATATCCGTCGAGCTTCTGCTCGCCGGGTTCGATCCAACCGTCGACGTTGATCGGCTGGCCGTTGCGATCGACTCCCCCGTTGATCGGGATGCGCTGCTGCACGTCCACCTGGATGCCACCGAGGGCGTCGATGAGGTCGACGAAGCCCTGCATGTCGATCAGGGCGTAGTACTGCACCGTGAGGCCGGTGATTCCCTCGACCGCATCACGCATCGCCTCGACACCGGGGTTGCTGCCCTTCGACTCGGCGTCGGGGTACAGATCGGGGTGCTCTTCCCCGTAGGTGTAGAGGAAGCTCACGAGGCAGTCGTCGCCGCAGTCGTAGCCGTCGGGGTAGTCGCCGTAGAGCGGCGACCCCGCGACGAAGGGTGCGTCGTACAGGTTGCGGGGAATGCCCACGATGGTGGTCGCACCGGTCTCGGCGTCGATGCTGGCGACCGAGATGCTGTCGGGGCGCAGACCGGTGCGGTCGGCCCCGGCGTCGCCGCCGAGCAACATGATGTTGTAGCGCCCGTCGACAGGAGGCGCGGCGTCGGCCCTCGAGGTGAACAAGCTGTTGAGCAGACCGTGCTGCACCCCCGCGAGGTAGGCCCCGTAGGCGGCGGGTCCGACGGTCACCACCATCAACAGCACCATCGCTCCGGCGAGGAGGCCCCGGGCCGAGGGGGCCGTCCGGACGATGCGGGCCAACCGGAGCGTGTCGACGGTCAGCACCACCCACAGCACCGCGTAGTACGCGAGGAAGACCTGGACGACGGTCAGGGCGACGACGTTGGTCGCGATCTCGATCAGGGGTGAGCGGAAGGCGAACGCCAGGACGACGACGACGACCGCGACCGCCCAGAAGACGAGGGTGGAGGCGAGCCCCCACCGGCCGAGGCGGCGACTGCCCGCGAGCACCTGCGCCGACCCGGGCACGACCACGTTCAGCAGGACGAGCACCCACGCCCGCTTCGTCATGAACGGCTCGGAGGTGACGTCCGGATGCCGGACGGGCAGGGAGGTGCTCACAGCGATCGACGCAGGTCGGCGTTCTTCTGCTCGACCAGCTCGGCCAGGGACTCGGCGTGGCGGGCCAGCCGCTCGGCGACCACCGGGTCGTGCGAGCCGATGATGCGGGCCGCGAGCAGACCGGCGTTCACCGCGCCGCCGATCGAGACCGTCGCCACGGGGATGCCGGCCGGCATCTGCACGATCGAGAGCAGCGAGTCCAGGCCGTCGAGCTTGGCCAGGGCCACGGGCACACCGACCACGGGGAGGGTCGTGACCGACGCGATCATGCCGGGCAGGTGCGCGGCTCCCCCGGCCCCGGCGATGATGACGGACAGTCCGCGGCCGGCGGCATCGCGACCGAAGGCGATCATCTTGTCGGGAGTGCGGTGGGCCGAGACGACGTCGACCTCGTGCGGGATGCCCAGCTCGGACAGGACGGTCGAGGCCCCCTGCATGGTGGGCCAGTCACTGTCGGAGCCCATGACGATGGCGACCTTCGCGGGTACGGCGGGGTCGTTCGGGCGCACGTCGGTGCTCTTCGGGTCGGACACGGACTAGAGGATAGCCGTCAGTCGGTGAAGAACTCGACAGCGGCGCGCGCCCGGAAGACGGCCTCGTCGAGGTCGTCGCCGACCACGGTGACGTGACCGACCTTGCGCCCGGGCCGGGGGGCCTTGCCGTAGTCGTGCACCTTGGCCGCCGGCTGGTCGACCATGAGGGCGGGCAGACGGTCGGCCATCGACCCCGTCGCCGGCCCGCCGAGCACGTTCAGCATGACGCTCCAGGGACGGTGGCAGTCCGTGTCGCCGAGGGGCAGGTCGAGCACCGCCCGGAGGTGCTGTTCGAACTGGCTCGTGGTCGATCCGTCGATCGTCCAGTGCCCGGTGTTGTGCGGCCGCATGGCGAGTTCGTTGATCAACAGGCGGTCGTCGGTCGTCTCGAAGAGCTCGACGGCCAGGACCCCGGTGACGTCGAGCCGTCCGGCGACGGTCCGCGCGATCTCGTCCGCCACGTCGGCCAGGCGACCGGCGCTCGAGGGCGCCGGGGCGAAGACCTCGGAGCACACTCCGTCGCGTTGGACGGTCTCGACGAGGGGCCACGGGACGATGTCACCGCTCGGCCGACGGGCCACGAGCTGCGACAGCTCGCGCCGGAACTCGACGAGCTCCTCGACCAGGAGCGCGCCTCCGTTGCCGTCCTCGGCCAATGCGCCGAACCAGTCGTCGGCGTCGTGGGCCGCCGAGACCACGCGAACGCCCTTGCCGTCGTAGCCACCCCGCGCGGTCTTGACGACCGCCCGGCCACCGTGGTCGGCGAGGAACGCCTCGAGCTCGGTGGCGTCGTGGACGGCCGCCCAGTCGGGAACGGGCAGTCCGAGCTCGGAGAGCCGCTGACGCATGACGATCTTGTCTTGCGCGACGGCCAGCGCGGACGGCCCGGGGTGCACGCGCACGCCCGCGTCGACGAGAGCGGCGAGGACGTGTTGGGGAACGTGCTCGTGGTCGAAGGTGATCACGTCGACCGTGCGGGCGAAGTCGAGGACGACGTCGACGTCGTGGTAGTCGCCCACCCGGGTCGCGGCCAACCGGGCCGAACTGCCCTCGGCCTCGGCGAGGACGCTGATCTCGATGCCGAGGTGGACGGCGGGCGGGATCATCATGCGGGCCAGCTGGCCGCCGCCGATGACGCCGACCCGGAGAGCCGTCATCGGACGACCGTCCCGCTCAGCTGAGGTGAGTCCGGAGTGCCACCGACCGTGCACCGGTAGGTGACGTTGGCGACCCCTACGTCGCCGCCTGAGTAGAGCCCGGCGACGTCGATGGTGCGCCCCCCGGAGCCCTGGACGAGGATCTGCGACGAGCGGTCGTTCCAGGTGTAATCCGCGCCCTGCGACCTCGTGGCCTCGTTCCGGCAGGCGTCGTAGGCGCGGGCGTCGGTCCAGCCGTCCGCCTGGTCGGTCGGCACGGGGACGGGTGTCTCGACGGTGTCGACCGGGTCGTCGGCGGGCACCGTGGGGGCAGCCGTCTCGGCCCCCGTGTCGGGCGCCGAGGGTGACGCGGTCGCCGTCGGGCTGAAGCTCGACATCGTCGGCGTCGGGTCGTCGTCGTCGCTCGTGCACGCGGCGAGGGTGAGGGCCAGGGCCCCGGCGGTCAGCACGGCGATGAGAGCCCGGTTCGTCATGCGGTCATCGTATCGGTGGCACCGGGTCGGGCGGCGTCGACCTGCCGGAGGAGGAGCGGCTGTGGCACGAGAGGCCGGGCCTCGCGCTCCGGCGTCCCGCTAGGGCCGCCCGAGCCCCCGGAACTCGAACCCGGCCTCGCGCCACTCGGCGGGGTCGAACACGTTGCGGGCGTCGACGATGCGACGACTCGAGACCAGCGCGGCGACCTCGGCCGGTCGGAGCGCCTTGAACTGCTTCCATTCGGTGAGGACCAAGACGAGCTCGGCGCCGCGGAGCGCGCTGGGGACGTCGTCGACGTAGCCGAGGTCGGGAGCCAGTCGGGCGGCCGTCTCGTTGGCCTCGGGGTCGTGGACGACCACGTCGGCGCCCGCGGCGTGGAGTCGGCGGGCGACGTCGAGTGCCGGCGAATCGCGGACGTCGTCGCTGTCGGGCTTGAACGCCACACCCAGCACGGCGATGCGCGCCCCCCGCACCTCGTCGAGCATCTCGCCCACGAGGTCGACGACGCGGTCGCGGCGACGGAGGTTCACGGCGTCGACGTCGGCGAGGAAGTCGAGGGACTCGAGCCCCAACTCGCGTGAGCGGGCCCGGAACGCCCGGATGTCCTTCGGCAGGCATCCGCCGCCGAAGCCCAGGCCGGCGTTGAGGAACCGCCGGCCGATGCGGGCGTCGTGCCCGATGGCGTCCGCGAGCTGCGTCACGTCGGCTCCGGTGGCCTCGGCGATCTCGGCCATCGCGTTGATGAACGAGATCTTCGTCGCGAGGAACGCGTTGGCCGAGACCTTCACGAGCTCGGCCGTCGCGTACCCGGTCACGAGACGGGGGGTGCCCGTGGCGAGTGCCGTCGCGTAGACCTCGTCGAGCACGGCCGTCGCGCGCTCACCGGCGTCGCCGGAGGGCACGCCGTAGACGAAGCGGTCGGGAGCGACGGTGTCGGCCACGGCGAAACCCTCGCGGAGGAACTCGGGGTTCCAGGCCAGTTCGGCCCCCGAGGAGGCGCGGACCAGGTCGGCGAGGCGGCTCGCGGTGCCCACGGGAACGGTGGACTTGCCCACGACGAGGTCGCCGTCGGCGAGGTGGGGCAGCAGCCCCTGGACGGCGGCGTCGACGTACGTCAGGTCGGCCGCGTCGCTGCCCGCCGTCTGGGGGGTGCCGACGGCGACGAAGTGGACCTGCGAACCCGCGGCGTCCGCCGGGTCGGTCGAGAACCGCAGTCGCCCCGAGTCGAGAGCGCGGCGGAGGGCCTCGGGCAGGCCGGGCTCGAAGAAGGGCGCGTGGCCCGACGAGAGCATGTCGATCTTGCGGGGGTCGACGTCGATGCCGACGACCTCGTGCCCGAGGTCGGCCATGCACGCGGCGTGCACGGCTCCGAGGTACCCACAACCGATGACGGAGATTCGCATGACCACACCCTATGGCGTGCCCGGGGCGGTCAGACGACCGGCCCGTGACCCCAGGCCGTCGTCTCGTCGTTCCCGACGGACTGCTCGTGCTGGCGACGCTGGGCGACGCTGTTGAGGTTCGACTCCATGAGGTCGTGCAAGGTCGACTGGACGAGATCGGCCGACGGGACGTCCCAGAGGACGAGGGGTCGGTCGAGACCGGTGTTGATCAGGACGTCTCCGCTGCGGAAGGCGCTCTGGACCGAGTTCTTGCGCACCGTGAGGTCGTACCCGCGGCTGTGCAGCAACTCCTGGCGAGTGCGCACGAAGAGCCCCTTGCGCACGACGAGGCGTCGCGAGGTGATGACGTAGCGCTTGCCGAGCCAGATCAGCACGGGGACCAACCAGAGCAGCACGATCAGGGCGAGGGCCGCGCCCAGCACGACGTAGTTCTGCCACTCGACGTCGAAGCGACCGCCGAAGTAACCGGTCGCGGCGCAGATGCCGACGAGCGCGAGCGAGGGCCAGAACAGCACCCGGGCATGGGGACGCAGCCGCGCGACGACGTACTCTGTCGGTTGCGGTCCGTCGGTGCTCACAGGCTCATTCATACCGCAGATGCGTGACGTCACCCGAAGCGACGGCCGTCAGCTCTCCGGTCGAGGCGGAACGGACGACCAAGCGGCCCGACTCGTCGACGTCCACCGCCTCGCCGACCAGGGCCGCGCCTCCGGGGAGTTCGACGCGGACCGAGCGTCCCAGGGTCGCGCAGTCCGCTCGGACCAGCGCCAGGGCACCGCTCGCGACCGCGTCGCCGCGGGCTGCGGTGAGGTCGCCGACGAGCCGTGCCAGGCCCGAGACCCACGACGACGTGACGGCGTCCGCGAGCTCGAGGGCCGTGCCCCGTGCACCGTGCAGACCGAGCGACGTCGAGGTCGGAGTGGGCAGGTCGTCGGCGGGCACCGTGAGGTTGACCCCGGCACCCACGACCACGGCGCTCGCATGGGGTCGCAGCTCGGCGAGCAGGCCGCAGACCTTGTCACCGTCGACCTGCACGTCGTTGGGCCACTTCAGCGAGACGTCGCCGCTCTCGACCACGCCCCGGACGGAGGCGCGCATCGCCACCCCGGCGAGGAGCGGCACCCAGCCGAGCGAGTCGACCGGCAGGTCGCCCCGGTGCAGCAGGACGCTCACCGCGAGGGAGCGACCGGGCGCGGTCTGCCAGCGTCGGTCGAGCCGGCCCCGCCCCGCGGACTGGTCGAGGGTCAGCCAGGTCGCCAGGTGCGGCTCGTCGACGGCTGCCAGCAGGTCGGCGTTGGTCGACCCGGTGGATTCGAGCACCACGAGACGGGGGCTGACGGACGCGCTGAGGGGGAAGGCCATCGTGCCAGCCTACGGAACTGCAGTTGACGACTCCTACGACGTCCGGGCGGGTCCACGCGTGGAAACCTCCAACGGATGGCCACGGGTCGGTCAGTAGAGTGAGGCGCGTGACTCCTGACTCCGCGCCCCACACCGACGCCGCGCCCGACCTGCACACCACCGCGGGCAAGCTCGCCGACCTCAAGGCCCGCTATCACGAGGCCGTGACGGCCAGCGGCGAGGCCGCGATCGCCAAGCAGCACGCCAAGGGAAAGAAGACGGCCCGGGAGCGCATCGACGAGCTGCTCGACCCGGGCTCGTTCGTCGAGCTCGACGAGTTCGTCCGGCACCGCACGCACGCCTTCGGCATGGAGGCCAAGCGACCCTACGGCGACGCGGTCGTCACGGGCACGGGCACGATCCACGGCCGCCAGGTCGCGGTCTACTCGCAGGACTTCACCATCTTCGGCGGCTCGCTCGGCGAGGTCGCGGGCGAGAAGATCATCAAGGTCATGCAGCTGGCCCTCAAGACCGGGGTGCCCATCATCGGCATCCTCGACTCGGGCGGGGCACGGATCCAGGAAGGTGTCGTCGCCCTCGGCAAGTACGGCGAGATCTTCCGGCTGAACACGGCCGCCTCGGGCGTCATCCCCCAGATCTCGCTGATCATGGGCCCCGCGGCCGGAGGCGCGGTGTACTCCCCCGCGCTGACCGACTTCGTGATCATGGTCGACAAGACGAGCCACATGTTCGTCACCGGGCCGGACGTCATCAAGACCGTGACGGGCGAGGACGTCGGCTTCGAGGAACTCGGCGGAGCCCTGACCCACAACAAGGTCTCGGGCGTCTCGCACTACCTCGCGAGCGACGAGGACGATGCCCTCGACTACGCCCGGGCCCTGCTGTCGTACCTGCCCGACAACAACCTGGCCGACCCGCACGTCTTCGACGTGCCGGTCGAACTCGAGACCACCGACCACGACCGCCAGCTGAACACCCTGATCCCGGACAGCCCGAACCAGCCCTACGACGTGATGACGGTCATCGAGCACGTCGTCGACGACGGCGAGTTCCTCGAGGTCCAGCCGCTCTTCGCGCCCAACATCGTCGTGGGCTTCGGACGGGTCGAAGGCCGCCCGGTGGGCGTCATCGCCAACCAGCCGTCCGCCATGGCCGGCACCCTCAACATCGAGGCCGGTGAGAAGGCCAGCCGTTTCGTGCGCTTCTGCGACGCGTTCAACATCCCGATCCTCACCCTCGTCGACGTGCCCGGATACCTGCCCGGCACCGACCAGGAGTGGACCGGTGTGATCCGCCGCGGCGCCAAACTGCTCTACGCCTACGCCGAGGCCACGGTCCCGCTCGTGACGGTGATCACCCGCAAGGCCTACGGCGGCGCCTACATCGTCATGGGGTCGAAGCAGTTGGGAGCGGACATCAACCTCGCCTGGCCGACCGCCGAGATCGCCGTCATGGGCGGGCAGGGTGCCGTCAACATCCTCTACCGCAACGAGATCAAGGCGGCGGCCGAGGCCGGCGAGGACGTCGCGGCCGTGCGCACACGGCTCGCGAACGAGTACACCTACAACGTCGCGAGTCCCTTCCTCGCCGCCGAGCGGGGCGAACTCGACGGTGTGGTCGAACCGGCGGCGACCCGGGTCGCGGTCATCAAGGCGCTCCGTGCCCTCAAGACCAAGAGGGCGAGCTTGCCCCCGAAGAAGCACGGGAACATCCCCCTGTGAGCGGGCGTCACGCAGCCGCGTCCCCCGACTCGACGGAGCCCTCCCCCGACGCGGACGAGCAGTCGACGGCGCCCCTGCTCAGGGTCGTCTCCGGAGACCCGACGCCCGACGAACTGGCGGCGGTGACGGCGCTGCTCGCGGCCGTCCAGGTCGGCCGGGCCGAATCGGACGCGACGACGTCCTCCCGGCCCACGACGTCGGCCTGGACGCGTTCGGCCCGCGCACCCCGTCCCGCCATCGCGGCCGGCGAGGGCCGGTGGCGGGGTTTCGAGGGCTGACGCCCCGGGAACGGGGGTGGACCTGGTCATCCTCCCCCACCTGTCCCCCTAAATGACTACTGCACATGCGGCCCTGACCGGCCACGCTTGCTGGTGTTGGGTGTCTCCCTCGGAGCCACACCACCGAGCAGGGGCCGACCAGGGTGAACGGGCTCCTGCCGGGGGGAGTCAGGGCGGCATTCGGGTTGCCGCCCTGGCTCAGGGTCTCGGAAGGGCCGGACGATCGTCCGGCCCTTCCTCATGTCGTGGGTCCCGTCGCGCCGGGGGCCGTCCGACGATCAGGGTGCCGAGCGAGGGATCTGCAGCCACAGCTGGACTTCGTCGCCGTCGTCGTCCTCGTCCGCGTCGGCCGAGACCCCCCGGCCGAGCGCGCTCGACGACAGGTCTGCCGAGCCGAGTCCGACGACCGTGACCGCGTCCTCTCCCCCGCCCTGGACGGTCCGGACGATGATGCGATCGGCGAGCGAGTCGCGCAGGGCCCCGGCGAGCACGGCATGGACCCGTCGCAGATCCGTCGGTCCGAGGTCGTCGATGCCTCCCTCGTCGAGGAGACTGACGACGGCTCCGCGACGGCGCGCCGCCATGACCTCGTGACGGACGTCGTCGTCGAGGAGGCGCCGCCCCCGGATCTCGTCCCGGATCGCTCCCTCGAGGTTGAGACACTCCTGCCGCTCGGCCGCGGTCAGGTCGCCCTGTCGGCGGACGATGGTCTGGAGCATCGGCCGTGCCGTCCGACCCGTCTGCAGCAACCGGTACTGACGCTCGTTCACGTGGGCTTCCTGTGCGGCCTGCCAGTCCGCCGCCTCGTGCTCGGCGAGGATGAACTCGCGCGTCTCGCGCCCCGCCCGGGTGAGCGTGCTCGACATCGCATGGCTGAAGGCGACCCAGACCACGCTGCCGACGATGCCGAGGTCGGCGATCTGTTCGACGCCGGCCCACAGCACGCCGTGAACCGCCATGAAGCCGGCGCCGAGCCAGGCGAACCCCTGTCGACGCCTCGTGGACACGATCACCATGAGCGTGCCCACGGCGGCCACGTACCAGGTGGCGTAGCCGTTCTTGACCGAGCTGTCGAGCTCGGAGGTCACGACGAGCGGCAGGACGATGCTCACGGCGAGGCAGAACGAGGCCATCCACACGGGCATGATGACGTGCTTGCTGGGCCACAGCACGGCCACGGTCGCGGCGGCGTACAACGCCATGCACGCGACGACGGGCAGCGGATCGCTGAACCGGTCCAGCGACGCCGCGGCCAGGACCAGGTGGTACGCCGAGAAGACCGCGGCCAGCGACACGATCAGCCACCGCGGCACGGAGACCCTCACGCGGCGCCCCCCGAGGTGCCGGCCTCGTCGGCGGGGTCGGGCGAACGGTCGGGGGTCCGGCCTCCGTCGAGGAGCGCGTCGACGGGCCACCGCAGGCGCACGAGGGTTCCGTGCCCCGGTGCCGAGTCGATGGTCGCGAGCCCGCCGGCGTTGTGGAGCCTCTCGTGGATCGACACGCGGACCCCGAGACGCTCCGTCGGCACCGTCGTCGGTTCGAAACCCTTGCCCGTGTCGCCGACCTCGACGGTCGTCAGACCCGTCGGGTCACGGGTGACGCGCACCCAGCGCCTCACACCGGGCCCGTCGCCGGCGTGCTGCGAACTGTTGACGAGGGCCTGCACGGCAGCCGAGTAGAGCGCCTCGGCGGCGGTGGACGGGATGCCGTCGCCCTCGATCGGGCCCCGGCGCAGCTCGACCGCGACACCCAGGTCGGCCACGGCGGCCTCGATGCGGTCCACCATTCCGGCGATCGTGGTGTCGGACTCGTCGAACGGCGTGGTGCTCGCCGCGGCGGAGAGGTGGGACATGGCGTTCCGGGCCATGTTGGTCGACAACTCGCGCTCGTCGGGCGACCACGCCCTGGCCGCCTGGATGAAGGTCGTGAGGACGCTGTCGTGGACGATGGCGTCGACCTGCACCCGCTCGAGCTCGGTGGCGTGCTCGCGGATCGCCTCGGAGTACCGCGCGACGGCGGTCGCCTGGGCCTGGTCGACGTTCGCGGCCGCCTGGCGCAGGATCACCACGAGGATCAGGACGGCGCCGCCGAGCAGGATGGCGTAGACGGAGTCGAGGGTCGCCCGTTGCGGGGAGACCGCCCCGCCCGACGGCGTCAGGCGGATGAAGCCGTAGACGGCCGGAGCGACGAAGAGGTAGCCGGTGGCGATCCAGGTCGAGAACGCCGAGGCGGCCGAGGCCGTCGCGACGGTGCACAGGTACCAGAGCCACGGCACGCTCGACTGGACCTCGCTGGGGTCGTCAACGGCGAGGGGCCACGTGACGAGGGCGATCAGGTAGGCGATGGCGACGAAGGCCTCGACCGTCGTGACGCCGCGTTGCACGAGGCTCGCCACGACCAACGCGGAGAACCCGCCGAACATCGCCAGGCCGATGACCCAGGCCCAGGCGAGTTGCATGCTGTCGACCTGACCGATCATGCCGGGCAGGGCTTGCAGGCCGAAGACGAGTCCCGCCGCGGCGATGATCCGCCCCAGCACCTTGTCGAGCAGGGCGCGGCTGATCGGGTTGCGCGGGGGCCGGAGCGCTCCGAGCGGGATCGGTGCGCTCAGCCGACCCTCACCGGCCATCGCCGCCGTCTGCGTCGAGCCCCGGCAGGATGCCGTCCTCGACGGCGCGACGGAGCAGGTCGACCTTGGTGGGTGCCGGTCGGCCGACCTCGACGTACTTGACGCGGATGCGGTCGAGGTACTCGCGGGCCGTCGAGTAGCCGATGCCGAGCTGCTGTGCGGCCAGCTTGAGCGGCAGGCCCGAGGCGTAGAGGTGCAGGATCTCGCGCTCGCGACGGCCGAGCTGGGCCTTGGCGAAGTCGCGGTCGGCATCGATCGCGCTCGCCCATTCGAGGTTGTTCAGCACGTCACCCCGGGCCACCGTCGCGACGGCGGCCATGACGGTCTTCGTGGCGGAGGACTTCGGGATGACCCCGGCCGCCCCCGCGGCGAGCGCCTCACGCACCGAGGCGACCCGGTCGGCGATGCTGTGCACGAGGACGGCCGACCCCGTGGCCTGGACGCGCTTGACGTTGTCCGTGACCGTCGAGCCGTCGCCGAGCGACAGGTCGAGGACGACGACGTCGACCTCGCGACCGGCGAGGTTCTCGACGAACTCCTGGACACCGGCCGCGGTGAGGATCACCTCGAAGCCCTCGTTCTGACAGGCGGCCTGGATGCCGAGCCGCACCGACTCGTGGTCGTCGACGACGGCGACCCGGACGGGCGCGGTCTGGCGGGGGGCGGTGGGGGTCTCGGTCGTGAGGTCTGACACGGTGATCCTTCGGTCGGCGTGTGCCCTGGTCCCTGAACCCCGGGCGTGCACGGGGTACATCGTAACGGGATCGCGGCTCAGGCAGGCAGCAGACGCACCACCGTCTCGACGTGGTGCGTGTTCGGGAAGAGGTCGTACGCCTGCAGGGCGTCGAGTGCGTAGCCGCGCTCGGCGAAGAGGGCGACGTCGCGGGCGAGGGCGACCGGGTCGCACGCGACGTAGACGACCTGGGCGGGGCGCAGGGCCGCGATCTCGGACACCACGTCGCGTCCCGCGCCCGAGCGGGGCGGGTCGAGCACGACCGTCGCGGCGGCGAGGCGCTCGCGCTCGGCGTCGCTCGCCTGCGACGCGGTCTGCCGCAACCAGCGCTCCACGCGTCCGGTCACGGCCGACGCTCCGATCCACTCGGCCAGGTTCTCGGAGGCGTGCTCGGTGGCCCGCTCGTCGCTCTCGACGCTCGTGATGCGCGTCCCCGCGCCGAACCGGTCGCCCACGGCGGCGGCGAGCAGTCCGACCCCGCCGTACAGGTCGAGGTTGGCACCCTTCGGATCGAAGCGCTCGGGGTCGATCATGGTCTGCACGGCGGCGGTGAGCGTGGCGGCGGCCTCGCGGTGGACCTGCCAGAACCCACCGTCGTCGAGGCGGAACTCGCGGTCACCGACGATCTCGGTGATGGTCGAACGGGCCTGACGCCCGATGATGAGACGCGCGCCCCCCACGCTCGGGGCGACGACGTCGACGTGTTCCTCACCGGGGAAGGCGTCGCCCAGCGGCGCCACCTCGGCGACCTCCGGGGACGCGAGCGGCAGGTCGGGCACGTGCACGATCCGGTGCGAACGCGCGGCGTACTGGCCGGGACGCCCCTCGGCGTCGAGGTGCAGGCGCAGGCGCGTGCGCCACCCGGTGCCGCCGCGCTCGTCGTCGCCCGGGAGGGCCTCGACCGTGACCCGGCCGTCGGCGTCGGCGACCCCGCCCATCCGGGTGAGCGCGTCGACCACCACGCGCCGCTTCAGCTCGCGCTGGTGGGCGAGCTCGATGTGCCCGAACTCGGCACCGCCGGCCCGGTCGGCCGGATCGACCTCGAGGGCGGCCGCGCCCCACACGTGCGGTCGGCGGTGCTCGCTCGCCTCGAGGACGCTCACCGTGTCGGCACGCCAGAAGGCCTTCTTGCGGTCGTCGGCGATGCGCGCCACGACCTTCTCGCCGGGCAGGGTGTCGGTCACGAAGACCACCCGCCCGTCGAGTCGGGCCACCGAGATGCCCCCGTGTGCGATGCCCGTCACGTCCAGTTCGACCTCGCGGCCCAGCATGTCTCCCATGCGTCGAGTCTGACAGGCTGGGCGGCATGACCGTCCCGCTCTACCTGGCCAGCACCTCCCCCGCCCGTCTCGCGCTGTTGCGCGCCGCCGGGATCGAGCCGGTGCTGATCAGCCCCGGCGTCGACGAGGAGGCCGCGGTAGCGACCGAGTCCGCACGCCTCGGCCGCGACCTCACGGCGGCCGAGACGGTGCAGCACCTCGCCCGGCTCAAGGCCGAGGCCGTGCTCGACACCGTGGTCGACGGCCGCCCCCTCGACGGGCTGGTGCTCGGGGGCGACAGCGCCTTCGAGTTCGACGGCGAGGTGCACGGCAAACCGCACGAACCCGCGCTGGCGCTCGACCGGTGGCGCCGGATGGCCGAGATCGGCCACGGCACCCTCTGGTCGGGCCACTGGCTGGTCGACCACCGCGGCGGCGCTCCGCGAGTCACCGCCGACACCCCGTCAGGAGGCGCGGGCCGGGTCGCGAGCGCGTCCCTCACCTTCGCGGACGACCTCGACCCGCGCGAGCTCTCGGCCTACGTCGAGACGGGCGAGCCGCTCGAGGTCGCGGGTGCCTTCACGATCGACGGCCGTGCGTCCGCGTTCATCACGCACATCGAGGGCACCCCGAGTGCCGTCGTGGGTCTCTCGGTGCCCGTGCTGCGGTCGCTCGTCCGGGGCTTCGGCGTGCCGTGGCACGAACTGTGGACCTCGCCGACCGCCGGGTCCTTGTAGGTTCCAGCTCGCGCCTCCTGGTCCTTTTTGTGCACGTCAGCCAAAGGCAGGCGCTGAGCGCGCAATAGGGTGGGGAACTATGCCGCGTATCAGCAAGGTCCTCATCGCCAACCGTGGAGAGATCGCCGTCCGCGTGATCCGGGCCGCGCGTGACGCCGGAATCGGCTCGGTGGCGGTCTACGCCGACCAGGACCGCGACGCCCAGCACGCCCGTCTCGCCGACGAGGCCTACGCCCTGGGCGGAACCACGAGCGCCGAGACCTACCTCGTCATCGACAAGATCCTCTCGGTCGCCCGCCGCTCGGGCGCCGACGCCGTGCACCCCGGCTACGGCTTCCTCGCCGAGAACGCCGACTTCGCGCGGGCCGTCCAGGCCGCGGGTCTGATCTGGATCGGCCCGTCGCCCGAGGCCATCGAGCAGCTCGGCGACAAGGTCTCCGCTCGCCACATCGCCGAGCGCGTGGGGGCCCCGCTCGCCCCCGGCACCCTGAACCCCGTCTCGGGCGCCGACGAGGTCCTCGAGTTCGTCGACCAGCACGGCCTGCCCGTCGCCATCAAGGCGGCCTTCGGCGGCGGTGGACGCGGCCTCAAGGTGGCCCGCACCCGCGACGAGGTCCCCGAGCTGTTCGACTCGGCCACCCGCGAGGCCGTCGCCGCCTTCGGACGCGGCGAGTGCTTCGTCGAGAAGTACCTCGACCAGCCGCGCCACGTCGAGACCCAGTGCCTGGCCGACGCGCACGGCACCGTCGTCGTCGTGTCGACCCGCGACTGCTCGTTGCAGCGCCGCCACCAGAAGCTCGTCGAAGAGGCCCCCGCGCCGTTCCTCACCGACGAGCAGACCGCCAAGCTGTACGAGTCCTCGAAGGCGATCCTGCGCGAGGTCGGCTACGTCGGCGCCGGCACCTGCGAGTTCCTGATCGGCAAGGACGGCACCGTCTCGTTCCTCGAGGTCAACACGCGCCTGCAGGTCGAGCACCCCGTGTCCGAAGAGGTCACCGGCATCGACCTCGTCCGCGAGCAGTTCCGCCTCGCCGAGGGCGGCGTGCTCGACTACGACGACCCCGAGGCCCGCGGCCACTCGTTCGAGTTCCGGATCAACGGCGAGGACGCCGGTCGCGGGTTCATGCCGGCCCCCGGCCCGATCCACGTCTTCAAGGCCCCGGGAGGCCCCGGCGTGCGCGTCGACAGCGGCGTCCAGGCGGGCGACGAGATCAGCGGCTCGTTCGACTCGCTCCTCGCCAAGCTGATCGTCACCGGCTCGTCGCGCGAGGACGCCCTCGAGCGCTCGCGTCGCGCCCTGGCCGAGTTCGAGGTCGCCGGCCTGCCGACGGTGCTGCCGTTCCACCGCGCGATCGTCGACGACCCCGCGTTCGCGCCCGCCGACGGCGCACCGTTCTCGATCTACACCCGCTGGATCGAGACCGAGTTCGACAACACCATCCCCGCGTGGAGCGGCGAGGCCGAGGCCCCGCGCCCGGCCGACGCACGCGACACCGTCGTGGTCGAGGTGGGCGGGAAGCGACTCGAGGTCTCGCTGCCGGCCGGTCTCGGGTCGCGCACCGCGCCTCCTGCGGTCGCCCCCAAGCGCCGAGGTGCGCCCCGGTCGTCGGTCGTGACCGCGACCGGTGCCGAGGTCAAGGCGCCGATGCAGGCCACCGTCGTGAAGCTCGCCGTCGAGGCCGGTCAGCAGGTCGTCAAGGGCGACCTGGTGCTCGTGCTCGAGGCGATGAAGATGGAACAGCCCGTCGCCGCCCACCGTGACGGCACCGTCTCGGGCATCGCGGCCGTCGTCGGCGAGACCGTCTCGTCGGGCCACGTCCTGCTCAGCATCGACTGAGCCCGCGCCGGGCCCCGTGGCGACCGGGGACGCGGGTCGGCAGACCCTAGAGTGGACGCCATGTCTGAGACCACCACGCACCCGCTCGACGACCGCGCCGCCGACCCCTTCGAGGTCGCCCGCACCGCCGCCGCCGAGATCGCCGACAAGACCGGCGTCGCCCGACACGACATCGCCCTGACGCTGGGCAGCGGTTGGGCCAAGGCCGCCGACCTGATCGGCGAGACCGTGGCCGAGGTCCCGGCGACCGAGATCACCGGGTTCGCCGCGTCGGCCGTCGTCGGCCACACGAGTTCGATCCGCAGCATCGCCCTGCCCTCGGGCAAGCACGCCCTCGTCATGGGTGCCCGCACGCACTACTACGAGGGCCACGGCGTGCGTCGGGTCGTGCACGGCGTGCGCACGGCCGCCGCCACGGGCGCGACGACGATGATCCTGACGAACGGTGCCGGCGGCATCAGGGAGACGTGGAAGCCCGGCACCCCCGTGCTGATCAGCGACCACATCAACCTCACGGCGGACTCGCCCCTCGAGGGCGCGACGTTCATCGACCTGACCGACCTGTATTCCTCGCGACTGCGCGACGTCGCGCGTGGCATCGACCCCGACCTCGACGAGGGCGTCTACACGCAGTTCCGCGGCCCGCACTACGAGACGCCGGCCGAGGTGCAGATGGCGAAGGCGATCGGCGGCCACATCGTCGGCATGTCGACGGCCCTCGAGGCCATCGCCGCCCGCCAGTCCGGCATGGAGGTGCTCGGCATGTCGCTGATCACGAACCTCGCCGCGGGCATCCAGAAGACCCCCCTCAGCCACGCCGAGGTGCTCGAGGCCGGGCGCGACGCCGAGGCCAAGATCAGCGACCTGCTCGCCCGCATCGTGGCGGCCCTGTGAGCGGCGACGTGCCGACGCCCGGCAGCGACGGCCCCCGGGTCTCGCCCCACCTCGACGGTCTGATCGCGACGGCCACGGCCTGGCGCGACCAGGACCCCGACGACGAGACGCGCGACGAGCTCGACCGCCTGCTCGCCCGTGCCGGGTCCGACGACTCCGACGCCGTCCTCGACCTCGCCGACCGGTTCGCCGGTCGCCTGGAGTTCGGCACCGCCGGCCTGCGCGGCGCCCTGGGCTCGGGCTCGAACCGCATGAACCGCGTCCTCGTGGCTCAGGCCGCGGCGGGCTTCGCGGCGTTCCTCCTCGGCCGCGAGTCGCACCCCTCGATCGTCATCGGCTACGACGGGCGCAAGAACTCCGGCGTCTTCGCCCGCGACACCGCCGAGATCATGGCGGCGGCCGGCGTCTCCGCGACGATCCTGCCGCGCGCCCTGCCGACGCCGGTGCTGGCCTTCGCGGTGCGCCACCTCGACGTCAGCGCGGGCGTCATGGTCACCGCCAGCCACAACCCGGCGCAGGACAACGGCTACAAGGTCTACCTCGGGGGCGTCGACGCCGGATCGCAGATCGTCTCGCCGGTCGACGGCGAGATCGCGGCCGAGATCGAGAAGGCTGCGCAGGCGCCCGTCACCCGGCTGGCCCGTTCCGACGACTACCGCGAGGCCGGCGACGACCTCGTCATGGAGTACGTCCGACGCACCGCCGCCGTGGCCGGGACGGCGGCGACCGGTCGTCAGCCGCGCGTCGTCTACACCGCGATGCACGGCGTCGGGTGGGAGGTCGCGCGACGCGTGTTCGCCACCGCGGGCTTCGCCGAGCCGATCCCCGTCAGTGAACAGAGCGCCCCCGACCCGGCGTTCCCGACCGTGGCCTTCCCCAACCCCGAAGAGCCCGGCGCCATGGATCTGTCGTTCGCCACGGCCGACCGTGTCGAGGCCGACCTGGTCATCGCCAACGACCCCGACGCCGACCGGCTCGCGGTCGCCATCCCCGTCGACGGCGGCTGGCGTCGACTGAGCGGCAACGAGGTCGGTTCACTGCTCGGCTGGCGCGCCGCCGAGCACGCGCGTCGGGACGACCGCGACGGCACCCTGGCCGCGAGCATCGTCTCCTCCCCCGCCCTGCGCGAGGTCGCCCGGGTGCACGGGCTCGACTACGTCGACACCCTCACCGGTTTCAAGTGGGTCTCCCGCGTCGGAGGCCTGCTCTACGGCTACGAAGAAGCACTCGGCTACCTCGTCGACCCCGACGTCGTCCGCGACAAGGACGGCATCTCGGCCGCGGTCGACCTGCTCGCCCTCGCGACCGAGTTGCACACCGCCGGGTCGAGCCTGGCCGAGCACCTCGTCGCCTTCGACGAACGGTTCGGCGCCTACGCCTCGTCGCAGATCTCGATCCGGGTCGACGACCTCGCCACCATCACGGCACTCACCGACGGTCTGCGCCGGCGCCCCCCGGCGACGATCGGCTCGCACCGCGTCGACCGCGTCGACGACTTCCGCGACGGATTCGGTGCCTTCCCCGCAGGTGACATCCTGCGCTACTGGCTGACCGACGGCTCGCGCGTCATCGTCCGCCCGAGCGGCACCGAGCCGAAGCTCAAGGTCTACATCGACGCGTCGAGCACCGAGGGCGACGCCGTCGCCCGCCGAGCAGCGGCCGAGGCGGCCGTGGCCGACCTCGACGCGGGCATGCGGGCCCTGCTGGCCTGACGGTCGGGGCGGTGACCGCCCGGACGACGGACAAGACCCCGGAGGCGCGACCTGCGCCTCCGGGGTTTCTGACGTCCGTGCCGTGGCGGCTCGCCCCGGTGCGCCCGCCGGGCTCAGCCGAGCGACTTCTGCAGCTTCTCGGTCAGCTCGGCCTGGTCGAAGTGGTTCTGGATGACGATGACGTCGGCGAACGTGGAGCCGATGGCCTCGACGAACTCGGCCGACGTGAGGATCACTTGCGCGTCGTCGCCGACCGAGGCGATCGAGCCGATGTCGGCCGCGACGACGTCGGCCTCGATGTCGAGCTTGGCCAGGACGCGTTCGGCGTTGACCTTGAGGATTCCGCTGCTGCCGATGCCGGCGCCGCAGATGGTGACGATCTTCATGGGGCTGTCTCGATCCGTCGTGGGAGGGTCAGGCGGGGACGCCCATCAGCCGACGCACCTCGTCGACCGAGGTGGCGGCCGCGAGGGCGGGGATGACGGAGGCTTCGTTGAAGACGTTCGCGAGGTCGGCGATCGATTCGAGGTGGCCCCCGACCGTGACGATCGCGAGGCCGAGGACCACGCTGACCGGGTCGTTGTGCGGGTGCCCGAACGGGACGGGCTCGGCCAGGGTCACGACCGCCAGCCCGTCACGGACCACGTCGTCGCCCGGACGAGCATGGGCCAGCACGAGGCCGGGCGCGATGACCACGTAGGGGCCGTGCTCGTCGATCATGCGGACCATCTCGTCGCCGTAGCCCTCGCGGGCGGCACCGGAGTCGACCAGCGCGTGCCCCGCGACACGGACGGCCTCACGCCAGTCGGCGACCTCGGCACCGATGACGACCGCCTCGTCGGGCAGCGGGGGGAGCGCCATGCTCAGACCCCCTCGAAGCCGGCGGTGATGCGGTCGGCCAGTGCTTCACGGTCTTCGAGCGGGAGGAAGCACGACGCGGCGGCGTTGAGCTGGAACGTCTCGTGGTCGTCGAGGTCGTAGTCGAAGGCCTGGCTGAGGAGGGCGAGCTCTTTGCAGAGGCTCGTGTCGCTCATCAGGCGGTTGTCGGTGTTGACCGTCACGCTGTAGCCGAGCTGGTAGAGCAGGTCGAAGGGATGGTCGTCGAGGTCCGTGCCCCAGGCGGCGACGGCACCGGTCTGCAGGTTGGACTGCGGTGACAGCTCGAGCGGAATCTCGCGGTCGCGCACCCAGGAGGCGATCGGCCCGATCTCGACCGTCGAGGTCGACCCCTTGCTCGCGACGACGCGGATGTCCTCGGCGATGCGGACTCCGTGGCCGAGCCGGAGGGCCCGCCCGTCGATCAACGCACCGCGGATGCTGTCGAGACCGTCGGCCTCGCCCGCGTGCACCGTGACGGGCATGAACTCTCGTGCCAGCAGGTCGAAGGCGACCTTGTGGTCGGCGGCCGGGTACCCGGCCTCGGGCCCGGCGATGTCGAAGGCCAGCACGCCGTTCTCGCGATGGCGGACCGCGAGCTGGGCGATCTCGAGCGACCGCTCGCCCTGGCGCAGCGCACTGAGGATCTGGCCGACCGAGATCTCGTACCCGTCGGCGGCCAACGACCGTACGGCCGACGCGAAGCCCGTCTGCACGGCCTCGACCGCCTGGTCGAGGGTGAGCCCCTGCCGCTGGTGCTGCTCGGGGGCCCAGCGCACCTCGGCGTGGACGACGCCGTCGGCGGCCAGGTCGAGGACGAACTCGTGGGCGACGCGGGTCAACTGCTCGGCGGTCTGCATGACCGCGACCGTGAGCTCGAAGGTCGCGAGGTAGTCGACGAGGGTGCCGGAGTCGGCGTTCTCGACGAACCAGCGGCGCAGCGCCTCGGGGTCGGACGCAGGGAGGTCGATGCCGGCCTCGACCGCCAGGTCGACGACGGTCTCGGGCCGGAGGCCCCCGTCGAGGTGGTCGTGCAGCGACACCTTCGGAAGGGCCGCGAGCCGCGGGCCCCCGTTCGGCAGCCGGTAGTCCTTGTCGGGAGCGCTCATGCCCTCAATCTACTAGCGGTCCGGCCGACGACTCTGGACGCGCGCCACGAGAGCGGTGCGCGCGCCTCGAGAACCGGCACCGCGCCTCCTGGACGGAGGCGCGGTGCCGGGGGACGTGCGTGGGACGTGGCCGGGTCAGCCGATCCGCTCGGCGACGATGGTGCGCGCCGCCGGAGCCTCGTCGCCGATCGTCCACGCCCCGTCGACGGCGTCGAGGGCACGCTCGAAGCGCCCGGGCTCGTCCGTGTGCAGCGTGAACAGGGGCTGGCCCTCGGTGACCCGGTCGCCCGGCTTCGCGTGCAGCTCGATGCCCGCGGCCGCCTGCACCGGGTCCTGCTTGCGGGCACGACCGGCGCCGAGACGCCAGGCACCGATGCCGAACGGCAACGCGTGCTGCTCGGTCAGATAGCCGGTGCGCTCGGCGGTGACGACGTGCGTCTCGCGGGCGGTCGGCAGGGCTGCGTCGGGGTCGCCGCCCTGGGCGCGGATCATGCGCTTCCAGGCGTCCATCGCGCGGCCGTCGTCGAGGGCGGCCTCGACGTCGGCGTCGGGTCGACCCGCCAGGGTCAGCATCTCGCGGGCGAGGGCGACGGTGAGCTCGCGGATGTCGGCCGGGCCGCCTCCGGCGAGGGTCTCGACCGACTCGCGCACCTCGAGGGCGTTGCCGATGGTCAGGCCGAGCGGCACGTTCATGTCGGTGAGCAGGGCGGTCGTCGCGACGCCGGCATCGGTGCCGAGGTCGACCATCGTGCGGGCCAGCTCACGCGACCGCTCGATGTCCTGGATGAACGCGCCCGAGCCGAACTTGACGTCGAGGACGAGCGCCGCGGTGCCCTCGGCGATCTTCTTGCTCATGATCGACGACGCGATCAGCGGGATGGCCTCGACGGTGCCCGTGATGTCACGGAGCGCGTAGAGCTTGCCGTCGGCGGGGGCGAGGCCCGACCCGGCGGCGCAGACCACGGCGCCGCTGTCGGCCATGATCTCGCGCATGCGGTCGTTCGAGATCGACGCCTGCCACCCCGGGATCGACTCGAGCTTGTCGAGCGTGCCCCCGGTGTGACCGAGTCCCCGGCCCGAGAGCTGGGGCACGGCGACGCCGAACGAGGCGACCAACGGGGCCAGCGGCAGGGTGATCTTGTCGCCGACGCCACCGGTCGAGTGCTTGTCGACGGTCGTCTTGCCGAGCCCGGTGAAGTCCATCGTCTCGCCCGACCGGATCATGGCCATCGTCATGTCGCGGATCTCGCGGCGCTCCATGCCGTTGAGGAAGATCGCCATGGTGAGCGCAGACATCTGCTCGTCCGCCACGTAGCCGCGCGTGTACGCGTCGATCAGCCAGTCGATCTGCTCGGTGCTGAGGGCGTCGCCACCCCGCTTGACGCGGATGAGGTCGACGGTGTCGAACGGTTCGACGGCGTTCTGGGTCACGGTGGGGCTCCTAGCGGTGGTGCGGTGGGTAGTGCGGCCGTCGGCGCGACGCGGACGCCGCGACGGGGACGGACGAGGAGGCGCGGGTCAGCTCTGCGAGGCGCGGTACTGCTCGAGTTGGCGCGGCCCGAACGCGTCGGGGATCACCTCGTCGATGGTCTTGAAGCCCGAGACGGTGTCGAGCACCATGGCCTCGTCGGAGTGTTCGTAGAGCAGCTGACGGCAGCGACCGCAGGGCATGAGGACCCCACCGTTGCCGTCGACGCAGGCGAAGGCGACCAGGCGGCCGCCCCCCGTCATGACGAGGTCGGACACGAGCGAGCACTCGGCGCAGAGGGTGATGCCGTACGAGGCGTTCTCGACGTTGCAGCCCGAGACGATGCGTCCGTCGTCCGTGACGGCCGCGGCCCCCACGGGGAACTTCGAGTACGGGACGTACGCCTTGCGCATGGCGTCTCGGGCGGCCTCGCGGAGGGCGTCCCAGTCGGTCTCGGCGACGACCGACTCGCTGCTGCGGCCCGTCACGACTTGATGTAGGGCTTGCCCGAGGCCGCGGGGCCCCGGGACTGCCCGACCAGGCCGGCGACCGCGAAGATCGTCACGACGTACGGCAGCATCAGCATGAACTCGCTGGGCACCGGCGAACCGATGGCCCCGAGCACGTTCTGCAGGTTGCTCGCGAAACCGAACAGCAGCGCGGCGAGCGTGGCCCGGATCGGGTCCCACCGGCCGAAGATGACCGCCGCCAGGGCGATGAAGCCCGCGCCCGCCGTCATCTCTTTCTGGAAGTTGCCGAGCGAGCCGAGCGTGAAGTACGCCCCGCCGAGGCCGGCGATGGCCCCCGCGAGCGAGACGTTCCAGAAGCGGGTGGCGTTGACCTTGATTCCCACGGTGTCGGCCGCCTGGGGGTGTTCGCCCACCGAACGGAGGCGCAGCCCCCACCGGGTGCGGAACAGACCGTAGAAGACGACCGCGATCGCGATGTACATCAGGTAGACGATGATCGTCTGGCGGAAGAAGACCGGGCCCACGATCGGGATCTGGCTGAGCACAGGGATGTCGAGCTGCGGGAAGCGCACCCCGCGGTTCAGCGACTCGGACTTCGACAGCACCTGCGAGTACAGGAAGCTGGTGAGGCCCGTGACGAGCACGTTGAGCACGACGCCGACGATGACCTGGTCGACGATGTAGCGGATGCTGAAGACGGCGAGCACCATCGACACGAGGACGCCCGCGATCATCGCCCCGACCAGGCCGACGTAGGCCGATCCGGTCGCCGAGGCGACCATCGCCGAGACGAAGGCCCCGGCGAGCAACTGCCCCTCGATCGCGACGTTGACGACGCCGACGCGCTCGCTGATGACGCCACCGAGGGCACCGAAGATCAGCGGGGTGCTGAGCGCGAGGGCACCGAGCAGCAGACCGGGCACCGGGATGGTCTGACCGGCGCTCGCCCACGTGAGGAAGCCGAGCAGGAAGAGGACGCCGAACACGGCGATCAGCCAGATCGGCACCTTCTCGAAGCGGACGGCCCTCAGCACCGCGACGACGGTGATGACGGCCAGGAGCACCGTGAGCACGATGCCCGTGCCGGCCGCCGGCAGGACCGCGTCGGGCAGGGCGAAGAAGTCCGTCGCGGTCGACAGGCGGAAGGTGCTCTCGCCGTCCCGTGCCAGGCCGAGGAACAGCACGGCGGCCACGACGGTGAAGATCGCGAACGCGATCGGGGCCTTGAGGCTGCGGGTCGTGGCCCGGGCCAGGTCGGGCGACGGCGCGGCGGGGACCGCGGTGTCAGGGGTGAGCGTGCTCACTTGGTGACCACCGCCTCCTTGTTCGAGGCCTTGCGCACCGGGCGGAGGCCCGGGGCCGGCAGACGGAAGATCGCTCGGACCAGCGGGGGCGCGGCCACGAACAACACGATGAGGGACTGCACGACGAGCACGATGTCGATCGGCACGCCGTTGGCGGCCTGCATGGAGTACCCGCCGGCCTTGAGGGCCCCGAACAGGACGCCCGCTCCGAAGACGCCCCACGGCCGCGAGCGACCCAGCAGCGCGACCGTGATCGCGTCGAAGCCGATGCCGGCGTCGATGCCCGAGGTGAAGCCGCTGGTCAGCGTGCCGAGCACCTGGGTCGACCCGGCGACGCCCGCGAGCGCACCCGAGATGAGCATCGCGTAGAGGTAGATGTTCTTGACGTTCATGCCGGCCGTGCGGGCCGCGTGCGGGTTCTCGCCGACGGCGCGGAACCGGAAGCCGAGCGTCGACCGGTTGATCAGCCACCAGACGACGGCCGTGATCACGATGACCAGCACGAAGCCCCAGTTGAGGTTGTACCGGGCGCCGAACAGGTCGGGCAGGATCGCCGTGTCGAGCGTGGCGGGCGACTTCGGGTTCGCGCTGCCCGGGGCCTGCAGCAGGCCCTGCGTGCGCAACATGAAGGCCAACAGGTAGAAGGCGATGTAGTTGAGCATGATCGTCAGGATCACCTCGTGGGCGCCGGTGCGGGCCTTGAGCAGACCGACGATGCCGCCCCAGAGCGCACCCGCGGCGATGCCGGCGGCGAGGGCGAGGGGGAGGTGCACGGCGAGCGGCAGGTGGAACGAGAAGCCCACCCAGCCGGCGGCCGCCGACGCCATCAACATCTGCCCACGGGCACCGATGTTGAACAGTCCCACGCGGAAGGCCACCGCGACGCCGAGACCGGCGGCGATGAGCGGCACGGCGTAGTTCAGCGTCTCGGTCAGCGGACGGATGCCCGCCGCGAAGCCGTCGACCCGGAAGTTGTAGATCGCGCCCTGGAAGAGCGACGAGTACGACCCGCCGACCGCGGCCCAGAACGCCTGGAAGAAGTCCGCCGGGCGCGAGAAGAAGTAGCCCAGCGTGCCCTGCACGGTGGTGTCGGTGAAGCCGATCAGCAGGCCCGAGACGACGAGGGCCAGCACGACGGCGAGCACCGAGATGACGGCGTTGCCGGTCGTGATCTCTCGCAGGAGGCGCGAGCCGCGTCCCTCGGTCGACTCCGGTGACGACGGGGCGGGTGGTGTGCCCGGGCCCTGCGTGGTGGTCGTGGCGTCGCTCACGCTGCCTGCTCCGTTCCCAGCGGCATCTCGCCGGCCATCATGAGCCCCAGCACGTCGCGAGGGGTGTCCGCCGGCACGATGCCGACGATGGTGCCGCGGTACATCACGGCGATGCGGTCGGCCAGGGCGGCGACCTCGTCGAGCTCGGTCGAGACGACGATCACGGGCACGCCCTGGTCGCGGGTCTCGACGATGCGCTTGTGCACGAACTCGATCGAGCCGACGTCGATGCCGCGGGTGGGCTGGGCGGCCACGAAGAGCCGCAGGTCGCGGCTCAGCTCGCGCGCCAGCACGACCTTCTGCTGGTTGCCGCCCGAGAGGCGGCCGGCAGGGGTCGTGATGCCCTGGGTGCGGATGTCGAACTCCTTCACCTTGGCCACGGCGAAGGCCGCGAGTTCGGCGAGCTTCAGCGAGCCGCGCGTCACGAAGGGGCCGGACTGCGAGCGGTCGAGCATGAGGTTCTCGGCGACCGTGAACTCGCCGACGAGGCCGTCCTGGTTGCGGTCCTCGGGGACGAAGCCGACACCGGCGTCGAGCACCTGGCGCACGCTGCGACCGGTGATGTCGCGCCCGTCGAGCGAGACGCGGCCCTCGACACGCGGCTGCAGGCCGAGGATCGCCTCGGTCAGCTCGGTCTGGCCGTTGCCCTGGACGCCGGCGATGGCGAGGATCTCGCCTCGACGGACCGCGAACGAGACGTCGTCCACGACGACCTGCCCGATCGGGTCGACGACACGGAGGTTCTCGACCACGAGGGCGGGCTCACCGACCTCGGCGGGGGCCTTCTGGACGGTGAGCTCGACGGCGCGTCCGACCATGAGCGAGGCGAGCTCGGCGTTCGAGGCGGTCGGCTCGGCCTCGCCGACGACCTTGCCCAGGCGGATCACGGTGATGCGGGTGGCGACCTCTCGCACCTCGCGCAGCTTGTGGGTGATGAAGACGATGGCCGTGCCGGCGTCGCGCAGCTGACGCATGATGACCATGAGCTCGTCGGTCTCTTGCGGTGTCAGCACGGCGGTGGGCTCGTCGAACACGAGCACCTTCGCGTCGCGGGACAGGGCCTTGATGATCTCGACACGCTGCTGCACACCGACGGGCAACTCTTCGACCAGGGCGTCGGGGTCGATGTCGAACCCGAACCGGCTGCTGATCTCACGCACCTTGGCGCGGGCCGCGGCGAGGTCGAGCCGGCCGCCGGACTTGGTCTCTTCGTGGCCGAGCATGACGTTCTCGGCGACGGTGAACACGGGTACCAGCATGAAGTGCTGGTGCACCATGCCGATGCCGGCACCCATGGCGTCGCCCGGGCCCGAGAAGTGCTGGACGGCGTCGTCGAGCAGGATCTCGCCCTCGTCGGCCTGGTAGAGGCCGTAGAGGACGTTCATCAGCGTGGACTTGCCGGCGCCGTTCTCGCCGAGAAGGCAGTGGATCTCGCCGGGCTCGACGGTCAGGCTGATGTGGTCGTTGGCGGTCAGTGCGCCGAATCGCTTGGTGATGCCCCGCAGTTCGAGCTTCATCTCAGGTGGCTACCTCGGGTCTTGGCATTCGGGTGGGGTCGGACGGCGCCGGCTCGGCGGCCCGCCCACGGGCGTTGAGAGGGCCGGGAGCGACGGGGTGACCGTCGCTCCCGGCCCTGGGTCAGTCGATGCTAATCGATGACGGGAGGTGCTTTCGTCAGCTGGTGAGCGCCGACGGCGACTCGACCTCGATCGAGCCGTCGATGATGCCGGCCTTGATCGTGTCGAGCTCGTCCTGCAGACCGGGGTCGACCTTGTCGGCGTAGTCGTGGAACGGGGCGATGCCGACGCCGTCGTTCTCGAGCGTGCCCACGTAGGGCGTGCTCGAGAACTTGTCCTCGCTGGCCTGCGTGACGACCGCGTCGGTCGCCTGCTTGATGCCCTTGAGCACCGAGGTGAGGAAGAGGTCCTTGTTGGCGCTGTCGGTCTCGTAGGTGTCGCTGTCGGCACCGACCAGGACGACGTCCTTGCCCGAGTCGCGGATCGCCTCGGCGGCGCTCTGGTAGATCGGACCGCCGACCGGCAGGATGACGTCGGCGTCCTGCTCGATCAGCGTCTGGGCGCTCTGCTTGGCCGTGGTGCCGGCCTCGAAGCCACCGGTGAAGGTGCCGGTCTGCGAGTCGACGTCCCAGCCGACGACCTTGACGTCCTTGCTCTTCTCCTCGTTGTAGTACTTCACGCCGTCGGCGAAGCCGTCCATGAAGATGGTGACGGTCGGGAACTGCATGCCGCCGAAGGTGCCCACGACACCCGTCTTCGAGTAGCTGGCCGCCGCGTAGCCCGCGAGGAAGGCGGCCTCGGAGGTGTTGAAGGTGATCGGCTGCACGTTGTCGGCCGTGATCGACGCGTCGTCGATGGTGGCGTAGTTGATGCCCGAGTTCGCCTCGGCCGCCGACTTGGTGGCGTCGGCGAGTGCGAAGCCGACCGTGACGATCAGGTTGCAGCCCTGGTCGGCGAGGTTCGACAGGTTCGCGTCGTAGACCGTCTCGTCGGCCGACTCGACCGTCTTGGGGGTCGACCCGATGGCCTTCGCGGCCTCGGTGAGGCCCTCGTAGCCGAGCTGGTTGAACGACTTGTCGTCGAAGCCGCCGGCGTCGGAGACCATGCAAGGGACGAAGTCGCTCGAGGCGCCGCTGGTCGAGCCAGAGCCGCTCTCGGGGGCCGAGGCACAGCCGGCCAGGATGACGGCGGTGCTCGCCAGGGCGAGGCCGCTGAGCACGGCCTTGCGCGCAGTTGTAGTCAAGTTGTCCTCCAGGGTGCAGCCCGGCACGAGGCGCGCCGGGTGGGTATGGCTGACAGGTTACCTATTGTGACGAGCGCCGCCGACCGTCGGGTGGTAGTGATGCCGAGGCGTTACACAGTCGCGACCACGACTTAACGAACACGAAACGTCCACGACCCCGGAGGGGCTCAGAGGACGTCGCTGCGCCCGCTGAGCTTGAGGGCGTCCACGACGCTCTTGACGCGTTGCGCGTTCGCCGTCGTCGTGACGAGCAGCGCGTCCGGGGTGTCGACCACGATGATGTCGTTGACGCCGATCAGCGAGATCAGGCGGCCGCTGTTGCCGACGACGATTCCGCTCGAGCTGTCGGCCAGCACGCGGGCGTTCTCGCCGAGGATGGCCAGGTCGCTCTTCCGGCCGCCGGCGTGCAGCTTGGCGATGGACGCGAAGTCGCCGACGTCGTCCCAGTCGAAGTCCCCGGGCACGACGGCCAACCGGCCCGCCGCGGCAGCCGGTTCGGCGACCGTGTAGTCGATGGCGATCTTCTCGAGGCCGGGCCACACCTTGTCGACGACGGCACCGCGCTTCGGGGTGTCCCATGCGGCCGCGAGCTCTTCGATGCCCTCGAGCAGGTCCGGCCGGGTCTCGCCCAGCTGCTCGAGCAGCCGGTCGGCGCGCGAGATGAACATGCCGCCGTTCCAGAGGTAGTCGCCTCCGGAGACGTAGCGTTCGGCCGTCTCGAGGTCGGGCTTCTCGACGAAGGACTCGACCGTGCGGGCGCTGGGTGCCCCCTCGATGTCGAGGGGCGCCCCGACGTGGATGTAGCCGAACCCGATCGCGGGCTCGGTGGGGGTGATGCCGATCGTGGCGATGTATCCCTCGTCGGCGGCGACGATGGCCTCGCGGACCGCGCGACCGAAGCCGCGGGTGTCGGCGATGACGTGGTCGGCGGCGAACGAGCCGATGATGACGTCCGGCTCGCGCCGACGGAGCACGGCGGCGGCCAGACCGATGGCCGCGGTGCTGTCCTTGGGCTCGCTCTCGAGGACGACGTTGTGGTCGGCGAGACCGGGCAACTGCGACTCCACCGCGGCGCGGTGCGCCCGCCCGGTGACCACCATGATGCGCTGGTCGCCGTTGAGCGGGGCGAGGCGGTCCCAGGTGCCGCGCAGCAGGGTCGAGCCGCTGCCCGTGAGGTCGTGCAGGAACTTCGGCGCGTCGGCCCGGCTGAGGGGCCAGAGCCGGGACCCGATGCCGCCCGCCGGGATGATGCTGTAGAACCGGTCGAGGCTTTCCTGGATCGTCATGCGTTCACCTTATCGACGCCCCTCCTCCATGCCGCCGATCCCCTCCCGCCACCGTCGCCGGTGAGGCTCGCAGCACGAGCAGTCCGAGGAGGACCGATGCGAGTCGTGATCGTGACCGAGAGCTTCCTTCCCACCGTCAACGGGGTCACCACGAGCGTGCTACGCGTGCTCGACCACCTGGCCCGACGCGGGCACGAGGCCCTGGTCATCGCCCCGGCCGGGCGCGGGACCACGAGCTACGCCGGCTTCCCGGTCCACCGGGTGCCGTCGGTGGCCTACCGTCAGTTCCCGGTCGGCCTGCCGAACCCGCAGGTCGCGGCCGCCATCGCCGGCTTCCGACCCGACGTCGTGCACGTCGCCTCGCCGTTCCTGCTCGGTGCCCAGGCCATCGCCGCGGCCGCCCGCCTGGGCGTGTCCTCGGTCGCCGTCTTCCAGACCGACGTCGCCCGGTACGCGGGGACGAACGGGCTCGGGCTCGGCTCGGCCGTCGCCTGGCGGCTCGTGCGCCGCATCCACGACCAGGCCACGACGACGCTGGTCCCCTCGCGCGCCTCCCTCCGCGACCTCGAGACGGCCGGCGTGGGCCGGCTCGCCACCTGGGGCCGGGGGGTCGACTCGGCCCTGTTCCACCCGAACCGCAAGTCGGGCGACGCGGTCCGTGCCCTGCGCGAGAGCTGGGGCGCACCCGACCGCGTGCTCGTCGGCTACGTGGGTCGCCTGGCCCCCGAGAAGCAGGTCGAGCGACTCGCCGCCCTGCGCCCCCTGCGGGAGGCGCGCCTCGTGGTCGTCGGCGGCGGCCCCTCGCTGCCCGCCCTGCGCCGCCGCCTTCGGCACCTCGACCCGGTCTTCACCGGTCCGCTGCACGGCGAGGACCTCGCCGACGCCTACGCGGCCCTCGACGTCTTCGTGCACACGGGCTCGACCGAGACCTTCGGCCAGACCGTGCAGGAGGCCCACGCCAGCGGACTGCCGGTCGTGGCCCCGGCCGCGGGCGGACCCCTCGACCTGGTGCGGCACGGCGTCGACGGGTTCCTCTTCGACCCCCGCCACGACCATTCGCTCCGCCGGAGCGTCCGCAGCCTGGTCTCCTCGGACGAGCTGCGGGCCCGCTTCGGAGAGGCCGGGAGGCGCGTGGTCGTCGGACGCACGTGGGAGACCCTCGGCGACGAACTCGTCGAGCACTACCGACGCGCGGTGGCGAGCGTCCGCGACCGGGGCGAGCGCGCCTCCGTCCGCTGATCGCGTGCGGGCCGACGGGTCCGTCTTGTCTCGACGTCGAACGACTTCGGCGGGGCGGGGCGGCGGCCCCGCTCGGCGGGAACATAGACTGGACGGGTTCTGAGAACGCCACCAGCGGACACGGCTGTCCCTCGTACCGACCGAGCGAGAGCGTCGTCCGCCCCATCCGCGAGGAGAAGTGCTCATGGCCGAGCAGTCGACGGGAACGGTCGCATCACCGGCAGGCAGACCGGGTGCACCGAAGATCAGCGCGCCCAAGGCGCCCGGGAAGATCGCCGGCACCCTCTACCGGGGCCGTGAGGGCATGTGGTCGTGGGTACTGCACCGCATCACCGGCGTGAGCATCTACTTCTTCCTGCTCGTGCACATCCTCGACACCGCCCTCGTGCGGATCAGCCCCGAGGCCTACAACGCGGTGATCGGCACCTACAAGAACCCGATCATGGGGCTCGGCGAGACCGGTCTGGTCGCGGCGATCCTGTTCCACGCCCTGAACGGCCTGCGGATCATCCTGATCGACTTCTGGGGCCCGGGCACCAAGTACCAGCGCGTCATGTTCTGGATCGTCATCGGCCTCGCCGTGGTCCTGTTCGCCGGTTTCGCGCCGCGCCACCTGATGAACGTCTTCTCGGAGTAGAGCCATGACCACCCAGACCGTCGAAGCCCCGCGCTCGGCCCGCGCGGCCCAGCGCTCCACCAACTACGAGAAGTGGGGCTGGATCTACATGCGCGCCAGCGGCCTGCTGCTCGTCGTGCTCGTGTTCGGCCACTTGTTCATCAACCTGCTCGCGAGCGAGGGGGGCGTCAAGGCGATCGACTTCGCGTTCGTGGCCGGCAAGTGGGCGAGCCCCTTCTGGCAGGTCTACGACACCCTCCTCCTGTGGCTCGCACTGATCCACGGCACGAACGGCATGCGCACGATCGTCAACGACTACGTGTCGAAGCCCACGGTGCGCAAGGTGTTGCTCGTGACGCTGCTCGTCTCGACCGTCGTCCTGCTCGTCCTCGGCACGCTCGTGATCTACACGTTCGACCCATGCCCCGCGAACGCCCCGGCCGACCTGCTGCCGTCGTTCTGCTCCGCCGGCTAGCCACCCGGCCCACCGTCCACTCCGGCCCCCGGCCGCACGTCCCCCACCGGAAAGAACCGTGACCACACCCTCCCCCGCACCCACCAGCACCGTCGTCGACGGTGTCCACTACCACCAGCACGACATCGTCATCGTCGGGGCCGGGGGTGCGGGCATGAGGGCGGCCATCGAAGCCGGCCCGAACGCCAGCACCGCAGTGATCTCGAAGCTCTACCCGACCCGTTCGCACACCGGTGCGGCCCAGGGCGGCATGGCTGCGGCCCTCGCCAACGTCGAGGACGACAACTGGGAGTGGCACACCTTCGACACCGTCAAGGGTGGCGACTACCTCGTCGACCAGGACGCCGCCGAGATCCTCGCCAAAGAAGCGATCGACGCCGTCCTCGACCTCGAGAACATGGGCCTGCCGTTCAACCGCACACCCGAGGGCAAGATCGACCAACGTCGCTTCGGCGGCCACACGGCCGAGCACGGCAAGAACCCCGTCCGACGGGCTTGCTACGCCGCCGACCGCACCGGGCACATGATCCTCCAGACCCTGTACCAGAACTGCGTCAAGCACGGCATCAACTTCTTCAACGAGTTCTACGTCCTCGACCTCATCATGGGCGAGATCGACGGCGAGGAGCGCCCGGCCGGTGTCATCGCCTACGAACTCTCGACCGGCGACCTGCACGTGTTCCAGGGCAAGGCCGTCATCTTCGCCACCGGTGGCTTCGGCAAGATCTACAAGACGACGTCCAACGCGCACACCCTGACGGGTGACGGCGTGGGCATCATCTGGCGCAAGGGCCTGCCGCTCGAGGACATGGAGTTCTTCCAGTTCCACCCGACCGGCCTCGCCGGGCTCGGCATCCTGTTGAGCGAAGCGGCCCGTGGTGAGGGTGCGATCCTGCGCAACAGCGAGGGCGAGCGCTTCATGGAGCGTTACGCCCCCACCATCAAAGACCTGGCGCCCCGCGACATCGTGGCGCGCTGCATGGCCACCGAGATCCGCGAGGGCCGTGGCGCCGGCCCGCACAAGGACTACGTCTACCTCGACATCACGCACCTCGACCCGGCCGTGATCGACGCCAAGCTGCCCGACATCACCGAGTTCGCCCGCACGTACCTCGGCGTCGAGCCCTACACCGAGCCCGTACCCGTCCTGCCGACCGCCCACTACGCCATGGGCGGCATCCCGACGAACGTCAAGGCCGAGGTGCTGCGCGACAACACCACGGTCGTGCCGGGCCTCTACGCCGCCGGCGAGTGCGCCTGCGTCAGCGTGCACGGATCGAACCGGCTCGGCACGAACTCGCTGCTCGACATCAACGTCTTCGGCAAGCGGGCCGGCAACAACGCCGTCGAGTTCGTGAAGGACGCCCCGTTCGTGCCCCTGCCGGCCGACCCCGCCGGCTTCGTGCGCGGTCTCGTCGAGGACGTCCGCAACGCCACGGGCACCGAGCGCATCGCGACGCTGCGCAAAGAGCTGCAGGACAGCATGGACCGGAACGCCCAGGTGTTCCGCACCGAAGAAACGCTGGACGAGGTCACCCACGTGATCGCCGACCTGCGCGAGCGGTTCAAGAACATCTCGGTGCAGGACAAGGGCAAGCGCTTCAACACCGACCTGCTCGAGGCGATCGAGCTGGGCTTCCTGCTCGACCTGGCCGAGGTCGTCGTCTACTCGGCACGCTCGCGTCAAGAGAGCCGCGGCGGACACTTCCGCGAGGACTACCCCACCCGCGACGACGAGAACTGGCTCGTCCACACGATGGCGTACCTGACCGGCGACGCCCACTCGTCGTTGGCCGGCGACCACATCCGGCTCGACACCAAGCCCGTCGTGATCACGAACTACCAGCCGATGGAACGGAAGTACTGACATGAGCACCGCTGTCCTCGAGAACAAGCCCCAGGGCTCCGACGCCGTCCCCACGTTCACGGCCACGCTGATCATCCGTCGTTTCGACCCCGAGGTCGACGACGAGCCCCGTTGGCAGGACTTCGACGTCCAGGTGCTGCCGACCGACCGTGTGCTCGACGCCCTGCACCAGATCAAGTGGGAGCAGGACGGCTCGCTGACCTTCCGCCGCTCGTGCGCCCACGGCGTCTGTGGCTCGGACGCGATGCGCATCAACGGCCGCAACCGGCTGGCCTGCAAGACCCTGATCAAGGACCTCGACATCTCGCAGCCGATCTACGTCGAGGCCATCAAGGGCCTGCCGCTCGAGAAGGACCTCGTCGTCGACATGGAGCCCTTCTTCCAGTCGTACCGCGAGATCCAACCGTTCCTGATGGCGTCGTCGAAGCCCGAGAAGGAGCGCCTGCAGAGCGCCACCCAGCGCGAGCGTTTCGACGACACGACGAAGTGCATCCTCTGCGCCGCGTGCACGTCGAGCTGCCCCGTGTTCTGGACCGACGGGCAGTACTTCGGCCCCGCGGCGATCGTCAACGCGCACCGCTTCATCTTCGACTCGCGCGACGAGGGCGCCCAGGTCCGCCTCGACATCCTCAACGACAAAGAGGGTGTCTGGCGCTGCCGCACCACGTTCAACTGCACCGAGGCCTGCCCGCGGGGCATCCAGGTGACCCAGGCCATCGCCGAGGTCAAACAGGCCGTGCTACGCGGTCGCGCCTGACGGCGAGACGCCGACACGCGAGAGGGCCCGACCACTTGGTGGTCGGGCCCTCTTCTCGTGTCACCCGTCGTGGCGGTGCCTGGGTGACTGTCGCCGCCCGGTCAGTCGTCCTCGACGATGCACGCGGCCTCGAGGCCGAGAGCGAGGCGCAGCGCGACCGACACACCCGTCTCGCCCTCGTCGCCCCACGGGGCGACGGCGTCGATCCAGAACACCGGGAGGCGCACCGAGGGCGGATCGGGCAGCAGGCGTTCGAGCTCGCCCGCCTCGGTCAGCTCCGCCGCCTGGTAGACGGTGAGCAGGGGCACGCCGCCCACCGCGAACACCTGGAGGGCGTCGCCGCCGTCGATCTCACGCACACCGAGCGACCCGTCGACCGCGTGGGCCGCGGAGGCGAGATCGAGCTGGTCGTACACGTGCGGACTCAGGATGGTGATGTCGCGGGGCATCAGGCCTCGTCCTCGGCCGGACGCCCGGTCTCGATCTCGGTCTCGGCCTCGGCCTCGGTCGCGGTCTCGTGCAGCAGGTCGAGTTCGTGCAGGTCTTCCTCCCACGCCTGGAGCAGCGGGCTGGCGACGAGCTGGGCGAGCCGCTCGGGGCCGACGGCCTCGAGCGTGCGGTGGAGGGCGTTCCAGCCCGAGGTGGCCGCGTCACCCAGGGGCACGACGAAAGCGGGGAGGCGAGGACGGCCGACCACGACGACGGGCCGTTCGGCGTCGAGGGCGGAACGTTCGAGGCCGAGCCGTCGGACGGACGGCGCCCCGATCAGCAGGGCGACCGGGTTCGGCGGCGGGTAGGTGACCGCCCGGACGCACCGGTCGGACTCGCCCTCGCGGGCGATGACCAGGGCGAAGGTCGGCAGCGACGACTCGGCGATGTGGCCGAGGGCGTCGGTCAGTCGCGCGATCGCGTCGTCGAGCGACCCCTCGGTCACGTCGACCGTCAACGCCGTGGTCTCTTCGATGCCGTGGTCGGTGACCCGAGCGGTGATCGTCGCCGAGAGGTGCGGCCCCTCGACGACGACCCGGACGGTCTCGGGGGCCTGATGGCGCGCGTGTTGGGTCAGGACCCAGCGGTCCCAGACGTGCCCGAGGGGCTCGGTCGTCCCCCACCGGGTCGGGACGGAGCCCGAGACGGCCGCTCCCAGGGTCTCGACCGCGCCTCCGAGGCTCGTGTCGTGTGACGCCCGGTGCAGCACCGTGAGGTCGACGGTGAGCTGGCAGGTGGTGTCCACGGCATCGGCGATGATCGGCGGCGGCTCCGAGGCGGGAACCGCGGCGGCCACGTCCTGTTCGGTGGCCGCGGCGTCGACGTCGCCGTAGGGCACGCCCGTGAGGCCGTCACGAAGACGGTCCTGGTCGTCGTGGATCGCCCAGACTCCCCCGGCGGCGACCAGCGCGGCCCGGAGCCCCACCGTGAGGCGCGACCGTTCGCCGGTGACCAGGACGACACGTCGACCCGTGGCGGGTCGACCGAGGAGGTCCGCGAGCGGACGACTGAGTCGGACGACGCGAGCCCTGCTGTCGACCCGGACGGCGCGCGACGTGATCGCGTCGACCATCGGATGTCGTATCGGGATGCCCACCCGTCGATTCTGCTCCGTGACGCACGGCCGCGACCGGATGCACGGCGGACTCGGACCAGCGCGGCCCGGGACGGCCCTCGCGGCCTAGGCTTGGTCCCCGTCATCGCCACCGACCCTCGAGAGGCACGCCATGCACGACGTCCGACGTCTCGACCGACGACCCCGCCGGTCCGACCCGCGAGCGATCTCGTGAGGCGACGCCCGTACCGCAACGGCGAACGCCCCGACGACCAGCGCGAACGCCGCCGTGCCTTCGCCGCCGCCGTGCGGACGAGACCACCCCTGCGACCCACCGGCGACCGCGAACTCGGCCGGGCCCTCGCCCGCCTCGACGAGCTCGTCGAGAAGACCCTGCTCTCGGGCGAGCACGACCGCCTGCTGGACGAGACCCGGGTGTCGGTCTGGCCGCGAGAACTCGACGCCGTCGTCACGGTCGTGGTGGACCGGCTCGATGCGCCGCCGTCGGTCGACCGTGCGGCGGTGGCCGCCGCCGTCGCGGACAACCTGGAGGCGCGGTTCGGCCTGCGAGCCGGAGCCTCGCCGACCGAGAGGGCGGTCGTCCTCTGGCAGTCCGTGGCCGGCGCCGATCAACGACTCGCCGAGAACGGGTGGGAGCGTGACGTCCTGTCGGACGACCGGGAGGCGCTGGCCGAGTTCTTCGCGTCGGACGGCGACCCGGTGCGGGCGCGCCTGACACGGTCGTCGGGTCGCCTGCACCTCGAGCTGCGGGGCACGAACGCACCCGTCGGCGACCGGTCGTCGTCGTACGCCGTGCTGTCGCGGTCGAGTGCGCTCGTCCTCGTCGACGATCCTCGCGGGCTCGTCTCAGTGCTCGACGAGGGCACGGCCGGAGCGCTCCGCGACGCGGTCGTCGCCTGGGGCGAACTCGCCGACCACCTCGACGAACGCCGGGCGGAGATCGATCCGCGCTGAGGCCGAGTCTCGGACCGACGGCGTCGACCCCCCGAGGGCCGACGCCGCGCGGGCGTCAGACGGTGGCGGCTTCGGCGGCCTGGCGGGCGCCGGCGGCCGTGGTCGCCGCGACGGCGGCGGTCGCGAGTCCACGGGCCTGGTCGAGCGTGTACCGCGAGAGCTCGAGACGCACGTCGGCCAGCGCGGCGGGCGTCATCGAGAGCGTGGTGGCCCCGAGCCCGACGAGCACGACGGCCAGCAGCGGGTCGGCCGCGGCCTCGCCGCAGATGCCTACGGGCTTGCCGGCGGCCGCGCCGGCGTCACCGAGGGACTTGACCAGGCGAAGCACGGCGGGGTGCCAGGGGTCCTGGTAGGCGGCCACGGAGCCGAGCATGCGGTCGGCCGCCATCGTGTACTGGGTCAAGTCGTTCGTGCCGACGCTGACGAAGTCGGCGCTGGCGAAGATCTGGTCGGCGAGCACGGCGAGCGAGGGGACCTCGGCCATCACGCCGACGGTCTTCAGCCCGAGTTCGCGGCCGAGGGTGACGAAGTACTCGGTCTCTTCGGCGTCGCTGACCATGGGTGCCATCACCCAGAGGTCGGCGGTGGTGGCGGCCTGCGCCGCCGCCAGGGCGGTGAGCTGGTCGCGCAGGATGTCTTCCTTGACGCGCAGGGCCCGGAGGCCGCGGAGGCCGAGGGCGGGATTCTCTTCGTGGGCGTCGTTCAAGAAGCTGAGCGGCTTGTCGGCGCCGGCATCGAGGGCGCGGACGACGACCTTCTTGCCCGGGAAGGCCTCGAGCAGCGCGGTGTAGCTCGCGGTCTGGCTCTCGACGGTGGGCGCGGAAGAGTTGCCGAGGAAGAGGAACTCGGTGCGGAACAGGCCGACGCCTTCGGCACCCAGCTCGATCGCCCCCGCGGCCTCGGCCGGCGCGCCGAGGTTGGCGAGCAGCGGGACGGCGTGGCCGTCGGCCAGTGCACCGTCGGTCAGGGGGGCGGCGGCCGCGGCCGCACGGTCGGCGATGCGCTTCTCGGCGTCGGCGACCTCGTCGGCGGAGGGGTCGACCGTCACGACGCCGCTCGCGGCGTCGGCCACGACGACGGTGCCGTCGGCCAGGTCGAGGGCCCCGGTGACCCCGACGATCGCGGGGATCGACTTGGACCGGGCGAGGATCGCCGTGTGGGACGTGGGCCCGCCGTCACGCGTGACGAGCGCGAGCACCTTGTCGAGGTCGAGCAGGGCGGTGTCGGCGGGGGCGAGGTCGGGCGCGACGAGGACGAACGGGGTGTCGCTCTCGGGCACACCCGGGGCGGGGACGCCGCGCAGCGAGGCGATGACGCGCTGTGCCACGTCGCCGAGGTCGGTGGCCCGCTCGGCCATGTAGCCACCCATGCCGATCAGGAGGTCCTGGAAGGCCGCGAACGCCTCGTGCACCGCGCGTTCGCCGGTGCGCCCGTCGTCGATGCGGGCCTTGACGTCGTCGGTCAGGGTCGGATCCTGTGCCATCAGCGACTGGGCGTCGAGGACGTCCTTCGCCTCGCCGCCGGCCTTCTCGCCCCGAGCCGTGAGGTCGGCGGCGACCGTGGACAGGGCGGTGAGCACGGCGTCGTACTCGAGGGCCGCGTCGGCCGTGCGCGGGTCGGTGCCCGGCTCGGGCAGCGGATCGGGCATCTTCTTGACGGGGCCGACGGCCACTCCACGTCCGACGCCAACGCCCTGTAGTGCCACGGTGAACCTCTTCGAGTCTCGATGGGGGGACGTGCGGCAGGACGCCGGGCACGCCCACGGTCGGTCCATCGTAGACGGAACGCCCGGACGTCCGGTCAGTGCCGATCCCGGCGTCGACCCCGGCGACCCGGGCCGCCTCGCCCGGCCACCCCTACCCTTGGGGAATGCGCGCGCCGTGGACCCGAGAACCGACGCCCGACCCGGCCGAGGCGACCAGCGCCTCCTCGGTCGGCGGCCCGACCGGACGCGCCCGTCGGGCCGGGTCGCGCGTCGTGGGGTCACGCCCGACCCGCGTGCTGGCGCGGCACGTCACGGCGAAGGGGCCGTTGCTCGCGGCCGGGCTGACCTATCAGGCGCTCTTCGCCCTCTTCGCCGCCCTGTGGGTGGGTTTCTCGGTCGCCGGGTTCGTCGTCTCGGGTGATCGACTGCTGCGCGACGAGTTGATCGTGTTCATCCGCTCGGCCGTGCCCGGACTGATCCAGGACGTCGACGGCACGGGTGTCGTCGACCCCGAGCTGCTGCTCGACGCGTCGGTCTTCGGCTGGACCGGCGCCGTCGCCCTGCTCGGTCTGCTCGTGTCGTCCATCACGTTGCTCGGCAGCATGCGCGACTGCGTCCGGATCGTGTTCCGGGCGCCCCAACCCGTCACGCCCCTCGGTCGACTGATCGTGCGCGACCTCGGCCTGGCGCTCTGCTTCGGCGCCGCGGTCGTCGTCTCGGCGACGCTGTCGCTGCTCAGCACCACGGCGGTCTCGGGCCTGCTGTCCGGGGTCGGCGTCTCGACCCGGTCGACCGTCGGCGAGGCGACCCTTCGCGTGGTCGGCGTCGTGCTCGTGTTCGTCTTCGAGACCGCGGTGCTCGCCGTGCTGTTCCGCGTGCTGGCGGGGCTCCACATCCCCTTCCGTCGACTGCTCTCGGGGGCGACGATCGGCGCGGCCGGGTTCGTCTCGCTGACCGTGGTCGGCGGCGTCGTGCTGCGGGCCACGGGCTCGAACCCCCTGGTCGCCTCGTTCGCGGCGATCGTCGGACTGCTGATCGTGATCAACCTGCTGTGCCAGGTACTGCTGCTCAGCGCCGGCTGGATCGCCGTCGGCATGGACGACCTCGGCGTCCTCGCCGACCCGCACGAAGAGGCGGCCCGCCTGCGACGCCTCGAGGAGGAACGGCGAGCCCAGGAGGCGCGGGCCCGGTCGCGCGGCGGTCGTCTCGTCGACGGCGCCCGCGGCCTGCTCTCGCGGTCGCTGCGTGCCGTCCGCCGGGGCGACCCGTCCGACGTCCCACGCACGGACGCCTCACCCACGGGCCCTCCGGACGGCACCCGTGACGGTGCCCGCCGCTAGTCTGGAGCCCATGTCCACGCGCCTCCGTCTCGCCACCGTCAACGTCAACGGCGTCCGCGCCGCCTTCCGCAAGGGCATGGGCGACTGGCTCTCGGCGCGCGACGTCGACGTGCTCACGCTGCAAGAGGTGCGCGCCTCGACCGACGACCTCGAGGGCCTGCTCGGCCCGGAGTGGAACGTCGTCCACGACCCGGCGACCGCCAAGGGCCGGGCCGGGGTCGCCATCGCCAGTCGGGGCAAGGCCCACGTGCACCGCGTCGAGCTCGGGCCCGACGACTTCGACAGTGCGGGCCGCTGGCTCGAGGCGGACTACGAGATCGACGGCACCGTGGTCACCGTGGTCAGCACCTACGTCCACTCGGGCGAGGTCGACACCCCCAAGCAGGACGAGAAGTGGAAGTTCCTCGACGCCATGTCGGCGCGGCTCCCCGAGCTCGCCGCCCACAACGAGCTCTCGGTGGTCACGGGCGACCTCAACGTGGGGCACCGCGAGCTCGACATCAAGAACTGGAAGGGCAACGTCAAGCGCGCCGGCTTCCTCCCCCGAGAGCGGTCGTACTTCGACCGCTTCCTCGGCCCGGCGGGCGAGCAGGTCGAGACGGTCGACGGCACCGGCGGACAAGGCCTCGGGTGGGTCGACGTGGGTCGGCGCTTCGCGGGCGAGGTCGAGGGGCCCTACTCGTGGTGGTCGTGGCGGGGGCAGGCCTTCGACAACGACACCGGCTGGCGCATCGACTACCAGTTGGCCACCCCCGCGTTGGCCGACAGGGTCGAGCACTACGTGGTCGACCGGGCCGCTGCCTACGACCAGCGATGGTCGGACCACGCCCCGGTCGTCGTCGACTACCGACTCTGACCCGCGTCCCACCTCTTCCTTCTCGCACCACCCCGACCGAGGACCTCATGACCAAGCCCCGTCTCTTCTCCGGCATGCAGCCGTCCGCCGACTCGCTCCACGTCGGCAACTACATCGGCGCGCTGCAGCAGTGGAAGTCGCTGCAGACGACGCACGACGCCCTGTTCTGCGTCGTCGACCTGCACGCCATCACCGTCCCTCAAGACCCCGCCGCGTTGCGGGCCCAGATCCGCGGCACCGCGGCGCAGTACATCGCCGCGGGCATCGACCCGGCCCGGTCGACCCTGTTCATCCAGTCGCACGTGCCGGCCCACACGCAGCTGGCCTGGGTGCTCAACACCCTGACCGGCTTCGGCGAGGCCAGCCGCATGACGCAGTTCAAGGACAAGGCGGCGAAGCAGGGGTCCGACGCGGCCTCGCTCGGCCTCTTCGCGTACCCGACGCTCATGGCCGCCGACATCCTGCTCTACCAGGCCGAGACGGTTCCGGTGGGTGACGACCAGCGTCAGCACGTCGAACTCACCCGCGACCTCGCCACCCGGTTCAACTCCCGCTTCGGCGAGACGTTCGTCGTTCCCGAGGCGACGATCCAGAAGGAGTCCGCACGCATCTACGACCTGCAGTCGCCCGAGTCGAAGATGAGCAAGTCGGCGGCGACCGACTCGGGTGTCGTGTGGATGCTCGACGAGCCGAGCCGGACCGCCAAGAAGATCAAGTCGGCGGTCACCGACGCCGAGCGTGAGATCCGCTTCGACCGCGGGGCCAAGGCGGGCGTCTCGAACCTCCTCACAATCCTCTCGTCGTTCTCGGGCGACAGCGTGGCCGACCTCGAAGAGCGCTACGCCGGTCGCGGCTACGGCGACCTGAAGAAGGACGTGGCCGAGGTCGTCGTCGAGACCTTCGCGCCCGTCCGCACCCGGGCGCTCGAACTGCTCGACGACCCGACCGAGCTCGACCGCATCCTCGCGGTCAACGCCGATCGGGCGAACGAGATCGCCCAGGCCACGATTGACACCGTGTACGACCGCATCGGCTTCGTCCGCAAGGCCTGATCGTGCTGCCGTTCGTGCTCGCGTCACCGACCCTCGAGTTGGTGGTGCCGAGCGCGGCCGACGTGCCGGCGATCGTCGACGCCTGCCGCGACGAGACGCTGCAGCGGTTCACCACGGTGCCCGTCCCGTACGCACGGTCCGACGCCGAGTTCTTCCTGCGTCGCATCGTGGACGACGGGTGGGCCACCGGGCGCGAGTTCACCTGGGGGCTGCGCCGCCCGGGGTCCGGCCTGCTCGAGGGCGTCATCAGCGTGCGGCTCCGGTCGTCCGACGTCGGCTTCTGGACGGCCCCGGCCTCGCGGGGTCACGGCCTGATGACCGAGGCCCTCGGGCTGGTGGCCGACTGGGCCTTCGGTGCCGGCGGGCTGCGCGAACTCTTCTGGGAGGGCTACGTCGGCAACGACGCCTCGGCCGCCGTCGCCCGTCGCACGGGCTTCACGTATCAGGGCGTCGGCCCCGGGCTCCACCCCGACCGCGACGGGGGCCACCCCCTCTGCTGGAAGGCCCGCCTGCGACCGGGCGACGCGCGGGTGATGCGACCGGGCTGGCCCGACCTGGGGCGTGCCGGGACGCGTCCCGGCCGCTCGACGGAATACCCCGTCGCCGACGGCGTTGACTCCCTCACCGATGCCGTCGACGGCATCGTCCGCCCGTCCCCCACCGCGTACGCCCCGGCGCGCGACCGTTCCGTCCCGGAGGCCCCGTGAGCATCGACTCGATCGACCACGATCTCCTCGAACACGTCATGCGACGGGCCGTCTCGCTGGCTCGACGCGGACCGGCCCGCGGGGTCAACCCCCAGGTCGGTTGCGTCCTGCTGCGCCCCGACGGCAGCACGGCGGCCGAGGGATGGCACCGGGGTGCCGGCACCCCGCACGCCGAGGTCGACGCCCTCTCGCACCTCGCCCCCGGTGAGGCCCGCGGCCTGACCGCCGTCGTCACGCTCGAACCCTGCGACCACGTGGGCCGCACCGGGCCCTGCAGCGTCGCCCTGATCGAGGCGGGCGTCTCCCGCGTCGTCCACGCCGTCGCCGATCCCGGCGCGTCCTCCGGTGGCGGGGCCGACCGGCTGCGGCGGGCCGGTGTCGAGGTCGTCGCCGGCGTGCTCGCCGACGAGGCCGCAGAAATGGCTCGCCGGTGGTTGGTGACGGCCCGGACGGGCCGACCCTTCGTGACGCTCAAGTGGGCCTCGAGCCTGGACGGCCGCACCGCCGCGTCCGACGGCAGCAGCCGGTGGATCACCGGCACCGCGGCACGGCAACACGTCCACGAACAGCGGGCGGCCCACGACGCGATCCTGGTGGGCACGGGCACCGTGCTGGCCGACGACCCCAGCCTGACCGCCCGGGGCGACGGCGGAGAACTGCTCCCCGACCAGCCGCTGCCCGTCGTCGTCGGCACGCGCCCCGTGCCCCCCGACGCCGCCCTGCGCCGGCATCCCCGCGAGCTCGTCGAGACAGGCACGCACGACCTCGAGGCCGTGCTCGACGACCTCGGACGCCGCGGGGTCCGCAGCGTGTTCGTCGAGGGCGGACCGACCGTGGCGAGCGCGTTCGTCCGGCTCGGACTCGTCGACGACTACGTCGTGTACCTGGCGCCCACGCTGCTCGGCGGCCCCCGGACAGCCCTCGACGACCTCGGCGTGGACCACATCGACGGGCAACGACGACTGCGCGTCACCGACGCGCACCCCCTCGGCGACGACCTGGTGGTCGTCGCCCGCGACACCTCCAGGAGACACGCATGACCACCACCCCCGCCGCCTCGTCCCAGGTGTCGTTCGAGGTCGAGACCACGGTCCCCACCAGCCACGGCACCTTCCGCATGAGGGCCTACCGCGACACGGTCACCGGGGCCGACCACGTGGCGATCATCGCGAGCGATCCGACGGGCCTCCGCCCGGCGGACGGCGCCCTCGTGCGCGTCCACTCCGAGTGCCTCACCGGCGAGGCGTTCGGCTCGCTCAAGTGCGAGTGCGGCCCGCAACTCGACGCCGCGCTCGACACCATCCGGGACCACGGCGGGGTCGTCGTCTACCTGCGCGGCCACGAGGGTCGGGGCATCGGCCTCGTCAACAAGCTCCGGGCCTACCGCCTGCAAGAGGACGGCCTCGACACCCTCGACGCCAACCTCGCCCTCGGGCTGCCGGCGGACGCCCGAGACTACGGGGCCGCTGCCGACGTGCTGCGTGACCTGGGGCTCACCCGCGTCCGGTTGCTGAGCAACAACCCCGAGAAGCGACGTCAGCTCGGCGAGCACGGCATCGAGGTCACCGACCTGGTGCCGCTCGTCGTCGGCGTCGGCGCCTTCAACGAGGGATACCTCGACACCAAGCGCGACCGCATGGGTCACGAGCTGCCCGGCCACCTCGGCGCCGACGACTGAGCCCGAGCCGGCTGACCCCGGGGCCCGGAGCGCGTCCCCGCCGGGGTACAGGCGGGAGTACCATGGACGTCGGCTGTCACGAGCGGCCACCGTCTCACCCGGCCGAGCGATCCGCAGATCCCTGCACCGCGCCTCCGTCCGACCCGTTGCGCCGCATCACGCGCCCGGTCGTCGACGTCCGCCGGGACCTCGACCCCTGCCTCGGAGTGCCCCCGTGTCCGTACCCACCGTCGATCCGTCGACGTCGTCCGCCCCCACCACCAACAAGCGCTCGCGCGTCATCGTCGCGAGCCTCATCGGCACCTCGATCGAGTTCTACGACTTCTACGTCTACGCGACCGCCGCGGTGCTGGTCTTCCCGACGATCTTCTTCGCCAACGACGACCCCGCCGTGGCGCGGCTCGCCTCGTTCGCGGTCTTCGGCGTCGCGTTCATCGCCCGGCCGGTCGGGTCGATCGTCTTCGGTCACTTCGGCGACCGCATCGGCCGCAAGGGCACCCTCGTGGCCTCGCTGCTGACGATGGGCATCGCGACGGTGCTGATCGGCTGCATCCCGGCCGGCACCACGCCCGGCTGGGCGGTCGCCGGCCCGGCCTGCCTCGTCGTGCTGCGCTTCTGCCAGGGCCTCGGCCTCGGCGGCGAGTGGAGCGGCGCCGCGCTGCTCGCGACCGAGAACGCCCCGGCGAACCGCCGTGCCATCTACGGCACGTTCCCCCAGCTCGGTGCGCCCATCGGATTCATCATCGCCAACCTGCTCTTCGTGCTGCTGAACACGACCCTCACCGAGGAGCAGTTCCTGGCCTGGGGCTGGCGCCTGCCGTTCCTGGCGAGCGCCGTGCTGGTCATCATCGGCCTGTACGTGCGGTTCAAGCTGATCGAGACCCCGGCGTTCCAGAAGGTCGTCGACTCGGGCAACGTCGCGACGCTGCCGCTCGCCCGCGTGGTCCGGTCGAGCTGGCGCCCCCTGCTGCTCGGCACGTTCATCATGCTCGCGACCTACACGCTCTTCTACCTGATGACGACGTTCACGCTGACGTTCGGCACGGCCGACGCCGCGGGCGACCCGGCGGGTCTGGGCATCCCCCGGACGCAGTTCCTCTGGATGCTCATCCTCGGCGTGGTGTTCTTCGGCATCTTCACCCTGGTGTCGGGGCCGCTCGCCGAGAAGTACGGGCGCCGCGCCATGCTCATCTGCGTGACGGCGGGCATCCTCGTCTTCGGCTTCACGTTCGCCCCGCTGTTCGCGGCCGGGGCCCTCGGGGCGCAGGCGCTGCTCATCATCGGCTTCGTCCTGATGGGGCTGACCTTCGGACCCATGGGTGCCGTGCTGCCCGAGCTGTTCCCGACGAGCGTGCGTTATACCGGCTCGGCGATCAGCTACAACGTGGCCAGCATCCTGGGAGCCGCCGTGGCCCCGTTCATCGCCGTGGCGCTCTGGACGGCGGCGGGCGGCAGCACCTGGCTCGTGGGCCTCTACCTGTCGTCGATGGCAGTCCTGACCCTCATCGCGCTCGTGCTCAGCCGGGAGACCCGCGACGTCGACTACGACACGGCCGGCTGACCGGACGCGACGTACCCTGCCGCCCGGCCCGCGCCTCCTGACCAGAGGCGCGGGCCGGTCCCGTGACGCAGGTGGAGGTCACCCGGACGAAGTACGGTCGTAGTCGGCGGTGGCACCGCCCGCGACACCGACCGCCGCACCCCGCGACGCCGGTCACCAGGCACGAGAGGCATCATGAGCTCCGACACACGCGCGCGCACGACGACGTCCGACGGGCAGGAGGCGCGGGTCGACCCCCCGGCCGCGCCCCGGTCACGGTGGGGTCGCCGCCCGCAGCCCGAGGGCCCCCGTGCCACGTTCCGTCAGTTGCTGCCCTACCTGTTCGAGCACAAGAAGGTCATGGCCTTCATCATCGTGCTCAGCGTCCTGGGTGCCGCGGCGTCGCTCGGTCAGCCGTTGCTCGTCCAGCAGGTCATCTCGGCCGTGCAGCAGGGCGTGACGCTCGGGCCCCTCGTCTGGGCGCTGGTCGCGCTGGTCGTCGTGGCCGGGCTGATCAGCGGGTTCCAGCACTACCTGCTGCAGCGCACCGGCGAGGGCGTCGTCCTCTCGAGCCGTCGTCGCCTCGTCGGCCGCATGCTCCGGCTGCCCATCAGCCAGTTCGACACGCGCCGGACGGGCGACCTCGTGTCTCGGGTCGGCTCGGACACCACCCTGCTGCGGGCCGTGCTCACCCAGGGGCTCGTCGAGGCGATCGGCGGCAGCCTGACCTTCGTCGGCGCCCTGGTCGGCATGTTCCTGATCGACCCGGTGCTGCTCGGACTGACCGTGCTCGTCGTCGCTGTCTCGGTCGTCGTCGTCGTGCTGTTGTCCGGCCGCATCCGCGTGGCGAGCCGCCAGGCGCAGGAGAAGGTGGGTGACCTGACGGCCGCCGTCGAACGTGCCATCAGCTCGGTCCGCACGATCCGCGCCTCGGGCGCCACCGACCGCGAGATCGTGGCCGTCGAACGGGACGCCGAGGGCGCCTACCAACGGGGGCTCCAGGTGGCGCGCATCTCGGCCCTGGTCGTGCCGATCTCGTCCGTCGCGCTGCAGGCGTCGTTCCTCGTCGTGCTCGGCGTCGGGGGGTACCGGGTGGCGAGCGGTGCCATCGAGATCGCCTCGCTCGTCTCGTTCGTGCTCTTCCTCTTCCTGATGATCATGCCGCTCGGTCAGGCCCTCGGTGCCGTGCTCAGCGTCAACCAGGCGTTGGGGGCGCTCGGGCGCATCCAGGAGATCCTCGACCTGCCGAGCGAGACCGACGGGGACGAGCGCCTCGCGGCCGAGGTCGCGACCCGTGAGGCGGGCGCCGGTCTCACGGCGGAGGACGGCATCGCCGTCCGGTTCGACGACGTGCACTTCCGCTACCCCGACTCGCCCGTGGCCTCCGGGACGGCGACGGGCGGCCCGCGGGTCTCCGGCGAGCCCGGCCAGGACTCGGGCGTGCGCCCCGTTGACGACGACCTCACGGTGCTGCGGGGCGTCAGCTTCTCGGTGCCCGTCGGCAAGCGCACGGCACTCGTCGGCCCCTCAGGAGCGGGCAAGAGCACCATCCTGTCGCTCATCGAGCGCTTCTACGACCCGACCTCGGGTGCCGTGCGTGTGGGCGGAGCCGACGTCCGCACCCTCGACCGGCGCGACCTGCGGTCCCGCATCGGCTACGTCGAACAGGACGCACCCGTGCTCGCCGGGACGATCCGCGACAACCTCACCCTGGGGTCGCCCGAGGCGACGGACGACGACTGCCGTCGGGTCCTCGAGGCCGTGAACCTCACCGCCGTGCTCGAACGCGGCGACCAGGGCCTCGACGCCCAGGTGGGCGAGGACGGGGTGATGCTCTCCGGGGGCGAACGTCAGCGCCTCGCCATCGCCCGCACGCTGCTCAACGCGCCACCGATCCTGCTGCTCGACGAGTCGACGTCGAGTCTCGACGGACTGAACGAGCAGCGCCTCCGCGAGGCGATCGACGCGGTCGCCGAGAACCGCACGCTCATCGTCATCGCCCACCGGCTGTCGACCGTGGTCGACTCCGACCAGATCGTCGTCGTCGAGGCCGGCCGCGTGGTGGGCGTGGGCACCCACTCCGAACTGGTGCAGACGACGCCGCTCTACAAGGACCTGGCCAAGCACCAGCTCCTCGTCTGAGACGGGGTGCGCGGGCGTCGGGGCACGACCACGACGCCGTGCGACGATGGCCCGATGAGCGACGTCGCCCCCACCGTCCTGACCCACGTCGACCGCGGGGTCGGTGTGATCACCCTCAACCGCCCCCAGAAGATCAACGCGGTGACGATCGAGATGCTCGGGCTCGTCGAGCAGGCGCTCGATGCCTGGGAGGACGACCCGAGGGTCTCGTCGGTGCTGCTGCGGGGCGCCGGGCCCCGGGGGTTCTGTGCCGGGGGCGACATCGCGTGGATCCACGCCAACGCCACGACGAACCCGCAGCGCAGCGTCGACATGTGGCGGCGCGAGTACCGGGGAACACTGCGCCTGGCGCGCTGGTCGAAGCCGATCGTGTCGCTCCTCGACGGCATCGCGATGGGTGCGGGCATCGGGCTCGGCGGTCACGTCACGCTCCGCATCGTGACCGAACGCAGCTCGGTGGGCATGCCGGAGACCGGCATCGGGCTCTCCCCCGACGCGGGCGGCAGTTTCCTGCTGTCGCGGGCCCCGGGCGAGCTCGGCACCCATCTCGCCCTCACCGGTCGTGCGATGACGGCTGCCGATGCCCTGCACACGGGCTTCGCCGACCTGTTCGTCCCGTCGTCCGAGCTGACGCGGGTCCTGCCGGCACTGGCCGACGGGGGCCCCGACGCCGTGCGGGCACTCGGCGCGGACGCGGGACCGTCCGATCTCGCCGAGGCCGCCGAGTGGATCGACGACGCCTATCGGGGCGACGACGCGCGGACGATCGTGCGACGACTCCGCGACCTCTCGTATTCGGGTCTCGCCGATGCCGGAGCCGTGGCCGACGACCTCGAGGCGGCCTCGCCCACGTCGGTGGTGCTGACCCTGGAGGCGCGGCGGCGGGCGGCCCGTCTGCCCGACCTCGAGGCGGTGCTGGGGCAGGAACTGGGCATCGTCACCTCGCTCGCCGCCTCGCCGGACCTCGTCGAGGGCGTCCGCGCCCGGGTGATCGATAAGGACCGCTGCCCCCGATGGTCACCGCCGACCCTCGCCGAGGTCGACGTCGCCGCGACCATCGCGACGGTCGACTGGACGACTCGCCTCTGACCGAGGGGCGAGCGTCGTCCGCCCGTCGCAGACCGCGGCCGCTGCTGCCGACCGCAGACCGGCGGGCCACCCCGGCAGCAGCCCGAAGGCCGCGCGACGACCGCCGCCGGGTCAGAGGCGGATCACGCGTCCCTCGTCCGCGGAACGACGCGCGGCCTCGATCACTTCGAGTGCCCGGACGGCGTCCCAGGGGTCGACCGGCAGCTCGCCCTCGCCCCGGAGGGCACCGGCCAGCTGCGAGTAGAACGCGGGGTAGCACCCCGGATCGGTGGGCTCGTCGCGGCGTGCGCCGTCGCTGACCACGACGCCCGCACGGCGGCCGGCGTCGACACCGAAGGCGGGGTCGGTCGGCGCGACCCCCGACGCCAGCTGGGCCTCTTGCGGGTCGAGACCGTGCACCTCGTACGCCCCCGCCGACCCCAGCACACGGAACCTCGGCCCGGGCAGGACCGCCACGTGGCTCATCGCCAGCCGCGACCCCCGACCGCCCTCGTGCTCGAACGACAGGAACACGTCGTCGTCGGCCGTGCCGGTCGGGCGGCGGGTCGCGATCTCGGCGTGGACCGCCCGGACCGGCCCCAGGAGTCGCATCACCTGGTCGACGAGGTGCGGGCCCAGGTCGAACAGGATGCCCCCACCGTCGGCCGGGGTCGCCCGACGCTTCCAGCCGGCGCGGTTCTCGAGCTTCCAGGGTTCGAAGCGTGACTCGACGGTGTGCACGTCGCCCAGCTCGCCCGACCCCGTGAGGCGCGTGGCCGTCAAGAAGTCGCCGTCCCACCGCCGGTTCTGGTAGACGGTCAGCGGCCGGCCCAGCGATTCGGCGAGCCCGACGAGCCCGCGGGCGTCGGCGGCCGAGGTCGCGAGCGGCTTGTCGACGACGACGGCCGCTCCGGCCCGCAGGGCACGCGTCGCGGTCTCGACGTGGGTGTCGTTGGGGGTGGCCACGACGACAAGGTCGAGTTCACGCCGCCAGAGCTCGTCGACGTCGGCGACGACCTCGGCCCCGGGATGCGCCGCGACGGCCTGGCCGGCACGGTCGGGGTCGCGCGTGACGACGGCGTCGACCTGCCAGGCCGGGTCGGCGGCCAGCAGCGCGCCGTGGAACACCCGGCCCGCGAGTCCGTAGCCCACGATGCCGACACGCAGCGGCTCGACGGCGCTCATGCGCCGGCGAACGGGTCGGGGGTCAGCACGTACACCGTCTCGAGGTACTCGTGGATGCCCTCGGCACCGCCCTCACGGCCGAGGCCCGACGACTTGACGCCGCCGAACGGCGCCGAGGCGTTGGACACCACGCCGACGTTGAGGCCGAGCATGCCGGTCTGCAGACGTTCGGCCAGTCGCTGCCCCCGGGCGAGGTCGCGGGTGAAGGCATAGGCCACGAGCCCGAACTCGGTGTCGTTCGCGAGGTGGACGCCCTCGGCCTCGTCCCGGAACGTCGAGATCGCCAGGACCGGGCCGAAGATCTCGGTGGTCAGGATCTCGCTGCCGGGGGCGACGCCCGACACGACGGTCGGCTCGAAGAAGGTGCCGGGCCCGTGGACGGGCTGGCCGCCGGTCTCGACCACCGCCCCGCGGTCGACCGCGTCGCGGACGAGCCGGTCCGCCTTGTCGACGGCCCGGTCGTCGATCAACGGGCCCACGGAGACCCCGTCGTCCGTCCCCGCGCCCACCCGGAGTCCGCGCACGCGCTCGACCACCCTGGCGGTGAACTCGTCGGCGACCGACTCGTGCACGATGAACCGGTTGGCGGCCGTGCAGGCCTGGCCCACGTTGCGGAACTTCGCCTGCATCGCACCCTCGACCGCGGCGTCGAGGTCGGCGTCGTCGAAGACCACGAAGGGGGCGTTGCCGCCGAGCTCCATCGAGGTGCGCAGCACCTGCTCGGAGGCCTGCGTCAACAGCGTCGAGCCGACCGGCGTCGACCCCGTGAAGCTGAGCTTCCGGAGGCGCGGGTCGCGGATCAGGGGCTCGCACACGTCGTTCGCCGACAGCGTCGTCACGACGTTCACCACCCCGTCGGGCACGCCCGCCTCGGCGAGCAGGGCGGCGAAGGCGAGGGTGGTGAGCGGCGTCAGCTCGGCCGGTTTGACGACCACCGTGCAGCCGGCCGCGAGGGCGGGCGCGATCTTGCGGGTCGCCATGGCGAGGGGGAAGTTCCAGGGGGTGATCAGCAGGCAGGGGCCCACCGGGCGGTGCAGCGCCGTCGTCCGGCCGGTGCCCTCGGGGTTGGTGCCGTAATGACCCGAGACGCGCACGGCCTCTTCCGAGAACCAGCGGAGGAACTCTCCGCCGTAGGTGACCTCGCCGAGCGACTCGTCCAGCGGCTTGCCCATCTCGAGCGTCATCAGCAGGGCGAAGTCGTCGCGCCGCTCCATCAGCAGGTCGAAGGCGCGGCGCAGCACGTCGCTGCGGTGCCGGGGAGACGTCGCCGCCCAGTCGTCCTGCGCGGCGACCGCGGCGTCGAGGGCCCGCAGGCCGTCGGCGGGAGTCGCGTCGGCCACCGCGACGAGCACCTCGCCCGTGGCGGGGTCGACGACGTCGATGGTGTCGCCCGAGGACGACGGGCCCCACGAGCCCCCCACGAAGAGACCGGTGGGCACGGCCTCGATCACGCGACGACGCTCGGCAGCCGTCACGACCGGGCCGCTCACGCCGAGGCCCCGGTCGAGCCGTCGACGTCGGACGACGGGACGGTGCGGACGCCGGCCGCGCGCAGCTCGGCCAGGGCGGCCTCGCTCGGCGCCGGGGCCACGCCCGCCACGAGGTCGGTCAGCACGGTCACCGAGAGACCCGCGGCGACGGCGTCGAGGGCCGAGGCCCGGACGCAGTGGTCGGTCGCCAGACCGACGACCTCGACCTCGTCGACGCCCGTCGCGGCGAGGACGTCACCGAACGGCCGCCCGTCGTCGACGAGCCCGTCGAACAACGAATAGGCCGGTCGCCCGTCGCCCTTGAGCACGTGGACGTCGACGAGTGCGGTGTCGAGCTCGGGGTGGTAGTCGGCACCGGTCGAACCCTGCACGCAGTGCGTCGGCCACGAATCGACGAAGTCGGGCTCGGTGCTGAAGTGGCCGCCGTTGTCACCGTCGGGCGCGTGCCAGTCGCGACTGGCGACCACGAGGTCGTACCGGTCGCGGTGGGCGCGGAGGTGGTCGGTGACCGCCTGCGCGACGTGGGCGCCGCCGGTGACCCCGAGCGCGCCTCCTTCGGTGAAGTCGTTCTGGACGTCGATGACGAAGAGTGCTCTGGTCATGCGACCATTCTCGCGCGCCGCACCGACAGCGGCCCGCCTCAGCTGTTGGCCAGGTTGTCGCCGCAGCTGTAGACGGCCGTCGTCAGGGTGTCGAGGGCGGCCCGCGCGTTGTCCTGCACGGAGCCGATCGCGTAGAAGGCGAAGGTGAGCTTGGTGCCGTCCGCCGCGTCGACGGTGCCCGCGAGCGTGTAGGCCGTGTCGATCCAGCCGGTCTTGGCGTGCACGGCGCCTCGGGCCACCGCGTTCGAGCCCGTGAAACGGGAGGCGAGCGTGCCCGTCTTGCCCGACACCGGGAGGGCGTCGTAGACGACGCCCAGGCCGTGCTCGCGGTTCAGCACCTGGATCATGAGCCGCGCGACGAAGGTCGACGGCACGGCGTCGTTCTCGCTTAGGCCGGACCCGTCGATGATCGTGAGCGACGACGTGTCGAGACCGTAGGTCGACGAGAGGACGGTCTTGTAGAGGGTCGTGAGCGACGCGGCCGACCCGTCGGCACCGGACGCCTTCGACGAGACGCGCGCGAGCATCTCGGCGAGGGTGTTGTCGGAGGTCGGCAGCAGCTGCGAGATCAGGCGGCTGACCGGCTGGGACGACACCTGGGCGATGACGGTGCCGCTCGTGGCGGTGCCCTGGGTCATGGTGGCGGAGTCGGCGCCGACCACGCCCGCGGTGACGAGCGCGGACCGGAAGGCGTCGCCCGCGCGGGCGACGGGATCGGTGCTGCGCGGACTCGTCTGGGCCGCGGGGTTCGCCCGGTCGCCGTCGACCATGAGCGCGGTGACCTCGGAGTGGTAGCCGATGGTCTGCTCGGTGCGCTTCCAGGACGGGTCCCACTTGTCGGCGGGGTTCCAGAAGGTGGCGTCGAGCGTGATCTGCGTGAGGGGCTGCTCGCCGAGCGACGCCTTCACCTGGGTCGCGAGGTCGGCGACCGTGGGGGCCCCGGCGTACACGCTCGAACCCGTGGCACTGAGCGTGGCGTCGCCGCCGCCGACCAGGGACACGGCACCCGTCCCGGCGTCGCCGGTCACCCGGGTGGTGAGACGGGCGTCGGGCCCGAGGACCGACAGGGCGACCGCGCTCGTCAGGGTCTTCAGCACGCTGCCCGTGCGCGCCGGGGTCGAGCCGTTGCGGTCGAAGAGGACCTCACCCGTGGTGGCGTTGACCACGCTGCCCTCGAACTGGGCCAGACGGGCGTCGGACGCGGCACCGGCGACCGAGCAGGTCCGCAGACGCGTGGCCGCCGGGATGACGCCCGGTACCGACCGTGCGGGGTCGGCCGTGGGGGTCGCGGTCGGTGTGATCGTGACCGCCGGCTCGGGGACCGAGGCGGCGGCCCGCGCCGTCGTGGCATCGGGTGCGGTCGCTGCCCCGGCGGCGACGGCGCCTCCGCCGAGCAGGGCGAACACGAGGACGCCCGCCGTCACGAGGACCCCTCGCGGCCGCGACGAGACCCAGCGCCACACGGACGAGCCCGACCCGGTGGACGGGACCGGGGCCGCATCGCGGGGCCCGGCGCCGACACCACCCGTGGTCGCCTCGGGACGGTCGTGACGTGGCTCACCCTGATCACTCATCGAGGACATCATACGGAGCGTCGCGCCGACGTCATCCCTCGGAGGGGTACCGCACGCCGATCTGCCGTCGGACCTCGTCCATCGTGCGCATGACGCCCACGCCGTCGGCGGCGGTCAGCAACGGACTCTCGGGCTCGCCCGCCGCGACGACCCGTTCGAGCTCGAGCGCCTGGTGGTGCATGCCGCGCAGTCCGCCCTCGTCGGCGTCGAAGCGCTCGACCACGGCGTCGTCCGAGTCGCGCACGGTGAAGCCGCCGGGCGCGTAGAACGTGTCGTCGACGTCGATGCGACCGGCGGTGCCGAGCAGCGTCGCCGTGTTGCGGCCCGAGGTGTCGAGGGCGGCGTACAGCTGGGCCGTCGCACCCGACGCGTGACCGAGCTGGATCGCGACGCGGGCGTCGACGCCCTGGTCGCTGAGCGTGGCGGAGGCCGAGACCGTCGAGGGCGCCCCGAGCAGGTCGTCCGCGAACGACACCGGGTACACCCCGAGGTCGAGCAGGGCCCCGCCGCCGAGGGCCGGGTCGTTGATGCGGTGGTGGGGATCGGTGGGCAGCGACTGGACGTGCACGGCCGTCAGGAGGCGCACCTCGCCGATGACGCCGGAGCGCACGACCTCGCGCAGTCGCGCGCTCTGCGGCGTGTAGCGCGTCCACATCGCCTCGAGGACGACCACGCCGGCCTCGCGAGCGGCCGCGTAGACCCTCTCGGCCTCGGAGGCGTTCACGGTGAAGGACTTCTCGACGAGGACGTGCTTGCCGGCGGCGACGGCCGAGAGGGCGTTCTCGGCATGGAACGGGTGCGGGGTGGCGACGTAGACCACGTCGACCTCGGGATCGGCCACCAGGTCGTCGTAGCTGCCGTGCGCCCCCGGGACCCCGGCACGGTCGGCGAACTCGCGCGCCTTGGCCAGGTCGCGGGACCCGACGGCGGAGACGGACAGCCCCGCCCCCAGCAGGTCGGAGGTGAAGGTGGCGGCGATGCCGCCGGCGCCGAGGATTCCCCATCGAAGTGTCATGCGGACTGTCTACCAGCCACCGCCGACGGCGAGGCCCTCCGGTACGAGTCCCTGGACCACCTCGCCGGTCAGCAGGCGTACCAGCGACTGGCCGAGCGGACGAAGTCCGGGCTGTCGTCCGGCGCTCCCCCGTGCACGGCGGCGAACCCGACGCAGGCGTGGGCGAGGTCTCCGCGGAAGTCCGGTCGATAGACGGCCGCGCGGTGCGGAGCCGAGGCCCACCACTTGGCGGCGGCGACGTCGCCCGTGGTCGCGGTGCCGCCGGCGAGGTTGCCGTCGCAGCCGACCGGGGGCACCCCGTCGCTGCGGACCACCTCGCCCTTGTGTCCCCAGGCGCTCAACGGATCGGGGCTCGGGTCGCCGGCGACCCAGAAGAGGTACTGCTCGAGGCATGCGTCGTGGCGCACGTTCGCGGCCGGCAGCAGTCCGAGGCACGCCGCCTCGCGCTGCTCCTCGTAGGCCGTCCGGAACGCGTCGAGGTCGGCGGCGGTGGTGCCCGTCGCGCCGCTCGCGGCGTCGGAGGCGCCCGTCGCGCCGCTCGGGGCGCCGGCGCCGGGCTGCGCGGGCGAGGGGACGGAGGCGCTGGTGGCGTCGTCGACGCACCCCGCGCCTCCTGCGTCCTCGGCCGTGGACTCCGCCCCGGGGCCGGGGTCGCCGCTCGCGAGGACCACCGTCGTCGGCCCGTCGGCCACGCCGGCCGTCGCGAGGGCCGAGGAGTCGCCTCCGGCCCAGACGACGAGGAGGATGCCTGCCAGGACGGCGGCGAGCAGCGCGGTGCAGATCACACGGAGGGGCATGCGGGCCACCTCCTTCCGGGGACCGGTGGGCGTCGCAGATCGACCGTAGGGCGACGGGACGAGGCCCGTGGGCCGTTCGGGGTACAACCCGGCCACGCGCTCACCACTACTGGGGGCGCAGGGACCGGGGACGAGGGCCTCGGAGCAGCGCACCCTCGGCACGGCCCACGGACGAGAACAGCCCCGGGTCGTCGTGACCCGGGGCTGTGGTGGAGCCGCTTATCAGAATCGAACTGATGACCTTCTCATTACGAGTGAGACGCTCTACCGACTGAGCTAAAGCGGCGGGACCGACCTCGGTCGGCTGCCCGTGCCTCGCGGCACGATTAGACACTGTACAGGATCAGCGGACCTCGCGTGTCACGAGGCGACCGAGCTCGACGAAGCTGGCCTCCATGCGGGCACGCAGGCTGTACCGCATGTCGCTGAGGTGGTCCCCGTCGTCGTCGTCGATCCACTCGGCCCAGGCGTGGCGGAGGGTGGCGATGCTGACCAGGGACACCAGGTGCGCGCGGCTGAGCAACGAGGCGTCGACGACGTCGTCTGCCACCCCTTCGTCGGCCGCCATGCGCTGCGCGACGACGGTCGTCAGGCGCTCCTCGAAGACCCGCGTCGACGCGATGCGACGGGCCAGCAGGTCGGGGTGCGCCCGGAGCACCCGGCGGCGGAGGACGACCAGTTCGCGATCGACCGTCGCCGACTCGACGGCGTGCGTCAGCAGCTGGATGAGGCTCGACAGCACGGGCTCGTCGCGCTGGGCCACGAACCGCTCGAGGTCGCGACCGTCGGGCAGCGCCGGCGGATCGCCGACGACGGCCTCTTCCTTGGACGGGAAGTAGTTGAAGAAGGTCCGCGGCGAGACGTCGGCCCGGCGGCTGACCATGTCGACCGTGACCGCGTCGAGCCCGTGTTCGACGATGAGGTCGAGGACGGCGACCTGGATCGCTCGTCGGGTGGCCAGACGTTTGCGCTCGCGCAGGCCGGGGGCGGCGTTCGGGTCGCTCATCAGGCCATCATCGCGCATGCACCCGGGGAAAGGGGTGGACGGCCACCTCGCCGACCCGGTGCTCGTGGCGCTGCCACGCGCCGGTCAGCGGGTGGCGTGACGACTGACGACGACCAGCATGGCCTCGAGCGCCATGGCCGGCGACACGTTGGCCTCGATGCGGCGGCGGGCCAGAGCGATCGCGTCGAGCACGGCCAGGGTCGCGGCCGGGGTGGAGGCGGCCGCCGCGGCGTCGAGCTGTGCCCGGATGGCCTCGTTGATGGGCTGCTCGTCGACGCCGAGCTGCAGCAACAGGACGTCGCGGTACAGCGAGAGGAGGTCGACCATGATGCGGTCGATCCCGTCGCGGAGGCTCCGGGTCGCCCGGCGCTTCTGGTCGTCCTCGAGGGCACGCAGCTGGCTGCGCAGGGCCGGAGGCACGGTGCCACCCGGCTCGACGCCCAGCGACCGCAACGCACTCGCCCGTTCTTCGGCGTCGCGCTCTTCCGTGATCGCCTTCGCGTCGTCACCGGCGACCGCGAGCAGGGTGGCCGCCGCGATGACGGCGTCCGAGACGCTGCGGATGCCCAGGGCGGTCTCGAGGGTCTGTCGACGTCGCGACCTCGCCGAGGTGTCGAGTGCCAGGCGCCGCGCCATGCCGATGTGGCTCTGGGCCTCGCGGGCCGCCACGAGCGCGATCTCGGGGTCGACGCCGTCACGGGCCTCGAGGAGCGCGGCGACGTCGCCCACGGCGGGCATGCGGAGGCGCACGCTGCGGACGCGGGAGCGGATCGTCGGGATGAGGTCGGCCTCGCTCGGGGCGCACAACAGCCAGACCGTCCGCGGCGGCGGCTCTTCGAGCGCCTTGAGCAGGAGGTTCGAGGTGCGTTCGGTCATGCGGTCGGCGTCCTCGATGACGACCACCCGGTAGCGACCCACCGAAGGCGAGAACTGGCTCGCCGCGACCAGCGACCGGACCTCTTCGATCGTGATGATGATGCGCTCCGTGCTCAGGACCGCGAGGTCGGGGTGCGACCTGGCGGCGACCTGCCGGAGGGTGGCCTCTTCGTCGGCCGGTTCTCGTGAGAGCAACGCGGCCGCGAAGGCGTAGGCGAGGTTCGAGCGGCCCGAGCCGGGCGGCCCGGTGATGAGCCACGAGTGGGTCATCGAGGCGTTGCCGGGCTGCGTCGAGGCCGCCGCGGTCAACGCCTCGATGGCATCGGGCTGACCCGTGAGGTGTTCCCAGAGGGGCATGGTCAGCGTGCGCCCTCGGCTCGGGGACCGACCGCGCCGGTCACTCGGCCGTGGCCTCCGGCGCGGCGGCCGTTGCCGACGCCGCCTCGGCCGCCGGAGCCTTCTTGACCGGCGCCTTCCGGGCGGCCGTCGTCGACGCCTTCGCGGTCGTCGCCTTCGCGGTCGGCGCCTTCGCGGTCGTCGCCTTCGCGGTCGTCGCCTTCTTGGCCGGCACCTTGGTGGTTGTCGCCTTCTTCGCCGGTGCCTTCTTCGCGGGTGCCTTCTTGGCGGCCGTCTTGGGCTTGGCCGGCCCCTTGGCCCGCTTGTCGGCGAGCAGCTGGACGGCGCGGTCGAAGTCGACCTCTTCGACCGTCTCACCGCGCGGGATGGTGGCGTTCGTCTCGCCGTCGGTGACGTAAGCGCCGAACCGCCCGTCCTTCACCTTGATGGGCTTGCCGCTGACCGGGTCGGCCTCGAACTCCTTCAAGGCGCTGCTGGCCTTGCGGGCGCCGTACTTCGGCTGGGCATAGAGCTCGAGCGCCCCGGGCAGGTCGATCTCGAAGATCTGGTCCTCGCTCGTCAGCGACCGGGTGTCGGTCCCCTTCTTGAGGTAGGGGCCGTAGCGCCCGTTCTGGGCCTGGATCTCGTCGCCGCTCTCGGGGTCGGTGCCGACGGTGCGGGGCAGGTCGAGCAACCGCAAGGCCGTGTCGAGGTCGATCGTGTCGACGCCCATGCTCTTGAAGAGCGACGCCGTGCGTTCTTTCGGAGCGGCCGCCTTCTTGGCAGGGGCTTTCTTCGCCGGAGTCTTCTTCGCCCCGGTCGTGGTCGTGGCGGCAGCCGCGGACTCGGTCACCTCGCCGGTCGCCGGGTCGGCCACGATCTCGTCGGTCGCCGACTCGGGAGTCCGCTCGGTGACGTACGGGCCGAAGCGGCCGTCCTTGGCGATGACCTCCTTGCCGGTCTCGGGGTTGAGCCCCAGCACGCGGTCGCCGACGACGGGGGCGTCGATCAACTCACGCGCCTTCTCGGCGGTCAACTCGTCGGGAGCGAGGTCTTCGGGCACGTTGACCCTACGGGGCGTCTCGGGGTCGTCGCCCGGCGCCTCGAGGTAGGGACCGTAGCGACCGATGCGCAGGGTCACGCCGTCGGCGAGCACGATGGAGTTGATGTCGCGCGCGTCGATCTCGCCCAGGTTGTCGATGACCTTGCGGAGACCACGGTGCGACTCGTTGCCGAAGTAGAAACCGTTCAACCAGTCCACGCGGTCGGCGTCGCCGCCGGCGATGAGGTCGAGGTCGTCCTCCATGCTGGCCGTGAAGTCGTACTCGACCAGGTCGGCGAAATAGTCCTCGAGCAGACGGACCACCGAGAACGCGATCCAGTTCGGGACGAGGGCCGTGCCGCGCGGCGTGACGTAGCCACGGTCGACGATCGTCGACATGATGGCGGCGTAGGTCGAGGGGCGTCCGATGCCGAGCTCTTCGAGGGTCTTGACCAGGCTCGCCTCGGTGTAGCGCGGCGGTGCCGACGTGTCGTGCCCCTTCGCCTCGACCTCGTCGAGGCCGAGTGCCTGACCGGCGGTCAGTGGGGGCAGCTTGGCCTCGGCGGGTTCGGCCGTGCCGTGGCGGTCCTCGTCGCGACCCTCTTCGTAGGCGTTGAGGAACCCGCGGAACGTGATGACCGTGCCGGATGCGGCGAACTCGGCGAGCGTCCCGGTGGCGGCGCGGGGAGCGATGCCCGCGACCGTCCCCGAGGTCGTCGCCGACACGACGACCGACGCGGTCGATCCCTTGGCGTCCGCCATCTGCGAGGCGACCGTGCGCTTCCAGATGAGGTCGTAGAGCTTCCAGTCGTTGCCCCGCAGGACGTTCTGCATCTCGGACGGCGTCTTGAAGGTGTCGCCCGAGGGCCGGATGGCCTCGTGCGCCTCTTGGGCGTTCTTGCTCTTGCCCGTGTACAGCCGCGGCTTGTCGGGGACCGTGTCGGACCCGTAGAGCTTGGCGGCCTGGCTGCGCGCCGCACCGATCGCCTGCTGGGACAGCGCCGGCGAATCGGTGCGCATGTAGGTGATGTGGCCGTTCTCGTAGAGCGACTGCGCGACGCTCATGGTCTGCCGGGCGGAGAACCGCAGCTTGCGCGCCGCCTCCTGCTGGAGGGTCGACGTCGTGAAGGGAGCAGCCGGACGACGGGTGTAGGGCTTCGAGTCGACCGAGCCGACGACGATCTCGACGTCGGAGGAACTCAACGCCTCGGCGAGCGCACGCGACGCGGCCTCGTCGAGCGCGACGGCCTCACCCTTCAGCCGACCCCGGTCGTCGAAGTCGCGCCCGGCGGCGACGCGTTCCCCGTTGACTCGGACGAGGCGCGACCCGAAGGCGACCTTCGCCTCGCCCTCGGCCGCGACGGGCTCGAAGGTCGCGGTGAGGTCCCAGTACGACGCGGAGACGAACGCGAGGCGTTCGCGTTCGCGGTCCACGACGAGACGCGTCGCGGCCGACTGGACGCGGCCGGCGGACAGGCCCGGTCCGACCTTGCGCCACAGCACGGGCGAGACCTCGTAGCCGTAGAGGCGGTCGAGGATGCGGCGGGTCTCCTGCGCGTCGACCAGGGCGGTGTCGAGGTCACGCGTGTTCTCTTGCGCCTTCTGGATGGCGTCCTTGGTGATCTCGTGGAACACCATGCGCTTGACCGGCACCTTGGGCTTGAGCTCTTGCAGGAGGTGCCACGCGATGGCCTCGCCTTCGCGGTCCTCGTCTGTCGCGAGGTAGAGCTCGTCGGCGTTCTTCAAGGCGCGCTTGAGGTCGGAGACCGTCTTCTTCTTGGCGTCCGAGACGACGTAGTAGGGCTCGAATCCGTTCTCGACGTCGACGGAGAACTTGCCCATCGACCCCTTCTTCAGCTCGGCCGGGAGGTTCTTGGGCTCGACGAGGTCGCGGATGTGGCCGACGGAGGCCAGCACCTCGTATCCGTCGCCGAGGTACTGCCCGATCGTCTTGGCCTTGGCGGGCGACTCGACGATGACCAGTTTCTTCGTGCCTGGCACGGGACTCCTTGGGTGGTGGTGCGGCGACCCGGTCCGACGGACCGGGCGAGGGGCTGCAGGGCGAGGACGGGGTGCTCGATCGCTCCCACCGACCCCGAGGAACGTCGGGAGCCGTGCAGCCGACAGCCACACCATACACACCCGACGCCCGGGCCCTCTTCACGGACCGCCACCCCGGGGCGGGGCCGTCGGGGGCGGCGGACCGGCCGTCGCCCGGGCCCTGACGGCGAGGGGACCGAGGGCCGTCGAGACCTCCACGGTGACCTCCGCGCCGGTGACGACGCAGGCCGAGAGCGCGACGCCGTTCGCCTCCGCGGTCGCGGCGGCCCGGTCGCAGACGGCGCCGACGACGGCCCCCGACAGGGCGTCGGCGGCCGCGAGCGCCGAGGCGTCGGCCGCCCCGGCCGTGCGCGACCGGACGGCGAGGGCCGAGTGCGATCCGATGAGCGCGACGGCGAGGACCGTGATCGTCGCGAGCCCGGCGGCCGACAGGACGCTCGAGCTGCCGCGGTCGCTCGCCAACACGTGGCGGACCGTCATCGCCCGGCCGTCGGTGCGCAGCTGCGGGAGGTCAACGTGACCTCGCCGACGGGGCCGACCCGCACCTCCCGGCGGAGGTCGACGCAGACGAGGTCGGCGCCGACGGACTCGGACATCGCGGCTCCCGGCGCGAGCCTCTCCAGGGTCGCCCCGACCGAGCCGCGATCGCCCCGGGCGGTCTGTCGTGCCACCACGGCCGCGGCGTCCGCGAGGCGGACCGACTGCGAGGTGAGACCCAGGCTCGCGACGACGAACGCGACGACCAGGATCACGGCGGGCATCGTCATCGCGAACTCGACCGTCGCGCTTCCCCTCTCATCGTCGACCCGACGGACCAGACGGACGAGGCACCCACGGACCCTGGTCGTCGCGACGGCGGTCATCCGACCGACAGGGCCGACCGGACCAGGTCGGACAGGATGCCCCGCACCTCGTCCGACCTCATGATGGTGACGAGCAGGCCGGCGAAGCCCACCGCGGCCATGATCACGATGGCGTACTCGGCCGTGGCCGCACCGTCGTCGGCCCGGACGATGCGACGGGCGACGGAGGCGAGGCGGCCCGCGGCCGAGGTACGGCAGGTGGAGGACGGAGCGCTCGTCGTGGGGACGGCGGGCGAGGGGGTCGCGGCAACGGTCATGATGTTCCTCTCGTGGGTGTCGGCACCTCTCCGGTGACGATCCGAGCCTGGCGGCATTCTGCGGACGGCCCACCGCCGTCGCCCTCTGCTGGGGACGGCCGGTCACCACGAGCCCGCTGTGGACGACACGAGTGACACCACCAGCGGGACGACGCCGATGACCAGGAACGCCGGCAGGATGCACACACCTAGCGGCAGCATCAGGGTGACCCCGAGCCGCCCCGCCGCGGTCTGCGCTGCCGTGCGGGCCTCCAGTCGCAGCTCTCGGGCCTCGGAGCGCAGGAGCAACCCCGCCGGCACCCCGGCACGACGGGACAGGTCGAGGACCGCCTCGCACCGACGCCGCTCGACCCGGTCGGCGGTCTCGTCGACCGCGCCCGCGCCTCCTCGTGGCTCGGGCACGACGGCCTCGAGCCCGCACGAGGCGACCGCCTCGTCGACGGCGGCGAGGCCGGACGACCACGAGGCTCCCCCGGACAGCGCCACGGCGAGGAGCTCGGGGCGCAACCCCGGCACCCTCGACGACGGCAAGGCACGACGGACGAGTCGGGCGTTCCACCGACGCGCCACGACCACGAGACACCCCGCGACGCCGACGCACGCCCATCCGATCGGGGTGCCGACGAGCACCGCGCCGGTGTCGAAGCCCAGCCCCGAGGAGAAGAGGAGGCCCACGGGCGGGAGGGCGAGGACCACGTTCGCCGTCGCCCGTGGTCCGCTCAGGGCCACCTGGACGTCGCGGCGGGCCTCGTCGGCCGCCCGGAGGGCCGACACGAGGGAGTGGAGGCAGTCGGCCATCGGTGCACCGCTCGTCTCGGCGACGCGCCAGGCGCAGGCGACCTGTCTCCACGTGCGGTCGTGCCCGTCGGAGTCCACGGCATCCTCGAAGGGTCGGGTGTCGAGCCACGACACGAGGCTGGTGGAGACCGCGACGCCGTCGCCGCCGTCGAGCGCGACCGCCTCGGCCAGCCGTCGGACGACCCCCGGGGGTTCGACCGCGCCGACGTGGCCCCAGGCGCGGGCGGGTGCGACACCGGCTCCGACGAGGACGGCGAGGCGTTCGACCAGGACGGCGGCCGGTGTGGGTGGGGCCCGCCTCGTCCTCGGGCGCCCGGGCTCGAAACGTCCGGTGCTCAGGCGTCCGGGACCCGGGCCGCCGCTCACCCCCGTGATCCCGACCGAGCGATCAATCGCCCGTCGGGCGTCACGGCGAGGTGGCCGATCTCGGCGAGCCTCCGGTGGCCACCTCGTCTCTCGAGGTGGAACACCGCGTCGATCGCGCTGACGGCCTGTCGGGCCAGCGCGTCCACCCCCAGTCCCGCGAGCGCCCCGAGCGCCTCGAGCCGTGCGGGGACGTCGTCGAGACCGTTGGCGTGGACGGTGCCCGCGCCTCCGTCGTGCCCGGTGTTCAGGGCCGAGAGCAGGTCGCGGATCTCCCGCCCCCGGACCTCGCCGACCACGAGACGGTCGGGTCGCATCCGCAGCGCCTCACGAACGAGACGGGACAGATCGACCCCGCCAGCTCCCTCGAGGTTGGGCTGACGCGTCTCGAGGGCCACCACGTGAGGATGACGGGGTCGCAACTCGGCGACGTCCTCGATGGTCACGATGCGGTCGGAGCCGGGGGCCTCGGACAACAGCGCGGCGAGGAACGTCGTCTTGCCGGCCCCACCCGACCCGCTGACCAGGACGTTGGCCCGTCGCTCCACGCAGCCGATCACCGTCTCGAGGGCTCCCGCCGGGAAGAACCCGCGCCGATCCAGGTCGACGAGCGACATCGCCTCGGCCCGCGGCACGCGGATGGAGAGAGCCGTCCCCGAGACCGCCAACGGAGGCAGGACGACGTGCACCCGGAGGCCGTCGCCCAGGCGCACGTCGACGCAGGGGCTCGACTCGTCGACGTGGCGTCCCCCGAGCGAGACCAGTCGGACGGCCACCTGCCGCGCCGAGGCCTCCGAGAGGTGGAGGCTCGTCTCGGGCTCGGCCCCGTCGCCGCGATCGACCCAGACGCCCACGCCGCCGGTCACGAAGACGTCGGTGACGGCCGGATCGTCGAGGAGGCGCCCCAAGGGTCCGAACGCGGAACGCTCGTGTCGGGTGAGCCTTCCTTGTACCCCGAATCGAGATTCTGTACCCCGGCCCGTACCGAGCGCCGCCACGGGAGGCAGGGCGAAGCGGGAGGGAGGGTGATCGAGGGTGAGGGACGGGTGACGGGCGGTGCCGACCTGAGGCGCGTGGGACATGGTCTCGACCGTAAGCAGGGCCCGACCGGAACAGACAGATCGGTAGAGCACCGTGGGGACGGATCGCCCGTCGCCACCGTTGGGGACGAGTCGACCGACCACCCGGGCGACGACCGGGTTAACGAGAGGGGCGGCACCGGTTGGGGGGAACCGGTGCCGCCACGTGCGTCGGGCGATTGGGGGGAATCAGCGCGACGCACGTCGGAATTGAATCCGACTCGTTCACTGTACCCCAGAACGCTCCGGGAACACCACGCCGCGCTCTCCTGTCAGGCGTGTCGTGCGCCCTGGCCCGGCGCGGCCTCCGGAGTAAGGTCGTCCGCGCGGCCCCGTGCCGCGGTTCACGCAACGAAGCGAGAGGACTTGCGATGCTCGACGGCACCGACGACCAGCCCACCGAAGGACGCACCTTCGCCCCGCCCGCCGCCTTCGTCCGGACGGCCGTGGCCGGCTCCGACCTCGCCGGACGAGCCGCTGCCGACCGCCTCGCCTTCTGGGGTGACCAGGCCCGCGAACGACTCACGTGGGGGCAGGTCCCCACCGAGACGCTCGACTGGTCGGACGCACCCTTCGCCCGGTGGTTCGCCGACGGCACGCTCAACGTCGCGTACAACTGCCTGGACCGTCACGTCGAGGCCGGGCACGGTGATCGCGTCGCGCTGCACTGGGAAGGCGAGCCCGGCGACGCCCGCTCGCTGACCTACGCCGAGCTGACCCACGAGGTCAAGCGCGCGGCGAACCTGCTGATGTCGCTCGGCGTGCGGGCCGGGGACCGCGTCGTGGTCTACCTCCCGCAGATCCCCGAGGCCGTGGTGACCATGTTGGCCGTGGCCCGGATCGGGGCCGTGCACTCGGTCGTCTTCGGCGGCTTCAGCGCCGAGAGCCTGCGGGCGCGCATCGACGACGCCGGCGCCCGCCTGGTCGTGACGGCGGACGGCGGCTGGCGCAAGGGGGCGGTCTCCCCTCTCAAGGCCGCCGTCGACGAGGCCCTGGCGGTGGACGGCGACTCCACGGTCGAACACGTCCTCGTCGTCCGGCGAGGCGGCAACGACGTCGACTGGACCGACGGCCGCGACGTCTGGTGGCACGACGCCATCGAGACGGTCGACGGTGAGCACGTCGCCGAACCCTTCGAGGCCGAGCACCCGCTCTTCATCCTCTACACGAGCGGCACGACCGGGAAGCCCAAGGGCATCCTGCACACCTCGGGCGGCTACCTCACCCAGGTCGCCTACACGCACTCCGTCGTCTTCGACCTGCACCCCGAGACCGACGTCTACTGGTGCACGGCGGACGTCGGGTGGATCACCGGGCACAGCTACGTCGTCTACGGCCCGCTCGCCAACGCTGCGACGCAGGTGCTCTACGAGGGCACCCCCGACTTCCCCGAGCCGGGCCGCTGGTGGGACCTCGTCGAGAAGTACGGCGTGACCATCTTCTACACCGCCCCGACGGCCATCCGGGGCTTCATGAAGTCCGGGAGGGAGATCCCGGGGGCCCGCGACCTCACGTCGTTGCGCCTCCTCGGGTCGGTCGGCGAGCCGATCAACCCGGAGGCCTGGCTGTGGTTCCGCGAGGTGATCGGCGCGGGCCGCACGCCCATCGTCGACACGTGGTGGCAGACCGAGACGGGTGCGCAGATGATCTCGCCGCTGCCCGGCGTCACGACCACCAAGCCCGGGTCGGCCCAGAACCCCCTGCCGGGCATCTCGGTGGACGTGGTCGACGACCACGGCACTCCCGTGGCGAACGGCGAGAGCGGCCTGCTGGTCGTCTCCGAACCCTGGCCGTCGATGCTGCGGGGCATCTGGGGCGATCCCGACCGCTACGTCGAGACGTACTGGAGCCGGTTCGGCGACCGCTACTTCGCCGGAGACGGCGCCCGCCGCGACGAGGACGGAGACATCTGGCTGCTCGGCCGCGTCGACGACGTCATGAACGTCTCGGGGCACCGTTTGTCGACCGCCGAGATCGAATCGGCCCTCGTGTCGCACCCGATCGTCGCCGAGTCCGCGGTCGTCGGCGCGGCCGACGAGACCACCGGTCAGGCGGTCGTGGCCTTCGTCATCCTGCGGAACAAGGCCAAGACCATGCAAACACCCGAGGAGGCGGTGGCCGCGTTGCGTGCGCACGTCGCCCACCAGATCGGCGCGATCGCGCGTCCGCGCACCGTCGTGCTCGTCGACGAACTGCCGAAGACGCGCTCGGGGAAGATCATGCGTCGCCTGCTGCGGGACGTGGCGGAAGGACGCGAGGTCGGCGACACGACCACGCTGGCGGACACCTCGGTCATGTCGGTGATCACCGCCGAGATGCGCTGACCCCGGCACGACGACGGCCCCTCCTCACGCTGAGGAGGGGCCGTCGTCGTGACAGGACGAGGAGGCGCGTCAGCGGACCTCGAGGACGAGCTCGACCTCGACGGGCGAGTCGAGCGGCAGCACCGCGACCCCCACGGCGCTGCGGGCGTGACGCCCGGCCTCGCCGAAGATCTGCCCGAGGAGGTCGGAGGCGCCGTTGATCACCCCGGGCTGGCCCGAGAAGTCGGGATCGGAGGCGACGAATCCGGTCAGCTTCACGACGCGGACGACGTCGTCGAGCGAGTCCAGGACCGTCCCCGCGGCGGCCAGGGCGTTCAGCACGCAGGTCGCCGCCATCGCCTGGGCGTCGGCGGGCCGGACGAGGCCGTGGCCTTCGCCCACCTTGCCCGTGGCCGGCAGCTGACCGTCGACGAAGGGCAGCTGACCCGCCGTGTAGACGAGCGACCCCGTGCGGAGCGCCGGGACGTACGAGCCCGCGGGCGCCGCGACGGGCGGGAGGACGAGACCGAGCTCGGCCAAGCGCTCGTCGACGGGAGCCATCAGGCGTCCTGCCGGGGGCGCTTGAGCCACGCGACGGGACCACCCTCGGGGCCCTGGGTCACCTGGACGAGTTCCCACCCGTCGGAACCCCAGTTGTTGAGGATCGCCGTGCTGTTGTGCACCAACAGGGGCGTCGTCGTGTACTCCCAAAGGACCATTTCGGCTTCCGTTCAGCTTGAAAATCGGCGATGTCGCTTACCCTGATCCTATGTCTGCCCAAAAATCGAAGCCCACGTCCGCCATCGGGGCACTCTTCGGATTCGTCGGCTTCAGCGTCCTGGCCGGCCTCCTGGTGACCATCGGCGTGACGCCGGCCATCGCGGTCGCCGGCATGACGGCCTCGAGTTCGATCGGGGTCTTCGAGTCGATCCCCGAGTACATCGAGATCGGCAAGCTGCAGCAGCGCAACACGCTGTACGCGACCCAGGGCGGGCAGCAGGTGCCCTTCGCGACCCTCTACAGCGAGAACCGCGTCGAGCTCTCGTGGGACGAGGTCAGCCCGAACCTGAAGACCGCCGTCGTCGCCGGCGAGGACCGCCGGTTCTACGAACACGGCGGCGTCGACGTCACGTCCCTCGTCCGAGCGGCCGTCGGTTCGGCGGGCGCCGGCGAGCTCGGTGCGAGCGGTGGTGGCTCGACCCTGACGATGCAGCTCGTGCGCAACATCCGCATCGCGCAGTCGCAGCAGCTGCCGACCGCGGACGAGCGGGACGCCGCCTACAAAGAGGCGACCACCACGACCCTCGACCGCAAGCTCGAAGAGATGAAGTTCGCGATCGGGCTCGAGAAGAAGTACAGCAAGGACGACATCTTGCTGGCCTATCTCAACATCGCCTACTTCGGCGACCAGACCTACGGTGTGCAGGCCGCCGCACAGCACTACTACAACAAGAGCGCCGCCGAGCTGACGGTGCCCGAGGCCGCCAGCCTCATCGCGATCGTGCAGTACCCCGACTCGCGCAACATGTCGACGCCCGAGAAGTACCCGGCCAACAAGGCCCGGCGTGACGTCATCATCAAGTCGATGCTCGCCGAGAAGGACATCGACCAGGCCACGGCCGACGCCTCGCTGGCCACGCCCGTCGAGAGCTACGTCGTGCTGACGGCTCCCTCGCAGGGTTGCGGCGCGGTCACCGTCCCCTCTGCCGCCTACTTCTGTGACTACGTCAAGAAGAGCATCAAGGACCTCGCCGTCCTCGGCTCCACCCCCGAGGAGCGTCAGACCAACTGGAACACCGGTGGCTACGACGTCTACACGACGCTTAACCTCGACCTCAACGAGAACGCCAAGGCGCAGGTCGACAAGTACGCTCCCGCCACCGAGAGCAACTTCCAGCTCGGCAGCGTCGTGGACTCCGTCGAGGCCGGTACCGGCCGCGTCGTCGTGATGGCACAGAACACCACGTTCTCCGAGACGTCGAGCCCCGACCGCACCCTCACCTCGGTGAACTACAGCACCGACCGGGACTACGGCGGATCGATCGGCTTCCAACCCGGTTCGACCTACAAGCCTTTCACCCTGATCGACTGGCTCGAGCAGGGGCACGGGATCTACGAGAGCGTCAACGCCAAGCCGCGGACCTTCAACATGACCATCGACGGCAGCCGGGGCAACAAGTACACCCCCAAGAACGACGCGGGTGAGCAGCCCGGCCAGATGAGCGTCGCGGACGCGACGGCGAAGTCGATGAACACGGCCTACGCAGCCATGGCCGAGAAGCTCGACATCGCCGACATCAACGGCGTCGCCAAGAAGCTCGGGGTGCACCGCGCCGATGGAGGCGAGATGCACGACTACGCGTCGTCGATCCTCGGCACCGCCGACGAGATCGCCCCGCTGACCATGGCGACCGCCTACGCCGGGATCGCCGCGGGCGGCGTCTACTGCTCGCCGATCATCGTGGACAACATCAAGGACGACAAGGGCGTCGACCTCGGCGGACAGCCGCAGTCGTGCAGCCAGGTCGTCGACCCGCAGGTGGCCGCGGCCGCCGCGGTGGCCATGCAGGGGCTGTGGCGGAACGGCACCGGCGTCGGCGGTCTGCCGGCCGACGGCTACCCCGAGATCGGCAAGACCGGTACGACCGACCTCAAGGACCAGATCTGGATCATCGGCGCCACGTCGAAGATCGCCACCGCCGTGTGGCAGGGAGTCGCGGACGGTCCCAAGAAGAGCCTGCGGTCGTACAACTCGCCGAACCTGGCCGGGTCCACGAGCTACGCGACGGCGCGTGTGCAGTACTTCAAGGCCGTCCAGAGCGTGAACAACACCGTGTATCCGGGAGGCGCCTTCGGTGAGGCCTCCGGTGCCGTGCTGCGCGGCTCCGGCGTGGCCGTCCCGGACATGGCCGGCACGACCCCGTCGGCAGCCCAGGCGCTGCTGAGAGGCGTGTCCCTGGCCTACGAGGACGGCGGCACCCAGCCTTCGGCCCTGCCCGCCGGTCAGGTCATCGGCTCGGACCCGGCCGTCGGCAGCGTCGTGTCGAAGGGCACGACCGTGAAGGTCTTCACGAGTGACGGCAGCGGTGCGGCAGCGGTCCCCGACGTGACGCGGCAGAAGGTGGGCGACGCGGTGAAGTCGATCGGTGGAGCCGGCTTCGACACGTCCAAGGTGTCCGTCGCAGGATTCACCCCCGGAGACGGGAAGAACGCCTGCCAGGTCGCCTCCACGAATCCCGCCGCCAACACGTCCGTCGCGAAGGACTCGGCCATCGGGCTGACGGTCTACGGCGACAAGGACGGCAACGACCCGGGCAACTGCGCGTGAGCCCACGAAGCACCGGAGGGCCGAGCGCCCTCCAGACGACGGCCGTGACCGCAGCAGCGGGTGCGGCCGTCGGCCTCGGAGCGCTCGCCTGGGGCGTCTTCGTCGAGCGCAACCGGTTCACGGTACGACACGAAGTGTTGCCCGTCCTCGAACCCGGCTCCCGGACGCTGACGATCCTGCACCTGTCCGACCTCCACCTCGCCCCCTGGCAGTCCGAGAAGCAGGAATGGGTCCGCGGCCTCGCCGTGCTCGAACCCGACCTGATCGTCAACACCGGCGACAACATCGGCCACGAGGACGCCCACACCGCCCTCGAATACGCGCTCGAACCCTTCCGCGGCGTACCCGGGGTCTTCGTCAACGGTTCCAACGACTACTACGGTCCCTCCCCCAAGAACCCCCTGGCCTACTTCGGCGGGCCGAGCAAGGCCCACCGAGCACCCGTCGACCTCGACATCGACCGGATGCAGTCGTTCTTCACCGACCAGCTCGGTTGGCTCGACCTGAACAACAGGGCACGAGCGCTCGAGCTGCGGGGCTCGCGACTCGAGCTGTTCGGCGTCAACGACGCCCACCGCGGCTGGGACCGTCTCGACCGCATCCCCGGCGCCCTCGACGACCTCCGCGAGAACGTGGGTTGGCAGGACGATCGCGGCGGGCCCGATCCCATCAGCATCGGCGTCACCCACGCGCCGTACCAGCGTGTGCTCAACTCGTTCGTCAACAACGGTGCCGACGTCATCTTCGGCGGTCACACGCACGGCGGACAGGTCCAGGTGCCCGGCTACGGCGCCCTCGTCACCAACTGCGACCTGCCCCGCAGCAAGGTCAGCGGCCTGACGACCTGGAGCCACGCCCGCAAGACCGCACACCTCGAGATCTCGGCCGGCCTGGGCACCTCGATCTACGCCCCCGTCAGGTTCTCGTGCCGGCCCGAAGCCGTGATCGTGACCCTCACGGCCTAGGTTCCACACGAGTGACACGAGCAGGCCCGAACATGGGCTATTCTTGTCAGGTTGCTTCACGTGAGAACGCGAAGACATCGGGGTGTGGCGCAGCTTGGTAGCGCGCCTCGTTCGGGACGAGGAGGTCGTGGGTTCGAATCCCGCTACCCCGACAAGAAATTGGCTCCACCCTCGGGTGGGGCCAATTTTCTTTGTGCTCGTTGGTTCGCCCTTCGGGCGACACAGCAAATGGCTCCACCTTAGGGTGGGGCCACTCGTCGTTCTGAGCCTGTGGAGCGGCCGGGTCAGGCGAGGCGGCCGCCGGACTCGGCGAGGTAGCAGGCACCACAGAGCGACTCGTAAGTGACCTGCTGGCCGTCGATCGCGACCTGGTCGCCGTCGAAGACGAACCGGTCGCCGACCGTGCGCGCAGTGAAGACGGCCTTGCGACCGCAGCGGCAGATCGTCTTGAGCTCTTCGAGTGAATGCGCCACCTCGAGCAGCCGTCGGCTGCCGGGAAAGGCGACGGTACGGAAGTCCGTCCGGATGCCGTAGGCCAGCACCGGGACGTCGTCGAGGATCGCGATGCGGAGCAGGTCGTCGATCTGGTGCGGCGCCAGGAACTGCGCCTCGTCCACCAGGAGGCAGGCGAGGCCCGAGCCGGTCTCGCCGCGCACCGCGTCACGTCGGGCCAGGAAGACCTGCCGGACCTCGTCGTCGGGGGCGAAGGTGACGTCCGCGGCCCGGGTGACTCCCAACCGCGAGACGATGGCGTCGTCGCCCTTGGTGTCGACCCCCGGCTTGGCGAGCAACACGCGCTGACCGCGTTCTTCGTAGTTGTAGGCCGCCTGCAGCAGAGCCGTGCTCTTGCCGCTGTTCATCGCGCCGTAGCGGAAGTAGAGCTTGGCCACTACTGGAGGTAACCGTCTTCGGCCGCCCGACGGATGAGCTCGGACTTCTTGCTGGCCGGTCGGTTGGCCTTGGCGTACTTCTCGCGCACCCGGCGGAGGAAGGTCTTCGCCGTCTCGTACTGGACGTTCATCTGCGCGGCGACCTCGTTGGTGCTGAAACCCGAGACGTACAACCGGAACGCCTCGGCCTCGCCGGCGCTGAGCTTGGGCCTGGTCTGGTTCGCGGCGCCAGCCGGCAGCGGGCGCCAGTCGCGCTGAGGCGAGTTGTCACGGGCGACTCCCATGACCTGGCGGGCGGCGTCCATCACCTCGCGCATCGGCAGGGTCTTCGACAGGAAGGCCGACGCCCCTGCCTCGAGGGCCCGTTCGCGCGACTCGCGGGTGTCGAGACTCGACAGCACGACGACCTTGGCCCCGGCGGCCCGGCAGGTGCGGACCCGGGCCTCGATCGAGACCGGCTCTTTCAACTGGAAGTCGAGGAAGACCAGGTCGGTCGGGAAGTTGTCGCTGTGCACCAGCTGCAGCCAGGTGTGCGCAGTGAGGACGAGGTCGAAGTCGTAGGCGTTCACGTTGATCCAGCTGCTCAGGCTGTCGAGCAGCACCTCGTGGTCGTCGAGGATGGCGAGCCGGACGCGACGGGCGGGCGGTGCGTCGGAACCCGGGCCGACGGTGGCCCACGAGGGTGCTGCGACGGGCCTCCCGAAGCCCGGACGATGGGACGAGCGACCGCTCGACTCAGTGCTGGTCATAAGAAAACCTTAGTGTCAGATGCGAGGGTTTTCGGTCGACCCGCAGGTCGCCCGAGACGAGGCGGAGCACGGTCAGACAGGGGGCGAGCGACCGCTGTGCGGCGGCGGCCGACGACTCGACCGCGAGCTCGATCGCGATGTCGACCCGCGCCTCCTCGGCCTCGAGCTCGACCCGGAGCGAGCGGGCGTCGACGACCTCGACGTCGTCCACCGCGGCGAAGAGCGCCCAGAGCGCGGTGCGGTGCTCGGGGCCGAGGCGATCGGCGAGACGATCGGGGTCGACGACCTCGGTCGGCACCCGGCGGCCGGGCGCGGCGAGACGCCGGGCCAGCCACGTCGCGTCGGCGTCGGCCACCAGGGAGGCGCGCAACGAGTCGGCCACGCGCCGTGCCTCGTCGGCGTCCCCCTCGCCGATCCGACCGGACTCGACCAGCCGCGCGAAGAACGGCACGACCTCGCGGTTGAGCACGGTGACGCGGTCCTGCTGGACCGACCGGGCGAGGGTCACCCTGAGGTCGTCGGTGCTGGCCCGGCGGAACCCCGTGGCCCGGGACACCCACCCCTCGACGTGCCCGACGAAGACGTTCGAGAAGGTCGCCGAGGCGGCCGTCAGGGCGAGCAACGGCGTGAGCGCGACCACGACGTACGACGCGGTGGGCACGGGTGTGACGAAGCCCGGTGCCTCGACGAGGACCACGACGGCGAGGACCACGGCCACGGCACCTCCGGCGGCGAGGATCTCTCGCGCCGAGCGGTACGGGGCGACTCCGAGCAGGAGGACGCCCGCGGCGATCCCCGCCCAGTCGTCCCGCACGAACGGATTGCTGCCGGCCGTGGCCAGGGCGGACAGGACGCCCGACGCCGCACACGCCCCGGCCACGCACCAGAGCGCCCCGGACCCGAACGGCGCGCGAAGGGGTGTGGCCGACACGACGAGAACGACACCCCCTGCGGCGACGGCGGCGAGCGCGCCCGCCGCCGTCCACGGCGAGGACACGTCGGAGGCCCGCAGCACCGTGTCGACGACGGCGACGAGCCACGCGGCGAGAGCCGCCCCGAGGGTGATCGGTCGGGCCGCCAGGGCGCCGAGGGGGTCCACCTGCTGAGGAGACCGACCGGAGGCGCGGCCGCCGGGTCGAGGAGGGGCGGCGAGGGTCATGCGGGCACACCGTCGTCGGCGACGACCACCGGTGCCGTGACGGCGAACGGGACCCGCAGGACGATCGACGTGCCGCTGCCGGGGGACGACCAGATCTGCACGTGACCGTCGACGCGCGCGAGACGCGCCTCGACGGACGCCGTCAGGCCGAGACGGTCGGGGGCCACCGCCGCCGTGTCGAAGCCGACGCCGTCGTCGATGACCATCACGGTGAGGTCGGTGCCGTCGCCGAAGACGACGAGCTCGGCCCGGTCGGCTCCGCTGTGGCGGCTCACGTTGACGAGGCACTGCGCGACGGCCAACCCGAGTGCGTCCCCGGTGACGGGATCGAGGCGGCCGACCGCCGAGACGTCGCCCGTCACGGCCACCTCGAGACCGCCCGACCGCGACCGTTCGACGACCTCGTGCAGTCGGCTGCGCTCCCAGGCGTCGGCGGCCCTCACGGCGACCTCGGGCGGCACGGAGCCCGGCGAGAGCCAGTCCCGCCCCACGAGCACCTCGAGGTCGGCCGCGATCGACCGGGCGATCTCGGGCGACAAGGGACCGGGGCGGGCGGTCGCCAGGGCCGCGAGGTGCCCGAGGATCGTGTCGTGGACGAGGGCGGCCGCCTGTTGCTCGATGTCGACGCGGATGCCCTGGACCTGCTGCTCGAGCGCCGCCCGGTGCAGCCGGGGCTGAGCTTCGCGGGCACGCCCCCGGGACGCCTCGGCGTGGCCCGTCACCACGGCCACGAGGACGAACGCCAGCAGGGCGGTGACGTCGAGCCGGAGGGAGGCTCCCGTGTGCCAGGTCGCCAGCTGCGTGGCGAGCTCGCCCGCCGCGTATCCGGCCGCCGACCAGAGGAGACCCCGGCGTGGGCCGACGGCGGTGCTGCCGACCATGATGAGGGCGATCTTGGGCAACGACAGCGAGAAGGCGTCCGACGCCTGCACCGCGGCCACCTGCGAGAAGAGCGTGACGGCGTACCAGTACAGGGCTGCGGTGCCGACGATCAGGTAGGCGAGGTGGGCCGTGGTCGACCGGGTGCGCTCGACCACGACGAGCAGGACCACCAACGGCACGAGTGAGACCAGGGCCGGCCAGAGCAGCAGGTCGGGTGTGACGGCCTGTTTCGTGAGCAGCAGGGCGGCCGCCGCCGCGAGGACCGTGGCCGCGATCGCGTGACACGCCCTGGACACCGAGTCGCCGACGGCCGCGGGCGCGAGGTGGGCCGGGAGGCCGAGCAGCATGCGGCCTCCTCGGCTCGTTCGGGTCAGGAGAGATCATGGCAGAAGGCGGACCGGGGCTGTACCCCGACATGTGGGGCCAACGACCACGCCGGGCGGGCAGGTGGCTCGTTTTGTGCCCCGTTCCACTCGACCGGGGAGTGACCCACCGGCCTCATGGCTTACCGACCCCGTGGCCCGACGGCCTCTGGCTCTCGCAGGCTCAGAACAGTCGCGGCTGCGACCGTGCCCCACCCGGCAGCTCGTGCGCGATCAGGGCCCGAGGGACCGCGGAGCCACCGGCACCGGACGTCAGGTCGGGGATGCCCGGAAGGGCGGCGGTGCCGCCGGCTGCCGTGCGGACCCCGGTGCCGTTCAGTCCCATCAGCCGCAGGGAACGCGCGCTGTCGTCGAGCGCCGCGGAGCGCATCGACCCCGTGGCCGGGTCGGCCTGCCCCTTCTCGAGGCCGTACTCGCGCAACAAGGGCCGCAGACGTGCGGCCAGCCAGGAGCGGTACCCCGTCGGCGCATAGGTGCCCTGGGCGTAGAGCGCACGGTACTTGGCCACGAGCTCGGGGTGCTCACGCTCGAGCCAGGCGAACCACCATTCTTTGACCCCGGGCTTGAGGTGCAAGGCGCTGTACATGACGCTCGAGGCACCCGAGTCGCGGACGGCGGCGAGCGCCGCGTGCAGGTGGTCGAGCCCGTCGGTGAGGTACGGCAGAACGGGCATCATGAAGACGGAGCAGGACAATCCCAGCTCGCGGGCCGCCGAGACGGTGGCCAGGCGGGCCGCCGTCGTCGGCGTGCCCGGCTCGACCGACTGCTGCAGGTCGTCGTCGTAGACGGCAATCGACATGGCCAGGTCGACGGGCACGTGCTGCGCCGCCTCGGCGAGCAGGGGCAGGTCGCGCCGCAGGAGCGTGCCCTTGGTCAGGATGCTGAAGGGAGTGCCCGAGTCGGCGAGGGCGGCGATGATGCCGGGCATGAGCCGGTACCGACCCTCGGCACGTTGGTAGGGGTCGGTGTTCGTGCCGAGCGCGACCGGGTGGTGCTGCCACGTGGGACGGTGCAGTTCGCGGGCGAGCACCTCGGCGACGTTCACCTTGACGACGATCTGCCGGTCGAAGTCGTCGCCGCCGTCGAGGTCGAGGTACTCGTGGGTGGGACGGGCGAAGCAGTACACGCAGGCATGGCTGCAGCCGCGGTAGGGATTGATCGTCCACCCGAAGGGCAGAGCCGAGTCGCCGCCCGGGACGCGGTTGAGGGCGCTCTTCGCGACCACCTCGTGGAACGTCACCCCCGCGAACTCGGGCGTGGTGACGGAGGTGATCAGGTTGTTCAACCGCGCCAGACCGGGCAGCGCCGAGGCGTTCTCGGTGTCGACCGCTTGCTCGGACCATCGCATGCCCCCAATTCGAACACACGTTCGAAGTGGGGTCAACCCGGGGCGCTCGCCCCGAGGACGCGAGGCCCGGCACCAGGCCTCGGGCCTCAGGCCTCAGGCCTCGGGCGTCAGGCGTGGATGTGCAGCGCCTCGGCGGTCGCCCCGATGGTCGAGGCGGCCCGCCGCTCGTCGGACGAGAGGTCGTCGCCGTACGTCGGGATCATCGCGTTCAGTTGGGGCTTCCACGCCGCGATGCGGTCGGGGAAGCACCGTTCGAGCACGCTGAGCATGATCGGCACGGCCGTGGACGCCCCGGGGGACGCGCCGAGCAGACCCGCGATGGTGCCGTCGCCCGCCGTGATCACCTCGGTGCCGAACTGCAGCACCCCGCCCTTCTTGCGGTCCTTCTTGATGACCTGCACCCGCTGGCCGGCGGTGATGCGGTACCAGTCCTTCGGATCGGCGTCGGGCATGAACTCGCGCAGCGCCTCGAACTTGGTCTGCTTGCTCGCCGCCAGCTGCCCCACGAGGTACTTGACCAACGAGAGGTTGGCGAGCCCGGCGCGGATCATCGGGTAGAGGTTGTGGGCCCGGATCGACGCGAACAGGTCGAACATCGAACCGTGCTTGAGGAACTTCGGGCTGAAGCCGGCGTAGGGCCCGAACATCAGGCTGGCCTGCCCGTCGACGACACGGGTGTCGAGGTGCGGCACCGACATCGGGGGCGAGCCGACGGCGGCCTTGCCGTAGACCTTGGCCTGGTGCTTGCCGACGATCGCGGGATCGTCGCAGCGCAGGAACTCGCCACTGACCGGGAACCCGCCGAAGCCCTTGATCTCGTCGATGCCCGACTTCTGCAGCAGGTGCAGTGCTCCCCCACCGGCGCCGACGAACACGAAGCGTGCGTCGACGGTCGTCGGCGTGCCACCGACCTGCTTGCGGAGGGCCACCCGCCACGTGCCGTCGGCGAGCTTCGTGAGGTTCGTGACGCGGTGGTCGACCTCGAGGATCGCCCCCTCGCCCTGCAGGTACGTGAAGAGCAGGCGCGTGAGCGACCCGAAGTCGACGTCCGTCCCGGCGGCGATGCGCGTCGCCGCGATGGGCTGCCCCTTCGCCCGCCCGGGGATGAGGACCGGCGCCCACGACCGGATGACGGACGCGTCGGTGCTGAACTCGAGCCCCTGGAACAGCGGGTGCTCGCGCAGCGCCTCGTGGCGCTTGCGCAGGTACTCGACGTTCTTCTCTCCCCAGACGAAGCTCATGTGCGGGGTGGAGTTGATGAAGGCGTCGGGCTGGGGCAGGGCCCCCTCGGCCACGAGGAACGACCAGAACTGCCGCGACACCTGGAACTGCTCGTTGACCTTGACGGCGCTCGAGGTGTCGATGGTGCCGTCGGACCGCTCGGGCGTGTAGTTGAGCTCGCAGAGGGCCGAGTGGCCCGTGCCCGCGTTGTTCCAGGGGTTGCTCGATTCGAGGGCGACGTCGCCCAGCGCCTCGTAGATCTGGATCGTCCAGCTCGGCTCGAGCTGCTTGATCATGGCACCGAGGGTGGCACTCATGATGCCTGCCCCGATGAGGGCTACGTCGACGGGCTTCTTCGCATCGGTCACGACGCCAGTCTAGGCCCGGCCCCCTCGGCGACCCCGGGTGGCCACCGGACGACGACACCCCGGTGTCTCGATGTCGAGAGACCGGGGTGCGACGCGTCAGCGGCCCCTCGGGTCACCGGCGCCGAGGATCAGGCGACGGCTCGCTCGGCGGCGACGAGCTCGGCGATCTGCACGGCGTTGAGCGCCGCGCCCTTGCGGAGGTTGTCGTTGCTGATGAAGAGCGCGAGCCCACGGTGACCGGGGACGCCCTCGTCGTGACGGATGCGACCAACGAAGCTCGGGTCGGCGCCCGCCGCCTCGAGCGGGGTCGGGACGTCCGTGAGGACCACCCCGGGGGCGTCGCGCAGCAGTTCTTCGGCGCGCTCGACCGTGATGTCCGAGGCGAACTCGGCGTTGATCGAGAGCGAGTGCCCCGTGAAGACCGGCACCCGGACACACGTGCCGCTGACCAGAAGGTCGGGGCGCTCGAGGATCTTGCGGCTCTCGTTGCGCAGCTTCTTCTCTTCGTCGGTCTCGTTCGTGCCGTCGTCGACGATGCTGCCCGCGAGCGGGATGACGTCGAAGGCGATGGGACGGACGTACGTCACCGGTTCGGGCAGGTCGACCGCGCGACCGTCGTGCACGAGGCCGATGGTGTCGCCCTCGATCGCGGCACGGGTCTGCTGCAGCAGCTCGTCGGCGCCGGCGAGGCCGCTGCCCGACACGGCCTGGTAGGTGCTGACGATCAGGCGCTGCAGGGTGGCCTCGGTGTCGAGCACCTTCAGCACGGGCATGGCCGCCATGGTCGTGCAGTTGGGGTTGGCGACGATGCCCTTCACCGCCTCGCGGAGGGCGTGGGGGTTCACCTCGCTGACCACCAGGGGCACCTCGGGGTCCATCCGCCAGGCGCTCGAGTTGTCGATGACGAGCGCGCCGGCCGCGGCGAACCGCGGCGCGTGGGCTCGCGAGCCCGTGGCCCCGGCCGAGAAGAGGGCGATGTCGAGACCGGTGGGGTCGGCCGTCTCGACGTCCTCGACGACGATCTCGACCCCACGGAACGGCAGGGTCGTGCCCGCCGACCGGGCGGTGGCGAAGAAGCGGATCTCGGCGACCGGGAAGTCGCGCTCGTCGAGCAGCGTGCGCATGACCTTGCCGACCTGTCCGGTCGCGCCGATCACGCCGACGCGCAGTCCTTCGGCCATGGGTGCCTCCTGGGGTTCGGTGGTGCGGGGTTCGGTGATGCGGGGTTCGGTGGTGCGGGGTTCGGTGGTGCGGGCTCCGGTACGGCGGGAGCAGGGTCGGGAGGCGCGGTGCGGGAGCCGCGCGCGCCTCCTGGTATACGGCCTGGTCGCGTCAGCGGCCGGTGCCGCCGTGGACGACCGCGTCGACCTCGGCGTCGAGGCCGAAGGCCGTGTGGACGACACGGAGGGCGTCGTTCAGGGTGTCGGCCCGGGTGACCACCGAGATGCGGATCTCGCTGGTCGAGATCATCTCGATGTTGATGCCGGCCTCGAAGAGGGCCGTGAACAGTCGCGCCGAGACGCCGGCGTTGGTGCGCATGCCCGCACCGACGAGGGCGAGCTTGCCGATCTGGTCGTCGTACTGCAGCGACTCGAAGCCGATCTCGGCCCGGTCGGACTCGAGGGCCTGGAGCACGACGGCGCCCTCGGACTTCGGCAGGGTGAACGAGATGTCGGTGCGGCTGGTCGACGCCGCCGACACGTTCTGCACGATCATGTCGATGTTGGCGCCGGTCTTCGCGACCGTGCGGAAGATCTGGGCGGCCTTTCCCGGCACGTCGGGGACGCCCACGACGGTGATCTTGCCCTCGCTGAGGTCACCCGCGACCCCGCTGATGATGGGTTCTTCCACGTTCTCTCCCTCTTTCGGGTTGACGACGAGCGTGCCCTCGTTGTTGTTGAACGACGAGCGGACGTGCAGGGTGACCCCGTGACGCCGGGCGTACTCGACGGCACGGATGTAGAGCACCTTCGACCCGGCGGCGGCGAGCTCGAGCATCTCTTCGCTGGTGACGCGGTCGAGCTTGCGAGCCTTGGGCACGACGCGCGGGTCGGCCGTGAAGACGCCGTCGACGTCGGTGTAGATCTCGCACACGTCGGCGTCGAGCGCCGCGGCGAGGGCGACGGCCGTCGTGTCGGAGCCGCCTCGGCCGAGGGTCGTGATGTCGCCCGTGGACCGGTTGAACCCTTGGAAGCCGGCGACGATCGCCACGTACCCGGCGTCGAGGGCGTCGCGCACCCGGCCGGGCGTGACGTCGACGATGCGGGCCTTGCCGTGCTGGGCGTCGGTGATCATGCCGGCCTGGCTGCCCGTGTACGAGCGGGCCTCGACGCCCAGGCTGCGGATCGCCATGGCGAGCAGGGCCATGCTGATGCGCTCGCCCGCGGTGAGCAGCATGTCGAGCTCGCGGCCGCCGGGGAGCGGACTGACCTCGTTGGCCAGGTCGAGCAGCTCGTCGGTCGTGTCGCCCATCGCGCTGACGGCCACGACGACGTCGTTGCCCGCCTTGCGCGTCTCGACGATGCGCTTGGCGACGCGCTTGATGCTCTCGGCATCGGCGACGGACGACCCGCCGAATTTCTGCACGATCAAGCTCACGGTGACTCCTGAGAAGGGGACTGGGCGCGCCGGAGGACGGCTCACGCCTGCGTCCGGCGATTCTATTCGGTGTCGAGAGCGTGTGACGCACACGGCTCGGTGTCTCGCGGACGAGCACGAGGGGTCGCGCGTCGGAGCACCGAGGGCGGCGTCGACGCCTCTCCCCTACGGTGGACCGATGCCCGACACCACCGACCAGGCCCGGGGCGCCGCCAGCCGCCTCCAGGACAGCCGAGCCCTCACGACCGCCGCCCGCATCGGGTTCGCCATGAACGGCCTGCTGCACGTCGTGATCGGCGTGATCGCGCTCGGCGTGGCGTTCGGCGGTGGCGGCGAGGCCGACCAGGGAGGCGCCCTCGGGCAGTTCGCGTCGCATCCGGGCGGGGTCGTCCTGCTGTGGCTCATCGTCGTGGGCCTGTGGGGGCTCGGCCTGTTCCAACTGCTCGAGGCCGCTCTCGTCCGGGGCACGGACAAGGACGCCTGGGCCGATCGCGCGAAGGAGGGCGGCAAGGGCGTGGCCTACCTCGCCGTGGGCTTCACGGCCTTCACCTTCGCCCGGGGCTCGTCGTCGGACAGCTCGGGGCAGACCCAGACGCTCAGCGCACGGCTGCTCGCCGCGCCCGGGGGCGTCGTGCTGCTCGTCGTCGTCGCGCTCGCCATCGTGGCCATCGGGGCGTACTTCGTGGTCAAGGGCGTGAAGCAGAAGTTCCGCGAGGACCTGTCCTTGCCGGGCGGTGCCACCGGGCGCGGCACGGTCGCCCTCGGGGTGACCGGCTACGTGGCCAAGGGCATCGCCCTCGGCGTCGTCGGCGTGCTGTTCGCGGTCGCGGCCGTCACCTCGGACCCGAGCGAGGCCACGGGACTCGACGGCGCGCTCAGGGCCCTCGCGGCCCTGCCGTTCGGCGTGGTGGTGCTGACGGCCGTCGCCCTGGGGCTCATGGCCTACGGCGCGTACTGCGTCGTGCGGGCGCGGCGCGCCCGTCTCTGACCGACAGGCGTGCGCAGGGCGGGTTCAGGAGGCGCGGGGCGGGTTCAGGAGGCGCGGGTCGTCATTCGGAGACGAGGCGACGGCCCTCGAAGGCGCGGCCGAGCGTGACCTCGTCGGCGTACTCGAGGTCGCCGCCCACGGGGAGGCCCGAGGCCAGCCGGGTGACCCGGAGCCCGAAGGGCGCGAGCATGCGCGAGAGGTACGTCGCCGTCGCCTCGCCCTCGAGGTTGGGGTCGGTCGCGATGATGACCTCTTGCACGGTGTCGTCGGCCAGGCGCTGGACGAGTTGGCGGATGCGCAGGTCATCGGGACCGATGCCGTCGATGGGGCTGATCGCACCGCCGAGCACGTGGTACAGCCCGCGGAACTCCCGCGTGCGCTCGATGGCCTGGACGTCCTTCGCCTCTTCGACGACGCAGATCGTGGCGGGCGAACGACGCGGGTCACGGCAGATGTTGCAGGTCTCTTGCTCGCTGACGTTGCCGCAGATCTCGCAGAAACGCACCTTGGTCTTGACGTCGACGAGGAGTTCGGCCAGGCGGGACGTGTCGAACGACTCGTTCTGAACAATGTGGAACGCGATGCGCTGCGCCGACTTGGGCCCGATGCCCGGCAGGCGACCGAACTCGTCGATCAGCTCTTGGACGATGCCTTCGTACACGCGCTACTCGCTTCTCTGAGGCGTGACCCGGGGGGCGATCGTCTCTTCTTCGATGAACTGGGCGCCGAGGATCTCGCGCACGACGGCCTCGCCGTAGCGCGACCCGGTGGGGATGCCCCGACGCGGGTCGCCGGTGGCCGCGCGACGCTCGGCCACCGACGGGCCGGCACTCGTGGAGGCGGCCGGAGCCGCCGGCGCCGGGGTCGAGGCCGTGGCTGCGGAAGACGGCGCACCGGCGACGGAGCGGCCGACCGGGGACGCGTCGGCCTCGGGCGGCGGAGGCGCAGCGTCGACCGTCGGGACGCCCCCCGGTGGCTCTTCGGTGATGTGCTCGGGCTCGTCGGGCTCGGGAGGCGGGGTCTGCGGGATGGTGGCGACGTCCCACCCGGTGACGGGCGCCGGGGCGCCGGGCCGAGCGACGGACGCGGACGCCGGGGCGCTGGACCGCTCGGCGGACGCAGACCTCGTGGCCGGTGCCGGCGTGCGGGGAGGACTCGCGGCCGGCGCCGCGGAGTCGTCGGGCGCTGCCGGTTCTGCGGCGGCGGCCGTCGTGCGGCCCGTCTCGGCCGGCGTCGACCCCTGAGGTGACGGAGCGGAAGCCTGCCGCCCGCCGTCGGTCGCCGGTGCGGCCGACCGGCCGGTGTCTCGTCGGGGGGTCGACGCAGCGGTCGGGACGGACGCGTCGACGGGCGGCGCACCGGTGGGGGTGGGCCCCGCGGGCCCGTCACCCTCGACCCGGGCGATGTACTTGACCTTGACGCCGAGCACGTCGACGATCGCCCGTCGCAGGTACTCGCTGACGCCCTCGGCCGCCCCCTGGGGACGCTTGAAGCTCTCGACGTCGTTGGCGCTGGGGAAGGCCAGCGTGAGCACGTCGTCGGCGAAGTCGACGACGGTGGCCGTGACGACGACCATCCAGGCCGTGCGCCTCGCCTTCTGGACGACCTCGACGATCTCGGGCCAGCTGTCGCGCATCTGCTGGAGCGTGACGGGGGCCGCGCCGGACCCGGCGCCCTGGCCGGAGTCGGGGGTCTGTGCCCAGGCGGCCGAGTGCGGCGCGGACGGAGGCGCGGGTTCGGTCGTCGCCGGAGCTGCGGAGCCGACGGGCTCGACAGGGGCCGACGGGGCCGCCGTCGCCCAGGACGCGGTCGCGCTCTCGACGGCCGACGGACCACCGGCCGCCTCGGTCGACGGAGTGGCCTCTACGGGCGCTGCGGAAGGAGACGTCACGGCAGGAGCGGTCGAGACCGGAGCCGACGACACGACGGCGGGCGCCGATCGACCCGAGGCGGGCCCGACCTCGGTCGGGTGTGCCGCGGTCGACGGACCGGATGCCGACGACGAGGCGGAGCCGGGACCCTCGACGCCGACGCGTCGTTCGAGACGCTCGACCCGGGCGAGGGCACCCCGGCCCGTCTGGTCGCTCTCGGGGACGAGGACGCGCGCGATCATCAGTTCGAGGTGCAGGCGAGGCGACGTCGCCCCGGTCATGTCGGTGAGGGCGCGGTTGACGACGTCTGCCGATCGCGACAGCTCGGCGGCACCGAAAGCGTGCGATTGGTGCACGAGACGGTCGAGCTCGTCGGCGGTGACGCCCCGCAGCACGGCCGACGCGCCCTCGACGGTCGCCCCGACGACGATGAGGTCGCGCAGGCGCTCGAGCAGGTCTTCGACGAACCGCCGAGGGTCTTGCCCGGTCTGGACGACACGGTCGACGGCCGCGAAGGCCGCGGCACCGTCGCGGGCGCCGAGCGCCTCGACGACGTCGTCGAGCAGCGAGGCGTGGGTGTACCCGAGCAGGGCGACGGCGCGCTCGTACTCGATCGCGCCGTTCTCGCTGCCGGCCATCAGCTGGTCGAGGAGGGAGAGGGTGTCGCGCACCGACCCGCCGCCGGCACGGACCACGAGCGGGAGCACGCCGGGGGCCGCCTCGACCGACTCGCTCTCGCAGAGTTCGTGGACGTACTCGAGCATCTGGGCCGGGGGCACGAGTCGGAACGGGTAGTGGTGCGTGCGCGACCGGATCGTGCCGATCACCTTGTCGGGCTCGGTGGTCGCGAAGATGAACTTGACGTGCTCGGGCGGTTCTTCGACGACCTTCAGCAGGGCGTTGAAGCCCTGCGGGGTGACCATGTGGGCCTCGTCGAGGATGAAGATCTTGAACCGGTCGCGGGCCGGGGCGAACACGGCCCGGTCGCGGATGTCGCGGGCGTCGTCGACACCGTTGTGACTGGCCGCGTCGATCTCGATGACGTCGAGCGAGCCGCCGCCGTCGCGGGAGAGCTCGACGCACGACGCGCAGACGCCGCACGGGGTGTCGGTCGGGCCCTGGGCGCAGTTCAGGCAGCGGGCCAGGATGCGGGCCGACGTGGTCTTGCCGCAGCCGCGGGGGCCGCTGAACAGGTAGGCGTGGTTGACGCGGTTGGTGCGGAGCGCCGTGCGGAGCGGATCGGTCACCTGCGTCTGCCCGATGAGCTCGGCGAAGTTCTCTGGCCGGTAACGGCGATACAGGGCGGTGACCACAGAGCAAGAGTAGTCGGGGCGACCGACAACGGTCGACGGCGCCGGCCTGCTCCGCCCGGTCCGGTGCGGGGCCCGCCCGGACGCACCGGAGGGCCCGTCGAGACGACGGACCCTCCGGTGTGACGCGCCGTTCCGGCTACTCCGCCACGTTCCTCCCCCGTCGACGCAGACGCACCAGCGCCAGCCCGAGCAGGAGGGCGAAGGCCCCGAGCGAGAACCCACCGAGGACGTCGGAGCCCGTGTACGCGAGCCCCGTGACGCCCGTGGTCGCGACCCCGCCGATCCCGTCGCCGGAGCCGCCGCCCGCACCGGGCAGACCCGGGAAGCCCGGGGTCCCGGGCGTGCCCGGCGTACCCGGCGTACCCGGCGTACCCGGCGTGCCCGGCGTGCCCGGCGTGCCCGGCGTGCCCGGCGTGCTGGCCGCCGCCGTCACCGTGAAGCCGGTCGTGACCGGGGCCGAGGTGGCTCCCGCCACGGTCTGCGTCGCGTCGACCACGTGCGGCCCGACGGCCACGTCCTCCCAGACGACCGTCCAGTCACCCGCCGCGTCCGCCGTGACGACCAGGACGCGATCCGCGGCGAGGATAGCGGCCGCGGCGACGTCGTCGACCGTGACGCCCTCGGCGTCCCCCGCGTCGAGCTGGACCGTGACGGTCGCGCCGGGTTCAGCCGTACCCGTGGTCGTCACGGTCGCGGTGCCGTCCTGACCGGCCGGGAACACCGAGCCCGGCAGCGGGCTCGTGATCACGATCGGATCGATCGCGGCGATGACGAGGTCCTGGGTGGCCGTCGTCGTGCCCGCGTCCGCGGTCTGCGTGGCGGTGAGCACGTAGGCGGCGACCGGGACGCCCGCGAACGTCACCGTCCAGGTGCCGTCGTCGGCGACGATCGTGATCTGCGTCGTCCCCTCTCCGAGGTCGACCGTGACGAGCGCACCGGGTGTGCCGGTGCCCGTCACCGTGACGTCCTCGACGCCGTCGTCGTCGGCGTCGGCGATCAACGCGTCCGGAGCGGGCGAGGTGATGACGACGGCGTCGGTGTTCGCGGCCGCGGTGACCGTGAACACGACGGTCTCGGGTGCCGACACCGCGCCTCCCACGGTCTGGGTCACGGACAGGCTGTGCTGCCCCGGCTCGACGCCCACCAGCGTGGTCGACCAGACGCCGTCGGCGTCCACGTCGACCGTGACCGGCAGACCGCCGTCCAGGCTGACGGCCACGGAGGCGTTCGACTGGGCCGAACCGTCGACCAGGACGTCGGCCGTGCCCTCCGTGCCCGAGGGCAGGATCGACCCCTGCTCGGGCGAGGTCACCACGAGCGGGGCGACCTCGGCGGCGGGGGCGAGGACGACGTCCACCGACGCACTGCCGGTGACCACGCCTGCGACCCTCTGCTCGACGATCGCGGTGCGCGTGCCGACCGGGACCGCCGGCAGGGTCACCGACCAGGTGCCGCCGTCCGTGACGATCGCCGTCCGCGTGGTGCCGCCGACGGAGACCGTGACGGTGGCTCCGGGCTCGCCCGTGCCGGTGACCGGCAGGTCGACGAAGCCGTCACCGTCGGCGTCGGTCACGAGCTGCCCGTCGGCGGGCGAGGTGATGGTCGGGGCGACGGCGGGGTCGGCCGGGGCGGGCACGATGACGACCTGCACCTCGACCGGGACGCTGGTCTCGTCGCCGACGGTCTGCACGACCGAGACGGTGTGCGTCCCGGTGGCGAGCACGACCGGCACCTGCCACGAGCCCGCGTCGTCGACCGTCGTGGTGACGGGGTCTCCCCCGTCGACCGTGACGGCGACGGGCGCGCCCGGCTGTCCTTGGCCGCGGACGACGACCGGCGCGGTGCCGGAGTCGCCCGCCTGGTACTGCTGCCCGTCGGTCGGTGCCGTGACGGTCAGCGCGGCGGCGGCCTCGACGACGACCGTGGTCGTCACCGGAGCCGACTCGGCCCCGGCGACGGTCTGCGTCGCGGACACCACGTGCTCGCCCACGCCGACCCCCGCGAAGCTGGTCGTCCAGGTGCCGTCGTCGTCGACGTCGACCGTGACGGCCGTGCCGTCGTCGAGCGTCACCGCGACGGTCGCGCCGACCTGCGCCGAACCGGTCACCGGCAGGTCCACCGTCGAGTCGGCGGACAGCACGAGGAGGCGCGTGCCCGTCGCCGGGTCGGTGATCTCGATCGGGTCTGCCGCGACCACCGCGAACGGCTGGGTCACGGGGACCGTCGTGACGGTGCCGTACTGCTGCACCACCGAGATCGGTCCGGCGCCCACCGGCACGGCGTCGAAGGTCGCGGTCCACGCCCCCGTCGTCGGGTCGGCCGGGACGGCCTGGGTCAGGTCGTCGCCGAGCGAGACCGTGACGGTCGCGCCGGGCTGGGCGGTGCCCGACACCGTGACCGGCGTCGTCTGACCGTCGAGGACGACGACGGTGGCACCCGGGGCGGGCTCGGTGATCGAGACCGGCGTGCCGACCAGGACGTCGAGCTGCTGGGTGGCGGGAGTCGTCGAACCGGCCGGGACCGTCTGCGTGACGACGACCGGGTACGAGCCGACGGGCACGTCGCCCACCGTGACGGTCCAGGTGCCCTCGGGGGTCACCGTGGTCGTCTCGGAGAGGTCGTCGCCCACCGCGACCACGACCGTCGCACCGGGCTGACCCGTGCCGACGACCGTGACGTCCGTGGTGTCGTCGGCGTCCTCCACGACGATCGACGACCCGGCGGGCGGCGAGGTGATCGTCACGGGAGCGGCCACGACGACCGACACGTCCCGCGTTATCGGGGTCGACACGGCGCCGTCGATGGTCTGGGTGACCGAGGCGGTGCGGTCGCCGACCGGCACGCCGTCGACCGTGACGCTCCAGGCACCGGTCGTCGGGTCGGCCACGACCGTCCCGACCAGGCCGTCACCGAGGTCGACCGTGACGGTCGCTCCGGGCTGGGCCGTGCCGGACGCGACCACCGGGGCCGTGTCGCCCGCGGCGAGCACGACGACCGTCGTGCCGTCGGTGGGCCGGTCGACGACGAGACCCGCCGCCGCCGCGACCGTGAACGGTTGCGTCGCTGCGGCCGAGGTCGCGCCCCGGATCGTCTGCGTGGCGGTCAGGGTGTGGTCGCCGACGGGGACTCCGTCGACGGTCGCCTGCCAGTCGCCCTCGGGCCCGACGGTGGCACCGGCCGTAAGGCCCGTGCCGAGCGAGACGGCGATGGTGGCGCCGGGCTCACCGGTGCCCGAGACGACGACCGACGTGGTGCCGGCCGGGTCGAGCAGGGAGACCGTCGCACCCGGGGTCGGGGTGACGATCGTGGGCGCGGCGGGGGCCACGACGATCGACACGTCCCGCGTGACCGGGGTCGAGGTCGAGCCGTCGACGGTCTGGGTGACCGCGATGGTGCGGTCGCCGACCGGGACTCCCGGCACGGTGACGCTCCACGCGCCGGTCGTTCCGTCGACCGTGGTCGTGGCGGTCAGGCCGTCGCCGAGGTCGACGCCGATCGAGGCGCCCGGCTCGGCCGTGCCCGAGACGACCAGGTCGGTCGTGGCGTCCGGCGTGGCCACCGCCACGACGGTCCCGACGGCGGGGGCCTCGATGACGACCGCGGCGGCGGGGACCACCGAGAGGGGCTGCGTGACGGCGGGCGACACCGAGGTGCCGAGCGCCTGGGTGGCGGTGAGCGTGCGCTCGCCGACCGTGACGCCCGCCACGACGACGCTCCAGGCGCCGGTGGTCGGGTCGGCGGTCGTCGAGGCCACGAGGTCGTCGCCGAGGTCGACGCGGACGGTCGCCCCCGGCTCGGCCGTGCCGCTGACCGTGACGGCGGTCGAGGCGGTCGCGTCGGCGACCGTCACGACGGCACCGGGCGTGGGCTGCAGCACGGTCAGCTCGTCGCCGACCACGATCTCGAAGGTCGCCAGGACCGGGGTCGAGGTCGTGCCGGCCACGGCCTGCGAGGCCGTCACCTGGTAGGTGGCGACGGGCAGGTCGGCGAAGACGACGGACCAGTCACCCGAGGCGGGGTCGGCGGTCGTGGTGACGGCCGCTCCCCCGTTCAGCCGGACCGAGACCTCGGCACCCGGGGACGCCGTACCCGAGACGGGGACGTCGATGGTGCCGGCCGGGTCGAGCACGGTGAAGACGGAGTCGTCCGGGTCGACGATGACGACCGGGGCGGCCGCGCGGACCTCGAACGAGCTCTCCTGCGCCGGCGAGGTGGTCCCGCCGATGCTCTGCGTGGCCGACAGGCCGACCGCACCGACGGGCACGCCGGCCACGTCCACCGACCAGGCGCCGGTGGTGGGGTCCGCCGCGACGGTCGCGACGAGGTCGGCACCGGTCACGGGGTCCAGGACCACGTCGACGGTGGCACCCGCGGCCGCGGTTCCCGAGACCGTCACCGTCGAGACGACGTCCGGTCCGGCCACGTCGACGACGGAACCGTCGGCGGGAGCGACGACGACGAGGGGGGCACCGGCGAGGATCTGCACCACCCGCGTCTCGGGGGCCGAGACCGAGTTGCCGACCGTCTGGGTCGCGACGATCGTCCGTGTGCCGACGGGGACGTCGTCGAACGAGATCGACCAGGCGCCGGTCGTGGTGCCGGCCGTGACCGTGTCGGAGACGCCGTCGCCGAGGTCGACGCGGACGACCGCGCCCGGCTCGGCCTGGCCCGACACGACGAGGGTCGTGGTCGAGGTCGGGTCGGCGAGGACGATCGGGACGCCGTCGGCCGGGGCCACGATGGTGAGCGGGGCGGCCGGGTCGATCGTCACGACGCGCGTGTCGGCCTGCTGGACGGTGTCCCGCACCGTCTGAGAGGCCCCGAGGACCCGCTCGCCGACGCCGATGCCGACGAGGGTGACCGCCCAGGCGCCCGTCGTGGGGTCGGCGAGGGTGCTGCCGACCTCGACGCCGTCGAGGGTCACGGTGATCCGAGCGCCCGGCTGGGCGGTCCCGGCGACCGGGACGTCCTGCGTGGCCGCGGGCGAGGCGACGACGTAGCGGACGTCGGCGTCAGGCGTCGTGATGACCACGTCCGCTCCGGGGACGACCTCGAAGGCCCGGGTCACGGGCTCGGTGCTCGTCGTGCCGCCGACCGTCTGGGTGGCGGAAGCGACCTGGTCACCGACGGGGACGCCGGGGACCGTGACGGTCCAGAGCCCGTCGGCCCCGGCGGTCGTCGGGGTGCTCACACCGGCCAGCGTGACCACGACGGACGCACCGGGGTAGGCCGTGCCGGTCACGACGACGGCGGTGGTGCTGCCGGTGCCGGCGACCGTGATGACGTCGCCGTCACCGGGTGCGGTGATGGTGAGGTCGGCCTCGGCCGAGACCACCGAGAAGTCCGTCGGCTCGGCCTCGAGGAGGTCGGGGCCCTGCTGCTGGCTCGCGCCCACGACGTGGTCGCCGACGGCGACCCCGGTCAGGACGAGGGACCAGGCGCCCTGCGGGTCGGTGGCGACCGGGGCCTGGTCGACGCCGTCCACCGTCACGGTGACGGGCAGACCGGCCACGCCGGTGCCCGCGATGGTGACCGGAGCGGTCCCCTGGTCGTCGGCGACGACCAGCTGGGTGCCGGGGACGGGCGCCGTGATGACGACGTCGCCGCCGACGCCGACCTGGATGTCCCGCGTGACGGCGTCCGAGGTGGAGCCGTTGACGCTCTGGGTCACCGAGACCGTGTGCGGACCGACCGGGACGCCGGCGACGGTCACGGACCACTGGCCCGAGGCCGGGACGACCACCTGGCCGACGAGCCCGTCGCCGAGGTCGACCGCGACGGTCGCCCCGACCTGGCCCGTGCCCGAGACGACGACGGGCGTCGTGTCCTGCGGTCCCGGGACGAAGTACTCGGCGCCGTCGAGCGGTGCCGTGACGGCCAGGGGCGTGCCCTGCGCGATCGTCAGCGGCTGGGTCACCGGCGCGGAGGTGGTTCCGCCGAGGGTCTGCGTCGCACCGAGCGTGCGGACACCGGCGGGGACGTCCGGGATGACGACGGTCCAGGCGCCCGTGGCGGGGTCGACCGTGGCCGGCACCTCGAAGCCGGCGCCGAGGCCGACCGTGACGGTCGCCCCCGGGTCGGCCGTGCCGGTGACGGTCACGTCGGCCGTGGTGCCGCCGACGATCGGGATCGTGGCCCCGGGGGCCGGCGTCGAGATGGCGACCGGGGTCCCGGCGACGATCGTCACGACGCGCGTCTGCGCAGGCGACACGGTGCCGCCGACGGTCTGCGTCGCCGAGATCGCGCGCTGACCGACGGGCACGCCGGCGACGTCCACCGACCAGGCGCCGGTCGTGGCGTCCGCCGTGACCCGGCCGGTCAGGCCGTCGCCGAGGTCGACGCGGACGTCGGCGCCGGCCTGGGCGGTGCCCGAGACGGTCAGGGTGGTCGAGGAGGCGCTGTCGGCCACGCGCACCGTGGTGCCCTCGGCCGGGGCGTCGATGACGAGCGGCGCACCGGCGGCGACCGTCAGCGGCTGCGTGACCGGCACCGAGACGACGCCGGCGACCGTCTGCGTGACGCTGATCGTCCGGGGCCCGACGGGCACGGACGAGACGGTCGCCGACCAGGCGCCCGTGCCGTCGGCCGTCGTCGTGGCCACGTAGCCGTCGCCCAGGTCGACCCGGACGGGGGCGTTCGGCTCGGCGGCTCCCGTCACCGTGACCGGGGTGGTCGAGGTGGCGTCGGCGACCGTGAGGGTCGCACCGGGCGCAGGCGTCGAGATCGTCACGCCGGTCGCGGCCACGAGGGTGAAGTCGGTGGTCTGCGGGGCGGACACCGCGCCTCCCACCGTCTGCGTCGCGCTGGCCGTGTAGGCGGCGACCGGCAGGGCCGGGAAGGTCACGGACCAGGTGCCGTTGGCGGCGACCGTCGCGGTGAGGTCGCGGCCGCCGCCGAGCGAGACGGCGACGGGGGCATCGGCCTGACCGGTGCCCGAGACGGTGACGTCACGGGTCGAGTCGGCGCCGGGCAGACGGTACTGCGTGCCGGAGGTCGGGCTCGTGATCGTGAGGCCCGCGCCGGCGACGACGCTGAAGGCCCGCGTCACGGCGGCGGAGACGTCGGCACCGACGGCCTGCGTCACGGACGCGGTGTAGCCGCCGACGGGCACGCCCGGGACGGTCGTCGTCCAGGTGCCGTCCGCGGCGACGAGCGCGGTGGCCGTGCGGCCGCCACCCAGGTCGACGGCGACGGTGGCCGTGGGGGTGGCGGTGCCCGAGACGATCACGGGGGTCGTGGAGTCGGCGTCGAGGACGGTGAAGACGCGTCCGGCGGTGGGTGCGGTGACGACGAGCGGCTGTTGGGCGACGACGGTGAAGTCGCGCGTGACCGGACCGGTGGTCGCGGTGCCGAGGGCCTGGGTCACGGAGGCGCTGTACGCTCCCGCGGGCACGGTCGCGACGGTCACGCTCCAGCTGCCGTCCGCGGCCACCGTGCCGGTGCCCGTGAGACCGGCGCCCAGGTCGACGCTGACGGTGGCGCCGGGCTCGCCGGCACCGGTCAGCACGACGCTGCGGGTGGCTCCGGGAGCGTTCGGCACGACGAACACCTGACCGGCGGTGGGCGTGGCGATGCTCAGGGGGACGAGGGCCGAGGCCCGGACGGTGGAGGTGGCGAGGTCGACCCGGGACGCGTTCACGAGCGGCAGGACCGAGAGGCTGACCGCGTGGACGGAGCTCGAGCCCGCGTCGGTGCCCCGCCCGTCACGGAAACCGTCGCCGTCCTGGGCGTTGATCGTGACGCGGACGAGCTGGTTCAGCAGGGTGGTCAGCGGAGCGAGGGTCGTGACGACGGCGGCGGTGGTGGTGCGCAGGGTGGTCGTCGTCGCGGCGAGCGCCGTGCCGTTCACGAGGGGCGAGTACACACCGCCGACCGAGGTGAGCAGGGTGCCGACGACGGGCAGGAGGGCTCCCCGGAGGACGGTGACGCCGAGTGCGCCGACGAGGCCGGTGCCCTGGACCGTCGTCGAGGCGGCGGGCGTCGTGCCGTCGAGCAGCTGGCCGATGGTCGTCACGGTGCGGGTGGTCAGCGTCTCGTTCGCGGTCGCGAGTCCGAGGTCGATGCGGACGGGGACGCTGAGGTCGACGGTCACGGCGGTGGCCCGGATGGCCGCGTTCGCGGCCGCGACGAGGTTCGTCGGCAGCTGGTTCTGCAGGATGTCGGTGATGCCGTTCGTGATGGCGGTGATCGTCGCGGGCCGCAGGAGGTCGCTGTTCGCGGGCAGGCCGTTGAGGGCACCGAGGTCGATGACGACCTGACCCGTGCTCGGTGTGATGGTGACCGGCCCGCTCGTCAGGGGGCGGGCGAGTTCCGTGCTGATGGTGGAGTCGAGGTCGACGGTGGCCCGCGCGCCCACCGTGGGCTGGCCGAGGGTGACGGCGCCGCCGAGGGGCAGGCCGTTCACGGCCGTGGTGAGCGGACCGGTGATCGAGGTCGCGAGGCCGCTGACGGCCGCGCTGCCGGTGACGCCGTTGACCGTGGTGCCCAGACCGGTGACCGTGGTGCGCAGCGACGAGGTGACTCCCGCGACCGCGGGGCTGGTGAGCGTGTACCGGGCTCCGGCGACCTGGTAGGCCGTCGTGGGTGTGCCCGCGGTGGCCCCGCGCTGCTGGGTGATCTGCGACGAGAGCGCACCGAGCTGCAGGGTGACGTCGCTGACGACGCCCTGGGTGGCCGGCACCTGGGCGAGCAGAGGCTGGAGGCGCAGGGTCGTCTGCTGCCCCGCGCTGCCATTGCCCGCGGCGATCGAACCGTCGGCGCCGATGAGGCCGGCCGAGGCCGTGGCACCGGTCGCGGTGGCGTTCGCGTACTGCCCGTTCACGCCGAGGGTCAGCAGTCCGTTGCCGCCGAGGAGGCGGATGCCGTTGCCGAGCCCGACGTCCAACAGCTGCAGCGCCTGGAGGTTCAGCGGGTTGACCGACGTCGGCGGGTTCTGCGTCGTGCCGAAGGCCGAGTAGGCCCCGCCGAGGGCGGCGACCTGGTCGAGCGAGACGATGCCCGAGCCCCCGACCAGCGAGGCCTCGGCCTCGCTGCGGTCGGTCGTGGCCGCCTGGGCGGGGACGACGACGACGAGCGCGCCGACCACCGCCGCGACGACGGCCGCGGCCGTCGCCTTCAGTGCCCGGGACGCGTGGGAGCGCCGGGGACGCTCAATCGCCTGGCTTCGCATGGGTGTGCCTCTTCCTGACGGGACGAGCCCGCCGCCTGATCCGAAGAACTCCCGCTGGTGAGGCGGGAGGTGCTGCTGTTCTGTTGTGTGCCGCGGTGTCGCTGTCCGGGGACGACGACGAGGCGAACGGGACTACCGCGCGGTGCGCGGGCTCGTTCGCCTGGTGCGGGTGCTGCTGACGTGCCGTGGTGAGGGGCTCATCGGTCCTGATCCTGATCGTGTGCTGCGGGTGCGACGGCGCCGTCGCGCGGGGTCGCACCGTGGTGAGGGGTGCGGCCGGAGCGGTGGTTGGTCGCTCCCGACGAGCTGGTTCGGTCTCGTCGTGCTGCCGAGCATAGACGGCCAGCGCCCGGATCGCGCACCCCCACGAAGGGGGGACACGGAGGGAGGCCTCGAGGCCTCGGGCCCAGGAACTCAGGCCCCAGAAAGAGGAATGACCCCTCACGCACCCGCCAGAGCCCGGTTACCCTTGCTGCATTTCTGCCCTGGGGGAGTTGGCCTGGATGACGCCACGTGAGGAGCCTCGACGAGTTTAGCGGCAACTGAGTGGTCGCCGCGACCCGGGGTGTTGCCTGGGGTCATGAGAATCGTCATCGCCGGAGGACACGGCAAGATCGCCCAGCTCCTCGAACGCCGACTCGCCGACGCCGGGCACGACCCCGTCGGCATCGTCCGCAACCCCGACCACACCGCCGACCTCGAGACCGCGGGGGCCCGTGCCCTCGTCCTCGACCTCGAGAAGACCGACGTCGACACGCTCGCCGGCCACCTCGACGGAGCCGACGCCGTCGTCTTCGCCGCGGGTGGTGGCGGCGGCAGCGGTGCCGAGCGCAAGCTGACCATCGACCGCGACGGGGCCGTCCTGTTGGCCGACGCCGCCGAGAAGGCGGGCGTCACGCGCTACGTGATGGTCTCGGCCATCGGCACGGACGACTTCGACCCGGCCCGCGCCGAGCTCCCCGCCGCGAACGACGACGACGTGTACCAGGTGTACATGCGCGCGAAGAGCGAGGCCGACGCCGACCTGCGCCGTCGTGAGGGCCTGGACTGGACGATCGTGCGTCCCGGTGGCCTGACCGACGACGCCGGCACCGGCCAGGTCACGGTCGGCACGACCGTCGAGCGTGGCAGCATCCCCCGCGCCGACGTGGCCGAGATCATCGCCACCGCGCTGATCGAGGGCACCGCCGTCAAGACGCAGTTCGAGGCCGTCTCGGGTGACGTCACCGTCTCGGACGCGCTGGCGACCATCAAGTACTGACCCGCGCCTCCTGGTCGTCGTCCGACGGCCCGGAGGCTGCAGACCGAGACACGAGAGCCCCGGAGGCGCGACCTGCGCACCGGGGCTCTCTCGCGTCGTCGGAGCGGCCGGGTCGTCCACCCGGCCCGACGTCTCAGCTGACGGCGGCGGCCTGCCGGGCGATCTCGAGTTCTTCGTTCGTCGGGACGACGAGGACCGAGACCTTCGAGCCCTCGGGCGAGATGTAGCGCGCGTCGCGGGAGGCGAGCTCGTTGCGGTCGTCGTCGACGTGGATGCCGAAGAACTCGAGGCCCATCAACGTGCGCCGACGCAGCAGGGCGTTGTTCTCCCCCACACCCGCCGTGAAGACCACGGCGTCGAGGCCGCCGAGCTGGGCGACGTAGGCCCCGATGTAGTGCCGCAGGCGGTGCCGGTAGACGGCGAGCGCCGCCTCGGAGACGGCGTCGCCGCGGGAGGCGCTGTCTTGCACGTCGCGCATGTCGCCGCTGCCGGTCAGCCCGAGCAGCCCGCTCCCCTTGTTGAGCAGCGTCTCGAGCTCGGCGAAGTCGAGACCGGCCTCGCGGTGCAGGTGGAAGACGGCGGCGGGGTCGATGTCGCCCGAGCGCGTGCCCATGACGAGCCCTTCGAGGGGCGTCATGCCCATGCTCGTGTCGATCGACCGACCGCCGTCGATCGCGGCGGCCGAGGCACCGTTGCCGAGGTGCAGCACGATGGTCTTCAGCTCGGCGAGGGGGCGGCCGAGGAACTCGGCGGTCTTCTCGCTGACGTACTTGTGCGACGTGCCGTGGAACCCGAAGCGGCGCACGTGGTGCTTCTTCGCCAGCTCGGCGTCGATCGCGTACGTGTAGGCCGCGGGGGCGAGCGTCTGGTGGAACGCCGTGTCGAAGACCGCGACGTGGGGCACGCCGGGGAAGGCCTCCTTCGCCGCGCGGATGCCCTGCAGGTTGGCCGGGTTGTGCAGCGGGGCGAGGGCCGACAGACGCTCGATCGCCTTCTCGACGTCGGCCGTGACGACCGTGGCGCGGTCGAACTCTTCTCCACCGTGGACGACGCGGTGGCCGACCGCGACGGGCGGGTACTCGGCGAACGACGGACCGTGCGCGTCGAACGCGGTCAGCATCGCGGCGAAGCCGGCGGCGTGGTCGGCGATCGGTTGCGTGTCGTTGCGCGTCTCGTCGCCGGTGACCTCGTTGCGGTGGCGGGTCGACCCGACCGCCTCGCCGATGCGCTCGACGAGGCCGCTGGCGAGAGTGCGCTCGCCTTCGAGCTCGATCAGCTGGTACTTGAACGACGACGAGCCGGAGTTGACGACGAGGACGGTGCTCACGAGGAGGCTCCTTCGGTGCTGGTGGCGGTGGCGGCCTCGGCTGCGGCGGCCTGCGTGCCGGCCTGGATGGCGGTGATGGCGACGGTGTTGACGATGTCGCCGACGAGCGCCCCGCGCGACAGGTCGTTGATCGGTTTGCGGAGGCCCTGCAGGATGGGGCCGATCGCGACGGCGCCCGCACTGCGCTGCACGGCCTTGTAGGTGTTGTTGCCCGTGTTGAGGTCGGGGAAGATGAACACCGTCGCCCGGCCGGCGACCTCGGACTCGGGCATCTTGGCGGCGGCCACGGTCGGGTCGGCCGCGGCGTCGTACTGGATCGGTCCCTCGACGAGCAGGTCGGGTCGGCGTTCGCGGACGAGGGCCGTGGCGGCGCGGACCTTCTCGACGTCGGCACCGGAGCCGCTGTCGCCCGTGCTGTAGCTCAGCATCGCGACGCGCGGCTCGATGCCGAACTGCTGCGCGGTCTGCGCCGACGAGATGGCGATGTCGGCGAGCTGTTCGGCGGTGGGGTCGGGGATGACGGCGCAGTCGCCGTAGACGAGCACCCGGTCGGCGAGCGCCATGAGGAACACGCTCGACACGACGCCGACGTCGGGCAGCGTCTTGATGACCTCGAACGCGGGCCGGATGGTGTGCGCCGTGGTGTGCTTGGCACCCGACACCATGCCGTCGGCGAGGCCGAGCTTCACCATCATGGTGCCGAAGTACGAGACGTCGGTGACCGTGTCCATCGCCTGCGAGACCGCGATGCCCTTGTGCGCCCGCAGCTTGGCGTACTCGGTCGCGAAGAGCACCTGCAGGCTGGGGTCGAACGGGTCGAGCACGCGGGCGGCGGCGAGGTCGAGACCGAGCTCGGCCCCCCGGGCGCGGATGGCCGTCTCGTCGCCGAGCAGCGTGATGGCGGCGACGCCGCGCTGCAGCAGGGTCGACGCGGCCCGGAGCACCCGGTCGTCGTCGCCCTCGGGCATGACGATGTGCTTCTGCGCCCCGCGGGCCCGCTCGAGCAGCTGGTACTCGAACATCAGCGGGGTGACGACGCCGGACGGGCTGACCTGCAGCAGGCGCAGCAGCTCGGCCCCGTCGACGTGGGTCTCGAAGAGGGCGAGGGCGAGGTCGTACTTGCGGGGCGAGTCGGCGGCGAGTCGACCGCGGGTCTGGGTGATGGCGAGGGCGGTGTCGTAGGTGCCGGTGCTCGTGGTGGCGATCGGCAGGGGGCTGTCGAGCCCCTCGAGCAGGCGCTCGACCTGGGGGGCGAGGGCGAACCCGCCGTTGAGCACGATGCCGGCGAGTGACGGGAAGGTCTCGGAGGCGTGCGCGAGCACGGTGGCGACGAGCACGTCCGAGCGGTCGCCTGGCACGACGACGACGGCGCCTTCGGTGAGGCGCGGCAGCACGTTCTCCATGGACATGGCGGCCACGACGACCCCGAGCGCCTCGCGGTCGAGCAGGGCGTCGTCCCCGCGCAGCAGGGTCGCGCCGGTGGCCTGCAGCACGGCGCGCATCGTGGGGGCGACGAGCACACGGTCCTCGGGCAGCGTCCAGATCGGGACGCGACCGGTCGGCGACGCCTCGAGGGCGTGCCCGATGCCGTCGACGACCTCGTCGAGGTGGTCGGGGTCCACCCGGTTCGCGACGACGGCCAGCAGGCTCGCGTGCTCGGAGCGCAGTTCGGCGGTGGTGAGCTCGGCGACCTGGCGCATGTCGGCACCCGAGCGCCGCGTCTGGCCGTCGGCGCTGCGGCCGCCGAGCACGAGCAGCACGGGCGCGCCGAGGTTGGCGGCGATGCGGGCGTTGTACGAGAGCTCGGTGGGGCTGCCGACGTCGGTGTAGTCGGAGCCGATCACGACGACCGCGTCGCACTGCCGCTCGACGGCGGCGAAGCGGCTGACGATCGTGGCGAGCGCCGCGTCGGGGTCGGCGTGGACGGCGTCGTAGCTGACGCCCACGCACTCGTCGTAGGCGAGGTCGACGCTGTCGTGCGACAGCAACAGCTCGAGCACGTAGTCGCGCTCGTCGGTCGACCGGGCGACGGGGCGGAACACCCCCACGCGGCCCACCTCGTGACTGAGCGTGTCGAGCACGCCCAGGGCGATCGTGGACTTGCCCGTGTGGCCTTCGGCAGAGGTGATGTAGATGCGTGTCGACACGCTCGCCAGCCTAGGGCGGCAGCCTTCGAGCCGCCGGGGAAGCGTGCTTCCGCAACACGCGGCCCCTCTCCTAGGCTCGTCGGCATGCCGATCCGCACCGCGACCGAAGCCGACCTGCCCGGCGTCCTCGAGATCCACGCCGACGCCGTCGCGCACTCGAAGGCCATCTGGACCGACGTCACCCCGACCCTCGAGGGCCGACGAGAGTGGCTGACCGGCCATCAGGAGGCGCGGCGCAGCGCGATCGTCGCGGTGGACGGCGACGAGGTGGTCGGCTACGGCAGCTACGGGCCGTTCCACGCGAAGGACGGCTACCGGCACACCTGCGAGAACTCGGTGTACGTCCGGCCGGGGCAGCAGGGCAAGGGCCTCGGCCGCGCGCTGATGACCGAGCTGATCGAGCGCGCGACGCGGGACGACCTGCACGTCATGGTGGCGCTGATCGAGGCGGGCAACGAGGCGTCGGTGCGGTTGCACGCGTCGCTCGGCTTCGAGGACGCCGGCGTGCTGCGCGAGGTCGGCACGAAGTTCGGCGAGTGGCTCGACCTGAGGTACATGACCCGCCGCCTCGCCTGAGGGCCGTGCGACGCGCCCGCCAGGGGTTCGCTTCCGGACGCCAGGAGTTGTGGTCGCGCATGCACCAAGCTAGGAGCACGACGGGTGCCGCCGACGCCACCTCCACACCCTCGAGAAAGACACCGGCATGATGTCGCTGACCGCCGCCTCCGCCATGGCCCTCGTCGCCCTGGGCATGGTGCTCACCCCGGGCCCGAACATGATGTACCTCGTCTCGCGGAGCATCAGTCAGGGCCGCCGCGCGGGCCTCGTCTCGCTCGCCGGCACCGCGGTCGGCTTCGTCGTCTACATGACGATGGCCAACGTCGGCCTCGCCGCGGTGTTCCTCGTGGTTCCCTGGCTCTACACGGCACTGAAGGTCGCCGGCGCCGCCTACCTGCTCTGGCTGGCCTACAAGACGCTGCGACCCGGAGGCGCCTCCGTCTTCGACACCCGTGATCTGCCCCGCGACTCCACGGCCGAGCTCTTCCGCATGGGGCTCGTGACGAACCTGCTGAACCCGAAGGCGGCGATCATGTACCTCGCCCTCATCCCCCAGTTCGTCGACCAGAGCGCCGGCAGTGTCGTCGCCCAGGGCTTCCAGCTCGGCGCGGTCCAGATCGCCGTGAGCCTCGCCGTCAACGCCGGCATCATCGTCGCCGCCGGGTCCATCGCGGTCTTCCTCCGCCGCAGACCGAGCTGGATGCGCTGGCAGCGGTGGGCCACCGGCACCCTTCTCGGCGCCGTGGGCGTCAGGCTCGCCCTGGACGCGCCCGCCCCGGCTGCGGCCGGATAGCCATCGGCTCACGGGACTCGCACGACGTCGGCTGGTGGTGTCGAACACTGCCGACCTCCGGGCCGCGGAAACATCATCAAGAACCCGTGTCGATGTACCGAGCCCTAACCTGATGGCATGGGGATGCAGAAGAAGGCGTTGGCCACCCTCGTCGCACTGGTGGCCGTCACAGGTTTGCTGTCCAGTTGCGCGTCGACCGCGCCAGCGACCGGGACGCCGTCAGAAGAAGCAAGCGCGACGTCCGCCGCGCAACCGAGCGACGGTACCGAGGAGTGGCCGGCAGGCGCCGACACCGACACCCCGTCGTGCCAGGACGCCTCGTCGGCCGTCCTCGCAGTGGTCAACGACTCATTGCTCCAGACGGCCTCCTCGAACGGCACCGTCATGTCCGCACTGCCCTGGCTGAGCGCCCACCCCGATCCTGACCTCGGGACATGGACCCTCACCGGCCTGGTCGAGACCACCCAAGGCACCGAGGGCGGATACTTCGTCGTCTTCGCCACGGCGGACGACCCCACCTCAGCTGCATTCGACGGGGCAGTATTCGCACTGGGCGCCGCAACCGGGGTGACGAACCTCCCACCTCTCGAGCCGGCCTACGTGGGACCGACCGACATGGACGATGTACCGCCCGCCGCACTCAGCTGCGGAACGCAACGGTCGCAGAATCCGTAAGCCTCACCTCCCGAGCCCCCACTTTCCCTCAGGGCCCGCTCAACGATGCCCTTCCGGGCCTTACTTCGACGTCAGCGATCGTATCCAGCGAGGACGTAGACGGAGATACTGGTGATCGCTGCGTCGGCGATGCGGTTCCGGGTGGCCGGGTCGACCCCGGCTTTCGCGAGCGCTTCCAGACCACGGTGTGTCGTCAGGATGAGGCCACCCAGGGCCGCCGCCTCCGCCTCCGGATCGACGAGTCCGGCGCGCTGCGCCTGTTCCACGAGCTGCCGGCAGCTGTCGAGCAGTGTGTCGTACGCGGCTGACGAACGAGCGGCGATGTCTTCATCCTCGGAGGCGAGTTCAGCGGTCCCCTTCGCAAGGAGGCAGCCGGACGAGGAATGGATCGATGCCCTCGACCTCAACTACCTCTCCGCCGTCCGCCTCACCGGCGCTCTCTTGCCCGCCCTCCGCGAGGCCGGCGCCGGCAGCGCGGTCGTCAACATCTCTTCCGGCGCCGCAGTCACCCCGCAGGGCCCGATGGCGCACTACGGTGCCGCCAAGGCCGCCCTCGCCGGCTACGGCAAGGCGCTAGCCTCCGAGCTCGCCCCAGCCGGCATCCGGGTCACCACCGTCACTCCCGGCAACGTCCTCACCCCGGGCGCCGACGCTCTTCGTCAGACGATCGCCGACGCGATGGGGGTGCCCCTCGAAGCGACGACCGCGGGCGTTCCCCTCGGCCGCCCCGGCGATCCGCGCGACGTCGCCGAAGCGGTGGCGTACCTGGCCTCCGACCGCGCCCAATGGGTCACCGGCGCGAACCTCGTCGTCGGCGGCGGCGAACTCCCCACCTTCTGACACGTCCGGACCCTCACCGGTCCGACGACCTCCCGGCCGGAGGTGCAGGGCTCGACCCGCACCTCCGGCCTCCCTCCGCACGAGAACGTCGGGGCACCGCCCCGCGAAAGGCATCCGATGAACACCACCTCCACCACCGGTTGCCTCGCCGGTCGACGCGCCCTGGTCACCGGTGCATCCCGCGGCATCGGCGCGGCCATCGCCCGAGCCCTCGCGGCCGACGGCGCGTCCGTCGTCATCACCTACTGGTCCTCTGCCGACGCCGCCGACGAGCTCGTCCGGGGCATCCGCAACGCCGGCGGCCACGCCGACGCGATCCGTGCAGACGCCGGCGATGCCGCAGACGCCGTCCGCAGCGTCCAGCGCGCAGTGGAGATCCTGGGCGGCCTCGACATCGTCGTCCCGAACGCTGCCACCGCATGGAACGAAGCCTTCGCAGACGCCAGCGCCGAGCACATCGAGAAGACCCTCGACCTCAACCTCCGCGGTCCCGCGTACACCGTCCAGGAAGCGCTCCGACACATCAGCGATGGGGGCCGCATCATCCTGATCAGCTCGCTCAGCGCGCAGATCAGCCCGTTCCCCGGCCAGACCGCCGACGGGATGAGCAAGGCCGCGCTCACCGCCCTCGGCCGGTACGGCACACCCGACGAGGTCGGCAACCTCGTCGCCTGGCTCGCCTCCGAGCAGTCCTCTTACATCACCGGCAGCGTCATCAACATCGACGAAGGCGTCACCGCCTAGACAAAACCGGGCCTTGCTTCCCGCCGGCCGTCTTGATCACCGATCCGCTATCGGACACGCGAGAACGGGTACCCGTAGCAGCTCAGGCGAGCGATGCCGCCGCGCTGCGCAGACCCTCGAGTGCTGTCAGCACATGGGGCGCGAGCCCTGCGTCCTCGGACCCGTCTTCGTCCGACCACCGGGCGTATCCCTGCTTGAACGCCAGCACGCCCATCTCGCTCGCGAGGTGCGCCGTCGCCTCGGGCACTCCGCGAGTCTCGAGGGCGGCCGTCATCGCCGCGGCCATGCCGACACTCTTGAGCGCATCCCTCTCCTGCAGCTCACTGCTCGCCGCGACGGCTGCCTTCAAGCGGGGACCGAGGGCGCGGTTGCGTGGCCCCATCTCGGCGGAAGCGCGCTCGAGTCCGACAGCGACGGCCTCGAGAGGAGTCGCGTCGGCCGGCGCCTCGGTGATGCCGTCCGCCAAGAGCTTGCTGAGACTCTCCTGCCCGGCGACGAGCAGCTCTCGCTTGTCCGGGAAGTGACGGAAGAACGTGCTCTTGGTGACCCCGGCCCGCTCGCTGATCTGAGCCACCGTGGTGTCGTCGTAGCCGCGCTCGACGAAGAGGTCGACCGCGGCGACGACGAGCCGCTCGCGTGCTCCCGGTTCCCATCTGGACATGAGGCCATCCTACGTGATGCGACACTTGTCCCATCAGAGGTGCTACGGTGATGGGACATGAGTCCCATCAGGGGCCGAACGACCTACGAGGAGCACCCCATGCACGTTTTCGTCACCGGAGGTACCGGCACCATCGGCACGCCCGTCGTCGCCGAGCTGCTGGCCAACGGCCACACCGTCGTCGGACTGGCTCGCTCGGAGGCTTCCGCGGCAGCACTGGAGAAGGCTGGCGCGACGACCATCCGGGGCGGCCTCGCCGACCTCGACGCGCTCCGCGAAGGCGCTGCGCAGGCGGACGGCGTCATCAGTCTGGCCTTCGGCAGCGACTACAGCACCGCCGATGCCTTGATGCTGAGCATCGCGGAAGAGGCGACCGCCATGAGCACCCTCGGCGAGGCCCTCGTCGGCACCGACAAGCCGTACGTCGTCGTCTCGGGCACGCCGTCGACTGCCGGTCGGCCGTCCATCGAGTCCGACCCGCTGCCCCACGAGGGGCCGGTGGCTGGCCGGGCACTGTCGGTCGAGGCTGCCCTGGCCCTGTCGTCACGCGGCGTCCGCTCGTCCGCCGTGCGGATGCCGCGCACCGTCCACGAGGACGGCGAAGGCGGGTTCGCCGGCCTGCTCGCGCAGGCGGCCCGTGCAGCTGGGGTCGCCGGCTATCCCGGCACCGGTACCCAGCGCTGGCCAGCCGTGCACGCCCGTGATGCCGCGGTGCTGTTCAGGCTCGCGCTCGAGAAGGCTCCGGCCGGGACCGTCTGGCACGCCGTGGCCGACGAGGGCGACGCCGTGATCGACATCGCGACGGTCGTCGGGCGTCGCCTCCGCCTGCCGGTGGAGCACGTCCCGGATGAGACGTTCGGACCGTTCGGTCCGATCTTCGCAGCCGACCAGCCGTCGTCGAGCGCGTACACACGCAAGGCGCTCGGCTGGAAGCCGAAACACCCCAGCCTCCTCGCCGACCTGGAGAACCTCCAGCCCTAGACCCAGCGCGAGGCCTGCGGCAAGGCATTCCCTATCGGGCCACCGTCATCGTGACGCGGTCCTGCCTGGGAGCCGTACTAGGTCCTTCCTACATCGAGCGCCCCACTTGCAGAGGAAAGACCACCATCCTCACCGTGGCCGATGAGCCCGTGCACATCGCGCCCAGATCGCCAGTAGGCATACAGGCCACTGGTCGCGTGCACCGCTGGTGGCCAGTGGCTCACCCGGAGACCGCGATGGGCCTGCGGCGCCGCTCGAGCGCGCAGATGACGAGAGCGATGACCGCGCCCAGGACCGCTCCTACGGTGTTCATGAACCAGTCGTTCGTGTCGCAGCGGCGACCGAGGACGGGTGCCAGGGCCTGTACGAATTCGACGACGGCGGAGAGGGCGACCGCACCGGTGAGGACTGTGAGCGGCCGGTTCGTTGCCGTCCCGAGGAAGAGCACGAGCGGCAGCAGCATCGCGACGTTGGCGAGCGTGTCGATCCCCCGGAACGGAACGCTGAACTGCACGGTGCAGGTGACACCGCCGGGCCGAGCCCCGTCGGGCAGCAGGGTCAGGACGAGCACCGCGGCGAGTGCCACGGCAGAGAGGCCGAGGAGGACACGCCGGAGCCGGAACCGGAGCAGGCCCCAGGCGAGCAGGGTGGCGGCCGCGACGGCGACCCAGAACCCGATGCGGACGAGGGGCGCGTGTTCGACGAGGAACGTGGAAATCACCGGGGGCCGTCGCTTTCTCGGTCGAGGCGCGTGAGCCAGACGTTCATGAGCGCGGACTCCTCGGGGAGGAGGGCGCCAGACCCGCCCTCGGCGAGCTGCGCACGGAGCTGCCGCCGGGCGGCTGTGGCGGCGTCGAACGACGCCGGCGGGGAACCCGCGACGAGGACGGCACCGAGAACGGCGTCGCGGAGCGCGTCAGCGACCGCATCCGCCTGTCGCGCGGGACGCGGGGCCGTCATCTCGTCGAGGGCGAACCCGATGTTGGCCGCCAAGATCATCCCCGATGCGACGTCGACTTCGAGACGGAGAAGCCCCGCGGCCGCGCACCGAGAGAGCGTCCGCTCGAGCAGCGCCCTCACACCGTCCGCTGCGCGACCGCCCGCCCAGGGTCGCGGCGCGAACATCAGGCGATAGAGGGCGGGGTTCTCCCTCGCGAAATCGAGGTGGTCACCCCACCCGCGGCGCAGGTCCGCCGCCGGGTCGTCGGTGGCCTCGAGCTCGGCCTTGCGGGCGGCGTAGCGCTGCAGGCCCGTCTCGGCCAGGGCGTCGAGGAGACCCCGCTTGTCGCCGAACACCCGATACAGCACCGGCTGGGTCACACCGACGGCCTCACAGACCGCTCGTGTGGCGATCTCGCCGTCGGACGCGGCGACCAGTTGTTCCTCGGCCGCCGCGAGCAGCGCGCTCCGGAGGTCGTCGTCGGATCGGATCATGCCCTCAGCTTAGGGCACTTGCTATCAGTTGTCGTATCTGTGATAGTTCTTACGTATCGGCGAAACTGCTGAGCAATAGCAACGAAAGGCAGATCATGAGCACTGATTCCCAGCGCGTCGCCGTCGTCACGGGTGGCTCCCGCGGCATCGGCCGCGCCATCTCCACCCGACTCTCCCGTGACGGGTTCACGGTCGTCGTCGCATCAGCCAGCGGGGGTGCCGCGGCCGCCGCGACCATCGACGAGATCGAGATTGCCGGCGGCCACGCTGTCGCCATGCAGGCCGACGTCGCCGACGAGCATGCCGTGGCGGCGATCTTCGACAGGGTCGCGAACGACTTCGGGGGCGTCGACGTCGTGGTGCACTCGGCCGGACGCCTCGGCTTGTCGACCATCGCCGAGCAGGACCTCGAGGCCCTCGACGACCTGCACAGGACGAACGTCCGCGGCACCTTCGTCGTCGCACAGCAGGCAGCACGTCGACTGCGCCCCGGGGGTGCCTTCGTCGGCATGTCGACCTCCGTCGTCGGAACGCAGTTCCCCACCTACGGCGCTTACGTCGCGAGCAAGAGCGCGGTCGAGGGCATGGCGCTGATCCTGGCGAAGGAGCTCCGTGGCCGGGACGTCACGGTGAACGTGGTCGCTCCGGGCCCGACCGCGACGGAGCTGTTCCTCGACGGCAAGACGCAGGAGCAGATCGACGCCCTGGCCAAGGTCCCGCCGCTCGAGCGCCTCGGCACCCCGGAGGACATCGCCGGCGTGGTGGCGTTCCTTGCCGGGCCGGACGGGCGCTGGGTGAATGGCCAGACCATCCGTGTCAACGGCGGCATGGTCTGATGACGACACCACCGGTCATCCTCGTCACCGGCGCCTCCACAGGATTCGGTCGGCTCACGGCAGAGTCGCTGGCACGCGCAGGCCACGTCGTCGCGGCGGGCATGCGCGCCGTCGACGGGAGGAACGCGGCTCATCGCGACGCCCTGGCCGACCTCGCCTCTCGTGAGGGGCTGACGCTTGGCGCCGTCGAGCTCGACGTCCAGTCGCAGGAATCCGTGGACGCTGCTGTCGACACCGTCATCAAGGCGCACGGCCGCATGGACGTCGTCGTGCAGAACGCCGGCCACATGGCCTTCGGTGCCGCTGAGGCTTTCACACCGGAACAGTTCGCGCACCTGTACGACGTCAACGTGATCGGCGGCCACCGGGTAGCCCGCGCCGCCCTGCCGCACATGCGCTCCCAGCGCTCGGGCTTCGTCGTGTGGGTGGGCAGCTCCTCGACCCGCGGCGGGCACCCTCCGTTCCTCGCCCCGTACTTCGCCGCCAAGGCCGGCATGGACGCTCTCGCCGAGAGCTACGCGGCCGAGACGATCCGGTTCGGCATCGACAGCTCGATCGTCGTCCCCGGAGCGTTCACCTCGGGCACGAACCACTTCACCAACGCCTCCACCCCGGCGGACGAGGCGCGGGTGACCGACCACGACGCCGAGTACGGCACGCTCCGCCGCGAGCTGACCGACCGCCTCGCCGCGATCGTGCCGCCCGAGGCCGACGTACAGGACGTCGCCGACGAGATCGTGCGCCTGGTCGGCCTGCCCCAAGGGACGCGCCCGTTCCGGTCGCACGTCGACCCATCCCGCGACGGCAGCGAAGTCGTGTCCGCGGTCGCCGACCGCATCCGTGCCGAGTTCTACCGCCGCGTCGGCATCGAGGACCTCCTGCCCTCGAACGCCGCCCTCTGACCCCCGGAACGTCCGGGCCACCACCGAAAGGAAACACCATGCCCTTCGCCAACCTCAAGGTCCCCGCGGACACCCTCACGCCTGAGTCCAAGAAGAAGCTGCAGGACGCCGTCACGGACGCCATCGTCGACGTCTACGGAGAACGAGCACGCCCGACGACCCTCGTCATCCTCGACGAGGTCGCCGACGGCGGCTGGATGCTCGGCGGCACCATCCTCGACGAAGCGATGCTCGGCCGCGTCTAGTAGCGCATGTCACAGGATGAGGGGCCCGGGCGACCGGGCCCCTCATCCTGTTCGCGGCACCGAGCCTGCCGCGACTCAAGCGCGCCGGTCCCTGTTCACCCGTCGGGGGCGGTAACCGGCCCGTGGGCGGCCGTGCCGAGCTGCTGCTCGATCTGCGGCAGGAGCGCCCGCACCGCCGCGACGACGACTTCGTCCACACGATCCTCGGGAAGCCGGCCGGTGGCCGTCAACGCACTGATGCCCTCCGTCGTCGCCGCGACCAGGAACGGCATCGGACCCATCGACTCCGAACTGCGCTCCCCGAGCAACTCCGCGCCCAAGGCGAAGAAGCGCTCGGCCGAAGACTGCGCCTCGGGGTCGCGCCCCGCATTCGTGCCGTCGCCGGTCGACGCGAACATCAGCTGCATCAGGGGGCCGTTTCGCTGCGCGAAGCGAGCATGAGCGCGGATGTACTCCGTAAGCCGGCGCTCGAGGGTGCCTACTTGCCGCGCGGCCTCGAGATAGCCACGCAGCTCATCGAAACCGTCCGCCGCGATCGCGGCGAGGACGGCATCTCGGTCACGGAAGTGACGGAGCGGCGCACCATGGCTGACGCCGACGCGGCGCGCGAGCTCCCGCACCGTCACCGCCTGCCGCCCCTCTTCGATCAGAAGTGCGCGCCCCTCTCGCACGAGCTCCTCACGCAGCGACCCATGGTGATAGGAGCGTGCCTGCTGTGCCATTCCATCAGTGTAGACGTTGACAACAATGTGGCCACTGTCTACATTGGGGGCATGGACGACACCAGAGCAGGCCAAGCGCCGACCAACGAGACCGTCATCATCACCGGCGGCACCAGCGGCATCGGCCGAGCGACCGCGGTCGCCCTGGCCAAGTCCGGATCACGCATCATCCTCGCTGTCCGGAACCAGGAGAAGGGGCAAGCAGTGGCAGCGACCCTCCCGGGCACTCCGGGGACGCACCGCGTCCTGCCACTCGACCTCGCGCGGCTTGAGACGGTGCCGGACTTCGCAGACCTTATCGACGAACCGATCGCCATCCTCGTCAACAACGCAGGCGTCGAGTCCAAGGACCTCCAGCGGACGGCCGACGGTCACGAGCTCCAGTTCGGTACGAACCACCTGGGGCACTTCCTCCTGACGACGCTGCTTCTGCCGCACATCACCGACCGCGTCGTCACCGTCGCCTCCCAGGCGGAGCGCATGGCTCGGCTCGACCTCGACGACCTCGATTGGCACAGGCGCCCGTACCATGCGAGCCGGGCGTACGCGGACTCCAAACTCGCCAACCTGCTGTTCACGTCGGAGCTGGACCGGCGGCTGCAGACGTCGGGCTCTCGAGTGCGGGCGCTGGCCGCCCATCCGGGGTTGGTCAAAACAGCCATCTACGACCGGCCGGCCGGTCAGCGCCCCAACCTCTGGGACCGGCTCGTCCCGATCTTGGGGCAGGAGCCGGAAGACGGTGCGCTGCCGTCGCTGTTCGCTGCCTCCGCCGACCTCCCCGGCGGCACCTTCGTCGGACCCCAGCGGATGATGCACATGCGAGGCGGAGCTGAGGTGATCAGCCAGTCGAAGCAGGCCCGGAACTCGGAGACCGCAGCGAGACTCTGGTCCATCTCCGAGCGGATGACGGCAGCGGGCACCCGCCCGTGAGCCTCGTCCAGGATCGTCCCCGCGCACTCTGGACCGGCGTACGCGGATGGCACCGACCGCTCGTCGCCTTCACCACAGTGATGTGCTTCTGGGCTGTGGTGTGTCTGGTCGGGCTGATCCTCGATCCGCGGACATTGGCAGGAGACCCGATCTGGGCCAAACCTCTCAAGTTCTCGATCTCCCTCGCGCTCTACGCGATCACCCTTGCGTGGATGCTCTCGATGGTGCAGCGGCCCGTCCTGCGTCGGATCGGTTGGTGGGCCGGAACCATCGGCGCAGCCGCGTCTCTCTTGGAGATCGTCGTCATCTCGATCCAAGTGATTCGCGGCGTGGGAAGCCACTTCAACGTCTCGACTCCGACGAACCAGCTCTTCTACCAGCTCATGGCCGGTGGGGTCACCCTCATGTACTGCGCGACACTGGTCATCGGAGCCTTTCTGACCATGTTCTCCCGGAACGAGGACAGGGCGCTGGCGTGGTCCCTGAGGCTCGGACTGATCATCGCCCTGGTCGGCCTGTCCGTGGGGTTCCTCATGGTGATCCCCACCGCGGGCCAGCTAGCCGACCCGACATCGTCGACCTACGGCTCCCACTCCGTCGGCGGCGACGACGCGACCGGCGGCATCTTCTTCCTCGGCTGGAACACCTCCCATGGAGATCTCCGCGTGTCCCACTTCATCGGCATGCACGCACTACAGGTCCTGCCGATCCTCGCGATCGCGCTCCCCCGGACACTCCGTGACGCCGATCGGCTCCGCATCGTCGTCGTGGCCGGAGCGACGTACGCTGCCGTCACGGCGATCGCCCTGTGGCAGGCGTTGCGCGGACAATCGCTCATTCACCCCGACGCCGTGACCTTCACAGCAGCCGGGATCGCCGTCACACTGGCCGCGATGGGCTTCGTGACAATTGCCATGCACAGACGCAACCAGCACAGGTAGCGCTAGGCCACGGCGGAACGGCACGCCGATGGACGAAGTCGAAGTCGAGGTCGCGCTCGATGAACGTCGGGTCTCTCCTCCAGGTCCCTCTGGACCATCGCCTAGCGAGACGCCTCGTCAAGGCTTGCCCGCACACCCTTTCGGTAGCCGAGCCATGCTGCCAGCACGAGCAAACCGATGACGAAGATGACGGCGCCCACAAGGCTGTCGGTCGAGAACACGTGCACACCCTCGGCGGTGAACGTCGTGTCCGACAGGGGCGCATAGGCGAACCACCCGAAAGACACCGGCTGCGCCGCGGCGATGGCAACAACGACGACGCCCACAGCCAACGCGGCCAAACCGGCAGTAAGAACGAGGCGGGAAGTCAGGCCGGCGCGACGCATCATGCCTGGACCATAGCGCGCCGGTCCGTGCACCAGGATTTCCCGAGAGTTGCCCGCCGTCCAAAAGACTGATGGATGTGGTCGATGGCCGATCGTCTACCGGGCAGACGCCGGTTGCTACCTAACGACGCGGTCGCTTAGTCCGGTCGTGCCAAGGAAAACCGCGCATGAGGCGGTCGAGTGGACGAAGGCGGACCGGTTCAGGCCGGTGCTCAGTTCGGGGAGCATCTCCACGATGATCCACATCGTTCACCGAGTCGGCGGGCCTAAGCGCTCTCGCGTCAGCCTCAGCGAACCACCCGCGTTCTTCGAACATGACGACCTCCATCGGTCCCAGGAAACATCTCAGCCGGAGAGGTCGCGGTCAACGATCGTCATATGAGACGACTCAGCACCAGGCCATCAGACGCGCTCCCATCGCCCTTTTCGTAGGGCGCGGCTCGTCACGCCGGTCATCGTCACGACGAGGAGGATGAGTAACGCGATGAGGAGGACGCGCTCGTCAGCGGCGAATCCGCTCGCGAAGAGCGTCCAAAGCGGTGCGACAGTGCAGCTCAGTCCGAGGAGCGTTACCGCCACGACGCGTACCGCACGTTCGTTCCTCAGCGCGTCGAGAACGATGGTGAGGGCGGAAAGCGCAGTGAGGATGACGGTCCAAGTCGTGGCGGGGGCGATTCGCGCTCCGGCTCTGCACGACTCGGGTGCCGGGTAGATCGCTGGGCAGATCTGTTCTGCGCCCGTCGCAAGCCATGTCGCGGCGAGCCCGCATGCTGCGATCGCCGCGAGTCGAAGCACGAAGGTCCCCATGCCGGCATCGTCTCAATCGAGACCCAGGAGCCGTCAAGGGATTGGCTCCCTCCTATTAGCCGATCCCCTATCGGACGGTGACGCGCCAAGCGCCTTTCTCGGTGCTCGCCACCGAGGAGAAGCTGACTTTCGTCACGCCCTCGCGGGACGACTCCGGGATGTCCAGCTCGAGCACGCCCTCGGCGCAGCTCGCACGGGCGGGCGTCGTGTCGACCGCACCCGCAGCCGACGTCAGACCGAACAGCCCCTCGACAAGTCCGTCGCCGAAACACTCAAGTTCGACTCGCCTGATCGTCGCGGGCTCCTTGAAGGTCGCCGAGATATCGTCGCCGGCTGCTTCCTCGCCCTGCTCGACAAGCGATGCCAAGACGGCCAGCTCGTCGCCGTCGTCCTGCACTGCTGAAGGCGCCTGGTCAAGCCACAGAGCGATATCCCCGGCCTGCTCACCGGGATCGTCCTCGGAGCACCCGACGAGGCTGACAGCACAGAGGGTCACGACGACTAGGGAGAGCGATCGAGGGCGCACGGTCGAAGGATGGCATGAAGCGCACTTCGTCGCGACGCCCCACTGCGAGGGCCCGGCCATCGATTCCCTACCGGGCACTCCCCTTCGCCGTTCAGATTTCCCCGTGACAGACGTCAAAGGCAACTCTGACGCATTCGCATTACGCACAACGTCTGATGCGGCACTCGAGCGTGATGGAATCAGAAGTAGACGCCGTCTTCGCGCAACAGTGTTCTCTCCTGCGTTCGAGCGCCGCGTGATCGCCACGACCATTCGACGTACTGCCGCGGGACGACCTGCTGATCACCGATCTCAAGCCACCAATAGACGTGGCCTCCTGTGGTGGACGACAGGACCACAAAGGCCTCGTCTCGATCAAAGTGACGGAACAGGTCGTGCAGGCCATCGAATCCGGCAGCAGATTCGACGACGAGCGAGTTTGCCAGTGTGATCAGCAGGTATGGCCCCCGCAGGCACTCGAATTCAAGAGAAACTTGAGTTGCACGCCCAAACAGCCGCCAGGAGCGCCCTCCGCTCTGAGGAGACTCCTCCACGGTGGCAGCTAGGTCACCCACAACGGACAGCCGCAGAGATCGCATATCAGTGGTCTCAGCTTTGCTCCGGGACGTTTCTGGCCTCATTTCCCCTTATCCCGGCGACCCTGTCGAGGGCTGCCTCTGGCTCAAGCCTATTCAGTGGGCACAGCTGAGCATTGGCCCAGTCGGCCTAGTCCTGTCCGATCGTCCATCCCCTACCGGGCAGCGCGAGCAGGTCCAGAGTTGCAGCTCGTCCCACGGGATAGATGAAGATGAGACGTGATCTTCCGCAGACGGCACCCGAACCCGGGAAGCCCGCCCAGGTCAGCTGACCCAGGGCCGGGCATCCCGCGAAGCGCGGCCGTGCCACGTTTCGAGACATGGCCTGACGCAGGTATCGGCGGACGCATCGGGCGGGGTGACTACACGGGCTGCTGGGTTGTCGCGGAGTGCGACCAGGTCCCGTTTCTTCCGCCGTTCGAGTATCACCTGATGTTGCCGGCCAACGAGCTCCGCAAAGAAGACGGTTCCTTTCTCCTCGTCTTTGGATGCGAGGACGAACTGCATCCAGACGGCGGCGGTCTCATCGACCTCCTCACCGACGAGCTGGACGTGGCCTGGAGCACTGAACGCGCTGATTACCTCGCTGCCCTCGACGCCTTGTCCGAAGACTTGGAGCATCGCATCGACGAGGAGAGGAAGCAGCAGGGCCTCCGACCCTTCGACTGGACCACCCCCGAGGGGGCACGCAGACAGGGCCACTGGTGGCAGGGCTGGCTGAGCTCCCGGCGACCGTAACCGCGGCCCTATAAGCGACCGCCTATTGGGACTGGCATCGACCTCTTCGGCGCACCATAGCGGCGGTGGCACCATGTCCCCTAACTCGTCGGTGCTCAGGTGTCTTGACGCCCCCGCTTGCGCCAACCCCGAACACGCCTAAGCCAACCAGCGGTAGCGATGGCAGCCGGGACCCCACCTCCAGCTAGAAGGCCGGCGGCGTGACCTTGGTAAGCCTCGAAGCAGTCGTCGCACAAGCTCCGTGTGGCTGTCTGGCGGGGCAATCCAGGCAGGCTTTTCAAGCATTGATCGCACCGGAATGGCATGACCCCAGCCTAGGAGCACCGAGGCGCGCAAGCCTTGCTGGCTGCCTCGCCTTCCGCTAGCGGCGCACCTCTTGAGCCCATGCTGGCCAGGCCTCAGCGTCCGCATCGAGGTCGATACCTTCGAGGCGAATGAGAGTGACGTTGATCATGGTGCTTGTCACGGCCCAAAGGCTGTGTCGACGGCCACCTGAACTTGTCGCGACCCAATCCAAAACCTCTCCCAGGTCAGCCTCCGAGAGTTCCCACTCCTCTTTCGCCGCGCCATCTGCCGACCAGAAGTACACGCGATAGGTCGGGTCATCCAATTGCGAGGTCTGATCTCGCGGATCAATTGGGACAGCTTTCATGGAGCGACCGTAACTTCCGCGACTACGACCGCCAAGGCTGCCGATGAACGATCCCCTTTTGGGACGGCGGGCCTTCAAACTTTTGCGGGTTTCAGGTAGACGCGAGATCCGATCCGTCGATGCCGTCGTAACTGTGCCGTGGGCTCCAGAAACGCTTCGGAAGATGGCCGTCTTTGGCTTCGGCGGGATGACGGTAGGCCTCTTCGTCGATGAACTCATCGAGACCCGCCAAGGGGTCCTGTCCCTCTTCGATTTCCTCCCGCACCATGGCCGGGGTCATCTCGCGACCTTCGCCCGTGAAGTCGTCCACGACGAGGCCCGGCGCGTCAGTAGCGAGCACTCGGAGGCGTTGCCCCTGCTCTCGAGACAGGGTCAGCATGTGATCGTCTCGAGGATCAACGAGGCGTCCACCTGCTGGCCATTCCAGAAGCCCCTGGGTCTCTGCCATGTCCAAGATGCGCGAAGCAGTCCGCTCGTCGAGATACGAGAAATCGATCTGCCAGTCGCGTTGGTCTTCCAAGCGGGCATTCGATGGCCTCACGCGGGTTGCCCGCCCGACCCATTCAGGGAACTGAGCCACCAATTCGGCAGCTCTGTCCCCGTCAGTCCGGACAAAGGCCCCGTCCTCCTTAAGGGTGAACACCCACGAGGCATCTGACGGGTAGATCGCCAACGATTCCCCATCCTTCCCTGAGGAAAGCGCCAACGCGGCTGCAAGGCCAGGATCGTCTAGTCCGAGCTGGGTAACGTACGCGTGCTCGTAGATAGGAAGCTCTTCGGGACAGTCTGGATCGGCCATCCACGTCGCGCTGATGTCCGAGTGCCATAGGCGTGCCGGGAAGAAACGCTTGAGCCACGAGTCACGATCTCCAGGCTCCGGTCCACGAGACCATGCAAAGGTCGAGACGAAGACGCTGGCGTCGGTTGCGCCTTGCCTCAGGGCTCGAAGAAGCGTCAGGTCGCGGAAGATGATCTCGGCGTATTGCATGGCCTGCTCGGCATGCTGATGCAAGGTCGGGAGCCTGTCGAACTCCAGGAGGACCCCACTGCCGAAGCGGTAGTCCTCCACCGAACCAGGCGGCGCCGGCGACCAACGCTGACCCCAATGTGTGGATAGCTCCGCGAGTGTTTCCATCGAAGGGAGGTCAGCCATGCCGCAACACTAGAGAATCCAAGCAATCCCTAAGGCCACCGAACCGGACTCCTTCGCGTCCCCCATGAGCCGAAATGGCCGCTGCACCATTCCCTATCGGGCTACTCGACAGGCATTCTGCGGCTGCGCATCTCTGCGTCTGCCATTCTCAACAGATGCTGAGCAGTGTTGCCATCGTGTCGCTGGGATTCTTCGTGTGGTCCATAGTTCGACTGGTTCACGTTCGCAGGTCCCGAGCAGCCGGCCAAACGCCGGACAAGAAGTTCGTTCGAGACAGCAGGATTGTCCTAGCCCTGTCTGCCCTAGCGGTGATCGCAACCTTTGTCGTCGGCATGGTGTTGTTGCCTCGCCTCTAGAGTCGACTCGCGTTACAGTCACCGCTCCTCTATCGGGACGGCTCGAGCGAGGTCGCCACAGCTCACTGGCATGATCATTGTGTGCATGCCGAGCCCCCTGTCATTAAGCGACTCAAGCACGCTTTCGCGTGGCGAGGTGATCGAACAGACTCTGTTTCTCGGGCCGATGTCACGCGATGGTGGCGCGATGCAGACATACTCAACGAACTGGGGCCAGATCTGGCACAGCTCTTCTCTGACGCTTCTCCGACCGTCGTCATGGGGACCGAATCCAGAGGCAGTCTGCTCGGGGTCCTCACTGCCCGGCACCTTCACACCGGCTTCGCCGAGGTCCGAAAGAACCCGGAAAGATCAGCGGACAGCGACGCCTGGTGGGAGACCGTCGCGGGCCCCGACTACCAAGATCGAAACCTCCACCTCGGAGTGCGCCGGGCCCTTCTCAAAGCCGGCGACAGGGTGCTCTTTGTCGACGACTGGATCGCGACGGGGGCACAGGCCGAAGCGTGCCACCGCCTGGTCAAGATGAGCGGCGCGTCGTGGGTCGGGGCAGCGGTTGTCGTAGACGGCCTCGAAAGGACATCTCTTCGTCGATCCCTCACGCTTCGCTCACTGCTATCGGTTCGGGACCTCTAGCCCGGCCTTGTCCGGCCCGTAGAACGATCGTCCAACGGGACGGCTTTGTCCCCTGCGCCGCGGTTCTCCGGCTTGGTAACGCATCATGAACCTTGATCTTCCGCAAGCCCCGCCCCATTATGCCCGTCCCCCCGAACCAGTCATTCCCCGAAGCACCAGCGTTCCTAGCTTTGCGACCTGGCCAGCTGACGGTATCGCCGGACGGATCGGACGTGGGGATCACGCAGGCGAGTGGGTCATCGCCTGGTGTGATGACACCCCGTTCGTTCCACCATTCGGCTACCACCTGATCGCGCTGGAAGATGAGCTGCTCCGAGATGACGGGTCACCTCTTCTCGTCTCAGGATGCAGCGACGAAGAGAGATCTGACGGAGGGGGCCTGATCGACCTCCTGACCGAAGAGCTGGACGTGACCTGGAGCATCGACCACGACGACTTCCTGGCCGCTGACGCCGCGTGGAATGAGGCGTTCCAGCGAGAAGTAGACGAGCAACGGGAGCAGAAAGGCTTGCCGCCGTTCAGCTGGGAAGTGAAGCCAAATCCCCCGAAGGAAGAGTCGGGACGGTTCGTGCGGTGGCTCACCAGCTTGAGACGCTGATACTGAGCCTTCCCGGCACCATTGAGGGCAACTGGGCGTCCGCGCCACTTCCATTCGCACGGAAGAGGATCGTTTAACGGGCACCTTCTTGTGAGGCTCTGCGGGGCTGTCGGCGACGTTGACGAGCCGTCTAGGCTCGGGTCATGAGCACCGCCGAGCCGCTGGCGCCGCCGCGACTCTCAGCCAGGGTCGACGCGGGAGCGATCATGGTCCTGATCGTCGGCTTCGCAGCGACCTTGGTCGTCATCGTCGTCGCAGTTCTCTGGCGCGACATCATGGGCGACGTTTTCCTGTGGGCTAGGCCAATTCTGGTAGGCGTGCAGTTGTCGCTGTGGCTCCTGGCGTCTGCACTTTCTGGGCGCCGCATGCTGCGTGGCCACCGCGCACTTGTTCCGGCGCTCTGGCTGAATGGCGCTGCCGCTGTGGCCTTCCACGCGAGCATGTTTGTGCTCACAGCAAGCCTCCCCTGCACTTCTCTCTGTTAGGGGCCTGAGCCGGAGGGACGATCCGCGGGACGGGCCCCTCGGGCACCGACCGCTGACCGATCGCCAAGTGATACGCCGAAGCTGATAAGGCGAGTCCCTAACGTGGGTCCCAGTGCATCGACCAGAATGCGTCGATTCGTTCCCGGTCGGTCCACCAGGTGACATCGACCTCACGGGTCAGCGCGTCGATGAGGCCACCCTCTTCGCCGGGCACTCGATTGTCGGTAACCCAATCGCTCATGACGAACCGACCGGCCGCATCGAAGACCTGGTCGGGGCCGTCCCAGAACTCCAATTCATGGAAGTCAAGGCCACCGGTCTCTGTCCTGTAGCTGTGGGCGACCACGGTCGTTCCCGCAGCAGGTCCTGAGCCAATTGTGCCGACGATGCCGTGCTGATCCCAGTCCACAAGCTTCGGAACCCTGGGATCAACTTCCTCGCGGGGAGGTGTGATTGGAGAGGGTTTAGGCCAGAGCCGGAGGAACGAATGTTGTCACGGACAGTCGCGCCGGGCTGCCCAAGGGCACTACCAGCCAACGTCAGCCAGCGTCTCCCTTGCGGTCAACCGATCACCGATGACCGATCCCCTATCGAGACGACCGCGGCCGTTTCAGTCACCTGCCGACCGAGACCATCAGGTTGCTCAGTCGTGAATAGGATCAGCCAGTGTTCACGCGCTTACGTGATCGAAGGAGACCGCTATGAGCCAGAAGACACCACTCTTCAAAGGGCAAGGCTTCCGCCTAGCCAGCATCGGCGTCGGGCTGGTCATAGGTCTGGGCATCGTCCTCGTCGTGCGGGCAGCTACATCAAATGCACCGCTCTCGAGTGGCTTCCTCTTAGGCGGCGGAGCCGCCGTGCTGATCATCGCGGTAGTCGCCGTTGTCGTCGGCCTTCTGCTGGGTCGCAAGATCTTCGGGCAGCGACTCGAGATCGCCCTCCGCACCGCGGGAGAGACGCAATGGCAGCACGGTCGAGTCGAAGCGTCCCCGGGACGCATGCGTTTCCGCCGTTACAAGTGGCAGCCGCGGTTCATATCTGGCGAACCGGTCGACTACTTGGTGGATGAGGTAGGTGCCGACTCCGGAGCACGCCCGTCAAAGAAACAGATGTGGTCGGTGAACCCGTCCCTGCACGTGATCGACGTTAAGACCGACCGGGGCACCCTGCAGCTCGGCGTCCAGAGCCACCAGGTCGACGATTTGCGGTCCCAGCTCCAGCCAGCAACGACTGCGAGATGACGACGTACCAGCAAGACTCTCCGCGCATAGATCGACTAACGGGCACACGACGGCCCCGTGCTTGCTCGGCAGAGCAACTAAGACTGCACGAACCAAGCGACCATGCAAACCAGCCCCACAACAGCAATAGAGACCGTGAGCACAGCAGAGCGGATGCGACGCTCTTTCGACATCGCCTTGCCACCACTTAAACGAGCGGCCGTGACTATGTTCATCCCAACGGCGACGACGACGCACACAAGCCCGATCGCAAGAAGAAGGTCTGCGGGTGCCATGGCACTCATCTTGCCCTCCCATCTCGCCTGACCTCGCGTGCCCGCCCTCGTTCCACCTGCTTCTAGCTCACCCCGTCGGCGCATAGCCCGGGAGTCATTGGCTACCGGGCAGTCTCATCGATGTCATCGGACGGCGATCTAGGCCTTTTGCTCAGAAAGAACGTCGCGAACCCGAGCAGGCCTGACGCAGCGGCAAGTACACCGACGAGAATCACGGCCCCGTCGCCGTCCGCTAACGCAAAGGACAAGGTCGCCAAGACCAGGCCCAGAACCGACACAACGACCCCGAGCCATCTCAGCTTGCCGACACCTCTCACGCGCTCAGGCTAGCTACTGGACCTCGCCCCGGTGGCCGATCCCCTATCGGGCGTCCTGTTCGAGGGTGACCCACTCCTCGTCGCGGATGTAGCCCATGGCATCGTTCGCTCGCAGGATGACCGCGTTGTCGGCCGACCCTCCCGTTCGGAACCGGGTCACGCCGTACGAGAGGAGCGCGAGGACTGAGCAAGCCTTCACGGCGAGACCGAGCCCCCGCCCCCGCTGATCGCGACGGACGACTGTGAAATTGGTCTCGGCTGTGACCCCCTCGACATCGACGAAGGTCATGGCGACCAGCTCCCCGGCCGGCAGGAACACCCCAAAGGCGCGTCGAGAGACGGAAGGAGTCGCTCGGAGCCTGTCGAGTCGTTCATGACGTGTCGCAACGCTCCCGGGATAGTCGTCAAAGGTCGCCGCGTCCAGGCTCAGTACGGCATCGACGTCAGCCACCGTCAGCTCGCGAAGGGAACCGGAGCGCTCCACCCCGGCCACCAGTTGCTGCAATCGCTGCCGGTCGACGCGCAGCGCATCCAGCTGCGCCCCGAACGACCGGGCTGCAACGCTCCAGCCTTCCACCTCGAGGACGGCACGACGCGGATCGTCCAGGAGCAAGACGACGGCTTTTCCCATGCCGTCATCCTGACAGGCGCTAATCCATTTGAGCCAGTCTTGCACTCCCGCTCAAGCGGCCGGCCACCGATCCCCTATCGGGACGGAGCACCTCGCGTTAGGTGGCGCGGTCTCGATCGGTGTGACGCAGGGCCGGCGGGCGTGGGGTCCACCCGGACCAACGACCTTCGGGCAACTCAGTAAGTTGCTCAGCCCAGAGGCGTCGCTCACGCCTGCGAACGCCCTTGAGCGGCATGACGCCTGACCAGTCCCTGCTCGAGCTAGTCAGAGACCACCGAGCTCGTCGGGACCGTCCATGCTCGAGGCTCTCAGCGACGCCACCGCGGGCCAGCTGCAGGAACACTTCCTCCAGAGCGTCGGCGACCTCCTGCCAGGTCTCATCGCAAAAGTCACAACCGCAGAACCACATGTCGAACTGGCTGAAGAGCCCGGCGAAAACAGAGATGACTCCTGGCTCCGAACGGAATACCAGCCACACCGTGACCTCGCCGGAGCGACCCGACGAGATGCGAACAATGCGTGACACGTCGTGGCCGAGCCAACGCGCGTATGTGGGCGGCAGCACGACCGGAGCATCAATGACGACGTCGTACTCCCGATCGACATACTCGATGAGAGCCTGCGCAACAGCACCGACGGGGCGGAACCGCTCCCCAGAATCCCAGGTCGGCTGGTCGCCCATGTTGTGGGAACGCATCACTTCGCGGACGCCTTCAAAGACAGGACGGGCGTACTCGTTCACGGTCGGAAGAATAGCCCTCGAGAGCCCACCGTTGAGGCCGATAATCCAACGGCCCCCTCAATGGCGCCTCGTCGAGGGAAGCGTCCCCAGGACTGGCCGTCCTCACGACGGCATAGACCACGTCCCTCTTGGCGATCGTCTATCGGGACGCTGCGTCGCGTTTGGGGTTGGATCAGCCCGACAGCGGTGGCGATGGTAGTTCGTTGACGCGCAATGTACGGCTAGGAGGGAAGCCGAAGTGCTGCCGATACGCACGGGCGAACGTGCTGGCGTCGAGGAACCCGGACTCGTGGCAGGCCATTTGCACTGTCATCCCGCGCTCGAGAAGATATCGAGCATGATCCAGCCGTCGTCGACGAATTTCCGCGGCCGGTGACCGACCTCTCGCGGCGAAGATGACCTGAACCGATCGGACCGACAAGTGGGCAGCGTCAGCTAGTGACGCGGTCGAGAACGACGGATCGACGAAGCGCTCATCTATTACCTGGCTTAACTCGCGGTGGAGCCGCGTGTGGGACCCAGCCGTCGACATCTGACGGACCAGCGGGCGGTGGCTGTTCATCGTCTCGTGGTGCCGGCGGTGCGGCTGCGCGAAGGTCAGGAGTACGTGCCCGGACGTGCCGACGGGCTTGGTCGTCCAGCACACCTCCCGGACGTCGCCCGCGAGCGTGACGAACCACTCAGCTGAGGCCTTCGCGCTGCCTAGGCTGATGATTGGGCACTCGTGAGACGGGTACGGCGAACCATCCGGACGGTGTCTGTGCAGCAGGTCGTGGCTTGGCCCGCCCTGCAGGTCAGCGCCTCGGCGGTACCCGAGGAAGCGGGCCGCGGAGTCGTTAGCCAGCGACAACAAGCCTTTCTCATCGATGACCCACAGCGGTACGGGCGCATCTTGAACGACCGCCGCGAGGAGCGTCACGTCGTTCATCATCTCGCCGCCAGCCATGAGGGCCTCCCGAACTTCACGCTAAGCGAGGACACATGAACGCCGATTGCGGCGTTATTTCAAGCATGTAAAAGCTGCCCCGGTCTGCGCGATCTGCCGGGTCAACTTCGCGGAAAGCCTGTCCGCCAAGACTTGCGACCTCGACAGTGATCTGGCGAGATTCGATCGCTTATCCGAAGGAGACCGACATGACCGCATGGAACGACAGACGCGACGAGGCAACGAGCACAGTCAGGAAGGCTGCCGCGACGTCTGGTCGAACGTGGGCCGAGCTCGCCCACGAACTCGACCGCCCACTCCTCTGGACGATCGCCGCGCTGCTCGGCTCTCACGCCCTCCCCAAGGAGCTGGCAGCGAAGGCCGGCGAGCTGCTCGACCTGGACGAGGAGACCGTAGCCGCGCTGCAGGAACAGCCATACCGAGTGATGGGCGACGAACTCAAGTCCGACCCCACGATCTACCGCTTCTACGAACTTCTCGGTGTCTACGGCCCGGCCCTCAAGGAAGCCATCCACGAAGAATTCGGTGACGGAATCATGAGCGCGATCAACTGCAACATCGAACTCGCTCGCCGCGCAGACCCCGAGGGCGACCGTGTTCGGATCGTCATCGACGGCAAGTTCCTGAAGTACCAGTGGTGACGGCGGAGAGAACATACTCATGACGTACATCGCCCCCAAAGACTTCGCGGCCCGCATGATCGACGCCGGCCACGCCAAAGCCTTGCTCTCAACCCGAGACACTCTCATCCGCAGCTACATGGCCGGGGCGATCCTGGCTCTCGCGGCAGTCTTCGCCGTCACCATCAGCGTGCAAACCGGCTCCCCCTTGCTGGGCGCAGTCCTGTTCCCCGTCGGGTTCTCCCTTTTGTATCTGATGGGCTTCGACCTGCTCACCGGGGTCTTCACCCTGGTTCCTCTCGCTTGGCTCGACAAACGACCCGGCGTGACCCTCGGTGCGGTCCTGCGAAACTGGGGGCTCGTTTTCCTAGGCAACTTCGCCGGCGCCCTCACCACAGCACTTCTCATGGCAATCGTCTTCACCTTCGGCTTCTCCTCCGACGTCAGCGAGGTCGGACAAGCGATCGGACACATCGGCGAAGGCCGGACCCTGGGCTACGCAGAACACGGGGTTGCCGGGATGCTCACCCTCTTTGTCCGCGGGGTCCTGTGCAACTGGATGGTCTCCACCGGGGTCGTCGGCGCCATGATGTCCGACAGCCTCCCCGGCAAAGTCATCGCCATGTGGATGCCGATCATGCTCTTCTTCTACATGGGCTTCGAGCACTCGGTGGTCAACATGTTCCTCTTCCCCATCGGACTCATGCTCGGCGGCAACTTCACGCTCGGCGACTACCTCGTGTGGAACGAGATCCCGACCGTTCTCGGCAACCTCGTCGGCGGGCTGACCTTCGTCGGCCTCGTCATCTACGCCACCCACGCAAAGACCGCCCCCGCAAGGCAACTCAAGGTCAAGGCCTGAGCCGGCGACCACGGGTGCGCCTCTCGCGAGGGGCGCACCCGGCCATGCCGACCTACAGTGACCGCTGGCCGATCGGCTATCGGGCAGTCAACGGTCGATTGCTGTAGCGCTCAGGTCCTTGGCTAATGCGAGGTCTTGGAGGGCGGCGAGGTGCCCGTCGATTGCGTCCCGGCCCGCGGGCGTGAGTGCGATGCGGGTGGTTCGACGCGCGTCCCGCCTGGTCGTGGAGGCTTCTTTTGTCGTACTCATGTATCCGAGTTCCGTGAGCGCGCGGACGGTCTTGGACAGGTTCGCGTCGCTCAGCCCTAGAGTCATGGCGAGGACCGAGAAATCGATGTGGTCGACGGGGCGGAGAAGAGCGCAAAGGCGGAGCCTCGTCGGAGCATGGATCGATTCGTCAAATTGTGCTCTAGACGCCACGCCGCAGCTCCTGGCCATAGAAGTGGTCATAGACGTATCCGCCCGGGAACATGACGAGGAAGCTCACCGTACCGGCCATCAACGCCCATTCCGTGGAGTCCGCATTCACGGCGAGGCCGGAAACGAAGACCATCGTGATCACCACGATGCCCATTACGACGAGGACGATCAGCGATCTGGGGCCAGGGACCCTGTTCGTGGAGATCCCCGTTGTGAGCACGAAGGCCCGCTCGAGGCCGACGATCCCGAGACAAGCGAAAGCAATGACAACGAAGACCCATACGCCTCCAGCAAGGGGAGCCAGGGGTATCGCCGCCGTGAACAGTGCCAGCCCCGGGTAATACCAGCGTGGTGAACGCGTTCTTCGCGCCAGTTCGAGTCTGTCACGCTCGAGACCATGCAGGGCGTCGCGAGCAGAGGCAGGACTCTGAGCATGATTGCTTTCCATGTGGACAAGTTATTCACTTAACCATGTGGAAAGCAAGGGTCCGTTTGCAACCCTGCTTGACGCTCTGGCACTTGTCTCCCTGACCGATCCCCTACCGGACGGGCTGCCGCATCCGATCGAGAACATTGATCACTTCGTCAAGCACGGTGGACATGACCGCGAGGTCTTGCCACTCGGCGTACTCGTCCTTGCGCCGATGCTCACCGTAGATCGCGATGTCATGGTCAAGTCCGTCGAACCAGACCTTGATCGGCACCCGCTGGGACCCCCGGTCGATGTAGGTCCCCCATCCGCAGACGACTTCGCGACCATTAGCCGAGGTCCAGTTTCGGTCTTCGTGCCAGTACGTCACGCCCCACTCCTGGACGGCAGCTTCCAGGTACCGCCGCAGTTGATGCTGCTCACTTGGGGCGGGCGGTAGCGGGCGATCGGGCATGACTCGAAAGTAGTCAGATCAGCTCCGGACCCACTGACCTAGTCGACTCGCGCCCGCTGCTCGATCGGCTAATGGAACAGTGTTGGGTCCTACAGGCCATTGAACACGAAGCGTAGGAAGCGCAGGACGGGCCGGACAAGCCACCTCCAAAGCCATAATGACGATCGAGGCCACCATGTAGGAGCTCCACTGTTGGCGCGATCCCGTCGCCACTCGTCTAGTTCAGCGCGTGTCCGCGGTGGTGCTGGACGGCGGCGGCCGTTCCTCAGGCGCTCTCGGCGGGGCGGCTCCCTTCTTTCGGGTGCCATCTAGGCCTGCTCGGCTCTTTGGATCGCTCGGTAGACCCTCGATCGCGCCACGTCGAACAGCTCGGCGATCTCACTGGTCGTGTGCTCGCCGGTGCGGTGCAGCTGCACGAGGTGCTTCTCCTGCGACGCGGTGAGCTTGGGCTTGCGGCCGCGGAGCTTGCCGGCGGCCTTGGCGATCGCCATGCCTTCTCGGGTGCGAGCACGAATGAGGTCAGCTTCGAACTCGGCCACCATGCCGAGGACGTTGAACAGGAGCCGGCCGACCGGGTCGGTGGGGTCGTAGACCGCTCCCCCGAGGTTCAGCGCAACGCCCTTCTTCGTCAGCTCATCCGCGATGTCGGTGGCGTCACGCAACGACCGAGCGAGACGGTCGAGCTTCGTGGCGACCAGAACGTCGCCAGCACGACATGCGGCAAGCGCTTCTCGGAGACCTGGCCGCGCTCGACTGGTGCCCGAGAGGCCGTGGTCAACATGCACGTGTTGATCGTCAACACCGAGTGCTGCAAGACCGTCACATTGCGCTGCGAGATCCTGGCCCGAGGTCGACACGCGGGCGTATCCGACGAGCATCCGACGACTGTAGCGTTCAGACACCCATCACCGGGCATTTTTGCGGGACAGGCATACGCGAATTCCCAGGCCAGGCGCCACTTGACCTCAGCCCGCCGAGAACAGCTCGAGCAGGTGTCCCGGTGAACGACCGTCTGTCGGGCCACCTGCGGGTCTCGAGAACGGGAGAGGGATTCCTCCGACGAAGGGGCTCATGGATATGTCTCCCGGTGGCGCCTCCGTCAGCACAAGAAGACCCCGTGGGCAGGCTCGAACAATTTCGAGCGCATCGCCGTCCGATCGGCGGCGGTCGCGGTCGGCGTGGCCGCGCGTCGGTGGCGCTCGACGCCGGACAGCTCATCAGCGGCACTCTGCGCCGGCGAGGGCCACCCTCATCGGCGAGCGACGTCGTGTCGGCCGCTGACGAGGCTGCGGCCGCATCAACGTCGACGAGCCACCGCGCCCGAAGTCACGCCTGCCGCCCGCGGCGAAGCCGCACGCGCCCGGAGGGCGCCAGACCAGCACAGAACGACGAATGGCCCTCCCGAAGGGAAGGGCCATTCTGTCGCGGAGGATAGGGGATTCGAACCCCTGAGGGCTTGCACCCAACACGCTTTCCAAGCGTGCGCCATAGGCCACTAGGCGAATCCTCCAGGGCGGGCACACGGTGAACCGGCGCACGACCGAGACCAGCGTACCGGACTCCGCGGGGCCCGGCGGACGCCCCCGTGTCGCTGCTGAGCTTGAGGCTCCCTCATGGCTACCGTCGGGGGCATGACCGACGCGCACCGCCCCTCCTCGGAGCACCTCGACGCCGCCGCCCTGCCGCCGCGCGCCCGCACCGTCGTCGCCGCCCTCCGCGCCGCCGGCGCCGAAGGCGAGGTCCGCGAGTTCGACGAGTCGACCCACACCGCCGCCCAGGCCGCCGCCGCCCTCGGCTGCGACGTGGGGGCGATCGCCAGCAGCCTGGTGTTCCGCACCGGCGACGAAGCCCTGCTCGTGCTCACCAGCGGTGCCCACCGCGTCGACACCGACCTCGTGGCGTCGACGCTCGGCCACGGCCCGATCATGCGGGCCAACGCCGACCAGGTGAAGCGCGCGACCGGACAGGTGATCGGCGGCGTCGCCCCGGTCGGCCACCCCAGCCCGGTGCGGACCCTCGTCGACACCGCGCTGCAGGCCCACGACGTGCTCTGGGCGAGCGCCGGCACCGCGAACACGGTCTTCGCCACGACGTTCGACGAGCTCGTCCGCGTGACCGGCGGCACCCCGGTGCGCGTCGCCGCCGACCACCTCTGAGCCCAGGCCCCCGGTCGTCGAGGTCGGCGGTCACCCGTAGCATCGACGCATGCCGCCCCTCACGTCCGCCCGCGTCGACGCCTGGCCCTGGGCCGTCCGGCTCTACAAGACCCGCTCGGCCGCCAACGCCGCCTGCCGGGCCGGTCACGTGCGGGTCAACGGCGAACGCGTGAAAGCCGCCCAGGCCGTGCGCCCCGGCGACGAGGTCCGGGCACGCATCGCGGGCTTCGAGCGCATCGTCGTCGTCAAGACCTGCCTCGTGAAACGCGTCGGCGCACCGGCCGCGGCCGAGGCCCTGACCGACCTCACTCCCCCGCCACCGCCGCGCGAAGAGGTCGCCGCCGTGCCGGTCCGCGACCGCGGCGCAGGCCGCCCGACCAAGCGCGATCGCCGCGAGATCGAGCGCCTCCGGGACCGCGCCGAGAGCTGACACCCGCTCACCCCACCCGATCGCGGGCTCCCCGCACTGGGGTGGACGGGTCCGGTATCTGTGCGAACGCATCGTCTACGCTGAGGGCACGGCGCTGCCCCGACAGCAGCAGCCTCGGGTCGGGGGACTCGGGGTCACGCCGAACCCTGGGGGACGACATGAGCACGACCGACGCGGCGATGCCGACCGAGCGCGGCGCCGTCACCGTGCTGCCGCGACGCGAGATCGCGCGGGGTGCCACGCTCACCGGCGTCTTCAGCCTGTCGCCCGTGCTGGTCGCGGTGCTCTGGCTGACCCTGCCGACCGGTCACCAGAGCGGCGTCCTGGCCGTGACCTGCGGCGTGGTGGTCATGGGGCTGCTCATGTACTGGCGCTACCGCCTCTCGTACGCCGCCGTCACCCGCACCGAGTTCGTCAAGCGCGGCTGGCTGCCCGGCTTCGTGCGGCTGCGCCGCGACGAGATCGACTCTCTCGTGCTCGTCCGCACCTACCGTGACCACTCGACCGAGACCGTCACGCAGCTGCTCGCCCTCGACGACGAGGGGCGTCGCCTGTTCCGCATGCGCGGCACCTACTGGTCCGAGGCGTCCGTCGAGGCCGTCGTCGACGCGCTCGGCATCCCGACCGCCGTCCTGCCGCATCCGTTGACCCGCCGTGAGTTCTTCGCCGCCTACCCCGACAGCCCCTACTGGTACGAGAGCCGCCCGTGGATCGGCGTCACCGTCGCGGGCACCCTGTTCGCCCTGGCGACCGGCACCCTCGTGGTGCTCTTCCAGGCGTTCGGCAGCGGCGCCTGACCCCGTCCGCCGGAAACGGGCGGGGCCGGCTCGGGGATCAGCGCCGGCGCAGCGTGCCGAAGATGCCCTTGACGACCTCGCGCACGACCGCCTTGCCGGCGCTCGACCCGAGGACCTCACCGAGCAATCCCCCGGTCGACCCGGCCCGCGACGAGCGGGACCCCGAGGAGGCGCGGGTCGTCGCCCCGCGTCCGGCACGGGCCTTCGCGGCCGCCCGCTCGGCCCGCTCGAACTCCTCCTGCTGACGTTCGTACTCGGCCTGGGCGGCCTTCCGCTCGCGTTCCGCGGCGGTGACCGCCTTCGCGTCCGCCCTCTCGCGGGCCGCGGCCTCCTTCAGCTGGGCGTCGATCGTGGCCTGACGTGCCGCGGCGTCGGTCCGCTCGCGCTGGTCGAGCGCGGCGGCCTCGAGCTTGCGGGCCAGGATCTCGCGGGCCGAGTCGCGGTCGATCGACGCCCCGTAGGCGGCGGTCAGCGGCGAGGCGGCGACGGCGGCCGTCATGACGTCGGCGGGGGTCGGCGACATCGAGCCGCGCGGGGCGCGGAGGCGGGTCCACGCGACCGGGCTGGGAGCCCCCTTCTCGTTCATGACCGTCACCACCGCCTCCCCTGTGGCCAGGGTGGTGAGCACCTCGGCGAGGTCGTAGTCGCTCGTCGGGTACGTCGACACCGTCGCCCGCAGGGCCTTCGCGTCGTCGGGCGTGAAGGCGCGCAGCTGGTGCTGCACGCGCGACCCGAGCTGCGCGAGCACCTCGCCGGGGACGTCCTTGGGGGTCTGCGTCACGAAGACGATGCCGACGCCCTTCGACCGGATCAGCCGCACGGTCTGCGTGATCTGGGCCAGGAACTCCTTCGACGCATCCGTGAACAGCAGGTGCGCCTCGTCGAAGAAGAAGACGAGCTTGGGCTTGTCGAGGTCGCCCACCTCGGGCAGGTCGTTGTAGAGGTCGGCGAGCAGCCACATCAGGAAGGTCGAGAACAGGGCCGGCTGGTCGTGGACCCCGGGCACCTCGAGCAGGCTCACGATGCCGCGACCGTCGTCTGCCGTGCGGAGGAACTCGGCGGTGTCGATCTCGGGCTCGCCGAAGAACGCGTCGGCCCCGCGGTCGGCGAAGGTGATCAGCTCGCGCAGGATGACCCCGACGGTCTGCTTGCTCAGCCCGCCGAGTCCGTCGAGCTCGCCCTTGCCCTCGTCGCTGGTCAGCCAGGTCAGCACCGCCCGCAGGTCGGCGAGGTCGAGCAGCGGCAGCCCGGCCCGCTCGGCGTAGTGGAACACCAGGCCGAGGCTGCTCTCCTGGGTGTCGTTGAGGCCGAGCACCTTGCTGAGAAGCAGCGACCCGAAACCGCTGACCGTGGCGCGGACCGGCACGCCGGTGCCCTTGCCTCCCAGGGCGAAGTACTCGGTCGGTGCGGCCTGCGGCGACCAGTCCTGGCCGATGCCCCGCGTACGGGCCAACAGCTTGTCGCTCGCCTCGCCCGGGGTCGCGATGCCCGAGAGGTCGCCCTTGACGTCCGCGGCGAACACCGGCACCCCGGCCGCCGAGAGCTGCTCGGCGAGCACCTGCAGGGTCTTGGTCTTGCCCGAGCCGGTCGCCCCGGCCACGAGCCCGTGCCGGTTGAGCATCGCCAGCGGGATGCGCACGGGCACATCGACCCGCGCCTCGCCGTTCACGAGGGCGCCGAGCTCGAGGGCGGGCCCGTCGAAGCCGTAACCCGCTCGGACCACGTCGACCGCGGCCTCGTCGAGGGGCCCTCCGGGCGGGGTGGGCAGCCCCTCGACCGGGGCGCCCGCGACCGGCTCGGGTTCGGTGAGCCCGGCGTCGGCCGCGGCGTCGGCGACATCCGCCTCGGCCGCGAGTTGCTCGGCGTCCGCCTGCCCGGCCTCGGCCTGCGCCTGCTCGGACCCGACCGCCTCGGCGGCGAGCTGCTCTGCCCTCGCGAGCGCCGCCTCCGCGTCCTGCTTCGCCTTCTCGGCGGCGGCGACCGCTGCGGCGGCCTCCGCCCTGGCCTGCTCGAGCGCGTCCGTCATGCGGCCAGCCTAGGCACCCTCGATGCGTCCCTCCCAGATCCAGCCGCGACCGCGCACGCGCTCCTGCTCGTCGAGCAACCGGTGCGCGACCGGGGCCCAGAGCACCACCGCGACCCCGGCGCCGATCAGCAGCCCGCCGATCGTGTCGGTCAGCCAGTGCGCCCCGAGGTACGTGCGGCTGAGCAGCATCAGCACCGTGTAGACCACACCCGCGACCCACACCCAGACGCGTCGAAGGATCACTCCGAGCACGACGGCCAGTGTCGCGGCGTTGGACGTGTGCCCCGAGGGGAACGAGCCGTAGTCGCTCACCACGAGGATGTCCTCGGGGCGGGCGCGGCCGAACGTGTGCTTGACGACCTGGACGACCCCGGCACTGACCGCGCAGGCGGCGATCCAGTAGAGCGCGGCCCACGGGCGTCGGCGCAACAGGAACACCGCGGTGACGCCCAGCGGGACGACGAAGACGCCGACCACCCCGGCGCCGATCGAGTTGAAGATCAACGAGGGGACGTCCCAGAACGGGCTGCGGTGTTCGACGAGTTCGCCCATGAAGCGCTCGTCGACGCCGATCACGCCGGCGCGGGCCGTGATCACGACGCCCAGCAGCAGCACGACGCCGATGGCGCCGAGCGCACTGAACACCCACCACCGTCGCTGCACACGGCGGGCCACCCGTTCTTCGGACGGGGAGGCGGGCGTCGGGGCGAGCGGGTCGGTGCGCATCCCCAGACGGTACCGGGAGGCGCGGGTCGACGACCGCCGACCACGACGCGCGGGTCGACGACCGCGACGGGCGGTTCGGCGACCGACGAGCAGGAGGCGCGGGTCAGCGACCGAGCGCCGGCACCGTCCGCGGGCGCACCAGCAGCCACAGGCTCGCGATGGCCACGCACGAGGTGGCGACCATGACGCTGCCCATCGGCACGGCCGAGCCGATGCCGAGGAACCCGACCACGGGCGAGATGAGCCCGGCCAGGCCGAAGTTCAGCGCGCCGAGCAGCGACGCCGCCGTGCCCGCCTCCTTCCCGTGGTTGGCGAGGCCGAGCACCTGGACCTGCGGGAACGAGAACCCGCAGGCCGCGATGAAGAACCACAACGGCACGAGGATGCCCACGAGCCCGGCGCCCAGCGAGTCGAGCACGACGATCGAGGCGGCCGCGAGCAGCAGCACGATCGTCGAGCAGGCGAGGATCCACTGCGGCCCGACCCGGCGCGCCAGCCGCGAGCTGATCTGGACGCCGGCGACGATCCCGAGCGAGTTGATCGCGAACAGGTAACCGTACTGCTGGGCGTTCAAGCCGTAGACCTCTTGGAACAGGAACGACGACGCCGAGAGGTACGAGAACAGGCCCGAGAAGACCATCGCCCCGATCAGGGCGACGCCGACGAAGATCCGGTCGCTGAAGAGCACCTTGTATCGCTGCCCGAGGGTCGTGTGCCCGGCCTCGTGCCGTCGCGCGGGCGGCAGGGTCTCGACGATCAGGAAGATCGCGGCGATGATCACGAACGCGCCGTAGGCCACCAGGAACACGAAGATGCCCCGCCAGCTGGTGAAGGCCAGCAGCTGCGAGCCGATGACGGGCGCGACGATGGGGGCGAGCCCGTTCACCAGGGCGAGGCGCGACAGCATGCGCACGAGTGGCAACCCACCGAACAGGTCGCGCACCGTCGCCATGGCGACGACGCCACCGGCGGCGGCCCCCATGCCCTGGAGCACCCGGAACACCGCGAGCAGCTCGATGGTCGGAGCGCTGGCGGCACCGATGCTGGCGAGGATGTGCACGGCGGTCGCCACGATCAACGGCGTGCGGCGGCCGACCTTGTCGCTCCACGGACCGACCAGCAGCTGGCCCACGCCGAAGCCGATCGTGGTCGCCGTCAGGGTCAGCTGGATGACCCCGCTGTCGACCGAGAAGTCACGACTGAGCTCCGGGAACGCCGGCAGGTAGAGGTCGATCGTGAACGGCCCGAGCGCGGTGAGCGCGCCGAGCACGACGACGTAGACGAGCCGCTGGCGGCGGGTCAGGGAGTCACCCGGGTGGACGACGGTGGTCACGAGGCAGGTCCTGTCTGAGGGGGTGGTCACGGTGGGGTGGTCGGGCTCGGCGCACGCGAGGAGGCGCGGCCCCGGCGGGCGGGACGGCTCGCGGGTCGAATCGATGCGACCGCGCCGACGCGCACGACCACCACGTGGTTCGAGGGGGATGGGAGGACGGCGCCGGTGCACGACACCCGTCGCCTCCCAGCCTATCTCCGCGCCGCGCTCCCGCGACAGCCCCCCTCGCGCCGTGCGGTGGCACCTCCCCCACCCGGTCTAGGCTCGGAGCGGCCTCGGACGCGACCGTCCGTCCGGAGTGCCCGAGGAGGAACGTCCATGGTCGACGCGCGCATCGTCCAGACCACGAAGGCGCTGCACACCGCGATCGTCGAGCTCGCCTCGACCCGCGCCGTGTCGAGCATCTCCGTCGCCGACGTCACCCGGGCCGCGGGCATCAACCGCGCGACGTTCTACAGTCACGCGACCTCGCCCGGAAGCCTGCTGACCGCGGTCCTCACCCCCGAGCTCGACGCCATCCGCGACGAGGACCACGCCCTGCGGCTCGAGGGGCGGGCCGACGGCTCCGACGCGACGCGTCGTGCGATGGAGAAGGTCGTCGACCACGTCGTGCGCTACCGCGAGATCTACCGCCTCGCCCTGCCGGACCCGCTCGACGCCTCGATCCACCAGGCGCTGGCCCGCCACTTCGAGGAGTCCAGCGTGCAGCACCTCGGCACCCTGCCCGTCGGCAGCCTGCCCGAGGGGCTCGCGGTGCACATCGCCGCCGGTCACCTGGCGCACGGGCTCGTGGGCGCCATCGAGGCCTGGCTCGGTGGCAAGCGCACGAGCCGACGCGCCCTGCTCGACACCATGAACCTCATGCTGCCCACCTGGTGGGGCTGACCCGCATCGGTCCCCGCAACGACGGATCGGCGGGACGCCGAGCGGCCTAGGAGGCGCGCAGCAGTCCCGGCCCCACGCGCAGCACCCCGTCGGTGAGCGGTTCGCAGCGGACTCCCCCACGCCCTCGAAGGGCGCGGAACGCCCCCGTGTCGAAGACGACGTCCATCCAGGCGCACGGGTTCGCCGCACGGTTCGCCCGGAACGACACCGGGCCGGCGCCCGTGTCGAGGTCGAACTCGCGGCCCACGAGGGCATCGACGTCGACGCCGCGCACGACCACGTTGCGCCGCGTGAGGGCGGCGTCGAGCACCGTGCCCGCGGGCAGGCCGAGCTCGCGAGCCACGTGCTCGAGCTGCTCGGCGGCGAACAGGGTGACCGAGGCCCCGCGGTGCGCCGGGGCGTTGAAGTAACGATCACCCACGATGCCGAGGTGGGCGCGCACGGTGACGGTGTCGTGCGACTCGGGACCCGTGGTCGGAGCCGGGGCCGGGCCGTCGGCGGGGCGGCCCACGTAGCGGGACCGGGGCGACGCGAGCAGCAACTCGACGGTGACCGGCGTCTCGGACGCCACCCGCGCCTCCTGCGCTCGTCGGTCGGTGTCCACGGACGCACGATACCGCCCACCGACGACGACGGCCGGACACCCCGCGCGGGATGCCCGGCCGGTGCCGGTGCTGCCGGAGGGCAGCGGGGGTGCTACTTGGTGAGCGGCTCGAGAGTCGTGTCGTTGGCGTACGCCTCGGCGGCGTTCTCCTTGGTCACGATCTGCGGGGGCAGCAGGTAGGCCGGGACGACCTTGCTGCCGTTGTCGTACGACTTGTCGTCGTTCGTCTCGGCCTTGTCGCCCTTGCTCAGCGAGCTGACCATCGCGACGGCCTGCTTCACGAGGTTGCGGGTGTCCTTGTTGATGGTGGAGTACTGCTCGCCGGCCATGATCGACTTGACCGACTCGACCTCGGAGTCCTGACCGGTGACGACCGGGATCGGCTTGCCGGCCTGCTTCACCGAGGTGATGATGGCGCGGGCCAGGGTGTCGTTCGGGCTCAGGACGCCGTCGAGCTCCTTGTCGCCGTAGGTGCTGGTGAGCAGCGAGTCCATGCGACGCTGGGCGTTCTCGGGCTTCCAGCCGTCGGTCGCCGTCTGCTTGATGTCGGTCTGACCCGAGGCGACGACGAGGGTGCCGTCGTCGATCTTCGGCTGCAGGACGCTCATGGCGCCGTCGAAGAAGACCTTCGAGTTGGCGTCGTCGGACGAACCGGAGAACAGCTCGACGTTGTACGGGCCGTCGGCCTTCTTGGCGGCCATGCCGTCGAGCAGGGCCTGGCCCTGGAGCTCGCCGACCTTGAAGTTGTCGTACGCGACGTAGTAGTCGACGTCCTCGGTGTTGAGGATCAGACGGTCGTAGGCGATGACCACGGCGCCGGCGTCGTGGGCGGCCTTGACCTGGGTGCCGAGCTGGCCACCGTCGGCCGCGCCGATGATGATGACCTTCGCGCCCTTGGTGACCATGGACTGGATCTCGTCTTGCTGGTTCGCCACGGTGCCGCTGGCGGCCGCGTACTGCACGTCGGGCTTGAAGCCGGCGTCGGTGAGGTCCTTGGTGAACAGGTCACCGGCGAGGACCCAGTTCTCGCTCGTCTTGGCGGGCAGGGCCACGCCGATGGTCGAGCCGGACTCGAAGCCCGAGGCCGCGTCGCCCGAACCCGCGTCCGTGCGGGCCGAGTTCGAGCAGCCGCTCAGGATCAGCGTCGTTGCTGCGGCGACCGCGAAGGTCGTCAGCGCGAGTTTGCGCATGCTGTGTCTACTTTCTCGTTGTGAGGGGTGGTGCCGTGTGGGTGCCCGCGGTGCGGACTCCCGGTGGAGGCGCGCCCGGCCGTCGATGGACGGGCGCGCGGGTGGTGGGTCTAGTTGGGCGTGGTGGCCTTGGGACGCTGCACGTCCGAGATGTCGCCGTTCGGGGTGAGGGCGGGCTCGGTCGTCTCGGCATCGCGGCCGACGCCGCTCTGGGCGCCCGGGGGCAGGTCGGAGGCGGCGATGCCGTTCTTGTCGCGGCGCAGGCCCCGGGTGAGGAACCCGGTGATGGACGGACGGCCCTGGCTCTTGTTGTAGACGTCGACGGCGACGGCGATCAGCAGCACGAGGCCCTTGATCATCTGCACCTTGTCGGAGCCGACGCCCATGAGCTGCAGGCCGTTGTTCAGCACGGCGATGACGAAACCACCGACGATCGACCCGGTCACGGTGCCGATGCCGCCGGCGACGGCGGCACCACCGATGAAGACCGAGGCGATGGCGTCGAGCTCCCAGTTCAGGCCGTCCTGCGGGCCGGAGGCTCCGGCACGAGCGACGTAGATCATCCCGGCCAGGGCCGCGAGCACCGACATGTTCATCATGACGAAGAAGTTGATCCGCTTCGCCTTGACGCCCGAGAGCTCGGCGGCGTGCGAGTTGCCGCCGACCGCGTAGATGTGGCGTCCGAAGATCGTGTTCTGCGTCACGAAGCCGTACACCAGGACGAGCACGCCGAGGATGATGCCCGAGATCGGGAAGGACGTGCCGACGCGGCCCCCGGCGAACAGCGTGGCGGCGTAGGCGACGATCGCGACGAGCACGACGAGCTTGACAGCGCTGACCCAGAGGGGGGCCCGCTCGGAGCCCATCTTCTGCTGGATGCGGCGCAGGCGGAACTCGTTGTAGACGACGGCGACGATGATGACGAGGCCGAGCAGCAGGGTGGCGTTGTTGTAGCCGGTGTTCGGCCCGAACTCGGGCAGGTAACCGGCACCGATGACCGTGAAGCCCTCGGGCACGGGGATGGTGTCGGCGTTGCCGACGAACTGGTTGGCACCGCGGAAGAGCAGCATGCCGGCCAGCGTCACGATGAAGGCGGGGACGCCGACGTAGGCGACCCAGAAGCCCTGCCAGGCGCCGATGACGACGCCGACGACGAGGCCGAGCAGGATCGCGGCGCCCCAGGGCAGGCCCCAGCTGTCCATCGCCTTGGCGACGACGATGCCGCTGAAGGCCGCGACCGAACCGACCGAGAGGTCGATGTGGCCGGCCACGATGACCATGACCATGCCGATGGCGAGGATCAGGATGTACGAGTACTGACTGACCAGCGCGATGAGGTTGGTGGGCTGCAGGGTGAGCCCGTCGGTCAGCACCTGGAAGATCAGGATGGCCACGACCAGCGTCGCGATCATGCCGAACTGGCGCGCGTTCGACGTGTTGCCGCCGAACACCTTCTTCAGGTCTTTGATGCCACTCATGCGGCTTGCTCCTTCTTCTTCGAGGTCATGGTTCGCATGAGCGTCTCGGCGTCGGCCTCGGAGGCCTCGATCTCGTTCGTGACGGTGCCCTCGAAGATCGTGTAGATGCGATCGGAGAGCCCCAGCAGCTCGGGCAGCTCGGACGAGATGACGATCACGCCTTTGCCCTGGGCCGCGAGCTGGTTGATGATGTTGTAGATCTCGAACTTGGCGCCCACGTCGATGCCTCGCGTGGGCTCGTCGAGGATGAGCAGGTCGGGGTCGGTGAACATCCACTTGGCCAGGACGACCTTCTGCTGGTTGCCGCCCGACAGCTTGGCGACGCCCTCGTCGACCGTGGGGGTCTTGACGCGCAGGCTCTTGCGGTAGTCCTCGGCGATCGAGTGCTCTTCGTACGTGTTGACCACGGACGCCTTCGAGATCTTGGTCAGCTTGGCCGCGACCGTCGAGCGCTTGATGTCGTCGAGCAGGTTGAGCCCGAGCACCTTGCGGTCTTCGGACACGTAGGCGAGGCCGTTGTCGATCGCGTCCGAGACGTTCTTGATCTCGATCTTCCGACCGTCCTTGACGATCTCGCCCGAGACGAACTGACCGTACGAGCGACCGAAGATGCTCATCGCGAGCTCGGTGCGACCGGCGCCCATCAGGCCGGCCAGGCCGACGATCTCGCCCTTGCGCACGGTGATCGACGAACCCTTGCAGACGAAGCGCTCGGCGGTCTGCGGGTGGCGGACCCACCAGTCCTTCACCTCGAAGAAGACCTCGCCGATCTTCGGGGTGCGGTCGGGGAACCGGCTGGCCAGGTTGCGGCCGACCATGCCGCGGATGATGCGGTCCTCGTTGACGCCGTCTTCTTTCACGTCGAGCGTCTCGATGGTCTTGCCGTCACGGATGATCGTGATCGAGTCGGCGATGGCCTCGATCTCGTTGAGCTTGTGGCTGATCATGATCGACGAGATGCCCCGACCCTTGAGGCCGCGGATCAGGTCGAGCAGGTGCTGCGAGTCTGCCTCGTTCAGGGCGGCGGTCGGCTCGTCGAGGATCAGCAGCTTGACGTTCTTGTTCAGCGCCTTGGCGATCTCGACGAGCTGCTGCTTGCCGACGCCGAGGTTCTTGATGGCGGTGTCGGGGTCGTCCTTGAGACCGACGCGGGCGAGCAGGTCGATCGCCTTCGTCTTCGCCGCGCGCCAGTCGATGGCGCCGAAGCGGGTCGGCTCGTTGCCGAGGAAGATGTTCTCGGTGATCGAGAGCTCGGGGATCAGCGCCAGCTCTTGGTGGATGATCACGATGCCCTGCGACTCGCTCGAGCGGATGTCGCGGAAGCGCATGACGTCGCCCTGGTAGACGATGTCGCCGGTGTAGGTGCCGAACGGGTAGACACCCGAGAGGACTTTCATCAGCGTCGACTTGCCGGCGCCGTTCTCACCGCAGATGGCGTGCACCTCACCGGCGCGGACCTGCATCGACACGTCGTCGAGCGCCTTGACGCCCGGGAACTCCTTCGTGATGGAGCGCATCTCGAGGATGACGGGAGAGTCAACGCCCATGCGGGGCACCCCCGGGGATGTGGCTGCTCGCGAGCTGCTCGCTCTGCGTCACGGCACTGGGCACGTCGTCCTCGACCTTCGACCTCGTCGTCGTCCGCCGGTGATGTGCACCGACGGGCATCCTGTGATTCGTCGCCGCCGTGCCGGACCGTTCGTCGAGCCGGACGAAGGTGCCGGACCCGCCGAATGTGACCGTTCACACTGCGACTGGAGCAAAGCTAATCCCGAGAGGGGGTGCTGTCAAATGCCGATGCGGATCCGTTATCGAACCCGGCCCGACCGACGCTCGTCGCGCCTCCTGACAGCCGTCTCGCCGTGTGGCGCGGGGCCGGTCAGAGGAACCAGGGGCGCGAGGTCGACCCGCGCACCACCAGTTCCGGGGGGATCAACGTGCGGTCGACGACCGTGCCGCCCTCGAGCTCGGCGACGACCAGCTCGACGGCGCGCCGACCGATCAGGGCGAAGTCCTGACGCACGGTCGTGAGCGGCGGCCACAGGTGCGGCGCGGTCGGCGAGTCGTCGAAGCCCACGACGCTGACCTCGCGCGGCACGTCGACGTCGGCCTCGCGGAAGGCGTGCAGCAGACCCACCGCCATCAGGTCGTTGGCCGAGAACACGGCGGTGAAGTCGCGGCGTCGCAAGAGCTCTTGCCCGGCCGTGTAGCCGAAGTCGGCGGTCAGGTCACCGAGGATCGGCGGCTCGATCGACAGCTCGGCCTCGCCCATCTCGAAGAGGAAGCCCTGCATGCGCTCGTCGGCCTCGATCCAGTCCTGCGGACCGGCGACGTGCACGATGTGCCGGTGGCCGAGGTCGATCAGGTGCCGGGTGGCGAGACGCGCCCCCTCGAACTGGTCGACCGAGAGGCTGTGCGCCCGGGCACGCTGCGTCGAGTCGAGCGCGACGATGGGCACGTCGAGGTCGAGCTCGTCGATCACGTCGAAGAACTTGCGTTGCGGGGCGATGACGATGATCGCCTCGACCGCCTGGTTGGTCAGCAGCTGCAGGCTGGCCCGGACGTCGTCGGACGCCGTGGTCGTGCTGGCGATGCTCAACCGGTAGCCGGCCGTCCGCGCCGCCACCTCGATGGCGTTGACGATCGTCTGCGGCCCGAAGTGGACGTTCTGCAGGGTGAGCACGCCGATCGCCTTCGACCGGCTGGTGACCAGCGCCCGAGCGGCCTGGTTCGGCCGGTAGCCGATCTCGTCGATGACGTCGAGAACCTTCTGCCGGGTGCTCGGCCGGATGCTGGGGCTGTCGTTGAGCACGCGCGAGACGGTCTGGTACGAGACCCCCGCCAGGGCGGCCACGTCGCGGATGTTGGGAGCACGCACCTTCTCGATGTCAGGCTTCACCGTCGCTCCGTCGCTCTGTGGCCGGGTGATGTGACCGTACACATCGTCGTCCGGAGACCATTATGCATTCCCCGGTGGTCGCCCATGTCCCGTCCGGGGGCCACCGCCGGGTCGTGACGTGCGCCCGTCGGCGGAGCGCCGACGCGATCGGCGGGCAGGAGGCGCGGTCACCGACCCCGGGGCACCGCACGGCCGCTGAGGGCGAGCGCGAGCACCGCCACGACCGTGCCGACCGCGAAGCAGGCCACGAAGGCGATCGGGCTGGACGCGCCGCCGAGCAGCCCGAAGGCGGCCCCGGTCAGGGCCAGCGCGACGGCCGAGCCGGTGGAGTCGGCGATGGTCAGCGCGGAGCTGTTGAAGCCTCGCTCGGAGTCGGTCGAGAGGGCGAGGACGAGCACCGAGAAGCGCGGATACATGAACCCCATGCCGAACCCCGCGACGGCCCAGGTCGAGATGAGGAAGGCCGGGGGCAGATGGAACAAGGGCGTCAGGGCCGCGACGACGACACCGAGCAGCACCAGGACGATGCCGATGCGGATGCCGTCGCGCTGGGCCACCCGGTCGCCGAGCCGCCCCTGCACCCAGCTGGCGAACGCCCAGCCGAGCGCCCCGAGGGTCAGGGTGACGCCCGAGGCCGAGGCGCTGAAGTCGTATTCGGCCGACAGCATGTACGGGATGTAGACCTCGCTGCCGAGGAACGCCGCCCCGACGAGACCGCGCAGCAGCACCAGGGTGGGCAGCCCCGGCGCGGCGCGCAGCGTGCCCGCCGGCAGCAGCGGCCTCAGGGCCACGGCCAGCACGACGACCGCCGCGACGATGACGACGACGGTCAGCCAGGTCGGGAACTCGGACACCAGGTTGAGGGCCAGCACGCCGAGGGCCGCGCCGACCGACCAGAGGATGCGGCCCATGCTCCAGGGCACGCGCTGCCCGCCCTCGGCCACCACGGGCGGAGGGACGCGACGCAGGCTCGGCAGGACGGCGAAGAACGCCGGCACGGCGAGGCCGACCGCGCCGAGGAAGACCCAGTGCCAGCCCACCGTCTCGGCCACGACACCGGCGACGAGCGGCCCGACGAGACCCGGTACGACCCAGGCCGCGGCGAACCCCGCGAAGATCGACGGGTGCAGACCCGGCGGGTAGAGGCGGGCGACCATGACGTAGAGCCCGACGATGACCGCGCCGGAGCCGACGCCCTGCACCAGGCGGCCGAGCAGCAGCACGACCATGTCGGGCGCGGTGCCGACGACGAGCAGACCGACGGCGAACAGCAGCATCGACGCGATGACGACGACCCGGGGCCCGCTGCGGTCGGCCCAGTTGCCGGCCACCACCATGCCGACCAGGCCGGACGCGAGGGGCGCGGCGAAGCTGAGCGAGTACAGCGCCTCGCCGTCGAGCTCGCGGCTGATGATCGGCATGATCGTCGTGACCGCGAGCGACTCGAACGCCGCGATGCCGATCAGCGCGCACATGCCCAGCGTGGCGAGCCGGTACCGGCCGCTGAGCACGCCCTCGGGGCGGGTGCTCACGGCGGCGTCGGTCATGCGACGAGCCTAGGCCGAGCCACCGACACGGTGCCACGGCGCGGAACCGGGCGGGACGGGACGACCCGAGGAGGCGCGGTGCGGGACTCCCCTGCACCGCGCCTCCTCGGGTCGTGTCGCCCGGACGCCTAGGCGTCGAGGCGCGAGAGCGCCTGCGTGACGTCGCCGAGCAGGTCGTCGACGTCCTCGATGCCGACCGACAGCCGCACGATCGTGTCGGGCACCTCGAGCTCGGTGCCGCGCACCGAGGCGTGGGTCATCTCGCTCGGGTAGCCGATCAGCGACTCGACGCCGCCGAGGGACTCGGCCAGCTGGAACAGCTCGGTCGACTCGGCGAACCGACGGGCCGCCGCGGCGCCCGCCGTCAGCTGCACCGAGAGCATGCCGCCGAACGCGCGCATCTGCCGGGCGGCGAGCTCGTGCCCCGGGTGCGACTCGAGCCCCGGGTAGTAGACGCGCTCGACGGCCGCGTGCCCCTCGAGCGCCCGGGCGATGGCCAGCGCATTCGACGAGTGACGGTCGACGCGCACACCGAGCGTCTTGATGCCGCGCACCGTGAGCCAGGCCTCCATGGGCGCCGAGACGGCACCGACGCCGAACTGGACGAAGCCGACCTTCGCGGCGAGCTCGTCGTCGCGCACGACCACAGCACCGCCGACGACGTCCGAGTGGCCGCCGATGTACTTCGTCGTCGAGTGGACGACCGCGTCGGCCCCGAGCGCCAGGGGCTGCTGCAGGTACGGCGACGCGAAGGTGTTGTCGACGACGACGACCGCCCCGGCCGCGTGCCCGATCTCGGCGAGCGCCGCGATGTCGCTGATCTTCATCAGCGGGTTGCTGGGCGTCTCGACCCAGAGCACGGCCGTCGGGGCGGCCTGCACGGCGGCGCGCACGGCGTCGAGGTCGCTCATCTCGACCGTGTCGAGCGTGACGCCCCAGGGCACCCACACCCGGTTGACGAGGCGGTGCGTGCCGCCGTACACGTCGTTGCCCATGACGATGCGGGTGCCGGGCGCCAGGACCGAGCGCAGCAGGGCGTCCTCGGCCGAGAGGCCCGACGCGAAGCTGAACGCGGCGGTTCCGCCCTCGAGGTCGGCGAGCAGGGTCTGCAGCGAGTCGCGCGTCGGGTTCGCCGACCGGGCGTACTCGTAGCCGCCGCGGAAGCCGCCGATGCCGTCCTGCACGAACGTGGACGACTGGTAGATCGGGGGCACGACCGCACCGGTGGTGGGGTCGAACTCCTGGCCGGCGTGGATCGCCCGGGTCGAGAAACCGTGGGTCATGGGGTGTCCTTTCGAAGGGGACGGATGGTGCGCAGACGGAGGGGGACGAGGAGGCGCGGGTCGGGTCACCGGGTCACGGTGCCGCCCCGGCCGCTCAGGAGGAGAGGAACGAGAGGACGTCCTGGCGCGTGACGACGCCGACCGGTCGGCCGTCGTCGGTGACGAGCAGGGCGTCGACCGACTCGAGCGCGGACCGGGCCGCCGACACGGGCTCGTTCACGCCGATCAACGGCAGCGGGTCGCCGAGGTACGCCGAGATGGCGTCACCCATGGTCGCGCCACCGCGGAAGATCGCCTCGAGCAGCGCCTTCTCCTCGATGGCGCCGACGACCTCGCCGATCACGACCGGGGGCTCGGCCGAGAGCACGGGCATCTGCGAGACGCCGTAGGTCTTCATGATGCCGATCACGTCGTGGACGGTGTCGGACGGGTGCGCGTGGACGAGGTCGGGCAGCTGCCCCGTCTTCGACGCGATCAGGTCGCGGACCGACCGCTCGTCGTGGCTGACGCCGAAGCCGTACGACCGCATCCACGCGTCGTTGAAGATCTTGCCGAGGTAGCCGCGGCCGCTGTCGGGCAGCAGGGCGACCACGACGTCGTCGGGGCCGAGCTCGCGGGCCACGTCGAGGGCGGCGGCGACGGCGAGCCCGGACGAGCCGCCGACCAGCAGTCCCTCTTCGCGGGCGAGGCGTCGGGTCAGCTCGAACGAACGGGCGTCGTCGGCGGCGATGATGCGGTCGACGACCGAGGGGTCGTAGGCGGCCGGCCAGAAGTCCTCGCCGACGCCCTCGAGCAGGTAGGGGCGGCCGGTGCCGCCGCTGTAGACGCTGCCCTCGGGATCGGCGCCGACGACCTGCACGGCGCCTCCGGAGACCTCTTTGAGGTAGCGACCCGTGCCGCTGATGGTGCCGCCGGTGCCGACACCCGCGACGAAGTGCGTGATGCGGCCGTCGGTGTCGCGCCAGATCTCGGGGCCGGTCGTCTCGTAGTGGCTGAGCGGCCCGTTCGGGTTGGCGTACTGGTTGGGCTTGAACGCGCCGGGGATCTCACGCGCCAGGCGGTCGGAGACGCTGTAGTACGACTCGGGGCTGGTCGGTTCGACGGCGGTCGGCGTGACGACGATCTCGGCACCGTAGGCCTTGAGCACGTTGCGCTTGTCCTCCCCGACCTTGTCGGGCAGGACGAAGACGCAGCGGTAGCCGCGCTGCTGGGCGACGAGGGCCAGGCCCACGCCCGTGTTGCCGCTGGTCGGCTCGACGATCGTGCCGCCGGGCTTCAGCAGGCCCTCGCGTTCGGCCGCGTCGATGATGCGCGTCGCGATGCGGTCCTTCGACGAGCCGCCCGGGTTGACGTACTCGACCTTGACGAGCACGGTCGCCGTGATGCCCTCGGTCACCTTGTTCAGTCTGACGAGCGGCGTGTCACCGATCAGGTCGAGGACGGTCTCGGCGTACTTCACGGGTGCTCCGGTTTCTGCGCGGCCTCGTGGGGCGCGGATCGGGTGACGGGAGGGGCGGTGTCGGGTGACGACGCCGTCGGCCGAGTCTAACGACGCACCCTGGCGTGTTACGGGGCGGGACGAGCCCTTCGACGTGCAGATCGTGCAGATCGTGCAGGATATTGAGGACCTCCCAGTAATCCGTGAGAGAACTGGTGACGCATCCCCGATCTCGACCGATCGCCCCGATCGATCCCCCGGACGACAGGACTCCCCCCGTGGCAGACGACAAGCCCACCGTCAAGCAGCAGCGCGACGCCCGACGTCAGGAGAAGGTCGCCGAGCTCAAACGGCAGCAGGCCCGGGCGAAGCGCAACCGCACCATCGGCATCGTCACCGCCTCGGTCGCGGGCGCGGCGGCCATCGCGCTGGTCGTCACCTTCGTCGTGACGAGCGGCCAGCCACGGCAAGACCCCCAGGCCATCGAGATCGACGGCGTGAAGACCTACTCCGACCTCACGGCGAACCACGTCGGCGGCAGCGTCGACTACGCGATGACCCCTCCCGCCGGCGGCGACCACAACCAGATCTGGCTGAACTGCGGCGTCTACACCGAGCCGGTGCCGAACGAGAACGCCGTCCACGACCTCGAGCACGGGGCGATCTGGTTCACCTACGACCCCGAGCAGGTCAGCGAGAGCGAGATCGAGGCGCTGCGCGACTTCGCCCCCGACACCTACGCGGTCGTCTCGCCCTACGAGGGCCTCGACTCCCCCATGTACGTCTCGGCCTGGGGCGCCCAGCTGCCATTCGCGAACGTCACGGACGACGAGGCCACCGTGTCGGACTTCGTCACCAAGTACTGGAAGTCCACGAACGCCCCCGAGCCCGGTGCGCCCTGCACCGGCGGCGTGGACGGCACCGGCAAGATCGCGTGACCGCACCGGGGCGTGACGACGTCGACGTGACCGACGGGGCGGGGCCGCACCGCGCCTCCTCGGGTCGTCGGCTGCGGCTGGTGATCGCGGGGGTCCTGACCGTGGCGATCGTGCTGCTGGTCGGCGTCGCGCTCGGCCGGCTCAGCTCGCCCAACCCGGTCACGCCCGGCACGGACAGCGTCGAGGCGGGGTTCTCGCGCGACATGCAGGTGCACCACGAGCAGGCCGTGCAGATGGCGATGATGGTCCGCGACCGGACCACCGACCCCGAGGTGCGCTCGATGGCCTACGACATGGCCCTGACGCAGTCGCAGCAGGCCGGCCAGATGTACGCCTGGCTCGAGCTGTGGCGCCTGCCGCAGGCGCCCGCCGAGCCGACCATGACCTGGATGACCCGCCCGACCCTCGACGGTGACTACGGCAGCCACCACATGACCGACGACGGAGGCGCGGGCGGCTCGGCCACGCCCGTCGCCACCCACGAACCCGGCGGCCGCATGCCGGGGCTGGCCACCGACGAGCAGCTCGCGGCCCTGGACTCCGCCCGCGGCGTCGAGGCCGAGCGGCTCTTCCTGACGCTGATGATCGCCCATCACCAGGGCGGCATCGAGATGGCCGACGCGGTCCTGGCACGCAGCGAGGTGCCGCAGGTGCGCGCCTTCGCCTCGGGCATGGTTCAGACGCAGCAGAGCGAGGTCGACGCCATGCAGGCGATGCTCGCCGAGCGCGGCTGACGAGACGCCCGGACCGCCACGACCTACGCCGAGACTTGCTGCCCGTAGAGCTCGGCATAGACCCCGCCGAGCGCGAGCAGCTCGTCGTGCGTGCCGCGCTCGACGACGCGGCCGGCCACGACGACGAACACGACGTCGGCGTCACGGACCGTCGAGAGGCGGTGCGCGATCGCGATCGTCGTCCGACCGCGGGTCGCCGTGTCGAGAGCCTCTTGCACCACGCGCTCGGACACCGTGTCGAGGGCGCTCGTCGCCTCGTCGAGGACCATCACCGCCGGGTCTTTTAGCAGGACGCGGGCGATGGCGATGCGTTGCTTCTCGCCACCCGAGAGGCGATAGCCCCGCTCGCCGACGATCGTGTCGTAAGCGTCGGGGAACGACGCGATGGTCTCGTGGATGTTGGCCTGCCGGGCCGCCTCGACCAATTGCTCGTCGGTCGCGTCGGGACGGGCGTAGCGGAGGTTGTCACCGATGCTGGCGTGGAACAGATAGGTCTCTTGGCTGACGATGCCGATGTTGCCGACCAGCGATTCTTGGTCGAGCCGCCGGACGTCGGTGCCCGCGAAGCGGACCGCACCACCGGACGCCTCGTAGAACCGCGGGATCAGGTACGACACGGTCGTCTTGCCCGCACCGCTCGGGCCGACGAAGGCGGCGAACTGGCCGGGCGCGATGTCGAACGAGACGCCGTCGAGGGTCTTCTGCCCCGGTTCGGCGTCGGGATACGAGAACGAGACGTCGTCGAACTCGACCCGGCCGAGCTGCGTCTCGTCGACGGCCTCGGCCGACGGGTCGTTCGTGATCGCCGGGTGGAGGTCGAGGTACTCGAAGATGCGCGCGAAGAGCGCCCCGGAGGTCTGCAGGTCGAGGGCCACCCGCAGCAGGCCCATGAGCGGGAAGGTCAACCGGGCCTGCACCGTCGTGAAGGCCACGATCGTGCCCGCGGTCACGGGCACGTCACGCAGGATCAGCCAGGCCGCGACCAGGTAGATCAGGGCGGGGATGACCGAGAGGAAGATCTGGACGACGGCGAAGAACCACTGCCCGCTCATCTGCTGACGCACCTGCAGCCCGATCTGCGTGCGGTTCTCGGCGGCGTAGCGCTCGACCTCGGAGTGCTGCTGGTTGAAGCTCTTGGCGAGCAGGATGCCGCTGACGCTCAACGCCTCTTGCGTGATGGCGGTCATGTCGCTGAGCGACTCCTGCGTCTTGGTGGCGATGCGGGCACGCACCTGTCCCACCCGTCGCTGGGCCACCACGAGCAGGGGCAGCAGGATCACCGTGACGACGGTCATCTGCCAGCTGAGCACGAGCATGGACACGAAGGCGGCGATGACCGTGACGGTGTTGCCCAGGACGCTCGAGATGGTGTTGCTGAGCACGTTCGCGACGCCACCGACGTCGTTCTGCAACCGGGACTGGATGACCCCGGTCTTGGTGCGGGTGAAGAACGCGAGCTCCATGCGCTGGAGGTGCCCGAAGAGACGGATGCGCAACGCACCCATGACCTTGTTGCCGACCGTGGCCGTCAGGTACGTCTGCCAGACGCCGATGCCGGCCGACAGCACCCACAGCCCCACCATGGCGCCCACCAGCTCGAGCAGGACGGGCACGTCGGGACCGCCCGGCGGGAACAGACCCCGGTCGAACGCCTGCTTGGTGAGCAGCGGCGGAGCCACGCTGACGGCGGCGCCGATCAGGACCAGCACCACGGTGACGACGAGGGCACGCTCGTGCGGGACGAACAGGCCCCGGATGCGACCGAGCAGGTCGGGGATGCGCGGCGCCGTCGCGTTCGCCGCACGCTGGGCGTCGGCGTCGCCGCTCGACACCCGACCGGAACCACCCGGTCGGCCCCCGCCCCGGGGACCGCCAGCGGGGGCATGCATCGAGCTCATCCGGTCAGCGTAGGCCTGACCACCGTCACGGGTGGCCCGTCGCCGGGGTGCGGGTCAGCGCCTGCAAGAAATCGCCACGGCACCGTCGAGACACGCCGCGACACGCCGTAGAACGACCGTTCGTCCCCCAGTTGTGGGCGCAATGCCCGACAGACCATACGACGGAATGATCTCTCAGTTTAGTATGGCGGTGTCGGTGCACCTGACCAGGCTCCGGCAGCCGCGCTCCCCCTACCCGACGGGCGAGCCTCCCGAAGCGGCGGAGCTAGGACCATCGTGAACACGTCGAACCCCACGGCCGTCGAACCGCCGAGTGCCGAACTGCAGCCCGCCGACCACCGGGCTGCTCTCGATGCCATCGAACAGGGCTGGACCCAGATCGCCCCCCTGCAGGGAGCACGCCTGCGCGAGGCCATCCGCTCGACGCCGGAAGAGGAGTGGCGCGGGCGACCCCGCATCCTGCTCGCCCTGGCCGCGAGCCACCGCTCGGTCGGCTCCCGCTCGCGCAGCGCCGCCCTGCCCTGGTTCCGCGGCGTCGCCAAGGCGCTCGACGCCGACCCCGACCTGCCGCTCGACATCCGGGCGGGCTACCACGTCCACCTCGGTGCGTCCCTGCGCACCCTCGGCAACTTCGTCGTGGCCCACGAGCACCTCGAGGTCGCCCGGACCCTCATCGAGAACGATCTGGCCGAGTCGATCAGCGTGCGCATCTCGCTCAGCGCCTCGTTCTCGCTGCAGCTCGGTCTGATCCGCCTGCACTACGGCGAGATCGACCAGGCCCGCTTCGCTCTGAGCCTCGCCAACGGTCTCGGCGAGGACCACCTCAGCACCGCCGAGCGCGTCGAGTGCCTCTCGGCCCTCGCCTTCGTCGCGATGCTGATCGGCGACTTCGACCTCGCCGACCGCCACGTCGACCTCGCCCGCGAGCTCGCCGACGGCACCGACCTGCTGGGCAGCTCGTTCGGTGCCCTGACCCAGATCACCCGCGTGCACCTCGCCCTCGAACGCGGTGAGGCCGTGGGCGGCCACGAGGGCCTGCTCGCCGACGTCCGCCAGGCATCGCGCGGCAGCGACTGGGAAGCGCTCGGCCTGTTCGCCGAAGCACACGTGCTGCTGGCCGAGAGCCGCTACATCGAAGTCCTCGACCTGCTGGCCCGGATCACCCGCACCATCGACGGCTTCACCGGGCACAGCGCCCTGACCGAGTCGGCCGTCGTGATGCGGGCCGAGACCATGCGCCTGCTCGGGCAGCCCCATGAGGCCCGCCGACTCGCCTCGTCGGTGACACCCTCGCACCACCACATCCGCTGTCCCGCTCGCGTGCTCGCCCTGGTGCACCTCGCCGCCGGCGAGCCCGAGGACGCCCTCGAGGCGCTCGAACAGTGTCTCGCCATCGGCGACCTGCACAGCGAGCGCACCATGGGCCAGGTGCACGCGCTCCAGGCCGCCGCACATCTCGCCCTCGGCGACGGCCCGCACAGCGACATCGCCTTCGACCGGGCGTTGCTGAGCGCCGGCCACAACGGGTCGATCTGGCTCTTCGCCACCCTGCCCGAGGACGTCCTCGAACACCTCGTCCAGCGCGCCGTCGGCCGTCGGCAGCCGCCGGCCATCGTCGGCGTGCTCGACCGCCTCCGCGGCACCTCGGCGGACGTCGTGCCGCAGCTCGCCGAACCGCTGAGCGACCGCGAGCTCGTCATCGTCCGACACCTGGCCACGGGCCAGACCCTCGGTCAGATCGGCAGCCAGCTGTTCATCTCGGTCAACACGGTCAAGAGCCACGTCCGCAGCATCTACCGCAAGCTCCAGGCGTCGTCGCGCCGCGAGGCGATGACCCGCGTCAAGCAGCTCGGCCTCGACCTCGACGAGTAGGCCCGGACGGGCGCGGCGCCCCGGACGGGCGCGGTGCCCCGAGGAGGCGCGGTGCCGGCCGTACGGTAGCCTCTCGCGGTGCCCCACGAGTCCCGCGTCACGTCCCGCCCGTCCCTCGTCGCCCAGCTGAGGGCGCGCAAACCCCTCGAGGCGTACGTCGCCGAGAGCGAGGCCACAGCCGACGGCGGGCCCCGCCTGCGCCGCACCCTGGGCGTCTGGCACCTCACGGCGATCAGCATCGGTGCGACCCTCGGCACGGGAATCCTGGTCGTGCTCGGCACGGCCGTCCCGCTGGCCGGCCCCGCGGTCTGGATCTCGTTCGTGCTCGCGGGCGTCGCGGCCCTGCTGTCGGCCCTGTCGTACGCCGAGATGGCGGGCAGCGTGCCCGTGTCGGGTTCGAGCTACTCGTACGCGTACGCGACGCTCGGCGAGGGCATCGCCTGGGTCTGCGGGTGGTGTCTCGTGCTCGAGTACGCCGTCTCGGTCGCGGCCGTCGCCGTCGGTGCGGGCCAGTACGTGAACGAGGCCCTCGACGTGTTCGGGCTCGCCCTGCCCGCCGCGATCGCCGAGCCCCCGGGCGCCGGAGGGGTGCTCAACCTGCCCGCGGCGGTTCTCGTCCTGCTCGCCACCCTCGTGCTGGTGCCCGGGGCCCGCGAGAGCGCCTGGGTCAACACGCTGCTCGTCGTCGTCAAGGTGGCGCTGCTCGTGTTCTTCGTCGCCGTCGCCTTCACGGCCTTCAGCGTCGGCAACTTCGAGCCGCTGGCACCGATGGGAGCGGCAGGCGTCTCGGCGGCCGCCTCGCGGCTGTTCTTCTCGTACATCGGCTTCGACGCGGCATCGACGGCCGGCGAGGAGGCCCGCGACGCGAAGCGCGACCTGCCGCGCGCCATCATCGCCTCCATCGTGATCATCACGGTGCTGTACATCCTCGTGGCCGTCGCGGCCATCGGCGCGCGGCCGTGGACCTCTTTCACCGACGGCGAGGCGACCCTCGTCACGATCGTCGCCGACATCACGGGGCAACCGTGGGTCGCCTTCCTCTTCGCCGTCACCGCGGTGGCGGCGATCGCCAGCGTCGTGCTCACGGTGCTCTACGGTCAGACGCGCATCTTCGTCTCGATGGCGCGGGACGGGCTCGTCCCTCGCGTCCTCGGCCGCGTCTCGGCTCGGACGCAGACCCCCGTCGCCGGCACCCTGATCGTCGGCGGAGCGGTGGCCGTGGCCGCCGCGGTGATCCCCCTGGGCGCCCTCGCCGACGCGACGAGCATCGGCACGCTCTTCGCGTTCGCCCTGGTCAACGTGTCGGTGATCTGGCTCCGGCGCAACCGCCCCGAGCTCGACCGCACCTACGAGGTGCCGCTGTACCCGCTCACCCCGATCCTCGGCTGCGCCTTCTGCGTCCTGTTGATGGTGACGCTCGGTTGGGTCACCTGGGCGGCCTTCGCCGTCTGGATGGCCGTGGGCACGGCGGTGTACCTCGGGTACGGTCGGCGACACTCGGTCCTGGCCCGCACCTCCTGACCGCCCTCGTCGCGTGGCCTGCGGGTCCGCGTCACCCGCGGCGGGTCGGCACGGACCCCTAGCGGACGACGGAAACCGTCGAACCCCCCCGAGGAGGCGCGGGTCGCGAGGGACCGGCGACGCACCTCGGCCGCACCACCGGGAACGCCGAAAGGCGCCACCCCGAGGGGTGGCGCCTTCCGAATGGTGCTGAGCAGACGTGCCGCTCAAGCGCCGAGGGCCGCGAGGGCCCGCCGACTACTTGAGGGTGATCGTCGCGCCGGCGGCCTCGAGCTGAGCCTTGGCCTTGTCGGCGGCCTCCTTCGAAGCGCCCTCGAGGACGGTGCTGGGGGCACCGTCGACGACGGCCTTGGCCTCGCCGAGACCGAGGCTCGTGAGCGCGCGGACCTCTTTGATGACCTGGATCTTCTTGTCGCCGGCAGCCTCGAGCACGACGTCGAAGGCGGTCTGCTCTTCGACCTCTTCAGCGGCGGCGGCGGGACCGGCGGCACCGGCAGCGGCCACGGGGGCAGCAGCGGTGACCTCGAAGACCTCTTCGAACTTCTTCACGAAGTCGCTGAGCTCGATGAGCGTGAGCTCCTTGAAGGCCTCGATCAGTTCGTCCTGCGTGAGCTTCGCCATGGTGTTCTCCTTATGGGTTTTCTAAAGTGTGGGTTGGTACGACAGCTGTTTAGCTGTCGGCTTCCTGCTTGGCACGCAGCGCCTCGACCGTGCGAACGGCCTGGGACAGCGGTGCCTGGAACAGGTAGGCAGCACCGAACAGCGAAGCCTTGAAGGCGCCGGCCAGTTTGCCCAGCAGCACCTCTCGGGATTCGAGATCGGCGAGCTGCTTGACCTCGTCTGCCGTGAGCGGGTTACCGTCGAAGTAACCGTTCTTCACGATCAGAGCGGGGTGTGCCTTGGCGAAGTCACGCAGGCTCTTGGCGACGGCGACAGGGTCACCGTGCACGAAGGCGATCGCAGACGGTCCGACGAGGTCGTCGTCGAACGAGCTGATTCCGGCGTTGTTGGCCGCGATCTTGCTGAGCGTGTTCTTCACCACGGCGTACGTCGCGTCTGCACTGATGGACTTGCGGAGCTCTTTCAGCTCGGCAACAGTGAGACCGCGGTACTCGGTGAGCAGGACGGCGGTCGAGTCACGGAAGTTGTCCGTGAGCTCGGCGACCGATGCTTCCTTGTTCGCCATGGCTCTCCTAAAACGTGGGTGTGCCGGCAGCCCCCGGGCACTCGAATCGGCCGCACCGAGACCGGTGCCGCACCAATGAAAAAAGCTCCGGCGCAAGCGCACGGAGCTGGATCTCTTCGAGAAGAGGAACGACTTCACACACCTGCGCTGGTCGCTCTCTCTCGAGAACCTTCGGCACCCGTCTGCGAGCAGACGTGTACAACCGGCGGTCTTGGGCTTCGATCAGGATAGACGCAGGAGGCGCGCTCACGCAAGTCGCGCCTCCTCGGCGTCCCGGTCGGATGCCACGTCGGGCGTCGCGAGCGGAAGGCGGACGGTGAAGGTGGCCCCGTCGTCCGAGCTGGCGACGTCGACGGTCCCCCCGTGGGAGTGGACGACGGCCTGCACGATCGCGAGGCCGAGGCCCGTCGAGCCGGCCTTCCGCGACCGCGAGCTGTCGGCGCGGGCGAACCGTTCGAACAGCACCGGCAGCACGGCCGGGTCGATGCCCGGCCCGTCGTCGGCGACCGAGACGACGGCCTGACCGGACGCGTCGTCGATCGTGAGCGAGACGTGTACGTGCGTGCCGTCGGGCGTGTGGGTGCGCACGTTGGTCAACAGGTTCGCGACGATCTGGTGCAGACGCATGGCGTCGCCGGACACGGTCACCGGCTCGTCGGGCACGTACACGTCGACGTCGTGCGTGGGTCCGGCCACGTGGGCGTCGTTGACCGTGTCGAGCACGACCCGGGTGAGGTCGACGTCGCCCGTGACGAGGTCGCGCCCCTCGTCGAGGCGGGCGAGCAGCAGGAGGTCCTCGACGAGGGAGGTCATCCGCAGTGACTCCGACTCGATGCGGCCCATGGCGTAGACCACGTCGTCGGGCAGTCCGGTGTTCATGCGGCGGGTCAGCTCGGCGTAGCCGCGGACCGACGCGAGCGGGGTCCGAAGCTCGTGCGAGGCGTCGGCGACGAACTGCCGCACCTTGTTCTCGCTCTGCTGACGGGCCTCGAGGGCCCCCGCCACGTGGCCCAGCATGCGGTTGAGCGAAGCACCGACGCGGCCCACCTCGGTGCGGGTGTCGGCGTCGGCTTCGTCGACACGTTCGGCCAGGGCCACCTCGCCGCGGTCCAGCGGCAGCTCGGCGACCCGCAGCGCCGTGTCGGACATGCGCTCGAGCGGTCGGAGGGCGCTGCGCACGACGCCGTAGGCCACGGCGATCGCGATGGCGAGGCCGATGAGGGTCACGGCGAGGATGGTGATCACCATGACCGTGATGGTGCGGTCGACGCTGCTCGTCGGCAGACCCACGACGAGGTGGGCCGGCGTCGTGGCGACCGAGCCCGACGTCGTCGTCGTCTGGTAGCCGACCGCGAGGGACTCCACCCGGTACGAGCCCAGGTCCGACCCGAGCGAGACGGTCTCGGGGTCGTTCGCCCCGGCGACCGTCGTCACGACCGACGTCAGGTCGTCGGTCAGGCGGGGCGAGACGACCCGTCCCGACTGCTCGACGCGGTACGCCGCGACGACCGAACCATTGACGACGACGGCCGTGAAGGTGCCGGGCGACTGCCGCGGGCCCGAGAGGTCGTCGCCGTCGGGCGTCAGGTACGGCCGGGTCGTCGAGCCCTGGGCGTTCACCATGGGCACCGAGCGACCGGTCGCCCCCTCGAGTTCGTCGTCGAGCTGACGCATCAGCGACGCCTGCAGGACGATCACGCTGACCGAGCCGATCACGATGGTCAGCAGCACGACGAGCGCGACGATGCTGAGGATCAAGCGATTGCGCAGCGTGAGCGGCCCGGCGAGACCGGGCGCCCGACCCACGAGGCCGCGGAGGCGCGAGCCCACCCGGGCGGGCAGGGCATCGCTCACGACGTGGGCTTGATCACGTAACCCACGCCGCGCACGGTGTGGATCATGGGCTCTTCGCCGACGTCGATCTTCTTGCGCAGGTACGAGATGTAGATCTCGACGACGCTGGACTTGCCGCCGAAGTCGTAGCTCCAGACCCGGTCGAGGATCTGCGCCTTGCTCAGCACGCGGCGCGGGTTGCGCATCAGGAAGCGCAGCAGCTCGAACTCGGTCGCGGTCAGCTCGATCTCGCGACCGGCCCGCGTCACCTCGTAGCTCTCCTCGTCCAGCACGAGGTCACCGACGACGATGCGCGAGTCGCCCGCCTCGCTGATGGCCGAGGCCGACCGGCGGATCAAGCCGCGGAGGCGGGCGACGACCTCTTCGAGCGAGAAGGGCTTGGTGACGTAGTCGTCGCCGCCGGCGGTGAGACCCGACACCCGGTCCTCGACGCTGTCCTTCGCGGTGAGGAACAGGATCGGGGTGTCGTCGCCGCTCGACCGCAGTCGACCGAGCACCTGGATGCCGTCGATGTCGGGGAGCATCCAGTCGAGCACGATCGCGTCGGGCTTGAACTCGCGCGCCGTCGCGAGGGCCGCCTGGCCGTCGGAGGCCGCCTTGACGTCCCAGCCCTCGTAGCGCAGGGCCATCGAGAGCAGGTCGGTGAGGCTGTTCTCGTCGTCGACGACGAGGACTCGAAGGGGCGTTCCGTCGGCACGGGTGAGGCGAGGGGCCGAGGCGGTGGCGGGGGTCGTTGTGGTCACCTTCCCCAGTATCGAGGGATTCCTATGAACGGACTGTGTCCGACCGATGAGCAGGCTGCACATCGCCCACAGGCGACCCACAGCGAGTCCATCGGTTCGGGAAGGCCAGGGCGAGGGTCGGCGTCAGGCCCGCGGGTAGTCGGCGCAGGCGAAGCGCGTCGAGTCCGGGGCCCAGCAGGGCACGTTGATCGTGCCCTGCCCGCCGAAGAGGGCGAGCACGTCGTGCGGCGCCCGGCCCGGCACGGGCAGGCCGTCGGCGCCGAGGGGCAGGGTGCGCAGCACCACGTCACGGTTCTCGGGGTGGCCGAGCGTGCCGGGCTCGAACGACACCCAGAGCAGCGTCGAGGCGTCGGGCGACACGTGCGGGAACCAGTTGACCCGCTCGTCGTCTGTCACCTGTACGACGTCGCCGCCGTCCAGGCGGCTCCGGAAGAGCTGTGCGTGGCCGGCCACCCCGGCGGAGGCGCGTTCCGAGTTGGCCCACAACCAGGCGCCGTCCGGGGAGAACTCGGCCCCGTCGTCGGGGTGCTCGTCGTCGGTCACCGGCGTGGTCGCGCCGTCGGCCCGCGAGACCAGGGCGACGTTCGTGCGCCAGCCGGCCCGCGCCTCCTCGTCGTCCGGGTCGTCGACCGGCGCCGGCAGGGCACCGACGATCACGCTGAGCGACGCTCCGTCGGGCGAGACGCCGTGGAGGTAGTTCTTGTGGTTGCGCCCGGCGGGGTGGTCGCGGGTCACTCGGCGGGCGGTGCCGCCCGGGGGCACGCCGTCCCACGGCACCTCGTACAGGTGGCCGTCGCGGGCACTCACGATCACGGCGCCCTGGTCGGGTGCGATCACGTGGTCGTTGTTGATCTCGGGGACGTCGCCCATCGGCACCGGCTCGAGTGCGGTCTCGTCGACCCCACGCGCGTCGGCGGGCAGGCGCCAGAGCAGGCCGTCGCCGTTCACCACGAGCCAGCGGCCGTCAGGGCTCCAGTTCGGGGCCTCGACGAGCACGCGAGCGCTCTCGAGGACGACCTCGGCGTCACCGGTCGCGGGGTCGACGACCAGCAGGCGGCTCCGTTGGCCGGGCAGCAGGGTTCGGGGCATGGGGTCAGTCTGCCGTCACTGGTTCGAGAACGCGGCGTCGAAGGAGGCGCTCGGCCGCTTCCAGAGCAGCGACCGGATGTAGGCCAACGCCTCGGGGGCGCCGTGCAGCCGGTCCATGCCGGCGTCCTCCCACTCGATCGAGATCGGGCCGTCGTAGCCGATGGCGTCGAGGGCGCGGAAGGCGTCCTCCCAGTTCATGTCGCCGTGACCGGTCGAGACGAAGTCCCAGCCGCGGCGGGGGTCGCCCCAGGGCAGGTGTGAGCCGAGCACGCCCGACCGCCCGGTGGGGGGCTTGATGCGGGTGTCCTTGCAGTCGACGTGGAAGATCCGGTCGGCGAAGTCGGTGATGAACGACACCGTGTCGACGCCCTGCCAGAGCATGTGCGAGGGGTCCCAGTTGAAGCCGAAGGCCGAGCGGTGCTCGATGGCCTCGAGCGCGCGGACGCTCGTCCAGTGGTCGTAGGCGATCTCGCTCGGGTGCACCTCGTGGGCGAACCGGACGCCCTCGGCGTCGAACACGTCGAGGATGGGGTTCCAGCGGTCGGCGAAGTCCTGGTAGCCGGCGTCGATCACGGCGGCGGGCACCGGCGGGAACATCGCGACGTAGGGCCAGATCTTCGAGCCGGTGAAGCCGACGACGGTGTCGACGCCCATCTTGCGGGCGACCCGGGCCGCCCGTTTCATGTCCTCGGCCGCCCGCTGACGGACGCCCTCGGGGTCGCCGTCGCCCCAGGTGGACGGCCGGACGATCGCCTGGTGCCGGAAGTCGATCGGGTCGTCGCAGACCGCCTGCCCGGTCAGGTGGTTCGAGATCGCCCAGACCCCCAGGCCGTGCCGCTCGAGCACGTCGAGGCGCGACCGCAGGTACGCGTCGTCCTGGTCGGCGCGCTCGAGGTCGAGGTGGTCGCCCGACGCCGCGATCTCGAGGCCGTCGTAGCCCCAGCCGGCCGCGAGCGCCGCGACCTCCTCGAAGGGCAGGTCGGCCCACTGACCGGTGAACAGGGTGACGGGGCGGGAGCTCTCGGCCATGGGTTCCTTCTCGGGGCGACGGGGGTGCGGACGGACGACGGGACGGTGGGGACGGACGGTGCGGACGGACGACGGGACGGTGCGGACGGACGACGGGTCAGGGCACGTCGACCCAGCTGCGCGACGCGGCGGAGGCGAGGACGGCCTCGGTCACCCGCACGGCGCGCAGGCCGTCGACGAAGGTGGGCAGTCCCTCGGGGGTGCCGCCCCGGACGGCGTCGTGAGCGTCGCGGACGAACCCCGCGAACGCGTCGACGTAGCCCATCGGGTGCCCCGCCGGGACCGTCGACAGGCGGGCGGCGTCGGGCGCGAGCACGGCGGCGTCACGGGCCACGAGCTGCGTGCCCGACCGCCGGCCGACCCAGAGCGTCTCGGGTTCCTCTTGTGAGAACTCGAGGCTCTCGGCGGTGCCCGACAGGTCGAGCAGGAGGCGGTTCTTGCGACCCGGCGCGACCTGCGACACGAAGAGGGTGCCGATCGCCCCCCGTGCCGTCTCGAACACGACGGCCGCCTCGTCCTCGGTGTCGACCGACGAGCCACCACGGTGGGCGTGCACCGTGGTGGTCGTCGAGGTCAACCGCGCCAACCGGTCGCCCAGGACGAATTCGAGGAGGTCGACCAGGTGGCTGCCGATGTCGGCGAAGGCCCTCGAGGGGCCGCCGGCCGCCGAGTCGACCCGCCAGTCGACGTCGTCGCTGTCGAGCAACCAGTCCTGCAGGTACGACCCCCGGACGCTCAAGACGCGGCCGACCTCGCCCGCGGCGACCCGGGCCCGCGCCTCGCGCACCATCGGGTGGTAGCGGTAGACGAAGGGCACGGCACCGACGAGCCGCCCGGCCCGGGCGGCCTCGACCAGGGCCTCGGCCTCGGCGCCCGAGGTCGCGAGCGGCTTCTCGCAGACCACGTGCTTGCCGGCGGCGAGCGCCGCCAGGGCGACCGGTGCGTGCGTGGCGTTGGGCGAGCAGACGTGCACGACGTCCACGTCGGGGTCGGTCACGAGGTCGTCGACGCTCTCGTGAGCCGTGTCGACGCCGAGCGACGCCGCCGCCCGGGCCGCGCTGGCGGGGCTCGACGAGGCCAGGGCGACCACGCGGGCGCCGGCCGACAGCGCGGCACCGGCGTGCACACGGGCCATGAAGCCCCCGCCCACGATGCCGACGCGCAGTGGCTCGACGCGACCCGCGCCTCCTCGGCTCGGCTCGGCCCGGCCGGCCGGGCCGGCGGTGACGCCCACCGGCCCCACCGCCGTGGCCACGGCCGGTTCGGTCACTTCACGGCCCCCGACGACAGTCCGGTGATCAAGTGTTTCTGCACGAGCATGAAGCCTATGAGCACGGGCAGCGAGACGACGACCGAGGCGGCCATGAGCTGGTTCCAGTAGACGTCCTGCTGCGAGGCGTAGGCGCGCAGGCCGATCGAGAGCGTGCGCGTGTCCTTGCTCGTGAGCACCGAGGCGAAGAGCACCTCGCCCCAGGCCGTGATGAAGGCGTAGACCGCGACGGCGATGATGCCCGGCTTGGCGACCGGGATGATCACACGGAACAGGGCACCGAGGCGACCCGTGCCGTCGATCATCGACGCCTCTTCGAGCTCTTTCGGGATCGAGGCGAAGTACCCCGTCAGCATCCAGATCGAGAACGGCAGCGAGAACGTCATGTACGTGATAATCAGGCCGAGGTAGCTGCCGGTCAGCTGCACGCCGATCGTGCGCTGGATCTGCACGAAGATCAGGAACAGCGGCAGCAGGAACAGGATGCCCGGGAACATCTGCGTCGACAGCACGACCAGGCTGAAGCTGCGCTGCCCCTTGAACCGCAGGCGGGCCAGCGAGTACGCGGCGAGCACGGCCATGGCCACCGAGAGCACCGTGGCCGAGATCGTGACGATCAGGCTGTTCTTGAAGTACGACGCCAGCGGCACCGTCTGCCAGATCTGCACGTACGGTTCGAGCGTCACCCGGCTGGGGATCCAGGTGAACAGGCCCTGCACGTCGGCGAGCGGCTTGATCGAGGTGGTCAGCACCACGTAGAGCGGCACGACCACCACGAGCGACAGGAAGGCCAGCCCGAAGAAGCGGAAGACCTTGAACCCACGGGTCTCAATCATCGTGTTGTCCCTTCGGCAGAACCATGCGGATGTAGAACGCGGACGCGATCAGCAGCACGACCAGGAGCATCACGCTCATGGCACCGCCGAGGCCGAAGTTCCAGTTGTTGAACGACTGCTGGTAGATCAGCGGCGAGATGAGCGTCGCCTGCTCGGGCGACGCGGGGCCGAAGAGCACGTAGGGCACGTTGAACTGGTTGAAGATCCACAGGCTCATGATCAGCAGCAGCACGGCGTTGGCCGGCTTGACCATGGGCAGGGTGATCAGCGTGAACTGCTTCCAGAGGCTCGCGCCGTCGAGGCTCGCGGCCTCGTAGACGTCCCCCGGGATGTTCTGCAACGCGGCGAGCAGCATCAGGAAGGCGAACGGCCAGAACTGCCAGGCCGTCACGATGACGATCGCCCAGAACGAGTTGCCGCCGAGCAGCCAGAACGGGCGGTCCTGCAGGATGCCCAGGTCGTCGACCAGGAAGCGGTTGATGGCGCCGTCGCGCTGGTTGAACATGAAGGCCCAGGCGATCGTGCCGACGTACGACGGCAGGGCGTAGGGCACCAGGAAGAGCGTGCGCAGGATGCCACGGCCCTTGAACGAGCTGGTGAGCAGCACGGCGCCCAGCATGCCCATGCTCCAGGCGATGGCCACCACGATGACGGTGAACATCAGCGTGCGCCCCAGGGCTCCGTAGAGCTGCCCGGCGATCGGCGAGGACGGGTCGAGGGCCGTGACGAAGTTCTGCAGGCCGACGAAGGGCGCGTTGACCCAGTTGGCGATGCTGAGCTGGTTGAGCGTGATGAACGCGATCCAGACGCCGAGCACCATCGGGATGATGTGGACGAGCAGCTCGGCCAGGGCGGCGGGACCCACGAGGAAGTACGCGAGGGGCGAGCGGTGCTTCTTGCGCTTGGCCGGCTCGATCGGGGCCGACTGGTGCGGGTCGGGCGGGACGTCTTCCACGGCGGTGGCGGGGGGCAGGACGTTGACGGTCATGAGGGTCCTCTCGGGGCCTGGGCGGCGGGGGCGGCCGGTCGGCTGGACCGACCGCCCCCGCCACGGGCGGTGGGACGGGCTACTGACCCGAGCTCATCTGGCTGTTCGCGTCCTCGAGGGCCGACTTGACGTCGGACTCGCTGACGGAACCGCCCTGGGCTGCGGTGGCGAGGAGGTTCTTGATCGCGGTGCCGACCAGGGTCTCCATCTGTCCCTCGGAGGGGTAGAGGGGCATGGGCTGGGCGTGGTCGGCGAGCGTGACCTGCTTCAGCTTGATGACGTCGGTCTGGAACGCCGGGTCGTCGTAGGCGGCGGTGACCACCGGCAGCGCACCGAACGACTCGTTCAGGTACTTCTGCTCGGCGTCGCTCGTCAGGTGCTTGACGAACGCGATGGCCGCGTCCTTGTTGCCCGAGTTCTCGAACACGCTGACGTTGATGCCCGCCACGTGGCTCTGGGTGCCGAGCAGCCCGGTGGCGTCGGCGGTCTCCATCGGGACGGGGGCCGCGGCGTAGTCCGTGAAGTCGCGCGACTTCAGGTTGTCGCCGGGGGCCTGGTCGAAGAACATCGCGGCCTGGCCGTCCGCGAACGTGGCGGCCATGTCGGCACCGTTCACGCTCTCGGCGTCCGAGGGCGAGACGACCTTGTCGACGGCCATCAGGTCGACCCACTGCTTGACGCCCGCCACGACGCCGTCGTTGCCGAAGTCGGGGTTGCCCTCGTCGTCGTACAGCGAGCCGCCGTTCTGCAGGCCTCGGACGAACGCCTGGTGGGCGTTGTTCGAGATGCTCGACCCGGCCATCGTCACGCCCCACTGGTCGATGGAGCCGTCACCGTCGGTGTCGATCGTCAGCTTCTTGGCGTCCTCGACGAACTCGTCCCAGGTCGCCGGCGGCTCCGTGATGCCCGCCGCCTCGAACATCGCCGTGTTGTAGTACAGCGAGTACGACAGGCCGTAGATCGGCACCGACGTCGGGGCCTGGCCCTCGGCGCCACCGGTGGCGAAGCTCGACTGCACGAAGCGCTCCTTGCCGCCGATCTGCTCGAGGGCGTCGCCCTCCCACGGCACGAACGCGCCGCTGGACTGCAGCGAGACGGCCCAGGTGTTGCCGATGTTGAGCACGTCGGGGCCCTCTCCGCTCGAGACGGCGGTGAGGATGCGGTTGTAGAGGTCGGACCACGGGATGACCTCGAGGTCGACCTTGACGCCGGTCTCCTCGGTGTACCGGTCGATGCTCTCTTGCAGGACCTCGGCGTCCTTCTCGACGGTGGGGGCCTGGTTGCTGGCCCAGTAGGTGATGGTGTCGGCGTCGCCGCTGCCGCCCGAGGCGCTGCAGGCGGTCATCGATCCGACCGAGAGGGCTCCGACCGCGAGGGCGGCGAGCCAACGGAACTTCGTTTGCATGACTTCTCCTGGTGTCTCTTCTTCGAGATTTCTCTTCATCGAGTGAGGGAAGGGGTGGTGCAGGGGGTTCGTGGTGCTGTGGTGACTCCGGTGGTGCGGGTGGTGCGCTCGGGGGTGGACGGGTGAGGAGGCGCGGTGCCGGCGTCGAGGAGGCGTCGGCACCGCACCGGGTCAGCCGAGGGTCGGGACCGAGGGGTCCCAGCTCTCGGGCAGTTCGGGTGTCGGCTCGAGGGTCGAGTCGACACGGACGCTCTCGTCGCGTTCGGCGGACTCGGCGAGCGAGACCATGACGTCGAGGACGTGGAAGGCGAGCTCCCCGGGAACGCGCTCACGGCGGCCCTCGCGGATCGCCTGGGCGAGTTCGGCCACGCCGGTGCCGCGGGTGAAGGTCGAGCCCGTGGCCGCGACGACCGCCGGCTCGTCGGTACCGGTGTGGACCGTCGTGTCGCCCTCGAACTCGTTGGGGTCGGGGAACACGGCCGTTCCCTCGGTGCCGGCGATCTCGACGAAGCCGGCGCGCGCCAGCTTCGAGTCGAAGCTGAAGACGGCCTGCGCGCTGGCACCGCTCTCGAACTGCAGCAGGGCGCTGACGTGCGTGGGCACCTCGACGGGGAAGACCGTGCCGGCCTTGGGTCCCGAGCCGATGACGCGGCTGTCGCGCGCCTTCGACGCCGTGGCCGTGACCTTCGCGACGGGTCCGAAGACCTGCACGAGCGTGGTCAGGTAGTACGGGCCGACGTCGAACATCGGGCCGGCACCGTAGGCGAAGAGGAACTCGGGGCTCGGGTGCCACGACTCGGGCCCGGGCACCTGGAAGAGCGCGAGACCGGTCAGGGGCGTGCCGATGTCGCCGCGCTTCACGACCCGCAGGCCGGTCTGCAGACCGGCGCCGAGGAAGGTGTCGGGGGCGACCGCCACGCGGACGCCGGCCTCCTTCGCGGCCGCCAGCAGCCGGGCGCCGCTCTCGCGGTCGAGCGCGTAGGGCTTCTCGCCCCAGACGTGCTTGCCGGCGGCGACGGCCTGCAGGGCCACGTCGACGTGGGCCGCCGGGATCGTCAGGTTGACGACGATCTCGACGTCGTCGAGGGCGAGCAGCTCGTCGACCGTGCCGCTGGCGGGGACGCCCCACTTCTCGGCCTGGGCCGCGGCGCGGTCCTGGTCGATGTCGGCGATGAAGAGGACCTTCAGGTCGGGGAACTGCGTGAGGTTGCCGAGGTACTGGTCGCTGATCACGCCGGCGCCGATGACCCCGACGCCGACCGGGCCGGTCTTGCCGTCGGAGGCGACGGCGGGGCGCGAGGCCGTGGTCACGTCGCTCATGCGCGGACCCCCTGGAGGAACTCGAGGCTGTCGGCGAGGGCGGTGAACACGTCACCGGCATGGTCGTCGAGCTCGACGACGGGTGTGGCCTGGCGGGCCGCCTGCAGGATGTCGCGCACGGGCATGGAGCCGCGGCCGACGGCGACCTGCTCGACGTCGTTCTTGTTCTTCGGGCCGTCCTTCACGTGGAGGAACTGCACCTTGTCGCCGAGGCGGGCGAGCAGCTCGGCGGCGTCGACGCCGCCGACCTCGACCCAGTAGGTGTCGATCTCGAGCACGACGTTCGCCGGCAGGGCCGCGGCGAACACCTCGAGGGCGGGGGTGCCGTCGATCAGGTTCTCGAGCTCGAAGGCGTGGTTGTGGTAGCCGATGGTGAGGTCGTGGGCGGCGGCCGCGTCGGCGATCTCGCCGAGCTCCTTCGCGATCGCCTCGACGTCCTCGCGGGTGACCCAGCGGGTCTCGTCGATGTGCGGGTCGATGATCGTGCCGACGCCGAGACGGGTGGCGGCGGCGAAGATCGGCTCGAGGTCCTTGCCGATCAGGCCGACGTGCGCGCTGGGCGCCGTGAGCCCGGCGGCGGGCAGGGCCTCGGCGTACTCGTCGACGCGGTCGACGAACGCGTAGGGCTCGACCTGGGTGTAGCCGAGGTCGGCGATGCGCTTCAGGGTGCCGGGCAGGTCGGCGGCGATGGCGTCTCTGACCGTGTACAGCTGGACCGAGATCGGGCTTGCGGTGGTCACCAGGGGTGTCTCCTCTTCCGAGTGGATGTGCGACGGTGACGGGCACCGTCGGGGACTCTCAGCGGTCGAGCCGTCGACCGGTCACCCCCGGAAGAGTGGCGGTCGGCGTCGACCGAGACTCACCATAGGACCGCTTCTGTCGACCCGCAAGCAAAAGTCGACGATTTTTCGGCGAGGTTCTCTCGGCCGTCGTCGGGGGCTGTGGTTTACTGCTGCCATGTCCGACACGACGCGGTCGTCCGCCCTCGGCAGCACGGGAGCCAGCGAGATCTTCCAGCTGCTCCGCGACGGCGCGCCACGCACGCGGGCCGAGCTCGCGGCGATGACCGGCCTCGCCCGGTCGACCATCGGCCTCCGGCTCGACGTGCTCGCCGAACTCGGTCTCGTCGGCCCCTATGCCGACGCCGTGTCGACCGGCGGTCGTCCGCCGTCGCGCGTGGCCCTCGTCCCGTCGGCCCGCGTCGTCCTGGCCGCCGACTTCGGAGCCGGCCACGTCAACCTCGCCCTGACCGACCTGATGGGCGTCGAACTGACCAGCGACCGTCGCCTGATCGACATCGCCGACGGGCCCGAGACGACCCTCGGCGGCATGGTCACCGGGGCGGACGCCCTGCTCGACCGGCTCGGTCGCACCCGCGACGACCTGATCGGCATCGGCATCGGCCTGCCCGGCCCCGTGCAGTTCAGCACGGGGCGACCGGTCAACCCGCCGATCATGCCCGGCTGGGACGGCTTCGACGTACCGGGGTGGGTCAGACGCCACCTCGACGTCCCCGTCCTCGTCGACAACGACGTCAACATCATGGCCCTCGGCGAGCGCAGCCACGCGTGGCCGGGCACCGACCACTTCCTGTTCGTCAAGGTCGCCACCGGCATCGGCTCGGGCATCATCTCGGGCGGCCGCCTGCAGCGTGGCGCCCAGGGCATCGCGGGCGACATCGGCCACGTGCAGATCCCTCGCGGGGCCGGCGTCGTCTGCCACTGCGGCAACGTCGGCTGCCTCGAGGCCGTCGCCTCGGGCCCGGCCCTCGCCCGCTCGCTGCGGGCCCTCGGCCACGACTGCGAGGGGGGCCGCCAGGTCGTCGAGCTCGTCCGGGCCGGCAACCTCGACGCGGTGCAGGCCGTGCGGCAGGCGGGTCGCGACCTCGGCGAGGTGCTGACCGCCTGCGTCAACATGATCAACCCCTCGGTCATCGCGATCGGCGGATCGATGGCGCAAGCCGGCGAGCACCTCCTGGCCGGCGTGCGCGAGGTCGTCTACCAGCGCTCGATGCCGCTCGCGACCGAGCACCTGACCATCGTGCCGTCCCGGGCGGGCGACCGGGCCGGGCTCATGGGGGCGAGCATGCTCGCCATCCACCACGCCCTCTCCCCCGCCGCGATCGACGAGCTCGCCGCCGCCGTCTGAGCACGCACACCCGGCGCGCGCCTCCTGGTCCACGACACGAGGAGGCGCGGGTGTCGTCCCCACGCCCGTCGCGAGGGACAATGGTCACCATGACCGTCGTCCAACCCATGCTCGCCCTGTGGGACGACGACGAGCCCGAGACCCCCGCCGCGCCTCCTGCGCACCTGACGCGCGTGCTGGCCGACTCGTCGGACCGCATCGCGTGGCTCCGGGCCCGCAGCCAGGGCATCACGGCCACGGACGTCGCCCGGCTCTCGAGCCCGCGGGCCGTGCAGGCCGTCGTGCTCGACAAGCTCTACGGCAACGGCTTCGGCGGCAACGCCTACACCGACCACGGGCGGGCGCGTGAGCCCGAGATCGCCCGGTGGGTGCTGCAGCGGCACGGCATCGAGTCCAGCCAGAAACTCTTCCACGCCGCCGGTCAGCGCCGCCACCTGGCCACCCCCGACGGCGTGACCGTCCGCACCGACGGCACCGTCGAGCTCTGCGAGATCAAGACGACGAAGAAGGCCTGGTCGTCGATCCCCCGCTCGTACCTGCGTCAGGTCGCGTGGCAGCAGTACGTGCTGGGCGCCGAGCGCACCCTCGTGGTGTGGGAGCAGCACACCGACTTCGTGCCCGTGCACGGCGACCCGCAGTGCCGCTGGGTCGAGCGCGACGAGGACGAGATCCACCGCCTCGTGGCCCTCGCGGACCAGGTGCTCGACACGCTCGCGCGGCAGGCACCCGTCGACCCCTTCGCCCCGGGCGGCCGGGCTTCGGCGCCGCCGCCGCCCGACGCCTACGAGGCCTACGAACCCCCGCCCTACGACCCGCTGCGCTGAGGCACGGGGCGGTCCGGGTCGAGCAGGCGCAGCCGTGACGCCGCCACGACGAGCGCCCCGATCACCGTGACCGAGACGGCGATGCCCGCACACCAGAGGGCCACGACACCCCCGCCGAGGCTCGCCACGTCCAAGAACGGGTACGGCACGAAGTCGGCGCCACGGGCCAGCACGACGACCACCCAGACCAGCGGGAAGGCCAGGAACTGCCACACCCGCCGCCAGGGCTGACGGTCGCGGTCGGCGAAGACGACCCAGTCGAGCACCACGTAGAGCGGGATCACCCGGTGGAAGACGTCGCTCGCCCACCCCAGCGTGTAAGGGTCGTCCGAGGGCAACCCGGCCAGCAGCAGGTTGAAGACCAGCCCGGTCAGAGCGACGTAGGTGGTGGCGCCGGCCCGCAGGGCGACCGCCCAGCGGGGCGGCGTCGCGCGACGCAGGACCGTGAACGCGCCGACCAGCAGGGCGAGCAGCACGATCAGGTTGCTCTGGATCGTGAAGTACCCGAAGAAGTCGACGAACCGGTACCCCGGGTCGCGCAGGCTGTTCTCCCACTGGGCGACGACGGCGACGAGGACCGCGACCGCAGCCGCGACGCGCAGGACGGCGACCGATGCTCTCATGACCACACCGTACCCATCGTTTCCCGGTCGGTGACACCCGCGAAACACGGGTGACTCATCCGTCCCGTTGACTGGCGTCACCACCGCGCCCGAGCCACGGCGCGCACGAGCCGACAGGGGCTGCCGATGGACAGGACGATGCACACGACGATGCGTGCGATGGTGATCGAGCGGACCGGGGGTCCCGAACAGCTCGTGGCCGCCGACGTGCCCTACCCGCGGCGGGTGAACGCCGAGGTGCTCGTGCGCGTCGTCGCCGCCGGCGTCAACCGCTTCGACCTCGAGACCCGGGCCGGTCGCGGCGACAGCGACGCCATCCCGGCGTTCCCGGCCGTGCTCGGCCACGACTTCAGCGGGATCGTCGTCGAGACGCCGTACGCGGCCCATCCGCTGAGTCCGGGCGACGCCGTGTACGGCATGGCCCCGTGCCCACGCTCGGGCGGCAGCTACGCCGAGTACATCAGCGTCCCGTCGCTCTCGGTGGCCCGGAAGCCCACGGCCCTCTCGCACCTCGAGGCCGCCGCCGTGCCGCTCGCGGCGCTCACGGCCTGGGGGATGGTCGTGGACGTCGCCAAGGCCCACGAGGGCCAACGCCTGCTGATCAACGCCGGCGCGGGCGGCGTAGGCCACTTCGCCGTGCAGTTCGCCTCGTACTTCGGCGCGCACGTCGTCGCGACCGGCTCGCAGGGCAACTCGGCCTGGCTGCGCGAGCTCGGCGCCGCCGAGGTCGTCGACTACGGCGCGGCCGACGTCGACCGGAGCGTCCGCCAGGTCGACGTCGTGATCAACCTGGTCGACGACGACGTCGAGGCCGACCGGTCGCTGCGGCTGCTCCGCCCCGGAGGACTCGCCGTCCATGCACCGCTCGCCTCGGGTGCCGCCTTCGCCGGGAAGGCCGCGCAGGCCGGCATCCGGTCAACCGGGTTCGCCGTCTCCCCCGACGGGGCCACGCTCGCGGTCATCTCGCGACTCCTCGACTCGGGTGACGTCCGGGTCTACGTCGACGAGGTCTACGACCTGGCCGACGCCCGCGACGCCCACACGCGCCTCGAACGGTCGCACACCCGCGGCAAGCTCGTGCTGCGCGTCGCCGACGACACCGAGGCCGCCTGACCCGGCTCCCGGAGCGGACGCCGTGGACCGGCGTGGGTGCGCCTAGATCCGACGCTCGAGGACGAAGTCCTGCTGCAGGTCGTCGCCGAGGGCGAACGTCTTCGTCCCGACCCGCACGAGTCCGTGCTTGGCGTAGAAGCGCAGCGCACGCTCGTTCTGCTGGTTGACGCCGAGCCACACCGAGGAGGCGCCGGTCGCGCGGGCTGCCTCGAGGGTCGCGGCCATCAGGGTCGAGGCCGCACCGGTGCCGTGGCCCTGGGGCATGACGTAGAACTTGCTCAGCTCGACGGTCGGACGGGACGAGACGGCCGCCGCGACGTCGGCGTCGTCCGGATCGCCCGCGACCGTCATGCTGTAGCCGAGGGCGCCCCGGGCCGTGGGGTCCACGGCCAGCAGGACGATGCGGGTGTCGTCGGCGAGGTACCTCGTGAAGGCGTCCTCCGACAGCACGGTGGTGACGACCCGGGCGATGTCGGCGAGGTCCGACCCGGGCGGGCACGCGAGCGGGAAGGTCACCGCGGCGACCTCGGCGAGCAGGGCGGCGTCGGTCGGGAGGGCGGGGCGCACGGTGACGGTCATCTGCCCATGGTGCCCCACCCGCGCCTCCTCACCCGACCACCGACCGGGTGAGGACGACGAAGGCCGCCCCACTCGAGAGTGGGACGGCCTTCGGGCGACGCGAGGTCTTCGGGGTCGGGTGGACCTAGAAGACGTTGATGTCGAGGGGGATGCCGGGACCGAAGGTCGTCGACAGCGTGCCCTTGGTGATGTAGCGGCCCTTGGACGAGGACGGCTTCAGACGGACGACCTCTTCGAGGGCGGCGTCGAGGTTGGTGTTCAGCTGCTCTTCCGAGAAGCCGGCCTTGCCGATGACGAAGTGCACGTTGCTGTGCTTGTCGACACGGAACTCGATCTTTCCGCCCTTGATGTCGTTCACGGCCTGCGCGACGTTGGGGGTCACGGTGCCGGTCTTCGGGTTGGGCATGAGGCCACGGGGGCCGAGCACCTTGCCGAGACGACCGACCTTGCCCATGAGCTCGGGGGTCGAGACGGCCGAGTCGAACGACGTGTAGCCGCCGGCGACCTTCTCGATGAGCTCGTCGCCACCGACCTCGTCGGCGCCGGCCGCGATGGCGGCCTCGGCGGCAGCACCCGTCGCGAAGACGATGACGCGGGCGGTCTTGCCCGTGCCGTGCGGCAGGATGACGGTGCCGCGCACCATCTGGTCGGCCTTGCGGGGGTCGACGCCGAGCTTCAACGCGACCTCGACGGTCGAGTCGAACTTCTTCGAGCCGGTCTCGCGAGCGACGGCGACGGCCTCGCTGGTGCTGTAGAACTTGCCTGCCTCGATCTTCTCGGCAGCGGCGCGGTACGCCTTGGACTTCTGAGCCATGTTGGACCTCTTCGTACTGGGGACGTGGTTGCGAGCCTGGCCGGCTCTCCCACTGATGTCAGGGTCGCGCAGGCGGGTCGCCTGCACGGAGGGGTGCTGCTTAGGCGTCGACCGTGATGCCCATGGAACGGGCGGTGCCGGCGATGATCTTCGCCGCGGCGTCGATGTCGTTGGCGTTGAGGTCGGCCTGCTTGGTCGTCGCGATCTCGCGCACCTGGTCCATGGTCAACTTGCCGACCTTGGTGGTGTGCGGGGTACCCGAACCCTTGGCGACGCCGGCGGCCTTCTTGATGAGCTCGGCGGCGGGCGGGGTCTTCAGGATGAACGTGAACGAGCGGTCTTCGTAGACCGTGATCTCGACGGGGACGACGTTGCCGCGCTGCGACTCGGTCGCCGCGTTGTACGCCTTGCAGAACTCCATGATGTTCACGCCGTGCTGACCCAGGGCCGGGCCGATGGGCGGGGCGGGGTTCGCGGCGCCGGCGTTGATCTGAAGCTTGATCAGACCCGTGACCTTCTTTTTCGGTGCCATTGTTCTTTTCCTTCTTGTGGGGTTCGAGCCGATCGCGGTCGCGACCTGCTCTCCCGGTGGCCCGCGGCGCGGACTCCGGTGATCTTGAAACCTGGGGGGGGTGTGTGCCTGTTAGAGCTTCGTGACCTGGTCGAAGCTGAGCTCGACCGGCGTCTCGCGCTCGAACAGCGAGACCAGCACGGTGAGCTTGCCGCTCTCGGGCTTGATCTCGTTGATCGTACCGGGAAGTCCGGCGAACGACCCCTCTTTGATCGTGATCGTCTCGCCGATCTCGAAGTCGACCTCGGCGGGGATGACCCGCTGGGCCTGCTTGCCGCCCTTGGCGCCGCCCTTGGCGGGGGCCGGGGTCGTGTCGACCTGCACGAGGCTCTTCAGCATGTTGAAGGCCTCTTCGAAACGCAGCGGCGTCGGGTTGTGGGCGTTGCCCACGAAGCCGGTGACGCCGGGTGTGTGGCGGACGACGGACCAGCTGTCCTCGTTGAGGTCGAGACGCACGAGCACGTAACCGGGGATGCGGACGCGGGTGACGAGCTTGCGCTGCCCGTTCTTGATCTCGACGACGTCTTCCATCGGGACCTCTACCTGGTAGATGTAGTCCTCCATGGTCATCGAGACCATGCGGTTCTCGATGTTCTGCTTCACGCGACGCTCGAAGCCGGCGTACGAGTGGATGACGTACCACTTGCCGGGCTTGCCGCGCAGCTCGTAGCGGAAGGCCTCGTAGGGGTCGACCTCGGCGGGCTCGTCGTCCTCGACCTCGGTGGCCGACACGTCGACGTCGACGTCGTCGTGGGCGATCTCGGCGTCGGCGTCCTGGACGGACTGCTCGGCCTCGGCGATGACGGCGTTCGCGCCGGCGGCGTCGCCCTCGTCGGCGGCCTGCTCGGCCTCGGAGTCGGCCTCGTCGTCGGTCGCCTCGACGGCGGCCTCGGCCTCGAAGGCGTCGTCGATGTCGAGGGCGTCGTCGACGATCGCGTCGGCCTCGGGGTCGCGCGCCTCGGCCAGCGTGTCGAGCAGACCGTCGAGGTCGCTCGTGTCGGTGGAACCGGCGTCGCCCTCGTCGACGACCGAGAGGGCCTCGGACTCGGCGGGCTCGACGGCGTCCTCGTCGGCGGCCAGCGTGCCGCCCTCTTGGGCCTCTTCGACCTCGGAGGACTGCTCGGCAGCGGTGGCGAGGTCGATGTCGTCGCGCTCGTTGTCAGGCAAGGGTTCTTCTTTCGATCGGGGTTGTCGGGTGCACGTGCTCGGTGGCACGGGACCCGCTCACGTGGTGCTCGGGGAGTCGGCCGGTGGGTGGCGTGTCAGCTGCCGGTGGGGCCGTTGCCGAAGACGTAGCCGACACCGGTGCCGAAGACCAGGTCGAGCAAGGAGACGAGGGCCATCATGATGACCACGAACACCAGCACGACGCCGGTGTAGCTCAGCAGCTCTTTGCGGGTCGGGGTGACGACCTTCTTGAGCTCGGCGATCACCTGGCGGATGAACAACGCGATGCGGGCGAAGGGGCTGCGGCGCGTCGCACCGTCGCTCTTCGCCTTCTCGACGACGTCTTCACTGGGGACGTCAACGTCTTTTCTCGCCACTGTTCCGACCTTCCGAGCTCGGCCCGAGGGCCTGTGTCCGTATCTGTGTGTGATCACCGTGTCATGAAGAACACAGCCGGGCTGCAGGGCGGACAGGACTCGAACCTGCAACCTGCGGTTTTGGAGACCGCTGCTCTACCAATTGAGCCACCGCCCTATGGGATCGACGCCGTTCAGATGACCTCTCGGCCGGACCCGGAGGCCCTGCCTCTCGTAGCCGGCTGTTGGTGAACCGGACTGCAGAGGCGCGCTGAAGCTTGGCGCATTCGATCGCCTCGTCAAGTGTAGGCGAAGCGGCGGGCGCGTGCAAAGCCGGGCCGTGCCGCACCCGGCGCCCCTGCCCGGACCGGCCCTGTCCGGCCGGTGGCGCCCCCGCTAGGCTGACCCGCGTGACCCCGACCGTGCGCCGTCTCTCGTCCCGTATCTCGTCGATCGCCGAATCGGCCACGTTGGCCGTCGACGCGAAGGCCAAGTCCCTGCTGGCCCAGGGCCGACCGATCATCAGCTACGGCCCCGGCGAGCCCAACTTCCCCACGCCCGACCACATCGTCGAGGCGGCCGTCGTCGCCGCCCGCGACCCACGCAACCACCGCTACTCGGCGGCGGCCGGCCTGCTCGAGCTGCGCGAGGCGATCGTCGAGAAGACCCTCCGCGACAGCGGCACCACGGTGTCGACGTCGCAGGTGATCGTCACGAACGGCGGCAAGCAGGCCGTCTACCAGGCCTTCCAGGCACTGCTCGACGACGGCGACGAGGCCCTCCTGCCCGCGCCCTACTGGACGACCTACCCCGAGGCGATCGCCTTGGCCGGCGGCGTCACCGTCGAGGTCTTCGCCGGCGCCGACCAGGGCTACAAGGTCACCGTCGACCAGCTCGAGGCCGCCCGCACCGAGCGCACCAAGGTGTTGCTGTTCTGCTCGCCGTCGAACCCGACCGGCGCGGTCTACTCGCCCGACGAGGTCGAGGCGATCGGTCGATGGGCCCTCGAGGCCGGCGTCTGGGTGATCACCGACGAGATCTACCAGAACCTCACCTACGACGGCGTGACGGCCACCTCCATCACCGAGGCCGTGCCCGACCTGGCCGACCGGGCGATCCTCGTCAACGGCGTCGCCAAGACCTACGCCATGACCGGGTGGCGCGTCGGCTGGATGATCGGCCCGACCGACGTGATCAAGGGTGCCGCGAACCTCCAGTCGCACCTCACCTCGAACGTCTCGAACGTGTCGCAGCGCGCGGCCCTGGCGGCGCTCACCGGCCCACAGGACGAGGTCGAGGCCATGCGCGTCGCCTTCGACGCCCGCCGCGGCACGATCGTGCGCGAGCTCAACCGGATCGACGGTGTCGTCACCCCGACTCCCGAGGGCGCCTTCTACGTCTACCCCGACGTGCAGGGCCTGCTCGGTCGCGAGTGGGGCGGAGTGACGCCCACCACGTCGCTCGAGCTGGCCGACCTCATCCTCGAACAGGCCGACGTCGCCACCGTGCCCGGCGAGGCCTTCGGCCCCAGCGGTTACCTCCGCCTGTCGTACGCGCTCGGCGACGACGAGCTGCTCGAGGGCGTCCGTCGCCTCCAGCGCCTGTTCGCCTGACCCCTCCCGCACCACCCCGAGGCCGGGTCCACCGATCGGTGGACCCGGCCTCGACCGGTCGGGCCTGGTGCACGGGGCCGCCACGGCGCACGCTGGAGCCATGACCCCCGATCCCGTCGTGCGAGTGCACGAGCTCACCAAGACCTACGGCACCGCCACCGCCCTGCACGGCCTCTCGTTCGAGGTCGCCGCAGGCGAGACCCTGGGCCTGCTCGGTCCCAACGGTGCCGGCAAGTCGACCACCATCGAGATCCTCGAGGGCTACCGCGACCGGTCCGGCGGCGACGTGTCGGTGCTGGGCGCCGACCCGCAGCACGGCGGTCTCGACTGGAAGGCACGCCTCGGCATCGTGCTGCAGACGTCCGGCGAACAGGGGACGGCCACGGTGCGCGAGCAGATCGCCCACTTCGCGGGCTTCTACCCGAACCCGCGCGACGTCGACGAGGTCATCGCGGCGGTCGGCCTCGAGGCGAAGGCGGGCGCCCGCATCCGGTCGTTGTCGGGTGGGCAGCGGCGCCGCGTCGACGTCGCGCTGGGTGTCGTGGGTGGTCCGGAGCTGCTCTTCCTCGACGAGCCGACCACGGGCTTCGACCCCGAGGCCCGGCGACAGTTCTGGCAGCTGATCCGGTCGCTGTCGGACGACGGCACGAGCATCGTCCTCACCACGCACTACCTCGACGAGGCGGCCCAGCTGAGCGACCGCGTCGCGGTGATCGCCCAGGGTCGGCTCGTCGCCCAGGGGCGACCCGACGAGCTCGGGGACGAGGAGGCGCGCACGCCTCACGTCACCTGGCTCGACGAGCACGGACGGCACGACGTCCGCACCCCCGAACCGGGCGCCCTGGTCGCCGACCTGCACGCCCGCGGAGGCGAACCCCGCTCGCTCGAGGTGATCCGGCCGTCGCTGGAGGACGTGTACCTCGGGCTGGTCGCCACCGCCGAGCGGGCCGCGGACGGGACCCCGGACGCGACCGGCGCCGGGGACGGGCACCGCGCCTCCTCGTCCGGGGTGATCGCGTGAGGACCCTCGCGCTCGGCCTGAGCCGCACCCGGTACGAGGTCCGGGGGTACTTCCGGGCCGGCGACACCGTCTTCTTCACGTTCCTGTTCCCGGTGGTGATGCTCGCGATCTTCTCGACGGCCTTCAGCGCGTCGGGCTCGTTCGGCACCCAGCCGGACGGCTCCGAGGTGGGGGCCGCCGCGTTCTACCTGCCGGGCATGATCGCGGCCGGCATCCTGCTCTCGGGCGTGCAGAACCTCGCCGTCGACATCGCCCTCGAGCGCGGCGACGGCACCCTCAAACGGCTCTCGGGGACTCCCCTGCCGGTCGGGTCGTACTTAGTGGGCAAGTTCGGTCAGGTGCTCGTCACGAGCCTGCTGCAGGTGGCGCTGCTCGTGGTGGTCGCGCGCGTGGCGTTCGGCGTGCCGTTGCCGACCGACGCCGGGTCGTGGCTGACGCTCGCCTGGGTCTACCTGCTCGGCATCGCGACCTCGGCGCTGGTCGGCATCGCCCTCTCTCGCGTGCCCCGCAGCGGCAAGAGCGCCACGGCCGTGATCGTCCCGATCACGCTGGTGCTCCAGTTCATCTCGGGGGTCTACCTGCCGTTCACCCAGCTGCCCGACTGGCTGCAGTCGGTGGCCTCGGTCTTCCCGCTGAAGTGGCTGGCCCAGGGCATGCGCAGCGTGTTCCTGCCCGACACGTTCTCGGCCACCGAGGCCGGCGGCTCGTGGGACCTGCCCGGCGTCGCCCTCTGGCTGGCGGTCTGGCTCGTCGCCGGTGCCGTCGCCTCACTGCTGACCTTCCGCTGGATCAGGAAGGACACGTGACCCGCGGACGGGCACCGATCCCCGCCGACCGGCCTCGGTCCCGACGACCGGCGCCTGCCGCTAGCGTGAGCGGCATGGACGACACCGGCGACCGGGCCGAGACCGGGGCATCCGCCCGGTCGGGCACCGCGATCTCGATGCGCTGGTGGGACGCCGGCCTGGCGGTCACCGTCGTCGTGATGGTCGTGCTCGCCACGACCTCGTCGAGCGGACGGGTGACGGCGTCGTTCGTCGCCGTCGGCGTGCTGACGCTCGTCTGGGTCGTCCTCGCCCGCCCCGTGGTCCGTCGCGACGACGACCTGCTGTCGCCGGCGGCCGTCACGGCGGTGGCCGCCGTCGTGGCCGTGGGGGGCCTCGCCGTCGGAACCACACCCGAGCTCGCGGTCGTGCAGGCCTTCCTCATGCCGCTGATCTGGACGCTGCTGCCCGGCACCCGGGCCGCGATCGTCGCCAACGTCTGCCTGTGCCTCGCCATCTCGGTCGGGTTCGTCGTCAGCCTCGGCTGGTCGGCCGAGGCGCTCGCGACGGCCGCCACCAGCGAGGGCCTCTCGCTGGTGTTCAGCATCGCGCTCGGACTGTGGATCACCACGATCGCCCGCGTCGGGGCCGAGCGCGGCCGCCTGCTCGACGAGCTGCGCGAGGCCCAGGCCGAACTCGCCGCCCGCCACCGCGACGCCGGCACGAGCGCCGAACGCGAGCGGCTGGCCCGCGAGATCCACGACACGATCGCCCAGAGCCTGACCGGGGTCGTCATGCTCGCCCAGCAGACCCGGGGCGCCCTCGCGGCCGGCGACCTGACGACGACCCGCGAACGGCTCGACGTGATCGAGACCGCGGCTCGCGAGGCCCTCACCGAGGCCCGCACCCTCGTCGCCGCGACCGCGTCCGCCGGACCGGCCGGCACCGACGTCGCGGCGGCCCTGCGGCGCCTCGGGCAGCGGTTCGAGCGCGAGAGCGGCATCGACGTGACGGTCGACGCGGACGAGGTCGACCTGCCCCGCGACCTGCAGGTCGTGCTGGTGCGGTGCACCCAGGAGGCGCTGGCCAACGTCCGCAAGCACAGTGCCTCGACCGCCGCGCGGGTCACGCTCACGGCCACGGCCGGGACGGTGGCGCTGGTCGTCGCCGACGACGGCCGTGGGTTCGACCCGACGGTCGCCTCGACCGGTTTCGGCCTGGACGGTCTGCGCGAGCGGCTCCACCTCTCGGGCGGTCGGCTCGACATCTCGTCCGGCGACGACGGCACGATCGTCACCGCGCAGGTGCCCCGGGCGGCGGTGACGACCCCGTGACCGCCACCGGGCCCGCACACGACGGCGCGACGCCAGCCGTCGGCGGGACCTCGCCGACGGAATCGCCCGTCCACCGCACCCTCGTGGCCGACGACCACCCGATCGTGCGGCAGGGCATCGCCGCGCTCCTCGCGACGACGGACGACTTCGTCGTGGTCGGACAGGCGAGCGAGGGCCACGAGGCCGTCGCCCTGGCCGAGTCGCTCGAGCCCGACCTGATCGTGATGGACCTCCGCATGCCGGGCCTCGACGGGGTCGAGGCGACCGAGGCCGTCCTGGCGCGACGCCCGTCGACCCGCGTCGTCGTGCTCACCACCTACGAGTCCGACGACAGCATCCTGCGGGCGATCGAGGTGGGGGCGAGCGGCTACCTGCTCAAGGCCTCACCCGAGGACGAGCTGGTGGCGGGTCTCCGAGCCGTGGCCGCGGGGCAGGTGGCCCTCGCCCCCGCGATGGCGGCCCGACTCGTCGGCCGGGCGCGCACCGGCGGTCAGCCCGCGTCGCGCGTGAGCCCGCTGAGTCCCCGCGAGACCGAGGTGCTCGCCCTCGTGGCCGAGGGGTGTTCGAACCGCGAGATCGGACGTCGGCTCTTCGTCGGCGAGGCGACGGTCAAGACGCACCTGCTGCACGTGTTCGAGAAGCTCGGCGTCAACGACCGGACGCGCGCCGTCACGCTGGCCCTCGAGCTCGGCCACCTGCCGCGCGGCTGACGTCGCGCGTGGCCGACGTGGCGCACGCGACCGCGTCGCACGCGACCGCGTCGCTAGAGCGAGAGGCCGAGGAGGACGGGCTCGGGGTGCAGCAGCACGCCGAACTCGGACTGCACGCGCTGCTGCACGTAGCGGGCGAGCTCGGCGACCTCGTCGCCCGTGGCACCGCCACGGTTGGTCAGGGCGAGGGTGTGCTTGGACGAGACGGCGGCTCGGGAGCCGGGCAGTCGGAAGCCCTTGGCGATGCCGGCGTGCTCGATCAGCCAGGCCGCGCTGAGCTTGACCTCGGCGGGCGCCCGGGGTGCCGGGGCCGCCGGCTCCTCGCCGAGCGGCACGACCCGACGCTCGGGTTCGGGGCCGGTCGGCCACCGCGGTGCGTCGACCGGCAGGGTCGACGCATCGGCCCGCGACACGATCGGGTTCGTGAAGAACGAGCCGCTGGACGCGGTGTCCCGGTCGTCGGGGTCGAGCACCATGCCCTTGGCGGCCCGCAGGGCCAGCACGCTCGACCGCACGTCGGCCACCGAGACCCGGGCCCCGAGTTCGACGCCGAGGGCCTTCGCGAGCTGCGGGTACGCGACCTGCTCGCTCGCGCCTCCGTGGTCCGTCAGGGCGAACTCGACCGCCGTGACGACGCCCCGGCGGCCCTGCTTGAACACGCTCGTGCGATAGCCGAGGTCGAGGTTGGCCGCGGGGACGCGGACGAACTCACCGGAGTCGTCGTCGAGGAAGTCGACGGCCACGAGCGTCGAGGCGACCTCTTGGCCGTAGGCGCCGATGTTCTGGATCGGCGAGGCGCCCGTCGAGCCGGGGATGCCGCTCAGCGCCTCGAGCCCCGACCAGCCCTGCTCGACCGTGTACGCGACGAGGTCGTCCCAGGGCTCGCCGGCGGCGACGCGCAGGTGGACGCGGTCGTCGTCGGACTCGACGCGCTCGACACCGCGCGTGGCCACACGGACGACCGTGCCGTCGAACGGCTCGTCGGAGGCGACCGTGTTCGACCCGCCGCCCAGGACGAACCAGGGGTCGTCGCCGAGCGACGCCTCGCGGACGGCCGCCAGCAGTTCGTCGGTCGTCGTCGCCTCGACGAGGCGGGCGGGCTCGCCACCCACCTGCATCGTCGTGAGCTCGGCGAAGGTCGTCACGCCAGCGTCACCACGACCTGGGCCTTGCCCAGCACCGTCTGGCCGCCGGAGGTGACGGTCAGGTCGATGCGCGCCGTGCCGGCCTCGTCGTCGAGCTTGCCCACCTTCGCGACGACGACGATCTCGGCCCCGGCGGTCGGGTCGACCACGACGGGACGCGTGAAGCGCACCTGGTAGTCCGACACCCAGCCGAGCACGCCGCCGTCGTCGCCCGCGCCCTCGAGCCAGTCGACGACCGGCTGCACGGCGGTGCCCATCGTGAGCATGCCATGGGCCAGGACGCCGGGCAGACCGACCTCGGCCGCCACGTCGTCGCGGTAGTGGATCGGGTTGAAGTCGCCCGACGCCCCGGCGTACCGGACCAGCGAGTCACGCGTCAGGGGGTAGGTCTTCTCGGCCACGACCTGGCCGACCTCGAGGGCGCTCATGCGGCGGCCTCGTCGTCGGCGCGGACGACGAGCGTCGACACGGCGGTGACCACGTGTCGCCCCTCGACGTCGCGCATGTCGGAGGACGCCGTGACCATCGCGTTGCCGCCCAGCGTCTTGACGCTCGTGACGGTCAGGGTCGCCGTGAGCTCGTCGCCCGCGACGATGGGACGCGAGAGCGAGAAGCGCTGCTCGCCGTGGACGACGCGGGAGAAGTCGATGCCGGCGTCGGGTTCGGCGAGCAACTGGGCGAGGGTGGCCTCTTGCACGACGACGGCGAAGGTCGGCGGGGCGACGAGGTCGCCGTGGCCGGCCGCGCGGGCCGCCTCGACGTCGAGCGACAGGGGGCTCGTCGAGCCGGTGGCACGGGCGAACTCGCGCACCTTCTCGCGGCCCACGAGGTAGGGCGGGGCCGGCGGGAAGACCCGCCCTTGCAGATCAGGGTTCACGGACACGCGGTCGAGTCTAACCAGCGGGGTACGACGCCCGGCCCGGTGTCGGGGGCACGGCGTACGGTCACGGCATGAGCGACGCGAACATCGACCCCGACATCACTCCCGTCGACCCGGCAGCGGCCGAGTCCGACGAGGCGACGACCACCGACACGACGAGCACCGAGCAGACCGACCAGGCCGCCACGGCCCGCGAAGAGAACTCGAACCCCGCACACGGCGAGACCCTCGGCGGAGCCCGCCCCGACGCCGGCAGCACCGCCTCGAAAGACCCCGACGACTGGGTCACCGGCGACGAGCCCATCACCGGCCCGCAGAAGAGCTACCTCGACACCCTCGCCCGCGAGGCCGGCGAAGAGCTGCCCGCCGACATGACCAAGGCCGAGGCCAGCGAGCACATCGACCGCCTCCAGCAGAAGACCGGCCGGGGGGCCTGACGCCCCACCATCCGACGAGGCCCGGGCCGTTCCACGAAAGACGGTCCCGGGCCTCTTCCGATCCTGGCCGCGCAGTCGTACACTCCAGTCACGTCTGGGATGGTAACTCGACGTGGGCACCCTCCTCTGGCGCGTGCCGGTACTGATCCACCTGCACCTCGAGCGCCGAGGGTGCGACGGGGTGCATCCGAGTCCTCCCCCGACTCGGGTGCACCTCTTCTCGTCGTCGGACCTGCCACCCGGGTCCGACCACGGTCGTCCGGGTCCGGGTCCGGGTCCGGGTCCGAGTCCGGGGCCGACCGGCTCCGCCCGTCTAGGGTGAGCGGATGACCTCCCCCGAGCCTCCGGTCTCCGCCGCCGGCTCCCGCTCCGGACGCCGCGACGGACCGGCCTCGTGGACCACCGCCCTGCTGGGGTCGACGCACCCCGGGCCGACGCTCGTGGTGACCCTCCTCGCGGTCGTGCTGGGCGCCTCCTCGGGGCTGCCCCTCGGTCGGCTCGTGGTGCTCGCCCTCGCGGTGCTGCTCGGCCAGGCCTCGATCGGCTTCGCCAACGACTGGCTCGACGCCGGACGCGACCGCGCCGTGGGGCGCACCGACAAGCCGGTCGCCCAGGGCCGCGTGAGCGTGTCGGCCGTCCGCACCGCCGCGGTGGTCTGCGGAGTCCTGATGCTCGTGCCGTCGTACGCGTTGGGGCCGGCCGCCGGCACGGCGCACCTGGTGCTCGTGGCCTCGGGGTGGGCGTACGACCTCGGGCTCAAGCGCACACCGGTCTCGGTGGTGCCGTTCGTCGTCAGCTTCGGCCTGCTGCCCGCCGTCGCCACCCTCGCCGCGGTCCCGCCGTCGCCGTCCGCCGCCTGGGCCGTGGCCGTCGGAGCGGTGTTCGGCGTCGCGATCCACTTCACCAACGTGCTGCCCGATCTGGACGACGACGCGCGCACCGGCATCGCGGGGCTGCCGCACCGCCTCGGACGCACGGTGTCGGGGATCACCGCGTTCGCGGCCCTGGCCGTCGCGGCCGTCCTGCTGCTCTCGGGCCAGCTGACCGGCAGCTCGTCGACGCCGAGCCTCACGGCTGCGGTGATCGGCACCGTCGTGACCCTCGTCATCGCCGTCGTCGGCGTGCGCCTCGTGCTCGCGGGACGCGTCGACCGGACCCTCTTCCGGCTGATCATGGTCGCGGCCGTTCTGCTCGTGGTGCAGCTCGCCCTCAGCGGCGGCACGATCGTCGCCTGAGACCCACGCGCCGCGGCGGGCCCGGCAGGGGCCGGGGTGGGCGGGGGTGGGCGGGAGCCGGAGCGGGCCGGGCAGGGCCCGGACGCGTCAGGCCCAGCGCATCGCGTAGACCGACGCGAGCACGTGTCGGCTCGGGGCCCGCAGCACGGCCCCGAGCACCAGGTCGCGGGCCCGCGCCGTGCCCCCGCCGACGGGTCGACCGAGGGCGGTGTTCCACTCGGCCTGACGGGCGGCGCGGACGGCGGCGCGGGCGCGGCCGGCCTCGAAGCGGGCGAACGTCGTCGGGTCGAGCACCCGGCCGCCCCTCCGCTTGACCGCCGCGGCGATCACGGTCTCGAGCGCGTGACCGTCGAGCCAGCCGAGGTTCATGCCCTGGCCGCCGATGGGGCTGATCTCGTGGGCGGCGTCACCGATCAGCACGACGCGGCCGACGACCGTCCGGGTGGCCAGCCGTCGTCGGACGCCGAACGCGCTGCTCATGGTCGAGGTCGCCGGGTCGACGGGCGACCCGGTGCGATCCGACACGAGGCGCGCGACGTCGTCCGCGGTCACCGGGGCGGACGGCCCGTGCGCCGACCCGGCGTGGACCACGAACCGTCGCCTCCCCGCGGGCAACGGGAACGACTCGACCACCCCGGTGCGCTCGAGGTGGATCACCGCGTCGGGGCCGTGGCCGGTCGTGTCGGCGAAATCGCCCATGACGTAGCGGTCGAGCAGGTCCCGGTCCCTGGTGTCGACGCCCAGGGCAGCGCGGACGGCGCTGCGCGTGCCGTCGGCCCCGACGACGAACCGGGCGGCGACGACCACCGGACCCTCGTCGTCGACTCCCCGGACGACGACGTCCTCGTCGCGTTGCTCGAGCCCGACGAACCGCACACCCCGGCGCAGGGCGTCGTCCCGCCGCGCGGCGAGCCCCGTCCGCAGCACGGCCTCGGTGCGGTCCTGCGGCACGGCGGCGACGAACGCCCACCGGGACGACGCCCGGTCGAACGGCACGACGCCCACCGTCCGGGTGCCGCTGCGGGCGATCCCCTTGCGGATGCGGACGGCGTCGGCGAGCAGGTCGTCCGCGAGGCCGAGCCGGTCGAACAGGTCGATCGAGGGCGGATGCACGCCGAGGGCGCGAGAGTGCGCCGGGTCGTCGACCCGCGCCTCCCAGACGACGGCGTCGAGGCCGCGATCCGCCAGTGCGACGGCGAGCATCACCCCGACGGGTCCGCCACCGACGATCAGGACGTCATGCGTCCGCACGGTCGGCACCTCCGGGGACGTCGGCGTCGTTCTCGCGGACGAGCAGCAGACGGAAGGGCCACTGCCGGACGACGTGCCAGCCGCGGGGAGCCACGTCGACCAACTCGCCCGGGGTGAAGCTGCGCCGGATCGACAACAGTCCGTCGACGTGGACGAACGATCGTGTCCGCCACGGCCAGGTCGCGGCCCGGTAGGCGAGGTACGCCCCGCGGGCCCGCTCGATGTCGGCGTGCAGCACGAGGCGGGTGGCCAGCCGGGAGCTGTCGTCGAGCACGGCCGCCCGGGCCTCGTCGTCGAGGTGGTGCAGCACGTGGTTCGACACGACCACGTCGAAGGTCTCGCCCGCCGCGACGAGCTCGGTGCTCGACGCCCGCCGGAACTCGACACCGGCCGGCACGGGGCGCGACACCGCGAAGGCGTGGGCCCGGTCGTCGGGGTCGACGGCCACGACCTCGAGCGCCAAGCCGTCGCGGCGGGCCCAGCCGGCCAGGGCACGGGCCAGGTCGCCGCCGCCGGACCCGAGGTCGAGCAGCCGTGTGACCTTCTCGGCGGACAGCACCGGGCGCAGGCGGCGGAGGTACACCCCACGCCACCCCGCGACGAGACCGTTCACGACGGGGAAGGCCCGGTAGGTGGCGTTCAGCAGCCCGAGGTCGCAGCCCGGGTCGTCCATGAGCTCGACGAGGTCGACGCCCCGTCGCGACAGGTCGGGCCACCAGGGCGGCCGCACCGCGATCGACGGAGCCGAGGAGGTGCGGGTCGCGCTCACGAGACCGCGCGTCGCGTCATCAGCGCGGTCTCGACGGTCAGCCCGGGGCCGAACGCCATCGCACCCACACGTTGCGACGGGGCGGCGGGGCCGGCCAGCAGTTCGGCGAGGATGAAGAGGACGGTCGCGCTGGACATGTTGCCGTAGTCGCGCAGGACGTCGCGCGAAGGGGCCAGGTGGGCGTCCGTCAACCCGAGCTGCTGCTGCACCCGGTCGAGGATGCTGCGCCCGCCCGGATGGACGGCCCAGAGGTCGACGTCGCCGACGCCGACACCGCCGGCCTCGAAGAGCGGTGCCAGGGCCGAGTCGATGTGCAGCTCGATGATCTGCGGCACGTAGCTGCTGAGCACCATGTCGAAGCCCAGGTCGCCGATGGTCCACGCCATGTCGGTCTCGCCGACCGGGGTGAGCACCGTCTCGAGCACGTCGAGGTCGAGCACGACGGAGCCCGACGGCGCCGGACGGGCGGTCACCACCGCGGCGGCGGCACCGTCGGCGAACACCGACGAGGCGACGATCGAGTCGGGGTCGTCGGAACTGCGCAGGTGCAGCGTGCAGAGTTCGGCGCAGACGACGAGCACGACCGCCTCCGGGTCGGCGAGGCAGAAGTCCCGTGCCGCGGCGAGGGCCGGGAAGGCGCCGTAGCAGCCCATGAAGCCCAGGTGGTGGCGACGCGTCGACGGCGACAGCCCGAGTCCCCGCACGAGCAGGTAGTCGGGCCCGGGGGCGAAGAAGCCGGTGCACGAGACGCTGATCACGTGCGTGACGCCGTCGGGACCGAGGTCGGGCGCCCCCGCGAGGGCGGCACGAGCGGCGTCGAGGAAGAGCTCGGGCGACCGGTCCACGTAGACCTGGTTGCGCGCGCCGGTGCCGGGTCGGAGGATCTCGTTCGACGCGGCGTCGTAGAACGTCGGCTCGCCCTCGCGCGGCTGCCGGTCGAGCTCGTCGACGACGGTGTGCCGGGTCTCGATGGCCGAGGCGCCGAACGCGGCGCCGACGATGCGCTGCCCGAGGCGGCCGAGGCCGGGCTGGGTGGCGAAGATCTCGCGGACGTCGTCTTGTCGGATGACGGTCGGGGGCACCGCGGTGCCGATGCTGCGGATGCTCACGGCCATGCCTCATCGTAGGCCCGGCGCCTGGGCGTGGCGCACCGGCCTCGCCCCTGGCGGACCAGGGCCGATCGGCGGGTCGCGACGACCGGCACGCATCGACGGGCCCCGATCGACGGGCACCGACGACGAAGGCCCGAACTCGTGAGAGATCCGGGCCTGCGGTAGCGAGGGCGGGACTTGAACCCGCGACACCACGATTATGAGCCGTGTGCTCTAACCAACTGAGCTACCCCGCCGCAAGCTGCGGGCCCTGCCGGCATCACACCGGGACGGGACCGAGACAGCCAGAGCCCCGAGTCAGGATTGAACTGACGACCCCTTCCTTACCATGGAAGTGCTCTACCACTGAGCTATCGGGGCGTGACCACCAGGCGAGCGACCCAGGCCGCTGCCGATTGGCACCAGACAAGGGTAGCAGAGCGAACGGGGTGCTGACGCCACGTGCCGACCCGGCCCGGCGAAGCGTGTCCGGGGCAGGATCGACGGGTGCACAGCCTCGAACTCCTGCTCGACCCGACCTCCGACGAGGCCGTCCGTGACGAATGGAGCGTGTTGTCCGCGGCGGGTCTGCCGTCGCAGGGCGACCACGCGGGGACGTCGAACGCGCCCCACGTCACCCTGGTGGCACGACCCGGCCTCGACCCGGCAGCCGACCCGCGCCTCCTGCCCCTGTCGGCGGCGCTGCCGCTGCCGGCCGAGCTCGGCGGGCTGCTGCTCTTCGGCGCTCCTCCACGCGGGCTCGTGCTGGTGCGGCCGGTGGTCGTGACCGGCGAGCTGCTGGACCTCCACGCGCGCGTGCACGAGAGCCTGGGAGGCGCGGGGGACGTCCCGCACACCACCCCCGGTCGGTGGACCCCCCACGTCACGCTCGCGTCGCGCCTGACTCCCGACCAGGTGGCCCGGGCCGTCGACGCCCTCGCCGACGCCGACGCCCCGTCGACCCGGCCGGTCGTGCTGTCGCAGCTGAGACGCTGGGACCCGAGCACGGGGACGGTCGTGCCGCTGGGGCCCGCCCCCGAGGGCGCGGGCGTGTCGGACGTCGCCGGCCGCTGAGGCCGTGGGCCGGACGAGCGTCAGTCGAGCGGACGCGAGACGGCCTCGAGCGACGCCAGATCGCCCTCGGTCAGCTCGACCCGGGCGGCGTCGAGCAGGCCCTCGAGCTGTCGGGGGGTGCGGGCGCTGCCGAGGGCGCCGATGACGTTGTCGCGTGACGCCAGCCAGGCCACGGCCACGGCGCCCGGTTGGACGTCGAGCCGCTCGGCGATCTCGACGACGACCTCGAGGGTGCCCTGGTTCTGCGGGGTGATGTAGCTGAGGGCCCGGCTGCCCCGAGGGGAGTCCCCGCGACCGGCCTCGTGCCGGTACTTGCCCGTCAGGAACCCGCTCGCCAGGGACGAATGCGGCAGCACGGCGAGGTCGTAGTGGTCGACGATCGCCGCGACGTCGCTCTCGTACTCGGCGCGACGCACCAGGTTGTACGCGACCTGGACCAACCGGAACGGGTGCAGTCCGTCGCGGTCGGCGATCGCGAGGGCCTGACGGAGGCGCGCTCCGGTGTAGTTGGACGCCCCGGCGCAGAGGATCTTGCCCTCGTCGACGAGCTCGCTGAGCGCGCCCACGGTCTCGTCGAGCGGCGTCTCGTCGTCGTCGAAGTGCGTGAAGTAGAAGTCGACGTGGTCGGTGCGCAGACGGCGCAGCGACGCCTCGACCGCCGCGCGGATGCTGGCGCGTGAGAGGCCGGGGGCGTCGGGGTGCTGCCCGCACTTGGTGCTCAGCACGACCCGGTCGCGGTTGCCCGGTCGGGCGAGCCAGCGACCGATGATCGCCTCGGACTCGCCCCCGGAGTTGCCCGGCAGCCACGCCGAGTAGACGTCGGCCGTGTCGACGACGCGACCGCCGTCGTCGGCGAAGAGGTCGAGCACCTCGAGGGCGGTGGGGGCGCCGACCGTCCAACCGAAGACGTTGGTCCCGAGCGCGAGCGGGAACGGCCGGGTGCCGGCGGGCAGGTCGGCCGTCACGAGGTCGGTCGCAGGGTTCAGGATCGTGCCAATCGTGTCGCGGGTGCTCGTGCCCGGGAGCTCGCGCCCCGGGTGCTCTGACCACGACCGTAGCCGATGCCGCGTCGGGGGCCTGCCGTATCGTGGCCGCATGTCCACACGAGAACCGGCCGAGACCGACACGCTGACCCCGACCGCCCCGCTCGAGGGCACCGCGACGACCGCCGACCAGGGCCACGAATGGTGGCGCACCGCCGTCATCTACCAGGTCTACCCGCGGTCGTTCGCCGACGGCGACGGCGACGGCGTCGGAGACCTCCCCGGCATCACGTCGCGCCTCGACGCCCTCGGCGAGCTCGGCGTCGACGCGGTCTGGCTGTCGCCGTTCTACACCTCGCCGCAGCGCGACGCGGGCTACGACGTGGCCGACTACCGTGACGTCGACCCGCTGTTCGGCACCCTCGACGACTTCGACGCCCTCCGCGCCCGGGCCACCGAGCTGGGCCTGCGCGTGATCGTCGACGTCGTGCCGAACCACACCTCGAGCGACCACGCGTGGTTCCGCGAGGCCCTCGCCTCGGCTCCGGGTTCGGCCGCCCGCGGCCGCTACCTGTTCCGTGACGGTCGCGGCCCCGACGGCGACCTTCCGCCGAACAACTGGCAGTCGATCTTCGGCGGCCCGGCCTGGTCCCGCGTGACCGAGGCCGACGGCCGACCGGGTCAGTGGTACCTGCACCTGTTCGACTCGTCGCAACCCGACCTCGACTGGACGAACCGCCGCGTGCGCGACGAGTTCGTCGACGTGCTGCGTTTCTGGCTCGACCGCGGCGTCGACGGATTCCGGGTCGACGTCGCACACGGCATGGTCAAGGCCGAGGGCCTGCCCGACTACACGCCTCCCGCCGACTCCGGCAGCATGGGCGGCGGTCAGGGCGACTCCGCTCCCCCGCCGTACTGGGGCCAGGAGGGCGTGCACGAGATCTACCGCGAGTGGCACACGGTCCTCGCCGAGTACCCGGGCGACCGGGTGCTCGTCGCCGAGGCCTGGGTCGAACCGCTCTCGCGTCTCGCCGACTGGGTGCGCCCCGACGAGATGCACCAGGCCTTCAACTTCGCCTACCTCGAGACCGGATGGTCGGCCCCGGCCGTCCGTGAGGTCGTCGACGCGTCGATCCAGACGTTCTCGAGCGTCGGGGCCCCGAGCACCTGGGTGCTGAGCAACCACGACGTCGTCCGGCACGCCAGCCGGCTCGCCCTCACGGCCGAGAACCCGCAGGGGTACGGCATCGGACCGAAGAGCGAGGGGCTTCCCGTCCCCGAGCTCGGGCTGGCCAGGGCCCGAGCCGCGTCGGCGCTCATGCTGGCCCTCCCCGGCAGCGCCTACGTCTACCAGGGTGAAGAACTCGGCCTGCCCGAGGCGATCGACCTGCCCGACGACTCCCGACAGGACCCCACGTGGTTCCGCACGGACGGGGAGCGCTACGGCCGGGACGGCTGCCGCGTGCCGCTGCCCTGGTCCGCGACCGAGCCGGCCTTCGGCTTCAACGCGACCGGCGCCTCCTGGTTGCCCCAGCCCGCCGACTGGTCGACGTACGCCCGCGACGAGCAGCGGGGCGTGGCCGGCTCGACGCTCGAGCTCTACACGCGGGCACTGCGCCTCCGGGCCGACCACGAGCTCGGTGCGGGCACCCTGACCTGGCTCGACGGCTTCGGGCCCGACGTGGTCGCGTTCCGCAGCCAGGGCGTCACCGTCGTGACCAACATGGGCGACGTCCCCGTCGAGTTGCCCGTGGCCGAGGTGCTGCTGGCCACCATGGTCGTCGACGGGCCGGCCCTGCCGCCCAATGCGACGGTCTGGCTCGCGACCACGTCGTAGGCACGCGACAACCGAAGAGCCCCACCTGGCACCAGGTGGGGCTCTTCTCGTGCTCACCGCGGTCGCGGGGGCGCGGGGGTCAGTTCGTGTTGGCCTGGAGCCAGGGATACGGGTCGACGGGCACGCCGCCGATCACGATCTCGAAGTGCAGGTGGGCCCCGGTGCTGTTGCCCGTGCTGCCGACCTTGCCGATGATGGTGCCGACCGTGACGGTCTCGCCCTCGCGGACCTCGACCGAACCGGTCTGCATGTGCGCGTAGACGCTGGTGACCTTCTGGCCGTTGACGACGTGGTCGATCCACACGTTGTTGCCCAGGGCACCGGAGGGACCGTCGACCTTGCTGACGACGCCGTCGGCGATCGACTGGATCGGCGAGCCGGCACCGGGGACGAAGTCGAGACCCTGGTGGAATGTCGAGCAGAAGCCGCAGTTGGCGACCTGACGGGCACCGAAACCGCTGCTGATCGGCACACCTGTCTGGAACGGCCACTGCACCGTGCCGTTGACGTCGTTGGAGAACGTGCTGGCACTCGTCGAGGCGTACTCGGAGACGGCCTTCATCTCGGTGACCGAGTAGCCGTCCCGCGAGATGCCGGCCGTACCGTCTGCCGAGGGCGCTGCTGCCGTGTAGCTCTGCGAGTCGGCGGCCTTCTTGGCGGCCGTCTGCGTGGGGGTGTCGACGAAGAAGGCGTTGGCGGGCACCGAGGTGGCCACGAGCATCGACCCGGCGAAGAGCATCGCTCCGACGACGGTGACCCGCTTGGTGTTGCGACGGAACGTCGCCCCGGCCGTGCGGGGTGCGCGGACGGGTGCCTCGCGGCGAGCGGCGGGGCGCTGTGTGCGGGCCGCCTTGGTGCGTCCGGCGGCAGCAGGACGGGTGCCGGACTCGGCGGCGAGCCGCGCGGCACGCCTCGGCGAGACGGGCTCGGTCGCCGCTGTCGGGGCCGTCGGCGTCGGGGCCTCGGCCACGTGCTCGACGACGGCGGCCGGAGGAGTCGGCGCGGCAGGGACCTCCGCCGCTGCGGCGCTCGTCGTCACGGCGACCTGGGCGGCGCGGCGCTCGGCCTCGCGGGCTTCACGACGGGTGAGGTAGACGGGGGCGTCGGCCACGGCGGGGACGGTCGGAGCGACGCTCAGCGAACCGGTGCCCGTGAGGTCGTCGGTGGCGCGACGCGACGGGGTTCCGTCGCCGTCGGGCTCGGCGATCTGCTGGTACTTCGTCACGTGTGATGGGTCCTCGGGGTGATCGGGATCGGACGGTGGGTGCACCGTCGTCTTCACGGCCGTCACTGGTGATCGTGGCACGGTCTCGATGCGGACCTTCGGAGGAGGCCGCCGAGGAGTGCATCACGCGATGATCACGGATCAGTAACGACCTCACCAGGGTAGCCGGTCGGTGAACGAATGGCTACCCGTGTTCGGGTGTCAATGTGGATATGTACAGTTGAAACACAGTATGACAACGTGCGACGACGTGTGCGCGACGAGGGTGTTCCCCGTCAGATGCCGGCCTCGACGACGAGGGTGGCGAGGTCGCGGGCGATGCTGGGGGCCGCCACGAAGGTCAGCGATTCGCTGGGGGCCTCGCCGACCTCTCCGCGGACGACGGCGCCTGCCTCAGCGGCCACGAGCGCACCCGCCGCGTGATCCCAGGGCTTGAGCCCTCGCTCGACGTAGGCGTCGACACGCCCCGCCGCGACGGCGCAGAGGTCGAGCGAGGCCGCCCCCAGGCGCCTCAGGTCACGGACGCGCCCGACCATCCGGACCAACGCCTCCGCGTGCTCGACACGGCGGGCGGCGTCGTAGGAGAACCCGGTCGCCAGGAGGGACAGCTCGAGGGACGCCGGTGCGGCGACCCCGAGACGATGCCCGTCCAACCACGCACCGCCGCCGGCCGACGCCGTGAAGGTCTCGCCCGACGTCGGGTTGGCGACGACCGCCGCGAGGGCGCGCCAGGTGAGCGGATCGGGGCCGCCCTCGACCACGGCGATGCTCACGGCCCACTGCGGGATGCCGTAGAGGAAGTTGACGGTGCCGTCGATGGGGTCGACGACCCAGGTGAGACCCGTGGTCGAATCGTCGGCTTCGCCCTCTTCACCGAAGAAGCCGTCGCCGGGACGCAGCTCGGCCAGACGACCCCGGACGAATGCCTCGACCTCCCGGTCGGTGTGCGTCACGACGTCGACGGCACTGCTCTTGGTCTCGGCGACCTCGACCCCCTCGGATCGACGGCGGGCTGCCAGTTCGGCGGCCTCGTGCGCGACGACGGCGGCGATCTCGAGCAACTCGGCGGGGGTCGGGGTGATGGACACGGGTCCTCCTGGGGGTGAGGCGCCCGGTAACGCAAGAACGGACTCGACGAGCGAGTCCGTTCTTGTGGGGCAACCGTGGCAAGTGAGGGATTCGAACCCCCGAAGGCTACGCCGGCTGATTTACAGTCAGATCCCTTTGGCCGCTTGGGTAACTTGCCATGCACGCCCAGCCCGTGTGATCACCGACCGGAGGCGCCAGACAAATATACAGCCTCCCGAGCCCCCTCACGACCACTCCCCCGTCACGCCCCGCTCCGCCCCGGCCCACTGTGCAAATCGCGACAACATGCCGCCGACACGCCGATGCCCGGTGGTGCGACGAGCCGTTCGGCGACTGGATGGTCGGGTTCGGCACCCCGTGAGCGGCTCGGGAGGTCGGGATCGGCCCGCATCCACCTGCGGGCGCGCAGACGCCGTCGTTCGTCTCCCCCACAGCAGTCTCGACCTGCTCGTCATCCACATCCCCCGGCGCCCGGCCTTCCGGCGGCGCCGTCACGACCAAGCTGCTCACATGACCCCCCTTGTCGCGGCCACCGTACGGCGCCTGGGCTCCCTGGCCCACCGGCGGGAACTGCTCGCGACCGGGCTGACCCGACGCCAGGTGGAGTCGTCGTGGCGCGCCGGCGAGATCCTTCGCATCCGGCACGGGCTGTACGGGCTCGTCGACCTCCCGGTCGGCGTCATCCGGGCGGCACGGGTAGGAGGCGCGTTGGCGGGAGCCTCGTCTCTCGCGCATCGAGGCGCCTGGGTTCCCCCGAGCCCGCGCCTGGTCGTCTCCGTTCCGCACAACGCCCGCGATCTCCGGGACCCGGACGACGCCGGGGAACGACTCGACCCGGACCGGGACGACGTGCTCGTCCTGCGAGACCTGTCGCGGTTCGATCGCCGCGCGGAACGACTGATGGCCTCGCCGAGCCGGGCGGCGGCCCAGGTCCTGCTCCACGAGCCACCGGAGCATGCCGCAGCCATCGTCGACTCCGCCCTCAGGCTGTCGCCGATGCAGCGACCCGACCTCGACGAGGTCTCACGCCTCCTGGCGACGCGACGCTCGGCCCAGGGGCTCGTCACCATGATCGATCCCCGAGCCGAGTCCGGGACCGAATCGATCGCGCGCCTCCTTCTCGCTCGTGACGGCATCCGGGCCGAGCCGCAGGTGTGGGTCGACGACCACACGCGCGTCGACCTGCTGATCGACGGCTGGCTCGTGCTCGAGTGCGTGAGCAAGGAACACCATTCCTCGCCGAGTGTCTACAACCGCGACCGTGAACGGATCGTGCACATCACCGGCCTCGGCTTCGTCGTCCTCGAGGTCACGTACCCGCAGGTGCTCTTCGACTGGCCCTCTGTTCGCCAGGCCGTCCGCATGACCCTCGGGCGTTAGCCGGGGCGGCATCTCTCACGTCGGCCGGCCCGCATCTCCCGTCGGTGGCGCGCCGGGCGCAGCAGCGTCGAGACACCCCTGCGGGCCGAACCCGACCTCGCCCGCTCACCGGGGCGGACCGAACCCGACAATCACTGGCCTCGCGCCGCGTCGCACCACGTTCTGTCGGCGTGTCCCGACGGAGTTGTCGCGATTTGCACACGTGGGTCAGGGGCGGAGCGGGGCGGTCACTGGACGGCGGAGGTGAGGCGGGCGACGTTGTCGAGGACCTTCGAGCGGAAGGGGCGCGCGAGCCACTCGTCGAGGAACAGTTCGCGGCTCGAGTCGCGGTACGTCTGCTCGACCTCACGCAACCGGTCGACGAACTCGCGTCCGCGCACCATGACCGAGATCTCGAGGTTGAGGCTGAAGGACCGCATGTCCATGTTGCTCGAGCCGATGACGGCGACCTCGTCGTCGATCGAGAAGTGCTTGGCGTGCAACACCGTCGGCGAGCGGTAGAGGAAGATGCGGACCCCCGACCGCAGCAGGGCCTCGTAGTAGGAGCGCTGCGCGTGGTACACCACCGGCTGGTCGCCGATCTCGCTGACGAAGAGCTGCACCTCGAGCCCCCGCTGGGCTGCCGTCGTGACGGCGTAGAGCATCGACTCGTCGGGCACGAAGTAGGGACTCGTGATGATGATGCGTTCCTGCGCGCTGTAGAGCAGCGAGTTGAACAGCCGCAGGTTGTTCTCGCCGTCGAAACCCGGCCCGCTCGGCACCACCTGGCAGTCGATCGTCTCGAGCCGGTCGGCCGTGTGCACGGGGTCGGTCTCGCGGAGGAGCAGCTCGTCGGTCTCGCTGTACCAGTCGGTGACGAACAGGGCGTTGATGCCCGCGACGATGGGGCCCTCGAATCGGACCATGAAGTCCTTCCACTCGAGGCCGCGTCGCTTGTTCTTGCGTTTCTGGTAGCTCTTGTCGACCATGTTCTGCGAGCCCGTGAAGGCCACGCGGCCGTCGATGACGAGCAGCTTGCGGTGGTTGCGCAGATCGGGCCGCTGGTACTTGCCCCGCAACGGCAGCACGGGCAGCATGAGCTGCCACTGCACGCCCATCGCGTCCAGCCGTCGTCGCGCCTTGCGGTAACCCGGGTACCCCCGACTGGCGATGTGGTCCATCAGCACTCGGACCGTGACGCCCCGTCGACGGGCGTTCTCGAGCGCGAGGAAGAACGGCTCCGTCGTGCGGTCGAGGCTCGTGATGTAGAACTCGGCGTGGACGTAGCGGTGGGCCTCGTCGATCGCCTCGACCATGGCCGCCATGGACTCGTCGTAGTCGGTGTGCATCTCGCCGGTGTTGCCGCCGACCAGGGGCATGGCACCGAGCGTGCGGTTGAGTTCGACCACCGAGTCGAGCCAGGCCGGCCACGGGTGGTCGCGCTTGACGCGCTCCATGCCCTCGGTCGTCTCGATGATGTACTTGTTGATCTCGCTCTGCTTCTCACGACGCCGCGCGGGCAACTTGGTGCTGCCGATCAACAGGAAGAGGACGAACCCGACGTACGGGATCAGGAAGATCGCGAGCAACCAGGCGGTGGCCGTCTGCGGCCGCCGGTTGATCGGCACGTAGACGATCGCGAACACCCGGATCGCGATGTCGAGCACGATGCCCAGCACGGCGATCGTCGGCGCCACCCAGGCGGGTTCGACCATGGACGGGACCTCGGAGCCGTGTGCCGCGGGTGACTAGCGGAAGTTGACGAACTGCAGGTCGACGTCGAGGTCGGCCTTCTTCAACAGCGCCATGGTGGCCTGGAGGTCATCACGACTCTTGGACTGCACGCGCAGCTCGTCGCCCTGGATCTGGCTCTTCACGCTCTTGGGGGCCTCGTCGCGGATGATCTTGCCGATCTTCTTCGCCGCGTCCTGCTCGATGCCCTGCTTGAGGGACGCCTCGATGCGGTACTCCTTGCCGCTGGCGAAGGGCTCACCGACGTCGAGGTGCTTGAGGCTGATGCTGCGCTTGATGAACTTCGACTCGAGCACGTCGAGCACGGCCTTGACGCGCTCTTCGGTGGCGGCCTTCAGCAGCAGTTTCTCGCCGCTCCAGTCGACCGAGGCGCCGACGCCCTTGAAGTCGTACCGCTGCTCGATCTCTTTCTGGGCCTGGTGGAGGGCGTTGTCGGCCTCCATCTTGTCGACCTTGCTGACCACGTCGAAGGAACTGTCTGCCATGGGGACCACCTTACCGACGACCACCGAGGTCGGTGACGACCGCGCGCCTCCTCGGTTCCCCCGTCGAGGGGAGCCGAGGAGGCGCGGTGCGGGCGACCGGGGAGGTCAGGCCGGCGTGGACTCCGCTTCGACGGCGCGCGAGACGCGCACCATCTCGTCACGCTCGACGACCTTGACCCGGGCACGCTCGTGCTCGTGCGAACCGCCGAGAGCGATCTCGTGCTCGTCGAGCCGGTGCCAGCCCTCGAGGTCGGTGTACTCGACGCCTCGCTGCTCGAGCAGGGCCGGGATGGCCTCGTCGGACGGGTCGACCGGTTGCCACCAGCTGGCCTGGTCGTTGATGAGGTGCTTGACGGTCTCCATCGCGTCGGACTTCGTGTGACCGATAAGGCCGACGGGGCCGCGCTTGATCCACCCGGTGGCGTAGACGCCGGGGACGATCTGGTTGTCGTCGTCCATCACCTGGCCCTCGTGGTTCGGGATCACGCCGCGGCGCTCGTCGAAGGGGATGCCGTCGAGGGGCGAGCCGAAGTAGCCGACCGCGCGGTAGACGGCCTGGATCGGCACGTCGCGGAGCTCGCCGGTGCCCTCGACGCCGCCCTGGCCGTCGGGCCGGGTGCGCTCGTACCGGAAAGCCGCGACACGACCGTCGGCGTCGCCGACGACCTCGACGGGCTTGGCGTAGAAGTGCAGGTGCAGGCGACGCGACGCCGTGCCGACCTCGCGCTGCCGCCACTGGTTCAGCACCTTGTCGATGACGAAGACCTGCTTGTTGGTCGCGATGGCCGTCTTCGACGCCTCGTCGTGGTCGAAGTCCTCGTCGTAGACGATCATGTCGACGTCGCGCACCTCGCCGAGCTCGCGCAGCTCGAGCGGCGTGAACTTGACCTGTGCGGGGCCCCGGCGACCGAAGACGTGCACGTCGGTGATCGACGACTGCTTGAGACCCGCGTAGACGTTGTCGGGGATCTCGGTGGGCAGCAGGTCGTCGGCGTGCTTCGCCAGGATGCGCGACACGTCGAGGGCGACGTTGCCGACGCCGACGACGGCGACCGACGTCGCGTCGAGCGGCCAGGTGCGGGGGAAGTCGGGGTGACCGTCGAACCAGCTGACGAAGTCGGCAGCGCCGTAGCTGCCCTCGAGGTCGATGCCGGGGATGTCGAGGTCGGCGTCCTTGATGGCACCGGTCGAGAAGATGACGGCGTTGTAGTGCTTGCGCAGGTCGTCGAGCCCGATGTCGACGCCGTAGCGGACGTTGCCGAAGACCCGGATGTCACCGCTGTCGAGGACGTCGCGCAGGGCGTTGACGATGCCCTTGATGCGGGGGTGGTCGGGAGCCACGCCGTAGCGCACGAGACCGTAGGGGGCCGGCAGCTGCTCGAAGAGGTCGATCGAGACGTCGAAGGCCTTCTCGGCCTTCGCGAGGATGTCGGCGGCGTAGATGCCGGCCGGTCCGGCGCCGACGATGGCCAGTCGCAAGGTGGTCACGGGTTCTCCCTAGATCTGGGGTGGCTCGGCGGGGCCGGCCGGTTGGACGATGGTGCTCGAGGACGAGACGGACGAGGAGGCGCGGCGCCGGTCAGGCGGAGCGCTCGACCACGCGGTCGGCGAAGCGGGTGAGCGCCTTCTTGACGGGCCCGTCGGGCAACGGCGCGAGGGCGTCGAGGGCCTCGCGGGCCCAGCGGTGGGCCTCGACCCGGGTGCGTTCGGTGACCTCGTGCTCGCGGACCCGTCGGACCAGGTCGGCGAATTCGTCGTCGAGGTGGGCCGTCGCGTCGGCGAGCGGTGCGGACGAGCCGCCCTCGGCGGTCGGCTCGACGCTCGACCGCTGCGCCGCCGCACGCGTGGCGTCGACGATGCGGTCGATCTCGGACAGGAGGGACGACGCCTCGAGGTCGGTCTGCGCCTGCTGACGCAGGTACAGCACCGGGAGCGTGACGACACCCGCCCGCAGGTCGGTGCCGGCCTTCTTGCCGGTCTCGGCGGGCTGGTCGGACAGGTCGATGACGTCGTCGATCAGCTGGAAGGCGATGCCGATCTTCTCGCCGAACTCGGCGACGGGTGCGAGGTACTCACGCGGTGCCCCGCTGAACATGACGCCGGCACGCGCGGCGGTCGAGATGAGCGACCCCGTCTTGTCGGCGAGCACGTCGATGTAGTGGGCGATCGGGTCGTCGCTCTCGCGCGGACCGACCGTCTCGTGGAGCTGCCCGAGGCAGAGCCGTTCGAAGGTCTCGGCCTGCAGCAGGATGGCCTCTTGGCCGAGCCCCGAGACGATCGTGCTGGCGCGGGCGAACAGCAGGTCGCCGGCGAGGATCGCGACGTTGTTGCCCCACACGGTCTGGGCGCTGGGGACGCCACGACGCATCTGCGCCTCGTCCATGACGTCGTCGTGGTAGAGCGAGGCGAGGTGGGTGATCTCGGTGGCCTGCGCCGAGGCGACGATGCCGGGCGTCGCGCCGTCGCCCAGTTGGGCGATGAGCAGGGTCAGCGTCGGTCGGACGCGCTTGCCGCCCGCGGCGAGCAGGTACCGCGTCGTCGCGTCGGCGATGTCGTCGGCGAAGGCGATCTCTCGCAGCAACCCTTCTTCGACGAGCTCGAGGCCGTCGTCGACGGCGGCGACGAAGCGACGCTCGGTCGGCGTCGCGAAGAGCTTCTCGCCGAGACCGAGCGATCGACCCAGCGAGTTGCGCTGCGCGGGAGGTGCACCGGCGTTCACGACGAGGCCCACTTCGACCGCGAGGAGGCGCGCGCGGCAGCCGAGGCCGGCTTGCGTCCGCGGTGCAGGGCGACGATGCCGAAGCTGAGGTCGCGGTGGGCGACGCGGGTGAACCCGGCGCCGCGGAGCCACTGGCTGAGGACCTGCTGCTCGGGCCACTGCTCGATGGACTCGGCGAGGTACGAGTAGGCCGGACCGTTGCTGCTCGTGAGCTTGGCGACGAGGGGCATGCCGTAACGGAGGTAGGCACGGTACGCGGCACGCAGCAGACCGAACGGCGGGGTGGAGAACTCGCAGACGACGAGGCGACCACCGGGTTTGAGCACGCGGTTCATCTCGGCGAGTGCGACCTTGGGCCGGTTGACGTTGCGCAGCCCGAACGAGATGGTGACGGCGTCGAAGGTGTCGTCGTCGAAGGGCAACGACTCGGCGTTGCCCTCGACGAACTCGAGCTCTGGGTGGCGTTCGCGGCCGACCTCGACCATGCCCTTGGAGAAGTCGAGGGCGACGACCTCGGCACCCCGCTGCGCGATGGCCGCCGAACTGGTGCCCGTGCCCGCGGCGATGTCGAGGACCTTGTCGGCCGGACCGGCGCCGATCGCCTTGACGGTGGCGATGCGCCACAGGACGGCGTTGCCCGCCGAGAGCACGTCGTTCGTGCGGTCGTAATGGCGCGCGACGCCGTCGAACATCGAGGCGACCTCGTCGGGTTGCTTGTTCATGTCGGCCTTGGTCACGATGGTGGATCCTACCGTCAAGCACTGGGGGTGTCCCGAGTAGGGTCGACGAGTGAAGTCCCCCGCGTCCCGCGTTCCGTCACTCGCCGTCCGCACCACGCGCATCGACCACGTCAGCCCGTTGCTCGACGTCGTCGACCGGGCGCGTCCGCTGGTCTTCGTGCGCGGCGGGGCGGGCATGGCGGGCGTCGGCGAGGCCCTCCGTCTCGAGTTCTCCGGGCCCGGCCGCATGACCGAGGCCGCCGATGCCTGGCGCGCCGTGGCGGCCGCCGCCACGGTCCACGACGAGGTCGGCGTGCCCGGCACCGGGTTGGTCGCGTTCGGCTCGTTCGCGTTCGACGACGAGTCCGCCGAGACGAGCGTGCTGATCGTCCCGAGCATCGTCATCGGACGGCGCGACGGGGTCGCCTGGATCACGCGGGTGGACGGGGCCGAGCTGCCCGCGGGGAAGCCGGTCGGCGCCTCCGTCCGCCTCTCGCTGGTCGACGGCGCCCTGGGTGCCGACGGTTACGGGCAGGCCGTGGCGCGGGCCGTCGACGCCATCGGCGACGGCCGCGTCAGCAAGGTCGTGCTCGCCCGCGACCTCGTGGGCACGTTGCCACCCGAGGCCGACCTGCGCCTCGTCGCCGCCACCCTGCTCACCGCCTACCCCGACTGCTACGCGTTCGCCGTCGACGGGCTGATCGGGGCCAGTCCCGAGACGCTCGTCAAGTCCGAGCGCGGCGAGGTGTCGGCCCGGGTGCTCGCCGGCAGCGCGGCTCGCGGCGTCGACGCGACGACCGACGAGCAGGCCGCCCTCTCGCTGGCGACGTCACCGAAGGACCTCGACGAGCACGCCTTCGCCCTGCGCAGCCTGCTGCTCTCGCTCGGGCCGCACGCCCGCGACGTCGTGACCGGCGAGCAGCCCTTCACCCTGCGCCTCCCGAATCTCTGGCACCTCGCGAGCGACGTCCGCGGCCGCCTCACCGACGGCTCGAGCTCGCTCGACCTGATCGCCTCGCTGCACCCGACGGCGGCCGTCGCCGGCACGCCGACGCAGGAGGCGCTGGCCCTGATCCGAGAGCTCGAACCGTTCGACCGTGGTCGCTACGCCGGCCCGGTCGGCTGGGTCGGCGCCGACGGCGACGGCGAGTGGGCCATCGCCCTGCGCTGCGCCCAGGTCGATCGAGACGGATCGGTGCGGGCGTTCGCGGGGGCCGGCGTCGTCGCCGAGTCCGTGCCCGAGCGCGAGGTCGCCGAGACGGCCATGAAGTTCCGCCCCGTGGTCGACGCGTTCAGCCGATGACCGGGTCCGTACCCACGCCCGCAGCCGGGCCCGCGCCCGCGCCGACGTGGTCGCGTCCGGTCGCCCTCGTCGTGGCGGCCGCGTTCTTCATGGAGAACCTCGACGCCACCATCCTGTCGACGGCCACCGCGACGATCGCGAGCGACTTCGCGGTCCAGCCCGCCCAACTCGGGCTCGCCGTGACCGGCTACCTCGTCGCCGTGGCGGCGTTCATCCCGCTGGGAGCCTGGCTCGCCGAACGCTGGGGCGCCCGTCGGGTGTTCCTCGCGGCGGTCGTGCTGTTCGTCCTCGCCTCGGTGGCCTGTGCCGCGAGCACCGACCTGGTCGCCCTCACGGCGTCCCGGGTCGTGCAGGGTCTCGCGGGCAGCATGATGGTGCCCATCGGCCGGCTGATCGTCCTGCGCAGCACCGAGAAGTCCGAGCTGATCCGGGCCATCGCCTATCTCACCTGGCCCGCACTCGTCGCGCCGGTCGTCGCGCCGCTGCTCGGCGGGCTCCTGACCGAGCACCTCGGCTGGCAGTGGGTGTTCCTCGTCAACGTCCCGGTCGGCCTCGCGCTGCTCGTCGTCGCCTGGCGGGTCGTCCCCTCCCCCGAGGTCGGCGACCGCCGACCGCTCGACCTGGTGGGCCTGGCGCTCGTGGCCGGCTCGATCGTGGCGCTGGTCCTGGCATTCGAGCTGCTCGGCGAACCCACGACGCTCCTGCCCGGCGTGCTGCTGGTCGTCGCCGCGGTCGTGCTCGGTCTCGTCGCCGTGCGGTGGTTCCGCCGGGCGGCGCACCCGCTGCTCGACCTCGCGGCGTTCCGCATCGGGTCGTTCCGTGTGACCAACCTCAGCGGATCGCTCTACCGGGCCGTCGTGAACGGCATCCCTTTCGTCGTCCCGCTGCTGCTGCAGGACGGCTTCGGCTGGTCGCCCGTCGAAGCGGGCCTCATGCTCATGTGGGTGTTCGTCGGCAACCTGGCCGTGAAGCCGTTCACGACGCCCCTGTTGCAGAGGTTCCGCGTCGTCCCGATCATCGTCGTCGCGACGGTGGCCCTCGCGGCGACCTTCGTCGCGGCCGCGCTCGTCGGTCCCGAGACCTCGCCGGTGGTCGTGGCCGGGGTGCTGCTGCTCAGCGGCGTCTTCCGTTCCGTCGGCTTCACGGCCTACAACACCCTGCAGTTCGCCGACGTCCCGGCCGAGATGATCGGCCCGGCCAACGCCATCGCGTCCATCACGAGTCAGCTCGCCGTCGGACTCGGCGTCGCCGCGACGGCGCTGGCCGTCCGCGTGGCCGACCTCGTGGCCTCGACCGACGGCCCGGCACCCGCGGCATCCGGTTACCAGGCCGCGTTGATCGTCCTGGCCGTGCTGGCCCTGCTCAGCCTGATCGAGGGGCTGCGGCTGCCCAAGGGGACGGGCGACGCGCTGCGGACCCGCGCCTCCTAGGCTCGTCCCGTCGCCGGGTGCTGGCTACGAGGTGGCGAGCTTGGTCCTCTCGAGCTCGACGTCGAACTGCGCGACGGGCCAGTCGAGTCCGCGCGACGCGAGGGCGTCGGTCAACAGCTTCTGCACGGCGATCCGGGCGTACCACTTGCGGTCGGCCGGCACGACGAACCACGGGGCGGTCTCGGTCGAGGTGCGACGGATCGCCGTCTCGTACGCGTCCTGGTAGTCGTTCCACACGAGGCGCTCTTCCAGGTCGCCGGGGTTGTACTTCCAGTGCTTGTCGGGGCGGTCGAGCCGGTCGGCGAGGCGTTCCTTCTGCTCGTCGGACGAGATGTGCAGCATCACCTTGACCAGGGTGGTGCCGTTCGCGACGAGCTCGTCCTCGAAGGCGACGATGTCGGCGTACCGCTGCTCGATGTCTTCGGGCGGGGCCAGGCGACGCACCTTGCCGATCAGGACGTCCTCGTAGTGCGACCGGTCGAAGACCCCGATCATGCCGGGGCCCGGCAGCTCGCGCCGCACCCGCCAGAGGAAGTCGTGCGCGAGCTCGTCGGGGGTCGGCGCCTTGAACGCGTGGTGCGCGACGCCCTGGGGGTCGACGGCTCCCACGACGTGCCGGACGATGCCGCCCTTGCCTGCGGTGTCCATCGCCTGCAGGACGAGCAACACGTTGCCGGTGCTGCCCCCGCTCCGGCTCTGGGCGAACAGCTTCTCCTGGAGCTCGCCCAGGGTCTCGCGGCCCGCCTCGAACGCCTGCTGCGCGTACGCCTTGTCACCGGCGAAGCCGGGCGTCGACGACGTGTCGACGTCGGCGAGCACGAAGCCCTCTCCGGCTCGGAGGGACTGGGAGGGCGAGGTCGTCCACGTCTTGGCCATGCCCTCGACCCTACGGCCGAGCGCCCCGGTCCGGGCCGCCGTGGGGCGGACGGTCAGCGAGAGGGGCACCTCGATCAGCACCGGGCCGTCGTACCGGGCCACGAGAGCCTGATCGAGTTCGGCCCGCGTGGCCGCCTCGACGTACTGCCAGCCGTAGGCGAGGGCGAGGGCCGAGAGGTCGACCTCGTGCGGGGTGAACTGCACACGGGTCATCGCCTCGGGCGACGCCGTGGCCGCGACCTCGAGCCCGTCGAAGATGGTGCCGCCACCGTCGTTGCCGACGACCACCTGCAGCCGGGGCCTCGTCTCGCCGAGGCCGAGGAGCATCGAACCGACGTCGTGCAGCAACGTCAGGTCGCCGACGAGCACCCGGGTGGTGCCGGCGGTGGGGTCGTCACGCTGGCTGGCGAGTGCGATGCCCGTGGCGGTGGCGATCGTGCCGTCGATGCCGGCCAGCCCCCGGTTGGCGTGCACGGGGATCTTCTTGCCGGGCACGACCTGGTCGAGCTCGCGGATCAGTCGCGACGCCCCCAGCACGAGGCGGTCGTGCGGCCAGCTGACGCGCCAGAGGGCCTCGGCCAGGGCTCGACGCGTGACCGGCCGACGCAGCAGCTGGACCTCGCGCCGCAGGAATTCGGCCTGCTCTGCCGCCTCGCTGCGATCGGACGCACCCTCGACCGTGGTGGCGTCGGTGTCGTCGGCGTCCGGCCGGGCAGCGTCGGCCTCGGCCCCGGCCTCGAGCAGCCGACGGCCGGTGTGCACCCAGCGCCCCACCCACGCACGATGGACGGCGTCGTCGGTCGAACCGGACCCCGAGGAGGCGCGGGTCACCTCGACGGCCTCGACCACGCGGGCCGAGCGACTCGGGTCGTAGGCCTCGGCCCCCGCCGCGCGGACGACGACGACCTCGACCCCGTCGCGGGTGAGCAGCGACGGGATCTGGCGACTGAGGGTCGGGTGACCGAAGACCACCACTCGACGGACGCGTCCGCCGAAGTCGGCGTCGTCGAGCAGGGCACGGTAGGACGAGACCAGGTGCGGCCCGAAACGTGCCCCGCTCGACACCTCGGCCACGAGCGGTGCGCCCAGTGCCCGGGCCACGGCCTCGGCCACGGGGCCGGCGGCGTGCCCGGCGACGACCAGGGTCGCGGGGTCGACGTCCACCTCGAGGGCGACCGGAGCCGCGGCGGGCGCGATCTCGACGGGCTCGGGGTGGGCGACGGGCAGCGACTGCTCGCCGGACGACAGGGGCTCGCGGAACGCGACGTTCAGCTGGACCGGACCGCGCGACCGCCCGAGGGCGCCGTGGGAGTCGCCGCCGAGGGCCTCGGCGAGGGCCTCGCGGGCGAGGGTGCGGACGGCTTCGTGGTCGACCGGGCCGGAGCGCGGTGCCTCGACGTCGCGCACCCAGCCGACGGCGCTCGCGAACAGACCCGGTTGCACGGTGGTCTGGTTCGAGCCGATCCCGCGCATCTCGAGGGGACGGTCGGCGCTCAGCACGATCATCGGCACTCCCGAGTGGTGCGCCTCGAGGACGGCGGGGTGGAGGTTCGCCACGGCCGTGCCCGATGTGGTGACGACGACGCTCGGGACGCCCGTCTCGGCGGCGAGCCCCAGCGCGAGGAAGCCACCCGAGCGCTCGTCGATGCGGACGTGGACCGACAGCCGGCCGGCCGTCTCGAACTCGGCGGCGGCGAGGGCCAGGGCCTGGCTGCGGGAGCCGGGGCTGAGCACGACGTCACGGACACCGGCGTCGGCGAGGGACGCGAGGAGCGACAGGGCGTACTCGGTCGACGGGCTGGTCACTTACTGCTTGCCGGTCTTGTCGTCGTTGTCGAGGTCGAGCAGCTCTTGCTCGAGTCGACGGATGCGCTCGTCGGTCGTCTCGCGGTCGAGATCGCTCGTCGTGCGCCAGGACGTCCCCGAGAACTCGGGATCGTCGTCGGGGGCGACGGTGCGCACGGCGGCGGGGCGACCGCTCTTGCGGGCCCGCCCGAGCACGAACCACAGCACGGCCCCGATGACGGGGAGGAGGACGATGATGACGGCCCAGAGCGGCTTGTTCAGCGCCCGGAACCGTGAGGCGTCGGCGAACAGGCAGTCGATGAGCGCGAAGATGACGAATGCCGCCGCGGCGACGATGCCCACGATGAAGAGCCTGACCATGGACCGAGCCTAGTTCTCGATCCGGTGCAACGCCTGATGGTCGGTCGGCCGTTGCGGAGCTGTGACGTACGACTCCCGGCGGTGCTGCGCCGCGCCTCCTCGGCCCTGCGGGTCGTGTCCGTACGGGCCGTCCGTCGCGCGGCGGGTGCACACCTCGCGGACCGTAGACTCCTCGTCGTGAAACCCTGGCTCAAGTACTCGATCGTCCGCCTCGGCCTGTTCGCCGTCGTGCTGGGCCTCCTGCTGGTGCTGAGGTTCGACCCCTTCTGGGCCACGCTGATCGCGGCGGTCGTCGGCTTCTGCGTCTCGTACCTGTTCTTCGCCCCGCTGCGCCGCAAGGTCGCCCTCGACCTCGCCGACCGCCGGTCGCGACCGGCGAAGCTCGACGACGACTCGGTCGCCGAGGACGAGGCGATCGCCGACGAAGCCGACGCCGATCGCGCGCGCCGCACCGACGACCAGGCCTGACCCTCCCGGGCCGAACGCCCGGGGCAGGTCCCGGAAGGGCAGCCTCCTAGAAGAAGAGCGCCGCCGACAGGGCCAGGGCCCAGACCAGGGCCGTCAACGACGACAGCTGCAGGGCGAGGATGAGCTCACGCGGGGTCTTGCCCGTGACGCCGATGACCGCGGCGGGCACCGCGACGATCAGCGTGAAGTAGACGTAGGGCGCGTGCAGGTACAGGAACGCGAAGTACACGAGGATGAAGAACGGCAGCAGCAGGAAGAGCGCGTAGAGCGCCCGCGCCACCGGGTCGCCGACGACGACCGCGAGGGTGCGCTTGCCGGCGGCGGTGTCTTGCGGGATGTCTCGCACGTTGTTGATCATCAGGACCGCGCAGGCGAACAGCCCGGCGGCGACGCCCGCCACCCAGGCGTCGAACGGGAACTCCCGCAGCTGCACGAACGTCGTGCCCACGGTCGCGACGAGCCCGAAGAACACGAAGACGAAGAGCTCGCCCAGGGCGTTGTAGCCGTAGGGCCGTTTGCCACCCGTGTAGAACCACGCGGCGACGACCGCGGCGGCACCGACCGCGAGCAGCCACCAGATCTGGGTGATGACGACGACGACGACACCGGCGACGGCCGCGAGGGCGAAGAACGCGAGCGCCACCTTCAGCACGGTCTTCGGGCGGACGCTGCCCGAACCGGTCAGGCGCGAGGGCCCGACCCGGAAGTCGTCGGTGCCGCGGATGCCGTCCGAGTAGTCGTTCGAGTAGTTGACGCCGACCTGCAGGAACACCGCGACGGCGAGGCAGAGCAGCGCCAGGGTGAGGTCCCAGCCGCCGTTCGCCCGGGCGACGCCGGTGCCGAGGGCGACCGGGGCGATGCCCAGCGGCAGGGTGCGCAGGCGCGCACCGCCGATCCAGTCGCCGGCCGTCACGCGACGGGCCGGCTGCTTGCCGGGCCGCCCGCCGGGTCGGCCACCGGGGCGGCCGCTGCGCTTGGGGGTCGAGGTCTTCGTCTTCGCCACGGGGTCGAGTCTAGTTCGCAGCCGGCTATCAGCTTGCCGCGAGGTCGGCGACCAGGCGGGTCAGGGCCACCCGGTCCGGCTTGCCGCTCGCGAGCAGGGGCACCGTGTCGACCCGGACGATGCGGTCGGGTGCCGCGGCACGACCGACGACGGCCGCCACCGCGGCTCGCAAGGCGGCCAGGTCGTCGGCCACCGTCGGCGCAGGAGGTGCGGTGCCGGTGACCACGACGGGCACCTCGCCCCACCGGGCGTGCGCCGCGCGGACGACCACGGCGTCGGTGAGCCCCGGCTGCTCGCGCACGACCCGCTCGACGACGCCGAGCGACACCTTCTCACCGCCCGAGACGATCACGTCGTCGAGCCGGCCGCTGACGGTCAGCACCCCGTCGGACGACACCGTGCCCGCGTCGCCCGTGCGGTACCACCGCAGGCCGTCGCGCGTGACGAAGGCGGCGGCCGTGCGCTCGGGATCGTCGAGGTACCCCTCGGCCAGCGACGGCCCGGCCAGCTCGACCTGGCCGTCGACGACCTCGACGCGGGTGCGGCCCACGGGCACGCCGTCGTACACACACCCGCCGCTGGTCTCGCTCGACCCGTAGGTGCGCACGACGGTGACGCCGAGGCGACGAGCCCGCTCGACGAGGGCGGCGGGGGTCGCCTGCCCGCCCACCAACAGGGCGTCGAAGCGGCGCAGCACGTCGGCGACGACGGGGTCGGCCTCGGCGACGTCGAACGCCGCCGAGAGCTGGGCCGGGACGAGGGACGAGTACCGGACGGGGTGATCCAGACGCTCGGCGGCGGCGGAGAAGGCACCGACGTCGAAGTGCCCCGGCGCGAGCAGGGCCGGCTCCGTGCCCGCGGCGAGCGAGCGGACCAGCACGTTCAGGCCCGCGACGTAGTGCGCCGGCAGGGCGAGCACCCACTGCCCCGGCCCGGCCAGGGCGCCGTCGGCCGCGGCGGCACCGGCCAGCACGGCGTCGGAGGACAGCGCCACGCGCTTCGGGCGACCGCTCGAGCCGCTGGTCTCGACGACCAGTGACACCGCCTGAGGCACGACACCGGGCAGGTCGCCGGGCACGCGGTCGTCGGTCCGGGGGGCGACGGCGGGACCACCCTCGAGCGCGACCCGGAGCGCGTCGAGCACGGCACCGGGGTCACGGGCGTCGACGGCGAGCAGGGGGCGGGTCACGCGCCGCGCCTCCGGACGGACCGTCGGGGGCGACCGGAGCGGTCGACCGGCCCCGTCGGACTCGCGGACGCGGACATCAGTACTGCCAGGGGAAGGGCGACCAGTCGGGCGCGCGCTTCTCGAGGAACGAGTCGCGCCCCTCGACGGCCTCGTCGGTGCCGTAGGCGAGACGGGTCGCCTCGCCCGCGAAGACCTGCTGGCCGACGATGCCGTCGTCGGTCGCGTTGAAGGCGAACTTGAGCATGCGGATGGCGGTCGGGGACTTCGTCAGGATGGTGCGGGCCATGGCGAGCGCCTCGCGTTCGAGGTCGGCGTGCGGCACGACGCGGTTCACGGCCCCCATCTCGTAGGCGCGATCGGCGCTGTACTCTTCCGCGAGGAAGAACACCTCGCGTGCGAACTTCTGCCCGATCTGCTTGGCGAAGTAGGCGCTGCCGTACCCCGCGTCGAACGAGCCCACGTCGGCGTCGGTCTGCTTGAACCTGCCGTGTTCCCGGCTCGCGACGGTCAGGTCGCAGACCACGTGCAGGGAGTGCCCACCCCCGGCGGCCCATCCGGGCACCACGGCGATGACGACCTTGGGCATGAACCGGATCAACCGCTGCACCTCGAGGATGTGCAGCCGTCCCGCCGACGCCGGGTCGGGCACGTTCGCCTGGTCGCCCTCGGCCTTGTAGCCGTCACGACCACGGATGCGCTGGTCCCCGCCGCTGCAGAACGCCCAGCCGCCGTCCTTCGGGCTGGGACCGTTGCCGGTGAGCAGGACGACCCCGATGCGGCTGTTCATGCGGGCGTCGTCGAGCACCCGGTAGAGCTCGTCGACCGTGTGCGGCCGGAACGCGTTGCGCACCTCGGGACGGTCGAAGGCCACGCGGGCCACGCGGCCGTCGACGCTGTGGTGGTAGGTGACGTCGGTCAGGGAGTCGAAGCCCTCGACGCTGCGCCACTCGGTCGGATCGAACAGGTCGGACACCTCGGAAGCCATGTCGCCAGCCTACCGACGGGGTCCGACCTCGCCACGACCGGGGTCAGACCGTCGAGACGAACCGCCCGATCAGCCAGACGAGCACGAACGGGTTCGACAGCGAGCTGAGGATCACGGCGGCCACCCCCCACCAGCGACCACGGCGCATGACGACGGCCATCAGCCCGACGACCCCGACGACGATCGAGGCCAACAGGGTGACGAGGGCGAGGACGGCGGCCGGGCTGACGGCGTCCGCGGCGAGGAGGCCCAGGGCCAGTCCGTCGAGGGCGAGCAGCACGATCGCCAGCACGAACGTGACGACGCCCAGCCGTCGGCTGCGCGGGGGCCGGTCGACCTCGTCGTGACCGGGGCCGTCGAAGACCTGGAGGTCGTCGGGCTCCGACGCGTCGCGGCCGCTGCCGTCACTCCCCCGGGCGGCACGCTCGTCGGGTGACCACTCCGGTTCTCGGGCGGGTACGGGTTCGCGGTCGACCATGACGCACGACCTTACCGGGGTCGCCGGTGCGACACTGAGCGGATGCCGACCGTCGACCGTGAGCCGTCCACCACTCCCCCGCTGCCTCCCCTGGCCGACCTGGTCGAGGACGCCCACGTCGTCCGCCTCCCGCTCCGCACGCGCTTCCGCGGGCTCGACGAGCGTGAGGCCCTGGTGGTCGAGGGCCCGTCGGGTTGGACCGAGTTCAGCCCCTTCCTCGAGTACGGGCCCGCCGAGTCGGCCGCCTGGCTCGCGGCCACGATCGACTTCGGCTGGGGCCGACTCCCCGACGTGCGTGCCCGTCGGGTGCTGGTCAACGCCACCCTGCCGGCGGTCGCCGCCGACCGGGTGCCCGACGTGCTCGCCCGCTACCGCGGCTGCCGGACGGTCAAGGTCAAGGTCGCCGAGCGCGGGCAGACGCTCGCGGACGACATCGCCCGTGTCGCCGCGGCCCGGGACTGGGTCGGCCCCGAGGGCCGCGTCCGCGTCGACGCCAACGGGGGCTGGTCGGTCGAATCGGCCGAGGAGGCGCTGGTCGGCCTGGCACCGTACGCCCTGGAATACGCGGAACAACCCTGCGCCACGGTGCCCGAGCTCGCCGAGCTGCGACGCCGCGTCTCGGGGCTGGGGGTGCTCGTCGCGGCCGACGAGAGCGTCCGGAAGGCCGACGACCCGCTGGCCGTCGCCCGGGCCGGCGCCGCGGACCTCCTCGTGATCAAGGCCCAACCGCTCGGCGGCGTCACCGCCGCACTCCGGATCGTCGCCGCGGCCGGATTGCCCGTCGTCGTCTCGAGCGCCCTCGACACGTCGGTCGGGCTCAGCATGGGCGCGCACCTCGCCGCTGCCGTGACGGACCTCCGCCACGACTGCGGCCTCGGCACGGCCGCCCTGCTCGGGGCCGACGTGACGCGCGATCCGCTGCTGCCCGTCGACGGGGCGATCGACGTACGCCGTGTCGACGTCGACGTCGACCTGCTCCGCCGTCACGCGGTGGACGACGACCGACGCGGGATGTGGCTGGAGCGGCTTCGCGCCTCCTACGCCGTGCTCACCGACTGACGTCGGTTCACGCGGCTCGCCGGGCGGCACCGAAGAGCCGGTCGGTCAGAGACCCGAGTAGGCGTGCAGGCCCTTGAAGAAGACGTTGACGACCGAGAAGTTGAACATGACGGCGGCGAACCCGATGATCGACAACCACGACGAGCGGGCCCCACGCCACCCGCGGGTCGCCCGCGCGTGGATGTACCCGGCGTAGAGCACCCAGATGATGAAGGTCCAGACCTCTTTGGTGTCCCAGCCCCAGTAGCGACCCCAGGCCCGCTCGGCCCAGATGGCGCCGGCGATGAGGGTGAAGGTCCAGAGGACGAAGCCGACGAGAGCGATGCGGTAGGCCAGGTCTTCGAGGCGTTCGGCACCGGGGAGGGTGTCGAGGAAGCGCAGACCGGCGAGCTTGGACTGCTCACGTCTCGTCTGTACGAGCTGCGCGGCCGAGAGCCCGGCGGCGATGGCGAAGAACGCCGTGCCCAGGATGGCCACGAAGACATGGATCACCAACCACGCCGACTGGAGCGCCGGCGGCAGCGGCGAGACCGCCACGTAGTAGTTGACGGTGCCGATGGCGAGCAGCACCAGGTTGAGGCCCATGACGTACGCGCCGAGGAACCGCAGGTTGACCACCAGTTGCACGGCCAGGTAGACGCCGACGATGATCGCGGTGCCGGTGAGCGAGAACTCGAACATGTTGGCCCACGGCACGCGACCGGCGGCGAGACCGCGCAGCACGACCGAGGCGACGTGAACGACGAACCCGAGCAGCATCATCGCGATGGCGACGCGCTCGAAGCTCGAGGCCTTGGCGGGCGAACCGGTGGGGGCCACGCCACCCGCCCCGCCCGACGGTCGGTCAAGGACGACCGTGCTGCCACCCGATGCCGAGCGCGAGACGGACGCCGTCGCGAGGGCTTCGGCCTTGGCGGCACGGGCCGCCGCCTGCTGGGCGTCACCGGACCGCTTCGCCAGGTCGAGGGCGAAGGCCACGAACGAGATCGTGTAGATGGCCATCGCCGAGTACACGGCGACGAGCGAGTAGTAGGCGAGGTCGGCAGTCACCATCAGATCTTACGTCCGCGTCCGCCAGCAGCGGGGCCGGGTTTCTCGACGTCGTGACGGGCCGGGTCGTCGGCCACCTCGCGGGCGACGTCGGCCGGGACGCCCAGACCGCCGAGGTGCGTCTTGGCGATGTCGCCGACGGCGCGTCCGAGCGTGGGGTCCTCGCCGCGGGCGAGCCCGGCGTACTCGAGCCGGACGCCGTCGTCGGTCTCGGTCGCCTTGACCCAGACCCGGCGGCGCGGCACGAACAGCGCGGTCAGCAGACCGGCGAACGAGAGCCCGGCGAAGAGCAGCACCCAGACCTGCGACGGGTCGTGGTGGATGTCGAACGAGGCGAACCGTTTGACGCCGTCGAAGGTGATCGTGCCCAGACCGTCGGGGATCGTCGCGGTCTCGCCCGGGGTCAGCTGGACGGCCTTCTCTCGCGCGTCGTCGTCGGTGCCGGCCAACGGGGTGAGACCGTCGGTGTCGAGCGTGTAGACCGACGTCGGCACGCCCGCGTCGAGCCCGAGGTCGCCCGAGTAGACGTTCAGGCTGAGCACGGGGTTCGTGGTGTCCGGATCGGTGGACGTCAGGGCCCCCGTGCCGTTGTCCGCCGCCGTGGGGTAGAAGAACCCGATCATGCCGAGCTGGTCGGGCAGGGCGTCGGGCACCTTGATGACGCCGAGCGAGGTCAGGTTCGTGTCCTGCGGCAGGAACGGCACCGTGTCGCGGAAGGCGACGTTGCCCTCGCCGTCGCGCACCGTCACGTCGACCGCGTAGCCGTTGCCCAGCAGGTAGACGTTCGAGCCGCCGATCGACAGGGGCGAGTTGACCTTGATCTGCGTCTTCTCGGCGTTGCCGCCCCGCGCCTGGGCGGTGACGTCGGCGGTGAAGTCGGTGGCCATGCCGGCGGCACCCGCGGTGTCGGGCGCGTACTCCGTCGAGAACTCGTCGAGCGCGATCGAGAACGGCGAGAGCTGTGTCTCGTCGAACCATCGTCCCGGGTTGAAGGAGTCGTACGAGCCGAGCACGTTCGAGAACGTCTGCCCCTCGACGACGACGCGCTGGCCCGAGTACCCGAAACCGCCGCCGACCCCGACGGTCAGCAGCACCCCGACGAGGGTCGAGTGGAAGACCAGGTTGCCGGTCTCGCGCAGGTAACCGCGCTCGGCGCTGACCGAGTCGCCGAAGACCTGTGTGCGGTAGCCGGAGCGCTTCAGCTGGGCACGGGCCGCGTCGACGGCACGGGCGGCCGTGATCGCGTCGTCACCCGCGCCTCCTGCGGTCTCGAGGGTGATCGACCGGTAGCCGGCCAGGCGCGACAGCCGCGCGGGGGTCTTCGGCGGGCGGGCCCGCAGCGCCTCGAAGTGGTGCCGCGTGCGCGGGATGATGCAGCCGATCAACGAGATGAAGAGCAACAGGTAGACGGCCGAGAACCAGGGCGACGAGTAGGTGTCGAAGACGCCGAGCTTGTCGAGCACGGGGAACAGGTCGGGGTGGTCGGTGCGGTACTGGACGACGCCGTTGGGGTCGGAGGTGCGCTGCGGCACGAGCGAGCCGGGGATCGCCGCGACGGCGAGCAGCATCAGCAGGAAGAGCGCGGTCTTCATGCTGGTCAGCTGCCGCCAGAAGAAGCGCAGGTAGCCCAGGGGGCCGAGCTTGGGCTGCGTGATGCCCGCACCGTCGGAAGGCCCCGGGCGGACCGAGTCGATGTGGTCGCTCGGGCGCAACGGGTCGCCGCCGACGTCGGTCGCGTCGGCGTCGGTCAGCTCGGTGTCGGTCACCCCGGTGTCGGTGCCGGCGGCGGCCGAGGAGGCGCGGGTCGCGTCGCCCCCGTCGCGGTCAGACGATCGTGCCATAGGTCGCGATCACCGCCCCGACGTGCGACATGAGGCTGGACCAGAGGCCCGTGACCATGAGCAGACCGATGAGCACGAGCAGTGACCCTCCGACGATGTTGACGACGCGGATGTGCCGCTTGACGAACGAGATGGACCGCGAGGCCCAGCCGAAGCCGAGCGCGACGAGCAGGAACGGCACACCGAGGCCGATGCAGTAGAAGGCCCCGAGCAGGACGCCCTGCCAGGCCGAGCCCGAACCCAGGGCGAGCACCTGTACCGCGGCCAGGGTCGGGCCGATGCACGGCGTCCACCCGATCCCGAAGACGATGCCGAGCAGCGGCGCCCCGGCGAGGCCCGTCTTCGGGAGGAACCCGGGCTTCAGGGTGCGCTGCAGGAACGTGAACTGTCCGATGAAGACGAGGCCGAGCAGGATCACCACGATGCCCATGACGCGCGTGACGACCTCGCGCCACTGGATCAGCCAGAACCCCGCCGAGGCGAAGGCGAGCGAGGTGCCGACGAAGACGACCGAGAAGCCGAGGATGAACAGGACGACGCCGAGCACGAGCCGGCGGCGGTCGCGACGCTTGGCCCCTGCCTCGGTCGCCCCGGTGGTCAGACCGCCGACGTAACCGAGGTACCCCGGCACGAGAGGCAGCACGCAGGGTGACAGGAACGAGATGAGCCCCGCCAGCAAGGCCACCGGCAGGCCGACCGCGAGCTGACCGCCCACGACCGCGTCGAAGAAGGGATTGCCCTGGTACACCTAGGACGTCTCGGCGAGGGTGTCGGAGATCAGGGTGTCGAGGATGCTCGGCCCGTCGAGACCGCCGAGGATGCGCGCCGCGATGCGGCCCTGCTTGTCGAGGACGATCGTGGTCGGGACGGCGTTGGGCGCGATCGTGCCCGCGAGGGCGAGTTGGACGGCCCCGTCGTTGGCGTCGACGACCGACGGGTAGGTGACGTCGAAGGTGCGCGCGAAGGCCAGGGAGGTGTCGGCCTGGTCACGCACGTTGACGCCGAGGAACTCGACGCCCTTGTCGGCGTACGACTGGTTGAGCTTCTCGAGTTCGGGCGCCTCGAGGCGGCAGGGCGGGCACGCGGCGTACCAGAAGTTGAGGACGACGACCTCGCCCTCGTGGTCGGACCGTGAGACGGTCTCGCCGGCGTCGGTCTCGGCGGTGAACGCGACCGGGTCGGTGCGGTCCTCGGGCGCGATCTCGGTGACGGTGCCGTTGCCCGAGATGTAGTTCTCGGTGGTGCCGTTGCCGTACTGCGTCGCGAGGTCGTCGGCCGTGGACGAGCACCCCGTGGCGGCGAGGGCGACCACGCCGGCCAGGGCGAGGCCGCGGGTCACGAGACGGGCACGGGTCGGGCGGATGGTCTGGCTCACACTGCTCCCAGGTCGACGGCGGACTGGTTCAAGTGTGCAGCGGGTTCCTGGTAGCCGACCTCGACGAAGCCCCCCTCGCGGCGCTCGAGCGTGGTGATGCTCGAGAGCGTGCAGCGGCGGCGGCGCGGATCGTGGAACAGGCGGGCGCCGGTGACGCTCCGGTGGACCATCCAGATGGGCAGCTGGTGGCTGACGAGCACGACGTCGCCCTCGTCGACGCTCGACCAGGCCTCGTCGATCGCCGAGAGCATGCGGGCGGCGATGCTGACGTAGGCCTCGCCCCAGCTGGGCTTCAGGGGGTTGACGATCCACGGCCACTCGGCCGGCACCTTGAGCTGCTTGGCGATGCTGAAGTCGCTGCGGCGCCCCTCGTACTTGTTGCTCGGCTCGACCAGCCGCTCGTCGACCTGCGTCTCGAGCCCGAAGGCCGACGACCACGGCGCCGCACTCTCGCGGGTGCGCTGCAGCGGTGAGGCGAAGACGGCTCGGACGGGAACGCCCTGCTCGTGGAAGGCGTCGGCCGAGGCGGCCGCCATGCGGTGGCCGAGATCGCTCAGGCCGAACCCGTCGAGGCGGCCGTAGAGCACGTGCTCGGGGTTGTGCACCTCACCGTGCCGGACGAGGTGGATCTGCTGCGCGGGCATGCGGACGAGTCTAGGTCGGGACCGCCTGCACACCTCCCACACGGGAACCCCCAAGCTCGCCGGTGCCCGGGCGGACCGTCCGGCGGGCCGTGGGAGGCGGTGACTGTAAACTCGGGCCTCGTGATCGAACGCACCCTCATCAAAGACCTGTCCGCGTTGCCCGACGGACCCGTGACCGTGACCGGCTGGGTCGAGACCGTGCGTGACCAGAAGAAGGTGCAGTTCGTCGTCCTCCGCGACGAGTCCGGCGCCCTCCAGCTGGTCCGCCCCCGCACGGCCGCGGACGTTCTCGAGGCCGCCGGCGAGACCGACGACGTCGCCGACGCCATCTCGTCGCTGTCGCAGGGCAGCTTCGTCACCGTCACGGGCGAACTCAAGCACGACGAGCGCGTCAAGCTCGGCGGCATCGAGGTCAAGGTCGAGACGCTCGTCATCGACTCGCTGGCCGACCCCGAGACCCCGATCGCCGCCGACAGCAGCATCGACAAGCGCCTCGACTGGCGCTTCCTCGACCTGCGTGTCCCCCGCAACGCCCTGATCTTCCGCGTGCAGACGACCTTCGAACACGCCCTGCGCACCTGGTGGATCGAGCGTGACTACGTCGAGATCCACACCCCGAAGCTCATGGCGACCCCGAGCGAGTCGAACGCCGAGCTGTTCAAGGTCGACTACTTCGACGGTGTCGCCTACCTGGCGCAGAGCCCGCAGTTCTTCAAGCAGATGGCCCAGTCGGCCGGCTTCGGCAAGATCTTCGAGATCGCCCCGGTGTTCCGCGCCGACCCGTCGTTCACGTCGCGTCACGCGACCGAGTTCACGGGCGTCGACGCCGAGATCAGCTACGTCGAGAGCCACGAGGACGTCATGCAGATGCAGGAGCAGCTGCTGGCCTTCGCCTTCCAGGCCGTGGCCGACAAGCACGGCGCCGAGATCAAGGAGCTGTTCGACGTCGACGTCGTGGTGCCCACCGTGCCGTTCCCGCGCATCCCCCTCGCCGAGGCCAAGCGCATCGTGGCCGAGCGCGGCTACGAGGTGCCCCGCGCCGACGCCGACATGGACCCCGAGGGCGAGCGCCGGATCGCCGAGTACGTCGCGGAGCAGTTCGGCCACGACTTCGTGTACCTGACGGACTACGACGCCTCGATCCGCCCGTTCTATCACATGCGTCATGACGACGACCCGCAGCTCACCAAGAGCTACGACCTGATCTACCGCGGCACCGAGATCACCACGGGTGCGCAGCGCGAGCACCGCATCGAGGTGCTCGAGCAGCAGATCCGCGAGAAGGGCATGAAGCCCGAAGAGCTCTCGAGCTACCTCGACTTCTTCCGCTACGGCGCCCCCTCGCACGGTGGCTTCGGCATGGGCCTCGCCCGCGTGTTGATGCTCATGCTGCACCAGGCCAACCTGCGCGAGGTGACCTTCCTCTTCCGCGGCCCCACGCGCCTCCAGCCGTAGGCCCGCCGCACGAATCGGTTGGTGGGCGGTCCGGTCTCGATTGAGACCTGACCGCCCCCTTTTCTTTAGTCCTGGATTGTGCGGCGAATGGGACCGACGGCGACGGCCCTCGAACAAGCGACGAGGGCGAAGAGACCCAACACCACCAGAGCCTCGACGGTCGGCACGGGCGACGACGTCGATTCAGTCAATGAGACGGCTGTGATCGTGACGAGAAGGCCCAGACCGAAAACGACCGCCGCCGGGACTTCCTTCGCTCGCGTCCGCCACCACCCGCTGCCACTGGCGACTACTCGCGGCAAGCCGCCGATCAGCACCAAGAACACGAGTAGCACCACCGTTTGATCGAACCGCCCCAGCACGCCCGTGGCGTGCAACTCAAGCCCCCCGGCCATCATGACGATGGCGAGCAACAGCCCTCCACGAGTCGGAGGGGCATAGCTGACTGTCACTGACCGACGAGGAACAACACGATCATTTCCTCGTTGATTCATTGACGGCAATTCTCGATGACGGGCCAAGTGACCAGGCTTGGCAACGTCGTGCGCCTGATACCCACGCACCGCCCCTGGGCCACCGCCGAATTCGCAGTCTGCACCATCGCCGCCGTCGCGATTCCGCAGGCCCATCCGACAGGCCCTCACGCTGCGGCGATGAGTGCTGCCACAAGACCTGAATTGGTCAGCTGCCTCGTCTCGTTCCGGCTGTACATGACGGTGCAGAACTGAAAGTTGCACTCGAGTCGCGCCATGATCGTCACGGGGAACGTCGTTGGCACATCGTCCAAGCGCTGCCGGACAATGTTGCCGTCTATCTCGTAGGACGAACGAAGATCTCGCCCGTCCGCGTCGATGGCCACGGGTGGTGCGAGCGAGTTGATGGCAGATCCGTTGTCGTCCAAGATCCGCACGCCTCCCCGTTCGTCGAGTTCGAGACGAGCCGGACGCCCGTCGATCAGGACCTCGAAACCAAAGTCGACTAGCTCTTGCTCGCTCAGAACACGGATGTACTGCCCGTCCGCGCCTGCCTCCGCGTTGCTCACACCTTGACGCGTTCGGCGCGAGGACGACAACCCTCGCGGGTTTTCGCCCGACACGAAAGAAACCACGTGCCCCTGGCTCTCAACGGACATGACGACCCCTGCTTCGTCGGGCTGATCAGCAGCAAATGCCCCACTCCCTGTTCCGGCGATCGACGTCATCACCAGCATGAGCACTACAGCAATCGACGGCCTGGTCGTCCTGTTCTTCCAGGTCATGTCCTCTTCCAATCTGTGCATCTTTGCACTCAGGAAGAGCGTGCCATCTGAAACGGTTGATTGGAAGAAGAAATATTGAGCATGCGAATCATGCGAATCATGCGAATCATGCGAATCATGCGAGAGAAGCGCGGAGCGCCGTCCGCAGGCGCTCCGGCTCGACCCGCCAGATGGTGTGCACGCGACCGTCGATAAACACGACGGGGATCTCTTCCGCGTACTCGGCGGTGAGCTCGGCGTCGTCGAGGATGTTCTTCTCGTCGACGGGAAGAGCGGCATCGGCGAACTCGGCCTCGGCCAGCACGTCGTGCAGCGTGGACCGGGCGTCGTCGCACAGGTGGCAGCCCGGCTTGGTCAGGAGGGTGATTCGCGGTTCGGCCATGCCCTCAAGGGTAGCGAGGGCCGAATGCCCCCGGGCACGACGAAGGCCCCCGGCGACCGGTGGTCGGCGGGGGCCTTCGTGTCGAGCGACTACTTCTTGTTGCGACGCTGGTGACGAGTCTTGCGGAGCAGCTTGCGGTGCTTCTTCTTCGCCATGCGCTTGCGACGCTTCTTGATGACAGAACCCATAGAGGACCTCACTGATTTCTGGATTGGACCGACCGGGTCCGAAACAGAACCGCGGAAAAATGCCTCGGGTCAGTCTACTAGGACGGCCCGAGAAAGTCGAAGCGGCCTAGCCGACGTCGGCGATGCCGATGCGCAACACGGCCGCGACGGCCGATTCCGGCACGCGGAAAGACCGCCCGAAGCGGATCGCCGGGAGCTCGCCCGAGTGGACCATGCGGTAGACGGTCATCTTCGACACGCGCATCATGTCGGCCACCTCGGCGACCGTGAGGAACCGCACATCCGACAGATCCTGCGACATGACCCTGCCTCGACTCGGGCCCCGGGGCGGGGCTGTGGAGCAGACGGGTGTTTCCCGTGTGCCTGGGGGCAACTCTAGGGGCGCGTGTGACTCGGTGTAAAGGTCGGTCGGACGCTACTGCCCGGTGCGTCCAAGGCGCTTGCGCACGGGATCGATGACGCGCTCGTCGAGGGCACCGAGCGCGCTCTGCGCGTCGTGCAGGGCCGAGGAGGCGCGGTACTGCGCCCCGGCCGCGTAGCGACCCAGCGTGCTCCCGACGTCCCCGGCGTCGGGCAGGTTCTCGGCCGCCCTCCGGAGCGGGGCGGGCACGGTGGCCCCGGCCCAGGCCGCGAACGGAGTGCTGGCCAAGGCCTCGGAGGTCAAGGAGTCGGCGCTGACGAAGGGGATCAACCAGTCCTCGACGACCTCGAGCGGCCCCGGCTCGAGCGAGTAGTAGCGGTGCTGTCCCTCTTCACGGACCCGCACGAGACCGGCCTCGCGCAGCACCCGAAGGTGCTTCGAGACCGTCGGCTGGCTGACCCCGAGCGACGTGACCATCTCGCCCACGCTGATGTCGGCGTTGGCGGAGTCGGTCGACAGCGACGCGTCGAGCAGCACCTTCAGGAGGTCTCGGCGGGTGGCGTCGGCGATCACGGCGAAGATGTCCGGCATGCGACCAGCGTAGTGACCCGGGATAGCATGACCGTCGTGACTCGCGCCCCCGTCGCCGGTCGACGCCGCCCCTCGGACCCCGGCCGCTCGCCCTGGCGCAGACTCAGCGACGCGATCGACGACATCGGTCGCAAGTCTCCCGCGCGCTTCGCCATCCTGATCTTCACCGGCCTGATCGTCGTCTTCACGCTGCTGTTCTCGCTGCCGATCTCGTCCGCCGACCGGACGATCACCCCGCTGGCCGACTCCGTCTTCACGGCCGTCTCGGTCATCTGCGTGACCGGCCTCGCGACTGTCGACATGGCCACCCACTGGTCCCTGTTCGGCCACGTCGTCATCTTCGTCGGCGTGCAGATCGGTGCGATCGGTGTGCTCACGTTGGCCTCGATCATGGGTCTCGTCGTCTCGCGGAAGCTCGGCCTCCGCGCCCGACTGATGGCCGCCGGCGACCAGAACCCGCTGCGCGTGCACGCCGGCCCGGTGCCCGAGGGTCAGGCGGTGCGTCTCGGCGAGATCGGTGGCCTGCTGACGACGGTGGCGCTCAGCTCGTTCGTGATCCAGCTCGTGATCGCCGTGCTGATGATCCCCCGCATGCTGATCGACGGCATCCCCGTCGGCGACGCCGTGCTCGACAGCTTCTACTACTCGGCCATGGCCTTCACGAACACGGGGTTCACGCCGAACGCCGAGGGACTCGCCGCGTTCGAGAACGACTACTGGTTCCTCAGCCTGATCATGGTCGGGGTGTTCCTCGGCAGCATCGGGTTCCCGGTGATCTACGCCCTCGCCCGCAACCCTCGCAACCCCCGTCGCTGGTCGGTCCACGTGAAGCTGACCCTCGTCACGACCGCGATCCTGATCGTGTTCGGCATGGTGCTCTACATCGTCCTCGAGTTCGACAACCCGAAGACGTTCGGCGGCATCGCGGCCGGACCGACGGTGTTCCAGTCGCTCTTCCTCAGCATGATGACGAGGTCGGGCGGCTTCTCGACGATCCAGATCTCCGACCTGAACGGCTCGTCCCTGCTCGTCACCGACATGCTCATGTTCATCGGCGGCGGCTCGGCCTCGACGGCCGGCGGCATCAAGGTCACGACGCTCGCCGTCCTGTTCCTCGCCGCGTTCGCCGAGGCGCGCGGTCAGCTGTCGATGGAGGCCTTCGGCCGTCGCATCCCCAGCGACGTCCTGCGCCTGGCCGTCAGCGTCGTGTTGTGGGGCGCGACGATCGTGGCGGTGTCGAGCATCCTGATCATGCACATCACCAAGGAGCCGCTCGACCACGTGTTGTTCGAGACCATCTCGGCCTTCGCGACGTCAGGCCTCAGCACGGGGCTGACCGACCGGCTCCCGGACTCGGCGAAGTACATCCTGGCGGTCACGATGTGGATGGGCCGCGTTGGTACAGTGACACTCTCCGTCGCCCTGGCCGCCAGCCAACGACGCCAGCTGTTCACCCGAGCCGAGGAGCGACCGATCGTTGGTTGACAAGATCAAGCACGACGCCCCGGTGCTCGTCATCGGCCTCGGCCGCTTCGGCGCCGCCACCGCCGGGCAGCTCGAACGGCAGGACCGCGACGTGCTCGCCGTCGACACCGACGCCGGGCTCGTGCAGAAGTGGGCCGACCGCGTGACGCACGCGGTGCAGGCCGACGCCCGGAGCATCGACGCACTCAAGCAGATCGGTGCGCAGGACTTCTCGATCGCCGTGGTCGCGGTCGGCTCGTCCATCGAGGCCAGCGTGCTCATCACGGCCAACCTGGTCGACCTCAAGGTGCCGCAGATCTGGGCGAAGGCGATCAGCCAGTCGCACGGCAAGATCCTCGCCCGCATCGGTGCCAACCACGTGATCTATCCCGAGCGCGAGGCCGGCGAGCGCGTCGCGCACCTCGTCTCGGGTCGCATGCTCGACTACATCGAGTTCGATGACGCCTTCGCCATCGTCAAGATGTACCCGCCGAAGCCCGTCCGCGGTGCCTCGCTGGCCGCGTCGAACATCCGGAAGAAGTACGGCATCACCATCGTCGGGGTGAAGAGCCCCGGGGGCGCGTTCGTCGAGGCCACCCCCGACACGGTCATCAGCAACCACGACCTGATCATCGTGTCGGGTGACAGCCGCGCGATCGAACGTTTCGCCGCCCTCGAGGGCTGACCGCGGCTAGCGACCTTCGGCGATCTCGCGGTTGCGGGCGAGGGCGGCCTGTGTGGCCCGCTCGAACAGCTCGAGCAGACCGCCGTCGGCGAGTTCGGCGACGGCGCGCTCGGTCGTGCCGCCCGGGCTGGTGACCCGACGACGCAGCTCGGCGGGCGCGGTGTCGGTCGGCAGGACGTCACTCGTCGCGAGCAGCTCGCTCGCACCGCGGAACGTGCCCTGCACCATGGTGGCGGCCTGCGCGCGGGTGAAGCCCAAGGCGACCGCCGCCTCCTGCAGTTGCTCGATCAGGTAGAAGACGTAGGCGGGTCCCGAACCCGAGATCGTGCTGAGCGCGTCGATCTGCGACTCGGGGACGACGACGACGTCGCCGACCACCGCGAAGAGCGACCGGGCCAGGTCGAGGTCGGCGTCGGTCGAGCGCGAGCCGGCGCTGAGCCCGGTCACCCCGAGGCCGACGTGCGACGGGGTGTTCGGCATGGAGCGCAGCACCGAGACCGACTCGGGCAGGGCGGCCTCCATCGTGGCGGTCGTGACGCCGGCGGCGAGGCTCACCACGACGGCGCCCGCGTCGAGCGCCGGACCGATCTCGTGCAGGAGGTCGACCACCATGTGCGGTTTCACGCCGATCAGGACGAGCCGCGCACCGACGACCGCCGAGGAGTTGGCGCTCGGGTCGGTCTCGGTCGCGAGCGAGGTGACGGCGCCGTGCCGCAGCGCCCGGGCCTTGACCTCGGTGCGGTTCGTCACCCGCACGCCCCCGTCGACCGACACCTCGGGGCGCAACAGGCCCTGCAGGATCGCGCCGCCCATCGAGCCGGCTCCGAGAATCGCTGTGGTGGGGAGGGTGGTGACCATCCGGCCATCCTAGGATCGACCAGGACCACACGAGGGGATCGGAACCGATGAGCAGTCACGGCGGCAACAAGGCGATCATCGCCGCACTCAGCGCGAACCTGGGCATCGCGGTGACGAAGTTCATCGCCTGGGCCTTCTCGGGATCGTCGTCGATGCTCGCCGAGGGCGTCCACTCGCTGGCCGACTCGGGCAACCAGGTGTTGCTGTTGCTGGGCGGCCGCAAGTCCAAGAAGGCGGCCGACGCCGAGCACCCGTTCGGCTACGGCCGGGAGCGTTACGTCTACGCCTTCGTCGTGTCGATCATCCTGTTCAGCGTCGGCGGTGTCTTCTCGCTCTACGAGGGCGTCGAGAAGCTGCGCGAGCCGCACCCGCTCGAGGTGCCCTGGCTGCCGGTGCTCGTGCTCGCGATCTCGCTCGCCCTCGAGGGGTTCTCGCTGCGCACGGCGATCCGCGAGTCCCGACCGAGCAAGGGCCAGCAGAGCTGGGTCTCGTTCGTGCGCCGCGCCAAGGCCCCCGAGCTGCCGGTCGTGCTGCTCGAGGACGCCGCCGCCCTGCTGGGCCTGTCGTTCGCCATGGTCGGCGTCGTGCTGACCTGGATCACCGGTGACGGCGTGTTCGACGCGATCGGCACCCTCGCGATCGGCGTGCTCCTCGTCGCCGTCGCGATCGTCCTCGGCATCGAGACGAAGAGCCTGCTCGTCGGCGAGGGCGCCTCGGCCGACGACGTCGCGAAGATCCGCGCGGCCGTCACCGGCGGCCCCGAGGTCGAGTCGATCATCCACATGAAGACGCTCTACCTCGGCCCCGACGAGCTGCTCGTCGGCGTCAAGGTCGCGATGCCCGGCCGCACCGTGCTGGCCGACGTCGCCAGCGCGATCAACGCCGTCGAGTCGCGCATCCGCGAGGCCGTGCCGATCGCCCGCGTCATCTACGTCGAACCCGACGTCTGGGTGAAGCCGGGCCAGGTCGACCCGCCGACCGACGCGATCGTCATCCGCGCCGCCGACTGACCCGAGGAGGCGCGGGTCGGCCACGCGCGCCGGCCCGGTCCCGCGGTGCTCGGTCCGGCGTCGCTCGGTTCAGCGTCGCTCGGCGAAGAACGCGTCGAGCTGCGCCCGGCACTCCGCCTCGCGCACGCCGGCGTAGACCTCGGCGCGGTGCGGCAGCCTGCGGTCGCGGACGATGTCGTAGACGCTGCCCGCGCCTCCTGCCTTGTCGTCCCAGGCGCCGTAGACGAGCCGCGGGACCCGCGCGGCGAGCAGTGCCCCGGCACACATGGGGCACGGTTCGAGGGTGACCACGAGCGTCGTGCCGGTGAGGTGCCAGTCGCCCGTGTGCGCGGCGGCGGCCCGCAGCGCGATCACCTCGGCGTGGGCCGTCGGGTCCTGGCGAAGTTCGCGTTCGTTGCGGCCCGTCGCGATCACCACACCGTCGGCGTCGACCACCACGGCACCGACCGGCACGTCGGCCGAGACGCGACAGGCGGCGGCCTCGGCGAGGGCGAGCGACATCCAGTCGTCGAACTCGGGCGGGACGGCGATCACGGGGCCTCTGCGGGGTCGGGACGGCTCGCGGAACCGGTCGACTCCGCTACCGTTGAGCCTATGCGAGTGCACGTAGCGGACCACCCCCTGATCACCCACAAGCTGACCGTGCTCCGCGACAAGAGCACACCCTCCCCCACCTTCCGGGCGCTGACCGAAGAGCTCGTCACGCTGCTGGCCTACGAAGCCACGCGCGACGTCCGCACGAGCCCCGTCGACATCGAGACCCCGGTCGGCCCGACCACGGGTCTCGAGATCAGCCAGCCGCGACCGCTCGTCGTGCCGATCCTGCGCGCCGGCCTCGGCATGCTCGAGGGCATGACCAAGCTCGTGCCCACGGCCGAGGTGGGCTTCCTCGGCATGGTGCGCGACGAAGAGACCCTGCAGCCCACGACCTACGCCGAGCGTCTGCCCGACGACCTGTCGAACCGCCAGTGCTTCGTGCTCGACCCGATGCTCGCGACCGGTGGCTCGCTGATCGCCGCCATCGACTACCTGCTCGACCGCGGCGCCGTCGACGTCACGGCGGTCTGCATCCTGGCCGCACCCGAGGGCCTCGCCGCCGTCGAGAAGGCGATGGAGGGCCGCGACGTCCACGTCGTGCTCGGCGCCGTCGACGAGAGGCTCAACGAGCAGGGCTACATCGTGCCGGGCCTCGGCGATGCGGGTGACCGCCTGTACGGGCTCGCCTGACGCACGCCATCTCGACGACCCGGGCCGCGCCTCCTGACCGCAGGAGGCGCGGTTCGGCGTTTCCGGGCCGCCCACGCCGTCGGAACGCGAACGTCGCTTGACATCGGGACGCGGGGTGTAACAAGATCGACCCCATGACTAACAGTGTGCTCGCCCCGACCTCTCGTGAGGCCCTCGGGAGCACCGGCATGATGATGCCGATGCACGCTGTCACGTGTCGAATGTGTGCCTGATCCGGTCACACACCTCGCCGAGTCGAAGCTGCTGACACCGCCAGCTGAGCTCGTGGCCCCACCCGGTCACTGAGCCACCGACTCCAGGATGCTCCGCGTCGCCACCCTCGACGCGCATCCCGAACGGTGCATCGCACCGACTGCTCGTGACGTTCGGCACCATCGCCGGCGGGATCGAGCACCGACACACATCGAGCAGTCCCTCCGCATCCCGGCGACCCGTCGGCCGAGGGACCGCCGCCGTCACGCAAGGACCCCGCCTGTCATGTCCCTCATCCTCGACCGCCCCGTCACCGCCACCCGCACCGTCTCGCCCGCCCGCTCCGCCGCGCCGACTCCACTCCGCGAGATCGCGCCCGCCCGCTCGGCCGCCCCGACCGCCGCGCCCGTCGCCTCGCTCCCCGCGGCTCCCGCGGCACCTCGCCCTCGCGCCGTGCCCGAAGGCACCGAGGCCCGCGGCTTCGTCCTCTACGTCGGACTCGACGAGCTGAAGGCCGCCGCCGACGGCACCTCGCTCGGCGACGTCGTCTCGCAGATCAAAGAGCTGGTCGGTCGGATCGCCCCGTCGGCCGAGACGCACGCCGCCGTGGCGCTCGCTCCAGAGGGGGCGGGCGGCCGCGACGTCGACGTGGTCCGGCTGGCCCTGCAGGACCCGGCCGCCCTGGCGAAGCGCCGGCAGGTCACCGAGGACGACGAGCCCGGCGCCCGTGGCGGCGTCGTCGTCGACATCTCGCGCAAGCGCCTGCTGCTGGACGGCGACGTGGCCCCCCTGACGTACAAGGAGTTCGAGCTGCTGCAGTACCTCGTCCTGCGCGAGGGCCGCACCATCGAACGAGCCGAGCTGATCTCGAGCCTCTGGGCCGACGGCGACGACGAGGTGCCGAACGAACGCACCATCGACGTCCACGTCCGCCGGCTGCGGTCCAAGCTCGGCGCCTTCGAGGACATCGTCCGCACCGTCCGCGGTGTCGGTTACCGCTTCGACCGCCACGCGGACGTCTCGATCCGCCACGCGTCGACACCGTCGCCGGACGTGTTCTGAGCCCGGCTCGCATCACACGACGGCCGCGGTGCCGGATCGGTCCGAGTTCCCAGGAATTCATCGGGTTCACCCCTGGACCACCGTTACCGATCCGTTATAGATTGTGTCTCGCCGACGTCGTTTGCTGTGGCGACCGAGGCGGAATGTGATTGCAGGACACTCCTGGTGCAAGGGAAGAGGGCCGGTCGCCATCGGGCGACCGGCCCTCTGTCGTGTGCCCGGGCGACCCATCTCCTGTCCCGACGGCACGGTGCCCGCATCGCGTCCCCACCCGTGTCGGCCCGAGGACGGTGGCCTTTCGTAGACTCGTCCTCGACGAACGTGAGGTACGACATGAGCGAGACATCGATGGCCGTGGGGGCCTGGGAAGCCCTGTTCCGGGCCCAGGTCAGCGTCATGCGTGAACTGACCGAGTGCTTTCCGACCAGCGAGATCTCGTTCAACGAGTACGACGTGCTGTTCAACCTGTCGAACCAGCCCGATCGGCGGGCTCGCATCCGCGACCTGACCCGTCACCTCTTGCTCACACAGCCGAGCATCAGCCGCCTGGTCGACCGACTCGCCTCGAAGGGCATCGTCGAGAAGACCTCCGACCCCGGCGACGGGCGAGGCATCATCGTGACCATGACGGACGAGGGCTACGACCTCTACCGACGCACGGCGATCAGCCACGCCGAGGCGATCCGCCGGCGGGTGGGCGGTGCGCTCGACGACGACGAGCTGGCCTCCCTGGCCGAGCTCTGCACCAAGCTGCGCCTCGGCACGCCGGTCGGGGCGGACGCATGACGTCGCCCTCGATCGTCTGGTTGCGCGACGACCTGCGCCTCGCCGACAACCCCGCCCTCGTGGCCGCCGTCGAGAGGGGTGAGCCGGTCGTCGTCCTCTTCCTGCTCGACGACGAGACCGACGGCATCCGCCCCCTGGGCGGCGCCTCGCGCTGGTGGCTGCACCACAGCCTGGCCGCCCTCGCCGACTCGCTCCAGGCCATCGGCGGCCGACTGACCCTGCGCCGGGGCCCTCAGGCGCGCGAACTCCCCCGCCTCGTCGACGAGGTCGGCGCCGGCGCCGTCTTCTGGAACCGCCGGTACGGCCTCGCCGCCCGCGACGCGGATGCCGAGCTCAAGTCGTCCCTGCGCGAGCGCGGGCTCGACGTGCGCAGCTTCCAGGCGAACCTCATGTTCGAACCGTGGACGATCCAGACCGGGCAGGGCCAACCGTTCAAGGTCTTCACGCCGTTCTGGCGCGCGTGCCTCGACCGGCCCGAGCCGCGCCACCCCGAGGCGGCCCCCGACGAACTGCACGGGCCCCGCACGACGCCCGACAGCGACGACCTCGACTCGTGGGCCCTCCTGCCCACGGCACCCGACTGGGCCGGTGGACTCCGCGACTCCTGGACCCCGGGCGAGGCCTCCGCCCTCGACACGCTCGAACGCTTCGCCACGGGACACCTGGCCGACTACGGCCTGCGCGACGAACCGGCTCAAGAGGCGACGAGCCACCTCTCGCCCCACCTCCGGTTCGGCGAGGTCAGCCCGTTCCAGGTCTGGCACCGCATGCGGGGCGACCTCTCGCCCGATGCCCGCGAGCAGGCCTCGGGCTTCCTCCGCGAACTCGTCTGGCGCGAGTTCAACCACACGGTCCTCTTCGCGAACCCGCACCTCGCCACGACGAACTACCGACCCGAGTTCGACGAGTTCCCGTGGCACGAACTGGAGCCTGGCGAACTCGAGGCGTGGCAGCAGGGCACGACCGGCATCCCGCTGGTGGACGCCGGCATGCGCGAGCTGTGGACCACCGGGTACATGCACAACCGGGTGCGCATGGTCACGGCCAGCTTCCTCGTCAAGAACCTGCTGGCCGACTGGCGGGTCGGCGAGCAATGGTTCTGGGACACCCTGGTCGACGCGGACGAGGCGAACAACCCCGCCAACTGGCAGTGGACGGCCGGCTCGGGCGCCGACGCGGCCCCGTACTTCCGGGTGTTCAACCCCGTGCTGCAGGCCGACAAGTTCGACAAGCAGCGCGACTACGTGCGCCGCTGGGTTCCCGAGGTCGACGACGACTCGTACCCCGAGCCCATGGTCGACCTCAAGGCCTCGCGCCGGGCCGCGCTCGACGCCTACGAGGCGATGCGCCGCACCACCCGCACCGAATGACCCCGCCCCCCGAGAGGACCACCTCCGTGACGACGTCATCACACCCCGCCCGCACCAGCCCACCCGCGGGGATCGACGCCGTGTTCGCCGCGCGTCCGCCCGAGCGTCGCGGTCCGAGCGCCGTCTGGGCGACCTTCGACCGCACGGGCCTCGTGCACGACGGCTCGTACGGCGAGATCGCCCCCGGCACCGCACCCGGCGTCGACACGGCGTACCGCATCGCCTCGTGCACGAAGAGCTTCACCGCGACGGCCCTGCTCGCCCAGCGCGACGCCGGGCTCGTGTCGCTCGACGCACCGATCACCGACTTCGTGCCGGCGTTCGGCGAGGTGGCCCTCCCGACGGCCGACTCCCCCGTGCCGACCTTGCGCATGCTCCTGACCATGTCGGCCGGCTTCCCCACCGACGATCCGTGGGGCGACCGGCAAGAATCCCTCACCGACGACGAACTCGACGCCCTGCTGCGGGCCGGGCTGAGCTTCGACAGCGTGCCGGGCACGACCTTCGCCTACTCCAACCTCGGCTTCGCCCTCGTGGGCCGGGCGATCGCGGCCGTCGCCGGCAGGCCCTACCGCGAGGTCGTCGAGTCGACCGTCCTCGAGCCGCTCGGTCTGACGAGCACCGGGTTCGAGGTGACCGTGTCGGCCACCGGTGGCGTCGCGATCGGCCACCGCCGCGCCTCCGACGGGGGTGACGCCCTGCCGTTCTCGGGCCCGGGCGCGTTCTCGCCGATCGGCGGGTTGTTCAGCACCGTGACCGACCTCACGCGCTGGGCGCGCTGGCTCGGCTCGGCGTTCGACCCCGAGGGCCGGGGCGACCTCGACGGCATCCTCTCGCGCGCCTCCCGACGCGAGATGCAGCAGGTGCAGCGGTTCGTCCCCGCCCGGGCCGGTCACCCCGGCGGCTACGGGTTCGGCCTGTTCGTCGAGCACTACCCCGACCACGGCCCCGTGGTGTCGCACAGCGGGGGCTACCCCGGGTTCTCGGCCCACATGCGTTGGCAGACCGCGACCGGCCTCGGCGCCATCGGGTTCGAGAACGCGACCTACTCGAAGGTCTCCGAGCCGATCGGGCTCGCACTCGACGGCATGATGGCCGACCGCGCCGACGCCCGGGTCGTCGTCCGCCCGTGGCCCGAGACGTCGAGCGCGCGGGACGCGGTCGAGGCCGTGGTCCGCGGCGGGACGGTGCCCGACGGGTTGTTCAGCGAGAACGTCGAACTGGACCTCCCGCTCGACCGACGCCGCGCCTCCTGGGCCGCTCTCGTCGAGTCGGTGGGGGGCTGGGACGACTCCGGCGACGGTGATCCGCTCCCGGCCGACGAGTCGTCGGCACCGTCGCACCTGGTCTGGCGTCGACGCGGTGCCCGCGGTGTCGTCCGGTTCGAGATCCGGCTCACCCCCGAGCGCCCGCCCCGGGTCCAGACCGTGCTGGTGAGCGCCGAGAGTCCGCGCTGACCCAGGGCTCGTCCAGCGCTCGACCGGTCCGACGTCGTCAGGCGGGCGGCCGCCCTCCGGCCACCCCGGCGGCCCGGGCGGCGGCGCGGGCCCCGCTGCGTCCCGCGACCCCCAGGCTGCGCGACGTCGCCCACGTGGCGATGAACCCGGCCGAGAACGCGTCGACCAGACCCACCGAGTCGACCCAGCGCGAGACGACCCCGTCGACCACGACCGGCGGCTGCCCCCGCGAGACCACGACGGCTCCCCCGTCGTCGGCGACGAGAGCGACCACGCCGACGTGTTCGGCGAGGGCCGCCGCCGCGGCGATCGGCTCGTCCAGCCCGGTCAGCTCGCGAGCCGTCTCGTCCGACGGGAAGAAGAGATCGGCCCCGTGGACGGCCGCGAGGAAGGCGGACACCCCGAACCGGCGGACGATCGAGGCGCTGCCCGGGGCGACCGAGACGAGCGCTCCGGCCTCCCGAGCCCGGCCCACCAGGCGTCGGAGGGCGACGGGGCTGCGGGACTGGGCGACCGTGTAGCCCGTGAAGTGCACGAGACCGGCCCCGGCGACGAGGTCGTCCGGGACGTCGTCCGGACCCAGCGAGGCACCTGCGCCCCGATCGGTGAACATGGTGCGCGACGAGCCGTCGACCGTGATGACGACCGTCCCCGTCGGGTCGTGCGCGTCGTAGGCCAGGCGGGCCACGACCCCGGCGTTGGCGAGCAGCTGCGAATGACGTTGCAGGTCGGCCGTGCCCACCCGCCCGACGAACGAGACGTCGACCCCCAGGGACCCGAGCCACGCCGCCGTGTTCGCCGCCGATCCCCCGGCCCGGTGCCGGATGGTGGCCACCGTCTCGGTTCCGGGGTCGCCGCCCGTCCGGGGGCTGACGATGATGTCGTCGAGGACGTCCCCGAAGACGAGCACGGGCGACCCGGTGCGGGGTCGGTCGCCCGAAGGGCGGAGGCGGTCGGTGGCGAGGGTCATCGGCATCCACCCGACCACGGATCGGGGGCGGGGACGGGACGAGGAGGCGCAAATCACCCTCGAGGGCACGTCACGTTCACCCGTCCCGGCCCCGCCGACCGGCCGCGCCGGGATTCGTCGGTCAGACGGTGACGGGCTGCGAGGCCGGGGCCTCGCGACGGGCACGCCGTCCTCGGACGACCAGGGCGTCGAGGGCGAGGCGGCCCGGCCCGGTGAGCACGATCGCGATCGAGGCGACCGCGAGGACGAGGACGTACTCGAAGCCGCCGGTCGTCGAGTAGAAGCCGTTCGGCAGGTGGACGGCGACCAGGGCGACGACCGCCGTGACCGCCAGGAGGGCGGCGGCGACGCGGGTGGCGAAGCCGACGACGAGCGCGACACCGGCGGCCAGTTCGGTGACGGCCGCGACCGGGGCGGCCACCTCGGCGAGCGGGATGCCCATGCCGCCGAAGGCACCCTGTGTCGCGGCGAGGCCGTCGACGGCGAGCTTCTGCCACCCGTGCGCGACGAAGACGACCCCGAGGACGACGCGGACCAGGAAGAGTCCGAGGGACGAGGGAACTGACGACATGGAGGTGCCTTTCGGTCGGGGACGGGGTCGTGGCACGTCGTCGGGCACTCCGTCACGGTATGAGGTGACGCGTCACCGACCCGGGCCGTGGAGCGCCCTGCCAGGCCTTCGCCAGAACCCTGCCAGGCTCGGGTGGGGCATCCGGGGGACGCGGGGACGCCTCGCGAGGGCCGTTCGGTGGACGCCTGACGTGCCCCGAGGGACGGTGTCGGTGGTCTCGGGCAGGATCGGAGCGGATGACGAGACGGGCCGACGGCCCCACGACGAGAGGCGGCACGCATGGCGACCATCGCGATCACGGGGGGCTCGGGGCGCATCGCCACCTGGGTCCGCCCCCTGCTGCTCGAGGCCGGCCACGACCTACGGTTGCTCGACGTGGTCGCGCCGCCCGACGACCTCCGGGCACGCGAGACGTTCGAACACGTCGGCGTGACCGACCTCGAGTCCCTCACCGTCTCGCTCGGCGGAGCCGACCTGGTCGTCCACCTCGCGTCCCACGCCAGCGAGCGCACGTGGCACGAGATCCGCGACCTCAACGTCGAGAGCGCGTACGTCGTGCACGAGGCCGCCCGTCGCGCCGGTGTCGCCCGCCTGCTCGCGGCCAGTTCGGTGCACGCCGTCGGTTTCGAACCCGGCTCGAGTGCCGCCGACCACGACGTCCCCGCCCCTCGCCCCGACTCGTTCTACGGCGTCAGCAAGGTGCTGCTCGAGGCCGTCGGCAGCCTGTACGCCGACCGTTTCGGCTCGACCGTCGTGTCGGCGCGCATCATGACGGCCGAAGTCGAGCCGCACGACGTCCGCAGCCTCGGCACGTGGCTGTCGCCGGCCGACGCGACCCGGTTGATCCTGGCCACCCTCACGACGGCCCCGGCCGGGCACCACGTCGTCTGGGGCGTCAGCCGGAACACCCGTCGCGTCGTGTCGCTCGCCGCGGGCGAGGCCATCGGCTACCACCCCGAGGACGACGCCGAGGCGTTCGCCGACCGCTTCGCGGGTCAGGTGCAGCCACCCGACGCACCCGTCGGCGGCGCCTTCACGACCATGCCGCTGGGTGAGGCGTGGTGACCGGCCCGGCGGCGGCATCCGGGCACGCCCGCGAGGCCGATAGCGTGGCTCCGTGAACCCCACCCTGCACTCGTCGTCCGTCGCAGAGGTCGACCCCGTCGTCCTCTACGAGATCCTCCGCCTCCGGGTCGACGTCTTCGTCGTCGAACAGGAGTGCCCCTACCCCGAGCTCGACGGGCGCGACCTCGAACCGACCGCGCGCCTCCTCTGGTTCACCGACGACGATGCCCACGTCCTGGCGACGCTCCGCGTGCTGCACGACGGCGACGACCGTCGCATCGGCCGGGTGGCGACGGCGGCGGCGGCTCGCGGTCGTGGGCTCGCAGCCGACCTGATGCGAGCGGCCGTCACCGCGTGCGAGGGCCGACTGATCCGACTCGACGCCCAGGCCCACCTCTCGGGCTGGTACGCACGGTTCGGCTTCGTGGTCGACGGTGACGAGTTCCTCGAGGACGGCATCCCCCACCTGCCGATGACGCTCGTCGCCTCGCGCTGATGTCGGCCCCGCCCGCCGGCGCGTCGTCGACCAGCCGACCAGCCGGTCGGCGGGTCAGCGGGTCAGACGGTCAGACGGTCGGGCCGGGGTGGTGGTGCTCGAAGACCAGGCTGGTGCGGGTCGAGGCGACGGCCGGGTGCGCCGAGAGGTGGTCGAGCACGAACTCGCGCACGTCGTTCGTGTCGCGGACCGCCAGGTGGATGATGAAGTCCTCGGACCCGCCCAGGAAGAACAGCTGCACCACCTGCGGCAGGGCCCGGATCTCGGCCGAGAAGGCGGCGATGCGCTGCCGGGCCGAGGCGAGGATCGTCACGCTGATCAGCGCCTGCAGGTCGAGTCCGAGGGCCGAGAGGTCGACGTCGGCCCCGAAGCCGGCGACGACGCCGCGCTCGACGAGCGACCGGAGGCGCGCGAGACACGTCGACGGAGCGATCCCCACCTGCGCGGCCAGGGTGGCGTTCGGGGTGCGGCTGTTCGCGACCAACAGGCGCACGAGCTGCCGGTCGATCTCGTCGAGCCGAACGTCGTTCGTCGCAGCCATGTCCAGTCGCCCCCTCGTCGTCGATCGTGCGGCGACAAGGGCCCCGCACAGAATCTCGTGCGGAGAGCTTGGCACGCATCGGCACGAAACAGCACACTGACCTCAGTTCGGCGAACAGAGGCGTGCACCGGCCGCCCGTCGTCGAGGCCACTCCCGAGAGGACGAACCATGCGCGTCGGCATCCCCACCGAGATCAAGAACAACGAGAACCGCGTCGCCGCGACCCCGGCCGGCGTCCACGAGTTCTCGCGCCGCGGACACGACGTGATCGTGCAGGCGGGTGCCGGGCGGGGTTCGGGGTTCTCCGACGACGAGTTCGTCGCCGCGGGCGCGACGGTCGTGGACGACGCGGCCACCGTCTGGGGTGAGTCCGACCTGCTCATGAAGGTCAAGGAGCCGATCGCGGCCGAGTACCCGCTGATGCGGGCCGACCAGACCCTCTTCACCTACCTGCACCTCGCGGCGTCGCCCGAGTGCACCGAGGCCGTCCTCGCCTCCGGCACTACCGCGATCGCGTACGAGACGGTCCAGCGGGACGACCGCAGCCTGCCGCTGCTCTCGCCGATGAGCGAGGTCGCCGGCCGCCTGTCCACGATGGTCGGGGCCTACCACCTCATGAAGCCGATCGGCGGCACGGGCGTGCTGCTCGGTGGCGTCCCCGGCACCCCGAAGGCGAAGGTGGTCGTGATCGGCGGCGGCGTCGCCGGCGAGCACGCCGCCGCGAACGCCCTCGGCCTCGGCGCGGACGTGACCGTGATCGACGTGTCACTGCCGCGTCTCCGTGCCCTCGAGGTGCAGTTCGGCGGCCGGGTGCAGACCCGCGCCTCGACGGCGTACGAGATCGGCGCCCAGGTCGCGGCGGCCGACCTGGTGATCGGCTCCGTGCTGATCCCCGGCGCCCAGGCCCCCAAGCTCGTCACCGACGACATGGTCGCGTCGATGCGTCCCGGGTCGGTGCTCGTCGACATCGCCATCGACCAGGGCGGCTGCTTCGAGGGATCGCACGCGACCACGCACGACGACCCGACCTTCGCCGTGCACGACAGCGTCTACTACTGCGTCGCCAACATGCCCGGGGCCGTCCCCCAGACCTCGACCCGGGCCCTGACCAACGCGACCATGCCCTACGCGCTGGCCCTGGCCGACCGGGGGTGGCGGGACGCGATCGCCGTCGACGCGTCGCTGGCGCGGGGCGTCAACGCGGTCGCCGGGCGCATCACCAACGCCGGCGTCGCGACCGCGGCCGGCGTCGACCTGGCGGATGCCCGCACCCTCTGACCGTCCGACGAACCGACAGCGCCCGACGGCGCCCGTCGGGACAACGAGCGAACCGTTCGGCCCGGTCAGCGAAGACCTCGGTCCGAACCGGGTGGTCCGGTGGGGTCCAGCCCCTATGCTCTGGGCATGGCACGACGACCCACCCCTCCGCGGGAACGGCTGCTCGAGGCAGCGAGGACCGAGTTCGCGGCCCGCGGCCTCGCCGGGGCCCGCGTCGACACGATCGCGCGCGACGCCGAGGCGAGCAAAGAGCGCCTCTACGCCCACTTCTCGACCAAGCGTGACCTCTTCGACGCCGCGCTCGGCGAGAGCATCGGTCGCTGGGTCGCGGTCGTCCCCTTCGACGCCCACGACCTGCCGGGGTGGGCGAGCGCCCTCTACGACCACCTGGCCTCGAACCCCGACGACGCCCGACTGCTGCTCTGGGGTCAGATCGAGGGCGTCGCACTGCCGAGCCCCGGCGTGCTCGACCACGGCCAGCTCGAGGCGCGCCGCGACTCGGTGCGCGCGGCGCAAGACGCCGGCGACATCTCGTCCGGCTGGGACGCCGACGAGTTGCTGACCATGGTCTTCGGCGTCGTGCTGGCCTGGTTCGTCACGCCCGAGGCCACCAACATGCACACCGGCCCCCAACAGAGGCGGTGCGACGTCGTGCGACAGGCCGTGGCACGGATCGTCGACCCGGGCTGAGACCAGGCCCGAGTTTTGGGCGAGACCGCGGCCGAGACCGGTCGGCGCCGTCCGACCGGTCGGGAGTAGCGTCCCCGTGTGACCACGACCGAACCCGCTCCCGCCCTCTCCCCCGACCTGCAGCGCGTCCTCGACAGCGTGCCCGACCCGGGCGGCGTCGCGACGTCGGACGAGGTCTACGCGGCGACCGACGTCGATCTCGAGGGGTTCCTCGCGAAGCCGGCCCGCGCCTCCTCGTCCGAGCTCGTGCCCGGCGTCCTCGTGCTGCACGACTGGATGGGCGTCATCGACCACGTCGAGGTGCGCGCGCAGATGCTCGCACGACTCGGATACGTCGCCCTCGCCGGCGACGTCTACGGGCAGGGCGTCCGACCCTCGCCGCAGGACGCCGCGGCCGAGGCGGGCAAGTACTACGGCGACGTCGCGCTCTTCCGGTCGCGGCTGCTCGCGAACCTCGAGCGACTGCGGGCCGAACCCGGCGTCGACCCGTCGCGGATCGCCGTGATGGGCTACTGCTTCGGCGGCTCGGGGGCCCTCGAGCTGGCTCGCGCGGGCGCCGACGTCGCCGGCGTCGTGTCGTTCCACGGTGGGCTCGGCACGGGCATGCCCGCCGAGAAGGGCGCCGTGACCGCCCCGCTGCTCGTCATGACGGGCGCGGCCGATCCGGTCGTCCCCGACGAGGCGGTCGTCGCGTTCGAGGACGAGATGCGCGCCGCCGAGGCACCCGACTGGCAGGTGCTGAGCTACAGCGGCGTCATGCACGCCTTCGCCGTGCCCGGCACCGACGCACCCGACCACGGCGCGCAGTACGACGCCCGCGCGGACCGCCGCTCGTGGCAGCAGCTCGAGGCCTTCCTGGCCGAGGTCTTCGCCTAGCCGGTCGGAGCCTCCCCGCGCCCGCCCGGGGCCCCCACCCGCCCGGGTCAGTTGCCTGTGCAATTCGCGACACCGGAGATCCGACACGCCGCTCAACTCTCGAGATGAGCGGCGTGTCGTCGTCCCATGGTCGGGTTCGGCACGCCAAGAGCTTTCAACGCGGTCGGGTTCGGCACGGTCGGGTTGCCGGAGAGGTCGCGAACCGCCCGGCAGGAGGCGCGGGTCGAGGGACCCGGGGAGGCGCGGGACGAGGAGGCGCGGGTCGAGGGACCCGGGGAGGCGAGGACCCGGGGAGGCGCGGGGCGAGGAGGCGCGGGTCGCGGACCCGGGGAGGCGCGGGTCGAGGGACCGGCGCAGCGCAGGTCCTAGAAGCCGATGACGCGGCCCGAGCCGGCTCGGGCGATGTCGCGCAGCTGGACGGCCGTCGCGACGGCGGCGTGTGCCGCTTCGGCGCCCTTGTCCTCCTTGGAGCCGGGCAGGCCGGCGCGGTCGAGGCCCTGCTGCTCGTCGTCGAGCGTGAGCACGCCGAACCCGACGGGCTTGCCCGTGTCGAGGGTCACCCGCAGCAGGCCCGAGGTCGCGGCGTCGGACACGTACTCGAAGTGCGGTGTGCCGCCACGGATGATCACTCCGAGGGCGACGACCGCGTCGGCCCCGGCCTCGAGCGCGGCCTTCGCGACGACGGGCAGTTCGAAACTGCCGGGCACGCGCACGACCGTGGCCGTGGCGCCGAGGCGTTCGACGGTGGCCAACGCTCCGGCCAGCAGTCCGTCGGTGATCGTCTCGTGCCAGGTGCCGGCGACGATCGTCACGCGGACTCCCGTGCCGTCGACGTCGAGTTCGGTGGGGGCTCCTGCTCCGCTCATGCGGGGTCTCCTTCGGGGGTCGTGGTCGTGGTCGTGGTGTCGATGATCGGGGAGCCGGGCACGGGGGCGGGGGCGGGATCGTCGAGGTCGCGGTCGCCCAACCAGGTGACGAGGTCGGCGATCGTCACGACCGGCACTCCCTCGCGGCCACCGAAGTCGAGCAGTCCGTGCAGGCGCATCATCTCGCCGTCGTCGCCCACGATCTCGCTGATCACGGCGACGGGTCGCAGCCCCGCGGCCTTCATCAGGTCGACGGAGGCCTCGGTGTGGCCGTCGCGCTCACGCACTCCGCCCTCGCGGGCCCGCAGCGGCAGGACGTGCCCGGGGCGGTGCAGGTCGTCGCGCACGCTGGTGGGCGACGCGAGCGTGCGCAGGGTCGTCGCCCGGTCGGAGGCGCTGATGCCCGTCGTCACACCGGCCGCCGCGTCGACGCTCACCGTGTAGGCCGTGCCGCGGGCGTCCTCGTTGTGGGCGACCATCGGCGGCAGGTCGAGTCGGTCGGCGATCTCGTTCGTCATCGGCGCGCAGACGAAACCCGACGACACCCGCACCGTCCAGGCGATCCACTCGGGCGAGGCCAACTCGGCCGACAGGACGACGTCGCCCTCGTTCTCGCGGGACTCGTCGTCGACCACCACGACGGGTCGGCCCCGACGCAGGTGTTCGAGAGCGAGCTCGATCGGCGCGAGGCGCGAGTCGACCCGCGCCTCCTCGGCGGGTGTCGACACGGTCACGGGCGACCCGTCACGGCCGCGTCGAGCGCGTCCAGCGCGTCGACCCGGCCGGTCGCACCACGAGGGCCGTCGGCGTCGAGCGCGTCCAGCCGCAGCATGCGGCGCACGTGGCGGGCGAGCACGTCGGTCTCGACGTTGACCCGGTCGCCGACGGCCTTGGCGCCGAGCGTCGTCACGGCGAGCGTCTCGGGGATGAGGCTGACCTCGAACCACCCCGGAGCCTCGCCGGGCTCGCTGATCGCGCTCACCGTGAGGCTCACGCCGTCGAGCGTCACCGAGCCCTTGTCGACGAGCAGGGGCGCGAGGTCGTCGGCGAGGTCGAAGCGGACCCGACGCCAGGCGTCGCCCTGCTCGATCTCGACGACCGTGGCCGTGCCGTCGACGTGGCCCTGCACGATGTGACCGCCGAGGCGGTCGCCGACACGTGCGGCGCGTTCGAGGTTCACGGGCGTGCCGGGGCCGAACGCCCCGACCGTGCTCATGGCCAGCGTCTGCCGCATGACGTCGGCCGTGAACGTGTCGCCCTGCTGCGCGACCACCGTCAGGCAGACGCCGCTGACCGAGATGGAGTCGCCGTGCGCGGCGTCGGTCAGCACGGCCGGGCCGTGGACCGTCAGTCGGACGCTGTCGCCCTGGTCGTCGACGCGCTCGACGCGTCCGAGTTCTTCGACGAGACCGGTGAACATCAGCGCACCGCCGTGCTCGTCGCGTCGATGGGTCGGCGCGTCCGTGCGTCGGGCCCGCGGGGCGTGGTCGCCTGCGTCGTCATGTCGTCCTCCGGTCTGCCTGGCTGTGTGCCGAGGGCTCTCCGGGGGTGCGCGACGCGAGGGTCGGCATCGGCCCGGGGTCCGCGGACGGACGACCGGGCCCGCGCTACCTCTCATCCGGACTATGACCGTCGGTACCGGAGTTCCACCGGTTCAACCGGGCCGGCACCTCTCGGTGACGACACGGGTCGCGGACTGTGACCGCCGGCTCAGATTTTCACTGACCCCGGAGCGCGTTGCTCTGTCGGCGACGATAGCACCGCCGCCTCGTGCAACCCCGACGTGTTCGGCCAGGGCGTAGCCGGGCGCAACACGGGCGGCCCGGGCTCAGCCGACCACGAGCCCGAGGTGAGCCGCCATCGTCGGGGCGAAGGTCGCCAGCTGCAGCTCGTCGATGGTCGCGCCGCGAAGCCCTTCGAAGCCGTCGATGCGCGAGAAGTCGCTGGTGCGCAGGTCGGTGTGCGACAAGGAGGCGCGGGTCACGTCGAGCGTGCCGATGCGGCAGTCGACCAGCGCGACCCGCAGGGCCTGGACGCCCCCGAGGTCGAGTTCGCCGATCGTGCACCCCTCGATCACGACGTCGGTGAGTCGCGCCCCGCGCAGGTTGAGGAAGTCGATCTTGCCGCCGACCACGTGCACCGACCGCAGCTCGGCGTCGAACAGCTCGGCCGACCCCCACCGGGGCCGCTCGACGCGGACGTCACGCCAGGTGCTGCGCGCGGCGGCCAGCTCGGGGGCGAACGAATCGGACAGCACCGACTCGACCAGGCGCGCACCGCGCAGTCGGGCCGATCCGAGCCGGGGCGCCTCGAAGACGCACTCGGTGAACTCGGCCCCCTCGAGGTCGCGGTCGGTCAGGTCGGCGTCGACGTAGCGCTCGAGCTCTCGGGTGTCGCGCGGACCCAGCAGGTCGGTGCCGAGGACGACGAGCCCCTGCGGATCGACGGGGTCGAGCCGTGGGGCGTCGGTGCCGCCCGGGGTCGCGGGGCGGGACGGCGTGGGGCGGCGCGGCGGGGTCATGCGACGAGGCTAGCGGCGGCGTCCGACACGACCCGCGCCTCCTCGGGTCGGCCTGCCGCGACCCCGGTCAGCACTCGATGACGTTGACGGCGAGCCCGGCGCGGCTGGTCTCTTTGTAGCTGTCCTTCATGTCGCGGCCGGTCTGACGCATCGTCTCGATGACGGTGTCGAGGCTGACGACGTGGCTGCCGTCGCCGAGCAGGGCCATGCGGGTCGCGGCGACCGCCGTGCCCGCCGCGATGGCGTTGCGCTCGATGCAGGGCACCTGGACGAAGCCGCCCACGGGGTCGCAGGTGAGGCCGAGATGGTGCTCCATGGCGATCTCGGCGGCGTTCTCGACCTGGCGGGGCGTCCCGCCGAGCAGCGCGGTCAGCGCCCCCGCGGCCATCGACGCGGCCGAGCCGACCTCGCCCTGGCAGCCGGCCTCGGCCCCCGAGATCGACGCGTTGCGCTTGTAGAGCGAACCGATCGCCGCGGCCGTCAGCAGGTAGGTGCGGGCCAGCTCGTCCTCGGTCGCACCGTGGAAGCGCATCGCGTAGTAGCCCACGGCCGGGATGATGCCGGCGGCCCCGTTGGTCGGTGCCGTGACCACGCGCCCGCCGCCCGCGTTCTCTTCGTTGACGGCCATCGCGTAGGCCTGCAGCCACTGGGCCGGCAGGTCGGAGGCCAGCAGCGAGGAGGCGCGGCCCTGGTCGACCGCGGAGCCGCCGAGCGCGTAGGCGGTCGCCCGCTCGTCCTGCTGACGCAGCATGGTCGCGAACTGGCGGGCACGCCGCGGCACCTTCATCCACCCGGGCAGCACGCCCGTGGCCTCGAGTCCCGCGTCGACGCAGGCCCGCATGGCGGCCCAGCGCGCGTCGAGGCCCGCCGCGGCGTCGGCCTCGCCGTGCAGCGCGACCTCGTTGCGCCAGGCGAGCCCGGCGATCGACACGCCCTCGGCGTCGCAGAGGCGCAACAGGTCGTCGGCGTCGGCGAAGGCGAACGGCGCCTCGGCGGTGGGCACGGCCTGCTCGTCGTCGCCGTCGCGCACCACGAAGCCGCCGCCGACCGAGAAGTAGACCTCGCGCGCGAGACTCACTCCGTCGACGTCGAAGGCCTCGACGCTCATCGCGTTGGGGTGCCGCGGCATGCGGGTCAGCGGCGCCATCCGCAGGTCGTTGGGGGCGAAGGCGATCTGGTGTCGCCCGAGCAACCGCAGGCCGCCGCCCTGCTCGACCGCCTGCTGCATGCCCGAGACGACCGCGGGGTCGCAGGTCTCGGGCTGCATGCCCGCGAGGCCGGCGAGGACGGCCGAGGGCGTGCCGTGGCCGAGGCCGGTCGCCGCGAGCGAGCCGTAGAGCACGGCCTCGACCCGGGTGACGTCGGCCAACCGGCCGTCGGCCTCGACGCCGAGCAGGAACTCGCGGGCGGCCCGCATGGGGCCGACGGTGTGCGAGCTCGACGGGCCGATGCCGATCGAGAAGAGATCGAGGGCCGAGACGTGGTCGGTCACGTGCCACCTGCCTTCCGGGGTCACGACGACGTTACCCGCTGCCGCCGACGGTCACGGGCGGGGCACCGAGGAGGCGCGGGTCGCCTCAGGCGGGACGCCCCACCTCGCGGGCCCGCTCGGCCATCGCGCCCGACATGCCCTCGAGGAACCGTCGGACGGTCTCGAGCTCGGCCTCGTCGAAGTCGGCCATGACCCGGTCGCTCATCACGCCGAGCGGCCCGAAGAACGCCCCCGCGACCTCGCGGGCGCGGTCGGAGTAGCGGAGGAGCACCCGGCGTCGGTCGGCCTCGTCACGGCTGCGCTGCACGTGGCCGACCTTCTCGAGGCGGTCGATGACGCCCGTGGCCGCCCCCGAGGTGACGCCCAGGAGCTCGCCGAGTCCACCGGCGGTCACGGGGTCGCCGTCGCGCTCGGCCTGCATGACGTGCAGCAGCGCCTCGAGGTCGATGTGGCCGAGACCGTGCCGCGAGGCGAACGCCTGGGCGACCTTCTGCGACTCGGTGGTCAGCCGTTGCATGTGGGTGACGATCTCGTCGGCCTGCGGCGAGCGCGGCGGACGGGTCGACGGGGCCGTGGGGGCCGGGTCTCTCGGGGTGGGCATGGAACCTCCTGCCCCATGATTCTGGTGGATGCCCCTGTGATCTGCCGTGATCCGTAGCGCGTCAGCCGCAGGCCGCCCAGAGCCCGGCCCGCGAGGCCTCGGCCGACGCCTCGGCGGCGACGAACCGGTCGCGGTAGCGGTACGCGTCGTCGTAGGTGTCCTCACGCCCGTAGCCCTCGGCGACCAGTCGCTCGTTGAGCATCGTGCCGTCCGGCGACCAGACGTAGCGCAGCAGCCGGTCGTAGCGGTCGGCGTCGCCCTGCGAGGCGTCGTCCTCGAGCCAGACCGTCGCCCCCTCGGGCAGGGTGGCCGTCATGAAGGCGCTGGCCTCCGGGCCGAAGCAGTCGACCGGAGCGTCTGGCTTCACGGTCTCGGGGGTGTCGACGCCGATCAGGCGGATGCGCTCGCGCTCCCCCGCGACGGTGACGATCACCGTGTCGCCGTCGACGACGCGTTCGACGACGGCCTCGGCCGCCGCGGCCGGGACGCTCGTGGGCACGGGAACCGCACCCGCGCCTCCCGGGTCTCCGCCCCCGGACCCGTCGCCGAGGAGGCGCGGGAACGCCACGAGGACGGCCCCAGCCACCAGCACCACGACGATCCCGAGCAGACGACGCGGCGTGAGGCGACGACGCGACGGGCGACGGCGCGCGCTCACTCGGCGAGCCGCGTGCCGCGGAGCTCGGGCAGCATCGTGGCGGCGACGGCCCCCACGACGAAGACCGCGCCGAAGACGACGAAGAGGGTGGGCGGCCCGCCGAGGGCGATGAGCGGCGGCACCGACAGCGGGGCGGCGATCGAGGCGATGCGGCCGACGCCGGCGGCCCACCCCGCCCCCGTGCCCCGCAGCGGCGTCGGGTAGAGCTCGGGCGTCACGGCGTAGAGCGCCCCCCACGCGCCGAGGTTGAAGAACGACAGCGCCATGCCCGCGACGAGGATCTGCGCCACGCTGCCGCTGACGGCACCGAAGCCGAAGAACACGGCCGCGACGGCCGACCCGAGCAGGAAGGTCGCGAGCGTCCCCCGGCGGCCCCACGTCTCGATCAGCCAGGCCGAGGCCGCATAACCCGGCAGCTGGGCCAGCGTGATGATCAGCACGTACTCGAACGAGCGCACGAGCGGGAACCCGGCCGCCACGAGCAGCGACGGCAGCCAGACGAAGGCGCCGTAGTACGAGAAGTTGGTCATGAACCAGACCACCCAGATCGCGACCGTGCGGCGCGCCATGCCGGCACCGAACAACCGACCGACGGAGGCGCGGGCCGGCTCCTCGACGACCCGCGCCTCCTCGGCGACGACGGTCGGGGCGGCGACGCCGGCGGCCTGCTCGAAGCCGCGGACGGTGCGCTCGGCCTCGTCGTGACGACCCTTCGACTCGAGGAAGCGCACCGACTCGGGCATCCTCAGCCGCACGAAGACGGCGTAGAGCGCGGGGGCCGCACCGATCAGCAGGGCCCAGCGCCAGCCGTCGTCGCTGGTCGGGATCACGAGGTACCCGACGAGGGCCGCCCCGATCGAGCCCACGGCCCAGAACGCCTCGAGCAACACGACGACGCGACCGCGGATGCGCCGGGGCGAGAACTCGCTGACCAGGGTCGACGCGACGGGCAATTCGGAGCCCAGGCCGAGACCGACGACGAAGCGCAGGACGAGCAGCACGCCGACCGACCACGAGAGGGCCGAGAGACCGGTGGCGAGACCGTAGAGCAGCAGGGTGAGGGCGAAGACGGTCTTGCGGCCCAGGCGGTCGGCCAACGAGCCGCCGACGGCCGCGCCGATCGCCATGCCCGCGAATCCGGCCGAGGCGACCCAGGCCAGTTGGCCGGCCTGGTCGCTCCACACGGTCATCAGCTGGGCGATGACGAACGAGAGCAGACCCACGTCGAGCGCGTCCAGGGCCCAGCCGATGCCCGAGCCGGCGAGCAGTCGGCGGTGCTTCGAGGTGAACGGCAGCTCGTCGAGACGCTCGCTGCGCGTCGGGGCGACCGGGGTCGGGGTGGGGACGGGGGTCATCGGGGCCTGTCGTCTCGCTGGTGGTCGGGGTCGGGCGGGTGGTCGGGGTCGGGCGGGTGTGGGGCGGGCACGGGCACCTCGGGCGAGGCGGATCGGGCCACTGGGCAGTGTAGGAGCCGTGAAGATGGTCGCCACTACAGACACCGGGGCCGCGGCACCGTAGCCTCGGGCGGACCGGATCATCTGGGTCCGCGACGGAGGCACCACCATGGCAGAGAAATCAGCGAAGAAGACCACCGCGAAGGTCGCCGTGCGCTCCTTGAAGGAGAAGCGCGCCGACAAGAAGGCCAAGGGAGCGACGGGCAGCCACTCGGAGGACATCGTCTCGAACGTCAAGAAGCGCTGACGCGCGACGTCCCCGACGGGGCGCCGACCTCCGCACCGGGCATCCCGGTCGCGAGGCGGCGCCCCGTCGTCGTCCCGGCCCGTGACGACGCCTCGAGCCGTACCGGTTTGTGACGCGACGCAGACCTGAAATAACCTCGACCTCGTGGCCCCCGATCAGGCGGGGGCCCGGAGGGACGACAACATGGTCGACAGGCGTGTCAGGACGTGGGCGGCGGCGGGGGTGACGGTCGTCCTGGCCGGTGCCCTGGCACTCGGTGGTGCGACGGGTGCGTCCGCCGCGGGCCCCGGAACGGTCGGCTGGGCCGACTTCACCGTCGACGGGACGGCTCGGGCGTACACGGGCACGATGACACTGCCCGGCGACTTCCCCCAGGCGACGTTCACGTCGACCTCACGCCAGGCCACCATCCCCAGCGGGTCGAGCACCTGGCAGGGCACGGGCACGCCGGTCGGCGCCGAGTACGACTCGAGCCGCGGTCGCCCCTACCTCAACCTGCGTCCCGCCCAGGATTCCCCGACGGCTGCCGCCGCCTCGGTCACGACCTACACCTTCGACCGGGCCACACCCACGAGCGACTGGTCGTTCGTGCTCGGCGACGTCGACGCCGACCAGGTGACCGTCTCGGCCACCGACGCCGCCGGCGCGGCCGTGCCCGCGAGCGCCCTCGGTTTCCGGAGCACCTACAACTCCTGCCGCACCGCGACCGGCGGCCCGTCGCCGTCGTGCGACGCCGCCGGGCTGCGCGACGTGCCCTCGTGGAACGCCGGCTCGGGCGTTCTGACCGGCAACGCGACCGCGGCCGACACCGAGGGTGCCGCCGCCTGGTTCAGCCCGACCGTGCCGCTCTCGACGCTGACCTTCACGTATCAGCAGCGGGCCGGGTTCCCGGTGTACCAGACGTGGTTCGTGACCAAGACGTTCACGGCGAGCGGCACGGTGACGAACGACGGCACGGCCTACCCCGGGGCGGTCGTGACGGTGGTCGACCCGGCGACCGGTGAGGTCGTCGGGACCACGACGACGGTCGGCCCCGACGGCACCTGGTCGGTCCCCGGCCTCGTCTCGGGCACGCCCTACGAGGTCGACGTCACGACGCCCGACGGTGCCACCGACCTGCCCGCCCGATCCTTCACCGTGACCGGCGACGACTCGCCCGGCCTCGACTTCGCCTTCACGGGTGCCGTGGCCCCGGTCGACACCGCTCCCCTCACGGTCACGGTCGTGCAGGCCGACGGCACGCCCGTCGCCGACCGTCCGGTGAGCATCGTCGTGCCCGGCCAGATCGACCCGGTCGCATCCGGGACGACCGGCACCGACGGCTCGATCACCTTCGAGGGGCTCGATCCCGCCGCGGAGTACGACGTGGTCGACGAGGTCACGGGCATCGCCCGGGGTCCGGTCACCACGTCCTCGGGCGCTTCGATCACGCTCGACCCGACCGTCGAGATCACCACGAGCATCGTGAACCCCGACGGCTCGGCACCCGCGACCGGGTCGACGGTCGACATCGTGCCGGTCGGCGAGACCACGCCCGTGGCGAGCGTCGAGACCGGCGCGGGCGGCTCGTTCACGGCCGACGGCCTGACCCCGGGTGAGCAGTACGAGGTGATCCTGGACGAGGACGTCGACTCGGCCGTCACGATCACCGCACCCGCGACGAGCGGGACCATCCCGCCCGTGCAGATCGCCGCTCCCGACACGGTCAGCGTCGAGGGCGCGGTCGTGAACGCCGACGGCACCCCCGCCGTGGGCCTGCCGCTGCAGGTGATCGAGGCCGACGCCGCCGAGCCCGAGCCCGTCGCCACCCCGACCACCGACGCGGCCGGCCTCTACCGCGCCGAGGCGCTCGTCCCCGGGACGGACTACGCGGTCGTGCTCGACGGTGACGTCGTCGGCACCTTCGCCGCACCGTTCGCCGACGGCACCGTGCCGACGATCACCCTCGCCGCGCCTCCCGTCGTGACGCCCGTGCCCGACCCCGACCCGAGCCCCGACCCCACCGTGTCACCGGCACCCGTCGTGCCCGCGGCCGGTGGGTCCGGCACGGGCGGATCGGGTAGCGGCGACTCGGGCCGACCACTCGCCTACACGGGCAGCGAGCCCGGCCTGCCGCTCGGCCTCGGCGCCGCCGCGCTGGCCCTGGGCCTCGCCCTCGTCACCGGCTCGGCCGTCGTCCGGCGCCGGGTGGAGCGCCGCTGACGGCGGCGGGCGCCGGGTCCTGAACCCGGCAGGCCGAGGAGGCGCGGTGTCCGTCCGACGGGCACCGCGCCTCCTGCGGTCCGCCGGGCCGCGCACCGGGCCTGGGCCGTCGCCGGGTGCGAGGGAGTTGGCTCGGAGCCATGAAGAACACCACACTCGGCCAGGTCGACGGCGGACTCGACGTCGGCCGTCTCGGCCTCGGCCTGATGGGCATGTCCGCCTTCTACACCGGCAACAGCACCGACGACGACGAGTCGGTGCGCGTGATCCACCGGGCGCTCGACGTCGGCGTCACCCTGCTCGACACCGCCGACATGTACGGCCCGCACACGAACGAACAGCTGCTCGGACGCGCTCTCAAGGGCCGCCGCGACCAGGCCGTCGTCGCGACGAAGTTCGGCAACGTCACCGACCCCGAGGCGCGTGCCGAGCGCACGGTCGACGGTCGGCCCGAGTACGTCCGCCGCTCGGTCGACGGGTCGCTGCAGCGTCTCGGCATCGACCACATCGACCTCTACTACCAGCACCGGGTCGACCCGCAGGTGCCGATCGAGGAGACCGTCGGCGCGATGGGCGAACTCGTGACGGCCGGCAAGGTGAGGTTCCTCGGATTGTCCGAGGCCGCACCCGAGACGATCCGCCGCGCCCACGCCACGCACCCGATCACCGCCCTGCAGACCGAGTGGTCGCTGTGGAGTCGCGAGCCCGAAGCCGAGATCCTGCCGACCGTCCGCGAGCTCGGCATCGGCTTCGTGCCCTACTCGCCGCTCGGTCGCGGGTTCCTCACCGGCACCATCCGCTCGGTCGACGAGCTCGCCGACGACGACTTCCGCCGGTTCGCGCCCCGTTTCTCGGGCGACAACCTGCAGGCGAACATCCGCATCGTGCAGCAGGTCGACGAGGTCGCCCGGGCCGTCGGAGCCACGCCCGGTCAGGTCGCACTCGCCTGGCTGCTCGCCAAGGGCGAGGGCATCGTGCCCATCCCGGGCACGAAGCGCCGCGCCTACCTCGACGAGAACGTCGCGGCCGACGACGTCGTGCTCGACGCCGAGCAGATGTACCAGCTCGACGACGTGGCCGCGCCGAAGGGCGCCCGCTACGCCGACATGTCGACGGTCGACAAGTAGGCCACCGGCACCACACCGTCGAGTGGACGGGACACCGCGGCGACGCGTGGTGTTCCGTCCACTCGGCGGTTGGGGGGCGATCTCGTAGCGCGTGAGGGCCAGGCCGAGGAGGCGCGGGTACGGTCGAGCGATGGACGACGTGATCAGACGCCGGGCCCTCGTGCACGGCTCGGTGCAGGGCGTGGGTTTCCGTTTCTCGACCGAGGGCGAGGCGGACCGACTGGACGTCGGCGGCTTCGTCCGCAACCTGCCCGACGGGACGGTCGAGGTCGAGGTCGAGGGACGGCCCGACCGGGTGGCGTTGCTGCTCGAGTGGCTCGACGAGGGACCCCGCGGGGCCCGGGTCGACCGGGTCGACGTGAGCGAGCTCGCCCCCGTGGGCGAGAGCGAGTTCAGCACCCGCCACTGAGCCCGGGGCGGACACGGACGGGAAGCCGGTCGCCGGAGACGAGAAGACCCGACCCGGACGCTCACACACACCCGACAGCGTGGAGTGCCCGGACCGGGCGTTCAAGGGTACCTGGTCGACGGCCCACCCCGATCACGCGGCCCGGTCCGGTCGGCGACCTCACATCCGGTCGCGCTGGCGCGTCTACGGGGTGAGTACCATCGCCGAGAGCCAGGAGGCACCGTGAGCGTCCACACCACCGTCGACACCCCCGTCGGCACGCTGACCGTCGTCGGGGCCGAGGCGGGCCTCGTCGGCCTCTACTTCGACGAGCACCGCCACCTGCCCGATCCGACCGGCTTCGGCCCGGTCTCGCGGGACGGCGTCGGGCTGAGCGACTTCGCCGAGGTCGAACGCCAGCTCGGTGGGTACTTCGGCGGCGAGCGCCGCTCCTTCGACCTGCCGCTGGCACCGCGTGGCAACGGCTTCCAGGTGCGGGTGTGGGACCTGCTGCGCGACATCCCCTTCGGCGAGACGCGCAGCTACGGGCAGCTCGCGACCGCGCTCGGCGGCGTCGGCCTGGCCCGGGCGGTCGGCGCCGCCAACGGGCTCAACCCGCTGAGCATCGTCGTACCCTGCCACCGCGTGGTCGGTTCGGGCGGAGCGCTCGTCGGCTACGCCGGCGGGCTCGACCGCAAACGGTTCCTGCTCGGGCTCGAGGCCGACCAGCCGTCGGGCCCCGAGTCCGGTCGGCTGTTCTGACGTGGAACCCTTCGAGCGCGTGGTCGCCCGGCACGGTCGCACGGTGTGGCGCGTGTGCCGGGCCGTGCTCGACGAGCACGACACCGACGACGCGTGGAGCGAGACGTTCGTGGCGGCCCTCGTCGCCTATCCGTCGCTGCCCGCGTCGACGAACCTCGAGGCGTGGCTGGTGACCATCGCGCACCGCAAGGCGATCGACGTGCTGCGGGCGCGGGACCGCCGCCCCCGCCCGGTCGAGACGGTGCCCGAACCGCAGCCCGCGCCTCCTCACGACGAGGCCATGGCTCGCACGGACGAACTGGACGGGGCGCTGCGGACCCTGCCGCCGGGGCAGCGCCGGGCCGTGGTCTACCACCACCTCGTCGGGCTGTCGCACCGCGAGGTCGCCGAGGTGACCGGCATCAGCGCGGACGCGGCCCGGCGCGCGTCCGCCGACGGGATCGCGGCGCTGCGCCGACTGCTGGCCGAACCGGCGACGCCCCGACCGACCGGCACCTCGGGGCGGGTCGCCCGCCGCGCCTCCGCCCCGCCCACCGCCGTCCCGTCCACCTCCGTCCCGTCCGCCTCCCCCGAGCCGAAGGGCACGCGATGACCGCCTCCCCCGCCGACGCGTCGACAGACCCGCGCGTCCTGTTGACCGGTCTCGACCCGGCCGACGACCGTCTCGCCGCCCTGCACGCCCGCTTCGCCGAGGCCGCCCTCGACGCCGGAGCGGTCGACGTGGCCTACCGCACCCTCGACTCCCCCGTCGGGCGGCTGCTCGTCTGCGCGACCGACGTGGGCGTGCTGCGGGTCGCCTTCGAGATCGAGGGGCACGACACGGTGCTCGACCGCCTGGCCTCGACCGTCAGCCCCCGCATCGTCGAGGCTCCGTCGCGGCTCGACGCCGTGGCACGCGAGCTCGACGAGTACTTCCGCGGCGAGCGCCGCGCGTTCGACCTGCCGCTCGACCGGCGTCTGTCGAAGGGCTTCCAGCGGACGGTGCTCGAGCACCTGCCCGACATCGGCTACGGCGCGACGGCGAGCTACGCCTCGGTCGCCCTCGCCTCGGGCAGCCCCCGTGCGGTGCGGGCCGTCGGCACGGCCTGCGCGACCAACCCGCTGCCGGTCGTCGTGCCCTGCCACCGGGTGGTGCGGAGCGACGGGACCGCCGGCAACTACCGTGGGGGCATGGCGGCCAAGCAGATCCTGATCGACCTCGAGGCACGCGCGTGAGCGACGTGGTGCGCCCCGGCCTGGTGCCTTCGAAGCCGATGCCGTCGGGTGCGGTGCCGTCGGGTCCGGCAGGCACGGGCGTCGTGGTCGGTGACGACGGGCTGGCCCGGCCGGTCTGGGCGTCGACCGACCCGCTGCTGCGCGACTACTACGACACCGAGTGGGGTCTGCCGGTCCGCGACGAGCGCGGCCTGTTCGAGCGGCTGAGCCTCGAGGCGTTCCAGTCGGGGCTGTCGTGGGCGACGATCCTGCGCAAGCGGCCGGCGTTCCGCACCGCGTTCGCCGACTTCGACCCCGAGGTGGTCGCCCGCTTCGACGACGCCGACCGGGAGCGCCTGATGACCGACGCGGGGATCGTCCGCAACCGGCTCAAGGTCGACGCGACGATCCGCAACGCGCGGGCGACGCTCGACCTGCGCGCCGACGGTGGGCTCGTGGACTTCGTCTGGTCGTTCCGGCCCGCCGAGACGCCCCGGCCCCGCACGATGGCGGAGGTGCCGACGATGTCGCCCGAGTCGCTCGCGCTCTCGAAGTCTCTCAAGGCGAAGGGGTTCACGTTCGTGGGGCCGACCACCATGCACGCCCTGATGGAGGCCGCGGGCATCGTCGACACGCACCTCGTCGACAGCCACCGCCGCGGGTCGTCGGGGGTGTGGGGCGACGACGGTCGGCCCGTGGCGGCCGGCGGCGGCCGGGCGGCCCGGTCGTGAGGGCGGACCCGCTCGACCCGGCGGCCTCGGACGCGGCTGCGCCCGGCGAGGCGGCCTCGCGCTTCGTCGTCGAACCCGTCGGAGCCTGGGACCACGCGCACGCCGTGGGGTTGCTGGCCGCGCACAGCGTGCCGGGAGCCGAAGCCACCGACGTCGCCGCGGCGTCGCACGCGCGACTGGTCGAGCTGGGCTCGGGGGCCGCGCGCGCCTCCTACCGTCTCGACCTGTCGTTCGCGTCGACCGGGGTCGACGTGGCGATGACCGGACCCGACGGCGTGCCGCCGACGGAGGAGACGGTCGACGAGGCCCGACGCGTCGTGCGGACGTGGCTCGACCTCGACACCGACCTCGACGACGTCGAGCGGGGCTTCGCCGACGACCCGGTGCTCGGGCCGCTCGTCGCGGCGCGACCGGGCATCCGCGTGACGGGCAACCCCGACGGGTTCGAGACGGCCGCGATGACCGTGCTCGGGCAGCAGGTCTCGCTCGCCGCGGCGCGCACCTTCACCGGGCGACTCGTGGCGGCCTACGGCGATCCGGTCGCAGGGACGGGCCTCGCGCGGTTCCCCCGTGCCGAGCGCCTGGCGTCCGCCGACGTCGACGAGCTGCGGGCCGCGGTCGGGGTGACGAACAGCAGGGCGCGGACGATCCACGCCCTGGCCGAGGTCGTCGCCGACGGGCTCGTGATCGCGCCCGACGTCGACCACGCCGACGCGCGTCGACGCCTGCTCGCCGTGCCCGGCATCGGCCCGTGGACGGTCGAGTACCTCGCGGTACGTGCCCTCGGCGACCGGGACGCCTGGCCCGCGGGCGACCTCGTGCTGCGGCGCGTGATGGGCGGCCTGACGACGAAGCAGGCCGAGGCCGCCGGAGCGGCGTGGTCGCCCTGGCGCGCCTACGCCCTCTTCCACCTCTGGGCCGCGGTGCTGCCGACCGCGCCGTGACGCCTCCGGCGCCGCCTGCCGACGCCGTCCGGACGAGGAGGCGCGGTGCGCCTAGCCTCGGAGGCCCACCACGAGAGGACTCCCCGATGAGCGACGCCCGCACGAACCCCGACCCGCACGGACCGGACGACGAGCTCGGCCACGGCGACGCGCTCGACCAGGCGGCCGTCGAGGCCGCCGCGATCGAGACGCACCGGGCGACCCACGGGTCGGGCCCGACCGACACGCAAGGCGAGCCCGCCGGGTCGGGCGACGCGACTCCCGACGGCGACGTCACGCAGCCGCTGGACGGCAGCCACTCGGGCGAGGACGGATACGTCGCCGTGAGCCCCGGCGGCGTCTCGGGCGAGCAGGACGCCGCCCTGACCGTCGACGACGAGGACCCGCACTCGGCCGACCCCGAGGCGAACGCCCACCGCGGCGACATCGGCGCGAACCGCGGCGGCAGCGGCGGCCGCTGACCCGGTGTGAGACCCCAGGAAGTCGCCGAGACCCCCGTGCGCGCGCCGGGGTCTCGGCGACTTCGTGGGGTCTCAGCGACGACGGGGTGGTGCATGCTGGTGGGGATGACTGACACGCGCCCCCACCTCGACGACTTCGCCCGCTTCATCCAGGCCTCGCCCTCGTCCTTCCACGCCGCGGCCGAGGCCGCCCGCCGGCTCGACGACGCCGGGTTCACCGCCCTCGACGAGACCGCCGAGTGGCCCACCGGCCCGGGGCGTCGCTACGTCGTGCGCGACGGCGCGGTCATCGCCTGGATCGAGCCCGCCACGGCGACGGCCACGACGCCGTTCCGCGTCGTCGGGGCGCACACCGACTCCCCCGGCTTCAAGCTCAAGCCCAAGCCGACGACCGGCACCCGCGGCTGGCTGCAGGCCGGTGTCGAGGTCTACGGCGGCCCGTTGTTCAACTCGTGGCTCGACCGCGACCTCGAGTTCGCCGGTCGACTGGTCACCCGCATGGGCGAGACGCACCTGGTTCGCACCGGGCCGCTGCTGCGCTTCCCGCAGCTCGCCGTCCACCTCGACCGCGGCGTCAACGCCGACGGCCTCAAGCTCGACCCCCAGCGTCACCTGAACCCCGTGGTCGGGGCGGGTCCGCTCGACGAGGCCGACGTCCTCGGCCACCTCGCCGGGTTGGCCGGGCTGACCGGAGCCGACGTGACCGGGTACGACGTGGTCGTGGCCGACACCGCGCCTCCTGCGGTCCTGGGGCTCTCCGGCGAACTGTTCGCCGCCGGGCGCATGGACAACCTGTCGTCGACCCACGCCGGTCTCGTCGCGTTGATCGAGACCGCGACGGCGGGCGTCGAGCTCGACCACGTCGCCGTGTTCGCGGCGTTCGACCACGAAGAGGTCGGGTCGGCCACGCCGTCGGGTGCCGCCGGTCCGCTACTCGAGGACGTCCTCGCCCGCGTCTCGGCCGGTCTCGGGGCGACGACGACCGACCACCGCCGCGCCCTCGCCGGGTCGTGGTGCCTGAGCGCGGACGCCGGGCACGCCGTGCACCCGAACTACCCCGAGCGGCACGACCCGGTCAACCAGCCGGTCGTGAACCGCGGACCGCTGCTCAAGATCAACGCCAACCAGCGCTACGCCACTGACGGGCTCGGCGCGGCCGAGTGGTCACGGACGTGCGAGCAGGCCGGCGTGCCGTTCCAGGAGTTCGTCTCGAACAACTCGGTGCCCTGCGGTTCGACCATCGGGCCGATCACGGCGACGCGGCTCGGCATCCGCACGATCGACGTCGGCATCCCGCTGCTCGGAATGCACTCGGCCCGCGAGCTCTGCGGCGCCGACGACCCGGCCTACCTGTCTCGCGCGGCCGCCGCCTTCCTCGCGCCGGACGCGTAGGCCCGGCAGCTCCGTCGGCCGCCGGTCGTGACCGCTCCGTCGGCCGCCGGTCGTGACCGCACGGCCGATCAGCCGAACGCCTCCGCCGCGGGCACCCCGAGCGCCCAGGCCAGCACGGCCGGCCACTCGCCGTAGCCCGAGTCAGGGGTGAGGTGACCGCCTCGGGGCACGACGACGACCGGGGCGTCGACCCGCGCCTCCCAGGTGTCGACCGGGCCGAGCGGCAGCCACTCGTCGTCGTCCCCGGCGACGACGACCGCCGCGGCGGACCCGCCGGGCGAGAGCCGACGGCCGTCGAACAGGTCGCCGGCCACGAAGGCGTGGATCGGCTGCCCGGCGATCAGCTCGGGCGAAGGAGGCGCGACGAGCGCGACCCGGTCGACCCGCGGAGGTGCGTCACCGGCCTGCAGCCTCAGCCAGAGCAGGCACGAGAGGCTGTGGCACAACACCGTCAGCGGCAGGTCCCCGGGGAGGCCGTCGAGCTCGCGTCGCACCGCGGCGTCCCAGGCGGCGGGCGAGGGCTCGTCGGCGTCGGGCAGCTGCGGGTAGCGCACGACGTGCCCCCGGGCCTCGAGCTCGCCGGCGAGCCACCGCTGCCAGTGGCCCTCGGGGCGGTGGTTCTGCCAGCCGTGCAGGATCAGGTAGGCCGTGGGCGGAGTCGAGAGCGGGGTCGGCGTCGGGGCGGTCGCTTCGGTCACGGTCCGATCATGCCCCGGCCGAGCGTCATGACGTGGCAGGGTCGACCCATGACGTCACACCCGTCGCGGTCGCGACCACCCCGGTCGCGATCACCCCGGCCGCGCCCGACCCGCTCGCCCCGGGCCCGGTTCGGCGACGGATACGCCTTCGACGGCGAGCCGACCCTCGACGGCCCGCCGCCCGCCGGGTTCCACGTCACGACCCGCAGCCGGGTGATCGGCCACGGCCGGGCCGCCTTCGACGCCGCGGGTGACGCCGTGCTGCACTGGCAGGTGCATCGCGGCTCGGGCTTCGTGCCGCTCGAGGTGCCCGCCCGGGTGACCGTCGGCGCGACGAGCGTCTGGGGCGTCACCTTCGGCCCCCTGCACCCACCGGTCGCCTGCCGGGTGTTCGCCGTCGTACGGTCCGAGACCGAGATCGGCTTCGGTCACGCCGCCCTGGTCGGCCACCCCCAGCGCGGCTGGGAGAGCTACCGCGTGCGCCACCACGACGACGACAGCGTGACGCTCGACATCCGTGTCGTCTGGCGTCCCGCCGCCTGGTGGATGCGTGCCGCCGGGCCCGCATCGGCGCTCGCCCTCTCGCTGATCCTGCGGCGCAACCTGCGTGCGCTGGACGGCGTCGTGGCCTCCGTCTGACGAGACTCGGGCAGGCGGTGCCGACCCGACGCGCCCGCTCGGCACGGGAGCGGGTGCCACGCCACCGCGCCGGGCTCCGAGCCCGCCGTGCCACACTGATCCGATGAGTCCTCGACGTCGCCACGCCGGTTCGGCCCGCAGCGCCGCCGCCCGCGACGCCTCGCGCTCGGGCGACGTCGACACGAACGTGACCGTCCGCCGCGTCGAACGGGGCGACCTCTACGTGCGGGTCAACACGATCGGTGACACCGGCGAGCGTGCGTTCCTGCTGGTGCCGGGCATCGGCGTCTCGTCCGACTACTTCGAACGCCTCGCGCCGAACCTCAACGAGTTCGGCCCCGTCCACGCCCTCGACCTGCCGGGTTTCGCCGGGGTCCCGCACCCGGGCCACGCCCTCACCATCCGTGAGTACGCCGACCTGGTCGGCACGGCGATCGACGAACTCGGGCTCGACGACCCGGTCGTCGTCGGGCACTCGATGGGCACGCAGATCGTCGTCGACCTCGCCGCCCGCCGGCCCGACCTGTCGACCGTGGTGCTGATCGGGCCCGTGATCGATCCGGCCCATCGTCACGTGCTCGAGCAGGCGGTGCGGTTCGCCCGTGCCGCCTGGCACGAACCCGGCCGGGTGAAGTTCCTGGCCCTGAGCGCCTACGTGCTCTGTGGGGTGCGCTGGTTCTCGCGCATCCTGCCCAAGATGATGACGTACCCGATCGAGCAGCACCTGCCTCAGATCGCCGCCGACACCCTGGTCATCCGAGGTGAGCACGACGCCGTCGCCCCGCGCGAGTGGGTGCGCCGCGTCGGCGAGCTGCTGCCCTCGTCCCGCCTCTGGGAGATGCCCGGCGCCGCCCACTCGGTCATGCACGCCCACGCCGAGGAGGTCGCCAAGCTCTGCGTCGAGCACGCCCAGCAGCCGATCACACACGACGAGGGCGACGAGCTGCACCACTACGTCGACGCGGGCGACGGTGACGAGAGCGACGACTTCAGTCCCAGCCCCGCCGACTTCGTCACGGCCGTCGGGGCGCGCCTGCGCTCGACCGCGGCGACCATGCGCGGTGACGACGAGGCCCTCGCCGAGGCCAAGACGGACCACGCCGAGTCGATGCAGGCGGCATTCGACCGTCGTCAGGCCGAGAAGGTCGCGGCCGGCGACGAGCCCGACGACGGCCCGCACATCGAGCCCACCACCGGCGACGCCCGCCGCTGAGAGCGGCGGTCGGGTCGAGGACGCAGGAGGCGCGGGTCGCGTCGACCCGCCCCTCACGCCCTCCCCCTCACGCCCCCGAGACGGTCAGCCCGATCAGCACGAGGTTGAGCGCGACGACGACCACCACGGCCGCCCATCCGGCCACGCGAGTCCCCACGGCGTTGACGCCCGTGCCCATGAGGGACCGGTCGCTCGTCGCGACGACGAGCGGCACCAGCGCGAAGGCGATGCCGAAGCTCAGCACCACCTGGCTGAGGACGAGCAACCAGGTCGGGCTGATGCCCGTGGCGAGCAGCACCAGGGCAGGGATCAGCGTCACGACCCGCCGGACCATGAGCGGCACCTGCACGTGCAGCAGACCCTTCATGATCTCGGCGCCCGCCATCGCCCCGATCGACGTCGACGCCAGGCCGGAGGCGAGCAGGCCCACGGCGAAGAGCACCCCGATCACCGGCCCGAGAGCGGCGGCGATCGCCTGCTGCGCCCCGGGGATCGTGTCGGTGCCGTCCTGGCCCGCGAGGGTCGAGGCCGCGAGCACGAGCATGGCGACGTTCACGCCACCGGCGACCAGCAGCGCGAGGACGACGTCCCACCGCGTGGCCTTCAGCACGCGGGCCCGGTCAGCCCCTTCGGCGACGACGCCGTGGTGGTCCCGGGTCAGCGCGGAGTGCAGGTAGACCGCGTGCGGCATGACGGTCGCGCCGAGCATCGAGGCGGCCAGCAGCACCGCCGTGCTGTCCTCGAAGCGGGGCACGAGGCCGGCGAGCATGCCGCCCGCCGAGGGCGGGGAGAAGAGCAGGCCGGCGCAGAACCCCAGCGTGAGGACGGCCAGCAGGGCGATGACCACGGTCTGGAAGACCCGGCCGCTGCGGTACCTCGTGAGCATGAGCAGGCCGAGCGAGACGAGGCCGGTGATCAGACCGCCGACGACGAGCGGCACGCCGAAGAGCAGCTGCAGGGCGAGGGCACCACCGATGATCTCGGCGACGTCGGTCGCGGCCGCCACCAGCTCGGCCTGCCCCCAGTACGCGAGCCGGAGGGGCCGACGACTTAGGCGCGTGCCCATCACCTCGGGCAACGACCGCCCCGTGACGATGCCCAGCTTGGCCGACAGGTACTGGACCAGCACGGCGATGGCGTTGGCCAGCACGAGCACCCAGAGCAACGTGTACTGGTACGACGCCCCCGCCGTGAGGTTCGCGGCGACGTTCCCCGGGTCGACGTAGGCGATCGCGGCGACGAACGCCGGGCCCAGCAGGGTGCCGCGCGGCCGCGCGTGGACGACCTGCGGGGGGCGGCCGTCACGGGGCGGTTCGGCGTCGGCGCGGCGGGTGTCGGTCGAGCTCATGCCTCGACCTTAGCAAGGTTTCGGCGTGCCGAAATCCTGGTATCGAAGCGCCTCAACACTGCGGAGACGAGAAGAACCCCGTTCCGTGTGATGAACCACGAAGGTTCGTGGTTCATCACATGGAACGGGGTTCGAGGCTGATCCGGTACGTACCGGATCACGCCGTAGTTCGGTACTACTCCGTCGCGGCGGTGATCTTCGCGACGCCGACGAGCATCTCGTCCTGGACGGCGTCCGTCCCGAAGGTCTCGTTCAGCAACTCGGCCGCGTCGGGGCTGACGTGGACCGTCGTGCCCTCGAGCACGGCGTTGCCGTCGACGACCTCGAGGGGCTTGAGGGTGCCGCCCCAGAGGTTGAACAGGTAGGCGTCCTCGGCGGCGACGGTGCCGTTGGCGGTGACGGTGCCGTAGAGCTTGCTCTCGCCCGGGTCGATGCGGAAGTCGGTGAGTTCGACGACGGTGCCGTCGGCCGCGGTCAACGACAGGCCGGAGCCGTCGTGGTCGATCTCGCCCTGCACGTAGGGACGGATCTCGCTGTCGGGGCCGAAGTAGTCGACGTGCCCGCCCGTGATCGGGAACGAGAACGTGCCGTCGGTGAACGTCGCGGTGCCGACCACGCCCGGCGTGAGGCCGAGGGTCGTGAGGGCCTCGACGAACGACGCGTCGACGGCGACCTGGGTGTCGACGCCGTTCGACAGGTCCGGGATCGTCGCCTGGGGCAGCAGGCTCTCGCCCGGACCCGGTTCGCGGGTCTGGTTCACGGGGTGCGTCGGGGCCGTGTTGTTGCTCTCGGAGTCCGAGGTCGAGGCACAGGCCGCGAGCGAGAACACGAGGGCTCCGGTGGCGACGACGCCGAGGACGCCGCGGCCGAGGGGGGAACGGAGGGGGGTGCGCATGAGTGGTCCTTGTCTGTGCTGCCCGGTGGGGTTGATCGGTGTTCGACGCCCGGGCCGCGTCGGATGGGGCGAGCGGGCGAGGGGGCGACCCGGCCGGGACGCCCCCTCGCGGCGCTCAGTCCTGTTCGGAGAAGAAGCGGTCGACCTTGCGGTGGTACCGCTGACCCAGCAGGCCGCCGAGGACGGCACCGGCGAAGCTCAACACGACCACGAGGGCGAGGCCGATCAGACCGGCGAGGGACGACGACTGCAGGTCGTCCATCGAGGGCACGAACGGGTTCGGCGACGACGAGTCACCGGACTGGGTGCCGACGACGCCCACGACGATCGCCAGGACGATCGTGATGACGACGCCCCAGAGCCAGGTCGCGAGCCCCTGCTTGAAGCCGCTGAAGCGGGCGATGCGCGACGCCGTGTACCCGCCGACGAGGTACCCGAAGAAGATGATCGCGAGCACCACGATGCCCGACGTCAGCGCCAGCACGTCGGCGTTGTCGGCCGTGAAGCTGCGCAGGTCGGTCATGGCGGTCGAGCCCGAGGCGACCCCGCCCCAGGCCGCGAGGACGCCGCCGAAGATCGTGATCATGACGAGGCCGAAGCCCGTCGCGGCGAACCAGCCGAGCAGACCGGCGCCGAAGCGGATGCCGCCGAACTCCTCTTTCTGCTGGGCGAGCAGCTCACGGCGCACCGACACGTGGTCGATGCCGGAGTCCTTGATCAGGGGGTAGGCGTGGGAGCCGGTGTCGCGACCGGCGGCGGCACCTGCAGCCGCGCCTCCTGCCGCTGCCGCGGTGGGCGCGACGGCGGTGGGGGCGTCCTGGCCGAACGAGGGCTGACGCTCGGCCGCGGCGCGGTCGGTGGCGTCGCGCTCGGCGTCCGAGCGGTCGTCGACCCACCCGTCGCGCGAGGACGAGGAGGCGCCGGTCGCCGCGGTCGCGGACGCCGCGGTGGCCGTGTCGTCACCCCGGTCACCCGTGGCGGGGTCTCCGGCGCGGGCGGCCTCGGCCGCGCGCAGGGCCTCGTCGTCGTGCAGCGGACGGCGCGTGCCGTCGGAGGAGGCGGACCAGGCCCGCTGGGCGGGCTCGGTCGGAGCCACCATGGGGATGGCCTCGGTGGGACGGCCGGCCGAGGCCGCGTCCCGGTCGGACTCCGAGAGGACCTCGGTGTCGCGCCCGTCGGCGTCGGTCGACGAGTCGGCGTCGGCGGGTCGGTCGGACGCCGTGTCGCCGGGGACGTACTCGGCGGGCACCGACTCGGGCAGCGCCTCCTCGTCGGACGGGGCGGGAGCGCCGGACGCGTCGCCGGTCGCACGGGTCTCGGCCACGACCGGGCGGTCCTCGGCGTCGGCGATCGGGGCCTGCTGCGTGGGGGCGTCGGAACCGAAGTCGACGGCGGGCTGCTGCTGCGTCGGGGCGTCGCCGCCGAAGTCGACGGCGGGGGGCTGCTGCGTCGGCACCTCGGAGCCGTAGGGCACCTCGGTCGACTCACCGGTCTCGTCGGACCGCGGGGCGTCGTTCTCGTCGCCGTGCCGGGGATCGCGTCCCTCGTGGTCGGGGCGGTCGCGCCGCGGATCGTTCGCGTCGGTCATGGCTCACTCCTGTCGGTGGGGTCGTTCCCTGGATCTGTGATCCTCCTGAACGTTACGCCCGAACGGCACCCCGGGCCGGGAGCCCCCGCCCTCACCCGGAGGACTCACGGGCCCGGACGAGCCGGTAGCGTGGACGGGACCGCCGAGCGACGAAGGACGACGACGTCATGACCGACACCAGCCAGATCCCCTCCGACCCGACCGCGACCGACCCCGCGGCGACGGCCCGCCGGGCCCCGGCGGCCGGCCGCACGCGACCCAAGGCCGACATCGCCCGATCGTGGCTGCTTGTCCCCGGCACCGCGCCCGACCGCTTCGACTCGGCGCAGGCGTCACGCGCCGACCAGATCGTCCTCGACATCGAGGACGCGGTCGACCCGGCCCGCAAGCCCGCCGCACGCGACGACGTCGTCGCCTGGCTGACGGGCGGCGGCGAGGCGTGGGTGCGGATCAACGACCGCTCGACCGACTTCTGGTCCGGCGACGTCGACGCCCTCCTGGGCCTGCCCGGACTGCACGGCGTCATGCTCGCCAAGACCGAGGCCCCCGAGCACGTCACCGAGACCTTCGACCGGCTCGGAGGCGCGGTGCCGGTGCTCGCCCTCGTCGAGTCGGCCCTCGGCATCGAGGAGAGCCCCGCCATCGCCAAGGCCCGCGGGGCGTTCCGTCTCGCGTTCGGCAGCGGCGACTACCGCCGCGACACCGGCACGAGCGCCGACGACCTGGCCATGGCCTACCCCCGCTCGCGCCTCGTCGTGGCCAGCCGCATCGGCGGACTGCCCGGCCCGATCGACGGCCCGACGGTGGGCAGCAGCCACCCCGTCCTGCGCGAGCAGTCCGGGGTCGCGGTCGCCCTCGGCCTGACCGGCAAACTCTGCCTCGACGTCGAGCAGTTGCCCGTGATCAACGAGGTCATCAGCCCGACCCCGTCCGACGTCGCCTGGGCCCAGGACTTCCTGGCCGACTTCGAGGGCCGCGGCCGGGTCATCCGCGACGGCAGCGACCTGCCCCGCCTCGGCCGGGCGCAGAAGATCGAGAAGCTCGCCTCGGCGTTCGGGGTGCAGCCCGCCAGCTGACCCCTCGACGGAAGGAGGCGCATCCCACCGGGGATGCGCCTCCTTTTTTTCTTGCCCGATTTCTTGTCGCGGTCTTGACTCGCGATAGTCAACGACATATCTTTGACACATCGCGACAGGACGTCGTGATCTCGACTTCTTCCCTCGACCCCAAAGGAGTACCCCATGGGTACCGACTTCACCCCCGAGAACCACGGCGACCCCCGTCGCCAGCACCACGACTCCCCCGACGCCCGCCGCGACCCCTTCGGCCGCGGCGAGGGTCACGGCCGATTCGGCCGTCCGTTCGGCCGCGGGTTCCGCCCCGGCCCCGGGTTCGGCGGCTTCGGCCCCGGTTTCGGCCCCGGCGGCCCGGGCTTCGGCCCCGGCGGCTTCGGGCCGGGCCGCGGAGGACGCGGCCGGGCCCGACGCGGCGACGTGCGCCTCGCGATCCTCTCGCTGCTGTCCGACGCCCCGTCGAACGGCTACGGCCTGATCAAGGCGATCGCCGAGCGAACCGACGGCGCGTGGAAGCCCAGCCCCGGCTCGGTCTACCCCACGCTGCAGCAGCTCGTCGACGAAGAACTCATCTCGTCCGACGAGGCCGCGACCAAGAGCGTCTTCACGCTGACCGAGGCGGGCCGGGCCCATGTGGCCGAGCACGCCGACGAGATCGAGAAGGCCTGGGCAGCGACGGCCGACGACGCGAGCGACACCGACCGCGAGTTCCAGACCAGCCTCATGAAGCTGATGGGCGTCGTGAAGCAGTTCCACCACGACGGCAGCGAGGCCCAGCGGGCCGCCGCCACCGCCAAGCTCGACGAAGCCCGCCGCGCGCTCTACACGATCCTGGCGGACTGAGCCCTGGCGGACTCAGCCTCGGCGGGCTGAGCCTCGGCGGGCTGAGCGCTCGCCGGTCGGCACCGGCCCGGCGGCCGACGTGAGCACCGAGGAGGCGCGGTGCGGGAATCCCCGCACCGCGCCTCCTTCGCGTGGTCGCGGCGCCGCCCGGACCGATGTCAGGGGTCGTGGGCAGGATGGCCCCACGAGAACGACGACCTGCCGGAGGCGCCCATGAGCACCACAGACGACCCCACCACCGCGAGCACCGTCGGGCTCGACCGCGCGGGGTACGATCCGTCGTTCCTCACGGTCCACGTGCCCCTGCCGGCAGTCCACACCACCGTGCGCGAGTTGCCCTACGTCCACTTCACGGTGCTGCTCGACCCCCTCCGGCGCTTGGCCGCTCTGACGGCGGTCAACGTCGACGGGTCGTCGCTGCTCGACCTGGGCCGAGGCGACGACTGGCACCTCGACGAACGCGTACCCGACGACGAGCAGACGGGTCCCGAGGTGTACGCCTCGAACGACCTCGACCGGGGGCACCTGGTCCGCCGACGCGACCCGGTCTGGGGCGAGCCGGTCGTCGCGGCCGCGGCGAACGTCGACACGTTCAGCTTCACCAACGCCGCACCGCAAGCCGCCGAGTTCAACCAGTCGAAAGAGCTCTGGCTCGGCCTCGAAGACCGGGTGCTGCAGTACGCCTCCACGCACCGGCAGCGGCTGACGGTCTTCACGGCGCCCGTGCTGCTCGACGACGACGCGCCCTACCGCGGCATCCGCCTGCCGCGCCGGTTCTTCAAGATCGCGGCGTGGACCACGTCGGACGGTGGCTCGTTGCGCACGGCGGCGTACCTGCTCGATCAGTCCCCCGAGCTCGAGGGCGTCGACCTCGAGGCCGCGTTCGCCCGCTCGCACGAGCAGGGCGACCCACCGCCGCTCGGGCCGTACCGCACCTACCAGGTGCCCGTCCGCGACATCGCCGAGATGACCGGCTTCGACCTCGCGCAACTCGCCGAGGCCGACACCCTGCGGCCCGTGCCCACGATCGAGCCGCCGGACGGCATCCGCGCGGGGTGGGTGCCGCTCACGTCGGTCGACCAGCTGTCGTTCTGACGACCCCGCGACCCCGGCTCGTCCAGGCGGCTCGCATCGAGCCGTGCCAGCATTCTCTGGCCATGGCACCGAACGACCGAGACCCCGTCGACCCCGCAGACATCCCGTCACCCCTGCCGCCCGAGATGCCACGCAGCCTGACGATCCTGCGCGACGAGGACGCCCCTCCGGTCCGGGCCGCGCCCTGGCGCGAGGTCCGGGTGGCCTTCCTGGTGCCGACCACCTCGATCGATGCGGCCTCCGGTGTCAGGCACCTGCTCGACGAACCCGAACTGCACTTCTCTCCCGGGCTGCGCCAGGGGACGCTCGCGCTGATGCCCCGCCGATCGGCGCTCCTCCGCGTGGTGCTCGAGTGGGAGTGGTCGGTCGAGGCGGCGTCCTTCTCCGTGAACTCCTTCGAGCCAGAGCCCTTCACGCCCGACGAACGGGACGCCCTCGAGGCCTGGTTGCGGGCGACGGCCCGACGGCTGCAGCTGTTCGAGGGTGCGCTCGCGCGAGCCGTCGCCCGGGTCGACCACGACGTGGTGCGTGGCATCGACACGAGCTCTCCCGAGTCCTCGCTGGCCGGCGCCGCGGCCGTGGCGCGGGCAGCAGATGCGGTGGCGAGCGCGTCCGGTCCGGACGACCCGCGGCCCGGGGGCGCCCGATCCGACGATCTCGCGACGGCCGGCCCGGCCGCCACGACGATGCGGGCGGCCACCCTCGGCACGAGACTCGCCTCCCCCGCCGCCGGAGCCCCTCACCCCGTGGTCGACGTCACCCTGCCGGACGCGAGCGACCCCGGCTGGGAGGTCTTCGTCGACGCCACGACCCGTCAGACCCTCGGCTACCGCCGCACCCTCGACGACGACGGCAACGCCTACGCCTTCAGCTACCTGGTGGCCGACGACGTGGACGACGTCACGCTCGACGACCTGGTCGACTGGCACGACCAGCACATCCAGCGACAACTCCTGGTCGAGGACGCACGCCAGGCCTACGTCCACCTGCTGGCCGGGCTGGAGCCGCCCGTCTCGGTGCAGTACACGGTCTGACCGACCCGACCCGCGCCTCCTGGTCGCCTCCCCGACCGACCCGGTGCGTCCCCGCGCTCATCGCGACGGGCCCATCGCGCGGGCGACGTGCCGTTCGCGACCCGTCCGAACCCAGGGCGGCGTGCATCCCGCGACCTGTCCGAGCCGCGGCGGCGTGCCTTTCGCGACCTGTCCGAGCTGCGGCGGCGTGCCTTTCGCGACCTCGGGCGGCCCGCCGGACGTGCCGAACCCGACATCGGCGCGACGAAACGCCGCTCATCTGTTCACCCGGACGGCGTGTCGGGTCCCGGGTGTCGCGATCTGCACGAGAAGCCGGGGGGTGGGGGCAGAGGCCGGGAGGCGCGGGTCAGGGGGCGACGTCGACGATGGCGACGAAGCGGGTGCCGACGCCGTCGACCTCGGCGCGCACGACGCCCGGCTCGGGCTCGGGCAGCTCGTCCGCGCCGTGGTCGTCACAGCTGAGGTAGGTGTACTCGGGCCACCACTTCTTGGGGCGCGCCGCCTCGTGGTAGCCGCAGACGACGCACTCCAGCTCGACCCAGACCGGCTTGCCCGTGCGGTTCGCGCGGGACTGCACCAGCCAGGCCGGCGGAGTCCGTTCCATCGCGACGAGCTCGTCGACCGTCATCTTCGGCGGCAGTCCGTGGCGCTTGGCCATCTCGAGGGGGATGTCCAGTCGCAGGGCGGCGTCTCGTCGCGTGATCACCCGCACACGCTACCCGCCCGCCCGCATCCGCCGCGAGCAGCACATCTGTTGCCACGAGCAACACTCGGCGTCAAGTCGGCCAGAGTGCCGACTTGCCCCCGGACGAGGGCCAGGCGGAAGCTCGACCCAGGCGGGACGTGCCCGATCCACCGGGTCGGGCGATCACCGGACCGCCCGGCCGGCACCACCCGGTCGGCACCACCCGACACGCACCACCCGAACCAAGGGGAACCACATGAAGACCTTCGTCGCCGCCGCCCTGACCGCTGCGGCCCTCGCCGTCGGATCGCTCGGGGTCTCGACCTCGGCCGTCGCCGCCGGCCCCGACAACACCATCCGGTCGACGGACATCGTCGGCGGCGAGAAGGCACCCACGACGCCGTGGGCCGTGCAACTGGTCTTCCAGACCGGCGGCACCGCGAGCTACGCCTGCACCGGCGAACAGATCAACGCCAGCTGGGTGCTGACCGCCCGCCACTGCATCGACGGCGTCACCTCGATGCAGGTCTACCACTCGAACAGCACGACGAACCCGGGCACCGCGATCGCCGTCGACCGCGTCGCCGCCGCCCCCGTGGGCGACATCGCACTCGTGCACCTGAGCCAGTCGAAGACCCTCGGCAGCTACCCGACGCTGAACCTGGGGTTCCAGGCGACCTCGACGGGCAGCGGAACGATCATGGGGTACGGCCTGCGCGCGAACTCGGTGCAGTCCGACGGTCTGTATCAAGCGACGGTCGGCCTGACCGGCCGCAGCACCGACGCCTACGGCGGGGTCGCCCAGCACCTGAACGGCACCACCGGCGCGGCGAACCACGGCGACTCGGGCGGACCGCTGATCGTGAACGGCCAGATCGTGGCCGTCTGCTCGACCGGCGACGAGGCCGACCCGGGCGCGAACACCCGCGCCGGGTCGAACTACGCGGTGCTGTCGCAGAGCGCGAGCTGGATCCGCTCGACGGCCGGCCTCTAGTCCGCGAACGGGCCGGTCCGCCGGCTCCGGGCTACCACGGACGCCCGGCCACACGGCCCCGCCCGCCCACGGAGCGTAGGAGGCGCACCCCGGTCACGCGACCGGGGTGCGCCTCCGTCGTCGTGGCGACCCGCGCCTCCTCGAGGGCGTCGGCCGCGGGACGTCAGACGATCGGCTTCTCGAAGCAGATCGACTGCGGGATGGTCGTGACGTAGGGCTCGTAGGTCGGGATGCGGGTGAAACCGATCTTCTCGTAGAGGGCGACGGCGTCGGGCTGGCGGTCCCCGGTCTGCAGGATGAGTCGGCGCGCACCGCCCTCACGGGCGACCGCCTCGAGCTCGGCCATCAGCAGTCGGCCGATGCCGCGGCCGCGCTGACCGTCCGAGACGATCACGCGCTTGACCTCCCATTCGCCGTCCCGGCTCTGCACGAGGGCGTGGCCGACGGGCGTGCCGCCGTCGGCATCGTCGTCGGCCACGACCAGCACGGTGGCCAGCACGTTCGACGGGTGGACCGTGAGGGCGGCGTTCCGGGCCTCGACGACGGCGACGGGCTCGACGACGTCGCGGTGGTAGCGGACGGTCATCTCGGCGTCCATGGCGTCGCGCAGGGCGACGGCACGGGGGTCGTCGAAGGCGACGCGTTCGAGGTGCAGCGGGGGCAGGGCGGAGGGAGCGGTGTTCGTCACCAGACGATTCTGCCCCCTCGGGCGGGACCCGGCGGACGTGCTACAGACGGACGCCGCGTGCCGACATGAACGGCACGGGGTTCGTCGAGGCGCCGCCCACGCGGGTCTCGAAGTGCAGGTGGCAGCCGGTCGAGTTGCCGGTCGACCCGACGAGCGCGATCAACTGGCCCGCGACGACGCTCTGCCCGCGGGACACCTTGATGCCGCCGTTGACGATGTGGCCGTACGCGGTCGAGACGCCGCCGCCGTGGCTGACCTGGATGTAGTTGCCGTAGCCGCTCGCCTGACCGGCGAACGTCACGGTGCCTGAGGTCGCGGCGTAGATGGGGCTGTTGCAGCCGGGGGCCAGGTCGATGCCGTCGTGCATGCGGTAGACGCCGGTCACCGGGTTGACGCGCATGCCGTAGCCGCTCGACATGTAGCCGGCGCTAGGTCGCACCCAGCCCGAGCCGGTCGAGGCACCGCCACCACCGGACGAACCACCGCCTGTGGACGGGGCGGGAGCGGGAGCAGAAGGCGTCGAGGGCCGGGCAGCGGCGGCCGCAGCAGCCGCTGCGCGCTGCTGACGGAGGGCCTCGGCCTGGCGGGCGGCCTCGGCAGCCGCCGCGGCCTTGCGGGCCTCTTCGGCCTGACGTGCGACCTCGACGCCGGTGGCGTAGTCGGCCTCGGTCTGCAGGCTCTGGTCCTGCAGCACGGCGAGCTGACCCTGGAGGCGCGACTCGTTCTCTTGCTGGGCGGCGACGGCGGCTGCGGCGGCGTCGGACGCGGCCTGCGCCTCGTCCATCGAGACCTGGGCGGCGCCCTGCAGCTTCACGAGCGCGTCCGAGGCGACCTTGGCCTGGTCGGAGAGCGACTGCGCGACGTTGCGGTCGTTCACGGCCTGCTGGCGGATGCCGTCGGTCTGCTCGGTGAGCTTGCTCATCGCGCCGAGTCGGTAGAGGAGGTCGTCGGCCTGCTCGGTGTCACCCACGAGCTGTGACGACACGTTGCCGCCACCGGTGCGGGCGAGCTGGGCCGAGACCTGGCCCGCGCGCTGCTCGCTGGCGTCGGCCACCGCGGCCTTCTCGTCGGCCTGCGACTGCAGTTCGGCGAGCTTGGCGGCACCGGCGTCGGCGTCGGCCTGGGCCTGCTCGAACTCGGCACCGAGACGCTCGGCTTCGGCCTGGGCGGTGGTGGCGTCGCTCGCGAGCTGGTCGAGCAGCCCCTGGATGCGGCTGACCTCGGCGGCTTTGGACGACTCGCTCGACCGTGCGGCCTGGACGTCGTCCCACGACGGGTACGAGGCGGCCTGCGCGGGCGAGGCCCCGAGCACCGTGCCCGACACGACGAGCGTGAGGCTGAGCAGCACCGTCGCCACGGCGGCGGCGACGCCCTGTCGGCGGGGCAGGGTCACGGGCGAAGTCACGGAAGAGCACCTATCTCTGGTCGGCCCCGAGCCCGCAGGACGCGTCGGATCGACGGCCGTCGGGGGGTGGGGAACCTGATCAGCCTACGGGCGGAACCGGGAAGGGTAAACCCGGACATCAAGCTTTCTCGGCATCGGCTTGTCCCCAGTCAGGGGTTCACAGGGGTGTTCACGACATGACTCCAGTCACACGAGTCACACGATCTGTACCCCGAAGGACGAGGAGGCGCGGGTCTGCGACACCTGTCGCCCACGACGACAGGCATCGCCCTCGCGGGCCGGGACCCGCCACACGGGACGAGTCTCGGACACGTCGTCGGGGTCAGTCGACGAAGGCCGAGTTGAGACGGTGCAACGCCGCGGCGAGCGCGTCGACCTCGGCGACCGTCCACCCCTCGAGCCGGTCGGCCAGGGCGGACCGGTTGGCGTCGACCGATCGGGCGAGCAGCTCACGGCCGCGGGCGGTCAGCGCGAGGGCCTGCCCTCGTCGTCCTTCGACCGCGCCACCCTCGCCGGGCTCGACCAGGCCCAGCTCGACGAGTCCGCCGAGCTGGCGCGAGACGGTCGAGCGGTTGAGGCCGAAGTCCGCCGCGATGTCGGTGGCTCGACAGCCGGGGTGGGCCGCGATGAAGGTGACGAGCGAGTGCTCGACGAACGACAACGGGGCGCTCTTGTGCCGGGCGCGGGCGACGGCCCGCCGCGACACGGTCTCGAGCTCCGAGTAGACCGTGTCGATTCCTCGCTGCCCCCGCTGGTCCGTCACGGGGTCAGCCTAACGGCGGGCGGTCGGGAACACCGAGGGGGCGGTTTGTGTTGCATAATGCAACTGTAGACCGACGGGCAACGGCGCCCCCGACCACGAGGAGCCCCGTGACGACCACCGACCTGACCCTGCACCGCCCGGACGACGGCGCGCGCCCCGACCACGACTCGTTCCGCGACGACCCGCTCCGGGGGCGGGACGACCGACCCGACCCGCGCCTCCGACGCGGTCACCAGCACGCCGGACCCACGGCCGCGCGCCGCCCGCGCCCGGACGCCGCGGCCTGGCGGTCCCTCGGCCTGCACGTGCTGATCCCCCTCTTCCTGGCCACCGGCATGGCCCTCGCCTACCTCGGCGCCTTCGGCCACCCGACACCCCACCACGTGCCCGTCGCCGTCGTGGGCAGCTCGGCCCAGAGCGAGGTCTTCGCCCAGCAGCTCAACGACGCCGACCCGGACGCCCTCGACGTGCGCACCGTCGCCGACGCCGACGCGGCGCGCAGGCTCATCACCGACCGCGAGATCTCGGGTGCGTTCGAGGTGGGCGCGACCGACGCGACCCTGTACGTCTCGTCCGCAGCGTCCGACACGACCGCGAGCGTCCTGCAGAAGGTGTTCGGCCCAGTCGCCTACCGGCTCGGGCTGCCCCTGGAGGTCGACGACGTCGTGCCGAGCGGCGAGGGCGACCCGACGGGACAGGGGCTGTTCTTCCTGCTCGTCGCCCTGAGCGTCGGCGCGTACGCGAGTGCCGCGGCCATCTCGGCGGCGAGCGCCCGGCTGGGACTCGGCTCGCGCCTCCTCGCCGGTGTCGTCACGGCCGCGGTCATCGCGGCGATCGGCACCGTCGTCGTCGGCCCCGTCTACGGCATCGTCACGACCGGCCTGTGGGGCGTGGCACTCGTCAGCTGGCTCTACGTGACCACCGTCGTCGTGATCGGCATCGGCCTGCACCCCCTGCTGCGCCACTGGACGACGCCCGCCCTCACCATGCTCTTCGTCATGCTGAACTTCACCAGCTCGGGCGGCGTCTTCTCGTCGCAGCTCGTGCCGCCCTTCTTCGGGGCGTTGGGTGCCTTCTGGAACGGCTCGGCCTGGCTGCACGCCACGCAGTCGATCGTGTACTTCCCCGGCCAGGGCTGGGGCCGGGCCGGCCTGACGCTCTCGCTCTGGCTCGCCGCCGGGCTCGCCCTCGCCGGACTCACCCACCTCTGGAGCGTGCGCCGCACCCGGCTCGCGAACGAACTCGTGGCCGTCCGCGAGGACGAGGAGGGCATCGCCGCCTGACCCCCGGCCGCCGGCCGGCCACCCCGAGGAGCCGCGGGGCGCGACGATCGCGCCCCGCGCCTCCTCGATCCGGGCGCGTGCGAGACTCGACCGGTGACGACGACGCACGAGACCCTCCGTCCACCCCGACGCGACGAGCGCAACTGGGCCGACAGCTTCAGCTACGGAGCGACCCGGGTCGTGCAGCCGACCACGGTCGACGAGCTGAGCGAACTCGTCGCCGCGGCTCCCCGCATCCGGGCCCTGGGGACGCGCCACTCGTTCAGCGACGTGGCCGACGGCCCGGGCCTGTTGGTGTCGACCACGGCATTGCCCGCCGACCCGGTGATCGCAGACGACGGGCACAGCGTCACCGTCGGCGCCGGCACGAACTACGCCGTCGTCGCGCAGCGCCTCGACCGGCACGGACTCGCCCTGCTGAACATGGGGTCGTTGCCGCACATCTCGGTGGGCGGCGCGATCGCCACCGGTACCCACGGCTCGGGGCTCGGCCTCGGCAGCCTGTCGAGTGCGGTCTCGGCCCTCGAGATCGTCGGCCCCGACGGGTCCGTCCGGACCGTGCGTCGCGGTCAGCCGGGGTTCGACGGCAGCGTCGTGGCCCTGGGCGCCCTCGGCGTCGTGGTCCGGGTGACCCTGGACGTGCAGCCCGGGTTCCGCATGCGGCAGGACACGTACGTCGACCTGCCCTGGTCGAGCGTCGACGACCACCTGCTCGACGTCATGGGAGCCGGCTACAGCGTCAGCTTCTTCCACGAGTTCGACCACCGCATCCGCGAGGTGCTCGTCAAGTCGCGCGTGCCCGAGGGCCTCGCCGACGTGTCGATGCCCCGTGACCTGTGGGGCGCCCGCCCCGCCCCGGTCGACGAACACGCCGAGGTCACCGGCACGAAGTCGACGCCGATGGACGGCAGCGTCGGGTCGTGGGCGGACCGGCTGCCGCACTTCCGCATCGACGCCACCCCGTCGGTGGGTTCCGAGTTGCAGAGCGAGCACTTCGTGGCCCTCGAGGACGGCCCGGCCGCACTCCGCGCCGTGCAGCGCCTCGGCGACGATCTGCGCCCGCACCTCCACACCTGCGAGACCCGCACCGTCGCCGGCGACCCGCTGTGGTTGAGCCCGACGCCGCAGGACAGCCTGGGCATCGCCTTCACCTGGAAGAAGCACCCCGCCGATGTCGCCGCCCTCATCCCCCGCGTCGAGGAGGCGCTGGCCCCCTTCACCCCGCGCCCCCACTGGGGCAAGCTGTCGGCCCTGCCCCACGCGGCGATCGTCGAGGCGTACCCCCGGTTGGCCGACTTCGCCGCCCTCGTCCACGAGGTCGACCCCGACGGCAAGTTCGGCGGCCCGGCACTCGAGCGACTGCTCGCATAGAGCCGTGCCCGGGGGCTGTTCTTCTTGCCGGACCGGGACCTGCTGGCTCAGCCGGACCGGGACCTGCTGGCTCAGCCGGACCGGGCGGCCGCCCGATCGAGGGTCGGGCCGAGCGTCAGTAGGACTCGCCGGTGGGGTCGGCCGCGTCGAGGTCGAGCAGCTCGGCACCGCCGACGGGCAGGCCCTGCCAGGTCTGGAGGCGCCAGCCGCGGTCGAGGGTGCCCTCGAGCGTGACGACGCCCGTGTTCTCGAGCAGGTGGTGCCGGATGAACTCGTCGTCGACGTTGACCGCCCGCGACCCGGCCCAGGCGCGGATGGCCGCGCCGTGACTGACGGCGGCGACCGTCTCGTGACCGTCGCGCTCGCCCGCGGCGATCAGGTCGGCCAGCGCCGCGTCGTAGCGGGCGAAGAACTCGTGCCCGTCTTCCGAACCGGGCACCCGCGCGTCGAGGTCGCCCGCCGCCCAGGAGAAGACGCAGCCGACGTAGGCCGTGACCGCGTCGGCGTCGCTGCGGTCTTCGAGGTCGCCTGCCTTCACCTCGCGCAGCCCGTCGAGCACCGTCGGCGTCACCCCCCTGGCGGCGGCCAGAGGAGCCGCGGTGAGCTGCGTGCGCACGAGCGTGCTGACCGCGAGCGCACCGATCGTCTCGTCGGCTAGGGCCGCGGGCAGCGCCTCGGCCTGCCGCCGACCGAGATCGGTGAGCCCGACGCCGGGGGCGACGGTACCGAGCTTGCCCTCGACGTTGTCGGGGGTCTGACCGTGGCGGATCAACAACAGGCGCATGATCCACCACCCTAGGACGGACCCCCGACACCGGGGGGGGCTGGTCGACGAACGCGACGCGCGCCTTCCGCACCCCCTGTGCGCATCCCGACCCGCGCCTCCTGGGCTCGGCGTGCAGATCCCGGCCCGCACTTCCCGCGCGCCCGTGCAATTCCCGACCGCTGCCGGCCTCGTCGACGTGCCAAACCCGACAACTCCGCCGGGACACGCCGCTCACCTTGGTCGCACACCGGCATGTCGCAGCGCCTCTGTCGCGATTTGCACAGTGCCCGAGCCGCACCTCCCGAGCCGCCGTCCTGATCCCGACCCGCGCCTCCTGGGCTCGGCGTGCAGATCCCGACCCGCACCTCCCGCGCGCCCGTGCAATTCCCGACCGTCGCCGGCCGCGTCGACGTGCCGAACCCGACATTTCCCCCGGGACACGCCGCTCACCTTGGTCGCACACCGGCATGTCGCAGCGCCTCTGTCGCGAATTGCACAGCGCGCGGGCGGCGGCGGGGGCAGGGAGGCGGGGGTCGAGGAGGTGCGGGTCGAGGAGCTGCGGTGCGGCCGGTCGGTCAGGCGTCGGGCCAGAGGCGGCCGGCGTCCACGACGACGTCGGCCCGGGCGCGGGTGGCCCGGACGAGCCGAGCGTTCGCCTCGTCGGGACCGGCGGCCCAGTCCTCGGCGGCCTCGGGCGTCATGCCGAACCGGACGTGCCGGGCGACGAGCCAGCGGTGCCGCTGCTCGGCCGGGGTGTCGACGAACCACACCTCGTCGAACGCCGAGCGCACCCCGGGCCACGGCGCGAGCTCGGCCAGCAGGTAGTTCCCCTCGCTGACCACGACCTCGACGGACGGGTCGACCTCGACCGCGCCGCCGATCGACTCCTCGACGCCGCGGACGTACTCGGGGGCCCACACCGTCGTCGCCCGGGACCGCAGCCGGTGGAGCAGGGCGAGGTAGCCGTCGGCGTCGAAGGTGTCGACGGCTCCCTTGCGGTCGAGGCGGTCGAGTCGGGCGAGGGTGGCACCGGCGAGGTGGAAACCGTCCATGGGGACGACGACGGCGCGCACCCCGACCCGCGTGAGGCCTTCGACGACGGACGCGGCCGCCGTGCTCTTCCCGCCGCCGGGCTCACCCGCGACGCCGATCAGGGTGCGGACGGGCGTCGGGGCCGAGCCGACGGCAGACGCGAGGCCTGCGGAGGAGCCGAGCCGCGCCTCCTGCGTCCGGGCGTGGACCGCCAGGGCCCGGGCGACGAGCTCGTCGACCGAGCCGAGCGGCGTACCGGTCACTCGGGGCGGCCGGCCGAGCCGGGACGGGTGCCCGCGTCGTCACCGACGTCGGCGGTGCGCAGCTCGGTCAGGGCGGCCTCGCGGCGCGACCGGCGCCAGGCGAGCAGCGCGTGCAGGGCGATCGGCACGACCGACAGCACGACGAGCACGACGGCGAGCACGTCGATGTGGTCGCGGATGAACGGGATGCCACCGAGCAGCGAGCCGAGCACCGTCATGCCCACGGCCCAGAGGAAGGCGCCCGTCACGTTGAAGAGCAGGAACTTGGGGTACCGGTAGCCCGCGGTCCCGGCCGCCAGCGGGACGTAGGTGCGGACGATCGGGACGAACCGACCGAGGATCAGGCTCGTGCCGCCGTACTTCGCGAAGAAGGCCTCGGCACGCTCGAGGTAGGCCGTCTTGAGGATGCGCGCATCGTCCGTGAACAGGCGGCGGCCGAAACGGTTGCCGAGGAAGTAGCCCACCTGGTCGCCCAGCACCGCGGCGACGAAGGCGCAGAGCGCGATCACCCAGACCTGCAGCCCCAGCGCCTCGTGCAGCACGCCGGCGGTGAAGAGCAGCGAGTCGCCGGGCAGGAAGGGGAACAGCACGCCCGACTCGATGAAGACCATCAGCGAGATGCCGGCCAGGGCCCAGGGGCCCAGGGCGGGCAGCAGCTCGTCGGGGTTGAAGAGGACGAACCCCCCGCCGGTCGAGGCGGGCAGGGCGGCGAGCAGGGTGTCGGCGATCACGAGGGACGACTGTAACGGGTCGACCCCGGGACGAGGCGTCCACCGAGCGGACCATGCCGTCATCCGCAGGTCTCGGCCGGGCGGGGGATGCCCCCGGACACCCCACGCCCCTAGCCTGGGGCGATGCGGACACCCCTCAGCATGCCGACGACAGGACGCACGCGATGATCGAAGCCCGGAACCTCACCAAGATCTACGGAGACAAGCGCGCGCTCGACGACGCCACCTTCACGGTCCGCCCCGGTCTCGTCACCGGGTTCCTCGGCCCGAACGGCGCCGGCAAGTCCACCACCATGCGCATGATCGTGGGGCTCGACCGCCCCACCAGCGGCAGCGTCACGGTCAACGGCAAGCGGTTCGCCGACCACGTCGCCCCCCTGCACGAGGTCGGCGTCCTGCTCGACGCCAAGGCCGTGCACACCGGTCGCAGCGCGCACGACCACCTGCTGGCCATGGGCGCCACCCACGGAATCGGCAAGAAGCGCGTCGACGAGGTGATCGCCCTGACCGGCCTCGAGTCGGTCGCGAAGAAGCGCGTCGGCGGGTTCTCGCTCGGCATGGGCCAGCGCCTCGGCATCGCCGCCGCGCTGCTCGGCGACCCGGCCACCGTCATCCTCGACGAGCCCGTCAACGGCCTCGACCCCGAGGGCGTCGTCTGGGTGCGCACGCTGGCCCGCTTCCTCGCGAGCGAGGGCCGCACCGTGTTCCTCTCCTCGCACCTGATGAGCGAGATGGCGCAGACCGCCGACCACCTCATCGTGCTCGGGCGGGGCAAGGTGCTCGCCGACTCCCCCATCTCGGACGTCATCTCGCAGGCCTCGGGCGACGCCGTCCGCGTCCGCAGCCCGCACGCCGACCACCTCGTCTCGCTGCTGCAGGGGCCCGACGTCGCCGTCACGGCCGTCGAGCCCGGCGTCGTCGAGCTGCGGGGCATCACCGCCGAGCGGGTCGGCGACCTCGCCGCCTCGTCCGGAGTCGTGCTGCACGAGCTCACCCCGCTGGTCCGCTCGCTCGAGGACGCGTACATGACCCTCACGCAGGACTCCGTCGAATACCACGCAGGAGGCGCGGCGCGAGGCAGCCACGTCGCCCCCGACACGCAGACCCCCCAGGGAGCGACCCGATGACCGCCACGACCCCCACCCGTCACCGCGACCGGCCGGCTCGCCCGACCTCGAAGCTCACCTTCGGCGGAGTGCTGCGCAGCGAGGTCATCAAGCTGCGCACGCTGCGCTCGACCTGGTGGTGCCTGTCGATCATGGTCGTCATCATCGTGGGCTTCGGCGCCTTGTTCGCCCTCAGCGCGGGCCTGTTCCAGGCCGGTGAGGCCAGCACCGAGCAACAGCAGCAGATCGTCGCGCAGTCCGTCTCGGTCGGCGTGGTCTTCGGCCAGCTCGTCGCTTCGATCCTGGGTGCCCTGGTGATCACCGGCGAGTTCGGCACGGGCATGATCCGGTCGACCTTCTCGACGGTTCCCAAGCGCCTGCCCGCGGTGATCGCCAAGCTCGTGGTCATCGCGGTGACGCTCTTCGTGGTGTCACTGGTCGCCCTCGTCCTGACCCTGCTGATCAACAGCGCGATCCTGCCGTCGAACGACATCACGGTCGACTTCGGCGACGGCGCCCTCTGGCGGAGCGTGCTCGGCGCCGCGGCGTCGATCGCCTTCACCGGCATGATCGCCTTCTCGCTCGGTGCGATCATCCGCAACGGTGCCGGTGCCATCGCGGCCTCGGTCGGCCTGGTCTTCGTGCTGCCGATCATCGTGCAGATCTTCACGGCGTTCGTCGACGCCGCGTGGGTCTACACCCTGGCCGAGATCATCCCGCCGAACGCCGCCGCCCGACTCTACGACTACGTGGTCTCCGGCCAGTCGGCGATGACGCTGCCGAGCCCCGACGGAGCCCTCGTCCTCGAACCGTGGAGCGCCCTGCTGGTGCTCGTCGGGTGGGTCGTGGTGCTCTTCGGCCTGGCGCTCGCTTTCGTGAAGCGACGCGACGTCTGACCGACCCGCACCGCGCCTCCTCGGGGTGACGGCGGGACGTTCGTGACGGATCGGGAAGAACCGGACCGTCTCGTACGTTCGGTCGCACAGGCACACCCGCCGTCACCTCCGAGGAGCCCCATTTGAGCATCGACCCCTCTCCCCCGACGACCGTCGGCGACAGCCGATCCGGCGTGACCGCGACAGCGGGCGCCGACCACGACCAGGCCGGCACCGAGGCCCGCAACAAGCTCGTCATCGGGCTGCTGCTCGTCTCCGCCTTCGTGGTGATCCTCAACGAGACGATCATGGGCGTCGCCCTGCCGAGCCTCACGCGCGACCTCGACATCACCGTCACGGCGGGCCAGTGGCTGACCACGGGCTTCATGCTCACCATGGCCGTGGTCATCCCGATCACGGGTTTCCTGCTGCAGCGCTTCAACACCCGCCCGGTGTTCATCGCCGCGATGAGCCTGTTCAGCCTGGGCACGGCGATCTCGGCGATCGCTCCCGGCTTCGGCGTGCTGCTGCTCGGACGCGTCGTGCAGGCCTCGGGCACGGCGATCATGATGCCGCTGCTGATGACCACCGTGCTCACCCTCGTGCCGCCGGCCACGCGCGGACGCACGATGGGCAACATCTCGATCGTCATCTCGGTCGCCCCGGCCATCGGTCCGACGATCTCGGGCGTCATCCTGAGCGTGCTCGAGTGGCGCTTCATGTTCATCCTCGTCCTGCCGATCGCCCTCGCCGCGCTCGCGCTGGGCGCCGCCCGCGTCAAGAACGTCACCACACCGAAGAAGGTGCCGCTCGACGTCACCTCGGTGATCCTGTCGGCCTTCGCCTTCGGCGGCATCGTCTTCGGGCTCAGCTCGATCGGCGAGGGGGCCGAGGCCGCCGTGCCCGCCTGGGTGCCGCTCGCCGTCGGCGTCGTCGCCCTCGTCGCGTTCGTGCTGCGTCAGCGTTCGCTGCAGCGTCGCGACCGCGCCCTGCTCGACCTGCGTACGTTCTCGTCGCGCACCTTCACGATCTCGGCGTCGGTGCTCGGCGTCGGCATGATCGCCCTCTTCGGCACCCTGATCGTGCTGCCGATCTACCTGCAGAACGTGCACGGCCTCGACCCGCTCGCCACGGGGTTGCTGCTGCTGCCCGGCGGTCTCGTCCAGGGCCTGCTGTCACCTGTCGTGGGACGTCTGTTCGACAAGTACGGCCCGACCGTGCTGCTCGTGCCCGGCACCGCCCTCGTCAGCGCCGTGCTGTGGTTCATGTCGACGGTGTCCGAGTCCACGCCGATCCCGATGGTGCTCGGCGCCCACGTCGCCCTCAGCATCGGCCTGGCCTTCATGTTCACGCCGCTGTTCACGTCGGGCCTCGGGTCGCTGCCGTCCCACCTGTACTCGCACGGCAGTGCCATCGTCGGCACGGTGCAGCAGCTGGCCGGTGCCGCCGGCACGGCCGTGTTCGTCACCGTGATGACCCTCGCCGCCACCGCGGCCGCCAGTCAGTCGGGCGCCGGAGCCGCCGCGACCGGAGCCGGCGTGCGCGCCGCGTTCCTGGTCGGCGCGATCATCTCGGTGTTCGCCGTCGTGGGGTCGTTCTTCGTGCGGCGGCCGCCGGTCGTCGAGGGGGCCGAGCCGGTCGTCGCGCACTAGCCGGTCGCGGCGCGGCCGTGCGACGCGGCTGTGCGACGCGGCCGTGCAACGCGGCTGTGCGACGCGCGCAATGTGCCGCGCGTCGTGCGTCGTGTGTCCTGCGTCCTGCGTCCTGCGTCCTGGCTGACGAATGGCCGATGGTCGGTGCCTCCCACTCCGGGAGGCACCGACCATCGGCAGTTGATCGCCGTGTCGGTCGGCAGTGAGGTCGTGGGCCGTCGCGTCACCGACGGGTGGTTCTGCGAGGGCGACTGCGCGATGGCACCGGGAGTGGGCTCTCCGCCACCCGCGCCTCCTTCACCTCCGCGGGTGCAGGCAACTCCTGCCCTGGGGTGCGCCCCGCGTCCAGGTCCCGGTCTTCTCGGCCCGCACCTCCCCGGAGTCCTGAGTTCCCAGCACGCGCCTCCTCGAGCTGGCTGGTTCCTCGACGTGCGGGCCGACCCGGACACGGACTTCGAGCGGGGGTAGCGTCCGTGGACGTGCAGATCATGCAGAGTTGCAGACTGCGCACTCGTCGTCACGCACCACCGGGAGGCCGACCCATGACCAGCTCACCCACCACCACACCGAGCGGCGCCCCGGTCGGAGGCACGCGCAGCCTCGTCCCGGCCCGGATGGACCGTCTGCCGTGGACGAGGTTCCACTGGTCGATCGTCGTGGGCCTGGGGTTCTCGTGGGTGCTCGACGGGCTCGAGATCCAGATCGTCGCGTCGGCCGGGTTCCAGGCCGACCTGGGGCTCACCGCAGCCGAGGTCGGTCTGCTGGGCACGATCTACCTCGTCGGCCAGGTCTTCGGGGCCTTGATCTTCGGACGCATGGCCGACAGCCTCGGGCGCAAGAAGCTGTTCATCCTGACCCTGGCGATCTACCTCGTGGCGAGCGCCATCGCGGGACTGTCGCCGAACTTCGTCTTCCTGGCCGTGTTCCGGTTCTTCGCCGGGGCAGGCATCGGTGGAGAGTACGCCGCCATCAACTCGGCGATCGACGAGCTCATCCCGTCGAAGTACCGGGGTCGGGTCGACATCGCCATCAACGGGACGTACTGGGGCGGTGCGGCCCTCGGTGCGACGGCCAACATCTTCCTGCTGAACCCCGACCTGTTCGCCGAGGACGTCGGCTGGCGCATCGGGTTCTTCATCGGCCCGGTGCTCGGGCTCGCGATCATCTACCTGCGCCGCCACATCCCCGAGAGCCCGCGGTGGCTGATGACGCACGGACGCGAGAAAGAGGCCGAGGCGACCGTCGACGACATCGAGGCCCGGGTCGAACGCGACAAGGGCACGGACCACCTCGAGCCCGTGTCGGACGACCAGGCCATCGAGGTGGTCGCCGCAGGGCGGATCGGGTTCGGGACCATCATCCGGACCCTGGTGCACGACTACCCGAAGCGCACCTTCGTCGGCGCCGCGATGATGATCACGCAGTCGTTCCTGTACAACGCGATCTTCTTCACCTACGCGCTCGTGCTGCAGAACTTCTACGGCACGAGTCCCAGCAGCACGCAGTACTTCTTCCTGATCTTCGCCGTGGGCAACCTGCTCGGACCGCTCGTGCTGGGCCCGCTGTTCGACAGCTGGGGTCGGCGTCAGATGATCTTCCTGACGTACGCCGTGTCGGCCGCCGTGCTGGCCGTGTCGGCGATCCTCTTCCAGGCGGACGTGCTGAACGCCGCGACGCAGACCGCGTTCTGGAGCGTCTCGTTCTTCTTCGCCTCGGCGGGGGCCTCATCGGCGTACCTGACCGTGAGCGAGATCTTCCCGCTCGAACTGCGGAGCCAGGTGATCGGGTACTTCTTCGCCCTCGGGCAGATCGTCGGTGCCGTCGCTCCCAGCTTGTACGGCGCCCTCGTCGGGGACGGCAGCGATCGAGGGCCGCTGACGGGCGGGTACTTCCTGGGCGCCGGCGTCATGTTGGTCGGCGGTGTCATCGCACTGATCTTCGGTGTCGACGCGGCCCGCAAGTCGCTCGAGACGATCACCACGCCCCTCTCTGTCGTCCCTTCGTCGAAGGAGTCGCCGCGGCGCTGACGTGGCTGGGTCGGGTCGGGCGGGGCCCGGAGGGGCCGAGCCCGGCCGTCCCCCACTTCACCCCTTCGGCATGTCCTGACCGGTGAGCCGTCGAGGAAGCGCCAGCCGCCAGAGTCTGCGACCCCGGGGCCCGAGCACCCGCGGCAACGAGGAGTTGCCGGCATCCTCGACCGGACGTGGACCGCCCGCCGTGTGGACCAGTGCGTCGATCGCCTCGGCCGTCGACCGCCACCTGTCCCGCACCATCTCGGCGCTCGCCCGGAACGGGACCCGACCGTCACGGGCGATGTCGGCGTCCTTGACCCGGTCCTCGTGGAAGCGCCGCTCGTGGTGTGCTCGACCGTCGGTCTCGAAGCCGATAATCCCGTCGACCACCATGTCGATGATCTTGCTCGTCCCCGCGATGGGAACTTGACGCACGACATGGCGTCCTGCGCGCCGGAGTCTCGTTCCGGCGGCGCTCTCGAGGATGCTCTCCGCGCCTCCTCCACTCCACGCGACGAGGCCGGCAGCGTCCGCCCTCTTCCGGGACAGCACCTCGGCGGCGTCGTCATCGTCATGGAGGATGCCCGCATCCCTCGCCCAGTCGACGAGGATCACCGCGTCCTCGAAGGATCGTGCCTCGACGACCGCCCGAGCCAGGGCGTCGCGAGGATCGACCGCCCATGTCGAACCCCGGCCGCTCAGCTCGACGGGGTCCCACACGACTCGGACCCCACGACGCCTCCGGAGGCGCGAGGCCGTCTCGGGCACCGACACCGTGACGGGTGGTCGGCGCGACGACCACGACCACGCTCCGAGCAGGTGGAGGGCGGACGCACCCGTGAGCCGGCCGCCGACGGCCACCGCGATGTAGCGGGGGTCGTGGGTCGGCCACGTCGAATACCACCCCCGCCGGGGTCGGCTCACGCTGCGGGATCGAACGGCGGCGGTGAGGTGTCGGTCGGTCGCCCCGTGGGCCACCAGGTCGCGTTTGTGGAGCACCCCTCCGGCGGACGACACCAGTTCGGCGATGGTGGTCATGTCCACGAGCGTGGCCGAGTCTCGGTCACCGTCCCGTCCGGATGCCTCGTGTCGGGGACGGTCGGCGGGTCCAGCCCCCTGTGGACGAGACGACTTCGAGCCGGTGCAACCTTCCACGGTCTCGGCGGGCACGTCGTCGCGAACTCCTGGCCCCTGCCCTGCCCGCGTGCGGCCCGCGGGAGGCGGCGGGCCGGCACCCGCCCGTCGCCAGGAGTTGTCGACCGTGCTGGTGAGGCGCCGGGAACTCCTGCAGGGCGCGCGCCCATCGTGACCAGATCGCGACGGGACGGCCTGGGGACTGCAGCAGGCAGGAGTTGCCACCAAGGGCCGGGGGGGTGGTGGCGGCCGCAGTGTCCAGGATGCACCTCACGACGGGGCGGGAGGCGAGACGAGGCGTGACAGGAGGAAGGCGTGACAGGGGCGGGAGGGGTGACAGGGGCGGGACGGGACGGGACAGGGGCGGAGATCAGGAGATCGACACCGCGGGGGGCATGCGCGCGAGGTCGGCGCCGATGCCGATGTCGACGAGGACGATGTGCCCGGCCCGCTCCGCGCCCGGGCTCACGAGCAGCCCGACCTTGTGGCCACCGAACGTGACGGTGACGTCCGCCGGAAGCACGAAGGGCGGATCAGGGAGCGCCCCGTCGTCCACTCCCATGCCGCTCGGAACGTCGACGGCGACCACGCGTGGAGCGAGCGCCGCAGAGGCGCCCGCCGGGGCTGCACCTCCACCCGGATGCGATGCCGCATCAGTCCCTGCGCCCGTCCCCGACGCCAGAGCCGTGCCTCCACTCCCCGTCGCACCCGCACCCGCACCCTGCGTCGCATCCGCGACCACCGGCAGCACCGCCCGCACGACGCGCAACGCGTCTCCCCGCAGCCCCGCACCCCTCGAGCCCGTCCCCACCAGCCCGTCGAGCACCACGTCGTACCCGGGCAGAGCTGCCGCCACGACGGCAGGATCGCACCACGCTTCGGCGTCGTCGAGGACGGCCCCTGCCGCGAGCGCCGCGGCGAGGGCGGCCTCGTGCACCCGCGACCCCACCGGCACCACGGTCACCGTGCCGCCCTGCGGCACGAGCTCGCGAGCGAGCGACTCCCCGGCGTAGAGGGTGTCACCCCCGTTGTTGCCGCTTCCGACGAGCAGCAGGACCCGACCCGCACGACCGTCCCGAGAACGCGAGGAGGCGCGCACCATCTCGCGCACGACGCCCGTGAGTCCGTCGGCAGCCCGCCGCATCAGGGGTTCCCCCGCCTCCAGATGCGGGCGCTCCGCCTCGCGGATCTGTGCCGCCGTCCATGCCTCGACCATGCGTCCAGCCTCCTCTCCTCCCCCGCCGAGGGACCGGGCCTGCGTGGTCGTGGCCCACCTCCGACCGAGCCGAGTCCTGGTCACCCTTCGAACCCCACGCCGCCGATCTCCGTCCGCTTCGTGCCCGACGCGGGACCCGCCCGTGCGGCACAGACCGAGTCGGCAACTCCTGAGCCGAGATGCAGCCGCGACCGGCCGAGCCGAACTCGGCAGGCACGGGCGGCGCCGAGGAGGAGTTGCCGACACCGAGCGAAACACGACCCACGAGACACGCCCCACGAACCACGAACCACGGACCACGGACCACGGACCACGAGACACGAGACACGAGACACGAGACACGAGACACGAGACACGAGACTCGGCCCACGGCCCACGAGACACGGACCACGACTCCTCGGACGAACCCCACGGCGAGCAGCATCGAGACGCCGCCCCGCGAGCAGAACGAGCAGAACGAGCGCAGCGAGCACTACGACCACAACCTGCACGGGCCGCACGGCGCTGCCAGACTGTCGGGATGCGTGCGACCACCCCGAACCCCGTCGACGGCACCGAGATCGCCTACGAGGTCGACGGTGAGGGCCCGCCCTTGCTGCTCGTGCACGGCTCGGGCCTCTCGCGCGGCACCTGGCGGGGCCTCGGCTACCTGCGCGACCTGCAGCGCGATTTCACGGTGGTCGCCCTCGACATGCGCGGCCACGGCAAGAGCGGCAAGCCCCACGACCCCGGGTCGTACGCGATGGACCTGCACCGAGGTGACGTCGGCGCCGTGTTGGACGCGACCGGCCTCGAGCCCGCGCACTACGTCGGGTACTCGTTCGGCGCCCGCATCGGGCTGTCGATCGCGGCGCACGAGCCCGAGCGCCTCCGCACGCTGACCACGATCGGCGGCAGCTGGGCCCCGATGAACGGCAACATCGGCGCGACCTTCACGCCCGACTGGCACGACGCCCTGACGACGGGCGGCATGGCCCGCTTCGTCGACCGCTGGGGCGAGACGATCGGCCGCCCGATCGACCCCGAGACCCGTCTGGCCTTCATGCAGGACGACCCGATCGCCCTGGCCGCCTTCTTCACCGCGGCCGAGACGGGTGGCGGACTCACGATCCCCCAGCTCGACTCGGTCGAGGTCCCCACGCTGCTGCTGGCCGGCACGCGCGACGTCGACCGCCACCGCGAGTCGCAAGAGGCCGCCCGCCGCATGCCCGCCGCCGTCTTCTACTCGCTCGTCGGCCAGGACCACGCCTCGTCGCTCCTGCCCGTCGACCAGGTGACCGACCTGCTGCGCACCTTCCTCGAGACCGTCGACGCCTGACGCCCGCCCTGCCGGGTCGTCGACCAGGAGGCGCGGCGCCAGAGCGCAGGACGCCCCGGGAGGCGCGGCGCCAGAACGCAGGACGCCCGAGGAGGCGCGGCACGAGAACGCAGGACGCCCCGGGAACGGCCCCCGGCGCGCGCCCGCGCGCGGCGGCTGCGAGAATGGACGCACCATGGGCATCAGTCGGCGAGCGTTCTTGACGGGGTCGGTCTCGGGGGCCGCGATCCTCGTGCTGTCCGCCTGCACGACGGGGCCCCCCGCGCCGACGGCCAGCCCCACCCCGTCCGCCACCACGCCGACCCCCACCCCGACTCCGACGCCGACCGGGTCCGGCACGGTCGTCCCCGCCGCCTTCCGCCGGAGTTCGTGGAGCGACGACCCCTACTCGCTCGGGGCGACGAGCCACCTCACCCCCGGCACGTCCGACGCCGGCCGCCGGTTGCTCGGCACCCCGCTCGACGACCGGCTCTTCTTCGCCGGTGAGGCCGTCGCCTCGACGATGGGTGGCACGGTCTACGGGGCCCGCCAGTCGGGCTTCGACGTCGCGGCACAGGTCGCCGAGGTCGCCGCGGCCGACGAGCGCATCGCCGTGATCGGCGCCGGCATCGCGGGGGCGACCGCGGCGCGTTCCCTGGTCGAGCGCGGCTACGACGTCGTCGTCGTCGAGGCCCGCGGACGGGTCGGCGGCCGGGTGCACAGCGTGCACGACGACGACTGGCCCTACCCGGTCGAGCTCGGCGTCGGTCTGCTCGAGGGCCCCGAGTCGGTGGCCCTCCAGGCCGCCCTCGCCCTCGCCCGCGTCCGGACCCGTCCGCTCGACGACACGGTCGAGGTGCGGACGTCCGACGGCGCGGTCGACTCGCTCGGCGACGCCGCCGACCGACTCGACCAGGCCGCGTCTTGGGCAGACGCTCGCTCCACCACGACCGACGCCGACTCCGGCACGAGCGTCGCCGACGCCCTCGCCGGGTCCGGGGCCGACCAGGTCTCGGCTCTGCCCGGTCCCGACGGCGTCTCGGACGCCGACCGTCTCGCCCTCGTGCTCGACGACCTCCTCCCGGCTCGCTGGGGCGCCGAGGCCGACGACCTCGCGGTCTCGGCCCTCGGCGACGACCCCGCACGCGACCTGCTGCCCACCAGTGCCTCCGTGGTGACGGGTGGCCTGTCGGGCTTCGTGGCGGGCCTGCTCGACGGCCTGGACGTCCTCCGCGACAGCAACGTCGTCCGCGTGCAGTACGGCGACCAGGGCGTCGGGCTGCGACTCGCCACGGGCGAGTCGCTCTCGGTCGACCGTGCCGTGTCGACGATCCCCCTGGGGGTGCTGAAGACCGGCGTCCCCGAGTTCTCACCGGAGCTGCCGTCCACCCACACCGACGCGATCGAGGCCCTCGGCGTCGGCACGCGCGAGGTGCTCTGGCTGCGCTTCGACGAGGCCTTCTGGTCCACCCAGGCCACGGTCTGGGCCGTGATCGACGACGACGCGCCCTACCGGCTCTTCGTCAACCTGATGCCGGCCACGGGAGCCCCCGTGCTGGTCGCGCTGACGGGTGGCGACGCGGCGACCGAGGTCGACGCCCTCGACGACGACGCGGCGGTGGCGGCGGCCATGCGGAGCCTGGCGCCCTACCTCGACCTCGTGGCCGCCGGGTCCCCCGCGCCCACCGACGAGCCGACGGCCGACCCGACGTCCTGACCCGCGCCTCCTGGTCCCTCGACGGCAGGAGGCGCGGTGCGTGTCGTCGACGCGGCCCCGCGACCCTGCCGGGCCCGTGCGTGCGGCCGCACGTGGCTGAGCGCGACGAGCGCGACGAGCACGCCGACGATCGTGCCCAGCGCGATGCCGTTGTAGAGCAGGAACTCGCCCGGCCAGGTCACCTGGGCCGGGTCGAGGAAGAAGTACGGGTACCAGCCGACGTCGGCTCCACGGACGATCGTGAACACGCCCCACACGAGCGGGAAGACGAGCACGACCGACAGCACCCGCCAGCGCACCCGTGGCCGGTCGGGCCCGAGAACCCAGTCGACGAGCACGAACGTCGGGATGACGAAGTGCAGCAGCTGGCTCGACCAGGGCACCTCGATGCGGTAGTTGTGACTCGCCGACTCGGCGACGATGATGCCGAACACGATGCCCGACACGATGACGTAGGTGCTGACCAGGGCGTGCACTCCCGCGAACCAGCCGGGTTCCTGGCGCCCGCGCAGCAGCATGACTGCCGCGATCGCGAGCACGACGACGTTCGCCATGTTGCTCTGCTGGGTGAAGTAGCTGAAGTAGTTGATCGAGCTGAAGGTGCTGAACCCGAGCACGTAGACGAAGTCGGCGACGAGAGCGACGACGCCGACGGCGGCCGCGAGCAGGCGTAGGACGCCGACGATCCGTCGCACCGTGTCACGCCCTCCGGATCTGGTCGGCTGCGGTCTGGGGAAACGTCGATCGTACTAGGCGCCCACCGGACGCTCGACGTGACGAGGCCGGGCCCGTGCGTCGTGACGACGTGCGGGCCCGGCCTCGGTGCCTCGGCGTCGCACCGCAGCGCGACACCGTGCCGATCAGGGGATCAGCTGGGGATGTAGTTGAACTCGTCCGGGTTCGGGCCGGTGCGCTCGTCCTTGTTGAGGGCGGTGATCGCGGCCACGTCGGCGTCGGTCAGCTCGAAGTCGAACAGGTCGAAGTTCTCTTCCACGCGCGACCGGGTGACCGACTTGGGGAAGACGATGTCGCCCCGCTGGATGTGCCAGCGCAGCGTGACCTGGGCGGTCGACTTGCCGACCCGCTCGGCGATCTCGGTGATGGTCTCGTCCTTCAGCACGCCGCCCTGGGCGATGGGCGACCAGGCCTCGGTGTGGATGCCCTTCGAGACACCGAACTCACGCAGCGCGTCCTGCGTCAGGTACGGGTGCACCTCGATCTGGTTGACGACCGGGACGACCGAACCCTCGTCGAGGATGCGCTCGAGGTGGGGCTGCTGGAAGTTCGAGACGCCGATCGACTTGGCGCGACCGCTGGCGTGGATCTCTTCGAGGGCCTTCCAGGTCTCGACGTAGTCGACGTCGATGCCGGGCAGCGGCCAGTGGATGAGGAACAGGTCGACGTAGTCCTGCTTGAGGGCGTCGAGCGTGCCGTCGAAGGCCTTCAGGGCGTCGTCACGCTTGTGGAAGCCGTTGTTGAGCTTCGAGGTGACGAAGATCTCGCTGCGGTCGATGCCGCTCTCGGCGATCGCCTCGCCCACGCCCGCCTCGTTGCCGTACATCTCGGCGGTGTCGATGTGGCGGTAGCCGACCTCGAACGCGGTGAGGGTGGCGTCCTTGGTCTCGGCCGGGTCGACCTGGTAGACGCCGAACCCGAGCTGGGGGATCTGGATTCCGTTGTTCAGGGTGATGGTGGGGATCGTGGTCATGTGTAGAGCCAACCACTCACCCCCGTCACTTCTTCCGAGGAAGCACTGGTGCGCGTACCCCGGGCGTGTTACAGTCATGAGTCGCTTGGGGCTCTCTTCTCACAGAGTCCCCGTGCGGTGCCGACCGAGTCCACACCGGTGCACCGCCCGAAAAGCCTCGCGAGACGACCTCGCCGGATGCGCACGACGACCACCGATCATCGTTGCCCTACTTCTCCGGCCGCCGTCACCGCAGGCCCGACCACCGCCGTCAGGCGGACCACGACCGCCCATCCGGCGCCTCGTGCCACGGATTCTGTCGCAACACAGAGCACACATCGAAATCGAGCATCATGAACGACATCATCAGCATCACCGGCACGGTCACGACCGCGCCCACCCTGACCACCGCCCGCCTCGTCGAGTTCGTCGTCGTCGACGACCGCGGCACCGAGTTCGCCGTCCGCGCCTGGCGCGACGACGTCACCACCGCCGTGCGCGTCGGTGCGTCCGTCGTCGTCGACGGCGCCGCCGGCTGGGTCATCCCCGGCCGCAGCTGGCGTCACGAGCCGAGCCGCACCATCGTGCAGGCCTCCTCGGTCGAGGCCCGCGAGCTCGCACTCGCGGCCTAGTTCGCAGCGCCTCCGGGCGCGACGACCCGAGGAGGCGCGGTGAGGCTGTGAGCCGCACCGCGCCTCCTGCGGTCCCCGGCACCACGACGACGGGCCCGGCCACCGAGAGGTGACCGGGCCCGTCGCGCGCCGTCCGAGGGCTGCGGGGTCAGAGACCCTGGGCGCGGACCAGGATCGGCCGGTGGTCGCTGACGCCGGCCGGGAGCGTGACGACGTCCTCGATCTTGAGGTCGTAGCTCGTCGCGAAGTCGAAGTGGCCCTTGACGTACTTGTAGCCCAGGTAGGTCGGGGTCGAGCTGCGGGTCAGCACGAAGCCGTCGCGCTCGATGTGCTTGCGCAGACCGCCGTGGAACCACGGGTAGTTGAAGTCGCCCACCATCAGCATCGGCACGCCCGGCGCCAATGCGCGCATCAGGCGGTGCGCCGACTCCACCTGCTTCTTGCGCAGGGAGTTCGTGGCCGTGAGCGGGGCGGCGTGGAACGAGCCGATCAGCACGTCACGTCCGCTCTGTCGGTCGGCCAGGTGCATGGCCAGCAGTCGCTCGTGCGCCGGCGACATGACGCGGTCGTGCATCGACTTCTTGAGCGCGTAGACGTTCGTCCCCAACAACTCGAACCGGGAGCGGCGGTAGTAGGCCGCGAGCCCGAGACGGTTGTTGTGCGTCGACGCCGCGAGGGCGAACTCGCCGAACTCGTCGGGGATGTCCTTGGTGTCGGCCTCTTGCAGGCAGAGCACGTCGGCGTCGTTGTCCTCGGCGAGCGACCGGATCTCGCCCTTGGCCGTGTGCTCGCGCAGGTTGTAGCTGACGACGCGCATCGTGTGTCCGTTGTGTTCTGTCACGAGTAGCGAACCTAGTCCACGTCTGTTTCGGGCATGTGCAGGTTGGACGAACGGGGGGTGCCGGGTGCGGCGGACAGGACGTCCGCCGCACCCGGCACCCCCCGTCGAACGGTTACTCGCCGCGGTGGGTGCGGTCGGCGTCACCGGTGAGCGCTGCGCGGGCCGCGCGGCGACGGGTGGAGACGACGAGCGCGGCACCGAGCAGGGTGAGCAGGGCGGCCAGCGCGACCGGGCCGGCCAGCTCGGCTCCGGTGAAGGCGAGACCGGTCGTCGCGGCTGCGGCGGCGGGGCGAGGCGTCGACACGGCCGGGGCGGATGCGGCCGGGGCGGTGGGACCCGCCACGGGAGCGGCGAGCGCTGCGGGGTTCGTCGTCGGGGAGGCCGACGGCGTGGTGGGCGTGCCTGCCGCGGCGGCGACTCGGGCGAACCAGGCGTTCGAGGCGGACACGGCCTCGCCGGACTCGATGCCACGGGCCGTCACGGTGCCGACGTCGTGGTGGTCGACGTCACCGGCAGTGACGCCCGTCAGAGCGGCGGTGCAGTCGAAGGAGGCTCCGACCGCGAACGGGCCGGCCCACGTGACACCGGTCGCCGGGCCGCCGAGGGGCGCGAAGTCGCAGCTGAGTCCGTCGACGGTGCCGTTGGCCAGGACCTCGTCCGAGACCGTGACGTCGGCAAGAGCGTCGGCACCCGTGTTGGTCACGCGGTAGGCCAGCGAGGCGGTCCCGTCGGAGAGGACGACGGCGGCGGCGGCCGTGTCGGCCGCGTTGCCCCCGGCGTCACCCTTGGTGATGGTCACGGCGGGGACGGGGACGTCGCCGCTGCCTTCACCACCGGCGGAAGCCTGGGTCTTGGACGAGCTGACCGCGCCGGTGGTGGTGACGCCGCCGACGACGGTCGACACCGTCGCGCGGTTGGTGAACGTCTGGGCGGGCGTCGCGGTGCCGGTCGGCGCGGGGAGGCTCACGGCGATGTTGACGCGATCCTGCACGTTCACGACCTGTGCACCCCAGTTCACGGTGAAGCCGGCGGGCGAGCAGCTGAACGACGTGGGCGTGACCGTGACAGGGGCGGCGAAGCTCCCGTCGGCCTTGACGCGGACGGAGTCGAAGACGGCGGTGTCGCAGTCGTAGGTCCAGGCCTGGCCGGCGGGGACGACGTCCGTGGTCGTGGCCGAGTCGAAGGCTCCGAGCGGGGTGAGCACGTGCCAGGTGAGGAAGCGGGCGGCCGTGGACCGTCCCTGGTCGGCGGCGGTGTACGTGCCGTACTTGGTGGGCTGGTCGAGGCCTCGCATCACACCGGTCGGGGTGACGACGGTCGTGAAGTCGCGTCCGTCGTTCGTGGTCGACGTGAAGGGGGTGGGCACGCCCGAGGGAGTGGTGCGTCCCTCGAAGTCGGAGGTGACGAAGGCCTGGCCGCTGACGTTGAGGTGATCCTCGGCGTAGGCGGTCATCGTGAAGGTGATCACGTAGGGGCGCGTCCCGACGACGGTGGCGTCGGCCACGACTGCACCGGTGGCGGGGTCGCGGAGCGCGAAGTCGGTGGGCAGGTTCTTCAGGTGCTCGCTGAGCGTCAGCGTGAAGGTGTCACCGGCCATGGTGTCGTCAGGCACCTGCCAGGCGATCGTCGTGGTGAGCTGGGTCCCCTGTTTCGGCGTCGTCGGGGTGACCGTCACGTCCGTGATGGCGCCGTCGATCTCGGCGGCCCGGGCCGGAGCCGCGGTGCCGGTCAGGGCGGCGGTGCCGGCGAGGGCGAGGGTGGCGAGCAGCGCGGCGGACAGGCGCAGGGCCCTCCGCCCGCGACGGGGAGACCCCGCGAGGGTGAGCGAATGCATGGTGGTGCCTTTTTCGGGTGGGGTAGACGCGCGCCTCGACCTGCTCCCCCGGCGCCGTGTTCGGGTACGGCGCCGGGGTCGGGTGAACAGGGATCGTCACGTCTCGGGTGACACCCAAACTAGGGCCGGGGTCCTGACAGTGTCCACCATTCGGGGGACAGATCACCCGGACGAGGAACGGGCGACGCCGAAGGTCCCCCGAGCCACCCGCTGCGGGGGACGATCGACCCGTACCGGGGGGACGACCGACATGCGGTGCCCCGCGTTCGACCCCGTCGGCAACTCCTGCCTCCCGCCGCACCACAGGCCGGGACACCCGGACAGGCGAGCCGCGCCGCCGCACGGCGCAGGAGTTGCCGACACGGACGCGACCCCGTCGGCAACTCCTGCCTCCCGCCGCACCACGGGCCGGGACACCCGGACAGGCGAGCCGCGCCGCCGCACCGGGCAGGAGTTGCCGACGGTCGGGGACGAGAGGAGGCGGTGGTCGCCTTCGCCAGGGAAGGTGACCACCGCCTCGGGGTGGGTCAGGCCGTCAGGCCGCGGGTGCTACCCGCGCCACGGGAACCAGCCGTGGAAGAGGTCGCCGAGGGCGTTCCAGATCCACTGCAGGATGTCGCCGAGGCTCCAGCCGCCGGGGTGGCCGGGCTGACCCGGGCCGGGGCCCGGGCCGGGGCCCGGCTCGGTGGGCGTCTCGGGCTCTTCGCCCGAGGCGACCGTGAGGTAGGTGACCTGCCCGGTGTCGCCGTACGCGACGCGACCGAGGAAGGTCTGCTCGTAGGGCAGGCCCGTCCAGGACGCGGTCAGCGTCGCCGTCTCGCCCAGTCCGGCCGAGAGGGTGGCCGGGTCGACCGTGAGGCCGCCGACGGCCGACGCCGGGTCGAGCAGGTACGAGGTCAGCGTGTAGTCGAGCTGACCGGCACCGCTGTAGAAGTCGACCAGCAGGACGTACTCGCCCGCCGCGGGGGCGTCGAGGTCGATCTGCTCGTCCGCCGAACCCGTCGCCGAGGAGGCCGCGAGCTGGTCGGGCGCACCGTCGGCGCCGGCCGTGTACAGGAGCAGGTCGAGGTCGGCCGTGTCGTCGGCACTGTCGAGCACGAAGCGCGCGTGGGTGGTGCCCTCGGCGATCGTGACCGGCGTCTCGGCCGCCGCGGTGCCCGCCGTGCCCGAACCGGTCGTGACCTGCCCGGCGGCGAGGCCCTCGGTGGTGAGCGGCAGCTCGAGGGCGTCTCCGGCCGTGACGTCGAACGCCTTCTCGCCCGTGGCGCCCTCACCGGTCACCTCGGCCGGGGCCTGCAGCTGGACGGGGCGCACGGCGAGCGGGCTGCGCACGTCGTGGGTTCCGTCGGACCAGGTCAGGTAGCCGGTGGCGAACTGGTCGAGCGCGGCCGTCGTGCGGGTGAAGGTGACCGTGTAGTCCTGTTCCTCGCCCGCGGCGCCGAACGTCAACGTCGAGGGTTCGACCGTGGCCGTGACGCCGTCCATCTCGATCGGGGCGACCGTGTAGGTGCCCGCCTCGGTCGAGGTGACGGTGCGGGTGACCTGGGCGGTGCCGGCCAGCGAGCCGACGCTGATCGACGCGAGGTTGAGCGACGAGTCGGTGCCCTCGACGGTGTCGATCGAGTCGACGTAGGCCTGCCAGTCGGCCGGCCCGTTCTCGTAGAGCAGCCCCGGTTCGAGGAACGCGGTCGGGTCGACGTGCCCGGCGCCCTGGGCGAAGACGTCCTGGCTCGGAGCGCCGTCCTCGCCGACGAGGTCGTAGGCGGTCGTCATCATGGCCGATTTGACCTCGTCGGGGGTCCAGTCGGGGTGCACGCTCTTCGAGAGGTAGAGCGCGGCCAGACCGGCGATGTGCGGGGACGACATCGACGTGCCCGAGAGGAACTCGTACGTGCCGGGCTCACCCTTCGCGTTGGCGCCGTCGGCGAGGATCGCCACGCCGGGCGCCGAGATGTCGGGCTTCAGCAGGTTGCCGCCGTCGGCGATCACCGGTCCGCGCGACGAGAAGCCGGCGATCTGGGGGGTGGCGGGCTCGGGCAGTGCGCCCGGATTGCCGTCGAGCAGGGTGACGGTGGCACCTTCGGTGTCGGCGTACGCGTGGATCGCGTCGTAGTCGTCGGCGTTGAGGTGGACGGTGGGGACGGCGTGCTCGTCGAGGTCGACCGAGCTGCTCGTCGGGTTGACGAGCACCATGCCGATGCCGCCGGCGCGCTCGACCTCGGCCGACTTGGCCGTGCGGTCGTAGACGCCGCGGTCGCAGAGCACGATCGTGCCGGCGGCCTTCGCCGGGTCGAGCGTGTCCGGCGCGCAGAGGGTCACCGCGGTGGCGTCGGCCCCGGCGGCCGCGACGGCGGTCGACGAGACGAAGTCGCCCGTCAGGCCGTCGGTGCCGGTGGGCACGGTGATCGAGCCGCCCAGGTAGTCCGTGCCGTCGGCGGTCTGGACCGTCGCGCTGTAGCTGGGGATGGTCGACGCCGCGACCGTGGTGATCCACGGCGCAGCGTTGTCGGCGGTCGTCGCGGTCGGGCCGTCGTTGCCGGCCGAGGCCGCCACGAAGACGCCGGCCGAGGCCGCGCCGAGGAACGCCTGGTCGGTGGCCGAGAAGGTGCTCGTGGCCCCGCCTCCGCCGATCGAGTAGTTGATGACGTCGACGCCGTCGGTGACCGCGGCCTCGATGGCGGCGATCAGGTCGAGCGTGGCGCAGCCGTCGTCGTCGGTGGCGACGCGGTCGGGGCCGTCCCAGCAGACCTTGTAGGCCGCGATCTTGGCGGCTGGGGCGACGCCCGAGACGGTGCCGAACGAGCGGTCGCCGATGGTGGCCTCGACGTCGGCGTTGCCCGCGGCGGTCGACGCCGTGTGCGAGCCGTGGCCGTTGCCGTCACGGGGTGACAGGTACTCGCCCTGCTCCTCGGTGCCGATGTTGCCGACGCCGAAGCCGTCGACGAAGTAGCGCGCACCGATCAGCTTCGTGTTGCAGTCGCCCGCGTCGAACTGCACGCCGGTCTGGCACACGCCGGTGAAGGTGCCCCCGTCGCCCTTGGCGAAGACGGTCCGGTCGCCGTCGAGGTGGGGCTCGGTGTCGCTGGCCGACCCCAGGGGGTCACCGGCGAACGAGGCGTTGCCCGCCGCGATGCCCGAGTCGATGATGCCGACGACGACTCCCTCGCCGGCCTTCTCGCGTCCGCCGACGGCGTCCCAGACGCCGCCGTTCCCCTGGGCGTCGCCGAGGCCGAGGAACTCGGTCGACGGTGTCGCCTGCAGCTTGAGCAGCTCGTTCTTCGAGACGGCGGCGACCGAGGGGTCGCTCGCGAGCTTCGCGGCCTGGGCGGCCGTGAGGTCGGCCGCGAAGGCGTTCGTCGTGATGGCGTAGCTCGCCTCGACCGTCGCGCCGGCCGCCGCAGCGACGTCCTGCTGGACACCCTTCAGGTGCTCGGCGTAGTCCTGCACGGGAGCGCTCTGCGCGTCGAGGTCGCTGCCCTCGGGCACGGCGGTGCGGGCGAGGCCCGGTTGCCCGCCCTCGTAGGTCGCGGCCGCCGGCTCGCGCAGCGTGACGATGTACTTGCCGTCGGCGAACTGGCTGTCGCCCACGACGGCCGGGCCGTCCGCGGCGAAGGAGGCGGTGGCCGGCACCGCGACGAGGCCCGCGGCGACGACGCCGGTGGCCAGGAGGGTGGCGAAACCGCCACGGAGACGGGTGCGGGGCGGAGCGGTCGGCCTGCGTCGGCCGGATGGTGTGATCACGGATCGCCTTTCGATGCACGTCGTCCGGGACGTGCTGTCGGTGGTGCGCCGCGGCCCCGGGCCGCGGTCGATCCATAAGAACTACCTGTGAATGTCCGTGACCCTCTAGTGGGGGGCATGGCCGAAACCGGCCACTGACCGGCTTCGGCCAGAGAGTTCACACGAGGAGGCGCGGGTGGGGCACCGACGCCGTCCCCCCTTCGGCGGACGGTCGCCTCGCCGCACCCCGCTACGGCCTCGTCAGCCCGAGCCGAGCCACCACCCACGCGGTCCCCGTGCCGAGCCCGCGCGACGCCGTGGCCCAGTCGTGGCCGCTGCGGGGTACCACCTCGCGCGTGACGTCCATGCCCGCTGCCCGGGCGGCCGCCGAGACGACGGGCATCACGGGCCCGTAGCGAGAGTCGGTCCCGCCGACCGCGAAGAACCCGGCACTGTCGGCGTAGGGGGCTCGTGCGGCCAGCACGGCCAGCGGCTGGGCCGCGGAGTAGGCCGCCCGGTCGCCGCCGAAGCCGCGCTCCACCGTCGCCCACGCTCCCCCGTCGAGCCGCGGCCCGATCTGGCCCGAGACGTCGACGAACGAGGCGAAGAGCTCGGGGTGCCCCGCCGCCAGTTGGAGCGAGCAGGTGCCGCCCTGCGAGAAGCCCGAGACCGCCCAGGCCCGGCCGGGTGCCTGGACCGAGAGGTGGCTCGTGATCCACCGGGGCACGTCGACCGTCAGGTAGGTCTCGCTGTGCCCGAGCGGGCCGTCGACGCACATCGGGTTGTTCGTCGGTCGCTCGAGCTGGTCGGGCATGACGACGATCGGCGCGAGGCCGTCGTGCGCGTGGGCGACGGTGTCGAGCGTCTCGACCATCCGCCCCGCGTCGACGAGGTTCTCGGGGGCGGCACCCGGGCCCTGTCCGGACAGGACGACGTCGACGGGCAGGGGCGGCGGATCGGCCACGAGCGCGGCGGGCGGCAGGTACACGAGGGCGTCCCGCGCGTCGAAGTGGGACACGGTCGCCGGGATGGCGACGCTGCCGAGCCGTCCCCGCGACGGCAGGTCGGCGGGTGCCCGCCAGGTGCGACCGAGGTCGGGGGCGGCCGGGGTCGACGTCCGGCCGGCCCGCACCGCCGCCGTCTGCGCGGCCGGGACGACGAGCGCCGGGACGTCCGAGATGCCGAGCAACGCTCCCACGGTCGGGAAGAGCCCCCCGTCCCGGTTGATCGCGAGTCCCGTGGCGAGGGCCGTCACGACGACCGTCGACACGGCGAGCACTCGGCGGCCGGCGCCTCCACGGACCACGGCGACCACGGCCGTGCTGACGACCACCAGCAGGGCCCCGACCCAGAGCCGGTCGACCCAGGTGGGCGGGACGTCGAGGACGTCCTCGACGTCTCCGAGCCACCAGGTGACCAGCGCGCCCAGCCCGGCCCCCAGGGCTGCGGCCCCGACGACCCACCGCCACCAGCTGCGCGCCCGGCGTGGGCGACGCAGCGTCAGGACCACGAGCGTCCCGGCCACCGCGTAGACGACGGCGAGGGTGCCGGCGGACACCAGCGAGAACCTCAGCACGACGGCTCGAGACGGGGCAGGACGGTCACGTCCGGGACGCTACCGAGGCGACTCGATGGGTGAGCCGTGAGCAGGCTGGAAGTCGCCTGACTCAGACCCAGCCCCGACGGGCGGCCTCGACTCCGGCGTGGAACCGGTTGCTCGCGCCGAGCTCGTCGAAGAGGGAGTGGAGGCGCCGCCGGAGCGTGCGGGACGAGATGCCGAGCTGACCCGCGATCACCTCGTCGGTCGCCCCCGCCGCCACGAGGGCGAGCAGGTCGCGCTCGGCGGGGGTGGGAGGTCGCATCGCGAGCCGCGCCTCCTGGTCCGGGGTCGGGGTGGCGACGCCGGACGGCGACGTCATGGTCGACGACGCCGCCGCCAGTCGCGCGGCCACCGAAGCCCAGTCGACCGCGGCGCGACCGGCACCCGGGGTGCCCGGCACGGGCAACGCGCTGCGCCACCGGGCCTCGAACAGGTCGTGGAGCGCGGCGACGAGCGGTTCGGACTCGGTCACGAGGGCCTCGGGCCGGTCGGGGTCGTGGCCGATCGAGACGAGGGCGACGCGGCGGTCGGCGACGGCGAGCTTGACCGGCAGGTCGTGGGTGATGCGGGCTTCTTCGCCGTCGGCGCCGAGGCGGTGCACGCCCTGCCAGCTGCCGTCGGCCGAGATGCTGGCGACCGTGTAGACCGCCCGCCAGCGCACCCCGCGCCCGAGGGCGACCCGTTGGGTGGACTCGTTCGACGCGACCACGTAAGGCGGACGGTCGAAGGCGACGAAGTCGGTGGTCGCGCGGTGCTCGAGCCGCGAGTACCAGTCGCCCACGGCCGCGTGACCGACGACGACCCGGGTCAGCTCGTCCGCGTCGTGCGGGCGGCGACCCTCGTCGAAGAGCGCCCCGAGCTCGGGCACCGCCGCCCGCACCTCGACGAGTGCGTCGGCTCGCGCCGCGACGACGGCCGGGACGGCCACGCGCGGGTCGACGGCCCCGTAGCCCTCGCCACCCGCCGACCGTTGGACGAGCCCGAGCGAACGGAGGCGCTCCAGGGCGGCCAGGGCCGTCGCCTCGTCGAGGTGCACGGCCCGTGCCACGGCCTCGGGCGTCGGCCCGGCCGCCGTTCCCGCGGCGTCCGCCACCCCGGCCCCGGCGACGACATGACGGTAGACCGCGACCGCCACGTCGTCGATCCCGAGGGCGGCGAAGGACGGAAGGGGCACGTGTCGATCTTGCCCCGTCCCAGCCGACTCTTGGTAGCGTCGTCCAGATGACCGGACACGGGGCGGGGCGGTGAGCCGCGAGACGATCGCGTCGCCGTCGGCGGCGAGGCTGCGCCGACCCGCTTTCTCGGTCGATCTCGCCGGTCGGTTCTCGGGCAGCTGGCGCAGCGTGCTGGTCGTCTACCTCGCGTCGCGGCTGTTCTCGACGAGCGTCCTCTTCGCCGTCTACGAGGTCGCGAAACTGGCCGGTGCGACCTTCATCACGCCGGGAAGCGACCGCAGCTTCCTCGACTTCACGTCGTCGTGGGACGCCGACCGGTACCGCACCATCGCGTTGCACGGCTACCCGTCGACCCTGCCCACCGACGCGACCGGCGAGGTGCTGCCGAACGAGTGGGCGTTCCTGCCGGTCTTCCCGTACCTCTGCCACCTGCTGATGGTGGCCACGGGCATGGACTTCATCGTCGCCGCCCCGCTGCTCGCCACCGTGTTCGGTGCCGGTGCGGCGATCGTCCTCCACCGCCTGCTCGTGACGAAGGTCGGACACACCGGCGCCCTCTGGGCCGTGCTGCTGTTCTGCTTCGGGCCGATGGCCTTCGTCATGTCGGTCGGCTACGCCGAGAGCCTCTTCCTGCTGCTGATGTTCGGCGGCCTTCTCGCCATGCAGCGACGGAACTACCCACTCGTGGCGGCGGCGGGCATCGTGGCGTCGTTCGTCCGACCCGGGGCGCTCGCCCTGGCGTTGGCGCTGGGCATCCACCTGATCGTGCGCTGGCACACCGAGCGGGAGCGGCCCGAGGGCCCGCCGGCGGGCGCGGGCGCGGGCCGTGCCACCGCCGCTGCCGCCGCCGCGCCGACCGGGGCGACGACGCGGTCGGCCGAGGACGCCGGGACGCCGCGGATCGCCGGGATCGACACCGCGCCTCCTGCACTCGTCCTCGCCGCCCGCACGTCGGCCCGACGCGCCTGGGCCGGGCTGCGCGAGTTCGTCGTCGGCGGTCGGATGCCCAAGCACGAGCTGACGACGATCGTCGTGGCGGGGCTGGCGATGGCCGCGGCGGGACTCGCCTGGCCGGTCGTCGCCCACGTGGTCACGGGCCAGTCGGACGCCTACCTCGAGACCGAGATGGCCTGGTGGGTCGACTACGTCGGCCGCCCGGCGTTCGTGCCGTTGACGCCGTGGTTCCTGCTGGCGGGCCGCTGGTTGGGCATCGGGGGCGTCGTGCTCGTACTGGCCATCGTCGCGTCGTTCACGTTCTGGATGACCCGCCGCTCGACCCTGCGGCTCGGCCACGAGGTCGTCGCCTTCGTCGCGGGTTTCTTCGCCTACCTCGTCGCGGTGTTCCTGCCGCAGCAGAGCCTCTTCCGGCTGCTCATGCCACTCAGCCCCGTGCTCGGCACGCCCGCGATCTCGTCGCGGCCGTGGTTGCGCCGGACCATGCTGCTCGGCGGTGCGGCGCTGCAGCCGGTCGCCGTCGTCCTCGTCTTCCTCTTCACCGCGCCGTAGCCGTCGTGGCGTAGCCACGGGCTGCGACGACGAGAGCACCGCCGAGCAGACTCGGCACCGTCGCATGTCACGGTGTCTCGTCCACTCGGCGGTGTCCGGCGGGCAGGGCGCAGCGCGTCTCCCCCGATGGCGCGGCGTGCTACGCGGCGGCGGGGACCAGCTGCATCGCGTCGGCGAGGAGCGCGACCGACCGGAGGCGCGCCTCCGTCGACGAGGCCGCGTGCGCGACGATCAGCTCGTCGGCCTGGGCGGTGCGGGCGAACTGCTCCATGTACTCTCGGGCGTCGCCGGGCGTGCCGACGGCGGTGTAGGTCGTCATGGTCTGGACGTGCTGGCCGACCGGGGTGCGCAGCAGGTGGTCGAGTTCGTCGTCACCGAACTCGCGCGTCGGGTCGATCTGGCCGCTCTGGCGCAGCAGCATCATCAGACGTTGACGCTTCATGGTGGCGAACTGGGCGTCGGCCTCGTCCGCGTCGTCGGCGACGACCGCGTTGACGGCGGCGAGCACGTACGGCTCGCTGAGCTGGGTGGACGGCTGGAAATCTCGGCGGTAGGCCGAGACGGCGTCGATCAGGTCGCCGGGCGCGAAGTGCGAGGCGAAGGCGTAGGGCAGACCGAGGGCGGCGGCGAGCTTCGCGCCGAAGAGCGACGAGCCGAGGATGTACAGCGGCACGTTCGTACCGGCACCGGGGACGGCCTGGACGCCGGCGACGCGGGACTCCCCCGCGAGGAAGGCCTGCAACTCGACGACGTCCTGCGGGAAGCGCTCGGACGACGAGGGGTCGCGGCGCATGGCGCGGAACGTGGCCTGGTCGCTGCCGGGGGCGCGGCCGAGGCCGAGGTCGATGCGGCCCGGGTGCAGGGTCTCGAGGGTGCCGAACTGCTCGGCGATGGCCAGTGGCGAGTGGTTCGGCAGCATGACGCCTCCGGAGCCGAGACGGATCGTCGAGGTCTGGCTCGCGATGTGGGCGATGAGCACCGACGTCGCGCTCGAGGCGATGGACGCCATGTTGTGGTGCTCGGCGTACCAGACCCGCCGGTACCCGCTCGCCTCGGCCTGCTGCGCCAGGGCCACGGAGGCCGCGAAGCTCTCGCGCACGGTCTGACCGGGTGCGACGGGGGCGAGGTCGAGGATCGAGAGGGGAATGCTCATGCGGGGGTGAACAACGACGGGCGTCGCCGTATGCCCCGAGACCGGAAACGAGTGGTCCCGAACTGTCCTTCGCCGACGGGCGAAGGACGATCCGGGACCACTCGTTGTGCGAACCGCGCGAGACGCGCGAGCCGGCCGCGAGGCCTACAGGCCGCGGGCGAGGCGGTGGTACGCGGCGTTCCAGGCGACCTCGTGACGGAAGTCGCGGATGCGGGTGTCCTCGTCGATGACGAGCAGCTCGGTCTCGACGATGCGCGCGAGGTCTTCGAACGCCTCGAGCCCGACCGCGGTCGACATCACCGTGTGGTGCGCGGCTCCGGCCGTCAGCCACGCCTCGGCCGACACGGCGAACGACGGGCGGGGCTTCCACACCGCGCGCCCCACCGGCAGGTTCGGCAGGTCCTCGTCGGGGTCGACCACGTCGATCACGTTGACCGTCAGGCGGAACCGGTCGCGCACGTCGCTCATCGCGACGACGACGGCCGGGCCGGGGTCCGCCGAGAAGACCAGGCGCACCGGGTCGTCCTTGCCGCCGATGCCGAGTGCGTGCACCTCGAGCGAGGCGCGGCCCGACGTCAGCGCCGGGCTGACCTCGAGCATGTGGGCCCCGAGGATCTTCTCCTCGCCGGGCACGAGGTGGTACGTGTAGTCCTCCATCAAGGAGGCGCCACCCGGCAACCCGGCGCCCATCACGTTGGCCGCACGCACCAGCACCGAGGTCTTCCAGTCGCCCTCGGCCCCGAAGCCGTAGCCCTCGGCCATCAGACGCTGGACCGCGAGGCCGGGCAGCTGCTTCAGTGCGCCCAGGTCTTCGAAGTTCGTGGTGAACGCACTGAACCCGCCGGCCTCGAGGAAGGACCGCAGACCGATCTCGATCGCCGCGCCGTCACGCAGCGACTGGTGACGCTCGCCGCCCGCACGCAGCGCGGGCACGACGTCGTACTCGGCCTCGTACACGGCGACGAGCTCGTCGATCGCCGACTCGGACGCCGCCGCGACGGCCTCGGCCAGCTCGTTGACGCCCCAGGTGTTGACCTGGACGCCGAAGGCCAGCTCGGCCTCGGTCTTGTCACCCTCGGTCACGCCGACGAAGCGCATGTTGTCGCCGAAGCGGGCCAGCTTGAGCGAGCGCATGGCCGAGGCCCCTGCGGCGGCGCGCATCCACGTGCCCACCTGCTGCTGCACGCGCGGGTCGCTGACGTGGCCGACGACCGTCTTGCGCGGCACGCCGAGACGGGTCTGCATGTAGCCGAACTCGCGGTCGCCGTGGGCGGCCTGGTTGAGGTTCATGAAGTCGAAGTCGATGTCGGCCCAGGGCAGGGCGACGTTCGCCTGCGTGTGCAGGTGGAGCAGCGGCTTGCGCAGGGCGTCGAGGCCGCCGATCCACATCTTGGCCGGGCTGAACGTGTGCATCCAGGCCGTGACGCCGATGACCGAGTCGTCGAGGTTCGCCTCGAGCATGGTGCGGCGGATCGCGTCGGCGTCGGTCAGCACGGGCTTCCAGACGAGGCGCACGGGCACGTCCGAGGCCGCGGCGAGCTCGTCGGCGATGGCACGCGACTGGTCGGCGACCTGCTTGAGGGTCTCTTCGCCGTAGAGGCCCTGGCTGCCGGTGAGGAACCACACCTCTCGCGAGGCGAGGAAGGCGGTGGGGTCGAGGGTGTCACTGGTCATTTCAACTCTCCTGCCGGCGCTTGGCCGTAGACGTTCTGGTACCGGTCGAAGAGGGCGTCGATGCTCTCTGCCGGGATGGGGATGGGTTCGCCGAGTTGGCGGGTGATGTGGACGGTCCGCGCGACGTCCTCGGTCATGACGGCGGCCTTGACCGCGTCGCGCGCGTCCTTGCCGATGGTGAAGACGCCGTGGTTCTGCATCAGCACGGCCCGGCTGCGGTGCCCCTCGAGGGTCGCGACGATGCCGCGGCCGATCGAGTCGTCACCGATGATCGCGAACGGCCCGACGGGGATCTCGCCGCCGAACTCGTCGGCCATCGCCGTGATGACGCACGGGATCGCCTCGCCGCGAGCGGCCCAGGCCGTGGCGTAGGTCGAGTGCGTGTGCACCACTCCCCCGACGTGCGGCATGGTGCGGTACACGTAGGCGTGAGCGGCGGTGTCGCTCGACGGGCTGCGGTCGCTGCCCGGCGTGCCCTCGACCACGGTGCCGTCGAGACGGCAGAGGATCTGGTTCTCGGCCGTCAGGTCGTCGTAGAGCACGCCGCTCGGCTTGATGACGAAGAGGTCGGTGCCGGGCACACGACCCGAGACGTTGCCACCCGTCCAGACGACCAGTCCGTAACGCACGAGCTCGGCGTGCAGGGTCGCGACGTCTTCTCGCGTCGCGTCGATGGCCGCCTGCGTCGAGCGGTCGATCCAGCCGGTCATGCGGTCACCTGCGCGTCGCTCGTGGCCGAGGCGGTGGCATCCTGCTCGACCGCGTCCGCACCCCGGGCACTCTCGGCGGTCGCCGAGGGACCCGAGGAGGCACGGGTCGCCTCACGACGCATCGCGCGCAGGCGGTGCATCACGTCGTTGCCGCCCCGACCGAACCAGTCGTGCAGCAGGAGGTACTCGGCGTAGAGCGCGTCGTACGCGTCGGCGGCCGCCTCGTCGGGCACGTAGGTCGCCCGGTCGACGCTGCCCATGGCCTCGGCCGCCGACCGGATGTCGGGGTAGGCGCCCGCGGCGACGGCGGCGTGGATGGCCGACCCGAGGGCGGGACCCTGCTCGCTCGTGATGGTCGAGATCGGCAGGCGCAGCACGTCGCTGTAGGTCTGCATCAGGTGGGCGTTCTTGAGCAGACCGCCCGCGGCGATGAACTCGGTGACCGGCACGCCGGACTCTTCGAAGGCCTGCACGATGCGGCGGGTGCCGAAGGCCGTGGCCTCGAGCAGCGCGCGGTAGCCCTCTTCGGGCGTCGTGCTGAGCGTCTGGCCGACGATGACGCCGCTCAGCTCGTGGTCGACGAGCACCGAGCGGTTGCCGCTGTGCCAGTCGAGCGCGACGAGGCCGTGGGCCCCGACGGGCTGCTCGTAGGCGAGGTCGGTGAGGTGCTGGTGCACGCTCTTGCCGGCCGCCGCGGCGGCGTCGACCGACGACTGCGGCACCTGGTTCTTCACGTACCAGGCGAAGATGTCGCCGACACCGGACTGGCCCGCCTCGTAGCCGTAGAGCCCGTCCACGATGCCGCCGTCGACGACGCCGCACATGCCGGGCACCTCGGCCAGCTTGTCGCCGTTCATGACGTGGCAGGTGCTCGTGCCCATGATGGCGACCATCTGACCGGGCTGGGTGGCCTTGGCGGCCGGGGCCGTGACGTGCGCGTCGACGTTGCCGACGGCCACGGCGATGCCCTCTGGCAGGCCCGTCCAGCCGGCGGCCTCGGCGGTCAGCGTGCCCGCGACGTCGCCCAGGGCGCCGATCTCGTGCACGACCTTGGTCTCGGCGAAGTCGGCGAAGTCGGGGTTGAGCGCCGCGAGGAACTCGCGGCTGGGGTACTCGCCGTCCTGGTAGATGCCCTTGTACCCGGCGGTGCAGGCGTTGCGCACGTAGCGCCCGCTGAGCTGCCAGACGATCCAGTCGGCGGCCTCGACCCAGTGCTCGGTCGCGGCGTAGACCTCGGGGTCCTCTTCGAGCAGCTGCAGGCCCTTGGCGAACTCCCACTCGCTCGAGATGAGCCCGCCGTAACGGGGGAGCCACGACTCGCCGCGTTCGGCGGCCAGCTCGTTGATGCGGTCGGCCTGCCCCTGGGCGGCGTGGTGACGCCACAGCTTGACGAAGGCGTGCGGTCGGTCGGCGAAGCGGTCGAGCTCGTTCAGCGGGGTGCCGTCGGCGGTGGTCGGCACCATGGTGCAGGCCGTGAAGTCGGTGCCGATGCCGACGATCGCGGAGGGGTCGACGCCCGACGCACGGAGGGCTTCGGGCACCGCGTTCTTCAGCACGTCGACGTAGTCGGACGGCACCTGGAGGGCCCAGTCGGCGGGCAGACGCTCGCCCGTGCCGGGCAGGGTGCGGTCGACGACGGCGTGCGGGTACTCGAACGTGGCGCTGGCCAGTTCGGCACCGTCACGGACACGGACGACGACGGCCCGGCCGCTGAGCGTGCCGTAGTCGACGCCGACGACGTACGTGTCGGCCGAGCTGCCGGCGGGATCGGGGACCCCGGTCGACGAGTCGGAGGGGATGGCGGTCTCGGCCATGGAACGTCCTTGTCCTGATGCGAAAGTGAGCGCTCACATTCTCACATGAGCGGGTGCGACCGTGCAATCTCGCACGGCCGGGTCGGAGCCCGTCAGCGGGCGGGGGCCGCCGTCGACCGGCGGACGACGAGCTCGGGGTCGAGCGCCGCCACGGGCGCCTCGTCGCCGGCGAGCACGGCCTCGACGGTCGTCATGAGCCGGCGTCCCAGCGCCTCGAAGTCCTGCCGCACGGTGGTCAGCGGCGGGACGAAGTGCTCGGCCTCGGGGATGTCGTCGAAGCCGACGATGCTGACGTCGCGCGGCACGACGCGACCGGCGTCGACGTAGGCGTGCACGACGCCGAGCGCCATCTGGTCGTTGCCGCAGAACACGGCCGTCACGTCGTCGCGGACGGCGAGCTCGCGACCGATGCGATGACCCGAGCCCGGAGTCCAGTCGCCGCGGAGCAGCACCGTCGAGTCGACGCCGAGCCGGGCGCAGGCCTCGCGCCAGCCCCGCTCGCGGTCGCGGCCGTCCATCCACCCGTCGGGCCCGGCCACGTGGGCGATGCGGCGGTGCCCGAGCGACACGAGGTGCTCGACGGCGGCCTCGGCCCCGGCGGCCTGGTCGAACGACACCGTGTGGTGGCCGTCCTCGGCCTCGCTGTCGGCGGTGACGAGCGGCACCGAGACCCCGGAGCGACGCAACACCTCGAGCGCCTCGGCGTCGGGCGCGATGAGCACGATGGCCGCCACGTTCTGGCCCACCAGCGAGTCGAGCGCCTGGCGCATGCCCTGCCGGTCGTCGACGTCGAGGGTGGCCATCGACACCTGGTACCCGGCGCGACGGGCCGCTCCGTTGAAGCCGTGCATGGTGCTCGACGGCCCGTAGAACGGGAACCCCGTGCTGATCACGCCGAGCGACTTCGTCTTGCGGCTGGCCAGGGCGCGGGCGGTCAGGCTGGGCCGGTAGTTGAGCTCGTCGATGGCGACGTCGACCTTGGCCTTGGTGGCGGGACGGACGGTGGGATCGCCGTTGACGACCCGCGACACGGTCTGGTGCGAGACGCCGGCCGCGGCCGCGACGTCGAAGAGGGTTGCCACGAGGTGATCCTAGTTCGGTTCGGTTTTCGGACGACGGTGTCCTGGTCGGCCGACCCGCGCCTCCTGCGGTCGACCGGATGCCCGCCCGAGGGCGGAGAGACGAGGAGGCGCGGCTCCCGTGACCGGGAACCGCGCCTCTCGCGGATGGTCGCGACCCGTTACTTGCCGGACGAGGCGGCGCGACGCTTGTTGAAGACGTCGAACGCGACCGCGGCGAGCAGCACGAGGCCCTTGATGAGGGACTGGTACTCGGTGCCGACACCGAGGATCGACATGCCGTTGTTCAGGATGCCGATGATCAGACCACCGACGATGGCGCCGGTGACCGTGCCGATGCCACCGGTGACGGCGGCGCCACCGATGAACACGGCCGCGATGGCGTCGAGCTCGAACCCGTTGCCGGCGCTGGGGCTGGCGAGGTTGAGCTGACCGGTGAAGACGACGCCGGCCAGGGCCGCGATGACGCCCATGTTGACGAACAGGAGGAACGTGACGCGCTTCGTCTTGACGCCGGACAGCTCGGCGGCGTGCAGGTTGCCACCGATCGCGTAGACGTGACGACCGAACACCGAGTTCTTCATGACCATCGAGTACGCGACGACGAGCACGGCGAGCACGACCAGCACGATCGGGGTGCCCGAGTAGCTGGCGAGCAGGAATCCGACGTACATGACGAGGGCGACCGTGAAGACCATCTTCGTGATGAACCACAGGAAGGGCTCGTCCTCGAGCTGGTACTTGCGACGCGTCGCACGTCCGCGGAGGCCGGTGCCGATCAGGGCCAGCGAGGCGACGGCGCCGAGGACGAGCGTGAGCGGCTCGTAACCGGTCGTGCCGAAGGCGGGCAGGAAGCCCGATCCGATGTCGCGGAACCCCTGGGGGAAGGGCGAGATCTGCTGGCTCTGGAGGGCGATCTGGGCGGCACCGCGGAACGCGAGCATGCCGGCCAGGGTGACGATGAACGCCGGGATGCCGAAGTAGGCGATCCAGAAGCCCTGCCAGGCCCCGACCAGGGCGCCGAGCACCAGGCAGAGCACCACGGCGAGCGGCCAGGGCAGGCCCCACTGCGTGATCATGACGCCGGCCATCGCGCCGGTGAAGGCGACGATGGACCCGACCGAGAGGTCGATGTGGCCGGCGATGATGACCATCACCATGCCGATGGCCAGGATCAGGATGTAGCTGTTCTGCACGACCAGGTTCGACACGTTGATCGGCGCCAACGTGATGCCGTTCGTGGTGATCTGGAAGAACAGCACGATGACGATCAGCGCGATGAACAGGCCGATCTGGCGCAGCTGACCGCCGAGGTACGAGACCGCACCGACGATCGGGTTGCCGCCCGAGCCGGATTGCGGCTGACGGGAGGTGGGCGACCCGCCCGTGGGCTTCGGGTCGGTGGCCTGGGTGGGGCTAGGCGCGCTCATTGACGGGGCTCTCTCGTTCGAGGGTCATGTACTTCAGGAGGAATTCGGGGGTCGCCTCGGCGATCGGCACGTCGGCCGTGATGCGTCCCTCCGAGAGGGTGTAGATGCGGTCGCAGATGCCGAGCAGTTCGGGCAGCTCGGACGAGATGACGATGACGCCCTTGCCCGCGTCGGCGAGCTGGTTGATGATCGTGTAGATCTCGTACTTGGCCCCGACGTCGATGCCACGGGTGGGCTCGTCGAGGATCAGCACGTCGGGGTCGGCGTACATCCACTTCGACAGCACGACCTTCTGCTGGTTGCCGCCCGAGAGCTTGCCCGTCACCGACGCCACGGTGGGCGCCTTGATGTTCATGCTCTTGCGGAAGCGCTCGGCGACGGTGCTCTCTTCGGACCGGTTGACGAAGCCCCAGTTCGCGAGCTTGCCGAGGGCCGAACCCGACACGTTGCGCGTGATGTCGTCGATCAGGTTCAGGCCGTATTTCTTGCGGTCCTCGGTGGCGTAGGCCAGACCCGCGGCGATGGCCTTGCTGACCGTCGACGTGTCGATCTTCTGCCCCCGCTTGTAGACGGTGCCCGAGATCCCGGTGCCGTAGCTCTTGCCGAAGACGCTCATCGCGAGCTCGGTGCGTCCGGCACCCATCAGCCCGGCGATGCCGACGATCTCGCCGGCCTTCACCGTGAGGTTGGCCTGGTGGATGATCTCGCGCGTCGAGTCGAGGGGGTGGTGGACTGTCCAGTCCTCGATGCGCAGCAGTTCTCCGCCGACCTTCGAGTCGTGGGCCGGGTACCGGCTCTCGAGGTCACGCCCGACCATGCCCTTGATGATCCGGTCCTCGGACACCTCGTCGGCGTGCATGTCGAGCGTCTCGATCGTCTTGCCGTCGCGGATGATCGTGACCTTGTCGGCGATCGCCTTGATCTCGTTCAGCTTGTGGCTGATGATGATCGACGTGATGCCCTGCCCCTGCAGGCTCTTGATCAGGTCGAGCAGGTGCGCCGAGTCGTCGTCGTTCAGGGCGGCCGTCGGCTCGTCCAGGATCAAGATCTTCACGCGCTTCGAGAGCGCCTTGGCGATCTCGACCAGCTGCTGCTTGCCGACTCCGATGTCGACCACCTTGGTGATCGGGTTGTCGCGCAGGCCGACGCGGGCCAGGAGGCCGGCGGCGTCGAGGTTGGTCTTGTTCCAGTCGATGAAGCCGTTCTTCGACTGCTCGTTGCCGAGGAAGATGTTCTCGGCGATCGACAGGAACGGGCTGAGGGCCAGCTCCTGGTGGATGATGACGACGCCCGCGGCCTCGGAGTCGTTGATGTTCTTGAAGTCGACGGGCTGGCCGTCGAGCAGGATCTGGCCGTCGAACGAGCCGCTCGGGTAGACGCCCGAGAGCACCTTCATCAGCGTCGACTTGCCGGCGCCGTTCTCGCCGCAGATCGCGTGGACCTGGCCGCGCTCGACCTCGAGCGTGACGTCCTGCAGGGCCTTGACGCCGGGGAACGTCTTGGTGATCTCCCGCATCTCGAGGATCGTGTTCGCCACGTGTTCCTTCTTCCGTGTGTCGGGTGGGTGCCGCTGGGGAGCAGAGAAGCGAGGAGGCGCTGGTCGGCGACCGGCGCCTCCTCGGTTCTCGGAGAGGGACCTACTTGAGGTCGGCCTCGGTGTAGTAACCGCTGTCGATCAGGACCTCTTTGTAGTTGTCCTTGGTGACGATGGTCGGCTGGAAGAGGTACGTCGGGACGACCTTCACGCCGTTGTCGTACGTCTTGTCGTCGTTCGTCTCGGGCGTCTTGCCGGTGAGCAGGTCGTCGGCCATCACCACGGACTGGTCGGCGAGCTGACGGGTGTCCTTGTAGATGGTCGAGTACTGCTGACCCTCGATGATCGACTTGACCGAGGCGGCCTCGGCGTCCTGGCCGGTGATGACCGGCAGGGCGTCGCTGGAGTAGCCGGCACCCTCGAGCGCCGAGATGATGCCGATCGAGATGCCGTCGTAGGGCGAGAGCACGCCGTCGAGCTTGGTGCCGCCCGAGTAGGTCGAGGCGATCAGGTTCTGCATGCGGGCCTTGGCGGTGGCCGGGTCCCATGCCGCGGTGGCGGCCTGCGTGAACTGGTCCTGGCCGGAGCCGATCGTCAGCGAGCCGTCTTCGATGTAGGGCTTGAGGGTGTCCATCGCGCCGTTGAAGAAGAAGGTCGCGTTGTTGTCGTCCGAGCTGCCGGCGAAGACCTCGATGGTCTTGGGCGCGGCGCCGTCGACCTTCTTGCCGTCGGCGTCGGCGAGGCCGAGACCGGTCAGCAGGCTGGTGCCCTGGTCGACGCCGACCTTGTAGTTGTCGAACGACACGTAGTAGTCGACGTTCTCGTTGCCCGTCAGCAGACGGTCGTACGAGATGACCTTGATGCCGGCCTTGGCGGCCGAGTCGAGCTGGTCGCTGAGCGAGCCGCCGTCGATCGAGGCGACGATGAGGACCTTGGCGCCCTTGGTGATCATGTTGCTGATCTGCTGGACCTGCTGCGGGATCTTGTTGTCGGCGTACTCGAGGTCGACCTTGTAGCCCTTGTCTTCGAGGGCGCTCTTGACGGCGTCGCCGTCCTTGATCCAACGCTCGGACACCTTGGTGGGCATCGCGACGCCGACCAGCGCACCGGCGTTGTCGCCGCTGCTGCTGCCGCCGGCGTCACCGCCGCGTCCGCCGCCGCCGCCGGAGCAGGCGGCCAGGGAGAATGCCATGCCGACGGCGACGATGCCGACGAGGAGCTTTTTCTTCACGGTTGTTCCATTCGTGTCAGGTGTCATCTCGACGGCGTCGTCGATGACGGGTGATGGTGCTGTGAGGGGATCTCTGTGGTGCTGGCGCTCGACGGCTCGGGTGGCCGGGGACGCGCCGGGCCGACGGGTGCGCGAGGCCTGCCCGTCGGGGCTGGGGGACGTCAGGCCGGGGCGACCGCGAGGAGGCGCGGGGCGGGCGACGTGCGGACGGCCCGGTGGGCGGCCGGGCGGCGGAGGGAGGAGCTGTTCACGGTTGACCTCTTCGTCAGGAATCGTGTGGCTGGGGTGTCGCAGAGTGGAGCGGGATGGCCCGTCGCGGGGACGGTCGAGCGCTGACCTGAGAATGTGAGCGCTCACATCGGGTGGTGCTGGGCAATACTGAACGAGGTCCAGGTGCTTGTCAAGTCGGATCGCGTCCGGCGTGTCGCCGCATGATTTACACGTTCGCCACACGCCGTTCACGCGCGTGAGCGGTCGTCACGTCACAGTGTGGCCATGATCACCGCGACCGCGACCGTCCACACGGCCCACGACGCCGCCGGCCTGTTCTGGTTGTCGCGTCGCCTGCTGGCCGAGCACCGGGCGGCGCGGGTCGAGGTGGGCCAGTACCTCGTGCAGCTCGCCGACGCCGGGACGGTGCTGCTGACCGAGCTGCCCGAGGCCCTGAGGTTCGACGTCGTCGTCCGGGACGAGCTGACCGCACGCCGCACGCGCCGCGCCCTCGAGGCCGCCCTGGAGCGCTGTCTGCCCGGCACCGTCTCGGCCATGACCTGGCAGACCGAGCCGCTCGGCGCCGAGGCCGGCGTGGCCTGACGCCTCGGCACCGTGGGGCTAGAAGGCCGTGATGGTCCAGCTCGCCGTGTGGGCCTCGCCCGGAGCGAGCAGCACGAGGTCGTCGCCCGAGTTGAACGCGTCCGGCGGGCAGGTCATCGGCTCGACGGCCAACCCGACACGGTCGTTCTCGGGCTCGGGCCGGTCGGCGGTGTGCACCTGCACCCAGGGCAGCTCGCGACCCCACGACATGGTGACTCCGTGGCCGTCGCGCGCGGTGACCGTGGCGGTGACCCGCGCCTCCTGACCGGGGTCGCCCGGGCCGTCGACGCCGTCGGCCGTGACGAACGCGAGATCGGTGAAGGCGTGGTCGACGAAGAGGTCGTCGATCGGGTGCCCGTCGCGGAAGTCGAAGCCGTCGCGGTCGCCGACCGGCCGCGTGCCGACGGGCACGAGGCGGTCGTCGGTCACCTCGAGGTAGCTCGCGGCGGGCAGCGTGAACGACCAGTCGTCGACGCGGCCCTCGCCGGCGACGAGGTAGGGGTGGGGTGCGGTGCCGTACGGGGCGACGCCCGTGCCCGCGTTGCGGGCCGTGACGGTCGTGGTGAGCCCGGCCTCGCCCAGCTCGTAGACGACCGAGAGCGCCAGCCGCCACGGGTAGCCGTCGCTCGGCACGAGCACGAACGAGGCCGAGGCCCGCGCGGCCTGGGCCTGCTCGATCGTCCAGTCGGCCCAGTGCACCAGGCCGTGCAGGGCGTGCCCGCGTTCGACCTCGTTGAGCGGCAGCTGGTGCTCGACGCCGTCGCGCTCGTAGCGTCCGTCGGTCACGCGGTTGGGCCACGGGGCGAGCAGGGCCCCGCGGAAGCCGGGCCGCACCTCGTCGGCGGCGAACGGCACGACCAGGTCGCGGCCCTCGAAGGTGAGCGTGCGAAGCGTGGCGCCGACACCGGCGATCTCGGCCCGGTAACCGGCCCGCTCGAGCACGACCTGCGCGCCCGAGACCGGCACCGGAGACGTGACGAGCCTCGCGGTCGGCGGTGCACCCGGCGCGGGCTCGACGACGGGGGGCGTGGTGCCGGGCGGCGGCACGGAGGCGACGGGGGTGGGCTCAGACATGCGCGGGCTCTCCGAGGACGGACGCGGACAGGAACGGGTTGCGGAAGCGACCCTCGGGGTCGACCGACTCGACGTGGGCGGCGAAGTCGCCGAGACGCGGGAACACCCGGCGCAGCTCGGCGTGCGTGGCGGTCGAGACCTTGCCCCAGTGCGGGCGGGCGTCGAACGCGCCGAGCACCCGCTCGATCTCGGGCAGGACGGCGAGCACCTCGTCGGGACGGCGGTGCCAGGTGAAGTGGAAGGCAACGCTCTGACGTCCACCGCTCGGGCTGATCCAGGCGTCGTCGGGGGCGATCGTGCGGATCTCGCTGACCATCAGGACGTCGGCGAAGGTGTGCGCGATGCCCCGCAGCCCCTCGATCGCGGCCGCGGCGTGCTCGGCGGGGATCAGGAACTCGCTCTGGATCTCTTCGCCGGCGCTCGGCGTGAAGTCGAACCGGAAGTGCGGCAGGCGCTCGAGCCAAGGGCCGGCCACGCCGCCCTGCTGCGTCACGGCCGCGGTCTCGGCCCCGGGGATCATGTGCGTGGTGGCGTCGGCCCGCACCGCACCGAGGTCGCGGAGGTCGAGACCGACCTCGTCGCCGACCCGGTGCTTCGACCAGACCTGGTCCACCCCGTCGCCGTCGTACCGCGTGAAGAAGCTCAGGCTGTAGGCGCCGGCGAGCACGGCGTCGAGGTGCTCGAGGGCGGCCGCCCAGGGCAGGTGCTCGTGGATGGTCTGCTCGACGTCGAAGGTCGGCACGGTCTCGAGCTCGAGGGTCGTGACGACGCCCACGGCGCCGAGCGAGACGACGGAGGCGCCGAACGCGTCGTCACCTCGGCGGACGGTCTCGAGGCTGCCGTCGGCGCGCACGAGCTCGACGGCGCGGACGCCCGCCGACAGGGCGGGATTGCCGACCCCGGAGCCGTGCGTGCCGGTCTGCACCGCACCGGCGACCGAGATGTGCGGCAGCGAGGCGAGGTTGTGCAGGGCGAGCCCGTGACGCTGCAGCTCGGCCGCGAGGGCGGCGTGCGTCGTGCCCGCGCCGACGCGGACCGTGCCGGTGGCCGAGTCGATCTCGACCGGGGTGACGAGTGCGTCGAGCGAGACGAGGGTGCCGTCGGTGTCGGCGACGCGGTTGAACGAGTGACGCGAGCCCAGGGCCTTGACGCGACGGCTGCCGGTGACGACGTCACGCAGCTCGTCGAGGCTCGTGGGGCGACGCAGGTCGGTCGTCGAGTACTCGACGTTGGCGGCCCAGTTCTGCATGGAGACTCCTTCGGCTCGGGGTGCTGCGTCGAGTCTAGGCGAGCGGCCTGACGGTGAGTGAGCGCTCACTCGACTCGGGCGCTGGCCTGCCGGCCGAGCAGGGGACCGAGGCGCTCGGCGGCGTCGGTCAGCACCTGCGTGTACTCGGCGAGGCCGAAGTCGAACGGCAGCTCGACGATGAGGTCGTCCACCTCGCGCATCGCAGCGTTCTCGTGCAGCTGCTCGGCGATCCACTCGGACGGGCCGACCAGGTCGCGGTCGAACATCATGCCCCGGGGCCCGTGGGCCACGGTCGTGCGGTCGCGACGAGACGACGCGTAGGCCTCGTAGGCCGCACGCTGCTCGGCGGTGGCCGTGTCGGTGGGCAGGACGACCGCGCCCTTGGCGACCCGCGCCTCCTGACCCGCGGGGTGGACCGCGCGGAAGGCGCGGATCTGCTCGAACTGCGACGCGGCGAAGCGGGTGGGCTCGATCGGCCCGGGCCCACCGGCGAAGCTGACGTTGCTGATCAGCATGCCGAGGCCCTGCCGACCCGCCCACCCGGCCGACCGCGGGCTGCCCGCGCCGTACCAGACGCGGTCGGCGAGACCGGGGCTCTGTGGCTGCACCCGCCCGGTGTAGACCTCGATGCCCTCGGTGCCCTCGAACGTGCTGACCTGCTCGCCCCGTACGAGCGAGAGGAACTTCTCGACCCGGCCGTACGAGAAATCCTGGTGGTCGGCGGCGTCGCCGTAGAGGTGCGGGGCGATCTCGTCGTAGCCGCGGGGCTCGCCGACGCTGACGCCGAGCTGCAGTCGCCCGCGTGAGAGCACGTCGACCGTGCCCCAGTCCTCGGCGAGGCGGAACGGGTTCTCCCAGCCGAGCGGCATCACGGCCGTGCCGAGGGTCAGGCGCGAGGTGCGCTGCGCCGCGGCCGAGAGGAACGCGACGGGCGACGAGATGCCGAACTGGAGGTGCCGCGTGCGGGTCCAGCCGCCGTCGAGACCCAGCGCCTCGGCCCGCTCGAACAACTCGAGCCCCTGCTCGAGGCCGACGGTCGGGTCGTCGCCCTCGAAGGCGCCGATGGTGAGGAAACCGAGACGGCGCAGCGGCCTCGCGGTGGCGGACGGAGCGGGCGACGAGGAGGCGGTGGTCACCGGTCGAGCCTAGCCAGACGACGCGAGGCCCCGGCCTGCGTCCCCCGGTCCGCGCTCCCGGCCCGTGTCCCCCGACCGGAGTCCCCCGGACTGGGGACCACCCCACCCCCGTACTGGGTGGCCGTCCCCCGTTGTCCCCCGGGCCCGGATGCGGTTCGCTGGACGGAGCCGTTCGAGAGTCACGTCGACGACGACGCGACCACGCACGACACCACGACTTCAGGGGAACAGAACACGATGGACACCGCAGAGCCCGACACCGGACGCCCGGGCCCGACCGACCCGTCGGACGCCGCGACCACGCTCGACCCCGCCACGACCGTCGAGGTCGCCCCGGCGACGTCGACCCGACCGACGCGCCTCCGCCGCGAACGCGCCACGCGCCTGCGCCGACCCGCCACCTTCGTGCTGTCCTGGCTCGACCTGCCGAACGACGGCAGCGACCCCACGCTGCCCCTCGGCACCTGCCTGGTGCTCCGCACGGTCGGACGACCCGCCCGCGACGTGCTCGTCGACCTGCCCGGCGGGCCCGTCCGTGGTCGCGACAAGCTGCGACCCGGTGCCCCGCTCGGCATCGCGACCCCCGTCGAACTCGACGCGGTGGTCGCCCTCGGCACCGTCTTCGTCGAGTGGTCGGACGGCCGCGGCGTCAGCCGGACCACCTGGCTCCGCGTCCCGCCGGTCCCGGCGCGGTACCGCAGTCCCGCCGCTCGCTGATCTCGTCGGCGCGTCGCTCTGAGCCGGGCCCTCCCCCGGGAGGACGCGAGCGACGCATCGGGCCGCCCCTCGCCTCCCGGGCTCAGCGGCGGTAGGCCGCCGCCGGGTGCGTCTCGGGCAGCCGGGGCCCACCGCCGGTCAGCCGCTCGCGCAGCGTCTCGCCGGGCACGTACGCCTCCCGCAGTCGACCGCGACGACGCAGCTCGGGCACGATCAGCTCGACGAAGTCGGTCAGCGTGTCGAACGAGTGGTACTGGCGCAGGTTGATGCCGTCGATTCCCTCGTCGTCGAGCCAGCGCTCGACGGCGTCCGCCACGACCGTCGGGGTGCCGGCGACGAAGAACGTGCCACCCCAGGCCTCGTCGACCGAGTCGATCAGCTGGCCCACCGTGATGTCGAGCGGCAGTGCGGCGGCTCCCGGGTGGTCGAGCCGCCCCTCGGCCTCGAGCGCCTCGCGCACGGTGCGGTCGCGGGGGTGGGACGGGGCGTCGAACGGGATGCTGCGGTGGATCAGCTTGCCCTGCTCGCTGGCGAACGAGCGGTAGAGCGCGAGCTTCTCGGCGACGACCTCGTCGGTCTCGCCGGTGATGACGCCGGCCTGCACGATGAACGACACGTCGTCGGCCGAGCGTCCGGCCGCCACGGCCGCCTCGCGCGTGGCGGCGCCGACCGCCTTGACGGCGGGCCCGCCGGTGAAGACGACCTCGGCGTTGCGGGCCGCCTGCTCGACGCCCTTCGGCGACGCGGTCGCGAGGAAGAGCACGGGCGTGCGCTGCGGCGAGGGCTCGCTGAGGTGCGGGCCGGCGACCCGGAAGTGCTCGCCGACGTGGTCGATCGCGTGCACCTTGGCCGGGTCGGTGTAGACGCCCGAACCGGGCTCGAGCCCGTCGGCGGTGGGGTCGGCGACGACGGCGTCGTCCTCCCACGAGCCCTCCCACAGCTTGTAGAGCACGTCGAGGTACTCGGCGGCACGGGCGTAGCGCTCGGCCTTGGGGATCTCGGCGTCGAGGCCGAAGTTGCGCGCGGCGTTCGGCAGGTACGACGTCACGACGTTCCAGCCGACGCGTCCCTTCGTGAGGTGGTCGAGGGTCGACATGCGGCGCGCGAAGGCGAACGGCGGCTCGTAGCTCGTCGAGAACGTGATGCCGAAACCGAGGTGCTCGGTCACCGCGGCCATGGCCGGCACGACCATCATCGGGTCGTTGTTCGGCGCCTGGATGCCCTCGAGCAGGGCCGGCGCCGGGCTGTCGCCGAACACGTCGTAGGCACCCAGCACGTCGGCGATGAAGATCGCGTCGAAACCGCCGCGTTCGGCCAGGCGGGCCAGCTCGAGCCAGTACGCCAGGTCTTTGTACTCGCTGCGGTGGTTGTGGGGAAGCCGCCAGAGACCGTGCGTGATGTGCCCGACGCAGTTCATCTCGAAGAGGTTGAGGATCAGCTTCTTCTTCGAGGCGGGAACCCCGGAGTCGACGGCGACGGAGGGGACGGTGGCGGACGGGACGGGCGCGGGGGTGTCTGCGGTGCTCACGCGTCCTACTGTGCCGCACCGCGCCTCCTCGTCCACCGGGCGGTGACGCCGTGTTGCACGACGGGAAGGCCGGGCGGAACCACACCACACCGCGTTTCGTGCACGACACCGTGACGAGACGGGGTGCGGTGCACGGAACGCGGTGCGGTGCGGCGGGTCAGCGCTCGCGGATCGTGGTCGTCACGTCGACGAGGCTGGGGTCCGCGGGCGCCGAGCCGAAGCCGAACCGCACGGGCGGGTCGAGCAGGGCCAACGCCCCGAGAGCGCGGCCGTCGAGACGGGCGTCGACCGCGACGATGCGGCGGGCCAGCGTCACGCCGTAGTACTCGCGACGGCCTCCGCCGGCCGTGCCCGCCGTGCGGGCACCCCGCACGATCAGCCGTGCGACCGGGTCGATCAGCGTGAGCCAGCCGGGCCGGGTCGCGAACGCCCGGGGCACGAGCCGCAGCAGCCACCCGAGCGGCGACACGGGCCCGATCTCGAGCGACAGGTCGAGCACGTCGCCGCCCGCGTCGTCCGGGCCGGCCGAGACCCGCAGCGTCCGGTCGACGCCGCGCCACGAGACGGGCTGCACCCGCACCTCGTCGAACGTGTAGGTCGACGAGACGTAGTCGGCGACGGCCTGCGACGGTGCCAGCAAGGTGCGGTGACCGTCGGCGTCCTCCACCATCACGTCGACGAAACGGCCGAGCGGCGAACGGTTCCACAGCCCGACGACGACGCGCGTGCCGGATTCGGTGCCGAAGCCGGCGATGCGTCCGTGGAACCGCTGGTCGGGGGTCGCGCTGCTCATCGTCGCTACTCGGCCACCCGGGCCGAGACGGCCTCGAGGGCGGCGAGCTCGTCGGCGCTGAGGGCCACGCTCGCGCTGGCCAGCAACGCGGGCAACTGCTCGAGGGTGCGGGCGCTGGCGATGGGGGCGACGACGCGGGGCTGGGCCTGCAGCCAGGCGAGGGCGACCGTGGCGATCTCGACCTGGTGGGCGCTGGCGATGTCGCGCAGGGCGGCCACGACCTCGAGCCCCTCGTCGCTGAAGTAGCCTTCGATGTTGCCGCTGCGCGCCCCGGCGATGTCGTCGCGGGTCTGGTACTTGCCGGTCAGGAAGCCCGCGGCGAGCGAGAAGTACGGCGTGACGCCGAGCTGGTTCGAGGCGGCGAGCGGGGCCAGGTCGCGCTCGTAGGCCTTCCGGGTCACGAGGTTGTAGTGCGGCTGCAGGGCGACCGGGGCCGCGAATCCCTCGCGCCGGGCGATCTCCACCCACTCGGTGATGCGCTCGGGCGAGAAGTTCGAGATGCCGACGTGCCGCACCTTGCCGGCCTTCTGCAGCGCGTCGAAGGCGCCGAGGGTCTCGGCGAGGTCGTCGCCGGTGTCGAAGTGCGCCCAGTACAGGTCGATGTGGTCGGTCTGCAGGCGGGTGAGCGAGGCGTCGGCGGCGGCCGCGACGTTGGCGGCACCGAGCCCGGGGAAGTCGGGGTGCTGGCTGACCTTGGTGCCGAGGACGATCTGGTCACGACGGGAGGCGCCGCCCTGGGCGAGCCAGGTGCCGATGACCGTCTCGGACTCACCGCCCGAGTTGCCGTCGGCCCAGGCCGAGTACACGTCGGCCGTGTCGACGAAGTTGCCGCCGCCGGCGACGAAGGCGTCGAGCACCGAGTGCGACTCGGCCTCGTCGCTGGTCCAGCCGAACGTGTTGCCGCCGAGGGCGAGGGGGAAGACGTCGAGGTCGGATGTTCCGATGAGGGGCATGCGGGGGTTCCTTTCGCGAACGTCGCGTCGGGTCGGCGCGGCGACTACCCAGGTCTAACGCGTCGGGGGCGGGTTCGTTCCCAGGTGCACGATCAGTAGCCCTGCTCGACGTCGACGACGCCCTCGGGCTCGCCACCCTCGGCGAGCGCCCGGATGTTCGCCTCGACCCGGGCCTGGAAGAGCGGCTCGGTCATCGCGTTCGTGTTGGCCTGGTGCGGGGTGATCAGGGCGCGGGGCTCGGCCCACAACGGGTGGCCGTCGGGCAGCGGCTCGGGGTCGACGACGTCGAGGCCCGCCGCCCCGATCCGTCCCTCGGCGAGCGCCGTGACGAGCGCGTCGGTGTCGACGAGCGGCCCGCGGGCGATGTTGACCAGCACGGCCGTGTCCTTCATGGCGGCGAACTGGTCGGCACCGAGCAGGCTGCGGGTGCCGCCGGTGAGCGCCGCGGCGACCACGACGACGTCGCTCGTCGGCAGCACCTCGGCCAGGCGGTCGACCGTGATAGTCCGGGCGGCGCCGGGCACGGCCTCGTCGGTGCGGCGCACCATCGTCACCTCGACGTCGAACGGCTGCAGCAGGCGCAGCAGTTCGGTCCCGATGCCGCCGGCACCGACGATGGTGACGGTCGCCCCGTTCAGCGAGATGCCCCGCTGCTCACGTTCCCACGAGGAGGCGCGGGCCCTGATCTGCAGGGAGCGCAGGGTCGCCAGCGTCAGCGCCAGGGCGTGCTCGGCCACGGGTGCGCTGTAGGCGCCCTTCGCACTGGTGAAGACCAGACCGTCGTGGGCGGTGGCCTGCATGGTCTCGACGTAGGCGTCGACGCCCGCGCTCGGCAGCTGCACGATGCGGACGCCGGGGTGCTGCTCGACGGCGGATCGCAGCTCGCCTTGGTCGATGCGCCCACCGACGACGATCATCTCGGTCTCGTCGCCGAGCTCGACGAGGCGGGCGTCGGCCGCGTCCACCGCCCGCTTCGCGGGCGCGACGCCCCATGTGTCGCCCGACGACCCCTCGGAGTCGGCGGTGGCGGAGGCGGCGGGGAGGACGGTGACGGCGACGGTGCTCATCCGTCCACCGTATCGATCCGGTCACGAAAGCGACTCAGGCTCGTGTCCCCGTCGGACCGGTGGCAGAGTGACGCCGTCTGCCGGTCGCGAAACCCGATCGTGGACGCGGGAGGCACGGGTCAACGGCGACACGCGCCTCCTTCCCTTCGACTCCCCCGGCCGCCCGGCGGCCCCCGGTCGACCCCGGGTTCCCCCAGGGGTACGCTGTCCCACGGCCCAGGCGGGCCCACGGCCCCACCGGGCCCGGCGGCAGCACGACGGAAGGCAGGTGAGCGGCGATGGCTGGTGACAGTACTGGCGCCCCGCGGCATCCCTCCGTGGTCGCGCCGTCCGCCCCGCTCGTCTGAGCACCGGGCCCGACCGACCACGAGCGATGCCCACGGGCACCGACGTCTCCCGTCGACGCACGTCGTCGACGACCCAGCACCCCCGGTGTCGCGTCGTCGCCCGTGTGCGTCGGCCCGGCCCCACCGCACACCCGCCGTCCGCACGGCTGCCGTGACCACCACCCGGCACGACACCGTCCCTCGACGGACGGTCGTCGCACCACGAACGGCAGGAGCGCAGACCATGGCACTCATCGACAACGGCATCTACGTCGCGGGGCACCGCACCGACAGCCCGGCGAACCTCGACGAGACGTTCGAGTTGCTGCACGAACACCAGGGCATGGCCTGGATCGGCCTGTACCGCGCCGACCCCGACGAGGTGCGCTCGATCGCGCAGGAGTTCGAGCTGCACCCGCTCGCCGTCGAGGACGCGCTCAAGGGTCACCAACGCGCGAAGCTCGAGCGCTTCGGCGAGACGCTCTTCGTCGTGCTGCGCTCGGCCCGCTACCTCGACGCCGAGGAGACGGTCGAGTTCGGCGAGGTGCACGTGTTCGTCGGCCCGGGCTTCGTCATCACGATCCGGCACGCCGAGAACCCCGACCTCGGCCGGGTGCGCCGCCGCCTCGAGTCGAACCCCGAGCTGCTCGCGCTCGGGCCCGAGGCCGTGCTCTACGCCGTGCTCGACCAGGTGGTCGACGGCTACGGCCCGGTCGTCGCCGGCATCGAGAAGGACATCGACGAGATCGAGGACGAGCTCTTCGGCGGCGACCCCGAGGTGTCACGGCGCATCTACGAGCTGCTGCGCGAGGTGATCAGCTTCCAGCGCGCGACGAGCCCGCTGCGCGGCATGCTCGAGAACCTGCTGCGCGGGTCGGACAAGTACGGCGTCGACGTCGAGCTGCAGCGCTCGCTGCGCGACGTGCTCGACCACGTGCTGCGCATCGGAGAGCGCGCGGACACGTTCCGCGCGCTGCTCGAGAACGCCCTGACGGTGCACTCGACGCTCGTGACCCAGGCGCAGAACGACGAGATGCGGCGCCTGTCCGAGGCCGGGCTCGCCCAGAACGAGGAGACCCGACGCCTGTCCGAGGTCGGCCTGCAGCAGAACGACGAGGTCAAGAAGATCTCGGGCTGGGCGGCCATCCTGTTCGCCCCGACCCTGGTCGGCGGCGTCTACGGCATGAACTTCGACAACATGCCCGAGCTGCATTGGCAGTTCGGCTACCCGATGGCGGTCGCTGCGATGGTCGCGGTCGGCGCGAGCATCTGGGGCGTCTTCAAGTGGAAGAAGTGGCTCTGACGCTGTCGGGCCGGTGACGCGGAGAACGCAGGAGGCGCGGGTCGGGTGACCCGCGCCTCCTGCGTTCTCGAGGGGGTGCGGTGCTGCGGCTCGGGCCTAGGCCTCGAGCGCGGCGTCGAGGGTGATCTCGACGCCGGTGAGGGCCTTCGAGACCGGGCAGGTCTCTTTGGCGTTCTGGGCGGCCTCGAGGAAGGCGGCCTCGTCGATGCCGGAGACCTCGCCGCGGACGGTGAGGGCGATGCCGGTGAGCTTGAAGCCGCCGGCCGAGTCCGGGCCGAGCGAGACGTCGGCCTTGACGTCGAGGGCCTCGACGGTGCCGCCGGCCTGGCCGAGGACGGCCGAGAACTGCATCGCGTAGCAGGCCGAGTGGGCCGCGGCGAGCAGTTCTTCGGGGCTGGTGGAGCCGTTGGCGTCGTCGGCGGCACGCTTGGGGAACGAGACGTCGTAGGTGCCGAGCTTGGAGCTCGACAGTTCGACCTGGCCTTCGCCGGTCTCGAGGCTGCCGTTCCAGGCGGTGCGTGAGGTGCGAGTGGGCATGAGGTGCTCTCTTTCGTGGAGGGGGCCGACGTCGGGATCGGCGCCGGTCGGGTGTTCGGGAGTGTTCTGGTCGGTCAGTGGTGCTGGTCGGTGAGGGCGGCGGTGTTCGCCCGGACGGCGGCGGCGAGCGCGGCGATGTCGGCCCGCAGGGTCTGCAGGTCGGTCAGCTCGAGACCGGTGGCGCCGCAGATCTGGTCGGCGAAGCCCGCGGCCTGCCCGCGGAGCGCGACCCCCGCCTCGGTCAGGGCGACGTCGACCGTGCGTTCGTCGGCGACCGACCGGGTGCGCGTCAGCAGCCCGTGGGCCTCGAGCCGCTTGAGCAGGGGTGACAGCGTGCCCGACTCGAGCTGCAACTGGTGGCCGAGCTCGGAGACGGTCGTCGGGCCGCCCTGCCAGAGGACGAGCAGCACGAGGTACTGCGGGTAGGTGAGGCCGAGCGGGGCGAGCAGGTCGCGGTAGCGGGCCGTGACGGCGCGGGAGGCGTTGTAGAGCGCGAAGCAGATCTGCTCGTCGAGCACGGGCGTCGGGCCCGGGGTCGTCGTGTCGGCTGCTGCGGTCATGTCTGTGACTGTAGCACGTTGTGCCCGATTGAGTTGCGCACAACCCACTTTGCCTCCCGCTGCCCCGGGCAGACAGCGACGATCCGGCGTCAGACGGCGTCGGCCCGGCGCTCGCGGAAGGCGATCATGTTGACCCGGTTGCCGCAGCGGACGCTGCAGAACCGCTTCGACCCGTTGCGCGACAGGTCGACGAAGACGCCGTCGCAGTCGTCCGCCGCGCAGGCCCGCAGCCGGCCGGTCTCGTCGGTGCGGATCACGTCGACCAGGGCGAGCGCGGACTCGACGCGGATGCGGTCGGCGAGGGGCGCGTCGTCGCTCGTCGCGTGCAGGTGCCAATCGAGGGCGTCGTGCCGCACGAGCCGGGGCGACGAGACGCTGTCGGCCAGCATGCGGTTGACCTCGGCGGCGAGCAGGTCGCGCTCGAGGGTCCAGATTCGTCGCAGCTCGGCCCGGACACCCTGCACCGAGGCCAGCTCGGCGTCGTCCCGGTCGAAGCGACCCGAGAAGGCGAACGAGTCGAGCAGGTCCTTGAGTTCGGCCCGGGTCGAGAGCTCGTCGTCACCGGATCGACTCGCCCCGGCACCGGTGTTGACCAGGGCGACGTTGAACTCGAGGACGTCTTCGGTGTCAGGGGCGAAATGCAAGTTGACTCCTTGTCAGACGCGGTCGTACGCTCGCGACAGAAGCGGCGCGTCACCACCCATTGTGCACGACGGCCCTGACAGAAGGAGTCCTCGTGAGCACCGGTGCGACCACGACCCCGTCCACGACGACGCCCCTCGCCGCGGGGCGCCCCGGCTCGACCACCGCGGGCCTGCTCGTCGCACTGCTCGCCGCGGCGTCGTTCGGCTTCTCGGGGCCTTTCGTCAAGCCGCTGCTCGAGTCGGGCTGGAGTCCCGTGGCCGCCGTCACCGTCCGCGCCCTGATCGGCGGGGTGGTGCTCGCACCCGTCGCACTCGTCGCCCTCCGCGGACGGCTCGGCCCGATCTGGCGGGCCCGGCGGCGCGTGCTCGGCATGGCCGTGATCGGTGTCGCCGGCACCCAGGTCTTCTACTTCGCCGCCGTGGTGCGCATCCCGGTCGGCACGGCGATCCTCGTCGAGTACCTCGCCCCGCTGCTGCTCGTCGGCGTCGCCTGGGCGACCACGCGGCGTGTGCCGCAGGCCGTCGTCCTCGTGGGCTCCGTGATCGCCTTCGCGGGCCTCCTGCTGGTCGTCGCCCCGAGCGGCGGCGTGGCCCTCGACCCGGTCGGGCTCGCCCTGGCCGGGGCGGCCATGGTCTGCTGTGCCGCCTACTTCGTGATCGCCGCCCGGCCGAGCGGCGACCTGCCCCCGGTCGCACTGGCGGCGTCGGGCCTGCTCGTCGGTTCCGCCCTGCTCGGATTGCTGGGGCTGACCGGTCTGGTGCCGTTCACGATGTCGGCCGCCGACGTGCCGCTCTTCGACGCAGTCGTGCCGTGGTGGGTGCCGATGCTCGTGGTCGGCGTCGTCGCGACCGCGGTCGCCTACGCCACGAGCATCACGGCCAGCAGCATGCTCGGCTCGCGCCTGGCGTCGTTCGTCGGCCTGCTCGAGGTCGCGGCCGCCGCGCTCTACGCCTGGCTGCTGCTCGGCGAGGCCCTCACCCCGCTGCAGCTCGGCGGCGGCCTGTTGATCGTCGTCGGCATCGGCTTCGTCCGGGCCGAGCGCACCCGCGAGGCCGCGGTCGTGGCGGACGCGGTGGCCGAGACGCCCCTCGCCGACGCGGTGGCCGCGGGCCGGGGTGCGACCATGGGGTGATGGACTTCGCCGAGAACGCCAGCCTGCACGACCTCCCGCGCCCGGGCACGGCCTCCGAGATCGCGGCGACGTTCGGTCGCCCCGTCTACACGTTCGTCGAGCAGCCCCGCCTCGATCTCACGCAGCCCAGCACGATCGCGCACGACGACGTGCTGGACACCGTCGCCCTCACCTACGTGTTCGTCGCCGACCCGTCCGACCCCGAGGCTCCGTCCAACCTGGTCGAGAACGTCGCCGAGATCGACGGCCACCTGGCGGATGCCCTGGCCACCGGGCAGCCGGAATGGTTCGTGGCCGGAGTGCGGGCGTTCCGGTATCCGATGCTGTGGGAGGCGGTGGTCACGACAGTCGCGCCCGACGACCCGGAACGGTCGGGCGAGCGCGATTCCGCGGCGGAACATCTCGCCCGGCACGTCAACCACGTGCTGATCAACACGGCCGAGGGGCGGAGCACCCGACCCGACGGCGCCGTACCTGTGCTGGACGCTCCGGTCACCGCCCGGCATGCGCAGCCGGGAGCGGTGCTCGTCGTCGACGGCGTCGAGCGCGGCGCCGTGCTCATCGACACCGATCCCGACCTGGTCGGCTGGGGCGCCGAGGTCGACGGCTCGATCGTGCTCGTGGTGCTGCCGCGGGACCTCGTGCCGCTGGTCGACCTCCGGTTGACGTCCCTCGCGACCTGACCCGCGCCTCCTCGGCTTCCCCTCCCGCACCCCGCGGACGCCCGACGGCGGCAAGGCGCCGGGTTCGGCCTACCCCGAGGGCGCTCGGCGGGCCGAACCCGACCTTCGAGAGCCTGGCAGGCGTACCAAACCCGACAGAACCCGTGCGACACGCCGCTCACCTCAGTCGATCAGGGGATGTGCGCTGGCAGTTGTCGCGATGTGCACACGGGGGCTGGGCGAGGCCGAACGAGCCGGGGCCGGGCATAGGGTCGGGGGGTGACCCCGACGACGCTGCCGCACAGCACGCCCTCCGACCGGAACGTCGACGCGGCGGGCATCGCCGCGTTCGTCGACGCCCTCGAGACCACCGCCGGCGTCGAGCCGCACAGCCTCATGCTGCTTCGCCACGGGCAGGTCATAGCCGAGGGCTGGTGGGCTCCGTACTCGGCCGACCGCGCCCACCTGCTCTACTCGCTGAGCAAGAGCTTCACCTCGTCGGCGGTCGGGTTCGCCGTCGCCGAGGGGCTGATGGGGCTCGACGACACCGTGCTCGGCCACTTCCCCGAGCTCGACGCCGAGGTGACCGACCCGCGCAGCCGGTCGATGCGCGTCCGCCACGTGCTCGCCATGGCCAGCGGACACCGCGCCGAGACCCTCGACCGGGCGCTCGCGATCGACCCGGTCGACGTCGTCCGCGGCTTCCTGCTCACCCCGCCCGACGACGAGCCCGGCACCGTGTTCGCGTACAACCAGCCCTGCACCTTCACCGCCGGCGCGATCGTCCAGCGCGTCACGGGCCAGTCGCTCAGCGAGTACCTGCGCCCCCGCCTGCTCGACCCGCTCGGCATCGGCGAGGTCGGGTGGCAGCGTGACGAGTCCGGCCGCGAACTCGGCTTCAGCGGGCTGCACGCCACGAGCCACGCGATCGCCGCCCTCGGTCAGCTGTACCTGCAGCAGGGCGAGTGGGACGGCACGCAGCTGCTGCCGCGCGAGTGGGTCGCCGAGGCCACGCGCTCGCACGTCTCGAACGCGGGCGAGTCGAACCCCGACTGGGCCCAGGGGTACGGTTTCCAGTTCTGGATGGCTCGCCACGGCTACCGCGGCGACGGCGCCTACGGCCAGTTCGCCGTGGTGCTGCCCGAGCACGACGTCGTGCTCGCCCTGACCGGCCAGTCGCTCGACATGCAGGCCGTGCTCGACGCGGCGTGGGCGCACCTGCTGCCCGCCTTCGGCAGGGACGCGGCACAGGTCGGTGATGCCGCGGCCGACGCCGCCCTGGCGACCCGCCTCGCCGACCTGACGCTGCCCGGGGTGGCCGGTCCGACCGAGCACGACGCCGCACCGGTCCGACCGGCGGACGAGGAGGCGCGGGTCGGCGACCAGCACTCCCCCGGCACCGAGCGGCTCGTCTCGTTCACCGCGGCCGACGGCAACGACCAGCCCGACCTCACCCTGGTCGAACTGCGCGCCTCGGCCGACGCCGCGACGACGCTCACCCTCGTCGAGGGCGACTCCCGCCTCGTGGCCCGCGTCGAGGCCGAGGACTGGGTCGTCACCGACGGCTCCGAGGACGGCTCCGGTGAGGGCGTCGGTGTCGGCGACCACCCGCCTGCGACACCGGTCGCCGCGAGCGCCACCCGGTCGGCGGACCTGCTGCACGTCGACCTCGTCTTCGTCGAGACGCCGCACCGCCTACACCTCACGCTCGACGAGGCCGACGCGACCTTCACCGCCCTGTGGGAGACCCAGCCGCTGCACGCGCCTCGACTGGCCGAACTGCGCATGCCGCGCGACTGACGCAGCGGGGCACGCCGAACGCAGCGCGGGGATCAGCCGAGGACGCCCGTGTGCTCGAGCACGATGTCCACGCCGATCAGGATCAAGATCACGCCACCGGCGATCTCGGCCGGCTTGCCGAACCTCGCACCCACCCGGCGCCCGACGAGCACGCCGACGAAGGTCAGCACGGCGGTCGTCACGCCGATCAGCAGGATCGCCCAGCCGATCGACACCGGCAGGAACGCCAGGGTCACGCCGACCGCGAGGGCGTCGATGCTCGTGGCGATCGCGAGCACGGCGAGCTCGCGGAGGTTCAGGCGGTCGGTGTCCTTCTCCCTGTCCTCGTGCGACGAGAACGCCTCGGAGAGCATCTTGCCGCCGATGAGGGCGAGCAGACCCAAGGCGACCCAGTGGTCGAACGGCGCGATGTACTGCGCGAAGGTCGAGCCGAGCAGCCAGCCCAGCAGCGGCATCAGCGCCTGGAACGCACCGAAGGTGAGGGCGATGACGACCGCGTGGCGCGCGGTGAAGCGCGTCATGTGCAGGCCCTTGCCGAGGGCGACGGCGAAGGCGTCCGCGGAGACGCCGAGCGCGATGAGGAAGAGGGCCCAGAACGACATGGGGGCAGCGCCTTTCGAGACGGTCGGGTGGAGACGCCGGTGTCTCGGAACCTGACGATCCTGGCATGCCGAGCGCGCCTCCTCGATCGGAAAAGTCCTGATCAGAGGTATTCGGCACGCCGAATTCGCGGTGTCGGCGAACCGTCGCGCGGGGCGCTGCGAGCCGAACGCCGACCACCGGCCGCCGACCGCCGGTCGACGGTCAGGAGGCGCGGCGCCGCTCAGGCGGGGACGAGCACGTCCCGGGGCAGCACCGCGTGCACGCCCCAGGTGCGGTTGGCGACCTGGGTGACGCGCAGGTCGACGACCGTGCTCGCGAAGGCCAAGGCCGTGGCGGCGTCGAGCGAGTACAGCTGACGCATCCACTCGACCATCGCGGCGAGCGCGTCCCCGCTGGCGACGTTGAGGTCGGCGTCGAAGCCGAAGGTGATGCGGGCCTCGGGGGTCTCGGCGTGGATCGTCGTGATCGGGCGGTCCGTCGCCAGGCCGACCCGCGCCTCCGTCGTCATGCCGGTCTCGATCGCGGTGCCGCCGACCTCGCCGTCGCCCTGGGCCGCGTGCCCGTCGCCGAGGTAGAGCAGCGCGTCGTCGACCGCGACCGGCAACCAGAGGGTCGTGCCCGCGACGAGGTCGCGGCAGTCGATGTTGCCGCCCACGGAGGCGCGCGGCGGGATGGTCGAATGTTCTCCGGCCTCGGCGGGGGCGAGTCCCATCACGCCGAGGAAGGGGGCGATCGGGCGACGCAGGCCCCGGCTCTCGGTGGCGGTACCGGCCTCGCGGTCGATGCTCCAGAGCAGGTGAGCCGCGTCGGCGTCGAGCAGGCCGAGGTGACGGGTGATCGGGGTGTCGGCGGCCGCGGCGACCGTGAAGCCCCAGTCGTCGGGGGTGAGCGAGAGCAGGTCGAGCTGCAGCATGTCGCCCGGACGGGCCCCGCGGACGGCGATCGGACCGGTCAGGGCATGGCCGCGCCGGGTCGGGAAGAGGTACGGGGTGACCTCGCCGGGCACGGTCTGCGGCTCGAGATGGCCCGAGGCGTCGAGCGAGCGCACGACGACGGTGTCACCGGGGTCGATCGTCAGCACGGGGGCGTGGTCGCGCGAGAAGACCTCGTGGGCGGTGTCGGTGCCGGGGTCGAGGCGGTGGGTCGTCATCGTCCGAGCGTAAGCCGCGGCCCGGGCATCCCGCCGGACGTGCCGCGCCCAGGGGCGCTCGATACGATGGGCGCCTGTTCCGCTCCGACCCGCCGCACCTGCTCACAGAGAGACCGACGCCCCCATGGTCCTGTTCTTCCACGTCCTCATCATCGCCATCTCGGTCGTCGGCGCCGGCCTGATCTCGGCCGCGCTCGTGGGTCTCGCCACCTCGAAGTAGCCGCCGTCGGTACCGCCCGAACGGGGTCTGGACGACCCGAGCCCGCGGATGGTCGGATGAGGCAGTGATCGAAACACCCGACACCCCGCACGACACCGCCCGCCCGAGCCACGACACCGAGACCCGGGTCCGCATCGTGAGGGCCGTCATCACGGCGTTCCGCACGAGGGCCTTCCACGAGACCACCTCCGCCGTCGTCGCCGAGATCGCCGACCTGCCGGTCGACACCGTCGAACGCCACTTCCCGCGATGGGACGGCCTCGTCATGGCCGCGGTCGACCGGTGGAACGCCGAGCGCATGGAGCCGGTGATCCCGCTCATGCAGAGCCACGGCACCGTGCGGTTCCTCCGGGGCATCGTGGAGCAGAACGTCCTCGACCCCTCCCTCATGCGCCTCCTCACGTCGTTGCTGAACGTGGCGGCGACACCGGGCCACCCGATGGCTCCGACCCTGCGACACGAATGGCAGAAGTTCCACGCCCTCGTCCAGCGAGGACTCGTCCAGGACGTCGCCCTCGGTCGCGAACCGGCGACCATGCAACCGGAACGCGGAGCCGAGCAGCTCATCGCCCTCTACGAGGGCCTGCAGATGCAGTCCATGGTCCGGCCGCGCATGGACCTCCTGGCCTCGTACGACCGGGCCGTCACACGCCTCCGGGCCGGATGGTCGCAGGCCTACGCCGAGCAGGTCTGGGACCTCGACCACTAACCCCTCCCCATGAGGGCTCGGCCGTGCCGTGAGGGTGCGAAGCCGACCCCCAAAGAGCCGTTTGACGGTCGGGGTCGGAGGCCTGCACGATGACCTCGTGTCCACACTCGACGAACTCCGCGCCACCGCCCACCCGATCCGGCTGCGCCTCCTGTCGCTCCTGACGGGCGTCGCGATGAGCGCCGCCGAGGCCGGTCGCGAACTCGGGCTGTCGCAGGCCACCGCGAGCTACCACCTGCGGGTGCTCGAGCGGGTGGGCCTCGTCGAGGTCGTCGAGGTCGTCACGATCCGCGGCGGCGAGGCCAAGCGTTACCGGCACCTGTCGTCGGCCCAGCCGTTCCCGGTCGTCCCCTCGCCCGTCGAGGGCGCCGACGATGACGCCGACGCCGAGCGCGCCCGCTACGTCGAGGCCCTGGCCGACGAACTGCGCCGCCGCTCCCCCCGGCGGGTGGCGGGCCCCCAGGTCTCGACGGACGCCGAGCTCTGGGTCGACGCCGAGACCTGGCAGCGGGTCGTCCGCCACGTGGGCCACGCCGCCGCCCTGCTTCACGCCGCCGCACAGCGCCCCCGGACGCCGGGCACGCGCCCGGTGTCGATGACGGCCGCGCTGTTCCCGATGAGGCGACCGTGACCGGGGACGCAGGAGGCGCCTCCCCTGTCCCGCAGTCCACGAGCGACCACCGCGGCCCCCTCGCGCACGGCCCGTTCCGTTGGCTGCTCGCGGCTCGCACGACGGGCGTGCTCGGCAACGCCGTCGCCCCGATCGCGCTCGCGTTCGCCGTGCTCGACCTGACCGGGTCGGCGGCGGACCTCGGACTGGTGGTGGCCGCCCGATCGATCGCCAACGTCGCCGTGTTGCTGTTCGGAGGTGTGATCGCCGACCGGCTGCGGCGCGACGTCGTGCTCGTCGGGACGTCGCTGGCCGCCGCCGGGACACAGGCCGTGGTCGCGACGCTCGTCGTCACGGGGTCGGCGACGATCCCGCTGCTCGTCGTGCTGAGCGTGCTGAACGGGGCGGTAGCGGCGGTGAGCCTGCCCGCGGCGGCGGCCCTCGTGCCCGAGACGGTGCCGGCTGCCCTGCTGCGGCCCGCCAACGCCCTGCTGCGCCTGGGCCTGAACGGCGGCAGCGTCGTCGGGGCATCGGCCGGGGCGGGCGTCGTCGCGGTCGTCGGGCCGGGATGGGGTCTGGTGATCGACGCAGCGGGCTTCGCGCTCGCGGGGGTCCTGTACTCGCGTCTGCGACTGCCGATCCGGCCGGGCACCCCGTCGCCCGCCGACGAGGGGCCGGGGCCGGGGCCGGGCTCGGGCTCGGGCTCGTCGGTGGTCGCCGACCTGCGCGAGGGGTGGCACGAGTTCACCCGGCGCTCGTGGGTGTGGACCGTGGTGGCGCAGTTCGCCGTGCTGAACGCCGCGTTCGTGGGGGCGACCACGGTGCTCGGGCCCGTCGTGGCCGACGGGTCGTTCGGGCGGGCGGCGTGGGGGCTGGTCGTCGCGGCCCAGACCGTCGGACTCGGCGTCGGTGCGGTCGTCGCGATGCGCTGGCGGCCCCGGCACGGCCTCGCCGTGGGCGTGGGGCTGATGGCCGTGACAGCGGTGCCGGTGGCGACGCTCGGGCTCGCTCCGGTGGTGCCCGCGCTGGTGGTGGCCTTCCTGCTGGGCGGGGTCGCCCTCGAGATCTTCGCCATCTCGTGGGACCAGTCGCTGCAGAGCCACGTGCCCCGCGCCTCCCTGGCCCGGGTCTATTCGTACGACATGGTCGGCTCGTTCGTCGCCGTGCCGCTCGGCGAGGTCTTCGCCGGCCCGGCGGCGCACCAGTTCGGCACACGGCCGACACTGCTCGTCTGCGCCGCGATCATCGCGGCGGCCACGCTCGCGGCCGTCTCGACGCCGAGCGTCCGCCGCCTGACGACCGAGGTGCCGACCGGGGCCACGACCGACCGGGTCACCGGGCCGTGACGGTCGCCAGCTCGTCCCAGTGGGTGGTGGCGCGGGGCGACACCATGTCACGCTTCATGGACCAGCCGCGTCGGTGGCGGAGACCCGCGATGCCGAGCCCCAGGGTGTCCTCGCCGAACTTGCCCGCGATGCGGTCGATGACGGCACCGTAGGCGGGCGGCGACGCGTCGGCCTCGTCGAAGACGTCGAGACTGGCGTGCTCGTCGCGCGGCGTGAGCTCCATGAGGGTGACACCGGCCCGGACGTAGCGCTTGCCGGGTTCGAGCTGCGGGCCGAGGGCGGCGATGGCCGAGCGGTACAGCAGGGCGGCGTCGTCGGTCGGCTCGGGGAACGCCACCGACACCGAGTGGTTCGTGTGGGCGGCGCTGTCGGAGAACGGCGAGGTCGCGGTGAAGCACCGCATCATGCGCGTCAACGAGCCCTGCTTCCGCAACCGGGCGGCGGCTCGCTGCGTGTAGACCGACAGCACCTCTTCGAGCTCGGTGACGGTCGTGATGGGCACCGCGAACGACCTCGAGTGGTAGATCTGCTCGCGGTCGGGCTGCACCTGCTCGATGGGCAGGCAGTCGACGCCGCGCAGCTCGTGCACGACCCGGGCCTGCACGACGCCGAAGCGCGTCCGGATGCGGGCGGCGTCGGCGTCGCGGAGGTCGGCCGCGGTGTGGATGCCGAGCGGCGCGAGCTTCTTCGCCGTGCGGCGGCCGATGCCCCAGACGTCGCCCACGTCGACGCTCGCGAGGATCGCGGTCTGCTGCTCGGGGGCGTAGCTGCCCAGGTGGCAGACACCGGCGAGGGCGGCGTTCTGCTTGGAGCCGCGGTTGGCCAACTTGGCCAGGGTCTTGGTCGGCGCGATGCCGATGCTGACGGGCAGGCCGATGAGCTTGCGCAGGGCGCGGCGGATCTCGCGGGCCTGGGCGATCGTGTCGTCGAGCGAACCGGTCAGCTCGATGAACGACTCGTCGATCGAGTACACCTCTTGGTCGCTGGTGTAGCGGCTGAGGATCTCGGCCGACCGCGCCGACATGTCGCCGTAGAGCTCGTAGTTGCTCGACACCGCGACCACGCCCTGCATCGCCGCGATCGGCGCGATGCTGTGCCACGGCGCGGCCATGTCGACGTTGAGCGCCTTGGCCTCTTGCGAGCGGGCGATGACGCAGCCGTCGTTGTTCGAGAGCACGACGACCGGCCTGCCCTCGAGCGCCGGGTTGAAGACGCGCTCGCACGAGACGTAGAAGTTGTTGGCGTCGACGATGGCGACGCTGCGCTCGGACGTGGTGGACCTGGATGTCGTGGCGGACTCAGACACGGTGCAGGCACCTCGTCACGACGCCCCAGATCGTCGCCTCGTCGAGCTCGGACAGGACGATCTCGGGGTAGGCCGGGTTCTCGGGGCTGAGCACCATCCGCCCCTGCCGGTACGAGAGGCGCTTGACCGTCAGCTCGGCGTTGACGACGGCGACGACCACGTGCCCGTCGTGCGCGTCGAGGCCCCGGTCGACGACGAGCTCGTCACCGTCGAAGATGCCGGCGCCGGTCATGCTGTCGCCGCTCACCCGGACCAGGAACGTCGCGGTCGGGTCGCGCATCAGATGCCGGTTGAGGTCGACCGGCCCGTTGTAGTACCCCTGCGCCGGCGAGGGGAAACCGGCGTGGACGGCTTCGGCGGCCTGCTGCGGCAGCAGGTGGTCGGGGCGTTCGTCGCCGCCGACGGGACCGATGACGGCGGTCACCGTGCGCCCTCGCGCCCTGCCCGAGGGTCGCCGAGGAGGCGCGCGCCGGTTCGCGCGGACGACTGCCGGTGGTCTCTCATCACGCCTCCCACCGAGGACGCTACGACACCCCACCGACACTGCCGGACCCGAGCGGCTCACCGGGGGTGTCGGGCACCGTCCTGATCGATGCCCGGTAGGACCGCGGCCAGTCGTACGAGCACCGAACCGACCGTCTCGAGGGTCACGTCGTCGTACTCGTCGAGGGCCGCCTCGAGCGCCGCGGCAGAGGGGTCGAGGAAGACCGCCGCACGCTCCCGGGCCACCTCGGTGGTGCGGAGCGTGACGACGCGGCGGTCGTCGCTCTCCCGACTGCGCGAGACGAGCCCCAGCGCCTCGAGCCTGTTGACCAGGGCGTTGGTCGCGCCCGAGGTGAGGCCCACGCGCGTCGAGAGTCGACCGGGCGAGAGGGGGGCGCCGTCGTACTCGGCCCAGAGGATCTCGCCGAGGGCGGTGCCGTCCACGGTCGGCAGGTCCATCCGACGCGCGAGCTCACGGGTGGACTCCTGGTAGCTCAGGGCGTAGTGCCGGAGGGCCTCGAGCAGGTGCCGTCTCGGGGTCGTCATGCTCGATCCTCTCATCGACGGGCGGGGCCGGCTGCCCCGTCGGGGGTCAGGCCCGGAGGTGCGGGTAGTCCGCCAACACCGGGACGTGCTTCTCGCTCGTCAGCAGGTTCGCCTGGAAGAACGTCCGCACCGGCCTCGACGCCGCGACGCGGTGGGCCACCCGTACCGCCTTCCGACCCACGGTCGACGAGGGGTGGAACGCTCGGGCCCCGCCGCGCGGCAGGCCCTGGGCGCTGTCGGCGTAGCGGCGCATCTGCCGTTCGTAGCTCGCGAAGGCGCGCTCGGGCTGGTCGGGGGTCGCGGCGAGCTCTCCGGCGAGGATGTGTGCGCCGACCAGCGACAGCGTCGTGCCCATGCCCGTCGGGCCCGACCCCCAGGCGGCGTCGCCGACGAGCGCGACCCTCCCCCGACTCCAGGTCGACATGACGACCTGCTCCATGCGCTGCGTGTAGAACTCGTCGGGGCGTGCCGAGAAGCCGTCGAGTATCCGCTCGGTCCGCCAGCCGGCACCTCGGAAACGTGCCCGGAGCAGGTGCAGCTGGGCCTCGACGGGCAGCTTCTCGAAGCCCATCGGCTCGGACTCGAACGACATGCTCGCCCGGATCGTCCCCTCGTTGTCGGGCCGCACGGAGGCGACGCGTCCCCGTGTGCCCGTGAACCAGTCCCAGGTGTCGACGTCGTCCGGGTGCCGGTCGAGGGTGCCGTAGGTGATGCTGACGCCGAAGTCGCGCAGCTCGGTCTCCTCGGAGAAGAGGAGGCGCCGGGTACGTGAGCTGCGCCCCTCGGCCACCAGGAGCAGGTCGAAGCGCTCCTGGGCGCCGCTGTCGAACGTGACGTCGACACCGGTCCCGTCCTGCTCGACCCCGGTGACGAAGTCGCCGTGGCGGCGCTCCACCTCGGCCGGGACGACGTCGACGAGGATGCCGGCGAGGCGACCGCGCAGGATCTCGACCTCCGCCGTCGGCCCGTCCTGCCCCTCCTCTCGGGGGAACACGGCGTAGGGGCGTCCGTCCTCGTCGACGAAGCGGGTCCCCTCTTCGCCGGTGAGGTTCGCGAGCACCGTCTCCTCGACGCCCATGCGCGTCAGGATCTCGCGACCGAGGCCGCGCACGTCGATGTTCTGGCCCGTCTCGCGAGGAGCGGCGGATCGCTCGAGCAGGACGACGTCGAAGCCGGACTTCGCCAGCCCCCAGGCGAGTGCGGGACCGGCGATGCTCGCCCCGGTGACGAGGACGCGAGAAATGCGATGCGGGGTGGGACGCGGGGTCAGGGACATGGATGCCTTCCGTCGGTGGTGCCGTCCGGTCAACCTACCCCATTTACTTCACTGTGAAGTCACTTCACCATGAAAAAGAGGGTTGGCCACCCCTCGCCCAGGCCGCCCGGCGCATGTGGTGGATCAGCGAACGGTGACCACGCGGCGCCCCAGCTCGGAGTCGAGCATCGTGTCCATGGCCGTTCCCACCAGGCGGTCCCCGAGGGGGCGTTCGATGCGACCGGAGGCGACGAGCGCCGCGATCCCCTGCATCGTCGCCGCGAAGAGCATCTTGAAGAGGTCACGCGAGTCCTCGGCCCCCGCCTCGGACACGGCGGGCCCCACGGCGCCGTCGAGTGTGGCGAAGAGAGCGCCCGCCGCCTCGTGGACGGCCTCGGGCTTCGTGGTCGCCTTGGCCTGGAACATGAGCTCCATGAGGGCGGCGTCGTCGACGGCGAAGTCGACGTAGGCACGGGCGACACGGTGGAGGCGTTCCGTTCGACCTCCTCCGCCGTCGAGTGCGCGCCGGACCGCGGCAGTGAGCCGCTCGAACCCGGCCTCCGCGAGCGCGTCGAGCAGCGCCTGTCGGTCGACGAAGTGGCTCCGCGGCGCACCGTGGCTCACGCCGGCCCGGCGCGCGAGGTCGCGGAGCGACAGCCCGTCGACGCCGGACTCGCGCACGGCGTCGATCGCCTCGTCGAGCAGCACGGCCCGGAGGTTCCCGTGGTGGAAGGGCCGTGGGCTCATGCCCTCATCCTAGTCCGCGACTAGTCATTGACTACTTTCTAGACACCGCCTACATTGAGGCCATGACGCATCGACAAACTTTCCTGGTCCTCGGCGCCACGGGGCAGACCGGGCAACACTTCACTCGACTAGCCCTCGAGGCCGGACACCGGCTCCGCGCCCTGGCGCGGACGCCCGGCAAGCTCGCGATCGAGCACGACGACCTCGAGGTCGTGCAGGGCTCCCTCGACGACGACCTCGACCTCGACGCCCTGCTCGAGGGCGTCGACGCCGTCGTGATGATGCTCGGGGACGCGGCCGCCCAGCGCGAGCGGCAGGTGAACACGACCTTCGTCCGATCGCTCGTCCCCGCCATGCGCCGCAGCGGCACGCGACGGCTCCTGTACCAGGCGGGAGGCCTGAGCGCGGCGCCGGGAAAGCCGCTCGCACCGGCGCTGCGGATCGTCCGCAGCACGATCGCCCGCGCGTACATCGGGCAACACGAGGACAACGAGGCCGTCATGCGCTACCTCGACCAGGACGCCCGAGACATCGAGTGGATGGTCCACCGGGCGGGCATCGGCTCCGACGGCCCCTCCAAGGGCGAACTGCACCGCTCGCCCTCGATCATCAGCATCGGGACGTTCGTCGACTGCGCCACGTACAACCTGCACATGCTCTCGGACGACTCGGCCGTCCACACCTGCGACGGCAGCCGCTACCGGCGACGCTGACCGGTCATCGCGGCGGGCCCGACGGCGCGGCGGCGGCAAGGACGAACTCGAGCGCCTGCACCTGACGCGCCGTGGTCCACCGGTCGGGGTCGCCCGCCGCCAGGCTCGAGACCCCCTCCACGGCCGCGACGAGGGCCGCCGCCCGGGTGACCGCCTCGTCGTGACGGCCGGGATCACCGATCTCGAGCAACCGGGTCAGGCGATCGGCGAAGGCGCGGCTGTTGCGGGCGTGCCGTTCGGCCAGGACGGGATCGTCGAGCGCTGCTGCCAGGAACCCGACCCACACGCGCGCCTCGGCGAGCCGCTCGTCATCGGTCGGCAGGGTCCCCAGGACGACGGCACGAACGGCCGCGACCGGATCGTCCGCATCGCCCTCGAGGGCGTCCGAGCGCTCGCGGGTGCGCTCGTGGAGCACGTCTCGGGCATGGAGGAGCAGGGCCCGCTTGTCGCGGAAGGTGTGCAGGACGAGGCCCGTCGTGCATCCGGCTCGTTCGGCGACCGCCCGGAGCGTGAGGCCCGTCGGCCCCCGCTCGGCGAGGGTCGTGAAGACGGCGTCCGAGAGACGCCGTCGGGTGTCGGTCACATCTCGCGTCCTGCTCATCCCCAGATCGTAACGCCTGTTACCGTAACGGTTGTCACGAAAGGACCCCCATGAGCTGGACGATCACTGCGACCCCCTTCGACCACCCGGATGCCGACCGCCTCCGCCGCGCCCAACGTGTCGAGTTGGACGCCCGGTACGGAAGCGACGACCACGAGCCCGGCACGCCGCCGTCGGCAGTCGACGTCCCGGTGTTCCTCGTGGCCCGGGCGGACGACGGCCGCGCGATCGCCTGCGGTGGCCTGCGCCCCCTGGCGGACACGGTGCTCGGGCCGGCCACGGTCGAGGTCAAACGGATGTACGTCGCACCCGACGCCCGGGGGTCAGGGGTGGCGGTCGCCGTCCTGCGTGCCCTCGAGGACGCCGCTCGCGACCTGGGCACCCGGCGGATCGTGCTCGAGACGGGCATCCTCCAGCCGGACGCGATCCGCTTCTACGAACGGGAGGGCTACGAGAGCATCCCCCTCTTCGGCCCGTACGTCGGGTCGGCCGAGTCGGACTGCTTCGCCCGCGAGCTCTGAGCCGCGGCGCCCGCCCCGACCCCGTGGACCCGCGGGCGATCTCCCGACCGACGGCGAGACACGCCTGCAGGAGTGGGGACACGTCTTCTGGGATCGCCCACGGCACGATCGAGGGCGACACCGCGACCTCGTTCCCGGATCATCGGCGGAACTCCCGTCCGACCGGACCGCGACACGGGACGGGACGGGACGGGACGGGACGGCCGGAGTCAGCGCTTCGCGGCGCAGGTGACCTGGTCGGCGGACTGACCCGAGACGTTGTCGGGCAGTGCCGCGGCCGTGGGGGCGGCCGACGCCGGCACCGGAGCCGCGCCGTCCGTCGGCACGGCGTCCGCCGCGGGGGTCGCGGGCTCGCCCGGGGCCACGGTCGACGGCGCCGCCGGCGAGCTCGGGACCGCCGCGTCCGGGTCGAGCACAGCCGACCGCCCGAGGCTGTCCGCCGACAGGGTCAGCGGCAGGTCGCGCTGCAACGCCTCGTTCAGGATGGACGCCGACGCCTCGTCGACCAGCACCCGGTTGCGGTCCGCGGGGTCGTCCACCGCCGGGTACTGCACGAACACCATGTTCGACAGCCCGACCGTGTTCACGGCCAAGGCGAGCTTCGCGAGCGTCGACGCGTCGGCCAGGGTGTCGCTCAGCGTCATGTTCGCGAAGGCCACCCGGGCGATCGCCAGCACCTTGGTCGGGTCGGTCAGCGTTCCCGCCGAGACCGTCTGCCGGGCGAGCGCCGAGAGGAACGTCTGCTGGTTGCTGATGCGCCCCAGGTCGCTCGAGTCGCCGACCCCGTAGCGCGACCGGAGGAAGGCCCCGGCCTCGGCCCCCGACAGCGTCCGCGTGCCGGCCGGCAGGTCGAGTGCGGGCTTCACCTCGGTGTCGCGGATCGGCGTCGCCAGGCACACCTCGACCCCGCCGATGGCGTCGGCCATCGACACGACCCCCTCGAACGTGATCGACCCCGCGTAGTCGATCTGCAGCCCGGTCAGCTGGCCGATCGTCTGCGCGACGCACGACAGGCCGTTCCGTTGCCCGCCACGCTCCAGCGCGGTGTTGAGCATGGCCCCCGAGGTCGCCGGGCGCACCGTCCCGTCGTCGTTCTGGCAGGCGGGCATCGGCACGATCAGGTCGCGCGGGAAGCTCACGACCGCCATGTTCGTGTGGTCCTCGGAGATGTGGACGAGCACCGTCGAGTCGTTCTTGCCCGCTCCCGAGCTGGCCCGCTGGTTGGCCGCGTCGTCGAACCCCTCACCGAGCCCCTCCCGCGTGTCCGTCCCGATCAGCAGCAGGTTCACCTCGCCGGTCTGGGCCGTCAGCTGTGGCACCGGCGACGCCGTCGACCCGTCGGGTCCGGCCAGCCTCACCGTGGGCGACGCACCCTGCAGCACCTGCCACGTGGCGATGGCCGCCACGGACGTCGTGCTGACGAAGACCACGGCCAGCGCGGCCGCCGTCACCTTCGCCACGAACGCCGCGGGGTGCCCTCGGCGGAGGCGACCGTGGCGGGCGATCCCGCCCTCGCGCACCGCGCCTCCTCGGCTCGCCGCGCCGTCGCGGGCGTCGGGTGCCCGCTCGGTGCGTCCGTCGTCGGTCATGCGCGCTCCCTCGGCGATCGGCGGCCCAGGCGGCCCCTCTCGAGGGGAAGCATAGGAGGCGCGGGCCGGGAAACCGCGGACGGCGCCTCGTCGGCGCCCCGGACGACGCGGTCAGACGGTCTCGCCGAGCGTGGCGGGTGCGACGGCGGGCAGGACGTCCTCGGTCCAGTCGACCCGCAGGGAGCCGGACCCCGACCAGCCGCGCAGCTCGGCACCGACCGTGTCCCGGAACGTGGCGGCCTCGTCGCGGTCGCCCACGACGACGTCGAGCCGCAGCCGCGCCAACTGTTCGGTGACGCGGACGGGCAGGCCCCAGGCCTGCACCACGAGCACCTCGGACGCGGCGCTCAACGCCGGGAAGTGCCGCCGGAGCTTCTGCTCGACGACGTGCAGCACGGCCACCTCGTCGGTGGGGTGGATCACTCCGGTCAGCGAGATCATGCCTGATGGTCCGCCCGGGAGGTTACGGCAGTGTGGCCGCCCGCTGTGAAAGCACCGGGCCGCGCCTCCTCCCGGCTCGAGGCTCGTCCCCCGACGGGTCCCCCGGCCGGTCCCCCGCCGCCGTGACCGTGTTGGCAGATCGGCCCGGTGTGGGCATGATCGTCACATGGCGAAAAAGCTCAAGACTGCCCACCGCGACCTCGTCGAGGCGCTCGACCACCACCTCAAGGTCATGCAGGAGAAACCGCTGTCGAGCAAGCGTGCGGGGCGGGCCACCGCCAAGCTGCGTCTCGCCGTCTCGGCGTACTCGGCGGTCGTCGCCGACAAGACGGGCCAGCCCGACCCGTTCGTCGACTACGACGCCCTCGACCCGGCCACCGTCGCGTCGCTCGCCGCCGAACGCGACGCCATCGCCCACAAGAAGTCGTCCGACCAGGGCAAGCTCGACTGACCCGACCGCGCCGCGCCTCCTCGGGGTGCCGTCGCGCCGCCGGATGAACGTCGCACCGTCGATGTGGGCGGTGCGCTGTTCGGTGGGCGGTGCGACCCCGGCCGGTCGGCCGGGCGCGGCACGTCAGCCCGGGACGGGCGCGCCCTCGACGAGCGCCCAGCCGCCGTCGGCCGTACGGCGCACCGCACCGGCCCGCTCGAACGCGTCGAGCCAGCCACCCATCGGCCACTCGCCCCAGCGCTCGGCGAACAGGCCTCCGTTGCGCACGACGTCGGCCAGGTGCCGCCACGGCGGCGACGACGTCGGGTGGTATTGGTGGTACGCGTGGGCGCCGCCGACCCAGACGAGCGGCACGTCGAGCGAGCGGGCGGTGAACGCGAAGTCGGTGTCCTCACCGCCGTAGCCCTCGTAGCGTTCGTCGAAGCCGCCGAGCCGCGCCCAGGTGTCCATCGTCACCGCGAACGAGAGCGACCAGAACAGCGGGTAGTCCGCGGCCTCGGCGACGACGGTCGAGCCGGCAGGAGGCGCGGGTCGCGCCGCGTGCGGAGCGGTCGCCCCCTCGAGCCCCTCGCCCGATCCGAGCACGAACCCTTCGGGCAGGTACGTGACGGGCCCGCTCAACAGCGCCCCCGGGTGGCCGAGGGCCGCTTGTTCGTAGAAGCGGAAGAGGTCGGGGCCCGGGACGCAGTCGGCGTCGAGGAAGACCATCAGCGTCGCGCCGAGGCCGACGGCCGCGTCTGCTCCGCGGTTGCGCCCCGCGGCGAGGCGCAGGCCGTGGGGGCCGGGCGGCACGTGCACGGTCGTCGCGCCGACCAGGGCGGGCACGTCGGGGGCGGGGGTCTCGTCGAGCCAGACGACCACGTGGCCGGCGTCGGGAGCGACCTGCCGGACGAACCGCAGCTGGTTCGCGACGTGCTTCATGCGGGTGGCGGACGCGAGGGTCACGACGACGACGGTCACGACGCGACTCCTGCGAGGTCGGTGCCGACGGCGAGGTCGTCGCGTGCGGGGCCGACGCCGCGCGCGCCACGACCGGCCACCTCGGCGACCACCGCGGCGGCGCGGGCAGCAGCACCCTCGACCTGCCACGCGGACCAGTCGGGCTGGAGGCTCCGGGCGTGCTCGATCAGCGCCGGCCACTCGTCGTCGGCCGGCCAGGACGACGCGACGACGACGAGGCCCGCCCGGTCGAGCGCGCGGGCGGTCGTGAGCTGTTCGTCGAAGGGTCGGGTCTGCGGCACGACCACGGCGCGGGCACCGAGGGCGGCCAGGTCGGCGACGGTGTTCTGACCGGCCCAGGTCACGACCACCTCAGCGGAGGCCATGGCCGCCCACGGGTCGTCGACCCAGGTGTCGAGCCCGAGGGCCGACCAGGTCGTGCCGGGTGTGGCCCGGGCCGCCCGGGCGACCGCGGCCGCGAGGTCGTCGTGGTCGCTGCCGCCGGCACCGCCGACGAAGAGGACGCTGCCGGGCACGACGGCGGGCGTGGGCGACGCGCCCTCCCGCCCGTCCTGCCGCGAGATCCCGCCGACCCAGCGCACCTTCTCGGCGACCCGGTCGAGCGCCGACGAGACGTGCGTCCCGGCGGGCCACGGGGCGATCACGCGCGACGCCGCGTCGTACGCGAGTCGGTGGGGTTCGTCGGTGCGGTCGCCGGGCTGCGAGACGACGACGACCTCGACACCGAGCAGCCGGACGAACAGCGTCACCTCGACGGAGACGTCGACGACCATCGCGTCGAGGGGACGCCCGGCGGCCGCGGCCCCGGCGATCGCGGCGGCGATGCGACCCAGGCGGGCGGTGTGCCCGGGGTGCCCCACCGGAGCCCAGTGCAGCAGGCCGCCCACGGTCGGCGACGCGTCGGCCGGGTGACGGACCACGCCGTCCGGGCCCGTGGTCGGGGCGTCGTCCCGCTCGAGCTCGACCCAGGTGGTGTCGGCCGGCAGGTCGACGGGAGCGGCGAGCGAACTGAAGACGACGACGTCGGCGTCGAGGTGCGGTCGGACGGCCGAGAAGCGGGTGCGGTGCCCGGCACCGTGGTGGTGCACGTACCAACCGACGAGCGGGCGAGCGACCGTCGAGGTCACGCCGTCACGACCCGTCGTCCCGTGCCGGCCGGTCGCACGGTCGAGAGACCGCCGGCGAGGGCCGAGGAGGCGCGGTGTCGGCCGCCCCCGACGGTCGCCTCGGTCACGGAGACGGCAGGCGTGACCGGCACGCGGACGTCCGAGGCGACGGCGTCGGCGTACAACTGCTCGAGCACGGCGGCCCGGGTGCGCAGCGAGAACCGGTCGACGGCGTCCTGCCGCACCGTGCGGCGGGACTCGGCGTCCGTCCCGACCCGGCGCAGCAGGTCGTCGGCCGCGCGCGCCATGCCGTCGAGGTCGCCGGCGGGGACCAGGGCGGCCCCGACCGAACCCGCCACGACCTCGGGGACTCCCCCGACGGCGAACGAGACGACCGGCGTGCCGGTGACCAGCGCCTCCGCGATGACGAGGCCGAAGGGCTCCTCCCACACGGGCGTGACGAGGGCGCAGCCGCTGTGGCCGACGAGGGCCGCGAGCTCGGGCTGCCGCAGCTCGCCGACGTAGTGGGCAGTGACGCCGAGGTGCGGGGCGACCTCGGTCTCGAAGTAGTCGACGTCGCCGATGCGACCCGCGATGACGAGGCGGCGCCCGGCACGACGGGCGACCTCGAGGGCGAGGTGCAGGCCTTTCTCGGGCACGACGCGTCCCGACCAGACGAGGTCGTCGCCGCCCGGGCCGAAGCCCCAGCGGTCGGTGTCGACGCCGTTCGGCAACACGGTCGCCTCGACGCCCTCGGTCGCCCACGCGGCCGCGGTGTGACCGCTGACGGCGACGAAGCGGCTGCGCGGGCCGTCGGACGAGCGGTGCGCGGCGAGCATGTCCGGCAGGGTCGGCGTGTGCAGGGTGCTGACCATCGGCACGCCGATGCGGTCGGCCCGGGCGAGCGGCACGCCGTGCAGGCTGTGGTTGTCGACGAGGTCGTAGTCGTCGGCGTGGTCGGCGACGTACTGCAGGGCGCGTTCGAGGGCCGGCAGCGCACGCTCGAGGTAGCCGTCGGGGTAGGTCGTGTCCGTCGCCTCGGCCGGGTCGTCGAAGACCACGGCGGGCAGCACGAATTCGGGCGGGCTCTGGTCGAGGTGGTCCGAGCCCTCGGTCGCGATCAGCGAGACGCGGTGACCGCGCTCGCGCAGGGTGCGCACCTGGTGGTGCACCGACGACTCGAGGCCGCCGGCGAACGGCTCGCGGATCGGGTAGCGCAGCGGCGCCACCACGACGATGCGCAGGGGCCGGGAGGCGCGGGTCACGCCGTCACCGCCGCGACCGTCGCGAGGGCCCGTTCGTACACGGCGAGGTGGGCGGCGGACACCTCGTGGCGCTGTCGTCGTCGCACGGAACGACGCTGGTGCTGCAGCGCGGCGCGGTGCGGGGTGCCGCGGCGGGAGGCCGGCACGCGGGCCGGGTCGTCGTGCGCGTCGGCGGTCTCGTCCACGGCGTGCGGGCTGACCAGGGCGATCACGGCGGCGGCGAGCGACGCGGGGTCGTCGAGGTCGAACGAGGCGGTCGTGCCGGGCTCGGGGTGCTGTGCGGCGGCGTGGCCGACGCGGGGCGCGGCGACCGGCACGGCGAGGTCCCAGCACAGCTCGACCCAGCCCGAGTGCGTCCCGTGGCGGTAGGGCAGCACCGACACGTCGAGGTCGGCGAGCGACCGTTCGAGTTCGGCGTCGGTCAGGCGCGGGTGCTCGGCGAGGGTCGCCGACGGGCCGGCGGCACGGACGAGCTCGCGGATGCGGTCGGCCTGCTCGGGGTCGCGCACGCGCTCGTTCAGGTCGACCCGCGCCTCCACGGCGGCACCGGTGGCGCGCAGGGCCCCGACCGCGGCGAGCAGGGTGCGGACGGTCTCGACGCCCGCGACGTTGGGCCGCAGGTCGCGCAGGTGGACGCCGACGACGACCGTGTCGCCGGGTGTGCCGACCGGCAGCTCGGCGTCGGGGTCGGCGATGGCCGGGTGCGCGATGACGGTCGGGCGGCGCCCCCAGCGGGCCTCGACCTCGTCGGCGGAGGCGTCGGTCAGGGTGATCAGCTCGTCGGCGGCCGGGATGAGCACGTCGAGGTGCTCGACGTGGGGCGCCTGGTCGACGAGCTGCGGGTTCGTCAGGTCGTGCACCGTGTACACGAGCGGCAGGCGCAGGTCACGCAAGGTCTCGACGACGGCGACGAGATGCTGGGTCGGGTACGACTCCGTGCCGAAGTGCACGTGCAGCAGGTCGATCTCGGGGGCGTGCGCCCGCAGCCAGGCGGCGTCGAGCACGACCGGGGGCCACCAGCGGGCCGGCTCGGCGGGGTCGGGCAGCGGGTCGGCGAGGTGCACGACGCGACCCGTCGGGTCGAGCAGCGAACGGACGTAGGGGTGGCCGGCCGGGACCGACGCGACGCGGATCGGGGCGACGGGGGCGACGACGGAGGACGTCGGGGCCGTGGTCGACGGCGACGTCGGGGCGTCATGGGTCATCGGGGCCTCCTCGGCGTGATCAGGTCGCTCGCCGTGCCGGACCGGCACAGGGCCTGTCTCGCGGGACGACGAGCACCCGCGACGATGCGGGTGAGGGGTGCCGGGGCTGGCGGCGGGAAAGGATGACGCGACCGGGGAAGTCGCTGTTGACTCAACATAGGCCCGCGCGACCCCCTTTGTCCGTTCCGAGTGCGGGCCGGAGGGAAGCATGTCCGAACAGCGAACCGAACCCGACGGCCGCACCCGTCACTACGGCGACTTCTACGGTCTGAGCGAGCCCGAGGGCGACGGGGCGATCGCCCTCGTCGTGGGCAACTGCCAGGCCGAGTCGCTGCGCATCTTCCTCGACGGCGCAGGCCTCACGACCGTCCGCATGCCCCCGGTGCACGAACTCACGGCCGCCGACCTGCCGCAGCTCGAGCGGTGGCTCGGCCGGGCCGGTCTGCTCGTCTCGCAGCCGGTGCGCGACGACTACCACGACCTCCCGCTCGGCACGGCCCAGCTGGCCGCGATTCTGCCCCGGGAGGCGCGGGTCGTCCGGGTGCCCGTCGTCCGGTTCGCGGGCCTCTACCCCGCGCACGTCATCGTCCGACCGCCGAGTGACGTCTCGCTCGTGCCGCCCGTGGTCGAGTACCACGACGTCCGGTTGATCGCCGAAGCCGCCGGGCGGCCGCTCCCGACCGACGCCCTGACGCCGGCCGTCGTGCGGTCGGCCGCCGAGCTGTCGCTGGCCGAACTGCGGAAGCGCGAGGCCGCCCACGACACCGTCGTCGCCTCGGACCTGTTCGAGGTCGGCGCGGGCACCGACGGGACCGGCACGCCTCGCTTCGACCAGATGCGCACCCTGAACCACCCCGGCAACCCGGTCTGGACGGCCCTCGCCTCGCGCGTCCGCGAACGGCTCGGCCTGCCCGCGCACGTCGTCGATCCGGGCCGGCCGGTGCTGGCGAGCGTGCACGCCCCGCGCGAGCAGGCCGTGATGGACGCCTGGGGCCTCGACGACGAGCCGACCGACCACTGGGTCGTCGGCGGCGAGCGCGTCGACGCCGACGAGGTCCGCCGGGCGCACCTCGCCTGGTACGCCGAGCACCCGGACGCGGTCGAGGCCGCGCTGGCCCGCCACGCCGACACGTTCGCGCTGTGGGGTGCGGCGTGAGCGGGGCGGCGGTCGACCCCTCGGCCCGCGAGGCGACCGCTCGGGACGCGGCCCGCTCGACCGCGCGGGACGGTGCGGCGGCGACGATCGACCTCGCCGAGCTGCCCGTGGTGGTCACGCACCACGACCCGCAGCACGGCGTCGCGACCTACGCGGCCCAGATCGCTGCGACGGTCGAGGCCCGCACCGGGCGGCACCTCGCCCTCGACGTCGCCGACCTGCTCGACGTGCCGGACGACGACTCCGTCGACGTCAGCGTGCCGCGGGCGCACCTGCAGTTCACCGACCGGCTCTGGGGCCCCTCTCCGTCGGCCGCGGCCGACGTCGTCGAGCACCTGGCCGACACGACGGCCCTCACCGTCACCCTGCACGACCTGCCCCAAGCCTCGGACGGCGAGCGCAACCTGAGGAGGCGCGGCGAGGCCTACGGTCGCGTGGTCGCCGCCGCGCGGGGCGTGGTCGTCAACAGCGAGCACGAGCGCGCCCTCCTGCGCGAGTGGGTCGGCTTCGACGGTCCGGTCGAGGTCATCCCCCTGCCCGTCGACCGGCATCCGCTGCCGGCGGGGCAGACCGGGCCGGCCGGGCGACCCGAGCCCGACGGCGACGTGGCGGTCATCGGGTTCTTCTACCCGGGCAAGGGGCACGCCGAGGTCGTGGCGGCCGTGGCCGGACTCGCGGCCGTGCGGCCCGACGCCGACGGTCACCGGGACGGCGACGGGGCGACGCGACCGGACGCGCAGGCGACGGGCGTCGTGGCGCTGGGCCGCGCCTCCTCGGGTCACGAAGCCGAACTGCGACAGCTGGTCGACGAGGCCGCCGCGCTCGGCGTGCCGTTCGGCGCGACGGGCTACCTCGACGACGCGACGCTGCTCGACCGGGCCCGGCGCACGTCGGTGCCCGTGGCGGCGCACCAGCACGTGTCGGCCTCCGGATCGATCGCGACCTGGATCGCGGCGGGGCGACGCCCGCTGGTGCCCGACACGAGGTACTCGCGCGAGATGGCGACGCTCCGGCCGGGCACGCTGACGCTCTACCCCGACGGCGGCCTGGCGGACGCGATCGCCACCGCCCTGGCCGACCCGGCGTCGACCTGGCTCGACGACGACGCCCGCACCCTGCCCGGCCTCGACGAGGTCGCCGACGCCTACGCGGCGTGGTGGGCCGAGGGGGTGCGCTGGTGAGCCGCGACGCCGGGTCGCGCGTGTCCGACGCGACCGGCACCGCGCCTCCTGCGGGCGGGCGGTTCGTCGTCGGCAACGCGTGGGACGCCCTCGACGGGGTGTGGCCCGAGCTGCCGCCGCTCGTCTCGGTGGTCGTCGTGCACTACCGACAGCAGGCCGAGCTCGACCGGACGCTGGCGGCGCTCGCGCGACAGAGCTACCCGGCCGAACGGCTCGAGGTGATCGTCGTCGACGACGGATCGCCGACGGCGCCCACGGTGCCCGACGGGGTGCGGCTGATCGTTCAGGAGGACCGCGGGTTCCGACTCTCGGCCGCCCGCAACGTCGGGGTCACCGCGTCGTCGGGGTCGGTGCTCTGCTTCGTCGACGCCGACACGTCGCCCGAGCCGGACTACGTGCTGCGACTGACCCGGCTGCCGGCGCTCGTCCCCGAGGCCGTCACGGTCGGGCAGCGGAAGCACGCGGACTTCGCGGGGGTGCTGGGCGGGGACGGCGCCGTGCCGGTCTCCGAACCGGTCGAGGTGGCGGGGCCCGCCCACGAACTCGAGCAGCCGCGCTGGCTGCAGCAGGCCTACGGCTGGTCGGCCGACCTGCTGCACGCCGACGACCGGTCGTACCGCCACCTGATCGGTGCGGTCACCTGCTGCACCCGCTGGTTCTTCGACCAGGTCGGCGGCTTCGACGAGTCGTTCACGAGCTACGGCGGCGAGGACTGGGAATGGGCGCACCGCGCGTGGCTCGCCGGCGGCGTCTTCGCGCACGTGCCGGGTGCCGTCGCGTGGCACGACGGGCCGGACTGGGCGGGGCGCGCGGCGGGTGCCGGTTCCGGGTCGGTCTCGGCGGCCGGGGCCGACGCCGCGGCCGAGCGGGCCGCCCGCGAGGACGAGGAGGCGCGGCGCCAGGCCGAGAAGAACGGCGAGACCCTGCGCCTCGCCGACCTGATCGCGGTGCGCGGCTCCCGCGGGTTCGGGGTGCGGAGTCGCGCCGTCGACGTCTGCGTCGAGCTGGACGGCACCGCCGGGACGCCGATCTCGGCCGGGGCGGCGTTCGTGGCGGTGGACAGCGTGCTGGCGGCGATGCCGGACGTGACGGTCGTGGTGCCGGACGACGTGGCGCCGGTGTTCGAGGCGGATCAGCGGGTGCTCAGCCGGTCGTCGGAGGCTGCCGAAACGGCGCTGGGCGGTGCCCGGGTGGTCGTGACGTTCGACGGGCCCGTCCGGGTGCTGCCCGCGATGGAGGCCGGCGGCTCGGACGACGCCCGGGTGCAGGCGCTGGCCGCGGCGGTCGGGCTCGGGGACGACGTCGTGCGCGACCTCCGGGCGGCGACGGACGCGGTCGGCGTCGGGTCGCTCGGCACGGTCGAGTTGGTGGACTCGTCGGGCCGCGTGCTCGTGACGGTGGAGTCGCGTCGCGCCGCCCTTCGCGCCCGACGCTGGGGGGCGGGCGTCGCGTTCGTCTCGCACCGCGCCTCAGTGGACTGGCTCACGCCCGTGACGGGCGAGCCCAGCGTGGCCGCGTACCTCGGCGGCTGGGGCTGACCCCGGGCTCGCTCCGCTCGCCCCCACCGCGTCGAGTGGTCCCGAATCGTCCTTCGTCGGACCACGGAGGACGATTCGGGACCACTCGACCGTCGGCCGGAGGGGCGACGGGGCACGGGGGTGCCTCGATAGGGTGGCGGGGTCGCGGTGGGCGGCACGGACGAGGGGGATCTCATGACCGATCGGAACGACGGAGCGGACGAGCAGGGTGGCGCGGTGCCGCCGTACGGGCGGCCTCCGCAGGGCGGGCAGCCGCAGGGCGGACAGCCGCAGGGCGGGCAGCCCCAGCAGCCGCCGTACGGGCAGCCGACGCCTCCGCCGTACGGGCAGCAGGCGCCGTCCGGGCACCCCCTGCCACCGCCCATGAACTACCCGCAGCAGCCCGGGTCCGCACAGCCCTCGTACGGCCAGCCCTCGTACGGCCAGGCGCCGTACGGCCAGACGCCGCAGGGGCCCGCCTCCGGCCAGGGCGGGGCCGTTCCCCTCTGGGCGCCGCTGTACGGAGCGGGTCCGGTCGCCGCGGTGAAGCGGTTCTTCAAGAAGTACGCCGACTTCACGGGGCGGGCGAGTCGCAGCGAGTACTGGTGGGTCGTCCTGGCGAACACGGTGATCTGGTTCGTGCTCAGCATCGTCGGGTTCCTCGCGGGCCTCCCGGGGAGCACGACGGACTACGACGGCACCCTCGAGCCCGGACCGGGTTTCATCCCCTTCGGCTTCGTCCTCGCGGTCCTGCTCTTCGGGACGATCGTGCCGTTCCTGTCTCTCGGAGCCCGACGACTGCACGACATCGACCTCAGCGGGTGGTTGCAGCTGATCAACCTCGTGCCCTACCTCGGCGGGTTCGTCCTCTTCATCCTGTCGCTGCTCGGCCCGAAGCCCGCCGGTGCCCGGTTCGACCGGCCCAGAGCCTGAGGGCCGAATGCGTCGACCGTGGTCAGGGGCTTCCGCGGAGTCTTGCGTCGACGGGACGTGACCGTCGGCGAACCGCGCCGCAGTCAGGCCCGGCGGGATCTCGTCGATCGGGTGCTCGTCGAGTTGAACGCACTCGACCCGTACGGGCTCGAGCCCGGTGCCGAGGACGGCGCCCCGTGGGACGAGTACGAGCTCGAGGCCGTCCCGATGGTGCGTGAGCTGATCTCGGCCGGGGGCATCACCGGCGACCGGGTCGACGCGATCTGGACGGCATGGTTCGGCGAGACGCTGAGCGGGCGCACGGACCCGTCCCGGTTCGAGGCGTTCCTCGCCCGGTTGAACGCGGTGGGGCCGTGGCCTCAAGGGCGCTCGTAGCACGTCGACTCCGGCCGCATCGAGGTGCATCTCCGGCGGTAGCGTGAACCGGTGTCCTCCCACCTCCGCCTGATCGACCCGCGAGACGCCCCCGAGCTGGCACGAGCGTTGACGCGCAACCGTGAGTTCCTGGCTCCTTGGGACCCCGTGCGCGGTGACGCCTACTTCACGCCCGAGGGGCAACTGTCGGTCATCTCGTCGCTGCTGGCGCAACGGTCCCGGGGCGAGGCGCAGCCGTTCGTCATCGTCGACGAGGGCGCCGTGGTGGGCAGGCTGACCCTGAGCGGGATCGCCCGGGGCCCGTTCCGGTCCTGCGACCTCGGCTACTGGCTGTCGGAGGACCGCAACGGGCGGGGCATCATGACGTCGGCCGTCGGCGAGGCCGTCGACTGGGCATTCGGCGAGGCCGGCCTCCACCGCGTCCAGGCGGGGACGCTCCGTCACAACGTCGCCTCGCAACGTGTCCTGCGGAAGGCCGGCTTCGAGCAGTACGGCATCGCGCCGTCCTACCTCGAGATCGCGGGACGCTGGCAGGACCACGTGCTGTTCCAGCGGATCGACGACTCGACAGGCCGGTGATCCGTCGAGACGGTCCCTGCTGTTCCCTCCGAGGACGAGACCCCTGCTGCCGTTCGCCCGCCTGATCCGGTAGGTACCGGATCGAGTGATGAGCGAGGTCCCCCTGATGGAAGAGCAGACGCGGGTGGACGGGCAGTCGCGGTTCAGGGCGTCGCGAGCAACGCGGTGATCGCAGTCCACGCCCGCGCGCCGAGCTCTCGGTCCGCGGCCTCGGTGCCGCCCCGCCGCATGGTCGAGCCGCCCCACACCACCGACTCCCCGGGCAGGATCGTCCGGTGCCCGGCAGCGGCGCCCGCCACCACGACGGTGTCGGCACCGTGCTCCGCCCGCCGACGCCGGATGTTCTCCGCATGCTGCGCGCTCGACCACACCTGATCGTCACCTCCCGCGACCACGACGACGTCGGCGATCCGCTCGACCGCGATCACCGCCGCGGCCACTCGGTCCGCGAACATCCGTCGCGACCGCTCGTACACCGGCAAGAAGTGAGGAAGCGCGTCCGTCCCCCAGTCGTCCTGGTCGACCGGCACGAACGGCACGGGTGCCCCACCCCACGACCAGTGCGAGCGTTCGGCACCGGCCGGGTCGTAGCCCGCCCACACGACGTCCGACGGGGCGAACGCGACCACACCCGACACCTCCGGGGCTCGGGCGGCGGTCACCAGGGCGGCCTCGGCCCCGAACGACGTCCCGACGATCCAGACCCGGTCGCTCTCGCTCGCGAGGGCGTCCACCCGGTCCACGAACGCCTCGAGCGGGACGTCCCACGGCCCGACACTCTGTCCCTCACCCCCGAACCACCGGATCGACTCGGCCAGGCAGCCCTGCGACGCGAAGAGCCGAGCACGCTCGACGTCCACCCGCCCACTCGATCCCGCCAGCACGAGGACGCCGTCGCCCGAGTGGTGCTCGGGCACCCAGCGCACCCCGTCGGGCCGGACGAGGTCGATCCGACGGAGGCCGGGCACGGCGGGCGGGGCCGTCACAGCCGAGCGAACCCGTCGAGTGCTGCACTGAGCACCTCGACCTGACGCGGACCGCCGTGCCCCTCGTCCTCGACGACGGTGAGGCTGCTCGCCGGCCAGGCGCGATGCAAACGCCACGGAGTGGCTGCGGGGCCGCTCACATCGCGGCGGCCGTGCACGAGCGCGGCGGGAACGCGATCGATCCGTGGCAGCCGCGCCATGACCGACCGCTCGCCCGACAAGAAGCCGTCGTTGCTCCAGTAATGGGTGACGAGCGTGGCGAACGCCTCCCGTCGCCCGGGCCCCAGGTGCCCCTGCGCGCGGGAGTCCGGGTCGTCGAGGCTGACGTGGACGCTCTCCCACCGGTCCCAACTCGCCGCGGCGGCCGCACGATCGGCCTCGTCGTCGGAAGCCAGCCGTCTCGCGTACGCGTCGACCGGTCTCTCGTCGTCGCGCCTCCTGCTCTCGCGGTCGAACACGGCCCACTCCTCGGGGAACAGCCGTCCGACCCCCTCGGTGATCCAGTCGACCTCCTCGCGGCTCGTGGTCGTGACCGCCATGAGCGCCAGGGCTCGGACGCGGTCCGGGTGCTCCTCGGCGTAGGCGAGCGCGAGCGTGGTTCCCCACGAGACCCCGCCGACCACCCAGCGCTCGATGCCGAGCCGTTCGCGGACCTCCTCGAGGTCGGCGACGAGCCGCGGTGTCGTGTGCCGCTCGAGCCCGGCCAGGTCGTCGACGACGTTGGGGGTGCTGCGCCCGGACCCGCGCTGGTCGATGCCGACCAACCGGAAGGCCCCTGGATCGAAGTATCGTCGGTAGCCGCCCCGACCGAGCGAACCGCCGGGTCCGCCGTGCAACCAGAGGGCGGGGACGCCGTCGGCACACCCCGACTCCTCGACGTAGAGCGAGGCGCCGTCCGTCGTCTCGAGGAAACCCGTCCGATACGGGTCGTGCGGCGGGTAGGTCATGCGGCCACCGTAGTCACCGACCCACCGCACGTGCGGCGAACCCCGCGCGGCTGCCGGGTCGTCCCGTCGGCAAATCCTGACTCCTGTCGCGGCCGCGCCCGTCCCACGCCGATCCCGGCACCCGGCCGCAACGCCAGCCCGGAATTGCCGACACCGACACCGGCGGAGAACCCGAACCACTGAGGGCCCGCGCCGTCGTTCGACGGCAGGTGAGGCAGCCCCGTCAGAGCACCGTGTACCCGGCGGCGAGCGCCGAGCGGCCCGTCAGGGCCGACAGGAGGCGCGGTGCGTCAGCCGCCGGAGCATCGGCCACGAGGGCGCCGAGCACGACCAGCGCCTGACGACCCGCGACCTCGGGAGCCTGCCCGTCGAGCCCGCCGGCCGTCCGGAGATCGCCCGTGTGCACCACGAGCTCGAGGACGCGCGTCGGCAGGTACTCCTCGAGCCGCCACTCGCCGACCGGCGTCTCCACCCGCGCGTCCGCGGTCCGTCCGGCCACCACGCCGGTCACCCGTCGCACGACGGCATCGACGCTCTCGGGCAGGTCGGCGCCGAGGTCGTGTCCCGCCTGCCTCCCCCTCTCGGCGACCTCGTCCGGATCGGCGCGGCCGCCCCGGACCGCCCGGTAGTAGTCGACGATGAGGTGGTCGGACTCCGACGACCCCGGCCGCAGGTACTGCTCGACCGTGAGCAGGGCCCTCGAGGTGTGCCCGACGAGGTCACGGCGGCTCCACGCGCCGAGGGCCGGGGCCTCCCACGGGGCCGGGGGCCGGTCGAGCTCGTGCACCGTCTCGGCGAACCATCGCGCCGCCGCCCCGAACGCGTCGCGGACCGTCTCGAAGCGCTCGTCCATGGGGTGAGCCTAGATCCGGCCACGACCCGCGTTCCAGGGCGTTCCGCCGGCCGTCACCATGCCCTAGCCTCGCCCTCGTGGGGAAACGTCAGATCTACGTCGAGACCGTGATCGACGCCGACCTCGACCGGGTCTGGGCCGCCACGCAGGACCCCACGCAGCACGTCCGCTGGGACGTCCGCTTCTCGAACATCACCCCCGGGCCGCCGGACGCCCACGGGGCGACACCGTTCCGCTACGTCCGTCGCACGCCCGTCCACACCGTGGAGGGCACGGGCGTCAGCATCGGCGAGCGCCACGGCGCCGACGGCTCGCGCACGTCCGCCCTGCGCTTCGCGACCGACGACGTCCTCTCGCCGATCCGGGCCGGGCGCGGGTACTGGCGCTACCTGCCGACCGCCGACGGACGGACCCGCTTCGTCACCGGGTACGACTACGACTCGGGCTGGGGTCCGCTCGACCTGGTCGTGCGTCCGCTGCTCGGTTGGGCGACGGCGTTCAGCTTCGACCGCCTGCGCCTCTGGCTCGAGACCGGCCGCGAGCCGGAGCGGTGGCCGCTCGCCAGCGCCCTCGCGTTCTGGCGTCGGGACCGGCCCCGCGCCTCCCGCACCCTGCGTGCGCCCGCGGGCGGCACGCGGTCGGGCGACCACCTGCGGGAGGCGCCGGTCACCCTGGCCACGCTGCCCGACCCCGCGAGGCGGTCACCCCGATGACGTCGATCTTCGAGCAGGCCCTCGGCGACGAGTTCGCGCGCCTGCACCCGATGATGCAGCGCCGATTCGGCGTCGGTCTGGACTCGGGCGAGGCCTGCGTGGGCCGGGGCGTCATGTCGTCGATCCGGCGGGGCCCGTGGTGGACGGTGCCGTTCCTGCAGATCGGGCGGTTGCGCAACATCCTGGTGCCCGACGTGGGCCACGACGTGCCCTTCGTCATCGAGAACTACCCGTACCGAGACGGGCTCGGCCGCGAGACCGTCACCTTCGTCCGCTCGTACACCGTGCCGCGCCGCCGCGTTGGCCGACGCCCGGTCCGCTTCGACGCGACGATGGTGCTCGACCGCGGGCGGGTGCTCGACTACCTCGGCACGCACCAGCACCTCGCGGTCGACCTCGACCTGACGGTCGACGACCGCGGCGGCCTCGTGCTCCGCTCGGAGGCGCAGCGCTTCCACGAGGGCCCCGTCTCGTTCCGCTTCCCGATGCTCTTCAGCGGCCGGGCCGAGCTGCACGAGTGGTGGTCGGACGAGGACGGGTCGTTCCACGTCGACCTCGAGGTGCACAACCACCGTCTCGGGTTCCTCTTCGGCTACCGCGGCACGTTCACCTGCGAGTGGGTGGCGGCCGCCGACGCGCCCGCCCGGCTGAAGCCGAGACGCACCGAGGCCCGTCTCTAGGCCCGGCAGGCGCGGCCCGACCACGGGGATCGAACGGGGTCACGAGCAAGCCCCCACCCCGAAGCGCGTCGGCATCTCCTGACCCCTGTCGCGGCCGCTCCCTTTCCAGGCCGATCCCGGAACAGCGCTGCCGCACCGACCAGGACTTGCCGACTCCCACGCCGCCTCCCACGGCGCCTCGGACACTGACGTCGAAACCGGGTCGCCGAGGGCCGGGCCGTCGTCGAGTCCGGCGGGGCGGCCCGCCCCGCACGTCCCGCACGTCCCGCACGTCCCGAGGACGACCCGCCCCGTCGCGGTCCGCAGCGTCAGAAGGTGGCCAGCGCGCTGACCGTCATCTGCTGCACCTGGGCGTTCGCGCACGCCTCGAAGCTCGACCCCGAGGCGGGCACGAAGATCGATTCGAGCGAGCCGGGCGGGTAGACGCGGAACCCGTCCGTCGCCTGCGGCCGGCACTCGGCCGCGTCGTAGTTCCCCGTCTGGGCGATCTGCACGATGGTCTGCACCTCGCCACCGGGGGCGAGCGTGTGGGTCTCGTGTGAGGACGACCGGTCGAGCGCGGCCGAGGCACCGATCTGGGTCCCGTTCCCGTCGCCGACGAGCGAGACGCCCGGCCAGCCCTGCAGGGTGCAGGACCGCTGGCCGCTGTTCGTCAGGACGATCGCGACGCCGTAGCTGCCGGCCGCGCCCCCGCCTCCGTCGGCGATCTCGGCGGTGAGTTCGCCCACGGTGCACCGCGAGGACGCGTCACCGGGGGCACCGTCGCCCAGGTCACCACCGCCTCCGGACGCCCCGTCGGGGCCCGGCGTCGCCGTGGCGGCAGCGGTCGGCGTGGGCGTCCCGGTCGACGGCGAGGCCGAGACGGTCACGGTGGGGGCCGCCGTCGTCTCGGAGCCGCCCGACGACGAGCAGCCCGAGACGACGACGGCGAGGGACGCCACGACGATCGCGGCGGGGACGAGGGAACGGAACGAGCTGTTCATGCTTCTACCGAATCACGATCAACACCCTTTTTGCACAGTCTGCAAAACTCTCTGCGAACCGCGTTGTCAAGCCCCCCGCCGTCGGGATGCGCGGGGGGCGGTCCCTGCCTAGGCTCCATCGCACCAGGCCAGCATCGTCGATCGCGTGACGGGGGTTTCTTCGAGCCGTCCCCGTGACGGCATCTCTCCCGCCGATGCGAGGCCTCCATGCTGTCCGCCGTCACCCACGCGCTCGCCCGCCCGCTGATCCGGACCTGGCTCACCGCGAGCCCCCACTCGTGGGAACGCCACGTCGTCGCGACCGACTCCCCCCACCTGCACGCGTCGGGCACCGACCCCGACCGCGTGCTGCTGGTGGGTGACGGAGTGGCCACGGGCCGCGGCGTCCGGACGCACGAGCTCGGCCTCCCCGGTCATCTCGCCCGCAGCCTGACGGCGCTGACCGGGCGGGCGACGGACGTCGACATCGTCGTCGACGGTCGGATGACCGTCCGGCAGGGCCCGGCGGCCGTCGCCGAGATCGACCTCGCGCGCTTCGACGCCATCGTGTTGTCGTTCGGCGCGAACGAAGCCCTGTCGCTGATCGACGTCGCGACCTGGGCCGACGACCTGTCGGCCCTGCTGACGGACGTGGCGAGCCGTGCTCCCGTGGCGACCACCACCTACGTGCTCGGCATCCCGTCCTTCACCGTGAACCCGCACTTCCCGTCGCGACTCGGTCGGCTCGTCGACCGGAACTCGGTCCGCCTCAACGACGTGATGCGGCGGGTCGTGTCCGGTCATCCCTCGATGGTCTTCGTGCCCGAGGCCGAGGGCCACGCCTTCGAGGCCGAGAGCGCTCCCGTCTACGCCCGGTGGGCCGCCCCGATCGCCCTGCACATCAGCGACGGGCTCGACCCGGCCCGCCCGGCGGCCGAGGACACCGTGCAGGCGGACGAGAAGGCACGCCTCCGCTCACTCGACCGACTCGAGCGACTCCGCGGAACCGACGACGACCCCGAACTCGACCAGCTCACCGACCGGGCCCGACAGCTCTTCGGCACGACCCTCGCGGCGGTCACCCTGATCGGCCGCGACACCCAGGAGATGAGGTCGGTGTCGGGGACGGACGCCCTGTCCGTGCCCCGTTCCGAGTCGTTCTGCGACACGACCATCCGCCGCACCGGCCACCTGGTGATCGAGGACGCCAGCCTGGACTCGCGCTACGCCGACTACTCGGTCGTCGCAGGCGAACCCGGCATCCGGTTCTACGCCGGCTACCCCCTCGAGGCCCCGGACGGTCAGCGCGTCGGCGCGCTGTGCGTCATGGACACGGAGGCGCGGCGCTTCTCGACCGAGGACGCCACGGCCCTGAGGGCGCTCGCCCTCGCGGTGCAGCGGCACCTCTTCCGGCACGAGCCGGACGGCGGCTGAGTTCCCGCCCGGTCGGGACCGGGGGGACGACGAAGGGCCCGACATCCGCGGATGTCGGGCCCTCCGGGGTGCCGACCGGGGTCGGCGGGACGATCAGCTCTGGCCGAGGTCGTCCTTGGCCTTCTCGGTCTCGAGACGCTCTTCGCTCATGTGCTGGTCCTTGTGGCCCTGCTTGGTGAGCTCTTCGTCGTCCGTGCGCTTGCCGACGGCCTCTTCGGCCTTGCCGGCGGCCTTCTGGACGAAATCTTTTGCCTTGTCGCCAACGGACATGACGTACCTCCTGGTTGTGGGGTCGACCGGACTGACCCGGTACTCCCGTGACGGTAGGCCGGGTGTCCGCCCACCGCCGGGGTTCACAGGCTGTTCCAGGCTCGTACCCGCCCCGGTACCGGACCGATCGGTCTCGACCCGGCCCACCCCGTCCCCTAGGATCATCGCCGAGGGGGCACCATGGCACGACACGCACCAGGGGCGGGCGACGACGACGACGTCACGCCCGGTCACGAACTCTTCGCGCCCCGCGCGTCCGACACGGGCGACGACCCCGCGGCGGACCACGCGCCCGACGGCACCGGACCCCGGCTCGTCGCATGGTCGCACCGCGGCGTCGCAGGCACGGCCGGTGCCGCGGCCGCGTCGTCGGCCGACCCGGCGAGCGCGACCGACGACGACCAGGACGACGAACCCGCACCCCGGTCCGGCCGCCGCCGCCTCGCGATCGTCGGAGGCGTCGTCGCTGCCGCGGCCCTCGTCTCCGTCGTCGTGAGCGCAGTCCTCTTCACGAGCGACTCGGCCCCGCTCGCGGCCGGTGCCTCGACGGAGTCCGCGCGCCCGACCACGGTCGCCCGCACCTCGACGCCCACCCCGAGCGCGACCCCCTCGCCGACGCCGACCACCCCCGCGACACCCTCGCCCCGGGCGGCCACCCCTCCGCCGCAGGACGCCGCCGTGCCGGCGCCCTTCATCACCCCGGTCGCGGCCGGCACGGTCGTCGCCGAGGGCGACCTCGCCTCCCCCAAGGGCAGCATCCACCTGCACTACCGCGTGGTGGCCGGGGGCGACGACACCTACGCGACCGAGCTCACGAACGCCACCTCGAGCCTGCCCGTCCCGGTGGGGATCGCGTTCTACCAGGTCGCCCCGTCCGTCGGCGACGGCATCACGTACGGCGGCGACGGGGGTGTCGAGCTCGGAGCGTCCGTCACGACCCCGACGGCGGCCTCGGGAAGCTTCGGCTCGATCAGCCAGCCCTCGTACCTCTCGGCGCTCGTCGTCCACTCGACCAGCACCTCCTCGGACGTCCCCGTCGAGATCTCGGCCGGCAAGGTGCTCGCGGTCTCGTCGGTCGCCTGGTCGGTGCCGCCGCGGCAGACGAACATCGTCCCGGTCGACTCCGGTGCGGTGGCCTTCGCCTCGGGGACGCTCGAGGCGACCACGGCGTCCGGGGCCCCCAAGCGGTACACCGTCGCACCCGACGACCTCATCGACGTCGTCGCCCAGCGCTTCGGCATCTCGGTCTCGGCGCTCCTCTACATGAACCAGGGCCTCCAGGTCATCGACGACGCGCAGCACCTGTTCGAGGGCACGACGCTCGTCCTCGACCCCGACAGCGTCTGACCCGGGACGTCCCGCACGGCGACGCCTAGGGTCGAGTGGTGAGACTCCACCTCGCCCCCGGCCGGCTCGTCCGTCACGCCGCGTGGTGGGTGCAGGACTACGCCTACGCCGCCGTCTGGCAGGTGCGCGCCGTCACGAGTCCGCGCGACCCCGACCGCTACCTGGGCGGCACCGGTCGGCCCGTGCTCGTGATCCCGGGCGTGTGGGAGACCTGGTCCTTCCTGCGGCCGATGATCGAACGCCTCCACGCCGAGGGCCATCCCGTGCACGTGCTGGACGACCTCCGCTGGAACAGCCGTCCGGTCGAGGCCACCGCGCGCGACGTCGCCGCGTACCTGCTCGCCCACGGACTCACCGACGTCGTGATCGTCGCCCACAGCAAGGGGGGCCTGATCGGCAAGTACCTCATGGCGCTGCTCGACGAGACCCGCCGGGTGCGCTCGATGGTCGCCGTATGCTCGCCGTTCTCGGGGTCGCGCTACGCCACCTGGCTGGTGCTGCCCGCCCTCCGCGCCTTCTCGCCCCGTGACGCGACGACGATGCTGCTCGCCCGGGACGAGTCGGTCAACGGCCGCATCACCTCGGTCTTCGGCGAGTTCGACCCGCACATCCCCGAGGGCAGCGAGCTGCCCGGCGCCATCAACGTCCGCCTCCAGACGGGCGGGCACTTCCGGGTGTTGGCCCACCCCCGCACGATCGCGACCGTGCTCGCCGCCGCCGCCGGGCTCGCCTGACGGCCCGTCCCACCTGACGGCCGACCCCGCCTGACGGCCGGACCCGCCGAGCAGGTCAGGCCGGCGTGAGCAGCTCGCGCTCGAGCACGTCGGCCACGGCCAGCACCTTGTAGCCCTCGCTCTCGAAGAACACCGTCATGCGGTCGGCGTCCGTGCTCATCACGGTGCCCTCGCCCCAGGTCGCGTGCACGACCCGGGCGTCGGCCGCGAACGCGGGAGGCGCGGTGTCGGTGGCGTCGTCCTGCCCGCCTTCGCGCGCCTCCTCGGGGTCACCGGCCCTCTCGGCGGCCCGGCAGCCGTCGCAGTTGCCGCACCGCTCGGGCGATTCCTCACCGAAGTAGCCGAGCAGGAAGTGCCGCCGGCAGCCGGGAGCCTCGGCGAAGGTGCGCATCATCTCGATGCGCGAGCGCTCGACCCGGTCGCGCGTCTCGGCGACCCCACGCGCCGCCTCGGCCGCGCTCCGGGCGTCGAACCCGTCGACCGGCTCGAACCCCTTCGTCGACTCGGACAGCGCGCCACCCTCGAGCAGCAGGTCGATGAGACGCGAGACCGTCCGCGCCCCGAGGGCCAGCTGGTCCGCCACCTCCGACCGGCGGACCGGCCGGCCCGCCGCCGAGAGCGCGGTGAAGACGCCACGCAAGTCGGCCCGCCCGGGCAGCCCCGAGGCGAAGAACGTCCTCAGCGAGAGGTCCTCGGGCCGGTAGTGCAGGGTCGCCGTGGCGGGGTCGCCGTCGCGACCGGCCCGACCGATCTCCTGGTAGTACGAGTCGAGCGAGTCGGGCACGTCGGCGTGCACGACGAACCGGACGTCGGGTTTGTCGATGCCCATGCCGAACGCGCTCGTCGCCACGACCACGTCGACCTCGCCCGCGTGGAACCGCTCGTGCAGCTTCTCCCCGCTCGGCCGACCGCTGGCCGCCGTGGTAGCCGACGACGGTGCGGTCGGGGCAGCGCTCGGCGATCGCCGCGGCGTAGTGCTCGGTCGCCTTGCGGGTGGCGACGTAGACGATGCCCGGCGTCGTGGAGGCGGCCACCTGCTCGACCACGGCGCGGGCCTTCTCGTCGTCGTCCTCGTGCCGCACGACCTCGAGGGAGAGGTTGGGGCGGTCGAAGCCGTGGCTCAGGACGAGCGGGTCGTCGAGGCGCAGTCGCTCGACGATCTCGTCGCGCACCGGGCCCGACCCGGTCGCGGTCAGCGCCAGCACGGTCGGGCCGCCGAGGCGCTCGACGACCTCGCCGAGGTGCAGGTAGTCGGGCCGGAAGTCGTGGCCCCACGACGACACGCAGTGCGCCTCGTCGACGACGACGAGGGCGACCCCGGCCTCGCGCAGGCGGTCGACGGTCTCGTCCCGCGCGAGCTGCTCGGGGGCGAGGAAGACGTAGGTGACCTCGCCGGCGGCGAGACGGCTCCAGCCCTCCTCGTTCTCGGCGTCGGTGTGGCCCGAGTTGATGGCGACGGCCGGCGGCGCGTCGGGACGACCCACGAGCCCGGCGACCTGGTCCGCCTGCAACGCGATGAGGGGCGAGACGACGACCGTCGGCCCGTCGAGCACGGCGCCGGCCACCTGGTAGATCGCCGACTTTCCGAAGCCGGTGGGCATGACCGCGAGGGTGTCCCGTCCGGCGACCACCGCCTCGAGGGCCTCGAGCTGGGCGGGGTGCAGGTCGCTCCAACCGAAGAGGTCGGCGGCGGCACGGGTGATGTCGTCGGTGCGGTCGGTGCGGTTCGTGCGGCTGCGTGCGGGGCGCTTCGTGGTGCTCATGTGGTCCTCGTTCCGGTGGGGCAGAGGTCCATCCCAGGCACGTGCGGAGCGACACGCGCAGGCCTGCCAGCCGATGCCCGGCCCTCGCGTACCCCACCCGCCGCGGGACGGGCATGGTACCCCTCGCCGCACGATGCGAGTCGTCGGTCACGACGGGAGGCGCGGGTCCAGCCGTCGCGGACCCCCGGGGCGTAGCGTCCCGTCCATGAGCGACGAGAAGCAGACCGAACCCGTCATGGACGGCGCCACCGAGGCCACCGACCACGAGAAGCTGAGCGGCCTGATCGAACAGGTCGAGGCCGACCACGGCGACGAAGGTGCGGCCTCGATGGCCGACCACCTCCGCGACCGCATGGACGAGACCGCCCAGGCCGACGAGAGCCCGGCCGACGCCGAGGAGTGAGCCCCCGGGCTCCACCGCGAGGTGGAGCCCCAGGCCTCGGTCCTGATCTAGCGTCGAGTGATGTACTCCAACGGCTTCTCCCTCGTCGGTGTCCTCTACCCCGTCTTCCTCGTGGTGGTGTTCGCCCTGGCCGTCACGCTGGGCGTGCTCCTCATCCGCACCCTGCTCTGGGTGATCCGGGCCTTGACGGTCTACACACGCGAGCGCGAGCTGCGCATCGACCTGTTGCTCGCCAGCGACGACGATCCGGCTGCGCCCACCCCTCCAGCGCCCTCCGGCGGACCATCGGGGCCCGTCGTCTGACGTCGAGGAGGCGCGGGTGACGTCGACGCCTTCACATCCTGCCTCGAACTGGTTACAGTCATCGCAGGCCCAGACCCCGCCGACCCTGCCCTGCGCCGTCGTCCGAGCGACCGACGACCCCCGCCGTGGCCCTGGGGGCTCGGCGACCTGAATCCGCCGGGCTCCCACCCGGCAGAGCTCTCCACGTGGTCGCTCGCGGCGGCCGGCGAGACGGTCAGACGCGCTGCTGCCGGGGCACGACGACCCGCTCGAAGACGACCACTCCGGCCGTCGCGATCGGGATGGCGACGAGGGCACCCAGGACGCCGCCCAGCGCCCCTCCGCCGAACGCGGCCACGATGACGAGGGCCCCCGGCACCGCGACGGCCTTCGACATCACCCGCGGGGTCAGCACGTAGGCCTCGACCTGGGCGTAGACGAGCAGCACGATGCCGACGACGACCGCGGTGACCGGTGAGACGGTGATCGTGGCGGCGATGATGATCACGTAGGCCACGACGGTGCCGACAACGGGGATCAAGGCTCCCAGGAAGGCGAGGGTCGCGAAGAGCACCGGGACCGGCCCGCCGGCGATCGTCAGCACGACGAAGACGAACACGGCGTTGACGGCGGCGAGCGCCACCTGCCCGGCGACGTAGCGGCCGACCGACAGGAAGATCTCGTCCGAGATGCTCATGACGTTCTCGCGGTGGCTGCGCGGCACGGCACGGCTGAGAGAGCGCAGCATCTGCGGCAGCGTGATCGCGAAGTAGAGGGTGAGGATCGCGACGACGATCACCGCGGTGATGGCGTTGGTGATCCCCTGGCCGACGGCGAGCAGTCCGCCGCCGAGGGCGAGCAGCTGGTCGGGGTCGAGCAGGTACGAGGTGACGGCCCCGACGGCGTCGTCGACGTCGACGTCGAACCCGACGGTCTCGACGGCCTGCTGCACCCACGGCTGGCGCGACAGGTCCTGCAGGGCGCCGGGTGCGGTCTGCACGACGTGCCCGATCTGCTCGATCAGCGCGGGCACCACGGCCGCGACGATGCCCACGACGATCCCGACGACCAGCACGACGGCGACGATCACGCCGACCCACCGCGGGGCGCCGGCACGGGCGAGGCGTCGGACGACCGGCTCGAAGGCGAGCGCGAGGAAGAACGCCAGCCCGATGTAGACGAGGATCGTCGACAACGCCATCAGGGCGACGATGATCCCGACGCCGAGCCCGCCACCGAGGGTCGCGATGAGCCCGAACCGGAACGCCCCGGGGCGCTGCATCGGACTGGGCGGGGTGTCGCTCGGCGCGGCGGTGCCGGCCGATCGACGCACGAGACGGGCGCGGGGTGACGAGGGCATCCGACCATCCTGACGCGTCGGGCGCGCCGAGGGCCGACACCGCCGAGGAGGCGCGGGTGCAGACAGAGGGGTACACGACAGCTGGCAAGGTCGTCAACCCGTCACCGGACCCCCGGACGGGGCGCAGGCTGAGGGAGACGGCAACGCGTCGCCAGAACACCGAGGAGGCTCCATGTACTTCCACGCACAGACCTGGATCAACGAGATCGCCGACGGCGAGCCCGACCCCGCCGCCGCCAACGCCCTGCAAGAGGGGCTCGGCGGCCAGTTCGGCGAGATGCGCACCATGATGCAGTACCTCTTCCAGGCCATGAACTTCCGGGGCCCGTCGGCCAAGCCCTACCGCGACCTGATCCAGGGCGTCGGCACGGAGGAGATCAGCCACGTCGAGCTGATCGGCACGACCATCTCGCGTCTGCTCGACGGCAGCCCCGAGTACACCGGCAAGCTGACCGACCCGCTGGACACCCCCGGTGCCGGTGGAGCGACCCCGCTGAACATCGCGCTCGACACGGGCAACATCCACCACTACCTCGTGGGCGCCCAGGGCGCGCTGCCGGTCGACTCGGTCGGCAACCCGTGGAGCGGCAGCTACGTCTACAACTCGGGCAACCTGCCGCTCGACCTGCTGTACAACGTCATGCTCGAGTCGACGGGCCGTCTGCAGAAGTGCCGCATCTACGAGATGACCGACAACGCGGTCGCCCGCAGCACCCTCGCGTACCTGATCGTCCGCGACCAGGCACACGAGAACGCCTACGCCAAGGCGCTCGAGTCGCTCGGGGTGAACTGGAACAAGCTGCTGCCGATCCCGAAGACGAACGCCGAGAAGTTCCCCGAGGTGAAGAAGTTGCTCGACCTCGGTCTGCAGAGCAAGCAGTACAGCTTCGACCTCGACGGCAAGAGCGAGGCGAGCAAGATCTTCCGTGGCCCGTCGCCCTCGAACGACGGCACCGAGCTGACCGCCACCGAGCAGGCCCCGCAGGGCGTGCCGTCGACGATCAGCCCCGAGCGCCTCGAGGAGTTCTCGCCCGGCCTCGACGCCGACCTGCTCGAGCTCATCCAGGCCACGGCCGACCTCGAGCTGCAGGAGATCGAGTCGTACTACGGTCCTACCGCGAGCTGACCCGACCCGTCACAGAGGAAGGCCCGCCCCGACTCTCGTCGGGGCGGGCCTTCCTGCGTCCGTGGGGACGCGTGCGGGTGAGGTCAGGCCCCCTGCACGTTCTCCTTCGACTGCTGGGCGCTGTCCTTCACGTCGCCCGCGGCGCTCGAGGCGTCGTCCTTCACGGTCGAGGCGGCGTCCTGCGCCGTGCCCTTGACCGACGCGAACGCCTCCTGAGCCGGTTCCTTCAGGTTCGACGCCACGTCCTGCGCCGCTCCCTTGACCGAGTCGAGCGCCGGGCCCGCCGCGTCCTTGGCGTCGGAGACGAGCTCCTTCTCCTTTTCCGTGGCGGGGATCAGCGACGACACGAGCCAGCCCGCGCCGAAGGCGATCAGGCCGACGGCGAGCGGGTTGCCCTTGGCCTTCCGCACGGCCGCCGACGAGGCGTCCGAGACGCTGCCCGCGGCGTCGTGACCGGCACCCTGGGTGGTCGAGGCCGCGTCGTGCGCCGCGCCCATGACGGACTCCTTGACGCCCGAGAAGCGGCTCTTCACCTTCTCGGTCTGACGGTGGGCGATGCTCGACGGGTTCACCTTGTCGGCGAGGGCGTCGACGTCGTAGCTGAGGCCGGCGCGCGTGCGCTCGATCTCGGCGCGGATCTCGTCGGGCGTCCGGCTGCTGCCGTTCTGGTCGGTGGTGCTCATGCGGTGCCTCCAGGCGTCACGGTCTCGGGGATCTTCTTGAGGGAGTCGACCGTCTTCGGTGCCCCCTTGATGCTCTTCAGTTCTTTCTTCCCGCGCAGGAACAGCACGAGGGCGACGATCGCGTAGACGACCGCGATGATCAGGGACGACCAGCCGAGGCCGATCAGCACGCCCAGGCCCCACATGGCGGCCAGCGAGACGAACAGCAGGGCGAAGAGGGCCGTGAGCCCGGCTCCGCCGAACATGCCCGCGCCCTTGCCGGCCTTCTTGGCCGACTCCGTCAGCTCGGCCTTGGCCAGCTCGACCTCCTGGCGGAAGAGCGTCGAGATGTCGCCGGTCACGCCGGTGAGCAGGTCGCCGAGCGACGTCGTCGCGGCCTTCTCCTCGGGGGCGGGCGACGTCGACACCGGCTCGAGGAACGGGTCGCTCACGCGCGCGTCCCCGAGGTGCCGGGCCACGTGGTGGGCACGCTGGTGTCCGGCGTCTGCTTCCCGAAGCCGGGGACGTCGCCCTCGGTGACGACGTCGTACTCGCCCGCCACGGGGCCGACGTCACCGACGAGACGGCTCGGCACGGGATCGGACGCAGGAGGCGCGGGCTGGCTCGCCGCGCCTCCTGCCGTCTCGGTCGTGGCAGCGTGCTCGTCCTTGGCCTCGGCCGTCAGCGACTTCACGACGCGTCCGGCGAGCAGGCCCGAGATCGCGGCGATGGCGATGAAGGTGCCGGGCTTGCGGGCCGCGTACGACTTCACGTCGTCGAGCAGGCTGCCCGGGTCGCGACCTTCGAGCCAGCCGGCGACGCCGTGGGCGCGACCGGACAGGGTGCGGACGAGCTCGCCCGCGACACCGCTGTCGGCCGAGTCGGCCATCGAGCCGAGCTGCTCGCCGACCTGACGGAGGCCCGCCGCAGCTTTCTCCTGCTGGGCGCCGGCCTGCTCCTTGAGCTCACCGGTCGCCTGGCCGAAGAGCTGCTTCGCCTGGCCGGTGGCCTCGGAGGCGACCTTCGAGGCCTGCTCCTTGGCGCTGCCGGCGACGTCGGAGGCCGCGGACTTCGCGTCGTCGGCGACGCCTGCCGCCTCGTCCTTCGCGGCGCCGGCCTTGGCCTTCGCGGTGTCGGCGGCGCCGGATCCGGCATCGGGTCCGGTGTGGTCGTGCGCGGGGTGCTCCACGACGACCGGGGCACCGGTGGCGCTGAAGTCGCTGGCGGTGGCGTCGGGGTCCGTGATGTCGGCGTACGCGCCGACCTGGTCACCCAGATCGGTCACGGCGTCGTCGCGGCGCAGGTGGTCGTGGCCGGACGCGACACCGGGCTGCGGCTGCCCTCCGGTGGTGCGGTCGTAGACCGGGGTGGACGGGTCTCCGTCGTAGCGCTTGTCGTCGCTCATGTCGTGCCTCTCGGATCGTCGGCGACCGCCTGGTGACGGTCGGGATCGGGGTCGGACCTGTCACTCTGTCCCCCTGTCGGGGGACGGTGGCCGGAGATTCCGAGAACGGCTCAGGGGGTTGACATCCGCGGCCTGCCGTCGAACGCGCGGACGGGACGCGAAGCCCGTTCCGACCGACGGCCGACGGGGCCCACCGGGCGCATCTGCCCCAGGCCACGCGGCGTACGGTCCACGAGGACCGGCTCGTGACCCTGACGTCGCGTGTCCGTTCCCCCGAATCCACCTCAAGGAGAACACCACGGCAGGACGCGACACCGTCATCCGCAGCATGCACGACCTCGGCATGGCCGCCTGGTTCGGAGGCAGCCTGATGGGCGCCGTCGGCCTCAACGGCGCCGCGGCCGGCGCGAAGGACCCCGTCGAACGCCTGACCCTGTCGTCGCTCGGCTGGGCCAAGTGGGCCCCGTTGCAGGTCACCGCGATCGTCGTGCACGGCATCGGCGGCGCCGGACTGATCGTCTCGAACAAGGGCCGCCTCGCGACCCAGAAGGAGGGGCGGGCCAACACGGGCGTCAAGCTCGCGCTGACCGTCGCGGCCGCCGGCACCACCGTGTGGTCCGCCCTCGCCGGCGCCCGCATGGCGAAGCACGCGTCCGAGGGCGCCGAGGGCACGACCGAGCCCGGGGCGGACTCGTCGAAGGCGCTGGCGAGCGCCCAGCGCCAGCAGAAGGTCCTGCAGTGGGTGACGCCCGTGCTGACGGGTGTTCTCGTCGTCCTCGGCGCCCAGCAGGGCGAGCAGCAGCGGCCCCTCGCCGGTCTGCTGAACCGTCGCTGACCGACCTCGTCGGCAAGACACGACATGCCGCTCACGGACGAACGTGAGCGGCATGTCGTGACTTCTCGGGGCCGGAGCCCGGGTGGCTAGCTGTCCTTGCCGTCCGAGACCTCGCTGTCGTCGCTCTCCTCGGAGTCGTCGACGAGACCCTGCTTCGACCCGTCGGCCAGGTCTTCCGTGTACTTCTTGTCGTCCTCGGTGATGTCGGTCGAGCCGTCGGGGATGCCGTTGTCGTTGGTCATGCCCGCACGCTACTCCGAGCCCGCCGCCCGGGGTGTCAATGGAACTGGGGAACGATCATCCAGAGCCCGAAGAGCACGGCAGCCGTCCCCACGGCGAAGCACAGCCCGCCGCCGACCGTGGCCGTCAGTGGTCTCGACCGCGACGGGTGCGTGTTCGACGCGACGGCACGGGACCCGCCGTCGGACTCCACGGCGCCGTCGGCGAACAGACGGATGCCCAGCGCGAACGAGGTCACGATGACGGCGGTCACGGCGAGCGCGGTCACGAAAACGACCACGAAGGCGCCCCAGTCGATTCCCAAGAACATGGTCACTCCCCTCGTCCGCGGCTCGCGCCGACCTGCTCGGCGGCCGGAGCGTCGTCGCTGTCGTTCACGGTCTCGTGCGTCACCGGGTGCCGTCGAGCGAGGAAGGCGAAGGCGAGTCCGCCGGCCAGGGCGAGCACCGCGACCACCACCAGGCCCGCCGTGCTCGAACTCGCGAGCCAGGCCGAGAGCCCCCCGACCAGCGCGGCGGCCGGCAGGGTGAGCACCCAGGCCGAGGCGATCTTGCCCACGACGCCCCAGTGCACCGTGGCGAGCTTCTTGCCCAGCCCCGCCCCGACGATCGACCCCGACGTCACCTGGGTCGTCGACAACGCGAAGCCGAGGTGGGACGAGATCAGGATGGTCGCCGCCGAACTCGTCTCGGCCGCGAACCCCTGCGGCGCCTGCACGTCGGTGATCCGCTTCCCGACGGTCCGCATGATGCGCCAGCCGCCGAGGTAGGTGCCGAGCGCGATGGCTAGGCCGCAGGCGAGGACCACCCACAGCGGCGGGGCGGTGCCGGCTCCCTGGTAGCCGGCGGCGATCAGGGTCAGCGTGATGACACCCATCGTCTTCTGGGCGTCGTTGGTGCCGTGCGCCAGCGAGACCAGGGAGGCGCTGACGGTCTGTCCGTGCCGGAATCCGGCGGTCGACCCCCGCAGGGTGGCCTGTCTGGTGACCCGGTAGGCCGCGTACGTGGCGACCAGCGCGACGACGCCGGCCACGACGGGCGAGATCAGGGCCGGCAGCACGACTTTCGACAGGACCACGTCGAAGTCGACCGCACCGACCCCGGCACCGATGACGGCCGCACCGATCAGGCCGCCGAAGAGTGCGTGGGACGAGCTGGACGGCAGTCCGAGGTACCAGGTGGCGAGGTTCCAGATGACGGCGCCCACGAGACCCGCGAAGATCATGACGGGCGTCACCTGCACCCCTCCGTCGCCCTCGCGGATGATGCCGTTCGAGACCGTGCTCGCGACCTCGGTGGAGAGGAACGCGCCCACCAGGTTGAGCACGGCCGAGATGAGGACGGCGACCTTGGGCTTCAGGGCGCCGGTGGCGACGGAGGTCGCCATGGCGTTCGCCGTGTCGTGGAAGCCGTTCGTGAAGTCGAAGACCAGCGCGATGACGATCACGAGCATCACGGTGACGAACACGTCCATCGGTACCGCCCTCCTGGAGGACCGTCGGTCGCCGATCGGTGACCGCGGCACGATCGCCCCGATGTGACGCTAGGCCTCCCGGACGAGGGGGAAAGTGAACGACGAAAGAATCTTGCACATCATGCAAATCGACCCGGGGGGCTCACGACCTGCCGTCGGGGTGCGGTGCGGCGAGCTCGAGGTTGACGTCGTCGGGGTCCTGCAGGGACAGGATCACCAGCCCGAAGGCCGGCAACGGCGTCACCTCGCCGTGTTCGACGCCCAGCTCGTCCAGGCGCCGGACGGCCTCGTGCAGCTCGTCGACCGATCCCACCGAGAAGCTCAGGTGGTCGAGCCCGACGCGGTCGGGATCGAAGCGGTCCCCGGCGGGCGCGACGGGTCGGAGCCCGAGCGTCTGGTCCGCGAACCTGAACGAGCAGCCGCCGTAGGTGCGCTGCGGGTCGTCGTGGATCGTCGGGTCGTCGATCTGGTCGCTGAAGTCGCTGCCCGGGCGCATCCCGAACAGCTCCTGGTAGAAGGCCTTGCTGCGGTGGATGTCGGTCACGGTGAGTCGGACGTGTGAAAAGCCGCGGGGCGTGACGATGGGGTCGCTCATGGCGTCATCCAACCCCCGCCTGCCGGAGCGACGACCCGCTAGAGTCGTGCCGATGGCCCCTGGGCCTTAGTGGAGGAACCCGTGTACCCGTCTCCACCTCATCCCTCGACGCGCGACGCGCACGAGGCCCGACGTGGCTGAGGCGAGCGCCGTCCGTGCGGCCGCCGCCCTGCTCGCCCGGGCCACCGGCGTGGGCAGCGACCTGTGTCGGCCCTTCCTCGACACGTTCGGCGTGACCGGAGCGGCCGTCTCCACCCTCGGTGGCCCCCTGGGCACCGGCGCGGTCTGCGCGAGCGACCCCCCCTCGGCCCGCCGGGACGAGATCCAGTTCGACCTCGGCGAGGGGCCCTGCTGGCAGGCCCACCGCACGAACCGTCCGGTGATCGAACCCGATCTCGCGACCGCCCCACCACAGGCGTGGCCCGCCGCCGCCACCGCCCTGAGCGGAGCCGGCGTCGCGAGCGTCGCCGCCTTCCCCCTCTCGTACGGTCGACTCGACCTCGGGGCCGTCGACCTCTACAGCGACGACCGCCGCGAACTGACCGACGACGAGGTCGACCAGGCCACGACGCTCGCCTGCATCGCCGGCAAGAGCGTCCTCACCCGGGCGCTCGAGGCCCTCGAGGCGGGTGACGACAGCCTCTTCCCCACCACCTTCCCCCGTGAGGTGCACCAGGCCTCGGGCATGGTCATGGTCCAGCTCGGCGTCAGCGTCGACGAGGCCCTGCTCGTCATCCGCGGCCACGCCTGGTCGAGCGGTCGAGCGCTGCGCGAGATCGCCAGTGAGATCGTGCTGCGGCGACTGGACTTCTCGTGAGGCACGACGACGGTCGTCGGCGACACGGCCTAGGCTGACGCCCGTGACCGACCGCGACAGAGAGACCCAGCTCCTGCAGACGTTCGTCACGCTCGCGGACTCGCTCGTGACCGGCTTCGACACCATCGACGTGTTGCAGATGCTCGTCGAGCGCACCACGGCCCTCTTCGACGCCGCCGACGCCGGCATCATCCTCGCCGGTTCGACCGGCGAGCTCGAGGTGATCGCCTCGACCAACGAACGCAGCAAGCTCCTCGGGCTGCTGCAACTCCGTGCCGGCGAGGGCCCCTGCGTCGAGTCGTACACGACGGGCTCGGTCGTCTCGGTCCCCGACCTCGGCGAAATCGACGAGCGCTGGCCCGTCTTCGCCGACCTCGCACGCGACTCGGGCTACGGCTCGGTGCACGCCATCCCCCTGCGGCTTCGCGACCAGACGTTGGGCTCGCTCAACCTCTTCCGCGACACGACCGGCGTCCTGAACGAGGACGACGCGACGGCCGCCCAGGCGCTGGCCGACGTCGCGACGATCAGCATCCTGCAGGAGCGCGCGCTTCGCGAGATCGACTCCACGAGGGACCAGTTGCAGCGGGCCCTCGACAGTCGCATCGTGATCGAGCAGGCCAAGGGCGTCGTGTCGTACACGCAGTCCGTCGACATGGACGAGGCGTTCCAGCGCATCCGGCGGTACGCCCGGGCGAACCGCCTCCCGTTGGTCGAGGTCGCGGCCGACGTCGTGGCGCAGCGCCTGACCGTCTGACCGATGCGCTAGGCGCAGCCCCCCGAGGCGCGTACGGTGGGCCCCGGCAGCCCCAGACCCCGGTCGCCCTCCTCTCGCACCTCGCGGAGGCGGCCTGACTGGAGCCCCCCGTGAACCCTGATCCGATGGAACCGATGCCCCGCAACCCGCTCGACGAGACAGCCACCGACCAGCTACCCGGGTGGCCGTCACTCGACACCGAAGACCATCTCGAGGACGATCCCGCCCTCTAGGAAGGGTCTCGTGGCTCCCGAGCATCGAGCCGAAGTGCGCGAGCCCAGGCGTCAGGCCGCGGTGCGCGAACGCCGCGAACGGGCCAGCACGAACGGCAGCTGCGTCTCGTCGACCACGGGGACGCCGTAGCGCAGGGCCTTCCGCACCTTGCCCGACGGACAGGCGACGTCCGCCGCGACGACCAGGGACGTCTCGGTCGTGACCGCCGGCCAGACCACCAGTCCGGCCCGTTCGAGCGTGCGCGCCAGTGCGTCCCGCCCCTGACTGAGCGATCCCGTGAGCGCGACGTGCGCGCCGGGTGCCAGCGGACCGACGTCGGGGCGGGCGAGGGTCGGCGTCCGGGGCTCGGACGCAGCCCCGAGGGACTCGTCGAGTCCCTCGATGACCTCGAACTCGTCGAGCTCGTCGTCGTCCGCCGGACGGGGTGCGCGCTCGAGCACCGACGGCACGAGGGCCGCGTCGCGTCGGTGCGGGGCGATGCCGAGCATCTCGGCCACCGCGTCCACCTGCCGACGCTCGTCGTCGGAGAGCACGTCGTGCGCCCACACGGTCGAGACGAGCGAGGCGAAGTAGCGGTCGTGCAGCACGACCCGCGACGGCTCGTCGAGGTCGAGTTGGGCGGCGAGGGTCGTGAGGTTGCCCCCCTCGGCCGTCGACAGGTACCCGTGGGACAAGGCCTTGTCGAGCATGGCCGCGTACTGGTCCTGCCGACGACCGAGGTCGAGTCGGGGCAGCAGTTCGGTCGCCCGCTCGAGGAACCTCGGCTCCGCGCCTGCCGAGGGGTCGGGTGTGAGCTCGGGCACCCGGGCGACGCGCCGACGGGACCGCCAGGCCGCGCGGCCGGGACCGTGGCCTCCGTCGTCGGCGCCGCCCGCGCCTCCTGCGAACCCGGGGTGCGGGGTGGTCCGCGGGGTCTCGGCGGTCGGCCACTGCTGCAGGGCGGCGTAGCGGCCCCAGTCCTGCCACCAGCCCGACTGGGCGTCGCCCATGCGCAGGTACGCGGACAGCAGGCGGGCCGTCGCGGTCGCGTCCGCCAGGGACTCGTGGGCGACGGAGAGGTCGACGTCGAGGGCCGCGCAGCAGTCGGCGAGCGTCCGACCGCTACCGGGCAGGTACGTGGGGGCGAGCTTCATCGTGCAGAGGGCGCCCGCACCGTCGGGCCCGAGCGGCGAGACCAGTCCGAGGCGCGCGAACTCGGCGGCGAGGAACTGCGCCTCGAAGCGGGCGTTGTGCGCGACGACGACCCGTCCGCGCAGACGGTCGCAGAGCTCGTCGACGATGTGCTCGAACCGGGGCGCGCCGCGCACGTCGGCGCTTCGGAGGCCGTGCACGTGGATGGGTCCGAGGTCGCGCGAGGGGTCGACGACGGTCTCGAACGATGCCTCGACCTCACCGTGGGCGTCGAGGTGCACGATGCCGATCTCGATGACCCGGTGGTGCCGCCCGGGCCAGAGACCGGTCGTCTCGACGTCGATGACCGCGTAGCCGCCGTGAACCATGTCATCCCTTTCGTCGCGCCGAGCCTGGCAGGTTGCCCGATGGGCAGCCAGCCCGCAATCGGGTGACACCCGTCGTGGGGCGGTCGGGGGACGCGGGCTCAGGAGGCGCGGGTCGGCGCTTCCCGTCGGTCGCCTCGTCCGCCACGATGGTGGGCATGACCGCCGCCCCCGCCCTCGTCACCGCCGCGACCGCCTCCGTCACGGCCGTCTGCCGGGTGTCCGCCCTGCTGCCCGACTCGGGCACGATCGGCGTGACCGCGATCGACAAGCGCCCCGTCGACGGGCCCGTGCACGTGCGCCCGCTCGGCCTCCGCGCGGACGTCCAGGCCGACCGCAAGCACCACGGCGGCCTCGACCAGGCGGTGTACGTCTTCGCCGACGAGGACGCGTCCCATTTCGCCGACCTGCTCGGACGCGAGGTGACGCCGGGGCTGTTCGGCGAGAACCTGCGGACGTCGGGCATCGACGTCACCGGCGCCGTGATCGGCGAGCGCTGGGCCGTGGGCGAGACCCTCGTGCTCGAGGTCACCAAGCCGCGCATCCCGTGCGGCACGTTCGCCCGGCGGCTCGGCGAGACGCAGTGGGTCAAGCGGTTCTTCGCCGAAGGGCGTCCCGGCACGTACCTGCGGGTGGTGAAGGCGGGGCCCGTCGAGGCCGGTGACCCGGTGACCGTGCTGTCGCGCCCGTCGCACGGGGTGACGATCGGAGAGGCCTTCACCGGGCTCGATCCGGACCGGGCCGAGGCCCTGCTCGCGGCCGTCGACGGGCCCGATCGCCTGAGGCTCACCGACGAGGTCCGGGGCTTCGCCGAGAAGGCCCTGCGAGGGCGCGTCCCCGCCTGAGCGCGGGGGGACGCGCTCCACTAACCTCGACGACGAGGGCCCGGACGGGGCCCGCGCCAGAGGAGGCACCCCATGTTCGAAGCCGAGAACATCCGCGACTGGATCGGCATGCCCGTCGTCGACCCCGACGGCGACAAGGTCGGCTCGCTCGAGAGCATCTACTTCGACACCGCCGCCGACCAGCCCGCCTTCGCCACGGTGACGGCCGGCCTGCTCGGCCGCTCGCGCCTGGTCTTCGTCCCGCTGCAGGGCGCGGTCGTCGCCCCCAAGCACCTCAAGGTGCAGTTCGCCAAGAAGCTCGTCAAGGACGCCCCGTCGATCGAGACCGACGGCGAGCTCGAGGCCGCCCGCGAGCCCGCCGTGTTCGAGCACTACGGCCTCGTGTACCAGACCGGTGCCGCAGGCGAACGCCGCCTCGGCCGCCGCTGACCGCGGCACCGTCTCCGCCCGAAGGGTCCCGCCGAGTCGGCGGGGCCCTTCGGCGTCCGTGGTGACGGCGGTGCGCACTCGAGTGCAGAACGTGCAAAAATCAGGAGGCGCTGGTCGGTGACCAGCGCCTCCTGCGTCCCGCGCTCGCCCCGACGCCGCCGTCACGCGCTCCGGCCCCGTGCCGCCCCACACCCCTCGCCTCGCCTCACGGCCCGTGCCGCTGCCCGAAAGGCTCCCCCATGACCGACGCCTCCGCCGCCCCCTCGACCCGCGCCTCCTCGGCGTCCTCCCCCGGGCCCGGCCCCGGCCAGCCCGCCGGCGTGCCGCGTCACGCCTGGTACGCCCTCGTCGCCCTGCTGCTCGGCATGTTCATCGCCCTGCTCGACACGACGATCGTCAACGTCGCCCTGCCGACGATCCGCACGACGCTCGACGCCTCGGAGTCGACCCTGTCGTGGATCATCTCGGGGTACGCGCTCGCCTTCGGCCTCGCGCTGATCCCCGCCGGACGCATCGGCGACCGCATCGGCCACAAGTGGGTCTACTTCACGGGCGTGCTGCTCTTCACGCTCGCCTCGCTCGCCTGTGGCCTCGCCCAGGACGACACCCAGCTCGTCGTGTTCCGCGTCGTGCAGGGACTGGCCGGCGGAATCTTCGTGCCCGCCGTGACGGCGTTCATCCAGTTGCTGTTCCCCGGTCGCTCGCGCGGCAAGGCCTTCGCCATCATGGGTGCCGTCATCGGCGTCTCGTCGGCGCTCGGCCCGATCATCGGCGGTCTGATCATCCAGGCGTTCGGCGACGAGAACGGCTGGCGTCTCGTGTTCTACGTCAACCTGCCGTTCGGCATCATCACCCTGATCGCCGCCGCGGTACTGCTGCCCAAGCGCGACGAATCGGTGCCCCGCCCCGACCGCGGGCTCGACTGGATCGGCCTCGTGCTGGTCTCGGGCGCCTTCGTCGCCCTGCTCGTGCCGCTGATCCAGGGGCAGGACGAGGGCTGGCCGTTGTGGACCTACCTGACCATCGCCGCCGGTGTCGTGCTGCTCGCCCTGTTCGGGCTGTGGGAGGTCGCGTACACGAAGCGCGGCAAGACCCCCCTCGTCCCGCCGAAGCTCTTCGCCCACCCGTCGTTCACCGGGGGCGTCGTGCTCGCGCTCGTCTACTTCGCGGCCTTCACCAGCATCTTCTTCACGATCTCGCTGCTCTGGCAGTCCGGACTCGGCCACAGCGCACTGGCCTCGGGCGCCGTGGCGATCCCGTTCGCGGTCGGCAGCATCATCAGCTCGTCGCAGAGCAACCGCATCGCGGCCCGGCTCGGGCGCGGCGTGCTGATCCTCGGCACGGCGCTCGTCACCGTCGGCCTCACCTGGATGTGGCTCGTGCTCGTGACGGTCGACGCCTCCGACCTGACCAACTGGATGCTGCTGGTGCCGCTGCTGCTCGCCGGCCTCGGCAACGGCTTCTTCATCGCGCCGAACGTGCAGTTCATCGTGGCGACGGTCGACCGGCAGGACGCCGGCTCGGCCAGCGCCGTCATCTCGGCCATCCAGCGCATCGGCTCGGCCGTCGGCATCGCGATCATCGGCAGCGTGCTCTTCGGGACGCTGACCATCTCGGGTCGGACGCCGGCCGACGTCGCCACCGGGTTCACCGACGCAGCAGCCCACGCCATGCTCGTGAGCGCGATCTTCGCCCTGGCCTCGTTCGTGCTGGTGTTCGCCCTGCCGCGTCGCGTCCCGCAGCAGCGCGGGTAGCGCCCTCCTGATGCCGCCCACGAGCGGGTGGGGCCGGGATGCGAACCCGGCCTCCTCGTTCGGGCGGCACCAAGAAACGTGAGGCACACTGCAACGATGCCCTCAGCCCTGCCGACCACAGAGCCGACCGTCCGCCCCGTCTCGACCACCCGTCGAGACCGGGTCCTGCCGCTCGACGGCCTGCGCACCCTGGCCATCGCGCTCGTCGTGCTGTACCACCTGCACGTGCCGGGTTTCGGCAGCGGGTTCGTGGGCGTCAACGTGTTCTTCGTGCTGTCGGGCTACCTGATCACCACCCTGCTGCTGCGCGAGCACGCCTCGACGGGACGCATCCGGCTCGGCCGGTTCTGGGTCCGTCGCCTGCTCCGGCTGTACCCGACGTTGCTCGCCGTCGTCGTGGTCGGAGTCTCGCTGTGGTGGCTCGTCGGCGACTACCAGGGCTCGACGCTCGGCCCCGTCGGGGCCGCCGTCATCGCCCTGACCTACTCGGGCAACATCGCCCGGGCCTTCTTCGACACCTCGCAGGGCGTCTTCGCCCCGATGTGGAGCCTGTCGATGGAAGAGCAGTTCTACCTCGTCTGGCCGCCGGTGCTCGTCCTGCTGCTCGCCGTCGCGGTCAAGCGCAAGGCCCTGGTCGCCGGACTCTCGGTCGTCGTCGTCGCCTCGGCCGTCGCGACCTGGTTCCTGTACGACCGTCCCTCGGGCAGCGCGACGCCCGACGTCTACTTCAGCCCCGTCCTCAACGTGGCCCCCCTGTTGATGGGCTGCGTGCTGGCGATCGTCCTGCGGTCCGACCGCGTGCGGGCCGCCCTGGCCGGCCGATGGGGCGCGCTGGCCACCTGGCTCGGGCTCGCCGGGGTCGTGGGCTCGTTGTTCGCCATCGGATCGGGCTGGCAGCAGAGCGTCGTGACCTTCGCGGTCGCGCTGCCCGCGGTGGGCCTCGCCTCGATGCTGTTGATCGGCGGGCTCGTCACGGCGTCGTCGCCGGTCGCCTGGGTGCTGTCCCTCGCCCCGGTCGCCTGGTTCGGACGGGCCGTCTCGTACCCGCTCTACCTCTGGCACGTCGTCTTCATCGCGCTCCTCGAGCCGTACGTCCAGGGTGCCCTCGGCGTCGTCCTCGTGCTCGCGGCGGCGATCGGCACGTCGGTGCTCTCGCACCACGTCGTGGAGAAGCCCGCCCTGAAGCTCAAGGGGCGCTTCGAGCCCCGGGAGCCGCGCCGCGCCTCCTCGTCCGTCGCGCGCGACCGCGAGCTCACGAACGCCTGACGCTCGACGGACCCGGCGTCAGAGCCAGCCGCGTTCGCGAGCGACCCGGGCGGCGGTGTGACGCGACGAGCTGCCGGTCTTCTGCATGGCCGACGACAGGTAGTTGCGCACCGTGCCCGAGGCGAGGTGCAGCCGGGCGCTGATCTCGCGGACCGAGAACCCGTCGGTCGTCAGGCGCAGCGTGTCGAGCTCGCGCTCGGTCAGCGGGCAGTCGTCCATCATCGCCGACGCCGAGATGTCGGCGTCGATGTAGCGACGGCCGCCGTGCACCTGCACGATCACCCTCTCGAGTTCGTCGGGGTCGACCGACTTCGGCAGGAATCCTCGCACCCCGGCTCGGAGAGCCCGCCGGAGCACGCCCGGGCGACCGTGACGGGTCAGCAGCACGACCGCCTGGTCGGGTCGTCCGCCCAGGATGGCGATCGCCGCGTCGATGCCGTCCATGCCGGGCATCTCGAGGTCGAGCAGCACCACGTCGGGCTGGTGGAGGGCTGCGAGCGCCACCGCCTCGGTGCCGTCGGCGGCCTGGGCGACGACCTCGACGGTGTCGCTCAGGTCGAGCAGGGCGGCGATCGACCGGCGGAGCAGGGTCTCGTCGTCGGCGAGCAGCACCCGGATCACGCCGCACCCCCACGCAGCGCCGCAGCGGGTGTCCCGGCCGCGCGGGCCTCGACCCGGAACTCGGCGTCGACCTGCCGGGTGGTCACGGTGCCGCCGACCTCGCCGAACCGTTCGCCGAGGCGGGCCAGGCCGCTGAGCCCTCGCATCGGTTCGGCCGCGCCGTCGTTGACCACCTGGACCGACTCGGGGCCGAGCACGATGGTGACCCGCTCGGCCTGGGCGTGCCGCAGCAGGTTCGTGGTGGCCTCGCGCACGACGTGACCGAACAGGTCGTCGGCCGGGTGCCCGACGGGAGGGACGCCCGTGACCTCGAGCTCGATGCCCGCAGCGCGGATGAGCTCGGTCGAGTTGGCCAGTTCGCCGGCGAGCGTGAGGGTGCGTTCGCCGTAGGCCAGACGGCGGGTCTCGGCGATGGTCTGCACGATCAACTGCTCGGCCTCGCGGAGGTGCTGGCGCGCGGCGACGGGGTCGCGGTCGAGGGTCTTGTCGGCCAGTTGCAGCTGCAGGCGGCTGACGTGCAGGGCCTGCCCCTGGATGTCGTGGAGATCGACCGAGAAGCGGTAGCGCTCCTGCATCACGGCGAGCTCGGACTGCGTCTCGCGGGCGAGGTCGATCTCGAGGTAGAGGTCGAAGGCGTACCGGTTGAGCCGACAGACGCCGTACATCGCGAGCACGGCGATCGCGACGGCCACGAGCTGGGCCACCGCCGCGCGCGGATCGTCGGCCGAGGTGAGCGCGATCGGCACCAGGGCGAGCACGAGGCCGACGACCAGCCACCGCGGGGCGGTGAGCGGCGCCGTCGTGGTGACGTAGCCGAGCGTGATCCCGAAGAAGAACAGCACCACGGGATTCTGCTCGCCGAAGGGCACCGTCAGCCAGAGACCGTACGAAGCGGCCAGGGTGGTGACGGTGAGCCACCACGGGCCTCGCCGCTCCCAGAAGAACGACTGGGCCGTGACCAGCGCGCCCACGACGCCGACGACGACCACGAGCACCGGTGACGCCCCCTCGGCGATCAGCATCGCGCCGAAGACCACCGTGTAGAACGCTGCCAACCCGACGAACGACCAGGTCACGTAGCGCCGCATGCGTGCCAGTGGTGGGAGTCGAGAGCCCGTGACGAGGCTCGCGGTACGAGCGGTCAGCGTGCGGCGGGACATGACCCCACGCTAACGGAGCGTCCTCGCGGACGGACCCGCCCGATGTCACGCCTGTGCGTGACCGATGTCACGTCGAACTGGTGGCGCCGTGGCACTACGACGGCGGCGCCGGACGCGAGATCGTCGGAACCATGACGAACTCCATCGACACCACGCCCCGCCCGGCCGTCACCCGTCACCCGGCCGACGAGGCCGACACCGTGATCTCGGCACGGGGCCTCACCTGCTCGTACGGGTCGTTCACCGCGGTCGACGGCGTCGATCTCACGGTGCGCCGGGGCGAGCTCTACGCGCTGCTCGGTACCAACGGAGCCGGCAAGACCACGACCCTCGAGGTGCTCGAGGGCCATCGAGAGGCCACCGGCGGCACCGTGCGGGTGCTGGGCAGCGACCCGACCGATCGCCGCCGGACGCGCCCCCGCATCGGCATGATGCTGCAGGACTCCGGCCTCGCCCCCGAACTGACCGTGCGCGAGAGCGTGCGGCTCGCGGGCGCCGTCTCGCGCCGCGACGACGACGTCGACCGGGTGCTCGGCCTGGTCGGCATCCACCACAAGGCCCGCGCCCGGGTCGCCCAGCTGTCGGGCGGCGAGCGCCGCCGCGTCGACTTCGCCGCCGCGGTCTGGGGCACCCCCGAGCTGGTCTTCCTCGACGAGCCGACGACCGGCCTCGACCCGGCTGCCCGCGACGCCCTCTGGGCCGTCGTCGCCGAGCTGCGGGAGGCGGGGGTCACCTTCGTCCTGACGACCCACTACCTCGAGGAGGCGGCCGAGAACGCCGACCGCATCGGCCTGATGCACGCGGGCACGATCCGCCGCGAGGGCAGGGTCGCCGACCTGACGGCCGGGAGCACGACGAGCATCCGGTTCGTCGCCCCTGCCGCGATCGACGACCTCCCGTTGCCGATCACCCGCACCGAGAACGATCTCGTGGTCGTCGAGACCGACGACGCCCAGCGCGACGTCGCGACGCTGCTGCGCTGGGCGGCTGACGCCGACCACACCCTGGCCCGCTTCACCGTGCACGAGTCGGGACTCGACGACGTGTTCCGCGACCTCAGCCGTGCCTCCTGACCCCCTCGATCCGCCGTCCTCGAAAGGACCCCTCATGACTTCCGTGACCACCGCCTCCCCCGCCTCGACGGGGCCGACCGGACCCGTCGGCACGTCTTCCTCCGCCTCGAACAGGTCGGGTCCCGTCGCCATCGGCGTCGCCGAGTTGCGGATGCTGGTGCGCAACCGCACCGTCGCGCTCTCGGCCCTGCTCTTGCCCCTCGCGTTCGGAGCCGGCGCGTTCCTGTTCGACCTCTACGGCACGGGCGGCATGCTCGCGGGCGTACAGATCGTGGGCATGGTGGGCCTCGGGGTCTACATCACCGCGACGACGACGCTGGCGGCCCGTCGACAGTCCCTCTACTTGAAGCGGCTGCGCAGCGGTTCGGTGAGCGACACCGGGATCATCGCGGGACTCGTGCTCCCCGCCATGGCGGTCAGCCTGGCGCAGATCGTGATCGTGCTCGGCATCCTCGCCGTGCGCGAACCACCGGTCAGCCCGGTGTTGGTGATCACCGCCGTGGTCATCGCCGAGATCATGTTCGCCGGATTCGCGTTCGCGACGGCCGGCTTCAGCACCTCACCCGAGCACGCGCAGTACACGACCATGCCGATCTTCATGGTCACGCTCGGCGTCGCCATCTGGTGGACGATCACCGGCGCCGACGGCCTGCTCTGGCTGAAGCGTCTGCTGCCCGGTGGCGGACTCATGGAACTCGCCGTCCTCGCCTGGAACGGCGGCGACCTGTCGGTCGTCCCGGTGCTGCTCGCCCCCACGCTGGTCTGGGCCGCAGTGGCCGTCGTCGCCGGGATGCGCCTGTTCCGCTGGGAGCCTCGCCACTGAGGTGGGCTCAGGCCTCGGCGCGCGGCCGGGCGATCGCGGGCACGCCCACCGCGACGGACCCGGGCGGGACGTCCTTCGTCACGACGGCGTTGGCTCCGACGACGCTGCCGCTGCCCACGGTGACGCCGCCGAGCACGGCGGCCCCGGCACCGATCATCACGCCGTCACCGACGGTGGGGTGCCGGCGGCCGAGCGCGCCTCCTCGTCCTTTGCCCCCGAGGGTCACGCCGTGGAAGATCGTGCAGTCGTCACCGACCACCGCCGTCTCGCCGATCACGACGCCCATGCCGTGGTCGATGAACAGGCGGGCCCCGAGGCGCGCCCCGGGGTGGATCTCGACACCGGTCAGCGTGCGGGCCACCTGCGAGAGCACACGCGCGGCGAACCGTGAGCCGAGGAGGCGCGGTGCCGGCCCCGCACGCCACAGTCGCGAGGTCACGCGGTGCGCCCACACCGCGTGCAGGCCCGAGTAGACCAGAGCGGTCTCGAGGCGTCCTCGGGCAGCCGGGTCGCGCCTCCGGACGGTGTCGAGGTCTTCGCGGAGGCGGGCGACCAGCTGCACCCTAGGCGTCCGCGAGGTCCTGGTAGAGCACCGTCGACAGGTAGCGCTCCCCGGTGTCGCAGACGATCGCGACGATGCGCTTGCCGGCGTTCTCAGGCCGCTTCGCGATCTCGAGTGCGGCGTGGATGATCGCGCCGGACGAGATGCCCGAGAGGATGCCCTCTCTCGTGGCGAGGTCGCGCGCGACGCGCAGGGCGTCGTCGAGCTGGACGGGGAAGACCTCGTCGATCTGCGAGCGGTCGAGCACCTCGGGCACGAAGTTCGCCCCGATGCCCTGGATCTTGTGCGGCCCGGCCTTGCCCTCGCTCAGCAAGGGCGAGTCGGCGGGCTCGACGGCGACGACCTTCACGCCGGGAACCTTCTCGTGCAGCACCTGCCCGACGCCCGTGATCGTGCCGCCGGTGCCGACGCCCGCGACGAAGAAGTCGATCTTCCCGTCGGTGTCGCGCAGGATCTCGGGCGCGGTCGTGCGGCGGTGGATCTCGGCGTTGGCCCGGGTCTCGAACTGCTGCGCCCAGATCGCGTTCTCGGTCTCGGCCGCGATCTGCTTCGCTCGCTCGACGGCGCCCTTCATGCCCTCGGGACCGGGGGTCAGGACGATCTTCGCGCCGTAGGCCTTCATGACGGTGCGTCGTTCGACGCTCATCGTCTCGGGCATCGTGACGATCACCTGGTAGCCGCGGGCGGCGCCGACCAGGGCCAGCGAGATGCCGGTGTTGCCGCTCGAGCCCTCGACGATCGTCCCGCCGGGCTTCAGGTCGCCGGACGCCTCGGCCGCGTCGACGATGGCGACGCCGAGGCGGTCCTTCACGCTGGCACCCGGGTTGTAGAACTCGAGCTTGGCCAGCACCTCGGCACCGCCCTCGGCGGGCAGCGAGTTGAGCTTGACGAGCGGGGTGTTGCCGAAGGCCGAGGTGATGTCGGCGTGGATTCCGGGCATGCGCGGGTCTCTTCCGTGAACGGGGTCTGTGCGGACGGATCGATGCTCATCTTAGGCAGCCCCCCTGCGCCGTCCCCCTGTGCGTCCCCGGCGACGCCCGCCCCCGCGCCCCCGTCCCTGCCCCGCCACCCCGCCACCCCGCCACGATGTGAGCACGCCGCCAGGATGTGGTCACGGCGCCATGCCTAGATCTGGCGGTGTGGCCACATCCTGGCGTTCTGCCGTGGCCTGAGCTCGACGTCGAGGTCTCGGAGTGTCCGGGCGAGGGGAAGGCGCAGCGCGACGTCCTCGGCGTCGCATCGACCGATCGCCTTGATCCCACCTGATCGTACGAGACGCCGTTCGCGGGCCTTCTCGGCCTTCACCACCGCCGACGGCACCCGGCCCGCACGCATCGCATCGTCGTCGTACTTGGCCTTGCCGTCGAACTCGAGCGCCGCGTCACCGATCACGAAGTCGCATCGACCGGCCAGCCCCTCGCCGTCGAAGAACTCGACCTGCATCACGGGCTCGGGAGCACCGAGTTCGAGGAGCGCGAGACGACAGAGCGATTCGCCGCCGTTCTCCGCCCACGGAGTGCCGAATGCCGTGACCTGGCGGGCCTTCGAGAGTCCTCGGGTTCCGGGTTCGCCGTCCAGGCGCTCGGACAGCAGGCGGCGCGTGGCGTCGGCCGCCGCGTCCACGCGCGACCGGTGACCGGCGGACGAACGCAGGTCACGTCGCGCGGGGACCGCGAAACACCCCGCCCGGGCCGCGGCGCGCCGGAGCACGGCGTCGACACAGAGCACGCCGTCGGCGAAGGACCCCGTCCTCGACCTGTCGACGGCCGTCCGCGCCTCACTCGTCACCGCGATCCCGTCGACCTCGACCGTGTCACGTGCATCGATCGGGCCCGGGTGCCGCACGACTCGCGCGGTCGCCTGCGTGCGGTCGCGGCCGGGGTCGATCACGTGCACCGGCCCCCACGGCCAGTCGACGCTGGGCAACCCGTGGAGGGCGACGGCCGAGGCGTGCGACACGACGACCCGCGGTGACAGGCCGGCCATCACCGCCTTCGTCGTGAGGACGTGCCGTTCACGTCGGTCGAGACGCGCCCAGTCGGCCGCTTCGACGTAAGCCCCGGGGTGCACCCGATGCAGCAGGCCGCGTTGCGCATCGCGCCTCAGAGCGGTGCCGTGCCTGCTCTGGGAACCGTAGGTCGCGGCGAAGACGAGGGGCGGGAGCGCTGTGGTCACGCCCCCACCCTGTCCGCGCCCTCCGCCCACGGGGCCCGACCCGCGCCTCCCTGTGGACGGCGTCTGCGTGGCCACCCCTGGGCACGAGACACGATCGGTCGCAAAACACCGTGAGATGGTCACAGCACCACGACTAGTCGCGGTGCTGTGACCATCTCGTGGCGGGGTGGGCCGGCGCGGCGGCGCGGTGCCGGGGGCGGCGGCAGCGCAGGAGGCGCGGCGCGGGACTACGCGCCCGTCACCTTCCCGGGGTTGAACACGCGTCCCGGGTCGGCCGAGTCGAACAGCCCCTGCATGACGGCCACGCCCTCGGGCGAGACGTCCTGCGCGAGCCACGGCTGGTGCTCGAGCCCGACGCCGTGGTGGTGCGAGACGGTCGCCCCGGTGTCGATGAACGCCTGCTGGATGGCGTGCTTGACCACGTCGTACTCGGCCTCGGCGTCGTCACCGTGCTCGAAGGCGAAGGTGAAGTACAGGCACGCCCCCGAGTGGTACGAGTGCGACAGGTGGCCCATGATCCAGCCCTGCTTGCCGATGCTGTCGAACGCCTGGTTCGCCGCGGCGTAGACGCGCGACGAGACGAGGCGCAGCTTCGACCAGGGGGCGGCGGTCTCGGAGACGTCCGCCGCGCCTCCGTGGTCCATGAAGAAGTCGCGCAGGTAGGGCGTGTCGAACTTCTTCTGGTCGTAGAGCTTGCCCGGCCCCTTGCCGACGCTCATGCCCTTGTTCGCCTTGACGATCTTGGCGACGGCCTTCTGGGTGTGGGCGACGTGCTCGGGGCTGCCCTCGTAGCCGATGAACGACAGGCACATGGCGTCGACGTCCCAGCCCTTGGCCTTCAGGATCGTCGGCAGCAGGTCGGTGACCTTCTGCGAGATGCCCTTGCCCGGCTTCGAGGTGGCGAACGAGAACGCCGTCTCGTGTGCATCGCTGACGCGGGTGACCGACGGGTGCGCGTCGCTCTCGGCGATGGCCTGCATGGCGGCGAGGCCGTCGTGCCACGACGGGAACAGGTAGGCGAGGATCTCGCGCTTCTCGGGCAGGCGGTGCACCTGGGCGGTGACCTCGGTGATGACGCCGAGACGCCCCTCGCTGCCGATGATCATCTCGCGCAGCGACGGGCCGGTCGACGCGCTCGGCACGGCGCGGATCGAGAGCACGCCCCCGGGGCGCACGACCCGCAGGCCCTTCGTGATGTCGGCGATGTCGCCGTACTTGTCGCTCTGCATGCCCGACGAGCGGGTGGCGACCCAGCCGCCCATGGTCGAGTGCGTGAAGCTGTCCGGGAAGTGGCCGAGGGTCCAGCCGCGGGCGTTCAGCTGCTCTTCGAGGTCGGGGCCCTGGCCACCGGCCTGGATGCGCGCGAGCCCACCGTCTTCGTCGATGTCGAGCACCTTGTCGAGGCGGCCCATGTCGAGCGAGACGACCGTGCGCTCTTCCGCGGGCAGGGGCTCGAGGCTGCCGACGATGTTGCTGCCGCCGCCGAACGGGATGAGCACGACGTCGCTGGCGACGGCCAGGTCGACGATCTGCTGGATCTCGTCCTCGTCGGCCGGGTAGACGACGACGTCGGGCACGCGGTCGAGACGCCCCGCGCGGATGCGGATCAGGTCGCGGATGCTCTTGCCGTAGGTGTGGACGACCCGGTCGTGGTCGTCGGTGACGACCTGGCCGTCGCCCACGATCTGGACGAGCGAGTCGAGCACCTCGGTGCCGGCCCGCGAGGCGGGGACGTCGAGGTCGTCGAACGAGAGGCCCGTGTCGTGACCCTGCGACAGCTCGACGCCCACGATCTTCTTGACGAAGGGGGCGAAGGCGGGCTTGTCGTCGTGGTGGAAGGCGACGCCCTCGACGCCCCAGCCCCACCACTTCATGTGCTTGACGCCGTCGACGGCGGAGCTCTTCTTCTGTTGGACGTCGGTCACGGGCGTTCTCCTTCGAGCGGGTCTGACGGGCCCAGGATGCGGGCGGTGTTGGCGTCCTTCAGACGCAGGATCTCGGTGCGCACGCGCGTCGAGAAGTCGGTGACGGATTCGCCGTCGTGGGGCCGCATCGGGTCGCCGAACGCGACACCGACGGGGAGTCGGCCGGGCCGGGGCCAGCTTCGCCCCCGGGGCTGGGCGATGTTCGCACCGATCAGGGCGAGGGGCACGACCGGCACGCCGCAGGCGGACGCGAGCGCGGCGGCACCGGGCTTGAACGCGGCGACCGTGCCGTCCTTCGAGCGGGTGCCCTCGGGGAACACCAGCACGGGGTAGCCCCGTTGCAGCAGCGACCGAGCACTGACGGTGGGCTGCCCCTGGCGCCCGCGGGCGGCCGCCTTGGCCGCGGCCCGCCGACGGGCGGAGCTCTGCGGCGTCGACCCGGCCGACGCACCGGACGAGGAGGCGCGGGTCGCGTCGACCGCGGAGGCCGGCGTCCCCGAGCCCCGCTGCACCGGGAACGCGTTGAAGAACAGTTCGGTCAGCTGACGGCGCCACGGCACGTCGAAGAAGTAGTCGGCCGCGGCGCCCGTGGCGAGGTAACGCGCCAGTTTGCGGGGCAGGGCGCCGAGGATGAGCGGGGCGTCCAGGTGGCTCGAGTGGTTGGCGACGACGATGAAGCCGCCGGTGAGCCCCTCGACCCGGTCGCGGTCGATGACCGTCACGTCGGTGATCGACCAGATGGTCGGCTTGAGCAGCATGCGCTGCGCGACGTAGCGGGCCATCGCGTGCCGCCGCGAGCTGAAGCGGTCGCGCACGTCGCTGGCCACACCGCCGGCGCGCTGGGCGACGTCACCGGCACGGTGGGCGACGTCGGCGCGGACGTCGTCGACCCGCTGGGCCACGGCGTCGAGGCGGGCGTGCTCGCGGCGCCGCTCCCCGTCGTTCTTCGCGCTCACTGCTCCACCGGCTTGCGGCGGCTCGACGAGATCGCGCCGGACGCGGCGCGGACGGCGCCCTTGGGAGCGTGCCGGACCAATCCCATCAGCACCTTGTACCGAAGCGTGGGCATGGAGATCACCTTGCCTTTGTCGACGTCGCGCAGGCACGCGACGACGAGTTGTTCGGTGCTGAGCCACAGGGCGTTGGGTATGGACGACGACTTTATGCCGGCCCGCTGATGGAACTCCGTCCGCACCCAGCCCGGCAACAGGGCCGTCACGCCCACCCCGGTGCCCTTGAGCTCGACCGAGAGGCCCTCGCTGTACGACGTCACCCACGCCTTGATCGCCGAGTAGCTGCCCATGGCCATCAGGCCCGCGGTGCTCGACACGTTGACGATGCGGCCGCGGCCGCGCTCACGCATGGACCGGGCGGCGGCACCCGAGAGGACGAGCACGGCCCGGCACATGACCTCGAACGCGAGGTCGTGCGCGGCGACGTCGGTGGAGGTCAGCGGGGTGTGCATGCCGAAACCGGCATTGTTCACCAGCAGGTCGACGGGACGGGTCGGATCGGCCAGCCGTTCGGCCACCCGGTCGACGTCGCGACGGTCGCCGAGGTCGGCCGCGAGCACCTCGACGTCACGGCCGAGCGCGCGCAGAGCGGTCGCCGTCTCGTCGAGTCGGGTGAGGTCACGCGCGACCAGGACGATGTCCCAGCCGCGCACGGAGAGTTGGCGGGCGAATTCGGCTCCGATGCCGGACGTGCCCCCGGTGACGAGCGCTACAGCCATGCCGCTTACGATACGGTGCTGAGAGCAGACTGCGCGCATCGAGACCCGTTCGAGGCCCTTCTCGCCTCGTCCATTTCTGCCCCGGAGGTCCACCTGTCATGACGACCAGAGATGCCCCGCGCGCCGACCCCGACTTCGACATCCGCGAGTTCACCAGGACGGCCCAGGGCAACTGGCGCCCCGACCTCGACCTGTCCGGCTTCGGCGACGCGCCCCTCGGCCCCGACGCCCTGCGCCTCGTCCGCCACCTCGGCCGACTCGAGAGCGCCACGATGGAGAACTTGCGCAACCTCCTGGTCACGGCCACCCACAAAGACTCGAGGGTCACCGCGTTCCTCGTGACGTGGGCGTTCGAGAAGTTCTGGCTGGCCGACGCCCTCGACGCCGTCCTCGAGGCCCACGGCGAGCCCCGCAACCGCGACGTGCCCGAGGGGCCGAAGCGGCATGCCGCCTCCGAGGCCGTCGAGCGCCGCGGCCCGATCACCAGGGCCCTCCAGGCCATCACCGTCGGGTCCCCCATCGTCGCCGTCCACACGACGACGGGGGCCGTCGACGAGTGGGTGCTCCGAGAGGCATACGACCGCCTCGACGAGCTCGCGGGACACCCCACGCTGACCACCGTCGTCGAACGCGCCCGGGTCGTGAAGGCCCGCCACGAGCAGTTCTTCGCCAGCGAGGCCGACTGGCGTCTGCGCGACTCGCGCCGCTCGGTGAAGATGACCCGCGCCTCCTTGCTGACGGCCGTCTGGCCGATCGGCGCCGTGGAGCGCGCCGACTCCGAGCGCACCTTCTTCGACGCCACCGTGTTCGGCGGGGCCGAGGGCCACCTGCGCGCCGACCGCGTGGGGGCGCTCGTGGCCGACCTGCCGGGCCTGGACGCCACCGTCGGGGCGGCCGTGACCAGAAAGCTGACCGCATGAGCTCCCTCCCCGGCCTCGCGCTGCCCGACCAGACCCCGGGCGCCACCCGCGTCGACCTCGGCGGCTCGCACGTCCTGCTGACCGGCGGAACCGGTTTCGTCGGCCAGGCGATCCTCGAGCGTCTGCTCTCGTCGCACCCCGGCACGACGGTCACCCTCCTCATCCGACCCAAGGCCGGCACCTCGGCCGAGGGGCGTCTGCGGCACCTGCTGAAGAAGCCGGTCTTCTCGTCGTGGCGCGAGACCGTCGGGCCCGAGGGCGTCGAGAAGGCCCTCGCCGAGCGACTCCGGGTGATCGAGAGCGGTCTCGGCGACCTGCCCGACCTCCCCGGCGACCTCGACGTCGTCATCCACAGCGCGTCGACGGTGTCGTTCGATCCGCCGATCGACCAGGCCTTCGAAACCAACGTCGGCGGAGCGGTCGGGCTGTACGAGGCCCTGCGGAAGACCGGCACCGACCCGCACGTCGTCCACGTGTCGACCGCCTACGTCGGCGGCATCCGCAAGGGCGTGTTCCCCGAGGCGTCGCTCGGCCACACCGTCGACTGGCGCGTCGAACGCGCCGCCGCGGCCGACGCCCGCGCCCGCGTCGAGGCGGCCTCGCGCCAGCCCGAGACGCTGCGGACCTTCCTCGCCCAGGGTCGCGCGGCACACGGCAAGACCGGCCCGCAGGCGGTCGCCGCGGCCGCCGAGGAGGCGCGGGTCGCCTGGGTCAAGGCCCGTCTCGTCGACTACGGGCGCACCCGGGCCGAGACGCTCGGCTGGACCGACGTCTACACGCTGACCAAGGCCTTCGCCGAGCGCGCCGCGGAAGAACTCTGGGCCGAGGCCGGGCACCGTCTGTCGGTGGTCCGACCGGCGATCGTCGAGAGCGCCCACCGGCACCCCTACCCCGGCTGGATCGACGGCTTCAAGGTCGCCGACCCGCTGATCATGTCGTACGCCCGCGGACTGCTGCCCGAGTTCCCCGGTGTGCCCGACAGCGTGCTCGACGTGATCCCGGTCGACTACGTCGTCAACGTCATCCTCGCCGTCGCCGCGAACCCGGTCGAGGCCGGCAGCCCCCAGTACTTCCACGCCAGCTCGGGCGGCAGCAACCCGTTCTCGATCCTGCGCATGTTCGAGAACCTCAAGGCGTTCTTCACGGCGAACCCGCTGCCCCGCGACGAGCACTCGTCGATCGAGGCGCCGCACTGGAACTTCCCGGGCGTGCGCAAGGTCGAGGGCGCCATCCGCACCGCGAACCGCGTCAACGACGTCCGCGAGGCCGTGCTCACCCGACTGCCGAGCACGCTCCGCACCCGCACGGCACTGGCCGGGGTGCAGACCCGTCGGGCCGACCTCGAGTCGCTGCAGAGCCTGACCGACCTCTACCGCCACTACGTGCAGTCCGAGATCATCTTCGACGACCGCCGCACGCGGGCCCTGCACGCCGGACTCCCGTCGGGCTCCCCCGCCGACATCGGCTTCGACGTCACGGACGTCGACTGGGAGGCCTACTTCCAAGAGGTGCACTTCCCGTCGATCACCGCCATGACCCGGGCGTTCTCGGTGCGACCCACCGCGTCGGCCGCCGTCGCCGACACGCGGGCCCTGCCGCGGCGCGACGACGTCGTGGCCGTGTTCGACCTCGAGGGCACGGTGCTCGACAGCAACATCGTCGAGCAGTACCTCTGGGTGCGCTCGGCCGGGTTCCGCAAGGCCGCCTGGCCCGGCGAGGTCGCCAGCCTGCTCACCTCGCTGCCGCGCTACCTGCGGGCAGAGGGTCGCGACCGCGGCGAGTTCATCCGCACGTTCTCGCGGCGGTACGAGGGCATGCCCGTCGCGCGGCTCTCGGGCGTCGTGCGGTCGCGCGGCTACGCCGACACGGTCCTGCGCCACACCCTCCCCGACGCACTCGCCCGCCTCGCCGAGCACCGCGCCGCCGGGCACCGCACCGTGCTGGTCACGGGCTCGATCGACACCTTGACGACTCCCCTGGCGCACCTCTTCGACGACGTCGTCGCCAGCACGATGCACCAGCGCAGCGGCGTCTACACGGGCTACCTCGCACAGCCCCCGCTGGTCGACGAGGCGCGCGCCGCCTGGCTGCGCCAGTACGCCCAGGCGAACGACATCGATCTCTCGGGGTCGTACGGTTATGGTGACTCGTTCGCCGACCTCGCCTGGCTCGAGATGGTCGGGCACCCGAACGCGGTCAACCCCGACAGCAATCTGGCACGCGAGGCGCTCCGAAGAAGGTGGAGCATCCGCGATTGGACTCGCAGCGGCCCCCACGGCAGAAGCGGCACCAGCAGCACCACAGCGAAAGGAGACGGAGGCAGGGTCTGAACCCGCGCCTCCTGACATCACATGGCCTTCGACATCGACAAGTTCGCCGCGACCTCCGAACGACTGAGCTGGGACGACCTCGACCTCGACCACTTCCGCAAGAACCCGCTGTCGGCGGACTCGCTGCGGACGCTGCGCTACATGGCCGACGTCGAATACCACACGGTCTGCTACACCCGTGACCTGCTCACGACTCCTTCTCACAAAGAGAACGAGATGACCACGTTCATGACGATGTGGAACCGAGAAGAGTTCTGGCACGGCGAGGCCCTCGCCGCCATCCTCGAGGTGCACGGCATCACGGTCGACTACGACCAGCTGCGGGCCAACCGCCTCAAGCTCGGCTGGCGTGAGCGCCTCGACCCGGTCAAGCAGGGCCTGCTCGGCAAGATCGTCGGCTCGGACTTCGTCGCCGTCCACATGTCGTGGGGCGCGGCCAACGAGTACTCGGCCGTGTCGGCCTACAAGCGCATGGCCGAGCTCGAGCAGGACCCGGTCCTCGCCGAGTTGCTGAAGCGCATCGCCAAGCAAGAGGCCCGCCACGTCGCGTTCTACGTCTCGCAGGCCCGTGAGCGTCTGCTCGCGAGCAAGAAGGCGCAGAAGCTGACGCGCTTCCTGTTGTCCAAGGTCTGGGCCCCCGTCGGCTCGTCGATCATGGAGGTCGACGACGTCAAGTTCGTCTTCGGCCAGCTGATGAGCGGCGAAGACGGCCGCAAGGCCGCCGTGAAGCTCGACCAGAACATCTCGAACCTGCCGGGCATGAGCGGTCTGACGATCTTCCAGAAGGCCCTCGACGGCCTCGGCATCCGCGCGGACTCGGTCGGCGGCTCCTCCGCCGGTTCGGTCGCCACGGCGTGAAGACGAGCCACCTGAGACACTTCCTCGTCGCGGCCGAGGTGCTGCACTTCCCGGTCGCGGCCGACAAGCTCGGCATCTCGCGGCAGAAGCTCGAGTCGTCGATCGAGGCGCTCGAACTCGAGTTCGGTGCGAAGCTGTTCGACCGCGACGCCACGCCCTACCGGCTGACCAAGGCCGGCAAGGCGGCGCTGGTCGTCGCCGAGGACGAGTTGGCGAGCCCGTCCACCCCGACGCCGCCGCCACCCCCGCCGGCCGGCGGCAAGGCCAAGGCGTCCAAGGGCAAGGGCCGCACTCCCGCCGTCAAGGGTCAGCCCAAACCGTTCAAGAAGCGCCAAGGCCGTTAGCCGAGCCCGCGGCGGGCCGCCCGCCCGCCACCGCATCACACGGCACCACACCACGAAGTGGACTCTGCACCGCGTTTTGTCGTGGCGCGGTGTCCATTTCGTGGCGCGGTGTCCACTTCGTGGTGGGGAGGGCACCTCGCGGCCCGGCGTTCAACTCGTGGCGGCGTCGGACCCGGCCGTGGCGAACCAGTCGGCGTAGCGCGTGTTCCGTGCCATGCGGCGGGTCTCGTCGGGGGCGTCGTCGTCCCACCACACCGGTCCGCGTTCGCCGAGCGACGTCTTGGCGGCGTCGACCCGGGCCCGGGCGTCCTCGACGGCGGCAGCGTCGTCCGCGGCCAGCGCCGTCTTCTTCGCGCGCCGCGCCTCCATCAGCTCGTGGACCAAGGAGGCGCGGGTCGCCTCGTCGAGGCGTGGATCGGTCCGGCGCCACAGCCGGCCGCGCACCACGAGGTAGCGGCCGTCGGGCGTGACCAGCGGTTCGGCGCTCATGGTGCGACTCGATGACGCTGCACGAGGGAATGCAGGAGGGGAAAGCTTCGGGTCACGGTCTGCCAGAGGGTCTCGCGATCGAGGCGGTCGTAGTGATGCACGACGAAGTCACGGTTCTTGGCGGCCAGTGAGAACTCGACCTCATGGAACCGCTGGCCGTCGTACGCGACCAAGCGTTTGCTCAGGTCACCGACCCGGTTGGCCAGTGCCTCGAACGCCAACGGAAGCGCCGGGTCGCCGTCGAACGCCTCGCGCCCCCGGGACACGAGCTCGGCCGAGGCCGTCAGGGCCGCGTCGAGGTCGGCCAGCCAGCGTTCGGCGCGGTCGGGAGAGGAGATCACACGGGCACCGCTTGCGCCAGGATCTCGCGGTCGGTCTCGGGGTCGAGCGCCCGCCGGGACACGACGTCGACCTGACGCTGGAACACGGCTTCCATGTCGAGTTCGAACTGGGCGAAGTCGAAGTAGGTCGCCTCGGCCCCCGGGTCGACCAGGAGGTCGATGTCACTGTCGTCGGTCTCGGTCCCCCGAGCGACCGACCCGAAGACGCTCACGGCGTCGATGTGGCTCAGGCCAGCCAGGCGCCGCACGAGACCGGCACGCGAGGTGATCTCGTCCAGCACCGAGGCGACCGCGCGACCCGACGTCGGGCGCTCGGACATCTCGAGGAAGCGGCTCCACGGCACGATGACGACCTCGGGGCGTCGGTGGGGACCCACAGCGACGGCAGGGCGGTCGGGGTCGAGCCGGAAGTCTCGCATGAGACGACTGAGGCCACTGCGGGCGTCGGCCACGGCGAGGACGTCCGAGCTTCCGATGGAGGTCTCCATGACGACGAGACTAGCGCGGAGCGCCACGTCGTGTACATCTTTCTGTACATCCAACGTCACGCCCGCGCGACGGCCTGCTTCGCGAGCTCGCGCTGCACGCTGAGGGCGAGCTCGCGGAGCATGACGAGGTCGACGCTCTCGACCGTCCGGGGTTCGGGGTCGGCGACGCAGAGAGCACCGATGCGGACGCCGTCGGGGCTCTCGACCGGATAGCCGGCGTAGAACCGGGCCGGCGCCTCGACGCCGAAGCGTTCGTCGGCCCAGGCGTCCTCGACGACGAACGGCTGGCCGCCGGCGACCGTGTGGGCGCAGAACGACAGGGCCATGGGCATCTCGCGGTCACCGCCCCCGGCGAGGGCCTTGTTCCAGTGTCGGTCGGCGGTGACGAGCGAGAACGCGGCCCCGCTCGCGCCGAGCAGGGTCCGAGCCCGTTCGACGATGTCGTCGAAGCGTTCCTCGGGGTCGGTGTCGAGGAGGCCGAGGGCCCTGATCGCCTCGACGCGGTCGACCTCGGCCTGCGGGGCGTGCCGACGCGCCCGCGCCACGCCGCCGCCGGCCGACATCTGCGCGTCGAGCATGGGCGCGAGCATCCCGGCCTGCGCCTCGCCCCAGCGGGCGTACTTGGCGATCAGCTGGTCCCGGTCGTCGTGGCCCGAGAGCGGCGACGGGGGCATGAGCACGTGCACCCGGGGATGCGTCGAGCAGACGTCGTGGATGATCGCGTTCATCTCGGCCGCGTGGCGGTCGACGAGGCCACCGCCGGCGATGTGGAACACGGTCACCTCGCTGGGCGCCTGGACGCCCGTGACGAGCACGGGGCTGCTCGCGCCTCCGGTCTCGGTCTCGATGTGCACGAGCAGGTCGACGAACGCCCGCCGCCACTTCGTGACGTCGGTCATCTCGAGGGCGTCGTTGATGCCGGTCACCACGACCACGGCGTCGTAGCGCGTGAGGTCGCGGTCCCCGAGCACCCGCCGGGCGTCCGCCGTCCGCATGGCGGGGTCGGCCACGACGTCGACGTCGACCCCACGGCCGGTGGCCTGCGAGACCGCCCGCGCGAGATGGCCCGCGAGCCCCAGGTCGTGGCTGCGGACGCCCCACCCGACGGCGGGCCCGCTGCCGAACAGCAGCACGCGATCGGGGTTGACGCCGGGGGCGTGCGCCCGCGCGACGCCCTCGGGCCGGGGCAGCCCGAGGCGTCGGTCGAACCAGCGGTTGCGCTGTCGGATCAGCCCGCGCACGAGCGGGCTCACGAAACGGTTCATGCCGGGTTCCTCCCACAGCGGTGGCCTGATCGACGAGGGCTCCGCGTGGTGAGGGCCGAGCGGTGTCCCTCAATGGTCTCGTCCCGACGCCGGGCCGGGACAGCCCCAGGTCGGGGGCCGACGGACGAACGCACCCGTCAGGTCGAGCGCGGAGCGTCCGACGCCTGCGGCGGCTGCGCGAGCAGCTCGGCGAGGTCCACCTCGACGAGATCACGGAGGCGCTGGTCGCGTTCGTCGGGATACGCCGGGTCGACCGCCTCGACCGCCGACACCTTCGTGACGATCACGGCTCCGACGTCGCCCCAGGCGCGATCCACCGCCGCCGCGACGATCCCGCCCACGAAGTCGTCGTCGGACTGCAGTTCGTCCAGCCGCTCGGCCACGGCCGTGTAGGTCTTCTCCCGGAACCACAGGGTGTCGTCGTCACCGCGCCGGTAGTCGTGCTGGTGTCGCGACCGCCCCTTGGCCTTGAGGGCCTTCGCCCGTTCGCCGCCGATGCGTTCGTTCTGCTCGCGTTGTTCCGCCGCCAGGCGACCGAGGACGGTCCGCACGGCCTCGCGGGTGCGCTCGTGGTCGAAGTGCTCGTCGTCGCGGAGGGCACGGATGACGATCGAGTTGGCCACCGAGACCACGGCGGCCGCACGCGAGATGAGGACACCCTCGGCGACCGCCCGCTCGAGGGCCGCGGGATCGGGCGTCGCGGGTTCCGAGGGGGTCTTGCGCGTCTTGCCGAGCTTCACCGCGCCTCCTTCTCGACCGGATGGGCGCCGGAGCGCCGGGGACGGACCGACGACGGCCCGACGTCCCATTAAAGACCCGCGGCGGGGTCCGTCGCCCCGGAACGGGACGACCGACCCCGCCGCGACGGAGGACGACGGATCAGGCCGTGGCGGCCAGGGCCGTCGAGGTCTCGCGGACGAAGTCCTCGAGGTCGTCGGGGTCACGCGACGTGACGAGCGTGAAGCCCTGCTCGACGTCGGTCACGACCGAGCGGTCCACCCACGTGCCGCCGGCGTTGCGGACGTCGGTCTGCAACGAGGCGAAGGAGGTCAGTTCCTTGCCCGTGACGAGGCCCGCCTCGATGAGCGCCCACGGGCCGTGGCAGATGGCCGCGATCGGCTTGCCGGCCGCGGCGAAGGCCTTGACCAGGTCGACGGCGTCGCTCTCGGTGCGCAGGGTGTCGGCGTTGATGGTGCCGCCGGGCACGAGCAGGAGGTCGTGGTCGGCGGCGTCGACCTCGGCGATGGTCGTGTCGGGGCGGACGGTCTGACCCGGGTCCTTGTCGCCGACGAGCGTCTCGATCGGCTCGGTGGAGACGCCGGCGACGACGACGGTGGCGCCCTGCTCGCGCAGCCTCGCGACGGGGACGACGAGTTCGTCCTGCTCGACGCCGTAGTTGGTGACGATCGCGAGAACGCGGCGTCCGGTGAGTTCGGTGCTTGCCATGGTGATGCTCCTCTCGGGGCCCCTCGCGGGCCCGGTGTGCGACCGCTCCCGTCTACGCGGGCGGGCTGGGTCGCGGCTGGTGCGACGTACCCCACCCGCGCCTCCTCGTCCGGGCCGACACCGGCTCAGCTGGCCAGCAGCGCCCTGGCGGTGCCCTCGTCGAGGATCAGGTCGGTGACCAGGCCCGCGGCCAGGGCACCGCGGACGCTGACGACCTTGGCCTCGCCGGCGACGACGCAGACGCGACGCGGCGTGCGCCGGATGGTCGCCAGGTCGGGCCCCGTGGCGCGCTGGTTGAGCTCGATGTCGGCCGACGAGCCGTCCTCGCGGAAGAACACGGTCGCGACGTCGCCCACCACGTGGTCGTGGCCGAGGCTGTCGTGGTCGCTCTGCTCGAGGTACCCGCCCGAGTAGACGTGGCTCGGCACGTGCGCCTCGCGCGAGCCGACGCCGAAGACGACGAGGTCCATGGCGCCCTGCAACGAGAGGACGCGTCGGGTGCTGCGTTCCCGCCACAGGGCCCGCTTGGTCGCCGGGTCGTCGAAGAACGCCGGCACGGGGAACTGCTGGATCAGGGCGCCGTACGCGTGACCGAACCGCCGCAGGATCTCGCTGGCGTACTCGATGCCCGTCGTCCGGGTGTTCGCCGCACCGTTCAGCTGGACGAAGACGGTGTTGTGCGTGGCCTTGGGCACCAGGTACCGGCTGACCGCGCTGACGGTGGAACCCCAGGCGACGCCGACGACCATGTTCGAGTCGACGTACTGCGTGAGCGTTCGTGCAGCCGAGAGCGCGACCCGGTCGAGCCGGTCGACGTCGCTCGTCTGGTCGGGCACCGGGACGACGTGGGCGACGACACCGAACCGCCGGTGCAGCCCCTCGCCCACGGCCGTCGGCTGGTCGAGCGGCGACTTGATCTGGATGTCGACGAGGCCCGTCTCGCGGGCCGACTTCAGGAGGCGCGAGACCGACGAGCGGGACGTCTGCAGTTCGTGCGCGATCGCCTCCATCGTGAGGTCCTGCATGTAGTACAGGTGCGCGGCACGCAGCGCCTCCTGCGTGCGTTCGGACGTGTCGCCAGCGACCAACGGGACCTCCTTGCACGTTCGTGCAGATCCGTTGCACCGTGTGTGCATCGGGACGACGATGAATCTACCGGCCCGCAGGACGAGTCGGTCACCATCACCTGACATCGCATCTCGAAAGAAGCAGTGACCATGTCGAAGAAGACAGACTCGATCCGTCCCAACGTGCAGCGCATCGTCGACCGCCCGACGGCACAGGTGCTCGTCGTCGGCGGTGGCATCAACGGCATCGCGACCTTCCGCGACCTCGCCCTCCAGGGCGTCGACGTCGTGCTCGTCGAACGTGCCGACTACGCGTCGGGCGCGTCCGCCGCCTCGTCGCACATGATCCACGGCGGCATCCGCTACCTCGAGAACGGCGAGTTCCGCCTCGTCCGCGAGAGCGTCGAGGAGCGCAACGGTCTGCTGAAGATCGCCCCTCACTACGTCAAGCCGCTGCAGACGACGATGCCGATCTTCTCGACTTTCAGCGGCATCATGAACGCCCCGCTGCGCATGCTGACGCACAAGCAGCGCTCCACCAAGGAGCGCGGCGCGCTGCTGATCAAGGTCGGCATGACGATGTACGACTCGTTCTCGCGCGACGGCGGCTCGGTGCCGCGTCACAAGTTCCTCGGTCGCAAGAAGGCCCTCGCCGAGATGCCGCACCTCAACAAGGCGCTCAAGTACACGGGCACCTACTACGACGCGTCGGTGCACGAGCCCGAGCGTCTCGCGCTCGACGTGCTGAAGGACGGCCTGGCCGCCGGCGACAACGCCCGCAGCGCCAACTACCTGGAGGCCGTCGGCACCGCCGACGGCGGCGTGACCCTGCGCGACGTCGTCACCGGCACCGAGTTCACGGTGAAGGCCGACGTCGTCATCAACGCCTCAGGCCCCTGGACCGACCTCACCAACAAGGCCTTCGGCGCCGAGTCGCAGTACATGGGCGGCACCAAGGGATCGCACATCGTCGTCGACAGCCCCGAGCTGCTCGAGGCCACGAACGGTCGCGAGATCTTCTTCGAGAACAACGACGGCCGCATCGTCCTGATCTACCCGCTCAAGGGGCGCGTGCTCATCGGCACCACCGACCTCGAGGCCGACATGGCCGAGCCTGCGGTCTGCACCGAGGAAGAGGTCGACTACTTCTTCGACCTGGTCAAGCACGTCTACCCCGACATCGAGCTCGACCGTGGCCACATCGTCTACCGCTACTCGGGCGTCCGCCCGTTGCCGAAGCACGACGACCTCGCCGCCGGCTTCGTGTCGCGCGACTACCGCATCGTCGAGACCGAGGTCGCCGAGCTGCCCGGAACGACCGTCCTCAGCCTCGTCGGCGGGAAGTGGACCACGTTCCGCGCCCTGTCGGCCCACCTCTCGACCGAGGCGACGACGAAGCTCGGCGTGGGGCGGTCGGTCGACACGACGGGCATGGCGATCGGCGGCGGCAAGGGCTTCCCGACCACCGACGGCGCCCGCACCACCTGGATCGCGGCCCACGCCGACGGGCTCGACCGCGATCAGGTCGACCGTCTGCTGACCCGGTACGGCACCCGCGCCTCCGACGTCATCGAGGTGCTGCTCGACCAGCCGTCGCAGGCCCTCGAGGCCGACTCGACGCTGACGACGGCCGAGATCGCCTACTTCGCCGAGCACGAGGACGCCGTCCACCTGGCCGACGTCGTGCTGCGCCGCACGAACCTCGCGTTCGTCGGCGGTGTCACCATCGAGTTGCTCACCGAGATCGCCGACGTCATGGCCGGCTCGCTCGGCTGGACGACCGAGCAGCGCGACGACGAGATCGAGCAGACCCTGACGACCCTGCGCGACGCGCACGGGGTCGACGTCGCCTCGCAGCACGTGCCCGCAGCGACCCCCACCGCCGCGAAGTAACCGCACCGACCCGAGTCACGAAGCCCCGCCCCCGTCATGGAGGCGGGGCTTCGTCGTCCCTGGCACCCGATCGGTCCACTGGAATTGACATGTGAACTTCGCTGCCCAACGGGCAAAATGCGACGTTTTCGTATTAGGATGCTGGCCGGGCACCCGCCCGTGAGGATCTAGGAGGCCGCATGCCGATTCCCGTCACTCCCCCCGCCGCCGAGCGACAACTGCTGCGCGACACGGTCCGCAGCCGCATCCGCGACGCGATCATCGACGGAACGCTCGAGCCCGGCGAACGCCTGCACGACGACGAGCTGATCGCCTGGCTGCAGGTGTCGCGCACACCGATCCGCGAGGCCCTCGGCGACCTCGTACGCGCCGGCCTGGTCGAGATGGCCCCGAACCGCTACACGAAGGTCGCGACGCCGAAGGCCGAAGAGGCCGTCGAGGCGGTCCAGACCCTCGGCGTGCTCTTCGGCGGGGCGGTCCGCCTGGCCGTCCCCAACCTGCCGGCCGCCGTCAAGCGAGAGATCGTCCGGGCGATCGACGTCTGCCTCGCCGACCTCGACCGCGAAGACGGCCCGGCCCTCAACGCCCACGCCGTCGCGCTCTTCTCGACCTACGTCGACCACTGCGGCAATCCGGCACTGGTCAAGGTCTGTACGGACGTCACCGACGGTCTCGCCTACAAACTGCGCGTGCCCAACATCGTGCAGGTGCTGCACTGGGACTCGATGGCCGACTCGTTCGTCGCCCTGCGCGAGGCGACCGAGGCCGGCGACCCCATCGCGGCCGAACTCGCCGCCGAAGACCTCCACGCCCTGCCCGGGCACCGCCCCGTCGCCTGAGCCGACGAACCCGACGAGGCGCGGGTCAGGTCGTCGGGATCGTCGGCGTCGGGATCGTCGGCGGCAGGGCGGGCGGCGTGGCCCGCAGGTCGGCCACCCGGTCGGCCGGCTCGGTGCGGGCGAGGAACCCGATGCGCGACTCGCGGACGTGCCAGCCCATCAGCTCGGCGGCCCCGGCCTCGTCGCCCGCGTCGATCGCCGCGAGGATGCGGCGGTGGTCGGGCCAGAGCCGCTTGCCCCGCGAGAAGGTGTCGAGCGCGTACAGCCACTCGATCTTGTTCGAGAGCTGGCGCAGCAGCGTCGCCAGGGTGGCACTCCCGCTCAGGTGTGCCACGCCGACGTGGAACCGGTCGTTGAGCTCGACGAGAAGGTCGAGGTCGCCGGCCTCGACGGCGGCGTCCCCGTCGTCGAGCAGCTGCCCGAGCACGCGCCGCGTCCGCCACCAGTCCTCGGGCGGGCGGGGCTCGCCGAACAGCTCGCGCGCCCGCTGGGCGGCACGCCGTGCGGTCGAGATCTCGAGGGCCTCGCGGACGGCGAAGAGGTCGTCGGCCTCGTCGACCGGGATCGCGGCGACCCGACTGCCCACGTGGGGCGTCGACTCGACGAACCCCTCGGCCTCGAGCGCCCGCAGCGCCTCGCGCACCGGGACGCGCGAGACGCCGTGGCGGCTGGCGACCGAGGCCTCGGTGATGCGCGTCCCCGGCACGAGGGTGCCCTCGACGATCTCGCGACGCAGGGCGTCGACGAGGACGACGGGTGGCGGGCCCTCAGAGGGCGAGGCTGGCACCGGGGATGGCTCCCAACAGTTCGGTCGTGTACTCGGCACGGGGCGACAAGAAGATGTCGTCGACGCTACCGCGCTCGACCACGGCTCCCTTGCGCATGACCACCACGTCGTGGGCGATCTGGCGCACGACCGCCAGGTCGTGCGTGATGAACAGGTAGCTCAGGCCGAGCCGACGCTGCAGGTCGCCGAGCAGCTCGAGGATCTGCTCCTGGACGAGCACGTCGAGCGCCGAGACGGCCTCGTCGCAGATGAGCAGCTCGGGCTCGAGGGCGAGCGCCCGCGCGATGGCCACCCGCTGGCGTTGACCGCCCGACAGCTCGTTCGGCCGGCTCTGGGCGACCGACCGGGGCAGGGCGACCTGGTCGAGCAGCTCGGCGACCCGCTGCCTGCGGGAGGCCCGGTCGCCGACGCCGAAGATGCGCAACGGCTCGTCGATCAGCCGCTCGACGCTGTACGACGGGTCGAGCGACCCGTAGGGGTCCTGGAAGACGGGCTGCACCCGGCGACGCAGCGCGCGACGGGACGCACCCCGGCTCGCCGTGATGCTCTCGCCGTCGATCAGTGCCGACCCACTGGTCGCCGACTCGAGGCCGAGCACGATGCGGGCCACGGTCGTCTTGCCCGAGCCGGACTCCCCCACGATCGCCGTCGTGGTGCCGCGCGGCACCTCGAACGAGACGTGGTCGACGGCCCGCACCTGCTCACCACGGCGACCACGGAGGCGGAACTCCTTGACCAGGTCGGTGACGGTCAGGATCGAGTCGACCCGCGCCTCCTTCGCGTCCGTCGCGTCGTCGAGGACGGCCTCGCCGCGACGGAGGGCGGTGGCCGAGGCCAGCGTCGGCGCGGCCGCGACCAGGCGCTTCGTGTACTCGTGCTGCGGGCGACGCAGGATCTGCTCGGGCGTGCCCTGCTCGACGACGCGACCCTCGAGCATCACGACGATGCGGTCGGTGCGGTCGGCGGCGAGACCGAGGTCGTGCGTGATGAAGAGCAGCGACGTGCCGCGGCTCTCGACCAACGTCTGCAGGTGGTTGAGGATCTGACGCTGCACCGTCACGTCGAGCGCGCTGGTCGGTTCGTCGGCGATGAGCAGCTGCGGCTCGCGGGCCAGGGCGATCGCGATGAGCACGCGCTGGCGCATGCCGCCGGAGAACTCGTGCGGGAACTGCCCCGCCCGGCGCTCGGCCTCGGGGATGCCCGCCTCGGTCATCAGCGCGACGACGCGGCGCTGCACCTCGTCGTGGCCTCGGAGCCCGTGGGTGCGCAGCGCGTCGGCGATCTGGGCGCCGACCTTCATCGACGGGTTCAGGTTGGTCGACGGGTCCTGCGGCACGAGGCCGATGCGCGCGCCGCGCACCTGGCGCATGGGTGCCTCGGTGGCCTGCGCGAGGTCGAGGGTGCTGCCGTCGGGGCCCGCGAGCTCGATCGTGCCGCCCGTGATGTGGCCGGCCCCGGGCAGCAGGCGCAGGATGGCCGCGACCACCGTCGACTTGCCCGAGCCGGACTGGCCGACGATCGCCACCCGCTCGCCCGGCAGGACGTCGAGGTCGACGCCGTGCACGGCGGGGGTGTCGCCGAACGAGACGCGGAGGTCGCGCACGCTCAGCAGAGGGGAGGTCGGGTTCTCAGCGTCCTGCGGCATAGGCCTGGGCTCCTCGGGGGTTGGCGGCGGCGGAGAGCACGCCGGTCTCGGGGTCTCGCGAGACGCTCGACAGCCGGCCCAGGGACCAGCCGCCGGCGCGGGTGACGACGTGGCCGCGGGCGACCAGCGCGTCGATGACGTCGTCGCCCAGGCGGTCCTCGACGACGACGCCTCCGGGCTCCCAGGTGCGGGGCCAGAAGCTGCCGGGGAACGACGTGGTGTGCAGCGCGGGGGCGTCGATCGCCTGCTGCGGGGTGTACCCGCCGACGATCGTGCGCAGCAGGTAGAGCAGCTGCCACTGGTCCTGCTGGTCACCTCCGGGCGAGCCGAGCGCGACGACGGGCTCGCCGTCCTTCAGCACGAGCGTGGGCGTCAGCGTCGTGCGCGGGCGGGTGCCGGGCTCGAGGGTCGACGCCGTGCCCTCGTCCAACCACGACATCTGCAGCCGGCTGCCCAGGCAGAAGCCGAGCTCGGGGATGGTCGGCGACGACTGCAACCAGCCGCCCGACGGGGTCGCCGAGACGACGTTGCCCCAGCGGTCGACGACGTCGAGGTGGCAGGTGTCGCCGCGCGTCTCGCCGGTCGGCTCGGTGAACGGCTCGGCCAGACGGTCGGCAGGAGGCGCGGTGCCGGTCGGCGGGGCGTCCTCGGCCGGTGCGACGGGCGCGGCGGGTGCGGCGGCCGATGCCTGCGCCCGCCCGGGGGCCGCGACCGTGGGCTCGCCGACGCCGGCGGGTGCCTCGCTGAGCGCGGGAGGCAGGTACTCGGTGCGCATCGTGGGCAGGGCGAACGGCTCGCGCCCGGGGACGTCGCCGGGTCGCAGGTCGTGCGACGCCCGCTCGCCGATCAGCGCGCGGCGCTCGTCGGCGTAGTCCGCGGACAAGAGGGTCTCGAGGGGCACGTCTCCGGGGCCGTACCAGGCCTCGCGGTCGGCCATCGCGAGCTTCTGCGCCTCGACGATGGTGTGGGCGCCGTCCGCGGTCGAGGGATCGAGCAGCTCGTCGTCCAGCGGCTCGAGCAGCGCCAGGACCTGGAGCAGGGCGGGACCCTGGCCCCAGGCGCCGGTCTTGGCGATCGTGTGACCCCGGAACTCGATCGTCGTCGCCGGTTCGGTCGTGGCGCGGAACGCGGCGAGGTCCGCGGCCGTGACGACACCCGCGTGGTCGGTGCCCGACGAATGACGGTGCGGAGTGCGGACGAACGCGTCGATCGCCTGCGCGACGTGTCCGCTGCCCCACTCGACCCGCGCCTCCTCGATCTTCGCCTCGCGGGACGCGTCGGGGCCGAGGGCCTCGCCGGCCGCGACCAGCTCGTCGAGGACGGCCGCGTAGGCCGGGTTCGTCAGCAGGTCGCCCTCGCGGGGCACCTCGCCACCGGGCATCCACTGCGCGGCCGAGGTGGGCCAATGCTCGGTGAAGAGGTCGGCGACGGTCTCGATGGTGGAGGCCACGCGCGCCACGATCGGGTGGCCGTCACGGGCGTAGCCGATCGCGTAGGCGAGGACGTCGGCGAGCGACCAGGTGCCGTGCTCGGCCAGCAGCTTCAGCCAGGCGTCGACGGCACCGGGGACGGCGGCGGCCAGGGCTCCCGACCCGGGGACGAGCTCGAGGCCCTCGGCGAGGTAGTGCTCACGGGTCGCGGCCGCCGGGGCCGGGCCCTGGCCGACGAGCACCGTCGGCGCGCCGGGGGCCTCGGCCGTCGCGTAGATCGCTGTGAGGTCGCCGCCGGGGCCGTTGAGGTGCGGCTCGACGACATGGAGCACGAAGGCGCCCGCCACGGCGGCGTCGAAGGCGTTGCCGCCCCGCTCGAGGACCGACTGGGCCGAGGCCGTCGCCAACCAGTGCGTGGACGACGTCATGCCGAAGGTGCCGCGCAGGTCGGGGCGGGTGACGAACTCGTCGGGGGTGGTGTAGGTCACGAGGGGGTCACTTCCGGTCGCTGGCGGTGGGGTCGAGGGCGTCGCGCAGGGCGTCGCCGAACAGGTTGAAGCCCAGGCAGATCGCGGCGATCGCGAGGCCCGGCACGACGGCCGCGAACGGCGCCTTGGCCAGGTACTGCTGCGCGTCGCTGAGCATGATGCCCAGACTGGCCGTCGGCGGCTGGATGCCCAGCCCGAGGAACGACAGCAGGGCCTCGCCGATCACGGCGACCGGCATGATGACCGTGGCCTGCACGATGATCGCCGAGACGCAGTTGGGCAGGACGTGCTGGAAGATCACGCGCAGGCCCGTGGCGTCCATGGTCGTCGCGGCGAGGACGAAGTCGGTCGACTTGACGCGCAGCGTCTCGCCGCGCACCACGCGGATCATCGTCGGCACCTGGGCGATGCCGAGGGCGACCACGGCGTTCGTCAGGCTCGGACCGCTGATCGCGGCGAGCGCCACGGCGATGATCAGGAACGGGAACGCCAGCATGACGTCGGTCAGGCGCGAGATGACGCCGTCGAGCCAGCGCCAGTAGCCGGCCAGCAGCCCGAGGGGCGTGCCGACCACGACGGCGAGCAGCACCGACAGCACGCCGACCTGCAGCGAGACACGGATGCCGTACACGGTGCGCGACAGGATGTCGCGGCCGAGGTCGTCGGTGCCGAGCACGTAGCCCACGGTGCCGGGCACCTGGAACGGCAGCTCGAAGTTCACCCGGGTCGGGTCGTACGGGGCGATGAGGGGGGCGGCGAGGCCCGCGACGAGGACGACGAGCAGCATGACGCCGCCCGTGACGCCCAGCTTGTTGCGGACGAGGCCGCGCCAGACGCGTCCCCGCGCCGAGCCGAGCCCCGCCCCTGCGGCGGTGGGTGTCTCGATGACGGTCACGATGCGCCTCCTACCCTGATGCGCGGGTTGATGACGGAGTACAGGACGTCCACCGCCAGGTTGATCACGATGTAGCCGACCGTGATGATCAGCACGACGGCCTGGATCACGGGGTAGTCGCGGGTGAACACCGAGTCGAGCGTGAGCTTGCCGAAGCCCGGCAGCGCGAAGATGCGCTCGGTGACCACGGCGCCCGAGATCAGGCCGCCGAGTTGCAGGCCCACGATCGTGACGACCACGATCATCGAGTTGCGCAGGCCGTAGCGCATCAGCACCCGGCCGCGACCGAGACCCTTGGCCCGCGCGGTGCGCACGTAGTCGGTCTTCATCGTCTCGATCATCGAGGCCCTGGTCTGCCGCATGATGACCGCGGCGAGGCTCGTGCCGAGGATCAGCGCGGGCAGGGTGAGGTGGTAGAACGCGCTCGCAGGGTTCTCGGCCACCGGCACGTAGCCCGACGCGGGGAACAGGCCGAGGCCGGCCGCGAGCCAGAGGATCGCGAGGATGCCGAGCCAGAAGTTCGGCACCGAGAGCCCCACCAGGGCAGCGGCGTTGGCCATCCACTCGGGCCAGCGGCCCCGGTACCGCTCGGCGACGACGCCCAGCGCGACGCCCACGACGACGGCGACCACGATCGCGCAGAGGGCGAGCCACAGCGTGACCGGCAGGGTGGCGCCGATCAGCTCGGTGACCGGGGTGCCGGTGCGGGTGGACTCGCCGAAGTCACCGCGGACGAAGTTGCCGACGAACCGGCCGTACTGCACGAGCAGCGAGTCGTCGAGGCCGAGGTCGGCCCGGATGGCGGCGACGCGCTCGGGCGTCGCCTCTTCTCCGGCGAGCGCCAGGGCCGGGTCGCCGGGCAGCTGGCGCACCCCCCAGAACACGACGATCGAGGCGATCACGAGGGTGACGGCCGACTGCCAGAGCCGGGTCAACAGGTAACGGGTCATCGGGTCACTCCCCCTCGACGAAGGCGGCGTTGCTGAGGCGCACGACGCCGTCGGCGTAGGTGGACACCCCGGCGACCTCGTTCGTCAGCGCGGTCAGGCTGCGGGTGCGGTACAGGTAGATGAGCGGTTCGTCCTCTTGGACCTGCGTCACGGCCTCGCCGTACAGCGCCGCCCGCTCGTCGACGTCGATGGACGCCGCGGCGTCGGCCAGCAGCTCGTCGACCCGGGGGTTGCTGTAGCCCGAGTAGTTGTTGCCGCCACCGGTGCGCAGGAAGTTGACCATGTTGCCGTTCGGGTCGACACGACCCGACCAGCCGAGCTGCAGCGCGTCGAAGTCACCACGCGACTGCACGTCGAGCAGGGTCGAGTACTCGACCGGGGTGATCGACAGGCGGAACCCGCCGTCGGCGACCTGGGCCTGCAACGCCTGGGCGAGGCGCAACGTGTCGGCGTTGTTGCTAACCTGGATCTCGATGTCGTAGGGCGTGGCCACGCCCGCCTCGTCGAGGAGGCGCTTCGCTCCCTCGGGGTCGTAGCCCGGGCAGGCGTCGCTGGCGTCCGTGGCGAACGGACTGGTCGGCGGGATCGGCGAGCAGGCGGTGTCGTTCCACCCGCCGAACACGCTCTGGACGAGCGCGTCGCGGTCGATCGACATGGCCAGCGCCTGACGGACGCGCACGTCGCTCGCCAGGGGGGTGTCGATCTGCACGGGGTCGGTTCCGACGCCGTCCTGGTTGCCGATGTTCACTGTGATGCCCTGGTAGCCGAACGAGCCGACCTGCAGCACCGTCAGGCCGTCGTCGGCCATGAGGGAGTCGACGTCCATCGTCGACATCGAGTCGGCGACCTGCACGTCACCCGCCCGCACGTTCGCGGCCCGGATGCTCGCGTCGGTGATGATGCGGTAGGTGATCGTGTCGAGGTGCACGTCCTCGGCGTCGTAGTAGAGCGGGTCGCGCTCGACCGAGATCGAGGTCTGCGGCACCCGGTCGACGAACTTGAACGGGCCCACGCAGACCGGGGCGTCGCCGAAGTCGTCGCCCTCGGCCTCGAGCGCCGTCGGCGACATGATCATGCCCGCCCGGTCGGCGAGGGCCGCGGTGAGCGGGGCGAAGGGGCGCTCGTAGGTCAAGCGCACCGTGTCGTCGTCGAGGGCCTCGACCCCGGTGACGGGGCCGAGTTCGCTGGCCCGCGACGAGTCGGGCTTGTCGAGGTGGCGGCGCAGCGTGGTGACCACGGCCTCGGCGTCGAGCGGGGTCCCGTCGGCGAACACGGCGTCGGTGCGCACGGGGATGTCGACCGTCAGCCCGCCGTCCGACAGCGTCGGCAGCTCGGTCGCCAGCAACGGCACCAGGTCGCCCTCGGCGTCGATGTCGTACAGCTTCTGGCACACCGTCTCCATGACGTACCGCGTGTAGAGCGACGACGACGTGGTGGGGTCGAGGGCGTCCGGCTCGGCCGACAACGCCATGACCAGGTCGCCTCCCTCGACGATCGTCTTGTCGCCGATCGGGGCGGTGGTGACGTCGGTCTTGTCGGGCGGGTTCGTGCCGGCGGGCTGCTGCGGGACGCAGGCCGTCAGCGCGAGCGTCGCGGCGGCGGCGAGGGCCGGGAGCGCGAGGGCTCGGCGCAGGCGGCGACGGCCGTCCGGTGCGCTCGCGCTCGCGGCACGGGACGCGCTCGCGGAACGGGTCGGGCGGGGTGGGCGGGCCATCGGGCCTCCGATGCTCGGGCGGTATCGGTCTGTGCGGCGTGGATTGCATACAATCCTGCCGCACGCCCCAGTTTTGTATACGAATTGTTTCGCGCGGGTAAAACGTGTGGCAGACGCACCGCCCCGGAACCATCGATGCGCCGTCGAACCACGCAGGTGGATGGTTCGTCGGCGCATCGGTGGTGTCGTCACGGTGCCCGACTCGCAGGACCACCGGCGACGAGGCGTCAGCCCAGGGGCAGTCCGGCTGCGCGCAGGTTCATCGCGAGGCGCGGCGGGTGCATGACCTCGTCCCACACCGTGCGAGCGAATCCGTCGACCTCGGGCCGGTTGCGGATGCGGTCCTCCCGGATCTTCTCGTCCACGACGATCTGCTCCGGAGAACGCCCCTTCCGCCACCGGCCCTTCGCGTACTTGGTCCGCCCGTCGAACTCGAGGACGACACCGAACCGGGGCCACCAGAAGTCGACCACGTCCACGAACTGACCGCGATCACCCCAGCGAAAGCTCTTCTGGAGAACCGGAGGAGGCGCACCCAGCTCGTGCAGGACGACCCGCGTCAGCGATTCCCCGGGGGACTCGGCCGCCGACGTCGCGAAGGCCACGGCACGACGAGCGCCCGTGCGGCCCCGAGCCGTGGGGCGTGCGTCCAGGAACCGACCGACCTCCTCCCGCGTGGTCAACCGACGGCGGAGCAGCTGGTCGAGGGCGACGACGGCCTCCCGGAAGGTCCACGACAACGCGAGATCGGCAGCCGTGCGCGCCGGCGAGGTGACGAGCACCCCGGACTCCTCCCGCGCCTCCTGGGGCAGAAGAAGTCCGGCGTGACGAACGACCGTCGGCGTGGACTGCGTCGTGCGACGAGCGGGGTCGGCGACGTGGACGCGGTCCGGCCAGTCACCCAAGATCGGTGCACCCCAGACGGCCGCCGCGGACGCGTGTGAGACGGCGACCCGGCTCGACAGCTTGGGCAGGAGCGCGACCACGCGCAGGAGATGGCGTTGCCTCGGCGTGGCAGCCTGCCAGGCCTCCCGCTCGACGGCGACACCCGGGCACAGCCGGAGGAGCTCACCACGGTCGATCCGGCGACGGACCGAGGAGGACTCTCGCGTCCCGTGGCCCAGCTGGGACGAGCGGATGACGGGCGGTAGGGAATCGATCATCCCCACACCTTGCCGGTCGTGACCGCGCCCTGTCGTAGTTCTCCACAGGACCCCCACCCTCTGAAAGAGACGAACCGTCGATGCGCTGTCGAACCATCCATTCGGATGGTTCGACAGCGCATCGACGGCGCGACGCGGAGGGCGGCGCGCGCGGAAGTGGGGGCGGCTACTCGAGGTTCGCGTGGCGGGGCCAGAGCTCGTCGGCATCGGCGCCCGAGCGCTTCCACAGCGCGTGGAAGACGGCGTCGCCGAGCAGCACGACCGTCTGCTCGAACAGGCCGCCGGCGTACTGAGACGAGGCGGCTCCCGAGCGGTCCTGCTTGTCGGCGGCGGGGACCACGAGGACGGCCTCGGCCAGGTCGGCCAGCGGCGAGTCGGCGGCGGTGGTGATCGCGGCCACCCGGGCCCCGGCGTCGACGGCGGTGCGGGCCGCGGCGACGATGCCGGACGTCGTGCCCGAGCCGCTCGCGGTGAGCAGCACGTCTCCGTCGGCGATGGCGGGAGTCGTCACCTCGCCGACGACGTGCACCTCGAGACCGAGGTGCATCAGCCGCATCGCGGTCATGCGCAGGGCGAGACCCGAACGCCCCGCCCCGTGCACGAAGACGCGCTCGGCGTCGTCGAGCAGGTCGGCGAAGGCGTCGAGCTGGCCGGACGTGTCGTCGTCCCCGCCCGAATCGCCCCCGGCGTCGGCGTCGAGGACCGCCGAGACGGCGGCGTCGACCTCGTCCGCCACGAGCTCGAGGGCGGTGGCGACGGAACCGTGGTCGTCGTCGGGGGACGTGCTGTCTGCGGGAGTCACGCGTACCAGCCTGCTCGCCCCGCGCCTCCTGCGTCCAGGTTCGGGTGCACTCCCCGGAACGACGGGGCGGCGCTGGGGTGCGACCACAAGGGGGGCCACCGCGGACCCGCACTGGGGGCAGCCCCGTGCACGCCCGCTGCCTAGCCTGGGACGGGGGGACGAGACACCGAGAGACACCCGAGGAGCACCACGTGACCAGGACGGTCGACACACCCGCGCACCCGACGCGCAGCTACGAGCGGCTGAGGCCTGCCATGCGCCTGTTCTACCTGTGGACGCTCTCGCGCTCGCGGCACGTGCCGTCTCCGCGCGGTCGGCCGACCTACCGGGCGGACTCCCCCGACCCCGACACCGTGCTGCTGATCGGCACGGGCCCCACCCACGGCTTCGGCGTGACGAGCCACGAGCAGGCGCTCACCGGCCAGATCGCCAAGGAGACCTCGAAGAACACCGGACGTGCGTGCTCGGTGGACTACATCGGCGACGAGATGATGAACGCCGGGTCGGCCCGCTCGTGGATCGGCGACCACGACCTCAGCCTGTACGACACGGTCGTCGTGATGCTCGGCCTCAACGACGCCGTCATGCTCACCCCGCTCGACAGCTGGCAGCGCGACGTCACGTCGCTCGTCACCGACCTGACGCGCCGCGTCCACCCGACCGCCCGCATCGTCCTGGTCGGCGTGCAGCCCGTCCGCTCGGTGACGCGGTTCGACAACCCGTTCGGATCGGTCGCCGACCGGCACGCCGCGCGCATGAACGACATCACCGAGCGGGTCGCCTCGCAGCACCCGTCGACCTCGTACTTCCGACTGCCCCCGGGCGAGCTGCAGCCCGGGCGCCCGCACGGCTGCGAGACGATGTACCGGCAATGGGGCGCCGTGGTCGCCGACCGGGTCGCCCCGACCCTCGACGTGGTGCGCCGCGGCGAATCGGTCGAGCACATCCCGCGCACCTCGGCGGCCCCCCTCGTGCCCCAGCGCGTCGCGGCCCAGCTCGAGGTGGCCCGACTGGCGGCGTCGGTGGCCGCGCCGGCTCCGGTCGACCCGGTCGTCGCACGGCTCGAGGCCGCGCGGGCGGCCGTCGCCCGTCTCGAGGCCGAGCAGGCCGACGCGGCGCGCTCGACAGCGGCACCCGCACCGCTGCCGACACCTGCCACGACGCCTGCGCCGACGCCTGCACCCGAGAGTGCCCCCGGAACCCTGCCCGTCCCACCGACCGGCACCGCGCCTCCTGCGCGTCCGCGGCGCGCACTGCCCGAACCGACCTTCGAGTGGTCGGGTGCCGAGACGCTGGTCGAGCTCGCCAGCACCGGCGGGTCGGACACCCTGCAGGACCTCGCCCGCCGAGCCGAGAAGGAGTTCGGCGTCGACGTCGCGGTCGTCTCGCTGCTCGACGGCAAGAAGCTGTACTACGCGGTCAACACCGAGCTGCTGCCGGTGTCGATCCCCCGCGAGCTGACGTTCTGCGACGTGACCGTCGCGGCCGACGCGCCCGTGATCGTCGAGGACGCCCGCAAGGACGACCGGTTCAAGGACAACCCCTACCTCGACCTCAACCACGGGTACTTCTACGCCGGGCACCCTATCCACTCGTCGACGGGCGAGGCGATCGGCACGTTCTGCCTGCACAACACCCGCCCCCGCAAGGCGAAGAGCGTGTCGTCCGAGAAGCTCGCCGAGTTCGCCCGCCTGGCCGAGATCGAGCTGCAGAGCTACGAGACGGCCGACGGGGGCCACGACCTGCCGACGATGTACGAGACCCGGGAGGCGGCGGTCGCGGCGGCCGTGTCGGGTCGCGCCCCGCAGGCGGCCGCGCCGGCCCCCACGCGCGTCGGGCGTCACGCCGCCCCCTGACCGCGACCCGTGGGCGAGGACGCACCACGTCCGCGTCGTCGAACCATCCGGGAGCGTGGTTCGACGACGCGACGGTGGTGCGACCGTCGAGCCGTCACGCCGTCACGCCGTCACCGTCGGCGCGGCCCCTTCCGCTGCTTCAGCCACAGCACGAGCGTGAAGCTGAAGATCACGAGCACCATCCACGAGCCGATCTTGCTGGGGTGCACGAGGCTCCAGCCGTCGGCCTGCGAGGCGTAGGTCCAGGCGCCGAGCAGGGTCGCGGCGTTCTCCGCGATCCAGATGAAGAGCCCGATCAGGGCGAACGAGACGAGCAACGGCATGCGGCGGTCGACGCCCCGCACGCGGAAGGTCACCGACCGCCGGGCGATCAGCAGCGCGGCGACGCCGAGCAGCACCCCACGCAGGTCGGTGATCCAGTGGTTCGTGAAGAAGTTGACGTAGAAACCGACCGCGACGGCCATGGTCGCCACCATCGGCACCGGGTCGACGCGCAGGTCGAGTCGTCGCCACGCCTGGCAGATGTAGCTCGCGACGGCCGCGTACATGAATCCGCTGTAGAGCGGCACGTCACCCAGGCGCAACACGCCGGGCTCCGGGTACGACCACGATCCGATCGCCACCTTGAACACCTCGAGCCCGAGGCCCAGGACGTGGAAGACGCAGATGACGAGCAGTTCGTCCCGGGTCTCGAGCCGCGTCGCGACGAGCGCGACCTGCACGAGCAGGCACCAGATCAGCAGGGCGTCGTAGCGCGGGATGCCCACGTCCACCACGCGTGTCACGGCGAGCCCCGCGAAGATCGCTACCGCGAACGCGCACGAGAGGGCCTGCGCGCGGCCGAAGGCCAGCAGGTCGAGCAGGGACTCGCGCGTGCGGGCGGCGCGACCCGGGCGGTGACGCGGGACGATCTCGACGGTGGACACCGCGCCTCCTCGGTTCGTCGTCGGCGCGGGCCGGGTGGCCGCACCGTCGCCCCCACGGGTGCGACCTCGTCCACGCTACGGACCCCGAGGAGGCGCGGCGTCCGTCCCGAGGACCACCCGCCTCCCCCGCGGGTGGCGTCCTCGGACACGCGAGAGCCCCCTCGCCGGGGGGCGAGGGGGCTCTCGTGGGGTGCTCGTCGGCGTCCCGCGCTGCGGGCCGCTGGTACGCACCGTCGACGGGCCGGGCGTCAGCCCGTCCGAAGTCGTGCACCGGGCCGGGGCCCGGGACGGTCAGATCTGGTCGTCGTCCACCAGACCGGCCACGAAGGGGTAGCGGTCGGCCACGTACTCGTGGAGGTCGGGGTGGACGAGGGTGTCGAGCGAGGGAAGCGCGGGGGTCATGGTCGGGCCGTTCAGTCGAGGTCGTCGGTGTCGTCGAGGGCCGTGTCGAAATAGGACACGTGGTCGCCGACCTGATCGGCGAGGATGCGCTGTGCGAACGTCATCGTGCCTGCCTCAAGCCGACATCGCGTGGGCCGGGGCGGCCACGAGGAAGTCGGCGTAGGTGGGCTCGTCGACCCGGGCGACGGCCGAGACGGCTGCCGAGATCGGGGCGGCGAGGGCGACCGCTGCGACACGGGCCCGACGACGACGGGGGTAGGTCTCGATGCGGACGGCCGGGACACGGGGGTCGCGGCGGTAGAGGCCGGCGTCGACGCGACCGGTGGTCGGACGGACCACCGAGGGGCGAGCCGAACCGACGGTCCCGCGGACGAGGGAGACGAGCTGCTCGTGGCCGAGGCCCTGGAGCGAGGTGCTGCTGGTGTTCATGTTCTTCTCATTTCTGGTGACCCTGCGCCACCTGAGGAACTTGCTGGAGCTTCGGCACCGCCCGTGAAGTCGGTGCCCGTACCGCCGTGAACCGGTACGTCCATCACTGTGACAGGTGGATAGCTAGATGAACTAGCCAGATCGGCAAGAGTGCGCATTGCGGACATGACGGACCGGCTCGGGTGTGCGATCTGCGTTCTTCTTCGTTTTTCTGTCTTTGTCTTGTTTTCTCTGTGGAACCGTCGTACAGTCGGCCCACACCGGCGCGCGACACCGCCGGACGGACACCAGCAGCACCGGCACCAGCAGCACCGCGAGACGACGAGGAGGTCGCATGTACGCCACCGAACGGCACGAGTCGATCGCCGAAGCCCTGCGCTCGGCCGGTCGGGTGTCGGTCAGCGATCTCGCCCTGCGCCTCGACGTCACGGCCGAGACGGTCCGCCGAGACCTCGACGCCCTCGAGCAGGCGGGCCTGTTGCAACGCGTGCACGGCGGTGCCGTCGCCGCGGGCCGCTCCAGCGTCAGCGAGCTCAGCCTGAGCGAGCGCGAGACCCGACACAGCCCCGAGAAGACGTCGGTCGCCCAGGCCGCCGCGCACCTCGTACCCCCGACGTTCACGGGGTCGATCGCCCTCGACGCCGGCACCACCACGGCCGCCGTCGCCGCCGAGCTCGCCCGCTGGACCCCGGCGACGCCCGGCACCGTCCTCACCGTCATCACGAACGCCGTCCCGATCGCGGCCTTGCTGCAGCACAGCCCCCACGTCGACCTGCACCTGCTCGGGGGACGCGTCCGCGGCCTGACCAGCGCCGCCGTCGGCACGAGCACGGTCGAGCAGATCCAGGCCTTGCGGCCCGACATCGTCTTCGTCGGCGCGAACGGCCTCAGCGCCGGCTTCGGGCTGTCGACCCCCGACGAGTTCGAGGGCGCCGTCAAGTCGGCCTACGTCCGCGCCGGGCGCCGTGTCGTCGCCGTGGTCGACCAGACCAAACACGGCGAGGAGGCGCTGGTGCGGTTCGCGCGCCTGGCCGAGATCGACACCGTGGTCACCGACGCGCTCCCCGCCCCCGACCTGGGCGAGGCGCTCGAGCTCGCCGACGTCGAGGTGATCGTGGCATGAGCGCCTCGACCCCCGCGCCCCGCCCCGTCGTGGCCCCGCTCGACCCCGCACCGCTGCCAGGAGGCACCCGCATGATCCTCACCGTCACCGCGAACCCCTCGCTCGACCGCACGATCGAGCTGCCGGGCACCCTGCAGCGGGGCGCGGTGCAGCGCTCGGTCAGCACGACCGACGAGCCCGGCGGCAAGGGCGTCAACGTGTCCCGGGCCCTCGCGGCCTCGGGTGCCGAGACCGTGGCCCTGCTGCCCGGTGCCCTCGACGACCCGGTCCTCGTCGCCCTGCGCGAGCGGGGCGTGCCGACCGTCAACCTGCCGATCGACCAGCGCCTCCGGGCCAACGTCACCCTGACCGAGCCCGGCGGCACGACCACCAAGATCAACGAGCTCGGCCCCGACCTCGGCGCCCACGTGGACGAGCTCACCGCGCTCGTCGTCGAGCACGCGGCCCTCGCCTCGTGGCTGGTGCTCGCGGGCTCGCTGCCGCCCGGCCTGCCGACGACCTGGCTGGCCGACGTCGTCCGGGCCGTGCGCGCCTCCTGCGGTGACACCGCCCCGCGCATCGCGGTCGACTCGTCGGGCGAGCCGTTCGCGGCCCTGATCGCGTCGGGCGTCGGCATCGACCTCGTCAAGCCCAACGCCGACGAACTCGCCGAGATCGTCGGCGGCGACCCCGAGGCGTACGAGGCCGACCCGGCCTCGGCCGTCGCCGGAGCCCGACGCCTGCGCGAACTCGGCGTCGAGACCGTGCTGCTCACCCTCGGCAGCGCGGGCGCCCTGTTGATCGACGACGAGGGGTCGTGGTTCGCCGCCGCCCCCGTCATCACCGCCCTGAGCACGGTGGGCGCCGGCGACTCGTCGCTGTCCGGCTACCTGCTCGCCGAGACGGCCGGGGCCCCCGCCCCGGCCCGCCTCGCCCAGGCCGTCGCGTCCGGGGCCGCCGCCGCGGCCCTGCCCGGCAGCATCGTCCCCCGCCTCGACCAGACCTTCCCTGACGACATCGACGTCGTCCCGGTGGCCCCCGCGGCCGTCGGGCACCTCTGAGCAGCGTCGCCCAACCCCAAGGAGCAGAACAGCATGTCATCCCTCATCAGCACCGACCTCGTCGGTCTCGACGAAGACCTGGGCGGCACGTCGACCGACGTCATCCGCGCCCTGGCCGCGCGCGTCGCCGCCTCGGGCCGCGCCGGCTCGGCCGACTCGCTCGCCGACGACGCCATCAAGCGTGAGGCCTCGGTCGGCACCGGCGTCCCCGGCGGCATCGCCATCCCCCACGCCCGGTCGGCCTCGGTCACCGAGCCGACCCTCGCCTTCTCGCGGCTCGCCCGCACGGTCGGCTTCGGCGCCCCCGACGGCGACGCCGACATCGTCTTCATGATCGCCGTGCCCGAAGGCGCCGACGGCGACCACATGACGGTGCTGTCGACCCTCGCCCGCGCCCTGATCCGCGACGACTTCACCGCCGCCCTCCGCGCCGCGAAGACGCCCGCCGACATCGTGGAGCTCGTCGACGACGAGGTCAGCGGCGAGGTCGCCGAGACGCGCGGCCCGGCCGCGACCTCCGCGGCCGGGGCGACCGGCGCCTCCTCGTCCGCGGCCGACGCCGGGGGCGACGGAGCCCGTCGCCCGAAGCTGGTCGGCGTCACCGCCTGCCCGACCGGCATCGCCCACACCTTCATGGCCGCCGACGCCCTCGTCGCCGCCGCGAAGCGCCTCGGTGCCGACCTGCAGATCGAGCCGCAGGGCTCGGGCACGGTCACCCCGCTCGACCCGGCCGTCATCGCCGAGGCCGACGCCGTGATCTTCGCCGTCGACGTCGACGTGCGCGACCAGGGCCGGTTCGCCGGCAAGCCGGTCGTGCGAGGCCCCGTCAAGCGCGGCGTCGACGCCCCCGACGCCATGGTGAAGGAGGCGCTGGCCGCCGCGAAGGACCCGAACGCCGCGCGAGTGGGCGGCACGACCGGTGCCGCCGGCGCCGCCACGGGCTCGACCGCCGAGAAGCAGGGCTTCGGCTCGTCGCTCAAGCGCTGGCTGTTGACCGGCGTCTCGTACATGATCCCGTTCGTCGCCGGTGGCGGCCTGCTGCTCGCCCTCGGCTTCCTGCTCTCGGGTTACGAGATCGCCGGCAACGCCGCGACGGTGCTGACCGACTACTCGCTGTTCGACCTGCCGCCCGAGGGCCTGCAGTACTTCCTCGGTGCCGCCGCGTTCCAGATCGGCAACCTGTCGATGGGCTTCCTCGTCGCCGCCCTGGCCGGTTACATCGCTTACGCGATCGCCGATCGACCCGGCATCGCCCCCGGTTTCGTCGCCGGTGCCGTCGCCGTCTTCATGGGCGCCGGCTTCATCGGCGGTCTCGTCGGTGGTCTGCTCGCCGGCTTCGCCGCCTACTGGATCGGCAAGCCCGACGTGCCCCGCTGGCTGCGCGGCCTGATGCCCGTCGTGATCATCCCGCTGCTCGCGTCGATCTTCGCCTCGGGTCTGCTCGTGCTCGTGCTCGGCGGCCCGATCGCCGCCCTGACCGTCGCCCTGACCGACTTCCTCAACGGCCTGAGCGGCACCGGGGCGATCGTCCTCGGCGTCATCCTCGGCCTCATGATGTGCATCGACCTCGGTGGCCCGGTCAACAAGGTCGCGTACTCGTTCGCCGTCGCCGGCCTGTCGGCGGGCTCCATCAGCGACAACCCCGCTCCGCTGATGATCATGGCCGCCGTCATGGGCGCCGGCATGGTGCCGCCCCTGGCCATGGCCCTCGCCTCGACCGTGCTCTACCGCAAGGGCTTCTCGCAGGTCGAGCGCTCCAACGGCACGGCCGCCTGGCTGCTCGGCGCCTCGTTCATCTCGGAGGGCGCGATCCCCTTCGCCGCGGCCGACCCGCTGCGCGTGATCCCCGCGAGCATGGTCGGAGGCGCGGTGACCGGAGCCATCTCGATGGCCGCCGGCGTCACGTCGCAGGCCCCCCACGGCGGCATCTTCGTGTTCTTCGCGATCGGCAACCTGGGCATGTGGGCGCTGGCGATCGTCGCCGGCACCGTGGTGAGCGCGCTCGTGCTCGTCCTGCTGAAGAAGTTCGTGCGCCGCAGCACGGCCGCCGACGCCGACGCGTCGGCCGACGCCGCCGAGGCCGGTTCGGTCGTCGGCCAGCGCAGCCCCGTCGCCGCGTAGGCACGTCGCCGCCGAGGCGACCACACGAGGAGGCGCGCTCCGGGGAGTCCCGGAGCGCGCCTCCTCGGCTGTGGACGGGCCGCGGACGGGCGGTCGCGTCCTCTACCCTGGCGTGAGCAACCGATTGGACCCCACGCCGTGACCGACATGAGCCTGAGGCTCCCCACCACCCATTTCCGTGCCGTGCTCGACCTCGGCCAGCGCCCGGCCGCGCAGACGCCGCTGCCGACCGCGCTCGGCAAGCCGAACCTCTACGCCGAGTACGACGACGACGACCTGATCACCGCGCTGTACGTCGGCTACGAGACCGGTCAGGTGCACCTCGAGACCACGCCCTCGGGCGACGTCGAGCACCACTTCCACCTCGCGAACGGCGACGACAGCGACATCAGCCCCTTCGGCGTCGACGACACGCGGGTGCTCGTCGAGTGGTCGACCCGGCTGATCGTCGACCTGCACGGCCGCATGCCCGACCTGCTCGACGAGGTCGACGAGGCCGCCGCCTGGCACGACGCCGGCTTCGACCTCTACGTCTGCGAGGTCGAGGAGCCCCGCAAGCTCGACCTGATCGAGGTCGACATCGAAGGCGAGCTGCTCACCCTGCCGTGGCTCGGCTCGGGCGCCGTCGAGCACGACCACATCGAGGGCGACGACCACCCGATCGCGCTGAGCTGGACGCCCCAAGGCGCGTCCGACGCCGTGCCGATCGCCCAGGCCTGGCTCGACCCGCGGACCGACCAGCCGCTCACGAAGGCCCTGCCCGGCATCGACTGGGACGCCGTCGGCTGGGGTCGTGACGAGGTGCTCCCCTGGCTCGAGGCGATCTACATGAACCACCACGTGCTGCCCGACGCGGCCGGCACGATCCTCACGGGCGTGCTCGAACGACTCGGCGGGATCGACGGCACCGACTAGCGACGCGTCGTCGCGGCAACGCGCCGCAGGGGGCGGGCCGGGCTGCCAGGATGGCGAGATGAGCGACTCGCCCGCACCGCACCTCCTGAACCTGTTGGTCCTCGACGTGACCGACGAGGCCCGCGACGACCCCGCGTTCGAACGTGAACTCGACGACCTGTCGACCTCGGTGGTCGCGGCCGCCGAGCAGGTCGGCTTCGCGGTGCGCCGGGTGCCCGCGAACCGGCTCGGCGACGTGCGCTCCGCCCTCGACGAGGCCGACGCGGTGCTCGTCACCGGCGGTGAGGACGTCGACCCGAGCCACTACGGCGGGCCCGTCGACTACCCGGGGCGGGGCCAGACCTTCGCCGACGCCGACCGGGTACAGGTCGAGGTGGTGCGCGGGGCCGTGGAGGCGCGGGTGCCGCTGGTCGGCATCTGCCGCGGCATGCAGGTGGTCGACGTCGCCCTCGGCGGCGACCTCGTGCAGCACCTCGAGCACCCCGGCCACGTGAACCCGGACGACGTCTCGGACAGCATGGTCGACCACCCGGTCCGGCTCGCCGTCGGCAGCACGCTCGCGACGATGCTCGGCACGACGTCGCTGGTCGTGCGCAGCTCGCACCACCAGGCGGTGGGACGCCTGGGCGAGGGGCTGCGCGCGGTGGCCTGGGCCGACGACGGCACGGTCGAGGCCGTCGAACACGGCACGGCGCCGGTGTGGTGCGTCCAGTGGCACCCCGAAGACCGCGGGGCGACCGGCACGGTGCTCACCGACCTGCTCGTCGCGGCGCGCGACGCCGCCCTCGTTCGCCGAGAGGACGTTTGATCGACTAACCATGGCTAAGCTGGGAGGCATGCCCATGGTTCCCCCGCCCTCGTGGCCTCGGGTCGAGTACGAGAGCCACCCCTGGGACGACGACGAGGACGCCCCGCTCTCCCGCCGGGCTCGACTGCGGTCACGCGGGCCGTACGAGGCCGCCGTCACCCCGATCATCGCCGAGGCCGCCGCGCCGAACCTGCCAGCAGACCTCGTGGTCGACTGCGAGGACGCCGTCGCCGAGCTGGCCCGCTTCGACGCCGAGGTGGGCGCGTTCACCGCCCCTTTCGCGGCGATCCTGCTGCGGAGCGAGAGCGCGTCGAGCTCCGAGATCGAGAACCTCACGGCCATGCCCCGTGGCATCGCCCTCGCCGCCCTCGGCCGCAAGGCGGGGACGAACGCCCGGCTCGTCATCGCCAACGCCCACGCGATGGAGGCCGCCGTCGCCCTCGCCGACGACCTCGACGACGCTGCCGTGATCGCGATGCACGCGGCCCTCCTGGGTGACGAGCAACCGCATCACACGGGCCGTTGGCGCGATCAGCAGGTGTGGATCGGGGGCACGGGAACGAGCCCGCACAGGGCGGACTTCGTGCCGCCCCGTGCCGAGAGGGTGCCGCGAGCCATGGACGACGTGCTCGCCTTCGCCCGCCGTGACGACCTGCCGACCCTCGTGCACGTCGCGCTGACCCACGCGCAGTTCGAGACCATCCACCCCTTCCCCGACGGCAACGGCCGGACGGGTCGCGCGATCGTCCACTCGATGCTGCGACGGCTGGGCGTCATGCGTCAGGTGACGGTGCCGGTCTCGGCCGGCCTGCTGCGAGACGCCTCGGGGTACTTCGACGCACTCGGGGCCTATCGCGACGGCGACGTCGAGCCGATCGTCCGCGCCTTCACCCGCGCGACCGTCGAGGCGGTCCACAACGGCCGTTCGCTCGTGACCGACCTGACCCGGCTCCGCCTGCAGTGGGACGACCTCACGACCGCCCGCGCGGGGTCGGTCGGTCGACGTCTGCTCGACGTGCTGCAACGCCAGCCCGTCGTCGACGTGCCGTCGGTCGCCCGCGAACTCGGGGTCGCGACGAACAACGCCCGGGCCGGCATCGAACGACTCGTCGACGACGGCATCGTGCGGCCGATCGGTGAGGCACGCCGCGGACGCCTGTACGAGGCGCCCGACGTGCTCGTCGCCCTCGACGCGTTCGCCGTGCGGGCCAAGCGCGGCCGGCGACCCGGGCCCGGTGCCTAGCGCTCGCGGACGATCAGGGCCGAGGCCGCGGTCACGAGCCGGCGGGGCAGGAAGCGGTGTGCCTGGGCGCCGATCGCGTTGCCGAGCCCGCTGACCACGACGGCCCGGCGGCGGCGCACGGCCCGCAGTGCTGCGGTGACGACCTGCTCGGGCGTCTGGCGACCGCTCGTGAGGAAGTCGCTTCCGGTCGCGGCGAAGAACCCGGTCTCGGTCGCCCCCGGGCAGAGCGCCGTGACGGTGACGCCCGACCCGCGGACCTCGGCGTGCAGCGCCTCGCTGAACGAGAGCACGAACGCCTTCGTCGCCCCGTAGACCGCCATCGTCGGGATCGGCTGGAACGCCGCGGTCGACGCGACGTTGACCACCGTTCCGCGTCGGCGGGCCACCATGCCGGGCAGCAGCGCGCGCGTGAGCGCGACCACCTGCGAGCAGTTGAGGTGCACCTGCGCCTGGACCGCGGCGGGGTCGGACTCGGCGAACGCCCCGTGCGAGCCGACGCCGGCGTTGTTCACCAGCACGTCGATCGTGCGGTCGCCGACCGCCGCCAGGACGGTCTCGACCCCCTCGGGCGTCGACAGGTCGGCGACCACGGCCGTGAACGACCCGGAGGCGCGGGTCGCCACGAGCTCGACCCTCACCTGCTCGAGGCGGTCGGCGCTCCGGGCCACGATCACCACGTCGTGGTCGGGCGCGAGTCGCCGGGCGAACTCGGCGCCGATGCCGCCGGACGCGCCGGTGACGAGTGCGGTGGGCAGGGACGCGGTGGGTGCGGGCATGCGCCCATCCTGCCCGACGGGGTCGCGGATCGGGCGCGACGTCAGCCGGCGGGAGCGACCACCACGTCGACGCCGGCGTCCGCGAACTCGGCCAGGGCCTCGGGTGCGGCCGTGGCGTCGGTCACGAGCGTCCACCCCTCGGGCAGCGCCGCCCGGGCGTGGAACGTCGCGCGACCCAGCTTCGACCCGTCCGCCAGCACGTAGACGCGCTCGGACTGCCGGCACATCAGCTCTTTCAGCCGCGTCTGCACGAGGTCGGCCTCGACCACGTGCCCCGAGGCGAGCACGCCGTCGGCGCCGAGGAACACCCGGTCGAAGGTCAGGCGCTCGAGCGCGGCCTCGGCCAGTGGCCCGACGAAGCCCTGACTGGCCGGGCGCAGCGTGCCGCCGAGGCACTCGAGGTGGATGCCGTCCGAGTCGGCGAGCTGCTGGATGACGGCGATCGAGGTGGTGGCGACCGTCGCGACCAGACCCGAGCGCGCCTCCCGGGCGAGGGCCGCGACGGACGAGCCGGCGTCGAGCAGCAGCGTCTCGCCGTCGTGGACCAGCGTGCGGGCGTACCGGGCGATCTCGGCCTTGGCCACCCCGGCCTCGCTGTTGCGCTGGCGGAAGGTCGGCTCGGCACCGGGGGCACCGATCGGCATGGCCCCGCCGTAGGTCCGGGCGATCTCCCCTCGACGGGTGAGCTCGGCCAGGTCGCGCCGGATCGTGGACGGGGTCACCTCGAAGCGACGGCTCAACTCGTCGACGCTCGCCAGGCCCGTGGTGTGGGCCAGTTCGACGATGTCGCGGCGTCGCTCTCGCGCGGTGGTGCTCATGCGCTGGTGCTCATGCGATGGCCGTCCTGTTCGGTGCGGTGGGCGAGGTCACGCCGACGGCGCACCGACCTCGACGGCGTCGGCCGGGCTGGGCGACATCTCCACCGCCTGGCGCAGCGCCTCGATCATGCTACCGACGGCCACGACGCCGGTGCCGGCGATGTCGAACGCGGTGCCGTGGTCGACCGAGGTGCGGATCACGGGCAGCCCGACGGTGATGTTGACGCCGGCCTCGATGCCGAGGACCTTCACCGGCCCGTGGCCCTGGTCGTGGTACATCGCCACGATGAGGTCGTAATCGCCGCGACCTCCCAGGAAGAACGCGGTGTCCGCCGGCAGCGGCCCGACGGCGCGGATGCCGTCGGCCTGCAGCACCTCGATGGCGGGCGTGATCTTCTCGGCCTCCTCGCCGTAGCCGAACAGGCCGTTCTCGCCGGCGTGCGGGTTGATCGCGCAGACGCCGATGCGGGGGTCGTCGACGCCCGCGCGGCGGAGGGCCTCCCAGCCGCGGCGCACCGTGCGCTCGACCAGGCCGGGCTCGATCTTCGCGATGGCGTCGATCAACCCGATGTGGGTGGTCACGTGGATCACCTTGATCTTGGGCGTCGAGAGCATCATCGACACCTCGCCGACGCCCATGAAGTGCGCCAGCAGCTCGGTGTGGCCGGGGAACACGTGACCGGCCTCGTGCAGCGCCGCCTTGTTCAGCGGCGCGGTGCAGATGCCCTGCACGAGACCGGCCATGCCGAGCTCGCACGCGATGCGGATGTACTCGTACGCCGCGTGACCGGCCTCGGCCGAGACGGCGCCCCAGGGCAGGTCGGCCGAGAGCAGGTGCGGGTCGACGACGTTGATGCGGCCGGGGGTGAAGAGGGCGCCGGCGGGGCCGTCGACCTCGACGATCTCCGCCTCGACGCCGAGCGCGGCGGCCCCCAGCCGCAGTCGGTGGGCGTCGCCGACGACGACCGGGCGGGCGTCGCGGTAGGCGGCCTCGTCGAGCAGCGCGCCGACGGTCACCTCGGGTCCGACGCCGGTGCCGTCGCCCATGGTGACGGCGATGAACGGCCGCGTGTCGGGTGTCGTCGTGGTCATGGGGTTCTCCGTTTCGTGGGGGCGCCGGACGCGGCCGACGCGGTGAGGTCGTGGGGGTCGGCGCCGGAGCGGGTGCGGCGCACCAGGTCGACGAGGTCGGCGAGCACGGTCGGGCCGCCGAAGCTGCCGGGCTTCGTGGCGACGAGTCGGTCGTCGCCCGTGAGGCCCCGGCCGTCGCCGGTGAGGCTGAGGACGGCGCCGTGCTCGACCTGCGCGAGCGGCCGCAGGGTGGTCGTGGCGAGCCGGTCGAGCACGGCCCGGGCGGTCTCTCCGCCGGTCAGCACGAGGTCGAGCTCGACGTCGGCACCGATCCGGGCGACGACCTCGGCGAGGGCCGCCGACCCGACGAGCGGGTCGGGCAGGCGCCGGGCGGTCACCGTCAGCACGGCGACGGACGACCGGGACAAGGAGGCGCGGGTCACCTCGACGAGGCGGCCTGCGTCGTCCGCCGGGTCGAGCACGTGTACGTCCGCACCGCTCGCGGCGAGCACGTCGGCGTGGCCCCGGGCCACCTCGGCGGCCGAGCCGACCACGACGAGGACGGGTCGCACGGGCCCGGCCCCGCCACGGGGCCCGACGTCGTCGGGCGCGAGAGCGTGGCCCCCAGGGGTCGCGGCCGGCGCCACGGCGTCGGCGAGAGCGGCGGCGAGCGCGGCGCTGCCCGCGAGGGCGATCGGCCGACGGGCCCCGGGGCGAGCGGTCAGTCGGAGCACGGCCGCGACCACGGCCGCGAGGTCGTCGTCGGTCTCGGCGTCGACGAGGGCGAGGGCTCCCCCGACCAGCGCGTCGTCGAGGCGGGCGGCGAAGGCGGCCGGGTCCGAGCGCACGACGTCGAGGCCGACGAGCACCGACGGGTGGTCGACCAGTTCGGCGAGGCTCGACGGGGCGTCGTCCGGTTCGAGGTGCCAGAAGGGCGTCTCGGCCAACGGTCGCCCGTCGACCAGGGGTCGCCCCTCGATGACCGTGCGCCCGAGGGCGGGCAACGCCCCCGCCAGGACGACGTCGTAGCCTCGGCCGGTCAGGGCCTCGAGCTCGGGCCCGACGTGACCGCGCCAGAGCGAGTCGGTCTTCTTCAGGACGAGGGTGCCGACCGGCAGGGGCAGCGCGTCGATCGCGACCCGCGCCTCCTCGGCGGTGCCGGCGCGGGTGCCGACGTCGACGACCGTCACCCCGGCGGACCGTCCCGACGGGACGCCGAGCGAGACCGTGGTCTCGTGACCGCGCAGCCGGAACTGCTCGGCGGTCTCGGCGGCGCCGGACAGGTCGTCGGCGATGACGGTGATCGGGGTCATGATGCGGCCATCCTGACACGACTGCGCGTTGTGCGCCAACGGTCTTGCGCGGAACGCGCAGCAATGGCACAGTGTCATCCAGCCCGGACGAGGGCGTCGCAGCGCTGCGGGACCGGGCGCCGTCGACCTCGTCGAACCCCTGGATCGAGAGGTCGATGATGACCGTTCCGTTCGCGGACCACGAGATGTCGCGCCGCACCCTGCTCCGCTGGGGTGCCGCGGCCGGCCTCTTCGTGACCGCCACCAGCCTCGCCGGCTGCGCCGGTCCCACCGGGCTGCCCGGGCCCGGCACCCTGACGCTCGCCCTCAACCGCTCGCTGGTCAGCCTCGACAACAAGCTGAACCAGTTCGACGCGGCCGTCACGGTGCAGCGGGCGGTGCGCCAGGCGCTCACGCAGATCGGCCCCGACATCACGCCCGAGCTCGTGCTCGCCGAGAGCTTCGAGCCGACGAGCGACACGCAGTGGACCGTCCGACTGCGCGAGGGCGTGCGGTACTCGGACGGCACGCCCGTCACGGTCGACGACGTCGCCACGGCCCTGCAGATGTACGAGCAGGTGCAGGGCTCGTTCGTCGCCAGCTTCTTCCCCGAGTTCCCGACCGTGACCGCGATCGACGACCGTACGTTCACGCTCGACTCGTCGCAGCCGATCCCCGTGCTCGACGCATTGATGAGCAACATCCTGATCACGCCTGCCGCCGCCAACAAGCCGGAAGAGCTGCAGGACGGTGTGGGCAGCGGCCCGTTCGTCGTCACGCGCTTCAACCGCGGCGCCGGCACCTACAGCCTGACCCGCAACGAGCAGTACTGGGGCGAGGCCCCCGGCGTCGACCGGGTCGAGGTGCGGTTCCTGCCCGAGGAGTCCAGCCGTGTGATCGCCCTGCGCAGCGGCGAGGTCGACGTCATCGACTCCATCACGCCCGACTCGGCGACCCAGCTGCAGGGCCTGCCCGGCATCGCCCTCGACGAGGCCTCGAGCCTGCGCATCAACCAGATCTTCTACAACTTCCGCAAGCCCGAGGGGCACCCGCTGGCCGACGCCCGGGTGCGCGAGGCGCTCAGCCACGCGATCGACGGCCGCGCCCTCGTGCGCGACGTGCTGACCGACTCGGTCACGCAGGCCGACGGGGTGGTGCCACCGAGCCTGCTCGGCTACGCGAAGACCGGCGAGTACACGTACGACCCCGACCTCGCCCGCCGCACGCTCGCCGAGCTCGGGGCGAGCGACCTGACGTTGCGCATCATCTGGGAGACCGGCGAGTTCGCCGGCGACACCTTCATCATGGAGGCCCTCGTCGAGATGTTCGGCGCGATCGGCGTGCGGACCACGCTGCAGCAGTTCGAGCCCGGCGGCGACATCCTGCAATGGCGCCAGGGCAAGGCCGGCGACTGGGACCTGCTCGGCAACGGCTTCTCGGCCCCCACCGGCCTCGCCTTGACCATCTTGCAGGGCATGTACGCGGGCACCGCCGAGAAGGAGCAGACCCGCGACACCTACCAGGGCTACGTGCAGCCCGACGTGGCCGAGGCGATCGCCCGCGCGTCGACCGAGCCCGACGCGACCCTGCGCCAGCAGCGGCTGGCCGAGGCGCAGCAGGCGGCGTGGGACACCTGGCCGTGCGCCTGGGCCTTCGTGCCCAAGTCGGTGCTCGCCCGTCGCGAGCGCGTCGAGCGGCTCTCGCTCGCGTCGTCGAACTCGTACCCGCTCTCGAGCGTCCGACTGGGGGCCTGACCATGGCGACCTACATCCTCAAACGCCTCGGCCAGGGCCTGCTCACCGTGTTCCTCACGGTGTCGACGGTCTTCGTGCTGATCCGCCTCGCCCCCGGCGACCCGGCCGTGGCCTACGCCGGGCCGCTCGCGACGAACGAGCAACTGGCGGCCGTGCGCGAGCAGTTCGGCCTCGACGACCCGCTGCTGCAGCAGTACGGCGTGTTCCTGCAGCAGTTGTTCACGGGCAACCTGGGCACCTCGTACTCGTTCCAGGCACCGGCCGTGCAGGTCGTCCTCGAACGACTGCCGTACACGCTGACCCTGTCGTTCGCGGCGATCCTGCTGGCGGCGGTCGTGTCGATCCCGCTCGGCGTCTGGATGGCCCGCCGCACCGACACCCGCGGCGAGACCGGCGTCAACGTCGTCGCGATCGCGGGCCAGTCGATGCCCGACTTCTGGACCGGCATCCTGCTGCTCAGCGCGTTCGCCGTCGTGATCCCGATCTTCCCGGCCTCGGGCTTCGCGACCTGGGGCGGCCTCGTCCTGCCGACCGTGACGATCGCCATCCTGCAGGTGGCCCTCATCTCGCGGCTGGTGCGACGCGAGATGGCGACCAACTTCTCGGCGCCCTACCTGACCGTGGCCCGGTCGCGCGGCGTCTCCGAGCGGGCCCTGACCTGGCGCTACGCCATGGGCAACTCGGCGATCCCGGTCTTCACGGCCCTCGGCACCCGCTTCGCGGCGATGCTCAACGGCGTCGTCGTGGTCGAGGTCGTCTTCGCCTGGCCCGGCGTCGGGTCGCTCATCGTGCGGGCGCTCGAGACCCGCGACTACCCCCTCATCCAGGCGACCGTGCTGGTCACGTCGCTGCTCGCCGTCGGCGTCCAGCTGCTGATCGACCTCGCCTATCCCCTGCTCGATCCGCGCGTGCGGCTCGGAAAGGCGAGTGCCGCATGACCCGCACCGACACCACCGGACGCCCGTCCGACCCGGCGACCGCCGGCCCGACCGTCCGGACCCCCGAGGAGGCGCGACCCACCGCGGTCACGCCGCGCCTGCTCAAGAGGTCGGAGGCGGCCCGACGGACCTCCGCCGCACGCGTCAAGCTCTGGGTCGGCGCGATCTGCGCCCTCGTGGTCATCATCCCGATCGTGCTGGCGCAGACCCTGCCGCTGCCCGACGCGAACGGCCAGGACCTCGGCAACCGCCTCGCGCCTCCGTTCACGGCCGGTCACCTGTTCGGCACCGACCAACTCGGCCGCGACCTGCTCTCGCGCGTGCTGCACGGCGGCCAGGTCTCGCTCGCGATCGGCGTGCTCGCCGTCCTCGTCTCGGGCGCGATCGGCGTCGTGCTCGGCTCGATCGCCGGCTTCTACGGGCGCTGGGCCGACACGCTCATCAGCCGCCTGCTCGAGGCCCAGATGTCGCTGCCGCTGCTCATGATGCTGCTGCTCGTCGTGGCGCTGTTCGGCCCGTCGATCCCGGTCATCACCTTCGTGATCGCGATCGCGCAGTGGCCCGAGGTGGCCCGGTTGACCCGGTCGCTCGTGCTCGTCGAACGCGAGAAGCCGTACGTCTCGTCGGCCCGGACGCTCGGCCTGAACCGCTTCACGATCCTGCTGCGCCACGTCGTGCCGAACGTCATCAAGCAGGCGACGCTCGTCGTGCTGCTGCTGCTCGCCCAGGCCGTGCTGCTCGAGAGCGCCCTGAGCTTCCTCGGGGCGGGCCCGCAACGACCGTTCGCCACCTGGGGCCGCATCATCTCGGACGGCCAGGACTACGTCACCACGGCCTGGTGGATGGTCACGATCCCCGGCCTGTTCATCGTGCTGCTCGTCGTCGGGGTGAACCTGCTGGGCGACGCCCTGCGGGACCGGCCGCGCCGGTCGACGGCCTCGCGCCTCCGTCGGTTCGTCGGGCTGCGCCCGTCGGCCTCGGCCCAGCAGGAAGGACCCCTCGCATGAGCCTCACGACCGGCGACACGACCGACCCCGACCTGCTGCTCGAGGTGCGTGACCTGCAGATCGAGCTGATGACGACGAACGGCATCGTGCGTGCGGTCGACGGCGTCTCGTTCCACATCGCGCGCGGCGAGACCGTCACGATCATCGGCGAGTCCGGCTCGGGCAAGTCGACCACGGCGATGGGTGTGCTGCAGCTGCTGCCCGCCGACCTGGCCGTCGTCTCGGGCCACGTGCGCATCACGGGCCTCGACGTGCTCGCCTCCGCTTCGGCCGTGCGGACGGTGCGCGGTCGGGCCGTCGCGCTGATCCCGCAGGACCCCATGACGGCGCTCAGCCCCGTGCGGTCGATCGGCTCGCAGCTCGGTGAGGCGATCCGCATCGCCGGGGCCGCCAGCGGTCGAGCCGCCGTCACGGCCCGGGCGGTGCGGCTGCTCGAACAGGTGCACATCCCCGACCCGGCGGCCCAGCTGAAGAAGTTCCCGCACCAGCTCTCGGGCGGCATGCTGCAGCGCGTGCTGATCGCCATCGCGCTGGCCTGCGAGCCGCAGCTGATCGTCGCCGACGAGCCGACCAGCGCCCTCGACGTGACGGTGCAGGCCGGCATCCTCGACCTGTTGCTCGAACTGCAGGAACAGCGCGGCATCGGCCTGCTGATGATCACCCACGACCTCGGCGTCGCCCGCCTGGTGTCCGACCGCATCCACGTCATGAAGGCCGGCGTCTTCGTCGAGTCGGGCGACGTGCGGCAGATCGTCGAGCACCCCGCCGAGCCGTACACGCAGGGACTGCTCGCCGCGGTGCCCACCCTGGGCGCCTGGGACGAGACCCCGTCCACCCCCGCCACGACCAGCACCGACCGACCGGAGGCCACCCGTGTCTGACACCATCCTCGAGGTCGACGACCTGGTCGTCGACTACGGCAGCGGCTCGACCGCGCACCGCGCCGTCGACCACGTGTCGTTCTCGGTGCGCCGCGGCAGCACCTTCGCCATCGTCGGCGAGTCCGGCTGCGGCAAGTCCACGATCGCCAAGGCGGTCATGCGCCTGCTGCAGCCGACCAGCGGGCGCATCGTGCTCGACGGCACCGACCTGGCGACCCTGTCGGAGGCGCGGCTGCGGCCCCTGAGGCACCGGTTCCAGATGGTCTTCCAGGACCCCTACGGCTCGCTCGACCCGCACCTGAGCGCCCGGGACATCGTCGCCGAGCCGCTGCGACTGAAGGGCGTGCGCTCGGCGCAGGACCGTGCCACCGAGGCGGCCCGCCTGATCGACCGCGTCGGTCTGCCCTCGACCGCGCTCGATCGTCGCCCGCACGAGTTCTCGGGCGGCCAGCGCCAGCGCATCGGCATCGCCCGGGCGCTCGCCTCGAGCCCCGACCTGCTCATCTGCGACGAGGCGACGAGCGCGCTCGACGTGTCGGTGCAGGCGCAGGTGCTCGAGCTGCTGCGCGAGATCCAGGTCGACACGGGCATCACCTACGTCGTCATCTCGCACAACCTCGGCGTCGTGCAGCAGATCAGCGAGAGCGTGCTCGTCATGAAGCAGGGTGCCGTCGTCGAGCAGGGCGCCACGGCGCAGGTGCTCACCTCGCCCGCGGAGGACTACACGCGGCGGCTGCGCCGTGCCGCCCTCGACCCCGCCACGATGACGGGCGTGAAGCCACGCCACGTCGTCCGCAGCCTCTCGTTGGGAGCCACCGCATGACCCGGACCGACACCGCCCGGACCGAGACGGCCGACGAGGCGGCCACGCGCACCGCGCCTCCTCGGCTCGTGCTCGGCACGATGACCTTCGGCGACACCGTCGACGAGGCCACCGCCGGCCGCATGCTCGACACCGCGCGCGACGCGGGCGTCCGCTGGATCGACACGGCCAACGCGTACGTCGGCGGGGTGACCGAGACCCTGCTCGGGCGCCTGCTCGCCGGGCGGCGCGACGAGGTCGTGCTGGCCTCGAAGGCCGGCATGCCGCACGCCGACGCGGGCGGACTGCCGCCGCTGTCGGCCGTGTCGCTCCGAGCGAGCGTCGAGGCCAGCCTGCGTCGCCTCGGCACCGACCGGCTCGACCTGTTCTACCTGCACCAGCCCGACCGGCTGACCCCGCTCGACGAGACCCTGTCGACGGTCGCCTCGCTCGTCGCCGAGGGCAAGGTGCTCTCGCTCGGCGTCTCGAACCACGCCGCCTGGCAGATCGGCGACGTAGAGCGCGTGGCCGACGCCGTGGGAGCGCCCCGGCCGGTCGTCGCCCAGCAGCTGTGCAACCTGGTCGCCCGCCGTCTGGACGACGAGTACCTCGAGTTCGCGAGCGTCCACGGGCTCGAGACGATGGTCTACAACCCCCTCGGCGGTGGCCTGCTGACCGGGAGGCACCGCTTCGACGAGATGCCGGCCGACGGGCGCTTCGGCGACTCGGCCCTTGCGGAGATGTACACGAAGCGCTACTGGGACGCCGGCCTGTTCGCCGCCGTCGACCGGCTGTCGGGCGTCGCGGCGGAGGCCGGGGTGACCCTCGTCGAACTCGCCCTGCGCTGGGTCGCGTACCGCGCCGAGGTCGGCTCGGTGCTGCTCGGCGGCTCGCGTCCCGAGCAGCTGACCGCCAACGTCGCCGCGATCGCCGGCGGGCCGCTGCCCGACGAGGTCGTGGCGGCCTGCGACGAGGTCGGACGCTCGTTGCGGGGGCCGATGCCTCCGTACGCGCGCTGACCCGCGCCTCCCGACCTCCCCCGACCGAACCGCACGCACCGCACGCACCGCACGAGAGAGAGCACCATGAGCACCGCCAGCGACTTCGCCCGCACGATCCGCCGCCGCGAGAGGGCGGTCGGCTACTGGATCACCCTCGACGCCCCGCCCGCGACCGAGCGCATCGCGCGGCTCGGGTACGACTACGTCTGCCTCGACGCCCAGCACGGCCTCTTCGGCTACCAGGGCATGATGACCGGCCTGCTCGCGATCGACGCCGGGCAGACCTCGGCCGGCCTGGTGCGGGTCGAGGCGAACGACATCACGCCGATCGGCAAGGCCCTCGACGCGGGCGCCGCGGGCATCATCGTGCCGCTCGTCGACACGGCCGAGGACGCCGCGTCCGCCGTGCGCAGCGCGAAGTACCCGCCGCACGGCCGCCGCTCGTACGGACCCATGCGGTCGAGCCTGCGCATCGGCCCCGTGCCGGCCGACGCGAACGACACGACGATCGTGCTCGCGATGATCGAGACGCCCGACGGTCTCGCGAACGTCGAGGCGATCGCGGCGACGCCCGGGCTGGACGGCCTCTACGTCGGGCCGAGCGACCTGTGCATCGCGGTCGGCGGGGCCTACCCGGGCGACCCGGCCGTGCAGGAGGCCTTCGACGCCGCCCTCGTGCGCGTCGCGGCGGCGGCCGAGGCGGCGGGCATCGCCGCGGGCATCCACACGCCGCACGGCGACGTCGCCCGACAGCGGCTCGCCGCGGGCTACACGTTCGCCACGGTCGCCGGTGACCTCAACCACCTCGAGGCCGCCGCGCGCGACCACCTGCAGCGGGCGACCGCGACGGACGACGCCGACGCGACCGCAGGAGGCGCGGCGTGAGCAGGCAGGACACGGCGGCGGGTGCGGGCGGCACGGTCCCGGTCGGCGCCGTGGGCGCGGACGACGACGTCGTCGCCGACGGCCGGCTGCGGCCCGATGCGGCGGGACGCTCGTGGTCGTACCTGCCCACGGCCACGGTGCAGTCGCACGCGGCCAACCTCTCCGAACTGCCCGACGGGCGCCTGGCCTGCGTCTGGTTCGGCGGCACGCAGGAGGGCGTCTCGGACATCCACGTCTGGTTCTCGACCCTCGACGGCGAGGTGTGGTCCGAGCCCGTGCGGCTCAGCGACGACCCCGCCCGCTCCGAGCAGAACCCCGTGCTCTTCACGGCCCCTTCGGGCGACGTCTGGCTGCTCTACACGGCGCAGCGGGCGGGCAACCAGGACTCGGCCGAGGTCCGCCGCCGGGTCTCGACCGACGGCGGGGCGTCCTGGGGCGAGCCGTCGACGCTCTTCCCGGCCGACGAGACCGGGGGCGTCTTCGTGCGGCAGCCGCCCATCGTCACCCGCGCCGGTGACCTGCTCGTGCCGGTCTTCCGCTGCGTGACGACCCCCGGGCACGCGTGGGTGGGCGACCACGACACGAGTTCGGTGATGACCTCCCGGGACGGCGGCGCCACGTGGGGTGAGGTCGCCGTCCCGGGCAGCACGGGAGCCGTGCACATGAACGTGCACGAGCTGCCCGACGGCTCGCTGCTCGCCCTCTTCCGCAGCCGCTGGGCCGACGCCGTCCACGAGTCCCGCTCGACCGACGGCGGCCGCACCTGGTCGGCGCCCGTACCGACGGAGCTGCCCAACAACAACTCGTCGGTGCAGTGGGTGCCGCTCGCCGACGGCCGCCTCGCGATCGTCTACAACCACCGCCGGGCCGACGCCACGACCGAACGTCGTCTCGGGCTCTACGACGAGATCGACGAGTCCGGCATCGTCGAGCAGGCCGTGCTGCCCGGCTCGGACGCGACCTTCGGGCAGGAGGCGCGGGCCGGGTCGACGACCTCGGCGGGCGTCCCGGCCGGGTCGACCCGCGCCTCCTCGGCCGTCGGTGCCGAGGACCACGTGACGGCCTCGGGCCGCACGGCGTTCTGGGGCACGCCCCGGGCTCCGATGTCGTTGGCCGTGTCGACGGACGGCGGCCGCAGCTGGCCGCACCGCATCGACCTCGAGGACGGCGACGGGTGGTGCCTCTCGAACAACTCGCGCGACGGGCTGAACCGCGAGCTGTCGTACCCGAGCATCACGCAGACGCGCGACGGGGCCGTGCACGTGGCCTACACCTGGCACCGACGGGCGATCCGCCACGTGCGCCTGTCGCCCGCCGACCTGCCCGGCTTGCCCGACCTGCCCGGCGCGCCCGGGCTGACCGGCGCGGACGTCAGGGACTGAGCCGTGGCCGACGACGGGACACGGAGCGGGCCCGGCACCGACCGGCACGCCCTCGTCACGGGCTGCAGTTCGGGCATCGGGCGGGCGATCGCCGGCTTCCTGTCGGCCGAGGGGTGGCGGGTGACCGGGCTCAGCCGGCGCGCGGTCGACCTGGGCGAGGGGTTCTCCTGGCTCGGCTGCGACCTGTCGGTGCCCGGTGACGTCGCGGCGGCGGTCACCGACGTCGGGCCGGTCGACGCGATCGTCCACGCGGCCGGGTTCCAGGTCACCGCCCCGCTCGGCCGACTCGACCCCGCCGCGCTCGAGGGCATGTTCGCCGTGCACGTGGGGGCCGCGGCCGCCCTCGTCGACGCGCTCGTCGACCGCCTGTCCGACGGAGGTCGCATCGTGCTGATCGGCAGCCGCACGGCCGTCGGCGTCGCGGGCAAGAGCCAGTACGCGGCGACCAAAGCGGCACAGGTCGCGCTGGCCCGCAGCTGGGCGGCCGAGCTGGCCCCGCGGGGCGTCACCGCCAACGTCGTGGCACCGGGACCCACGGACACGCCGATGCTCGCCGACCCGGCCCGCGCCTCCTCGGCTCCGGTCGTGCCGCCGCTGGGCGCGCTCGTCGACCCGGTCGACGTGGCCGCGCTCGTGGCGTTCGTGCTCGGGCCGCACGGACGGAGCATCACGGGGCAGGCGCTCGTCGTCTGCGGCGGCGCCTCGCTCTGAGAGGGGTCGGGGTACGGCATCCTGTCCGGAAAGCGAGGATCGGCCCGCGTTGTTTTGAATCACTAAAAATAAGGCGTATGGTGGTGACAACGCCGACGGAGGCCAGGGCCACCGTCGAGCACCTCGGCGCCGCCCTCCCCCGCCGGTCACCGCCCGCTCGATCCCAGCGATCGCGGGCCCCCGACCAGCACGACCCGCCCAGCCCCGAGGAGTCACCGTGAACACCACCGCCACGACCACCCGCACCGCCGTCACCCCGCTCGGCGGCCGCTACGTCAGCACGACCGCCGCCCCGATCGTCGGTTCCTACGTCGGCTCGCCCGCCGCCGACGCTGCCCCCGGCTCGTACGTCAGCACCTCGGCTCGCCGCGACCTGTCGATCGGCCGCTACACCGCCGGCGTGCTGCGTCGCCTCTCGGCCGTCACGGCATCCGTCCGCACGGCCACGGGCTCGATCCACACCGCCACCGGCTCGATCCGCACCGCGTAGTCGGTACCGCTCGGTCCGGGCCGCCCCGCCCCGCCCCGCCCGGGCGGACGGTACAGGCTGCCCCACCAGACCCGGGCCCGCCGCGCGACCTGAATCCGCGCGGCGGGCCCGTTCCCGTACCGAGCAGACACGACGTGCCGCTCACCTCCGGAGGTGAGCGGCACGTCGTGACATCTCGGCGGCCAGGCCCGACCCGGCCGCCGGTCGGACTAGAGCGTCGCGGCCGAGGGGTCCCAGCTCTCGTCGAGCGGCACCGGCTGCTGCACGGCGGACTCGACCGCGACCGGCGCACCCTGCTCGGCGGCCGACGAGATCGCCAGCAACACGTCGAGCACGTGAGAGGCCACGGCCCCACTGGCCCGCTCGGCGTCGCCGCCCCGGATCGCCCGGGCCAGGTCGAGCACGCCCGACCCGCGGCCGTAGGTCGACCCCGCGGCCGTGAGCGTCTCGGGCTCGTCCTGGCCGAAGCGCCACAGGCTCGAGTCACCCTCGAACGTGTTCGGGTCGGGCAGCACGAGGGTTCCCTCGGTGCCGCTGATCTCGACGAAGCCCATGCGGGGCAGCGCGTTCTGGAACGAGAACGTGGACTGCGCCGACTGCCCGCCCGCGAACTCGATGAGCGCCGCGTGGTGCGTCGGCACCTCGACCGGGAAGGTCTGACCCGCGCGCGGGCCGCTGCCGATGGTGCGGGTGTCGAACGACTTCGACGAGACCGCGCTGACCCGGCTGGCCGAGCCGAAGGCGTGCACCAGGGTCGTCACGTAGTACGGCCCCATGTCGAAGAGCGGGCCGGCCCCGAGCGCGAACAGGAAGTCGGGGTTGGGGTGCCACGACTCGGGCCCGGGCACGTGGAACATCGTGGTCGCCGTGAGGGGCTGGCCGATGTCGCCGCGGGCGATGGCGCGCATCGCGGTCTGGATGCCGGCTCCGAGCACGGTGTCGGGCGCGCACGCGACCCGGACGCCGGCCGCCTCGGCGGCGGCGAGCAGGTCGCGGGCGGACTCGTGGTCGAGGGCGAGGGGCTTCTCGCTCCAGACGTTCTTGCCGGCCGCGATGATCTGACGCCCGACCTCGGCGTGCACGGCCGGGATCGTCAGGTTGACGACGATCTCGATCTCGTCGATCGCGAGCAGCTCGTCGACCGTGCCGTGCCCCGGGACCCCGTACGTCTCGGCCTGCGCCTTGGCGCGGTCGAGGTCGAGGTCGGCGACGAAGAGCACCTCGAGGTCGGCGAACCGCGTCATGTTCTCGAGGTAGGTGCCGCTGATGACGCCCGCGCCGATGACGCCGACGCCGACGCGTCCCGTGCGACCGGCGGTCGTGTCGACGCCGCTCACTTGTCGTTCTCCTGCAGCCAGGCGAAGGACTCGGCGACGCCGTCGAAGACGTCCTTCGCGTAGTCGTCGAACTCGACGACGCGCAGCGCGTGCGGCGCGGCGGCGAGCACGGCGGCGACGTCCACGTCGCCCTGGCCGGCCGGGGTCTGGTTCTTGAAGGCGGCGGCGAGCGCGTCGGGAACCTCGAGGGCGCTCTCGCTGCTGGGCAGGGCGGTCGCGATGTCGCCCGAGATCTTGCCGTCCTTGACGTGCAGGAACTGCACGCGGTCACCCAGCGAACGCAGCAGCGCCGGGGTGTCCATGCCGCCGACGGTCGACCAGAAGGTGTCGATCTCGAGGACGACGTCGTCGTTCAGGCGCTCGAGGAAGAAGTCGTAGACGGGACGGCCGTCGACCTTGTTCGCGAACTCCCACTGGTGGTTGTGGTAGCCGAACTTCAGGCCCGACGCGGCGGCGAGCACCTGCAGCTCGTTGACGCGGTCGGCGATCTTCGCGGCGTCGTCGGCGGTCTGCCAGCGGTCGCTGGGGATGAACGGGTCGATCACGGTGCCGATGCCGAGCTGGGCCGCGGCGGCGAAGGCGCGCTCGGGCTCGTCGGAGTCGATCACGGGGGCGTGGCCCGAGGGGGCGGTGACGCCCGAGGCGGCGAAGGCCTTCTCGAACTCGTCGGCGCGCTCGACGAACGAGTACGGCTCGACCTGGGTGAAGCCGATCTCGGCGATGCGGGCGACGGCGCCCTGCAGGTCGGCCGAGACGGCGTCCCGGACCGTGTAGAGCTGAACGGAGGGTGACGAGGTCATGGAATGACTCCTTTGTCGTGAGGGGTTCCGGTGGTCTGTGCCCAACTCTGTCACTTATGTCGACCGATGACAAAAGTTCGTCCGAGATCGACGCATTCGCTTGCCGGGGCGACACCCGCTGTGTATTCTGCGAACACCTAGCGCGACTAGGTTTTGACTCGAGGAGGCGTCATGGCCAACCCAGGCCCCATCGGCACGCAGGGCGTGCTCACCCAACCCGTCAGCACCGTGAGGGTGTCGCGGGGCTACATGATCGCGCTGGGGCTGGCCCAGTTCGGGCTGTTCGCGGCCCTGCTCTCGCCGGTGTACGTGAGCATGCAGCTCAAGGCGCAGCAGCTGAACCCCGACGACCCGGCGAGCATCATCGGGCTCGTCCTGCCGTTCGGCGCCTTCGGTGCGCTGCTCGCCAACCCCCTCGTCGGCGCGCTGAGCGATCGCACCCGCACCCGGTGGGGCCGCCGCCGCCCCTACCTCGTCGGCGGCATCGTCGTCTTCACGCTCGCCCTCGCCTGGCTCGCGTTCGCCCCCACCGTGCTGCAGCTCGGCATCGCCTGGGTCATCGCGCAGGTCGCGGCCAACGCCGTGCTCGCCGCCCTGACCGCGAGCTTCGCCGACAACGTGCCGCAGTTCCAGCGAGGCAAGGCCTCGAGCGTGATCGCGTTGGCTCAGAACATCGCCGTGCTCGCGGGCACCTACCTCGCCGTGCTCTTCGTCGCGAACCTGCCGGTGCTCTTCATCGCGCCGGGCGTCCTCGCGATCGTGTTGATCCTCGTCTACGCGGTCGTCGCCCGCGACGACCTGCCCGAGTACGAGCTCAAGCCCTTCACCTTCGTCAACCTGGTCAGCTCGTTCTGGACGAACCCGCTCGAGCACCGCGACTTCGCCTTCGCCTGGTGGTCGCGGTTCCTGATCATCCTCGCGACGTTCATGTTCACGACCTACCGACTGCTCTACATGCAGGAGCACCTCGGCATCTCGGACGTCGCCGATGCCACGGCCGCGGTCGCCTTCGGCGTCCTGCTCTACACGATCGCGTTGATGGCGAGTGCCGCACTCTCGGGCTGGCTGAGCGACAAGCTCAAGATGCGCAAGGTCTTCGTGGGGGGCTCGACCGCCCTCTTCGCGGTCGGCCTGATCCTGCTGGCCCACGCCGAGACGGTCACGGGCTTCTACGTCGCCGAGATCGTCATGGGCTTCGCCTACGGCATCTACGCCGCCGTCGACACCGCCCTCGTCGTCGACGTCCTGCCGAACGCCGACCGTCCGGGCAAGGACCTCGGCGTCATCAACATCGCCAACGCCCTGCCGCAGTCGCTCGCCCCGGCGATCGCGCTGTTCTTCCTCGGCATCGGCAACGCCGGCTCGGGCAACTACACCCTGATGCTCTGGGCCGCCGGCGTCGCGGCGATCCTCGGCGCCCTGGCCGTCATCCCCATCAAGCGCGTGCGCTGAGTCGGGCGGTGGCGTGTGCGACGGCCTACCGTCGCACACGCCATGACGCCCCCGACCGACACCTCCGCCGCCACCCCCGCCAGCGCCGGGCCGGGTGACGACCGGGTCGTGCCGACGGTCGGCCCGGTCGGCGCCCCCGACCTGCACCTCATGACCTACAACGTGCGGCGGCGCATGCCGCAGGTGCTGGGCACCCGGCACGCGCTGGCCGACCGGTGGTCGTCCCGGCTCCCGGCACTGCGCCTCCTGCTCGAGGCCGAACGCCCCTCGGTGCTGGGCATCCAGGAGGCGCTGCCCGACCAGTCCGCGCAGCTCGCGGACGCCCTCGGCACCGACTACACCGCGGTCGGCACGGGCCGCGACCGCGACCGCGGCGGCGAGCGCGTCGAGCTGCACGTCGACACCACCCGGCTGCAGATCGTAGGCCACGAGGCGCTGTGGCTCTCGGCCACCCCGTCGGTGCCCGGGTCGCGCTCGTACGGCAACATGATCCCCCGCACGGCCGTCCACGCCGAGCTCGACGACCTCGCGACCGGGGCCCGGCTGCACGTGGTCGTCACGCACTTCGACCACCTCTCGGCCCGCTCGCGGCGGCACTCCGCCGTGCAGCTGCGCACCTTCACCGACGCCCTCGACGGGCCCGTCGCCGTGATGGGCGACTTCAACGCCGGTGTCGGCTCCCCCGCGCACCGCGAGCTGACCCGCGGTCGCCTGGTCGACAGCCGGGAGGTCGCCGACGAGCGCCTCGACCCCGGCTGGGGCTCGTACTCGAACTACGGCCCGCCACGCACCGGCGGCCGTCGCCTGGACTGGCTGCTCGTCGACGCCGGCGCCCACGTCGATCGGGCCGGCGTCGGCGGGGTCCGTCCCGGCGGCGTCGCCCCCTCCGACCACGACCCGGTGCACGCCGTCGTGCGCTGGCCGTCCGCGCGTGCCGAGCGCCGTCCTGCCGAGCACCGCCCCGAGGAGTCCTGAGATGTCCACCGTCGCCGAGACCTTCCTCCGCCGCCCGCACGGAGTCCTCGAGTACGCCGCCGACGCCGTCCGCGTGCTCGCCGCCCTGAGCGTCGTCGTGGTCGGCGTCGGCTGGGGCGTCGTCGAGATCGCCGTGCTGATGCTGGCCCTGCTCGGCACCCTCGTGCCCCGCATGCTCGGCCTGCGGGCGACGTTCGACCTGATGGTGGGCGTCGCCGCGCTCGGCGCCGCCTGGAGCAGCGTCTTCGAGCTCTACACCCGCATCACCGGCTACGACACGGTCGTGCACTTCGTGCTCAACGGCCTTCTGGCCGCGGTGTTCGTCGTCCTCGCCCACCGCGCCGGCTGGGTCGTGTCGCCGGGCCACGGCGACGGACGAGGAGGCGCGGGTCGCTCGGCCCGCGTCGGCTCAGTCCTGGTGACGGTCGCCTTCGGCCTGGCTGCCGGCACCCTGTGGGAGATGGGCGAGTGGGCGGGCCACACCCTCGTCGACTCCGCGATCTTCGTCGGCTACGACGACACGATCGGCGACCTCGCTGCGGGAGGCCTCGGCTCGCTGCTGGCCGGGCTGGCGCTGCCGTTCCTCGTGGGAGGCGACGTCCGCGGCCGGGGCGCGCGCGCCTCCTCGTCCGGAGCCGGTGTCGACGGTGCCCACGGGCGCGGGGTCGACGGACCGGGGGACGACGCCGTCGGCCACGGCCGCCCGCGCATCCACCACCGCTGAGGGCGCCCAGCCGAGCCGCGTGAAGAGGCCGGCCGGGTCGGCGCGCAGCCAGCGCGACCACGGCAGGCCGTCCGTGCCGTGCACAGTGAACGAGTGCAGCGCCCGGTACGTGCGCAGCCACGGGGCGTTGCCCGGGTCGAGCGGACGGGCCGAGATGCCCGTCACGACGTCGCGACGGTAGGCGATGCGGCCCCGGCCGGCGAGCTGGCGGTCGCCGAGGTGCAGGGCGAGGTCCATGTCGTCGTGCAGCAGGGTCTCGTGCCGGTGCACCTCGTCGCGCACGTCGAGCCAGGCGGTGCGGCGCATCATCATCGTCGAGCCGAACAGCGGCCAGTGCGCCAGGGCGGCCCCGATCACGAGGTGGTACGCGCCGACGTAGAGGGCCGAGAGCAGGCGTTCGACACCGACGGGCGCGTCGTAGAAGCGGGCGTTCGTGCTGACGGCGAGCACGTCCGGCTCGTCGACGAGGGTGCCGACGAGGTCGGCGACCCAGGTGCGGGGCAGGACGCTGTCGGCGTCGACCCGGCCGATCAGGTCGGCGGGTGCGGGGGTGTCCGCCTCGGAACCCACGCCGGCGGCGGCGTCGTAGCCCGTGCTGGCGGCCGCGGCGATGCCGACCTCGGCCTCGGTGACGACGCGCGCGCCGTGCCGCAGGGCCACCTCGACGGTGTCGTCCGTGCTGCCGTTGTCGACGACGATCACCTCGTCGGGCACGCGCGTCTGCCGCGCGAGCGACCGAAGGCACGCGTCGAGCAGGGCTCCGTCGTCTCGGACGGGGACGACCACACAGACACGCACCCGCCCATCCAACCCGGTCGCGGCTGGTCGCGTCGATCGCCCACACCCCAGGAAGTCGCCGAGACCCCTCGGCGCGCACGGGGGTCTCGGCGGTTTCCCGGGGTCTGGCCGCACGTGCGCCCGGCGAGAGCAGACTCGGCGCATGATCCCGACCGCCGCCGAACCGATCGTCCCGATGCTCGCCAAGGCCGTGGCCGACGTGCCCGAGCCCGACTCCGTCGAGGGCGGGCTCGTCTACGAGCCCAAATGGGACGGGTTCCGCGGCATCGTCTACGCCGAGCGCGCCGCCGCCGCCGCCGACACCGACACCGACACCGACGACCCCGACGCCGCGCCCCCGCTCACGATCGAGATCGGCAGCCGCGGCTCGAAGATGCTGACCAGGTACTTCCCCGAGCTGGTCGAGGCCCTCGCCCGCCTGCTGCCGGGGCCGTGCGTGCTCGACGGCGAGATCGTCGTGCGCACCGGCGAGCCCGGCCACGAACGCCTCGACTGGGAGGCCCTCGGCCAGCGCATCCACCCGGCCGCCTCTCGCGTCGCGAAGCTCAGCGTCGAGACCCCCGCGATGTTCGTCGCGTTCGACCTGCTCGCCCTGGGCGACCGCGACCTGCTCGACACCCCGTTCGCCGAGCGCCGCGCGCTGCTGCTCGACACGGTCGGCACCGACGGCGGTGCCGTCGGCACGGCAGGAGGCGCGGGTCACCCCCTGCACGTCAGCCAGGCCACCGACGACGTCGCGACCGCACGTCGGTGGCTGACCGAGTTCGAGGGTGCCGGGCTCGACGGGGTCGTCGCGAAGCCGACCCGCGCCTCCTACGCTCCGGGCAAGCGGACGATGCTCAAGGTCAAGCACCACCGCACCGCGGACGTCGTGGTGCTCGGTTACCGCGTGCACAAGAGCGGCTCGGGCGTGGGGTCGCTGCTGCTGGGTCTGTACGACGCAGACGGCGAACTGCGCAACGTCGGAGGCGCGTCCGCGTTCTCGGACGCCCGCCGCCTCGAACTCGTCGACGAGTTGGCACCGTTCGTCGACCGCGACGACGACGGCGAGGTGCGGCACGCCGAGACCGAGCGCAGCCGCTTCTCGTCGGGCAAGGACGTGTCGTTCGTCCCGCTGCGTCCTGAGCGCGTGGTCGAGGTGCGGTACGACCAGATGGAGGGCTCCCGGTTCCGCCACACCGTGCAGGTCGAACGGTGGCGCGACGACCGCGAGGCCCGCTCGTGCGGGTTCGACCAGCTCGAGGTGCCGGCGGCGTACGACCTGGGCGAGGTGCTCGCCTAGGCGAGCGTCGGCGAGCGCGACGTGCTCGCGGTGGCGACCCGCGCCTCCTCGGCCCTCGCGCCTCAGTCGGCGGCGGGCTTGCGGGCCCGGCTGGGCTGCACCCGGGGCGGCTCACCCGGCATCTTGGGGAAGTCCGGCGGGAAGGGCAGCTCGCCGAGACCGTCGGCGACGTCGCGCTCCCACCAGGCGAGCAACGTGTCGATGCGTCCGGGCGACTCGTGCATCGACGCCCACGGGTCGCCGTGCGTCTGCAGCCGCTCGGGCACCGTCAGCACGGTGTGCTCGGCGGGGTCGACGCCGGGCAGGTCGTCCCACGTGACCGGCAGGGACACGGAGGCGCGGGGCAGCGCCCGAGGAGACCACGCCCCCGCCATGGTGCGGTCGCGGTTGGCCTGGTTGTAGTCGACGAAGAGGCGGTCGCCGCGCTCCTCCTTCCACCACGCGGTGGTGACGCGGTCGGGGGTGCGGCGCTCGAGCTCCCGGGCAGCCGCGATCACGGCGTGACGCACCTCGAGGAACTCGTGCGTCGGCTCGATCGGCGCGAAGACGTGCAGGCCGCGGTTGCCGCTCGTCTTCACGAATGCGGTGAGGCCCGCCTCGTCGAGCACGGCCCGGAGGTCGAGGGCGGCGGTCACCGCGTCGCCGAAACCCGTGCCCGGCTGGGGGTCGAGGTCGATGCGCAGCTGGTCGGGCAGATCGGGTTGCTCGGCGCGCGACGCCCACGGGTGGAAGACCAGGGTGTTCATCTGGGCGGCCCAGACCGCGGCGGCGGGCTCGTCGACGACGAGCTGGGGGTGCACGCGGCCGCTCGGGTAGGTGACGTCGACCGCTCGCACGTAGTCGGGGGTGCCGCGCGGCGGGTTCTTCGAGAAGTACTGGTCGCCGTCGACGTCGCCGCCGAAGCGCTGCAGCGAGATCGGGCGGTCGCCGTTGGCCGCGACGAAGGGCGTGCCGACCTCGGCCAGGTACCGGGCCAGGTCGAGCTTCGTGACGCCGAGGTCGGGCCAGAGGACGCGCGACGGACTGCTGATGCGGACGTCGCGGTCGCCCATCCGCAGGGTCGTCGCCTCGGATGCCATGCGCGTGACGGTAGTCCTGCCGAGCCCCCGCGGGTCGGGCCGATCCTGCCGGGTCAGGCTGAACCGACCGGATCGGGGCGGCGCCGTTCACGGGGTGTTCACCCGGGCGTCGCTTCCGTCCGGGATGGTTCGGTCCACTCCCGACGAAACGGACACCCGCATGCGCACCCCCCTGCTCCGCCTCGGCGCCCTGACCCTGGCCGGCTCGATCGCCGCCGCCGGGCTCGTGGCCACGAGCGCCCTGCCCGCCCTGGCGGCCGACGCCGACGTCGTCGTCAACGAGATCGACACGACCGACGACTGGGTCGAGCTGCTCAACACCGGCGCCACCCCGACCGACGTCTCGGGTTTCGTGCTGCGTGACAACAACGACACGCGCACGCTCGCCCTGCCCGCGGGCACCGTCCTGGCCGCCGGAGCACGCCTCGTCGTCGACGTGAACGACGACGCCGTCTGGGGTGCCGCCGCCTACGGGCTCGGACGCGCCGACGCCGTCCGCCTCTACGCCGCCGACGGCACGACCCTGCTCGACTCGTACGCCTGGACGGAGTTCCCGACGACGACCTACGGCCGCTGCGCCGACGGCACCGGCGAGTTCACGACGACGGCCGCGGGAACGCGGGGCACCGCCAACGAGTGTGCGACGACACCGGCGCCGACCGACCCGACGGACCCCGACCCGACGACCCCGGCACCGGCTCCGGCCGAACCCGCCACCACCGACGTCGTGATCAACGAGGTCGAGTCGAACGGCGACGACACCGACTGGGTCGAGCTGACGAACGTGGGCACGGCGCCCGTCGACATCTCGGGCTACACCTTCCGCGACGAGGACGACGTCCGCACCCCCTTCACCCTGCCCACCGGTTCGGTCGTGCAGCCCGGCGCCTTCTTCGTGATCGACCAGGCCTCGGGCTCGAACCCGGTCGGCTTCGACTTCGGTCTCGGCCAGCCCGACTCGGCACGCCTGTTCGACACCGCGGGCACGCTCGTGGCGTCGTACGCCTGGACCGTCCACAGCACCGTCAGCTACGGCCGTTGCCCCGACGGCTCCGGCGCACTCACGACGACGACCGCGACCACGAAGGGCGCGGCGAACGACTGCTCGTCGCCCGTGCGCGTGAACGAGGTCGAGAGCCAGGGAGGCGCGCCCGGCGACTGGGTCGAGCTCACCACCGTGGGCACCTCGTCGGTCGACCTCGGCGGCTACGTGCTGACCGACTCCGACCCGACGCACCGCTACGTCGTCCCGGCCGGGACGACCGTCGCCCCCGGCGGGTTCGTCGTCCTCGACGAGCAGACGGCCACCTCGGTCGGCTTCGACTTCGGGCTGGGCGGCGCCGACTCGGTGCGCCTGCTGCTGCCGGACGGCACGACGGCGGCGGACGGCTCGACCGTCGCCGACGAGTACTCGTGGACCTCGCACGCCGCCACCACCTACGGCCGTGGTCCGGACGGCACGGGCGACTTCGCCGTCACGTCGGCAGCCACCAAGGGAACGGCGAACACCTTCGCCGGCGTCACGGTGCCCCTGGCCTGGCCCGGCGGACCCGACGAGGTCCCCCTGGACGACGAGGACACCTTCACGGGCGACCTGAGCGGACTCGACTACGAGCCGACCGGCACCGCGGCCCCCGGCACGCTCTGGGCGGTGCAGAACGGCGACGGCCTGCTCTACCGCGTCGTGTCCGACGGTGCTGGCGGCTGGGCGCCGCAGACGACCGACGGCTGGGCCGCCGGCAAGAAGCTGCTGTACCCGAGCGGCGTCGCGACCGACATCGTGGACGCCGAGGGCGTCACGGTCGCCGACGACTCGTCGGCCGGTGGCGTCTACGTGTCGACCGAGCGCAACAACGCGTCCGGGTCGGTCAGCCGCCCCTCGGTGCTGCGGTACGACACCACGGCGGCAGGCTCGGCCACCGCGCTCGTCGCGAGCGACGAGTGGAACCTCGCCGCGGACTTCCCCGGCCTGGGCGCCAACGCGGGCCTCGAGGGCATCACCTGGGTGCCCGACTCGTGGCTGACCGAGGCGGGGTTCGTCGACGAGGCGACCGGCGCCTCCTACGATCCGGCCACCTACGCCGGCCACGGTGACGGGCTGTTCTTCGTCGGCGTCGAGGGCACCGCGAGGGTCTACGCGTACGCCCTGATGGACGACGGTTCGTTCGAGCGCGTCGCGACGATCGCGACGTCGTTCGCCCTGGTCGCCGACCTGCAGTTCGACGCCGACCTCGACGCGCTCTGGGTCGTCTGCGACGAGGCCTGCTCGGGCCGCACGGCCCTGTTCTCGGTCGACGAGTCGGGGGCGTTCGCCGAGGACGTCGTCTACGAGGCGCCGGCGAACGCCGACCGGGGGTTGGCCAACGAGGGCTTCGCGATCGCCCCGGCGGCGACGAGCGTCGACGGGTTCCGTCAGACGTTCTACGCGGACGACAACGACACGGACGGGTCCTCGCTGCGCGCCGGGACCTTCCCCGGCGTGGCGGCCGAGCCCGGCGCACCCGGTGACCCCGGGACACCCGGTGGGCCCGGTGCGCCCGGCTCGCCCGGCTCTCCCGTCGACCCCGGCGCGGGCGTGACGCCGATCGGTCAGGGTCAGGGCCCGGCGGCGGTCGACGGCCAGCTCGCCTTCACCGGATCGGACGCCCGGTGGGCAGCGGCCGCGGCCCTGCTGCTCGTGCTCGCCGGGGCGGGCACCCTGATCGCCCGTCGCCGTCGCCTCACCCGCGACTGAGGCACGACGCCCCTCGAACCCCGTTCCGAACAATGCACCCGGAAGCTTCCGGGTTCATCGTTCGGAACGGGGTTCGTCGTCGTGCGGGGCCCGGCTGGCTGCGCGGCGAGGGACTCCCCCGCATTCGCTGATCCGGTACGTACCGGATCAGGGAAAGGAGGAGGCCGGCGCCGTTGCGGAAGCGGCGGGACAGACGGTCAGCGGGGCAGACGGTCAGCGCGGCAGCCGGTCAGCGGGGCAGACGGTCAGCGCGGCAGACGGTCAGCGGGGCAGACGGTCAGCGCGGCAGACGGTCAGCGCGGCAGACGGTCAGCGCGGCAGCGGGTCAGCGGGGCGGCGCGGGGGCAGCGGGGTCGCCGTGCCGGTGACCGTGATGCCACCGACGACCGGGACGTCGACCACGAGCAGGCTCGGTCGCCCGACGTGCCGACCCTGCCGCACCACGACGCGAGCAGGAGGCGCGATCAGGTCGAGCGCTCGGAGGTAGCCGCCCAGCGAGGCGGCCGCCGAACCCGTCGCCGGGTCCTCGGTGATGGCGCCGACCGGGAACAGGTTCCGCGCCTCGACCACGGACGAGCCGGACTCGTCGACACCCTGCGCGTGGATCACCGTGATCGTGCCGGCCCAGCCCTGCTCGTCCATCAGGGCCCGCACCGCGAGCGGATCGAAATCGAATTCGTCGAACACCCGCTGCTCGCGGACCGCCACCACGGGGTGCCGGTTGCCCGCGAAGGACTCCCGCACCGGACGCCGCTCGTCGAGGTCGGCGAGCGTGAGACCGAGCAACGCCAGCAGGCGGTCGGCGACGGCCGGGTCCAGGTCGCGCACGACCGGTTCGACACTCGTGAACGACGCCGTCACCGGACCCGCGTCGGCGTCGCCGCCCGCACCGAGGCTCGCATCCGCGTCGGCGCCCGCATCGCTGCCGACACCGGCCCGAGCTCCGCCGCGCGACGTCTCGATCACGACCGGGCCGACCGCCGTGTTTAGCGTGAAGGCTCCGACCCCGCGACGCTCGGCCAGGGCGACGGCGGTGGCGATCGTCGCGTGCCCGCAGAACGGGACCTCGGCACCGGGCGAGAAGTACCGAACGGCCACCCGGCGCTCGTCGCCCGCGACGGCTCCGTCGACCACGAACGCCGTCTCGGCATGGCCCACCTCGGCGGCGATCCGCAGCATGTCGGCGGCCGTCAGGCCCGACGCGTCGAGCACGACACCGGCCGGGTTGCCCCCGCCCGGCCCGTCGGCGAAGGCCGTCAGGTGCAGCACCTCGACGGTCAGGGCGGGGGTCGGGCCGGAAGTCGGGGCGGCCGACGACGAGGGAGCGGCAGGGCTGACGGGAGGCGTGGGTCTGCGGTCGGTCACGACGCCACTGTGCCGCACCGCGCCTCCTCGTCGCCAGCGCCTCGTCGCCGGCGCCACCTCGTGGCGGGCGGCCCGGCAGCCAGGCGGGAGGGCACGACGTGCCGCTCAGCTCTGGACGTGAGCGGCGCGTCGTGACTTCTCGGCGGGTCAGGGGCACACGACGCGACCGGCCTCGAGCCGGACGACGCGGTGCGCCGCGTCGAGCAGCAGGGGATCGTGCGAGACGCCGAGGACGGCCGTGCCCCGGGCCGCCTCGTCGAGCAGCGTGACCCGGATGCGCTCGGCGCTCACCGCGTCGAGCCCGGTCGTGGGTTCGTCGAGCAGCAGCAGGTCGGCCCCACGCGCGAGTCCGTGGGAGAGGAGCACGCGCTGCCGCTGACCACCCGAGAGGGCGGCGAACGGTCGCTGCGCGAGGTCGGCGACGTCCAGGCGGTCGAGCGCCTCGTCGACGGCGGCGCGGGCTCGACGGTCGAGGGGACGCCACCGGCCCACGCGGCCCCAGGCGCCGACCGTCACGACGTCGCGCACGGTGACCGGGAGCCCGTCCGGGATCGACGTGCGCTGCGGGACGAACGCGATCGTCGCGGTCACCGACCGCGTGCCCGACGTCGGCGGCCGGACGCCCGCGACGACCTCGAGCAGCGTCGACTTGCCGGCCCCGTTCGGACCGGCCACCACCGTGACGGCACCGGCGGGCACGTCGAGGTCGACGTCGGCCAGGGCCGTGCGCTCACCGAACGAGACGCCCACTCCCAGGAGGCGCACCAGGGTCGTGGGAGCGGCGGCGGTGGTCGTCGTCATGCGACCACTGTAGTTGATAAGCGTTCTCATTCTCAGCTACGGTCGTGTCTCGTGCCCTTCCTCTCCACCGCCGTCCTCGAGCCGTTCTCGCTCGACTTCGTCCAGCGCGCCCTCGTCGGCGGCGGCCTCGTCGCGATCCTCTGTGGCGTCGTCGGCACCTGGGTCGTCGTGCGCGGCATGGCCTTCCTCGGCGAGGCGCTCGCGCACGGCATGCTGCCCGGCGTCGCCCTCGCGACCGTGCTCGGGGTGCCCGTCCTCGTCGGCGGGGCGCTCAGTGCCGTCGTCATGAGCCTGGGCGTCGCGGCGCTGCAGCGACGCGGTCGCCTGTCGTACGACACGAGCATCGGTCTGCTCTTCGTCGCGATGCTCGCGCTCGGCGTCGTCGTCATCTCGCACTCGGGCAGCTTCGCGACCGACGCCACGTCGATCCTGTTCGGTGACGTCCTCGCGATCACCTCCACGGACCTCGGCCTGCTCGCCGGCGCGACGATCGTCGGCGTCGGCCTCGCCGCCGCCTTCCACCGCCCCCTGCTGGCCCTCGCCCTCGACCCGCGGCTGGCCGCCGTGCTGGGGCTCGGCCCGCGCTCGGCCCAGGCCGTGCTCGTGGGCCTGGTCACGCTCGCCGTCGTCGCCTCGTACCAGGCCGTCGGGTCGCTGCTCGTCGTCGGACTGCTGCTCGCGCCGGCCGTCGCCGCGGGTCACTGGACGACGCGTCTGCCCCCGCGGATGGTCCTCGCCGCCGTGATCGGCGTGCTCGCGGTCGCCGTCGGCTTGCTCGTCTCGTGGCACGCCGCCACGGCCGCCGGCGCCTCGATCGCGGCGACGGCCATCGCCTTCGCCGGCCTCTCGGGCGTGGCCCACGCCGCGGTCGGCCGAGGCCGGACGCGTCGGTCCCGGGCAGCCGCCGGGGGCCTGCCGACCCCCGACCGGGCCGCGGCCGCGGCCCGCTGATCGACCGCACCCCCCACTCGCACCCTGCCCACGCCCACGCCCACCCGGAAGGACCGCATGCGATCCCCCCTCCTCTCCACCTGCCTCGCCGGTGCCCTCGCCCTCGGCCTGACCGCCTGCGCCGCGGGGACTCCGTCGGACGACGTCGACACCGGCGCGGAGGCGACCGCCGACACCACCGGCGAGGGCCACGGTGCCGTCGCCGGCGCCGAAGAACTCGCCGAGCCCCGACTCGGCCTCACCACGATCGACCGGTCGGGCACGGTCGCCCACCTCGACCTGCTCGACGAGAGCGTCGTCGAGCTCGGATCGGTCGGGGCCCCGACCGCCGTGGAGACCGACGGGCGGTACCTCTTCGCTGAGACCTCTCGCGGCCTCGAGATCGTCGACAGCGGGGTCTGGACGTGGGACCACGTGGACCACTTCCACTACTACCGGGCCGACCCGCGCCTCCTCGGCACGGTCGAGGGCGACGGCGCGGCGACCGTCGCGACGACGAACCTGTCGACCTCGGGCTCGACCGGCGTGCACTTCGCCGGCGCGGGCGACGCGGTGCTGCTCGACACCGAGGCCCTGTCGCGGGGCGAGCTCCGCGAACGGTTCCGCCTCGACGGTGAGCCCGGCCCGGGCCTGGTCGTCCCCGTGGGGTCGTACGCCCTGGTGACCGAGGGTCGCGGCGAGGCGACGACGCTCGTCGGGCACACCGCCGACGGCGACGAGACGGGCCTGCGCGAGGCCTGCCCGGACGCCTCCGGCACGATCACGACCCGCGTCGGGGCCGTCGTCGGCTGCTCCGACGGCGCGCTGCTCGCGACCGTCGACGACGACGAACTCGTCGTCGAACACATCCCCTACCCGGTCGGCACGGCCCTGTCGTCGGGAGGCACGGCGGCCCCGGCCACGGCGTTCGACAACCGGGAGGGGCGACCCACCGTGGCCGGGCTCGCCGGCTCCGAGGGCGTCTGGCTGCTCGACACCCGGGCCCGCGCCTGGACGCTGCTGCCGGCCCCGGCCCCGCTGGTCTCGGTGACCGCCGTGGACGACGCCGACCAGCGCCTCCTGGCCCTCGCGCAGGACGGCCGGGTGCTCGTCCTCGACGGCACCACCGGCCAGGTCGTGGCCGAGACCGCGCCGCTCGTCGCGGACTCGCTCGCCGCGGGCCGCACGCCGACGCTCGTCGCCGACCAGCAGCGCGCGTACCTCTCGGCTCCGGTCGAAGGGCGGCTGTACGAGATCGACGCCGCCGACGGCGCCCGGATCGCCCGCAGCTTCGAGACGGCCACCGAGCCGGCCTTCGTCGCGGAGACCGGGCGATGACGGCAGCGTCGACCGCCCGCCACCGGACCGGGCTCGCCACCGCCCGACCCACCATCGCCCGCGTCGCGGCCGCCCGCATCGCCGCCGTGACCGTCGCGGCCGCGCTGGCCCTGACCGGCTGCGCGCCCGCCGGCGACGACCGCCCGGTCGTCTTCGTGTCGACGAACATCCTCGGCGACGTCGTCGACGAGCTCGTCGGCGACCAGGCCGAGGTGGTCACCCTGATGAAGCCGGACGCCGACCCGCACTCGTTCGAGATCTCGGCGCAGCAGGCGGCGCGGATGCGGGCGGCCGACCTCGTCGTCTCGAACGGCCTCGGCCTCGAGGAGGGGCTGCAGCAGCACCTCGACGCGGCGGTCGACACCGGTGTGCCCTCGTTCGTCGCGGCCGACGCGATCGACGTGCTCGACTACCGCGAGGGCGACGCCGCCGGCACCCCCGACCCGCACTTCTGGACCGACCCCGGACGCATGCTCGACGTCGTCGACGCCCTCGAGCCGGCACTCGCCGCGGTCGACGGCGTCGACACCGCGACCCTCACCGCGCGCACCGACGACTACCGGGCCGAGCTCGACCGACTCGACGCCGAGATGACCACGGCCTTCGCCGCGATCCCGGCCGAACGTCGTGCGCTCGTGACGAACCACCACGTGTTCGGCTACCTCGCCGACCGCTTCGACTTCGACGTCGTCGGGGCCGTGATCCCCGGCGGGACGACGCTCGCGGCACCGTCGGCCTCCGACCTCGCCGACCTGGTCGACGCCGTCGAGACGACGGGCGTCCCGACCGTGTTCGCCGAGTCGTCGTCGCCCGACCGGCTCGTGCAGGCCCTGGCGAGCGAGGCGGACGTCCACGTCGACGTCGTCGAGCTGTTCACCGAGTCGCTGACCGCGGCCGACGGCGACGCCCCCGACTACCTGACCATGATGCGCGTCGACACCGAGCGCATCGCCACCGGGCTCTCCCCGTGAGCGCCCGCCCACCAGAAAGAGGAACACCCATGCGCACCACCCACCTGCGACGAACGGGCGGCACGCTGCTCGCCCTCGGCGTCGCCGCGACCCTCGTCGCCTGCTCGACCGGCGGACCCGGCACCGCGACCGACGGCACCGACGCGACCGACGCCTCCTCGTCCGGCCCCCGCCTCGCGGTCTCGTCCGAGGGCCGCGTCACCGTGCTCGACGGCGAGACCCTCGAGACCGTCGGCGAGTTCGACTCCGAGGAGTTCACCCGTCTGAACCCCGCCGGCGACGGCCGTCACGTCATGGTGACGACGAGCGAGGGCTTCCAGGTGCTCGACACCGCGGCGGGCAGCTCGGCCGAGCCCGCCCTGACCGACCTCGTCTTCGACGCCGACACCGCGGGCCACGTCGTCCGACACGGCGGCAAGACGATCCTCTACGCCGACGGCACGAGCGACACGAGCGTGTTCGAGTCCGCCGACCTGACGGCCGCGGTCGCGGACGGCGAACTGCCCGCGGTCGAGACGATCGAGGGCGTCGAGGCGCACCACGGCGTCTCGGTCGTGCTCGAGGACGGCACCTTCCTGACGACGGTCGGCGACTCCGACGGCCGCACGGGCATCGAGGTCCGCGACGCGGACGGCACGGTCGTCGCGCAGAGCGACGAGTGCCCGGGCGTCCACGGCGAGGGCACCGCGGCCGACGAGGCCGTCGTGTTCGGCTGCGAGGACGGCGCGCTGGTCTACCACGACGGCACGATCACCAAGCTCGACTCCCCCTCGCAGCCCTACGGCCGCATGGGCAACGCGTGGGTCAGCGAGACCAGCCCGATCGTCGTCGGCGACCACAAGGACGACCCCGACGCCGAGGGCTACCTGCTGCACGCCGTCACCCTCATCGACACCGCCGCCGACACCCTCGACGTGGTCGACCTGCCCGAGGGCGTCGAGTACACCTTCCGCGGCGTGGCCCGCGGCCCGGGCGACCTCGCGTACCTGATCGGCACCGACGGCGCCGTGCACGTGCTCGACCCCGCCACGAACGAGCTCACGGCCTCGTGGCCCGTCGTCGCCCCCTGGGAGGGCCCGGCCGAGTGGCAGGACGCCCACCCCGCGATCGTCGTCGCGGGTGACGTCGGCTACGTCACCGAGCCGGCCACGAACAGCGTGCACGCGGTCGACCTGACCACGGGCGACGTGCTGTCGTCGCGCGAACTCGACGTGACGCCGAACGAGATCGCGGTGGCCACGGCCGACTGACGCGACCACCCCGGGGACGAGGAGGTGCGGTGCGACGGCACCGCGCCTCCTTCGTCGTCGAGGGCTGCGCGCGGCTCGCGCCCCCGCCGCCCCGTCTTCTGGGGGCACTCCCCGGCCCGTCGCCGTGCCGGGGCGCACCGAAGATCTCCCGAGTCCGACGATTTCGTGACGTTTCGCCCTCGGGCATCGTCCTCATCGTGTGCCGTCCTTCACCGCGGCGGTGAGACAGGACGACGGATCGAGAGGACCACCATGCCGACTTTCTACGCCAGCGAGCCCGATGCCGAGTCGGACCCCGCCGGCGGCGTCACCCCGCACCCCGTCGACCTGACGGGCGGCACCGAGTCGACCTACCGACGCGTCCAGGACGGCGGCACCGACCTGCGCGAGGCGACCCGCCGTCTCGAGACGCACTACCGGGGCCGACGCTTCCGGGCCCAGGCGGGCGACGGCCCGTTCGAGTACGCGTACGTGCTCGCGGGCGACCACCGACTCCTGCTGCAGACCTCGTCGTTCTCCGCCCCCATGCAGGGCGAGATCCCCTTCCCGGGGCAGTACATCGTCGCGTGGAACCGCAGCGGCCGGACCACCCTGCACCAGCGGGGCCACACCTTCACGAGCGAGGGGTCGACGCCGTTCCTGATGCCGGCCGAGGAGGCCTTCTCGTTCGATTCGACCCCGCGGAAGAACGGCATGGTGCAGGTCGGCAGCGCGTTCCTCGAACAGACCGCCGCCGAACGCCACGGCGGACCGTCGCAGCGCATCGTGTTCGACTACGCGGTCACCCCGCGACCCGAGGCGGTCGCGGCCTGGCGCGCCGCCGTCGGGTCGAGCGCGCCGGCCGTCGTGGCCGAGCAGGCCTCGCCGCTGGTGCGGCTCGAGGCCCAGCTCGCCCTCGCCCGGGCCATGCTCGACCTCTTCCCGTGGCGGGCCGTCGACGTGCCGGTCGGGCTCCGGACGCAGGAGGCCGCACGGGTGCGGCACGCGGTCGAGTACATCCACGCCCACGCTGCCGAACCGCTCACCCCGGCCGACATCGCCGAGGCGTCGGGCATGCACACCCGCACCCTGCAGACGTCGATGAAGGAGCACCTCGGCACGTCACCCGCGGCGTACCTGCGCCAGGTGCGGCTCGACCGCGTCCGGGACGACCTGCTGGCGGCGTCGCCGAACGAGACCCGCGTGTCGGACGTCGCACGGCGCTGGGGCTTCGGCAACTTCGGCCGCTTCGCCGGCGCCTACGCCGAGCGCTTCGACGAGTACCCGCGCGACACGCTCGCCCGCTGAGGACCGCGTCGACCGGTCAGGTCGTGGCGACTGGCGACACGGGGGCCAGGGCGGCAGCGTCGAGGTGGCCCCGGCCCTCGTAGCTCGCCGTGACGAGGGATCGCACCACGGACGAGTCGATCGCCCCGACGGGCTCGTCGTACCGGAACGCCAGCGGGATGCCCGGGGCGCACCAGAGGCTCACGCGGCCCGAGCCCTCGTCGGGGCTCAGCCGCCAGGTCAACAGGAAGCCCTCACCGTTGCGCAGCTTGCCCGCCATCGCGCGTTGGACGTGACCGAGCGTCCGATCGTCCATCGAGATCGCCTCGGCGCCGTAGCGCAGTGTGCCCACGCCGCCATCATGAGCCATCCTCGGCATCAGTGCACGACCTGGCAGTGGTCGAGTGGGCAGAAATCGTCCTTCCCGGTCGCACGAAGGACGTTTCCTGCCCACTCGATCGTCAGGCGCCCTGCGGGTCGGCACCCTGCTGCTGGGCGTCCTGCTGCTGGGCGTAGGCCTCGGGGCCGTGCTCTGCGGCGGCCGGTTCCATCCAGCCGAACTCGAGGATGTTGCCGTCCGGGTCGGTCAGCTGGCGCTGGTACATGAAGCCGTGGTCGGTCGCGGGGCGCGCCTCCGTGCCTCCGGCGCCGAGGCCGGCTGCGACCGTCGCGTCGACCTCGTCCCGCGAGTCGAGCATGACGGCCGTAGCGACCGAGGCCGCGGCGGTCGGGTCACCGATGGGCAGGTCGGTGAAGGTCTGGAAGAAGTCGCGCGTGAGGATCATGAACGCGCTGTGGCCCTCGTCCACGACCACACAGGCGGCGTTCTCGTCGGTGAAGAGCGGGTTGACGGTGAACCCGAGCGCCGTGTAGAACGACTTCGCGCGGCCGAGATCGGTCACGGGCAGGTTGACGAAGATCATGGGCACGGGGTTCTCCTTCGAACGGTCCACGGGTGGTGAGCCACACAGTGGACCCGCCCGGGTGCGCCGTCAAGGCCTCCGTGACCGCTCAGAAGTCGAGCAGGCGCAACCTCACGGCGACGGTGTCGCCCACCCCGACGCCCTCGGCGTCGCGCACGGCCCGCTTGACGGGCAGCGCGTAGGCGTTCTCGTCACCGAGGGGGAAGACCGACGTGGCGAACGTCGACGAGCCGACCCGCGCCTCCACCCGGACGGAACCCCAGCCGCGCAGCAGGTCACCGGCCACCATCAGGACCTGGTCCTCGACGTCGGGCGGCAGGCTGACGAACGTGTAGAAGGCCCGCCTGCTCTCCCACCGCCACAGGTCGGCGTCGAACGTGAACTCCATCGCCACCCCTCCTCCCGCCGCGAGCCGTCCCTCGAACCTAGTGCCGGTGCCCCGGCCCGGCCCCCGGCCCGCTCCACACCGGGAACGGGTCGGCGAAGTCGCGCCAGCCGGCGGGGTCGCCCAGCAGCTCGTCATCGGTCAGGAGGCACGTGTCGAGCTCTCGACGGATCGTCGCGACGTCGAGGTCGAGACCGAAGAACGCGATCTGCTGGCCGTGGGGCGAGTCGGGGTGCCACGACGGGCTCGAGGTCGGGTCGAGGCTCAGCATCTGCCCGACGCTCGACCACGAGCCGACGCGGTCGCAGCGCGTCGCGAACTGCGTGAACCCACGGGAGCGCAGCACCGTGCCGACGGCGCCCGGGGCGAAGGTGTGCTCGACCGCGACGGCGAGGCGGCCGGGGTGGAACGGGCGTTCGTCCCGGTAGGTGTACGTCGTGATCACGCCGTCGTGGTCGAGGTCGGGGGTGTGTTCCGAGAGGGCCTGCATCCAGCCGGCGGCGCCACCGAGCTGAGCCGCGCCTCCCGGGCTCTCGAGGGCCTCGCGTCGCACGGCGTCGACGCTCGTCACGCGGCTCTCGGGTGCCAGTCGTGCGAGCAGGCGACGGAGGGTCCGCAGGTCGCCCGGGGCCACGGCGGCCGTGTCTGCCAGGACGATCACGGTCGCGTACTCGACGAGGTCGACGACGTGCTCGGCGGCGAGGAAGCGGTCGTCGACGCCGCCGAGCACGAGGTCCGCCAGGTCGACCGCGCTGACGACCGAGACGACGTGCTGCAGCAGCGAGCGGCCGTCGGGCCGACCCAGGGACGAGTCGAGCAGGGAACCGAGCAGCAGCCCGGCGGCCCGGCTCGGCGTTCCGGCCGCGAGCGGGGCGACGACGTCGATCGGCTGCCGGTCGTGGGCGAGGTCGAGCGCGAGCCGGTGCACCGCGTCCGCGGCGTCGTGCACGTCGGGGCCCGAGGCGACGCGACGGCTCGTCGGCCCGCCCAGCCGATCGGCCACGTGCTCGAGCGCGGACGGGCTCTGCCCCGTCACGAGGACGACTCCTCGGTGTCGGGGGGACGAGGAGGCGCGGGTCACGTCGGTCATGCCCCTACGCTAGGTGATAATGGTTCTCACTAACAACCGACACCGACACCGGAGGCATGCATGAAGGTCCGCAACTCGCTCAAAGCACTCAAGGCGATCCCCGGCTCGCAGGTCGTCCGTCGCCGCGGCCGGGTCTACGTCATCAACAAGAAGGACCCGCGGTGGAACACCCGCCAGGGGTGACGACGTCTGGCAGGATCTCCTGATGCCTGTCGACCGAACGCCCCGCCGACCCGACGTCACGACCACCGAGATCGTCGGGGGCCCCGAGCCGCTCCGCGTCGGGCTGCACGACCACGACGAGCGCTGGCCCGCCCTGTTCGCCGAGCACCGTCGGCGCGTCCTCGAGGCCCTCGCCCCGTCGGGTCTCGAGGTCGACGTCGAACACATCGGCTCGACGTCGGTGCCCGGCCTGGCGGCGAAGCCGATCGTCGACGTCGTGGTCGCGGTGCCCGACATCACCGCCGACGAGGACTACCTCGAGCCGCTGCTCGCCGCGGGCTACGAGCTGCGGGTGCGCGAACCCGGGCACCGGCTCGTCCGGACGCCCGAGCGCAGCGTCCACGTGCACGTCTACGAGCAGGGTGCCGACGCGATCGACGAGTACCTGCTGCTGCGCGACCACCTGCGCACCGACGCCGCCGACCGCGAGCTCTACGCGACCGTCAAACGTGACTTGCTCCGTCGCCGCTGGGACGACATGAACGCCTACGCCGATGCCAAGACCGAGGTCGTCACCGCGATCAAGGCGCGGGCCCGCGCAGCTCGGCACGCAGCCCGCGAGGCGGCCCGCGAGGGCTGACCGCGCCACGGCCGCCGCGGTCGGCCGGGCCGAGGCATCAGGCGGCCGACGTCGCCGCCATCGTCTGCAGCCCGGTGACGCGCAGCAGGTCGAGTCGCGCCTCGTCGTCGGAGCCGGGCGCGACGGTGTAGACGACGATCCGCAGGTCGCCGGGTGCGGTCAGCACGTCGCAGTCGATCGTGATCGGGCCGGCCGGCGTGTTCGTCACCGTCTTGCGGCTGGCCCGGTGCTCGGCCACCTTGGCCTCGGCCCAGCGGCGCGCGAACTCGGGCGACGTCTCGAGCAGGCGCGACACGAGGTGGTCGAGCGAGGGGTCGGACGGGTAGCGCCCCACGGCCGCCCGCAGGTCGGCGGCCAGGTCGCTCGCGAAGTCCTCCTCGTGCTGCGCGTCGAAGTCGGTTCCCGCGTGGCCGGACGTGAAGTGCCGCCAGACGAGGTTGCGCTCGAGCCCGACGAGGCGCGACGGGTCGCCGTTCACGGCGGCCCACAGCGGGTTCCAGAGCAGGATGTCGTGGGTCGCCGAGAAGACTGCCAGGGGCACGTCGCCGAGCCGGTCGACGATGCGCTGCACGCCGGGCCCCACGTGGCGCGGGACGACCCCGGCCGACGGAGGCGCGGCGCCGGCCGAGCGGTAGAGGTGGTCGCGTTCGTCGTCGCTCAGGCGCAGGGCGACCGCCAGGGCGCGGAGCATCTGCGGTGACGGGTTGGTCGCCCGCCCCTGCTCGAGGCGGACGACGTAGTCGACGCTCACCCCCGCGAGCGCCGCGAGCTCTTCGCGGCGCAGGCCCGTCGTGCGGCGTCCCGCCCCCGCCGGCAGGCCGACGTCGGCCGGGCTGACCCGGTCACGCCAGGACCGCAACACGTCGGCGAACTCGCTCATGCGCCCATCCTCCCCCGGCCCGGCCGCCCGAGGGTGGTACCGGCAGTCCTCCCGTCGTGCGGGGCCTGGGTGCCCGGGCGAGGTCGGGCGCAGCATGGACGCATGACCACCACACTCATCACCGGGGCCAACAAGAGCCTCGGCCTCGAGACCGCCCGCCGCCTGATCGAGGCGGGCCACACCGTCCACGCCGGCATGCGCGACCTCGACTCGGGCGACGCCGTCCGCGCCCTCGGCGCCCACGCCGTGCAGCTCGACGTCACCGACCAGGCGAGCGTCGACGCGGCGCTCGCCTCCCTGCCCGAGCTCGACGTCCTCGTCAACAACGCGGGCGTGCTGGGCTCGTCGTTCGGCGTCGACGACCTCACCCCCGAGACGATGCAGGATGTGCTCGACGTCAACGTCGTCGGACTCGTCCGCGTCACCCAGGCCGCGCTGCCGCTGCTGCACCGCTCCGACCGTCCCGTGATCGTCAACGTCGCCTCGGGCGTCGGCTGGCCGCGCTGGCTGAGCACGGAGGGTCACGACGAGTACCCCGTCGCCGCGGTGCCCTACGCGTCGTCGAAGGCGGCCGTGATCGTGCTGACCGTGCAGTACGCCAAGAACCTGCCGACCTTCCGCGTGAACGTCAGCGACCCGGGCTACACCGCCACCGACTTCAACGGTCACGGTGGCCACCAGACGGTCACCGAGGGCACGGACGCCACCGTCGCCCTCGCCCTGCTCGGGCCCGACGGGCCGACCGGCGAGTTCCACGACCGCCGGGGCCGCATCGACTACTGAGCGGCGACCGCAGGAGGCGCGGTGCCGGTCCTCGAGACCGGCACCGCGCCTCCTGCACGGCAAGGGACTAGACCTGTCCTCGTGCCGTCACCGCTCCTCCTCGCCGCCCTCGCCGGTCTGCTCTCGGGCCTCTCCCTCGTCGTCGGGGCGGCGGTGTCGTGGTTCGTCCGGGTGCCCCGCGAGGCCGTCGCCCTCGTCATGGCGTTCGGTGCCGGCGTCCTGATCTCGGCACTGTCGTTCGACCTCGTCGACGAGGCCACGAGCAGCGGTGGTCTCGTGCCGACCCTCGGCGGCTTCCTGGCCGGCGCGATCGTGTACGTCGTCCTGGATCAGCTGCTCGAGCACGGGGGTTTCCGACGCAAGCACCACCGTCGTGGGTCGGCCGGTTCGGGCACCGGCCTGGGCATCGCGCTCGGCGCCCTGCTGGACGGCGTCCCCGAGACGGCCGTCCAAGGCGTCAGCCTCACGGGCGGCGGGTCCCTCAGCATCGCGATCCTGGTCGCCGTCGTGATCTCGAACGTCCCGGAGGGCATGTCGAGCACGGCCGACCTCAAGTCGTCGGGTCGGTCCGCTCGGTACGTCTTCGGTCTCTGGTCGGGCATCGCCGTGGTGTGCGCCCTGTCCGCCCTCGGCGGGTACGCCCTGCTGGGCGGGGTGCCCGAGGCCGGGCAGTCGTTCGTCATGGCCTTCGCCGCGGGGGCGATCCTCGCGATGATCTGCGACACGATGATCCCCGAGGCGTTCCGCAAGACGCAGACGCTGACGGGACTGGTGACGGTGCTCGGCTTCGTCGCGAGCTACGTGGTGCACCAGGTCGCCTGAGCGGGTGGCCGCGCCCCGAACTGGGTCATCCGTTCTGCGCTGCCTCGCCGACGGCGGGGGCGATGCTCGGTACCCTGCTGTCGTGAGCCCCGACCTTCCCGCCACTCCGGAGAACCACCCGGAGTCCGTCCGGCGTCTCGCCGCGACCCTGCAGACCCTGGACGAGGCGCACCGTCGCTACCGACTCCACGCCGCGAAGGTCGTCGGCATGGGCCACACCGAGCTGGCCGCCCTGCTCGCCGTCGCCGACGCCCCGGGGCTCACCCCGGGCGCGCTCGCCCAAGAACTGCTGCTCAGCACGGGGGCGACGACGGCCGTGGTCGACCGGCTCGAGAAGTCGGGGCACGTCACACGTAGCCGGCACCCGGGTGACCGCCGCAGCCTCTTCCTGCACCTGACCGCCCAGGGCGAAGGCACCACGACCACGCTGCGCGAGGCGTACCAGTACGTCCTCTCGACCACGGGCACGGACGAGACGATCGCCGAGGCCCTCCCCCAGCTCGACAGCATCGCCGCGGCGCTCGACGCCGCCGCCCGCGAGCCCGCGTCCTGACCCGCGCCGCGCCTCCTCGAGGTCGAGGTCGACGTCGACGTCGAGGTCGAGGTCGAGGTCGAGGTCGCACCACCGATGCGTCGTCGAACCACCGCATTCGATGGTTCGACGACACATCAGTGGTGCGACCCTGGGCCGGGGCTCCGACTCCTAGGCTGCAGGTCATGACATCGGAGGTCGGGACGCAGTACGCCGCGCGGGCCCATGAGTACGTCGACCACCTCGGCTCGATGTCGTCGGTGCACCCGGCCGACGAGCACCTGGTCGCGTCCTGGGCGGCCGCGGTCGAGGGCCCTGTGCTCGACGCGGGTTGTGGGCCGGGCCACTGGTCGGGGCACCTCGCCGCGCGGAGCGTCCCCGTGCGCGGACTCGACCAGGTCCCGGCCTTCGTCGAGCACGCCCACCGCACCCACCCGGGCGTCTCGTTCGACCTGGGCGACGTCGACGCCCTGCCCTACGAGCCCGACGCCTTCTCAGGAGTCCTCGCCTGGTACTCGCTGATCCACCACGATCCGAGCAGCATCCGGAGCCCCCTCCGCGAGTTCGCTCGGGTCCTCCGGCCGGGCGGCGGGCTGCTCGTCGGTTTCTTCACCGGGTCGACCGTCGAACCGTTCGGCCACGCGATCACGACCGCGTGGCGCTGGGCACCGGACCCCCTCGCGGACGAACTGCGCGCCTCCGGGTTCGACGTGCTCGAGACCCACACGCGGACGGGATCGGCTTCCGGGCCCAGACCTCACGGCGCGATCCTGGCTCGGCTCGCTTGACTTTCCATGTCGGAAACACTTAGTGTTGCCGATATGGAAAGCCAATCGAACGACAACCCGTCCTCGCCCGTCGACCCGGTCGCGGCGTTCCGCGCCGCGACCGACGCCCAGGCCGCGATGGCCGCCCGTGTCCGGTCACCATGGTGGCTGCACGTCGCCCGGGGCCTGCTCGTGGCCGCGATGGTCGGCGGTCTCGGCTCCGGCACCGAGGGTTCGGCCTGGGTGCTGCTCGGCGTGGTCGGGCTCGCCACGCTGGCCCGCTGGCGAACCCGCCAGGTCGGCGTGACCCGCGCCAACCCCGAGCGCTGGCGATTCATCGCCCTCGGGGCGCCCTGGTCGATCGTCTCGTTCGTCGCCGTCGTCGCGGCCATGGTGTTCGTCGTCGCCGTCCGCGACGCCCCCACCTGGCAGGTCGCCACGGCGGCCGCCGTCGCGGGCGTCCTCATGGCCGCCCTCGGCCCGGTCGCCGACCACGCCGCCCGCACCCGCCTGAGCAGCGACCTCACCCTCGGCGGCGCCCGGTGAGCCGACCCGAACCACTCTTCGACCCCGTCGTCCACGCCCCCCAGCGTCTGCAGATCTGCGCGATGCTGGCGCGGGGCGGCGAGGTCGAGTTCGGCGTGCTGCGCGAGGCCCTCGACGTCTCGGACGCCACCCTCAGCAAGCACCTTCGCACCCTGACCGAGGCCGACTACGTCGACCTGCGCCGCGTGCAGCGAGCCAAGGGACAGGCGCGCACCTGGGTCGCCCTCACCTCGGCCGGCTCGCAGGCCCTGCGCGGGCACTTCGCGTTCTTGCAGAGCATCGCCCCGCTCTGATCCGGCGGCGACCGCTCGGTGGGAACGGCGTCCGTCAGCCGCCCTGGCGCACCTGTCGCACGTACCGGTACACCGTCGGCTCGGACACGTGCAGCGCCTCGGCCACCTGGGCCACCGCCCCCTTGAGCAGGAACACCCCCGCGCGCTCGATCTCGCGCACGGCCGCGACCTTCTCGTCGGGCGTCATGCGGTGCGGCTCGACGCCCTGGGCGGCCACGATGCGCGCGACGCCGTCGAGGGCGAGCTCGTCCACGTTCATGCTCAGCCGCTCGGCGACCGGCATGGCTGCCGACGCCGCGGCAGGGCCCGCGTCGGACCCCGGGCCCGGGGCCGCCCCCTTCACCAGCCCGGTCGTCGCCGTGATGGCCGCGAGCAGGTCTCGGGCCCGGGTCAACGGCTCGTCGTCGATGTTGAGGCACAACATGCCGACGACGTCGCCGCCGGCGTCGCGGATGAAGAAGGTCGACGAGCGGAACGTGCCGCCGGTGCGGGACTCGGCCAGGTAGTTCGCCAGGTAGTCGCGGTCGTCGTGCTCGTGGTTCTGCAACACCTTGAGCACGAGGTCGGTCGCCGGCCCGCCGACGCTGCGACCACTCACGTGGCCGTTCGTCAGGGCGACGATCGACCGGCTCAGGTCGCTCGTGTCGTGCAGCACGACCTCGGTCCGCGGCCCGAGCAACTCGGCGAAGAAGTCCATCAACGGCAGGTACGGCTCGAACTCGGCCCGCAGGACGCGGCTCGCGTCGACCACGGTGGCGCTGCTGGCTCTCGACATGGGTCCAGGTTACCGGCATGTAACGAAATCATCGCACTGTGATAATTTCTTCTCACCCGGCCGATCATTCGGCTAGCTTGCGATGACCGACGACGCTCACGAAAGGCTCGACCATGACCCGAACCCGCTCCCGCTCCGCCCTCTGGGGCACCGTCGCCACGGGCGCCGTCCTGACCCTCGGCCTCACGGCGTGCGGCGGCCCGAGCGCCCCGCAGCCCGGCGACGCGTCCGGTGACGCCTCGTCGTCCTCGTCGTCCTCGTCGTCGACCATCCCCGACACGAGCGCCCTGCTCGACGCCGTCCAGGTCGACGACGCCCTCGCCGCCCAGGTGCCCGCGGACATCAAGGACAAGGGCACGCTCGTCGTCGGCTCGAACGTCCAGTCCGCGCCGAACAACTTCTACGCGGCGGACGGCTCGACCGTCATCGGCTCGGACCACGACCTCATCACCGCGGTCGGCAAGAAGCTCGGCCTCGACGTCGAGTACCAGAACCAGGACTTCGGCTCGCTCATCACCAGCCTGCAGTCCGGCCGCGTCGACGTGACGATCGCCGCGATGAACGACACGGCCGAGCGCCAGCAGGCGATCGACTTCGTCGACTACCTGACCTCGGGCATCACGCTGATGGTGCAGAAGGGCAACCCCGACGACATCACCGGCCCCGACGCGCTCTGCGGCAAGTCGATCGCCGTCGTCACCGGCACCAGCCAGCAGGAGTTCGCCGAGGCGACCAGCACGCAGTGCGAGTCCGACGGCGACGAGGCGCTCGACATCACGGTGACCGACAGCGACAGCCAGAACCAGACGCAGCTGCGCACCGGCCGCATCGACGCCATCGTCAACGACCTGCCCAGCGCGGTCTACATCTCGAAGACCGCCCAGGACGGCCAGGCCTTCGAGGTCGTCCCCGGTGACGTGATCGACGGCGCCCCCTACGGCATCGGCGTCAACAAGGACGACGCAGCTCTGCGCGACGCCATCGCCGCGGCCCTCGACTCGCTGATCGACGACGGCACCTACGGCGAGGTACTCGACGCCTGGGGCATCACCTCGGGCAGCGTCACCGAGGCCACCGTCAACGGCGGCAAGTAGGTGGCGACCGCACGACCGACGGGAACCGACCCGGGCGACACGACCCGCGCCTCCTCGTCCCGCCCGCCCGAGCGCCCCGGGCGTGAGCCGCTGCCCCAGGTCCGCCTGAAGCACTGGGGCCGCTGGGTCAGCGCCGTCGTCATCGTGGTGTTGCTCGTCGCCCTCGTCTACGGGGCGTCGCAGGGCGACATCTCGTACCGCGACATCCCGTACTACCTGGTGTCGCCGATCATCCTGCAGGGCCTCGTCGGCACGATCGTGCTCGCCGTGGTCGCGCAGGTGAGCGCCGTGATCATCGGCGTCGTCATCGCCCTGATGCGCATCTCGAAGAACCCGGTGGCGCAGGCCTTCGCGGCCGGCTACACCTGGCTGTTCCGCGGCCTGCCCGTGCTGCTGCAGATCCTGCTCTGGTACAACCTGGCGCTGATCTTCCCGCGCCTGACCGTCGGGGTGCCGTTCACGGACGTGGTGTTCCTCGACGTCAGCACGAACGACGTGATGACGACCTTCGTCGCCGCCTTCCTCGGCCTGGCCCTCAACGAGAGCGCCTACATGGCGGAGATCGTGCGGGCGGGGCTGAAGAGCGTCGACCGCGGCCAGATCGAGGCCGCCCAGTCGATCGGGCAGACCCCGATGCAGCGCATGGCCCGCATCGTGCTGCCCCAGGCGATGCGCATCATCATCCCGCCGACCGGCAACGACTTCATCAACATGCTCAAGGGCACGGCGATGGCGTCGGTCATCGGCTACCTCGAGCTGATCAAGGCGGCGAACAACATCGCCTCGTTCAACCTGCAGGTGATGGAGACCCTGATCGCCGCGGCCATCTGGTACATGGTCATCGTCAGCGTCGCGAGCGTCGGCCAGTTCTACCTCGAGCGCAGCTTCGACCGGCAGGACCGCCGCCCCGGCGGGCCGCCGAACGCCCGCGCCCTCCGCCGCAAAGTCGCCGCCGACCTCGGCCGCGCACCCCTCGTGAGGAGCACCCCGTGACCACGACCGACACGACGACCGCAGGAGGCGCGGCGCCCGCCGACGAGGCAGCCCCCGTCCTCGAGGCCATCGGCATCGGCAAGTCGTACGGCAGCCACGAGGTGCTGCGCGACGTCTCGATGACGGTGCGCAGCGGCGAGGTGGTCTGCATCATCGGCCCGTCCGGCGCCGGCAAGTCGACCTTCCTCCGCACGCTGAACCGCCTGGAGGAGCCCGACGCCGGCGAGGTGTGGGTGGGCGGCGAGCCGATGGGCTTCGAGCTGCGCGACGGCGTGCTGCACGAGCTGAGCGAGCGCCGCCTGTCGGCGCAGCGGGCGCGCACCGCCATGGTGTTCCAGCACTTCAACCTGTTCCCGCACCTGACGGTGCTGGGCAACGTGCTCGAGGGGCCCGTCCGCGTGCAGCGCCGGTCGGCGAAGGAGGCGCGGCGCGAGGCCGTCGAGATCCTCGAGCGGGTGGGCCTCGGCGACAAGGTCGACGCCTACCCCGGCCAGCTCTCGGGCGGGCAGCGACAGCGCGTGGCGATCGCCCGGGCCGTCGCGATGAAGCCGCTGTTCCTGCTCTTCGACGAGCCGACCTCGGCCCTCGACCCCGAGCTGGTCGGCGAGGTGCTCAAGGTGATGGGCGACCTGGCCCGCGACGGCATGACCATGCTCGTCGTGACGCACGAGATCCAGTTCGCCCGCGAGGTCGCCGACCGCGTGGTCTTCATGGCCGACGGCGGCATCGTCGAGCAGGGGCCGGTCGAGCAGGTGCTCGGCGCCCCGCGCGAGGCCCGCACGAAGCAGTTCCTGCAGCGGGTGCTGGCGTGACGTCGGGCACGGCGACGTGCTCGGGCACGGCGACGACCCCCGGCTCGGCGCTCGACGCGTACCTCGCGTCGTTCGCCGAGCCGGTCGGCTACCTGAACTTCGGCAGCTACGGGCCGCCGTCGCGGGATGTCGTCGAGACGATCGGCCGCCTCGCCTCCGCGGCGAGCGCCGGCGTGCCCTCGTCCGGCCTGCACGCCGAGGACGAGCGTGCCCTCGCGGCGGTCTCGCGCCTCACCGGGTTCGACCGCACCGGGGTCGCCCTCACCGGCAGCACGTCGCTCGGGCTGATGCAGATCGCGTTCGGCCTGCCCCGGGGCGAGGTCGTGGTCAGCAGCGCCGAGTTCCCGTCGAACCTGTACGCGTGGTGGCGCTCGGAGGAGGCCGGGCTCACGACGGTCCGGCCGCTGCCCGCCGTCCCGGGGCAGCCGCTCGCGCCCGTCACGCCCGAGCGCGTGGCCGACGCGGTCGGGCCCGACACCGTGGCCGTCGCGGTGAGCGCGGTCGACTTCCGCACCGGCACCGTCGCCGACCTCGCCGGGTTGAGGGAGGCCGTCGGCGACCGTCTGCTCGTCGTCGACGGCATCCAGGGGTTCGGCGTCCTCGACGCCGACTGGAGCCTCGCCGACGCCTTGGTCGTCGGCGGCCAGAAATGGCTGCGCGCGGGCTGGGGAACCGGGTTCGTGGCGCTGTCCTCGCGGGCCCTCGCGCGCCTCCGTCCGGTCCTCGGGGGGTGGACGGGCGTCGAGGGCGCCTCCCGCTACGACGGCCTGCCGCACGCTCCGCTGCCCGGGGCGCAGCGCCTGTCGGTGACGAACGGGTCGCCGTTCGCGTCGGGGGCGTTGGCCACGGCGCTCGAACAGCTCGAGTCGGTGGGGGTCGACGTCGTCGCGTCTCGCGTGGCGGACACGGCGGGTGACCTGATCGGACGACTCGAGGCCGCCGGGGTGCCCGTGCTCTCCCCCGTCGACCGACCACGGCGAGCCGGACTCGTCGTGGCGGGCGTGCCCGCAGGTGAGGCCGCCGCCGTCGGAGCCCGACTCGAGGCCGCCGGCGTCACGGCGACCGTCCACGGCGCCGACCGCGTGCGCCTCAGCGTGCACGCCACGACCACCCCGGCCGCGATCGACGCGGCCCTGACCGTCCTGGGAGGACGACGATGACCACGAACCCCCTCCACGCCGTGCACACCGACGAGGCCCCGGCCGCGATCGGCCCGTACTCGCAGGCCGTCCGCGTCGGCGACCTGGTCTTCGTGTCGGGCCAGCTGCCGATCGACCCGGCCACGGGCGAGTTCGCCGGGCCGGGCGTCCGCGACGAGGCGGCCCGGTCGTTGCGCAACGGTGCCGCCGTGCTCGAGGCCGCGGGGTCGGGCATCGACCTCGTCGTCAAGACGACGGTGCTGCTGACCGACATCGCCGACTTCGCCGTCGTGAACGAGGCCTACGCCGAGGTGTTCCACGGCGGGGTGCTGCCGGCCCGCGCCGCCTACCAGGTCGCCGCCCTGCCCAAGGGCGCCCGGGTCGAGATCGAGTTCGTCGCGGCGGTCGCCCCGGGGCACGCCGGGTAGCATCGCGGCATGCCGGAGGGTGACAGCGTCCACCTGCTGGCGGCGCGCCTCCGTCCCTCGCTCGTCGACCGCGTCGTCGTCGACGGCGAGCTGCGGTCGGGCGGCCGCGCCGGCGAGTCGCTCTCCGGTCGACGCATCGTCGAGGTCGACACCCACGGCAAGCACCTGCTGACCCGTTTCGACGACGCCAGCACCCTCCACACGCACCTGCGCATGCAGGGGTCGTGGACCCTCACCCGACCCGGCCGCGTCCTGCCGACACGGCTGCAGCGGCAGGTCCGCGTGCGGGCCCGACTCGACGACGGCCACACCCTCTGGGGCGTCGACCTGCCGGTCGTCGACCTCGTGCCGACCCGGGACGAGCACGCCCTGACCGGCCATCTGGGCCCCGACCCGCTGCGCCCCGACTGGGACCCCGAGGAGGCGCGACGTCGCCTGGCCGCACTGTCCGGCGTGACGGTCCGTGCCGCCCTGCTCGACCAACGTCCGATGGCCGGTCTCGGCAACCTCTGGGTCAACGAGGTGGGCTACCTGCGCGGGGTGCACCCGGCCACGCCGATCGGCGAGGTCGACCTGGTGAAGCTCGTCGACGTCGCCGCGCGCGCCCTGCGATTCTCGGCCACGACGCCCGGCGCCTACCAGGTCACGACGGGCCGGACCCGCCGCGGCGAGACGCACTGGGTCGTCGGCCGCGCGGGACGCCCGTGCCTGCGCTGCGGCACCCGCGTCGAGGCGCGCGACGACCCACCCACCCCGGACGGCCGCACGCGGCGCGCCTGGTGGTGCCCGCGGTGTCAGCCCGCGGCATGACCTCGGGCGATCACGAGCACGTTCCCCGAGGTACGGGACCCGGTCGGCTCAGCGCACGCTGACGACGATCGGGTTCGCGTACAGCCAGGTGTCGGCCCACGGGTCGGCCGGGGCGACCGGGTACGGCTGGGGCGCCCGGGGGTCGACCTCGGCGCCGAACGGGCCGACGCCGTGCACCCGGCCGTCGCTGCCGCGCAGACGCACGTAACCGTCCTCGGTGGCGGGCTCGAGCGGCACCACGACGCGGAACGGAGCGGCGGAGCGGTCGGCGACGTCGAGCAGCTCGACGACCCGGGTGCCGGGCGCGCGCTGCTCGTCACGGTCGGCCACGGGCCCGGTGACGCGACCGCGGATCACGTCCAGGTGGGCGAGCCGCGGGACGGTGCCCCGCGAGGTGGGCGTCGTCGTGGGCACGACGTCGACCACGAGCTCGAGGGCGGTGCCGCGCGGGACCGTGAGGGTCCCGCCCAGGGTGGCCTGCGCCTCCTGACCGCCGGCGGCCCGGAGCACGACGGAGAGCCCGGCGACGAGGTGCCCGTGGTCGACCCAGAGCCGTCCGGCACGGATCGCGTCGAGCAGGGCGGCGGACGACCGGTCGACGGCCCCGACGTGGTTGCGGCTGAACTCGCCCGGCCAGAAGTCGGCGCCGTTCTGGGGCGTGGCCGTGGTGACCGGGTCGGGTCGGCGGCCGGCACGGTCGAAGTTCGCGAGCGTCGCGCCGGCCTCCCAGCCGGGCCCGGTCGGGAAGTCGCCGACGCGCGTCGAGTCGGATTCCTTGAGGTGGAGGTCGCTGTTCGAGGTGACCCACCAGCGGCGTCCCTCGCTGAGCAGCGAGTCCCACACGCCGCCGACGACGGCCGTCGTCCAGTCGAAGCCGCCGTGGGTCAGGTAGGCCTCGGCGGGGTAGCCGGTGAACGAGAACTCGCTGGGGGCGTTCTCGTACTCGCCCCGCCGCGAGCGCTCGGTGGCGTTCGCGGCGATCGCGCCCGCCTGGGCGCCGGGAGCACCCTCCATGCCGACGAACACCTCGGGGTCGGCGTCCTGCCAGGCACGGAGCTCGCCGGGCGAGTCGATGCCGAGGCGACTCGGGTGGTTCGCCAGGACGATCACGTCGTCGACGACGCCCGCGCTCTTCTGGGCGCCGAGCCAGGCGATCGCGTCGGTGGCGTGCACGAGCCACTCGGCGGCGTCGTCGGTGCCGGCGCGCGGCTTCTCCCAGCCGTTGAGCTTGCCGTCGTGGTCGAGCTCGAAACGGCGCAGCACGCGGGTCGTCGCCGGCCCGGGAGCGACGAGCACGGTGGCGTGCTCGGCGCCGGGGATGTACCACTCGAGCCCCTGCAGCACGAGCAGGTCGGGGCGCGCCGCCCGCGCGGTCTCGATCTCGCGGGCGGCGTTGAACACCCCGCCGACGTTGGCGTGGCCCTTGTTGCTGTGCTCGGTGAAGGCGATCGCGTCGACCCCGAAGCGCTGCGCCTGGTCGAGGATCGTCGTCATGGGGTACTTGGCGTCGTGCGAGTAGACCGAGTGCACGTGGTGGTCGAACACCAGCCACGAGAGCGCGGCCGGGTCGACCGCGGCGGGCGACGACGGCAGCGGCGCGGCCTGCGCGGGGGTCGCGGCCCGGAGCCCCTGGGCGGTCGCCCCGACGGCGACGGTGGCGGCGACGGACGCCCCCAGGAAGGTCCGGCGCGAGACGCCCGACCGGGTGGCTGCACTCCGGTCCACCTCGGGCAGGGAGGACGCGTCACCGGTCGAGGCGGACTGCTCGGGGCGGGGGTCGAGGGACATGGCATCACTTTCGTCGGGCGGGCGTCCTGACCGTAGGCATCGGGTCTGAACCGCAGGCCAACGATCGGGGACGTGCACGACACCCGGCGTTCACGACCCGTTCCCCCGGGTGCGCGACAGTCCTGGCGTCACCGCGCGCTCCCCGCCGCGGGGGCCCACCGCACCCACCGAAGGTCCCGATGCCCTCCTCCGTCCCCGCCGTCCGTCGTCTCCCCTCGCGCGCCTCCGTCCCTGCCGTCCGTCGTCTCCCGTCGCGCTCCTCCGGACGGGCCCTGGTCGTCGCGGCGACCCTCGCCGCCGGCGCGGTCGCGGGCCTGGCCGGCCCCGGTGCCGCCGTCGCCGCCCCTGCGCCCGCCGACCCCGCGCCGCTCGTGCTGCGCGACGCCGCGGGCACCGCGATCGTGTCGGGCGACGCCCGCGCCGACCCGTCGTTCGCCTCGGCCCTGTTCGCCGCGGGCTGCCCGGCCGCCGCGGACGACGCCGCCCGGCTCTCGGTGACGTCGGGAGGCGCGACCGTCGTCACGTCCCCGAGCGTCGCGGTGGCCACGGGGCAGCCGGTCGAGGTGCCGATGGCGATCTCGTTCGAGGAGGTCGTCGCCGCCGGCGTCGAGGAGGGCGGAGCGACGCTCTCGCTGGAGTGCCTCGTCGTCGAGTCGGGCATCCCGTCGACGGTCGTCGTGGCGGCGACGCTGCCGGTGACCTTCGCCGCCGGGACCTGGTCGGTGCCCGGCGCCGAGGTCGACCCGGCGCCGCCGACGGACGACCCGACCGCGGTGCCGACCGACCCCGGCACGGTGCCCTCCCCCGCGCCCACGGACGGTGCCGGGGCAGGAGCGGGCGCGACGCCGCGCCCCTCGGCCACGGCCCGGCCCTCCGCCGACGGAGCACTCGCCTTCACGGGCGGGCAGGTCGCCGGGGTCGGTGCGCTCGCCGCCGGACTGCTCGCGGGCGGCACCGCGCTCGTGCTGCGGCGACGTCGGACCGCGCCCGTCGACGGGCCGCCCGCGGAGTAGGGCTACGGCGCGCTCGGCGCCTGCTCGTCCGCGGCGACGTCCTTCTGCACGGCGAACTGCGTGCGGTGCAGTTCCTCGTAGCGTCCCTCCGCAGCGAGCAACTCGTCGTGCGTGCCGCGCTCCACGATCGAGCCGTCCTCGACGACCAGGATCTGGTCCGCACTGCGGATCGTGGACAGGCGGTGCGCGATGACCAGGGCCGTCCGCCCCTCGAGCGCCTCGCTGAGCGCCGCCTGGACGGCGGCCTCGGACGTCGAGTCGAGCGCGGCGGTCGCCTCGTCGAGGATGACGACGCGAGGCTGCGCCAGCAGGAGGCGCGCGATGGTCATCCGCTGACGCTCGCCTCCCGAGAGCCGGTAGCCGCGCTCTCCCACCATCGTGTCGAGCTGGTCCGGCAGGGACCGGATGAGGGGCTCGAGCCGTGCGCGGCGGACGGCGTCCCACACCTCGTCATCGGTCGCCTCAGGCCTCGCGAGGCGCAGGTTGCTGAGGATGGTCTCGTGGAACAGGTGGCCGTCCTGCGTCACCATGCCCAGGGTGTGACGCATCGAGGCGAAGGTCACGTCGCGGACGTCCGCGCCCGCGAGACGCACGGCGCCGCTGTCGACGTCGTAGAGACGCGACATCAGCTGCGCGATCGTGGATTTCCCGGCACCGGACGTGCCCACGAGCGCGACGGTCTGCCCCGGCTCGATCCTGAACGAGACGCCGTGCAGCACCTCCTCGCCGCCACGGGTGTCCAGGGTGGAGACCTCCTCGAGCGAGGCGAGGGACACCTTGTCCGCGGACGGGTAGGCGAAGCGGACGTCGTCGAACTCGACGCTCACCGGGCCCTCGGGAACGGAGGCGGCGGCGGGCTTCTCCTGGATGAGCGGTTCGAGGTCCAAGACCTCGAAGACGCGCTCGAAGCTGACCACCGCGCTCATGATCTCGACCCGTGCGTTGGCGAGACCGGTCAACGGCACGTAGAGGCGGGTGAGGAGGAGGGCCAGGGTGACGACCTCCCCGGTGTCGAGCTGGCCAGCGAGCGCCAGGGCACCGCCGAGCCCGTACACGAGCGCGAGGGCGAGGGCGGAGACGAGCGTCAGCGCGGTGACGAAGACGAACTGCAGCAGCGCGGTCCGGACCCCGATGTCGCGGACGCGGGCGGCGCGGACGCGGAACTCCTCGGCCTCCTCGTCGGGACGGCCGAACAGCTTCACCAGCGTCGCGCCGGGTGCGGAGAAGCGCTCGGTCATCTGCGTGCTCATCGCGGAGTTGTGGTCGGCGGCCTCGCGGCGCAGCGCGGCGAGACGGCTGCCCATGCGCCGCGCGGGCACCAGGAAGATCGGGAGCATGACGACGGCGAGGACGGTCACGAGCCAGGACGTGCTGAGCATGACGATCAGCGTGAGGACGAGGGCCACGACGTTCGTGACGACGCCCGAGAGGGTGCCGCTGAAGGCCTGCTGGGCGCCGATCACGTCGTTGTTGAGGCGGCTCACGAGAGCGCCCGTCCGGGTGCGCGTGAAGAACGCGATCGGCATCTTCTGCACGTGGTCGAAGACGGCCGTGCGGAGGTCCAGGATGACGCCCTCGCCGATCCGGGCCGAGAACCAGCGCGTCACGAGCGAGACGCCGGCGTCGGCCAGCGCCACGGCCGCGATGAGGACGGCGAGCCGCACGATGGCCGCGAGTTCACCCCGCGCGACGATGACGTCGACCACCCGGCCGGCCAGCACCGGCGTCGCGACCGCGAGGAAGGCGCCCACGACGGAGAGTGCGATGAAGACCACCAGCTTGGACCGGTAGGGCACCGCGAACGTCATGATCCGCCGGACGGACTCACGCGAGATGCCGTGGCCGCCGTCTCGTGCGGACGAGATCTTGTAGAGCGAGCTCCAGGCCGCGCCTTCCATGCTCATGGTGGTTCCTTCCGTGGGGGCCTGGCCCAATGTAGACGGCAGGCCGCCCCGGGCTCGCATCAGCCGTGGCCGCCGGGCCGGCGGGCGGGTGGCTGTTGCGGGAGGATCGAGGCCATGGACACGGACACGCTGGCGTCGACTCCCCGGTTGACCCTCCGCCTGCACCGAGAGGACGACCTGGGTCGACTCGTTTCGATCTACTCACGACCGGACGTCGCGCGGTTCCTCCTGGAGGAGCCCTGGACGATCGAGTCCGGGCGGGCACAGCTCGAACGACGCCTGGGTCGGACGGAGCTCGCCGAGCCCGTGGGGGCACTCGCTCTCGTCGTCGAGCGGGAGGGTTCGGTGATCGGCACGGTGTCGCTGTGGCGCACGGAGCAGGAACGGCGCACGCTCGAGATCGGGTGGACGCTCGATCCCGAGCACGGAGGCCGGGGGTACGCGAGCGAGGCGGTCGCGGCCGCGCTGCAGCTCGCCTTCGCGCGCGACGACGTCCACCGCGTGACCGCGCAGATGGATGCCCGCAACACGTCCTCCGCGCGCCTCGCGGCCCGGGTCGGCATGCGGCAGGAGGCGCACCACCGGCAGGACTTCTGGAGCAAGGGCGAATGGACCGACACCCTCGTCTTCGCGATGCTCGCCGACGAACGGCCCGCGCAGCAGGGCGAGACGGGGCGGTGACCTGACCCGCGCCTCCGACGCGTTCCTCCACGGGCGTGGCGCGGGCCGCGGCTCCGGCGGCCGTCGAGCACCGGGGCCCCTTGATCTGTCTTGCACCGCAAGGTAGCTTGTGATGCATGACAGCAGACGTGGGGGCGCAACTGCGCAAGGGCGTCGTCGAGTACTGCATCCTCGGACTGCTCGACCGAGAGCCCATGTACGGCTGGCAGCTCTCCGAACAGCTCGTCGAGGCCGGTCTCGTCGCCAGCATCGGGACGCTCTACCCCGTCCTCGGACGCCTCCGGGCCCAAGGTCTCGCCACCGCCTTCGACCAGCCGTCCGCGACGGGCCCCGTCCGCAAGTACTACCGACTGACCCCGCTCGGGCGTGCCCAGCTCAGCGCTTTCCGCCTCCAATGGGCCCCGTTCACCGCCTCGGTCCACCTACTCATCGGAGAAGACACCCATGACTGACACCACGCCCGACATCACCACCGCCTACCTCGCCCAGCTCGACACCGAGCTCGGGCAGCTCCCGGCGGACCTCCACCGGGACATCGTCACCGGAATCCGGGAAGAGCTCCAGGGGCTCGACGCGGAGGCCGCAGCTGCACGCATCCGACAGCTCGGCGATCCGGCCTTCATCGCCGCCGAAGCCCGCGCCGAGACGACCACCGAGGCTCCCCTCGTCAGCCCGGACGCGCCTCCGCCCGGCCGGACGTTCTCGATCATCGCGGTCGTGGTCCTGATCGCCGGCTCGCTCCTGGTCCCCGTCCTCGGGGCGCTCGCCGGCCTCCTCTTCGTCAGCCAGGCCAGGGCCTGGACCCGGCGGGAGAAGGCAGCCGCCTGGCTCGCCTCCGCGGGCGTCGCCCTCCTCGCCGTCGCGGCCGCGACGGTGATGGCCTCGGCGGATCTCGACGGCACCCACCTCGTCGTCCTGGCCGGCTACCTCGTCTTCCCCGTCGTCGGCATCGTGCTGGCCGCCCGCGCGCAGCGCCGGGACTGGCGCCCCTGAGACGGGACTCGCCGCTCGCGGGGACGGCCTCGCTTCCCTCGTCGTCGGCCACGACACGGAAGGGGTTGCTCACGACCGATCGCAGGGAAGCCAGCAGCGTTCCCGGACCGGTTCGTGATGTGTGTGAGCACCACTCGCGTAGGACACGCCGCAGGGAAGCATCCGCGAGCGTCCCGATCCCACACGGGCGGTGCAGGCGGTTCCACGATTCCGACCTCGACGTGAGTGGCTTACGAGAAAGTGCGTACCTCCGTTCGACGGGGCTTCCTGAGATGCTGCGATCAGCCGCCGACCCTCGCAGAAGGAGCCTTCATGTCCGTCGCATCCAGCCGCCTCGCCCGCGGCACGGCCGTCCTCGCCGGAGCCGCCCTCCTCGCCGGACTCGGCGTCACCACGCCGGCATCCGCTGCTCCCGGGACCACACTGAAGCCGACCGTGACGGCCGCCCCGGACAGACGGGACACCACCACCGAACACCGCAATGCCTGCGCCGTCCGGACGCTCATCACCACGACCTTCGCCCATCCCGACAGCACGTCCTCCCAGCGGCTCGCGGCGGAACTCGTCTCACCGAGCGCCGTCGCGCACGGAGCAGGGACCACCGCCGGGCCGGAGGGACTCCTCGCCCAGTTCTCGGCGGACCGGACGCGCGTCCCCGGTGCTCAGGCAGTGATCAAGCGCGTCGCAGCCGACGGCGACCTCGTCGCGGTGCACTGGCAGATCACACCGGACCCGCGCGACGAACGACGCGGCGATGCCGCCGTCGACCTGTTCCGCCTCGAGCACGGGCGGATCGTCGAGCGCTGGTCGCTCGAGCAGCCCGTTCCGACCGGCACACCGGCCAGCGGGAACACGAACACCATGTTCAGCGACCTGTACCGGCCGGCACGTCCGACTGCCGCGCCGTCGGAGCGTCAGGAAGAACGCAATCGCGTCCTCGTGGTGTCGGCGTACGACACGCTGTTCCGCGACCACGACGCGTCGATCCTCGACCGCGCCTTCGACCCCGCGTACCTGCAGCACAACCCGGTCGCCCCGAACGGGACGGCCGCGTTGAAGCAGCTGTTCGGCAGCGGCGCGCCGTTCCCGGCGCAGCAGTCCGTCATCTCGCTCTCCGACGGCGACATCGTCTGGACCTTCTCCCAGGCGGTCGGCGCGAAACCCGGCGACCCGCTGCTCGCCGCCGACCTGTTCCGCGTCGACGACGGCCTCATCCGTGAGCACTGGGACGTGGTGCCCACCAGCTAGCCACCTGTCAGGCGGTTGCCCAGGGGAACGCGGAGGGCTTGCCGGTAATCTCCGTCCATGACGCGCACCTCAGATCCTTCGTCCGACTGCCATAGTCCGGGCGCCCGGAAGACCCCGGGCACCTCCCGGCCGATCGCCGCCACGGCCCGATGAACGGCGACCTGCTCCTCAACATCGTCCTCGTCGTCGTCTTCGTCCTGGTCGGCGGCGTCTTCGCCGCCACCGAGATGGCGCTCGTCACCCTCCGCGAGAGCCAGGTCAACGCGATCGCGGCGCGCGGCAAGCGCGGCGAGAAGGTCGCGGGCTTGGCGCGCGACCCGAACATGTTCCTCGCCGCCGTCCAGATCGGCGTCACCGTCGCCGGCTTCGCCTCCGCCGCGTACGGCGCCTCCTCCATCGCCCCGTCCGTCACGCCCGTGCTCGTCGGATTCGGTCTCGGCGAGCAGGCCGCCTCCACGGTCGCGACCATCGTCCTCACCCTCCTCATCGCCTACCTCTCGCTCGTGCTGGGCGAGCTGGCTCCGAAGCGGCTCGCGATCCAGCGGAACGCCTCGTTCGCCTACGCCGTCGCCCCGGTGCTCGCCGTCTTCGCGGTCCTCATGCGTCCGGTGATCTGGCTGCTGTCGATCAGCACGAACCTCGTGGTCCGTCTGCTCGGCGGCGACCCGCACAAGACGGGCGAGGAGATGACCGAGGAAGAGCTGCGCGACATCGTCTCGAGCCACGAAGGCCTCCCCGAGGACGAACGCCGCATCCTCGACGACGTGCTCTCCCTCCGGCACCGCCAGCTGAGCCAGGTCATGCGTCCTCGCCCCGAGGTCACGGCCGTCGACGGCACCGGGAGCGTCAGCGACGCCGCCCGCGAGGTCCACGACCAGCCCTATTCGCGCTACCCGGTCATCGACCGGTCCATCGACGACATCATCGGCTTCGTGCACGTCCGCGACCTGTTCGAGGCGATCACCAAGGACCCGGCGACGCCGGTCCGCGACATCGTGCGGACGATCTCGTACCTGCCGGCCACGGCGCGCGTCCTCCCGACGCTCACCTCGATGCGGGCGGACGGCCACCACATCGCCGTCATCGTCGACGAGTACGGCGGAACCGACGGCATCGTCACCCTCGAGGACCTCGTCGAGGAAGTCGTCGGCGAGATCTTCGACGAGTACGACACCGAGTTCGCCGCCGCCGACCTCGAGGCCGGTGGCGGGACCGTCGACGGCCGCCTGAACTTCCAGGACTTCGAGGAGGCGACGGGCATCCACCTGCCCGAGAGCGCCTCCGACACCGTCGCCGGCTACGTCATCGAGACCCTCGGGCGCCTCGCGGTCGTGGGCGACGTCGTCGAGATCGACGGCGCCCGCCTCCAGGTGACCGCGATGGACCGGCGCCGCATCTCCGAGCTGCTCGTCATCCCCGACGTCGACGAGACACCCGCCGATGAGGCGAGCACCCCGGACGACGCGCGGAACTGAATCCGGGCCCCGGGCCCCGGGCCCCGGGTCTCGTGTTGACGGAGTCGGTGGCGCGCATCACCCGCGCCATGCCGGCGAGGGTCCCCGTCGTCCCGGCCCACTGCACACGGTAGGTGCCCCCGTGATGCGCGTCATGCTGCGCGCGAGGTCCCTGGCCGACACGCGGTCCCCTGCGACCTCCACGAACCGCGATGCGTCGTCGTCGAGGGCCACCCGTGCGGTGACGCGGGCCGTGTCGTCCTCGGTCGTGAAGTCGAGGATCTGGTCGGCGTCCGACCAGAACAGGACGCGCTTCAGCTCGAGCACGACCAAGGGGGCCTGGCCGGTCAGCATGTCCGTGAACGCACGGACGAGAACGCTGGAGGCGCAGATCGGGGCAGCGTCGACGTCGGCCTGGAACTCGCGTCGCAGCTCGAAGTTCCGGTTGCTGCCCGGGGTGATGCATCGGTAGTCGGCCGAGTAGTCCGACGGCCTGAAACGCGGCACGCCGGCGTCGACCGCAGCGGCGAGCAGAGCCCGTTGCGCGTCCACGATGACGGGCCGTGCACCGCTCAGGGCGGAGACGACCACGTCGACACCGTCCATCGCGGCCCGCAGGGCATCGGGGTCGGTGTAGTCGGCTTCCACGACACGGATGGCATCGTCGTCGGCGAACGGGACGCTGCCGGCACCGGGACGGGTGAGCACTCGGACGTCGGCGCCGAGGGTGCGCAGTTCACGGACGATGCGGCGACCGATGTCGCCTGTGGCGCCGGGACGGCCGGATGGCGGTTCCCCGTCGGGTAGCGGGAGGACCGCTCTGCTGCCGCCGCCTCACCTCCCTGTCCGCGACGACCTCGCTGTGCCCACTCGGGGGTTCACGGCGAACCAGTGCTCGGCGTGCGCGATCCCTCTCGACGAAGTCGGCATCACACGAGCAGGCGACGGGGTGGACCGCCGACCCCCCGACCACCTTCGGGACTGAGCCTCAGGGAGTCTGCACTTCCGGCGCCCCGCCGCGGCCGCCCTAGGAGGCAGCGCCGCGCCGGCACTCGTCGAGCTCGGCCGAGCGGTCGTTCCGGCCATCGGACGCGCCTGCGACACCGGGAACCGGATGACCGACACCACCGGCGGCATCATCGCCGCGACGACTTCGTCACTGGCGCGTCGGCGCCTGAACCACATCATCGGCCGCTGCGACCCGCCCCTCCGTACGAGGGACGTGCCCGGCTCAGAAGGCGTAGCGGATGCGGCACCACGGCGTGATCTCGTTCACGAGGGCCGACAACTGCGCGACCCCCCGGGCCTTGAGATCGCGACGGTAGCGGACGTTCTCGGCGCCGTTCTGCGAGATCTTGGCCTCTTGCAGGCGTGGCTGCCAGATGAGCTCTTCGCCCTTGGGGTGCCACCGCTCGTTGACCTCGTGCAGGGCGGCGTTGTGGGTCAGGAAGATCACCTCGGCCGCCGCCTGCTGTTTGGCGGCCGGCGTGAGGACGTCGTCGACCTGCTGCAGCAGCGCCCGCCAGTCGGACAGCCAGGTGGGCGTCATGATGACGGGTGAGAAGTTGAGGTGGACCTCCCATCCGGCCTCCACGAAGTCGTTGACGGCGGCGATGCGGTCGGCCATCGGGCTGGTGCGCAGGTCGGTGACCTTCGCGGTCTCGGCCGGCATCAGCGAGAAGCGGATGCGAGACCGCCCCCGAGTATCCCACGTGAGCAGGTCGCGGTTGACCCATTTGGTGGCGAAGGACGCCTTGGCCGTGGGGGTCATGCGGAACAGGTCGCAGAGGTCGCGCACATTGTCACTGATCGTCGCGTCGACAGAGCAGTCGCTGTTCTCGCCGATGTCGTACACCCACGCGTCGGGGTCGCACTGGTTGGGTTCGAGCTTCGGCCCCTGCTTGTGCACGTGACGGGCGACGTGGCGACCGATCTGCTCGATGTTCGTGAACACGGTGACCGGATTGCTGTACCCCTTGCGGCGGGGGACGTAGCAGTACACGCACGCCATCGCGCAGCCGTTCGACAGCGACGGCGCGATGAAGTCGGCCGACCGGCCGTTGAGCCTCGTCACGAGGCTCTTCTTCTCGCCCAGGACGAGCGCCTCGGTCTTGATGCGCACCCAGCGACGGGCGTTCGCCTCGTCGCCGTGGAGCTCGGGGATGCGCCAGTGCGACTCGACCGGCACGACGATCGCCTCGGGCCAGCGCGCGAGGACGTCCTGCCCCCGGGGCGACGCGGCCGCCGCGGGTTCGGCGTAGATGCGGCGCACGTCGAGAAGAGCCGGAGAAGCCATCATGCGCCATGTGTACAGGCCACCACTGACAGCGGCTGCACGGGGTCCTGCCTTCGCACACGGCGGTCCTCTGCGACGCAGAAACGCGATGTCGGTTCAGTCCTCGGGCGGCCCTGGCCTCCGCCGCAGCCGACCGCATGCCGCCTGCCCTGCTTCGAGGCGCTCGGCGCCCCCTCGACCGAGCCGTGCGGACCGACCGCGCCGGCCCGTCGGCCCGTCAGCCCGGTCGGGCGGGCAGCTCGACGGTGACCCGGAGGCCGCCGCCGACCCGGGGCCGCACCTCGAGCGTCCCGTCGTGGGCGCGCACGATCGCGTCGACGATCGCCAGGCCGAGCCCGGAGCCCTGGTGGTCGCCCCGCACGCGGGCGTCGCCGCGCTGGAAGGGCTCCGTCAGGGTCGCGACGAGGTCGGGCGGAACCACCGGGCCCGAGTTCTCGACGACGAGGAGGGCCCCGGCCCCTCGGGGGGCCGTGGAGACCGACACACACGCCGCCGGCTGACCGACCGACGCGTCGACGTCGCGCGTCCCCGCGTGCGGCCCTGCGGGCACGTTGTGCACGATGCCGTTGTGCACCAGGTTCGTCACCACCTGACGCAGCAAGGCCGGCGACCCGGACGTGGTCGACACGTCGCCCTCGACCTCGAGCGCCACGCCCCGCGCGTCGGCGAGAGGCGAGAGCACCTCGACGGCCTCGTCCGCGAGCAGTGACAGGTCCACGGACGACCGGTCGAACGACCGCTGGTCGGCCCTGCTCAACACGAGCAGCGCCTCGGTCAGGTCGATCGCCCGGTCGTTCACCTCACGCAGGCGACCTGCGAGCACCCTCGGGTCCGACTCCGGGTCGTCGTGCGCGACCTCGAGCAGGGTCCGCGAGATGGCGAGGGGCGTGCGCAACTCGTGCGAGGCATTGGCCGCGAACCGTCGCTGCGCCGAGACGTGGGCCTCGAGCCGCTCGAGCATCGTGTCGAACGCGTCGGCCAGCGCACGGAACTCGTCGGCCCGGCCGGGCAGGGCGATGCGGTGCGACAGCGACCCCTCCGCGGCCAGGCCGGCGGCTTCGGTCAGACGGTCGAGCGGCGCCAGCAGCCGCCCCGCGAGCCACCAGCCCCCCAGCAGCCCCGCCCCGAGCAGCACCGCCAGAGCCACGAAGGCCCGCGGCACGAACGCCCGCACCAGGTCTCCTCGGTTCGGCGCGTACCCGTCGAAGCTCGAGAGCGCCTCCTGCGGCACGTACCGCAACAGGAACAGCCAGACCACCCCGAGCAGCAGCGCCCCGGTCACCACGACGACGGCCGCGTAGCTGAGCGCCAGACGCAGGCGGACGCTGGGGCCGCGCGTCCTACCCACGGGCCCGCGCCTCCCCGACCGGGTCGGCGTCGATCCGGTACCCGACGCCGGGCACGGTCGCGATCACCCAGGGCTCTCCGAGCCGCTTCCGCAGCGCCGAGACCGTGATGCGGACCGCGTTCGTGAACGGGTCGGCGTTCTCGTCCCAGGCCCGCTCGAGCAGCTGCTCGGCGCTGACCACCCCGCCACCCGCGCCGACGAGCACCTCGAGCACGGCGAACTGCTTGCGGGTGAGCGCCACGTAGCGGCCGTCGCGGTGCACCTCGCGGCGGAACGGGTCGACGCGCAGGCCCGCGAGCTCGGTGACCGGCGGCCGGTGGTGCGCCCGACGCCGGTCGAGGGCACGAAGCCGCAGCACCAGTTCGCGCAGCTCGAACGGCTTGGTGAGGTAGTCGTCCGCCCCCGCCTCGAAGCCCGAGGCCTTGTCGTCGAGACGGTCGGCGGCCGTCAGCATGAGGATCGGCGTGCCGCTGCCGGTCGCGACCAGGTGCTCGGCGATCTCGTCGCCCGAGGGCCCGGGCACGTCGCGGTCGAGCACGGCGACGTCGTACTCGTTGACGCTCAGCAGCTCGAACGCGGTGTCGCCGTCGCCCGCGACGTCGGACGCGATGGCCGCGAGACGGAGACCGTCGCGGATGGCCTCGGCCAACAGGGGCTCGTCCTCGACGATCAGCACACGCACGTCCCGATGCTACGAGCCGGGCCGTATCGTCCGCGTATCGAGAAACGCATACGGGCCGGCAACGGCGGATCCCGTCGACTGAGGGGCATGCGAAACCTCGACCCGTCGCCCTCCACACGTCCCGTCCCCGCCCGACACCGACGACGCCCCGCCGTCGTCCTGGCCGTCGTCGCCGGTGCGATCGCGTTCTCGCTCGTCGTCCTCCTGGCGGTGGCCGTCGCGGTCTCCCGCGCCGCGACGGTGGACGGACCAGGAGGCGCGGGCCGGCTCCTCGGGACCGCCGCGGTCGGTGCCGCCCTCGGTCGGGACGAGGCGACGGGCGAGGCGGGCGGCGTCGTCCCGCCCGGGACCTCGCCGTTCGACGAGGACGTACCGGCCGTCTCGGGACTCGACCCGCGCCTCCTGGACGCCCTGCAGCGCGCCACGACCGACGCGGGCGACGACGACGTCGTGGTCGTCGTGAACGGCGGCTGGCGGTCGGCGGCGTACCAGGAGCAGCTGCTGGACGACGCCGTGGCCGAGTACGGCTCGCGCACCGAGGCGGCGCGGTGGGTGGCGACGCCCGAGACGTCGGCCCACGTGCACGGCGACGCGGTCGACGTGGGCTCGTGGGACGCGACCTCGTGGCTCTCGGAGAACGGCGCCGCGTACGGCCTCTGCCAGATCTACGAGAACGAGTCGTGGCACTACGAGCTGCGCCCCGAGGCCGTCGAGCAGGGCTGCCCGCCGATGTTCCGCGACCCGACCGAGGACCCGCGGATGCACCCCTAGGCGGTCGGGCCGCGCCCGCGTCAGCGGGCGGCGAGCGCCTCGACCGGGGTGACCGACGTGGCACGGCGAGCCGGGACGAGGGCAGCGACCCCGGCGAGCACGGCGGCCGTCACGGCCAGCCCGAGCAGAAGCGGCACGGGCAGCGTCGGCGCGATCAGCAGGCCCTGGTTCGCCGAGCCGAGCAGCGCCTGGGCTCCGGCCCAGCCGTAGACGACGCCGAGCACCACCCCGACGACGATCGCCGTCAGCGCCATCTGCGTCGCCTCGAGCAGGATCATGCGGCGCACCTGACCCGCGGTCGAGCCGATCGCGCGCAGCAGACCCAGCTCGCGCCTCCGTTGCATCACGCTCAACGACATGTCGTTCACCATGCCGACCGCGGCGATCACCGCGGAGAACCCGACCAGGCCGGCCACGATCAGCAGCGTCGTGGTGAAGACCTGATCGAGCTGGGCGGCGTAGGACGGGTCCTCCTCGAGCGCGTGGATGAACGTGCGCAGGGTCTCGAGCGCGACCGACAGGGTCGTGACGAGCGTGACGCCGATCACGACGCCGATCGTGGCGCGCGTGCTGCGCTCGGGCTGACGCAGGGCGTTCTCTGCGGCGAGGCGCGCCACCTGACCGCTGCCGAACGTGCGGCCGACCGCGTTGAGCACGGCGGGCATCAGGGCGTGGGCCCCGACGACGACGCCGGTGAACGAGAGCACGCCGCCGGCGAACGCGACGAGCACGCCCGAGGCGTCGGCCATGCCGAGCGCGACGCCGGCGACGAGCAGCAGACCGCCCCCGACGAACAGCAGGACGGCGAACACGGTGCGGACGACTCGGCGGGACCGCAGCCCGACGGGAGCGTCCTGAGCGGCGTCGGTGGCCTGCAACGGCGTCACCTGCAGCACCCGGCGCGAGCCCACCCAGGCGGCCGCGACCGTGGTCAGCACGACGGCGACCGCGGGGACGAGACCGCCGACCGAGAGGTACGAGTAGTCGAGGTCGGGCAGCTGCCCCCGACCCACGAGCACCCGCACGGCGACGACGACGAGCGCCAGACCCGCGAGCGTCCCCAGCACGGCCCCGGCGAGCCCGACGACGAGACCCTCGCGGGCCACGGCCCGACGCTGATCGCGCGCCGACGAACCGAGCAGGCGCATCAGGGCGATGGTCGGCGTGCGACCGGCGACCACGGTGGCGAAGGTGTTGGCCGTCACGATGGCGCCGACGTAGAGCGCGAGGCCGACGAAGACCGAGGCGACGGCGTCGAGCATGGTCGAGACGGTGCCGCTCGCCGCGACCGCCGACTGACCGATCACCTGCTCGAGCACGCGGCTGACGCCGAGCAGGCCGACGCCGAACGTCGTGCCGAGACCGGCGACGAGGATGCTGGGACGGTGCTCACGCAGCTGGTCGCCGGCGCTCACGCGACACGCTCCAGGTCGAGCATGACGCCCGAGATCTCGGCGGCGCTGCTGCGGTCGATCTCGTGCACGATGCGGCCGTCCGCGAGGAACACCACGCGGTCGGCGTAGCTCGCCGCGACCGGGTCGTGGGTCACCATCGCGATGCTCTGGCCGTGGTCGGTCGACGCGGTGCGCAGCACGTCGAGCACGTCGCGGCCGGCCTTCGAGTCGAGGTTGCCGGTGGGCTCGTCCGCGAAGATCAGGTCGGGCCTCGTGGCGAGGGCGCGGGCGATCGCGACGCGCTGCTGCTGCCCGCCCGAGAGCTGGTGGGGGCGGTGGGTCAGCCGGGCGCCGAGGCCGAGCGTGGCGACGAGCCAGTCGATCCAGGCCCGCTCGTCGGCGGTGGCACGGCGGCCGTCGAGGCGGAACGGCAGCTCGATGTTGGCCGACACGTCGAGGGTCGGCACGAGGTTGAACGCCTGGAAGACGAAGCCGATGCGACGGCGGCGCAGCAACGTCAGCTGGGTGTCGTCGAGCCCGGTGATGTCGGTGTCCCCGAGCAGCACCTGCCCCGAGGTGGCCGAGTCGAGGCCGGCGGTGATGTGCATCAGCGTCGACTTGCCCGAACCACTCGGGCCCATGACGGCGGTGAACTGCCCGGCCGGCAGGTCGAGCGAGACGTCGCGCAGCGCGTCGACGCGGCCGTCGCCCTGACCGAAGGACTTCGTGACGTTCCGGACGCGGGCGACGGGGCCCGCGCCTCCTCGGGTCGGGTCGGCGGGACGGGCGGACGGGACGCCCTGGGGCTGGTCGGGACGGGACATGGTGGTCTTCCTGTTCGTGAGGCGGGAGCGGGAGGCGGGAGCGGGAGGCGTGAGCCGGTGGGGTGCGTCGGGCGATCAGTGGCGCAGCGTCGAGTTGCCGTCGTCGCCGGGCACCGCGTCGACGGTGGTCCAGCTGGCCCAGCGGCCGTCGACCTGGGCGACGACGCGCCCGTCGCCGCAGCTGACGAGCCCCGAGGTCGGCAGGGGTTCGGGCAGCGTGGCCGGGTCGAGGGCGGGGCCGCCGAGGTCGCCGTCGACGGGCGTGCACCCCGCGAGGTCGGGGCCGGTCTCCGACGCGAACGAGAGCTCGTAACCGGGCTCCTGCGTGTCGAGGCGCACGTCGATGTCGCGGGCGTCGGCGGGCACCCACTCGGGCAGGAACCAGGCGACGTCGGTCGAGTCGGCCGAGCTCGGCGCGTCGGCCGCGGTGTCGAAGTGGCGCTCCTGCACCTGCTCGGCGCCGAGCGCGCTCGTCGCGGCGTCGGCCATGCCCGAGCAGCCGGTGAGCGTGACGGCGGCGAGCGCCGCGAGGCCGAGACCGGCGGCGAGGGCACCGCGGCGACGGATGGTGGTGGACGAGGAGGCGCGGGTGGCGATGGTCGCGGAGGTCGTGTCGGTCATGTCTACGATCCTCGCCGCGGGGCCCGGTACCGGAACATCACATGAACCCACGGACGCGCGCGGGGGTTATCCCCCGACGGCCCCTCGTCGAGGCCGACGCCCTAGGGTGGTGAGCAACGCTCGGTGCATAGACGTCCGGGCCGACCGCGGGTGGGCGGGGTCCCGCCCGAGAACGAGGGGGACATCGTGACCGACCACCGAGGACTGGGCCAGGGCGACGTCGCGACCGGAGCTGCCGCGGTCGACCCGCGGATCGCCCTCACGGCCACGCCGTTCGTCACCGCGATCGCGCTCTCGCCGATCGTCGCGATGGGTGTCGTGGTGGTGACCCTGCGACGCGCTCTCGAACTGGCCGTCCCGGGCCGGACGGGCGTCGACGCCGGCGACCTGGGCGTCGTCCAGATCGCCTCGCTCGTGCTCTGGATCGGCATCGTGCTGCTCGCCTGGCTCGACCACCGCACCCTGCGGACCCGCGGGCTCGAGAGGCCGTTCTCATGGGCGTGGGCGATCCTCAGCCCGCTCATCTACCTGATCGGTCGCAGCGTCGTCGTGCGCCGCCGGGTCGGCGGCAGCGCCGCGCCGCTCTGGCTCTACCTCGGGCTGACGGTCCTGGGGTTCGCCGTCGCCATGATCATCGTCGTCTCGTCGGGGGTGCCGGCACCGTGAGCATCGTGGACGTCAGCACCGTCGTCGTCGTCTGTCTGGTCGTCGCCGTCGGCGTCGTGGCCGCCGTCGGTGTGGTCCGGCGCGGACGCCGTGATCGGGCGATCGCCGCCCACCTCGACGCCACGGACCCCGGGGCCGGCGTCCGTGCCCAGGCCGAGTCCGAGCGCCGGCACGAGGGCCCTCGCGGCGAAGCGGGCGGCATGTCCCGCTCGGCCGGCGGCAAGAACTCGGCCTGAGTCCCGCCTCGCAGCTACCCCCTCGACGGGGGGCCACGTCGATGGTCGGGTCGACCCCTGGACAACCGAGGCATGATCACCTTATCTTTCTCGTACACGTCGGGCCGATCCCACCCACCGTCCGCCGCGCCACAGTTCTCCCCTCAGCCCGGACCTCGCTGATCAGGCCGCACGACTTGCGCCCTCGAGGTCTCACCCGTTGATCTCGTGGACGCAAGCAGCCCCACCCGACGGGGCTGCGCATCGGCGGGCACCTGGCCCCCGAACCGCCAGGTGCCCGCCACCTCTCGGGCCGTGTCGTCGACGCTGAGAACACGATCGGCGGCACGCGGGTAGCGTCACACGAGTCGAAGGCGTTTCTTGCGTCTTCATTGGCCGGTGTTGCTTGCATCCCTGCCCGTGAAGCTCATGCGACAACATCGGCATCTGGGGCACGGCTGCGGACTCTTCCGCGGCCGTGCCCCTCTCTCGTCTTCGACCGACGTGACGCGACGCTCAGCGGCTCGAGCCGTACGCCCCCGCGTCGAGGTCCTCGAGCAGGGTCGGTCCGGTCGGGGCCCACCCCAGAAGGCGACGCGTGGCCTCCGACGACGCGGCCAGGTCGAGGCCGAGCGCGACCGCACGTGCTGCGTCCGACCGGTGCACGGCCGGCCACCGGTTCGTCCCGTCGCCCGGGTAGGCCGAGACGCCCTTCTCCCGGGCGACGGCGACGAGCGCCGCGACGAACCCGCGGTCGCCCACCCCGTGCACGGTCGGTGCGAAGCGGACGCTCACCGTGTGGACTCCCCGCTCGGCCGCGTCCAGGGCCAGGTTCTCACTGCCGCCGCGCGGGGCGTCCGGACCACGGAACGGCGTGCGGTCCGTCTCGGTGGCGCACGCTCACCGGCTGACGGAGGCCCGCGAACGGAAGCCCGAGACCCCAGGAAGTCGCCGAGACCCTGCGGCGCGAGCGGGTGTCTCGGCGAGTTCCCGGGGTCTCGGCGACCACCGGAGGAGGCGCGGTGCGAGGAGGTCTCGCACCGCGCCTCCTTCATGGGTGGTTCATCGGAGGCGCAGGGCCGGGTCATCGGGACCGGCGTCAGGCTGACGGCGATCCCATCCGAGGCGACCAGCCCCGAGCCGAGAGCGTGACCATGAGCGACCCCCGTCCCACCCGCATCCCCGAACCCGACCGCACTCCCGAGGGCCCCGCCTACGAGGGCCGACTGCTCGACCGCGTCGACGACGAGGTCGTCGACCAGGGCGTCGCCTTCGACCTGCGGACGCTCGTCTCGCGCCGCAGCGTGCTGAGCCTGATCGGGCTCGGCGCGGGCAGCGTCGTGCTCGCCGCCTGCACGTCGGCCACGGGGACGGGCGGAACCGGCGCCTCCTCGACCGCCACGGCGACGCCGAGCCCGAGCGCGTCCGCGGGCACGGCGACCACGCTGCCGGCGGGTGAGATCCCCGACGAGACCGCCGGGCCCTACCCGGGCGACGGGTCGAACGGGGCCGACGTGCTCGAACGGTCGGGCATCGTGCGCAGCGACATCCGGTCGAGCCTCGACGGCGGCACCACCGCGGCGGGGGTGCCGATCACGCTGAGCATGACGGTGCTCGACATGGCGAACGGTGACGTGCCGTTCGCCGACGTCGCCGTCTACGTCTGGCACTGCGACGCGGCCGGCGGGTACTCGATGTACTCGGACGGCATCACGGACGAGACCTACCTGCGCGGCGTGCAGGTCGCCGACGCCTCCGGCACCGTGACCTTCTCGTCGGTCTTCCCGGCCTGCTACTCGGGGCGGTGGCCGCACATCCACTTCGAGGTCTACCCCGACGTGGGGTCGATCACCGATTCGACGAACGCGATCGCCACGTCACAGCTCGCCCTGCCCGAGGACGCGTGTCGGACCGTCTACGCACTGAGCGAGTACGACGGCTCGACGGCGAACCTGAGCCAGGTGAGCCTCGCGAGCGACAACGTGTTCAGCGACGACAGCGGGGCGCTGCAGCTGCCTACGGTGACCGGCGACGCGACGTCGGGCTACGCGCTGGCCCTGACCGTCCGCGTCGACACGGGCACCAGGCCCACCGCCGCTGCCGCACCCGGCGGCGGCGGCGCCCCAGGCTCGCGCTGAGCCGACGAGACCCCAGGATCTCGCCGAGACCCTTCCGCGCGGACGGGTGTCTCGGCGAGTTTCCGGGGTCTCGCGAGCACGCGAGGAGGCGCGGTGCGAGACCTCCTCACACCGCGCCTCCTCGGGTCGTCGCCTACCGGTACACGCGCACGTAGTCGACCTTCATCTGCTGCGGCAGCTGGGTGCTGCCGTCGGGGTAGCCGGGCCAGGCACCTCCGACCGCGACGTTGAGGATGATGAAGAAGGGCTTGTCGAAGACCCACGGGTCGCCGCCCGTGCTGGCCGGCGTGACCTGGTGGTAGACCTGCCCGTCGACCGACCACGTGATCGAGCCGGGGGCCCAGTCGACCGCGAAGGTGTGGAAGTCGTCGGCTATCGACCAGCCCTGCGGGTGCTGCCACGTGCTGGTCAGGCCCTCACCGCCCGAGTAGCCGGGGCCGTGCACGGTGCCGTGCACGCGATGCGGTTCGAAGCCGACGTTCTCCATGATGTCGATCTCACCCGCGCTCGGCCAGGCGTTCGTCGGCAGGTCGGCGCCGAGCATCCAGAAGGCCGGCCAGATGCCCTGACCCCGCGGGATCTGGATGCGGGCCTCGACCCGGCCGTACTGCGCCGTGTACTTGTTCTGCGTGGTGAGCCTGGCCGACGTGTACGAGCCGTCGCCCTCACGCTTCGCGGTGATCACGAGGTTGCCGTTGCCGTCGAGCGCCGAGTTCGCCCGCGAGCTCGTGTAGTTCTGCAACTCGCCGTTGCCCCAGCCGCCCCCTCCGGTCTCGAGGTTCCAGACCGAGGGGTCGGGTGCGCTGCCGGCGCCACCGTCGAACTCCTGGGACCAGACGATCGCCTGCTGGGCCGAGGTCTCGGCCGAGGCCGGGGCGGGTGCGGCGGCGATCGTGGTCGCGGCGAGCGCGGCGGCGGCGGCCAGGCCGGCGCCGGTCAAGGTCCGTCGCGTCAGGGCGCGTCTCGTCAGGTGCTGGTGGGTTCTCATGATGTCTCCGCTCGTCGTCGTGCGTCGATCCGTGTCCGTGCGTGGGTTCTTGCGGCTGAGGCGGGCGCTCACGGGTAGGTCACCACCCGGCTCGGGACGGTGTTGCCCGCGGGCGTCGGCACCGAGTCGCCGACGCCGTTGATGACGCTCGAGATCGTGCCGACGTCACCCAGCGAGACGGTGAAGACGCCGTGGGCCTTCACGCCCGCCGTGTGGGGCACCTCGAACGCCTGGGCCAGGCGCACCTGCGGGTTGGCGTTGAAGAACGAGTAGACGCCGCCACCCCAGATCTCGTGGCTGGTCACGCCGTCGGCGACCTTGTACGCCGCCCAGCCCTCGCCGGTCGGGCTCCGCCACGACGCGTTGTCGGGCACGTCGTACGGCAGCTCGTTCTGGAAGAAGATGGTGCGACCACGCTCGCCGTTCCACACCACCTGGTACTGCTGGTAGTGCTCGACGAACAGTCCGGTGGCCAGGACGTCGTCGCCGTTCACCTCGACGCCGGTCGCACCGCGGTTGACGGTCCAGCCCGTGGGGGCGCCGCCGTGGTCGGCACGCCAGGCCCAGATGTGGTCGACGATCGTGTCGTCCGAGTTGACCTGCAACGTGGTGGTCGCGTTGCCCTGGATGCTCGAGCCGACGCGGAAGTACACGTCCTGCACGCTCTGCGGGTTCGCCGCGTGGTCGACGTGCGAGCCCGTGGTGCCGAGTCGCATCAGCTGGTCGCTGTTCTGCGTGCCGGCGTCGACGACGAGGCCCGAGACGGTCACCCCGGCCACGTCGGCCGTCGTCAACACGGCGTTGCCACTGGTCGGCACGAGCGTCGGGAAGCCGATGCCGGTGACGACCGTGTCGGCGCGCGTGACCTCGATCGCCTGGTCGAGCCGGTAGGTGCCCGGCGTGAAGAACAGGTTCAGGCCCTGGGCCAAGGCACCGTTGATCGTCGCGGCCGAGTCCCCCGGGTGGGCCACGTAGAAGTCGCGCATCGGCAGGTCGGTGCCGGCCGTGTCGGGCCAGCTGACCCCGGCCGAGTCCCGCTGCAGTGCAGGGACGAACACGTGGTAGTCGCCGGCGTCGTCGACGTAGAGGTACGGCTTCTCGCGCGTGACCGGGGTCGTGGCGAGCGTCGTGTAGCTCTTCGAGAAATCGTTCGCGGGGGCACCCTGCACGCCCGAGAAGGTCATGTTCCAGTTGCCGCCCTGCCACGACCCGAGGGTCGAGTCACGGGTGTACCACTGCTGCTGCGAACCCGAGGTGACGGTGCCGTCGACCTTGCTGTCGGCGATGTAGCCGCCCGACGAGTAGCCCTGCCCGCCGTCCTGGTTCGACGGGCCCATCGTGAGGTCGCCCCTGATGTGGACGCGACGCATGGGGGCCGCCTGCGACACGGCCCAGCGGTCGACGCCCGACTCGGGCTCGACGGCCAGGTTCTCGACCGACCGCCAGAAGTTCTGCGTGGCGTTCTTCTCGTCGCCGTGGTTCCAGCCCGAGTCGACGTTGACCGCACCCTGGATCGTGACGTCGTCGGGGTTCTTGCCGAGCCCCTGCAGTGCCGTGTAGAAGCCCAGGTTCGCGAAGACCCGGCCGTAGGTGCCGGGCTCGAACAGGAAGGCGTGTCGCTGGTCTCCGAACTGCGCCGTCGGGTTGCGCAGCTGCGCCTCGAAGGCCGCGTCGATGTCGGCCTGGATGGTCGAGGCCGGCACGCTCGGGTCGTACACGGTCACGTTCGGGCCGAAGTCCGGCCGGTCGCTGGTGGTCACGGCCGGTGCCGACTGCGCGGCGAGCGCGGGCACCACCGCCCCCACGACGCTCGCGGCGACCCCCGCCGCGATCAGAGTCCTCATCCGTCTGTGCATGATCTTCTCGTCTCCGGTGGCGTCGTTGCCACCCGCTCCGGACGCTACGCCCGCCTCGACGACGAAACAAGACCCCCCTGTCCAGTACGCGAACGGGGGGCACGTGAAAAGTGCGGAGACTGCAGGAGGCGCGGTGCCGGTCGTGCCGACACCGCGCCTCCTCGGGTCTCTCGGTTCAGAGCACCTGGTCGAGGAAGGTCTTCAGCCGGTCGGTGCGCGGGTGGTCGAAGAGCTGGGCCGGCGGCCCGGCCTCGACGACGACGCCGCGGTCCATGAAGACGACCTGGTCGGCGGCCTCGCGGGCGAAGCCCATCTCGTGGGTGACCACGACCATGGTCATGCCCGCACCGGCCAGCCCCTTCATCAGGGCGAGCACGCCCTTCACCAGCTCGGGGTCGAGCGCCGACGTGGCCTCGTCGAAGAGCATCACCTCGGGTCCGAGCGCCAGGGCCCGGGCGATGGCGACGCGCTGCTTCTGGCCGCCCGAGAGCGACGCAGGGCGGACGTCGGCCTTCTCGGCGAGCCCGACCTCGGTGAGACGTTCGAGCGCGACCCGACGAGCCTCGGCCGCCGACACCCGACGGACCCGACGCAGCGGCAGCACGATGTTGTCGAGCACCGTCCGGTGCGGGAACAGGTTGAAGTGCTGGAACACCATGCCGACCCGACGACGCAGCGCGTCCTCGGAGCCGTGCAGCACGTCGGTCCCGTCGAGCAGCACCTCGCCGCCCGAGGGCTCCTCGAGGCGGTTGACGCAGCGCAGCACGGTGGACTTGCCCGAGCCCGACGGGCCGATGATGCAGGTCGTCGTGCCGGCGGGCACCACGAGGTCGATGCCGTGCAGCACCCGGGTGGCCCCGAAGTCCTTGGTCAGCCCCCGGATCTCGAGGTCGCCGGCGGACTGGACCGAGGGCACGGCAGGAGGCGCGGTGAGGGTGGTCATCGAGGGGCTCCTGACGTGGCGGGGGCGAGGGGTTCGGCGGTGGGTGCGGACGTGGCCGAGGTGGCGCCCACGGCGTCTGCGGCCGGTGCCGGCGATGCCGAGGCCGAGGCCGACGGCGGGGTGCCCGGCGGAACCGTGCCCGACGGACGCCGTCCGAACGAGCGGCCCTCGCGGAGTCGACGATCGATGACGTTGACCAGGTGCGTGAGCGGCACCGTGATGATCAGGTAGAACACGCCCGCCAGCACGAGCGGCGAGAGGTTGCCGTTCGTGATGGCCGCGTCCTGGCCGATGCGGAACAGCTCGCGCTGCGACGTGATCAGCCCGAGGAAGTACACCAGGGACGAGTCCTTCACGATGGCGATGAACTGGTTGACCAGCGACGGCAGCACCTGCCGGACGCCCTGCGGGATCACGACGAGTCGCATCGAGTCCCCGTGGCTCATGCCCAGGGCGCGCGACGCCTCGAGCTGGCCCCGGTCGACCGCGAGGATGCCGGCCCGGAAGATCTCGCCGATGTACGCACTGGCGATCAGGCTGAGGGCCAGGATGCCCAGCGGGTACGGGTTGCCCCGCGTGAACAGGTTGAACAGCGGCGACAGGCCCGTCCCGATCAGCAGGATCGTCAGGATGGCGGGGAGCCCACGGAACACGTCGGTGTAGATGCGGCTGAGCACGCGGGGCAGGAGGTGACGACTCGTGCCCATCACGGCGAGCAGCAGGCCGACCACGACGCCGATCGCCGTGGCGCAGATCGCCAGCAGCAGCGTGTTCCACACCCCGTAGGCGAGCATGTCGGGCAAGGTGCGCATCATCGCCTCGCCGTCGAAGAAGCTGCGGCCGATGTTGGCCAGCGCGTCGGAGAAGTTCACGGTCGCACCCCGCTCACTCGCTCGGCTGGAACTCGTCGGGCACGGGCTGGTCCGGGAAGAACCGCTGGTCGATCTCGAGCCAGGTGCCGTCGGCGACGATGTCGGCCACGGCCCCGTCCACGGCCGTCTTCAATGCGTCGTTGCCCTTCGCGATCGGGAAGCCGACCGGGAACTCGGGCACGGCGACGTTGATCGCGATGCTCTGCGAGCCGTTCGACGCCGCCGCGTACTCCTCGGCCACGGGGAAGTCGAGGAAGTGCGCGTCGATCGTGCCCGAGCTCAGCGCCGCGACGGCGCTGTTGTTGTCGGGGAAGCGGACGAGCTCGGCACCGGTGAAGTTCTCCTGCGCGTAGCTGTCCTGGATGGTGCCCTGGACGATGCCGAGCCGCTTGCCGTCGAGCGAGGACTCGTCGTCGGTGATGCCCGAGCCGTCGGCGGCCAGCACCGAGATGTACCCGATGAAGTAGTGGTCGCTGAAGTCGACCGTCTTCTCGCGCTCCTCGGTGTCGCTGATGGACGCGGCCGCCATGTCGAGCTGCCCGTTGGCGACGGCGGGCAGCAGGGCCGAGAACTCCTGGGTGACGAACTCGGTCTTCAGCCCGAGGCGCTTCGCGACCTCCTTCGCCATCTCGACGTCGAAGCCCTGCAGCTCGCCGTCCTCGGTGTAGGCGTACGGCTTGGTGTCGCCGGTCGTGCCGATGCGCAGCGTGCCGGCCGAGATGGTGCCCAGCTCGTTCGAGGCGCCGGCCTCGGCGCCGCCCGACGAGCAGGCGGTCAGGGCGAGGCCGAGGGCGGCGACCGCGGCGAGGGCGGCCGTGAGGCGGGTGGTCGTTCGTCTGGTCATGGTTCTCTCCTGTCAGGGCGGTGCGAGGCGGTGCGGTGCGAGGGGAGTGCGGGGTGGGTTCGGGAGGCGCGGGTCGGCCGGGTCAGGACGGCACCGTCAGGCGCTCGGTCGCGTCGGTCGCCGCGGCCGGGCCGGCTGTCGCGGCGCGGGTCGCCTCGTGGTCGTCCTCGTCGAGCCAGGACGTGCCGTCGTAGCCGCGGTCCGGGCTCATGAAGTCGATGTCGGTGAACGGCTCTTCGTCGACGGCGAGCTGCGCGAGCAGCTCGCCGATAGCGGGGGCGTGCTTGAAGCCGTGGCCGCTGTCGCCGCCGGCGACGACGACGCGGGGGTCGCCGCCCGGGTGGCCGATGACGAACTGGCGGTCGGGCGAGTTCGTCACCATGCAGGCGATCGCCTTGGCGGGAGTCGGGTCGAGCCCCGGGAAGGCCCGGGCCACGGCCGCCGAGAGCATGCCGTAGTCCGCCGCGGGGTGGATGTACCGGTCGACCGTGTCGGCCTCGGCGTCCTCGAAGGCGCCGCCCGAGTCCTCGAGCCCGATCTTGACGGCGTAGCCGTCGCCGTCGCCGTGGTCCGCGCCGTGACCCCAGAGGGTGGTGCCGTCGGGCAGCTGGCGGATGAACACCGGGAACGCCGCGAGGTCGAAGTCGCCGCCCGGTGCCGTCGCCTCGGGAGTCGTGCCCTCGAACCAGAACAGCGGGGTGCGGCGGGCGACGAGCGGGTGGTCGACGAACTGCGGGGTCCAGGCCCCGAGCGTCACCACGACGCGGGCGGCCCGCAGCACGCGTCCGCCGGCCGTGACCTCGACTCCCCCGTCGATCGGGTCGATCGATGTCACCCGGGTGTCGGTCAGCACCGTCGCCCCGAGCGACCGGGCCACCTCGACGGCGGCCCGCACGCCCTTCTCGGGGTAGCTGATGCCGGCGGCGGGGTCCCACACGCCGATGTCGTCCGGGCCGAAGCCGGCGTACTGCGGGAAGCGGGCGACGAGCTCGTCGTGCTCGAACACGGTCGACTCGAGTCCGGCCTCGTGGACCGCTCGCAGGGTGCCGGCGACGACGTGGCCGTCGCGGGGGCCGACCATGACGCCACCCGTCTGACGTAACAGGGTCTGTCCGGTGCGCTCGCCCAGGTCGTACCAGAGGTCGCGCGCGCGGGTCGCGATCGGGGCGAGCCCCGGGTGCTCCATGCAGGCGATGCGGAACAGCCGGGTGGCGCCGTGGGTCGAGCCCATCGGGTGGCCGATGCCGAAGCGCTCGACGCCGATCACGCGCTGCCCGCGCTCGGCGAGCCGCCAGAGCGCCTGGGCTCCCCAGGCGCCGAGACCGACGACGATGACGTCGGCGTCGAGGGACGGGTCGAGGGGTCCGGGTGCCGAGGAGGCGCTGGTGGCGTCGTTCATGGAGCCTGTCTATCGAGCCGATGCTTGCGCTCTCAAATACCAAAAAGGGATGATCTGATACCCGCTGCGTATGAGACGCGACCGACGAGAGGCCGACGATGGAGATCCGAGAGCTCACCTACTTCATGGCGGTCGCCGATGACCTCTCGTTCACGAAGGCCGCCGCACGGCTGCAGATGAGCCAGCCGCCGCTCAGCCAGGCGATCTCGCGGCTCGAGGCCAAGCTCGGGACGAGGTTGTTCGAACGGCAGGCGCGCACGGCCCCGCGGCTGACCCCCGCGGGCGAGCTGCTCAAGCGTGAGGGCAAGCGCATCCTGCACCAGATCGAGCAGACCGAGTCGCTGCTCGACTCGGTCGTGGCCGACGTGCAGCCGCTGCGGGTGGGCAGCATCAGCTCGGTGCTCGCCGGGCTGCTGCCGACCGTGGTGCGGGCGTTCTCGGCGTCGCACCCGGGTGCCCGGGTGCTCGTCGAGGAGAGCGAGGAGCAGGCGATCCTGTCCGACCTCGTGCGGGGCTCGGTCGACCTGGGCTTCACACGCGTGCGCTCGATCGACGACCGGTTCGAGGTCGAGCAGCTGGCGCTCGAGCCCCTGGTCGTGGCCCTGCCCGACACGCACCGGCTGGCCGGCGAGACCTCGGTGCCCCTGGGCGAGCTGGCCGACGACGACTTCATCATGTTCAACCGCGAGGACGCACCCCAGGCCTACGACCGCATCGTCATGTCGTGCGTCCGGGCCGGTTTCAACCCGCGCATCCCCATCCACGCGGTGAACGACCTCTCGATGCTGAGCACGGTCGCCTGCGGCCTCGGTGTCTCGCTCATGCCCTACCTGTCGTCGTACATCCCGATCCCCGGCGTCCGGTTCGTCACGATCGCCGAGGACTGGGCCCGCACGGCCCTCTCGATGCTCTGGCTCTCCGGGCGGCCGAACCCCATGACGACGGCGTTCACGGCCCAGATCCGCACCGAACTCACCGTGATGCGCGACCGCGACCTGCGGGCCGGCCGCATCACCCTCGAGCTCATCGGCGGCTGAGGCGGGCGCTCGTCAGGCTGACGCCGGCGCTCGTCAGGCCGAGGCCGCCGCGCGGGCGACGTAGCCCTCGGCGAGCCGTCCGCCGGCCGCCTCGGCGTCGGGCACCGTCGACGTGTCCACGGTCAGCCGCGCCCAGTCGTCGCCCAGCACGAGGTCGGTGACGCACGTGGTCGCCGAGCACGACCGGTACGCCCGGTCGCCGTCGGCGAGCCCGGGCACGGTCACGGCCGTGTCGGCATCGACGAGACCGAACTCGAGGCGCTGGTCGAGGGCCCAGGCCCCACCGGTCAGGACGCTCTCGTCGCTGTAGGGCGTCGTGTCGGCGAGGATCGAGCACGACGTGGCGACCGCCCGGCTCCAGGCCGCGGCGTACACCGACCAGCCGCCGCCGGGGGTCAGCACGAACAGATCGTCGCCCGCGCCGAAGACGTCGCGTTCGAGCGTGGCGTCGGCCAGGCACGACCAGGGCCGGGCCGGGCCGCCGAGCGGCCAGGGGTCGTCGGTCACGTCGGCCGACGACACGACCTCGGTCACCCCGGCGACGACCGGTGCGAAGCGTTGCTCGGGTGTGGCCTCGGTGGAGGACTCGAAGTCCGTCGCGATGATCGACACCCAGGTGTCTCCGATCAGCTGGTCGAAGCTGCAGCCCCGGGAGGTCTCGTCGCCGTAGCACCGGCCGTCGGGGTCGTCGCCGTAGATCTCGACGAACTGCGGCCAGGTGTCGCCGGCATGCGGAAGCGCCTGGACGAGCAGGCCGCTGTAGCCGCTCTCGCCCGTGGCGTTGTTCTTGCCGTCCGAGGACGAACCGTCGTTCCACGTGCACGAGAGCCCGCCCTCTTGGGCGATCGCGTAGTCCGAGGGCATGGCGGTGTCGCGGTCGTAGTAGTCCCGCGGGGCCCACGACGCGTCGAGGGCGCTTGCGACGTCGGCCGACAGCAGGCCGGCACAGTCCACCCCGAGTTCGGTGACCGGCGAGTCGGCGGCCGGCGGTGGCGTCGCCGCCGGCCCCGAGGTCACCGGCGTCGTCTGAGTCGGAGTCGGCGCATTCGTGCCGTCACCGCCCGCACCGCCACTCGTGCACGCCACCAGCAGCATCGTCGCCGCGAGTGCCGACGCGAACGCCGCCCCCACCCGATTCGTCGTCGTCCCCATGCGTCGAAGCTACCGAGCCGAGGAGGCGCGGGCCGTCTCGATCGTGCATCGTTCGTACCCGATCACCGCGGGACGGGGGACAACGGCATCACGGTCTCATCACGGCGGACCCCGTGGACGATCCGCCCCCTCGCCCGGCCCGACCGTGCTGTCTACAGTCGACCGACCGCGCTCGCCCGACGCGCGGCACCACTCGTCCCGGGGGAACCATGTCCAGATCACGCCGCCTCGGCGCCGCCACCGCCCTGCCCGCCGTCGCCCTCGCCGCGGCCCTCGTCCTCACGCCCGCAACGGCCTTCGCCGCCGAGGGCGACGCCGGGGCGACCGAGGCCACGGCCGGCACGGACGCGACCACTGCCGTCGCGCCCACCGAGACCACGGTGACGCCTGCGACGACGGACATCTCCGCCCCGTCGACCGGCACCGACGAGACCGTCCCCTCCGACGGGGACGCGACCAGCGCCTCCGGGTCCGAGACGGCCCCCGCCGACACCGACGCCCCCGTCGACGACCCGGCGCCGGCCGACGCCGTGCCGGTCGAGACCGCCGCTCCGGCCGAGGTGGCTCCTGCGGACGAGGCGCCGGTCGCCTCGGAGCCGGTCGTCTTCGGCGACGACTTCGAGGCACACCCCGGTACCGTCCTCACGGTCCGCGCCGTGGGCTTCACGCCGGCGGACCCCGTCACCGTGACCGTGACCGGTGACGGCGTGCCGAGCGACGCCGACTGGGCCTCCGTCCCCCGGTTCCTGGTCTACGGCCTCGACGACGGCAGCGCGAGCACCTTCGTGAGCATCCCCGCGGACTTCCCCGTCGGCGGTGTCGTCACGGTCACCTTCTCGGACGCCCACGAGCTCGCGGCCTCGGCCGACTTCGACGTGACACCGTTCGCCGCGGCCCCCCACCTCGAGCCCCCGGTCGACGCGACCGCGGGCGTCGTGACGGTGAGCGGCGAGAACGCCGTCCCCGGCGGCTACGCCCTCGTCGAGCTGTACGACGCCGAGGACGCCCCGATCGACGACGAACCGACGCCGTTCGCCGCCGCGGCCGACGAGCAAAGCGACGAGGTCGAGCCCGTCCTCGTCGACGTCGACCCCGTGCCCTACGAGACGACGGGTGGAGCCGTGACGGTCGTCCCCGTCGACGCGACGGGCCGGTTCTCGGCCCGGTTCGTCCTGCCCGCGGGCGACTTCGCGGCCGACGCCCTGACCTTCGACGCCGACCAGACGACGTTCAGCGACTTCTCGAACACGGTCGTCTTCTCGGTCGCCCCCGCCGTCACCGTGCCCACCGCCACGACCCCGGGCACGGTCGCCCCGGCCGCACTGCCGGTGCGTCCGGTCGCCGCCGTCACGCCCGCCCGCGCGACGTCGCTCGCCTACACCGGGTCGGAGCCCTCGGGCGCCCTGAGCTGGGCCCTCGGTGCCGTTCTCGCCGGGGCCGGTGCGCTCGTCGCCAGCCGCCTGCGCCCGCGTCGCCGCTGAGCCCGGTCCGACCGATCCGCGGCCGTCACGCCGTCACGCCGTCACGCCGCCACGATGTACACAGCCCGCCACGAGATCTCGTGGCGGGCTGTGTACTTCGTGGCGGGGTAGGTCGTGGCGGCGTGAGTCGTGGCGGGGTAGGTCGTGGCGGCGTGAGTCGTGGCGGCCGGCCGGCCGTTACGGCGCGGGCTCACCCGGCGCCGGTGGGTCGCGGACGACCCGTTCGGCCCCCTCCTTGTCCAGCGTCCCCGGGAAGTTGAACCGCCCGAACTTCCCGGTGGGGTCGTGCGGGCTGACCGGGCGTGCGATCGAGGAGGCGCGGATCACCTCGACCAACAGGTCGCGTCGGGCGTCGTCGAGCACGGGCGTCGACCGCTCCCGCAGCAGCACTGACGCCGTCGGCCCTCGACGACGGCCGATCTTCAGCAGCAGGCCGGCCCGGTCGCCGTCACTCAGCCCCACGAGCTCGGCCCGTTCGACCTGGTCGAACGGCACCACGCGATGGCGGATGCGCAGTCGACGACCCTCGAGGTCGATCGCGAACGGGGCGTTCAGCCACAGCACGACGTTCCACCCGACGGCGGCCGCGGTCGCCCAGAACACGAACGCGACCGGCACGGCGATCGGGCCGAACAGATCGACCATCGACTCGCCACCTCGCGAGAAGAACGCACCGGCCGTCCCGAAGATCACGATCGCGGGCAGGAACACCCGCATCGCCCGCACCAGCACGCGCTGCTTCGGCTCGTCGTCGAACACGACCCAGGTCTCGTCGGGCATGCCGTCACGGTACCGGGCGACGACTCCGGAGGCACCGGGACGGGCTCGCCACTCCCCCTGGTGTAGACAGTCCCTCATGGACAAGGCCGTTCCCGACCCGCCCCGGAGCCGCTCGGAGCAGAAGCTGCAGGGCGGCCAGTGGTGGACCCTCGGCTGGCAGGTGCTCGTGGCCGTGATCTTGGTCGCCCAGTTGTCGTGGCGTCACGCGAACGACGGACCGGACGGCCTCTGGTACGTGATGGCGGTCTTCGTCATCATGTACGCCATCGCCCTCGTCGGACTCGTCCTCCGCGTGTTCGCCATCACGTCCTGGCGACGACTCCCCGTGGAAGCCGGCGAGCGCCTCCTCTGGGGCACCTTCGCCGAGCGCGTCCTGCCGACCGGAGGCGCGGCCTACCCCGGTCGCTTCGCCCTGTCCACGACGCGGTTGCGCTACCTGCCGGACGCGGTCTCGCGCCTCCGTGGGGTGACGGACGAGGAGTGGCCCGCCACCGCCCTGCACGACGTCCGTGTCACACCGGTCGACGAACGCCGGCGCCGCCGCGGCGGCCGCTGGGTGATGGTCGACGTCGACGGTGGCGCCTCGATCACGCTGATGTCGAACGAGGCACACCTCGTCGCCGACGAGCTCTTCGAGGCGCTCCGCGTCGCCTCGCCGGCCACCCGCGACTGACGTCCCCGACGGACTCGCGCCGCGAACGTCGCGGTCTCGGTAGCGGGCACGAGCACAGGTACCGCCTCGGGCACGACTACGCGACCCACCCGCTCAGGCGAGCCGCGCCTCCAGACCGGCCCGCACGTCGGGCCACTCGCCACGCACGATCGAGAAGTAGGCCGTGTCGCCCACGGTGCCGTCGGCGGCGACCCGGTGCGACCGGAGCACCCCCTCGGGCACGGCGCCCAACCGGCGGATCGCCGCCGCACTCCGCAGGTTGCGGGCATCGCAGCGCAGTGCGACCCGGTTCAGCCCGAGGGTGTCGAACGCGTGCCCGAGCAGCAGCAGCTTCGTCGCAGGGTTCGTCCGTCCGCCCCAGAACGCGCGGGCGTACCAGGTGCTGCCGATCTCGACCCGCCCCTGCGCCGGCACGAGGTCGTAGAGCGTCGTCGTGCCCCTCACCTCGCCGTCGTCCGCGCCGCGCACCGTGAACGCGAGGGTCGTCGGGTTCGCGAGCTGCGCCTCCACGTGCTCGGCGTACGCCTCGACGCTCGCCGGTCGCGGCGTCACCATGCCCGCCCACAGCGCGTCGTCGGTCAGCGGCCAGAGAGCGGCCGCGTCGGCCACCTCGAGCGGGTCGAGCCGCACGCCGCCACCGGCCAGCCGCACGTCGTGGATCATCGAACTCCGCCCCGCGCACTCATGCGCACGATCCTAGGGAACGGCGACGAGGAGGCGCGGTGCCGGTCCTCGACGGCCGGTCGCGTCGCCTCGTGCGGATCGGCTACGGTGATCGATCGACAGCCCACGAACTGGGGGCCGCGGCACGACCCCACCGTGCCGCACCATCGTCTGACGCGTCCGACCCGACGGGCCCGCCCGAGGAGACATCCATGAGCACTCACGACACCCCGACGCGCCTGCGCGAGGACGACGTCGACGGCGTCGTCTGGGACACCGCCCAGGAGGCGCGACTCGCGTCCGCCCCCGCCCGCACCTCGACCGCGGCCGCGACCCTGCCCGCCCAGGGCTCCGCCACCGTCTGACCCGGCGCCCCGCGCCCGCGTCCGCCCCTGCCCGAACGCAGAACACCGTCGAGTGGACAGGGCACCGTCGCAGAACGCGGTGTCCCGTCCACTCGACGGTGTCGTGATCCGATCGACTACCGCCGGTCGGCGTCGTCCCGCTCGTCCCGCTCGTCCCGCTCGTCGGCCCCGTCGAGCGGCGCGACCGGAGCCCCGGTCGCGACCGCACCGGCGGTCGCGGCCTCCGACGCCGTCCCGGCACCGCGCCTCGCGGCACGCCCCGCGCCGCGACCCTGCGCGGCTCGCTCGGCCGCCTCGAGCTGCTCGGCCTCGTCGCCCGACAGCGCCTCGCCGCGCGACACCATGCCCGCCACGTCGGAGAGCGTGATCTGCGGCAGGAAGAGCGACAGCACGAACGCCACGGCGATGAACGGGATCAGGTAGGCGAAGACCGGGGCGAGCGAGTCTGCGTAGGCCTCGACGACCAGGCGACGGATCTGCTCGGGCAGCTGGTTCAGCGTCGCCGGGTCGAGGGTCGCCGTGGCCTGAGAGGCGTCGCCCGCCGAGGCCCCGGCGCCCGTGAAGACGTCCGTCAGGTTCGAGGTGAGCCGGCTCGTGAACAACGCGCCGAAGATGGCGACGCCGAGCGCGGCACCGACCTCGCGGAAGTAGTTGTTGGTGCTGGTCGCCGTGCCGACGTTCTGCGCGTCGACCGAGTTCTGCACCACGAGCACGACGACCTGCATGATCAGGCCGAGGCCCGCACCGAAGAGGAAGAGGAACACGCAGATCAGCCAGAGCGGGGTGTCGGCGGTCAGGGTCGTGAACAGAGCCATGGCGATGCCGGTGAGGATCGTGCCGACGACCGGGAAGACCTTGTACTTGCCGGTCTTGGTGATCAGGTTGCCCGACAGGATCGAGGTGCCGATCAGGCCGACCATCATCGGCAGCAGCAGCAGGCCCGAGACCGCGGCCGAGGCGCCCGACGACATCTGCAGGAAGGTCGGCACGAACGCGATGGCCGAGAACATGCCGATGCCGAGCACGAAGCCGACGGCGGTGGCGAGGACGAACACCTTGTTGCGGAAGAACGACAGCGGGATGATCGGGTCGTCCGCGCGCGACTCGACGAGCACGAACAGCGACGCCGCGATCACGACGCCGGCACCCCACAGCCAGGTCTCGGGAGCACCCCAGCCGTGGTCGTCCTGACCGCCGAACTCGGTGAAGAAGATCAGGCAGGTGGTGGCCGCCGACAGCAGCACCACGCCCAGCACGTCGATGCGCTCGGTGGCCTTCTTGCTCGGCAGCGTCAACGCCGCCCAGGTGATGACGAACGCGGCGATGCCGACGGGGATGTTGATGTAGAACGCCCACTGCCAGGTGAGGTGGTCCACGAAGAATCCGCCCAGCAGGGGCCCGCCGATGGCGGAGAGGCCGAAGACCGCGCCGAGCGGGCCGAGGTACTTGCCTCGCTCCGAGGCGGGGACGATGTCGGCGATGATCGCCTGCGACAGGATCATCAGACCACCGCCTCCCAGGCCCTGGATCGCGCGGAAGACGACGAACATCCAGAAGTCGGTGGCGAAGGCGCAGCCGATGCTGGCGAGGGTGAAGATGGCGATCGCCGCGAGGAACAGGTTGCGTCGACCGAGGACGTCGCCGAACTTGCCGTAGATCGGCATGACGATGGTCGTGGCGAGCAGGTACGCCGTGGTGATCCAGGCCTGGTGCTCGACGCCGCCGAGCTCGCCGACGATGGTCGGCATGGCCGTCGACACGATCGTCTGGTCGAGGCTCGACAGCAGCATGCCCGAGATGAGGGCGCCGAAGATGATCCAGATGCGCCTCTTGGTCAGGAGGAAGGGCGCGTCGGCCTTCGCTGCGGTGGTGGTCGTCATGGCTGGGTCACAGCGCCTTTCGGTCGTGGTCGGCTGGGAGGGTCGGGGAAGCGGAGGGGGTGCGGGGGCCTCGAGGCGTGGCGGCCGACGTGGTGAACAGGTCGCGGGCGATGACGAGGTGCTCGTCGAGGACCGCCTCGAACCGCTCGTCGTCCCGCCCCTCGGCGAAGAAGAAGCGTTCGAAGGCCCGTTGCACGAGCCCGGTGAGCAGCGTCACCGCGACGTCGATGCGCGGGTCGCCCTCGTCGAGCCCCTCGTGCGCGGCCACGGCCGAGACGAGGCGCCGGCGCTGTTCGTCGCCCTGGCGCATCATGGCGCCGAACAGGCGGGGTTCGCGGTCGAGGGCGGCCTTGAAGTCGGCTGCCCGCCCCCGGGTGAGGCCGACGTTCTCGACCCGCTCGACGACGAGGGCGCCGAGATCGTCGAAGACGGTCGACAAGGGCAGGAGGCGCGGGTCGCGTCGCGAGGACGCGTAGCCGTCGAGCGTCTCGTCGTCCTCGTCGAGCGCGATGCCGACCACGACGTCGTCCTTCGAGGCGAAGTGGTTGAAGAAGGTGCGGCGTGAGATGCCGACCGAGGCGCACAGCTCTTCGATCGTGAATCCCGCGAGTCCGTGCTCGGCTGTCAGACGTCGGGCGGCGGCGGTCAGCTCGGACCGGGTGCGCGTCCGACGCTGGGCCGTCTTGCCCGTGGCCGTGACCATCGCGTGCCTCCTCGTGTCGTCGCTCGGTGTGATCGGCGACGTCGCCGGGGGCCTCGTGGCCGAAGACGATGATTGCACTCTGACGGCCAGAGTGCAATCCTGCTTCCTGTGGCCCGCCGAGCCGCGGGACAGGCTGAGGGCTACGCGGCAGAACGATCCGCGTCCCCTGAGAACGCCGTCGCCGGGCGGCAGGTGTTGCCTACGCTGACCGGATGAGTGCACCCAGAGCCCGCCGCGTCTGCCTGTCGGTCGCCGGTTTCGCCCTCGTGGCGATCGGTCTGGCCGTGCTGGCGTTCACCTTCGACTGGGACGCCCCGACGATGTTCGGTCTGCCCACCGGTCTCGCCGGCTTCTCGCTGATGATCGCGGGCGCGATCGTCGCCGAGGTCGGCTTCCGCGGGGCGGTCAAGGCCCGGAGGCGCGAGGTCGCGATCCGCCGGCGCTCTCACGTCACCGACCTCGAGCGCACCTCGTAGCGCTGACCGTCAGACGGTCAGCCACTTGATCGCCGGGTAGAGCACCCGGGCGATCTTGCGGGGACACGGGAACGACGTGCTCGTGCCGTCGTGCTCGTTCAGCGTGATGACGGGCCGGTCGCCGACGGTCGAGTAGTCGACGGTGGCGAGCGATCCGGCCGGGATCTCACGGGTCGTGGGTCGCCCGGCGGTGTCGCGGAGGACGTAGACGAGGCGGTCGTCATGCACCTGCATGCCGTGCTGCGCGTCGCCTGCCGTCCAGGTCACCGAGAGTCTCACGAGCCGACCCTAGCGGGTCGCCGGACAGCAGGGCCGAGGCCGTCGGCCCCCCGCCCCCGGCCGACCCCGTGACGAGGAGGCGCGGTGGCGGTCGCCGTCACCAGGCCAGCGCCCGCAGGGCGTCGCCCAGGTCGCGGAAGACCGCCTCGGCGACGGACCTGCGGGACGCGGGCAGCGCCTCCTGCACGGCACGGCCGTAGGTGGCGCCGGCGTCGTTGACCCCCTTCGACCCCTCGTCGGTCAGCGCGAGGACGAAGCTGCGGCGGTCGGTGGGGTGCTGCAGCCTGGTCACGAGACCGCCGGCCTCGAGCCGGTCGGCGAGAGCCGTCATCGCACCCGACGAGAGCCCCAGCGCCTCGCCGACCTTCTTCGGTGCGGTGTCGCCCTGCACCGAGAGGTGCACCAGGGCGAGGAAGTCGGTCGCACCGACGCCGAGGCGCTTGGCCATCTGGTCGTTGACGAACGCGATCTGCGACCGCAGGTGCTGCAGCGCGATGAGCACGGCGGCGACGTCACCGGACTGCGGCTCGGTGGGGGCGTCGAGGGTGGGTTCGGCGGACGGGGACGTCCGGGTAGTACGGGTCATGGGGTCTCCGGGAGGTTCGGGACGACTGCGATCAGGTTCGGCGTGCCGTCGGGGGCACGTGTCACTTGCTGGACAAGCAACTCGATCAGCGAGTAGTTCGACGAACGTAACATCTGACGGACGTCTCGACAAGACCCCCGGCCGGGGCGAGGAGCATCGATCGCGGAGGTACGGGCGGCCTCGCGAGGCGAGTAAACTCGCCGCGGACTCGCCGCTCGGGTCCGGCCAACCGGGGTCGACGACGATCCGACGACACGATCGACACCGCAGGAGCACCCCCCATGACCGCAGACCCCCGCCCCCACGTCGTCATCGTCGGCGGCGGCTTCGCCGGCATCGCGGCGATGAGGTCCCTGCGAGACGCCGACGTCCGCATCACCCTCATCGACCGCCACGTCTACAACATGTTCCAGCCGCTCATGTACCAGGTCGCCACGGGTGGCCTCAACGCCGGAGACGTCACCTACTTCCTGCGCAGCCTGCGGTCCAAGCAGTCGAACGCCGAGTTCCGCCACGGGTTGCTCACGACGGTCCGGGCCGACGAGCGCATCATCACCCTGCGCGACGGCGAGGAGATCGCCTACGACGCCCTGGTCCTCGCCAACGGCGTCAACACCAGCTACTTCGGCACCAAGGGCGCGTACGAGTACGCCTACTCGATGTACTCCCGCTCGCAGGCGCTGCGCATCCGCGACGAGCTGTTCACGCAGCTCGAGAACGCGGCGGCCTCGGTGGGCAGCGGCGAGGTGCGCGTCGTCATCGTCGGCGGTGGCGCCACGGGCGTCGAGATGGCGGGCGCGCTGGCCGAACTGCGCGACCAGGCGTTGAAGGACGCCTACCCCGAGATCGACGCGTCGAGCATCACGATCACCCTCGTGCACCGCAGCGGCGAGCTGCTCAAGCCCTTCTCCCCCCGTCTGCGCAAGTACGCGGCCAAGGTGCTGCGCAAGCGCGGCGTCGACCTGCGGCTCGACACGGGTGTCGAAGAGGTCCGACCCGACGGCGTCGTCGCCGCCGACGGCGAGTTCATCCCGGCCGAGCTCGTCATCTGGGCGACCGGTGTCGCCGCGCACGCCGAGGTCGCGTCGTGGGGCGTGCCGCAGACCCACGGCGGACGCATCCAGGTCAACGACGACCTCACGGTCAAGGGGCTCGACTGCATCTTCGCCGCGGGCGACATCGCCGCGACCGACGACGCTCTCGCGCAGCTCGCCCAGCCCGCGATCCAGGGCGGCGAGCACATCGGTGGGCAGATCGTCCGTCTGCTCGCCGGCAAGAAGCTCCTGCCGTTCAAGTACCACGACAAGGGCACCATGGCCACGGTCGGCACCAACGCCGCCGTGGTGCAGCTGCCCAACGGCTTCACGATGACCGGACCCGTCGCCTGGCTGCTGTGGGTGTTCGTCCACATCACGAGCCTGCTCGGCAACGGCAACCGCCTCTCGACCCTCACGCACTTCTTCGTGCGCTACCTCTGGGCGCTGCGCAAGCGGGCGATCCCCATCGTGGGCGACGTCCGCCCGGTCCGCCCGAACGGTGACCGCGCACCCGAGAAGTGGCAGACCGAGAAGGTCGAATAGCGCCCGAGCCGCTGGGTCGCGGCGTCGCCGGGCCGCTGGGTCGGGTCGTCGCGCTCTCGCCGGACCGCGCCTCCTGACCTACGCGCTCGCTCGTGACGCACGGCGAAAAACCCCGTTTCGAACCATGAACCCAGAAGAAAGTGGGTGCATGGTTCGAAACGGGGTTCGCGCGTGATCCGGTACGAACCGGATCGGACCGGCGGGCGACGCCCAGGCCCCGGGGGTCGGGCCGGCGGCAGCCGGCCCGACGGGTACTACTCCGTGGCGGCGGTGATCTTCGCGACGCCGACGAGCATCTCGTCCTGGACGGCGTCGGTCTTGAAGGTCTGGTTCAGCAGCGCGGCGGCGTCGGGGCTGATGTGGACGGTGGTGCCCTCGAGGACGGCGTTGGCGCCTTCCATCTGGATGGGCTTCAGGGTGCCGCCCCAGAGGTTGAACAGGTAGGCGTCCTCGGCGGCGACGGTGCCGTTGGCGGTGACGGTGCCGTAGAGCTTGCTCTCGCCCGGGTCGATGCGGAAGTCGGTGAGTTCGACGACGGTGCCGTCGGCGGAGGTCAGCGACAGGCCGGAGCCGTCGTGGTCGATCTCGCCCTGGACGTAGGGGCGGACGTCGCTGTCGGGGCCGTAGTAGTCGACGTTGCCGCCGGTGATCGGGAACGAGAAGGTTCCGTCGGTGAAGGTCGCGGTGCCGACGACGCCGGGGGTCAGGCCGAGCGAGGTGATCGCGTCGACGAAGGACTGGTCGACGGCGACCTGGGTGTCGACACCGTTGCTGAGGTCGGCGATCGACGCGGCGGGCGTCGAGGCGGCCGACGGCTCGGACGAGGACGAGCTCGAGGACGACGTGTCGGAGGACGAACCGGAGTCCATCGAGCAGGCGGCGAGCGAGAAGACGAGGGCACCCGAGGCCACGAGGCCGAGCGTGGTCTTGGTGATGTTCTTGCGAGTGAAGGCGTTCATGGTGAAGCTCCTTGTCTGTTGGTCCCGGTGGGGATGTACAGGGTTCGCCACCGTCACCGAAAAGGATTGGAACGCATCGACTTCGTTACCCCGCCGTGACCTCGACCGTCTCGGCGGACCCGTCGGCGGGGTTCGCCATGCCTCGTGCCCGAGCCACCGCGAGCCCGCGTTGCGAGGTCCAGAAGTCGCGGACCGTCTCGCGGAGTTCGGTCGCGCCGACGTCCGCACCGAAGGCCAGCGATCCCGGCTCGAGCGCGATGCCGTCGGCCAGGGTGGGCAGGGCGACGGGGTCGAAGCCGATGGCGTCCACGAGGTCGGCGACGACGTCGAGCGCCTCGCGGTCGTCGGACGCCAGGGCGATCGCACTCCGCCCGGGGTCTCCCGCCGGCAGCGCCCCCTCGTCGAGGTCGTGGTACCCCATGTGGTTGAAGCCCTTGACGACGCGTGACTCGGGGAGGTGCTGCTGCACGAGTTCGCTCGTCGAGGTGCGGACGTCCGAGAGGTCGTCACGCAGACCGTCGGTCTCCCACCAGTAGTTCATGGCGTCGACGACGACCTTGCCCGCCAGGGCGTCCACCGGCACCGAGTCGAGTTTGCCGAGAGGCAGGGCCAGGACGACGATGTCGGCCTCCCTCGCCGCGTCGGCCGACCAGGCCGCCCGGGCTCCGGGGGCGATCACGTCGACGATCAGGCGGATGCGTGCGGGGTCACCCGATCCGGCGAGCAGGACGGGGTGGCCGGCGGCGTGGACGAGGCGGGCGAGGACGGTGCCGACCTTGCCCGCGCCGAGGATGCCGATGGTGGGTGCGGACGTCATGTGTCGTGCAACCCGCGAGGGCGCCCGTCGATTCCGGACGCGGCGGTGCACCGCAGGCCCCTGAACCAGGTCTGCGGTGCACCGTCGGTGTGGAGTCGCTCAGAAGCGAGCGACGGGGGTGACCGTCAGGCGCGATCCGTCCGGCGGCGGGCCGCCACGAGCAGGCCGAGCCCCGCGAGCAGAACCAGCAGGCCACCCGCGAGCGGGGCCGTCGTGTCGCCGCCGGTGAAGGCGAGCGACGAGTCGGCGGCGAGGACCGAGGAGGCGCTGGTCCCCGAGGCGAGGACGCTGCGGTCGCCCGAGGCGGCGGTCACGAGCACGGTGCCGGTGGCGCCGGTGGTGCCGCCGATGCCCGCGGTGCCCTCGGTGTCCGGCGTGGTGGCGCCGTCGTCATCCGGGGTGGTGGGCGTCGTCGGGTCGACCGGATCGGTCGGCTCGAACGGCTCGGCCGGGTCGACGGGGATCGCCGGGTCGGTCGGGTCGGTCGGCGTGGTCGGGTCGGTCGGCGTGGTGCCGGTCGTCCCGTCCGTGACGTCGCTGTCGCCGATCACCGAGACGGCGTTGCCCGACAGGTCGATCGGCAGCGTGATCGAGGGGACGATCTGGGTGCCGCCGAGGATGCCGTCGTCACCACTCGTGGTGCCACCGGTCGAGCCGGTGCCGGTGCCGGCGTCGGTGGTGCCGGTGCCGGTCGTGGTGCCGGTGCTGGCCGAGTCGCCGACCACCGAGATCGCGTTGCCGCCCACGGTCACGGGCAGCCCCGCCGACGGCACGATCTGGGTGCCGCCGAGGATGCCGTCGTCACCACTCGTGGTGCCACCGGTCGAACCGGTGCCGGAGCCGGTGGTGCCGGAGCCGGTCGTGGTTCCCGTGCTGGCCGAGTCGCCGACCACCGAGATCGCGTTGCCGCCCACGGTCACGGGCAGCCCCACCGACGGCACGACCTGCGTGCCGCCGAGGATGCCGTCGTCACCACTCGTGGTGCCACCGGTCGAACCGGTGCCGGAGCCGGTGGTGCCGGAGCCGGTCGTGGTGCCGGTGCTGGCCGAGTCGCCGACCACCGAGATCGCGTTGCCGCCCACGGTCACGGGCAGCCCCACCGACGGCACGACCTGCGTGCCGCCGAGGATGCCGTCGTCACCGCTGGTGGCGCCGGTCGAGCCGGTGCCGGTGCCGGCGCCGGTGGTGCCGGTGCCGGTCGTGGTGCCGGTGCTGGCCGAGTCGCCGACCACCGAGAGCGCGTTGCCGCCCACGGTCACGGGCAGCCCCGCCGACGGCACGATCTGGGTGCCGCCGAGGATGCCGTCGTCACCACTCGTGGTGCCACCGGTCGAGCCGGTGCCGGTGCCGGCGTCGGTGGTGCCGGTGCCGGTCGTGGTGCCGGAGCTGGCCGAGTCGCCGACCACCGAGATCGCGTTGCCGCCCACGGTCACGGGCAGCCCCACCGACGGCACGACCTGCGTGCCGCCGAGGATGCCGTCGTCACCACTCGTGGTGCCGGTGGCCGAGCCGGCGGGAACGGCGTCAGCCGCGCCTCCTGCGGGGGCCTCGGTCGAGGTGCCCGTGCTGGCCGAGTCGCCCAGCACCGAGATGGCGTTGCCGCCGACCGCGACCGGCAGGGTCACGTCGACCAGGCCCTGGGTGCCCGAGCCGATCGAGTCGTCGCCCGACGTGGTGGACGGTGCGGGCGCCGCGGGAGCGACCGGTGCTGCCGGGGCCGGGGCCGCGACGGGAGCCGCGGTGGCCGAGTCGCCCAGCACCGAGACGGCGTTGCCACCGACGCTGACGGGCACGTCGACCGAGACGATGCCCTGGGTGCCCGAGAGCACTCCCGAGTCACCGCTCGTCGTCGTGACCGGCGCGGCAGGTGCGGCAGGTGCCGCAGCCGGCTCGGCGGGGGCAGCAGCCGGGGCGACAGGAGCCGCGGCCGTGCTGCTCGAGTCGCCGAGGACGCTGACGGCGGTGCCGAGGGCCGAGACCGGGGCCTCGACGACGGCGCCGACCTGGGTGCTCGAGAGCAGCCCGTCGTCACCGGTGGTGGTCGCCGCGTTCGCGGCGGTCGTTCCGAGGGCCCAGATGCCCCCGACGAAGAGCGCTCCCATGAGCCCTCTCGAGACGTACTTGTTCATGGTCTTCTCCAAGAGATGAGGTGTGTGGTGCCGCGTGGTCGCGGCGGGGTCGCTGATGTCGCCGGCAGCGGGAACGCTGCAGGGCGACGCGACCGGCCTCAGTCGGGGGAAGAGTCGGTGTCGTACGCAGGCGTCGACGGGAGGTCGTCGTCGCCGTCCGCGGACCCCGCCGAGACGGCGAGTCCGGGAAGCTGGGAGGCGCGGGTCGCGTCGAGCGCGACGGCACCGCCGGCCGCTCCCCCGCCCGAGGCCTGACCGTTCGCGCCACCGCCGGTGCTCGACGGCAGGGCGGGCGTGCCGTGGTCGTCACCGGCGGGACGCGGCGTGGGGCCGGGGATGGGCGCGAGGGGCACGGTGGTCGCGTCGGTGGCCGAGGCCGGACCGGCGGCGATCTGCGCCCGCAGGCTGGTGACCGCGTCGGTCGCGTCGGTCGCCTCGGTCGCCGCGTCGGCGACGGAGGCAGCCGTGACGACGTCGGCTCCGAGGCCGTCGACGTCTGCGGCCGCACCGCCGAGCGCGTCGCTCGCGGGAAGCGTGAGGCCGGGCCGGGGCGTGACGCCCTCGGGCACGACCGGCGGGGCGATCGGCGCGGCAGGGGCCGCCGCCGAGTCGCCGACGGCGGCGAGGCCACCGTCGACGACGCCGGTCACCGGGTCGGTCACGGTCGAGACGGGTGCCGGGCCGGTGACGGCGGACACCACGGGGACGGCCGCGACGACCTGGTCGACGGTCTGCGCGACGGGAGCCACGACGGACGAGACGGGCGCGACGGCCGTGACGTGCTGGACGGTCTGCGGCACCACGGGGGCGGCGGTCTGGACGACGTGCTGCACCGGCGGGGCGACGGCCGTTGCCTGGACGGCGACGTCCGTGACCTGCGACACCGCGCCTCCTGCGGTCTGACCGACGGCGGCCACGGGGGCGTCGAGCGAGCCCGCGACCTGGCCGACGGCCGAGGTGACACCGCCGAGGAGCGACGAAGGGGCTTCGTCGGCCGAGGCCGACGTCGACGAGAAGACGAGTCCGAGACCGACCATGCCGATCGCGGCGAGACCGGAGAAGCCGAGGAGGCGCACGAGACGGAGCGGGGAGGGTCGCCTCGTCGTCGTCTCGGCCGTCTGATCCACGGCGCACCTTCTTCGGTCGCGTCTCACGTCGGGGTGGTTGGTCCCCGACACCGGGGCGTTCGCCCCTCATCACGCTGGTAGGACGCGATGTGTCGTCGTTTCTACGCCGACCGACCGGGGTTGTCCATGAGGACGCCTCAGATGTACCCCGTTCACCCGGATTTCCTTCAGGCGAGGGCAGGCGTCACACCAGCTCGAGGTCCCAGGCCGGCGGCATGTAGGCGGAGCCCCACCCGGCGCGCAGACGGGTGACGGCGCGGTCGAACGACTCGAGCACGTCCATCTCGCGGCGGACCATCGACTGGAGCTGCAGCCCCTCGTACAAGGCGACGAGTTGCTCGGCGCCCCGGGCCGGTTGCATCGTCTCGGGCTCGCGCCCGAGTTCGACGTCCTGTGCGAGGGAGGAGTGGATCAGCCGGTAGAACTGCAACCACTGCTCGTACAGGGGCCTCGCGAGCGGGTGGCCGGGAGTGGCCGCGACGTTGACCGTGGCACTCAGCAGGCGCATGAGCGCGGGCTCGGCAGCGTTGGCCTTGACGATGGCCCGCAGCAAGGCGATGGTGCCGTGGGTCCGGGCGAGGGGCAGAAGGGGACGGGTGCGGCGGCCGACCCAGAGGTCGACCGTGGCGAGCACGAGCCCGTTCCAGTGGGTGAACTCGTCGGTCACGACCTTCACGGGCAGGCCGGCGGCCTGGGCGACCAGCGCGAACGACGCCTCGTGGAAGGCGTGCTCGGTGAAGACGCGCATGGCCGCCTCGACGATGGCGATGCGCCGCTCGACGGCGACGGAGGGCGCTCCGAACGGGATGGCCGGGGCGGTGGTGGCTGCCGGGGCGTCCGCCGGCTCGGGGTGGGTCTGGTGGATCACGGATCGACGTTACGGACCGTGACGGGCACCGGTCGACGCCCAGTCCGGGGCACATCGGCACCGCTGCGCCGGCCGCGTCACCGAGGCGACGCGACCGACGGGGCCGGAAGGGGCGCGTACCCGAACGCCGCCGCCCTCCTCGCCGCACGACACCCGATGGGTCGTGGCCGGTCCTCACCCGAAGAGGGCCGGTGTGGCGTGTCCAATTAGTACGCCAGGCGTGCCCCGATCCGCACGACGCCGGGCAGATTGTCAGGGACTGCTTTAAAGATTGTGTTATCAGGTTGTTCCGCGTATACATCAGGTAACGGGGAACGCTCGCACGTACCGACGCGTGTGTCCAGGTGCCTCCTCTTCTTTCCAGTCAGGTGGCGCTCCATGCCCCGATCGACGTCCACCTCCCTCCTCGCCCGCTCGGGGCTCGTCCTCGGCGTCGCCGCAGCGCTCACGGTGGCCTCGGCCCTGCCCGCCAGTGCCGCGACCGTGATCGACGGCCCCGTCGACCTCGGCTCGGCCTCGACCTACGGTGTGCTCGCCGGGTCGACCGTCACGAACACCGGGACCACCGTCGTGAACGGCGACGTCGGCCTCAGCCCGGGCACCTCGGTCGTCGGCTTCGACGCCGGCGGCCCCGGCGTGATCGTCGGCGGCGTGCAGCACGTGAACGACGAACCCGCCCAGCTCGCCCAGCAGGACCTCACCACCGCCTACGACGTCGCGGCGAGCCTCACCCCGCAAGAGAGCAACGTCATCGACCTCGCCGGCCGGTCACTGACCCCGGGCGTCTACTCCGGAGGCGCGGTGCAGGTCACCGACAACGGCGCCCTCGCGTTCGCCGGCAGCGCCGAGTCGGTGTGGGTCATCCAGGCCGCCAGCACGCTGACCATCGGCTCGAACACCACCATGACCTTCTCGGGCGGCGCGAGCGCCTGCAACGTCTTCTGGCAGGTCGGCAGCTCGGCCACCCTCGGCACTGCCGCGGACTTCCGCGGGACCGTCCTCGCCCAGGAATCCATCACCGCCACCACGGGTGCCACCGTCATCGGACGCCTCCTCGCCCGCACCGGCGCCGTGACCCTCGACACGAACACGATCACCGTCCCCGCGGCCTGCCCCACGACCGGCACCCCGTCCGAGACCGTCGCACCCACCATCACCTCGGGCAACCCGACGACCGCGACCGAAGGCACCCCGTACTCGTTCACCGTCACCGCGACCGGCACCCCGGCACCGGAGTTCACCGTCACCACCGGCACCCTGCCCGCCGGCCTCACGTTGAACGGCACCACGGGCGAGATCTCGGGCACCCCGACCACGCCGGGTGACACCACCGTCACCATCACGGCCGACAACGGCACCACACCCCCCGACACCGCGGACTACACGATCACGGTCACCCCGGCCGACGTCGTCACCCCGACCCCGGGTGAGGGCGGCACCCCTCCCGGCACCGTGACTCCCCCCGGCACGACCACCCCGCCCGGCACGACCATCCCGCCGACCCCGGTGGTCCCCGTGTCCGACCGGAACGGCAACGGCCCCCGCGGTGACCTGGCCTACACGGGTTCGGACGCCACGCTGCCCGCGATCGGTGCCGGCCTGGCCCTGCTGCTCGGCGCCACGCTCGTCGTCACCACGGCGATCCGTCGCCGTCGCCTGAACCGTTCCTGACCGACATCCCCAGGGGCCCCGTCGATGTGCTTCGATGGGTCCCCTGCGGATGTTCTCTGTCACCGGACGGATGCTCGCGGACCACATGAGAGGTCCTGATGAGCCAACCCCCGCCGATCCCCGTCGACTACGTCCACGATCCCGACTCCAACTCGGGCCGTGTCGTCGACGCGATCTACGCCCTGCAAGATGCCGAGGCCCTCTTCCGGGCCCGACTGCGGTCCAAGTTGGGCATCGGGGCCAGTGAGCTGACGACCGTGCAGTTCCTCGCCCGGCTCGAGACCCGCCACATGTCGGCCCGGCCGATGGACGTCGCGGCTCATCTCGGCATGACCAGCGGGGCCGCGTCGATCATCGTCGCCCGCCTCGTGACCCGCGGCTACGTCGTCCGGCGGACGAACCCCCGGGACGGTCGAGGGCAGCACCTGCAGCTGACCGAGGCCGTGCACAACGCGGTCGCCCGGGCGGCCGGAGGGGGCCGACTCGGCGCCCTCGAGGGCGTCCTCGGCCTGTCCGACCGGGAGTCGCGACGCGTCGTCTCCCTGCTCTCGGGCGTGACCGACGGGTACACCGACGGCGCCTCCACCGACCGACCCGCGCCTCCTGCCTGAGACAGCTCGACCCGGTCGGGGGTCTCACCGACCGGCTGCGTACCTCGCGCTCACCTCGGCCGCCGTCGAGGCCACGTCCAGGACCGTCGTGTCGTCGAGGTCACCGCGGTAGTACTTGCTCGTCGGGGACGACGGCCACGAGATGCTCACCGCGTCGTATCCGATCCGCCAGTACCCCCGGGCGTTCTCGGCGGCCGCCTGGGTCGACGAGCCGACCAGCGTGCCGTCGACGTAGAGAGCCATGCCCGACGGGCTCAAGGTCGCCGTCGCCAGGTGCCACGCACCGTCGTTGTACGCCGCCGGGCTCTGCACGCTGAAGTACCCGGCGCTGTAGACGCCGAAGATCAGCGTGCCCCGGTCGGTCAGGTAGAGATGGCGGTCGTACTGACCCGACGATCCCGCCTGGCTGTTCCCGAAGCCGATCAGCTTGCCGCCCGTCGTCGTGGTCGTGCGGAACCAGGTCTCGACGGTGAAGATCTGCGGCCCGTCGATGTTCTGCCCCGTCGTGACCTGCCCGCTGACGCCGTCGAGCCGCAGGAAGGGGCCGTCACCGGGGGCGCACGTGCCGCCGGCGATCGTGGCCCCGGAGGTGAGGGTCCCCGACCGCCCGTTGCCGCTGCTGTCGCGCGCGGTCGTGCCGACGCCGTCGTTGAACTGGTAGGCGAACCGCGCCTGCGCCGCCACCGGACGGTCGAGGCAGGTGAACCGGGACGTGGCGAGGGTGCTCGACGTCGACGTCGTGGCCGAGAACGCGGCGTGGCTCGAGCCGACGACGAGGAACAGCACGGCCACCCCGGCGACCACGGTGAGCACGACGCCCGAGACGCGGGCCGCGCGGGACCGACCCGTCGGGGGCGTCGGTGCGCGGTGGCGGGAGAGGGCGAGCGGATCGACGACGCCCTCGCCCGCCGGTTCGAGCCGTGTCGCCGCGAGCAGCAGCAGCACGGCGAGCGACACCACGAGGACGCCCGCGACGCGATCACCGCCGTGCCAGAGCATCGGAGCCCCGACGGACGGCACGAGCAGGACGCCGACGCCGTGCACCGCGTCGGCCGACACGAGGCCGGAGTCGACCGCGGCGTTGGCGTCGCCCTTCAGCCGGAGCGAGCCGTCGTCGGTCGTGTCGACCAGTCGGTGCAACCGCAGCTCTCCGGCCCGGTCCGGGTCGTCGACGAGCAGCACCTGCCCCGCGTCGAGGTCGGCGGTGTCGACGGGCATCGCCACCACGACGTCCCCGGGGGTGATCGCGGGCGCCATCGACCCCGAGACGACGGTCGTGGGCGACCAGCCCCAGAGGGCCGGGACGGCCGCCCAGAGCAGGAGGCACACGGCCGTCGTCAGGACGACCCGCGCGATCGTCGCCAGGCACAGGGCACCCCAGAACGACAGGTCGGAGCGGACCTGCGGGGTGATGTCGGCGGCGGGGGTCGCGACGGTCGTCATGAGGGCGTGTTCCGGTTCGGGCGTCGACTCCCGCGCTAGCGGGTCTGGGCCTCCCAGGTGAAGGCGATCGCCGCACGTGAGTCCTGACCGGTGTTCGGGGTCGCCTGCCCGAGCGTGTACGAGAACTCGAACGAGCGGGACTCGGTCGCCGTCCCGGCCGGTGACCACGTGGGGGCGCCGTTCGCGTAGCCGGTCCGCTGGCTCGCGAAGTCGGCCAGCGTGCCCGAGAAGACCTGGGCACCCTGGCTCGCCGGGGTGAAGCCGTCACACGAAGCGTTCGAGGCACCCGACCCCTGTCGGATCGTCAGGTCGAGGTACGACGACAACGAGTTGGTCGTGGTCGCCGCGGTGCCGTAGAGCCGGACGGCCGAGGGCAGGCTGCCCGTCGACGTGACCGTGATGCACCTCGTCCCGGAGTCGCCGGGCATCAGGTTCGAGGCCGAGAACAGGGCGACGTCGGAGTCGTCGTCCGTGAGCTGCACGGAGCCGGTCGACCAGTTGCTCGTGGGGTTCGAGGTGGTGGCCGAGAAGGCCGAGTACGACGCCGTCGAGATGATGGCGCCGGAGGCGATGACGGCGACGGGCACGGCGGCCCAGCGGGCACGGCGCGTCCAGCGGGCGCGGCTGATCGATCGGGACATGTCGGGGAGTCCTTCGGGTGGGGGTCGCCGAGGCCCCCGTGGTGCCTGTCGGGAGGGGGCTCGGTCGTCTCGGCACGGTGCCGATGGGGCGACGGTACCGACGGATCGTCATCTCGGTAAGGGGCGTCGTGTCCCCAGTGAGGGGGATCGCCACGTACCCCGCCGGATCGTCCCGACCCTGGCTCAGCGGCCGCGACCCGCGAGGAGCGCGTGCAGCAGCGGGACCGCCGAGGTGACCATCAGCACCGTGCCGACCACGTCGTCCCCGCTGCGCAGGACCGCACCCGCGACGAGCAGGCCTGCGAAGAGCACGGCCGAGACCACGCGCCGGGCGGTCCGCTCGATGCGAGTCAGCTGGCGCTCGATCCGGGGACTGCCCACCTCGAGCGTGCCGTCCTCGAGGCGCGTGACGAGGTGGTCGAGTCGGCCGGGCAGGCGCACGGCCACCGTCGCGGCGTCGAGGGTGCGGCGCGTGACGTCCTGCACCGCGTTGCCCCGTTCGTCGCGGATCAGCTGGGCCGCGTACGGCTCGACCGAGTCCCACAGGTTGAAGGCGGGGTCGAGGGCGCTGGCCACACCCGAGGTCAGCGTCATCGCCCGCAGGACGAGCAGGAAGTCCTCGGGCAGCTGGAACGGCAACGAGCGGATGAGGTCGCCGAACTGACCGGCGAACTCGCGGTACTCGCGCGGGTCGACCTGACGCAGCTCGGCGAACCCCATGCCGCCGAACCGGGCGAAGGTGGCGGTCACGGCCCGCTCCAGTCCGAGCGTGTCGGCGCTCGGCAGCAGGACGCCGAGGTCGCGCATGGCGTCGACCATGCCGGAGCCGTCGCGGGAGGCCGCCGCGATCAGCAGCTTGCGCAAGCCCGTCCGGGTGCCCGTCGGCACCTCGCCCATCATGCCGAAGTCGATGAAGGTGAGCTTCCACGGTCGCTGTCCGTCGACCGCGTCGGGCACGGGGGTCACGAAGATGTTGCCGGGATGCGGGTCGGCGTGGAAGAACCCGTGGGTGAAGAGCTGGTCGAACATCACCTCGGCGAAGACGGGCGCGACCTCGGCCGGGTCGATGCCGGCCGCGGCGAGCGCGTCGACGTCCGTGATCTTGATCGCCGAGACGTCGTCCAGCACGAGGACGCGACGCGTGGTGCGCTCCCACACGACGTCGGGCACGCTCACGCGGTCGTCGTCGGCGAAGTCGGCGGCGAACCGGGCCGAGTTGGCGGCTTCGTTGAGGTAGTCGATCTCCTCGAGGCTGGTGCGCGCGAACTCCTCGACGAGGGCGGGGGCGTCGACCCGGTCCGACACCAGTCGGACGTGGCTGAGCCAGCCGCCGACGCGACGGAGTGCCGCCAGGTCGACGTCGACCACGGCGTCGATGCCGGGCCGCTGCACCTTGAGCACGACGGCGGTGAGGCCCGTGTCGGCGGCGTCGGCGGGCCCGAGCGTCGCGCGGTGCGCCTGGCCGAGCGACGCGGCGGCGATGGGAGACTCGGCCACCGTCGCGAAGACCTGCCCGAGGGGTCGGCGGAGCTCGGCCTCGGCCAGGGCGCGGATGCCCGCGAAAGGGACGGGTGTGACCTCGTCCTGCAGCCCCTCGAGTTCTTTCGTGATCTCGGGCGGCAGCACGTCGAGGCGTGACGACAGGTACTGGCCGACCTTGATCATCAGGCCGCCGAGGTCGAGCGCGAGCACGTGGAATCCCCGGGCGAAGCGCCGCATGCGGCGGGCCCGGGTCCGCTCGGCCAGACGCCGCAGACCGAAGCGGGGCAGGACGAGTTCGAACCACCAGGTGACGGCGAGATGCCGCGAGGCGAACCGCAGGATGCGGCGGTAGCGCGCGCGACCGGCCCGGTCACGCACCGGAGGACTGGACGCGGAGGGGTCGGTCGACGCCACCCTCGTCAGTCTCGGGCGAGGATCGAGTAGATGCGACGACGGGCCTCGTCGAGCACCGCCACCGCCTCGTCGACCTGCTCGGGCGAGCCCGTCCGGCCGACCTGCGCCGTGGCGCGGGCCAGCTCGACGCCGGCCTTCGGCAGGGCGCGGAAGCGGTCGCCGGTGGCAGAGCGCTCGGGCTCCCACGGTGCCGACGGGTCGACCCCGGCGGCGGCGCGGCCGGCGTCGGTCAGCGAATAGACCTTGCGACCGTCGGTCTCCTCCGCGGCGACGAGCCCCTCGTCGGAGAGCAGCTGCAGGGTCGGGTAGACGGACCCGGCGCTGGGCTTCCAGTCGCCGCCGCTGCGCTCGTCGATCTCGCGGATGATCTGGTAGCCGTGCATCGGGCGTTCGGCCAGCAGCGCGAGGATCGCGGCACGCACCTCGCCCCGCGGGGCGCGGGTGCCCTCGCGGCGGTCGAATGTCGAGCGGAGCTGCTCCATGGCCTGCCACATGCCGTCGAGGCCGGTGCCGAATCCGAAGGTGCCGGGTGCTGACGTGCTGCTCATGGTGTTCTCCTTCTCGAGGGTGGAACGGGGTCGAACGATACCCGGACGATATACCCGAACCCCCGGTTCGTCAGGGCTGACGCCCAGGCAGGAGGCGCGGCCACGGAAGTCCCGAACGGTCCTGTTCTGGGGGTGCCCGCCCACTCGTACGGGGGGTCCGCGCCGGCGGACGGGGGTGGTTGAGTTCCATTCGTGGGTATGAACCCCCACCGACGGCTCGCTGCCGTCACCTCTCCGGCGTTCCCCGACGTCCGCCGGCGAGCCCTGCTGCCTCGGCGTTCCCCGACGTCCGCCGAGGCGGCAGGACCTCCGGCGTTCCCCGACGTCCGCCGGAGCAGCACATCCTCGGTGACGACTCGCGCCTCCGAGACCTCTTGGAGTCCTGCATGCCCTCGTTCCCGACCGGCCGTCTCGCGGCCACCGCCGCCGCCGCGGCCCTCGTGCTCACCGCCCTGGTGTCCGCACCGGCCCAAGCCGCCCCCTCGTCCGTCTCGGCCGGCACGGTCCCGGTCACGACGGCCGCGGCCTCGACCTCCGCGTCGACGTCCGCCGCCTCGACGGTCACCGCGGGCGTCGCGGCCGACCTGTCCCGCGACATGGTGAAGGTGCCCGCCGCGCCCCTCCTCAAGGCACAGACCGACGACGCCGTGTCGCCGGCGGCCGGGGTGACGAACCACCCGGTCTACGTCAGCATCGCCACGGTGACCGCGGCCACCTCGGACGACTCCGCCACGCCGCCCGACGACGCCTCGGTCCGCACCGCCGTCACGCAGCTGCACGACTACTGGTGGGAGGAGTCGGGCCACACCGTGAACGTGACGCTCGCCGGCATCGAGACCCGTCCGCTCGACCAGGCCTCGTGCGTCCCCGCCACCGTCCTCAACACGGTCCACACCTCGGCCTTCGGGGGTCGGTTCGCGAAGTACGCCTGGGCCGGGACCAACGAGCACCTGATCGTCCTCAGCCGCGAGACCTGCGGCACGACGGCGACGGCCTTCGGCACGGTCGGCGGCGACGGCGGCGAGGTCTTCAGCTCGTACGGCGCGGGCACCGCGCTCGGCGTGCCGGTCCTGCTCCACGAGTTCGGCCACAACCTCGGCTTCGGCCACGCCGGCGCCGGAATGTGCCGCAGCACGACCTCGTTCGACGGGGCCGCCAGCGACTACCGCTACGCCACGTCGACCGACACCCCCGCCGCCTGCCCCGTGCTCGAGTACGGCGACTTCCTCGACATCATGGGCTACTCGGTCTCGTCGGCCCGACCCCACCTGTCGTCCGTGCAGCGCGTCCGCGCCGGCTTCCTGACCGACGTCACCACGCTCAGCGGGGCCGGCACCACCCGGCAGATCACCGTCACCTCGCTCGACGGCACCGCCAAGGGCCGCGCCCTCAAGGTCGTCGATCCGCTCAGCGGGCAGGACTACTACGTCGAGTACCGCACCGCCACCGGTACGGACGCGACCAGCGCCGAGTTCGGCGGCCGGGCGGCGTCCTGCGCGCTCGTCGCGTCGGGCTTCACCCGGTGCGCTCTCACCAGCGACAAGGCGACCGGCAGCGTCCGCGTGCTCCGACCGCTCACCCTCTCGGGCAGCACGGTGTCGACCGTCGCCCTGGCCGTCGGTCTCGACGCGAAGCGCGACCCCAGCCGTCGCGACACCCACCTCGACGCGGGCGAGTCGTTCACGAGTGCGAACGCCGGCTTCACCGTGTCGGTCCGCTCCATGACCCCGTCGGGAGGCGCGGTGCTCGACGTCACGCTCGCCGGGGCCGCCAAGAAGGCTCCCGCCACGACGACCACGAGCGCGCTGACGGTCGACCGGACCCGCCAGACCTACGGCTCCACCACGCGCATCACGGCCACCACGCAGGTCACCACGGCCGACGGGTCCGCCCCGGTCGGCACGGTCACGCTGCGGGACGGCACCACCGTCGTCGGCTCCGTACGGGTCGGGGCCGGCGGACGCGCCGCGGTGACCCTGCCGGGGACGACGGCCGCGGGTGCCCACTCGCTGCGCGCCTCCTTCGTCCCCGACTCGGCCGCCCAGGCCGCGTCGGACTCGACGGTCGTCCCGGTCACGGTCGACAAAGCGGCGACGACGGCCTCGCTGACACTGAACCGCAGCACCCAGGCCTACGGCTCGACCCCCGTGACGGTGACGGTCGCCGTCACCGGCGTCGGCGGGGTCGTGCCGACCGGCACGGTCTCGGTGTCGCTCGACGGCACCCGCGTGGCACAGGTCGCCGTCTCGGGCGGCAAGGCGAGCTACGCGCTGCCCTCGACGACGACCGTGGGAACCCACCGCCTCGTCGCGACCTTCACGCCGGCCGACGCCTCGCTGACGTCGTCGACGAGCGGCACGGCCAGCATGACCGTCACGAAGGCGACGTCGACCAGCGCCCTCGTGCCCGGGTCGACCGCCGTCAAGAAGAACACCGCCTCGAGCGTCACCGTCACGGTCTCGGCCGCGGGCGTCCCGAACCCGACCGGCACCGTCACCGTGACCGCCGGCGGCAAGGTCGTCGGCACGGCGACGTTGTCGGCCACGGGTTCGGGGCGGGTGACCGTCGCGGTCGCGAAGTTCGCGCAGGCGGGCACCTACTCGCTGTCGGCCTCGTACGCCGGGGCGAGCACGGTCTCGACCAGCGTCTCGAAGCCGGTGCAGGTCACCGTCCGCTGACGCGGGCCGCACCCCGCGCCGACCCTCCCGCACGGCCGGCTCGACCTGCCGTTCCGCGACGAACCCCGTTCCGTGCCATGAACCACGAAGAAGGTGGGTTCATCGCACGGAACGGGGTTCGAGAGCAGGAGAGGCACGAGGCGGCGCCCCGAGGAGGCGCGGGCCGGCCGGCCGGGTACGGATCAGTACTTCGCGGACTGCCCGCCGTCGATCGGCACGACCGCCGCATTGACGTAGGTGGCGTCGTCCGACAGCAGGAACGCCACGACCGAGGCGATCTCGTCGGCCTTGCCGTAGCGCTTGGTCGGGTTGATCTGGATGAACTGCTCGGCGGCCTTCTCGGGGTTCTCGGCGTCGATCTGTCGCATGGAGGCCTCGACCATGGGCGTCCAGATGGCGCCGGGGGCGATCGCGTTGACGCGGATGCCGAACTCGCCGTACTCGACGGCCGAGTTCCGGGTCAGGCCGACGACGCCGTGCTTGGCCGCGGCGTAGCCCGACTGGTTCCCGACCCCGCGGATGCCGCCGACGCTCGCGGTGTTGACCACCGCACCGCCGTCGCCCTGCGAGCGCATGACGCCGAGCACCTTCTCGAGACCGAGGAACACCCCGCGCAGGTTGATCGAGACGACCTTGTCGAACTCGTCGGCACCGAAGCGCTCGGTGAGGTTCTGCTTGCCTTCGATGCCCGCGTTGTTGAAGAACGCGTCGATGCGGCCGAAGCGGTCGACCGTCGCCGACACGTAGCGGGCGACGTCGCCCTCGCTCGACACGTCGGCGACGACGGTCAGCACCTCGGCCGCGGGGACGGCCTCGAGCACGGCGGCCTGGGAGTCGGCGAGGCCCTTCTCGGACACGTCGACGAGGGCGAGCTTCGCCCCCTCGCTCGCGACGCGGACGGCGGTCGCCCGGCCGAGGCCGGACCCTCCGCCGGTGATGAGGACGACCTTGTCGGTGAAACGCTCCATGGGACGGGCTCCGGTTCTCTCGTTCGGTGGGCCCGACGCGGCGCCGGGCCAGTGGCCGCGCAGCGGTGCGCGACCGCCGTAAGGCTACACATGTCGCCTTACTGCCCCCTGACCGCGGGGGCCGCCCCGCGCCTCCTGCCCGTCTCGTTCCCCTCGCTCCTCCATCCGCCACGGCTCCCGCCTCACCGCGACGAACCCCGTTCCGTGCGATGAACCACGAAGGTTCGTGGTTCATCGCACGGAACGGGGTTCACGGGCAGAGGAGGCGCGGGTCGGCCACCCGAGGAGGCGCGGGTCAGCTCCCGACGGACGTCTCGATCTCGACGCCGACGATGCGCTCGTCGGCGATCGTCACCGGGTACGTGTCGCCCGTCAGGCGCACGGCCGCCTCGGTCTCGCGCTCGGCGCACGAGCCGCCGACCCAGAGCTCGACGTCACCGGGCTCGACGACCCGTCGGTGCTGCCGGTCGGTCAGCGCCAGACGGGCGGTGGGGACGCGGAAGACGACCCGCGCCTCCTGACCGGGGTCGAGCGCGACGCGCGCGTAGCCGAGCAGCTGCGCGACGGGCCGGGTGACCGAGCCCACGACGTCGTGCGCGTAGAGCTGCACGAGGTCGGTCCCGGGACGGTCGCCCGTGTTGGCGACCGTCACCGACGCGACGAACGAGCCGCCCGCCGGCACCTCGGCCGAGTCGACGAGCAGGTCGGAGCGTCGCCACGAGGTGTACGACAGCCCGTGCCCGAACGGCAGCACGGGCGTGCTGTCGGCGCTCGTCACCTCGGACGGTCCGCCGAGGATCGGGTGCAGGTACGAGAACGGCTGCGCCCCGGCCGACCGCGGCAGCGACACGGGCAGGTGCCCGGAGGGCTCGACGCTGCCGGTCAGGACGCCGGCGACGGCGGCCCCGCCCTCCTCCCCCGGGAAGAAGGCCTGGACGACGGCGGCCGGTGCCCCCGCACCCGACACCGCCCAGCCGATGGCGTACGGCCGCCCCGAGAGCACGACCATGACGGTCGGCGTGCCCGTGGCGACGACGGCCTCGACGAGCTCGCGCTGCACCCCGGGCAGCTCGAGGCTCTCGACGTCGTTGCCCTCACCGACGGTGCCCCGCCCGAAGAGGCCGGCCCGGTCGCCGACGACCACGACGGCCACCTCGGCGCCGCGGGCGGCGTCGACCGCAGCGGCGATCCGTGTCCGGTCGTCGCCCTCGACGTCGCAGCCGGCCTCGACCACGACGTCGGCCATGGACAGCTCGGTGCGCAGGGACTCGGCGACGGTCGGCAACTCGATGCCGAGCGGCACGCCGGGGTGGTGCGCCAGCACGTGGTTGACGAACGAGTAGCAGCCCATCAGGGCTTCGGCACTGTCACCGTTCGGGCCGACCACCGCGACCGAGGCCGGGCCGGCACCTGCAGCGGCAGCGGCACCGGCCGCACCGACGACGCCCGGCACCAGCGGCAGCACCCCGTCGTTGGTCAGCACGACGACCGATTCGTCGGCGAGGCGGCGGGCGACCGCCCGGTGCTCGGCCGAGTCGAGGTCGATCGAGGTCGGCGGCGGCGTCTCGAACGTCTCGTCGAGCAGCCCGAGCTCCTCCTTCTCGGCGAGCACGCGCAGGACGGCCCGGTCGACCAGCGCCTCGTCGACCTCCCCGGCCCGCACGCGCTCGGCGAGCGGCTCGAGGTAGGCGTCGCCGGTGGGCAGCTCGACGTCGATGCCGGCCTCGAGGGCCAGCGCCGCGGCCTCGCCCCGGTCGGCCGCCACCGCGTGCATCACCTGCAGGAACGCCACCGAGAAGTAGTCCGACACGACGACCCCGTCGAACCCCCACCGCCGACGCAGCACGTCGGTCAGGTACGACGGCGTCCCGGCGACCGGCACCCCGTCGATCTCGGCGTACGAGTTCATCACCGAGCGCACCCCGCCGTCGAGCACGGCCATCTCGAACGGCGGCAGCAGCACGTCCTCGACGAACCGCGGCCCGACCTGCGCCGGCGCGTGGTTGCGCCCCGCCGCCGAGGTCGAGTAGCCCACGAAGTGCTTGAGCGTCGCGTGAACGCCGGCCGCCTGCAGTCCCTTCACGTAGGCGGTGCCGATCGTGCCGACGACGTAGGGGTCCTCGGCGATGCACTCGTCGACCCGGCCCCACCGGGTGTCGCGGATGACGTCGAGCACGGGGGCGAGACCCTGGTGCACGCCGAGGTCGCGCATCGATCCGCCGATCAGCCGGGCCATGCGCTCGACCAGTTCGGGGTCGAACGACGCACCCCAGGCGAGCGGCGTCGGGAACGTCGCGGCCTGCCAGGCGGCGAGTCCGGTCAGGCACTCCTCGTGCACCAGCGCGGGGATGCCCAGCCGGGTCTCGTCGCGCAGACGGCGCTGCTCGCGCCACAACCAGGAGGCGCGCTCGACCGGGTCCACCGGCCTGGTCCCGTAGACCCTCGTCAGGTGCCCGAGCCCGTGGCGGGTCGCCTCGACGTAGTCGCCCGACGTCGCCATCTCGCCCTGCATCGGGGCGACGTTCTCGGCTCCCTGGTCGACCCACCAGCCGACCAGCTGGCCGAGCTTCTCGTCGAGGGTCATCTCGGCGAGCAGCGACGCCACCCGGTCGGAGGCGCGGGGTTCGCCGACCGTGAGGGCCTGCGGTCGGTGGGCGGTGTCGGTCATCTCGGCTCGCGCCTCCTGGTCTGTGACGGTGTCGGTGGCGGTCATCCCTTGACCGCCCCGGTGAGCCCGCCGACGATGCGGCGTTCGAAGAGGCTGAAGAAGATCAGCGCGGGCAGCATCGACAACGCCGTGAAGGCGAGCACCCGGGCCGTGTCGACCGAGTACTGCGACGAGAACGCCTGGACGCCGAGCGGCAGGGTGAACGTCGACGGGTCGTTGAGGATGAACAGCGGCAGCAGGTACGAGTTCCAGGCGCCGATGAACGCGAGGATGCCCACGGTGATCACGCCCGGCAGCGACAGCCGCACCACCATGCGGAAGAAGAACCCGAGGCGGCTGCAGCCGTCGATGAACGCGGCCTCCTCGATCTCGTCGGGGATCGCGCGGAGGAACGGCACGAGGATGATGATCGTCGTCGGCAGGGCGAAGGCGATCTGCGGCAGGATGACGCCGGCCAGCGAGTTCGTCAGCCCGAGGTCGCGGATGACGAGGTACAACGGGGTGATCGCGACGGTCATCGGGAACATCAGCCCGGCCGCGAACAGCGCGTAGAGCACCCCGCGACCGGCGAAGCGGTACCGGGCCAGCACGTAGCTGGCGGCCAGGCCGAGCGCGACCGTGCCGATCGTGGTCGCCCCGGCCGAGATCAGCGAGTTGCCGACCTGTCGCCAGAACGTGCCGCCGGTCAGGACGTCGAGGTAGTTGCCGACCTGCCACGGGCTGGGGAACCCGGACGGGTCGGTCGTGATCTGCGCGTTGGTGCGGAAGCCGCCGATCACGATGAACGCGACGGGCGCGAGCATCGCCACGATGACGACCGCCGCGACCACGTACGCGACGCCGCGTCCGGGATCGGCGATGCCGCGCCTCCTGCGCTTCGGCGGTCGGTCACCGGTGGCGGCAGGCCCGCGGCCCCGAGGAGGCGCGGTGAGGGTCGAGGCGGTCATCGTTCTTCTCCTGCGGTGGTCGCCGAGGTCGTGACGGCCCCGGCCGTGTCGCGTCGCAGCACGAAGCGCTGGTAGACGAGGGCGACGACGAGCGAGATGAGGAACAGCACGACCGCGACGGCGTTGCCGTAGCCGTAGCTGCCCGAGGTGCGACCGTTCGCGACCATGTAGGTCGCCATGGTCGAGGTGCCGGCGGTCGCCGCGATGTACTGACCCCAGATGATGTAGACGAGGTCGAACAGCTGCAGCGAGCCGATGATCGACAGGAACGCCCAGATGCGCAGGGTCGGGCCGAGCAGCGGCAGCGTGATGCGGCGCTGGATCTGCCACCAGCTCGCGCCGTCGATCGCCGCGGCCTCGCTGAGCTCTTCGGGCACGCCCTGCAGTCCGGCGAGGAAGAGGATGACGGCGAAGCCGACGTACTTCCAGGTGATGATCACCAGCAGCGTCCAGATGGCGATGCTGGGGTCGGCGAGCCAGTCGGTCGCGAGCGAACCGAGGCCGACCTTGGTGAGCAGGTCGTTGACGGCGCCGCTGCCCTGGAGCATGAGGCTCCAGCCCGTGCCCACGACGACCTCGCTGATGACGTACGGAACGAAGATCAGCACGCGGATCAGCGACTGACCGCGCAGCTTGCGGTTGAGCAGCAACGCGAGGCCGATGGCGACCGGGCCCTGCAGCACGAGCGAGAGCACGACGATCGTGGCGTTGTGCCGCAACGCGTCGAGGAAGGTCGGGTCCAGGAAGATCGTGACGTAGTTGCGGAACCCGACGAAGTCGGTCGGCGGGCCGAAGCCGGACCAGCTGAAGAAGCCGTAGTAGGCGGCCATCACGATCGGGAACACCACGAAGGCCAGGAACACCACGAGGGCGGGGCCGACGAGCAGGGCGATCTCGAGGCCGCGGGCGCCACGCCCCTTCCGGGACACGGCCCGGGAGGCCGCCGGGGGCGAGGCGAGTGCCTCGCCCCCGGCGGTGGCGTGAGGCCGCGAGGGTGCGGCGGGCCGCACGGAGGGTTCGCGGAGACTCACGATCCGACCTCTACGCCTTCTTGGCGGCGGCGTCGACGGCGTCGACGAACTGCTGCGGCGTGCCGTCGCCCGAGAGCAGGTCGACCACGGCGACGTTCATCGCGTTGCCGACGTTCAGGCCGTAGACGGTGTCGAGCCACTGCGAGACGAACGGGGCGTCGTTGTAGGCGCTGAGCACGTCCTGCAGGTAGGGCTCGGTGACGGCTTCCTGGGCGACCGTGTTGACGGGAGGCGCGTTGAAGGCCTTGTAGTACGCCGTCTGCACGTCGGGGGTCGCCAGGTAGTTCAGGAAGTCGACGCACGAGTCGGGCGCACCGGCCGAGCAGGAGTACCCGTCGACCCCGCCCATGATGGCGCCGGTCTCGCCGTCACCGCCGTCGACGGCGGGGAAGGGGAACCAGCCGAGGTCGGCCAGCGGTTGCTGGTCGGGCGTGAGCGAGGCGATGACGCCGGGGTTCCAGGCACCCATGAGCTCCATGCCCGCCTGGTGGTTGGCGATCAGGCCGGCCGAGCTGCCGGCGCCCTGCTGGGCGGCCGTCGTGAGGAACCCGTCGTTGAAGGGCTCGGTGTCGCGGAAGTCGGCGAGGTCCTCGGCGGCCTTGACCCAGCAGTCGTCGCTGAAGTCGCGGTCGGTCGCGGCCTGCTCGAGCACGTCCGAGCTGCACGAGCGCAGCGCGAAGAAGAAGTACCAGTGCGCGGCGGGCCAGGCGTCCTTGCCGCCGAGCGCCACGGGCGAGACGCCCGAGCCCTTCAGGGCGGTGACGGCCTGGTCGAGCTCGTCCATCGTCGTCGGGGCCTCGGTGATGCCGGCCGCGTCGAAGAGGTCCTGGCTGTACCAGAAGCCACCGGGCAGGACGGCGACGGGCATCGAGTAGACCTTGCCGTCGACCGAACCCGATCCGAAGGTGCCCTCGCTGATGTCGGCCTTCGCGTCGTCCGAGATGACGTCGGTGAGGTCCTTGACCTGTCCGGCCGAGACCATCGCCTGCAGCTTGCCGCCACCGCGCTGGAGGAACACGTCGGGAGCGTCGCCCGAGTTGAGGGCCGTCTGCAGCTTGCTGTCGAAGTCCTCGTTCTGCACGGTCTGGACGTCGATCTTCACGTCCGGGTTGGCCTTCTCGAAGTCGGCCGCGGTCGCCGTCCAGAAGTCCTGGCCGGGGCCGGTCGTCGAGTTCTGCCAGAGGGTGAGCGTGCCGTCGTCCGACCCGCCCCCGCCCCCGGTGCTGCAGCCGGTCAGCAGTCCCGCTCCGATCAGCAGGGCCGCAGACCCGGCCAGGAGCCGTCGAGATGTGGTCATGGTTCCACCTTTTCCTCTTCGTTGAGCGGCCGTGGTCGGCCGAGCGTGCCGTGCTCCGATGCGCGGCATGGCCTCAGTGTCAAAAATGTCCGGGACGGTGTCAAACGTTTTCGAAAACCATTTCCGTCGGGCTAGGCTGCCGACGTGATGACGGCACGGGTGACGATCCACGACGTGGCACGGGCGGCCGGGGTGTCGGTCGCGACGGTGTCGAAGGCGGTCAACGGCCGTTACGGCGTCTCGGCCCGGGCGATCGAGCGCGTGATGGCGGCGGTCGACGAGCTCGGCTACGAGTCGAGCTTGGTGGCCAGCAGCATGCGGGCCCGCCGCACCGGGGTGATCGGCGTGCTGGTCGCCGACTTCGAGCCGTTCAGCTCGGAGGTCCTCAAGGGCGTCGGGGCGGCCGTGCGGTCGCGGGGCGCCGAGTACGACCTGCTGGCCTACAGCGGGGCGCACCGCGGCGAGAACACCGGCTGGGAGCGTCGCTCGCTCAGTCGGCTGAGCGGCACGCTGATCGACGGGGCGATCCTCGTCACGCCGTCCGTGCTGACGACGGCCGCGAGCATCCCCGTGGTGGCCGTCGACCCGCACACCGGGCGTACCGACCTGCCGTCGGTCGAGGCCGACAGCCGCGGCGGCGCGTTGCTCGCCGTCGAGCACCTGCTCGGCCTGGGTCACCGGCGCATCGGCTTCCTGGCCGGGCGCCCCGACCTGCGGTCGGCGTCGTTGCGCGAGGCGGGCTACGTGCAGGCGCTGCGGGCGGCCGGCATCACGCGGGACCCGGGCCTGACCCGCAACGGCGACTTCGAGTTGACGGCTTCGCGCCAGGCGGCCCGCTCGCTGCTGACCAGTGCCGACCGGCCGACCGCCGTCTTCGCCGCGAACGACCTCTCGGCCATCGCCCTGCTGCGCACCGCCCTCGACCTCGGCCTGCGCGTGCCCGACGACCTCAGCATCGTCGGGTTCGACGACATCCCCGAGGCGTCACGCGAGTCGCCGCCGTTGACGACCGTGCAGCAGCCCATGCAGCGGCTCGGCAGCGCGGCGGCGGGCATGCTCTTCACGATGCTCGAGGGCGGCGAACCGGCCGCGCCCGAGGTGCAGCTGCCGACCCGGCTCGTGGTGCGCGGGACGACGGGGCCGCCGCGGCGGTGAGGCTCGGGGTTCCACAATGGTTCGCGTTCACGTATGGTTGTGGTCACCATGGCCGAGGTGAGCGCGTCCGAGTACGCGAGAGAGCACGACATCTCGATCCGGCGCGCCCAGGCGGCCGCGGCAGCCGGGCTCCTCGACGCCCGGTGGGTCGGCGGACGGTGGTTGATCGACGATGCCCTTCCCCATCGGCACCTCCCCGGTCGCCCGCTCTCGCGTCGGTCCGCGGATGCCCTCGTGGCACGGCTCTCCGACGACCCCGGCTGGGCCCAGGGCCTCTCGTCGAGTGAGCGCCGTCGGACCACCGCCCGTGTCGCCGAGCTCCGCCTCGAGGCGAGGCCGTCCGCCAGGCTCGCCCCTTGGCTGCGGACGGCGTACCCGACCGCCCTCGGGTTCGAGGCTCCTGCAGCCGACCTGCCGGATCTCCGGTCGGACGCCCGACTGACTGCCGGGGGCAGCAGCGACGACCGATCGGGCATGAACGACGGAGGCAGGTTCGAGGCGCACGTGTCCGCTGCCGACCTCGACGCCGTGGTCCTCGAGTACCTGCTCGTCCGGTCCCGCCGACCGAACGTCACGCTCAGGGTCCACGACGATGCGGCACCGCGCCCGCTGCCGTTGGGTGCCCTCATCGCCGACCTCGCGACCAGCACCGGGCCACGAGAACGGGCCGCGGCCGACAGGTTGATCCTCGAGGGCTCACGCTGATCGTCGCCCCTGCGCTACGCACCGCCCAAGCCGAGGCGTGGCACGCCCTCTTCGAGGTGCATGCCCACCTGCCGGCCGGTTGGGCCGTCGTCGGCGGCCAGATGGTCCAGTCGCACTGTTGGGAGCGAGGGTCGACGTGTCCGCCCGACCGACGAACGACGCGGACACCGTGCTCGACGTGCGGGCCCATCCGACGATGTTGCTGCGGTTCACGACGGTCCTCCGCGACTGCGGATTCGTGGCGGACGGCCAGAGCTTCGAGGGACATCAGCACCGTTGGGTACGGGGCGATGCGCAGATCGACGTCCTCATCCCCCGCTTCCTCGGCGAACGGGCGTCGTCACGTCGCGGTGTCACCGGCGGAACGACCCTCGCCGCCCCCGGCGCGCAGGGTGCCGTCCACCGGACGTTCCCGGTCGAGGTCCGGGTGAACGGCCGCGACGGCGTCGTCCCGCGGCCGACCCTGCAGGGCGCGCTCCTCGCCAAGGCCGCCGCCGTCGAGATCCCGGGAGACGACCACACGCGACACCTCGTCGACATCGCCACCCTCGGGTCGCTCGTCTCGCGCCGAGATCGAGTGGCGGCGGACGTCACCGACACCGAACGTCGTCGCATCCGTGCCGCACTCAGCCTGATCGAGCGGGACCCGCTCATCTGCCGAGTCGCCGACGTCGACCCGATCGTGATCGACCGGCTGCGTCTGGCCTTCGCCTGACGAACCCCCGCAGACCCCGGTGTCGTCCTTGACACCAGAGTCCGTGCCGGGAATTCGGGCTCCCGACCGTGCCGGGAGTTCGGGCTCCCGACGGTGCCGGCGGTTCGGGCCGCCGACGTCGTGCCGCGACGGGGTCGGTCGGGCACGGGGCGCCCAGGGGCACCCGGGCATGTCTTCGGAGCCGCACGCCTCCCCCGTTTGGGTGACGTCGCGAGAAAATCGGGGACGCAGGAGGCGCGGGTCACGCGACCCGCGCCTCCTGCGTCCTCGAGGCCGTCAGGCCCGGCCGTTCAGGCCCGACCGGTCAGGCCCAGAGGAACGGCACCACGAACGCCAGCAGCGTGACGACCGGTCCGATGACCACCATCGAGAGGCCCCATCGGGTCAGGTGGCGGTAGAGGCGCGGTCGGTCCTCCTCGACGCCCGAGGCGACGATGGTCGCGCCGGTCGTGCCGAACGGGGCACAGTCGACGAGCGAGGCGGAGATCGCCAGGGCGTAGATGAAGCCGGTCATCTCGAGTCCGCCGCCCGGGACGAGCAGGGGGACGGCGAGCGGGATGAGCGCACCCAGGATGCCGATGGTCGAGGCGAAGGCCGACACGAGTCCGGCGATCACGCAGATGACGAACGCGGCGAGCAGCGGCGACGAGACCGAGCGGGCGACCTCGCCGAGCTGGTCGATGGCGCCGAGCCGCGTCAGGACGCCGACGTAGGTGATGATCCCGCCGAGCAACAGGATGGTGTTCCAGTCGATGCGCGCCAGCGACGCCCGGCCGACGTCGGGCTTGAGGAAGGCGAGGAAGACGGCGAGCGTCAGCGCGACCGCACCGAGGTTGAGGTCGACGTCGAGCAACGTGATCGTGAAGAAGCCGACGATCAGCACCGGGATGCTCACGAGCACGACGAGCTGGTAGGCGCCGAGTCGGGTGGCGGTGGCCGGCTCCGTGAGGACGGCGGTGCCGCCCTGACCGTGCCCACCACCGGTGACGGAGGTGCCGGTGCCGTCGGTCCCGCCGGCCGCCACCGTGGCCCGGGCGACGCCCGCCGCCCGGGTCCGGGCGATGAGCTCGCGACCACCGAACAGGAAGAAGGCGACCAGCACGACGAGCGTGTTCACGCCGACCGAGAGGCCGAACATCAGCCCCGGGTTGTACGGGATGCCCGAGGCCCGCGCCACGGTCATGACCGTGATGCCGTTGATGCTCGTCGGGGCCAGGGCGCCGCCGACGATCGCCGAGCTCATGACGATGCCCATCATCGTCGAGTGGATCTTGTGCTTGTGCGCCAGGCTCATCGCGATCGGCACGATCGTGAAGGCGGCGTGCGACGTCCCGAGGCACGCGACGAGCGTGCCGATGACGAACATCGCCCAGGGGATCAGTGCCACGCGGTCGCCGATCAGTCCGACCGAGCGGTCGACCAGCCAGTCCACCACGCCGGTCTCGCGGGCGATGCCGAACAGGTAGGTGATGCCGAGCAGGATCAGCAGGGCGTCGACCGGGAAGCCGCCGAGGACGTCGTCGAGGCTCTCGCCGACGACGAGCACGCCGACCAGGAGGGCGGCGACGAGCGCCAGGGCGCCCATGTGCACGTTGCGGATCGCCGAGAGGGCGAAGACGGCGACGAGGACGATCAGCGCGACGAGCTCGACGCTCATGAGGTCGCCGCCGGGGTCGGGTCGGTCGGGTCGGGGGTGAAGGGCATCGTCGTCGATCTCCTGGTTCGGGGTGTCACGGGGTCGGGGGGGGGAAGGCCGAGGAGGCGCGGGTCAGCGACCCAGCGCGAGCCCGGCCCGGTAGGCCGCCAGCGCCGCCTCGGGAACGTCGGCGAGGTCGTCCAGTCGCACGAGGGCGCCGGGGGCCACGTCGGCCACGAGTCGCGCGCCGCCGAGCAGGTAGTAGGGGGCGATCCCGTCGTCGTCGGGATCGACGATCACGGGTGCGACACCGGCGATCTCGTGGTGGTGGCCTTCGACGCGGAACGCGGTGCCGGCCGACAGGGCCTCGCCGGCCCGGGCCGCGAGGACCGTGTGCTGCCGGGGCTCGGGCAGGCGCGACGTCCCGTCGACCGCGGCGACGATGCTGAGCGGGGTCTCGACGCCCATGAAGTGGTACGGCCAGTAGATGCAGGCGTGACGGCCGTCGCGGCTGACGACGTGGCCCTTGCCCCGCAGCGTCTCCCAGGTGACGGGGTCCCCCGTGCGGACGATCACGAAGACGCCGCCGGCGAAGCTGGCCTCGCCCGGCAGGCGGAGCATCGAGAAGACGTCGACGACGCCGGTGCGGTCGAGCAGACCGCCGTCCTCGCGTGCCGTGTACAGGTCGGCGAGCTCGTCCGGGCGGGCGACGGGGTAGTGCATCGCCTCGACGTCGGCGTGGGCGCCGGTGTAGAGCGAGACGACGTTCATCTCGCACGAGTCGGCGGCCGCCGCCCGCTTGAGGTCGGCGACCGCGGCGGCACGTGCCTCGACGGTGGCGAGGGGGTCCTCGCCCAGGTCGAGCAACGACGCGAGGGCCGGGGCGTCCATGGTCGTGCCCGCCTGGTCGACGACGCCCGTGGCGGGGTCGAACTCGAGGTCGTACTCGCCCGACTTGCCGAGGGCCACGACGTCGAAACCGCACTCGAGCACCCACGAGACGAGACGCAGCAGGTTCGCGGGCTGGTCGCCGTCACCGGGCAGGTACCGCAGGCCGGCCACCCGGGCCTTGGCGCTCAGCGCCACGCCGGCGACCGACTCGACCTCCTTGCTGACCATGACGACGTGCACGCCGCGCTCGAGAGCGGTGTCGGCGTAGCGGTGCCCGGCCTCGATGCGACCGGTGGCCTCGACGAGGACGTCGACACCGTCCCAGTCGACGGCCGAGGCGTCGGCGATCACGGCGACCGAGCCGGCCGACACCGCCTCGGCGGTGGCCGCTGCCGTGGACGGCGTCGCGACGGACGAGGCGGGCACTCCGAGTTCGTGGAGCATGGCCGTCACCCCGGCGACGTCGGGGTCGACGAGCTGCGTGGCCGTCAGGTCGGGCAGCCGGCGCAGCTGGTCGAGCAGTGTGCGGCCGTACCCACCGTTCGCACCGGTGAGGAGGACGCGGACCGGAGTCGCGCGAGACGTCGTCGAGTGGAGGATCACCGTTGTTCCCGTTCGTTCAAGAGGCCAGGAGCGGCCCGGGCGAGCATGGCAACTGTAGCGAGACTTATCAAATTGTCAAACATCGCACCAAATAGTCACATAGACTGTCCGTGCTCGCGACGCCGACACGGCGGCACCGTGAGCCCGCCCGCCACCGAGAGGTCCCGCATGTTGATAGGTGCCGTCGCCGACGACTTCACCGGAGCCACCGATCTCGCCTCGGGGTTCCGCCGCCGCGGCCTCGAGACCGTGGTCGTCGTCGCCCCCGCAGCCGTCGAGCCGGCGACGTACGCAGGCGTCGACGCCGTCGTGGTCGCCCTGAAGACCCGCACGGCCCCGGTCGACGAGGCCGTCGATCGGTCGACCGCCGCCCTGGCCTGGCTGGTCGAGGCCGGCGCCGGACGATTCGCCCTGAAGTACTGCTCGACCTTCGACTCGACCGACGAGGGCAACATCGGGCCCGTCCTCGACGCCTTCCGCGACCGGCTCGGGGTCGACCGGGCGATCGTCGTCCCCGCGTTCCCCGCGAACGGCCGCACCGTCCGCGACGGACGCCTCTTCGTCGGCGACGACCTCCTCGAGGACTCGTCGATGCGTCACCACCCGTTGACGCCCATGACACGCTCGAGATTGCGCGACCTCCTCGCACCCCAGACACCGACCCCCGTGACCGAGATCCACCTGGACGACGTCCGCGCCGGGGTCGACGCCCTCCGATCGACCCTCGACGACGCACCGTCGGGCTACCTCGTCGTCGACGCCGTGGACGACGCCGACCTCGAGACGATCGGCCGGGCGACGGCACACCACCGCCTCCTCAGCGGCGGAGCGGGCCTGGCCCTCGGAGTCGGTGCCGACGACGCCCCACCACCCGCCCTGCCCGCCGAGTTCTCGCACGTGACCGGGCGTCGCCTCGTCGTGTGCGGGTCGGCGTCCGCCACCACCCGCGGCCAGATCGCCCACGCGGCGGCCACCCACCCCACGCGCAAGGTCGACCTCTCGGCCGCCACGACCGACCCCGCGGCCGAGATCGCGGCACTCGCCGACTGGGTGCGCGGTCTCGACGCCGACTCCGTCCCCGTCGTCTACTCGGTGGGCGACCCGTCCGACGTCGTGGCGGCGGGCCCCCGCGGCCCGTCGACCTCGACTCCGCCCGCCGCGTCCGTGGTCGAGTCCGTCCTGTCGGCCCTCGTGCACGACCTCGTCGCCGACGGCACGGTCGGGCTGGTCGTCGTCGCCGGTGGCGAGACCAGCGGTGCCGTCGTGACGGCACTCGGGGCACCCGCCCTGGTCATCGGGCCACCGCTGGGCCCGGGCGTCTGCTGGAGCGCCGCGACGACGAGCGACGGCCGACCGGTCGCCCTCGTCCTGAAGAGCGGCAACTTCGGTGCCGCCGACCTGTTCTCGACCGCCTGGGAGGCCCTCTCGTGACCGCAGTGACCGACGTGACCGCACGGACCGCGGTCGAACGACTCGTCGAGGCCGGGCGGGCCCTCGTCGCCGCCGGCCTCAGCCCCGGCAGCTCGGGCAACGTCAGCGTCCGCGACGGCGACCGCCTGCTGATGACCGGCACGGGCACGATGCTGGGGTCGCTCACCGTCGACGACCTGTCGGTGCTCGCCCCCGACGGCACGCTGCTCGCCGGCCCCGCACCGTCGAAGGAGGTCGCGCTGCACCGCGCGATGTACCTCAAGAACCCCGAACACCAGGCCGTCGTGCACGTGCACTCCCCGTCCGCCGTCGCCCTGTCGTGCCTCGAGCCCTGGTCGGAGCACTGCGCCGTGCCGCCGCTCACGCCGTACTCGCTCATGCGGGTCGGCCAGGTGCCGCTGCTGCCCTTCGTCGCCCCCGGCGACCCGGCCATGGGGTCGCTCGTGACCGACAGCCCCCTGCCGTTCCGAGCGGCACTGCTGTCCAACCACGGCAGCGTCGTCAGCGGCGAGGACCTCGACCGTGCGGTCCTCGGTGCCGTCGAGGTCGAGGAGGCCTGCCGGATCGCCCTGCTGACCCACGGCGCCGACCGCCGCCTCATCCCCGCCGACCAGGTGGCCGCCATCACCGCGGCCTCGGGCATGCCGTGGACGGGGCCCGCCGCACTAGGCTGACCGACGCGAGAAAGGCCGACGTGTCCCCCACAGCCCCCCTCATCCCCGAGCAGCGGCGCGAGAGCATCGTCGAGCACCTGCAGCGCGAGCGCGTCCTCAGCTACCGGCAGCTGACCGACCTGCTCGGCGTCAGCCAGATGACGGTCCGACGCGACGTCGCGACCCTCGAGGACGAGGGCCGGGTCACGGCCACGCCCGGCGGTGCGAAGTTGACGCCGAAGCTGCTGGTCGAGGCGAGCCGGGACGTCAAGCAGGACGTCGACGTCGCGCAGAAACGGGCCATCGCCCGCGAGGCGGCCGCCCTCGTGCGCGACCACATGACCGTCTACCTCGACGCGGGCACGACCGTGCAGGCCATGCGCGAGCACCTCGACGACGTCACCGGCCTGACGGTCGTCACCAACGACCTCGCGACCGTCCGGTCGTTCTTCGACCACCCGGACGTCGACCTCATCGTCGTCGGGGGCCGGGTCGACAGCGCGAACCAGTCGACGCTCGGGCGGCTGACCCGGTTGACGCTCACCGAGCTGTCGCTCGACCTGGCGTTCATCTCGTCGAGCTCGTGGGACCTCGCGCACGGTGTCACCACGCCCGTCGAGGCCAAGGTCGAGGTCAAGCGGGCCGCGCTCGAGGTCGCCGAACGCTCGGTGCTCGTGGCGGACAGCTCGAAGTACGGGCGCTTCGGCAAGTACCGGGCCCTCCGCCTCGCCGAGCTCGACACGATCGTGACCGACGACCGGCTCGGGGACGACGCGACGAAGGCCCTCGTCGACGCCGGACTCGACCTGGTGGTCGCCGCCCCCTGATCAGCGCGGGACGACCGAGAACAGGAACTTCTTCTTCACCATCACCCAGAGCAGCAGCACCGAGGCCACGTGGACGATCGTGCCGACGATCACGCTCGAGCGGTCGAGACCGGGGATCGACGCGACGGCCAGCACGAAGAAGACCTGCCAGATGAAGACGTACAGGCTCGCCTGTCCGAGGGGGACGTAGAACCATCCGACGGCCTTCGACAGGGGCTTCCAGAACACGGTGAGGATCGCGTAGACGCAGACGGCCACGAGCGCGACGTCGACCAGCCGGCCCCACTGCATGTCGACCCGCTGGTAGCCGGTCGCGTACAGGGTGTCGTACAGACCCGACGGGATCGGCCCGGGTGCGAAGCCGTACGCGTGACCGGCCCAGATCAGCGCGAGGAACCCGGCGTAGCCGACGACCCCCGCGCCCACCAGGACCTTGCCGAGCCGGGTGGTCAGCGCCGTCACGATCTGCCGTCGGTACCAGCCGATCACGAGCCCGTGGGTGAAGAGCACCTGCCAGGCGAAGAGCGGGAACACCGGCTCGAACTGCGACGGGAAGAGGTGGACGTCGGGGAAGACCACGCCGACGGCGTAGAGCGCCCAGCTCACCAGCAGGACGGCCCACCAGGCGCGTCGCTTGATCGCCCACATCAGGGCCGGGATCGTCAGGCTGAGCACGACGAACAAGCCCATGATGTTGAACGGCCACGGCCCCATCTCGAGCAGCAGCAGCTGGCGCACCGCGTACCACGGCGGCGGGTAGTCGAGCAAGCGGTCGACGTTCGGGTAGAGGTCGTAGACGCGTCCCTCGGCCGACGCGCCCGTCATGCCCGTGCCGCGGTCGGTGAAGGTCGTGATCGCGGCGGTGTTCAGGAACGGCACGAAGCTCAGCACGAAGACGATCAGGATGACCGCGAGCGTGACGACGTACTGCTTGCGCGCCCGGACGAACGCGCCGATCGCCGCGGCCTTCTCGCCGTACTTCTTGACCCCGAGCGGGTAGACCATGCCGAGCACGATGCCGCTGAGGAACACGAACATCTCGGCGCCCGTGATCGCCCCGACGGCCTTGAGCGTGACGAACGAGAACGGTCCGGCGACCTCGATGTGCGTGATGACGACGGCCAGGATGATGAACCCGCGGAAGAGGTCGATGCGCAGGTCGCGCGCGGGTGAGCCGTCGTCGGGGTAGCGCCATCGGGGCAGCAGCCGACCGACGACGCCGCTCACCAGGAAGGCCAGGGCGAGCGCCCCGGCACAGGCCACGATCCACCCCATCTCGTCGCCGCCGCCGTCGCGCACCTGCACGGTCGCGGCATCCCCGTCGGTCGAGGTGACGCGGTCGGTGACCGGCCCGAGGTCGATGCGGTCGCTCGCCTCGAGGTCGGTGCGCAAGGCCTCCGCGATGCCCGGCTCGGCCGTGGCCCGCCAGTCGACGGGTCGGTCGCCGGCCTCGGCCTCGTCGCGTTCAACCTCGAGCCAGGTGACGCCGGCGATCCGGTCGTGGGTCGGCAGGGCGTCGAACACCTGACGCCACCAGCCCTGTTTGACGTCGAGCTCGGAAGCGCCGTCGAACTCGTCGGCGTAGAGGGCACCCGTGTCGAGCAGCATCGGCCGGTCGCGCCCGTCGGCGAACCGCTCGTAGAACGTCGACGGCTGCGTCTGGGTGTAGCCCCAGGTCTCGTCGAAGCGTCCCTCGACCTCGCCGGCGGCCGGGGCCTGGTTCTCGACCAAGGGCACCGACGTGCCGGCGGCCGTCGAGGCGCTGCCCTTGGCGAAGTAGAACATCGACTGGCCGACCCAGTCGACCGCGTCGTCGCCGGGATAGTACGGCCCGTAGGGGTCGTCGGCCTCGGTCACACGCCCGTCGTCGTTCGTGTCGAGCAGGTCGACGTCACTCGAGGGGGTCTCGGTGAGGCGGCCGACGGCGTCGGAGAACGGATAGCCCGCACCGTACGACGGCGCCCAGACCATCCGTGCGCGGGAGTCCCCCGTGTGGACCACGTCGGCCAGCGTGCGGAACGCACCGACGAACGCGGTGGGCTGCTGCCCCCACCGCTGCCAGTTGCCGTTCATCTCGGGCGCGAAGCGCACCAGCTGCAGCGTGCCGTACTGCTGGTCGATCTCGGTCAGCAGGTCGTCGGCCCGACGCGCGTCGGCGGCGTCGAGGTCGGTGAGCCGCCCGGTCGGCTCCAGGCTGACCACGAGCACGGCGCCCTGGGCGGCCGCGGCACGGGCCGACCGTCGCCACTCGTCGGCGGCCGGGCCGTCGAGCGGGTAGTCGATGTTGACGCCGTACAGCGACGGCGTGGCGCCGAGTCGAGCGGCGTAGCCGTCCGGGCCGTCCGAGCCCCAGTCGAGGTCCGGACCGAACCACGTGCCCGAGGGTTCAGGAGGCGCGGTGGCGGCCGCCGCGGACGTCGCGTCCCCGAGCACCGCCGGTCCCAGCGCCAGCGGCACGAGGGCCGCGACGGCGAGCAGGGCCGCGCCGATCCGGCGGACCAGCCGCCGCCGCGGCGGAGTCGACAAGTGATTCAGCGTCGGCACACGAGCGTCCACACGTTCCGGCCGTCCTCGTGGCGGTAGTCGAGGCTCTCGAGGCTGAGCAGCGCCAGGGCCAGGCCGCGGCCGTCCTCGTCCTCGAGGTCGGCCATCGAGACGGCGCTGAGGTCGATGTCGCTGGGCATGCCGTTGTCGTGGAACACGGCCGTCAGACGGTCGTCGGTGGCCGACAGCTCGAGGGTGAAGCGCCGACCGAGGTCCGCCTCGGAGCGACGGGAGTGCTCGATGACGTTCGCCGCGATCTCGACGATCGCGGTCTCGAACGAGAAGCGCGTCTCGAGCGAGTCGTCGCCGAGCGAGGTCCACCAGGACTCGAAGGCGTTCTGCACCAGGTCGATGCTCTCGGGTTCGACGGCCACGTCGATCATGACGGGGCCGGGACGCTCAGTCATCGAGGGCGGCCGCGACCGAGGCGCGGGGCTTGAGGATGCGGTCGAGGTTCGTCAGGCGCAGCACCATCGAGACCTGCTCGGTGGGGGCGACGAGCCGCAGGTCTCCCCCGGCCTGACGCGCCGACTTGAGGCACGACACGAGGGCTCCGAGGCCCGACGAGTCGACGAAGGTCGTGCCCGAGAGGTCGACGACGATCAGCCGGTCGCCGGCGGCGAGGCGCGCCGCCACCTCGTCGCGCAGTTGAGGTGTCGAGACGACGGTGAGACGCCCCTGCGGTGAGAGGACGCAGCCGCCTTCGACGGCTTCGACGGTGACGGTCATCATGATGGTTCCTTGTCGTGGGGTGCCGAGGGCCCCGGATAGAGGACGGCCCGGACGATGATGCTGAAGATCACCAGGTCGAAGAGCACCCAGGCGATGTTGACGAGCGGCGCGATGCCCTCGGCCTGCCCGGTGGCGTAACGGATGCCGACGAGCACGAGCGCGGCGACGAGGCAGGCGACGGCCCAGATCTGCGGGCGGACGAGGTCCCAGCGGGGGCCGGTGGCCGCCTGCTTGGTCTTGGGGGTGACCGAGAACCCGAGCGCCCGGCCGCGGTAGACGTTCTGGAACGCCGTGGTGACCGACGCGATCCACACGGGGAAGAGTGCCAGCGAGTATTGCTGCCCCCGCCAGGTCGGCCTGCCGGCCGCGACCACCCAGAACAGCACCTGGTTGAGAACCAGGAAAGGGATCAGGCGGGCGAAGAAGTCGACGCTGTAGGCCTGCACCGGGACCACGCCGAACGAGAGGCACAGCACGGGCGCGGCGATGTAGACCACGGCCGCGAAGCCCGAGAGGTAGCTCCACATGGTGGAGAAGTACATGAGACGCTGCCCCCACGAGAGCCCCTTCTGCACGAGCGGGTTCTCGCGGAAGAACACCTGCATGGTGCCCTGGGCCCAGCGCAGACGCTGCGTCATCATGGTCGCCAGGTCTTCGGGGGCGAGCCCGATCGCCAGGGTCTCGTCGTGGTAGACCGACCTCCAGCCCAACCCGTGCAGGCGCATCGCGGTGGCCATGTCCTCGGTGACCGAGATCGTGGCCAGGGGCATGATCGCCTGGGCCTCGGAACCGCGGTCGACGTCGAGCGCGCCGACGAGCAGCGAGATCGACTCGATGGCGGCCAGCGGCGAGGACGACCGCTGCGCGAGCAGGTCGAGGGCTGCCTCGTCGAGGGCGTCGAACGTGTCGGGACCGAGCGACATGGCGGCGAGGTCGGCGAGGTCGTCCTTCATGGCTGCGAGGTCGGCGTCGGCGAAGCGGAACGCGATCGTGTCGATGCTGCGCTGGAACCGGTAGGTGACGTCACCGATGGACTCGCCCGCGGCGAACTCGGCCCGGGCCCGCTCGACGACGGTCTCGGCGTCGTCCAGCGCCTCGAGCACGCGGGGCTGGTCGACGGCCTCCTCCCGGGCGCGCACGAGCAGCTTGCGCGAGGTGCGCACGGCCCGACGCACGGCGGCCTCGACCTCGGTGACGTACCGCGCGACACCCAACTGCATCAGCGCCTCCCGACGGAGGACCGCGTTCGAACCGCAGAAGAACGCGCTGTTCCAGCCGTCCTTCGACTGCTGGATGGGCCCGTAGAACAACGGCGCCTGGCTGCCCAGGGGGTCGGACTCGGGCACGTTCTCGAACCACTGCGGCGTCTGCACGAGCGCGACGCGCTCGTCCTTGAAGTAGCCGAGGGTGCGGTCGAGGATCTCGGGCTTCGGCACCTGGTCGGCGTCGAGGATCAGCAGGAACTCGCCCTCGGTCGAGAGCAGCGCGTTGTTGAGGTTGCCGGCCTTCGCGTGGCGCGGCCGGTCGGCCCAGTCGTCCGACCGGGTGATGACGCCGATGCCGGCGGCCTCGGCAGCGGCCCGGATCTCGGGGCGACCGCCGTCGTCCAGGATCCACGTCGCGTGCGGGTAGCGGATGCGCTGCGCCGCCAGGGCGGTGCGCATGACGAGGTCGACCTCTTCGTTGTAGGTGGTGACGAAGACGTCGACCGTCACGCGCGTCTCGAGGGTGTCGGGGTCGGGTGCGGCCGGCGGCTCACCGCGCTCGCGCAGCCGCCAGGCACCGAGGCCGAACAGCAGCGAGTCGATCACGCTGTAGGTCTCGGCGAGGATCAGCGGCACCGCGATCCACCACGACGACCAGTTCACCGACGCGGCCCAGCGCCAGACGATGTAGTTCAGGCCGGCGAGCGACGCCAGCAGCACCACGACGCGGATCGCGACGAGGCGGCGAGCCGGAGTGGTGCGGTCGAGCAGCCGCTGGTCGCGGCGGCTGAGGGTGTCGGTCACGCGCGACGGTCCATCACGACGACGGTGACGTCGTCGCGCGAGAGTCGTCGGTGCGTGAGGGTGGCCATCGACTGGAGCAGGCCGGGCTCGTCGGCGCCGTCCGCGTGGGGCCGAGCCGCGAGTCTCCCGACCTCGCGGGCCCAGTCGGACTCGTCGTCGAGGACGTCGAGCACGCCGTCGCTCATGACGATCAGCTGGTCCCCGACGCCCAAGCGGGTCGTCTCCGTGACGTGCTGCTGCTGCTCGTCGAGCCCGAGGGGCAGCCCTGTGCCCGCGAGGTGCTGGACGGTGCCGTCGGCCCGGACGATGATCGACAGGCCGGACCCTGCGTCGACGAACGACAGCTCGTCCGTGTCGAGGTCGAGGACGGCGTGGAAGTAGGTGACGAACGTCCCCGTGCGCTGCAGGTCGGTCTGCACGGCCCGCTCGATGCGATCGACCGCGAGGCCGAGTTCACGGGCGGCGCCGACGTGCGGTGAGGCCGCCCGGCAGGCCGCACGGACGGACGATCCGATGATGGCCGCCCCGACGCCCTTGCCCATCACGTCACCGACCGCGACGTGCACGAACCGGCCGACGAGTCCGTAGTCGTAGTAGTCGCCTCCGACGCTCAGCGACGGCAGGCAGATGCCCTCGACGCGGACGCCCTCGACCTCGAGGGGCGCGGCCGGCAAGAGGGCCTGTTGCGTCGACCGGGCGGCCGAGGCGTCGGCGTCGGCGAGCAGCTCGACCTGGGCCCAGGCGGCCAGGTCGCGGAACTCGGCCATCTCGTCGTCGGAGAGCTGACGGGGCTCGGCGTCCATCAGGCAGAACGACCCGACGACGTTGCCCGATCCGTCGCGCAGTGGGTGCCCGACGTAGAAGCCGAGGTCGTTGTCCCGGAACGCGCCGAGGTGGGCGAACCGCGGGTCCGCCCGGGCGTCGTCGGTCGTGATGATCTCGCCCGAGTCGGTGACGAGGCTGCACGGGGTGTCGGTGCGCGCGGACTCGGGGTCGTCGAAGCCGGCCCGCCCGACGTAGAGCGCACGCTCGTGGTCCATGACCGTGACCGACGACATCGGCACGCCGAACACGGCCCGGGCGACGCGCGTCACCCGGTCGAGACGGTCCTCGTGGCCGGACTCGACGATGCCGAGGCTCTCGACCGCTCGCTGCCGACGCTCTTCACGGGCTTCGTCCCTGATCACGCGGCTCCCCTTCACTGGGCGCGCCTGGTGGGAGCGTGCCGTTCTGCGAACGGCTCAACGATGCCACAGACCCCCCTCGTCGGTCATGCCCACAAAAAGGGGGACACGGAGGAGGCGCGGTGCCGGTCGACCGGCACCGCGCCTCCTCGAGGGGCTCGCGTCAGCGGACGAAGGCCACCGTGGCGTCGACCATCTGGTCGATGTCGAGTCGGACGGGGACCCCCGTGGGGGCGGCCGTGAGGACGCCCACGGTGCCGTGGGGCGTGATGACGACCGCGCCGCCTCCGGCCACCGGGGCGTCGCCCGTGGCCGAACCGGTGAAGAGCCGACCCCCGAGGGAATCGATCCTGTCGTCCTCGACCCGTTCGAGCGAGAGACCGTCCGAGTCGGGCACCGCGTCGTCCATCTCGGCCTCGGTGTACTCCTCGACCTCGGCGTAGAAGCCGACGCGCGTACCGTCCGCCTCACTGGTCCACGTGCAGGCCGCGCCCCCGTCCTCGACCTCGGAGGTCGTCGCGTCGAGCGTGAGGCCCTCGACGGCCTGGCCCAACACGGTCGCGACGGTGTCGCAGTCGGCCGGAAGGGCGATGTCGCCTCGACCGGCCTGCTCGGCGGCGTCGGCCGTGGCCGTCGCCTGACCGGTCGACGGCCGACCGGCGTCACCGGAGTCGTCACCGCCGCCGGTGCAGCCGGCGAGCAGCAGCGTGAGCGCGACGGCCCCGGTGACGGTGGCGAGTGCTGGTGTGGTGGTGAAGCGCATGGTGATCCCCCGGTGGTGCGCCGGACCCCTTCCGACGACCGCCTCAGCCTAGACGGGTCGGTCCACCTCGGGGCCGGTCAGTTGCCGGGCCAGAACCGGGCGATCAGGTCCTGGATGAACGGGATCAGGTCCTGCACCTGGTCGACGCCGGCGAGCGCGACGGCCACGAGGGGCCACAGCGACACGACGAGCGTCGAGATCACGGCCGCCACCCCGAGCACCCAAGCCAGGGCGCCGTTGCGCACCTTCACGACGAGCAGCAGCAACACCAGGGCCAGGACGTAACCGATGGCGATCGCCGCGGCGATCGAACCGACGGGCACGTCGAGGGCGCCGGCCGTGCCGCCGTCCGCCGCACCGATCAGGGTGAGGACGGGCAGCAGCACGCCGACGACGATCAGCACGCAGATCACGACCGAGGTCACCAGGGCGGCCCAGACGGCCCGCGGCCGGGGGCGTCGGGTCGTCGTCGTGGTGCGCCGCCCGAACATCACTTCTCCGTCGTCGCGACGTCGTCGCCGTCGACGACGACCTGCGCGTCGCTGTCGGAGTCGACCTCGACGGTCACCGTGCCGCCGTCGACCGTCACGGTCACGTCGGTGCCGTCGGCGCCGTCGGCGTGGCGGCCGTCGCCCGAGGAGGCGCGGGTGGCGTCGCCGTCCGAGGCCCGGTTCTCGTCCACCGCGTCGGCCACGCCGTCCACGGCGTCGGCAGCCTTCTCACGGGCACCGGCGACGACCTCGGACGTCTTGTCGAGCGCGGCGTCGGTGGCGTCGGCGGTCGTCTCGCGGGCGCCCTCACGGCGATCCGTCGCGGAGTCGCGGGCGTCGGCAGCGGCGTCCTTCGCCCGGTCGGCCACGTCGCGTGCCTCGTCGGCGACGTGGTCGGCCTCGTCGGCCGCCTTCTCGCCGACCTCGGCCGCGGTGGCATTCGCCTGCTCGGCGACCTCGCCGGCCTTGTCGCCCAACTCGCGGGCCTTGTCGGACAGGTCGTCCGCCGCGGCCCGAGCCTTGTCGGACAGGTCGCTCGCGGCGGCCCCGGCGCGGTCGCGCGCCTCGCCGGCGGCGGCCTTCGTCTTCTCGCCGGCCTCCTTCGCCCGGTCGCCGGCGTCCGAGACGGCCTGCTTCGCCTTGTCCGCCGCGGCGTTCACCTTGTCGGCGGCGTCCTCGTCGGAGTCGAACGGACCGTGAACGTCCGTGACGGTCACGTTGACCGTGACCTCCTCGCCGTCGAGCTGCCCGACGGCGTGCTGGACCTGCGTGCGGACGGTGTCGGCGAGCGTGGTGACGTTGGTGGGGTACTCGGCCACGACGGCGATGTCGACCACGAGCCCCTCGTCGGTGGTGCCGGCGCGGACGCCCGGGACGGAGCCCGTGCCGATCGCCGTGCGCAGGGCACCGGCCAGCCGCTGGGGTGCGCTGCCGAGGGCGTGGACACCCGAGACGCCGAGGACGGTGACGCCGATCGTGTGCTCGAGGACCTCCTCGGGCGAGCTGGCCCGGGTGGACGCCGCGGCGTCGATGTCGATGGGGGTGACGTGGTGGGTGGACTCGTTCATGAGACCGGCCTTTCATCGTGGAACGTGGGTGGTGCGACGGACGGCCCCCGTCCTCGGTCGAGGGCGAGGGCCGTCCGCGCGGTGGGGCGACGGGCGTCAGTCGAGTCGCGTGGCCGACGACATCTGGCTGCGGAGTCCGCCGTTGATCTGGATCACGACGGGAGTCTCGGTGCCGAGGACGCCGTCCCAGTGGGCGACGGCCTGGTCGATGCTCCGACGGATGTCCGTCGGCGAGACGCCCCGGCGGGCGTTCGCGGTGACGCGCAGGACCGACTCGCGCTTGACGCGGAAGGCGGTGACGTCCACGGAGACGATGCCCGGGGTGTCGGCCAGCGCCTCCTCGAGGACCTGCTCGGCGACCTTCGCGTCGATCACCAGGCGACCACCGGTGGTCTGGTCACGACGCGAACCCTCGTCGACGGTGAGCAGCGTGCCGGTCTGGCCGTGCCCCTGTCGCAGGGCGAACCAGGCGAGCAGGACGATCAGCACGAGGCTGGCCGCCGCGACGACCCAGAGGATCCACGGCTGCTCGGTGAGGGCGTCGGTGGTCGGGCCCTTCACGTCGGAGGCACCCTGCGAGACGGTCTGCTGGACGTCGGGCCAGAGGGCGCCGACGGCCACCGCTCCACCGGCGAGCAGGAGCACGAGACCGATGACGAAGACGACGATGCGGTTCAGAGCGCGATTGGTGCTGTTCATGAGCCGACCGTTCCTTTCTCGGACAGCTTGACCTTGTGACGCAGGGCCGGGCTGAAGTCGTAGGCGTCCAGTTCGTCACGGACGGCCTCGTCGATGCTGCGGACGTCGGTCTGACGGCCGGAGGTGCGGGTGACCTCGATCAGGGCGCTGCGCTTTCCGACGCTGACGCTGACCTGTGAGGGGTCGACGTCACCCGCGTAGCTCGCGGTGCGGGCCAGCGAGCGGGCGATGACCCGGTCGTCGACCACGGCCACGGTGCGCTCCGCCGTGCCGCCACGGCGGCCACGACGGCCCGGGGCGATCGACACGACGATCAGGACGAGCCCGATCAGCGCGACGACGATCGCGACGGCGGTCAGGACGCCGACGGGCGCGCTCGCGGCGTCCAGGGTCGAACCGACGAGGTCGGTCGGCGCGAGGAGCAGCGGAGCCGTCCCGACGGCGGCGAGGACCGCCTCGGTGCCGATCCACGCCAGGGCGACGATCAGCAGCACGGCGAGCGTGATGGCGATGCCGGCCCGGGACGAGTGCGTCTCGCGGCGCACGATGCGCTTGTAGAGCGATGCGGTGCTCATGCGACGCGCTTCCTCTCTCGGATGTCGGCGCCCGTGATCTGCAGGTCGACCTTGTCGATGCTCGACCCGGTCAGCTGCAGCACGCGGTCACGGATGGTGGACTGGGCCGTCGTGAGGCGGTCCAGCAGGGTGCCCGAACGACGTTCGGAGACGCCCAGGGGCGAGACCCGGATGGGGGTCTTGGCGATCACGCTGAGAGCGCCGTCGTGGTCGGCCAGCTCGACCGACACCTTCGACGCGGAGACCTCGAGGGCCTCCGCGGTGACGGCCGAGACGACCCGACGCACGGCACGTGACGTGATCTTGTTCCGGCCGTGGAGGGCCTGGTCGGCCGTCACCGCCGCGGTCACGACGACCGCCGCCCGCGGAGTGCGTCGGCGAGGCCACGGATGTCGAGCTTGCCCTCGACGACGCGGCCGACACCGAACCCGATCGCCATGGCGATCGCGACGAACACGAAGGCCCAGAAGCCGAAGGCCAGGGCGGTCAGCGCCAGGACGGCGCCGACGAGCATGCCGGTGGTCGTGGCGGTCACTTGACGCGGCTGTCGTCGGTGTCGTCCTTGTTGTCGTCCTCGGAGGGGATGTACACGTCCGAGACGGTGACGTTGACCTCGGTGACCTCCATGCCGACGACCTGCGAGATGGCGTCGGTGACGGACTTGCGGACGTCGTCGGCGACCTTCTGCAGCTCGACGGGGTACTCGGCGACGATGACGATGTCGGCGGCGACCTGCTTCTCGCCGACCTCGACCGAGACGCCCTGGCCGCGGTCCTGCTGGTTGATCACGTTGCGGATCGCGCCGATGGCACGAGCGGCGCCGTTGCCCAGGTCGTGCACGCCGCGCACCTCGCGGGCCGCGATGCCGGCGACCTTCGAGACGACGCCCTCGGCGATGGTGTTCTTGCCGGCGGCGGCCGACGAGGTGTTCTTCGCGGCAGCGGTGCTGGTGCTGGTGGCGGGGGTCACGTTGCTCATGGTTTCTCCTTGCTCTGGGGCCGGGTCTCGACCGGCCGGTGTCCGAGTGCCCGTCAAGCGGGTCACATCATTCAGACGCATCGGTCACGCGGCATGTCACGGTGCATCAGCCAGCTCTCAGCGAGCGATCCGGGACCACTCACTTTTCGGCCATCACGTCCCCCGATCCGGGCACGGGGTGGTAGTCAAGGAGGCGCAGTGCGGGCCACCCGGCCCGTGCACCAGGTCCCGCCCCGTCCGATCCCAGGAGGTCGTCATCACCACCGACGACCCCCTCCTCGACGCCGCGGACGCGACGTTGGCCGTCCGGGCGCGCGACGGCGACGTGCACGCCTACGAGGTCATCGCCCGTCGTCACGGACCGCTGATGCGGGTGTACGCCGCGCGCCTGCTGGGCTCCGACCTCGAGTCGGACGACGTGGTGCAGGACGCGTTCCTCACCGCCTGGCGGCGCCTGGCCGACCTCGACGACCCGTCCCGGGTCCGCAACTGGCTGATGCGCATCGTCAGCAACAAGGCGGTCGACCGTCTGCGGGTCCGGCGCGACCACGACGACGTCGACCGGCTCGAGGTGTCGGCCCCGCGGCACGAGACGCCCGAGCGCGTGGTCGAGGCCCGGCTGCAGCTCGACGCCATGTGGTCGGCACTCGACAAGCTCCCCCTCGACCAGCGACGGTGTTGGCTGTTGCGAGAGACCGCCGACTACTCGTACGCGGACATCGCCGAGGCCCTCGACCTGCCCGTCTCGACGGTCCGGGGCAAGATCGCGCGGGCCCGGGCGTTCCTGATCACCGAGATGGAGGCGTGGCGATGAGCATCGACGACCACTCCCCCCTCGACGTGCCCGAGACCGACGACACGGTCGACGGCATCCCGGTCGACCGCCTCGTCGACTACCTCGACGCCGGGCGCACGCCCCGCGACCCGGTCATCGAGGGGTCCGCCGCCTGCCGGCTCTACCTGCAGTCGCTGGCCCGGGTGCACGAGCTGTCCCGCGCCTCCCTCGAGGACCGGGCCACCCGGGAGCCCGACCGCGACGGCGCCTGGATCGACGGCCTCCTCGACTCGATCCGACGCGAGGTCGTCGGCGGACGCGAGATCCCGGTGAGCCACCCCGACCCCGCGGTGCGGTTGAGCGTCACCGAGGCCGCGGCACGCGGACTGGTGCGCCGGGCGGGTGACGAGCAGCCCGGCGTCGTGCTCGGTTCGACGGCCTTCGAGGGTGACCTGACGACCGCCGGGGCGGACGTGGTCGTGCGCGTCACGGCCGCGGCCAGGTACGGTCTCGACCTCGGCGCCGTGGCGGACGAGCTGCGCACCCGCATCACCGAGGCGCTGACCCGGCACACCGGGCTGACCGTGACGCGGGTCGACGTGCTCGTCGACGACGTCTTCGTGGCGAGGGAGGACGACCGATGAGCGACGACGCGCTCTCCCGTGACCTGACCGAGGCGCTGCGCGGCGTCGGGGGCGTCGTGGACGTGTTCGACGCACACCCGATCGTCGAGGGCGCCGTCCGCGTCGTCGCGGCGGGACTCGACCTCGCGGGTTCGACCGGCCTCGTCGAGATCTCGCGCGCGCCCGGGTCGGTGTCCGTCACCGCCCACGTGGCGACCGCGCTGGACTCCCCGACGCCCGAGACACTGGCCCGAGCGGCCGATGTGCTGCGTGGACGCCTGGCCGCCTCCGGCCTCGCGGGCGACGAGGTCGTGGTGTCGGTCTCGGCCCGCCTGGTCGACACGCCCCGCTGACGGATGGACGACGAGGAGGCGCGGTGCCGGTCCGACCGACACCGCGCCTCCTGCGCGTCACAGCTCTCTCGTGAGCTGTTGCGTGTGGTGCGTCTGCTGCTACTTGATGGCGGCGCGGATCTCGGCGGCGGCACCGGCGACGTCGTCGGCCGAGTAGATCGCGGCACCGGCGACGGCGACATCGGCTCCGGCGTCCTGGACCGAGCCGACGGTGGCGGCCTTGACGCCACCGGCGACCGAGAACGGCACACCCGACGCCTTGCCGGCCTCCAGCAGCTTCTCGAACGTGAAGCCCTCTTCGGCCTGCTCGTCGAGCCCGGCGTGCATCTCGACGAACTCGGCACCGAGCGCGACGACCTCCTTGGCGCGGGCGGCCTTGTCGCCGACGCCGATGAGGTCGACGACGATGCCCTTGCCGTGGGCCTTGGCGGCCTTGACGGCACCGGCGATGGTGCTGTCACCGGCGACGCCGAGCACGGTCACCAGGTCGGCACCGGCCTTGAACGCCTCGCCCGCCTCGAGCTCGCCGGCGTCCATCGTCTTGAGGTCGGCGAAGACGATCTTGTCGGGGTGCGCCTCCTTGATGGCGGTGATGGCGCGGAAGCCCTCGGCCTTGATCAGGGGCGTGCCGAGCTCGATGATGTCGACGCTCGGCGCGGCGGCGGCGGCCAGCTCGAGGGCGGCGTCGGTGGTCAGGGTGTCCATGGCGAACTGCAGCTTCATGTGGTGCTCCTCGTGGGGGCGACGGGGCCCGATCGGGCCTCTGGGTACGTCGTCGATCCCGTTGCCTTCGATCCTGGTCCGACGATGCTGTGAGGACAGCCCCTCGACGGGGGCGTCCCACCCACCCGTTCGGGTAGGGACGGTGGCGCCGGGTAGGTGGACGCCTAGGGTGGGCCCATGAGTCGCACCCTGCACGACGGCCCCACCCGAGCCGGTTCCGACGCCCTCGCCCGGACGCTGGCGTCCGAGCACGCGCGGGCGACCGCCGACCTGGTCGACCGGCACGCGATGACGCTCGAGTCCGTCCTGGCCGCCCTGCGCTCGCGACGCCTCGACGACCGGGCGGCGCGGGCCGAGGCCATCGACGTCGCCGCGAGTGCCCTGGTCGCCCTGCGGACCGGTTCCGACCGCGACCGGGGCACGACGCTCGAGCCGGTCGTCGGGGCCTTCGCGCGCCTCCGGTCGGACCTGCGCCCGCTCGTCCGCTTCGGCGACCTCGACGTCCAGTTCGTCGAGCCGCCGGCGACGGGCCGGGCCCTGCCGGGTGACGTGGCGCACGTGGCCCGGGCCGTCGTCCGGAACGCCGTGCTCACCTTCGTGGACGCGGGCGACGCGCGTCGGGTGCGCATCCAGTGGGACTGCGACGGCCTGAACCTGCTGATCGCGATCCGGGACGACGGCGCGGGCGAACTGACGGCACACGACGACGCCCTGCGGCCGATCACCGAGCAGGTCTCGGGGGTCGGGGGCGAGCTGACGGTGGCGTCGACGGTGGGGTGGGGCTCGGAGTTGACGGTGCGTCTGCCGCTCGACCCGCCGCCGTCGAACGAGCCGTGGGAGCTGGTCGCCGCCCTGAGCGAGCGCGAACGCGAGGTGCTGCACCGGGTGGCGGCCGGCGATCGCAACCGTGACATCGCGGCAGCGCTCGGCATCAGCGACAACACCGTGAAGTTCCACGTCTCGAACCTGTTGCGCAAGCTCGGGGCCCGCAGCCGCACCGAGCTCGCAGCCCTCGCCTCGTCCCCCTGACCCGGAGCGTCTGCTCGCCCGCACCGCCGGTCGAGTGGCCAGAAGACGTCCTTCATCTCGCCGGGAAGGACATCTTCTGCCCACTCGACGGCCGGGGCCGGACGGGCGCAACGCGAAGCGCCAAGCCTCGTCCCGTGCGAGTTCGCGCCGAAGGCGCACGCCGCCGGAGGCGGCCAGACAAGCACCGAAGACGAGAAAAGCCCCTGCCGTGTAGGGCAGGGGCTCTCGAGTCGCGTGCGCCTGGAGGGACTCGAACCCCCAACCTTCTGATCCGTAGTCAGATGCTCTATCCGTTGAGCTACAGGCGCGTTTCTCTGGCCGATTGGCCAGAGGAAACACTACACGAGGGAGGCGCGGGGCGCGAATCGAGCCGACCCGCGCCTCCTCGGGTCGTGTCAGTAGGTGTGTTTGCCTTCGCCGTCGCCCTTGTAGTCGCCGATCAGCTCGTCGACCTGGCCGGCCTCGGCCTGGCCGGGCTGGCGGGTGGGGACGGCGTCGTCGGCCGGTCCGTCGTCGAGCATGCGGGAGCCGGTGCCGCCGTCGGGGTGGTTCTCGCTGGTGATCTCGACGGGGCGGTCGTCCCGCTCGCCGACGGTGTGGTCGCCGTGACCCTCGCCGCTGCTGTTGCCGCTGCGCTCGAGTTCGGTCTCGTCGGTGCCGTGCGGGTCGTCCGGGGTCTTCGTCATCGGGTTCCTCCTGCGAGCCGGGCCGTCCGGCGGTCGTCGTCCAGCATGCGCCGCCGCTCCGAACCCCGCCCGCGACACCCACCACACTCACGGCTCGACCGGTCGAACCGCTCGTCCCCGCACGAGCCGAGAGCACGGATCGTCAGCACGGCCACGGCCTAAGACAAAAAACCCACAACGTCTCTTGCGCAACACCTCTTGTGCACCTAGTGTCGACCCCATGCCCCCGCGTGAGACATCCCGCAGCACCCTCACCGACGCCGCCTCGATGCGCGTGCTCGCCCACCCGACGCGGTTGCGCCTCCTCGGTCTGCTGCGCGAACGCGGTCCGCAGACGGCCGCCCAGCTCGGCGACGCCGTCGACGAGGCGCCGGGGACGATCAGCTACCACCTGTCGAAACTCGCCTCGATCGACCTCATCGGCCCGGCCGAGCCGCAGACCACCGACCGTCGTGAACGCTGGTGGCAGGCCACCGCCCAGCTCACCAGTTGGGAGCCCGCCGAGCTGCTCGACGACCCCGACCGCCTCGTCGCGTCGTCCGCCCTGGAGAAGTCGATCGGCCAGGCCTACGCAGCGCGCTTCGGCGAGTACGTCGACGCGATGCCCACCCTGCCCCGCGAGTGGGTCGCGGCCGGTGCGAGCGGCGACCGCAGCCTGCGCCTCACGGCGACCGAACTGGCGGCACTCCGCCGCGACCTCGAGGCCGTCGTCGACCGCTGGCTCGACATCAGCGCCGCCCACGGCCCGGCGACCGACGACGGCGCCGAATCGGTCGCCCTCGTCTACCAGGCCTACCGCCGCCCCTGAGGACCGTCGTGACCGAGAACGGACGAGCCGAGGAGGCGCGGGTCACCGACAGCGCCCCTCACCTCGGCCGCGCCGACCGGCCCCGCAGCGGGCGCCCCGGTCGCCCCGGTCGCCCCGCCCGCGTGGCCCTGTCGTCCTTGGTCGCGGCCCACGCGATCTCGCAGACCGGCAACGTCGTGACGGCGTTCGCCGTGCCCTTCTACGTCCTGGGTCTCGGCGGGTCGGGGGCCGAGGTCGGGCTCGCGGCCGCCTTCGCGACGGCCCCGGTGATCATCGGCGGACCGCTCGGCGGCGTCGTCGTCGACCGGGTCGGGCACCGGCGGGCGGCGATCGTCGCCGACCTGGTGAGCGGCGCCTCCGTCCTCGCGATGCCCGTGCTCGCCCTCACCGTCGGGCTGCCGTTCTGGGCCCTGCTCGCGCTGGTGTTCGTGGGCGGGCTGCTCGACAGCCCCGGGCAGGTGGCGCGCCGGGTGATGCTGCCCGGGCTGACCGAGCGGGCCGGGGTGCGCATCGAACGCAGCGTGGGGTCGATCGACGGGTCCGAGCGCTTCGCCAAGCTCGTCGGGGCTTCGATCGCGGGCCTGCTCGTCGCCGCCGTGGGGCCGATCGCGTCGCTGTTCGTCAACGCCGCCACCTTCGCCGTCTCGGCCACGCTGACCTGGGCGCTCGTCCCCGCGCCCGATCCGGTACGGACCGGATCACCCGGCTCTCCTCTCGCGACTTCCCCGGCAGACGATCCGGTACGGACCGGATCAGCGAATCCGAGGGACGACCACCCGACCGAGCCGAGCGACGCGACCGGGCCGACCCGCGCCTCCTACCGGGCCGACCTCGCCGAGGGTGCCCGGTTCGTCGTCCGCGATCCCCTGATGCGGCTGATCGTCGCGCTCGTGCTGGTCACGAACCTGCTCGACGCCGCCCGCGGGTCGACCCTGCTGCCCCTCTACGCGAACGACCGACTGGGAGGCGCGGCCGCCCTGGGCCTCCTCGTCGCCACCATGGGCGGGTGCGCCCTCGCCGGCAACGTCGCCTTCGGCTTCGTCGCCCACCGGGTTCCCCGCCGCGTCACCTTCGTCGTCTGCTTCACCCTCGCCGGTGGGCCGTCGAGCCTGGCGTTCGCCCTCGGGGCCCCGCTCCCGGTGCTGGTCGCCGCGACGGCGCTCTCGGGACTGGCCGCCGGCGCCCTCAATCCGATCCTCGGGACGGTGCAGCTCGAGCGCACCCCCGAACACCTGCGCGGACGGGTCTTCGGGCTGGTCACCGCCGGAGCCTGGGCCGGCATCCCGATCGGCGCCCTGCTCGGTGGGGTCGCCGCCGACACGATCGGGCTGGCGGTCGCGTTCGGCATCGTCGCCGTCGTCTACACGACCGTCACCCTCGCCCCGCTCACCGGCGGCGCCTGGCGGCTGATGGAGCGTCGACGCCCACCCGGCGGCCGATCACCTGCACCCCCGCTGTGAGTCCCGTCGACCCCGGCGCATCGGCAGGTCGGACCGAGCCGGTTTCCAGGCGACGTGTAGTTAGCTCATCCGGTGACTGCTCACCCCACCCTCTCGACGACCCCGGCCGTCCGCCGCCGGGTCACGGGTCGCTGGGTGGTCGCCTCGTCGGCGTCGCTCGTCGTGCTGGCGGGCGTGTACACGATCGCCGTCCTCACCGAGGCGGGCCAGTCCATGGAAGACAGCATCCTCCGCTCGGTCGACGGCACCACCCTGCTGCAGTCCGGGGTCGCGCTCGACGCCATCTCTCCCCCGGCCGTGCTGCTGGTCGTCGCCCTCACGATGGTGGTCGCGTTCCTCCGCCGCCGGCCCGGCTCGGCCGTCCAGGCGGGCGTGCTGATCGTCGGCGCCACGGTCACCACGCAGGTGCTCAAGCAGCTCGCGCCCCGTCCCGAACTCACCGGCGAGCTCTACGGCAACAGCTTTCCCAGCGGGCACGTCACGGTCGCCGTCGCCGCCGTGCTGGCGATCATGACCACCTTCGGTCGGCACGCCCGGCCGCTGTTCTACATGATCGGCGCGGCCTTCGCGGCCGTCGTCGCCGAGCAGACCGTCGCCTTCGGCTGGCACCGCTGCAGCGACGTCGTCGGCGCCTGCGCCGTGGCCCTGCTCTGGCTCGGCCTCGTGCGCATCGGCGCGGCCCGCCTCTCGCGCGACCCTCGCGGCCGCGACGACGTCGGCCCGCGGTCACACGGAGCGACCTCGGTGGTGCTCGGCCTCGCGCTCGTCGTCTGCCTCACCCTGTCCGGTGCGATCTGGAGCATCGGCATCGGCTCCGACATGAGCCTCACGACGTCGACCGGTCAAGGGGTGCTGATGGGTGCCCGTCTCGCCGCGGCCGGTGTGGTGCTCGTCACGTGCTGGATCGCGTGGAAGCTCGACCGCAAGGCCTGACGCCTCGACCTGACCGACCGGCTCGGCGTGCAGCCCGGGCTCAGCCTGCGGCGACCGGCTCGGCCCGCCGCGCCCGGCTCAGCCCGCGGCCCCCGTCCCGAACAGCAGCCCGAGCAGGTACGTCACGGCGGCCGCCCCGAACCCGATGCCGAGCTGGCGCAGTGCCCGCTTGACCGGGCTCGCCCCCGACAGCAGCCCGACCACGGCGCCCGTGCCGAGCAGGGCGACGCCGACCAGGGCGGACGCCACGACGACGGCCGCGAGCCCGGACAGCCCGAACAGGTAGGGAAGGACGGCGATGACGGCCCCGGACGCGAAGAAGCAGAAGCTCGAGGCGGCAGCGCCGAAGGCCGTGCCGAGGGTCTCATGGGTGGCGGGTTCGTCGGCCGAGCGCGCCTCCTGGTCCGGGGCGTCCGCCCAGCCGGCCGTGGCGGCGCCCGGCGCGGCCCCCGCAGGAGGCGCGCTCGGCGACGAGGCACCTCGCCCCACGCCTGCGAGCACCTGCCGCGCGTGGGCCTCGGCCTCGTCCGGCGACATGCCCCGCGCCCGGTAGACGAGCGCCAGCTCGTTCGCGTCGACGTCGAGGTCGGGCAGCACCTGTCGCGCCGTCGGGTCGGGGGTGGAGGCGTCGAGCAGTTCGCGTTGCGACCGCACCGAGACGTACTCGCCCGCACCCATCGACAGGGCCCCGGCGAGCAGGCCCGAGAGCCCGGTGAGCAGCACGACGTGGTTCGTGACGCCGGACGCGCTGATGCCGAGCACGAGCGCCAGATTGCTGACGAGCCCGTCGTTCGCCCCGAACACGGCGGCCCGGAACGACCCCGACAGGCGGTTGCGACCCCGCTCGGCGAGGCCGCGCACGACCTCGCCGTGGATGCGTTCGTCGGCGGCCATCGCGTCGGTGGCGTCGGCGTCGGTCGCGTAGGGCGACCGCGCCTCGGCGCTCTGCACCAGCGCGAGCACGAAGATCGAGCCGAAACGGCGGGCGAGCACCCCGAGCACGCGGGTGCGCAGGTCGGTGCGGGCCGGGCGTCCGACGTCGTCGCCGAGCAGGTCGACCCAGTGCTGCGCGTGACGGCCCTCGGCGTCGGCCAGCGCGAGCAGGATCGCACGCTCCTCGCCGTCGCGGCGGCGGGCGAGGTCGCGGTAGGTCGACTCCTCGGCGCGTTCGTCGGCGAGGTAGCGCCGCCAGCGGCGCAGTTCGGCCGGGGTGCGGGTGCTCGTGGGCATGGGGACAGTATCGTCCGGCGCACGCGACGGGCGCGAGACGGCAGGCGCCAGGTGACGGCGACGGGGTCGGACCGAGCGACCGCGCGGGTACGGTCGACCGGTGACCCCGCCCGCCACCGCGACGCCGACCGCGCCCCGCTACCTCGGCGTCGACCTCGCCTGGCGTGACTCGACGCCCGAGCGTCCCGCGAACGAGACCGGCCTGGCCGTGATCGACGCCGACGGCACGGTGCTCGACGCCGGCTGGGCCCGCGGGGTCGACGAGGTCGAGGCCTGGGTGTCGCACTGGTCGACGCCCGGTTCCGTCGTCGCGATCGATGCCCCCGTGCTCGTGCCGAACGCCACGGGCATGCGGGCGAGCGAACGGCTCGTGGCGCGCGCCTACGGTCGCTGGCACGTCTCGGCCAACGCGAGCAGCGCCTCCTTGCCCTGGCTCGGCGGACGCACCCTCGGCGAGCGCCTCGAGCGTGCCGGCGGCGTGTACGACGACGGCGTGCTGCCCTTGCCGGTCGAGGCGGTCGGCCACTTCGAGTGCTACCCGTACACGACGCTGGTCGGGATGACCGAGCTCGGCTACGACGACAAGCGCCCCCGCTACAAGCGACCCGACCTCACCCTGCCGAAGGAGGCGCGGCGCGAGGCCCGCGCGACGGCCTGCGACGAGCTGCTCCGTCGGTTGGCCGCGCTGGCGGGGGCCGAGGTGCCCCTGCGCCTCGACTCGCATCCGGTGTCGGCGGCACTGCTCGACGAGCCGTCGCCGCTGGTGGACCGGGCCTACAAGCACCGCGAGGACCTGCTCGACGCGCTGGTCTGCGCCTGGACGGCGGTGCTCCGCGCCCGCACGCCCGAGCGCCTGCAGGTGCTCGGCGTCGACACCGAGCCGGACGACCGCGGGAGGCGCGCGACGCTGATCTCACCGGCCCGCCCCGAGCAGCGGCTCGGCCCCGCGCCCGTGGCGAGGGTCGGCCGGGACGCGCGCCGCGCCTCCTGACGTGACGCCCCCGGGGCGCGACCCTGCGCGGTGACGCGACCCGCGCCTCCTGCCGTCACGCCCTCGGGGCGCGACCCTGCACGGTGACGCGACCCGCGCCTCCTGCCCCCGCCTCGTCCCGCCCCGTGTGGCAGGGTGGCGGCATGCCCGCACGACCCGTGACCGTCCGCCGCACGACCGCCGACGACTGGCAGCACGTCCGCGACCTGCGCCTCGCGATGCTGGCCGACACCCCGATCGCCTACGGCGAGACCCTCGCCGTGGCCCGCCGCCACGCCGAGGCCGAATGGCGGATGCGCGCGGCCCGGGGCGAGGCCGAGCACGGCACCTCGCTGATCGCGATCGACGACGAGACGGGTGACTGGGTCGGCGCCATGGGCGGCTTCCTCCAGGCACCGGGGCAGCCTCTGCTGGTGGGCGTCTACGTCGCCCCGACCCATCGGGGGCGCTCGGCCGGCGTCACCGACCTGCTGCTCGAGGGTGTCGAGGCCTGGGCCGCGACCGAGGGCGACGTCCTGCGGCTGCACGTCCACGAGCAGAACGAGCGGGCCATCGCGTTCTACCGCCGACGCGGGTACGAGCCGACCGGCCACACCAACGCCTACGCCCTCGACCCCACGGCGCAGGAGCTCGAGATGCTCGCGCCGCTGCGCTGACCGCCACGCCGCGCCGGTGGCGAGCACGCACGACGTCTTCCTCGAGGGCCCGCACGACGAGTCGCGGCAGCTCGTCGAGCAGACCCTGATCGATCACGGCTTCGCCCTCTCGCTCGCGCCCGACGGCAGCACCCGGGCCGTTCGGGGCACGCTGGCGTCCACCCTCGCGCTGCGCGCCTTCGCCGGGCGGGCGCAGTTGCTGACCCTCGGCGTGCAGTGGTTCGTCGACGACCGGGGGCGGCTCGTGGCGCGGGTCGTGCACGACCCGGCCCTCTCGGTGCTCGGCGGACCGGTCGGCGTCGTGCGGGCGCAGCGGGCCGTCGGCGAGGTGGTCCGGGCACTCGAGGCGGTCGCGGCCCGACGCGGTGCGCCGTGACGGCGGGACCGGTCGTGCGCTCGACCGTGGATCACCCGTCCTGTCCCCCGAAACACGGGTCCGTCGCCCGTCCCTGTGAGGAGCGTCCACGTCTGAACCGCACCACCTCGTCCGGCCTAGCGTTCGTCGAGATGGAGGGCGAGAGCCCTGCATCGGTGTCGTCCGGACCGTGGGTCCCTGCCCGTGAAGCTCTCCCTGCGGCCCGGCGGCGTCACGGAGAGGATGCCGGGTCCGACGGACCCGCCGTCCTCTTCGTGACGCCCGATGCCGACGCCGTGTGCTCGCGTCGACCCTTGCCGGCTCGGCTCGGTGCCCGCCGGCTCGGTTCGGTGCCCGCCCGTTCGGTTCGGTGCCCGCCGGTTCGGTTCGGTGCCCGCCGGCTCGGTTCGGTGCCCGCCGGCTCGGCTCGGTGCCCGCCGGCTCGGTTCGGTGCTCGTCAGCCCGCGACACCGTCGACGTAGAGCCACCGCCGGTCGACCCTGACGAAGCGACTGACCTCGCGCTGGGACCCCACTCCCTCGGAGTCCCGGAAGTGCGCCTCGAACTCGACCGTCCCCTCGGCGTCGAACGGCCCGCCCGCCTGCGTCCGCACGACGTCGAGCCGGAACCATCGCGTGGCCGGGTCGACCTCGAGCGTCGCCGGGCGCGTCGTCGGATGCCAGGTCTCGAGCAGGTAGGAGGCACGAGCGAGCGCGAACGCCGAGTACCGCGAGCGCATCAACCGTTCCGCCGTCGGGGCGGGCGTCGTGCCCCGGTGCAGCGGTCCGCAGCACGAACCGTAGGTCTCGCCGCTGAGGCAGGGGCACCGGGCCGAGTCGTCGAGGTCGCGGCCGTCGAGGGGAGCAGCAGGAGGCATCGGGCAATTCTCCGGCACGTCCCGGCGCCCCGACACCCCCGCCCCGCCCCGCAGCCACCCCCGTCGGCAACTCCTGCCCCGTGCCGCCGCCCACCCGCGCCACGCCCACCCCTGCACCCCGACGCTGCACCAGCCAGGAATTGCCGACACCTCGCATCCTCCGTCGGCAACTCCTGTCTCATGCCGCCGCCCACCCGCACCACGCCCACCCCGACACCCCGACGCTGCACCAGCCAGGAATTGCCGACACCGTCCGTCCGCACCATGCCCAACTCCGCCGCCCCCGCACCCGCCGGCCCCACCAACCGCACCTCCCCCGTCGGCAACTCCTGCCCCGTGCCGACGACCACCCGCGCCACGCCCACCCCTGCACCCCGGGTGCCGCACCAGCCAGGAATTGCCGACACCGACACCGACCGCGGAGGGCGGTCCGAGCTACACCGTCGACGGGCGCCGGGTGCGCCGAGGCGGCTCCCCAGTCCGGGTCGCACCCCAAGGGGCCGCCCCCGCACTGGGCGTCGCCCCGGGAGCCCCGACCTGGCACGGTGATGAGGTGACGACCTCGCCGACCTCCGCCTCGCACCCCGTCCACGAGCAGGAGCTCGTGTTCGCCCACGTGCGTGCGGTCCTGGGCGCGGCGGAGGCCAGCCCCGTGCTTCCCCGGCTGTCCCGTCGCAAGACCGCCCGCGCCCTGGCGTCGGCCGGCTTCTGCAACCTGACCGGCGAACCCGTCCGGGCGTCCGCCCTGAAGCAGGACGGGACGCAGTTCTTCGACCGCTCCGAGACCGTCCTGGTCGAGTCGCTCGCCAAGGGCCGACGCTTCTACGGCCTGTTCGTCGAACCGACGTCGCCGACCCACGAGGACTGGGCGACGATCACCGACATGTTCGCCGAGCTCGGGCGCCGCGTGCACGGCCGCCTCGCCCCCGCCGACCAGTTCCGCGGCTGAGCCCGGCCGCCACATCCGGGGTCGCACCATCGATGTGCTGTCGAACCACCCATCTGCGTGGTTCGATGCCCCATCCGTGGTTCGACTCGACCGCCCGAGCCACCCGAGCCGCCCGAGCCACCCGGGCCGCCCGAGCCGACCGAGCGGGCCGAGCACCGCGCCGCTGCGACCCCGCACCCGGTAGCGTCGCGACATGCACGCCCTGCCGCCCGGAGCCCTCCGCATCGTCCACCTCAGCGACGCCCACCTGCTCGCCGACGGAGCCCTGCACCAGGGCGTCGTCGACACGGCCGAGGCCCTCGACCTCGTGCTGGCGGAGGCCGCGCGGGTCGAGGGGGTGCGACTGCTGGTGGGGTCGGGCGACCTGTCGGACGACGGGACCCGCGCCTCCTACCGGCACCTGAGCGAGCGCACCGACGCCTGGGCCCGCGCGGCCGGAGCCGAGGTGGTGCTCGTGCCGGGCAACCACGACGTGCGCGAGGGCTTCGCCGAGGTGCTCGGCGGCGACCCGGCCCGACCGCTCGACCTCGTGCGCGACGTCGACGGGTGGCGGGTGATCGGGCTCGACACGTCCGTGCCCGGGGCCGGCTACGGCCTGCTGCGACCCGAGCAGCTCACCTGGCTCCGCGACGAGCTCGCGACGCCCGCCGGGCGTGGCACCGTGCTCGTGCTGCACCACCCGCCGATCGCGGCGCCGACCACCCTGCACGAGTCGCTCGCCCTGCAGGACCCGGAGGCGCTGGCGGCGGTCCTCGAGGGATCGGACGTCCGCGTCGTCCTCGCCGGGCACTACCACCACCACATCGTCGGCCACCTGGCGGGCGTGCCCGTGGTGGTCGCGCCCGGGGTGGCGAACGACACGGACGTGCTGGCGGCCGTCGGCACCGAACGGGCCGTGCGCGGCTCGGGGTTCGCCGTGGTCGAGGTGTCGGCCGACGGATCGGTGCGCTCGACCCCGGTGCCCGTCCGCGACCCACGCGACGGCGACGAGGTGTTCGTGCTGGACGAGGCCGCCGTCGCCCGCATCGCCGCCGAGGCCGGCGCTCCCCCCGCCGCCTGACCCGGGCCGGACCCGCGCCCAGGGGCCGCGCGTAGGCTCGGGCCAGGCCTGCCGCCCACCCGGGGCCGGCGAGAGGCCGATCGTCGAGTCGTGAAAGTGAGACACCCATGCGCGTGGTCGTCGTCGGAGCCACGGGCAACCTGGGCACCGCCCTGCTCACCCGCCTGCAGGCCGAACCCGAGGTGACGTCCCTCGTCGGCGTCGCCCGCCGGGGTCCGCGCATGGCGACGCCGCCCTACGGCGAGGTCACCTGGTTCTCGATCGACGTCGGGGCCGACGACTCGCCCGTCGCCCTCGAGCGCGCGTTCGCGGGGGCCGACGCCGTCGTGCACCTCGGCTGGGCCCTCCAGCCGAGCCACCGCAAGGCCGTCATGTACCGCACGAACGTCCTCGGCACCTCGCACGTCCTCGACGCCGCCGCCCGGGCCGGTGTGCCGCACGTGCTCGTCGCGTCGTCGGTCGGCGCCTACTCGCGGGGCCCCAAGGGCCGCCGGGTCGACGAGACCTACAAGACCAAGGGCGTCCGCCGCTCGAGCTACTCGAAGCACAAGTCGATCAACGAGCGCGTCATGGACGCCTTCGCCGAGCAGCACCCCGAGGTCACGCTGACCCGCATGCGCCCGGGCCTCGTGTTCCAGGCCGCCGCCGCGAGCGAGATCGTCGGCCTCTTCGCCGGCCGCTGGGTGCCCACCCGCTGGATGCAGCGCGTGCGCCCCCCGTTCCTGCCGCTCGCCCCGCGCTTCGTGTCGCAGGTCGTGCACGCGAGCGACGTCGCGGACGCGTTCTGGCGGGCGATCGACCGCCGTGCCGGTGGGGCGTTCAACCTCGCCGCCGAACCCGTGGTCGACCCCGACCGCATCGCCCGGGCGTTCGGCTCCCGCCTGCTGCCCGTGCCCTACCGCCTGTTGCGCGCCGTCGTCCAGCTCACCTGGCTGGCCCGTCTGCAGCCGACCGAACCGGGCTGGCTCGACATCGCCGCCAAGATCCCGGTCATGTCGACCGAGAAGGCCCGCACCGTGCTCGGCTGGACGCCGCGTCACACGTCGGACGAGACCCTGCGGGAGTTCGCCCACGCCCTCGCCCACCGCACGAACCACGAGGGGTCACACCCGCTGAACGGCTGACCGCCTGCGGCCCGCCAGGCCCGCCAGGGCTGCCAGGCCCGCCCTCCCCTACGGGAGCGTCAGCTCGAGCAGTCCGTCGTCCCGCACGGTGACCGACACGCCCTCGTACCCGGTGACGCGCGGCAGCCCGTCGGCGGCCGGCCCGTCGTGGTCGCCGACGACGACGACCGAGGCTCCGGAGGCGCGGGCGGCCTCGAGCCCCGCCGCGGCGTCCTCGAAGACGACGACCTCACCCGGGTCGACCCCGAGCAGCTCGGCAGCCAGCAGATATCCGTCCGGGGCGGGTTTGCCCACGGCCACCTGCTCGGACGCCAGCACGACGGCGGGCCAGGGCACGCCCGCCTCGGCCATCCGCGACCGTGCCAACTCGTGGTTCGCGCTCGTCACCAGCGCCACCCGGTCGCTCGGCAGGCCGTCCAGGAAGGCGGCCGCACCCGGGATCTCGACGGTCCCGTCCCGCGTTCCGGCCTCGACGGCCTGCAACCCGTCGGTCAGCGTGCGCGCCTCGACCTCGGACATCCCGGGCAGGAACCGCGTGACGGTGTCGTGGGTCTGCCGTCCGTGCGCGAACGCCAGCAGCTCGACGACGTCGAGCTCGTGCTCGGCGGCGAAGTCGCCCCAGATGCGTTCGACGACGGCCGTCGAGTCGACGAGCGTGCCGTCCATGTCGAACACGATCGCGCGGCAGATGAGGGTCGTCATGCCGCCAGTCTGCCCCGGCGCACATGCGGCACGCACCCCCACGGCGTACCGTGCCCGCATGCACGAAGACGAGCACGACACCCAGACCGGCACCACCCCGCGCGACGAGTCGACGACCACGGCCGGCGTCGGCTACGCCGGAACCGCCGACTCCGCGCCGGACCGTCGCGACGCCGACGACCCGACGGCCGACTTCCCGCGCAGCGAGGCGACCACCGCCGAGATGCAGCGGTCGGCCGTCGAGGACTCCCCCGCTGTCGACGAGGACACCGACCTCGACGCCGTCCAGGCCCTGCCCGGTGAGGGCGGCCCGGACGACGGCGGCGACATCGAGGTCGACCCCGACGACCTCAACCTCTCGGGCGACTCGATCCCCGGGCACCCCAAGCCCGGCGAGCCCGATCCCGCCGACGACTCCACGGCTGACGGCGCCACCCCGGCGCACCCGAAGCCCGGGCCGCCCAAGCCCCGAGGCTGACACCTCCGCACCGACCACGAAGGGCCGCACCGTCTCGACGGTGCGGCCCTTCGGCGCGTGTGGTGTGGTGCCGGGCGGGCCGCCCCGTGAAGAAGCTCTCGGCCCGCCGGGCACCACGCGCCCACCATGGGCGGGCTCGTTCACGGTACCTCCGCTGTCTGGGCACGCCAAGGACGCATCGTTCGAGAAACCCCTGTTCAGGCGCAGAAAATAGCTAGACCGCCTAGCCAGGCCAACGATTCGACGCCCGATGTCCGCCGTCGAGCAGCGACCCAGCCACTCCGGGTCGCGAGAGCGTCTAACCTCTCGACGACGAGCGATTCTCCACAGCCTGTCCACAAAGCGAAAACCCCGGCCCGAGGTACGGTCGAGGGCGTGACCGACCTCGCTGCCGACGCCTCCCCCACGACCGACACCGCACCTCCTGCCCCCGTGCTCGTGGTGATCGACCGGGCCCGGGCCGGCGCCCGAGGCGAGGGTCCCGGGTGGCACGTCGCCGACGCGACCGAGCCGACCGTGAACGTCGTCGACCTGGGCGTGACCCGCGGCGACGGCATCTTCGAGGCGTTCGGCGTCGTCGACGGGGCCGTGCAGGCCCTCGAGCCGCACCTGCGACGCCTGGCCCGCTCGGCGGCGCTGCTCGACCTGCCCGACCTCGACCTCGACCTGATCCGCGAGGCGGTGCTCGCCTCCGCCGCCGCCCACGCGCCCGTGCCGTTCGCGTTGACCAAGTTGATCGTGACGCGCGGCCTCGAGGGCGTGCCCGACAGCGAGCCGACCGCCTGGGCACGCACCGAGGTCTACGAGGACCACGCCGCCGAACGTCGCGACGGCATCCGCGTCGTGGCGCTCGACCGCGGCTACCGGCACGACGTCGCGCAGACCTCGCCGTGGCTGCTCCAGGGCGCGAAGACGCTCTCGTACGCCGTGAACAAGAGCGTGCTGCGCGAGGCCGCCCGGCGCGGGGCCGACGACGTGCTCTTCGTGAGCAGCGACGGGTACGCGCTCGAGGGGCCGTCGGCCTCGCTCGTCGCGCGCTTCGGCGACCGCTTCGTCACGCCACGCACCGACCAGGGCATCCTCGAGGGCACGACGCAGGCCGCCGTGTTCGACGCCCTGGCGGACCTCGGCCACGAGACCGCGTACGAGCTGCTGCCCCTCGCCCGCGTGCACGAGGCCGACGCCCTGTGGCTGCTGTCGAGCGGGCGCCAGATCGCCCCGGTGTCGGACCTCGACGGGCGGCCCTTCGCGATCGACCACGACCTGACGACCTCGCTCGTCGAGGCGCTCTGGGCCCGTCGCGACTGAGCCCTGCTCACGACTCGGGGCGGACACACCGCACGGCCTCGACCGTCGTTCGAACGGATGTCCACCTTGCGAACGATGCGTCGGCCGATGGTGGCGATCGAACGGCGACCTGCGAGAGTCGGGAACGCGTCGATTCACGGCGACGCGACCCGCACCACCCCGTTCCGCACGCGGTCGCAGGGCCGCAGAGATGAGCAGAACAATGAACATCGTCCACGCCTCCGGGCACCACCCCCTCGCGCACGACCTGGCTCCCACCGAGCCGATCGACATCAGCGCATTCCTCCTGGCGGAGGCCACGGCATGAACGCCGCCGACCTCTCCCGTCTCAGCCACGACCAGCTCGTGGCACACGTCCGTCGCTCCGTCGACGTGACCGGTCACTACGTGGCCGACCGCCGGGTGCCCGCCGCCCGCATCGAGGTCTACCCCAAGCGTCGACCCGCCGTCCGGGCCCACCGGTCGCAGGCCGACCGCGAGCCCGTCGTCTGCGGCACCGTCGTCGACATCACGCCGGGCCCGAGCTACGCGGACTTCTTCGCCCCCGCGGCGCAGCAGCTCGCCACCGCCTGATCCCGGCCCGGCCTCGGCCGGCCCACACGACGACCGCCGTCCCCTCGGGGCGGCGGTCTTTCGTGTGCCCGGTGCACGCAGGAGGCGCGGTGCCGGTCCCGAGGACCCGCACCGCGCCTCCTGCGCTCGCGTCGTCGGAGCCTAGGAGGCGCGGCTCCGCAGCAGCGTGAAGCTCGCGTCGCGCACGAGCAGCGTCGTGACGGCGCCCTCGACCTGCTGGCCGGGGTCGCTCGACGAGGCGAGCTCCCACTCGCCGTGGGGCGCGTCGGGCACGTTGAACTCGACGACCGCGGTCGAGCCGTTGACGAGGTAGGCGAACGCGTCGGCGTCCTTGTGGGTCAGCACGAAGGTGATCGCCTTGTTCTCGCCCTGCTGCCAGTCACCGCTCGAGAACGAGTGGTCGTCGGCACGGCGCACCTGCACGTGGTCGTCGCTCTCGACCTCGGGGGCGTACCGGAACCAGTCGGGACGCAGCGCGGGGTTCTCCCGGCGCAGCGTGATCAGCTCGGTCGTGAAGGCGAGCAGGTCACGGTCGGCACGCTCCCAGTCGAACCACGAGATCTCGCTGTCCTGGCAGTACGCGTTGTTGTTGCCGCCCTGGCTGCGCGCGATCTCGTCACCGCCGAGGATCATCGGCACGCCGGCGCTGAGCAGCAACGTGCCGAGGAAGTTCCGGCGCTGGCGGTCGCGGTACTCGTTGACCGCGGGGTCCTCGGTCGGACCCTCGGCGCCGCCGTTGAACGACTTGTTGTCGCTCTCGCCGTCCTGGCTGTCCTCGCCGTTCTCCTCGTTGTGCTTCTCGGCGTAGCTCGTCAGGTCGGCGAGGGTGAAGCCGTCGTGCGCGGTGACGAAGTTGACGCTCGACAGCGGCGACCGACGGTCGCCCTCGTAGACGTCGGGGCTGCCGAGGACGCGGTCCGAGAACGTGGACAGGACGCCGGGTTCGCCGTTCCAGAACTCGCGGACGTCGTCGCGGAACTTGCCGTTCCACTCGGACCAGTCGGCCGGGAAGCCACCGACCTGGTAGCCGGCGGTGTCCCAGGGCTCGGCGATCATCTTGACGCTCTGCAGCACCGGGTCCTGGTGGATCAGCGTGAGGAACGCGCTGTGCTCGCTGGCCTCGCCGCCCTGACGGGTGAGGGTCGTGGCGAGGTCGAAGCGGAAGCCGTCGACGTGCATCTCGGTGACCCAGTAGCGCAGGCTGTCCATGATCAGGGCGAGTGCCGCCGGGTGGCTGACGTTCAGGCTGTTGCCCGTGCCGGTCGTGTCGAAGTAGTTGCCCTCGTCGCCCTCGACCAGACGGTAGTAGGCGGCGTTGTCGATGCCCTTGAACGAGATGGTCGGGCCCATGTGGTTGCCCTCGGCCGTGTGGTTGTAGACGACGTCCATCCACACCTCGAGGCCGGCGGCGTGGAGGTCCTTGACCATCTGCTTGAACTCGGCGACCTGGCCGCCGGCCGTGCCCGCGGCCTTCGACGCGTACTCGTCGTGCGGCGCGAAGAAGCCGATCGAGTTGTAGCCCCAGTAGTTGCGCAGGCCCTTCTCCTCGAGGTGGCTGTCCTGCACGAACTGGTGCGTGGGCAGCAGCTCGACGGCGGTGACGCCCAGGTCGGTGAAGTGCTTGATCGCGGCGGGGTGACCCATGCCGGCGTAGGTGCCCCGGATGTCCTCGGGCACGTCCGGGTGCGTCTGCGTGAAGCCCTTGACGTGCACCTCGTAGACGACCGTGTCCTCCATCGGCGTGAGCGGACGCCGGTCGTCGCCCCAGTCGAAGTCGCGGTCGGCGATGACGTTGCGGGGCATGGCGTCGGCGGAGTCGGTGTCGTCGCGCGTCTCGGGCTCGTTCATGTCGTGGCCGAAGACGGCCTGGCCCCAGTCGAACGTGCCGTCGAGCGCGGTCGCGTAGGGGTCGAGCAGCAGCTTGTGCTCGTTGTGGCGGAGGCCGGCGGCCGGGTCCCAGGGGCCTGCGACACGGAGGCCGTAGCGCGAGCCGACCCGCGCCTCCTCGACCACGGCGTGGAAGACGTGACCGGTGCGGTTCGTCAGCTCGAAGCGGCGCTCGGTGCCGCCGTCGGCCTCGTCGTCGAACAGGCAGAACCAGACGTGGTCGGCGGTCTCGGAGTACACCGCGACGTGGGCACCGCCGTCGGGCAGGGGCGTCACGCCGAGGGGGTAGGGCAAGGAGCGGGAGTCGGTCATGCTCCCAGCAGTACAGGAGGAGCGCTGCCGGCGGCCAAGCTGAGCGCCGTACCCCGCCGAAGCGTCCTCCCCGCCCCGCGCCTCCTGCTGCCTGCCTGCCGCGCCTCCCGCCCCCGCGTCCCGCCCCGCCCCGCGCCTCCTCCCCGCCCGCCCCGCGCCTGCCTGCCCGCCCGCCCCGCGCCTGCCTGCCCCTCCTCCCTACCCATGAACCCCGCTCCGTGCGATGAACCACGAAGCTTCGTGGTTCATCGCACGGAACGGGGTTCGGCCTCGCCTCTTCCACAACCCGCACGTTCGCCCCTCCGTCCCCGACCGCCGCCGTGACACCCCGCCCTGCCGCGTTCGGCAGGAACAGTCTCGGCATGACTCCTCCTTCCCTCCCTCCGTGCACGCTCCTCTTCGCCGCGACCCACGGCGACGGCTCCCGCGAGACGGCCGCCCTGCGTGCCGGCGTCCGAACCGGCACCCTGACGCGCCTCCATCGCGGTGTCTACGTCCGCACCGACGAGTGGTCACCCCTCGACGGGCGTGACCGACACGTGCTGTTGAGCCACGCCGTCATGTCGGGACTCGGAGGCGGGTGCGTGGTCTCCCATTCGTCCGCAGCGGCCGCGCTCGGGCTGCCACGAGTGCTCGAGGAGCATCCGGACGTCGTGAGCGTGATCGATCCGAGGCGAGCAACGACGAGACGGTCGACGCATCTGCTCCGCCGCCCGGGCCACGTCCGGGCCGACGACGTCGAGATCATCGACGGGATGGCGGTGACGTCGCTCGCCCGCACCGCTGTGGACGTCGCACGCGTCGAACCGTTCGCCGACGCCGTCTTGTGCGCAGATGCCGTGTTGAGGCAGCTCGTCCTGCCCGAGGGCCACCGGACGGGACCGGCAGTCGTGGCCGCCCTCGGTGAACAACGAGTTGAACTCTTGGCCCGCCTCGGCCCGACATCGCACCCCGGTGGACGAGCCGCCAGGCGTGCGATCGAATTCGCCTCCCCGTGGGCTGAAAGCGGTGGCGAATCTCTCTTGAGGGTCGTGCTCTTCGAACTGGGGCTGTCCCAGGTGGAACTTCAGCGCCGGTTCATCAGCCCCGAGGGAGACGTGGTGGGCCGATGTGACGCCTTCCTCGCGGCATCAGGCACCGCCGTCGAGTTCGACGGATACGTCAAACTCACCGATCCGCGCATGCTCCACGGGAGGACGCCTGCCGAGGTGATGCGCGACCGAGCCCGTCGAGATCAGAGACTCTTGGCGTGCCCCGAGGTGAGAGCTGTCGTCCACAGCGACTACCTGGACCTCGTCGAACCCGTGCGCCTCGCCGGTCTCCTGCGGCCAGCGGGAGCGTGCCTGGACCCGCGGCGGGTGACGGCAGCCGCCCGCATAGCGGCACGTCGATTCACAGGGTCGTCGCGATGAACCCCGTTCCGCGCGATAAACCACGAAGCTTCGTGGTTCATCGCGCGGAACGTGGTTCGTCAGGGCGCGGGCGGCAGGGCGGGCGGCAGGGCGAGGGCGCCGGGCGGGCGGCCGGGCGGGCGCGGTCGCGGGGCGGCTAGCTGACGTGCACGTCGGGGCGGCGGCTGCGCGAGGGCTCGGCCCTCCGCAGCACCTCGCGGGTCACCGGCGCGACCTCGCCCACCCCGGTCAGGAAGAACCGTCCCATGTTCGACAGCGGGTTGCCCTCGGTCCACTCGAAGTAGATGTCGGGCACGACGCCGGTCTCGTCGCGGATCGCCAGCAGCACGCTGGCCACGGCGTTCGGCACGGCGCCGCTCGTCGTGCGCAGCACCCGGTAGCCGTGCAGGGCGTGCCCGGTGACGACGAGGTCCTCCTCGAAGTTCGACGAGTCGCCCTTGTGCACCTCGAGGAAGATGACCGGCGAGCGCTGCGGGATGCCGCTGTACTTGCGCTCGGCCGACAGCTTCTTCTTGTAGATCTCGGCGACCTCGCGCCCCGGCTCGTGGGCGATGACGCGGATCGTGCCGTACTCGTCCGCGTCCTCGCGCACGTACGAGAGGGCTGTGTCGTCGAGGGTGACCGACGTCGCGCGCAGCTGGAACGACCGCTGCACGCGCGAGACGAGCGACACCGCGATGATCCCGATGATGAAGATCGCGGCGATGCGCACGCCGTCGGGGCGCTCGACGACGTTGGTGACGGTCGTGTAGACGAACACGAGAGCGACGATCCCGAAGCCGATCGTGCGCTTGCGCTGGCGCGCCCGTCGCGCCGACAGCGTCACGGCCACGGAGGCGCTGGTGATCAACACGAGCACTCCCGTCGCGTAGGCACCGCCCTGGGCGTCGACGTCCGCCTCGAACACGATGGTGATGACGAACGCGATCACCGTGAAGACCAGGACGAGGGGTCGGACGGCTCGGGCCCACTGCGGCGCCATGCCGTAGCGCGGCAGGTAGCGCGGCACGAGGTTGAGCAGCCCGGCCATGGCCGACGCCCCGGCGAACCACAGGATGCAGATGGTGCTGACGTCGTACAGCGTGCCGAAGCCGTCGCCGAGGTACTGGTGCGCCAGGAACGCCAGGGCGCGACCGTTGGCCGACCCGCCGGCCTGGAACTCGGCCTGAGGGATCAGCAGGGTCGTGACGAAGCTCGACAGGATGAGGAACGAGCTCATGATGATGGCGGCCGTGGCGAGCAGGCGCCGGGCCCCACGGATGCGTCCGACCGGTTGGGCCGGAGTGTCGGTCGGGTCGCCCGTGATCTGCGGCATGACCGCCACCCCGGTCTCGAAGCCCGACAGGCCGAGGGCCAGCTTCGGGAAGACGATCAGGGCGATGCCGACCATGACGAAGGGGTTGCCGTGCTGCACCGTCAGGGCGTCCCACCAGTTGCCGATGACGACCGGGTTCTCACCGATGTGGAAGAGCGAGACGGCGATGACGACGAGGTTGAGCGTCAGGAAGATCGCGACGAGCACGACCGCGATGCCGATCGCCTCGCGGAACCCGCGCAGGAAGACGGCGGCGAGCAACGCGACGAGCACGAGCGTCAGCGGCACCTCGGCCCCGTGGAACCAGGACGGCGCGAACGGGTTCTCGACCGCATGTGCCGTGGCGTCGGCCGCCGACAGGGTGATGGTGATCATGAAGTCGGTGGCAGCGAATCCGAGCAGCACGAGGACGAACAGTTTGCCGCCCCACCAGGGCAGCAGCCGCTCGAGCATCGCGATCGACCCCTCACCACGGGGGCTCTCGCGGGCGACCCGGCGGTAGACCGGCAGGGCGCCGAAGAGGGTCAGCAACACGAGCACGATGGTCGCGAGCGGCGAGAGCAGACCGGCCGCGACGGCCGCGATCGCCGGCTGGTATCCGAGGGTCGAGAAGTAGTCGACGCCGGTCAGGCACATCACCCGCCACCACGAGTGGGTCTTCTCGGGGGTCTCGGCGTGCGGCCCCTGGTGCGTGCCCGCGGTCTCGGTGAGGCCGTGGAGCAGCCAGCTGCGCATCCGTCGCTCGGTCGCGTGGGGGGTCGATGGTTCGACCCTGGCGGGTGACTCGGGTTGCGCGGTCACGGGTTCCTCTCGGACGTGCGGGGCGCACCGGCCGGGAGGCAGGCACGCGCCCTGCCACGCTAAGCCTCCCGCGCCTCCTGATGGGGTCGTCCGGCGTTAGGAAACCGTGAGGATCTCGGCGGCGACCGCGGTCACGACCCCCGGACGGCCTGCGCGTCGGCGTCGGGCACGAAGCGGTAGCCCATGCCGAGCACCGTGACGAGGTGCCGGGGGGCGGCCGGCACGGGCTCGAGCTTCTTGCGGAGTTGGGCGAAGTAGAGCCTCAGGTAGCCGGTGTCCTTCGCGTGGAAGGGACCCCAGACCTCGGTCAGGATGGTCTCGCGCGTGATCAGCTTGTCGGGGCTGTGCAGCAGCAGCTCGAGGATCTTCCACTCGGTCGGCGTCAGTCGCACCGACTCGCCGCCGGTGCCCCCACCCCCGGCCGCCCCCGCAGCGCCGGCGGCGCCCGCCCGACGCACCACGGTCTTCGCCGAGAGGTCGACCTGCACGTCGCCGAAGGCCACCACGGGTTGCTCGTCGTCGGTGCCCGACGGGAGTCGGCGGGTCTGCGCCCGGATGCGCGCGAGCAGTTCGTCCATCGAGAAGGGCTTCGTGACGTAGTCGTCGGCGCCTGCGTCCAGGGCCTCGACCTTGTCGGCGGCGTCGGTGCGGCCCGACACGACGAGGATCGGCACGGTCGACCAGCCGCGCAGGCCGGCGATCACCTCGACCCCGTCGAGGTGCGGCATGCCGAGGTCGAGCATGACCAGGTCGGGGTGCTGCGTCGCCGCCAGGTCGAGTGCCTCGCGCCCGTCGCCGGCCGTGACCACGTCGTAGCCGCGCGCCCCGAGGGTCACCTTGAGCGCCCGCAGGATCTGCGGGTCGTCGTCGGCGATCAAGATCTTCACGGAGCTCACGTGGCCGACCGTACCCGATCGTCCCCGGTCGCCCCGGTCGCCCCGGCCGACCCGGCCGCCCCGGCCGCCCCGGCCGCCCCGGCGCGCCCGGCCACGGGAGGCCCGGCCACCGGCAGCCCGACCACCATGGTCAGCCCGCCACCCGGGGTGTCGTCGAGCGCGAGCGTGCCGCCCATCGCCTCCACGAAGCCCTTGCTGAGCGCCAGGCCGAGTCCGAGCCCCGTGCTGTTGTCGGTGTCGCCCCACCGCTGGAACGCGACCATGATCTCGTCCCGCCGTTCGACCGGGACCCCGGGTCCGCGGTCCACGACCCGCAACTCGACCCGGTCGCCGAAGGCACTCGTCGAGATGCGGACGCTCGCGTCCGGCGGCGAGTGGCGCAGGGCGTTGTCGAGCAGGTTGACGACCACGCGCTGCAGCAGCACGGCGTCGGCCCGCACGGGCGGCACGGTCGCCCTCAGCGCCAGCTCGACGTCGGCCGGCCCCAGGCCGAGCTCGTCGAGGGCGCCGAGCACGACCTCGTCGAGGTCGACGTCCGCCGGCGTCACGGCGAGCGCACCCGCCTGCACGCGGCTGACGTCGAGCAGGTCGGTGACGAGGGTCGAGAGCGAGTCGAGGCTCTCGTGGGCGGTGGACAGCAGCTCGTCGCGGTCGGCGTCGCTCCAGGCGACGTCGGTCTGCCGCAGTCCGCTGACGGCGGCCGTCGCCGCAGCGAGCGGGCGGCGCAGGTCGTGGCCGACGGCGGCGAGCAGGGCGCTGCGCATGCGGTCGACCTCGGCCAGCGGGGCGACCTGGCCGGCGGCCCGGCTCAGCTCGGAGTGCTCGAGGGCCGCCTCGACCTGCGCCGCGACGACGTCCAGGAGGCGCCGGTCGGCTGCCTGCAGTCCGGGTCCGGTCAGTTCGAGGGTCGCGTCGGTGCCCGCGGCGATCGACGTGGTGGTCTCGGCCGGGGACCCGGGTGCGGGACGTCCGTCGTCGGTGAGCCGCGCCTCCCCGATCTGGACCCCGCCCTGGACGACGCGCACCCGGGTCATGCCCAGGGCCTCGCGGGTGCGCCCGATCAGGGCCTGCAGGGCGTCCTGGCCGCGCAGCACGCTGCCCGCGACCGTGGCGAGCAGCTCGGTCTCGGCGAGGGCCCGGGCGGCGGCGCGACTGCGGCGAGCGGCCTGGTCGACCACGTAGCTGACGATGGCGGCGTTGAGCACGTACAGCACGAGCGCGGCCAGGTGCAGCGGCTCCGCGATGGTCAGCTGGTAGATCGGCGCGATGAAGAAGAGGTCGAGTGTCACGCCCGAGAGCAGCGCCGCGAGCAGGGCCGGCCAGATGCCGCCCGTGACGGCGACCACCACGACCAGCAGCTGGAAGACCAGCACCGTGCCCGCGATGCCGTCTTCGGAGCGGTGCCCGGCCAGCAGCCCGGTGAGCAGCGGCCCCGCCACGAGGGCGAGCACGAAACCGGCGATCACGCGGCGCCGCGAGAGGGCCCCGCCGAGTCGCGGCAGCACCCGGTCGCGACCGGCCGAGGCGTGGGTGACGATGTGCACGTCGATGCGACCGGACTCGCGGATCACGGTCGAGCCGATGCCGGGCCCGGTCAACGCCGCGGCCAGGCGCCCCCGCCGGCTGACGCCGATCACCAGCTGTGAGGCGTTCACCCCGCGGGCGAAGTCGACGAGCGCGCGGGGCACGTCGGAGCCGACGACCTGGTGGTACGTGCCGCCGAGCTTCTCGACCAGGGCACGCTGCGCCGCCAGGGCTCCGGGCGCTCCCTGCCGCAGGCCGTCCTGGGCGCTGACGTGCACGGCGACGAGCTCCCCTCCGGACGACCGTGCGGCGATGCGGGCGCCCCGACGGATCAACGTCTCGCCCTCGGGTCCGCCGGTGAGGGCGACGACGACGCGCTCGCGGGCCTCCCACGTGCTGTCGATGCCGTGCTCGTCGCGGTAGGCCTTGAGCGCGCTGTCGACCTCGTCGGCCAGCCAGAGCAGCGCCAGCTCGCGGAGCGCCGTGAGGTTGCCCAGACGGAAGTAGTTCGAGAGCGCCGCGTCGACCCGGTCGGCCGGGTAGACGACGCCCTCGGCGAGCCGGTCGCGCAGGGCCTGTGGGGCGAGGTCGACGAGTTCGACCTGGTCCGCCGCCCGCAGCACGGCGTCGGGCACGGTCTCACGTTGGGTCGCCCCGGTGATGCGCTCGACCACGTCGGTGAGCGAGTCGACGTGCTGCACGTTGACGGTCGAGACGACGTCGATGCCGGCGACGAGCAGGGCCTCGACGTCCTGCCAGCGCTTCTCGTGGGTCGAACCCGGGGCGTTCGTGTGGGCGAGCTCGTCGACGAGTGCCAGCTGCGGGGCCCGCGCGAGCACCGCCTCCAGGTCCAGTTCGTCCAACGCGACACCGCGGTGGACGACCACCCGGCGAGGCACGACCTCGAGGTCGCCGACCAGTGCCGAGGTCGCGCGCCGCCCGTGCGTCTCGACGACGGCCACGACGACGTCGACGCCCTCCGCCCGCAGCCGTGCGCCCTCTTCGAGCATCGTGTACGTCTTGCCCACTCCGGGTGCCGCCCCCAGCACCACCCGCAACCGCCCTCGCTTCATGGGCTCAGCCTGTCACTCCCGCGGACCTGACCGTGCCGGACGGGGACCACTCGCCGGGCAGACGGGAACGCCCCGTGACCACGGGGGCCACGAGGCGTGTGTCTCGAGAGGACCGGGCCCCCTCCGTGGTTCAGCTGGAGGGTCGCACCCGACGCGACCCTGCGCGATCTCACAGGGGGTTGTGTGCCTGGTGTCTCTCGAGGCCGTCCGACCCGAATCGGACTCTTGAAGGATACGCGATCTCGAGGCTCCGTTGCCCATTGGGCATGGAAATTCTCAGGAAGTCCCGGCACCATGGTCCGATGCAGCAGACCCCAGCGCGTGGCGACCTGACCCGGTTCGCGACGGAAGCGGTCGGCGGGCGCGACGAGAAGCGTCGGGCGACGAGCCGCGGGCTCGCCGATGCGGCCTTCCGATTGGCGACCGAGAAGGGCTTCGACGGCTTCGTCGTCGAAGACGTCACCGCCTCGGCCGGTTACTCAAGACGGACCTTCGCCAACCACTATTCGTGCAAGGAAGACGCCGTGGCCTCGGTGCTGCTCAACAAGGCGGGCGCGGCGGTCGACGCCTCTGACCTGTCGATGCTGGCGTCCTTCGAAGGCACCGACATCGACCTGCTCGAGCTGTTGCTGCTGTCGGCCGTCGACACGCAGCTCGTCGACTACATGATCAGCCTCCGCCACCTGCTGCGGACGCACGAGCCCCTGCTGCCCTACGTGCTCGCGGTCGGCGTCCCCATGACCGAACGCGTCGGCGACGTCATCGCCCTGGCCGTCGGCCCCTCGCGAGACGCCCTGACCACGTCCCTCCTGATCCACTCGACCTGGGGTGCCGTCATCGCCGTGCTGCGCGGCGTCTACGATCCATGGGTCGACACGACGACCGACGACGAACGCGTCGACGCGCTGCGCGCCTACTGGGTGACGACCTTCGACCGCTTCCGCACCGGCTTCGGCCCCGTGGCCTGACCCTTGGACGACGCGATCCCCGCCGGTGAGGTCCTGGCCGGGGGCAACATGAACGCGGTCGTCCGACAGGGCGACACCGTGCTCCGTGTCGCCGGCCCCTGGACCCCCACGGTCCACCGCCACCTCAGGTACCTGTCCCGCGCGGGCGTGGACGGCATCCCCCGGCCGCTGGGCATCGAAGGCGGACGCGAACGCCTCAGCTTCGTCGACGCCGACGTGCCCGTCTATCCCCTGCCCGACCACGTCTTCACCGACGAGGCCCTGGTCGAGGGGGCACGACTGCTGCGCCGTCTCCACGACGCGAGCATCGGCTTCGGCCTCGACGGCGCCGTGTGGCAAGCCCCGGTGAAGGTGCCGTCCGAGGTGATCTGCCACAACGACTTCTCACCGCACAACCTCGCCTACGACGCCGCAGGACACGTCGTCGGTGCGATCGACTTCGACTTCGCCTCGCCCGGCCCGCGCCTGTGGGACCTCGCCTACTACGCGACGCGTGCCGTCCCCCTCACCGACCGCACGCCGCCGAACGCCCCCGGCATGGCCGACGCCGAGCGGCGCGTCCGACTGCTCCTCGACGCCTACGGCAGCGAGGCGACCTGGGCCGACGTGCTGCGGGTCGCGATCATCCGCTTGCACGACCTCGCCGAGATGAGCCGCGACAAGGCCGTCGAGCTGGGCAACCCCCGGCTCGTCGACGACGCGGACGGGTACGAGCGCGAGGCCGCGTACCTGGCGACCCTGCGCGACTGAGCCGCGCGCGCCTCCCGCGCTCGTCCACGACGGCAGGCACCGCACCCGGACCAGGACCAGGACCAGGAGGCGCGGTGCCGGTCCCGTCAGGCGAGCAGGTCCACGGCGAGGTAGCCCGCGTAGCCGCCCGACGTGCGTCCGTCGCGCCGCCCCGAGGTCAGCACCTCGCCGACGTCCGACGCGACGAGGGTCGCGCCGGCGTCGCGCAGCCGGTCGACGAGGACGTTGTCCTCGTGCAGGTCCACCGGGGCGAACCCGCCGACGGCCCGGTACGACGAAGCCCGCACGCCGAGGTTGGCGCCGTGCACGTGGCCGTTCGGCCGTCCGGGCGTGTGCCGGGCGGTCCAGGCCGCGATCTGGCGCGGCGAGAGGTCGGCGAAGTCCGGGCGGACGGTGCCGATCACGACGTCGGCACCCGAGGCCGCGCGGTCGAGCTGGTCGTCGATCCAGCCGGGCGGCACGACCGAGTCGGCGTCGGTGCAGGCGAGCCACACCGCGTCGAGCGACAGGTCGCCGGAAGGCAGTCCGTCCGAGGCTGCGCCGAGCTCGTCCAGGGCGACGTCGACGCCGACGGCCCGGGCGACACCGACCCCGCGGGCCTCGATCTCGACGACGGTCACGCGAGGGTGCGCACGGGCGGCCGCGACCGTGCCGTCGGTGCAGGCGTCGGCCACGAGGACGACGACGACCCGCACCTCCGGGTGGGTCCGGGCCGTGTGCCGCCGGGCCAGGTCGACGCCGTCGAGGGCGCGTGAGACGAGTTCCTCCTCGTCGTGCGCGGGGACGACGACCGCGACGGCGCGCACGGGGCGGGTCGTGGTCGGGCGCACGGTCGGGTCGCTCATCGCAGCCCCGTCCGCTCGGCGACCGACCGGGGGTCCCGCGAGAAGACGTCGAGCACGAAGTCGCCCTCGACGTGGTGCGAGACCCGGTGGAGGCGCGGGTCGGCCCCCAGCCGGGCGTGGACGTCGTCCGCGCTCTGCCGGAAGTCGCCCTCGAGCTGGGTCCAGTGGCAGGCGACGACGTCGCCGTCCTCGGCCAGGCCGTCGACGATCGAGTCCACGAGCCGTCCGAACGCCTCCGGGGCCAGGTAGTAGCCGACCTCGCTGAGGACGACGAGGTCGAACGTGCCCGACGGGTAGTCGGCGGCGGCGTCGGCCTGCTCGACCGCGACGTGCGGCAGGTTCGCGAGCCGTTCGCGGGCGGCCTGCACGGCGACCGACGACACGTCGAGGGCCAGCAGACGGTCCGCCGCAGGGGCCAGGTCGCCGGTCAGCACGCCGATCGAGCAGCCCACCTCGAGCACGCGGCCGTAGCGCTCACGCGGCAGCGACGCCACGGTGAGGGCGCGCTTGCGGCGCTCGTACCAGCGCGTCGTGACCCGCCACGGATCGGCGCGGCGGGCGTGCGTCCGGTCGAACGTGGCCTCGGTCGCCGGACCCGACGCCGCGGCGCCCGACCCCGGCCCGGCCACCACGAACACCTCGCGCCCGCGGGCGAAATGCCGCTCGAACACCGGGTGCAGCACGGGGGCGTCCTCGGGCGCGTCCGAGAGCGGTCGTCGTTGCGAGACGTACGCCGCGAGGGCCGAGCGTTTCGCGGCGTCGGCGACGGCGTCCAAGGACGACAGCCGCAGCGACGGCCAGGGCACGTCGGGGTGGTCGGGCGAACCCCAGTGCCACAGCCAGATCGGGTACTCGAGCAATGCCGTGCCGGCCTGGTCCGCCTCGGCCACCAGCTCGGCGGCGATCTCGCCGAGCACGCGGTGGTCCCGGTGGCCGTCCCCGCGCCAGGGTGCCACGAGCAGGCCACCCGGTCCGGGCAGCAGGGGCCTCAGCCGCTCGGTGATCTCGGCACGGGCCTCGCGGACCGCTCCGTCGGCGATGCTCCACTGCACCAGCTCGACGTCGTGACCCAGCAGGTGGATCGCGACCCGCGCCTCCTCGGCTCTCGTCGCGACGAGGTCCTCGGCGCTCGTGGTCGAGCCGGGGTGCGAGGCGGCGCCGTCGGTGACCACGACGACCGTGACCGGGACGCCGCGGGCGGCCGCGTCGGCGATCAGGCCGCCGGCACCGAGGGTCTCGTCGTCGGGGTGGGCGGCCAGCACGACCAGACGTGACACCGCGGACCGGTCGACGGTGCCGTCGAGCGACGGCAGGGCGAGGAGGCGCGGGTCGGCCTCCCAGCTCTCGACCGGCGTCCCCGGCGCGCGACCGTCGAAGCTCACCACGTGGGGAGCCCGTCGCGGGCGGCGTCGCGGAGCACCGTCTGACCGAGCGACGCGTCGTCGCGTTCGCCGTGGTGCTGGCGGAGGTAGAGCTCGAGGTCGGCGACACGCTTGGCGTGGGCCGCGTCGGTCGCCAGCGGCGCGGGGCCGAGGGCACGGGAGGCCCGGGCCAGCACCTCGTCGCAGGCGTGCGCGACCGTCCCGCGGACGCGCTTGGCCAGCAGCCGCCCCGCCTCACCGGTCGCCTCGCCGGCGTCGACGAGGTCGGCGGCCTCGACCAGCGCCCGGCGGGCGTCGGCCAGCCGCGTGTCGACGAGGCCGAGGGCCTGCAGGAGGTGCGGGTCGGCCGGGCGCTCCGGCGCGCGCGACGAGGCGGTCACCGCCGCGGCGAGCAGCGTGCGGGCCACCCCGACCGCGCCGCCGTACCAGCACGCCGCGACGCCGATGCCGCCCCAGGAGAAACCGGGACGCTCGAGGTACCAGCCGGGCGCGCCGACCTCGTGCGCCTCGACGTCGTCGAAGTCGACCGGGCCGGACGGGATCTCGACCAGCCCCCGGGCGTGCCAGGCGTCGGCCGTGACGGTGACGCCCTGCTGACGGAGGTCGACCGAGAACAGCCGCCGCTCGTCACCGACCCAGGCGGTGACCAGGGCGCCGTCGACCGTGCCCGCGAGCGAGCACCAGGGCTTCGTGCCCGTCAGCGACCAGGCGCCGGTCGCGTCGGAGCGACGTGAGCCCTCGAGGCGGACTCCGGGGCCCTCGGCGGCGAACACGCCCCAGGTGAAGGAGTCGTCGGTGCGGGCGCGGGCGGGCAGCACGGAGCCCTCGCCGCCGTCCTCGTCGGGCAGGGTCTCGGGGGACGTCGCGGCGACGTCCTCGGCGTGCTGGTCGAGGATGGCGAGCGCGTCGAGGTGCGGTTCGACGGCTCGCGCCGCACCGAGGTCGTGCGCGGCGAGCGTGGCCAGGGCCTGCCAGAGGTCGGCCGTCGATCCGAGTCCGGGCAGAGCGCCGTGTCGACCGAGCTCGACCGCGAGGTCGAGGGCCTCGTCGACCGTCGGTGCCTGGCCGGATCGCAGCTGGTCGACGACGAGAGCGGTGGCGGTCCCGACGACCGGACCCGCGCCTCCCAGGGTGACCGGGACGACGGTCGCGGCGGGGCGCGCGGGCGCAGGAGTAGTCATCGTCCCGACGCTAGTCGGTCGACCGGCCTCACGCGGGGCCTTGACACCGACCTGGCGACAGGTGTCGTCGACGCGGCAGGACTCAGAACTCGTCGGCGTCCAGGGGGATGCCGTCGGTGGGATCGCTCGTCTGGGGTTCGACGCGCCGCAGCCGGTCGATGCGGGCCTCGATGTCGTCGACCAGGTGGTCGTCGTCGATCTCGACCTCGTCGGTCTGCTCTTCGGAGACGAGCATCTGGCTCGCCGGGCCGAGCAGGATCTGGAACCGCTGGTGGACGCCGCCACGATCCATGCCCGGCAGGTCGACCATGTCGGACTCGTTCTGCATGGCCAGTGCCCGCGCGTACTCGACGACGGCCGCCGCGATCTCGTCGCCGGTGACCAGGTACTCGTCGGCGTAGTGGATGCGTTTCACCGGTGGTTCTCCCTGCAGTCGAGACGACTCGTCGTCACCGGTCACGCTACGCCGCAGGCGTCTGGGAGAGCACCGCACCGGGGGACGCCGGGGCGCCCGGGAGCGGACAGAAGAAAAGCCACCCCGGAACATCTCTGGCGAGAGAGAGAACCGACGTGGCTTTCCGCGGAGCCGGTGGGATTTGAACCCACGGTTCCCACAAAGGGAACTCCACCTTAGCAGGGTGGTGCACTAGGCCGAACTATGCGACGGCTCCATGCGGCTCGCGAGCGAACGCGCAGGGACCAGCATAGCGGCCCGAGAGCCAGATGCCGAAACCGAGCCCGCGACCGGTCGGACGTCGGGCACGGAGGGGCGTGGACAGAACCACCCGTGCCCCACCCGCTCTGGGGGGCGTGATCGGCTTGTCGGCATTTGTGCCGACACATAGAGTACCCCTGACGCCGACGACGGTCGAGGGGCAGTGGTTCGACAGCACGAGCCCGTTCACCCTTGCCGAACACGCTCCCCGACAGTCGTCGCGTCACGTGCCCCATCATCGAGCGCCGCACCCGAACGGCTGCGTCCGAGGGGCTCCGCCGGCATCGACGCCGGCCTCCACACCCCCCACGGTGCCGCACCCCTGATCCCGGCATCGCGGGGTTCTCATGCGTGCCGGTTCGGGCCGCCGCTTGAGGTCACCGGTCGTCCCGGCGAGCTGGTTACTCGCCGGGACGACTTCTCGGCCGTGCGCCTAGTTCGAGCCGAACGCGACCGAGCAGGTCTGGTCGGCCGCCGTCTGACCCGTGAGGCCCTCGATGACCTCGGTCGTCGGCGGCGTGGTCGCCGCTCCCGCGCCCGGATCGGTGGGGGCCGCCGTGTCGACCGGAGCCGCGGTCTGGGCCGGCGAGGACGTCTCGACCGGAGCGGCCGGGGCCTGGCTCGAAGCCGATCCGTCACCCGTGGCGGTGCTCTCGGAACCGATGCCGGTGCTGCCCTCGGGGATCGAGAACGGGACGTCGTTCTTGATCGCGTCGAAGAGCTGGGTCGCCACGGCCTTGTCGGGCTGCACCTTGCCCTCGTAGACGCCGGAGCCACCGGTCGTGCCGGGGTACTGGACGAAGTTGACGGAGTCGAGCGGCAGGTCTCGCAGCGCGAGGCCGATCTGCACCATGGTGTCGATCTTCGTCAGCTGGTCGGACAGGGTCATGTTGCTGGCCGCGGCACGGGCCAGCGAATAGAGCTTCGTGGGGTTGCTGAGCGTGTCGGCGCTCTTCACCGTCCGCAGCAGCGACGAGAGGTAGACCTGTTGGCTGCTGATGCGGCCGAGGTCGGACCCGTCGCCCACGCCGTGGCGGGTGCGCAGGAAGGCCAGGGCGTCGGCCCCGGACAGCACGGACTCGCCGGCCGGGATGTCGAGACCCGTGTAGCGGTCCTTGATGGGGGTGGCTGCGCAGACCGGCACACCGCCGATGGCGTTCGACATCTCGATGACGCCGTTGAACGAGATCATGCCCGCGAAGGGGATGTCGAGACCGGTCAGGCTCGACACGGTCGAAGCGACGCAACTGAGCCCGCCGTACGAATAGGCCTCGTTGATCGGCCGGGCCGACATCGCCGAGTAGTACCCGGAGCCGTCCTCTTTCGCACACGACGGGATGGGCACGACCATGTCGCGCGGGATGCTGACGGCCGTCGCGTTGCTGTGGTCTGCCGAGACGTGCAGCAGGATGTTGACGTCGTTCAGGGTCGCGTCGCGTTCGCCGAAGGCGCCCTGGTCTTGGCTGGCGTCGTTGTCGGTCCCGACGACGAGGATGTTGAAGCCGCCCTCGTACTCGCTGATCGACGGGGGCGCGGGCTTGGTGGTCTCGCCCTGGGCCGCCTGCAGTTCGACACCCGTGCCGAGGTCGCTGCGCACCTGGTACGCCGCGATCGCACCGACCGAGGCTCCGCTGACGAGCAGCACGGCCACGGAGGCGGCGACCACCTTCGTGACGGCCCGCACCGGGCCTCCGCTCTTCAGCCGGCCGTGACGGGCGACTCCCGTCGTCGCCGGGGTGGCACGGCGACCGGAGGCGGTCCCCTCGGGTCGGGCAGCTCGGCGGCCACGGCCGGATCGGTCGCGAAGGTCGCTCACGCGGTGTCCTCTCGGTCATCGAAGGCACTGGTCGCTCGCTCGGACTCGAGAGAACTCGTGGATCGAGCGGGCGGACGTGCACCGTTCGGTGTACGGGCAGAAGGAGAGTCTACGCAGACGGTCCTGGACCGCCCCCGGGGACTCAGCCGACCTTGCGGTTGGCGACGAGCTGCACGGCGTACGACGCGAACCACTGGCCGGCCGCCGGCCCGGCGTTGCACTGTCCGTCGCTGGCCCCGGGCGTCTTGATCCAGAGGAGGGCGTCAAGCTTCGTCGAGCCGGTCTGGACGGACGGTACCGCCCCCAGGCCGGCGCCGGGGGCGTTGCACCACGTGCCCTTCCAGCCGCGACCGTTGCGTGACGTGTCGATCACGTAGCGCGCGCCTCCCGAAGCCTGCGACACCTTCTCGGCGTACGCCCGCTCGGACTCGACGGGGTAGTAGTTCGAGACGTTGGTCGCGAAGCCCCGGGCCCGGTCCACGCCCGCGGCCTTGAGGCGCGCGGCCATGGTCTGCGGCGGCACCCAGTTCGAGTTGCCGGCGTCGATGTACGCCGGCACCCCGGCGTCGGCGAGTGCAGCCACGGCCGCGGCGATGGTCGCCTCACGTCCGTTCGTCTGGGTGGGGCAGTTGCTGATCAGGGCGAGGGCGTCGGGTTCGACGATGACGGCGGCACGGTGACCGGCGAGGCGCGAGGTGACGAGCTGGTTCCAGCGGAGGTAGGCCGCGTTGTCGGCGGAACCCCCGGCCGAGTGGCTGCCGCAGTCGCGGTTGGGGATGTTGTAGGTGACGAAGACGGGCGTGGTGCCCTTCTTCTCGGCGGCGGCGACGGTGGCGTCGATCTTCTGCACGAGCTGCGCGTCGGTGAACCAGCCGCCGAGCCAGGTGGCGACGGACTGCTGGGCGATCGTGCGGGCGGCCGACGCCTCAGCGGTGCGGCCCTGCGACGAGAGCGTCGCCGCGGCACGGGCGGCCTCGCCGTTCGTGTCGACGAACAGACCGCCCTTGTAGAGGGTCGCGCTGCTGGCGGTGCGGATGGTCTGCGGGGTCGTCGTGGCGGTCGTGCGGGGTGCCGCGGACGACGTCGCGGTCGGGGTCGGGCCGGCGGCGTGGGCGGCGGCAGGGGTGGCGGCGATGCCGGCCACGAGGGCGACGGCGGCACCGATGACGAGGGCGGCACGGGTCGTCGGGGTCATGTGGGTCATGGGTGTCGGTCCTGGGGTGTCGGGGGCCCGGGCGGTGTTCGGCCCACCCGGGGTGCCGACCGGTGCGGGGTCGCAGCGGGAGGCTCGAACAGTGCAACACGGGGGCGCCGTCGCGTTCAGTCCCTGTTCGGGGGGACGGGATGGTCCCCTTCGGGGGACACTCCCCCCGGGCACGGCACGTCGACGGGCTCGTGCCGCCGCGCCCGCAGCGGCCCTCGCGGCGACCGACCTGGGACACTGGACCGGCGGTCGCGGACGCTCCCGCACGCACCAGGCCCGGGAGGACTACATGAACGGCGAGACCAATCGAGACGCGTGGCGGGACTCGGTCGAGACCTGGCTCAAGGGCGACGAGCGCAACGACGTCTTCGACGGCTACCTCGACTGGTACCGCGCGCCGGTGATGGTCGACACCGACGACTGGACGCGTGACTTCTTCGTGCTGCCGGCCGTGGGCTCGGACATCCTGCACAAGCACGCCGGCTTCGTCGACGGCGACTCCGCCGTCTCGGTCGACGACACCACCTGGCGTGAGCTCAGCACCCTGATCGGCGAGGCCTTCGCCACCTACGCCGCCGCCAAGCACTAGCCCCGTCCACCCCAGGAGGCGCGGGCCGGTTTCCGGCCTCGCCTCATCTGGCGGAGGGCGTGGGATTCGAACCCCGCGGCGCGCCAGCGACGCGTCCGCCCGGTCGGCGCCCTCCAGGGCGCGGTGCGGAACGCGCAACTCGTCTGGCGGAGGGCGTGGGATTCGAACCCCGCGGCGCGCCAGCGACGCGTCCGCCCGGTCGGCGCCCTCCAGGGCGCGGTGCGGAACGCGCGGCCCGACTGGCGGAGGGCGTGGGATTCGAACCCACGAGACATCTCTGCCCACTTGTTTTCAAGACAAGCTCCATCGGCCGCTCGGACAGCCCTCCCGGTGGCCTGGTGAGCTTCGCCGCCACGATGTGGTCAAAACGCCACGTTTTGTCGTGGCGTCGTGTTCATTTCGTGGCGGGGTGCGTCAACCGAGCAACCGGAGCCGAGTCTAGCGGACGACCCCGATCACACGCCGGGGCGAACAGCCGGCTCAGAGCGTCGCGAGCACCTCGGCGAGCCCGTCGTCCAGGTCGCTCGACGTCTGCTCGTTGGCCACCGCGGCGACGTCGTCAGGCGCCTGACCCATGGCGACGCCACGCCCCTCGCCGGCGGCCCAACGCAGCATGTCGATGTCGTTGCGCCCGTCACCCGCGGCCAGCACCTGCGACCGGGGCACGTCGAGCCACCGACGCACGCGCTCGAGGGCGGTGGCCTTGGTGACGCCGTCGGGGGCGATGTCGAGCCAGGCCGTCCAGCCGACGTTGTAGTTGACGTGCTGCAGGCCCATGCGCTCGACGGCGGTGAGGAAGTCCTCGGTGTCGTGGTCGGGCGAGACGACGACCACGCGGGTCGCCGGCCGGCCGACGAGGTCGTCGAACTCGACCTTCTCGGCGTTGAGCGCCGCGGCCGCGGCGGGGAACGACCCGCAGTACCGCAGCAGGCCCTCTTGGTCTTCGACGGCGTAACCGGCGCCGGCGTCGGCCAGGGCCTCGCGGATCGTCGACAGCACCTGGGTCGGGTCGAACTCTTCGACGTGCACGCGGCGGTACCCCGTCGGGGCCGACTCGTCACGTCCCAGGGTGATCGCGCCGTTCGCGCAGACGACGTAGTCCGAGACGAGGCCGAGGCGCTCCATGACGGGCAAGGTCATCGACACCGACCGCCCGGTCGCGATCATGACCTGGTGGCCCTGGTCGTGGAGGCGCGTGATCTCGCCCAGGACGGCCTCGGAGATCGTGCCGTCCTCGGGCATGATCGTGCCGTCGACGTCGAGCGCGACGAGCCACCGGTCGGCGGCGGCCACGGGCTCGTCCTCGGGCCGGGGTGCGGCGGCGGCCTGGCTCATGCGACCGGCTCGATGACCTCGAGGCCGCCGAGGTAGCCGCGCAGCGCCTCGGGAACGACCACCGAACCGTCGGCCTGCTGGTGCGTCTCGAGGATCGCGACGAGCCAGCGCGTGGTCGCCAGGGTGCCGTTGAGGGTCGCGACGGGAGCGGTCTTGCCGCTTTCGGTGCGGTACCGGGTGTCGAGCCGACGGGCCTGGAAGGTGGTGCAGTTCGACGTGCTGCTGAGCTCGCGGTAGGTGCCCTGCGTCGGCACCCAGGCCTCGATGTCGAACTTGCGCGCGGCGCTCGAGCCGAGGTCGCCGGCCGCGACGTCGATCACGCGGTAGGTGAGGCCCAAAGCCTGCAGCATGGCCTCTTGGAAGCCCACGAGCGCGTCGTGCTCGGCCTCGGCCTGGTCGGGGTGCACGTAGCTGAACATCTCGAGCTTGTTGAACTGGTGCACGCGCAGGATGCCCCGGTTGTCCTTGCCGGCGGCCCCGGCCTCGCGGCGGTAGCAGGTCGACCAGCCGGCGTAGCGGATCGGGCCCGCCTCGACGTCGAGGATCTCGTCGGAGTGGTACCCGGCGAGCGCGACCTCGCTCGTGCCGGTCAGGTACAGGTCGTCGGCGGGCAGGTGGTAGACCTCGTCGGCGTGTGAGCCCAGGAACCCGGTGCCCGCCATGACCTCGGGTCGCACGAGCGTCGGGGTGATCAGCGGCGTGAAGTCGTTCTTCAGGGCGAGGTCGAGGGCCATGTTCATCAGGCCGAGCTCGAGGCGCGCACCGATGCCGCGCAGGAAGTAGAAGCGCGAGCCCGACACCTTCGTGCCGCGCTTGATGTCGATCGCGCCGAGCTTCTCGCCGAGGTCGGCGTGGTCGAGCGGCTCGAAATCGAAGGAGGGGCGGGTGCCGTGCTCACGGAGCGTCACGAAGTTCTCTTCGCCGCCCGAGGGCACGCCGTCGACGATCAGGTTGCCGATGCCACGCGCGGCCGTGTCGAAGGCCGCATCGGCCTCGTTCGAGGCCACCTGCGCCTCCTTCACGCGGGCGGCGAGCTGCTGTGCCTGCGCGACGAGCGCCTTCTTCTCGTCTTTCGGCGCCTTGGCGACGGTCTTGCCGAAGGCGTTCTGCTCGGCACGGAGGTCTTCGAAGGCGGCGATCGCGGCGCGGCGGGCCTGGTCGGCCGCCACGGCGTCGTCGACCAGCGACTCGGAGTCGCCCCGGGCCCGCTGGCTGAGCTTGACGAGGTCGGGGGATTCACGGAGCAACTGGGGATCGATCACCCGCCCATCCTAGGCAACGGCACCTGCCCGGCAGACGTTCTCCACCGAGCCTTCGTCTTCTCGTTACTTCACGGAGGCGCGTCCAATACGCTCGCCCCATGACCGCCACCTCCCCCTCCCCCGCCGAGCACGCCTCGGCGCCCGAGCCCGAGACGGCTCGCCAGACCGCCGCGGTCGTCTACAACCCGATCAAGGTCGACCTCGACGCGATCAAGACGGCCGTCCAGCGCCACGAGTTCTCGAACGGTTGGGGCCCCACGACGTTCTACGAGACCAGCAAGGAAGACCCGGGCGGCGAGGTGACGAAACAGGCCCTCGCCGAGGGCGTCGACATGGTGATCGCCGCCGGTGGCGACGGCACGGTGCGTGCGGTCGCCGAGGCCCTCCAAGGCACCGACGCCTCGCTCGCCCTGCTGCCCTCGGGGACGGGCAACCTGCTGGCCCGCAACCTCGAGCTCTCGCTCGACAACCTCGACGACTCGATCGCGACGGCGTTCAGCGGTCGCGACCGCGACATCGACCTCGGCGTCGTCGACATCGAGCGTGAGGACGGCTCGCGCGAGACCAAGGCGTTCGTCGTCATGGCAGGTGTCGGCCTCGACGCCAAGATGCTCGCGAACACCAACGACGAGCTGAAGAAGCGCGTCGGCTGGCTCGCCTACGTCGACGCCATCGCACGGGCCCTGCGCGACGACAACCGCATCGACGTCCGCTACGAGCTCGACGACCAGGGCCGCAAGTCGATGCGCGCCCACACGATCATCGTCGGCAACTGCGGGCTGCTGCCGGCGAACATCATGCTGCTGCCCGACGCGGCGATCGACGACGGCATCTTCGACATCGTCGCCCTGCGCCCCGAGGGGTTCTTCGGCTGGGTGCAGATCTGGGTCAAGATCGTGTGGGAGAACGGCATCCTGCGCCGCACGCACGTCGGCCGCCGCATCCTCGCCGCGAACAGCCGCGAGGTGCGCACGCTGCGCTACAACAAGGGCAAGAAGCTCGTCGTGCGTCTCGACTCCCCCCAGGACTTCGAGATCGACGGCGACTCGGTCGGCAAGGCCGTCGCCCTGCGCGCGGTCGTCGACCCGGGCGGCCTCACGGTCCGCGTCCCGGCCGACTCCTGATCAGCGCAGCCCGCTGATCAGCGCCGACTCCTGATCAGCGCAGGCTCCTGATCAGCGCAGGCCGCTGATCAACCCGCGCAGCCAGTCGCGGGCCTCGACGAAGGCCTCGTCGTCGTACCGCGGCGAGACCTCGGCCGGGGCACCGTCGGCACGCGGGTACGACCCGAGGAACATCACGCTCGGGCTGAACCGCTTCAGCCCGAGCAGGGCGTCCGCGACGCGCTCGTCGAGCACGTGCCCCTCGAGGTCGATCACGAACCGGTAGCGCCCGAGGGCATCGCCGATCGGCCGTGACTGGATCAGGCTGAGGTTGATGCCGCGGGTCGCGAACTGCTCGAGCATGTCGACCAGGGCACCCGAGCCGTCGGTCGGCAGCTCGACGATCAGGCTCGTCTTGTCGGCGCCGGTCGCGGGGGGCACGGGCACCGTGCGGCTGACCAGCACGAAGCGCGTGACGGCCTGGTCGTTGTCGCCGATGTCGTGGGCGAGCACCTCGAGATCGTGGTGGTCGGTGATGCCGGGAGGCGCGACCGCGGCGTCCGCGGAGCCCCCGACCCCGCCCTCCTCGAGCAACGACGCGGCGGCGGCCACGTTCGACGAGGCGGGCAGGTGCCCGTGGCCGGGAAGGGCGCGCTCGAGCCAGCGGTGGGTCTGCGCGTAGGCGACCGGGTGCGCGTTGACGACCCGCACCTCCTCGATGCGGGTGCCCGGCCGGGCGACGAGCACGAAGTTGACGCGCACCAGGTACTCGCCGACGATGCGGAGGCCCGGGACGGTGGCGAGGGCGTCCTGGGTCGCGCTGACGCCCCCCTCGACGCTGTTCTCGATGGCGATCATCGCGGCCGTGCTGATGCCCGACACGACGTCGGCCAGGGCCTCGCCGACGTTGTTGACGCTCTTCCAGGTGGCGCCGACGGCCTCGGGCACCTGCTTCAGTGCCGCCTCGGTGAAGGTGCCCGCGGGCCCGAGGTAGCTGTAGGTCGTCGAGGAGGCGCGGGTCGGCATGACGAGGAGCCTACTGAGAGCCGCCCGGGCACCGCGACGAAGGTCGGCGCCGGGTGCCAGGATGTCCCCATGACCGACCGTGCCGGAACACCCGCAGAAGCCAGCGACCTGATCGACCCAGAAGAGGTCTCGGCCGCGTACTACGAGCTCGTCCCCGACGTCAGCAAGGTCGAGCAGAAGGTCGTCTTCGGCACCTCGGGCCACCGCGGCTCCTCGCTCGACGCGGCGTTCAACGAGACCCACATCGCCGCCATCACACAGGCGATCGTCGAGTACCGGGCAGGCCAGGGCATCACCGGCCCGCTGTTCATCGGGCGCGACACCCACATCCTCAGCGGCCCGGCCGAGCGCACCGCGGTCGAGGTGCTCACCGGCAACGACGTGAAGGTGCTGGCCGACGCCGAGGGCGGCTACGTGCCGACGCCCGCGCTCAGCCACGCGATCCTGGTCTACAACAACGACCCGGCGAACACCGACAAGGCCGACGGCATCGTCGTCACCCCCAGCCACAACCCGCCCCGCGACGGCGGCTTCAAGTACAACCCCCCGCACGGCGGCCCGGCCGACAGTGACGCCACGAACTGGATCGCGAACCGCGCCAACGAGATCATCGCCGCCGGCAACGTCGACGTGAAGCGCGGTGTCGGCACGCCCGGCCGCCACGACTTCCTGCGCGGCTACGTGGGCGACCTCGTCAACATCATCGACATCGACGCGATCAAGATGGCCGGCGTGAAGATCGGCGCCGACCCGCTCGGTGGCGCGAGCGTCGAGTACTGGGGCGCGATCCGCGACGTCTACGGCCTCGACCTCACCGTCACGAACCCCGGCGTCGACCCGACCTGGCGCTTCATGACGCTCGACTGGGACGGCAAGATCCGCATGGATCCGTCGAGCCCCTCGGCCATGGCCAGCGTCGTGCACCGCAAGGACGAGTTCGACGTGCTGACCGGCAACGACGCCGACGCCGACCGTCACGGCATCGTCACGCCCGACGGCGGCCTGATGAACCCGAACCACTACCTCGCGGTCGCCATCGACTACCTCTACACGCACCGTCCCGAGTGGCGCGACGACGCCGCGATCGGCAAGACCCTCGTCTCGTCGAGCATCATCGACAAGGTCGCCGAGTCGCACGGGCGTCGCCTGTGGGAAGTCCCGGTCGGGTTCAAGTGGTTCGTCCCCGGCCTGGTCGACGGCTCGGTCGCGTTCGGCGGCGAAGAGAGCGCCGGGGCATCGTTCCTCCGCAAGGACGGCACGGTCTGGACGACCGACAAGGACGGCATCCTGCTGGCCCTGCTCGCGAGCGAGATCATCGCCGTCACCGGCAAGACCCCGTCGCAGCTCTACGCCGAGCTCGTCGAGAAGTACGGCGACCCGGTCTACCAGCGGGTCGACGCGGCGGCGACGAAAGAGCAGAAGACGCGTCTGGGCAAGCTCGACGGCGACGCCATCGAGGCGACGGAGCTCGCCGGTGACCGCATCACGGCGAAGCTCAGCAAGGCTCCGGGCAACGACGCGGCCGTCGGTGGCGTCAAGGTGGTCACCGACAAGGCCTGGTTCGCGGCCCGCCCGAGCGGCACCGAGGACGTCTACAAGATCTACGCCGAGTCGTTCGAGGGCCCCGAGCACCTCGCCCGCGTCCAGGCCGAGGCCAAGACGATCGTCGACGCCGCGCTGGGCGCCTGACCGACCGGGCCGACGGCCCACACCCCAGGAAGTCGCCGAGACCCCCACCCGCGAGTGGGGGTCTCGGCAACTTCTGGGGGTCTCGGCGACTTCTGGGGGTCCCAGGGGGTCAGCCGGCGTAGTCGGGGGCGGCGGGCAGGCCGAAGAACTCCTCGAGCGTGGTGACGCCCGTGTCGTGCATCTCGGTGGCGAGCGGCACGCCCACGTACCGGAAGTGCCACGGCTCGAAGGTGAAGCCGGTCACGGCGACCTTGTCGGCCGGGTAGCGCAGCAAGAACCCGAAGCGCCACGCGTTGGCCGCCAGCCACTGCCCCTGCGGCGTGTCGCCAAAGCAGGCCTGCAGCGCACAGCTGAGCGGCACGGGACTGATGTCGAGGGCGAGGCCGGTCTGGTGCTCGCTGAAGCCGGGGCGGGCGCTCTGGGCGTCGGCCTGTGCCTGCCCGAGGCGCTGCACCCAGCCGGCGTAGACGCTCACCTGGGTGTCGTACGAGCGGTACGCGCTCTGCACCTGGAACGCCCCGGCCCCCTCGGCCTCGCCCGCCTGGAACATGGCGACGACCGCGGCGGCGGCCTCGGCGCGCAGGGTCGGCGGGTTCTGGTGGGTCACGTCGGGCGTGACGAGGTCGGCGGGCACGTAGTCGACCGGGGCGAGGGGGCGCCGCTTGTCGCTGACCACCCAGAGGCTGGCGGGGTCGTCGACCGACCGGGCCGCCTTGTCGAACGCGGGTGTCGTGGGGGACGTAGGAGGCGCCTCCTCGGTCGGGGTCGGGGTGGGCGTGGGCGTCGGAGTCGGCGAGACGGTCGCGGCCGACGTGGTCGGGCTCGGCTCGGGCGCGCCCTGCGAGCACGCGGCCAGCAGGCCGGTCGTGAGGACGACGGCCAGCACGGTGGTCGCGGGGCGGGGCAGGGAGGGGCGTCGAGACATCGCGTCGAGCCTAGTCACGCGCGTCGGCCGGGCACGGTCGGCCGTCGCCTGACGTCGAGGACGGACGATTCCTCTTGTTGTCGGGATCTTGCTCGTGAAGTAACTTTGCGTACCGCGCAATGTCGAGTCGCGCCTCCTCCACCAGACTGACTCCCCCACCAGACAGAAGAGACTCCATGTCGAGCGCTGCCCCCGCCCCCACGACCACGGCCCCCGCCGAGCGCGAGGGCCTGATGACCCACCGCCAGATCCTGTATGTGATCTTCGGCCTGATGGCGGGCATGTTCCTGTCGGCCCTCGACCAGACGATCGTGGGCACCTCGATGCGGACGATCGCCGACGACCTCGACGGGCTGAGCCTGCAGGCCTGGGTGACGACCGCCTACCTGATCGTGTCGACCATCTCGACGCCGATCTACGGCAAGCTCAGCGACATCTTCGGGCGTCGGCCGCTCTTCCTGATCGCCATCACGATCTTCCTGCTGGGGTCGATCGCGGCCGGTTTCTCCGAGAGCATGTACCAGCTCGCGATCTTCCGGGCCATCCAGGGCATGGGCGCCGGTGGCCTGATGGCCCTGCCGCTGACGATCATGGGCGACATCCTCGCCCCGCGCGAGCGTGCCAAGTACCAGGGCTACTTCCTGGCCGTCTTCGGCATCTCGAGCGTCATCGGACCGCTCGTCGGCGGACTGTTCGCCGGAGCCGACCAGATCCTGTTCGTCACCGGGTGGCGCTGGGTGTTCCTGATCAACGTGCCGATCGGCATCGTGGCTCTGTTCATCGTCGTGCGGTTCCTGCACATCCCGGGCCAGAAGCGACGCGAGAACGTGCGCATCGACTGGTTCGGCGCCGCGGCCGTCATCGTGGCCGCCGTCCCCCTGCTGCTGGTGGCCGAGCAGGGCCGCATCTGGGGCTGGAGCTCGCCCGGCGCCCTCGCCTGCTACGTGATCGGTGCCCTCGGCATCGTCGCCTTCGTCGTGATCGAGCGGTCGATGGGCGACGACGCACTCATCCCGCTGAAGCTGTTCCGCAACCCGACCTTCTCGATGGCGACCGTGCTCGGCGTGCTCGTCGGCTTCGGCATGTTCGGTGCCCTGCTGACGGTGCCGCTGTACCTGCAGCTCGTGAACGGCGCGACACCGACCGAGAGCGGCTTCCAGATGCTGCCGATGATCGCCGGCCTGATGATCTCGTCGATCGTCGCCGGCCAGCTCATCTCCCGCACGGGCAAGTACAAGATCTTCCCGATCACGGGGACGGCCTTCATGGCCGCCGGGTTCTTCTGGTTCACGAACCTCTCGTTCGACAAGCCGTACTGGTTCATGATGGTCGGCATGCTGCTCGTCGGCCTGGGGCTCGGGCAGCTGATGCAGACCCTGACCATCGCCTCGCAGAACTCGGTCGGCGCCCGCGACATCGGCGTGGCCACGTCGGCGTCGACGTTCTTCCGGCAGATCGGCGGGACGCTGGGCACGGCCGTGCTGTTCTCGGTGCTGTTCAGCCGCATCCCCCAGACGATCGCCGCCGCGTTCGCCGACTCGGGCCTGCAGGGCCGAGCCCAGGCCGCCCTCGCCGACCAATCGGTGCTGACCGACCCGGCGAACGCCTCGATCCTGAAGCTCTACCAGGCGGCCGACAACGGTGACACGTCACAGGTGAGCGGAGCGCTCGACGGCAACACGTCGTTCCTCAACACGGCCGACCGACGCCTCGCCGCGCCGTTCCTCGACGGCTTCGCGAACGCAGCGGTGACCGTGTTCTGGGTCGCCCTGGCGGTCGTGCTCGTGGCCTTCGTCCTGAGCTTCTTCCTCAAGGCCACGCCGCTCCGGCAGAAGTCGGCCATCGACGAAGCCGCCGACGACGCGCGAGCCGCCGTGGCCGCCGACGCCGCGCTCTCGGCCCAGGCCGTCGCCGCGCAGACCGGCTCGCTCGTTGCACCCGACACCGGTTCGATCGACGTCGCACCCTCGCGCGAGCGGCGTGACGACACCCCGCCACGGCCCTGATCCGGCGCCCGACGAGGTGATCGCGCGCCTGTCGAGGTGATCGGACGGCGCCCGATGAGCGCGAGCTGGTGTCGCGACACGGCAGGTGTCGGGTAGCGTTCCCTCGACGGCGCTTCGGTGCCGAACGGCTCGTCACGTGTCCGGCGTTCCCTGCCCGTGAAGCTCACGCGGGAGGCGAGACGACCGAAGGCCGCACATCCACAGGGTGTGCGGCCTTTCTCCGTCACGGGACGCCCCACCGGATCGATTCCCTGCGTGAAGCTCCGGTCGACACGGCGGGACGTCTCTGCCCACTCGAGGCGGACCTGACCAGCCTAAAACGGCGGCGAGCGACGACACAGGGGTTGACAACAAGAAAAAACCTGATCAGCCATGATTTTTTAGCTAGACACGCTAGCGATGTGGTCTAGACTCGCCGCATGCCCGATCAGCACGCCACCGCCGCAGCCTTCGACGCGTCCGGCTATTGGTACAGCAGCAGCACCGAAGAACGTGGCGTCACGGTGCTGAACACCCTCCGCGCCTACCGCGCCGCCGAGGTCGCCATGCGGGCCCGCACCCGCAAGTCGATGAAGATGAACGACACCGACCTCGCGGCCCTCCGCTTCCTCCTCCGGGCCCAGAGGCTCGGCGACCCCGTCAGCGCGAAAGAGTTGGCCGCCCAGCTGAAGATCACCTCGGCGTCGACGTCGGTGTTGATCAACCGCCTCGTCGCGAGCGGGCACATGCTGCGCCACCCGCACCCGACCGACAAGCGTGGCGTGCTGCTGACCGCCACGGGCGACTCGAACTCCGAGGTGCGCGACACCATGGCGGCGATGCACGCCCGCATGATCTCGACCGCCGAGTCACTCGATGCCGACCAGGCCGCCGTGGTCGTGGGCTTCCTGCAGAACATGACGGCCGCGATCGAGATCGACGACCACCACGTCGACGGCGACCCGGCCGACGGGGCGGACACCGGCCGCGCCTCGTCCTAGCCGCTGAGCGAACACCTGGTGAACTGACTAGATCGGCTAGCCATCTCCGTGGCAGGCTGACCGCGCGACGCCGATTCACGGCGGTGTCGTGACAGTCCGAAGTCCCGCAGTTCCGCCAGGCATCGCAGGGATGCCAGAGACGAGCCGAACATGACCACGATCGACGTCGCTCGCAGCGACCGCTCCACCTCCGCCCGCAGCGCCTTCTCCGAGGTGCGCGACACCGCCCGTCAGCGCACGCTGGCCGTCATCGCGACGGCCGCCACCGGCGCGAGCGTCAGCCTCGTCGCCGCCCTGCTGCTCGCCCTCGGCGTCGTCCGATGACCGGCTCGTCGGGTCTCTCCACCCAGCAGATGCAGGGTCTCACCCACGAGCAACTCGTGTCCTTCGTCCGCGGTTCGGTGACGACGGCCGTCTCGGCCCTCGACCTGCACGCCGTCAGACCGACTCGACCCGCGCCGACGGAAGCCGTCTGCGCATGACGGCCACCGCCTCCTCGTTGCTGTCGACGAGCAGGTAACGTCGGCCGAGGGCGTCGGCGACCGCCCCGGTGGTGCCGCTGCCGGCGAAGAAGTCGAGCACCCAGTCGCCTTCTCGGCTCGAGGCCTGCACGATGCGGCGCAGCACGCCCTCGGGCTTCTGCGTCGGGTAACCGGTCTTCTCGCGACCCGTCGGTGACACGATGGTGTGCCACCACACGTCGGTCGGCAGCTTGCCCCGGGCGACCTTCTCGGGCGTGACGAGCCCCGGTGCCATGTACGGCTCGCGGTCGACGCTCGTCGAGTCGAAGTGGTACCGCTTGGGGTCCTTCACGTAGACGAGGATCGTGTCGTGCTTGGTCGGCCACCGGTTGCGGCTCTTCGCGCCGTAGTCGTAGGCCCAGATGATCTCGTTCAAGAAGCAGTCCCGCCCGAACAGGGCGTCGAGCAGCACCTTCGCGTAGTGCGCCTCGCGGTAGTCGAGGTGCAGGTAGAGCGTGCCGTCGGGGGCGAGCAGCCGCCAGGCCTCGGCCAGGCGCGGCTCGAGGAACGACCAGTAGTCCTCGAAGCGGTCGTCGTAGCCCATCAGATCGCCGCGGATGCGCTCGTACTGCACGCCCTTGAAACCCGTCACCGAGGTGGTCGAGTCCTCGGCGCTGCGCACCGACGTCGTCGACCGGCGCCGCTGCTGGCGCCCCGTGTTGAACGGCGGGTCGAGGTAGACGATCGTGAATCCGCCGTCGGGCAGCTGGACCGTGACGTCGAGGTTGTCGCCCTGGACCACGAGGCTCGGGGAGGCGGTGGTCCAGTCGAGGGGCATCCGACCATTCTGCTGCCTGCCGGGCACCGACACGTGCCCGACTCCCGGCCGGGGGCGCGTAGCGTGTCGGGATGACCACCGAGGTAGAGAACCGCCCCACGCAGAACCAGTACGCCCTCGTCGAGGACGGCGAGACGATCGGCTTCGCGGCCTACGACGTCGTCGGCCACGAGATCCGCTTCACCCACACCGAGATCGAGCCCAGCCGACGTTCCGCAGGCCTCGGGGCCCGGCTCGTCCAGGGCGCCCTCGACGACGTGCGCGCGAACACCGACCTGCGGGTCGTGCCCCTCTGCCCGTTCGTGGTCGACTTCGTCGACGACCACGTCGACTACCGCGAGCTGCTCGACCGCTGACCGCGGCGCGGTCGCCGAGGCGGACGCCGGACAGGAGGCGCGGGTCGCCTCGCCGGCGTCCGTCGCGTGCTCAGGGCACGCGCGCCAGCCACTCGGGCGTCGCGAACTTCGAGGTGACGAGCTGCTCGGCCTTCTCGAGTTCGGCCTCGGTGACGTGGCCCTCGGTCGCGCCGTAGAGACCGGTGAAGGTCTGCTTGAGGCGCTCGATGATCTCGGCACGGGCCAGCCCCGTCTGACTGCGCAGGGGATCGACGCGCTTGGCGGCGCTGGTCGTGCCCTTGTCGCTCATCTTCTCGCGGCCGATGCGCAGGACCTGCACCATCTTGTCGCCGTCCATGTCGTACGACATCGTGGCGTGGTGCAGCAGGGCCCCGTTGCCCAGGCGCTTCTGCGCAGCCCCGCCGATCTTGCCCTTGGCGCTCGTGATGTCGTTGAGCGGTTGGTAGAAGGCGTCGATGCCGAGCGACTTGAGGGCGGTGATGACCCACTCGTCGAGGTACGCGTACGAGTCGGCGAAGCTCATGCCCTGCACGAGCTCGCCCGGGGCGTAGAGCGAGTAGGTGACGATCGACTGCGCGTCCATGAACATGGCACCGCCGCCGCTGATGCGGCGCACCACCTCGAAGCCGTGGGTCGAGGCCGCGTCGAGGTCGACCTCGTTCTTCAACGACTGGAAGCTGCCGATGACGACGGCGGGCTGGTCCCATTCCCAGAAGCGCAGGGTCGGGCCGCGGCGACCCGCACCCACCTCTTCGGTGAGCACCTGGTCGAGGGCGAGGTGGACGTTGGGCGACACCGGGGCGTCGTGGATGATCTGCCAGTCGTAGTCGCGCCAGTCCGTCGCCTTCGAGAGGCTGCGACGGATCGCCACGGCGATCGCCTCGGGCGAGAAGCCCAGCAGCACCGCGTCGTCCGGCAGCCCCTGCTTGATCGTCGCCGCGATCGTCGCCGCGTCGGACTCGACCGGCAGGCCGTTCACCGCCCGGTCGACGGCGTCGAGCGCCGTGTCGGGCTCGAGGAAGAAGTCACCGGCGAGACGGAACCCGGCGATGCGCCCCTCTCTGACGTCGAGGTCGACGACCACGAGCTTTCCGCCTGGGACCTTGTACTCACCGTGCATGGACGCAGCCTATGCCTGGTGCCCCACGCGGTCGTCGAGCCAGCGCACCAGGTCGGCCACGACCTCGTCGCGGTTGGTCTCGCGGAACACCTCGTGCCGGGCACCCTGGTAGACCAGGAGCTCGACGTCGCTGAGCCGGCTGCGGTTGACGTACGCGTCGGCGAGCTTGCGGGCGCTGGCCTCGCCGCCGAGCGGGTCGTCGTCGCCGACGAGGACGAGCACGGGCAGGTCGCTCGCGAGCCGGGTCGAGGGGCGACCCATCAGGCGCAGCGTGTCGGCCGTGCCGAACAGCTGCCGGGCGGTCGCCTGAACCGACAGGGGGTCGGCGGCCATCGCGTCCACCACGGCCTGGTCACGGCTGAGCCACTCGTAGCCGGTGTCGCCGAGGTGGGCGTGCCGGGCGTTCAGGTCGCCCGCGTTCATGCTGCCGGGCATGCGGTACGCCGTGCCGCTCAGCACGACGGCGTCGAACCGGTCGGACCCCTCGTCGACGAGTTTCTGTGCCATCAACGAGCCCCAGGAGTGCCCGAGCAACACCAGCGGCGAGCCGGGGTTCTCGGAGCGTGCGATGCCCGTCAACCGGACCACCGCCTCCATCGCTCCGCGCAACCCCGACGGGCCGAGGCGGCCGAGCTTCGTGTGGTCGCCGCCCCACTGGCCGAGGCCGGTCTCGCCGTGGCCGAGGTGGTCGTTCGCGTAGACCGTGTAGCCGGCTCGCACGAGGTCCTGCGCGAGGTCGTCGTAGCGCAGCGCGTATTCGCCGAGGCCGTGCGCGATCTGCACCACGGCCTTGGGCGTCGCGGCCTTCCAGACGTAGTAGTGCACGGTCACGCCGTGGGCGTCGGTGAACTCGTAGTCGCCTCGGGCGGCGGAGAAGGTGGGCACGTGACCAGTCTCCCATCACCGGCCCGGCTGCGACCCTGCCCCGGTCAGCGGCGGGCGTCGACGTCGGTGCGCACGACGCCGAACGCCTGGTCGAGGTCGACGTCGACCTCGGTGCCGTCGTCGAGGCGCACGTCGACCTCGTAGGCCACGCCGGCGTCGTCGCTGCGGTCGGCGTCGGTCACCGTGCCCCCACCGGCGGCGGCGAGGGCGGCGGCCGCGGCCCGGTCGTAGTCGGCGCCGGTCAGGTCGTCGTCGCGGGTCGAGTCGTCGACCGAGTCGTCGCGCCCCGGACCCGCGACGGGCGTCGGGGTGGCGTCCGACCCGAGCGGGTCGTCGTCACGGTCGTCGCCCGCGACGGGCGTCGGGGTGGCACCGGACCCGCGCGAGTCGTCGTCGACGCGGCTCGAGGTGACGGCGTGGTCGCCGTCGAGCAGCACCGTCGCCTCGCGCCCGTCGGGCAGGACGACCTCGACCTCGTACCCGACGAGCCCGTCGTCGAGGGTGTCGACCTCGGTCACGGTGCCGCCACCGGTCTCGGCGAGCGCCGCCTCCTGGGCGCGGTCGCGGGTCTGTGCGGACACACCGTCATCGAGACCCGAGGCGAGAGCCACCCCGCCGCCGCCCAGCACGAGGACGCCGACGATGCCGCCGGCGACCAGCAGGGACTTCTTCTTGGTGAGGGTGTTCTTCAGCATGGTTCGCTCCGTTCGTGGGGCCGTCGGGCGGCCGGGTCTGTCGCTCTCTCGAGCTGGTGACCCCACTCTCGCGAGGGGCCACTGAAGCCGTGCTGAAGTCCGCTGAAGAACCGTTCAGGAGGCGCGGGTCACGTCACCGGAGCAGGGCGGGCAGCGCTCGGGTCAGGCCGGGCCGGCGAGGAGGTCGACCACGAATCGGGCACCACCGAGCGGCGACGTGGTGATCGACACCGAGCCTCCGTGCACCCGGACGATCTCGCGGACGATCGCGAGCCCCAACCCGCTGCCGCCCGAGTCCCGGGCGCGGGCCTCGTCCAGGCGCACGAACCGCTCGAAGACCCGCTCCCGGTCGGCCTCGGCGACCCCGGCCCCGTCGTCGTCGACGGTGAGGACGGCTCGGCCGTCGCGCTCGTCGAGGGCGACGGCGACACGGGTGTCGGCGTGCCGGGCCGCGTTCGCCACGAGGTTGCGCACGACCTGGCCGAGCAGCCCCTCGTCGCCGTCCACGCGGGCCGGGCCGACGGCCGTGGCGTCGACGGCGAGCGGCCCCCGACCGTCGGGACGGGCGACACCGCGCAGTCGAGCTGACTCGGCGACCACGAGATCGTCGAGGTCGACCGGGCGACGCGTCACCCCGAGGGCGCCCTCGTCCGCCCTGGCGAGGACCAACAGGCCCTGCACGAGCGCCGTCAGCCGCGCCTCCTCGCCGAGGACGGTTCCGGCCAACGTCGCACCGTCGATGCTGCCGGGGTGCAGCAGCGCGACCTCGGCGTGCTGCCTGATCGTGGCGAGCGGCGTCTTGAGCTCGTGTGAGGCGTCGCCGACGAAACGCCGCTGGGCCGTCGCCGACGAGTCGAGCCGGTCGAGCATGCCGTTCAGCGTGCGGGCGAGGCGGGCGATCTCGTCGATGCCGCCCGGGTCGGGCAGCCGGTGCGACAGGCTCTGCGCCGTGACCGTGTCGACCTCGCGTCGCATCGACTCGACCGGGCGCAGCGCGCGGCCGACCACGAGCCAGGTCGTCACGCCGAGCACGATCAGCGCCACGGGAATCGCGACGCCGAGCGTCACGAGGCTGGCCGAGGAGGCGGCGCTCGCCTCCTCGAGGGACCGCGCCGCGACGACGCCGTACTCGGTCGTCACGGTCGGGGCGGGTTCGGGGGTGACCTCGGGCGTGGGAGAGGAGTCGTCGTCGGCCTCGTCCCCGGCGTCGTCGTCGTCGTCGTCGCTAGACCGCGAGGACGCGGTCGGAGTGGGCGTCGGCGTCGGTTCCGCGCTCGGCGTCGGCGTGGTCTCGACCCCGACATCGTCCCGTTCGACGACGAACCGGTCGCCGTCGAGCGTCACGCGGTCACCCGACCCGGCCGCCGCGAGCGACGAGGCGGACTCGACGAGGTCGTCCTCTCCCCCGGCGGCGAGCACGCGGCCCGAGGAGTCGGTCACGACGACGAGGGCCCCCTCGGCCTCGCCCGCGACCGCGACGTCGGGCGTCGAACCGATCGCCAAGGCCGACACGGCGCGGTCCACGTCGGCCGAGGCGGACTGGCGTGGGCCGTCGGCGAGCACGGCCTGTTGCACGAGCGCGAAGACGAGCGTGAACACGCCGAGGGTCAGTGCGACGGCGAGCACGGCGGCCGTGGTGATGCGGGACCGCAGCGACGCCCGTCGGGGGCGACCCGGCCCGGTGCGGGCGGACGGCCCGGCCGCGGCGGACGGCCCGGGCCCGGGCACCGGAACGCGAGGGGCGCGCTCAGCCACCCCGCGCCTCCAGACGGTAACCGGCACCGCGCAGCGTGACGATGGCCTCGCGCCCGAACGGGCGGTCGACCTTGTTGCGCAGGTGCCGCACGTAGACCTCGACGATGTTGGGATCGCCCTCGAAGTCGTCGTTCCAGACGCCGTCGAGCACCTCCCGCTTGGTCACGACGCTGCCGGCGTGGCGCATGAGGAACTCGAGGACCGCGAACTCGCGGCTGGTGAGCTCGACCTCGACGGCGCCGCGGTGGACGCTGCGGGAGGCGGGGTCGAGGCGCAGGTCGCCGGCCTCGAGCACGACCGGTCGTTCGCGGGCACCACGGCGGACCAGGGCGCGCAGCCGGGCGAGCAGCACGGCGAAGGAGAACGGCTTGGTGAGGTAGTCGTCCGCACCGGTGTCGAGGGCCTCGACCTGGTCCCACTCGCCGTCCTTGGCGGTGAGCATGATGACCGGGGTCCAGTCGCCGCCCTCGCGCATGGCCCGGCAGACGGCGTAGCCGCTCATGCCGGGCAGCATGATGTCGAGGACGACCACGTCGTACGTGCCCTCGCGGGTGCGCCAGAGGCCGTCGGTGCCGGTCGGTGCGACGTCGACCGCGATGCCCTCGGCCTCGAGACCGAGCCGCAGCCCCTCGGCCAGGGTCGCCTGGTCCTCGACGACGAGCACGCGCACGGGGCCTCCCTCGGTCGCGCCGGGTGCGCGTCGTGCCCATCATGGCGGGCACGCGCTGAAGCGCGGCTGAAGCGAGGTCAGCCCGGGCGAGGTGTCACGACGTGCCGCTCACGTCCGGAGCTGAGCGGCACATCGCGACCTCTCGGCGGGCGGGCGGCCGGGGAGGCGCGGGTCAGTGCGCCGAGTAGCCGCCGTCGACGAGGTGGTAGCTGCCCGTGACGAACGACGCCTCGTCGCTCAGCAGGAACAGGACGAGCGCCGAGACCTCGGCGTCGGTGCCCAGGCGGCCGGTGGCGTGCTGCGACTCGAGGTACGACAGCGCGTCGCCGTCGAGAGACGCGCGCACGAGGGGCGTGTCGATGAAGCCTGGGCCGACCGCGTTCGTCCGGACGCCGCGCTTCGAGTACTCGAGTGCCGCGACCTTGGTCAGGCCGACCAGGGCGTGCTTGCTCGCGACGTAGGCCGCGTTCTGGGCGATGCCGACCGAGCCGAGCACCGAGCTCATGTTGACGATCGAGCCGCCGCCGGCCTCGACCATGGCGGGCAGCTGGTAGCGCAGGCCGTAGAAGACGCCGTCGAGGTCGACCGAGCGGACGCGGTCCCAGGCGGCGATGTCGTACTCGCCGATGTCGGCGGCCGGGGCACCGATGCCGGCGTTGTTGACGGCGAGGTGCAGAGCACCGTAGGTGGTCTTCGTGAACTCGACGGCCGCCTCGGACTGCTCGGGCTTCGCGGTGTTCTGCTCGAAGGCCACGGCCGTGCCACCGGCGGCGACGATCTGGTCGACGACGCCCTGCGCCGCCTCGAGCTTGATGTCGGTGACGACCACCGACGCGCCCTCGGCCGCCAGGGAGCGCGAGATCGCGGCGCCGATGCCGCTGCCTCCACCGGTGACGAGTGCCGTCTTGTCGCTGAACCGTGCCATGGCATGTGCCTCTCTGCGTTCGTGGGCCGACCGTCGGGGCCGGTCGGGCTCGTCGACGAGCCCGTCTGCGAACGTACGCCCGCATGGACTGTCGGGCAACAGGTGTCGCTTTGCTCTCGGCGTGATTCGTGCAGTCCGTGCAGCTCGGCTCGTTCGGGGCAGGGTGGCGGCATGACCTCCCCCACGTCCTCCTCTCCGTCCACCGCCGTCCTCTTCGACATCGACGGCACCCTGGTGGACTCGAACTTCGCCCACGTCGACGCCTGGTCGCGGGCCTTCACCGACGTCGGCCAGCCCGTCGACAGCTGGCGCATCCACCGGTCGATCGGCAAGGACTCGTCCCTGCTCGTCGAGGGTCTGGTCGGGAAGGAGGCCGCCGCGCGCCTCCTCGACGACGCGAAGGACGCCCACTCGCGCCACTACGCCGAGCACCTCGGCGATCGGGGCGACCTGCACGTCTTCGAGGGCGCGACCGACCTGCTCGCCGAGCTCGCGCGCCGGGGGCACGGCGTCGTGCTCGCCACGAGCGCGCCCGAAGACGAGCTGAAGGCGCTGCGCGGACTGCTGGACGTCGAGGACGCCCTCTGGGCCGTCACGTCGAGCGAGGACGTCGAGACCGCCAAACCCGACCCGGGCATCGTCGAGGTCGCCCTCGAGAAGGCGGACGTGCCGGCCGAGCGTGCGGTCATGGTCGGCGACGCCGTCTGGGACGTCGAGGCGGCACACCGGGCGGGCGTGACCTGCGTCGGCGTGCTGAGCGGCGGCTTCTCCCGGGCCGAGCTGGTCGAGGCCGGGGCCGAGGAGGTCTACGACGACGTGTCCGACCTGCTCGCCCGGCTCGACGAGAGCGTGATCGGTCGGCTCGGGGGCGACTGAGGCGGGGCGGACGAGCTGGGCCGGGGCGTCCTCGGCGACCGCCACCGCGCCTCCTGGGTCCGTCGGCGGCGGGACCCGGCCTCAGGCCGCGGCACCGCCGACGTTGACCATCCAGTGCTGGCCGAAGCGGTCGTCCAGCATGCCGAACGAGTCGCCCCACGGAGCCTGCGACAGGGCCTCGTGCACGGTTCCGCCCTCGGCGAGCGCGGCGAACCACGCCGTCAGCTCGTCCGCGTCGTCGGGTCCGCCGAAGAGCGAGAGCGACACGCTGCTCGCCTCCTCGAGCGGGTACGAGTCGGGGCGGTCGGCCCCCATCAGCAGCAGGCCCGACGGCGTCTTCAGCTGGGCGTGCATGACCTTCCCGGCCTCGTCGGGCGAGCCCACGCCGAAGTCGCCGAACGTGCTGAAGGTCGGGGTGCCGCCGAACACGGAGGCGTAGAACTCGAACGCCTCACGCGTCTCGGAACGGAACGCCAGGTACGGGGTGAGCTGCACGGTCACGGGGGCCTCCTCGGGTCACGGCGCCGGACGGCGTCGAGCTACAGGGTGGCACCGCCCGGTCCGGCGCACCAGCCCCGGATCGACGGCAGGAGGCGCGGGTCGCGTCGCCGGGATCGGGTCGCGTGGGTGCCGCCCCACGCCCGTGGGTCAGGTGGCCGGGGTGCCGCCTCGCGACGACGCCCACACCTGCACGGCCAGACCGGCGGCGATGAACCCGAGCATCAGCGCGCCCATCACGACGGCCGTGCCGCCGAGCGCCCCGGCGAGCGGGGTCGCGGCGCCGCCGAGCCCGAACTGCAGCCCACCCGCGAGCGCGGCCGCCGTGCCGGGCGCGCGGTGGCCGAGCGCCTGCGTCAGCGTGATCGACCCGGGGATGACCCAGCCCCAGCCCGCCGTGACCAGGGCCAACGCCGGCCAGATCAGCGCCGGGCCGACACCGGTCAGTGCACCCGCGAGCACGAGGGCCGACCCCACGGTGCAGGTGACGAGCCCGACGGTGAAGAGGTGGTCCTCGGCGAAGCGTCCGACGAGGCGGCGGAACAGCAGGGTCGACGCGATCATGCACGACGCGTTCGAGGCGAAGACGAGCGTGTAGAGGCCCTCGCCGAAGCCGTACTGCTGTTGGAAGACGAACGACGACGTGGCGATGTACGAGAAGAAGCCGATCGTCGCGGCGCAGCCCGTCACGAGGTACCACCGGAAGCGCGGCATCGCGAGCAACGAGCCCATCCGTCGCAGGGACGCCAGCAGCGAGCCCGCTCCCGGCTCGGGGTCGACGAGCGTCTCGGGCAGACGCCGCGCGGCCGCCCAGGTCAACGCGGCGCCGAGCACCGCCAGCACGACGAACGTCGCCCGCCAGCTCGACACCGAGAGCACCACGCCGCCCACGAGCGGCGCGACGACCGGGCCGACGGCGTTGATCGCGGCGAGCGTGGCGAAGAGACGGCTGCGCGCGACTCCCGTGGTGGAGTCCCCCACCATGGCCCGGGCGGCCACCGAGCCCGCCGCGCCGCCGAGGCCCTGCGCGACGCGCGCGACGACGAGGGTGGCCGCGTCGGGAGCCACGGCGCAGGCGAGGGAAGCGAGGGCGAACAGGACGGTCCCACCCAGCAGGATGCGCCTCCTGCCCCGACCGTCGCTGATCGGCCCGATCACGATCTGGCCGACCGCGAACGCGACGAGGAACGCCGTCAGGCTGAGCTGCACCTCGGCCGTCGTCGCCCCGAGGTCGCGCGCGATGGCCGGCAGCGCGGGGATGTACATGTCGGTCGCGAACGGCGAGATGCCCACGATGAGCGCCACCGTCAGCACGGCCCCCCGCCCGGTCGACCAGGAGGGGCGATTCGGCTCGGCCGGGACGTCGTCGTCGCTCATCGCCCCGAGCCTAGGCGTACGCCGCCCTGATGCCGGCCCGCGCCTCCTCCCTTTGTGCCCTCCTGCCGGCCCGCGCCTCCTGCCCTCCTGCCCTCTCTCTTTCTCCCCTGGGCTCTCGCTCCCTGTGCAAATCGCGACCGCACCCGGCGCCCGCGGCGGGCCGAACCCGACCGCCGGGGCGCGACGCGCCGCTCACTTCTCCGGAGGAGCGGCGTGTCGGCTCTCCGGTGTCGCGATTTGCACACCATCGGCCAGACGTTTACTTAGCCGAACTAAACGAGTATCGTGGCCCGGCGATGACCGACTCCGCGCCTCCTGCCCCCTTCGCCTCCCGGGCCGTGCCGCACGCGCACCTCGCCACCGACGTCCGCGGGGCCGTGCTGCGACTCGCCCGCCGACTGCGCCAGCAGAAGGCCGACGCCGACGTGACCGACGCCCAGATGGCCGCCCTCGGCTACGTCGTGCAGAACCAGCCGCTGACGATCGGGGCCCTCACCGCACACGAGGGCGTCACTCCCCCGTCGATGAACCGCACCGTCGGCAAGCTCGTCGACGCCGGGCTGCTGCGTCGCACGGTCGACGACGACGACAAGCGCCGCGTGCTGCTCGAGACGACCGAGGCCGGCGCCGCCTTCGTGTTCGAGACGCGTCGACGCCGGGACGAGTGGCTCGTGCCCCGCCTCTCGGCCCTGACCGCCGACGAGCGTCGCACCCTGGCCGACGCGACCGAGATCCTGCGGAAGCTGACCCGCTCGTGACGGCCATGTTCCGCAGCCTGTCGCTGTTCAACTACCGCCTCTGGTTCGCCGGGGCGCTCGTGTCCAACATCGGCACCTGGATGCAGCGGACGGCGCAGGACTGGCTCGTCCTGACCGACCTGACCGACAACGACGCCACGGCGCTCGGCATCACCATGGCGCTGCAGTTCGCGCCGCCGATCCTGATGGTGCCGATCACGGGGCTGATCGCCGACCGGTTCGACCGTCGGCGACTGCTGATGGTGACCCAGCTGAGCATGGGGCTCCTCGGGCTCGGCCTGGGCGTGCTCGTGCTGACCGACAGCGTGCAGCTCTGGATGGTGTACCTCTTCGCCCTGCTGCTCGGCGTCGCGGCCGCGATCGACGCCCCGGTGCGGCAGAGCTTCGTGTCCGAGCTCGTGCCCCCCGGGCACCTGACGAACGCCGTCAGCCTGAACTCGGCCTCGTTCAACGGCGCACGCCTGATCGGACCCGCGGTCGCCGGCGTGCTCATCGCGACCATCGGCACGGGCTGGGTGTTCCTGATCAACGCCGGCTCGTTCGCCGCCGTGCTGCTGTCGCTGCGGTTCCTCCGCGTCGCGCAGCTCGAGCTGAAACCCGCCGTGTCGCGGGCGAAGGGGCAGATCCGAGAGGGGTTCCGCTACGTGCGCGAGCGACCCGACCTGGTCGTCGTGTTCGTCATGGTGTTCGTCATCGGCACCTTCGGCCTCAACTTCGCCATCTTCACCTCGACCATGGCCAGCGTCGAGTTCGGCGTCGACGCCAGCGGGTTCGGCCTGTTGTCGTCCGCGATCGCGGTGGGCTCGCTGGTCGGCGCCCTGCTGTCGGCCCGGCGCGAGAGACCCCGCTGGCGCGTGCTCGTCACGGCGGCCCTGGCCTTCGGCGTGACCTGCCTGGTCGCCGCGGTCATGCCGACCTACTGGAGCTTCGCCGCCGTCCTCGTCACCGTGGGGCTCGCGTCGATCACGCTGATGACGACGGCCAACGCCACGGTGCAGCTGACCACGGCACCCCGCATGCGCGGCCGTGTCATGGCGCTCTACATGGCCGTCTTCACCGGGGGCACACCGCTCGGCGCACCGATGGTCGGCTGGGTCGCGAACGTGGCCGGGCCTCGTTGGGCGATCGGTGTCGCGGCGGCGTCGGGCTTCGTCGCGGCCGGCGTCGCGATCGTCTGGCTCGTCCGCGGACAGCACCTGCGGGTGCATCGCGTCCGGGCGGGCGAGCCCGACCCCGTGACCGGCGCACTGCCCGTGCTCGGCGCCGGGCGGTTCCACTACCGGCTGCAGCACGACGGCGACGCGGCGGCTGCCCGCGAGCGTGACGCGGCCGCGGTCGAACTCGCCGTCGACGAGGGCACGGCGAGCCGGCCGTCCTGAGCCGCCGGGCGTCGACGCGCCCCGACGCAGGACGGGCGAGTCCGGGGGATGCGGGCGGGCACGAACGACCGTCTGCCACGGACACGCCCGTGTTCGGCGTGCAGGAGGCGCGGCGCCGGTCAGAGGCGCGCGTAGACCAACAGCGACGCCAGCAGCACCACGAACGGTGCGATCAGGAGCACGTTGAGCAACTTGTGTTCGACCATGACGGCGACCCACTCTCGCAGGAAGGCGCTCGGCACGTAGTAGGCGGCGGTCGGCGACCCGACGACGTCGGCGTCGCTGCCGATGTCGCGCGCCAACAGGGCGGCGCGCAGCACGTGGTAGTTGTTCGTCACGACGAGGGTCGGCCCGGTCCGACCGGCGTCGGCGAGCACCCGACCCGACAGCACGAGGTTCTCGCGGGTGGAGCGCGATGCCGTCTCGGGCAGCACGTCGTCCGGGTCGGCGCCCTGGGCGATGAGGTACTCGGCCAGGGCCTCGCCCTCGGGTCGGGGCTCGTCGGCGCCCTGGCCGCCCGAGGGGACGAGCACCGGTCGCCGTGCGCCCTCAGGAGTCGACCGGTAGATCGCCAGCGCCCGGTCGAGCCGGCTGCGCAGCAGGGGTGGGACCTCCCCGCGGATCAACCCCGATCCGAGCACGATCAGGGCACCGGGCAGGGCACGCACCCGGGGGCGCGCGTACACGAGCGACCACAGGGTGAAGGCGACGAAGGTGAGGGCGGCGTATCCGGTCACGAAGACGACGACGAGACCGAGGCCGACGGCGACGTCCTGCAGCGCCGGCACGGTCGAGCGCCGGCCCGCCTCGACGACCAGGACGACGACGAAGGGCACGCCGACGAGGGCGATGCCGACGAGCAGGGACAACAGGTTGCCGAGGCTGCGTCCCTCGGACCGCAACATCGTGATGCCGTTCGCGATCGCGAAGACGGCGAGCGCGAGCACCAGCACGGGGACGAGCACGAGGGCCAGGCCGACGAGCAGGCCGAGCGCCGGGAAGGCGGCGACCAGGACGCCCGACAGGGCGACGAGCCCGAAACCGCCGGCCATCACCAGGAACACCCCGTTGCGGAACCGTCGGGCATCGCGACGTCGGGATGCGGCGAACAGCAACAGGAAGACGACGGCGATGCCGGCCGAGATCACGGTCATGCCCCGAGGCTATCCAAACGAGACCCCAGGACGCCGCTCGGACCCCCGCGCGCGCGGAAGGGTCTCGGCGAGATCCTGGGGTCTCGGCAGGTGAGCGCTGGTCAGCGGTCGAAGAGGTTGCCCAGGCCGGGGATCTGGAACCCCTCGCCGAGGTTTCCGAGCTGGTCGCCCAGCCCACCCACCTGGTCGCCGAGGCCGCCGACCTGCTCGCCCAGGCCGCCGAGGTACTCCTCGCCGCCCGCGGTCAGGCCGTCGAGCCCGTCGAACCCGAACCCGTTCGTCAGCTGCTCGAAGTCGACGCCCGACGTCACGGCGTCGGACAGCAGCGGCAGGGCGACGCTGCTGACGGCGGCCGCACCGGCCACGGCGACCGCGAGGCCCGCGACGCCGGCCACTCCGGCGCCGACCGCGGCACCCGCCGCGACCTTGCCGCCCGTGCTGCCGAGCACGCGTTTCATCAGTCCGGGGTGCGCGGTCTCGCCACGGGTCGCCGCCCGGGCGAGGTCGGCCGGTGAGCTCGAGGCGGGGCGTTCGCCCTGGGGCACCTCGGCGCTCAGGCGGGCGAGCACCTGCTGGCGCTGCTCGGGGGTGAGCCGCTCGAACGCGTCGCGGTGCACCTGCTCGAGCTGCTGCGGCGGGGCGGTCTGGAGCAGGTAGTCGTACTTGGCGAGGGCCGCACGGTCGGCGGCGGAGCCCTGCGGGGCGTGCCCGCCGGTCGCCGGACGCCCGACGCCCTGCTGCGGTGCGCCGTACCCGCCACGCTGCGGCTGCTGCCCGCCCTGCTGCGGCTGCCCGTTCTGGCGGTCGTCGCCGGTGACCTTGTCGGAGACCTTGCGCACCATGTCGCGCCAGTCGGTGGATCCGCCGGACGCACCACCGCGCCCGGTCGAGGAAGAAGAGGAGTTGCCGAGCGCACGCGCGGCGGCACCCAGGAGACGGTCGAAGTTGGCCATGGCACCGATCCTCTCGACCCCACATCCGAGAAGCCCGCTCAGAAGCCGAGCATCGCCCGGGAACGGCGCGTCCACCGCTGCGGGTTACGGTCGAGCCCTCGTCCGGGTTACATTCGCAGGGGACGTCCGCGCGGGCCCGACTCGCGGCGTGCGTTCCACGGACGAGGAGGTGTCGCATGGGCAAGGCAGCAGTCACGGGCTGGGTCGCTCTCGCGATGCTGGTCTCGGGTGCCGCGCTCGTCATGGCCGCCACCTTCCGCCTCGCCAGCGTGGGCCTCTTCGCCGGCGGCTTCCTGCCCATCGGCGACCTCGACTTCGTCACCATCGCGATCTGGCTCCTGGGCGCCGCCCTCGCCGTCGGCGGCGTGGCCCTCGCCCTCGTCGGGCTGACCGACCGGGTGCTCGGCGCCCTTCCGCGCGACGAGCCCGACCGCGCTCTCGAGCACGAGACCGTCCGCGAGACGCCACCGTTCACCGACCGCTCGACGGCTCAGGAGGCGCGGGTCCTGTCCGCAGGACGACCGACGTCCGCCGCCGTGCTCGCGTCCGCCCCCGTGGTCGCCGCCGCACCGACTCCGGTGGTCGCCTCCGCCCCGAGCACGCCCGTCGAGACCGAGTCCGCTCCCCTGGCCGCACCCGCTCCGACTCCCGCCCCTGAGACGGCACCTGCGGGCCCGACCCTCGCTGAACGCCTGCGTCCCGTCCTCTCGTCCGCCGCCACCCGGGTCGCGGCCGCCGCGCGTGCCACCGGCGACGCCCTGGCCCGTGCCGGTCGGGCCACGGTCCGGGGCACCCGTCGCGCCTCACAGGCCGTGGTCGCCTGGGTCCGACGCACCACCCCCGTCGTCGTCGCCTGGTTCCGCGCGACCGGCACCACCGTTGTCGCCTGGTTCCGCACGACCGGCAGCTCCGTCGCGACGCGTACCCGGCCGGCTGCCCGCTCGACCTGGGACGGCGTGCGCCACGGTAGCCGGGCCACCGCGGCCGGAGCCGCCGTCGCCGCCCGGGCCACGGGAGCGACCGCACGCCGCGCCTCCTCGGCCGCCGCCACCCGCGCCCGCGACAACGCGCGCTCGCTCGCGGCCACCCGCGCCGCGTCCCGGGCCGCCGCCCGTCAGGCCGAGCTCGACCGCGAGTCGGCCCGACAGGCCGCGCGCCTCGACTTCCTGGCCTCGCGCCGCGACCCGGCGACGCCGCCCGCCACGGTCGACGCCGCGGTGGAGCGCGAGTCCGCCCCGCTCTCCCACACGGCCTGACACCCGCACCCGACGACACCGTCGAGTGGACACGGCACCGCGTCATTCGCCGGCGTGCTGTCCCCCGTCGGTGCCGCGGGACCGTCTCCCCTAGGCTCGCCGCATGCGCGTACCCCTCGGATTCGTCGGCCTGGTCGCCGTGGCCCTCGCCGTGACGGGCTGCACGGCCGTCGGGGCCGGGGCCGGTGAGCGACCCGAGCGCGCCTCCTCGTCCACGGTGGGGGCGTCGGGTGCCGCGACGGCCGACGGCGTCGTGCTGCCGCCCGAGGGCGCCCGCTTCGACTACCAGCTAGGAGGCGCGTCGCCGGTCCCCGACGGAGCCACCGTCGTCGCCCGCGACAGCACCGACGACCCCGCCGAAGGCGCCTACGGCATCTGCTACGTGAACGGGTTCCAGACGCAGCCCGGCGTCGAGTGGCCGGACGAGCTGCTCGTGCGCACGGCCGACGGCGAACCGCTGGTCGACCCGGGCTGGCCGGACGAGCACCTGTTCGACCTGTCCACCGAGGCGAACCGGCAGGCCGTGGCCGAGCGCCAGGCGTCGACGATCGACGGCTGCGCCGCCTCGGGCTACCAGGCGGTCGAGTTCGACAACCTCGACTCGTGGACGCGCTCGGACGGCGCCTCCGACGAGGACGACGCGGTCGCCTTCGCGACCCTGCTCGTCGCCCGGGCCCACGCCGCCGGGCTGGCGACCGCGCAGAAGAACACCGCCGACCTCGGCGCCCGGGGTCGCGACGAGGTCGGCTACGACTTCGCCGTCACCGAGGAGTGCGACCGCTACGACGAGTGCGACGCCTTCACGGACGTGTACGGCGGGCTCGTGTTCGACGTCGAGTACACCGACGACCTCCGCGGCTCGGTCGCCGAGGTGTGTGCCCGCGTCACCGCGCTCGACCCTGCCCCCTCGACGATCGTGCGCGACCACGACCTGGTGCCGGCCGGCGACCCGGCCCACGTCTACACGGCCTGCTGACCCGCGCCTCCCGCCCCTGGGCCCTCGCCCTCAATCCCGGCGAGACGTCACGACGTGCCGCTCACCTCGGAAGGCGAGCGGCACGTCGTGACATCTCGGCGGGCCGGGCCTAGGCCTCGCGGGTGATCTCGACGGTGACGAAGAGCTCGCTGTTGGACGAGCCGGCGTAGACACCGCGCAGCGGCGGCACGTCGCGGTAGTCGCGGCCCTGGCCGACGACCACGTGCCGTTCGCCGATGTCGATCAGGTTGGTCGGGTCGAAGCCGTGCCAGGTGCCGCAGAAGAACTCGACCCAGGCGTGCGACTCGCCCGTGACGGTCTCGCGCAGCTCGGCCGAAGGCTTCGGGTGCAGGTAGCCGCTGACGTAGCGCGCCGGGATGCCCGCCGCCCGCAGGGCGCCGACCGTGACGTGGGCGATGTCCTGGCAGACGCCGGCCCGCGCGGCCCACGACTCGGCGGCCGTGGTCTTGACGTTCGTGACGCCCGGCAGGTACCGCACCGCGCCTCCGACCGTCTCGCAGATCGCCATCGCGGCGGCGCACGGGTCGGCGTGCGCCGCCCGCGCCTCGGTGCCGACCTCGGCCAGGTCGGCAGGAGGCGCGGTGAGGGGCGTCTGCTCGAGGTGCTCGACGAACGACGTGCTGGCCCCCACGACCGCCGCCAGGTCGGCCCACGAGATCGTCTCGGACGGATGCGCCTGCGGCCGCACCTCGACGAGCGAGGTCGCGGTCAGCGAGAGCTGCCGGTGCGGCAGCAGCACCTCGAACGACGACACCCGCGTTCCCCAGTAGTCGACGTACTCGTGCGACGCGGCGACGGGCTCGATGCGCAGGTGCGACGAGAGCACGAACTGACCCTCGGTGTGCGCCGGCAGCATGCGCGCCTCGTTGTAGCTGGCGACCGCCTCGCCCTGGTACGAGAAGCCCGTCAGGTGCCGGATGCGCAGCCGGCTCACGACCGCTCCCCCACCCAGGTCGGTGCCGCGCTCGTCGGGAAGTACCGCTGCCGGATCGCCTCGGACGCGGCGCTCGTCGCGGCCTGCACGGTGTCCATCTGGCCGGGCAGGTCGTCGAGGATCTCGCCGATCGGCCGGTATTCGAGTTCGCTGCGCATCTGACCGAGGATGCGCACCCCGCTGTCGGACGCCGCCACCCGGTGGTTCGTCGGCTCGACGTCGCGCAGGCAGGCCTCGGCCCGACTGATCGCGAACAGCACGCTGCGCGGGAACAACCGGTCGAGCAGCAGGAACTCGGCGGCGTTGCGGGCGCTCGGCACGCCCCGGTAGGTGCGCAGGTACGCCTCGTACGCGCCGCACGACCGCAGGATCGTCGTCCACGACGGCCCGGACGCCTCGGTCAGGGTGCGGGTCGCGAGCAGGCGCGCGGTCATGTCGGCCCGCTCGATCGACCGGCCGAGGGTGAAGAACTGCCACACCTCGTCGCGGCTCGTGGCGCTCTCGATGATCCCGACGGCGAGCGCGCTGCGCTCCCGCACCCAGGCGAAGAACTCGTGCACCTTGTCGTCGGCGACCTTGCGCGGCATGCGGGCGCGCGTCGTGTTGAGACACTCCCACAGCTCGGTCGAGACGATCTCGCGGGCCCGGCGCGCGTTCTCGCGGGCGGCACCGAGCGAGTAGGCGATGGAGGCCGGGTTGTGCCGGTCGACCGCGAGCATCGACAGCACGTCGCCCCGGGCGAGGTCGCGCTCGGGGGCGTCGCTGCCCATCACGGCGAGGAGGCTGCGGCAGGCGACGTCCTCCTCGATCCAGGGGTCCTCGAGCAGCAGCTGCAGGTGCACGTCGAGGATGCGCGCCGTGCCGTCCGACCGCTCGATGTAGCGACCGATCCAGAACAGGCTCTCGGCGATGCGGCTCAGCATGATGGTCCTTCGGTCGGGGTGGCTCCGTGGTCGGGAACGCGGGACGCAGGAGGCGCGGGTCGGCCTCGTGACCCGGCCCGCACCTCCTTCGTCTGTTGCTGTTGCGCCTGCTGGTCGTTGCGAGGGTCGTCCTGGGGCGCGTGGTCGGGGCTGTGGTCGGCCGCGGCGGCCGCGGCCTCGGCGAGCTGCTCGGGCGTCACGACCGGGATCGACTGGGTCGGGGTCGTCTGCTCGGCGATGAGAGCGCTCACGTCGTGTCCGGCCCAGGCGTTGACGTCGCCGCCGACGATCCAGGTGTCCTTCGAGCCGCCGCCCTGGCTGCTGTTGACGACCAGCTGCCCCTCGGGCAGGGCGACCCGGGTGAGGCCTCCCGGCAGCACCCACACGTCGTCGCCGTCGTGCACGGCGAACGGCCGGAGGTCGGCATGGCGGGGGCGGAGGCCGTCGTCGACCAGGGTCGGGATCGTGCTGAGCTGCACGACGGGCTGCGCGATCCAGCCGCGGGGGTCGCGTTGCAGCTGCGTGCGCAACTCGTCGAGCTCGCGTCGGCTCGCGGCCGGACCGACGACGAGGCCCTTGCCGCCCGAGCCGTCGACCGGTTTGACGACGAGCTCGTCGAGGCGGTCGAGCACCTCGTCGAGGGCGCCGGGGTCCTCGAGCCGCCAGGTGTGCACGTTCGGCAGCAGGGCCTCTTCACCCAGGTAGTAGCGGATCAGCTCGGGCAGGTAGGTGTAGACGAGCTTGTCGTCGGCGACGCCGTTGCCCACCGCGTTCGCGATCGTCACCGTGCCGAGACGGGCGGCCATCAGCAGGCCGGGCGACCCGAGCACCGAGTCGGCGCGGAACTGCAGCGGGTCGAGGAACTCGTCGTCGACGCGGCGGTAGATCACGTCGACGCGTTCGGGTCCGCCGGTGGTGCGCATGAAGACGCGGCCCCCCGAGCAGTAGAGGTCGCGGCCCTCGACCAGCTCGACGCCCATCAGGCGGGCCAGCAGGGTGTGCTCGTAGTAGGCGGAGTTGAACACCCCGGGGGTCAGCACGACGACGGTCGGCTCGTCGACGCCCGACGGGGCGCTCTTCTTCAGCGCGGCGAGCAGCCGGTTGGGGTAGTCCCCCACCGGACGCACCCGCATCGAGACGAACAGCTCGGGCAGCGTCTGTGCCATGACGCGACGGTTCGAGATGACGTAGCTGACGCCGCTCGGCACCCGCACGTTGTCCTCGAGTACGCGCCAGGCACCCGCCTCGTCGCGGATCAGGTCGATGCCGCTGACCTGGATGCGCACGCCGTTCGCCGGGTCGATGCCACTCGCCTGCCGGTGGAAGTGGCTCGAACTCGTGATCAGGCCGGCCGGGATGACCCCGTCGGCGATGGCGGTCTGCGGGCCGTAGACGTCGGCGAGGAACGCCTCGAGTGCCTTGACCCGCTGCTTGATGCCGCGCTCGACGGTCGTCCACTCGGCGTGCTCGACGACCCGCGGCACGGCGTCGAGCGGGAACGGCCGCTCTTCGCCGGCGAAATCGAAGGTGACGCCCTGCGCCAGGTACGAGTCGGCCAGCGCCGCGGTGCGGCCCCGCAGGTCGTCCTGCGTCATGCCCTCGAGCGTCGCGTGGATCTCGTGGTACGCCCGACGGGGCGTGCCGTCGGGCTCGAACATCTCGTCCCACGCGGCCGCCGGCGGACGGGCGCCGGCCCGCCGGGCCGCGGCACCCGTGGTGGTCGCGTATCCCTCGAAGAGCTCACCCATGGCTCGACGCTAGCCAGGGGGTGTTGCCGGGGTGTTTCGACCGTGCGGCGGGGGTGTGTCGTGGCCCCTCGTGCAGCTGCGCGACACCTGTCGCCCAGGTCTCGACCCGGCTCGGCTCGGCCGCAGGGGAGGACGAAAGCGAACAGGAGAGCCTTCCCACCAATCCGATTTGTAACAGAGAACTCCCAGGAGGAATAGCGTGACCCGCGAACGACAAGAACGTCCCACTGGGAGGACCACCACATGCGCTTCAAGTACCTCGTCATCGCCCTCATCGCGTTCCTCGCGTACACCTACGGCGCCAAGGCCGGAAAGGGTCGCTACAAGGAGATCAGCAACTTCTTCGACTCGTTCTGGAACGACCCCAAGGTGAAGAAGGCGCGTGTCCAGGCCAAGAAGGACGTCGCCAAGGCCCGCAAGGCCGCGGTGAAGAAGGCCCGCAAGGCCTCGCACTAGTCCTCCCAGCCGCAGGGGCCCGAGAGGACGACCTTCTCACGGGCCTCTTCGCATGCGGCCGTCACACAGACCCCGCTGGCACGCACCCGATCCCGACCGTCTCAGCAGCACCAGCGCAACCCGCGCACCAAACGAAAAGGAACACATCATGGGCTTCCTCGCCTTCATCCTCCTCGGCCTCATCGCCGGCGCCATCGCCAAGCTCATCCTCCCCGGCAAGCAGGGCGGCGGCTGGATCGCCACCCTGATCCTCGGTGTCATCGGCGCCCTCATCGGCGGCTGGATCGGCGGCGCCGTCTTCGGCGTCGGCTACGACGGCTTCTTCAGCATCCAGAGCTGGATCATCGCGATCCTCGGTGCGCTCGTCGTCCTCGTCATCTGGGGCTTCATCACCGGTCGCAAGGGCAGCCGCGCGTAAGCAGCTCCCCCGCACCACGACAGAGCGGGCCGTCCCTCACGGGGCGGCCCGCTCCGCCGTTTCCAGGGGGTCGCCTTGCCGTCCCGGCGCGCCGCACCCGACCCGTGCCTCCGCGCCCTCCGTGCACCTCCTCACCCCGCGTGCCGAACCCGACCCGCACCTCCTCACCCCGCGTGCCGAACCTGACCCGCACCTCCGCGCCCCGCACCCGGCGTACCCAACCTGACCCGCACCTCCGCACCCCGCACCCGGCGTACCCAAGCTGACCCGCACCTCCGCACCCCGCGTGCCGAACCCGACCCGCACCTCCTGATCCCGCGTGCCGAACCCGACAACCGCCGCGCGCCACGCCGCTCATCTCCACTCTCCGGCCCCGATCACCCGCCGACTGTCGCGAATTGCACACCGCGGCCACGCAACAGGGGCAGCAGGTGCGGGTGCGAGACTCGGGTCATGTGGACGCAGAACCGGCCCGACCCCGACCTCGAGGTCCCGGAGGCGGTGGTCGCGACCGCAGGCAGCGACACGATCACCGCGGTGTGGCGGAACGAGGCCGGCGGCACCACGTACCGCCTGGGCGACGGGCCGACCCGACGCTTCGCGAAGTGGGCCCCGCACGGCAGCGGCCTCGACCTGCACGCCGAGGAGATGCGGCTGCGCTGGGTCGTCGACTTCACCCCCGCCCCCCGCGTGCTCGAGATCGGCGGCGACGACGCGGGCGAGTACCTGGTGACGGCGGGCGTGCCGGGGCGCAGCGCCGTCGACCCGCTCTGGGACGGCGACCCGGCGACCGCCGCACGCCAGGCGGGACGGGGGCTGAGGCGACTGCACGACGCGCTGCCGGTCGACGAGTGCCCCTTCAGCTGGTCGGTGGACGACCGGATCGCGACCAGCGGGAAGGCGCGCACCGCGCCTCCTGAACTCGGCGACCCGCCCGCGATCGACCGCCTCGTCGTCTGCCACGGCGACCCGTGCGTGCCCAACACGCTGATCGGCGACGACGGACTCTGGTCGGGGCACGTCGACTTCGACGCCCTCGGCGTCGCCGACCGCTGGGCCGACATCGCCGTCGCCACGATGAGCCTCGGCTGGAACTACGGCCCCGGCTTCGAGCAGACCTTCCTCGACGCGTACGGCGTCGCCGACGACCCCGTCCGCACGGCGTACTACCGGGCGCTCTGGGCCGCGACGTGACCCGGGGCTGAGCTGCCCCAGGGGCCACGACGCCACGATGTCGGCACCGCGCCACGAGAAAACCCGGCGGTCTGACCAGAACGTGGCGTCATACATCGCCCGGGTCGTCCAAGATGGTGCGGTGACCGACATCGAGACCACACGACGACACGACGGCAGCCGTGACGACATCAGCGGCGCCGTCGACGGCAGCCTGCGTCAGGACGTCAGCTACCTCGGCAGCCTGCTCGGCCGGGTGCTGCGCGAATCCGGCGGGGACGAACTCTTCCAGGCCGTCGAGGACGTCCGGGCGGCCGTCATCGCCGCCTACGAGGGGGCCGACGGCGCGAGCCTCGACGACGCCCAACGCCTCGTCGACGCCCTCGACCAGGGGCTCGCCGAGCAGGTCGCGCGTGCCTTCACCTGCTACTTCCACCTCAGCAACCTCGCGGAGGAGCACCACCGCGTCCGTGTGCTGCGCCGCCGCGGCAGCGAGGCGAGCGCCGCGGGCGACTCGGTCTCGGCCACGCTGCGCCAGCTGACCGACGAGGTCGGTGCCGACGAGGCCTCGAAGCGGCTCGACGCCCTGCGCTTCCACCCCGTGCTCACGGCGCACCCGACCGAGGCCCGCCGCCGTGCGGTCGCGTCGAGCATCCGTCGCATCAGCGACCTGATGATCGACCGCGACCGACTCGAGAACGACGTCGCCGTGGCCGAGGCCGAACGTCGCCTGCTCGAGGAGGTCGACACGCTCTGGCGCACCTCGCCGATCCGCACCACGCGCCCGACCCCGCTCGACGAGGTCCGCACGGCCATGAGCATCTTCGACCAGACGCTCTTCGAGATCGTGCCGCAGGTCTACCGCCTGCTCGACGACCGGCTGCTCGGCGACGCCGCCGGCCGCGAACCCGCCGTCGCCCCCGCCTTCATGCGCCTCGGCACCTGGATCGGCGGGGACCGTGACGGCAACCCGCACGTCACGGCCGAGGTCACCCGGGCCGCCGCCGACATCGCCGCCGAACACGTCCTGCTCGGCCTGCACCGCGCGACGACCCGCATCGGCGGCACCCTGACGCTCGACGAGGCCGAGACCCCGGCCTCCGACGAGCTGGTGGCCCTCGCGGAGGCGCAGCGCGGGATGGACGCGGACGTCGCGTCCCGCATCGGCGTCCGCTCACCCCACGAGCTGCACCGCCGCGTGCTGATGTTCGTCGCGGCCCGCATCGACGCGACCCGCCGCGAGGGCGCACCGCTCGCCTACGGCCACCCCGACGAGCTGCTCGCCGACCTTCGCGTCGTGCAGCAGTCGTTGCGCGCGGCAGGCGCCCACCGCAGCGCCAACGGCGACCTGCAGGGCCTCGTCTGGCAGGTCGAGACGTTCGGCTTCCACCTCGCCGAGCTCGAGGTGCGCCAGCACTCGCAGGTGCACCGCACGGCCCTCGCCGAGCTCCGCGCGGCCGACCCGGTGGCGGGTGGGGAGCGGTCGACCGGCGGCGACGCCGGGTCCGACACCGCGCCTCCTGCTCGGAGCGAGATGACCGACGAGGTCCTCGCGGTGTTCCGCACGATCGCCGACCTGCAGAAGCGCTACGGCGTGCGGGCCGCGTCGCGCTACATCGTGTCGTTCACGCAGTCGTCGGCCGACCTGGCCGCCGTCTACGAGCTCGCCGAGCGCGCGATGGGCGACGAACCCGCGCCCGTGCTCGACGTGATCCCGCTGTTCGAGACGTTCGCCGACCTCGAGGCCAGCACGCGCATCCTCGACGAGGCCCTGCAGACCGAGGCGGTGCAGAAGCGCCTCGCGGCGACCGGCCGCCGCCTCGAGGTCATGCTCGGCTACTCGGACTCGTCGAAGGACGTCGGGCCCGTCTCGGCCACCTTCGCCCTCTACGCCGCCCAGGCCCGCATCGCCGACTGGGCCGCCGAGAACGACATCGAGCTGACGCTGTTCCACGGTCGCGGCGGCGCCCTCGGCCGCGGTGGCGGACCTGCCAACGAAGCCGTGCTGGCACAGCCGCCGGCCTCGGTCGACGGCCGCTTCAAGATCACCGAGCAGGGCGAGGTCATCTTCGCCCAGTACGGCAACAAGACCATCGCCGCCCGACACGTCGAGCAGATGGCCGCGGCCACGCTGCTGGCGTCGAGCCCGTCGAACGAGGAAGCCAACGCGACCGCCGCCACCCGGTTCGCCGAGGTCGCCTCGACGATGGACGTCGCCTCGCGTGAGGCGTTCTTCGGCCTGGTCAAGGCCGACGGCTTCGCGTCGTGGTTCGCCGCCGTCACCCCCATGGAAGAGGTCGGGCTGCTCGCCCTCGGGTCACGTCCCGCCCGTCGGGGGCTCTCGGTCGAGTCACTCGAAGACCTCCGGGCGATCCCGTGGGTCTTCGCCTGGACCCAGGCCCGCATCAACCTCGCCGGCTGGTACGGCCTCGGCTCGGCCCTCGAGGCCGTGGGCGACCTCGACCTGCTGCGTGAGGCCTACGCGGCCTGGCCGCTCTTCTCGGCGATGATCAAGAACGTCGAGATGTCGCTCGCCAAGACCGACGAGCACATCGCCCGCGAGTACCTGGCGCTGGCCGACCGCGACGACCTCGCCGGACGCGTGCTCGACGAGATGACCCGCACGCGCAAGTGGGTGCTCGCGGTCAGCGGCCACGGCGAGGTGCTCGACGGACGCCCGGTGCTGAGCCGCGCGGTACGCCTGCGCTCGCCCTACGTCGACGCGCTCTCACTGTTGCAGCTGCGTGCCCTGCGGGCGATCCGCGTCGCGGGCGGTGGTGACCCGGCGGACGCCGACCACCGCCTCCTGCTGCTCAGCGTCAACGGGATCGCCGCCGGGCTGCAGAACACCGGCTGAGCCGCCGACGCAGGACGCAGGAGGCGCGGGCTGGGTCGTCGACCCGGCCCGCGCCTCCTGCGTCCTCGGCCCGTCAGCCGGGCGAGCCCGTGAGCCGGGCGTGCCCGTCAGCCGACCAGCTGCTCGCTGAGCGCCCAGAGGCGGTCCGACTGCTCGGGGTCGAGGGCGTAGTCCTTGACGCCGCGGCCCCGGGCGTCCTCGCGGAAGGGCTCGGCCTCGGCGACGTCCTCGAAGTAGCGGGCGCCGACCCCCTCGACGAGCGGGTGGACGGCCACGAAGACCGACGTCGCGGCCCCCTGCTGGGTCGACTTGAAGGCCGGGTTGGGAGTGCCGTCCTCGTCGATCCAGCCGCGGTCGAGCATCTCCTGTTTGGGCAGGTGGCGCTGCAGCGGGGTGAGGATGCCGCCCGGGTGCACCGCGTTCGCCAGCACGCCGTCGTCGGCCCAGCGCTGCGTGACGCCCACCGCGAAGAGCGAGTTCGCCGTCTTGGACTGGCCGTAGGCCGACCACGGGTCGTACGGGCGGCGCTCGAACATCACGTCGTCGAACACGACGGGCGAGAAGTGGTGGCCGGTCGAGCTGAGCGACACGAGGCGTGACGGGGTGCCCGAGGCCTGGGCCCCCTCGACGAGGGCACCGCGGAGCGCGTTGGCCAGGGCGAAGTGCCCGAGGTGGTTGTTGCTGAACTGCAGCTCCCAGCCCTCGGGGGTGCGGGTCTCGGGCGTGGCCATGATGCCGGCGTTGTCGATCAGCACGTCGAGCGGACCCTGCCACGCGTCGGCGAAGGCCTGCAGGGTGTCGCGCTTCTCGAGGTCGAGGATCGCGGCACGGACGGTGCCGTTGCCGTTGCCGTCGCCGGTGCTCTGGCGGATGTCGGCGACGGCTTGCTCGCCCTGCTCGGGACGGCGGACGGCGAGGGTCACGTCGGCCCCGGCGGCGACGAGGGAGCGGGCGGTCTCGATGCCGATGCCGGACGCGGCGCCGGTCACGACGATGCGTCGGCCGGTCAGGTCGAGGCCGTCGACGACCTCGTTCGCGGTGGTGGCGGCACTGAAGGGGGTGGTGATGCGAGTCATGCGGTCGACGTTACGCCCGGGAGGGTGCGCCTCTCCCGGGGGACCGGACGCCCGGGCACGTCGCGACCGTCACCGCGCTCCCGGGGGTGCCGAACCCGACCGGCACCGCGCCTCCCCGCGTGCCGAACCCGACCGGCACCGCGCCTCCCCGGGGTGCCGAACCCGACCGGCACCGCGCCTCCCGGGGGTGCCGAACCCGACGACCGCTGGCCGCCACGCCGCCCTATTCGGCGGGAAATCGTTTTCCCCGACCTCGGTTGTCGCGAATTGCACACCTGGGCAGGGCAGGGCGGCAGGGCAGGGCAGGGCGGCAGGGCAGGGGCGCGGGTGCGGGTCAGGCGGTGCGGCGCGCTCGGCGCATCCGGACGAGCGCGGCGGCGTAGAGCGCGGCCGCGACCCAGTGGCCGACGAGGCCGACCCACAGCACCACGAGGCCGATCGTCCGGCCTGCGGCACCGGCATCGGCGAGCGGGACCGACGCCGCGCCTCCTGCCGTGCCTCCCGACCCGCCGAACTGGTCCACGACCGCCGCCGCGACCAGCACGAGCAGCAACCCGACGAAGATCAGCGCGGTACGGACCTTGCCGACCCACGTCACCGGGAACGACGCCCCGGCCAGCACGAACAGGGCGTACGCGCTGAGCAGCAGGTCGGGCACCAGCAGCAGCGGCAGCACAGGCCAGGGCACGAGCCCTCCGGCGACGAACGCGATGACGACGACGATCACGGTGATGCGGTCGGCCACCGGGTCGAGCCACTTGCCGAGCTCGGACGTCGTGTTCGTGCGACGAGCGATGAACCCGTCGAGGAAGTCGGTCACGAAGACGACCGCGATGACGACCATGGCCGACCAGTAGTGCTGATCCACGATCAACACGAGGAACACCGGCAGCAGCAGCAGCCGCGCCGCCGAGATGGCGTTGGGCACGGTGCGCCACTCGTCCTGACGGAACAGCTTGTCGACGAGCGTCACGAGGCCCCCTCTGCGCGATCGCGCGGACTGTCGGTGCGGTCGCACCGGTCACACCCGAGGAGGCGCGGGTCGCGCCCCCGAGATCGCTCCGAGTCTACGGGTGCCCCGGTCAGGCGGTGCCGTAGAGCGCGTCGGGCAGCTCGCGCGTGAAGATCTCGGCGGTCTTCGGGCCGACACCCTTGAGGTCGGTCAGACGGCGGGTCAGGTCGGCCCGGTCCGCGGACGACCGCACGAGGTGGTTCACCGAGCCCCAGTCGGAGTCGACGCGCCCCATGACCTCGTGCAGCTCGTCGCTCATCACGTGGTCGATGCGGGCGTAGCCGGCCTCGTCGAGCAGCCGCCGCAGCCCCTCGTGGTCGTGCTCGGCGAAACGGGCGGGGCTGGTCAGCCCGTGGTCGATCAGCACCTGGTAGGTGTCCGCGGCGACGCCCTGCTGCACGGGCCGACCGAACAGCACGCTCGCGAGCAGCCAGCGGTACAGCTGCTGCGGCGAGCCCTCGCTCACGTCGATCCCGAGGTCGGACGGGTGCTTCACGTCACTCATGCCGTCCTGTCTACGCCCGGTGCGCGGCGCGGGTGACGCGATCCGCGCCTCCTCGGATCGCCGCGGGCGCCGGATGCCGCGCGGACCGCGCGGACGGGCCCCTCGACGACGAACCCCGTTCCGTGCGATGAACCACGAAGGAACGTGGTTCGTCGCACGGAACGGGGTTCGCGGTGCAGGCGACCGACTAGCGGTCGGCGTGCTGCAGCGTCGGGTAGTCGGTGTAGCCCTCGGCACCCTCGGCGTAGAACGTGGCGGGGTTCGGCTCGTTGGCCTCGTGGTCGCCCTGCCAGCGCTCGACCAGGTCGGGGTTGGCGATGGCGAAGCGGCCCACGGCGACGGCGTCGGCCTGGCCGTCCGCGACCTCGGCGATCGCTTCGTCGCGCGTGGTGATCTGGCCGAAGCCGCTGTTGGCGATGAACGCGCCGCCGAAGCGCGTCCGCAGGTCTTGCACGAGCTCGCCGCGCAGGTCGGCCTGCAGCACGCTGAGGTAGGCGAGGCCGAGCGGCGCGAGGCCCTCGACGAGCGCGCGGTAGACGGCGGTCACGTCGGCGACGTCGGTCTCGACGACGTCCTGGATGTTGTGCATGGGCGACAGGCGGATGCCGACGCGGCCGGCACCGATCGCTTCGGCCACGGCGGTCGCGGTCTCGATCGCGAGGCGGGCACGGTTCTCCGGCGTTCCGCCGTACTCGTCGGTGCGGACGTTCGAGACGGGCGAGAGGAACTCGTGCAGCAGGTAGCCGTTGGCGCTGTGGATCTCGACGCCGTCGAGCCCGGCCTCGAGCACGGCGCGCTTCGACGCGGCGACGATGTCGGCCGTGACCTGGTGCACCTCGTCGGTGGTGAGGGCGTGCGGCACGGGGAAGTCGACCTTGCCGGCCGAGGTGTGCACCTGACCGTCGATGGCGATCGCGCTGGGGCCGACGATGCGGTCGGTGCGGGTGATGTCGGTGTGCGAGACGCGGCCGCCGTGCATGACCTGCATGACGATCTGGCCGCCCTCGGCGTGGACGGCGTCGGCGACGCGCTTCCAGCCGGCGACCTGCTCGTCGGTGACGATGCCGGGCTGGCCGTCGTAGGCCTTCGACTCCTGCGAGGGGTAGGTTCCCTCCGTCGTGATCAGACCGAAGGAGGCGCGCTGACGGTAGTGCTCCACCACGACGTCGCCCGGGATGCCGGCGTCACCGGAGCGCAGACGGGTGAGGGGCGCCATGACGACGCGGTTGCGCAGCTCGAGCTGGCCGAAGGTGGCGGGAGAGAAGAGGTCCAAGGGTGGTCCTTCCGAACGATGGGTCGCCCTCGGGCGGGGGCGCTCGTGAGGCAACCCGGCGGTTGCACGCTGCATTCCCCGCCGGGTGCGCCGACACCCTCGGAAGTCATCGAGACCCCTGTGCGCGGGCTGGGGTGTCGGCCACGTCCCCGGGGCCAGGCGCGCCAGCGGTCGGGCGGTGACGAGGACGGCCGTGCCTCCGCCGCCCTCTCCGGCACGGGCCGCTGAACCCCGCCCCGGGCACGTCGCGACCCTCGCCGCCTGGCCCCCCTGTGCAATTCGCGACAGCCGAGCTGCTCGACGTCCGATGAACCCCACTCCGTCGGCGTGTCGCCAGCCCGGCTGTCGCGAATTGCACACGAAAGCCACGGCCGGAGGTCGGGAACGGCTCACGGTCGAGGAGGCGCGCGTCGCCTCACCGAGGAGCATCCACCTCCGGCCGGGCCGGCCCGCTCAGCTTCTCCCGGTCGAAGCCGGTGCGGACCGCGGCGATGTCGTCGTCGCCGTGTCCCTGCTCGGCGGCCGCCGCGTAGACGCCGGACAGCGCCTCGAGCAGGCCGGTGTCGAAGCGCGTGCCCCGGGCGGCCTCGCGCATCAGGCCGAGGTCCTTGCGGATGCCGTCGAGCGCGAACTGGGCCGGGTACTCGCCGGCGATCATCGTCGCGCCCTTGAGGTGCGCGTACGGGGTGTCGGACTGGCCGCCGTCGATCGCGTCGAGGAAGAGCTGCGGATCGAGGCCGAGAGCCTCCGTCAGCGCGAGCGACTGGGCCGTGGCGGCGGTGATCGTGGCGATCCAGGCGTTAGCGGCGAGCTTGAGCGCCGTCCCCTGCCCGACCGTGTCACCCGCGACGATCGTCTTCGAGCCCATCGCGTCGAGCACCGGACGCACGGTCTCGAGCAAGGCACCGTCGCCGGCGGCCAGCATGACGAGCTTCCCCGTCGCGGCCGGCTTCTTCGTACCGAGCATCATCGCCTCGACGAGCCGGAGCCCGTGCCCGTCGGCCGCCCGGACGACGCGGGCCGTGTCGGCCTCGCCGATGGTGCTGGCCTGAACCCAGACGGCGTCGGGACGGCTCGCGTCGGCCGCGTCGTCGAGGACCTCGAGCACGGCGTCGCCGTCGAACAGCACGGTGACGATCACGTCGACGGCCTCGACCGCCTGACGCGCCGTGTCGGCGACCACGGCGCCGTCGGCGGCCAGCGGCTCGGCCTTCGACCTCGTACGGTTCCAGACCGTGACGTCGAACCCCTCGCGCAGCAGTGTTCCCGCCACGCCCTGACCCATGATGCCCGTCCCGAGCACTGCGACCTTCATGGCTCCGACGCTACGCCCGGTGCGGGCGAGCAGCGCGGCTCAGTCGAGCGGATCGGGCCCCACGGGGTCGGGCCGCATCGCGCGGCGCACCCGCGCGACGACCGACGGGGCGGGCGGATCGTTGTACGAACCCGCCTCGACCTGGCCGCTGAGCCGTTGGATCGCCGCCATCACCTCGTCGGTCGCGTGCCGACGAGCCCGACCCGACCTCGCCTCGCCGTGGCGCGAGAGGTCGAGGGGCTCGCCGAACTCGACGGTGACCTTCCGGAGGCGCGGGAGGCGTGCGCCCGCCGGTTGCAGTTCCTGGGTCCCCGTCAGGGCGACCGGCACGACCGGGGCCCCACTCGTGAGCGCCAGCCAGGCGACGCCCGTCCGACCGCGGTACAGCCGCCCGTCGAGGGAACGCGTCCCCTCGGGGTAGATCGCGAACGCGTCGCCGTCCGTCAGCTTGCCGAGCCCCAGGTCGAGGGCGTGCTGCGCCGCGGACCCGGCTCCTCGCTCGACACCGATCGCGCCGATGCCCGTGAAGAACGCGCGCGACGCACGACCCCGGAGACCCGAGCCGGTGAAGTAGGCGTTCTTCGCGAGGAACGAGACCTGACGGGGTGCCAGGAGGGTGATCACGACGCTGTCCATGAACGAGAGATGGTTGCTGGCCAGGATGACGGCACCACGCCGCGGGACGTTGCGGCGCCCGACCACCCGGGGACGCCAGACCACGCGCACGAGGGGTGACAGGACCGAACGGCTGAGGGTTGTGAGCACGCTCCACTGTGCCGGACACCACATTCCCCGAGGGGCATGGCTCGCCCCTGCGCCTCACCCGGGGCCCGTCGGCACCCACCCACACCACCCGATTCGGGGAACAACGGGTGTCCCCCTCAGGGAGGATTGCCGCCGACTGACCGGCACCCTATCGTCGGAGGTCGATCGGAACAGGACGTTCGTCCGGTTCACGACCCCTCGAGCGAGTCCTCGTCGGGGGATCGACCCGAGAACCGGAACGAGCGCCGCGACGCACCGCCGAACCCTGCGGGCGGTGGTCCGGCCGGACGAGCGGACGGTCCTTCGCGCCTCCGACTCCGACATCCGGGGGCGACCCAGGACGGCCCGGGACGCCCGGCACCATCACCCGACGACAGCTCCGACGCCCCGAGAGGACCGCCATGGACGACGAGACCGTGACCACCCGCCCCTCGCGTCTGCCGTTCGTCTTCGCCGTCACCGCGCTGATCTACACCTACTTCGCCGTCACCAGCATCGTCGGTGCCGGCACGTCGGTCGGCGTCGGTCTCACCGCGACTGTCGTGGCGACCGGCCTCTACGTGCTGTCGACGATCGTCTGGCTCGCGCTCGTCGTCGTGGCCGTCTCGTCGGTGCGCCGGACACGACGAGGTGCTGCCGTCGACCAGACGAGCATGCGCTTCGTCGGACTGGCACCCCCGGCGGGCGGGGCCCTGCTGCTCGCCGCGGCCTACGTCGCCCGCATGAACGGACAACCCTTCCTCGGCGGGTTCGAGGCCATGGTGATCACGACGGTCGCACTGGTCGTCCTGTCGCAGGCGTTCCCGTTGCTCGGATTCGGCCCGTCGACCCCGGGTCAGCGCCAGTCGTCGGGCGGCGGCGGCGCGTCGTCGTAGGGGTCGAACGGAGCGTCGGACGGCAGGTCGTAGAGATCGTCGGCCGGCACCTCGGGCACCTCGTCGACCGCGGGCGGTGCCGCACGGCGGGCAGCCCGACCGGCGGCCGGGGCCGTCGACGTCGCTCGGGGCGAGCGAGCCGCGCTGCTGCCCGCCGCGGACGCCGACGCCGTCGCGGTCGACCCGGCAGCCGCCGCGTCGGCCGGGGCGGTGCCGCCCACGACGGCGAGGACCTGCTGACCGTAGGTGTCGAGCTTCTTCTGACCGACGCCGCTGATGCCCGCGAGCTGGTCGAGCGAGGTGGGCCGTTCGGACGCGATGCCCCGCAGGGTGACGTCGCCGAACACGACGTAGGCCGGGACGCCCTGCGCCCGGGCGACCCCGGCGCGCCACTCGCGCAGGGTCTCGAACAGGGCGGCGTCGTCGCCGGTCAGCTCGGCGGCACCCCGCGACGAGCCGCGGCTCGACGATCCCGAGCCACCCCGCGCGCGGGCCGACCGCACCGGGCGCTCGGGCTCGCGTCGCAGCCGGACGGTGCGGCTGCCCGAGAGCACCTCGCCCGCGGCGTCGGTGAGCAGCAGCGTGCCGTACCCGTCGGGCGAGACCGCCAACAGCCCCTGGGCGAGCAGCTGCCGGACGACGCCCCGCCACTCGACGTCGTTCAGCTCGGTGCCGATGCCGAAGGTGGACAGTTGCTCGTGGCGGTTCTGGAGGACCTTGGGGGTCGACTTGCCGACGAGGATGTCGACGATCTGGCCCGCGCCGAACTGCTGGTTGCGCTCGCGTTTCAGCCGGACGACCGTCGAGAGCAGCTTCTGGGCGGGCACCGTGCCGTCGAGCGACTCGGGCGGCGAGAGGCAGGTGTCGCAGTTGCCGCAGGCCGTGCTCGCCTGGCCGAAGTAGCCGAGCAGCTGCACGCGTCGACATTCGACCGTCTCGCACAGGGCGAGCATGGCGTCGAGGTGGGCGCCGAGCTTGCGGCGGTGCTCGGCGTCGCCCTCGGACTGGTCGATCATGCGTCGCTGCTGCACGACGTCTTGCAGGCCGTAGGCCAGCCACGCCGTCGAGGGCAGGCCGTCGCGGCCGGCACGGCCGGTCTCTTGGTAGTAGCCCTCGACCGACTTGGGCAGGTCGAGGTGCGCGACGAAGCGCACGTCGGGCTTGTCGATGCCCATGCCGAAGGCGATGGTGGCGACCATGACGATGCCCTCGTCGCGCAGGAACCGCGCCTGGTTGCGCGCCCGGGTCTGCGCCTCGAGGCCCGCGTGGTACGGCAGCGCCGGGATGCCCTGCTTGACCAGGAACTCGGCCGTGCTCTCGACCGACTTGCGGGACAGGCAGTACACGATGCCGGCATCGCCGTCGTGCTCGGTGCGGATGAACCGCAGCAGCTGCTGCTGCGGGCCGTCTTTCGCCTCGATGCGGTACTGGATGTTGGGCCGGTCGAAGTCGGCGACGAAGTGCTTCGCGTCGTCGAGCTCGAGGCGCCGCGAGATCTCGCGGTGGGTGGTCTCGGTGGCCGTGGCCGTCAGGGCGATGCGCGGCACGTCGGGCCAGCGCTCGTGCAACACGGACAGTTCGAGGTAGTCGGGGCGGAAGTCGTGGCCCCACTGCGCCACGCAGTGCGCCTCGTCGATGGCGAAGAGCGAGACGTGGCCCCGGTCGAGCAACGACTTGGTGGACTCGAGCTTGAGCCGCTCGGGCGCGAGGTAGAGCATGTCGAGCTCGCCCTCGACGAACGCCTGCTCGACCGCACGACGACGGTCGGGGTCTTGGGTCGAGTTGAGGAACGCCGCGCGGACGCCGACGGCCTCGAGGGCGTCGACCTGGTCTTGCATCAGGGCGATGAGCGGCGAGACGACGATGCCCGTGCCCTCGCGGACGAGGGCGGGCACCTGGTAGCAGAGCGACTTGCCGCCACCCGTGGGCATGAGCACGAGGGCGTCGCCGCCCTGGACCACCTGGTCGATGATCTGCGCCTGCTGGCCACGGAACTCGTCGTAGCCGAACACCCGGTGCAGCACGTCGAGGGCTGCGGTGGGGGCGTCGGGGGCCAGGGCGGGCGAGGCGGTGGTGGTCACGCGACGAGTCTACGAGCGGTCACCGACGCGGTCAGCCGACCCGCGCCTCCTGGGGACGCTCGTCGGCGGGAGGCGCGCTGGGGACGAGAGGAGCGCTGCGGACCGTCACGAGACCGGTTCGTCGAGCCGCCCTGAGCACGAGCCACACGTAGAGCGGCGTCGAGACCACCGTCACGGCGAGGGCGAGGGGGCTGCCGTCGCTCGACTCGACGCCCGCGAACGGTGCCGACAGCAGGAACAGCACGGTGTTGTTGAGCACGTGCGCGACGATCGCCGCCTCGAGTCCGCCGGTGCGCCAGGTCAGGTAGGCCGCGGCCACGCCGAACACGGCGACGTCGAGCATGCCCCAGGGGTTGTAGTCGTGCGCGAACGCGAAGGCGACCGTCGGCAGCACGACGGCCACGACCGGGAACGCCACCCACGACCCCAGGGTCTGCATCGCCAGGCCGCGGAAGGCGTACTCCTCGGCGGTCGCCTGGAGCGGCGTCACGACGAGGATGACGACCACCGCCCACACCAGGGTGTCGACCGGCGTGGTGACGGGTCCGGTGCCGATCGGCTCACCCGAGAGCGGGGGCACGACGACGTAGCTGAGGCCCACCGTCAGGGCCATGAACGCGAGCCCGGGCACGATGCATCGTGCGAGCCACCGCCACCGCAGCCGCCCGGCGACGCTCGAGAGGCTGCCGACCGCCCCGGGACCGACGATGAGCGTCCCCAGCATGATCGCCGGCAGCATGATCGCGATCGAGGCGAGCGTCGTGAAGAGCACGAGCGGGTCGGCCGCGGCCAGCGCGTCGCCCTCGATGCCGCGCTGCAGTCGTTCGGCGGCAGCGGTCCCACCGACGGCCGTGGTCACCCCGAGGACGCCCCCGTAGACCACGACCGAGGCGAGCAGGTACGTGACGACCGCCACGACGGCCGCGAGCAGCGGTTTCCACCACCGGTACGAGGGCAGCGACCGGAACAGGCGGTGGTAGGCGAACGTCGTCACGCGACGAGCGTACGGGAGGCGCGGTGCCGGCCCCCGGGAACACCACGAGGAGGCGCGGTGCCGGTCGGTCGCGCCGCCGCCGTCACCACCGCGCGAGGGTCGCCACGAACTGAACGTCGCACCGCCGGTTTCAGCGGTGCGACGTTCGGTCGGTGGTGCGTAGCCGGGAGGCGTCAGCCCTCGGTGGGCGTCACCGTCGCACGGAGGCGGCGACGGCGGGCGACGACCAGCGCCGAGCCACCGGCCAGCATCAGGGCGAGTGCGGCGAGGGCCGCGAGACCCAGGCCGTCCTGGCCGGTGAAGGCCAGCGAGCCGTCGGCGTTGCGGACCGTGCCGGCGGGCGTCGTGCCCGAGCCCGAGCCCGAGCCGGGGGTGGTGCCGGGCACCGTGCCACCGGGGGTCGTGACCGGGGGCGTGGTGCCGGGGTCGGTCGGGTCGACGACGACCGGCTCGGCGGCCGCGGCGAACACGACCGGGACGGTCGCCGTCGTGCCCGTACCCGGGACGCTCAGGACGACCTGTCGGGTGACCGGCCCGGCGGTGGGGGCCGTGATGCCCTCGGGGACGACGAAGTCGAGCAGGGCACGACCCTGCTCGTCCGAGTTGTCGAGCACGGTGGCGTCGATCGGCGCGGACCCGAGCTCGACACCGTCGAGGGTCGCGGTCACGACGCCGGGCTGCGCCGCGGCCAGCACGACCGCGGAGTCATCGCTCGCGACCTGCTGCAGAACCAGCGACGAGAGACTCATCGACACCGTGTCGCCCGCGGCGAAGCCACCGGCCGGTGCGGCCGTGACGCCCGAGACGCCGACCGAACGCGACGCGAAGTCGGGGTCGGAGGGGTCGCCGGCCTGGGCGTCGAAGTACTCGAGCTGGCTCTGCAGGTCGACCTTGCCGCTGTCGGCGTGGGCGCGACCGTTCGCGAAGGCGGCGAACCCGTCGCCACCCGAGGCGAGGAACGAGTTGACGGTCACCTTGTAGATCGTCGCGTCGTCCATCGCCACGCCGTCGAGCGAGACGGCGGCGATGCGGGAGCCCGCCGTCGCGGCGGGGTCGTAGGTGTAGGTCAGACCTTCGGACGTACCGAGCTTCAGGGTGCTGGTGCGAGCGGCCGTCGGCCACTGCTGCTCGAGCACCTGGCGGATCTCGGCACCGGTCATGTCGACCACGACCAGCGTGTTGGCGAAGGGCTGCACGGCCGCGGCGGCCTTGTAGGTCACGTCACCGTCCGGTGCGACGAAGGGCAGGTCGTCCCGCAGGCCGCCGGGGTTCATGAAGGCGAGCTGGGCACCGCTCGCCGTGGTCGACGCCAGCTGGATGTCGGCGACGAAGTTGCCGAGCGTCGACTCGCCCGCACGGTTCGACACGGGCAGCCCGTTGGCGTCGGGGGTCGCGTTGTAGGCACGGTTGAACGAGTCGCTGATCGAACCGATCACCTCGGCCCCGCGGTCGGCGGCCACGGCCACGGCAGCCGCGACGATGCCTGCCACGGCGGGGTCGGGCGTGAAGGCGCCGTAGAGCGGCACCAGGCGGTGCGACGCGATCGTCACCCGGTCGCGGAACGCGGTGGCGGCGGGGTCGACCGTCATGGTCACCCGGGCGAGGTTCGTCCCGTAGCTGCCCGTCTGGACGACGGCGCGCTGCGGCCCGCCGTCGGACGGCGTGACGAGGTAGTCGTAGCCCTGGTGCGTGTGCCCGGAGAAGATCGCGGACACGTCGCCCGAGACGCCGCGGGCGATCTCGCCGAACGCGTTGTCACCGGTGACGGAGTCCAGGCTCCCGGTCTCGGCGCCTTCGTGCAGCAGCAGGACGATCGCGTCGGCGGCGTCGGTCTCGACGATGTCGTCCGCGACCGCGTTGACCGAGTCGACGACGGGGGCGAAGGTGAGCCCCTCGATGCCGGCCGGGCTGACGAGGGTCGGCATGGTCTCGGTCAGGGCGCCGATGAAGGCGACGCGGACGCCCCCGATCTCCTCGACGACGTAGGGGTCGTAGGCGGGCGTCCCGTCGCTCTTCAGGATGTTCGCGTTGACGTAGGGGAAGTCGCTGTTCGTCTGGACGCGACCGGTGAAGTCTGCCTGGCCCTTGTCGAACTCGTGGTTGCCCGGCGTGCTGACGTCGAGGCCCATGGCGTTCAGGGCGTCGAGGGTCGGCTCGTCGTCCTGGATGAACGAGGTGAACGTCGAGGCGCCGATGTTGTCACCCGCCGAGACGAAGAGCGTGTTCGGGTTCTGCTGCTCGACCGACTCGACCGCACCCGCGAGGACCGCCGCGCCGGCGATGGACGCGCGAGCACCCGGGGCGTCGGCCTCGAGCCGGCCGTGGAAGTCGTTGATGCCGACGAGGTCGATCGTGACCGGCACGGCCTGGGCGGGTGCCGCGGCGACGAGGCCGAGCAGCATGGTTCCGGCGGCGACGGACGCGAGGGCGGCACCGCGGACGCGCCGCCGGCCTCCCGTCGGGACGGACTCGGATGACGGGGGGCTGATGCGCATGGGCGTCGGTGCTCCTGGAGAAGACGGTTCGGGTGGGACGGCACCCCCCGACAGGGGGCACAGCACACGACCATAAGTTCTCGCTGGGGACTCGACAAGAGTCCGCCGACGATCGTCACATGTTGTTCATCCGGCGCGTGGCGGTCGACCGACGAGGCGGCCGGTGAGCGCCCGCCGAGAAGGACCGACCGCCCCGCCTCAGTCGGCGATCAGTCGCTTCCCCATGCCGAACGCGTCGTCGACCGAGTACCCCAGGTGCTCGTAGAACGCCCGCACCAGCTCGTTGCCGGTGCGCACCTGGACGTTCGCCTTCGGGCACCCCATCGCCTCGAGCAGCCGCTCCACCTCGGCCATGAGCTGTCGGCCGAATCCCTCGCCCTGGCGTTCGGGCTCGACCGCGACGTAGTAGACCCAGCCACGATGGCCGTCGTAACCGGCCATGGCGGTCGCGACCAGCGCCTCCTCGGGGTCGACGCCGACCAGGAACAGCTCGCGCTGCACCGTCAGCTTGCGTTCGATGTCGCGTCGCGGGTCGTTCCACGGGCGGGTCAGCCCGCAGCGCTCCCAGAGCGCCACGACGGTCTCGGTGTCGGCCTCGTCGAAGGGTCGGATCTTCATGCTCCGACCCTGCCAGACCCGACGGACCGAGGAGGCGCGGTGCCGGTCACCACGGCCCCGCACCCCCTCAGGGCCGTCGCGTTAGGGTGGGTCGTCGTCCGAGCCGCGGGCGCAGGGAGGGGCCCACCCGTGACCGATGCTCGCCGACGTCTCGCCGTCCTGGGGTCGCCGATCGAGCATTCGCTGTCACCGGTGCTGCACCGCACGGCGTACGAGCACCTCGGGTTGCTCTACGACTACGACCGCGTCGAGGTGGCTTCGGGTGGTCTCGCCGACTTCGTCGGGGGCCTCGACGCGAGCTGGCGCGGACTGAGCCTGACGATGCCGCTCAAGCGCGAGGTGCTGCCCCTGCTCGACACGGTCTCGCCCCTCGCCCGGCGCCTGGGCGTCGCGAACACCGTGGTCCTCGACGACGACGGCCGACGCCACGGGCACAACACCGACGTCGACGGCATCGTCCGCAGCGTCGAGGGCTTCCACGACGCACGACCCGCCGCGGCCACCATCCTCGGCGGGGGCGCGACCGCCCTGTCCGCCATGGCCGCCGCCTGGGAGCTCGGCGCCCGGTCGTTCTCGATCCACCTGCGCAACCCCATGCGGGCCGGCGAGCTGACCTCCCTGGCCGCCGAGCTGGGTGCCGACGTGATGGTCGCCCCGCTCACCGAGCTGCCCTCGCTCGGCCCGTTGGACTTCGTCATCAGCACGCTGCCCGGCGGGGCCGCGGACGACCTGCACCTGCGTCCGACCAGCGGCTCGTCGGTCCTCTTCGACGTCGCGTACGAGCCCTGGCCGACCCGCCTGGCGTCTCGCTGGTCGGCTGACGGCGGCATCGTCTTCAACGGTCTCGACATGCTCGTCGAGCAGGCGCTCGGCCAGGTGCGGCTCTTCTCCGGGCGGGCACAGGACGAGCCGGTGACCGACGAGGGCGTCCTGCGCGAGGCGATGCGCGCCTCCGTGGGCTTGCCGATCCGCGGCCGGTCGACGACCGACAGCGTGGCGGGCTGACGATGGCGACTCCTCTGCCGGTCTCGATCGGCCGGGTCGCGCTCGGCACCGGGCGGCCCGCGGTCTGCGTCCCGCTCGTGGCCCGCACCGCCGACGCACTGGTCGACGCCGCCTCGGCACTCGACACCCGGACGGCCGAACTGGTCGAACTGCGCATCGACTTCGTCGACGCCGCCTTCGCCGCGGCACCGGACCCCGACGGGCCCGTGCGCGCCGGCGCCCCGGCGACGGGCCCCGCCGACCTCGACCTGGTGGCCGACGTCGTCCGACGGGTCCGCGGCGCTCTCGACGCGGCCCTGCCGTTGCTCTTCACCCTGCGCACCGAACCCGAGGGGGGCGAGCGTGACGTCGCTCCGGCGACCTACGACGCCGTGCTGCGCTCGGCGATGGGCACCGGACTGCTGGACGCCGTCGACGTCGAGATGTACACCGACCCCGACCTGCTCGGCGGGCTCGTCGACACCGCGCACGACGCCGGTCTCGTCGTCGTGATGTCGTCGCACGACTTCAGCGGCACGCCCACGCAGGGCGAGATCGTGTCGCGCCTGCTCGAACAACAGGAGAACGGCGCCGACGTGGCGAAGTTCGCCGCCATGCCGTCCAGCACGGACGACGTGCTGACGCTGATGCGGGCCACGACCGAGTTCCGGGCGGGGGCCGGCATCGTGCCCGCGATCACCATGGCGATGGGGCCGCTCGGCGTCGTCTCCCGGCTTGCGGGCGAGACGTTCGGCTCGTGCGTCACGTTCGGGTCGGCGGGGGCGTCCAGCGCACCGGGCCAGCTGCCGGCGGCCGGGCTGCGGGCGGCGCTCGACCTGGTGCACGAGGCGCAACAGAGCTGAGGGCGTCGGCCCGGAGTCGGACCGGCATCGGACGGGGCCTCGATCGTCAGGGCTCCGGAGGCCCGACGCACGCAGGGTCCACCACCGGGAAACGAGCGACGGGCGTCGCTCAACGGGACCACCACGGCGGTCGGGCCCACCGGAGTGCGAACAGGTTAGCGGTCGGTGACCCGACCCCGGAACCCCCTCACGAACAGGCAGCGGCCGTACCCTCAGGCATGGACGAAGCAGAGATCGACGACCACGCCCGCCGACTCGTGACGGCTTTCGCCTTGCCCAGCAAGGTCGGCCGCCTGAACAGCCTGCGCTCGACCGACGAGAAGCGGGCGAAGTTCCGGGCCGGGCTCGGCCTGATGCCGTTCCGATCGGACCGCACCACCCGGCTCAGCCACGCCGACTCGTCACCGGCTGCCGTGCTGACCCGACTGCGCGACCTCGGAGCCGGCGAGCGCTGCGTCGTGTTCGAGGAGGGCAGGGAGTGGGCCGGCACCCTCGACGACGCGGTCGCCGCCGTGGTCGGGCAGGGCTACGGCGCCGTCATCTCGTGCCTGCCCGGCCGTCTGGGCTACGCCGAGTCCGAGTCGGGCGAGCGGCTCGTCCTGTCCCTCGACGAGTGATGCGGAGGCGGCCCCGGCGGTCGGTCAGGCCGGCCCCGGGTACTGCCGCTCACCGCCCGTGTCGAACCGCTCGCCCGAGGCGCGCGACGGCAGCAGCGACATGACGATCAGGGTCAGCCAGCCGAACACCGGCAGCAGGTAGAAGAGCACGTACCAGGCGGTGAAGCCCCCGTCGTGCAGGCGCCGCGACTGGAGCGCGAGGGTCGGCAGGAAGCTCACGACCGACCACAGCACGACGACGACGCCCTGGGGGTCGATGTAGGTCCAGTCGCCGCTGTCGCCCCCGGCCCAGGTCGACGTCCCGCCGCTGCCCGTAGCCCAGGCCTGCAGTGCTCCCTGGAACACGAGCGCGATGACGAACCACCACCAGTACTCGCTGCGGCTCGCCCGCCCGTGGAAGGTGGCATACTTCCGCCAGAACCGGACGACCGCGACCTTCGGGGTGGCGCGGTGGTACGGCTGGTCGAGGGGCACGGGGCCGGCGGCTCCGGTCATGGGATCTCCTGCGGTGTCGGGTGACGGGCTGCCCCATCCTCTCAGCGCCGTCGCCGCGTCGTGGCCGCTCGACGCGGCCCGTCGGTACTGTGGGGCCCGCCGACCCTCGCGTCGGCGCCGTCGCCCACCCGGGGCGGCGCCAGACGAAGGAGACCTCATGAGCATCGGCGGCGGAATCGCCTTGATCGTGATCGGCGCGGTCCTCGCGTTCGCTCTCGACTTCCAGGTCGCGGGCATCGACATCAAGCTGATCGGCTACATCCTCATCGCGGCCGGCGTGGTCGTGACCATCATCGGCATCGCCTTCGCGTCGCGCCGACGCTCGACGGTCTCCACGACCCGCAGCGCGGTCGACCCGGCCACGGGCGAGCGCGTCGAGCGTCGCTCGACGGACAGCGACCCGCTGGTCTGACCCGAGGGTCCCACGCGACCCGAGAACGCAGGAGGCGCGGTGCCGGCTGGCACCGCGCCTCCCGTGTGTCGGGGCCGGGGCGGCTAGAGCTGCACGCCGTCCTGGACGGACGCCGCACGGTGGCGACGACGCAGCACGAGGGCGGCACCGGTGCCGGCGAGCATCAGCGCGAGCAGCAGGGCGGGCAGCGCGTCGGAGCCGGTGAACGCCAGGGGGCCGCTTCCGTTGCCGGCCGTACCCGCGCCTCCTGCGCTCGTGCCGTCACCGGGCACCGCCGCGGGCGGGGTCGTCGGCGCCGGGGTGACGACCCCTTCGACGACCGCGATCGTCGCCGCCAGCGTCGTGCCACTCTGCGTGCCGGTCAGCGTGATCGTGTAGCTGCCGGGCTCGGTGGGTGCCGTGACCGTGTAGGTCGCGACGCCGTCGATCACGTCGGCGATGCCGAGGTCGGTCACCGTGCCGTCGACGTCGAGCGTGCCCGTGACCTGGCGGTCACCCGCGAGACCGGCGGTGCTGACCGGGAAGTCGGCACCGGGGGCGACCTCGGTCGGAGCCGAGATCGTCGCGGCGGCGCTCAGGCCGTCGAGGTCGCGGTCGAGCTGCAACGCGTTCACGATGGTGAAGAAGTTGTCGGTCTGGTCGATCAGGCCGACGACGTTCGCGGCGCCCGGGCCGTAGCCCGCGACGCGCAGCTGCGAGCCGGTGTGCTGTTGCGATCCACCGGCCGCGGCCGTGCCGTAGGCGATCTTCATCGTGGTCCCGTCGACCGTCGTCAGCGCGGTGCTGAGCGTGGCGGGCGGCGTCGAGTCGACGATCTGGCTGGTGTGGGCGTGGTCCGCCGTGACGATGACCATCGTGTTCCCGTCGGCCTTCGCGAAGGCGAGGGCGGACTGGACGGCCTCGTCGAGGTCGAGCACCTCACCGATCTGACCGCAGGCGTCGGCGCTGTGGTCGCGCTTGTCGATCGAGGCACCCTCGACCTGCAGGAAGAAGCCCTGGTCACCCGTGTCGAGCAGGTCGATCGACTTCTCGGTCAGCGACTGCAACGAGAGGTCGGTGCCCAGGCGGGCCGGGTTCGGCTGGCAGGTCTGCGGGGCCAGGTCGGCTCCGCCGACGGTCGCCGTGGTGGCGGCGTACCGGGTCGGGAAGTTGCCGTCGGTGAAGGTGCCGAGCACGGGCTGAGCCTGGTCGGCGGTCGTCAGCGCGTCGAGGCCGGCGGCGTCACGCACGACCTGGTAGCCGCGGTCCTGCGCCTGGGCGAACAGGGTGTCGCCCTGCCACTGACCGGCGCGGGCCGACTGACCGAACGAGGTCGCGCCTCCTCCGAGGGTGAGGTCGGCACGCGTGCCGATGATCTGCTCGCTGATCGAACCGAGGCCGCCCTGGTCGAGGGCGTCGGCACCGCACTGGGTGACGCTGTCGGGGCCGTAGCAGCTGCGCGCGGCGACGTGCGCGGCCTGGACGGCCGGGGTGGCGTCCTGCAGTTCGGCGGTCGAGACGTTGCCGGTCTTCTTGCCGTTGGCCTTGGCGATCTCGAGCAGGGTGTCCTGCGGGACGCCGTCGACGTCGACCGAGATGGCGTTGTCGTAGGTCTTGGTGCCGGTGGCCCAGGCGGAGCCGGTCGCGGCGGAGTCGGGCACGTAGTCGGGCTTGCCCTTGTTCGCGCCGTCCTTGTAGACCGAGTACGTCGTGTACTGGCCGGTCAGGGGCAGGGCGTCGATTCCGGGCAGCGTTCCGCCGGCGCCGTAGGCGTAGTTGCGCGCCGAGGTGATCTCGCTGTCACCCATGCCGTCACCGATCAGCAGGATGACGTTCTCGGCGGGCCCGGCCTCCACCGAGTCGAGCAGCAGCTGCGTGCTGTCGTCGATGCTGCGCGCGGCGCCACCGTTCTGGGCGACGTTCGCGGGGGTGGCCGCGAAGGCGGCGACGGGGCTGAGGGCGAGGGCGGCGACGGCGGCCGTCGCGACGACCCCCGTCGTCAGGGCCGCACGCCGGCGGTTCGGGGTGTTCTTCGACACGGTTCTGCTCCTGTGATCGTGATCGTGATCCGGTCGCCACGCGACGGAGTCGTCGCGGGGCGGGGATCAGCAGACTCCTGCCGGGTGGCCGCCACGTGAACGAGGCCGTGCGCGCAGGTGAACACCCTCGGATGAGGGCCACCGCCGGCCGGCGAGGGCGGGCGACCCGACGGGGCCAGCTGCGCCACGCGGACCCCCACGCCGCATGGACCGCAGCGACGCGCGGACCGCCGCCGACCTCAGCCGACCGTCGAGCGGAGCACCGACGATCCGTCGGGCCGGCGGCGCACCTCGACCCGGTCGGCGATGCGCTGCTTGAGCTCGTCGACGTGGCTGACGATGCCGATCACCCGCCCCGAGGCGCTCAGGCGCCCGAGCTCGCTCATGACGGCGTCGAGGGTGTCGGGGTCGAGCGAACCGAACCCCTCGTCGACGAACAGGGTGCCGAGCTCGAGCCCGCCGGCCTCGGCCTGCACGACGTCGGCGAGGCCGAGGGCGAGGCTGAGCGAGGCGTAGAAGGTCTCGCCGCCCGAGAAGCTGCCGGGGTCGCGGGTGGTGTCGGTGGTCGCGTCGCGGATGACGAGCGAGAGCCCGGTCTTGCGCGAGCGCGATCCGACCTCGCGTTCGTCGGACGACGCGAGCTCGTACCGCCCGCTCGACATGACCGACAAGCGCACGTTCGCCGCCGCCACGACCTCGTCGAACCGGCGCAGCAGCACGAAGGTGCCGAGCGTCACGCCCTTCACGTTCTCGCCGGTCGAGGCGCTGGCGAGGTTCGCCATGCGCACCACCGCCCGGGCGTGCTCGACGGCGTCGTCGGCCGCTGCCGTCACGGCCTCGAGGGCGGCCAGGGCCTGCCTCGTCCGCTCGGCCCGGTCGCCGGCCCGCGTCGCCCGGTCGGTGACCTCGTCGAGCTCGGTCTCGACCAGGCCGAGGGCCTCGACGGCCGACTCGACGTCCGCCGTCTCGTCGCCGGTCAACACGGCGACCTCGGGCTCGGCCAGCCCGGCCGCGACGATCGCCCGTTCGCGATCGTGAGCCGACACCCGCGCCTCGAAGGCGGCCAGGTCGCCTGCCTCGAGGGCGGCGTCGGCGACCTGGTCGACGTCGTCGAACCCGCTGCGCTCGAGGGCGGCCGCGAGCTCGGCGCGACGGACGGCCGCCGCGTCGGCGGCCACGTCGGCGGCGTCGAGGAGGGTCAGGAGGCGCGTGTCGCGTTCGACGCCGTCACCGACCGATGCGGTGAGCTCGGCGATCGTCGGGGCCCGACCGTCGAGCAGTCGCGCGATCTCGGCCTCGTCGACGAGCAGGGCGCGCCGGTCGGCGGCGACACGCTCGCGGCCGGTGGCGGCCCGCTCGCGGAGGTCGTCGAGCTCGGCCCGCAGCCGGTCGACGTCGCGGTCGTGTGCCACGAGGGCCGCGTCGGCCGCCGCGAGGGCGGTGCGGGCCCGCGTGGCCTCGGACATGCGCAGACCCAGCCGGGCCAACTCGCACTCGACGTCGTCGCGGGTCAGGTCGCCCAGGGCACGGCGGGCCTCGGCGACCCGCCCCTCGGCGGTCGCGTGCCGAGCGGCGGACTCGCGCTGACGCGCCTCGGCCGCACGTGCCGTCAGCGACGCGGCTTCGACCTGGTCGTCGGTGGGGTGCTCGGCGCCGGGAGACGCGGGGGCCGGATGCTCTCGTGATCCGCAGACGGGGCACGGGTCGCCGACGACCAGGCCCGCGGCCAGGTGGCCCGCCATGCCCTCGATCTGTCGACGGCGCAGGCCGGCCTCGTCGTCGAGGGCCCTTAGGGCCGCCGCGGAGTCGTCGGCCAGTCGTGCGGACGCCGCGTCGACGGCCCGACCGAGGGCGTCGAGGTCGTCGAGGGCGCGCAGACGGACCCGAGCCTCGGCCGTCGCCTGCTCGGCGGCGTCGAGGTCGGTCGACGTGTCGGCCAGGACCTCCCGCTCGCCGACCAGCGAGGACCGGACGGCGGGGGCCGCGACGAGGCGGTCGTCCAGCTCTCGGCGCCGCTCGTCGGCGTCGACGAGGGACTGCTCGGCCGCCTCGAGGGCTGCACGACGCCCGGGCAGGGCGCTCTCGGTGCGGGCCGCCTCGGCCAGGAGCGCGAGTTCGGCGAGCCGCGCGTCGCGACGCGCAGCGACGTCGGCTCGGACCGGGGCCCCGTCGACGGCGGCGGACCCGGCGCTCTCGCCGTCCGTGACGCCCCGGGTGGCCTCGGTCAGGCGGGACGCCGTGTCGCGCTCGGTCTCGGCCGCCCGCGTGACCGCGGCGAGGGCGTCGGTCACGGTCGCGGCTCGGGTCGCCGCGGCGACGCGCAGCCGGACCGTGGCGATCTCGGCGTCGCCCTCGTCGAGACGCGTCTGCCGGACGATCAGGTCGGCCCGTCGGTCGAGTGCCGCCTTCAGTGATCGCGCGCGATCGAGCGACCGTCGCGCCGTGTCTCGGGCCTCGACGACTCGTGACCGCCGGGCCGCCGTGTCGGAGGCCTCGGTCTCGAGAGCCCCGAGCACGGCCGCCGCACCGTCGGCGGCCAGAGCCTCGTCGAGGACGTCGGCGTCGAATCCGCTCGCCTCGAGCAGTCTCGCGCGGGCCAGCTCGATGTCTCGGTCGGCGGCGGCAACGGCGGCGTTGGCGACCTTGCGCCGTTCGACGAGTTCGGCCGTGGTCCGCTCGTAGATCTCGGTGCCGAACAGCGACTGCAGGACCTCTTTGCGTTTCTCGCCGGTCGAGCGGAGGAAGGCGGCGAACTCGCCCTGCGGCAGGACGACGGTCTGCACGAACTGCTGGCGCGTGAGCCCGAGGATGCGCGTGACCTCGGCGCCGGCCTCTTGGGCGCTGATCGAGACGATCTCGCCGTCGACGGCGTCGGGCGACGAGAGGCGCCACAGCTTCGCGGTCGCGTTCGCCGGCGTCGTGCCCGTGCCCCGCGCCTTCGGACGGCGGTACGCGGGCGTCCGGCGGATGCGGTGGACGCCCGCGCCGTTCTCGAAGACGAGCTCGACGAAGGGCTCGACGTCGGGTGCGGCGTGGTGGCTGCGCAGGCGGTCGGGCGTCGACGCCGAACCGGCGAGCCCGCCGTAGAGGGCGAAGACGATCGCGTCGATGATGGTCGACTTGCCCGAACCGGTGGGGCCCTCGAGCAGGAAGGTGCCCGAGGCGCCGAGCGCGGCGAAGTCGACGCTGTGCTCACCCGCGTAGGGGCCGATGGCCCGGAGCGTCAACCGGTGGAGGTTCATTCGCCGGCCTCGCTCGCCCGCGCGGCCTCGTAGGCGCCGCGCACCACGGCCAGCTCGGTCTCGCTCGCGGCCCCGCCGGAGGCGAAGGCGACGAATTCGGCCGCGACCTCGATCGGGTCGGACTCGGCCGTGACGGCGGCGAGCGCCGGGGCGTCGACCGCTCCGACGGGCGTGTGGTGGATCGCGAGGGCGTGCGGGAAGTGCTCGGCCACGCGCGTGTAGAGCCGTTCTGGGTGCACGGGATCGGTGACGAAGACCCGTAGCCAGGCGTCGCGCAGGTCGTCGTGCCGCCCGTCGAGCAGGGCGTCGAGGGTGTCGGTCACCTCGGCGAGTCGACGCGGCACGGGGGCCGGGACGAGGTCGACCGAGACCGAGCCGTCGGCGGCCAACTCGACGATCGTGGACGACTTGACCTGGTTCCGCTCGCCGAACGAGAACGCCAACGGCGAGCCCGAGTAGCGCAGGCGACCGGACGGGCCGACGCGTTGGGCACCGTGCAGGTGACCGAGGGCGACGTAGTCGACGCCGTCGAACACGGTCGACGGGACCGAGTCGACCCCGCCCACCCGGATGTCGCGCTCGCTCTCGCTGCGCTCGGGTGCGGTCGCGTCGTCGGCACCGACGGCGGCGTCGGCCTCGAAGGTGGCTTCGGCGTCGGCGTCGGGCTCGCGGTCGGCTGCGGGCCCGGCCACGACGAACGCGTGCGCCACCACGACGGACCGGGTGCCGGGCCGCCCGGCGAGGTCGTCGCGAACCCGCTGCATCGCGGCACCCACGACGGCCGCGTGCGACCGCGCCAGCGGCTCGTCGGCGCCGCCGGGCGCCAGCGACCGCCGGACGCTGTCGGGATCGAGGTAGGGCAGCCCGTAGAAGGCGACCGGCCCGTCCGGGTCGTCGACGACCACGGGCTCGTCGAGCAGGTCGACCGACGCACGCAGGTGCAGCCCGGGTCGCATCAGCTCGGCCGCGAACCCCAGTCGCACCGCCGAGTCGTGGTTGCCCGGCGTGACGATCACGGTGGCGTGCTCGGTCAGCCCCACGAGGGCCCGGCCGAGGAGGCGCACGCTGGGCACCGCGGGGACGGCCCGGTCGTACACGTCACCGGCGACCACGACGACGTCGATCGACCGGTCGGCCACGAGTCCCACCAGGTGGTCGACGAACGCCTGCTGGTGCTCGTGCAGGTCGACCCCGTGCAGCGTGCGCCCCAGGTGCCAGTCGCTGGTGTGCAGGATGCGCACGGAGCCCCTCTCGTGGATGTCGCGGTCGGTGCGGCAACGGGTGCCGGAGTCGGTGCCCCCGACTGTATCGGGGGCCTCCGACAGAGCCGGGCGCGCCTCCCCGGGTCCGACACCGCGCCTCCTCGGGACCAGCACCGCGCCTCCGGCCGGTCGCCGCCCGGCCCACGGGAGTGAGATGGTCAGATGCCCGCACACCACGGCGGGCCCGACGAGAGCGAGACCGTGAGCCACGACCCCCTGCAGCCCGACCAGGTCACCGCCCTGCGCCGTGAGGTCGAGGCACGCCTCGACGCGATGGTGGCCGACCTGACGACCTACGCGAGCCTCGAGACGCCGTCCGACGACGTCGACCTGCTCGAGGCGGGGCTCCGCTGGATCGAGGCCTGGCTCGGCGAGACCGTCGGACCGCCGGCCGACCGCCGCGTGCACGTCGTGGAGGGCTACGGCGACACGGTGACGCTCGACTACCCGTCGCCGTCGGGGTCGACCGAGTGGGTCTCGGCCCTGTGCCACTACGACACGGTGTGGTCCGAGGGCACGCTGGCCGGGTGGCCCGTGACGGTCGAGGGCGACCACATGACCGGCCCCGGGGTCTTCGACATGAAGTCCGGGCTGATCCAGCTCGGCAACGCCCTCGCGATCGGAGACCGCCTGGGGCTGCCCCGCCCGAACGTGCGCCTGCTGCTCAACGGCGACGAGGAGGTCGGCAGCATCGCCTCGCGCGAGGCGATCGAGCGCGAGGTCGGACGAGGAGGCGCGGTGTTCGTCTTCGAGTCCGCCGCCGACGGCGCCGTCAAGACTGCCCGCAAGGGCGTCGGCATCTTCGAGGTCGAGGCCTTCGGGGTCGAGGTGCACGCCGGCCTGCACCCGCGCTCGGGTGCGAGCGCCGTCGACGAGATCGCCCGCGTCGTCCTGACGCTCCACGCGGCCGCCGACGTCGAGGCGGGCACCTCGCTCAACGTGGGAGTGCTGCAGGGCGGCACCCGCACCAACGTCAAGGCCGGCTACGCCCGGGCGATGGTCGACGTCCGCGTCACCTCGTCGAGCGAGGCCGCGCGCATCGAGCGGGTCTTCGCGGGGCTCGCGGCGCACGATCCGGCCGCGACGCTGAAGGTCACCGGTGGCTGGAACCGTCCGCCGATGGAACGCTCGGCCGCGACCGGCGCCCTGTACGAACGCGCCGCCCGGGTCGCCGCCTCGCTCGGCTTCGAGTTGCGCGAGGTGTCGGTCGGCGGCGCCAGCGACGGCAACTTCGCCGCTGCACTCGGCCTGGCCGTGCTCGACGGGGTCGGCGGCGTCGGCGGCGGAGCCCATGCCCGCCACGAGTGGATCAGCGTGCACGGCATGGTCGAGCGCACCGAGTTCGTCGCCGCCCTGCTCGCCGACCTCGCCTGACCGCCGCCCTCCCCGGCGACCGACGCCGCGCCTCCGCCCGGACCCCACGAAGTCGCCGAGACCCCGGTGCGCGCCCGGGGGGCTCGGCGACTTCCTGGGGTCTCGCGGCCTCAGGCCTCGAGCGTGAAGTCGTAGACGCCGGCGTCGAAGCGGGCGTAGCCGGGGTAGTCGATCAGCTCGTAGAGCTCGGCACGGGTCTGCATCGACGGCACCTGCGACTCGAGCGACCCGTCGGCCGCGAGCGCGTCGAGCGCCCGGGACGCCGCGCCCATCGCGGCGCGCATCAACGACACCGGGTGGATCACCATGCTCACGCCCACGTCGTGCAGCTGCTGTCGGGTGAACAGGGCGCTCTTGCCGAACTCGGTCATGTTGGCGAGCACCGGCACGTCGAGCGCCGAGCAGATCGCCTCGAACTCGCCGAGGTCGGCCATCGCCTCGGCGAAGATCGCGTCGGCACCGGCGTCCACGAGCGCACGGGCCCGGTCGATCGTCGCCTCGAGGCCGTCGAGGGCCCGGACGTCGGTGCGGGCCATGATCACGAGCGCGGGGTCGCGTCGCGCGTCGACCGCGGCCCGGATGCGACCGGTCGCCGTCGCCGAGTCGACGACCTGCTTGCCGTCGAGGTGGCCGCAGCGCTTGGGGTTGACCTGGTCCTCGATGTGCAGCCCGGCCACGCCGGCGGCCTCGAGCGCCTGGACGGTGCGGGCGACGTTCATCGGCTCGCCGAACCCCGTGTCGGCGTCGACGAGCACGGGCAGGTCGGTCATCGACGCGATCTGCCCCGCCCGCGTGGTGACCTCGGTGAGCGTGGTGAGGCCGATGTCGGGCAGCCCGAGTTCGTTGGCCATCACGGCGCCCGACACGTAGACGCCGTCGAAGCCCTTCTGCTCGATCAGGCGGGCGGTCAGCGGCGTGAACGCCCCCGGGAACGTCAGGGTGCGCTCGTCGGCCAGGCCCGCCCGGAACGCCGCACGCTTGTCGGCCGGCGACACCGTCGAGTACAGCATCAGAACAGCCCGCCCGGCTGGGCGGCGGCACCCGCGAGCGCCTCGGGGGCGACGATGCCCAGCTGCCGCACCTCGGCCGCCGTCAACGAGGGGAGGCGCGTGGCCAGGTCGACGAACCGCTCGACCTCGGCGTCGGGCAGCACTCCCTCGGCCAGCGTGCGGAACTTCCGCACGTAGTCCTCGCGTCCGAAGGGCCGCGCCCCCAGCGGGTGGGCGTCGGCGACGGCGATCTCGTCGACGAGGGTCGTGCCGTCGACGAACTCGACCTCGATGCGGCCGCCGAACGCCTTCTCGGCGGGGTCGGTCGAGTGGTAGCGGGCCGTCCAGGCGGGGTCCTCGGCCGTGGTGATGCGCTGCCACAGCTCGACCGTGTCGGGACGCTGCGCCCGCGCCGGGGCGTAGCTGCGCTCGTGGTGCCACTCGCCGTCCTGGAGGGCGACGGCCACGATGTAGGGGATGGAGTGGTCGAGCGTCTCGCGGCTGGCCGTGGGGTCGTACTTCTGAGGGTCGCCCGCCCCCGAGCCGATGACGACGTGCGTGTGGTGGCTGGTGTGCAGCACGATGCGGCGCACCTGCGCCGGGTCCCGCAGGGCGGGGTGCGAGCGGCCGAGCCGTCGGGCGAGGTCGATCCAGGCCTGGGCCTGGTACTCGGCCGAGTGCTCCTTCGTGTAGGTGTCGAGGATGCCCCGCTTCGACGCCCCCGGCGCCGGCAGGGGCACGTCGTACGACGCCCCGGGCCCGTCGAGCAGCCAGGCGATCACGCCGTCCTCGCCCTCGTAGATCGGGGCGGGGCTGCCCTGGCCGCGCATCGCGCGGTCGACGGCCTCGACCGCGGCCTTGCCCGCGTACGCCGGGGCGTAGGCCTTCCACGACGAGATCGCGCCCTTGCGCGACTGCCGTGTGGCCGTCGTCGTGTGCAGCGCCTGACCGATCGCCTGGTGCACCACCTCGGTCGACAGCCCGAGCATCGTGCCGAGGCCGGCCGCGACCGACGGGCCGAGGTGGGCGACGTGGTCGATCTTGTGGGCGTGCAGGCTGATGGCCCGGACGAGGTCGACCTGCACCTCGTAGCCGGTCACGATCCCGCGGAGCAGGGCTGCACCGTCGAGTCCGCGGTGCTGTGCGACGGCGACCAGCGCCGGGATGTTGTCGCCGGGGTGCGAGTACTCCGCCGCGAGGAACGTGTCGTGGAAGTCGAGCTCGCGCACGGCGACCCCGTTCGACCAGGCGGCCCATTCGGGCGAGACGGGGTGCTCGGGCGCGACGCCCGTGACCTGCGAGCCCGCGCCTCCGGTGGTCGGCGGGTGCGCGAGCGCCTGGTCGCGCGCGACGGCGACCGGTGCGCGCAGCAGCGACGCGGCGGAGACCGCGGCGTTGTCGATCAGGCGGTTGATCACCATCTCGGTGACGTCGTCGTCGACGGGTGCGTCGTCGGTGGCGAGCGCGGCGAGGCGCCAGGCGAGCTCGTCCTCGCGCGCCAGCGGCTCGTCGCTGCGGTGCACCCGCACCGTGTGCACGACGAAGTCGGCGGCCGGGGCGGTCGGCCCATCCGGCCCGCCCGTGACCCCGGACGAGGAGGCGCGGGTCACGTCGACCCCGCCACCCGCGTCGGTCGTCGCCCCCGCGTCGGTCGTCGCCCCGGCGTCGTGTTCGTGCTCGGACGCCTGATCGTGCTGCGTGCCCATCGGCCACCCTCTCTGGTGGGGCGGGCGTCGTCGCGGCCCGCCGTGCGCCGTCGTCGGTGACGGCCGTGTCGTTGCCGACCAGTCTCGCACCCCGTGCCGCACGACCCGCGTGCCGTCCCCCGGCCCGGCCGCACGCCCCGTTCGGGGGTGGACCATCCTGTCCCCCGTCTGACAGGCTCGGGGCATGACCCACGAGAGCCCGCTGGGGGGCGGCTCCGACGAGCGACGCCCCTCCGCCGACCAGCCGACCACGTCCTACCCCGCGACGGGGACGTCCACCCCGCCACCGCGCCCGGGTCACTCCCGCGGCCTCGCCCTGGCGGCCCTGATCGTCGGCATCGTCGCCTTCCTGCTCGGCCTGGTGCCGGTGGTCGGCACGATCGTCGGCCTCGCCGCCGTGGTTCTCGGCGTCATCGCCCTGGTGCGACGGCAGCCGAAGGTCCTGGCGTGGATCGGCCTCGGGCTGGGAGCCGTCGCCACCATCGTGTCGATCGTCGTCGCCGTCGGCCTCGGCGCGGCGATCGACAGCGTGCAGCAGGACGATCCCGCCGTGACCGCGACGTCCGAGCCCGCCCCCGTCCGCACGTCGTCGACACCCGCCCCCACTGCGTCGGCCACGCCGACGTCCGCAGCCGCCGACGTGCCCGCCGACTACTCCGACGCCCTCGACGACGCCGAGACCATCGCGATCAGCCTGGGAAGCAGCAAGGCCGAGACCTTCTCGAAGCTCGTCGCCGGCGGTGCGTCCGCCGAAGCGGCCCAGTACGCCGTCGACACCGTCGACGCCGACTGGCAGGCCAACGCCGTCCGCAAGGCCAAGGCCTACGCGCGGGACGGCATGACCGGCGACGTGCTGCGCGACCAACTCGTGAGCGAGTACGGCGAGCAGTTCACGGCTGAGGAGGCCGACTACGCCCTGGCGCACCTGAACGACTGAACCGACGACGGGTCAGACCCCACGAAACGGCCGAGACCCCCGTGCGCGCACGGGGGTCTCGGTGACTTCCTGGGGTCTCGCGCGCTAGAGCACGCTCTTGGGCACGCGGTGCAGCGTGACCGCGCCGACGGCGTCGAACGGGTGCAGCGGGTCGGGGGCGACCGAGCCCGTCGGGCCACCGAGCCGCGAGTGCCCCACGGCGCTGAGCACGGCGTAGGCGTCGCCTCGGGACCAGCCGTGGTCGTCCACGAGGAACGAGAAGGCGTCCTCGTAGCCGCGGCGGATGCTCTCCTGCACCGGGTCGCCGAGGCCGACGAAGATCCAGTCGTCGGCGGTCTCGATGCGCGGAGCCCGCAAGCCGAGGCCCGGCACCAGGTCGATCGAGACGACCGCCGTGCCCTCGGCCTCGATGGCCACGAACGACGACTCGCCCTCGGCCATGATCGCGTGCACGTCGCCGATCGACAGGTACGCGCCCTCGACCATGACCGGCAGGTAGACCGTCGAGCCGACCGTGTTCTCGGTGACGTCCATGTTGCCGCCCTGGGCGTACGCGGGCATGATCGTCGAGTTCTCGCCCTGGGCGGGCGCCGTGCCCATGCAGCCGATCATCGGCCGGGCCTCGAACACGTGCCGGTCGGTGACGTGCACCCCGTCGGAGTCGATCGGCACGCGGCGGGTGAACATCTCGTCGCCCATGACGTGCTGAAGAGCTCCGGACCCGGGCAGGCTGACCGACCAGCCGTGCTCGATCAGTCGGATCTCGTGCACCGTGACGGCGAGCGCGTCGCCCGGCTTCGCGCCCTCGACGTACACCGGCCCGGTGACGGGGTTGATCGGCACGGACAGCTTCGCCAGGTCGTGGTGCCGGTGCAGCTCGGCGTAGACGGCGTCGCTCGTCTCGAACCCGATGCGTTCGCCCGTGCCGGGTTCGATGCGCAGGGCCGGCGGGGCCGTGGCGGTGAAGCCGGGGCGACCGTGCTCCTTGCCGAGGAAGTGGTCGATCCCGTCGTGCCGTGGCCCCGAGGAGGCGCGGGTCGGCTCCCCGGCTGAGGCGCCGGCCCCCGGGCCGGTCCCGTCGGCGCCGGCAGCGTCCCCGGAGCTCATGCGTCGCGCCGTTCGGAGTCGGCGGCGGGCACCGACGTGACCGCAGGATCGTCCGCGCCCTGCCCGAGGGTCGGCGCCGCGCCTCCTCGGCTGCGGTAGTAGAGGAACACGCCCGCACCGAGCGCCAGCCAGATCACGCCGCCGATCTTGGCCTCGGGCGCGGCGTTGACCAGCACGTAGCCGATGATCAGGAACCCGACCACGGGCACGACGAGGTGCAGCAGCCAGTTGCGCGACTTCTTCTTCACGACGTAGTGCACGACGACCGACACGTGCAGCAGCATGAAGCCGAAGAGGGCCCCGAAGTTGACCAGCGAGGCGATCACGTCGATCTGTCCGACGAAGAACAGCACGAGCACGGCCGAGAGCGCCGACACGACGAGGATCGCGGCCTGCGGCACCTGACGCGTGTTGATCTTCGAGAGGAAGGCCGGCAGCTGCTTGTCGCGGCTCATCGAGAACAGCAGGCGCGAGGTCGCGGCCTGGGCGGCCATCGCGTTGGCGATGCCGACGGCGAGCACGTTGACGACGAAGAACGCCGTCGCCCACCCGCTGTTCGAGGCCTCGCGCACGAGGTCGAAGAAGGCGTTGCCGGCCTCGCCCTCGGGGAACGAGTCGCGGCCGCCGGCGAGCGCGCTGGCCAGCCAGGTCTGCAGGATGAAGCAGAACGCCACGATGAACAGGGCGATGATCATCGCCTTGCCCGCTCCGCCACGCTTGCCGGTGCTCTCTTCGGACAGCGTCGAGATGCCGTCGAAGCCGAGGAAGCTGAGCACGGCGATCGACAGCGCCGAGGCGATCAGGGGTGCGGTGACCTTGCTCGAGTCCCAGATCGGGTCGGTGGTGAACTCGGCGCCGGGGATCGTGCCGCCGTTGAGCGCGGTCACGGCGATGATGACGAAGATCACGATGAAGACGACCTCGATCGCGAGGAACACCCGGTTCATCAGCTTGATCGAGCTGATGCCGAGCAGGTTCACCGCGGTGTTGATCGCGACGAAGATCAGCGCCCACATCCAGCGGGCGGTGCCCGGGAAGATGCCGATCATCGACTCGGCCGCGAAGACGTAGAGCAGCGTCGGCACGAGCAGGTAGTCGAGCAGGATGGCCCATCCGGCGAAGAACCCGGCCACGGGCTGGATGCCCCGCCCGACGTACGAGAAGACCGACCCGGCCAGCGGGATCGACTTCGCCATCTGCGCGTAGGCGAGGGCGGTGAAGATCATGGCGACGAGGCCGACCAGGTAGACCAGCGGCACCATGCCCGACGAGGCGTTGTAGACGGTGCCGAAGATGGCCCAGGGCGCGATCGGCACCATGAAGATCAGGCCGTAGATCAACAGGTCGACGGTCGAGACCGACCGCTTGAGTTCTTGCTTGTAGCCGTACTGCTCGAGCTGCTGCTGGTTGCTCAGCTCACCGCCGGAGGCGGCCTTCGTGGGCAGGGACATGGTGTGCTCTCTCGCTCGGGTGGGGATCGGGTCGGTGCGGTGGGGTGCGGTGGGGTGGGGATCGGGAGGCGCGGCCCGCGCCGATCAGGAGGCGCGCGCGGCGTCGCGCGGTTCGTCGTGCGCCGCCAGGAACGGTGCGACGACGGCCCGGAACTCCTCGGGCTGCTCGAGGTGCGAGCAGTGGCTGGCGCCGGCGAACACGTGTGAGCGGACGTCGGCGATGCCGTCGACGAACGGCTGCCAGGTGGCGGGCGTCGCCTCGTCGAACTCGCCGGCGACGACGAGGGTCGGCGCGACGATCGACGACAGGCGGTCGACGATCGTCCAGTCGCGCATCGTGCCGATGACGTGGAACTCGTTCGGCCCGTTCATCGTGTGGTAGACGGTCGGCTCGGCCTCCATCTGCTCCTCGCTGTCGACGAAGTCCTGCGGCATGGGCACCACGCGGCAGACGTGACGCTCGTAGAACACCTGCGTGGCGGCGAGGTACTCGGGGTCGGTGGTCGTGCCGTCCGCCTCGTGGCGGGCCAGCACCTCCCGGGTGTCGGTCGGCAGCTGGTCGCGGAGCTCGCCGGCGCCCTCGACCCAGAGCTGCATGGACGCGGGCGAGTTGCAGATCGCCAGGCTCGCGAGCCCGTCCGGTGCCGTCACGGCGATCTCGGCGCCGAGCATCCCGCCCCACGACTGGCCGAGCAGGTGGTACCGCTCGAGGCCGAGGTGCGCGACGAGGGCCTCGAACTCGGCGACGAACAGGTTCGGCTGCCAGAAGTCAGCCGGAGCGTCGGGCAGGTGGGTGCTGCGACCGCAGCCGAGCTGGTCGTAGTGCACGACGATGCGGCCGGTCTCGTCGGCGAGGGCCTCGAGGTTGCGCAGGTAGTCGTGGGCCATCCCCGGGCCGCCGTGCACCACGACGAGGGGCAGCGCACCCTCGCGCGGCTCGTCGGGGGTGGTGACCCGGTACCAGGTCTCGGCGTCGTGGAAGGGGGCGGTGCCGGTGGTGATCGTGGACATGCCGGTGAGCATGCACCCGGCTAAGGTCTCGCGACAAGACCTTTCGCGATGCCTTAATCTGCTCGTAACACGACGAGACCTCGAGTGCTCCGCGCACGACGGGTCGGCGAGCCGGGACGGGGACGCGATGGGCCAGGACGACAGCCGAGGAGGCGCGGGCGCCGCACGCTCGGACGTCGCGGTCGACGGCGCCCTCGGTGGTGCGCTCGGGGCCCCTCTGGCACCGACGACCCGGGTCGACGACCTCACCGACCGCCTCGTCACGGCCATCACGATCGGCGAGTACCTGCCCGGCTCGCGCCTCCCCGCGGAGCGCGACCTCGCCGCCTCGCTGCGGGTCGGCCGCATGACGGTCCGTGCTGCCCTGGCCCGGCTCGTCGAGCAGGGGTTGATCGTGACGCAGCGCGGGCGAGGGGGCGGCTCGTTCGTCCAGGCGCCGGCCCCGGGGTCGGGCACCGACGTCGTGCGCCGCACGCTCGCGGCGCGGTGGTCCGACCTGCGCGACACGAGCGAGGCGATCAGCCGCCTGCACGGCGTCGTCGCCGAGGCCGCGGCCGAGAACCGCACCCCGACCGACGTCGACCGTCTGCACGACCGGCTCGAGGGCTACCGCGACGCCGCGTCGGGGCTCGCGTCGCAGAAGGCCGACGAGGCCCTGCACGTCGCGATCGCCGAGGCCGCCGGCAACGCGACGCTGCGCGGCGTGCTGTTCGACCTCGAGGCCCGGGTGAGCATCTCGGCGCCGGCGCACCTCTGGGGCGGGCCGGACGGCATGCGCGAGATGGAGCTGCGGGCCCTCGCCGACCACGAGGCCCTCGTCGCCGCGATCTGCGACGGACGCGCGGCGGACGCCGCGGCCATCGCGCGCGAGCACGTCAAGATCGACCTCGAGCTGCTCGAGCGCGAGCTCGGCCGCACCGCGCCCTGATCCCCGGCCCGCGCCTCCTGACCTCCTCGGACCCCAGCAACTCGCCGAGACCCCCACGCGCGCACGGGGGTCTCGGCGGCTTCCTGGGGTCTCGGCGTCACGGCGCGGCCGTGGCCGGCCGTGACAGGCTGGGCGGGTGAGCGACTCGACGACGAACGACATCGGCCCCACGACCGCCCCGCCCGCCTGGTGGACGGCCGCGACGGTCTACCAGATCTACCCGCGCAGCTTCGCGGACTCGAACGGCGACGGGGTGGGCGACCTCGGCGGCATCCGGCAGCGGCTCGGTCACCTGCACGACCTCGGGGTCGACGTGATCTGGCTGTCGCCGATCTACCGGTCGCCTCAGGCGGACAACGGCTACGACATCAGCGACTACGACGACGTCGACCCGCTGTTCGGCACGCTCGACGAGTTCGACGCCCTGACGGACGAGGTGCACGCGCTCGGCATGAAGCTGGTCATGGACCTCGTCGTCAACCACACGAGCGACGAGCACCCGTGGTTCGTCGAGGCCCGGTCGTCGCGCGACGCCCCGAAGCGCGACTGGTACCTCTGGCGCGATCCGCTGCCGTCGGGCGAGGGGTCGGACGCCGCCGGCACGCCCGGCGCCGGCACCTACCCCACGGCGTGGCGCAGCGCGTTCAGCGGCCCGGCCTGGACCCTCGACGAGCGCACCGGCCAGTACTACCTGCACATGTTCGCGTCGAAGCAGCCCGACCTCAACTGGGAGAACCCCGACCTGCGCCGGGCCGTCTTCGACATGATGAACCGCTGGCTCGACCGGGGTGTGGACGGCTTCCGCATGGACGTCATCAACCACATCGCGAAGGAGCCCTCGTCACTGGCGCCCGGCGCCTCGCACTTCGTCATGGGCGGGCAGATCCACGACCACCTGCGTGAGATGCACCGCGAGGTCTTCGCGCACCGCACCGACCGCGAGCTGATCACGGTGGGCGAGATGCCGGGCGTGACGGTCGACGACGCCAAGCTGTTCACGGCGGCCGACCGGCACGAGCTCGACATGGTGTTCCAGTTCGAGCACGTCGGCCTCGACCACGGGCCGGCCTCGAAGTTCGACAACCTCCCGTTCGACCTCGTGGCCCTCAAGCGTTCGCTGTCGCACTGGCAGGACGGTCTCGCCGACCAGGGCTGGAACAGCCTCTACCTCGGCAACCACGACCAGCCGCGGTCGGTGTCGCGCTTCGGCGACGACGACCGGTACCGGTTCGAGTCGGCGACGTTGCTCGCCACCGTGCTGCACCTGCACCGGGGTACGCCGTACGTCTACCAGGGCGACGAGATCGGCATGACGAACGCGGGGTTCACCTCGATCGAGCAGTACCGCGACATCGAGTCGGTCAACTGGTTCGACGAGTCGGTCGCGGCGGGGGCCGACCGCGAGGCCCTGCTCGAGGCGCTGCGCTTCCGCAGCCGCGACAACGCCCGCACCCCGGTGCCGTGGGCAGGAGGCGCGGCGGCGGGATTCAGCACCGGCACCCCGTGGATCGAGGTGGTCGCGAACCACGACACCGTGAACGTCGAGGCCGACCGTGCGGCCGGCGACCGCTCGGTGTTCGAGCACTACCGCCGTCTGATCGCGTTGCGGCACGAGTCGCCGGTGGTGGCGCTCGGGTCGTTCGAACTACTCGCCCCGGACGACGAGCGGCTCTACGCGTTCACCCGCACGCTCGGTGACGAGCAGTTGCTCGTGCTGGCGAACTGGTCGGGCGAGCCGTACGACCTCGACCCCGCCCTGCACCCGGCCCTGCGGCGGCGCTCGGTGCCGCAGGTCGTGATCGGCAACGTGCCCGGCGGGGCCGGGCTGACGCTCGCCCCCTGGGAGGCACGCGTCCTGCAGGCCTGACCCGCGCCTCCCCCCTGTGCAAATCGCGACAGCGGAGGCGCGGCGCGCCGCTCAGGTCGGAAGATGAGCGGCGCGCCGCGCTCCTCTTGTCGGGTTCGGCACGCCGCACGGGGCGCGGGCGGTCGGGTTCGGCACGCCGCACGGGGCCGAGCCCCCGACGCGAGCACGCGTCGCACCGTCGGATGAACGTCGCACCGCTCCTGTGCACGGTGCGACGTTCAGCCGATGGTGCGACTCGCGCCCCGGACCTCCCGCCGCGGACCCCGGTAGCGTCGGCCAGGTGAGCGATCCCGACGACGCGCCCGCGCCTCCTGACGACTCGACCGAACCCGACCCGTCCACCCCGGCCCGAGCGAGCAACCCCGCACCGACCGACCCGAGCGACCCCGACCCGACCGAGCTCCCGCACGGCTGGGTGCGCATCGGCGAGCGCCGCTGGTGGTCGACGTGGGTCGGGGCGACGACGGCCTTCGCGTTCCTCGCGGCGATCCAGGGCGTCAACTTCTTCTTCCGCATCGCCGAGGCGACCTTCCGCTGGGACCTCGCCCTGCTGATCGCCATCGGCGTCACGGTCGGGATCGTCGCCGTGATCACGCTGATCCGGAACGCCCTGGCGCCACAGCCCTGGGTCGACCTCGACTCGGGGCAGCTGCGCGCCGGCACCCGCCGACCGATCCCCCTGGCCCAGGTCGACCGTGCCGTCCTGACGACGGCGCCCGTCGGCACCGGCGGCCGGGTGCTCGTGCTCCGACTGACGGCCAAGGAGGCGCGGGTCGAGTTCATCCTGCGCGACCGGCAGGACGCGACCCTCGACCCGATCTCGACCGCCGTGTTGGCGGAGGCGCTGCGACGCACCTCCGTCGCCATGCCGACGTCGATCCACGACCCGACCGGCCGGTTCGCCCGTTACAACTTCCCCGGCCACATCGGCCGCGACGACGCCGTCGCCCTCGTCGAGCACCCGCCTGCCGCGGGCGACCCGCTGCCCGCGGCCTGGTAGCGGTCCCCTGACTCGTAGATTCCAGGCTCGACGACACCCAGGTCGACAACTAGGCCCGAGGCATCCAAAAAGTGGCCGCGTACAAGCGAAAGACGGACTGCGCCAAGAGCAGAACTTGGTAAATCGTAAGAGCAACCGATACTGCCTCCACGACACCGGACAACCCGGTCAGGTTGCTCGAGACAGCAAGCTGAGCGACTGCAAGCCCCGTTGAGGTAACTCCGACCAGTACAGTCCAAAAAAGTTGCGTCGTCAGTCGGTAGACGTGCCATCTCTCGGGTCTATGCAGAAAGCCAGGGTCATTCTTCAAGTTGATCGCTCGGGGCCAGAAGAACATCGCCATCGTGACACTGAGAGCAGTGAAGACGGCGTTCGCCGCCAGGACGGATGCACCTCCATCTTTAGTGACACCGCTCAGTGCGTAGGCAAGACCCAGAGCAGAGGAAAGAAGCAACCAGGCGATCTGTAGCCAGGCGAGACCTGGCCTAGTAATTGCGGGAGGCGCATCCGAGAAGAACTGGTCCCGGAAGATGCGAAGGAGGGACACCCCGTTCATGCAATCCTCCTAGTCAACGATCTGGTCAGTTCTGCGCCAGGATGTCATTTGCTACTGACGCTCCGACCCCGAGCCTCGCCGAGATGTCCTCAAGGAACTCGGCGCAAGCAGCCCTGAACTCGCTATCAGACGGAACGTAGGCCTGAGATAGACCTGTGGATGAATTACGGTCCGTGTCTGGTGCGTGTCCCACCGGGTAGATCAGTGTCGGACCATCCTCGTCGAGGGACAGGCCGAACGAACGCTGACGACCCGCTTTATTTTCAAAAGCTACCTTGGCCCCCCAGCCCTGACCGACAATGGATTCGGTCGATATGTTGCTCTCTCTGACAAGGGGCGCGCTCGAAAGGAATCCGAAGACGGCCTCAGCGTCAGGGCCCGTGTCTTTCACCAGGCGGTCCAACTTCACACCTCGGGGTTTGATGGTGATCCGAATGTCTCCGTGCAAGCCGTTGACATCCATCGCCTGACTCGAAGTGCCCATGCGAGGCGCATCAAAACGCAGCTCCTTCACCGCAACTTGCGCTGCCCAAGACTTCACGGCCGCCCAATCCGCGACAACGTCGAGCTTGGGCGTTAGGTCAGGCACCACATCTCGAGCAGCCTGCTTCAGTACCTTGTAGAGGTGCGAGTAGGCCGTGATGTTACCCGCTCGCTCGCTCAACCAGAAGGCCTCGTGACTACTCTCGGGGTAGACGAAAATACCCCGAACTACTGTCTCGTTGTGATCGTCTCCTGCGTAGGCCGTACGCTCTCCGGTTTTCTTATGAAGCATGCCGACGACACCGCCACGGCCCAGTCCGAATTCAACGAAAGTGAAGTTCCCAATCGGATAAAATCGTCGTACGCGAAGTGACCGAGACGCGTCTTCCGCATCGATGATCAACTCATCACCTTTATACGACTCGAGCTTCTTGTCCAAGATTGACCTCAGCGTAAGACCTCGCCCATTGAGATCAGCGATAGGTCGTCTTTCGCCACCTCGTGCGTATCTTGGCGCAAGCGAGAAGGCGTAGGGCGTCATGGTGTACGTAGCCAATTGAGGGTCTCCTAGGTCGTGAGAGGGAGGCTACACATGTGTAGCCTCGACCATTGCAAGGGACACGGTCCTGACAACTTGTCACTTGCACGCGCCCAGGCCCAAAGGCTCAAGCGATCCCGAAGGACCAGGAAACCCGCTGCAGGTATTAAGAGCATGCGCTTGAGAGACAGGGAGGCGTGGCCACGAGACGCGTGCTCAGAAACGTGGGAAATGCCTTATAGATTAGATCTATGACCTATATTACAAGATAAGTAAGCATCCAGTTGGGGAATGTACCATAAGTGAAGAGTCTGCTACATCCGTGTAAGCACAAGCAGCCGAATCCTCCACCGCCAGCTCGACGCCCCTAAGGCGAACCAGCGTTCGCTGGAAAGAATGTTCTGGGACAAAGCCAGCAGCGCTGGCGCCAATCGACCTTGACTATATGCCCTGCCGCAGAATGCGATCAGGCGACTATCTCGTTGTGGTCTTATTGGGCCGCCTGGGATGCCCCGCCCTTCATGTCATGTCCACGCGAAAGAAGGCGACCTTTGCGATGCCTACGGTTTGGTCCAGCCAAGCTGGTTCGTGACGTACACGGCCAGCACGGTTGCCAACACCGCACCAACCACTGCTGCTATCCACTTCAGCGCGTTCCACCAAGGAGCGCTCAAGACACCACTGCTCTTTTCTTCAACCTTCACGATTCCCTCCGCGACGGGCGGCAAGGGTAAGAACGGAACCTTTTCCTCAAAGTACCGATCGGTGGCAACGGACTCGTTGCCCCTACTTCTCATTAGGCGATCAAGGCCGCTTGCAATGCCTAGAGTCCAAGCTTCGTCTTCATGCTCGAACTCAACATCTATTAGCAGATTTCGAAGCAGAGAAGCGCGGATGTCGAATCCCAGACGTGTCCGTGATCTTCGAGACGAGTAAAAACTCACCCCGGTCAGCATCAAGTGGTTCCGTTGAGCCTCAGATACAAGCCCCGCAATGGTCGCGGCGTCGACGGTCGCGTCCTCAGTCGTATGAGCAGAACCACTTGTAGCGACCGGTATATCCCCACGCTTGAGGTACTGCGTTAGCCATTCAGAAGCCTCCCGCAGAGCATCTACAGCACCATCAGCCGTCACGATGTAAGCGCGGCGCTGGCGGTAGATCGTGGGCACTCGGCAACCCTAGCCGAACGCATGCATTTGACTTTCTGGTGCCAAAAACCCTCAGCGCTTCCAGTACCCCGAGAACGTGATGCGGTTCTTCGGCAGCCCCGCCGCGTGCAGGTGTCGCCGTCCGCCGGTCGCCAGCGCGGACTCGCCCACGACATAGGCGTAGGCCCGCGGGTCGGCCGCCGACCGCGAGAGCAAGGCGGCGAGCGCCCCCTCCCCCGGCGCGACACCCCCGGCACCCCGACCGTCAGCGCCGTCGTAGTCGCCGCCGAGCGCCCGGGGGCCGGACCCCAGGGCGCCGAGCGCCCGCGCGTCGAGCTCGTCCCGCACCACCCACGTCACCTCGACGCCGTCGGGCGCGTCGAGCGGCCGCACGTCGGCCCGGGTCGGCACCTCCAGGATCACCGATCCCACGGAGGCGCGGTGCAGCGACCGCACGATGCCTTCCGTCCCCGGCAGCCCGGTCTCGTCGGCGACCAGGTGGATCTCGGTCGCGTCGTCGGGGGCGTTGAACAGCACGCCCTGGTCGAGCAGGCCGAGGGCGTCGCCGGGGCGGGCGGCGCAGGCCCAGATCGCCGCGCCTCCTTCGAGTTCGCCGGACTCGCCGCGGTGCAGCACGAAGTCGATGTCGAGCTCGGCGCGAGAAGCACCCGCCGGCCGGAACTCGCGCACCGTGTAGTTCGCGCAGTGCGGCCGCTCGGCCTCGGGGATCGCCAGGTACTGCGCGTACCAGAGCGACGTCGTCGCCCGCGGCAGCCGCAACGAGTCACTGCCGGGAAGCGGCAGGAACAGCCGAAACCACTGGTCGAAGCCCATGTCGCCGAACTCGTGCAGGTCGTCGCCGACGACGGTGACGCGCTGGAAGCTCGGCGAGACGCGCTCCGAGCGCAGCACCTCGAGCCGGTGCACTCGGGGGTCGGCGGGCTTGACGGGCGGGCGGCGGGTCGACATAAGGTAAGGCTAACCTAACGAGTTCTGTCCGCTCCACCATGATCCAAAAGGAGACCCGTGTCCGAACGCCACGCGTCCGCACTGCTCACCACCGCGACCGCCGACGAGTACGAGCGCCTCACCGGCGCCGCCGTCGCCCGCGTCGCCGACCGCTTCCGCACCACGCGCCAACCCTTCTCGGGCGAGAGCCGTGCGCACCTGCAGCACCTCGTCGACGCCGTCGACCTCGACGCCCCGGGCACCGGCGTCGACGACGCCCTGCGCGAGGTCGACGAGCTCTTCACCGCGAACGCGGTCTGGTTCCACGACCCCGCCTACCAGTCGCACCTCAACTGCCCCGTCGCCCTGCCCGCGGTCGCCGCCGAGGCCGTGCTCGCCGCGGTCAACCCGTCGGTGGACACCTACGACCAGTCGGCCGTCGGCACCCTGATCGAGCGTCGCCTCGTCGACTGGACCGCCGAGCGCATCGGCTTCGACCCGGCCACCCGCGACGGGATCTTCACCTCGGGCGGCACGCAGTCGAACCTGCACGCCCTGCTGCTCGCCCGCGAGCACGCCACGGCCCGCGCCCGCGCCGACGCCGAGGACGAGGAGGCGCGGCTGCGGAACACGGCCGCCCCCGGTCACCGTCCCGTCCCGCGCGCCACGGCGCTGCACGACCTGCTCGGCCGCATGGTCGTTCTCGCCACCGCCGAGAGCCACTTCAGCGTGCAGAAGTCGGCCCGCCTGCTCGGACTCGGCGAGGACGCCGTCGTGACCGTCCCCACGGACGCCGCCGGCCGGATGCTGCCCGAGGCGCTCGCCGTCACCCTGGACGCCCTCGTCCAGGCCGGACACCTGCCGGTCGCCGTGGTGGCGACCGCCGGCACGACCGACCGCGGATGCCTCGACCCGATCGCCGCGATCGCCGGGGTCTGCGATCGCACGGGCGTCTGGCTGCACGTCGACGCGGCCTACGGCGGCGGCCTGCTCGTCTCACCGACGCGTCGGCACCTGCTCGACGGCATCGAGCACGCCCGGTCGGTCACGGTCGACTTCCACAAGACGTTCTTCCAGCCGGTGTCGTCGAGCGCGCTGATCGTGCGCGACGGGCACGACCTCGACCCGGTCGCCTGGCACGCCGACTACCTCAACCCGCTGTCCGACCCCGAACCGAACCAGGTCTCGAAGTCGCTGCAGACCACCCGACGGTTCGACGCGCTCAAGCTCTGGGCGACGCTCCGCGCCCTCGGCGCCGACGGCGTCGGCGAGCTGGTCGACCGGGTGATCGACCTCGCGGCCGAGGCCCACGACCTGCTGCGTGGCGACGACGAGTTCGTCCTGCTCGCCGAGACGCAGCTCAGCACGGCGCTGTTCCGCTGGCAACCGGCCGGCGTCGACGACGCCACCGCCGACCGGCTCGTCCCGCTGGTCCGACGCGTGCTCTTCGAGTCCGGCAGGGCGATCGTCGCGAAGACCGTGGTCGACGGGCGCCCCTGCCTCAAGCTGACGCTGCTCAACCCCGACGCGGGTCTCGACGACGTGAGGGGCGTGCTCGAGCTGGTCCGCGCCTCCTCGTGGGCCCTGCTCGAGAGCGACGCCCCCGCCCTCGTCGCCGCGGGGACGGAGGCCGCCCGATGACCGCCACCGCCGCAGCAGCCGCCGCCACCGCGCCCCGCGACACCCCGCACCTCCTCGACCTCGTCGGCATCGGCCTGGGCCCCTTCAACCTCGGCCTGGCCGCCCTGACCGACCCGCTCGACGACGTCGACGCGGTGTTCCTCGACGAGAACGACGGCTTCGCCTGGCACCCCGGCATGATGATCGAGGGTGCGACGATCCAGGTGCCGTTCCTCGCCGACCTCGTGACGATGGCCGACCCGACCTCGCGCTTCGGCTTCCTGAACTGGCTGAAGGCGACCGGGCGGCTCTACCCGTTCTACATCCGCGAGGAGTTCTCCCCGCTCCGCGCGGAGTACGACGCCTACTGCCGCTGGGTCGCGGACCAGCTCGACACGCTGCGGTGGGGCCGCCGCGTCACGAGCGTCGACGAGCAGCCCGACGGGACGTACGTCGTGACCTCGCGACGCGGCACCGACGGGGCCGTCGAGACCTGGCACGCCCGTCACGTCGTGCTGGGGGTGGGCACCGAGCCGCGCCTCCCCGAGTCGCTGCAGCAGCTCGCCGGCCGGGGCGACGCCCAGGGTCCGGTCGTGCACAGCGCCGACTACCTCGCGGCCCGTGACCGCCTGCGTGCCACCGACTCGGTGACGATCGTCGGCAGCGGGCAGTCGGCCGCCGAGATCTACCGCGACCTGCTCGACACGACCCGCGTCGGCGACCGCCCGGGGCACCGGCTCGACTGGGTCACCCGCTCGCCACGGTTCTTCCCGATGGAGTACACGAAGCTCACGCTCGAGCTCACCAGCCCCGAGTACACCGACCACTTCCACTCGCTGCCGCGCGAGACCCGCGACCGGTTGGGCCGTGAGCAGCGCAGCCTCTACAAGGGCATCAGCGGCGACCTCGTCGACGACGTGTACGACACGCTCTACCGGTTGAGCGTCGACGGGCCGGTCGACTCGACCCTGCTGACCGAGACCGAGCTCGTCGACGCCCGGTGGGTCGACGCCGACGAGCAGATCGAGCTGACGGTGCGGCACGCGCAGCTCGGGACCACGGCCACCCGGCGCACGGACGCGCTCGTCGTCGCGACGGGCTACGTCGCCCGGGTGCCGTCCTTCCTCGACGCGCTCGGCGACCGCGTCGACCGCGACGACCTGGGCCGCCTGGCCGTGGCGCGGGACTACTCGATCGACGGCGGCCGCGGGCGGCTGTTCGTCCAGAACGCCGAGGAACACACCCACGGCCTCACCGCCCCCGACCTCGGCTTCGGCGCCTGGCGCAACTCGAGCATCATCGCAGCGATCACCGGCCGCGAGCCCTACCGCCTCGAGCGCCGCATCGCCTTCCAGACCTTCGGCCACCCCGCGCCCTCCCCCACCCCGACGCCAACCCCCGCCCCCGCCCCCGCCCCTGCCCCTGCCCCCGCCCCCGGCTGTGCAATTCGCGACAAGTCCGGCGCGCAGGACTCCTCCGGAGCGGAAGTGAGCGGCGTGTCACCCCGCGACGGTCGGGAATTGCACGCCTCGGACCGGGACGGCGGTCGGGTTCGGCCCGGCGGCCGCCCGCCCGAACCGACACCGACCGAGGAGGCGCGGGTCACCCGATGAGCACCACCCACGACACCGAGGCGCTCGCGCCCGCGACAGAGCCCTCAGCACCGTGCCGCACCGACGACCGGGCGACGGGCGTGGCGTTCTCACGCCGCGCCTCCTGCGGTCTCGTCACGATCGAGCCGTTCGCCGCCGACCCCTACGCCGTCTGCCTGCGCCGGTGGCTGGCGCACCCGGCGTCGGCCGCCTGGCAGATGGCGGGCCTGAGCACCGACGAGGTGCGCGCCTACCTGGCCGCGATCGACGCCGACCCGCACCAGCAGACCTGGCTCGGGCGGGTCGACGGCGAGCCGACGTTCTTCGTCGAGACCTACGACCCGGCCGAGGTGCTGCTCACCGAGGTGCACGACGCCGAGCCGGGCGACGTGGGCATGCACCTGCTCGTCGCCCCGCCGCGGGGCCAGCGGGTGCACGGGCTGACCAGCGCCGTGATGGCGAGCGTCGTCGACTTCGTCTTCGAGATCGAGCAGGCCCGGCGGATCGTGGTCGAGCCCGACGTGGCGAACGACCGCATCGCGGCGAAGAACGACGAGGTGGGGTTCCGGGCGCTCGGCGAGGTCGAGCTGCCCGACAAGACGGCTCGACTCTCGGTGTTGACCCGACACGACCGGGCCGCGTCGCATCTCGCCCCCGGCCCGATGGGGTGGGCGCATCGCCACCTCGTGGCCAAGGCGCTGAGCGAGTTCGCGCACGAGCGGCTGATCGCCCCGGTGGCCGACGGCACCGCCCCCGACGACACCGCCCCCGACGACGAGACCGCCTCGACCGACGGCCCCTGGCGCGTCTCGCTCGACCACGACGGCCACCGGGTCGACTACCGCTTCGCCGCCCGCCGACAGTCCCTCGAGCACTGGGCGATCGACGAGACGACGGTCACGCGCACGGTCGACGGCCACCCCGAGCCCCTCGACGCCCTCGCGCTGATCGTCGAGCTCGACGACCTGCTCGGCATCCCCGAGTCGCTCCTCGCCACCTACCTCGAGGAGGTCTCGTCGACCCTGGCGAGCGCCGCCTACAAGCGTCACCGAGGCGGTCCGACCGCCGAGCAGCTGACCACCGCGGACTTCCAGACCGTCGAGGCCGCGATGACCGAGGGGCACCCGGGCTTCGTCGCGAACGCCGGGCGCATCGGTCTCGGACTCGACGAGTTCCAGGCCTTCGCCCCCGAGGCCGCGGCGCCCGTGCGACTGGTCTGGCTCGCCGCCCGGCGCTCGGCGACCCACCTGGCGCTCGGAGCAGGGCTCGACGAGCGATCGCTGTGGCAGGCCGAGCTGGGCCCCGAGACCGTCGACCGGTTCGACGCGACCCTCGCCGCGAAGGGTCTCGACCCGGCCGCGTTCCACTACCTGCCGGTCCACCCGTGGCAGTGGCAGCACCGCGTCGCGATCTCGTTCGCTCCGGACGTCGCCCGGCGCGACCTCGTGCTGCTCGGCGAGGGCGACGACACGTACCAGGCGCAGCAGTCGATCCGCACCTTCGCGAACCGCAGCCGCCCCGGCCGGCACTACGTCAAGACGGCGCTGGCCATCCAGAACATGGGGTTCGTCCGTGGTCTCTCGCCGGCCTACATGAGGCCGACGCCCGCGATCAACGACTGGGTGCACGACCTCGTGCGCACCGACGCGACCCTGCAGGAGGCGCGGTTCCGGGTCCTGAGGGAGCGCGCCTCCGTCGGCTACACCGGTGACGTCTACCACCGGACGACGGCCTCGTCGCCGCACCGCAAGATGATCGCCGCGCTCTGGCGCGAGAGTCCGGTGCCGCTGGTCGGGCCGGGCGAGCGGCTCGCCACCATGGCGGCGCTGCTGCACCGCGACGGGGCCGGCGACGCACTCGCCTCGGCGCTGGTGAAGGCCTCGGGGGTCGGGGCCGAGGCCTGGCTGCGGTCGTACCTGCACGCGTACCTGCGCCCGGTCGTGCACTGCCTGCGGGCGCACGACCTGGCGTTCATGCCGCACGGCGAGAACGTCATCCTCGTGCTCGAGGGCTGCGTGCCGACGGCGGCCTTCATGAAGGACATCGGCGAGGAGATCGTCGTCGTCGCCCCGCGCGAGGTCCCCGAGGCCGTCCGGCGGACCGTGCACCCGGTCGACGACCGCGAGAAGGCGTTGGCGGTCTTCACCGACGTGTTCGACGGGGTGTTCCGTCATCTGGCCGCCATCCTCGACGGCGACGGCGTGCTGCCCGTGGCCCGGTTCTGGGCGCTCGTGGCCGAGTGCGTGGACCGGCACGCCGACGAACACCCCGACCTGCCCGGATCGGTCGACCTGCGGGCGGCCCGCTTCGACCATTCGTGCCTGAACCGGTTGCAGCTGCGCGACACCCGGCAGATGGTCGACCTGGCCGCGCAGTCGTCGTCGCTGATCTACGCCGGAACGCTGGCGAACCCGATCGCTCGGTAGCGGGGCGGCGCCTCCCGGGGCGGGAGCGGTCGGGCCGCCTCCACCCCTGGGAGGTGGTGGCCGATTCACGGTCGGCCACCACCCGGTCCGCATGAGGCCACGGGCCGTGCGGGGCCACTGCCGGTCACAGGGGGAGAACCACCGGCAGCGGTTCGAGCCCTCCGACCGACGGTACCGCCGTCGAATTGCTCGAATTTCAAGATACTCGTCGAGCAAGGGGATGACAACGAGGTGCGGCTGGGCGTCCGCTGCGGATCGCCGGGTGATTCGAAGCTCGTACAACTCAACCGACGAGCTATCCTGGTCGTCCGTGGCGTCCTTCGCCGCGCCTCCTCGTCTTCGCTCCGTCCTCGCGTCGCCGTCCCGCCAGCAGAGAGCCCGCCATGTCCGACGTCTCGCCCCAGCCGCCCGCCGGCTCCCCTCCGCCCCTCGACGACGAGGGCCAACTCGACGTGACCCTCGTGCTCACGGCCTACGCGTCGTTGCAACGCCAGGGCGAGCGCGTGCAGAAGGTCGTCGCCGACCACTTCGGCATGGGGACCACCGACCTCCGCTGCCTGACGTTCATCGCGACGGACCACGACACGACCCCCAAGCGCGCCGCCGAGTTCCTCGAGCTGTCGACCGGGGCGACCACGAGCCTGGTCGACCGGCTCGAGACCGGCGGGTACATCACGCGCCAGCCGCACCCCTCCGACCGACGCAGCGTGCTGCTCGAGCTGGCCCCGGCCGGCCGCGAGGCGATCGACCAGATCCACGACTTCTACCGCCGGGCGTTCCGCGACGCGGTCGACCCGAACCACCTCGACTTCCTCGCGGCGGCGATGCGTGCGATCGGCGACTCGCTGACGCGCGCCGCGGCCGGCGACGACGTCGTCGGCGCTCCCGAGGCCTGAGCGGCCGCCGGATCGGACCAGCACCGGGTCGGACCAGCACCGGGTCGAACCACCGATGTGGCGTCGAACCACGCATGTCGGTGGTTCGACGCCACTCCGGTGGTTCGACGTCGCCTGGATGATCCGGGCGACCCGCACCGGCGCGCGCGGCCGGTCGTAGGGTGGGCCGATGACCCCCTCGGACGTCCTCGTCGAAGCCTTCTCGCGCCTCCCCGCCATCGCCGTCCGGGCGGTCGCCGACCTCTCGGTCGACGACCTCGCCTGGCGTCCGGACGACGAGGCGAACACGATCGCCTGGCTCGTCTGGCACACCGCTCGCGGGCAGGACGTCCAGATCGCCGACCTCGCCGCGTCCGACCAGGTCTGGACGGCCGACGGCTGGGCCGAGTCGTTCGCGCTGCCGTTCTCGTCGGCCGAGATGGGCTACGGCATGTCACCGGCCGACGTGGCCGCGGTGCGGGTCGACGCCGAGCTGTTGATCGGCTACCTGGAGGCCGTCACGCTGCGGACGCGGGGCTACCTGGACGACCTCGACGGCGCCTCGTACGACGACGTGGTCGACGAGGCGTGGGACCCTCCCGTCACGGCCGGAGCCCGCCTCGTGAGCATCTTGAACGACTGCGTGCAGCACCTCGGCCAGGCCTCCTACGTGCGCGGCCTGCTCGACCGCCGCTAGCCCCGCCGCCTGCCGCCCGCCGCCCGCTGCGCCGAGACCCCAGGAATCCGCCGAGACCCTCTCGCGCGCGCGGGTGTCTCGCCGACTTCCTGGGGCCTCACGAGCGCAGGAGGCGCGGGTTCAGTCGTCGAGGGACGGCGGCAAGTCGGCCGGCACCGTGAAACCGAGCCGCGCGGCCAGCTCGTCGAGTTCGGCCCGGCGCGCCTCGTACTCGGCGGTGAGCACCGGCCGGACGACGGCGTCGGCGTGTGGCTGACTGCCCTCGGACGTGACGCGACGCCAGAGCTCCACCGACGTGGCCGCCGACCGGGCCGCCGTCCATGACCGTGCGAGGTCCACGACGTCCACCGCGGGGGCGGGTACGGACTCCGCCCACCGCCGCACCTCGACGGGCACGTACTCGAGGACCCCGGGCACCTCCGCTCGTGAGCGGTGCCCGGCACGCACCCGGGCACGCGTCCCGAATCCCTCGATCCAGCGGGCGAGGGCACGGAGACCCGCCGAGACCGCCGCACCCGCTGACGCACCGACGGCCGCCGGTACGACGAACGAAGGTGGTTCCCGCCAGCCCGCCACGTGCCAGGCGAGCCACCATGCTGCGGCCACCCCGAGCGCGACGCCTGCCCCGAGGGCCACACGCACGCCCGCCGAACCGTTGGGGACGAAGGCCCGGCGACGCACGACCTCCGTGGCGACGTCGAGAGGGACGGACGGATCGGCGACGAGGTAGTGGGTCTCGACTCCTGCCTGGGCGACGCTCACGAAGGCCGTCATGCCGCGTCGTCCCTCGTCAGCACGCGATCGGGTTCGAACCCCAGCGGTCCCGCGACGGCCCGGAGCGCCTCGGCGGCGTCGCCGATCGCCGAGCGGAGGGCGACGAGTGCCGGAGCGTCCACGCGGCCGTCGATCGGTAAGTCGAGCCGAAGTGCCGGGTCACCCGCGAATTCCAGCTCACCGTCGCCATCGGCGTCGACGTAACCGTGGAGGAGGTCCTCGACCGTCCACGACGCCTCGACGAGCTCGGTGTACAGCGACACCACGTCGTTCAGCCGCCACACGGCCGAGGCGGGTGTCTCGTCGGTGACCCAGGCGAGGACCTCGTCGTCCACCTCGACCACGTCGGGGGCCGTGACCGGCATCGGCAGGTCGGGGGTCGTCACCGTCCACACACCCCAGGCGGCGAAAGCCGCACCGACGAACAGGGCCATGCCGACCACGACGTTGACGGTCCCCTCCGCCAACGGCTCGGTCAGTCGCACCGCCTCGAGCAGGACGCCAAGCCCGGCGCTCCCCGCGACGAACACCAGCACGAACGCGAGCCACGGCGTGTACCGCACGACCCTCCGTACCGGTCCGACGTACGTCCCCGCATTCCGCCGCCGCAGTTCGGCCACCGCTGCGTCGGCCGTCGCCGCGTCGAGCGACGGGTCGACCACGTGCCACCGCCACCGGTTCTCCAGGCGCACGCGCAGCAAGCCGGGGCGGTCACGGGTCGGGGGCACATCGAGAGACTAGGGGGCGGGCGGGCGCGGGGCCGACTCCCCGTTCACGGGACGTCCGCCGTCGGCCTGCATCGCGCCTCCTCGCCTCGCCTCTCCTGCCTCGCTCGGCGCCCGAGCACGACGAAGAACCCCGTTCCGAACGATGAACCCCCGAGATGCGGGGTTCGTCGTTCGGAACGGGGTTCGAGACCAGGAGGCGCGGTGCGCGCCCCCGGGGACCGCTCGCTACGCCTGCACGCCGGCGAGCTCGTCGATGAGGCGGTCGCCCGAGCGGGCCTCGATCATCTCGGCGTCGATCTCGGCGCGGTCGAGCAGCTCCTCCATGCGACGGCGGCGCTGGCGCGTGATGAGCGTGACGACGGTGCCCTCCTTGCCCGCGCGGCCGGTGCGGCCGGAACGGTGCATGTAGGTCTTGTACTCGTCGGGCATGTCGGCCTGGACGACGAGCTCGATGTCGTCGACGTGGATGCCGCGGGCGGCGACGTCGGTCGCGACGAGCACGTTGACCTTGCCGCTGGTGAGCAGCTGCAGGTTGCGCGTGCGGCGGGCCTGGTTCAGGTCGCCGTGCAGGCTCGTCGAGCGGATGCCGGCGTCCTCGAGCTGGTCGGCGAGCTGCTCGGCGAAGGCGCGGGTGCGGGCGAAGACCAGGGTCTTGCCACCGCCCGAGGCGAGCTGCTCGATGACCGCGGTCTTGTCGCGCTGCTCGATCAGCAGCACGCGGTGGTCGATCGTGGCGCTGGCCTGGTCCTCGCCGGCGACCTCGTGCACGGCCGGGTCGACGAGGAACTCGTCGACCAGCTTCGCCACGCCCTTGTCGAGCGTCGCGCTGAAGAGCAGCTTCTGGGCGCGGGCACCGTCGGGGCGGACCGTCGCGGTCTCGCGGATGATGCGCTGCACCGGCTCGAGGAACCCGAGGTCGCACATGTGGTCGGCCTCGTCGAGCACGGTCACGACGACCTCGCTCAGGTCGAGACGACCCTGGTCGATGAGGTCCTCGATGCGTCCGGGGGTGCCGATGACGATGTCGACGCCGCGGTTGAGCGCACCGACCTGACGCTGCTGCGGCACGCCGCCGTAGACCTGCGTGGTGAACAGGCCGACCGAGCGGGCGATGGGCTGCACGGTGCGGTCGATCTGCATCGCGAGCTCGCGGGTCGGGGCGAGGATCAGCGCGCGGGGCTTGCGGCCCATCTTGCGGTTCTTCGCGCCGTTGTTCTCCATCAGCTTCTCGACCAGCGGAGCGCCGAAGGCGATCGTCTTGCCCGAGCCCGTGCGGCCGCGGCCGAGCACGTCACGACCGGCGAGCACGTCGGGGATCGTCGCCGCCTGGATCGCGAACGGAGCCGCAGCACCCATCGTCGCCAGCTGGCGCTCGATGTTGTCGCCGAGGCCCAGGTCGCCGAAGCTCACGCCCTCGACGTCGGCCGCGGTGACGACCTCGGCCTTGAGCTTCTCGAGCTTGACGTCGTCCTCGGGCGAGTAGTGCGTGGCCGCGTCGCGCTTCGGGTAGAAGTCGCTCGACCGGTCGCCGACGCGGGCCGGGCGGTCGCCGCGGTCGTCGCGGTCGAAGCTGCGTGCCGGGCGGGCGTCGCGGTCGAAACCCCCGGAGGCGCGGCCACCGCGCTCGGGACGGTCACCGTACGCACGCGGCGCGCGGTCGTCGCGGGCAGGTCGGTCCGAACGGTCGAAGCTGCGAGGGGCGCGGTCGTCACGCGAGCGGTCGTCGCGAGCCGGGCGGTCGCTGCGGTCGTAGCTGCGGGGGGCACGATCGTCACGAGCCGGACGGTCGTTCCGGTCGAACGAACGCGGGGCACGGTCGTCGCGCGCCGGACGGTCGCCGCGGTCATAGCTGCGGGGAGCACGGTCGTCGCGGGCGGGGCGATCCGAACGGTCCCACGAGCGGGGTCCGCGGTCGGAGCCACGGGCGGCGTCGCGGCCACCGTCGCGGCCGTAGCCACGCGCGGCCTCGCGGCCACCGTCACGGCCGAAGCGGGGCGCGGCGTCACGGCCACGCTCGCCGTTGCGGCTGTCGAAGTCGCGGTTGCCGAAGCGGTTGCCGCCGGCCGGCTTCTCGCGCGGCTCCCAGTTCGGGCGGCGGTCCTCGGAGCGGGCCGCGCCGGGGGCACGGTTGCCGCCACCGTCGCGGGTGCCGAACTCGCGGCGTCCGCGGTCGGCACGCTCGCTGGCGTCCCAGCGCTTCTTGGCGGCCGGGGCTCCGACCTCGTCGGCACGGTGGCCGCGGTGCTTGGGGCTCTTCGAGCCGGCCTTGGGGGCACCACCGGTGCGGTCGGTGCGCGGGCGGGAGTTGTCGTAAGGAGACATGGAGGAGTTCTTTCCGGGCTTGTCAGAGATGACGCGAAGAAATACCCGGGCAGCCGTTGACCAGGACCGTTCACAATCGTGAATTCATCCCGTCGCGAATCGACGGGAATCCGGCCCACAAGACTTACAAACCCTCGTGCTGTTCAAAGCTGTGCATGATCGGCACCCGCAGGTGCCGATGTGCTCGCGCCACAGGCGCGGTGTCTTGAGCCGACCCACCTACGATACCCGAGCCTCCCCCGAACCGGAAGCCCCGCCTCCTCGGGTCGACAGGCGGCCTGCCCGTCTCTCCCGACGGACCGAACCCGACCTGCCGAGGGCCTCCCGGCGTACCGAACCCGACCTGCCGAGGGCCTTCCGGCGTACCGAACCCGACACGAACCGGCCGACACGCGGCTCATGTCCTGCCCTGGGCGGCCTGTCCACTGCACGTCGTCGCGAATTGCACGACCACGACCACGACCACGACCACGACCACGACCACGGCCGGACCCGGCACGCCGGCCGAGGTCACACGCGGGGGGCAGCCTGCTCGGCCGCTTCCGCCGCCCGCCGGTCGGCCCGACGTTCGCCGATGCGCTCGAACAGGTAGTAGATGACGGGCAGCACCACGAGTGTCAACAGGGTCGACGACACGAGCCCGCCGATCACGACGATGGCGAGCGGCTGCGAGATGAAGCCGCCGTGCCCGGTGACCCCGAGCGCCATCGGGGTCAGCGCGAAGATCGTGGCCGCCGCCGTCATGAGGATCGGCCGCAACCGTCGTGACGCCCCCTCGAGCAGGGCCTCGCGCACGCGCAGCCCCTTCTCGCGGTACTGGTTCACCAGGTCGATCAGCACGATGGCGTTCGTCACCACGATGCCGACGAGCATGAGCACGCCGATCAGCGACGCGACGCCCAGGGGCACGCCCGAGGCCAGCTGCAGCAGGATCGCGCCGGTCGCGGCGAACGGGATCGACACGAGCAGCAGCAACGGCTGGACCAGGCTGCGGAAGGTTGCCACCATCACGATGTAGACGATCAGGATGGCGATCAGCACGGCGAGACCGAGCTGCGAGAACGCGTTGGCCTGGTCGGCCGTCGCCCCGCCGATCGTGGCGTCGGTACCGTCGGGCAGTTCGACCGACGCGACGGCGTCGGAGACCTCGGTGCCGGCCGACGACAGGTCGTCGCTCGACGGCGTGATCGTCACGGTCGCCGAACGGACCGCGTCGGTGGTCGTGACCGAGGTCGGCCCGGTCGTCTGCTCGACCGTCGCGATGGAGTCGAGTCGCACCGGCCCGGTCGGGCTCGGCAGCTCGAGGGCCTTCAACTCGTCGAGGGTCGCCGGCGGCGTCGGGTCGACCGTGTAGACGTCGACCGAGCTGTCGTCGATCTCGAGCGACCCCACCCGGAACGGCTGGATCGCCTGCGACACGATGCCGCCCACGGCGACCTCACTGTAGCCGAGCGCCGCGGCGGCGGCACGGTCGACCTGCACGCCGATGACCGGCTGGGCCGCCTGCAGGTTCGAGCTGGCCTCGGCGGTGCCGGGAAGGCCCTGCACCTTCTCCAGCACGGCGTCCGTCGCGGTCTGGAGGCTGTCGGGGTCGGGTGCCGTGACGTCGACGGTGATGTCGTTGCTCGTGCCGAACCCGCTCGACGCCGAGACCTCGATCTCGCCGGCGTCGGTGACGTCGTCCAGCTGCGACCGGACGTCGGCCTGCAGGGCGTCCTGGTCGGCGCTCTCGTCGGTGGTGATCGAGTAGGTGACCGTGCTGTCGCCCGAGCCGCCGAGGAAGCTCGCGATCGACGTGCCGCTCGAGCCGATGGTCAGCTGGACCGTCTCGATGCCGTCGACGCCCTCGAGCACCTGCTCGACCCGGTCGGCGGCGTCGGACTGCGTCTGCAGGCTCGACGCGGGCGGCAGGGTCTGCGTGACGGTGAAGGTGTTCTGCCCGCTCGCCCCGAGGAAGTTCGTCTTCATGAAGGGGATGACGGCGCCCGTGCCCACCAGGATCAACAGTGCCACGAGGATCGTCACGACCGGACGCTTCAGGGTGCCCCGCAGCACGGGGACGTACGCGCGACGCAGGCGGTCGAGCGGCCGGGTGTCGGACGGGTCGGAGGCGCGGGTCGTCAACGACTCGGTCGTCGCCCCCTCGACGGCGGCGGCCTCGCCCCCGGGCGCGTGCTTGTGGGCCTTCGGCGCCCGGAGGAACCAGTACGCCAGCACCGGCACGATCGTGAGCGCCACGAACAACGACGCGACGAGCGCGATGGTCACCGTCAGGGCGAACGGTCGGAACAGCTCGCCGGTGATGTTGCCGACGAACGCCAGCGGCAGGAACACCACGACGGTCGTGACCGTCGACGCGGTGATGGCACCCGCCACCTCGCGCACGCCGACCTTGATCGCCTCGAGCCGGTCGACGCCCGCGGTGAGGTGTCGCTTGATGTTCTCGATGACGACGATCGAGTCGTCGACCACGCGGCCGATGGCGATCGTCAGCGCACCCAGGGTCAGGATGTTGAGCGTGTAATTCGCGGCCTGCAGCCCGATGAAGGTGATCAGCACGCTCGTCGGGATGCTGATGGCGGTGACGATGGTCGACCGGATCGACAGCAGGAAGACCAGGATGACGATGACGGCGAAGACGAGGCCGAGCAGCCCTTCTTCGGCGAGCGCGTCGATCGACTGTTGGATGAACGGCGCCTGGTCGAACACGACCGTGAGGTCCACACCGTCGCCCAGGTCGGAGGCGAGGCTCGGGATCGCGTCGCGGACCGTCTGTGACACGTCGACGGTGTTGGCGTCGAGGGTCTTGGTGATCGCGACCGTGAGGGCGTCCTGTCCGTCGACGCGGCTGATCGAGGTGACGGGCGCGCCGGTCAGCTGCACGTCGGCGACGTCGCCGATGGTCGTGGCCGAGGTCCCGCCGAGCAGCGGCAGGGCGCGGATCTCGTCGACGCTGGTGATCCGCTGCCCTGCCTGGATCGACAGGGTCTTGCCGTCCTGCGTGATGGTGCCGCCGGGGATGAGCGTGCCGTTGGCGTCGAGGGCGTCCTGGAAGGCGGCGGTCGTCAGCCCCGCGGCGGTGAGCGCCGTCTGATCGGGCGAGATGGTGACGCGCTGGCCGGCGTCGCCGTAGATCGAGGCCTCGCGGACGCCGTCGAGCTTCTGCAGGTCGGGCACCGTCACGTTCGTCAACCGGTCGACGAGGGCCTGCGAGTCCGCGGAGTCGTAACCGGTGACGGCGATCTGGATCACCGGCAGGTCGTCGAGGCTGCCCGTGACCACCTGGGTGTCGACGGAGTCGGGCAGCGAGAGTCGGTTGATGGCCGACTGGATCTTCTGCTCGGCCGAGTCGAGGTCGGTGCCGTAGGTGAACTCGGCCGACACCGTGCTCTGCGAGGTGCTCGAGGTCGCCGAGGTGCCCTCGAGGCCGGGGATGATCTGGACGGCCTGCTCGATCGGGGTCGAGACGTCCTCGTTCACGACCTCGGGCGTGGCACCCGGGTACGAGCTGACGATCGCGATCTGTGGGAACTGCACGTTCGGTGCGAGTTCTTGCTTGAGCGAGGTGAGGGCGATGCCGCCGAAGACGGCGACGACGATGGTGACGAGGGCGATCAGCGCGCGGTTGCGCAGGCTGAAGACGGACAGCAGGTGCACGGTGCTCCGGTGGTGAGAGGGAGAGCGGAGGAGGCGCGGTGAACGACGTGCACCGCGCCTCCATTGTCACCAGCCTCTCTGGGAACTGGCGGCGCTTTCTTACACGCTGTGCAGAACCCTGGCCGGTCGCCGAGGTGGGGACGAACCGCCCTCCGTCCCTCAGACCACCTCGGCCAGCAGCGGCGAGGCCGGCGCCTGCACCCCGTCGACCCCGTCCCACGCCGCGCGCAGGGCCGCGAGCGCGCGGTCGGTGTCGCTGTCGGCGTACGAGAACGGCACGCGCAGGAAGCGCTCGAACGCCCCGTCGATGCCGAACACCGGACCGGCGGCGAGCAGCAGCCCCTCGCGGCGGGCGGCGAGGGTGAGCCGAGCTGACCGGCGCCCCGAGCCCGACCCAGGTGGTGAGCCCGCCCGCCGGCGACGGCACCTGCCAGGAGGGGAACGCCTCGCGCAAGCCGTGGACGACGCGGTCGCGACCTCTCCTCAGGTGGCCGGCCCGCGCCTCCAGCACGCGGTCGAAGTCGCCGAGCAGCTCGGCGACCACCAGCTGCTCGAGCACGGGCGTGCCCAGGTCGCCCGCCGAGCGGGCGCGCACGAGCCGGGCGACGAGCGGGCGTTCGGCGCGGATCCATCCGATGCGCAGGCCGCCCCAGAGCGACTTGCCGACCGAGCCGATCGTGACGGCCCGTCCGTACGCGGCCATCGGCAGGGGCCGCTCGACGCGCGACCCAGGACCCACCCCGTCGATCGCCATCTCGGCCATGGTCTCGTCGGCGATCACCACGGTGCCCTCGTCGGCCGCTGCCTCGAGCACCCGCACCCTTTGGTCGGCGGGCATCGTCGCGCCCGTGGGGTTGTGGAAGTCGGGCATGAGGTAGGCCACCGGCGGGCTGGCGCGTCGGAGGGTCTGCATCATCGCGGCTTCGTCCCAGCCGTCGTCGACGGTGACGCTGACCGGCACGAGGCGGGCGCCGGCCCCGCGGAGGGCCTCGAAGGCGTGCGGGTAGCCGGGTGCCTCGACGACGGCCCGGTCGCCGCGCGAGACCAGCACGCGGGCGAGCAGCGCGATCGCGTGCTGGGCCCCGAGGGTGACGACGATCTGCTCGGCGCTCGTCTCGAGGCCGCGCCGTCGGTACCGTTCGGCGACGGCCTCGCGCAGCACGGGCCGCCCCACCGGGTCGTAGCCCGAGTCGTCGAGGTAGGCCCCGAGCCGTCCCGCCGCCCGCTGGGCCGCCTCGGCGATGCCGTCGACCGCGGGCAGGGCCGCCTTCGTCAGGTCGAGCAGCCCCTCGGTCGTCGTCGGGCGCGGCACCGATGCACGAGCCGGCAGACGCACGACGCTGCCGCTGCCGCGCACGCTGTCGACGTGCCCCGAGTCGCGCAGGGCGGCATACGCCGCGGCCACGGTCGTCCGACTGACGCCGAGGTGCGCGCAGAGGTCGCGTTCGGACGGCAGGCGCGTGCCGACCGGCAGCCGACCATCGAGCACGAGCAGGCGGATGCGGTCGGCGAGCGCCAGGTAGCCGGGAGCCGAGGAGGCGCGCCACGAGTCGAGCAGCACCCCGAGTGCTCGCGACGAGACGGTGGTGGCACCGTGGTCTAGGTTGTTCACGCGGCCACCCTAGGCCGATTGGACCCTTGCCACCAGGCCAGTCGGGCGATTGGATCGACTTCATGCTCCTCTCGCGTCGCCTGCTGCAGTTGGTCGTCGGCCTCACCGCCTACGGCTTCGCCATCGCCGTCATGATCCGCGCCGGCATCGGCGTCGCCCCCTGGGACGTGCTCTCGCAGGGTCTCGTCCGGCACACCGGGTTGACGTTCGGCACCGTCACGTTCGTCACGAGCTTGGTCGTGCTGTTGCTCTGGATCCCCCTGCGCCAGCGCCCCCGCTTCGGCACGATCGCCAACACGCTGATGATCGGCCCGGTCGCCGACCTCGGCCTGCGCGTGCTGCCGCAGCAGACCGAGTGGTGGGCGCAGGGCCTGACCTTCGCGGGCGGCCTGCTGTTGCTCGGCATCGCGAGCGGCCTCTACATCGGGGCCGACTTCGGGCCGGGCCCGCGCGACGGGCTCATGCTCGGCCTGCACGCCCGACTGGGCTGGCGGGTGGGCGTCGCCCGCACCGTCATCGAGCTCACGGTCCTGGCCGCGGGCTGGCTGCTCGGCGGCCAGGTCGGCATCGGCACGGCCGCCGAGGCCCTGCTGATCGGCCCGCTCGTGGCGATCACGCTGCCGCTCTTCGCCCGGCGCCGGGTGGCGACCTCCGTCGTCGCCCCGGCCCGCGCCTCCTCACCCGCCTGACCCACGGCCGGTACGAATCAGTTCGGACGGACCCGCGCTGACCGGGAATAAACCGCCCGCGAGCGAAGTTGACACGCCCTCGCACGGGAGTAGAGTCGCCGCTCGTGACCAACGACACCCGGTCGCCGAAGCGTTGGCTGATCGGTGAACCCCTGCCCTCGGAGAAGCTCGAGGGGCAGCTGCTGCCGAAGCACCTCGCACTGCCGATCTTCGCCAGCGACCCGCTCAGCTCGGTGGCCTACGCGCCGCAGGAACTGCTGATGATCCTGCTGATCGGCGGCCTCGGGTTCCTCACCCTGGCGCCGTGGGTGGCGGTGGCCGTGGTCGTCCTGCTGCTGGTCGTGGTCGCCTCGTACCGCCAGTTGATCAAGGCGTACCCGTCGGGCGGCGGCGACTACGAGGTCGCCCACAAGAACCTCGGTGAGAAGGCCGGGCTCGTCGTCGCCTCGGCGCTGCTCGTCGACTACGTCATGACGGTGGCCGTGTCGGTCGCCTCGGGCGTCGACAACATCATCTCGGCCGTGCCCGAACTGGCGCCGGTGCGCGTCGAGCTCGCGATCTTCTTCGTCGTCCTGCTCGCGGCCGTCAACCTGCGCGGCGTGCGCGAGTCGAGCAAGGCCTTCGCGATCCCCACCTACCTGTTCGTGTCGAGCGTCTTCGTCATGATCGTCATCGCGCTGGTGCGCACCGCACTCGGCGACCCGCCCGTCGCCGAGAGCGCCGACTACACGGTGCAGGCCGACCAGCTCACGCAGGCCGCCTTCGTGCTGTTGCTGCTCCGGGCGTTCTCGAGCGGGTGCTCGGCCCTGACCGGCGTCGAGGCCATCGCGAACGGCGTGCCCGCGTTCCAGCGCCCCAAGGTGCAGAACGCCCAGAAGACCCTCGTGCTGATGGGCAGCATCGCCATCGTCCTGTTCGCCGGCCTCGTCACGGTCGCCCTGATCGCGAAGGTGCACTACGCCGAGGACGCCTGCGACCTGCAAGGGTTCGTCGACTGCGCCACCACGCCGCAGCGCAGCCTCATCGCGCAGATCGCGAGCGCCGTGTTCGGCGGGGCACTGTTCGGCATCCCCTTCTACGTGATCCAGGCCTGCACGGCGGCGGTGCTGCTGCTGGCGGCGAACACGGCGTTCAACGGGTTCCCGCTGCTCGGGTCGATCCTGGCCCGCGACCAGTACGCCCCCAAGGCGCTCAACACGCGCGGCGACCGACTGATCTACTCGAACGGCGTGATCGTGCTGGCACTGGTGGCCTGCGCCATCCTGCTCGTGTACCAGGCCAGCGTCACGGGGCTCATCCAGCTGTACATCATCGGCGTCTTCGTCTCGTTCACGCTCGGCCAGACCGGCATGGTCGTGCACTGGACCCGCATGCTGCGCGAGGGCTGCGCCGACCGGGGTGCCGTGTACCGGGCCCGCGGCATCAACGCGTTCGGCGCCCTGCTGACCGCGTCGGTGCTCATCGTCGTCACGGTGACCAAGTTCACGCACGGCGCCTGGCTCGTGTTCGTCATCATGCCGATCCTGTTCGTGCTGATGCTCGGCGTGAACCGCTACTACCGCGACGTGCTGGTCGAGATCGAGCCCGACGCCACGACGCAGTTCGGCTCGCACGGCGACCACGCGATCGTGCTGGTCGGCACGATGCAGAAGCCCGTGTTGAAGGCCCTCGACTACGCCATCGCCGCACGCCACGAGTCGCTCGAGGCGATCCACGTGGGCATCGACGACGAGGCGACGGCGCTGCTGCAGCGACAGTGGGCCGAGCAGGACATCGAGGTGCCGCTCCGCATCGTCGCCTCGCCGTACCGCGACATCAGCATGCCGCTGATCAAGTACATCAAGGCCCACCGCGAAGAGCACGGCAGCGAGGTCGTGACGGTCTACACGCCGATCTACATCGTCGGCCACTGGTGGGAGGCCGCCCTGCACAACCACAAGAGCCGCCGCATCCGCCAGAAGCTCATGCTCGTGCACGGCGTGACGATCTCGCTCGTGCCGTGGCTGCTCGACTCGTCCGAGGTGCTCTACGGCCGTCGTTCGCGGCCCATCCCGGGCCAGGACCGTCGTGGCGAGCCGATCCGCCCCCGCCCGGTGCCGCGTCGCGTGCTCGAACCCGCCGGTCGCCGGTCGGGTGCCGCCGGCGGCGCCCTCGGCGCCGACGCGGGCCCCGACGGCCGCGCAGGAGCAGCGGTCGAAGGAGGCGCGGTGCAGCGAGGCCTCGACGTCCAGCCCCCACAGAACGGCTCGGCCGGCACGAAACCCGGGCCGAAGCAGACCCCGCGTGCGCCCGGTTCGGCGAAGGGCAACCGCGGAGGTGGCGCCGCCGCCCGCAAGGCCCGATCGGCCGCCCGCAACTCGACCGGCGCCTCCCCCCGCAAGAAGAAGTAGCCCGCCACCCCCGCCGCCCCCATTCCCCCTGCTCCTCCCCCTCCTGTGCAATTCGCGACGGACGGGCGACGACACGCCGCTCACCGACCGGGATGGACGGCGTGTCGTGCATCAACAGTCGGGTTCGGCCCGCCCGGCGAGCCGCAGTTGGTCGGGTTCGGCCCGCCCGACGAGCCGCAGCTGGTCGGGTTCGGCCCGCCCGGCGAGCCGAAGTTGGTCGGGTTCGGCCCGCCCGACGACGGCTGCCGTCGCCGAGGACGGCCCCTCCTCAGCTCCGGCTGCGTCGCTCCGCGTCGCTCTCCGACAGCCGCGCCACGACCTGCCGCGCGATCGCCCGCCCCGCCCGGTTGGCCCCGATGGTCGACGCCTGCGGCCCGTACCCCGCGAAGAACAAGCGCGGGTCGAGGGTGGACGCGCCGCTCTCGACGCCCACGCCCCCGTCGGCCGACCGCAGCCCGAGCGGTGCCAGGTGGCGCAGCTCGGGGCGGAACCCGGTCGCCCAGACGATGGCGTCCGCGTGGGCGAAGGTGCCGTCCGCCCAGCGCACCCCGTCCGGCTCGACGGCCGTGAACATCGGCCGCTCGACCAGCAGGCCGCGCTCGATGCCCGACACGAAGCGCCGGGTCCGGGGCACGCCCGTCCCGCTGACGATGCTCGGCAGCGCCTGTCCCGTCCGCGCCGCACGGTCCTGGGCGGCGACCGCGGCGACCGCCGACTCGACGTCGAGCTCACCCTGGTCGAGCCAGTCGACCGGCCGGCGCGTGACCCACGTCGTCGAGGCCGCGATGCCGTCGAGTTCGAGCACGAAGCCGATCGCGCTCGTGCCCCCGCCGACCACGACGACGTCGAGCCCCTCGAGTTCGGACGCCGCCCGGTAGTCCGACGTGTGCAGCTGACGCCCGCGGAAGGTGTCGCGCCCCGGGTACCACGGCACGAACGGAGCACCCCAGGTGCCGGTCGCGTTCACGACGACCTCGGCCTGCAGCGATTCACGAGCCGGCCCCGAGCCGGCCTCCGACCCCGTCGCCGAGGCTGCCCCCGAGCCGACACCCGAGGAGGCGCGCCCCGCCCACCGCACCGAGAACCCGTCCCCCAGCCCGGTCACCCCGGTCACCTCGACGGGGCGCCGCACGTCGAGCCCGAGCGCGGCCTCGTACCGGGCGTACTGCTCGGCGACGACGTCGCGCGCCGGGGCCGACCGGTCCGCCGAGTCGAAGCCGAGACCGAGCCCGGCCATGCCCGGCAGGTCGTGCACGCGGTGCGCGGCACCCAGCCGCAGGCTCTCCCAGCGGTGCTGCCACGCGCCTCCGGTGCCGGGCCCCCGGTCGAGCACGACGAGGTCGCGTCCCACCTCGAGCCCGAGCCGTCGCAGGTACCACGAGACCGACAACCCGGCCTGGCCCGCACCGATCACGAGGACCCGCGTCCGCTCGCCTTCGCCCCCAGGAGTCATCCCGACCATCATGCCCGTCCGGGGCGGCAGCCGGGGCTAGGGGTACATGATAAGATCGGTCGAGTTTTTCACCAGCATCCTGTCGGCAGTTCCCGGGTCGTCCGACACCGTTTCCGGGCCGAGTTCAGAGGGGGTCACGCATGGGGCGCGGCCGTCAAAAAGCCAAGCACACCAAGGTCGCCAGAGAGCTGAAGTACTTCAGCCCTGACACCAACTACGGTGCACTCGAAAAAGAGTTGGCGACGAAGAACGACTCCGGCGACGAATACGTCGACAAATGGGCCGACGACTTCGACGACGAATACGACACCGGGCACGATCAGAACAAGAGCGCCTGAGGCCGGTCGGCTGATGACCTCTTCGCCCTCGTCCCTCGTGTGGGAGCAGGTCGTCGTCGACGCCAGCGACCCGACACGGCTCGCACACTGGTGGGCGGATGCCCTCGGCTGGGTGGTCGTCTCGTCCGACGACGACGAACCCGAGATCCGTCCGACGCCCGACACGCTGCCCGGTCTGCTCTTCGTGAGCGTCCCCGAGGCCAAGACGGTCAAGAACCGCCTGCACCTCGACTTCCGTCCGACCCCGGTCGACGGTCAGGGCCGCGAGGCGACGCAGGCCGCCGAGGTCGCGCGACTCGAGTCGCTCGGGGCCGTCCGCGCACAGGTCGGGCAAGACGACTCCGACGTGTCGTGGGTGGTCCTCGCCGACCCCGAGGGCAACGAGTTCTGCGTCCTCTGAGTCCGCACGACGTGCTCCACACGACGACGGCCCCTCGATCGCGAGGGGCCGTCGTCGTGTGTCACGGGCCGAGGGAACGACCGATCGGCCGCCCGTCAGGAGGCGCGGGTCAACCGCCCACGAGTGTCGCGACCGCGGGCAACAACCCCACGACCAGCAGCAAGATCATGCCGCCGGCCGTGAGAGCTGCGACCTTGCGCCCGCCGGTGACGGGTGACGCGGCCGAACGCCGCGGCGCCGGCTCGGCGGGGACCCGGCTGACCCGGGCGCTGCGCGGGGCGGCCACCGCCGTGCGCGAGACAGAGGGGAGGGGGATGCGGGTGGTGCTCATGGGTCGACTCCTTCGTCGTCCGGTCTGACGTCGTCGTCAGCGCGCCCGGCACGGGCGTCCGTTCATCGTACGTCCGACGCCGGGGAGACGCCACGCGACGTGACCGACGATCAGCCCGCGTAGGCCCCGACGAGCCGCACCGCGCCTCCGTCGACTCCCTTGGCTCCCTGTTCGAACCCGGCGAGATCGCGCTGCCCGGTCGAGACGGTGCCGACGGGCCAGGTCGCGATGCCGTCGGCCTCGAGGGCCGAGGTGACCGCGTCGGCCTGCGACGCGGCGACGACGGCGATCATGCCGATGCCGAGGTTCCAGGTGCCCTCGCTCGACTCGAGGGTCGAGCCGGCCAGGTCGCTCAGCACCCGGAAGACGGGCAACGGCGACCAGGTCGAACGGTCGACCTCGGTCCACGACCCGCGGGGCAGCACGCGGGCGAGGTTGGCCGCGATGCCGCCCCCGGTGACGTGGCTGAGCGAGTGGGTCGCGCCGTCGAGCGCGGGGTCGTCGAGCACGCGCAACAGGGGGGACGTGTAGAGCCGCGTCGGTTCGAGCAACGCCTCGCCGACCGTGCCCGAGAACTCGGGCAGGGTGTCGTCGTAGCCGAGGTCGCGCGACGCGAGGATGTGGCGCACGAGCGAGAAGCCGTTCGAGTGCACGCCCGACGAGGCGAGGGCGAGCACGACGTCGCCGTCGCCGACGAGGTGAGGGCCGAGCTGGCGCCCCGACTCGACCGCACCGACCGCGGCACCCGCCACGTCGTAGTCGTCGGGCCCGAGCAGGCCGGGGTGCTCGGCGGTCTCGCCGCCGACGAGGGCGGTGCCCGTTTCGCTGCAGGCGCGGGCGATGCCCTCGACGATCGAGGCGATGCGGGCCGGCACCACGCGGCCGCAGGCGATGTAGTCGGTCATGATGAGCGGCCGGGCACCGACGACGACGATGTCGTCGACGACCATGCCCACCAGGTCTTGCCCGATCGTGTCGTGCTTGTCGAGCGCCTGCGCGATCGCGACCTTCGTGCCGACGCCGTCGGTCGACGTGGCGAGCAGCGGCTTGTCGAAGTCCTTGAGGAACGACACGTCGAACAGCCCGGCGAACCCGCCCACGCCGCCGACGACGCCGGGCCCGTGCGTGGCGCTGACGGCCGCCTTCATCAGCTCGACCGCCCGGTCGCCGGCGGCCGTGTCGACCCCCGCTGCGGCGTAGGAGGCGCTGGTCGAGTGGGCAGAGGAGGTCGCCATTCGTTCATCCGTTCGGTGTCGCTCTAGACTGTCGCGGTAACCCCAACTCTACGGTCTGGAGCCAGATCCGCATGTGCGGCATCGTCGGTCTCGTCGCGCACGAGCCAGCAAATCAACTCGTCTACGATTCGCTCCTCCTCTTGCAACACCGGGGGCAGGACAGCGCCGGCATCGCCACCGCCGAGGGCGGCATCTTCCACGTGCACAAGACCAAGGGGCAGGTCCGCGAGGGCTTCCGCACGCGCGACATGCGTGCGCTGCTCGGCAACATGGGCCTCGGCCACGTGCGCTACGCCACCAAAGGCGCGGCCAGCAACGAGCAAGAGGCGCAGCCGTTCTACGTGAACGCGCCCTACGGCATCGTGCTGATCCACAACGGCAACCTGACGAACACGCGCGAGCTCACCAGCGAGCTCTTCCACGTCGACCGCCGTCACCTCAACACCAACAGCGACACCGAACTGCTGGTCAACGTGCTCGCGCACGAGCTGCAAGAGCAGGTCAACGGCAGCGAGCTCGACCCCGAGCAGATCTTCGCGGCGGTCACCCGCGTGCACGACCGGGTTCAAGGCTCGTACGCGGCGATCGCCATGATCGCCGGCCACGGACTGCTGGCCTTCCGCGACCCGTTCGGCATCCGCCCGCTGGTGCTCGGTCGCCGCCTCGCCGCCGACGGCGTCCGCGACGAATGGATCACCGCCTCGGAGTCGCTCGTCCTCGAGTCCGGCGGCTACGAGATCGTCCGCGACGTCGCCCCCGGCGAGGCCGTCTTCATCTCGCTCGACGGGCAGATGGTGTCGAAGCAGTGCCATGCCAGCCCGCGCCTCATCCCCTGCTCGTTCGAGTACGTCTACCTGGCCCGCCCCGACTCGATCATGAACGGCATCTCGGTCTACGACGCCCGCCTGCGCCTCGGCAACCGGCTGGCCGACACGATCGCCGCGCACTCGCCGATCGGTGACATCGACGTCGTCATGCCGATCCCCGACTCGTCACGCCCCGCGGCCATGCAGGTCGCCCAGAAGCTCGGCATCGAGTACCGCGAGGGCTTCTACAAGAACCGCTACGTCGGCCGCACGTTCATCATGCCGGGGCAGGCCGAGCGCAAGCGGTCGGTGCGCCAGAAGCTCAACGCGATGTCGAGCGAGTTCAAGGGCAAGAACATCCTGATCGTCGACGACTCGATCGTCCGCGGCACGACCTCGCGCGAGATCGTCGAGATGGCCCGGGCCGCCGGTGCGAACAAGGTGACGTTCACCTCGGCCGCTCCCCCGGTGCGCTTCCCCCACGTGTACGGCATCAACATGCCGTCCCGGCACGAGCTGGTCGCCCACGACCGCAAGATCCCCGAGATCGCCCGCGAGCTGGGTGCCGACCACCTCATCTACCAAGAGGTCGCCGACATGCAGGCCGCGATCACCGAGGGCAGCGACGTCACCGAGCTCGAGATGAGCTGCTTCACGGGCGACTACGTCACCGGCACGGTCAGCCCCGAGTACCTCGCCTGGGTCGAGGCCAACCAGCTCAGCTGAGCCAGCGCGCCCGTCCGCACCCGCGCCTCCTGCGCTCTCCGCCGCCCGCGCCCGTCTCCAGCCGCACCTCGCCACCCGCACCTCGCCCCCGCTTCCACCCCCTGGGGGAGGCGCGGTGTCGGCAGGCGTCCCTAGGCTGGGGGCCATGAGCGACGTCGGCATGCCCCGCCCCGAACCGACCGCGACGCCTCCGGCGTCCGCGCTGCAGATCACCGGCCTGCGCAAGGCCTTCGGCGACAAGGTCGCCGTCGACGGCATCGACCTGACCGTGCCGACGGGTTCGTTCTTCGGCCTCGTCGGCCCGAACGGCGCCGGCAAGACGACCACGCTCTCGATGGCGACCGGGCTGCTGCGTCCCGACGCGGGCCGCATCGAGGTGCTCGGCGTCGACGTCTGGTCCGACCCGACGCACGCCAAGTCGCTCGTGGGCGTGCTGAGCGACGGCATCTCGCTCTTCGACCGCCTGACCGGCGAGCAGCTCGTCACCTACCACGGCCTGCTCAACGGCATGAGCCGCGAGACGACGGCGCAGCGGGTCGGCGACCTGCTCGACCTGCTCGACCTGCGCTCCGCCGGCGGCACGCTCGTCGTCGACTACTCCGCGGGCATGACCAAGAAGGTGGCGCTCGCCTGCGCGCTGGTCCATGCGCCGCGCCTCCTCGTCCTCGACGAGCCGTTCGAGTCCGTCGACCCGATCTCGGCCGCGAACATCCGCGACATCCTGCACGGTTACACGCAGAACGGCGGCACGGTCATCGTGTCGAGCCACTCGATGGACCTCGTCCAGCGCATGTGCGACCACGTCGCCGTCATCGCGGCCGGGCGCGTGCTCGCGGCCGGCACGACCGACGACGTGCGGGCCGGCTCCACCCTCGAAGACCGCTTCGTCGAGCTCGTCGGCGGTCGCCAGCACAACGAGGGGCCGTCGTGGTTGCGCACCTCCTGAGCCTGCGCTGGCGGGTGCTGCTGAACGGCTTCAAGCGCAGCACCTGGCAGATCGTCGCGGCGGTCATCGGCGGGCTCTACGGCCTGGGCGTGCTCGCCGCGGTCGTCGCCGGCCTCGTCGCCCTCTCGTTCGCGCCCGAGCGCTGGGCCTGGACGGCCGGCGTGCTCGGCGGCTCGCTCGCGGTCGTCGGCTGGGTCGTCGTGCCGTTCGTCGCCCGGGGCTACGACCAGACCCTCAGCGTCTCGAAGCTGCGCCAGTTCCCCCTGCCCGCCGACCGCCTCCTCGTCGCGCTGTTCGTCGCGGGGCTGCTGGGCATCCCGGGCATCGTCACGCTCGTGGCCGCCCTCGCGACGACCTTCAGCTGGCTGCAGCACCCGCTGTCCGCCGTCCTCGCCCCGTTCTGTGGGCTGCTCGGGGTCTTCGTCTGCGTCGCGGCGTCCCGGGCGGTCGAGACCGCCACCAGCGCGCTGGGTGCCAAACGTCGCTACCGCGAGCTGATGAGCGTCGCGATCTTCGTCCCCCTCATCCTGGCCGGGCCCTTGATCGGCCTGGTCGGCCAGGGGCTCAACTCGATCGGCGACGACCTGCCCCGCGTCGCCCACGCCCTGTCGTGGAGCCCGCTCGGCGCCGCCTGGTCGATCCCCGGCGACGTCGCCCTCGGCCGACCGGGCGAGGCAGCCCTCAAGGCCGTCATCGCCCTGGCCACCCTGGGTGTGCTCCTGCTGATCTGGCGACGGGGCCTGGCGACGGCACTCGTCGCTCCCCCGGCCGTCACGGCCACCGCGGCGTCCAAGGGTCTCGGGCTCTTCGCGCGCTTCCCCGCGACGCCGACCGGTGCGGTCGCCGCCCGCACGGCCGTCTACTGGTTGCGCGACCCCCGGTACGGCGGGTCGCTGATCGTCGTCCCGCTGATGCCGGTCCTGGCGATCTTCCTGTCGTTCTCCCTCGAAACGACCTGGCCGCTGTACGCGATCGGCCCGGCCGTGGCCGCCCTGCTCGCCATCACGCTGGCCGCCGACGTCTCGTACGACGGCACGGCCTTCGCCGCCCACCTGTCGACCGGGCTGGCGGGTTCGGCCGACCGCGCCGGTCGCGTCCTCACGCTCTCGCTGTTCGCGGTGCCCTCCGTCGTGCTCGCCACGCTCGTCCCGCTGGCGGTGGTGGGTCGAGCCGACGTGGCCCCGGCCCTGCTCGGCATCGGCCTGGGCCTGCTGCTCACCGGGTTCGGCGTGTCGAGCGTGGCCTCGGCGCTGTACCTGATGCCCGTCCCGGCGGCGGGCGAGAGCCCGTTCAAGTCCCCGCCCGGCGCCAACGTCACCTCGGCCCTGGGCCTCTACGCCTCGTGGGCGATCGTCTTCGTGTTGTCGCTGCCCGAGCTCGTGCTCGGCATCGTGGCGCTGGTGCAGGGCTCGGTGCTGTTCGGGCTGCTGACGCTCGTCGTCGGCGTCGCCCTCGGGGCCGTCCTGATGGTCGTCGGCATCCGACGGGGTGGACGCCTGCTCGACGCCCGGGGGCCCGAGCTGCTCACCCGCTTGCGGCGGGCTCGCGGAGCCTGACCCGGGCGGCCGGCCGCGCACGCGGTCGGCCGGGCGACGTCAGGCTCGATCGGACTCGCCGTCGGTCACCTGGCGTGGAACGGCATCGGGCTCTGCGACGGGCACCTCGAGGCGTTCACGTTCGACCTGGACGCGCTTCGCGCGCCGGCTGGTGACGCGCTCGGCGATGATGGCGACGACGCAGCCGACGGCCCCGCCGATCGTCAGCCCCCAGAGCGAGATGTACCCGTAGGTCTGCGCCACGCCCTCGCCCGAGTCGAACGGGAAAAGCGAGGTGACGATCAGCGAGACGACGACCCCGAGCGCCGCGCCCATGATCAAGAAGACGGGGACCTTGGGTGCTCGGCGCACGGTGACCTCGTCACGTTCGACGATCGACTCGGCGGGGCGTTCGACGGAGGGCTCGACGACGGGCTCGGGTCGCTGCTGGTCGTCGGGTGCGTTCGTCACCCGCCCATCATCCCAGAGGCGGCTGAGCACCGCCGACGCCCGTCTCGACGTCGAGCATGGACCTTCGAGGAGGCGCGGGTCAGCCCCGCTGCCAGGCGATCGGCACGTAGCCGGTCAGGTCCGCCCTGCTGCCGGAGGCCGACACGAGTGCCCCGGCCCGCGCCTCCTGCCAGCTGAGGTCACCGGTGGCGAGTCGCACGAAGGTGGCGGCGTCGGTCTCGACGACGTTGGGCGGCGTGCCCCGGGTGTGGCTGAGGCCCTCGCGGAACTGCACGGCGCCGAACGGCGGCACGCGCACCTCGACCGTGGCCCCGGGTTCGCCGTCGGCGAGCACCTGCAGCAACCAGCGGACGGCCATGGCGGTCACCGGTCGCGGTGCGGTCTCGTCGGCGGCGAGCGCCGTCCGCACCTCGCCCACGGCGGCCGATCCCGCCGCGTCGTCGATCCGTGCCCTGGCCATGCGTCCACGCTACCCGCGCCTCCCCGTCCTGCACCGCGCCTCCCCGTCCCCGTCCCCGGCGCCTCCCGTCCTGCACCGCGCCTCCCCGTCCCCGGCCGGCGCGAGCACATCCCGACCACCCGGAGCCTCCCCGGCAGGGCCGAACCCGACCTCCGAGCCCCGACACGCCGCTCACCTTCGTCCCCCGGCGGCGTGGCGCCGGCCGACAGTCGCGAATTGCACACCCCCCGCCCCCGACTCGGCACCGCGGCACACCCTCGGTAGGCTGTGGCGCGTGCGAATCCTCGTCCTCGGTTCCGGTGCTCGCGAGCACGCCATCATCACCGCCCTGTTGCGCGAAGACGCGGGTCACGAGATCACCGCGGCCCCCGGCAACGCGGGCATCGCCGACCAGGTCGGCATCGTGCACCTCGACCCGTCGAACGGTGCCGTCGTCACCGAGTACGCCCTCGAGAACGACGTCGAGCTGGTCGTCGTCGGCCCCGAGGCGCCGCTGGTCGCCGGTGTCGCCGACGCCCTCCGCACCCGCGGCATCCCGGTCTTCGGGCCGGGCAAGAAGGCCGCGGCACTCGAGGGCAGCAAGACCTTCGCGAAACGCATCATGGACGAAGCCGGCGTGCCCACCGGGCGGGCCACGCGCGTGGGCACCCTCGACGAGGCCGTCGCGGTGCTCGACGATTTCGGCTCCCCCTACGTCGTCAAGGCCGACGGGCTGGCGGCCGGCAAGGGCGTCCTCGTCTCGGACGACCGCGACGCGGCGGTCGAGCACACCACCTACTGGTTGCAGCACGGGCCCGTCCTCGTCGAGGAGTTCCTCGAAGGTCCCGAGGTCTCGTTGTTCTTCCTCAGCGACGGTCACACGGTCGTGCCGCTCAGCCCCGCGCAGGACTACAAGCGCCTGCTCGACGGCGACGCCGGCCCCAACACCGGCGGAATGGGCGCCTACTCGCCGCTGCCCTGGCTGGCCGACCGCTTCGGCAGCGAGAAGGACTTCGTCGACGAGGTGCTCGACACCATCGCCACCCCGACGGTGCGACAGCTCGAGGCCGAGGGGACGCCGTTCATCGGCCTCCTCTACGCCGGTCTCATCCTCACCGAGACGGGCGTGCGGGTCATCGAGTTCAACGCCCGCTTCGGCGACCCCGAGACGCAGGTCGTCCTGCCCCGTCTGGTCACGCCGCTGAGCGGACTGTTGCTCGCCGCGGCGACCGGGTCGCTCGGCAACCACGAGTCGCCGCGCTTCTCGTCCGACGTCGCCGTGACGGTGGTCCTCGCCAGCGAGGGCTATCCCGAGGGCGCCGTCAGCGGTCGGCCGCTGCGCGGGCTCGACGACGCGACCGCCGTCGCCGGCGTCCACGTGGCCCACGCCGCGACCGCCCGTCTCGACGACCAGCTCATCGCCACGGGCGGGCGCGTGCTCAGCGTGGTGGCCCAGGGGTCCGACTTCACCGAGGCCCGGGGCCGGGTCTACGACGCCCTCTCGCGCATCGAGCTCGAGGGCGGCCAGTACCGTCACGACATCGCCGAGCGGGTCGCCCGATGACCGCCCCCGACGGCACCACGGCCCCGGCCGACGCGACCGCAGGAGGCGCGGCTCGACAGGCCACGCCCGTCACGCCGGGCGCTCCCCGCCATCTCGACGGCTGGACGCCCGCGTACTCGGGCAAGGTCCGCGACCTCTACGTCCCGGCGCCGGTGGCCGGTTCGGTCGGCGACGCCGCCACCCTCGCCGACACCGAGCACGTGCTGGTGGTGGCGAGCGACCGGGTCAGCGCCTTCGACCAGGTGCTCGAACCCGGCATCCCGGGCAAGGGCGCCCTGCTCACGCAGCTCAGCCTCTGGTGGTTCGCACAGCTCGCCACCGTGCCCAACCACCTCGTCGACCCGACCACCGCCTCCGTCTCGTTGCCCGCGCAGGTGCGGGACCGCGCGATGCTCGTCAAGCCGCTCGACATGTTCCCCGTCGAGTGCGTCGTGCGTGGGTACCTGGTCGGCAGCGGCTGGGCCGAGTACCGCGAGCACGGCACCGTCTGCGGCATCCCGCTTCCCGAGGGCCTGTCGAACGGCGACCGGCTGCCCGAGCCGATCTACACTCCGGCGTACAAGGCACCGCTCGGCGAGCACGACGAGAACATCTCGTTCGAGCGCACCGTCGAACTCGTCGGTGCCGAGACGGCGGCGGCCCTGCGCGACCGGTCGCTCGAGATCTACCGTCTGGCGTCCGACGTGGCCGAGGCCCGCGGGGTCATCCTCGCCGACACCAAGTTCGAGTTCGGCGCCGACCGGACCACGGGCGAGATCACCCTCGGCGACGAGGTGCTCACGAGCGACAGCAGCCGCTTCTGGGACGCCGAGGTCTACGCCTCGGGCAACCGCACCCAGAGCTTCGACAAGCAGATCGTCCGCGATTGGCTCTCCGCGCACTGGGACGGCACGGGCGAGGCTCCTGCCCTGCCTGACGACATCGTCGCCCGCACGGCCGCGCGCTACCGCGAGCTGATCGAGCGCCTCACCGCACGCTGAGCCCGGGCCCCGCGCCCTTCCCCGAGCACCACACCGCGTTTCGTGCAGCGCACCGCATCGAGATCCGGTGCTCTGCACGAAACGCGGTGCGCTGTCGGTCGGGAATGCCCGACACGGCCGGCCGGTTCCTGTCGGTGACGTGTCACCGACCGGGTGGCCACCCGACCCGACCAGACCGAGGGCACCCATGACCGACACCTCCGCGACCGACGCGACCCGCGCCTCCTCGTCCTCTCCAGCCGACGCGTCGGCGACGGGGCAGCGGGCACCGGGTGCACGCACCGCTGACCTGCTGGCCGCCGACACCGGCATGGGGGCGGTCACCCTCCGGGTCGCCGACCTCGACGCGATGACCGCGTACTACCGCGATGCCGTCACCCTGACGGTGCTGACCGCCGAGCCCGCCGCGGGGCGCGTGGTCCTCGGCCGAGGTGCGACCCCGATCGTCATCCTCGAGCACGCGCCCGAGCTGAAGCACGCCGGACCGCGCGAGGCCGGCCTCTTCCACACTGCGATCCTGTTCGAGACCGAGGCCGACCTCGCCGCCGCCGTCTACAGCGTCGCGACCCGTCACCCCGGCACGTTCACCGGCAGCGCCGACCACCTCGTCAGCAAGGCCTTCTACTTCACCGACCCCGAGGGCAACGGCATCGAGCTCTACTGGGACCGTCAGCGCTCCGAGTGGTCCTGGACCCACGGCCAGGTCGACATGGCGACCCTCGCGCTCGACCCGAACGCGTTCGTGCAGCAGAACGTCACCGAGGAGGCGCTGGCCGGCTCGGCATCCCGTCCCGCCACGGTCGGCCACGTGCACCTGAGCGTGGGCGACGTCGAGTCGGCCCACCGGTTCTACGTCCAGCAGCTCGGCTTCGAGACGACGACGCGTTTCGGGCCGCAGGCCCTGTTCGTCAGCGCGGGCGGCTACCACCACCACATGGCGATGAACACCTGGAACAGCGCCGGGGCCGGGCGTCGTCAGCTGGGCCTCGGCCTCGGCCTGGTGCGCATCGAGGTGCCGACGGCCGACGACCTGGGCGCCCTCGGCGAGCGCCTCGGCCACCACGGCGTCGCCACCCGCGACGACGGGCGGGTGCTGGGGTTCGACGATCCCTGGCTCAACCAGATCCAGGTGACCGTCCGACCGAGCTGACCACCGGCACCGCTAACGTCGAGGCATGCCTGCAGCCGAGTCCCCCACCTTCTCCACGACCCGCGAGGGCGAGCTCACGCTCGACGACCACGAGGCGATCGCGGCGATGCTCGCCCGGGCGTTCCCGAGCTACGACCACTGGTACGCCGGAGCCCGCAGCTGGGCGGGCATGCAGCCCGAGCTGCGGGTCGTCGCGCGTGAGGGCGACGTCGTGGTGGCGCACGCCGGCCTGCGTCGCCAGTTCGTCACCGTCGGCGACGCCGACCTGCTCGTCACCGCGGTCGGCATGGTCGCCGTCTCGCCGACCGTCCAAGGCACCGGCCTCGGCGGTGAACTGCTCCGTCGGGTCGACGCGGCACTGACGACGCTCGACAGCGGCTTCGGGGTGCTCGAGACCGGCGACGACGTGCAGGGCTTCTACCGCCGTGGCGGATGGCTGCCCCTCGACGGCCTCACGGCGCACTACACGGCGTTCAGCGGCGACGGCGCCGGCGTCCTCGTCACCCAGGACCACGGCTGGCTGCTCCGCGAGGGCACGCGCACCCTCGCCGACTGGCCCCAGGGCGAGCTGCACTGGAACGGACAGATGGTCTGACCCGGGCGGCACCCCGGCCGTGCGAACCTCGGAACGCCGAGGAGGCGCGGTGACCGACGAACGGTCACCGCGCCTCCTGCGGTCTGTCGCGACTTCCGGCTACGCCGGGACGCCGACCTCGGCCGGGTCCTCGTTCGAGCCGGGAGCCTCGGGCTCGACACCCTTGCGGACGCGCAGGCCCAGGGTGGGGTCGACGTTGGTCCAGTACTCGTAGACCCGCTCGCGCAGGGCGGGCTGGGTGACCTTCGACACGTGGCCCACGATGTTCTGCACCAGGCGGTCGCGCTCCTCGTCGTTCAGCACCTCGCGGACGAGCGTGCCGGCCTGGCCGAAGTCGTCGTCCTCGGGGTGCAGCGTCACGGACGAACGGACGAGTTCGCCGTCGCTCTCCCAGCCGCCGGTGTCACCCGCGGCCTGCGGGTCCGCCGCCGGGCCGCCGACCGAGTTCGGTGCGTAGACCGGAGCCGTCGCCTCGCTGAAGTGGTACCGCGCGGCTCCGTCCTTCGAGTACGAGTGCACCTCGGTCTTGGGCGTGTTCACCGGCAGCTGCTGGTGGTTGACGCCGATGCGGTAGCGGTGGGCGTCCGCGTAGCTGAAGATGCGAGCGAGCAGCATCTTGTCGGGGCTGGTCGCGATGCCGGGGACGAAGTTCGACGGAGCGAACGCGGCCTGCTCGATCTGCGCGAAGTAGTTCTCGGGGTTGCGGTTCAGCGTCATGGTGCCGACCTCGATGAGCGGGTAGTCCGCGTGCGGCCACACCTTCGTCAGGTCGAACGGGTTGAAGCGGTACGTGGCCGCCTCGTCGTAGGGCATGACCTGCACGGACAACGTCCAGGTCGGGAAGTCGCCGCGGTCGATCGCCTCGGAGAGGTCGCGGATGTGGAAGTCGGCGTCCTCGCCCGCGATGCGGTCGGCGTCGTCCTGCGTGAGGATCTTGTTGCCCTGGTTCGTCTTGAAGTGGTACTTGACCCAGAAGCGCTCGCCCTCGGCGTTGATCCACTGGTAGGTGTGCGAGCCGAAGCCGTCCATGTTGCGCCACGAGGCGGGGAGGCCCCGATCGCCCATCAGCCAGGTGACCTGGTGCGCCGACTCGGGCGACAGCGTCCAGAAGTCCCACTGCATGTCGTGGTCGCGCAGGTGCGAGCCGGGCAGGCGCTTCTGCGAGTGGATGAAGTCGGGGAACTTGATGCCGTCACGGATGAAGAAGACGGGCGTGTTGTTGCCGACGAGGTCGTAGTTGCCCTCGCTCGTGTAGAACTTCAGCGCGAAGCCGCGGGGGTCGCGCCACGTGTCGGGGCTGCCCTGCTCGCCGGCGACGGTCGAGAAACGGGCGAGCATCTCGGTCTCGACACCGGGCTGGAACAGCGCGGCGCGTGTGTAGCGCGAGACGTCGGCCGTCGTGACGAACGTGCCGAATGCTCCGCCGCCCTTGGCGTGGACGATGCGCTCGGGCACCTTCTCACGGTTGAAGTTGGCCAGCTTCTCGACCAGCTTGTGGTCGTGCAGGACGATCGGGCCGTCGGCGCCGACCGACTGCGAGAACTCGTCGCTGGCGGCGGGGGCGCCGTTGTCGGTGGTGGTGATCTTCTTGGCGTCGGTCATGTGTCCTCTTTCGTTCGTGGTTCGTCGTCGTGTGAGATCAGGGGGCGGGCGGGTCAGACCACGGGGACGGCCGCGTCGGTCGCGTCCGCGCGGTCGGACGAGGAGGCGCGGCTCGGCTCGTCGCCCTCCGCGCCGTCGGCCTCGGCCGCTCGACAGGCCGGGCACAGACCCCAGAAGGTCACCTCGGCGGTCTGCACGAGGTATCCGGAGTCGTGCGAGGGGGTGAGGCAGGGGGCGTGGCCGACGACGCAGTCGACGTCGGCGACCGAGCCGCACACGCCGCAGACCACGTGGTGGTGGTTGTCGCCCGTCCGCAACTCGTAGAGCGCTGCCGAGCCCGCGGGTTCGATGCGGCGCACCAGCCCGGCGCCGGTCAGCGCGTTGAGCACGCCGTACACCGCCTGGACCGACGTGCCGGGCAGTTCGAGGGCCACCCGGGCGAAGACCTGCTCGGCAGCCGCGTGCGGCGACGGCTCGAGGGCGCGCAACACGGCGAGCCGGGGCTCGGTCACGCGCAACCCGGCGGAGCGCAGGGCCTCGCGGGGGTCGTCGGTCAGGAGGGTCATGCGTCCAGTGAACCACTCTTTTGATCGGATCAAAACAATTCGGGCCAGCCTGGAGGATGTTGCCGGGTTCGGACGCGCCTTGTGGACAACCGCCCCGAGGCACCGTCGGGTCGCTAGCGTCGTCGACATGAGCACCGCCGCCACGACCTCGTCGTCGACCGCCCCCGTCGTCCCCCCGGGGCGCGACCTGGTGGTCGACCTCGCCCGCGTCTTCTGCGTCCTGCTGGTCGTCGCCATCCACGTGATGATGGTCGGGGTCGCCGTCGACGCGACGGGTGCCGTCGTCGCGAACCGACCCCTGCTAGAACAGTCGTGGTTCCCCCTCTCGACGTGGGCCGGGCAGATCATGCCGCTCTTCTTCGTGGTCGGCGGCTTCGCCAGCGCCACGGCCTGGGCCGGCGCGCGTCGCCGCGGTGCCGATGCCGGTGACTTCGTCCGGGGCCGCCTGCTGCGACTCGCCCGCCCGGCGAGCGCGGTCTTCGCCGTCCTCGCGATCGCCCTCGCCGTCGCGACCCTGCTCGGCGTCGATCCCGACCTGCTCGACGTCGTGGCGACCGGCGTGGGCTCGCCGTTCTGGTTCCTCGCCGCCTACGGCATCACGCAGGTGCTCGTGCCGGTCATGGCGCGGTTGCACGCCACCCGGCCCTGGGCGACCCTGTTCGTCCTGGTCGTCGCCGCCGTCCTGGTCGACTCGGTGCGGTACGGCACCGGCGTCACGGCCGTCGGCCTCCTCAACCTCGCCTTCGTGTGGCTGTTCGTGCAGCAGCTCGGCTTCGCCTACGCCGACGGGCTGTTCCGGAGGACTCCTCGGGTCGTCCTGCTCGTCGTCGCCGTCGTGGCCTACGCCGCACTGGTCCCGCTGACCGCGGCCGGGCCGTGGTCCGACGACATGTTGAGCAACCTCAACCCGCCGACGGTACCGCTCATGGTGCTCGGGGTGGCCCAGATCTGCGTCCTCTCGCTCGTGCACCCCGCCCTGTCCCGTCTCATGTCCACGTCGCCGGCCCGCGCCGTCGTCTTCGCGATCGGCAGCCGCGGCATGACGATCTACCTCTGGCACCTCCCGCTGCTGATCGCCTTGCTGGGCGTCCTCCTGGCCGTGGGCGGTCCTCTGCCCGAGCCCTCGACCGCCGCCTGGTGGTGGACCCGCCTGCCGATCTGGGCCCTCGTCATCGGGCTGACGTGCCTCGTGTCGCTGGCGACCGCGCGGTTCGAGCTGCCGCCGCGAGCGCTCCCCGAGGGCCGACGCCGCGCCTCCTGGTGGCTGATCGGCGTGGCGGCCGTCCTCGCCGTCGGCCCACCGTTCGACGTGATGCAAGAGGGCCTCGACCTGCGCAACGCGATCGCGGGGGCGATCTGCCTGCCCCTGGCGATCTGGCTGCTCGGTCGTTCACGGCCCGCCGTCGGCCCGGGGTCCGCACCGCAGTCCGCTCAGGCCGGTGCCGTCAGGCCGTCGGACGCGGCCCGCTGAGGGAGACGCCCGGCCGACGGGGGGTTCGGCCGGGCGTCCGGCGGTCTCGGGGCGGATCAGGAACCCGTCGACCGGAAGCGGAACAGAAGGCCCGATCACGAGGCCCGTGTCCTGTCCGCTGAGATCACTGTGCGGCCCGAATCCATGATCCCGCTGACAAGAGCCTCGCATTCCGCTGACGATCACCGCGACGGCCCCGTCCGTCCCGGACGACGGCACCACCAGGAGGCGCGCGCGGCTGCCGTAGACTCGTCGCGTCCACCCGTTGACGCCTCTGCAGGAGTAAACCAGTGCCCACAATCGTCGTCGAGGTCATGCCCAAGGCTGAACTGCTCGACCCCCAGGGCAAGGCCGTCGCCGGTGCCCTCTCCCGTCTCGGCAAGGGGGCGTTCACCGACGTCCGCATCGGCAAGCGGTTCGAGGTCACGGTCGAGGGCGAGGTGACCGACGCCGTCCTCGCCGACGTCCGCGAGCTCGCCGACGACATGTTCTCGAACTCGGTCATCGAAGACGTCGTCTCGATCACCGTCGCCGACGCTCCCGCCGCGCTCTGATGCGCGTCGGCGTCGTCACCTTCCCCGGCTCCCTCGACGACCGTGACGCGCAGCGCGCGGTCCGACTCGCGGGCGGCGAGCCCGTCGCGCTCTGGCACGGCGACCACGACCTGAAGGGCGTCGAGGCGATCATCCTGCCCGGCGGCTTCAGCTACGGGGACTACCTGCGTGCCGGGGCGATCGCGTCCTTCTCGCCCATCATGGCCGACGTCGTCGATGCCGCGAACGCGGGCATGCCCGTGCTCGGCATCTGCAACGGCTTCCAGATGCTCGCCGAGGCCCGCCTGATCCCGGGTGCGCACACCCGCAACGCGCACCAGCAGTTCATCCGCCGCGATCAGCGCCTCGTCGTCGAGAACGCCCGCACCGACTGGACGAACGGCTTCACCGAGGGGCAAGAGATCACCATCCCCCTCAAGAACGCCGACGGCCGCTTCATCGCCGACGCCGAGACCATCAAGCGCATCGAGGGCGAGGGGCAGGTCGCCTTCCGCTACGTCGGCGTCAACCCGAACGGGTCGATGGACGACATCGCCGGCGTCACCAATGCCCGGGGCAACGTCGTCGGCCTCATGCCGCACCCCGAGCACGCCGTCGAAGAGGGCTTCGGCCCCGACACCCCCGCCGCGATGTCGAGCGGCGTCGACGGCCTGACCTTCTTCACGTCCGTTCTCGAGAGGGCCCTCGCCAAGTGACCGACCAGACCGACCGCGCCCCGCACGACGCCGAGATGATCGACGTGCGTCCCGAGGGCCACGTGCCCGACACCGTGGCGAACGCCGCGGCGACGCCCGACCGCGAGCAGCCCTACGGAGCCCTGGGGCTCAAGGCCGACGAGTACGCGAAGATCCGCGAGATCCTCGGTCGTCGTCCGACCAGCGGCGAGCTCGCCATGTACTCGGTCATGTGGAGCGAGCACTGCTCGTACAAGTCGAGCAAGATCTACCTGCGCCAGTTCGGCCAGAAGGTCTCGCCCGCCATGAAGAAGAACCTCATGGTCGGCATGGGCGAGAACGCCGGCGTGGTCGACGTCGGGGGCGGCTGGGCCGTCACGTTCAAGGTCGAGTCGCACAACCACCCCAGCTACATCGAGCCGTTCCAGGGTGCCGCCACCGGCGTCGGCGGCATCGTCCGCGACATCATCTCGATGGGCGCCCGTCCCGTCGCGGTCATGGACCAGCTGCGCTTCGGCGACATCGACGCGCCCGACACGGCGCGCGTGGTCGACGGCGTCGTCGGCGGCATCAGCTTCTACGCCAACTGCCTCGGTCTGCCCAACATCGGTGGCGAGACCTACTTCGACGCGGTGTACCAGGGCAACCCCCTGGTCAACGCGTTGGCCGTGGGCGTCCTGCGCCACGAAGACCTCCACCTGGCCAACGCCCGGGGCGTCGGCAACAAGGTGGTCCTCTTCGGTGCCCGCACCGGTGGCGACGGCATCGGCGGCGCCTCCATCCTCGCCTCCGACACGTTCTCGTCCGGCGGGCCCACCAAACGTCCCGCCGTCCAGGTCGGCGACCCGTTCGCCGAGAAGGTGCTCATCGAGTGCTGCCTCGAGCTGTTCCGCGACGAGCTGGTCGAGGGCATCCAAGACCTCGGCGCGGCCGGCATCAGCTGTGCCACGTCCGAGCTCGCCTCGAACGGCGACGGCGGCATGTTCATCGAACTCGACAACGTCCTCCTGCGCGACCCGTCGCTCACGGCCGAAGAAATCCTGATGAGCGAGAGCCAGGAGCGCATGATGGCCGTCGTGCGTCCCGAGAAGCTCGACGCGTTCCTCGCCGTCGTGGCGAAGTGGGACGTCGAGACCAGCGTGCTCGGCGAGGTCACCGACACCGGCCGTCTCGTCATCAACTGGCACGGCGAAGAGATCGTCAACGTCGAGCCCCGCACGGTCGCCGTGGACGGCCCGGTGTACGAGCGCCCCGTCGCCTACCCGAGCTGGATCGACGCACTTCAGGCCGACAGCGCGTCGTCGCTGCCCCGCCCCACGGGCAACGCGGTGCTGCGCGAGCAGTTCCTCGAGCTGCTCGGCTCGCCCAACCTGGCCGACAAGAGCTGGGTCACCAACCAGTACGACACCTACGTGCTGGGCAACACCGCCCTCAGCTTCCCCGACGACGGGGGCATGATCCGCGTCGACGAAGAGACCGGTCTCGGCTTCGCGATCGCGACCGACGCCAACGGGCGCTACTGCCAGCTCGATCCCAAGCAGGGTGCGCGCCTCGCACTGGCCGAGGCGTACCGCAACGTCGCCGTGACTGGTGCCGTGCCCGCCGCGGTCACCGACTGCCTGAACTTCGGCAGCCCCGAAGATCCCGAGGTCATGTGGCAGTTCTCACAGGCCGTCGAGGGCCTGGCCGACGGGTGCCTCGAGCTCGAGATCCCGGTGACCGGTGGCAACGTGTCCTTCTACAACCAGACCGGCACGAGTCCCATCCACCCCACTCCCGTGGTGGGTGTCCTCGGCGTGATCGACGACGTCGCCAAGCGCATCCCGTCCGGCTGGCAGGACGAGGGCGACAACATCTACCTGCTCGGCACCACGGCGCTCGAGCTCGACGGGTCGGCCTGGGCCGGCGTCGTGCACGACCACCTCGGCGGCCGCCCGCCGACGGTCGACCTCGCGGCCGAGGCCCAGCTCGCGCAGCTGCTGCACGCCGGTGGCGACCAGTCGCTGATCGCGGCGGCCCACGACCTGAGCGACGGCGGCCTGGCGCAGGCGCTGGCCGAGGCCGTGCTGCGCTTCGGCGTCGGTGCCCGCGTATGGCTGGGCGAGGTGCTCGAGCGCGACGGCATCGACGTCGCCACGGCGCTCTTCAGCGAGTCGACCGGTCGCGTGATCGTCTCGGTGCCCCGCGAGGACGACGTCCGCTTCCGTGGCCTCTGCGAGGGCCGCGGCTACCCCGTGGCCCGCATCGGCGTGACCGACGGCGAGTCCGGGTCGCTCGAGGTGCAGGACGTCTTCACGGTGTCGATCGACGAGCTGCGCAGCACGCACCGCGGCACGCTGCCGGCCCGCTTCGGAGCCACGATCGGCGAGTAGCTTCTCTGCCTCCCCCGAACCGGGCGAGTCCGTCGGAGCCGGTCGTCATCGGACGCCCGTTGCCACCGGACTCGCCCGTTTCCCTGTGCAGCGCACGTCTCGTGGCGTCGGTCCGACGGCAGCGGACGGGCCGTCGGATCGCGCGGGCGGTACGCGCCGACGGATTGTCGAGACCAACCCGAGCCGGCAACGGCACCCTGTCTGCGCCGATCCCGACCTGCGACTGCGTCGTGTCCGTGCCGAACCCGACAGAGCACGACGCAGGAGGCGCCCCGAGCGCCTCGAGGACGGTGTGTCGTTCGCTCGTGGTCGCGAACTGCACACAAGGTGCACCATCGCCGCACCGACAGCGACCAAGGCCGGCGAAGCGCGGGTCCGTCGGCGGGCGAAACGCGGGTCCGTCCGCGGGCGAAACGCGGCCCTCGTTCGGCTAAGGCCAACACGCCGCCGGAGGCCGCCGGAGGCGGCCGGACGAGCACGAACAGCAATGCCCCCGGACCGAAAGTCAGGGGGCATGCATTGCTGGGGTACCTGGACTCGAACCAAGAACAACTGAACCAGAATCAGTCGTGTTGCCAATTACACCATACCCCAATGATGACGGCCGTAAGGTCTACATCACTGTCGGCCCATCACCTGGACCGACGTCTACTGTACAGCATCCGCCAGGTGTTCGAGGCCACCGATCAGGTCGCGGTTGATGACGGCGGCCACGCGGGCGCCGTCACCGGCGGCGACGATCAGTTGCTGAGGCCCGGGCGCCGTGCTCTCACCGGCCGCGTACAGCCCGGGCACCGAGGTCCGTCCGTGCCCGTCGACGACGAGCAACCCGTCGTCGTCCAGGTCGGCTCCCGTCGCGAAGACGTAGTCCAGCGCCGCCGACCACTCCGGGCGCACGAAGCCGCCGGCCCGAGGGACGACCGTGCCGTCCTCGAGCACGACCCCGCGCATGCCGTCGCGATCGCCGTCGATGCTCGTGACCCGGCGACGATCCACCGTGATGCCACGGGCTGCCAGCGCAGCCTCGTCCGCCGAGGTCACGACATCCGAGCCGTGCGTGAACACGATGAGGTCGTCGGTCCACTGCGAGAGCAACAACGCACGGTCGACGAGGTCGGAGTGCTCGCCGATCAGGGCGAGCGGCTGGTCACGCTTGTCGTATCCGTCACACTCGATGCAGCTGTGGATGTACGTGCCGTAGAAAGCCCGGAGCTGGGCGATCTCGGGTAGGGTCTCGCTCAACCCCGTCGTCACCAGCACGGCCCCCGCGACCGCGGACGACTGCTGCCCGCGGAACTCGCACGAGATCTCGAACCCGCCGTCGATCGGAGCCACGTTCGTCGCCAGCGTCTGTCGGTGCTCGGCCCCCTCGTAGCCCAGGAACTCGTCGCGCCCGAGCTTGCGCAGCTCGAGCGGCGAGATGCCGTCCCGCGTGAGGTACCCGTGCGAGAGCAACGTGGCGGAGTTGCGCGGCCGGTTGCTGTCGATGAGCAGGACGCGTCGACGGGCGCGGACGAGATTGAGCGCAGCACTCAGCCCCGCGGGCCCTCCCCCGATGACCGCGACGTCGTAGTGCTCGGTCATGAGCGCTCGGCGAGGGCGGCGAGTCGGGCGAGGGTCGACTCGCGGCCGAGAATCTCCATCGACTCGAACAGCGGCGGGCTCACCCGCCGCCCGGACAGCGCCACGCGCAGCGGCCCGTAGGCCACGCGGGGCTTGAGGCCCAGGTCGTCGACGAGAGCCGCCTTGAGGGCTGCTTGGATCGGCTCGTGCGTCCAGTCCGACACGCCCTCGAGGGCGGCCGAGGAGGCGCGCAGCACCTCGCCGGACCGCTCACCCAGCGAGGCCAGTGCGTCGTCTTCGTGGACGAGGTCGTCGTCGGCGACGAACAGGAACCCGAGCATGCCCCGAGCCTCGGACAGGAGGGTCATGCGCTCCTGGACGAGAGGCGCAGCCTGCGCCAGCACGGCACGCTCGGCGTCCGTCGGGGGCACGCTGACGATCCCGTCAAGGTAGGGCAGCAGTCGTTCCGTGAAGTCCTCGACCGGGAGGAGACGAATGTGGTCGCCGTTGATCGACTCGGCCTTCTTGACGTCGAACCGTGCCGGGTTCGGATTCACGTCGACGACGTCGAACGCCGTGACCATCTCGTCGATCGAGAACACGTCCCGATCGTGCGTCAACGACCACCCCAAGAGGGCGAGGTAGTTGACGAGGCCTTCGGGGATGAACCCCCGGTCGCGGTGGTGGAACAGGTTCGATTCGGGGTCGCGCTTCGAGAGCTTCTTGTTGCCGTCACCCATGACGTAGGGCAAGTGGCCGAACCGAGGGACGCAGGTCGTGATGCCCAGCTCGACCAGCGCCTCGTAGAGCGCGATCTGCCGCGGCGTCGACGAGAGGAGGTCTTCACCTCGCAGGACGTGCGTGATGCCCATGAGGGCGTCGTCCAGCGGGTTAACGAACGTGTAGAGAGGCACGCCGTTGGGTCGGACGACGACGAAGTCGCTGAAGGAGCCCGCTGGGAAGGTGATCTCACCGCGCACGAGGTCGTCGAAGCTGAGGTCGCGATCAGGCACGCGCAGGCGGAGAGCCGGCTGACGCCCTTCAGCCCGGAACGCGGCCCGCTGCTCGTCGCTGAGCTCTCGCTCGAAGTTGTCGTAGCCCTGTTTGGGGTCACGGCCGTTCGCGATGTTGCGCGCCTCGATCTCTTCGCCCGTGGCGAAGCTCTCGTAGAGCAGGCCACGCTCGAGAAGTTGATCGATGACGCCGCGATAGATGTCGTGGCGCTGTGACTGCCGGTACGGACCATGAGGCCCGCCGGCGTCGACTCCCTCGTCCCAATCGATCTTCAGCCAGCGCAGACCGTCGAGGATCTGCTCGTAGCTCTCCTCGCTGTCTCGGGCAGCGTCGGTGTCTTCGATGCGGAACACGAGCTTGCCGCCTGTGTGCCGGGCGTACGCCCAGTTGAAGAGGGCGGTGCGGATGAGGCCGACATGCGGCGTTCCGGTGGGAGAGGGGCAGAACCGCACGCGCACGTCGGCGCCGGTGGCGGTGGAGAAGGGAGCAGACATCGGTGTCGATCTTACCGGGGTCGTCCAGCTGGTCAGCGTTAAACGCAGAAAGGCCCCTTCCGAAGAAGGGGCCTTTCTGGTGTTGCATGTGCTCTTCGCACTAAAAGGAGTCCGGCGGTGTCCTACTCTCCCACAAGGTCCCCCTTGCAGTACCATCGGCGCTGAGAGTCTTAGCTTCCGGGTTCGGAATGTGACCGGGCGTTTCCCTCTCGCTATGGCCGCCGAAACATTTACCACACACCATTACTGGTGGTGAAGTCTGTCTCAGACCATGCACCCCATCCGTGATAGATGCGGCGACTTGTCTGTTGAGTTATGTTCCCGACCGTATTTCGGGAACCACATAGTGGACGCAAGCAGCTTTCCCCCACCTCTACAGGGAGGGAGTGTTGTCAAGTTATCGGCTTATTAGTACCGGTCAGCTCCATGGGTCGTTAGTCCCCACTTCCACATCCGGCCTATCAACCCAGTAGTCTAGCTGGGAGCCTCTCACCCCTAAGGGTATGGAAATCTCATCTCGAAGCCGGCTTCCCGCTTAGATGCTTTCAGCGGTTATCCGTTCCGAACGTAGCTAATCAGCGGTGCCCTTGGCAGGACAACTGACACACCAGAGGTTCGTCCATCCCGGTCCTCTCGTACTAGGGATAGATCTTCTCAAATTTCCTACGCGCGCAGCGGATAGGGACCGAACTGTCTCACGACGTTCTAAACCCAGCTCGCGTACCGCTTTAATGGGCGAACAGCCCAACCCTTGGGACCTACTCCAGCCCCAGGATGCGACGAGCCGACATCGAGGTGCCAAACCATGCCGTCGATATGGACTCTTGGGCAAGATCAGCCTGTTATCCCCGAGGTACCTTTTATCCGTTGAGCGACAGCGCTTCCACAAGCCACTGCCGGATCACTAGTCCCGACTTTCGTCCCTGCTCGACTTGTCAGTCTCACAGTCAAGCTCCCTTGTGCACTTACACTCGACACCTGATTGCCAACCAGGTTGAGGGAACCTTTGGGCGCCTCCGTTACTTTTTGGGAGGCAACCGCCCCAGTTAAACTACCCACCAGGCACTGTCCCAGAACCGGATCACGGTTCGTAGTTAGATATCCAAAGTGACCAGAGTGGTATTTCAACAATGACTCCACCTGAACTAGCGTCCAAGCTTCACAGTCTCCCACCTATCCTACACAAGCCACTCCGAACACCAATACCAAGCTGTAGTAAAGGTCACGGGGTCTTTCCGTCCTGCTGCGCGTAACGAGCATCTTTACTCGTAGTGCAATTTCGCCGAGTTCGCGGTTGAGACAGCTGGGAAGTCGTTACGCCATTCGTGCAGGTCGGAACTTACCCGACAAGGAATTTCGCTACCTTAGGATGGTTATAGTTACCACCGCCGTTTACTGGGGCTTAAATTCTCAGCTTCGCTTGCGCTAACCGTTCCTCTTAACCTTCCAGCACCGGGCAGGCGTCAGTCCGTATACATCGTCTTGCGACTTGGCACGGACCTGTGTTTTTAGTAAACAGTCGCTTCCCACTGGTCTCTGCGGCCTTTCCCGCTCCGGGAGTAAATCCCATCACGGTTCCGGCCCCCCTTCTCCCGAAGTTACGGGGGCATTTTGCCGAGTTCCTTAACCACGATTCTCTCGATCTCCTTGGTATTCTCTACCTGACCACCTGAGTCGGTTTGGGGTACGGGCGGCTTGAACCTCACGTCGATGCTTTTCTCGGCAGCATAGGATCACTGATTTCCCCCAATCGGGGTACGCATCGGATCTCAGGCGCATTGACGACGGATTTGCCTATCGTCAGCCCTACATCCTTACACCAGGTTCACCTTACGGATACCATCGCCTGGCTCAGCTACCTTCCTGCGTCACACCTGTTAATACGTTAACCGCACCAGCATGGGGTCGAGCGTTAGACCGGCCGGCATCACCCCGAAGGGATCCACTCAGCCGGGTTAGGACTCTTAGCACCACTGGATTAGCTTGGGCGGTTCTTCGCCGGTACGGGAATATCAACCCGTTGTCCATCGACTACGCCTGTCGGCCTCGCCTTAGGTCCCGACTTACCCAGGGCGGATTAACCTGGCCCTGGAACCCTTGGTCTTTCGGAGGACGGGTTTCTCACCCGTCTTTCGCTACTCATGCCTGCATTCTCACTCGTGTGGCCTCCACGGCTGGTTTACACCGCCGCTTCACTGGCCACACGACGCTCTCCTACCACTCCGTACGACTGAACCACGAAGGCTTGTCTATAATACGAAATCTACAACTTCGGTGGTGTGCTTGAGCCCCGTTACATTGTCGGCGCGGAATCACTTGACCAGTGAGCTATTACGCACTCTTTCAAGGGTGGCTGCTTCTAAGCCAACCTCCTGGTTGTCTATGCAACTCCACATCCTTTCCCACTTAGCACACGCTTAGGGACCTTAGTTGGTAGTCTGGGTTGTTTCCCTCTCGACGATGAAGCTTATCCCCCACCGTCTCACTGCTGCGCTCTCACTTACCGGCATTCGGAGTTTGGCTGACGTCAGTAAGCTTTTGGGCCCCATCGGCCATCCAGTAGCTCTACCTCCGGCAAGAAACACGCAACGCTGCACCTAAATGCATTTCGGAGAGAACCAGCTATCACGAAGTTTGATTGGCCTTTCACCCCTATCCACAGCTCATCCCCTCAGTTTTCAACCTAAGTGGGTTCGGTCCTCCACGACGTCTTACCGTCGCTTCAACCTGGCCATGGATAGATCACTTCGCTTCGGGTCTAGGACATGCGACTGGATCGCCCTATTAAGACTCGCTTTCGCTACGGCTACCCCACACGGGTTAACCTCGCCACATATCGCTAACTCGCAGGCTCATTCTTCAAAAGGCACGCTGTCACCCCTACAAGGAGGCTCCAACGGTTTGTAAGCAAACGGTTTCAGGTACTATTTCACTCCCCTCCCGGGGTACTTTTCACCTTTCCCTCACGGTACTTGTCCGCTATCGGTCATCTGGGAGTATTTAGGCTTATCAGGTGGTCCTGACAGATTCACACGGGATTTCTCGGGCCCCGAGCTACTTGGGATCCCCATTCAGCCAGCGCCAGCATTTCGGCTACGGGGTTCGCACCCTCTATGACCAGCCATTCAAAGCTGTTCGCCTATACTGCGCTGTAACTGTCCCTGTCCGGCAGAACAGGACAACGGGTCCCACAACCCCGACCATGCAACGACCGCCGTCTATCACACATGACCGGTTTAGCCTCTTCCGATTTCGCTCGCCACTACTGACGGAATCACTGTTGTTTTCTCTTCCTGTGGGTACTGAGATGTTTCACTTCCCCACGTTCCCTCTACCCGCCCTATATATTCAGGCGGGAGTCACCAGACATAACGCCTGGCGGGGTTTCCCCATTCGGAAATCCTCGGATCAGGGCTCGATTATCAGCTCCCCGAGGCTTATCGCAGATTTCTACGTCCTTCTTCGGCTCCAGATGCCAAGGCATCCACCGTTTGCTCTTAGAAACTTGACCACAAAGTTGCTGCCAGCCAAAGACTGACAGCTCAGTGTTATCTCATTCGCCAACCACACCCCAAAGGGCGGATTGGTCTAAGAAATTGCACTTAGTATCACAAACAACAACCAACCCGAAGGCCAGCCCTGCTTGCGACTAAGATGCTCGCGTCCACTGTGTAGTTCTCAAAATACGGGCGGCACCATGAACACCCTGCAAGTGATGCAGAACCTTCATGGCCCAGAGGAAAAACAACCACACCAAAGCGTGGATGTTTGGTCCCTCAGGACCCAACAGCGTGCAAGCCCCCCACCCCAGAACACCCTCACCTTCCAGACACCCAAAAGGTGCCGTACTAGCGCTGATGCTCTTCGTGAAGAGCCATTGTCAATGTTCCACCCATGAGCGCCGGCCGAAGACATTCGCTTCGAAACCGACTTGACCCGTTGACCCCCGTGTATACCGCGGGGCGAGTACATGCTCCTTAGAAAGGAGGTGATCCAGCCGCACCTTCCGGTACGGCTACCTTGTTACGACTTAGTCCTAATCACCGATCCCACCTTCGACAGCTCCATCCACAAGGGTTAGGCCACTGGCTTCGGGTGTTACCGACTTTCATGACTTGACGGGCGGTGTGTACAAGGCCCGGGAACGTATTCACCGCAGCGTTGCTGATCTGCGATTACTAGCGACTCCGACTTCATGAGGTCGAGTTGCAGACCTCAATCCGAACTGAGACCGGCTTTTTGGGATTCGCTCCACCTTACGGTATCGCAGCCCTTTGTACCGGCCATTGTAGCATGCGTGAAGCCCAAGACATAAGGGGCATGATGATTTGACGTCATCCCCACCTTCCTCCGAGTTGACCCCGGCAGTCTCCTATGAGTTCCCACCATAACGTGCTGGCAACATAGAACGAGGGTTGCGCTCGTTGCGGGACTTAACCCAACATCTCACGACACGAGCTGACGACAACCATGCACCACCTGTATACCGACCTTGCGGGGCGACCATCTCTGGACGTTTCCGGTATATGTCAAGCCTTGGTAAGGTTCTTCGCGTTGCATCGAATTAATCCGCATGCTCCGCCGCTTGTGCGGGCCCCCGTCAATTCCTTTGAGTTTTAGCCTTGCGGCCGTACTCCCCAGGCGGGGAACTTAATGCGTTAGCTGCGACACGGAGACCGTGGAATGGCCCCCACATCTAGTTCCCAACGTTTACGGCATGGACTACCAGGGTATCTAATCCTGTTCGCTCCCCATGCTTTCGCTCCTCAGCGTCAGTTACGGCCCAGAGATCTGCCTTCGCCATCGGTGTTCCTCCTGATATCTGCGCATTCCACCGCTACACCAGGAATTCCAATCTCCCCTACCGCACTCTAGTCTGCCCGTACCCACTGCAGGCTGGGGGTTGAGCCCCCAGATTTCACAGCAGACGCGACAAACCGCCTACGAGCTCTTTACGCCCAATAATTCCGGACAACGCTTGCACCCTACGTATTACCGCGGCTGCTGGCACGTAGTTAGCCGGTGCTTTTTCTGCAGGTACCGTCACTTTCGCTTCTTCCCTACTAAAAGAGGTTTACAACCCGAAGGCCGTCATCCCTCACGCGGCGTTGCTGCATCAGGCTTTCGCCCATTGTGCAATATTCCCCACTGCTGCCTCCCGTAGGAGTCTGGGCCGTGTCTCAGTCCCAGTGTGGCCGGTCACCCTCTCAGGCCGGCTACCCGTCGTCGCCTTGGTGAGCCATTACCTCACCAACTAGCTGATAGGCCGCGAGTCCATCCTTGACCAAAATTCTTTCCAACTCCTAGCCATGCGGCTGAAGCTCGTATCCGGTATTAGACGCCATTTCTAGCGCTTATCCCAGAGTCAAGGGCAGGTTACTCACGTGTTACTCACCCGTTCGCCACTAATCCCTGGAGCAAGCTCCAGTTCATCGTTCGACTTGCATGTGTTAAGCACGCCGCCAGCGTTCGTCCTGAGCCAGGATCAAACTCTCCGTAAAAGAAAAAACAGCACAACCGGAATAGGCCATGACTGCTGAATTTGATGCTGACTAAAGAACAAAACAATCTGACGATTGTTGTTGTCCATCAATCTCAAAGAAACCTAAACACCACTCACAACCCCATCAAAGATGAGGCCATAAGCAATGCCAGGGTATAATTTGGCATTTGACAATGTGCACGCTGTTGAGTTCTCAAGGACCAAACGCACCCGAGTCCCGGCCGGAAAGACCTTCGCTCGAAGCAGCTGTGGAACCATACCATCCCGATGGACCAAGCCGAAACGACTCGATTTCCGATCCCCACCACGTGAAGACCAGCACCTGGCGTGAACCAGAGGATGGATTTGAAACCCTACCACACGAACCACGAGTCGCAAGCGACCCGTTCTCGGGGAGGATGCCACCACTTGAGGCCGGGAAGCTCCGGATCGGGACCATCTCTGATCACTGTCCTAGCCGCTCCGCCGCACCTTTGGGCTGACTCGGATTACTTTACACAGCCCCCGGCCCCCACCCCCAAACTTCCGTGCATCCCGGGCGTGTCGCACCCGGGACCGGCGAGAGGAAACGGAGACGCCCCTCCACACCAGAGACTCACGACGTGGCTCGAAGCGTAGCCGCCGCTCGACCGAGAGAGCAGCTCGGACCGCGCATTATCAACACCGCCTCGGGGCCGATGCCCCGGCGTGATCGCGCGCCGACCCATCTGTCCGATGACGTAGCTCACCCCCGTGGTGTGACTCACGACAAGGGGGATCGCGAGGACACCGATCGCAACGGTCGAGACACGCCCATCGCGCAAGTCGCCCCGCCAAGCCCTCGCAGCCCGGCGCAGGAGGCACTGGCTGGTCGTACTCACCCATGACAGCCGTGGCCCTATGGAGCTACTGGAGGGGAGCCCCATCTCTCCGTGCGAGTAGAGCTGCTTCGTTCCCCCCTCACCCACCTCGAGCACCCTCCTCCCACGGTCGTGCCCGTGCGACGAATCAGCCGGGAGCCCTGCCGGTGCACCGCGTCTTCCGCTCACGACGCCTTAGCTCGCAGGAGGCGCATGTCATCCTCATGGCGAGTGGAGCAAAGACATCTCACATCAATGAACTCATCGCCGAGTCACCCGCTTTCGGGCTGAAGGCGACGCCGGTGTCGAGGGCCGGCCGATTCGGCCTGGGTGAATTGGTCGCAAGACACGGCCCTGTCCCGGAGCTGCCGTGCTGGGCGCTCGAGGCCGGCTCCAGGTCGGGCCGGCGGCTCCGTGGCCCTGGCCATGGCCGTGGCCCGAGAGGAACGTCCCCGCGTACAGGGCCTCTCGGGCTGGGAGAAGGAACCGCGTCCCACCGTTGTCCCGACCCGATCAGGGAAGACCCCCTGCGACCGACACCCGCGAGGGCGAACCCGTGGGAAGGAAGTCGGTAGTGGTCGGTGGAGGTGAAGTGGTCGACGTCGACGGATTCGGACGGCGGAGGCTGCCGGCTCTACGCACGCCGCAAAGGTCGACCGACAAGGAGACGAACCGCATCGGTATGGAAGACGTGCGCACCAATCGATGACCATACGCGCTTGGCTCGTGCAGAGATGCATGAGCCGGGATCGCTGCGGCACGGACCGACCCCAGTGCCGCGCGGAGGTCAGTCAAGCCCGATCGTCCTTGTGGTGACGAAAAGGGAACGGTTCGATCGCACAGTGGCCCTGAGCGCGCCTAGTGGGAGCAACTCGACTGGAGTGAGGCCCGAGCTCAAGCCCACGGCGCCTCGACTGCAACGCAGCAACACGGCAAGAATCCACTCGAAGCACGCCCTCAAGCCGGTTCCTCGAGTGTCACGGACCTGGAGACTCGATCCATTCGGCATATCGTGCGCCCAAAGCACCGGCAAGTCGGCGCAGTGGGAGACCGCCTAGGACATGCGCGCTGCTCTCGGGCAATGAGCCTCCACCCGGCGACCCTCCACCCTTGTCCGAGAGAAGGTCGGGGTGTCGAGCCGAAAACACGCCCGCAAGCGCACTGGCGGTGGTGCCGTCCTCTCGCGGGCTCCCTGCCTGCAGCTCTCCCCACCTCCAGGACGCCACGCCCAAAGCGGGGTCGTCCAGCTGGTCAGCGTTAAACGCAGAAAGGCCCCTTCCGAAGAAGGGGCCTTTCTGGTGTTGCATGTGCTCTTCGCACTAAAAGGAGTCCGGCGGTGTCCTACTCTCCCACAAGGTCCCCCTTGCAGTACCATCGGCGCTGAGAGTCTTAGCTTCCGGGTTCGGAATGTGACCGGGCGTTTCCCTCTCGCTATGGCCGCCGAAACATTTACCACACACCATTACTGGTGGTGAAGTCTGTCTCAGACCATGCACCCCATCCGTGATAGATGCGGCGACTTGTCTGTTGAGTTATGTTCCCGACCGTATTTCGGGAACCACATAGTGGACGCAAGCAGCTTTCCCCCACCTCTACAGGGAGGGAGTGTTGTCAAGTTATCGGCTTATTAGTACCGGTCAGCTCCATGGGTCGTTAGTCCCCACTTCCACATCCGGCCTATCAACCCAGTAGTCTAGCTGGGAGCCTCTCACCCCTAAGGGTATGGAAATCTCATCTCGAAGCCGGCTTCCCGCTTAGATGCTTTCAGCGGTTATCCGTTCCGAACGTAGCTAATCAGCGGTGCCCTTGGCAGGACAACTGACACACCAGAGGTTCGTCCATCCCGGTCCTCTCGTACTAGGGATAGATCTTCTCAAATTTCCTACGCGCGCAGCGGATAGGGACCGAACTGTCTCACGACGTTCTAAACCCAGCTCGCGTACCGCTTTAATGGGCGAACAGCCCAACCCTTGGGACCTACTCCAGCCCCAGGATGCGACGAGCCGACATCGAGGTGCCAAACCATGCCGTCGATATGGACTCTTGGGCAAGATCAGCCTGTTATCCCCGAGGTACCTTTTATCCGTTGAGCGACAGCGCTTCCACAAGCCACTGCCGGATCACTAGTCCCGACTTTCGTCCCTGCTCGACTTGTCAGTCTCACAGTCAAGCTCCCTTGTGCACTTACACTCGACACCTGATTGCCAACCAGGTTGAGGGAACCTTTGGGCGCCTCCGTTACTTTTTGGGAGGCAACCGCCCCAGTTAAACTACCCACCAGGCACTGTCCCAGAACCGGATCACGGTTCGTAGTTAGATATCCAAAGTGACCAGAGTGGTATTTCAACAATGACTCCACCTGAACTAGCGTCCAAGCTTCACAGTCTCCCACCTATCCTACACAAGCCACTCCGAACACCAATACCAAGCTGTAGTAAAGGTCACGGGGTCTTTCCGTCCTGCTGCGCGTAACGAGCATCTTTACTCGTAGTGCAATTTCGCCGAGTTCGCGGTTGAGACAGCTGGGAAGTCGTTACGCCATTCGTGCAGGTCGGAACTTACCCGACAAGGAATTTCGCTACCTTAGGATGGTTATAGTTACCACCGCCGTTTACTGGGGCTTAAATTCTCAGCTTCGCTTGCGCTAACCGTTCCTCTTAACCTTCCAGCACCGGGCAGGCGTCAGTCCGTATACATCGTCTTGCGACTTGGCACGGACCTGTGTTTTTAGTAAACAGTCGCTTCCCACTGGTCTCTGCGGCCTTTCCCGCTCCGGGAGTAAATCCCATCACGGTTCCGGCCCCCCTTCTCCCGAAGTTACGGGGGCATTTTGCCGAGTTCCTTAACCACGATTCTCTCGATCTCCTTGGTATTCTCTACCTGACCACCTGAGTCGGTTTGGGGTACGGGCGGCTTGAACCTCACGTCGATGCTTTTCTCGGCAGCATAGGATCACTGATTTCCCCCAATCGGGGTACGCATCGGATCTCAGGCGCATTGACGACGGATTTGCCTATCGTCAGCCCTACATCCTTACACCAGGTTCACCTTACGGATACCATCGCCTGGCTCAGCTACCTTCCTGCGTCACACCTGTTAATACGTTAACCGCACCAGCATGGGGTCGAGCGTTAGACCGGCCGGCATCACCCCGAAGGGATCCACTCAGCCGGGTTAGGACTCTTAGCACCACTGGATTAGCTTGGGCGGTTCTTCGCCGGTACGGGAATATCAACCCGTTGTCCATCGACTACGCCTGTCGGCCTCGCCTTAGGTCCCGACTTACCCAGGGCGGATTAACCTGGCCCTGGAACCCTTGGTCTTTCGGAGGACGGGTTTCTCACCCGTCTTTCGCTACTCATGCCTGCATTCTCACTCGTGTGGCCTCCACGGCTGGTTTACACCGCCGCTTCACTGGCCACACGACGCTCTCCTACCACTCCGTACGACTGAACCACGAAGGCTTGTCTATAATACGAAATCTACAACTTCGGTGGTGTGCTTGAGCCCCGTTACATTGTCGGCGCGGAATCACTTGACCAGTGAGCTATTACGCACTCTTTCAAGGGTGGCTGCTTCTAAGCCAACCTCCTGGTTGTCTATGCAACTCCACATCCTTTCCCACTTAGCACACGCTTAGGGACCTTAGTTGGTAGTCTGGGTTGTTTCCCTCTCGACGATGAAGCTTATCCCCCACCGTCTCACTGCTGCGCTCTCACTTACCGGCATTCGGAGTTTGGCTGACGTCAGTAAGCTTTTGGGCCCCATCGGCCATCCAGTAGCTCTACCTCCGGCAAGAAACACGCAACGCTGCACCTAAATGCATTTCGGAGAGAACCAGCTATCACGAAGTTTGATTGGCCTTTCACCCCTATCCACAGCTCATCCCCTCAGTTTTCAACCTAAGTGGGTTCGGTCCTCCACGACGTCTTACCGTCGCTTCAACCTGGCCATGGATAGATCACTTCGCTTCGGGTCTAGGACATGCGACTGGATCGCCCTATTAAGACTCGCTTTCGCTACGGCTACCCCACACGGGTTAACCTCGCCACATATCGCTAACTCGCAGGCTCATTCTTCAAAAGGCACGCTGTCACCCCTACAAGGAGGCTCCAACGGTTTGTAAGCAAACGGTTTCAGGTACTATTTCACTCCCCTCCCGGGGTACTTTTCACCTTTCCCTCACGGTACTTGTCCGCTATCGGTCATCTGGGAGTATTTAGGCTTATCAGGTGGTCCTGACAGATTCACACGGGATTTCTCGGGCCCCGAGCTACTTGGGATCCCCATTCAGCCAGCGCCAGCATTTCGGCTACGGGGTTCGCACCCTCTATGACCAGCCATTCAAAGCTGTTCGCCTATACTGCGCTGTAACTGTCCCTGTCCGGCAGAACAGGACAACGGGTCCCACAACCCCGACCATGCAACGACCGCCGTCTATCACACATGACCGGTTTAGCCTCTTCCGATTTCGCTCGCCACTACTGACGGAATCACTGTTGTTTTCTCTTCCTGTGGGTACTGAGATGTTTCACTTCCCCACGTTCCCTCTACCCGCCCTATATATTCAGGCGGGAGTCACCAGACATAACGCCTGGCGGGGTTTCCCCATTCGGAAATCCTCGGATCAGGGCTCGATTATCAGCTCCCCGAGGCTTATCGCAGATTTCTACGTCCTTCTTCGGCTCCAGATGCCAAGGCATCCACCGTTTGCTCTTAGAAACTTGACCACAAAGTTGCTGCCAGCCAAAGACTGACAGCTCAGTGTTATCTCATTCGCCAACCACACCCCAAAGGGCGGATTGGTCTAAGAAATTGCACTTAGTATCACAAACAACAACCAACCCGAAGGCCAGCCCTGCTTGCGACTAAGATGCTCGCGTCCACTGTGTAGTTCTCAAAATACGGGCGGCACCATGAACACCCTGCAAGTGATGCAGAACCTTCATGGCCCAGAGGAAAAACAACCACACCAAAGCGTGGATGTTTGGTCCCTCAGGACCCAACAGCGTGCAAGCCCCCCACCCCAGAACACCCTCACCTTCCAGACACCCAAAAGGTGCCGTACTAGCGCTGATGCTCTTCGTGAAGAGCCATTGTCAATGTTCCACCCATGAGCGCCGGCCGAAGACATTCGCTTCGAAACCGACTTGACCCGTTGACCCCCGTGTATACCGCGGGGCGAGTACATGCTCCTTAGAAAGGAGGTGATCCAGCCGCACCTTCCGGTACGGCTACCTTGTTACGACTTAGTCCTAATCACCGATCCCACCTTCGACAGCTCCATCCACAAGGGTTAGGCCACTGGCTTCGGGTGTTACCGACTTTCATGACTTGACGGGCGGTGTGTACAAGGCCCGGGAACGTATTCACCGCAGCGTTGCTGATCTGCGATTACTAGCGACTCCGACTTCATGAGGTCGAGTTGCAGACCTCAATCCGAACTGAGACCGGCTTTTTGGGATTCGCTCCACCTTACGGTATCGCAGCCCTTTGTACCGGCCATTGTAGCATGCGTGAAGCCCAAGACATAAGGGGCATGATGATTTGACGTCATCCCCACCTTCCTCCGAGTTGACCCCGGCAGTCTCCTATGAGTTCCCACCATAACGTGCTGGCAACATAGAACGAGGGTTGCGCTCGTTGCGGGACTTAACCCAACATCTCACGACACGAGCTGACGACAACCATGCACCACCTGTATACCGACCTTGCGGGGCGACCATCTCTGGACGTTTCCGGTATATGTCAAGCCTTGGTAAGGTTCTTCGCGTTGCATCGAATTAATCCGCATGCTCCGCCGCTTGTGCGGGCCCCCGTCAATTCCTTTGAGTTTTAGCCTTGCGGCCGTACTCCCCAGGCGGGGAACTTAATGCGTTAGCTGCGACACGGAGACCGTGGAATGGCCCCCACATCTAGTTCCCAACGTTTACGGCATGGACTACCAGGGTATCTAATCCTGTTCGCTCCCCATGCTTTCGCTCCTCAGCGTCAGTTACGGCCCAGAGATCTGCCTTCGCCATTGGTGTTCCTCCTGATATCTGCGCATTCCACCGCTACACCAGGAATTCCAATCTCCCCTACCGCACTCTAGTCTGCCCGTACCCACTGCAGGCTGGGGGTTGAGCCCCCAGATTTCACAGCAGACGCGACAAACCGCCTACGAGCTCTTTACGCCCAATAATTCCGGACAACGCTTGCACCCTACGTATTACCGCGGCTGCTGGCACGTAGTTAGCCGGTGCTTTTTCTGCAGGTACCGTCACTTTCGCTTCTTCCCTACTAAAAGAGGTTTACAACCCGAAGGCCGTCATCCCTCACGCGGCGTTGCTGCATCAGGCTTTCGCCCATTGTGCAATATTCCCCACTGCTGCCTCCCGTAGGAGTCTGGGCCGTGTCTCAGTCCCAGTGTGGCCGGTCACCCTCTCAGGCCGGCTACCCGTCGTCGCCTTGGTGAGCCATTACCTCACCAACTAGCTGATAGGCCGCGAGTCCATCCTTGACCAAAATTCTTTCCAACTCCTAGCCATGCGGCTGAAGCTCGTATCCGGTATTAGACGCCATTTCTAGCGCTTATCCCAGAGTCAAGGGCAGGTTACTCACGTGTTACTCACCCGTTCGCCACTAATCCCTGGAGCAAGCTCCAGTTCATCGTTCGACTTGCATGTGTTAAGCACGCCGCCAGCGTTCGTCCTGAGCCAGGATCAAACTCTCCGTAAAAGAAAAAACAGCACAACCGGAATAGGCCATGACTGCTGAATTTGATGCTGACTAAAGAACAAAACAATCTGACGATTGTTGTTGTCCATCAATCTCAAAGAAACCTAAACACCACTCACAACCCCACCAAAGATGAGGCCACAAGCAATGCCAGGGTATAATTTGGCATTTGACAATGTGCACGCTGTTGAGTTCTCAAGGACCAAACGCACCGGGGACCCAGCCTTGGAAGACCTTTGCCCTGGGCAGTTCTTTGATCTTTGTGCACTGACCGACGATGTCGAGATCGTGCCGAAGTCCCTTGCGGAACGAGCCGTAACTCTACATCACCTTGTTCAGTGTTCGCAACTCGCTTGGTCCGAGGCTGTGAAGCAACTCGAGGACTTGGAAGTTGGTCCCGCTTGAGGGCCGGAAGAGCTTCGCTCCGCCGCACCTTTGGGGTGACAAGTGATTACTTTAGACACGTCCTGCCCGCTCTGGCCAACCGTCCGTGCATCCCGGGCGTGTCGCGCTACACATCCGGGAGGTGCGAGCCCTTCAGCCGAAGGGCAGCACGAGCACGGCGCCCAGGGACACCGAGGCGATGACGATCCACGACGCCAGACCCACGAGCACGGCGCGACCACCGGTGCGGACGAGGCGCTCGAGTCGGATGCCCGACCCCAGGCCGACGAGCGCGAGCCCGAGCAGGACCGACTGGACCGTCCCCGCGATCGCGAGCAGCGCCTCCGGGACGGGGACCACCGTGCGGACGACGACCGCGACGGCGAAACCGACGACGAACAAGGGCACGATCGGCGGTCGGGCACCGGCGCCGGCGCCCTGCCGACGGACGATCGTCGAGGTGATCGCCACGATGGGTGCGAGCATCAACACCCGCGTGAGCTTGACGATCACCGCGATCGCGAGGGCGGCGGCTCCGGCGGTCTGCGCCGTGGCGACGACCTGTCCCACGTCGTGCACGCTCGCCCCCACCCAGGCCCCGAACTCGAGGTCGGACAGACCGACCCACCCTCCGACCAGGGGCAGGACGGCGATCGCGAGCGTGCCGAAGAGCGTGACCAGGGCCACGGGGGTCGCCGCGTCCTTGCCGCGATCCCGGGTCACGGCGCTCATCGCGCCGATGGCCGACGCCCCGCAGATCGAGAAGCCGGCCGCGAGCAGGAGGGGCTGGTCACCGGGGAGACGGGCCCACCGACCGAGCAGGTAGGTGACGCCGAAGGTCAGCGCGAGGATCGCGATCACCACGACGACCGTCACCCAGCCGAGGCCGGCGACGTCGATCAAGCTGAGCTGGAGGCCGAGCAGCACGACGCCGATGCGCAACAGTCGCTTGGAGGCGAGGGTGAGTCCGGGCTTCCAGTCGCCGTCGAGCACCGGACGGAGGGGCCGGACCTGCGCGACGGCGATGCCGACCAAGACGCACCAGGTGAGGACGGGGACCGCCGGCAGCACGGAGTGCAGGCCCCACGCCACCCCGTAGGCGGCCCCGGCGACGACGAGCCCCGGCACCGGACGCGCACGGGAGGGCGCGTCGACGGCGGCGGGGCTCACCGGACGGGCCTAGACCCGGTTCTTGGCCGGGTTGATCAGCGAGCCGAGGCCGGAGATCGCGACCTCGACGGTCTGGCCCGACGTGAACGGACCGATGCCGGCGGGCGTGCCGGTCAGGATGACGTCGCCGGGCAGCAGGGTGAACACGTCGGTGACGTACTCGATCAGCTCGGGGATCTTGTGGATCATCTGCATCGTCGACTCGCGCTGCATGACTTCTCCGTCGACCCGGGTCTCGATGGTGGCGTCAGCCCAGTCGAACTCGTTCTCGATGTACGGCCCGAGCGGCAGGAAGGTGTCGTAGCCCTTGGCACGGGTCCACTGACCGTCGGCGTTCTGGACGTCGCGGGCCGTGACGTCGTTGGCCACGGTGTAGCCGAAGACGACGTCTTGGTAGTCCTCGGCCTTGACGCGCTTGGCGATCGATCCGATGACGATGGCGAGCTCACCCTCGAAGTCGACCCGGCCGACGTCGGGCGGCAGCTGGATCGAGTCGCCGAAGCCGATGACCGTCGTGTTGGGCTTGAGGAACAAGACGGGCGCCTCGGGCGCGGACTGGCCGAGCTCGTCGGCGTGGTCCTGGTAGTTCAAGCCGACCCCCACGATCTTGGAGCGGGGGATCACCGGCGCGAGCAACTTGGCCTGACGCAGGGACACCCGCTCTCCGGTCGTCTCGTACCCGCTGTACATCGGGTCGCCGGCGAGGACGATGAGCTCGCGCTCGTCGACGATGCCGTAGCGGGGGTCTTCTCCGGGCGTGGCGAAACGGGCGATCTTCACGCGTCGAGCCTAGTCATCCAGCCGTGGACGTCGGGACGGCGGCCGTACTGGATGTCGGTCAGCTCTTCGCGCAGCGACATGGTCAGTTCGCCGCCGGACGCGGCGGGCGACCCGATGTGGATGCCCTCGCCCTTGAGCTCGGCGATGGGGACGACGACCGCGGCCGTGCCGCAGGCGAAGACCTCGACGATGTCACCGGACGCGACGCCGTCACGCCACTCGTCGATCGTCACGCGACGGCGTTCGACGCGGTGCCCCCGGGCCTCGGCCAACTCGAGGATCGAGTCGCGCGTGATGCCCTCGAGGATCGAGTCGCTGTCGGGCGTCACGAGGGTGCCGTCCTTCTTGACGAGCACCACGTTCATGCCGCCGAGTTCTTCGATGTAGTTGCTCTCGGACGAGTCGAGGAACAACACCTGCTGGCAGCCGTTCTCGTAGGCCTCTTGCTGCGGCAGCAGCGACGACGCGTAGTTGCCGCCCGTCTTGGCCGCACCCGTTCCCCCCTTGCCGGCGCGGGCGTAGTTCGTGGTCAGCCAGATCGAGACGGGAGAGACGCCGCCGCTGAAGTAGGCGCCGGCCGGGCTCGCGATGACGTGGTACGACACCTCGTGCGCGGCCCGGACCCCCAGGAACGCCTCGGTGGCGATCATGAACGGTCGCAGGTAGAGGCTCGTCTCGGGGGCCGACGGCACCCACCCCAGATCGGCCCGCACGAGCTGGCGGACGGACTCGACGAAGTCGTCCGTGCTGAGCTCGGGCAGGGCCAGTCGGCGGGCCGAACGCTGCAGGCGACGACCGTTGGCGTCCGGGCGGAACGACCAGACCGAGCCGTCGGCGTGCCGGTAGGCCTTCATGCCCTCGAAGATCTCTTGCGCGTAGTGCAGCACCGACGCCGACGGGTCGAGCTGGAGAGGGCCGTACGGGTGCACGGACGCCGCGTGCCAGCCGTCGGCGAGGGTCCACTCGATGGTCACCATGTGGTCGGTGAAGTGCTTGCCGAAGCCGGGGTCGCTGAGGATCGTCTCGCGTTCGGCGTCGTCGCGAGCCGTCTCGGACGGCGTCAGCTCGAACTGCAGCGGGAAGTCGGCCGAGTCGTCGGTCGGGGCGGAGACGTTGTCGGTGGTGGTCATGATGCCCTTCAGGCGGAGGCAGACGGGGACAGGGTGCGCACGCGGTCGGCGATCGCCGTGCCGATCTCGGCCGTGCGGCGGGCAGGGACTGACGGATCGTGCGAGGCGCGGTCGGCGATGTCGGCGTCGACGGCACGGGTGACTCGGGCGGCCGCGTCGGACAAGCCGAGGTGGTCGAGCAGGAGCGCGACCGAGAGGATCGCCGCCGTCGGGTCGGCCTTCTGCTGACCGGCGATGTCGGGAGCCGAACCGTGCACGGGCTCGAACATGCTCGGGAAAGTGCCGTCGGGGTTGAGGTTGCCCGAGGCCGCGAGCCCGATGCCACCGCTGATGGCGCCGGCCAGGTCGGTGAGGATGTCGCCGAACAGGTTGTCGGTGACGATGACGTCGAAGCGGGACGGGTCGACCACGAGGTGGATGGTGGCCGCGTCGACGTGCTGGTAGTCGACCGCCACGTCGGGGTACTCGGCGGCGACCGCGTCGACGGTGCGCTGCCAGAGGCTGCCCGAGAACACGAGCACGTTGGTCTTGTGCACGAGGGTCAGGCGACCACGGCGACCACGGGCCTTCTCGAAGGCGAAGCGCACCACTCGCTCAACGCCGTGGGCCGTGTTGACGCTGACCTCGTTCGCGATCTCGTGCGGCGTGCCCTGCCGCAGTGCGCCTCCGTTGCCGACGTAGGGGCCCTCGGTGCCCTCGCGGACGACGACGAAGTCGACCTCGCCGGGCGCCGAGAGCGGCGAGGCGACACCGGGGTACACCTTGGTCGGCCGCAGGTTGACGTAGTGGTCGAGGGCGAAGCGCAGCTTCAGCAGCAGGCCGCGCTCGATGATGCCCCCGGCCAACCGGGGGTCGCGGGGGTCGCCCCCCACCGCGCCCAACAGGATCGCGTCGTGTGACGCGACGGCCGACAGGTCGTCGTCGGTGAGGATGTCGCCCGTCTCGAGGTAGCGCCCCGCGCCCAGCGAGAACGTCGTGACCTCGAACGTCGCGTCGTCGCCCGCCGCGACCTCGAGCACCTTGAGCGCCTCGGCGACGACCTCGGGGCCGATGCCGTCTCCGGGGATGGCGGCGAGTCTGACGGTGCGGGGCATGGTTCTCCTGGCGTCTCGGGGGGCTCGCCACACTTTACCCGGGGGCAGGAGGGCCGCGCGGGCCGGGCGACCGGGTCGGTCCACCCGTGCCGGGGTGGCCCGGCACGGCCCGGGCCTCAGTCGGCCGAGGAGGCGCGGCGCATGGTCGTGAGGGCGACCACCACCGCCGCGACCATCACCAGTGCCCCGACCCCGGCCGTGACGACGAGACCCTGGTCGAAAGCGTCGGTGGCGGCGTGCAGCAGGGGCCCGGCGAGCGAGTCGGGCAGCCCGTCGGAGACCGCCACCGCGCCTCCCAGGGTCTCCCGGGCGGCCTCGCCGGCCTCGGCGGGCACGCCGGCGGGGACGACGAGCGCACCCCGGTAGATGGCGGTGAGCATGCTGCCGAGCACGGCGGTGCCGAGCACGGCACCGACCTCGTAGGCGGTCTCGGAGACCGCCGAGGCGGCCCCGGCCCGGTTCGCGGGCACGGCCGCGATGATCAGGTCGTTCGAGATCGTCTCGGCGGCACCGACGCCCAGACCGACGAAGGCGAAGGCCACGACGAACACGCCGACCGGAGCCCCGGCACCGGTGGCGAAGACCGCCGCGTAGGCGAGGGCGGCCGAGGCGAGACCGATCGCGACGATGGTGCGCGGGCGCAGCCACCGGACGACCCGGACGACGGCGAGGCCCGCCAGGATCATCACCACGAGACCGGGCACCAGCGTCAGCGCGGCCTGCAACGGCCGCAACCCCACGACGAGTTGCAGGTGCTGGGTCGTGAAGAACAGGAAGGCCACGAGCGCCACGACGGCGAGCAGGTTGACCATCACGGAGCCGGCGAACACCGGGTTCGTGAACAGCCGCACGTCGAGCAGTGGACGCGGGCGGGCGAGCTGACGCCGGACGAACAGCCAGCCCGAGCCCACGCCGACCCCGGCCAGGGCGGCGACGGGCCAGACGAAGCCGTCGGTCGCGAGCAGCTTGATCGCCGCGACGACCGGAGCCATCGCCGCGAGCGACAGCAGCACCGAGAACGGGTCGGCGGGCCCGGGAGCGGGGTCGCGGCTCTCGGCCAGCAGCAGCGGTCCGGCGATCAACAACGGCACGAGGACCGGCACCGCGATGAGGAACACCGAGCCCCAGGCGAAGTGCTCGAGCAGCACGCCGCCGACGATCGGCCCCAGGGCCGACCCGGCGGCGAAGCCCGAGGCCCAGACGGCGATGGCGAGCCGGCGTTGCTCGCGGTCGAGGAACGTGCTGCGCAGCAGGGAGAGGGTCGCCGGCATGATCATGGCGCCGAAGAAGCCCAGCACGGCCCGGGCCGTGATGAGCTGCTCGGCGCTCGTCGAGAACGCCGCGAGGACCGAGACGACCGCGAAGCCGCTCGCCCCGATGAACAGCAGCTTGCGGCGGCCGAACCGGTCACCCATCGACCCCATGGCCACGAGCAGGCCGGCGAGGACGAGTGAGTAGACGTCGACGATCCAGAGCTGCCCCGCTGCGCTCGGCTGCAGGGCGGTCGAGATCTCGGGCAGCGCGAAGCTCAGCACCGTGTTGTCGACCGAGACGAGCAGCACCGGCAGCATGAGCACGACCAGCGCGGCCCACTGTCGCCGCCCGGCACGGGGCGGGACGCCGGTCGAGGTCGTGGTGGTGGCGGAGCGGGTCATGGTGCTCTCTCGCGGTCGGTGGGTCGGTGGGTCGGTGGGTCGGAGGACGGCCTGTGGTGCAGGCACCGCCCGGCGGCGACCCGACGAGGGCAGGAGGCGCGAGCCCTGACCGTCCGGACGGTACAGTTACACCGTCCAGACGGTACAGTAACAGAATGAGTCCTCGACCGTCAGCCCGGGAATCGATGCTCGACACGTTCGAGACGCTCGTCGTCGACGACGGCGAACGCGCCGCGACCTTCGACGCCGTCGCCGCTGCCGCCGGCGTCTCGAAGGGCGGACTGCTCTACCACTTCCCCACCCGCGAGGCGCTGGTCGACGGCCTCGTCGACCGACTCACCGCACTGCTCGACGACGACGTCGCCGCCATGACCAGTGCACCCGAGGGCGTCGTGGACTACTTCGTCCGCACGTCGTCACCCGCGACCATCCCCGCGGACGACCCGCTCGACCGCTGCATCACCGCCGTCTCGAACCTGGCGTCCAGCGGGCGCCACCCCCGCGCGCTCGAGGCCCTGACCGCCATGCAGTCGCGCTGGCACCAGGTCGTCCTCGACGCCGTCGGCGACCCCGCGGTCGCCCGGGTCGTGTCACTCGTGTCCGACGGGCTCTACTTCACGCCACGGCCGTTCTCGCCGGTGGACTCGGGCGGCGACCCGCGCCACGACACGTCGATCGACGACGTCATCGCCGTGCTGCAGCGGCTCGTGCCGCGCAGCTGACCCGCGCCTCCTGCGTTCCCGGCCGACCGGACCCCGGGAAGCCGCCGAGACCACAGCGCGCGCGGAGGGGTCTCGGCGACGTGTCGGGGTCTCGGCGATCAGACGGCGACGATGCAGGCGGGGCTGCCCAGGGTGAAGAGGTCGACGGGGGCGCCGGGCAGACCGGTCGTGTCGTCGAGCGGCAGCACCGAGACGGTGTCGGAGCCCTGGTTGGCGCAGTAGAGCAGGCCGGCGGCGATGGCGAAGTGCCGTGGCCAGGCGCCGCCGCAGGGCACCTGCCCGACCAGGCGGAGCCGCGAGGACTCGGCACCGTCGGATGCGCCCTCGGCATCGACCGAGGTCTCGAGCACGCTGATCGTGTCGCGGCCGCGCGTGGCGACGTAGACCCGCGAGCCGTGCACGGCCAGGTGCGACGGGAGGTCGCCCTGCTCGTTCGGCTCGCCCTCGACGACCGCCACCGAGTACGGGATGACGAGTTCGTCACCCTGGCGGCGGACGACGTACAGACGGGCGTCGAGCTCGCCCACGACGAGCAGGTCGCCCCCGAGCCAGGCGAGGTGTCGCGGGCCCGAGCCGGCGGGCATCGGGTGGACGGCGACGATCGACGGCTCGAGCGTGACGACGTCGACGGCGACCTCGATCAGCCGGTCGGTGCCGAGGTCGCTGACCAGGTGCGTGCCCCACGGCGTGGCGACGATCTGGTGGGCGTGCGGCCCGCCCTGGCGATCGGCGACCGGGCCGGAGCCCGACGGGAGCGCGACGGTCGCGGTCACGCGCGCGGGATCGGTGGCCTCGGAGCTCAGCACCCCGAAGGTGCCGCCGACGTAGTTCGCGACGAGCAGGGCGTTGGAGGCCGGGTCGTGCTCGATGTGGCAGGGCGAGGCGCCGCCGGACGCGGCGACGCCGGCCTCGACCAGGCGGCCGGCCGCGATCGTGTACGAGAGGACGCGACCCTCGTTCGTCTCGGCGACGGCGTGCAGTGCGCCTTCGGTGACGACCAGGAACGACGGGTCGTCGGCCTCGACGACCTGGCCGGCCTGCCAGCGCCCGTCGGCCCGCGACCGCTCGAGGACGGTGATGCCGACGCCGTGGCCACCGCTGACCGCGGTGTACGAGCCGACGTAGAGGCGCGTCGGGGTGGACGGGGCGGGGTCGCTCACGCGCGGCCCGCCGTCGGGTCGTCGCCCGCGGCGATGCGCTCGTGGTGGTGGATCACCTCGGCGACGATGAAGTTCAGGAAGGACTCGGCGAAGGCCGGGTCGAGACGGGCCTCTTCGGCCAGGCGACGCAGGCGCTGGATCTGCACGCGCTCACGCTCGGGGTCGCTCGCCGGCATGCCCGCCGCCGCCTTGAGCAGGCCGACGGACTGCGTGTACTTGAACCGCTCGGCGAGCATGTGGACGAGGGCGGCGTCGATGTTGTCGATGCTCTGGCGGATGCCCGCGAGCTCGTCGATCGCGCCCTGGTCGGCTGAGCTGAGGGGGCTGTCCGCCCCGAGAGGACTGTCGAGTGCCATGCACCGACCCTATCGGCGAGCCCGGCGACGGGACCAGCGACGGACCGCCACGCACGAAGGAGGCGCGTCCCGCTCTCGCGAGACGCGCCTCCTTCACGGCCGGGTCGGCCCGGGCGGTCAGTCGACCAGCGTGAGCGTGACCTCGACGTTGCCGCGCGTGGCGTTCGAGTACGGGCACACGTGGTGGGCCGCGTCGGCGAGCTCTTGACGACGCTCGGGCTCGACGTTCGGCGTGTAGATGTCGAGCTCGACGGCGAGGCCGAACCCGCCCTCGCCGTTGCCGCCGATGCCGACGCTCGCCGAGACCTCGGCGCCCTTCGTGTCGACGCCGAGCTTCTTGCCGGCGCCGTGCATGGCGCTGAGGAAGCAGGCGGCGAAGCCCGCGGCGAACAGCTGCTCGGGGTTGGTGCCCTCGCCGGAGCCGCCGAGTTCTTTGGGGGGCCGCGTGTCGAAGTCGAGCCGGTCGTCTTCGCTGCGGACGTGGCCGTCACGACCCCCACCGGTGGCGTGGGCGATGGCGGTGTAGGCGATGTCGAGTGTCATGAGGAGAAGACCATACCTAGAATCTGGGAGTTGGCTCGGTGGCGGGTGAGTGTGGTAGCTCGGCTCAGCCGAGCAGGTCGTGACGCTGCACGATGGCGTCGCGGCCCGGGCCGACGCCGATCGCCGAGATGCGGGCACCGCTCATCGCCTCGACGGCGAGCACGTAGTCCTGCGCGGCCTTCGGCAGGTCGTCGAAGCTGCGGGCACCGGTGATGTCTTCGGTCCAGCCGGGGAACTCTTCGTAGATCGGCGTCGCGTGGTGGAAGTCGCTCTGCGAGACGGGGACCTCGTCGTGGCGGACGCCGTCGACGTCGTAGGCCACGCACACGGGGATGGTCTCGAGACCGGTCAGCACGTCGAGCTTCGTCAGCACGAAGTCGGTGACGCCGTTGATGCGGGCCGTGTAGCGAGCGATGGGGGCGTCGTACCAGCCGCAGCGGCGCGGGCGGCCGGTGGTCGTGCCGAACTCGAAGCCGTTGGCCCGCAGGAACTCGCCCGAGGCGTCGAAGAGCTCGGTCGGGAACGGGCCGGCGCCGACGCGCGTCGTGTAAGCCTTGACGATGCCGATGACCCGCTCGATGCGGCCGGGTCCGATGCCCGAGCCGGTCGAGGCGCCGCCCGCGGTCGCGGACGACGAGGTCACGAACGGGTAGGTGCCGTGGTCGACGTCGAGCATCGTCGCCTGGCCCGCCTCGAAGAGGACGGTCTTGCCGGCCTCGAGCGCCTGGTGGATCTCGAGCGCCGTGTCGGCGACCATCGGCTTGAGCCGCTCGGCGTACGACAGGAGCGACTCGACGACCTCGTCGACCTCGATCGCACGCCGGTTGTAGATCTTGACGAGCAGGTGGTTCTTCTGGTCGAGGGCCGCCTCGACCTTCTGCCGCAGGATGCCCTCGTCGAAGATGTCCTGCACGCGGATGCCGACGCGGTTGATCTTGTCGGCGTAGGTCGGGCCGATGCCGCGACCGGTCGTGCCGATCTGGCGCTTGCCGAGGAAGCGCTCGGTCACCTTGTCGAGGGTGCGGTGGTAGTGCGTGATGACGTGCGCGTTCGCGCTGACCCGCAGCCGGGAGACGTCGATGCCCCGCGCGATGAGCGCGTCGAGCTCGTCGAAGAGCACCTCGATGTCGACGACGACGCCGTTGCCGATGACGGGCGTGACACCCGGCGAGAGGATGCCCGAGGGCAGCAGGTGCAGCGCGTACTTCTGGTCGCCGATCACCACGGTGTGGCCGGCGTTGTTGCCGCCGTTGAACTTGACGACGTAGTCGATGCGGCTCGACAACAGGTCGGTGGCCTTGCCCTTGCCCTCGTCGCCCCACTGGGCTCCGATGATCACGACTGCTGGCATGGGTTTCTCCTCATGTCGGGGAACGCACCGGGTGAGGTGCACTTGAGTCTACCGACAGGCTCCTCCGGGCCGCCCGGAGGCCGCCGGAGCCGCCGAGGAGGCGCGGCGCGCGACCCGCGGTCGACCTCCGGTGGCCATTTGTGGTCACGTACGACAAACTGTGCCCATGAGTCTCGTCGCCGGGGTCGACTCATCGACCCAGAGTTGCAAAGTCGTCGTCCGTGATCTCTCGACGGGCGAACTCGTCCGGCAGGGGTCGGCAAGGCACCCCGAGGGCACCGAGGTGCCTCCGGCCGCCTGGTGGGAGGCGCTGCTCGCGGCGATCGCGGACGCCGGCGGCCTCGACGACGTCGCCGCCCTCTCGGTCGCGGGCCAGCAGCACGGCCTCGTCGCCCTCGACGCCGACGGGCGCGTCGTCCGGGACGCCCTGCTCTGGAACGACACCCGCAGCGCCCCGGCGGCCCGCGACCTGATCGACGAGCTCGGGGCCGACGAGTGGGCCCGACGCACGGGCTCCGTCCCCGTCGCGTCGTTCACCGCGACCAAGCTGCGCTGGCTGCGCGACGCCGAGCCCGAGAACGCGGCGCGGGTCGCCGCGGTGGCCTTGCCGCACGACTGGCTGACCTGGCGCCTCCTCGGTTTCGGCCCTGCCGACGAGAGCCCGCTCGGGCCCGATCTCGACGCCCTGGCCACTGACCGTTCGGACGCCAGCGGCACCTCGTACTGGAGCCCCGCCGGCGAGGCCTACGACCTCGAGCTGTTCGAGCACGCCTTCGGCCGCCCCGCCCGCGAGGCGCCCGGCGCGGGGGCGTCCGGCAGCACCGACCTCGCCGACGACGCCGATGCGCGCGTCGTGCTGCCGCGGGTGCTGCAGGCCGACCAGGCGGCCGGCACGACGGTCGCGGACGGCCCCGTGCCCGCCGGCATCGTGGTCGGGGCCGGCGCGGGCGACAACGCCGGCGCGGCCCTCGGCCTCGACGCCACGGTCGGCGATCTCGTCATCAGCATCGGCACCAGCGGCACGGCCTTCGCCGTCACCGACCGGCCCGTGACCGACCCCAGCGGCACGGTGGCCGGTTTCGCCGATGCCGCGGGCGGCTACCTGCCCCTCATCGCCACGTTGAACGCGGCCCGGGTGCTGTCGTCGATCGGCGGACTGCTCGGCGTCGACCACGACGAACTGGCCCGCCTGGCCCTCGCGGCCGAGCCGGGAGCCGGCGGCGTCACGCTCGTGCCCTACTTCGAGGGCGAGCGCACCCCCGACCTGCCCGACGCCACGGCCACGCTCTCGGGCCTGACCCTGGCGAGCTCGACCCGCGAGAACCTGGCCCGCGCCGCGGTCGAGGGCATGCTGTCGGCGCTGTCCGACGGTGCCGCCGCGGTCCGTCGTCAGGGCGTCGAGGCGACGCGGGTCCTGCTCATCGGCGGAGCGGCCCTGAACCCGGCCGTGCAGGACGTCGCGCGACAGGTGTTCGACCTGCCCGTGGTCGTGCCCGAGCCGGGTGAGTACGTCGCCGACGGGGCGGCACGGCAGGCGGGCTGGGCCCTGTCGGGGACGCGACCGACCTGGGCTCCGGCGACCAGCGCCTCCTTCGAGGCCGACCTGCGACCCGCCGTCGGCGAGCGCTACCGGGCCGCGCAGGGGCTGGGGTCGCTGCCGCGGCCGTGACTCGGAGCGCAGGGCTCGGGGCCCGGGGAGCGGGGCATGGATGACGAGAGGGACGCCGCCTAGGATCGGACCATGCCCAGCGACCCGGCCAGCACGCGCACGACCATGGCCGAGGACTACCTCAAGGTCATCTGGAAGGCCGAGGAGTGGGCCGAGGCCGGCAGCGACTCCGGCATCTCGACCAACGAGATCGCCGCCACGCTCGGCGTCAGCGCGTCGACCGTCTCGGGCAACCTGCGCAAGCTCGACCGCGACGGCTACCTCGACTACGAGCCCTACCGGCGCATCGCGCTGAGCGACCAGGGCCGGGCGATCGCCGTGTCGATGGTGCGTCGCCACCGCCTGATCGAGACGTACCTGGTCGAGCGTCTGGGCTACGGCTGGGACGAGGTGCACGACGAGGCCGAGGTGCTCGAGCACGCGGTCAGCGATCGGCTGCTCGACCGGTTCGACCTCGAGCTCGGGCACCCCACGGCCGACCCGCACGGCGACCCGATCCCCGCGGCCGACGGCACGGTCGTGCGGCCTCCCGCCCACCCGTTGGGCGACTTCGTCGAGGGCGAGTGCGGGTTCGTCGTCCGCGTCTCGGACGACGAACCCGAGCTGCTGCGGTACCTCAGCTCACTCGACCTGAGGGTCGGTGCGCACGTCCGCGTCGGCGAACGACGCGACTACGCCGGCTCGCTGCAGGTCGTGCTGACCGACGCACACGACCACGCGGTCGGCAGCGTCGAACTGGCCGGCGTCGCCGCGGCGTCGGTGTGGGCGAACTCCGAGCCGCACACGCACGCCTGAGGCGACGGGTCGGCGGGCAGTCCCGCCTGCCCTCCTGCCTGCCTGGCTGCCTGCCTGCCTGCCCGCCTGCCCGCCTGCCCGCCACGAGGTAGACAACCCGCCACCCGTTTGCGTGGCGGGTTGTTTACTTCGTGGCGGGTCGAACGCCACGAGGACGACCGCAGGAGGCGCGGGCCGGGTCAGGAGGCGCGGGTCACGGACGCCGGGTCGGCCAGCACGGCGGCGAAGGCCAGTTCGGCGGCACCGATCGTCAGCCGGTCCACGCCGAGCGCGGCCCGGGTGATCCGCACGTCGTCACGAGCGCCGGGCAGGGACTGCCCACGGACCCGATCGGCCAGACGGCCGGGGTCGGCAGCGTGCAGCGATCCGAGGAACCCGCCGAGCACGATCAGCTCCGGGTTGAACGAGTTGACGACGCCCCGCAGGGCGACGGCCAGGAAGTCGATCTGACGTCGGACCTCGACGGCCACGGGCGAACCGGGACCGGCACCGGCGAGTGCCGCGTCGAGCTGGTCGGCCTGACCGCGGTCGAGCCCCGTGACGGCGAGGAGGCGGGCCTGCCCGACCTCGGTCTCGAGGCAGCCCACGGCGCCGCAGTGGCAGAGCTGGCCGACCGAGTTGACGAGGGTGTGCCCGATCTCGCCGGCGAAACCGCCCACACCGGTCACCGGGCTGCCGCCGATCAGGACTCCCCCGCCGACGCCGCTCGCACCGCCGTTCAGGAACACGAGGTCGTCGACACCCCGCCCGGCCCCGAAGCGCCCCTCGGCGATCGCCCCCAGCGAGGCGTCGTTGGCGGCGCGGGTGGGCAGACCCGTCGCCGAGGCGACGACGGCGGCGAACGGCTCGTCGATCCAGCCGAGGTGCGGGGCGAGGCGCACCACTCCCCCGTCGGAGCCGACCAGGCCGGGCACCGCGAGACCGACCCCGAGCACCCGCACGTCGGGAGACAGCGCGGTGGTCCGCAGCTCGTCGATCACCTCGGCGGCGAGCGCCGCGGCCTGGGGCGCGCTGGGCACCCCGACGGTCTCGCGCCGGACGCGGTGCTGCACGACGCCGTCGAGCCCCACGGCTCCGACCGTGACGGCGTCGATCTCGGGGTTGACCGCGATCGCGACGACACGGGGACTCGGGGCCACGACCGGGCTGGGACGCCCGACCCGGTTGGTGCCGACCGGGTCGGTCTCGACGACGAGCCCCAGGTCGACGAGTTCGCCCACGAGCGCCGCGATCGTCGAGCGGTTGAGCCCGGTGGCCTGGGTCAGGGCCGACCGCGACGTGGCCCCGTCGGTGTGGACGATGCCGAGCACCGTCGCGAGGTTGTCCCGCCGGACCCGGTCGAACCGAGCACCGAGATCGGGCGTCGTCGCGGTGTCACCACCGCCCTGCTGAGTCGTCACGTCCCCACCCTCCGTGCGTCGAGGCTACCTCGACCTCGACGGGCGGCACGGCGCGGGGCCGGCCACCCGTCGACCGCGGGACTCAGAACTCGTCGACCCGCCAGCCGGTGGCGGCGGTGTCGACCGACACCGCGCCTCCTGACCGCGTGACGACGAAGTCGGCCGACCCGCCGGTGGGCGTCGTCACCGTGAGCGAGCGGGTGCCGTCGCCCCCGGGGAACACCTTGAGCACGAGACCGTCGAGGTAGTCGTGGTCGGGGCGGTCGTCCCGCGCGCCGACCGGGATCACCGCCCCCTCGCGCACGTAGAGCGGCAGGCTCAGCACGTCGTGCTGCTCGGTGCGCCAGGTGCCCGACCCCGCGTCGACGACCTCGCCGGTCCACCAGTTCGTCCAGCGTCCGGCCGGCAGGTACACCTCGACGGTGCCGTCGGCCGAGAAGACCGGCGCGACGAGCAGGTCGTCGCCGAGCAGGTACTGCGTGTCGACGTGGGCGGCGCCTCGGTCGTCCGGGAAGGCCAGGGCCATCGGACGCATGACCGGCAGTCCCGACCTCGACGACTCGAGCCCGGCGGCGTACAGGTAGGGCATGAGCGACAGCTTGAGCTTCGTGAAGCGCCGGGTGACCTCGACCGCCTCGTCGTCGAACGCCCACGGCACCCGGTACGACGAGCTGCCGTGGAACCGGCTGTGGCTCGACAGCAGGCCGAAGGCCGTCCACCGCTTGTAGACCTCAGCGTCGGGGGTCCCCTCGAAACCGCCGATGTCGTGGCTCCAGAACGAGAAGCCGCTCATGGCCAGGGACAGGCCGCCACGGAGGGTCTCGGCCATCGACTCGAAGGTCGACGTCGAGTCACCACCCCAGTGCACCGGCAGCGCCTGACCACCGGTCGTCGCCGACCGGGCGAAGACGACCGCGTCGCCCTCGCCGCGCACCTCCTCGAGCACCTCGAAGACCGCCTGGTTGTAGAGCTGCGTGTACCAGTTGTGCATGCGCTCGGGGTCGGAGCCGTCGTGCCAGACGACGCCGGTGGGGATGCGCTCGCCGAAGTCGGTCTTGAACGCGTCGACCCCCTGGGCCTGCAGCCGACGCAGGTGGCCCTGGAACCAGGCCGTCGCCTCCGGGTTCGTGAAGTCGACCAGCGCCATGCCCGCCTGCCAGAGATCCCACTGCCAGACGCTGCCGTCGGGGTTCTTCACGAGGTACCCGGCGTCGGCGGCCTCGCGGAACAGCGTCGAGCGCTGCCCGATGTAGGGGTTGATCCAGACGCAGACACGCAGGTCGCGCTCGTGCAGCCGGGCGAGCATTCCCTCGGGGTCGGGGAACACCCGGGGGTCCCACTCGAAGTCGCACCACTGGAACTCGCGCATCCAGAAGCAGTCGAAGTGGAAGACGCTGATCGGCATGTCGCGACGGGCCATCTCGTCGACGAAGCCCGTCACCGTCGCCTCGTCGTAGTCGGTCGTGAACGACGTCGACAGCCACAGGCCGTACGACCAGGCCGGCACGTGCGCCGGGCGACCGGTCAGCCGCGTGTAGCGGTCGAGCACGTCGGCGGGCGTGGGCCCGGCGATCACCAGGTAGCGGAGGGTCTCGCCCGCCACCGAGAACTGCACCCGCTCGACCGACTCGGAGCCGATCTCGTACGAGACGTGGCCGGGGTGGTCGACGAGGACGCCGTACCCGCGGTTGGTCACGTAGAAGGGCACGTTCTTGTAGGCCTGCTCGCTCGAGGTGCCTCCGTCGGCGTTCCACACGTCGACCGTCTGGCCGTTCTTGACCAGCGGGCCGAACCGTTCGCCGAGTCCGTAGACGAGCTCGCCCACGCCCAGCGAGAGCTGTTGCGAGACGTACGACGGGGCGAGGGTGCGGGACGTCCCCGCTCGCGCGTTGCCGATCATGGAGCCGTCGACCTGCGCGTCGGCCGCGAGCCGGTGGTAGCCGACCGACTTCGGGCCCGAACGGGTGAGCACGGTGTCGCCGTCGCGGAACGTGAGGTCGAACGGCGCACCGCGACCGACCGTGGCGGTGAGGCGTCCCGAGGTCAGGGTCGCGCCTCCTTCGCTCGTCTGGACGACCCCCACTCCGGCGGGGCCGCCTTCGGCACCCACGAGGTCGAACCCGATCTCGTCGCGACCGCCGGCGAAGTGCGTCACGTCGACGGCGATGACGCCCTCCATCGGCGAGCTCAGCGCGACGGTGAGCGTCGGGCGGTTGAGGGTGTCGCCCCGCGAGGCGATCACCTTGGTGGGCGCGGTGACCTCGATCGAGCGTCCGTCCGCCCGGGTCTCGACGTCGTGGACCTCCTGGGCGAAGAGGGACTCGACCCCCGGGCGGATCTGCCAGAAACCGTCGGTGAACTTCATGTGGAGCCTTTCGGGGTGGAACGCGTCACTTGACCGCGCCGGCCGTGATGCCGCGGGTCAGGGTGCGCTGGAAGATCAGGAAGAAGACGAGCGTGGGGATCAACCCGAGCAGGGCCGACGCGCTCGTCGTGGTGACGTCCATCAGCCGGTCGCCCTGCAGGGCGGTGATGGCGACGGGAACCGTCTGGTTGCCGTTCGACACGAGGAAGGTGAGCGGGATGAGGAACTCGTTCCAGGTCCAGATGAAGAAGAAGATCGCGAGCACCGACAGGGTCGGCCGACTGATCGGCACGATCACCCGCCAGAGGATCTGCCACCGGCTCGCGCCGTCGAGCGACGCCGCTTCGAGCACCTCTTTCGGGAACGTGCCGTAGACGCTCGAGAGCAGGTAGGTGCCGAAGGCGCTCTGGATCACCGTGAAGATGATGATGACCGCCCAGATGTTGTCGTAGAGGCCCACCTGCTTGAACATGAAGTACAGCGGGTAGAGCAGCGCCTCTTGCGGCAGCATGTTCGCCAGCAGGAACAGCACGATGATCCAGGTCCGACCGCGAACCCGGCCGATGCCGAGCGCGTAGGCGTTGAACACCGAGATGACCACGGCGAACAGGGCCACCAGCCCGGCGATCACGAAGCTGTTCCAGAGCTTGGCGGGGAACTCGACCCGGTTCCAGAAGTTCACGAGGCCGTCGAAGTACAGCGACGTCGGCAGGCTGAGCGGCCCCCCGGTCGTGTAGTCGGCGGGCGACTTGAACGAGTTCACCAGGATCAACAGGAAGGGCAGGGCGATCAGCACGCCGAAGGCGATGGCCGCGGCGAGGATCACCCAGTCGGCGGCCGTCTTCTTGCGGCCCCGTCGCGACGCCTTCGGGAGGCGCGGGCTGGGGACCGCGGGACGGATGCGGTCGTCTTTCACCGGCGGGACGACGGTCGTGGCCATCAGCGTTCCCTCTCTGCTCGTTCGACCCGGTTCTGTGCCCGGATGAAGAAGATCGTGATGACGACGATGACGAGTGTCAGCGCCGTCGCGATGGTCGCTCCGTAGCCGACCTGCTGGCTCTGGAAGAACTCGCTGTAGGCGTAGTAGCTCGGCACGATCGTCGAATCGCCGGGACCGCCGCGGGTCAGGGCGTAGATCGGGCCGAAGACCTTGAGCGCGGCGATCGTGCAGGTCAACACGACGACGAAGATCTCGGGTCGGATGATGCTCACCGTGATCGCCCGGAACCGCTGGAACCAGCCGGCGCCGTCGAGCTCCGCCGCCTCGTACAGCTCGGGGTCGACCCGTTGCAGCGCGGCCATGAAGATGACGACGGGATAGCCGAGCTGCACCCAGACCATCACCACCATGATGCTGAGCAACGCCGTGTCGGGGCTGCCGAGCCAGTTGTGCTGCAGGGCACCGAGCCCCACCGCGTCGAGCACGGTGTTGAGCGCGCCGTTCTCGGGTCGGAGTATCCAACCGATGACGATCGCGGCGATCGCCACGGGCAGGATCTGGGGCAGGTAGTAGGTCGCGCGCAGGAACGAGGCGAGGCGACCGCCGAACTTCCGGCCGATGAGGTCGAAGAGCATCGCGGCGAGCAGCAGCCCCAGCACGGTGGGGACGACCACCATCGCGATGATCAGGAAGACGCTGTTGAGGAAGGACGTCCAGAAGCGGTCGTCGCTCATCAGCTCGCGCCAGTTGTCGAGCCCGGCCCAGGTCGGTGGCCGGATGCCGCGGTAGTCGGTGAAGCTGAGGTAGACGTTCCAGATCAACGGGACGAGGATCACGACCGTGAAGAGGACGAGGCCCGGGATCAGGTACAGCCAGAAGCCCGCGCGGCGGGCTCCGGGCAGGAGGCTCTCCTCCGGCGGGAGGGCCGACGACGTGCGTCGGCCCTCGCGACGGGGGCGCGCCTCCCGGGCACCGGGGCGGGTGTCGAGGGAGGTCACGGCTACTTCCCGGTGATGTCGTCGACGCCGCTCTGGTACTGGTCGCCCAGGGTGGTCAGCATCTCGTCCGGTGTGGCCGTGCCGTTGACGAGCTCTTGTGTGCCTGCGACCAGCTGGTCGTAGAAGGTCGGCGTGGGCCAGTCCGGGTAGTACGCCAGGCCGTCGCGGTCGAGCAGCGTGTTGAAGTTCGCGATCAGCTCCTGGCTCTTCGGGTCGGTGATGTCGGCGGGGTCGGCCTTCACCGGGACGCCGCCGTTGTTGCCGATCAGGTTCTGGATCTCGGGCCGCATCGTGATGTCGATGAACTCGTACGCGAGGTCCTTGTTGGCCGCGTTCTCGGGGACGACCCAGAGGTTGCCGCCCGAACCCGGGGCCATCTCGCTGCCGGGGAAGAGGAACGTGCCCCAGTCGAAGGTGGCCTCGTCGGCGACGCGGCCCGCCCACCAGCTGCCCGACACCATGATCGGTGCCCCGCCGCTCATGAACGTGGTGCCCATGTCCTCGGCCTTGATGCCGGTGACGTCCTTCGAGATCCACCCGTTGTCGACGTACTCCTTCAGCTTGTCGGCGGCGTAGCTCAGCTCGGGGCCCTGCCAGTCGACGTCGCCCTCGTAGAGCTGGTAGTCGTCGACGAACGAGCGGTCGGCCTTCGAGAGGGCCAGCTGGTAGAACAACTGGCCGAGCGGGTACTCGCCTCCGGCTTCGGCGAGCGGCGTGAGGCCGGCGTCGGTGAAGGTCTGCAGGGCCGCTTCGAACTCGTCGTACGTCGTGGGCACGGCGATGCCCTGCTCGGCGAAGGCGTCCTTGTTGTAGAACACCTCGACGTACTCGCCGTAGTTCGGGATGCCGTACCAGCTGCCCGACCCCATGACGCCTCGCTCGTCGTACTTCGAGGTCGTGGCGATCGACGGGGCGAGGTCGTCGTCCCAGCCGTACTCGTCGACGGCGTCGTCCAGGTCGGCGAGCAGCCCCTGGCTCGCGAGCAGGCCCGCCGTGGCGTTGCCCTTGTTGTACTCGAGGATGTCGGGCGCCTCGTTCGAGTTGAGCACCTGGCTGGCGGTCGAGCGGATCTGCTCGAAGCTCTTCTCCTCGAACTCGACCTTCGCGCCGGTCTCTTCTTCGAAGGTCGCGATGGCCTGGTCCCAGGCGATGCCCATCGCGCTGGTCTCGCTCTCGAAGTGCCAGAGCTTCAACACGTTGGGGTCGGAGGACCCTCCGCTGCCGGCCGAGCAGCCGGTCAGCAGGGCCGCGGTGGCCGCGAGGGCCGTGCCGACGGCGACGATGCGTCGTTTCTTCATGGTGTCTACCTCCTCGTAGAGGCCCCGTGGTGATCGTCGAAGCGTTTCGACGATCGACGCGGAGCGGTGTGATCTGTCCGTCGGATGACGGTGGTGCGGTGGTGCGGTGGTGCGGTCGGTGGGGGTTCAGGAGGCGCGGGTCGGCTCCGAGACGGAGCCCTTCGCCAGGTAGGTGGGTGCGATCAACTCGACACCCGTGTCGAGGTGGCCGTCGATCCGCTCGAACGCGGCCTCGACCGCACGCGAGCACATCTCGTCGATCGGCAGCGGGATCGTGTCGAGTGCGGGTTCGAACTCGTCGGCCGGGTAGCTGGCGCAGGCCGCCAGCACCGAGAGGTCGCGGGGGATCTCGAGCCCGAGGCGCCGGACGCGCTGGAGGACGGCCTCGGCGGTGGGCTCGCTGCAGTGCAGCACGAGCGCGGTCATGCCCGGCAGCCTCTCGCGGAGGTCGTCGAACGCCCGGACGGCCGACGCCCGCCCGAGGTCTGCCGCCACGGTCATTGTCTCGACGCCGCGGCCGTCGGCCCGGGTGGCGAAGGCGTCGTCGAATCGACGGATGAAGCCGGTGTCACGCTCGTTGTACGAGGCCGGGTGGCCGATGACGCCGATCGACCGGTGTCCGGCATCGGCCAGACGGTCGACGCTCTCGGCGGCCGCGGCGGCGAAGTCGAGGTCGATGCAGGCGAGGTCGTCGACGCCCTGGGGGATGCCGATGAAACCGGCCGGCAGGTCGAGTTCGCGAACGAGGTCGACGCGTTCGTCGACGGTCGCCACGCCGATCGCGACCACGCCGTCCACGAGCGAGCTCGAGGCCACGCGACGGATGCCGGACACCTCGTCGTCGGTGGCCAGCAGCAGCACGTCGTAGTCACGACGACGAGCCGCCTCGACGACGGCGGTGACGAAGCGCATCTGGGTGGGCTGGTGGTTGTCGGGCCGGATCGGCGCACTGAGCGCCAGGATGTTGGTGCGGGCGCCGGCGAGCATGCGGGCTCCGGCATGCGGCCGGTAGCCGAGCCGGTCGACGGCGTCGGTCACCCGCTGCCGGGTCGACGCCGCGATCGACCGCTTGCCCGAGAGGGCGTACGAGACCGTCGAGATCGACACACCGGCGGCCTGGGCCACGTCGTGGATCGTCGTCATGATGACCTCGCTGTCGGTTGTCGAACTGGTGCGGAAGCGCTTCGACTGCCGCGGATCGAGACACTACGACAGCCGCGGCGCTGCGCGCAAGTCTTTTGTGGACCCCGCGACAAATGCCTCGCGCCCCTTCCGAACCATCCCCGGAAGGGATATGTTGAGGCTCACAACATTCGCATCGGGGCGGGACCGCCCCATGCGTCCGACCGCTCGAACCCTGGAAGGGACACCGATGTCCACCACCCCCACCCGCGAAGACAAGTTCTCGTTCGGCCTCTGGACGATCGGCTACAACGGCTCCGACCCCTTCGGCGGCCCGACCCGCCCGCAGCTCGACGTCGTCGAGGCCGTCGAGAACCTCGACCGTCTCGGTGCCTACGGCCTGACCTTCCACGACGACGACCTGTTCGCCTTCGGCTCGACCGACGCCGAGCGCCAGAAGCAGATCGACCGCCTCAAGGGCGCACTCGACGCGACCGGCATCGTCGTGCCGATGGTCACCACGAACCTGTTCAGCGCGCCCGTCTTCAAGGACGGCGGCTTCACCTCGAACGACCGCGGCGTCCGTCGCTTCGCCCTGCGCAAGGTGCTGCGCAACATCGACCTCGCCGCCGAGCTCGGTGCGAAGACCTTCGTCATGTGGGGCGGCCGCGAGGGCGCCGAGTACGACAGCGCGAAAGACGTGCAGGCAGCCCTCTCGCGCTACAAGGAGGGCGTCGACATGCTCTCGCAGTACGTGCTCGACAAGGGCTACGACCTGCGCTTCGCCATCGAGCCCAAGCCCAACGAGCCCCGGGGCGACATCCTGCTGCCGACCCTCGGTCACGCGATCGCCTTCATCGAGACGCTCGAGCACCCCGAGATGGCCGGCGTGAACCCCGAGGTCGGTCACGAGCAGATGGCCGGGCTGAACTTCACGGCCGGCATCGCCCAGGCGCTGTACCAGGGCAAGCTCTTCCACATCGACCTCAACGGTCAGCGCGGGATCAAGTACGACCAGGACCTCGTGTTCGGCCACGGCGACCTCCAGAACGCGTTCTCGCTCGTCGACCTGCTCGAGCACGGCTCGCCCCAGGGCGGCCCGACCTACGACGGCCCCCGCCACTTCGACTACAAGCCCTCGCGCACCGAGACGATCGACGGCGTGTGGGAGTCCGCAGCCGCCAACATGCGCATGTACCTGCTCCTCAAGGAGCGCGCGCAGGCCTTCCGCGCCGACCCCGAGGTGCAGGAGGCCCTGGTCGCCAGCCAGGTCGCCGAACTCTCGGTGAACACCCTCGCCGACGGTGAAGGCTACGAGCAGTTGCTCGCCGACCGCGCCTCCTACGAGGACTTCGACGCCGATGCCCACTTCGGCGGACACGGCTACGGCTTCGTGCGCCTGCAGCAGCTCGCCCTCGAACACCTGATGGGCGCTCGCTAGCCACCCGCCTGCCGAACGGCAACGACTCGCCGCTCACGTCCGGACGTGAGCGGCGAGTCGCGTCTTCCCGGCCCGACGTCGGGGTGCGCTACCGTGCTGAGCACCCCGACCGAACGGACACCCGAATGCCCGCACGCCCCCGTCGCCGCCCGAACGCCCGCCCTTCCGTCGCCGTCATCGGCACCCGCGGCTACCCCAGCTACTACGGCGGATTCGAGACCGCCGTGCGTCGGATCGCCCCCGCCCTGGTCGACGCCGGCTGGGACGTCACGGTCTACGGTCGCGACGGGTCGACGCGCGACGACGACCCCGCCCGCGACCGTCGCGTGACCTCCCACCTGACGAGAGGCGTCGAGAGCAAGTCCCTCAGCACCCTGAGCTACGGCCTCACCGCCGTGCTCGATACCCTCGTGCGGCGGCCCGACGCGGCCCTCGTGATGAACGTGGCCAACGGCTTCTGGCTTCCGCTGCTGAGGCTGCGGGGCATCCCCGTGCTGGTCAACGTCGACGGCATCGAGTGGGAGCGCGCCAAGTGGGGCCGTGCGGCCAAGACGGTGTTCCGTCTCGGAGCCAAGGCCAGCGCACGCTTCGCGAACGGGTTGATCTGCGACGCCCGCGAGATCGTCCGGCGCTGGCAGGCCGACTTCGGGGTGGACGGCCTTTTCATCCCCTACGGCGGCGACCCGGTCCGCGACCTGCCGGTCGAACCGGGCCAACGACACCGCGGGTACGCCCTCGTCGTCGCGCGCTTCGTGCCCGAGAACACCGTGGTCGAGTTCGTCGAGGCGGCCCGCACGATCGCCGAGCGGCACGACGTGGTCATCGTCGGCTCGACCGGCTACGGCGGCGAACTCGACGAGCTCGTCCGTGCGCTGGCCGACGAGAACGACCGCGTGACCTGGCTCGGTCACGTCAGCGACGACGACCGTCTGCACGCCCTCTGGCAGCACACCGGGGCCTACTTCCACGGCCACAGCGTCGGCGGCACGAACCCCGCCCTGGTGCAGGCCATGTTCGCCGGCGCTCCCGTCGTGGCGCGTGACACCGTCTACAACCGCGAGGTGCTCGACGGCGCAGGCACCCTGGTCGCCCCCGAGTCCGCGGCCATCGCCGCCGCCGTCACGGCGTTGCTCGACGACCCTGCCGAACAGGAGCGCCTCAGCGTCGCGGCACTCGCCCGCGCCTCGGACGCGTACACCTGGCAGTCGGTCTGCGACGCCTACGAGGAGGCGCTGCGAGCGACCCTGCCCCGCTCGCGCTGACCGACGACCGCGGTGCGAAATAAGTTGCACAAAGGTGTGCAAGATCGTACGATCGAGGCATGCCAGCCGCCGATGCCCCCGTGCGCGCCACCCGCGCGCCACGCCGTGACGCCGCCGCGAACCGCGATGCGCTGATCTCCGCCGCGGCACTGCTGCTCAACCGCGATCCGTCCGTCTCGCTCGAGGCCATCGCCGCCGAGGCGGGCCTGTCGCGTCGCTCGGTCTACGGCCACTTCGCCACACGGGACGACCTGGTGCGCGAGGTCAGCCTGCGCGGCGCCGCCCGCATCGCCGTCGCCGCGCGACCCGCCCCGATCGCGGACCCGGTCGTGCAGCTCGCCTCGCTGGCCGCCCTGCTCTGGGCCGAGGTCGAGCACGTGCGGGTCATGGCCCAGCTGACCGTGCGCGGCCCGATGGCCCACGAGGTCGGCGAGGCGCTCGCCCCGCTCCGCGAGGCCGTGCGCGACGTCGTGCGGCGCGGCGTCGAGACCGGACGCATGCGAGACGACATCGCTCCGCGCACGCTCGCGCACCTCGTCGAGGGTGCCGCGCTGTCGGTGCTCGACGAGGCGACGACGCAGCGGCTCAGCCGCGCCGAGGGCCACCGACTCGTCATGCTCGCGGTGCTCGGCGTCGTCGGCCTCGACTGGCGCACCGCCGGAGACCTCGTCGCGACGGCCCCGGAACTCGCGCTCCCTCCCGAGCAGACGACCGGCGCCGCCTCGACTCCCCCGACCGGAGAACCCGCATGAGACTCGAACTCCACGACGTCGCGATCGGCGACGGCCCCGGGGCGGCCCTGCCCCCGCTCAGCGCGGTCGCCGACCGTTGGACCCCCGGCTTCGTGGCGGTCGAGACCGAGAACGCGCCCACCCTCGCGTCGCTCGTCGCGGGGGGCCGCATGCGCCCCGAGACCGGCCGGGTGACGGTCGACGGCCGGTCGGACGACGTGGCGATCCGCGCCTCCTTCGCCCTCGTCGACACCCCCACCGTCGCCGAACCGTTCGCGTCCCTCACGGTCGTGCAGGTCGCCCGAGAAGAACTCGCCCTCGCCGGGCTCCGCGCCGACAAGGCCTCGGCTCGCCTGCTGCTCGACGAGATCGGCCTGCGCGAGCACGAGCGGACGCGCCTGAGCGCCCTGCCCACCGAGCTGCGCGTCCGCCTGCTCTGCGAACTGGCCGTGCTGCGCCCTGAGGTCCGCGGGCTGATCGTGACGACTCCCGAACGGCACGGCGGCGACGTCGCCGCCTGGCTCTCGGTGGTGCACGACCTCGTCGGTCGCGACTACACCGTGCTGACCATCACCGGGTTCGCGGCCCTCGCGACGATCGAGTCGCTGCCCACGCCCGAGTTCGCCCCGGCCGAGTCCGCCGTCGCGTCCGAGACCGACACCGCCCTTCCCCCCTCCCCCGACGACACCGCGGTCGCCACCACCCCCGACACCTCCGTCGAAAGCGACCAGCCGTGAAGATCTACGCCCTCGTCCGTTCCGAGCTGCAGCGCCTCACCGCCACCCCGCTCGCCCGCCTGGCACTCGTCGCCCTGATGACCGTGCCGCTGCTCTACGGCGGCCTGTACCTCTGGGCCAACCAGGACCCCTACGCGAAGCTCGACCAGGTCCCGGCCGCGCTCGTCAACACCGACGCCGGCACGACGGTCGACGGCGAGACGGTCAACTACGGCGACGAGGTCACCGACCAGATCACCGACGGCGGCGACTTCGACTGGCACGTCGTCTCGGCGGCCCAGGCCGCGGCGGGCCTGCGCGACCAGACCTACGACTTCACCTTCACGATCCCGAAGGGCTTCAGCGACGACCTGACCTCGGCGAGCGACGACGACCCGAAGCGGGCCCAGATCACCCTCGCGACGAGCGACGTCAACAGCTACCTCTCGACCACGATCGCCGAGCAGGCGGCGAAGACCATCCGGGCCTCGGTCACCGAGAAGGTCGGCAAGGAGGCGGCGGGCCGTCTGCTGGTCGGCCTCGCCGACGTGCGCACCAACCTGGGCAGCGCGGTCGACGGGGCGAACCAGCTCGTCGCCGGCACCGGCTCGGCCGTCGCCGGGGCGAACCAGCTGGCCGACGGGGCGGCCGACGCGGCGACCGGGGCCCACACCCTCGCCGACGGGACGAGCCGGCTCAGCTCGGGGACGTCGGCGCTGGACACGGGGCTGCAGACGCTGAAGACCCAGACGACGAACCTGCCGGCGCAGACCCAGACCCTGGCGGACGGCGCCGCCCAGGTGGCGGCCGGCAACGACGCGTTGGCCACCGGCGTGGCCGACGCGGCCACGACGAGCGCGACGGCCGCGGCCGCCCTGCCCGCGGCCCAGCAACAGGCGCAGCAGCAGATCACCGAAGCCCTGCGACAGCAGGGGTACACCGACGAGCAGATCCAGCAGATCGCCGCGACCTTCGCCCCCGCGACCGAGTCGCTGACCACCGCCCTCCAGGACGCGAACACACAGATCCAAGGGCTGAACACCCAGGTGGGGCAGCTCGCCACGGGCGCCGACCAGGTCTCGACCGGCGCCGCGACTCTGGCCGCCGCCACGCCGGCCCTGACCCAGGGCATCTCGTCGGCCGCCACCGGCTCGTCGCAGCTCGCCACGGGTGCGGCGAGCGCCGCCACGGGCGCCTCGACCCTCGCGACCGGTCTCGACACCCTGAGCAGCGGGGCGACCTCGCTGCGCGACGGCGTCGTCAGCCTCGACACCGGCACCACCCAGCTGCGCGACGGCCTCCAGAGCGGACTCGGCGAGATCCCCGCGAGCACCGAGCAGACGCGTGACGACCAGGCCGGCGCCATCAGCGACCCCGTCTCGGTGAAGGACGACGCACTGACCAGCGCGGGCACCTACGGCGCGGGACTGGCCCCGTTCTTCATCAGCCTCGCGGCCTGGATCGGCATGTACGCGCTGTTCCTGATCGTGAAGCCGATCTCGAAGCGGGCCATCACGGCCGTCAAGGCCCCGGTGCGCATCTCCCTGGCCGGCTGGCTGGCCCCGGTCGTGCTCGGGGTCGTGCAGATGGTCGCGCTCTACGTCATCGTCACCCAGGCCCTCGGGTTCGAGGTCGCCCAGCCGCTCGGCATGATCGGCCTGATGGCCCTCGCCTCGGCGGCGTTCGCGGCGATCATCATGACGCTCAACGTCTGGCTCGGCAGCGTCGGGCAGTTCCTCGGCCTGGTGCTGATGGTCGTGCAGCTCGTCACGGCCGGCGGCACGTTCCCCTGGCAGACCCTGCCCGCACCCCTCGCCGCCCTGCACTTCGTGCTGCCGATGAGCTACGCCACCGACGGCCTGCGCCAGGTGATGTACGGCGGCAGCTCGGCCGCGGCCTGGGGCGACGCCGGCGTGCTGGCGGCCTGGCTGCTCGGCGCGCTCGTGCTGACCTGGGTGGCGACCTCCCGCATGACGCGGGCGCGGACGTTGCGCGACCTGCGGCCCTCGCTGATCGGCTGAGGCCGACGGCCGGCGCCGGGAACGCAGGAGGCGCGGGTCGGGTGACCCGCGCCTCCTGCGTTCTCGACGTCGGTCGCGCCGGTCAGCCCGCCTGACCCTCGAGCGTCGGCAGGACGCTCGGGTCGGCGTCGGCGAGGAACGTCGTCAGGCGCTCGACCTCGTCGGTCTCGCCGATGGCGGCCGCACCCCGGCGGAGGGCGAAGAGGGAACGCAGCACGCCGCGGTTGGGCTCGTGGGACCACGGCACGGGACCCTGTCCGCGCCAGCCCGCCTTGCGCAGGGCGTCGAGCCCGCGGTGGTAGCCGACCCTGGCGTAGGCGTAGGCCTCGAGGTCGGCCCCGCGGGCGGCGGCCTCGTCGCTGAGCAGCGCCCAGGCCAGGGACGAGGTGGGGTGGGCCGTGACGACCTCGGCGGTGGTGAGGGTCTCGAGGTCGGCGACGACGGCGGGTTCGGCGGGCAGCCGGGTCTCGGGCACGCCGAGCAGGTTCGTGGAGGACATGGCGACCACGCTAGCGGCGGCGGCCGACGGGGGGCGTACCCGGGCGCGGGGCGGGCGGCGTCGGCCGGGGTCAGAACCGGTGCTGACGCACCCATTCGTGCATGACGATCGCGCCGGCGGCCGAGGCGTTGATGCTGCGGGTCGACCCGAACTGCGAGATCTCGATCACGGCGTCGGCCGCGGCGATCGACTCCGGGCTGAGCCCCGGCCCCTCCTGCCCGAAGAGCAGCACGCACCGCTCGGGCAGGGCGTAGGTCTCGATCGGCACCGACCCATCGACGTTGTCGATGGCGAGGATCGGCAGGCCGGCGCCTCGGGCCCACTCGACGAACGTGGCCACGTCGGGGTGGTGGGCGACGTGCTGGTAGCGGTCGGTCACCATGGCCCCACGCTTGTTCCAGCGACGACGCCCCACGATGTGCACGGTGTCGGCCGCGAAGGCGTTCGCGCTGCGGACGATCGAGCCGATGTTCATGTCGTGCTGCCAGTTCTCGACCGCGACGTGGAAGGGGTGCCGGTGCGAGTCGATGTCGGCGACGATCGCCTCCATCGTCCAGTACCGGTAACGGTCGATCACGTTGCGTCGGTCGCCCTCGCGCAGCAGGTGATGGTCCCAGTGGTCCCCCTCGGGCCAGGCGGCCTCCTCACCGGGCCAGGGGCCGACACCGTGTTCGGGCGCGACGGTCGGTTCGGGCAGGTCGCCGGGTTCGGGCAGGTCGGCCGCTTCGGGCGCGGAGTCGGTGGGGTCGCGGCGGTCGTCCTGGGGCACCCGACCAGGGTAGGCGTTCCCCACAGGGGTGACCCGCGCCTCCTCGGCCCACAGGGCGCCTCGCCTCGCAGGGCACCTCGCTAAGGTGACCGCATGGGTGCACGCGAAGACGTCGAATGCTGGCTGACCGACATGGACGGCGTGCTCGTCCACGAGAACCACGCCCTGCCCGGGGCCTCCGAGCTGATCCAGCAGTGGCAGGACGAGGGCACGCCCTACCTGGTGCTCACCAACAACTCGATCTTCACCCCGCGTGACCTCGCCGCCCGGCTGCGCGCGTCGGGCCTGCACGTGCCCGAAGAGCGCATCTGGACGAGCGCCCTCGCCACGGCCGACTTCTGCCGCTCGCAGATGCCCGGCGGGTCGGCGTTCGTGATCGGCGAGGCGGGCATGACGACGGCCCTGCACGAGGCCGGGTTCATCATGACCGAGACCAACCCCGACTACGTCGTCGTGGGCGAGACCCGCAACTACTCGTTCGACTCGATCACCAAGGCCGTGCGCCTGATCCTCGGCGGGGCGCGGTTCATCGTGACCAACCCCGACGCGACGGGCCCCAGCGCCGACGGCGTGCTGCCCGCGACGGGCGCGATCGCCGCGATGATCTCGAAGGCGACCAACAAAGACCCCTACGTGGTCGGCAAGCCCAACCCGATGATGTTCCGCTCGGCGATGAACCGCATCGGCGCCCACAGCGAGAACACCGCGATGATCGGCGACCGCATGGACACCGACATCATGGCCGGCATCGAGGCCGGCCTGCACACGATCCTCGTCATGACGGGCATCAGCGACCAGGCCGAGATCGACCGGTACCCGTTCCGGCCGAACGAGATCCTGGCCGGCGTGCACGAACTGGTGCGCAGTGAACCGATCGAGTCCGACGTGGTGCCGTCCGAGGCCTAGGGCCCCAGGAGGCGCGTGCCGCGTCGATCCGTCAGCCTGCGACCGCGACGAGGCTGGTCGTCAGGGGTTCGCCGCCGCTGCGGTTGACGAAGCACGAATACGTGCGGTCGCCGGCGGCCCACGCGTCGGCGTCGGCAGGGAAGCTCGCGAGCAGCTGGACGTCGGGGTAGGCCGCGGCGGCCTGACGGTCCAGCGCGTCCGAGCCCGTGCAGAGCAGGTTCATCTGGCTCTGCAACACGTCGGCGCCCGGGTAGGCGGCCGTCGCGTCACCGTCGAGGGTTCCCAGGCGCGTGAGCTGGGCGACGTGCGGTTGGGCGCAGTCGGCGACGTCGTAGTCCTGCTGCCAGGCCGACTCGAACGTCGAGAAGCACTCGCCGCCCTGCAGGTCGGCGTACGAGTGGGTGCCGGCCGCGAGCGGCCCGGCCGGGGCGACCTCGGCGGCGGGCTCGGCCGGGGAGGCCGTCACCGTCCGGGCCGCGGTCGGTGCCGCGGCGGCCGACGAACTGCTCGTCACGTCGTCGGTCGAGGCGAACAGCGACCTCGAGATGAAGAACAACGCGACCAGCAGCAGCACGATCACGAGCCCGGCCCCCACGGCGACCAGGACCTTGTGCGTCCGGACCCACTCGGCCAGGCCCGCCGTGCGGGGTGACGTGGCGGGCCTCTCGTCCACCGGGCGGGTCTGCGGCACGAAGACGCCGGCTCCGCCGACCTCGCGGCGCGGTCGTTCGCCCGCCAGGGGCGCGGAAGCACTCATCGAGACGCCGGGCAGCACCTGGGTGGCGTCGTCCGGGGCGTCGGCGACCTCGCGGCTGTCGGCGACGCCGGGGCGATCGTCGAGGGCGGAACGAGGAGGCGCGAACAGGGCGGTCGCGGTCGTCACCTCGGCCGCGTCGTCCAGGCCTTCGTCGTCGGCATCCGCGTCGGCGTCGGCGTCGCGCGACGGCTCGACGTCGGCGTCGGCGTCGGCGTCGCGCGACGGCTCGACGTCGGACAGGGGAACCTCGCCCGAGCCGGACAAGGACCAGGCGGCGGGGACGTCGGCCGAGGGCACGGCGTGCTCCGGCTCGTGCCGTGCCTCCCCGAGCTCGGCGTCCTCGGCGGAGGCGGACGGGACGACGCCGAGGATCTCGGTGAAGGTGGGTTCGCGGTCGCCACTCGTGGAGGGCGCGATCTCGGGCGCCCGGGGGGACGACACCTCGGCGGCGGGGGCGGGGGGCGACACCGACGGGGCTCCGGGGACGCCGGACGCGACCCCGCCGGCGGCCGCGGCCGCGGCCGCCGCGGCGGCCTCGGCCAGGCGACGCTCACGCCTGGTCATCTCGTGGTGCTCTTCGACCCACCACGGCGCGTCGACACCGCCCTCGCGGGCCTCGACGGCCCGCATCTGCTCGGGCTCGGGCTCGGGCTCGGGCTCGGGCTCGGGCTCGGGCTCCGGCGTGGGCGTGGGCGTGGGCGTCGATTGGGGCGCAGGGTTCGGCTGCGGCTCGGGCTCGGGCTCCAGCTCCGGCTCGGGCTCCGGCTCCGGCTCGGGCTCGGGCTCGGGCTCCGGCTCCGGCTCGGGCTCGGGCTCGGGCTCGGGCTCGGGCAGAGCGTCCCAGTCGAAGGTCGCGGGTACGGCGGACTCGGGCCGGGGTGCCGAGATCAGTGCCGTGAACGGCCCCGGCTCGTCGCTGCCGTCGGCACGATCCCCCTGGTCCGCGGGAACCGACGGCGGACCGGCGGGATCGGCGTCACCCGCCGACTCCGGGTCGGGCTGCGGTGACTCGGACGGCGCGGGGAGGTCCGGAGTCGGCACGGACGACGGAGGCTGCGGCGGCGGCACGGCCCCCGTCAACGCTCCGAGGTCGAGGGCCTGCGGGTGCCCCGAGGTCCTCGGCGGAGGCGTCCCGGCCGGGGAGTCGGGCACGACGAACGGCAGGGGGGTCGGCGGCGGCGGCACGGACGAGTCCCCGGACGCCGGCTCGTCAGCCGGGTCGACCGGCCGCTCGGGTTCGGCGTCGTGGGGCACCTCGACCGCTCGTGTGACCGGCGGCAGGTCGAACGCCCGGGTGGGAACGTCTTCGGGGGCGGCGTCGGGAAGGCGACCCGCGCCTCCGGACGGGGTGTCGACCGCCGTGCCGTCACGCTCGGCCCCGTCGTCTTCGGAGTCGTCGTCCTCGGCGCCGTCGAACTGCGCGGCGAGCCAGTCGCTGGCGTCGTCACGCCCGGCGTCGTCGCCGTCGTCGTCGCCCCGCCGGTCGTCGGTCACGGCTTCAGCCCGAGGTCTTCCAGCCCGATGGCGGCGTAGTAGGGGTAGCCGGCCGCCTCGATCACCTCGCGGGCGCCGGTGCTGCGGTCGACGACGACGGCGACGGCAGCGATCTCGGCTCCCACGGCCTCGAGGGCTTTCACTGCCGCGAGTGGTGACCCTCCCGTGGTCGAGGTGTCCTCGAGCACGATGACCCGCTTGCCCTCGAGGTCGGGCCCCTCGACCTGCTTGCCGCGGCCGTGGTCCTTGGGCTCCTTGCGGACGACGAAGGCGTCGTAGTCCTTGCCGAGCGCCACGCCCTGGTGCAGCACGGCGGCCGCGATCGGATCGGCCCCCATCGTCAGCCCGCCGACGGCGAACACGTCGGGCACCTCGTCGATCAGGTCGACCATCACCCGGCCGATCAAGGGCGCGACGCGGTGGTCGAGGCTGACCTTGCGGAGGTCGATGTAGTACGTCGCCTTCTTGCCGCTGGTCAACGTGAAGTCGCCGTGGAAGACGGCCTCGGAGCCGATGTAGTCGATGAGCTGCGTGCGTGCGTCGGTCACGGAGACCCATGGTAGAGCAGACGGCCCGGGAACGCCGGGGCGGGCCGGCTCAGCGACCGCCTCGGGACGACCGATCGATCGACCGCGTGGTCAGCCGGTGCAGGTCGGACCAGGTGCCGGTCGGCAGGAAGAAGTCCTCGTAGCGGACGACCGCCGAGCGGGCGAGACGGGCCAACCGCACGTCCACCGAGACCTGGTGACGCTTCGGGTACGTCTCGATGCTCACGGGAGTGACGCTGCGTGCCCGCTCGTACCGGCTGCCGTGCGGGGGCCGACCCACCCCTCCTCCTCGCTCATGCGACATGTCTCGTTTCTACTCCGGTCGTTGCCCGATGGGAAGTGCATCGATGCCCTTCGGGCAACGAGATGACGAGGCCGACCCGTCTCGTGCTCGCCCGGTACCGTGGTCGGCATGCGCGTCGCGACCTACAACGTCAACTCCGTCCGGGCTCGAGTGGGCCGGGTGGTCGACTGGCTCGTCCGCGAGGACGTCGACGTCGCGGGGCTGCAAGAGATCAAGTGCAAGCCCGAGCAGTTCCCGTACGACGCCTTCCGCGAGGCCGGCTACGAGGTCGAGCTGCACGGCCTCAACCAGTGGAACGGGGTCGCCTTCGTCAGCCGCCTGCCGATGGAGGACGTCGAGATCACGTTCCCCACGCAACCGGGATTCGCGAAGGGGCAGGAAGGGCCGGACCAGCCGAAGGAGGCGCGCGCGATCGGCGTCACGGTCGAGGGCGTCCGCCTGTGGAGCCTCTACGTCCCGAACGGCCGCGAGCTGGGCGACCCGCACTACGACTACAAGCTCGACTGGCTCTCCAAGCTCGCCGCCGAGACCGAGACGTGGCTCGCCGAGCGCCCTGACCAGCCGTTGGCTCTGATGGGCGACTGGAACGTCGCCCCGCTCGACACGGACGTGTGGGACATGTCGGTCTTCGAGGGCCACACCCACGTCAGCCAGCCCGAGCGCGACGCCTTCTTCCGCTTCGAGGAGATCGGCCTGACCGACGTCGTCCGCTCCCGCCGCCCCGAGGGCTACACCTACTGGGACTACAAGCAACTGCGCTTCCCGAAGAACGAGGGCATGCGCATCGACTTCATCCTGGGCTCGAAGGCGTTCGACGACCTCGTGACGTCGGCGGCCATCCACCGCGACGAGCGCAAGGGCGACGCCCCGAGCGACCACGTGCCGGTGGTCGTCGACCTCGACCTCGAGACCGAGCTCGACGACGACCGTCCGATGATCTTCTGACCCCCGGTCCCGCTCGCCTGCGACGCGCGACACCAGGAGGCGCGGGTCAGGCGAGCAACGCCGCGACCAGCACCAGCACGGGAACCGACAAGATGGTCGTCGCCAACACGGTGTCGCGCGCGACGACCACCCCGGTCTGGTACCGCTGGGCGTAGTTGAAGACGTTCTGGGCCGACGGCAGGCCCGCCAGCACGACCGCGACGAACAGCTCGTCGCGGTCGAAGTCGAAGACGAACGCCCCGAGCAGCCATGCCGCGACCGGCATCACGACGAGCTTGAGGACGACCGCGACGACGATGTCGGCGCGCCCCTGGCCCGCCTGGAAGGGCTTCGAGCCGTACAGGGACATCCCGAACGAGAGCAGCACGACGGGGACGGCGGCCCCGCCCACGAGCTGGAACGGCTCGAGCACGGCCTGTGGGATCTCGAGGCCCGTGACCGCGACGAGCACACCGAGAGCGGACCCGATGAGCAGGGGGTTCGTGAGGGGGCGGGCGATCGTGCGGCCGATGCTGCTGCCGCGGTTCGTGACCGTGTCCATCACGGCGAGCACGATCGGGGTGAGCACGAGCAGCTGGTACAGCAACACGGGCGCGACGAAGGTGGCGCTGCCCAGCACGTAGGTGGCCACCGGCAGGCCGATGTTGTTCGCGTTGACGTAGGCGCCGCCCATTGTTCCGATCGTCGTCTCGGCGGTGCTGCGGCGCAGCACGAACTTCAGCAGGACGATCGAGAGCACGGCGGCCAGCAGCGAGGCGAGGGCGGACACCACGAGCAGTCGGGAGAACAGCACGTGCACGTCGGCCTGCGAGATCGTCGAGAAGAGCAGACAGGGCGTCAGGACGAAGAACACCAGGCGTGAGAGCACGCGATGGCCGGACGCCCCGAGGAGGTCGACGCGCCCCACCACGTAGCCGGTCGCGATGACGGCACCGATGATCGCGAACCCGACGAGAACTCCACCCATGGGTCCATCCTGTCGCACGCACGGGGCGGGGCCGACGGGCCGCCGCCGTCGCGACGGCGTGACTAGACGGCGGGCGGACCGTCCAGGGCCGGGAGTCCGATGCGGGAGACGAGGTGCGCGGCCTCGTCGACGGCCTGGTCGTCGACCCCCCAGGTGATCGCGCCCGCCTCGCATGCCGCGACCGCGAACGCTTCGCCCGTCGGGAGTCCGGTGACGCGAGCGAGGTCGGTGGCGAACCGTCGCGCGGCCGGCCCCACGGGCTGCTCCGACGCGACCACGACCAGGGCACCCCGGCGAAGACCGCCCGCGAGGCTCTCGACCGCCCGGTCGAGTTGTTCCGCCACGGGGGTGGCGCCGTCGACCGCCACCACGGCCCAGTCGAAGCCGACGATGTCGTCGATCGGAGCCGTGATCGGGGACGAGAGCACGACGACCTCGGCGTCGAGCGCCGCGGCACGATCGGCCACCGGCCGGATCGCCGGGTACGAACCGGCCAGGACGAGTTTCGGGGCGTGAGCGAACAGCATGACGGGCCTCTCGGGGTGGAAGGAACGACCGGTGGGTCCGACCGGGCGCGACATCGAGTCGACGATGTGTCACATGTACTCTACGTATGATATTCACATTGCACAAGGTGTCGCTGCCGCACCACGACTCGAACGGATTCCCGATGGCCTCCCTCCTCCGCGCCTCCACCGCCTCGCCGCCGGCCCGGCCGCTCGCCGCGGCCGCCTCCCTGCCCCTGCTGTTCACGCTCGCCGCCTGCACGGCCGCCCCTCCGGCGAGCGCCCCGCCCGCCCCTCCCTCGACGACGGCCGCGGCGGGGCACGCGACCTGGAGCTACGTCGGCTCGACGGGCCCCGAGCACTGGGGCGACCTCTCGCCCGAGTGGAGTTCGTGCTCGCACGGCGCGCGGCAGTCGCCGATCGACCTCGCCACCCCCTCGACCGAGCCGGGCCCCGCCCTCGGGCTCGAGTGGGGCGTCGTCGACTACGACACCGACGACGAGGGCCACGGGGTGCACGTCGAGGTCGAGGGCCCCGCCACCCTGACGCTCGACGGCGCCGCGTTCGACCTTCTCCAGTTCCATGCGCACACGCCGTCCGAGCACACGATCGCCGGGCGGGCGGCGGACGCCGAGGTGCACTTCGTCCACCAGGCCGACGACGGGCGCCTCGCCGTCGTGGGAGTGCTCGTCGAACGAGGTGCCGAGAACTCCGCGTGGTCCGAGGTCGTCGACCACATCGAGGCACGCGAGCACGACGGCGAGGCGGACGAGACCGGCGAGGGCCCCCTCGACCTCGGCACCCTGCTGCCCGCCGGCCTCGAGCGGGTCTCCTACGTCGGCAGCCTCACGACGCCTCCGTGCACCGAAGGCGTGACCTGGGTCGTCCTCACCGAACCGGTCCAGCTGAGCGCCGCGCAGATCGACGTGCTGCGCGACGGGCACGACACGGCTCGCCCCGTCCAGCCGCTGGGCGACCGCGTCCTGACGGGAGCCGCCTCGGCGGGGTGACCCGCGCCTCCTGACGTGTCGAGGGGCGTCGGTCGGGCAGAATCGACGGGTGACGCGCCTCCACGATCCCTCGGTCCACTCGTTCGCCAGCGACAACTACGCGGGAGCCCACCCCGAGGTGCTACAGGCGATCGTCGACGCGAACGGCGGGCACGTCGGCTCGTACGGGGCCGACCCGTACACGGCGCAGCTGTCCGAGGTGATCGTCGAGACGTTCGGCGAGGGGGCCGCGATCGACCCCGTCCTGACCGGGACGGGTGCCAACGTCGCCGCGTTGCAGGCACTCACGCCACGATGGGCCGCCGTCGTCTGTGCGACGACCGCGCACGTCTACACCGACGAGGGCGGGGCGCCCGAGCGCCTCGGCGGCCTCAAACTGCTGACGGTGCCGACTCCCGACGGCAAGCTGACGCCCGAGCTGATCGACCGACAGGCCTACGGCTGGGGTGACCAGCAGCGCCCCCAGCCCCTGGCGGTCACGATCACGCAGAGCACCGAGCTCGGCACGGTCTACACACCCGACGAGATCCGGGCCGTCACCGACCACGCGCACTCGCTCGGCATGCGCGTCCACCTCGACGGCGCGCGTCTCGCGAACGCGGCGGCATCGCTCGGGGTGCCGCTCCGCGCGATCACGCGCGACGTCGGCGTCGACTCGGTGTCGTTCGGCGGCACGAAGAACGGCCTGGTGCTCGGCGAGTCGGTCGTGACCTTCTCCGAGGAGGCGCGGGCCGGCCTGGTCTACCTGCGCAAGATGGATGCGCAACTGGCCTCGAAGATGCGCTTCGTCTCGGCGCAGTTCCTGGCGATGCTCGACGGCGATCTCTGGCTGCGCTCGGCCACCCGGGCCAACACGATGGCCGCGCGCCTCGCCGCCGGACTGACCACGCTGCCGGGAGTGACCGTGACACAGCGCGTCGACGCCAACGCCGTCTTCGTCGTCCTGCCCCGGGACGTCGTCGAGCCCCTGCGCGCGACCCACCACTTCTACGACTGGAACCGGGCCACGGGCGAGGTGCGCCTCATGTGCTCGTTCGACACGACCGAGCAGCACGTCGACCGCTTGGTCGCCGATGCCCGGGCCCTGATCGGCACCGCGCGGTAGTCGAGACGCAGCTCGGCGTGCACCGGGCTCGGTGGTGACTTCCGCGCCGGGTGAGCGATCCTTGGCAGGCGTCCGGGCGTCAGGCCCGGGCGGCCGCCACGAACGCCCGGATCAGCTCGACGCTCTTCACCCCGCGCGACGACTCGACGCCCGAGCTGACGTCGACGCCGACGGCGCCAAGGGGCCGCAGCCCGGCGAGCAGACCGGCCACGTTGTCGGGTGTGAGCCCCCCAGCTAGCAGCCAGTCCCCCGCGGGGGGCGCGGCGAGCAGCGGGCCGGCGTCGAAGGTGGCACCGGCACCGGGGGCGACCGCGTCGAGCAGCAGGGCGTCCTCGCGGAAGGCGACCCGCGCCTCCTCGGGCTCGGCCGCGTAGGACGCGGCGCTCACGGCGCGGATGACACGGAACCCCGCCTCGTGGGCCATGGCGACATCGGCGGGCGTCTCGTCGCCGTGCAACTGCACGGTCGAGACCGAGGAGGCGCGGGCCAGCTCGAGCACCGTCTCGATGCCTTGGCCACGGAACACGCCGACCGTCTCGACGCCCGCCGGCACCCGGGCCGCCAGCTCGCGCGCCGTCACGGGGTCGATCGTGCGGGGACTGCCCGCCGCGAACACGAATCCCACGGCATCGGCCCCGGCCTCGACGGCGGCGTCGACGGTCTCGGGCGTGGACAGGCCGCAGATCTTCACCCAGGTGCGCATGGGTCCAGTCTGCCGCGCCGGGACCCCGGAGGGCACCCGGCCGGAGAGGCCGGGTGCCCTTCGGGGTGCACCGGGTCGTGTCGACCGACGTCGACGGAACGAAAGCCGCGCGGAGCAGCTCTCACCCGGCGACGAGCGTCGCTGCCACGTCGCCGTGCTCGACGGCCCGTGCGGCAGCGACGCAGCGTGCCACGCCCTCGAGCACGCCGACCCGGGGGTGGTACCCGAGCACGCGCCGGGCCCGGTCACAGCTCGCCACCCGGTTCTCGACCTCGATCTCGCGGGGTCGACCGAGATCGGTCGGGGCGGTCGAGACGACGGAACTGGACGAGTCGGCGAGGTCGACGACCGTGCTGGCGAGTGCGCCGACGGTCCACGTCTCGTGGCCCGACAGGTTGAAGAGACGCTCGTCGCCCTGGTGCACGGCCGCCCGGAGCAGACCGTCGACGAAGTCGTCCACGTAGGTAAAGGTGCGGAGCTGGTCACCCGAGCCGACCACGGTGACGTCTTCACCGCGAAGGGCTTGCTCGACGAACCGCGTGACGACGAAGTCGGTGCGCTGGCCGGGCCCGTACACGTTGAAGGGCCGGACCACGACACCGTCGAGGCGTCCGGCCTCGGTCTCGGCCAGGACGAGCTCCTCGGCCTCGCGCTTGGCGCACCCATAGGCCGACAGGGGGGACAGGGGCGAGGTCTCGACGAGGGGGAACGACGTGGATTGCCCGTAGACCTCGGATGACGACACGTAGACGAAGCGGACTCCGCCGAGCCCCTCGACGAGGTCGACGAACCGGGCGGTCATGCCGAGGATGGTCGACCGGGTGGCCTCGGGGTCCGCGGACGCGGCGACGACCCCGACGACCGACGCGAGGTGGACGACCATGTCGGGACGCAAGGAACGCAGCTGGTCGGCGGTCAGTGCCGCGGCGTCGCCTTGGACGTGTTCGTAGCCCGGCCCGGTGTGGCCCTGGCGGACGTCGATGCCGACGACCGTGGCTCCGGCGTCGAGGAGGCGCGGCACGAGGGCCGAGCCGATGAACCCGGCCGCGCCGGTGACGAGCACGCGCAGACCTCGATAGGGGGAGGTGGAGGTGGTGGTGGTGGAGGAGGAGTCGGTCACGAGCGTGCTTTCTGCTGTCGGGAGGAGGGGGGAGGTGACGATGAGGAGGAACCGGTCACGGCGGGTCAGAGGACCACGCGGGTCGGCTCGTCCACGACGTTGCGGGTGTCGAGGACCAGGCGACCGCGGAGCGCGCCGAGGTCGACGTCGGTGTGTCGCGTGAGCACCACGGAGACGTCGGCGGACGACGCGGTCTCGTCGTCGAGCTCGGAGCGGACGACACCCGCCGGCCAGTCGCGATCGGAGACATGGGGATCGACCGCCGTGACCGATGCCCCACGAGCAGCGAGGAGGCGTGCGATGCGGACCGCCGGCGCCTCTCGGACGTCGCCGCTGTCGGCCTTGTAGGACAGACCGACCAGCAGCACGTTCGCACCGCGAACCGCCTTGGACTCGTCGTTCAGCAAGGCCTCGAGGCGCCGGACGACGTATTCGGGCATGCCCTCGTTGACCTCGTTCGCCAGCTCGACGAAACGCAGCGATCGGCCGAGCTTGCGTCGGACCTCCCACGAGAGGTAGCTCGGGTCGACCGGCAGACAGTGCCCCCCGACGCCGGGGCCCGGCATGAACTGCATGAAACCGAACGGCTTCGTGCCGGCCGCGTCGAGGGCCTGCCAGATGTTGATCCCGAGATCGTGCGCGGCGACGGCCAGCTCGTTGACCAAGGCGATGTTGACGTGACGGAACGTGTTCTCGATCAGCTTCGCCAGCTCGGCCTCTCGAGTGCCCGCGACCGGGACCGTCACGTCGACGAGCGCGTCGTAGAGCTTGGTCACCTCGGCGAGCGAGGCGTCGTCGATGCCCGAGACGATCTTCGGGGTCGTCCGGAACGACCACTCGGAATTGCCGGGATCGATGCGCTCGGGGCTGAATCCGACGTGGAAGTCACGGCCTGCCGACAGCCCGCTGACGGCCTCGAGGATCGGAACGAGCACCTCGGCGGTGGTGCCCGGGGACGTGGTGGACTCGAGCACGACCGTCGCGCCGGGCCGCAGGACGGCCCCGAGCGTCCGAGCGGCCGCCTCGATGTAGCTGAGGTCGGGCAGGGTCTCGCGGAGCGGGGTCGGCACGCTGATGATCGCGTGGTCGAAGTGGTCGATGCCCTCGAGCGACGACCGCGGTGTGTAGCGGCCCGAGTCGAGGGCCGCGGCGACCTGGGCATCGGGGACGTCCTCGACGAACGAGATGCCGGTGGCGAGGGCCTCGACACGCGACCGGTCGACGTCGAGCCCGACGACGTGGAAACCGGCGTCGACGGCTCGCATGGCGAGCGGTAGGCCGACGTAGCCCTGGCCGACGACGATCAGCAGGGGGCGGGGATGTGAGACAGGGGACATGACGGCCTTTCGTGGTGCAGGTATCGGGGGTCGCGGCGGGGTGGGCGCGGCGTGAGGGCGGAGTGGGCGCGGCAGGGCGGGTGGGCGCGGTGGGCCCCGGTCAGGGCCGACGGTCGAGTGCTGCCGAGAGCAGCTCGAGCACCCGGTCGACGTCGAGGTCGCTCAGCACCGAACCGCTCGGCACGGTGAGCCCGTGCTCGAAGAGGCGGTCGGCGACACCGGTCACCGTCGACCCGGCCGACGCGAACACGGGCTGTCGGTGCATGGGTTTCCACAGACGACGGGTCTCGACGGACCGGGCGGCGAGGGCGTCACCGACCCGGGCGACCGATGCCGGATCGTCGAAGATCAGCGACGTGAGCCAGACGTTGTCGTCACCGTCGATGCCGTCGTGCAGCAGTCGGACGCCCTCGTACGACCGGACGAGTTCGCGGTATCGCTCACGGATCACGCGCCGTCGGGCGATCATGTCGTCGAGGCGCTCGAGCTGGGCACGGCCCAGGGCGGCGAGCACGTTGCTGAGTCGGTAGTTGTAGCCGATCTCGGCGTGCTCGTAATGGGCGACGGGGAGGCGGGCCTGGCTGGCGACACGCCTGGCCTCGGTGGCGAGCTCGATGTCGTCGGTGAGCAACATGCCACCGCCGGACGTCGTCATGATCTTGTTGCCGTTGAACGACACGGCCGAGGCGTGGCCGAAGGAGCCGGCGGATCGGCCGCCACGGGTCGCACCGAGCGACTCGGCGCTGTCGCAGAGCACGGGGACCCCGTGTCGCTCGGCCACCCCTTCGATGCGGGGCAGGTCGGCGACCTGGCCGTAGATGTCGACCGGCATGACGGCGGAGACGCGTCTGCCCTGACGGGCCAGGGCGGTCAGGGTCTCGTCGAGCAGCTCGGGGCACATGTTGCCGGTGCCCTCGACCGAGTCGACGAAGAAGGGCTGAGCCCCGGCGTGGACGACAGCGTTGGCCGTCGCCGCGAAGGTGAAGGTCGAGGTCACGACGACGGAGCCCGGGCCGACACCCAGACCTCTCAGACCCAGGTGGAGCGCAGCGGTACCGGACGAGACGGCGACACCGGCGGCGACACCGACCCGGGCGGCGAGCTCTCGCTCGAAGGCGTCGACCTCGGGGCCGAGAGGTGCGACCCAGCCGGACCGCAGGGCGGCGTCGACGGCGTCGCGCTCGCGTTCTCCCACATCGGGGGCGGAGAGGTGGATCTGCGTGGTCATGACACTCCCTGGCTCGTCTTCTTACTGACATATTACACATGATGCACACTCAGGTAAATATCGATGCGAAGGTCGACAGGCCGCCGATCGTCATCCGTGCACCGACGCCGTCGACCGCCCACCCGCCGCGAGACGATCGGCCCGCCGAGCCGCGTGCAGCACGAGCACCAGGAGAGCCCCGTAGCTCACGACGGAGGCGGCCGACCATGCGACGACCGACTCGAGGACACCGGCGCCGGTGGTGCCGGTGCCGACGACGGCCACCGTCGTGGCCACGAGCCGGGCGACGTCCCACCCGAGCTGCGTGGCCTGACGTTCGAGCATGGGAAGCACGCGGGACAACGGTGACGCGATCATCTGGGCGACGAGGGCCGGGACCACGGCGACCGCGGTCGAGGCGGACTCTCCCCAGGCGTCACCGAAGAGCACCGGGAACGACGGAGGCGCGAGGACGACGCAGAGGACGCCCCCGGTCGAGGCCACTCCGGCGAGCGGGACGAGGAGGCGCGTGACCGAGCGCGAGAGCCCCCCGCGTCGGGCGCGTGCGAGCGCGCCGATCTGCCCTTCGACCTGCAACCCGACGGCGTCGGCCACCATGCCGACGGGAGCACCGAGCACGCGCATCGTCAATGCGAGGGCCCCGATCGCCGGAGCACCGTGCAGGGAGGCCAACAGGACGAGCGGGGCCTGCTGACCGGCGACGTTGACCAGGCTCGACCAGGTCGTCACGAGCGGGAAGCGGCGGTAGCGCACGCTGACGGAGCAGACGACCAGCAGGCGACGCGTCCGGGCCACGCCCCGAGCCACCGGTTGGCGGCGCGCCCCGGAGTGCGGTAGCCAGGACCGGGACCGGTCGCGTCGTCCGGGGAACGAGCCGACGAGAGACGCGGAGCGACCGGCCGCCACACCGAGCACGAGACCCAGTGGCCCCCCGAGGGGCGCGAGGGCGAGGTTGCAGGCGACCTGCCCGAGGCCCTGCCAGGCGGTGCGGCGGGCGAGGGCCCGGTAGTCACGGCGGCGGGCCAGCCAACTCGTGACGACCCGTTGCAGGGCGACGACCACGATGGTGACGGGGCAGACCCACCAGAAGTCGGCCAGCACCGGAGCGCCGGTCAGGCGGGCGAGGGCGGGCCCCCAGCACCACGCGGCGACCGTGGCCGCCAGGCCGACGACCACGACACCGCCGAGCGCCAGGGTGACGAGCGCACGGGCCGACGTCTCACCCCGTGGCACGACGACGGCCCGGTCGTAGCCGAGCGGCGCGACGGCGCCCACCATCGCGGAGACGGCGGTGACCACGGCGAGCGCTCCGAGATCGGCCGGACCGTAGAGGCGCGTGATGAGCGGCGAGGCGGCGAGGACGACCCCCTGCCCCGCGAGGCTGCCCCCGAGGACAGTCAGCGCCGGGCGGGACGAGATGCCGCGCATCCCGGCGAGGAGACGACGGATCGTCGACCGGCCGGCGCCGATCACGGGCCTGCGGGGACGGCGAGCCCGTCGGCGGAACGCGCCACGGCCGCTCCGTCTCCGATGGCGGTCACCACGGCCGAGGGCCAGGCGGCCGGGTCGAGGATGCGTCGGCCGTCGACGACGGATCGCACGCCCGGCACGTCGCCCGCGCCCCACAGGCGGTAGTCCTCGTGATCGGCCTGCACCACGACCGCATCGGCGGGTTCGCCCCGGTGGTGCGCGGTGAACCCGAGCTGGGACAGGTCGTCGTCCGAGTAGAGCGGATCGTGCACGACCACCGTCGCCCCCGCTCGTTCGAGAGCGCCGACGGTCGCGAACACACCGGAGAAGGCCGTCTCTCGCACACCGCCGCGATAGGCGGCTCCGAGCACCGCCACCGTCTCGCCGGAGAGGTCACCGTGCACCCGTGCCAGCAGGTCGACGGCATGGTCGGGCATCGTCGCGTTGCGGGCCCGCGCCGCTCGCACGGTGGCGGCGTCGGGGTCGTTCCAGAGATAGAGACGGGGGTAGACGGGGATGCAGTGCCCGCCGACGGCGATGCCCGGCTGGTGGATGTGACTGAACGGCTGCGAGTTGCAGGCCTCGATGACCTGCGCGACGTCGATGCCGACGGTCTCGGCGTAGCGGGCGAACTCGTTCGCCAGCCCGATGTTGACGTCGCGGTAGGTGGTCTCGGCGAGTTTCGCCATCTCGGCCGCCTCGGCGGACCCGAGGTCCCAGACACCGTTCGGCCGGGCGAGGTCGTCACGCGGGTCGAACTGCAGCACGGACTCGTAGAACTCGATCGCCCGACGCGCGCCCTCGGACGAGAGTCCCCCGACCAGCTTGGGGTATCGACGCAGGTCGGCGAAGACCCTGCCGGTGAGTACGCGCTCGGGCGAGAACGCGACGTGGAAGTCGACGCCCTCACGCAGCCCGCTGCCCGCCTCGAGACGAGGGGCCCACCGTGAGCGGGTGGTACCCACGGGGAGGGTCGTCTCGTACACGACCAGGGTGCCCTCGGTCAGCACACCTGCGAGGGAGTCGGTGGCGGCGTCCATCCAGCCGAAATCGGGCCGGGCGTCATCGTCGACGAAGAGGGGCACGACGACCACGACCACGTCGCTGCCGGGAACGGCGTCGGCGTAGTCCACCGTCGCCCGGAGGCGCCCGGTGGGCACGAGTTCGGCGAGCCGGCGAGCCAGGTCGTGCTCGCCCGGGAAGGGCTCGACGCCGGCGCCGACCAGCTCGACGACACGTGGTGAGACGTCGACGCCGACGACGGTGTGCCCCGACGACGCGTACTGCACCGCGAGAGGGAGGCCGATCTTGCCGAGGCCGATGACGGTGATCTTCATGGAGCTGCTCTTTCGGGTGGAGGGTCGGTCTTTCGGGAGGCGCATCAGGCGGGGACGACGGAGGCGGGGGCCGGGTCGCATGACAGGTCGACGGGTCGTCCGGTCGTGGCGGACTCGATGGCGGCCTCGGCCACCCGCAAGGTGGAGAGGCCCTCACGGAGGGTGACGACCCGCGACGGACCATCGCCACGGACGGCGTCGCGGAACGCCTCGTGCTCGACGAGCAGGGGCTCCCTCTTGTCGAGGGCGTAGCGGACCATGGACCCTTCGGACACCCCGCGGAAGGCCGCGACGGCGTCCCACGACGTGTCGACCGTGCCGTTCTCGTAGAAGGTGAGGTCGGCCGTGAGGGTGTCGGCGACGAACGTGCCTCGCGAACCGGTCACGACCGTGAGCCGCTCCTTGAAGGGAGAGAGCCAGTTGACGAGGTGGCTGGTGACGGTGCCGTCCTCGAGGCGACCGGAGAACGCCACCAGGTCTTCGTGCGGCCGGCCGCTCTTGTGCGCCACCTGACCGAAGACACTGCGGAAGCCGCTCTGGACGAGCCATGCGGTGAGGTCGATGTCGTGGGTGGCCAGGTCTTTGACGACGCCGACGTCGGCGATGCGGGCCGGGAAGGGCCCCTGACGTCGGGTCGCGATCTGGTGGACCTCGCCCACGTCACCCGCTTCGAGCCGGGCACGCAAGGACTGCAGCGCCGGGTTGTAGCGCTCGATGTGCCCGACGGCCCCGACGAGTCCCCTGCTCTCGAACGCCTCGACGAGCCGACACCCGGCGGCTCCGTCGTGAGCCACGGGCTTCTCGACGAGAGCGTGGACGCCCGCCTCGGCCAGCCGGAGGCCGACCGCCTCGTGGTACGCGGTCGGCACCGCGACCACCACGGCGTCGACACCCAACCGCAGCAGTCCGTCGACGTCGTCGACCAGGGGCAGACCGCCGGCGACTCCGTGAGGGTCGCCGCACGGGTCGGCCACGCCGACCAGTTCGACGCCGTCGACGGCCCGGAGCACCCGTGCGTGGTGCCGCCCCATCATGCCGAGACCGATCAGCCCGGCGCGCACGGGATGCCGGCCGCTCATCGGCCGGCCCCGGCGACGAGTTCGACGCCCTGCACGATGCGATCGAGCTCGGCGTCCGTCACGGACGGGTGGACGGGCAGGGACAGGGCCTCGCGCGCAGCCCGTTCCGTCTCGGGCAGGTGGACGTCGGAGCGGAAGGACGGGAGCCTGTGGACCGGGGTGGGGTAGTAGACACCCGTGCCGATGCCGTGTTCGCGTTCGAGCGCCCGGGCGAAACCGTCCCGGTCGTCGGGCACCCGGACCGTGTACTGGTGCCAGACGTGGGTCGCCTCGCCTGCCACGGTCGGCGTGACCACCGACTCGATGCCCGACGAGAGTCGCGCGGCGGCGACGCGGCGGCGCTCGGTCCAGGCGGCGAGCTTGCGCAGCTGCACGCGACCGATGGCGGCGTGCAGGTCGGTCATGCGGACGTTGAAGCCGACGACCTCGTTCTCGTAGCGACGTTCCATGCCCTGGTTGCGCAGCAGGCGCAGCAGACGTTCGACGTCCCGCTCGCCGACCGAGACCATGCCGCCCTCACCCGAGGTCATGTTCTTGGTCGGATACAGGCTGAAGGCCCCGGCGGCACCGAACGTGCCCACACGGCGTCCGGCCCACGTGGCTCCGTGCGCCTGCGCGGCGTCCTCGAACACCAGGAGGTCGTGTTCGGTGGCGAGCTGCCCGATGCCCGTCATGTCGGCCGGATGACCGTACAGGTGCACCGGCATGACGGCCCGGGTCCTCGGAGAGAGGACGGCTCGGACCGACTCGACGTCGAGGCAGAAGTGTCGGGGCTCGATGTCGGCGAAGACGGGCGTCGCCCCCACCAGGGCGACGGCGTTGGCCGTCGCGGCGAAGGTGAAGGACGGCACGACGACCTCGTCGCCGGGCCCGATGCCCGCCGCGAGCAGACCGAGGTGGAGGGCGGTCGTGCCGGAGTTGACCGCGACGGCGGGACGGCCGTCGAGGAGCTCGGCCGAGAACTCACGCTCGAAACCGGCGACCTCGGGGCCCTGGGCCAGCATGCCGCTGGCCATGACGGCGTCGACCGCCGCCCGTTCGTCGTCGCCGATCAGCGGTCGGGCCGCCGGGATGGGGAGGGGTGTCGCCATGGTCATCGTTCCTCTCGGAGGGCGTCGTTCTCGACGCGGTAGCGGGTGCCCGTCACGGGGCAGACGAGGAAATCCCCGTCGGGGACGAGCGAGACCCCGGCACGACCCACCCAGCCGATCCGGCGGGCGGGGACGCCGGCGACGAGCGCGTGGTCGGGGACGTCACGGGTCACGACCGCACCGGCGGCGACCATCGCCCACCGGCCGATCGACACGGGAGCGACGCAGACGGATCGCGCGCCGAGTGAGGCACCGTCGCCCACGCGCACGCCCACCGGAGTCCAGTCGGACGGTTCTTTGAGCCGCCCCTCGGGGCTGACGGCCCGCGGAGCGCGGTCGTTCGTGAGCACGACGGCCGGCCCCACGAAGACGCCGTTTCCGAGGACGGCGGGCTCGTAGAGCAGCGCGTCGTTCTGGATCTTGCACCGGTCGCCCACGACGACGCCGGCTCCGACGTAGACGCCCCGTCCGATGACGCACTCGCCACCGACACGGGCCCCTTCGCGGATCTGGGCCAGTCCCCAGACGCGCGTCGACGGCCCGACGCGGGCCTCGGGCGCGACATCGGCGGACGCGGCGACGCGTGCAGGGCTCGATCCCACCTCGGCGAGGCTCTGAGGCGTGGGGGGCGGTGTCGGGTTCATGGCTTCCTCCATCTGTGGTCGGAACGTAGAATACGACATGTCGTCACAAAATACCAGGCAGACATGACACTAGCCAGACGGCGATTCCTCACCTAAACTGACATTTCACACATCTTAGAACGAGGAGAAACCGTGTCACGACCCGAACACGACCCAGCCGGAGCCCGACGGGCGGTCTACGAGACGACCAAGCGCGCGCTCGACGTGCTCTGCGCCTCCTCGGCTCTCGTCCTGCTGGCGCCGGTGATGCTCGTGGTGGCGTCGAGCGTGGCGGTCTTCCTCGGGCGCCCGGTGCTCTTCCGTCAGATGCGGCCCGGGCGCCACGGCGAGCCGTTCGCTCTCGTCAAGTTCCGGTCCATGCGCGACCTCGACACCGCCGACGGACCGCTCAGCGACGCCGACCGCCTGACACGTTTCGGTCGCCTGCTGCGATCCACCAGCCTCGACGAACTGCCGAGTCTCGTCGCGGTGGTCCGAGGCGACCTCAGCCTCGTCGGCCCACGCCCCCTCTTGATGCAGTACCTCCCCTTGTACAGCGACTACCAGCACCGCCGACACGAGGTCCGTCCCGGCCTGACGGGACTCGCCCAGGTGAGCGGGCGCAACCTCCTCGACTGGGACGAGCGATTCGATCTCGACGTCCGGTACGTGGACGAACGGGGACTCCTGCTCGACCTGCGGATCATGGCGCGGACGGTCGGGTGCGTGCTGCGGCGGACCGGTGTCAGCGCCGCCGGCGAGGTGACCTGCTCTCCCTTCACGGGGTCGGCGCGCCTCGAGCGCGAAGGGTCCACCGACGTCACGTCGACCGCCGCCGCCGAGATCGAGGTCGCGGCGTGAGCGGGGCAGGCGCCGCCGGCGGCCTGGTCGTGATCGGCGCGGGCGGCATGGGCCGCGAGGTCCTCGACGTCGCCCGCGCACTCGGTCGCCCCGTGGCCGGAGTCGTCGACGACGGCCCGTCCGCCGACGACCTTCACCGGCTGTCCCGGACGAGCGCGGCGTACCTCGGCAGCATCGACGGCTGGCTGGCCGGCGGCGCGCACGAGCCCTGGGTCGTCGGGCTCGGCGACCCCGGCGTGCGGAGTCGGGTCGTGGCACGCGTCGCGACGGCCGCGGGCCGCCCCGCGACGCTCGTGCACCCGACCGCGACCCTCGGCTCTCAGGTGCTCCTGGGCGACGGCACCGCGATCTGTGCGGGCGTGCGGGTCTCGACGAACGTGCGCGTCGGCCGTCACGGGCTGCTCCTCGCGAACGCCGCCGTGGGCCACGACAGCCAGCTCGGCGACGTCGTCAGCGTGAACCCCGGTGCGGTCGTCTCCGGGGCCGTCACCATCGGCGAGGGCAGCCTCGTCGGGGCGGGGGCCACCGTGCTCCAGGGGCTGCGCGTCGGAGAACGCTGTGTCGTGGGCGCCTCCGCCTGCGTCGTGCGGGACGTCGCGTCCGACACCGTGGTCCGTGGGGTCCCGGCTCGATGAGCGAGCCACGGATCGTCTGGTTCGTCAACCACTACGCCACCAACCAGCACCGCGACGGCCGTAGCGGTCGGCACGAACAGTTCGCCCGACGACTGCCCGACACCGGTTGGCGCGCCGTCGTCATCTCCGCGAGCACGGACCACCCCAGCGGCCGCCAGACGATGCGTCGGGGTCGCCTGCGAGAACGCTTCGTCGACGACGGACACGAGTTCGTCTGGCTCCGAGGGGTGGCCTACGCCCGAGTCCGGCTGTTCCGCATCGCGGACGTCCTGCTCTTCACCGCACTGCTCCTCGTCCCCGGCATGCTTCACGGCCTACCTCGCCCGGACGTCGTCGTGGGCGGTTCGGTCCACCCACTGGCCGCCTGGGCCGCCTCGCTGATCGCGAGACGATCGCGCGTCCCCTTCGTGTACGAGCCCCGTGACCTCTGGCCCGAGACGCTCGTCCAGTTCGGCTCGATCGGTCGACGCTCGCCGATCGCCCTGGCGCTCGCGGCCATCGAGCGGCACTGCGTCCGCCGAGCCGTCGTCGTGGTGTCGCCCCTCGAGGGTGCCGGCCGGTACTACTCGGCGCGCGGACTCGAGGCGCCGTTCGCCTGGGTCCCGAACGGGGTGTCGCGCCAGCTGGTCGACGAGATCGAGGACGACCGCGGCGCGACGATCGGCGACACCGACACCGACACCGACACCGATCACACCTTCGAGATCGCCTACCTGGGCTCGATGGGCACCGCCAACAGCCTCGCCCCGGTCGTCGACGCGTTCTGCGTCGCGGCCGACCGCCTCACCGGTCGACGCCTCGTGCTGCGGCTCGTGGGCACGGGCCCCGATCGCCAGCGACTCGAAGAGCGGGCGGCCGCCAGCCGTCACGCCTCCCGCATCGTCTTCGAGGGACACCTCCCCCAGAGCGAAGCCCGAGCCGTCGGCCGCCGAGCCGATGCCCTGATCGCCAACCTGCGCCCTCTCGAGCTCTACCGGCACGGCACGTCGCTGAACAAGTTCTTCGAGTACCTCTTGCTCGCCAAGCCGGTCGTGCTGGGCGCCTCGGTGCCGCGTGACCCGGTCACCGACTCCGGGGCCGGCGTGCGTGTGCCGGGCGACGACGTGCCGGCCCTGGCCGACGCCATCTGCCGCGTGGCGACCATGAGCGCGCCCGAACGCCTCGAGCACGGCGCCCGGGGCCGCCGGCACGTGCTGGCGCACTACGACTACGACGTCCTCGTCGTCCGACTCGCCGCGGCCCTCGACCGGGCGATCGCGACCCCGCCTCCACCCCCGCGTCGGCCGGGGACCGGTCGATGAGCGGCGCCGTGGTGACGGCCGCGCACGGCCTCCCCGGGTCGACGCTCCCCCGATCGTCCGCCGCCCTGCTGCGGCACGCCGCAGGCGTCTCGATCGGCACGATCGTCTACGCGCTGTCGCTGCACTGGGTCTACGCGAACCTGATCACCGTCCCGTTCGCGTACGCCGGCTTCACGTACCGCGAGGCGAGCCCGCAAGCGACGGTGGCCACGATCGCGGTCGCGTGCGCCGTCGCGATCACGCTGCCCGCTCGGCCGCAACGCGTGTCCCACGTCATGCTCTGGGTGCTCTTCGCCGTCGGCGTCGCTCCGGCCCTGCTGATGGTGGCGTACACCGGTTACCTCGAGGCCGACGACGCGGTGCTGGCCAGCGTGACGGTGGGCGTGGCGTTCGGCGTCGCGACCGTCGGCACGCGCCTCCTGGACGGGCGCGGACGATCGGCGGCCCTCGCGGGATGCTCATCGAAGGGCGAGGGGCCGCTCGACCTCGGCCCCTTCGCCCCTGGACCCGGCTCGCATCCCGGACGACGTCTCCCACCGAGTGCTGCCCTGTGGGCGGTCTGCGGACTGCACTCGGCCCTGACCTACGGCGTGATGGCCGCGACCACCGGCCTGTCGCTCCGTTTCGTCGCCTTGGACGACGTCTACGACGTCCGCGCCGTCTACAAAGAAGAGGTGCAGGGCGACAACGGCCTCCTGGGCTACCTGCTCAGCGGCCAGGCGAACGTCGTCAACACGGTGATGATGGCCCGGGGCCTGAGCCGACGCAACGTGCCGTTGATCGCCGTGGGCGTGATCGGGCAGCTGCTGCTGTACTCGGGCACCGGTTTCAAGACGATCCTGTTCTCGTTCCCGGCCGTCGTGCTCATCGCCCTGGCCACCCGCGTCGCACGAGACCGGACGCGCGCACCCGGCGTCGCCTACCTCGTGGGCCCGGTCGTCCTGATGGTGCTGGCGGCCGCTGCCGACGACCTGCAGGGCGGCATCCTCTGGACGTCCCTGTTCGCCCGCCGGTTCCTCATCACGCCCGGGGTGCTGACGAGCGTCTACGTCGAGTTCTTCGGCGAGAACCCGCCCGCCATGCTCGGCCAGTCCGTCCTCCGATGGTGGGTCGACTACCCCTACGACCGGTCCATCCCGTTGGAGGTCGGGCAGTACCTGCAACCCGGGGGCGCGCTGGCGGCGAACGCGAACCTCTTCGCGGACGGGTTCGCCAACTTCGGCCACCTCGGGGTCCTGGGCACCGGCGTCGTCCTGCTGGCGTTCCTGCGCTTCGTCGACTGGTCAGCCCGCGGGCTGCCCCTGACCGTCGGCGCCATGGTCATGATGATGCCGAGCATCACCCTGTCGAACACATCGCTGCCGACCGCGATGCTCTCGCACGGCCTGGCGCTCGGCACCCTGGTGCTCGCCGTGGCTCCGCGGACGGGATGGGAGCCACCGTCGCGCTAGAGTGCTTTCATGCCTCATGCTCATGCACCTCATGTCACCGAACCCTCGACCTCGCCACGACTGGGTCGCCGGGCGCTGCTGCTGACAGGCGTGGGCACGGCGGCGAGCGTCGTGGTCACCTCGGGCCGCGCCTCCCCGGCGGTGGCAGCCGCGTCGGGCCCAGGGGCCCCCGGGCCCGACGCGGCACCGTGCTCGCCCGTCGTCGTCGACACGGACGCCACCGACCTCGACCTCGTTCTCGCGGCCGTGCCCGAGGGCGGCGAGCTCGTCGTCACGCGCCGCTGGGACCGCACGGCCCCGCTCGAGGTCGTCCGTCCCGTCACCCTCCGCTTCACGGGTGAGGGCCACCTGGTGGCGAACGGTGACTTCAGCGTCATCCGCATCACGGCGTCGCACGTCGCCGTCGTCGACGCCGTGGTCACCGGGGCCGGCGGTCGTCGGACGGGCGCCGGACGGGGCATCGACGTCGTGGGGACGCCCGACGCCCCGCTCGACGACGTCCGCATCTCGGGCGGCAGGCTCGGCGATCTGAGCCACGACGGCATCCGGGCCGAGCACACGACGGGGTTGGTCGTCCAGGGGGTCACCGTGACCGATGTCGGCTACGCGGGCGTGCTGCTGCGCTCGTGCGTCGACACCGTCGTCCGCCGATGCGACGTGACCGACGTCCACCAGCCGAGTCCGTACGTGAACAGTTACGGCGTGATCGTGACCCGCGACGACACCGTGCCGATGACGGTGTCCGGCCGGTCGACGCGCGTGGTCGTCGAGGGCAACACGGTCACCGGCGTCCGGCTCTGGGAGGGGCTCGACACCCACGCCGGCGATCGGGTGGTCATCCGCGACAACGTCGTGCGGGACTGCAGGGTAGGGATCGCCGTCGTGCCCTGCCGCGACGAGGTCGACCGTTCGTACCGACACGCTCCCACCGCGTTCGTCGTCGCCGGCAATCTCGTCGAGCGCGTCGACCTGGCGTCGCCCGGTGCCGGCATCCTCGTCAAAGGCGCCGGAACGACCGTGGGCGACGACGTCGAACGGGCGACGGGGTTCGTCACCGGCAACACCGTCCGCGGCCACGGCGGAGGCACCGAGGCCGGGATCGTCCTCTACCTCACCCGCGGCGTCGTCGTGAGCGGCACCACCCTCGAGCGGTGCGTCGACCGGGGCGTGCTGGTGTACCACTCCAACGACGCCCTGACGTTGACGCGGACGTCGGCCTCCGGCCTCGAGGCCTCCACGGCCGGAGGCGCGATGTCGGTCGTCGAGGCCCGGAGCGGCGCGAACACGGTCACCGTGTCGGCGACGAGCGTCGCCCGCGGAGAGGGCACCACCGGCCCGGTGCGGGGCCTCGCCGTGGCGAACCCCGACAACGTGTTCGACCTGCTGGCCAACGACTGGCGTGAGACGGACCTCGCCGTGTGGAACAAAGGGGCCGTCGTGCGCCGCTGGGCCGACGAGGACTGACCAGCGGCCCCCTCAGCGTCGCGCGTCAGGCCGTGGCGAACCCCCGCGCGTCACCGTCTCGTCGCGCGCGGCGACCTCTCGGGACGGCGCCGCGACCCACTCGAGCGGGGACGGGAGGGGGGACCGCGACGAAGGCCGCCTCCGACGACCTCGAGACCGTTCGAGCCGGCTCCGTGACATCTCGGGCCCCCGGTTCGAATCGGCGAGCACGGCTGGGCCCTCCGGCGGACGGGTCGACCATGACGGGGCCGAGCGCCGAGGCGATCGTCGTGGCCGCGGTCGCCAGCCGGCGGGCGACGCGCAGATGCACACCCGCCCGTCGCCCCATGGGGTCGACGACGTCGTCGTCCTCGGGGTCGTCGGGACGCAGCACGCTGCCCCGCATGCGGAGCAAGGACTCGAGCGCGACACCGGATCGCCCCGGGCCGGAGTCGACCGCCCCTTCGTCGGCGGCCCAGGCCGCCCCCTCGGTGAGCGCCGCCTCGGCCAGCCGCGCGAACTCGACGATGGTGAACGCTTTCGAGGCGGCCGCAGGGGACATCCGCACGACGTCTCGGCGATGACGGCGACCGGCCGTGAGCACGAGGTCGGCGTCCTCGAGGTCGACGCTCGAGAGCGGCCGGGCGACATGCCCCTCGAGGTCGACCCCGAGGCGCGTCCCTGCCGCCAGCGTCGCCGCGGGCACGACCGCGCCGGGGGTGGCCAGCGTGCCCCGACTCGTGACGGTCACCCGCGCATCGTCGACGTCACGAGCGAGCAGGGCGGCGAAGAGCGGCGACCGGCAGAGGTTGCCCGTGCAGACGACGAGCACGTGCAGGGGCGCGGCAGCGGGTCGACGCGCGGCGTTCACGATCCCCCCTCGGGGGCGCGGCTGCCGGGTGTCGAGTTGCCGATCAGGTCGCGGTAGAGCCGGAGGAGCGTCACCTCCTCGCCGTCCCAGCTGAAGGTCTCGAGAGCGGCACGTCGCCCGTTCCGGCCGTGACGGTCGAGCAGGTCGGGGTCGGAGTCGTAGGCCGCGACGGCTCCGGCCACGGCGTCGACGTCGGTGGGGTCGACGAAGGTGGCGCAGTCGAGGTGCCCCAGGAGCCTCCGCCAGAGCGGGAAGTCGCTGACGACCACGGCGAGTCCCGCTGCCATGTACTCGAACAGCTTGGTGGGCAGCGAGTTCAGGTGCGCGGCGGTCGGCTCGAAGACGACGACCCCCACCCGGGCCCCCAAGAGCAGGTCGCGCGTGGCCTCTGGCGACAGCCGGCCGTGGAAGACCACGGGCAGATCGTCGGTCCGCGGTCGGGCGGTCAGCTCGGCGGCTTCGGGCGCCGAGACGTGTCCGGCCAGCTCGAGCCGCCAGCCGTGGGGGAAAGCCGGCGAGCCGGTCAGCCCGGCCACCACCGCCGACCCGCGGTTCGCGGTCAGTGCCCCGACGTACGCCACGGCCGGGGGTCGGCGGCTCGGCTCGATCGCCGACGCCTCTTCCGCCCGGAGGCGCGGGTAGTTGCGCACGAGCACCGTCTTGCCCGCCGGGTAGGCGTCGGCGATCGTCTCGGTGGCGGCCACGACCCGGTCGGCCGTCGACACGACGCGCACGACGAGCCGGGCGAGCGCACGCGCGGGACGCGCCGTGCGACGCGAGACGTACGCCTTCGACGCCACCTGGTCGGGAAGGTCCTCGTGGGCGTCGAAGACCACGCGGCGTCCGAGGACGCGCAGCAGGGGCACCGCCCACACGAGCTCGGGGTCGTGCAGGTGACACAGCCGCGCCCTCGAGCGCACGGCGAGCCCGACGGCCTGGGCCGAGCCGAACGTCATGCGGGCACGACGACGGCGGCGGGGGATCGTCACGACCTCGACGCCCGTCTCTCGGGTGGTGACGTCGCTCTCGACGGCGATCAGGCGCACCGAGTACCCCGCGGCCGCGGCACCGGCGGCCTCGCGCAGGTGGACGCGGTTGTCGGTCCAGGGGTGGGCGCTCGACACATGGACGATGTCGGGAGGTGATGTGGTCATGGCGTTCCGTTCGTTCGGAGGTGACAGGAAGAGGGCGTCGAGGACCGGCAACGGCGAGCGGTCGCCCGTCTGGAGGCGCGGCTCGGCCCGAGCTCGGACCCAGGGTCGTCGAGCGACGCCGTCGGCCGCACGGCCGACAGGATGGACAGGGACCGCGTCGTTCAGGCCCGGCGGAGGAGCCCCCGCAGGGAACGACGCGGGACATCGATCTCGCTGTAGTAGTAGTAACGGGAGTCGGCCCGGCGCCGACGCCCCATGGTCAGCACGGCGGCGCGCGGCGTGCCGCCGACGGCGTCGAGGCGTTCGAGCGCCGAGGCGACCTGCGCACGGCGGGTGCGCCCGGAGGCGACCACGAGGAGGACACCCGTGACCATCTCGCTGATGAGCGCGGCGTCGGTGACCGACAGCAGGGGCGGGGTGTCGACGACGACCACGTCGTACCGGCCCCCCAGGTCGTCGAGCAGCGCGCGCATGGCCCCTGAGCCCAGCAGTTCGCTGGGGTTCGGCGGTACCTCGCCGGCCGGCAGCACGGTGAGACCGTCGTGCCCCCAGGACTGCAGTACCTCGTCGAGCTCGAAGCGCCCGATCAGGACGTCGGACAGCCCCACCGCGCCCTCGATGCCGAGGATCTTCGCCAGGTTGGGCCGCCTCATGTCGGCGTCGACCACGACGGTCCGCAGCCCGGCTTCGGCGAGCGAGACCGCGAGATTCGCCGTGGTCGTGGTCTTGCCCTCGCTCGGCCCGGCCGAACTGACGGCGAACGAGCGCGCCGCCGCCCCCGCACCCAGGAACCGGATGTTGGTCCGCAGCATGCGGAACGCCTCGGCCTGGACGCTGGCACCGCCGTCGCGGGCGACCACCGGTCGCCGCCGCACCTGAGGATCGAACGGGATCTCGCCGACGACGGCCAGCTCGCCCTCGACGACGAGATCGTCGCGCCCCCTGACCTTCGTGTCGAGCGCCCGCCGGGCGAGGGCCGCCGCGGCACCGGCTGCGAGGCCCAGCAGGAGGCCGAGCGCGACGTTGGCGACGGTGCGGGGGGTCGCCGGCGAGAGCGCCGGCGCGGCGGGCTCGACGACCTCCATCGTGACGGACGGGACGCCGGGGGCGAACTCGGGCTCGAGTTCGGTCGTCACCACGGTGCGCAGGCTCTCGGTGACGGCGTTGGCCAACTCGGCCGCGCGCTGCGGGTCGACGTCGGTGACGGCCACGGTCATCAGGGTGCTGGCCGTCGGCGAGCTCGCCGTCACCTGGCCGGCGAGCTCGTCGACCGTGACGCTCGGCCCCCGGTCGGCGACGACGGGGTCGAGCACGCGAGGAGTCGTGACGAGCGTCGTGTAGGTCTTGATCTTCTGCTGGGCCGCGTTCGACCCCGAGGCGATCTCCATCGCCGTGGTGTCGGATTGCCCTCGAACGGCGACGAAGATCTTCGCGCTGCTGACGTAGGTCGGGGTCGCCACGGCCGAGACGGCGTAGCCGAGGCCACCCCCGACCACGAGACCGACGACCACGAGCAGCCAGCTGGCGAGCAGGGCTCGCAGGATGTCGGTCACGCGCATGGATCGGGGCCTTTCGGGTGTCGACGCCGGGTAGACGATGTTTTACATGTTATGTGGATCAAGGACGGGGCACAAGCTTTCATGCCCTGTGCTCAGAAGCGGGACAGCATGGCGTCGAGCACCCTGGCGGCTGCGCGGCCGTCCCCGTACGGCGCTGCGGCGGTCTCGGGACACGGCAGCGCCGCCAGCCGCGCGGCGATGTCGAGAGGGCTGTCGCCGACGAGGTCGTTCCAGCCGAGCCTCACGGTCTCGCCCCATTCGGTGTCCGCCCGGACGGTGACACACGGTCGGCGCAGGAGGAACGCCTCTTTCTGCAACCCGCCCGAGTCGGTCACGACACCCGAGGCCCCGTCGAGCAGCCCGACGAGGTCGAGGTACCCGACCGGCGGCGCCACGACCATGCCCGGTCTCGACAGCTCGATCCCCCAGGAGGAGGCGCGCGCCCGCAACCGCGGATGCGCCAGCAACAGCACGGTGCGCCCGGTCTCGGCGACGCCGGCGAGGCCGTCGAGCACCTCTCTCAGCCGCCGGGGATCGTCGGTGTTCGACGGGCGGTGGAGCGTGGCGAGCACGTAGGGACCTCGGGCCGCGGCCTCGCTCGCCGGGCCGACCCGCGCCTCCTGGTGGGCGAGACGGTCGCGGACCGCGAAGAGGACGTCGGTCATGACGTCGCCGACCAGCACGGAGCGCCGCTCGAGCCCCTCGTCTCGCAGGTGCCCGAGGGCCGTCTCGGAGGGCGCGAGACAGAGGTCGGCGGCGTGGTCGGTCATGACGCGGTTGTGCTCTTCGGGCATGGCCCGGTCGAACGAGCGGAGCCCGGCCTCGAGGTGCGCGACGGGAATGCCCAGCTTGACGGCCGCCAACGTCGCGGCGAGCGTGGAGTTCGTGTCACCGTAGACGAGGACGGCGTCAGGACGACGTCGGTGCAGCACCCCCTCGACGGCCTCGAGCATGCGCCCGGTCTGGGCACCGTGTGACGCCGACCCGATGTCGAGTTGCTCGTCGGGTCGCGGGATCTCGAGTTCGTCGAAGAAGACGTCGGACATCGCCGCGTCGTAGTGCTGGCCGGTGTGGACCACCACGTGGTCACACCGGCCGGCGAAGGCGCGCGCCATGGGCGCCAACTTGACGAACTGGGGTCGGGCGCCGACGACGCTCATTATCTGCATGTACAAAATGTTACATGCAGAACGTCGATCCGACCAGCCCTCAGGTGTGGGAGGCCACCACGACGGAGCCCGTCCGACACGGCGACCTGCCGCACACCTCGGCGGGGTGGGCGGCACGACGTCATCACCGGCCGGTCGCGCTCCCGACCCGGCCGATCGCATCAGCCGTCCGAGGCATCGACCCCGGGTCGTCGTCGGGCCGCCACGACGGCCCGGGCCCCGGCGGCGGAGAGCAACACGCCGAGCCCGATCGCTGAGAGCCCCAGGGGCGAACCCGTGAAGGCCAGCGCCGCAGCGACCGGCGCGGCCTGCGCCGGCGCGACGGCCTCGCCGGGGACGGACGCCTCGGCGGACGAGGTGGCCGTGACACGGCTGCCCCACCGGTCGACGCCCCGGACGGTGGCCGAGACGGTGACTCGGCCGGTGCGGGCGTCGGCGGAGGTCACGATGCTCGGAGCACTCGTGCAGTGGGTCGCCCGTCCGAGCCCGAGACGGTCGACGTCGCAGGTGAAGCCCGAAGCCCACAGGCCGGACACCTCGACGTTGCCGGTGTTGACCACCCGGACCCGTCCCCGCCAGGCGTCTCCGACCGCGATCTCGTTCACGCGTCCGCCTGCCTTGGTGACGACGGCCGTCGCCGAGAGCGCGGGGGCCGGCTTGACGAGCCCGATCGGATCGGAAGCCCGCGGGGCCTGCACGAGGGTGCCGTCGGGGCGGAACCCGGTCGCCGTGGCGGACAGCCACGTCAACGGTGAGCCGAGGTCGTCCTCGACGATCGTCTGCGGCGCGATGATGCAGTCGAACGAATCACCCGGCACCAGACGTTCCCCCTCGCAGTCGGTGTCGATCGCGGCGCCCGACTCGTCGGCCGCGCCCGCCCGGCCCACCTGCGGCAGCCCGTCCACGACCTGCAGCGCGACGTCGGTCAGGGTGACCGTGCCCTGGTTGGTCAGCGTGTACCGCGCGTCGACGACGTCGCCGGGACGTGCGTCCTCGCCGGTGCGATCGGCACCGTCGGCATCGCGGACGGTGACCGAGCTGACGATGCCCACCGAACCGGCGGGGTCGGTCACGGGGACCTCGGCTCGGGCCTCGTCCGTCGACAGGACGATGCCGAGGCGCGAGACCGCGCCGGCCCGGACCGTCGCCGTCAGGGGGCCACCCTCGTCGACGGCTTCCTGATCGACCAGGTAGGTCGGTGACGTGCAGGAGGCGCGGGCACCGACGGGCAGGTCGGTGGCGTCGCATGACATGCCCCGGCGCGTGCTGGCCAGGGCGTGCACCGGGGCGTTGCCCACGTTGACGACGGTCTGCACCCAGGTGAGCCGGTCACCGACGTCGGCGACGCCGGCCGCGCCACCCTCGGCGACGTCGTCGAGGCGAGCGTCGAGCCGCGTGTCGATGGAGGCCGCCTCGGGGTCGACCGCGATCGTCCGATCGGCGGCAGGCAGCAGCCCTGACAGGGTGCTCTGCGACGCCGCGACCACGTGACTGCCGGACGCGGAGGCGAGGACGGGGACGACGACCCGGCACGCGACGTCACCCTCGGCGAAGTCGGCCTGGACGCGGATCGCGTCGGTCCCGGACGGAGCCGTGACGTCGGCGGACGAACAGGTCGAGGTGGCCTCACCGGACGATGCGACGGTCAGCCCGTCGGGCAAGGTCTGCGCGAACGACCAGCCAGGCTTGGCACCGGCCTCGCTGGTGTTGGTGACGTCGAGGACGAGATCGACCACGTCGCCCACCACGGCCGCGGCGGGCAGGGACAGGTCGGCCTGCGGGGTGGCGTCCACGACTCGGACGTTGTCGAAGGCTCCGTCGTTTCCCGCGCCCCCGCCCTGGAGGTTGCGCAGCCGGACGCCCAGCTCGGTGCCCGAGAAGAGCAGGGCACCCTTGCTGGCGACCGTGCCGCCGCGGATCGTGTGGCCGTCGACGACGAACTCCTCGAGGTCGGGGTCGAGGCAGGGGTTGATGGGAGTGTCGGACACGGGCGTCTCGATGTCGCCGTCGAGCAACGAGAACGAGAGCAACGGGTCGTCGGGAGCCGAGCAGTTGGCGGCCACGGTATCGACGGAGAACGTCACGAACCGGTTCGCCACGTCGACCGGTACGGGAGCGACGGTCTCGAGTTGGACCTTGTCCGCACCGGGCGCACCACCGTTGGTGTACGCCGAGATCGCGCGGTTGCCCTTCGGGTCACCGTCGCCACCGATGACGCCGAGTGCCTGAGCGAGGGAGCGGAGGGCCGGACCGGCCGCACAACCGGGGGTCGTCGCGCCCGCCCCCACCACGAGGCCGTTGCAGCGAACCGCATCGGCCCAGATCGGGTCGGCCGAGTAGCGCGTTCCTGTCGAGCCGACGTAGTCGGTGATGAGTCGGGCCGTCGACGACGGATCGTTCTCGAAGTCCTCGACGAAGAGGGGCCGGGGGTCGGCCGGTTCACGGGTCGGCGTGACAGCCGACCCAGTCGCTCGAGCGCGGTCGGGCATCGGTTCACTGGGCGATCCGGCGACCGCCGGGGGCGCGGCCGCGGCCGCGAAGAGGAGAGCCGACAGCCCTGTCGCAACCGCGACCCGTGTCGCGGCCAAGCCCTTCCGTCGGCGGGCGGAGGAAGACGGGGAAGCGGACATGCGAGCCTTTCGTGCAACGAAACCGAACCGCACGAGACTAGCACTGACATGTCACACGATAGTGGCTGGGGTCAGTCGAGGTCGCCGAGATCGGAAGCCGAGGGCTCGGTCGCGTCGTACCGCGAGACGGTCAGCCCCTCGCCGTCGGGCGAGACGTCCACCCGCACGGTGTCGCCGTCGACGATCTCGCCCCCGAGCAGGGCCATCGCGAGCTTGTCGTCGATCTGGCGTTGCATCAGGCGGCGCAACGGTCGGGCACCGTAGATCGGGTCGTAGCCGCGCTCGGCGAGCCAGGCACGCGCGTCGGGGGTGACGGCGAGCGAGAGGCGACGGTCGGTGAGGCGACGTCCGAGGCGGTCGACGTAGAGGGAGACGATCTGGCCGAGGTCGTCGGCGCTGAGGGTCGAGAACACGACGATGTCGTCGAGCCGGTTGACGAACTCGGGCTTGAACGCCTGGCGCACGAGACCCTGGACGAGCTCTTCCTTCTCGGGGTCGCTGAGGCCGGGGTCGGTGATGACCTGCGAGCCGAGGTTCGACGTGAGCACGAGGATCGTGTTGCGGAAGTCGACGGTGCGGCCCTGGCCGTCGGTCAGCCGCCCGTCGTCGAGCACCTGCAGCAGGATGTCGAACACCTCGGGATGGGCCTTCTCGACCTCGTCCATCAGCACGACGCTGTAGGGGCGGCGACGGACGGCTTCGGTGAGCTGCCCACCGGCCTCGTAGCCGACGTAGCCGGGAGGCGCGCCCACGAGCCGGGACACGCTGTGCTTCTCGCCGTACTCGCTCATGTCGATGCGGACGAGGGCCTTCTCGTCGTCGAAGAGGAAGTCGGCGAGAGCCTTGGCGAGCTCGGTCTTGCCGACTCCGGTCGGGCCGAGGAAGAGGAACGAGCCGGTCGGGCGATCGGGGTCGCTGATGCCCGCGCGGGTGCGCCGGACGGCCTCGCTGACGGCCTGGACGGCCGCCTTCTGACCGATGAGGCGCCTCCCGAGTTCGCTCTCGAGGTGCAGCAGCTTCTCGGTCTCGCCGCTGAGCAGGCGACCGACCGGGATGCCCGTCCACGCGGCGACGACCTCGGCGATGTCGGAGTCGGTGACGGCGTCGCTGACGAGTCGGTCGCCGCTTTTCTCGAACGACTCGGCGTCGGCGAGGCGCTTCTCGATGTCGGGGATGCGCTCGTAGCTGATGCGGGCGGCGTCTTCGTAACGCCCCTCGCGCAGGGCACGATCGGCGTCGATGCGCGCCTCGTTGAGGTCGCTGCGCAGCGTGCCGACGCCTTGCAGGGCGGCCTTCTCGGCCTGCCACCGGGCGTTCAGGTCGTCGTAGGCGGCCTGCTGCTGGGCGATGGTCTCGCGCAGGGTGGCGAGGCGGGCCTGCGAGGCGTCGTCCTTCTCCTTCTTGAGCGCCAGCTCTTCGATCTGCAGGCGGACGAGACCGCGGTAGAGCTGGTCGAGTTCGACCGGCGACGAGTCGATTTCCATCTTGAGGCGCGAGCCGGCCTCGTCGACGAGGTCGATGGCTTTGTCGGGCAGCTGTCGACTGGGGATGTACCGATTGGACAGGGAGGCGGCGGCCACCAGAGCACCGTCGGTGATCGTGACCCCGTGGTGCGCCTCGTACCGCTCTTTGAGCCCGCGGAGGATCGCGACGGTGTCCTCGACGCTCGGCTCACCGACGTACACCTGTTGGAAGCGGCGCTCGAGGGCGGCGTCCTTCTCGATGTACTGGCGATACTCGTCGAGGGTGGTCGCACCGATGAGGCGCAGCTCACCTCGGGCGAGCATCGGCTTGAGCATGTTCGACGCGGCGACCGATCCCTCGCCGCCGCCGGCACCCATCAGGGTGTGCAGCTCGTCGATGAAGGTGATGACCTGGCCGTCGCTCTTGGTGATCTCCTTGAGGACGTCCTTGAGGCGTTCTTCGAACTCGCCCCGGTACTTCGCGCCGGCGACGAGGGCGGCGAGGTCGAGGCTGATCAGCCGCTTGTCTTTGAGACTGTCGGCCACGTCGCCCTCGACGATGCGCTGGGCCAGCCCCTCGACCACGGCGGTCTTGCCGACGCCGGGCTCGCCGATCAGGACGGGGTTGTTCTTGGTGCGACGGGTGAGCACCTGGCTGATGCGCCGGATCTCGGCGTCGCGGCCGATGACGGGATCGAGCTTGCCGCTGCGGGCGATGGCGGTGAGGTCGACCCCGTACTTCTCGAGCGCCGACTTCTGCTTCTCGTCGGAAGCCGGAGCGCCCTGCATGTTCGCCATGGATGTGCCTTTCTCGGAACTTGAGTGGAACTGGCTCAAGTTTACGCCTGATCGCTCGGCGGGCAAGACCTGACGCTCGTCATGTTGTACATGTCTTGTTTTGTGCCTAACATTTCAGTACTCGTTCACCTGGCGGCGTCTCGCTGCCCAGACAGGAAAGAACACCTCACGCATGAAGAAGACACTCAAGCGCACCGGCGCGATCGGGCTCGCCGCAGCCACGATCGTGACCGGCCTCAGCTTCGGGCCCGCGGCCCTTGCCGCACCCGCCACACCGGACGCCGAAGCGACCGTTCAGGTCATTTTCAAGGACGGCGCCAAGTATCACACTGCCGCCGCCAGCACGGGCCCTCGGAGCAACGTGACATACCCGGACCTCGCCTCAGCGACACAAGGCGCTCCTCGACTCGGCGTCAAGCCACTCGACAACGGCCTCTTCGCACTGCTCACGACCCGACCGTCCGACGGGAACCCGGCTTGCTTGTACATCCCCCCCGTAGAGATCGCCGGCATCGTCCAGATGCGGACTTGGGATGGCGCAGAGTGCGACACGTCCGATGTCGCGACGCAGTGGTGGTTCGACGGCACGACACTTCGAAGTGCAAGCTTCCCCAGCAAGGCCATCGGAGGCGTTGGCGAGAATTCCTATAGCAATTACCTCAGACTGCTCAACGGAACGCCGCTCACCCTCGAGTCCGACCTTTCAGCCCTCTACGCCCTCGTGGGCAAGGTCAACTCCATCGACCTTCCCGCACGCCTGGCTTCGATCGGTGGAATGGCCACACCCGGTTCGTTCATCATCGTGAACGGTGACGAAGAGGTCGAAGTGGCCGCCGACGGGTCATGGTCATATCAAGTGTCGGGTTTGAAGCTGGGGTCGAACTCGGTGGAACTCGAGCAGTTCGAGAACGGCGTCAAGACCGAGGAGTCGACTCTGGATGTCGTCCTCGAGGTGCGTCCGGTGTCGGCGGCGGTGTCGTTCCCGACCGACCTCGAGCAGGACGCCGTGCTCTCGGGTGCCGCCCAGCCCGGCGCGACCGTGATCGTCACCGACGTCGACGGCACCGAGATCGCCCGCACCAACGCCAGTGCCGGTGCCGGCATCTGGTCGACCCCGATCCCGGCCCCGAACGCCGGCGGCGACTACGACGTGCGCATCTACCAGCAGATCGACGGTGAAGACAACGGCGAGATCATCCGCACCGTCGCCTACGGCGCCGCCGTGCAGATCACGGCCCCGGTCGAGGGCATGGCCCACGACGGCGGCCCGGTCCGCATGACCGGCCGCGGCGAGCCCGGCGCGCAGGTCGTCGTCCGCGAACAGGGCAGCACCACCGTCCTCGGCACCAAGCAGGTGCTGCAGAGCGGCACCTGGACCCTCGACACGACCAACGTCGACGACCGCAAGCACGTCCTCGAGGTCACCCAGACCGGCAAGGGCAACAACACCACCCTCGACACCGTCACCCTCAACCCCGAAGCCGGAGTCGTCGCCCCGGTGGCCGTCACGAACCCCGACGCGGCGACCATCGCCCAGGGCTACACCCCGAACACCTCGTTCACCTTCGAAGGCACCGCCGAGAAGGGCAAGACCCTGCAGGTCGAGAACAAGTACGGCACCAAGCTCGACGAGGCCCGCGTCACCGACCAGGGCACCTGGTCCTGGACCCGCGCGAACATGGGCACCTCGACCTGGACGATCAACTTCATCCAGGACAAGGGCCAGGCGACCGAGTCCAAGGCCTCCGTGGTGAACTTCAAGCCCGGCGCCGAGGCACCCGCCCCGACCCCGGTGGTCACGGTGACCAACCCCGCCGACCCGAAGGACGGCTACGTGCCGAACACCTCGTTCACCTTCACCGGCGCCGCGACCCCGGGCAAGACCCTCAAGGTCGAGAACAAATACGGCACCGAACTCGGCGACGCACCCGTCACCACCAACGGCGACTGGTCGTGGACCCGCGGCAACATGGGCACCTCGATCTGGACGATCAACTTCGTCCAGGACAAGGGCACCCCGGCCGAGGCCAAAGCCACTGTCGCGAACTTCGCACCCACCGCCGTCGCCCCGGCGCCCATGGTCACGGTGACGAACCCGGACGCGGCGACCATCGCCCAGGGCTACACCCCGAACACCGGATTTACCTTCACCGGCGCCGCGACCCCGGGCAAGACCCTGCGGGTCGAGAACAAGTTCGGCACCAAGCTCGGCGACGCACCCGTCACCACCAACGGTGACTGGTCCTGGACCCGCGGCAACATGGGCACCTCGACCTGGACGATCAACTTCGTCCAGGACAAGGGCACCCCGGCCGAGGCCAAAGCCACTGTCGCGAACTTCAAGCCCCGCACCGACACCCCCGCCCCGGCACCCCTCGTCACCGTGACCAACCCCGACGCGGCGACCATCGCCCAGGGCTACACCCCGAACACCTCGTTCACCTTCACCGGCGCCGCGACCCCGGGCAAGACCCTGCGGGTCGAGAACAAGTTCGGCACCAAGCTCGGCGACGCACCCGTCACCACCAACGGTGACTGGTCCTGGACCCGCGGCAACATGGGCACCTCGACCTGGACGATCAACTTCGTCCAGGACCAAGGCACCCCGGCCGAAGCCAAGGCAACAGTCGCGGACTTCAAGCCCCGCAGCTGACCCACCCGGCCCGCACCTGCTGATCGCCACCGCGACCGGCACCAGGAGGGCCGCCCCCGAGGCGGCCCTCCTCCCTCACACCCACCCCGACGCGACACCGCGTCCACCCAGACCAGGACAACCCATGACCAAGACCTCGCTGTTCACGACCATCGCGCTCACCGGAGCCCTCGCAGGATTGCTCGCCGGCTGCAGCTCCTCCGACGAACCGGCACCGACCCCCACCCCGACGGCCGACGCCGCGCCCGCGGACGACACCTGCGTCGACGGCGTCGCCTGGATGCAATTCGACGAGACCGGTGAGACCGAGAAGTCACTGCCCGAGGGGTGCGCGACGATCGTCGTCAACGGCAACGGCGGCACCCTCACCGCCGGCCCCGCCGACACCCTCGTCATCATGGGCAACGACAACACCGTCGACCTCGGCACCGTCGGTCAGATCGACCTCGAAGGCACCGGCAACACCATCACCCACACCACCGACGCCGACCCCGTCGTCAACACCGACAACGACACCAACACCGTCACCCGAGCAGGCTGACCCGAACCCCGACCTCACCACGCGACCGACGGCGCGTGGGTCGCCACCCCGCGACCCACGCGCCGTTCCCCTTCATACGACGACACCAGCCCCTCCATGTCGCATTTCATGTGTACTGTTTTGGCCAGCGGCCCTCGACCACGCGCCGCATGCCACGACAGAAAGAGCACACCTTGCACATGACGACGACAGCCCGGCGCTACGGCGCGATCGGTCTGGCCACGGCGACGCTCGTCGCCGCGCTCGCCCATGCCCCCGCCGCCCACGCCGAGCCCCCTCAGCCGACGGCGGCATCATCCGGCCTCATCGGCCCCTACGTCACCCAGAACGAGTCCACCGACTGGAAGGCAGTCGGCACACCGACCCGGGGATCCACCGTGCCCGTGGTCAAGGAGACCACCCGGGCAGCCGCCGAGCAGGTCGCGCAGACCTGGTCGGTCCCCACGAAGGACGCGCCGGGAGAGATCCGCTGGGTCGGAGGTGACGCCGACCTGTGCCTGACCTACCGCGCACACAACGACTCTCGACAGAGGTACACGGCCGAGTTCTGCGACGGGAGCGACGTGCAGCAGTTCCGCTGGAAGCCGATCTCCAACTCGTACTCGAAGGGCGATGGACTGGTCGCCCTGAAAGCACCGGATGCCTTCGTGGGCAGTGACAACCACGGCACGCAGCTCTTCGGCCAGGCCGAGAGCGTCGGTGACGCGACGGCCGCCGAGCTGCTCACCCCCTACGGCTCCGACGTCGCCATCCCCACCGTCACGGGCGTCCGGAGCGGGACCGTCCAGGTCGAAGCCACCATCGTGAAGGCGAGCGCACAAGGCAAGCAGGAGTTCCTGGCGCCGCAGGGCACGACCATCGAGGCGATTCCCGGCGGCTGGTCCGTCTCGGCGGACGGCCGCCGGGCCACCCGCGGCACCGACACGACCGTGGCCACGGCCGGAGACAAGATCCGGGCCACCTTGCGACTGGCGTCCTCACCCCCTTCGACGACACTGTCCGGCGGGCACCTCCGAGTCCAGCGCGACGCGACGTCCACGAAGCAGGTGACGGCCTTCCAGGTCTTCTCCGTCGAGGTGGCAGCGCTGTCCGGAATGGTCGACGGCGTCGACGTCAGGGCGCGGTCCGCGCAGATCTCGGGCACGGCCGCGCCAGGCTCGTGGGTCATCCTGGGAGGCGTCGACGAGGTCCAGGCCAACCGTGACGGCGCGTGGTCGTTCGAACTGGAGGGCCTGAAGCTGGGGTCGAACCCGGTGACGCTCGAGCAGTACGAGAACGGCGTCAAGACCGACGAGACCACCCTCGACGTCGTCCTCGAGGTGCGCCCGGTGTCGGCGGCCGTGTCGTTCCCGGTGGACCTCGGCCAGGACGCCATGCTCTCGGGCGCCGCGCAGCCCGGCGCGACGGTGATCGTCACCGACGTCGACGGCACCGAGATCGCCCGCACCGACGCCCGCCCGGGCTCGGGCATCTGGTCGACCCCGATCCCGGCCCCGAACGCCGGTGGCGACTAGGACGTGCGCATCTACCAGCAGATCGACGGTGAAGACAACGGAGAGATCATCCGCACCGTCGCCTACGGCGCCGCCGTGCAGATCACGGCCCCGGTCGAGGGCATGGCCCACGACGGCGGCCCGGTCCGCATGACCGGCCGCGGCGAGCCCGGTGCGCAGGTCGTCGTCCGCGAACAGGGCAGCACCACCGTCCTCGGCACCAAGCAAGTGCTGCAGAGCGGCACCTGGACCCTCGACACGACCAACGTCGACGACCGCAAGCACGTCCTCGAGGTCACCCAGACCGGCAAGGGCAACAACACCACCCTCGACACCGTCACCCTCAACCCCGAAGCCGGCGAGATCGCGCCCGTCGAGGTCACGAACCCCGACGCGGCGACCATCGCCCAGGGCTACACCCCGAACACCTCGTTCACCTTCACCGGCACCGCCGAGAAGGGCAAACTGCTACAGATCGAGAACCGGTACGGCACCCGCCTCGACGCCACCCGCGTCACCGACCGGGGCACCTGGTCCTGGACCCGCGCGAACATGGGCACCTCGACCTGGACGATCAACTTCATCCAAGACAAGGGCACCCCCGCCGAGACGAAGGCCACTGTCGCGAACTTCACGCCTCGCACCACCGCCACGGCCCCGGTGGCCGTCACGAACCCCGACGCGGCGACCATCGCCCAGGGCTACGTCCCGAACACCTCGTTCACCTTCACCGGCACCGCCGAGAAGGGCAAACTGCTACAGATCGAGAACCGGTACGGCACCCGCCTCGACGCCACCCGCGTCACCGACCGGGGCACCTGGTCCTGGACCCGCGCGAACATGGGCACCTCGACCTGGACGATCAACTTCATCCAAGACAAGGGCACCCCCGCCGAGACCCAGGCGACCGTCCTGAACTTCCAGCCCCGCCGCTGAGTTCGGCACGGACACCCGGCGGGCGGGCCGCCTCACAGCTGCCCGCCCGCCGGCACCTCCAGGAGACCTGCGCGTCGCAAACGACATGTCAAACGTGTGGTATTAATATTTGCTCGAAGCAGCACTCGCACCCAGCAGATTGGACACCCCGATGATCGTCCCCCGCCGCGCCTCCGTGCTGGCTGCCGCCGTCACCACCGCCGTGACGGCCACCATCACCTTCGTGCCTCCCCCACCCGCCTGGGCTGCCGGGGCAACCCCTCCCGCCTCAGCGGCTCCGACCGCCCCAGCGACGCCTGCACCGCTCGCCCTGTCGGCCCGGGTCACGTCGATCGAGCTCGAGACCCGCACCGTCCACGTCGCGGGAACCGCGACGCCCCTGGCCACGATCCTCGTCGACGACCGGTTCGAGGTCGACGCCGACGGCACCGGCGCCTGGCAGGCCGAGCTGACAGAGCAGGCGCTCGGCCCCGGCAGCGTCACACTCGCCGAGTACGTGGACGAGCGCCTCGTCGACACCGACGAGCTCGACTTCTTCGTGGGCCAGCCCCTGGCAGTTGAGGCGACCTTCTCCCCCCTCCGCACCGAACGCGCCCGCGTCACCGGCACGGCGACCCCTCGAGCCGACATCGACGTCGTCAACGATGCCGATCGAGTCATCGGCACCACCCGCGCCGCGTCGTCGGGCTCCTTCGAGACGACGGTGCTGGCTCCGGACGCCGGGGGCGTTCACCGTCTCACCGTGCGTCAGTCCGTCGACGGCGACGAACTCGATCGGCTCGATGTCGACCTCGACTACGGCGCCCCCGTCAGCATCACCACCCCGACTGACGGCACCGAGCACCTCGGCGGGCCCGTCACGCTCGTCGGTTCAGGTGTGCCCCGCGGCGAGGTGCGTGTGCGCGAGAAGGGCTCGACCTCGTGGCTTGCCCCGGCGACCACCGTGCTGGTCTCGGGTACGTGGCGCCTCACCACGGCCCCCCTCGACGACTCGGGCCACGATCTCGAGGTGGTTCAGGTCGGTCGTGGTGACAACCGCACCACCGCGACCATCACCCTGGGCGGGGTGACACCACCCGTCCCGGCCCTCCGGCCCGGCACGGTCTCCGGGCCTGCCGAATACACCTCCGGAGTACCGACCCGCATCGAAGGCACCGCCACCCCGTCCGCGACGGTGACCCTCACGAACGCCTGGGGCACCGAGATCGCCAAGGGCATCCCCGTCGACGCCCAGGGGCTGTGGCACCACGACCGCATCCTCGTCGCACCCAGCGTGTACACGCTCTTCGTCAACCAGCAGCTCGGGTCAGAGAAGAAGTCCGACGGCCCCTTCGTCATCCGCCCCCCGGAGCAGCGCGCCGTGTTCCAGGTCGTCTCCCCCGACCGGGGCGCCGGTTACGAATCCGGCAGCGTGACCACCTTCACCGGAACAGGTGACCCTCGGGGCCAGGTCCACGTCGAGAACCGATGGGGCACCAAGATCACCGGCCCCGTCGAGGTCACCGACGCCAGCACCTGGTCGCTCTCGTACCTCCTGGCCGGACCATCGATCTACTACCTGACCTTCGTCGAGACGACACCGGGGTGGCCACCTCGCACGGTCGACTACGGAGCGTTCGCGCCGCGCCCGTGACCACGACGAGGAGGCGCGGGTGCGGTGACGAGCGGACCCGCACCTCCTCGGCACCAGCCGTCAGGCGCCGTCGGCGAAGCGGGTGATCGTGCTGGACCGGCCCCAGACGGGCAGCACCGTCGCCGTCCAGTCGTTGCGCAGCAGGTCGAGCACGTTGCCCGACCCCGGAACGGCGACTCCACGCACCGAGGCCGCCGAGCCGGGGAGGTGCGACCCCGGGGCGTACGAGTTGCCCACGAGCGTGGCCGTGTTGGCCGAACTGCGCACCTCGACGGCAGCCGCGACCGTGGCACCGGCGGCCAGCACGACACCCTCGACGCGATTGCCCACGAGCATCGTGGCATCGTTCGAATGGTAGAGACACACCCCGCGGCCGACACAGCCCGAGAGCAGGTTGCCCCGGACGACGACGTCGCGGGTCAGGTAGAGCAGCACGCCCGCTTCGCGGTCGCCACCGCCCATTCCGACGACGACGTTGTCCTCGACGACCGCCGACGCCCGCTCCGCCCCCGAAGCGACGGTCGAGCCGGCGCCCTTGACCACGATGCCCGAACCCGTCCCGGGCGAGTCGCCCCGCTCGACGTGGTTGCGGGCGACCACGACGTCGACCGGGGCGTAGACGTACTCCTGCGGTGTCGCATCGTTCTGACACGGCACCACGGCGATGCCCACCGAGCACCCCGAGACGGTGTTGTCACGGATCACGATCTGCTGCCCCGCGTGCGTGTCGATGCCTTCCCAGAGCCGGACGCCGCGGACGGTGTTGCCGTCGATCGTGACCCGGGCCGACCGGGGTGAATCGACGAGCGACTTCGTCTCGTCCCGCGTCACCGCGATGCCGTACGAGTTGACGAAGCCGGCAGGCTGTCGGACGTCGGCGACGGTGCAGCCCCGCACGACCGCGTCGGTGCACGAGACGAGCACGACGCCGGCGTAGCCCACGTCGTCCACACGGCAGCCGACGACCTCGAGACCGACCACCGACGTCGCGACGACGGCCGAGTGGGACAGCCCCGTGAAGGTGCAGTCCTCGATCGACAGCCGCTCGAGCGGAGCGGTCGCCGTCCCCGTCGCCACGACCCCCTTTCCGCTCGCCGCCCGGGACGTCCCGGCCCCGACGAGCGCGGCATCGACGACGCGCACGTCGGAGGCGTGGACGTCGATCATCGTGATGTGCGCGGTCGCCGTGAGGCGGACCGTCGGCGCGAACAGGACGGTCATGGATCGATCGACGATCAGCGGCGACGCGATCGCCTCCGACCGGTCGACGAGCAGCGTGCCCCCCGGGGGCACGGCGGCGAGGGCCTGTGCGACGGTCGGGAAGGACGACGAGGCGACCACGACCGTGAGGGTCGGCATCGTGGCGGGAGCGGCACCGGCGGCCACGGCGGCGTCCGGCCGCCCGGCGACCTCGACGACGCCGGCCCCCGCCGCTGCCAGGGCGCCGACGAGGAAGGCGCGGCGCCCCGGCCGGGGGTGGGCCGCGGCACGGCCCGCGGGCCCGGTGGCGTCGCGCTCGGCGGAGAGAAGTGGTGGACGGTCAGATGTCGGTCTCAAGATGTTCCTCGTGAAGGGGGGATGTGATGGATATCACGACTGTTAGGTGTACGATCGACACGCTACCCCCTGAGCCCTCCTCCGGCATCCACCCGAGATCGGAGTGCGCTCCCGGCGTGCTCACCGGCGAGGTCGGCATGCTGGGTCGATGATCTCCGTCGATCTCGCCCGCCGCCTCCGTGCCGCCGGTCTGCGTTGGCGGCCCTCCGCCGGTGACCGCTTCGTCGTCGAACGCCTCCTCGAGACCGAGGGCGACCAAGGAGCGGACGAGGGCGTCGGCGACGTCTTCACACTGAGCGACATGACGATCGAGGCCCACGAGCATCCGACCGGTACCGTGCTCGGCTTCAACGGCACCACGGAATGGGCGCTCGACTCCGTGGCCGTCGAGGACGCCCTCTGGCTCCCTCGCGAGGATCAGCTCCGCGAGCTGCTCGGGCGGTCGTTCGTGTCGCTCGACCGGGTCGTGGTCGACGGCGAGCAGGTCGGCTACCAGGTGCGCATCCTCGACGCGAGCTCCCCCCGCGGTGACGAGGTGCACGCCGCCGACGATGCCGAGACGGCCTACGCGCACGCCCTGCTGGCCTACGTCGATGCCTCGCTCCGGCTCGACGAGGTCGAGTGAGGCGAAGCCGCCCCGGCGTGGGGCGACACGACCCGGTCAGCGACGGGTCGACACCGTGACGGTGAACTTCGGGCCCCGCGACACCTGGCGGGTCGGACCCACGACCCGTTCGAGCGTGGACCGGTAGCCGAGGGGGGAATTCCACACGCACCAGAGCTCGCCGCCCGGACGCAGCAACCTCGCGGCCGCGTCGAAGAGCTTGTGGGCGATGCCGGCGTGCACCGTCGCCCCGACGTGGAACGGCGGGTTGAGCAAGACGAGGTCGGCCGAGCCGCCGGGCAGCGACGCACCAGCGTCGTCGCGCCGCACCTCCACCCGACCGGCGAGGCCGTTCGCGGCGACGGTCGCCGACGCCGAGGCCACGGCCGCCGCGGACTGGTCGGTGGCGACGACGACGGTGTCGGGGTGGGCGAGGGCGTACGACGCGGCGAGGACGCCCGTGCCGCAGCCGAGGTCGACGACGTCGCGCGCGGCGGGCCGCTCGGCGTCCAGGGCGGCCAGCAGGGCCCGGGTGCCGATGTCGATCGTGGCGCCCGCGAAGGCGGCACCGTGGGCGGCGACGACCAGGTCGCCGTGCCGCTCGGTCCGCGGCCAGCGGCCGGCGTCGGAGGCGCGGGGGGCCGTCGCGACGAGCACCCGCGACTTCTGGCGCGCCAGCCCGGCTCGGACGTCACCGAAGTGCCGACCGAGGACCTCGTTCATGGCCGGGGTCATGTGCTTGATCCGCCCGCCCGCGAACAGCTTCACCTCGGGGTGGGCGTGTGCGGCGACGACCTCGGCGATCTCGTCGAGGGCGTCGAGCCCGCGGGGCAGCTGGACGAGGACCACCCGGGCGCCGGCGACGAGTGAAGCGTCGAGGGCGTGCCAGGACCACCGGGCGCCCGGGGCCGCCACGCGCGCGTTGGCGGCGAGGGCGAGTTCACCCGAGAGGGCGTCCTGGTGCACACGCACCGGCATCGGTGCGGACGACTCCCCACCGTCCGGGGTGCCCTCGACGCCGTCGGCCACGAGGTCGGCCACGCCCAGGGCCAGCGCCCCGTAGCGGTCGCCGACGACGGCGACGTGCCCCGGGTGCGCGACCAGCGCCTCCTGGGAGGTGTCGAGCAGCAGCCGGTCGGTGGCGTCGTGGGCCAGCAGTTCGGGGGCCTCGACGTCGGGCCACCGGCGGAGCTGCGCGAAGTCGATCACCCGGCAACGCTAGCGGCGCCCGTCGAGAAGTCGCGACATGCCGCTCGCCGCCCCGCCCGAGATGAGCGACACGTCGTGACGCCTCGGTCACGTCTAGCGCAGCGGACGCCAGACGACGACGGAGGTCTGCCGCGACGGCCGGGTGCCGTGACGCAGCGGGACGACACCGCTCTCGCCCGCGGCGAAGACCCTGGCACCGGGGCGGTTGACCATCTCGTCCGCCAGTGCCCGCTCGAGCTCTCGCACGCGCGACTGCAGCGCGGTGACCTGGTTCTCGAGCTCGAGGATTCGCTTGATCCCCTCGAGCGAGATGCCCTCGCCGCCGAGGCGCGCGATCTCGCGCAGCTGCACGACGTCGCGCATCGAATAACGCCGCGACTTGCCCGCCGTCCGCTGGGGCACGACGAGCCCGAGCCGGTCGTACTGCCGCAGCGTCTGGGCGTGCAGGCCCGAGAGCTCGGCGGCGGTCGCGATGGCGAAGAGGGGCGAGTGCTCGTCCATCGGCCACTGGGTGGGGTCCGGTCGGTCCATCTCGTCTCCTGTCTCGTCGCTCGGGACCTGCCGCCGAGGAGGCGCGGGTCGGGTCGGTCTCGTCAGGCTCGTGCCCGGGCGATGAGGTCGTCGCGCGGGTTCTCGGACGGCAGGGCGGCGGCCAAGGCCTCGACGGCCTCGCGTGCCTTGTCGTTGAGGTGTGCGGGTACCGCGACCTGGACGGTGGCGAGCAGGTCACCCACGCCGTCCTTCGCGTGCACGCCGCGCCCCTTGACGCGCAGCACGCGGCCCGAGGGAGTGCCCGGCGCGACGCGCAGTCGCACGGGGTCGCCACCGAGCGTCGGCACCTCGATCGTCGCGCCGAGGGTCGCCTCGGCGAACGTCACGGGCACGTCGAGTCGGAGGTTCTTGCCGTCGAGGTCGAACACGGGGTGCTTGCGGACGGCGACGGTCAACACCATGTCGCCGGCCTCACCGCCGTCGGGGCTCTGCTCGCCCCGACCGCGCAGCTTGATCTTCTGACCGTCGTGGACGCCGGCCGGGATGCGGACCTTCATCGGCTTGCCGTTCGACGCCTGCAGCGTGATGGTCTCGCCGACGATCGCGGTCTGGAAGTCGAGCGTCGTGGTGGCCGTCATGTCACGGCCCTTCTGAGGGCCGCCGAAGCCGCGGTAGCCGCCGCTCGTCTGTCCGAAGCCACCACCGCCGAACATGCCGCCGAAGATGTCGTCGAAGCCGCCGCCACCGCCACCCTGGCGGAACTGCGTGCGCTGGCCGCCCTGGTTGAACATGCCACCGAAGACGTCCTCGAATCCGCCACCCGCACCTCCGGGGCCACCGCTGCCGGCCGCGAAGCGGGCACCGCCGCCCATGGCCCGGACCTGGTCGTACTCGCGACGCTGCTCGGGGTCGGACAGCACCGAGTGCGCCTCGGAGATCTCTTTGAACTTCGCCTCGCTCGCGGCGTCGCCGGGGTTCGAGTCGGGGTGGTACTTGCGCGCCAGCTTGCGGTAGACCTTCTTCAGCTCGGCGGGCGTGACGTCTTTGGAGACACCGAGGACGGCGTAGAAGTCCTTGTCGAACCAGTCCTGACTCGCCATGCGGCACCTCCTTCCTTGACTGGAGGTCGCTGTCTGGCAGCGACCGGAAGAGAACGGGGGAGGCGGCGGGCACCTCGTCGAGGAGCCCACCGCCGGTTGCGACTCGCGTCGCAGGGGGTGGTGACGGGCAGCCCGGAGGCCACCCGTCACCGGGGTGCTACTGCGGGGTGTGCACCGCGACCTTGGCGGCGCGGATGACGCGGTCGCCGATGGTGTAGCCCGGCTCGATCACGTCGGCCACGGTGTTGACCGTGACGTCGGCGCTCGGCAGCTGGACCAGGGCATCGTGCTTGCTGGGGTCGAAGACGTCGCCCTTAGCACCGATCTGCGTGAGGCCGAACTTGTCGAGCCCCCCGCGGATCTTCTGCGCGATGACGGTCATCGGGCCTTCGGCGAGGTCGCCGTGCTGTTCGGCACGGGCGAGGTCGTCGAGCGCGGGCAGCAGCGAGCGGACGACCTCGGCGACCACGGCCTCGCGGTTGGCCTCGCGGTCACGCTCGACGCGCCTCCGGAAGTTCACCAGCTCGGCCTGGGCCCTCAGCATGTCCTGTCGCATGTCGGCCACCAGGTCGGCGTTGGCGGCGTCGAGGATGGCCTCGTCGTCGGCGCTCAGCGTCTCGGTGCCCTCGGGAGCGTCGGCCATCGACTCGGCCGCCGCCTTGGCCCCCGCCGGGGCCGCGGCGTCAGCCGGGACCTCGACGTCGGGCGCCTCGGCGTCGACGAGCTCGTCGGGGTCGACGACGTCGGCCGTGCCCCCGTCTTCGGACGGAGTCGCGGGACGCGGCTCGTCGTCGGGCGTCTTGTTCTCGTCAGTCATGCCGACCGCCTCTACTTCTTGTCGTTGTCGTCGTCGTCCACGACCTCGGCGTCGACGATGTCCTCGTCGTCACCCTGCGCCTGGCCGTCGGCGGGAGCGCCCTCGGCACCCGCGGCACCGGCCTGGTCGGCCTGGCTCTGCGAGTAGATCGCCTGGCCGAGCTTCTGCTGGCTCTCGTTGAGCTTGTCGAAGGCGGGCTTGATCGCGGACTCGTCGTCGCCGGCGAGGGCCGACTTCAGCGAGTCGACGTCGGCCTGCACCTCGGACTTGACGTCCGCGGGCAGCTTCTCGTCGTTCTCCTTGATCAGCTTCTCGATCGAGTAGACGAGCTGCTCGGCCGAGTTGCGGGTCTCGTTGGCCTCACGACGTGCCTTGTCTTCGGCGGCGTTCTCTTCCGCCTCGCGGACCATGCGCTCGATGTCGTCCTTCGACAGCGACGAGCCGCCCGAGATGACCATCGACTGCTCTTTGCCGGTGCCCTTGTCCTTCGCGGACACGTGCACGATGCCGTTGGCGTCGATGTCGAACGTGACCTCGATCTGCGGCACGCCGCGCGGAGCCGGAGCGATGCCGGTCAGCTCGAAGGTGCCCAGGTTCTTGTTGTCCCGCGTGAACTCGCGCTCGCCCTGGAAGACCTGGATCGCGACGGACGGCTGGTTGTCGTCGGCCGTGGTGAAGGTCTCGCTGCGCTTGGTCGGGATGGCCGTGTTGCGTTCGATGAGCTTGGTCATCGCGCCACCCTTGGTCTCGATGCCGAGGCTGAGCGGGGTGACGTCGATGAGCAGGACGTCCTTGCGCTCGCCCTTCAGCACGCCGGCCTGGAGGGCCGCGCCCACGGCCACGACCTCGTCGGGGTTGACGCCCTTGTTGGGCTCCTGGCCACCGGTGAGCTGCTTGACGACCTCGGTGACGGCCGGCATGCGGGTCGAACCACCGACGAGCACGACGTGGGCGATGTCTCCCACCTTCACGCCGGCCTCTTTGATGACGTCGTTGAACGGCTTCTTGGTGCGGTCGAGCAGGTCGCTCGTCCACTGCTCGAACTGCGAGCGCGAGATGGTCTCGTCGAGGTTGAGCGGGCCGTCGGCGGTCAGCGTGAGGTAGGGCAGCTGGATGCTGGTCGAGGTGCTCGACGACAGCTCTTTCTTGGCCTGCTCGGCGGCTTCTTTGAGGCGCTGCTTCGCGATCTTGTCGGTCGACAGGTCGACGCCGTGCGCGTCCTTGAACTTCTTGATGAGGTGCTCGACGATGCGGTTGTCCCAGTCGTCGCCACCGAGGCGGTTGTCACCCGAGGTGCTGCGCACCTGGATGGTCGAGAAGTCTTCGTCCTTGCCCACTTCGAGCAGCGAGACGTCGAACGTTCCGCCACCGAGGTCGAAGACCAGGATGAGCTCGTCTTCCTTGCCCTTGTCGAGGCCGTAGGCGAGGGCGGCAGCCGTCGGCTCGTTGATGATGCGCAGGACGTTGAGGCCCGCGATCTCGCCGGCCTCTTTGGTGGCCTGGCGCTCGGAGTCGTTGAAGTACGCCGGGACGGTGACGACCGCGTCGGTCACCTCTTCGCCCAGGTACTGCTCGGCGTCGCGCTTCAGCTTGCCGAGGATGCGCGCGCTGATCTCTTGCGGCGTGTACTTCTTGTCGTCGATCTCGACCTTCCAGTCGGTGCCGACGTGACGCTTGACCGACGCGATGGTGCGGTCGACGTTGGTGACGGCCTGGCGCTTGGCGGTCTCGCCGACCAGCACCTCGCCGTCCTTCGTGAAGGCGACGACCGAGGGGGTCGTGCGCAGACCCTCGGCGTTCGCGATGACGGTGGGCTCGCCACCCTCGAGGACGCTGACGACCGAGTTGGTGGTACCGAGGTCGATTCCTACTGCACGTGCCATGTGCTTTTCTCCTTCGTGGTGCGGTGTGACGAAAGCCTTGGGGGCCGGCCTTGAGTCGGCCAGGCTCAACTTTACTCACGCTGCCGTCGAGGTCAAGCTGTGAACCTGAAAGTTGAGCCAGAAAGGCTCAACTCTTGAACGGGGGCCGCCGCGACCGAGCCGGACGAGGAGGCGCGCCCCCGTCGGTCACGGACGCCCACTAGGTTGACCCCCATGACCGCAGCGCAGACGCTCGCCGACAGCACCCCGATCCCGCGCCGCCGCGTGGTCTCGTGGGCCCTCTGGGACTGGGGATCGGCTGCGTTCAACGCCGTCGTCACCTCGTTCGTCTTCAGCACCTACCTGGCGAGCGGAGCCTTCGTCGACCCCGACGTCGTCGCCGCGGCCGGTGACGACACCCGCAACCCGGCCCTCGTGCTGGCGAAGGCCGAGAACGCGACGGTCATCTCGACGGCCCTCACCATCGCCGGCGTGCTCATCGCCCTGCTGGCACCCGTGCTCGGCCAGCGCAGCGACGGCTCGGGCCGACGCAAGCTGTGGCTCGCGGTGAACACCGGCCTGGTCGTCCTCGCCATGGCCGCGATGGTCTTCGTCGCGCCGGCGCCGGGGTACCTCGTCTTCGGCGCGGCCCTGCTGGCCGTCGGCAACCTCTTCTTCGAGTTCGCTAGCGTCAACTACAACGCCATGCTCGTGCAGGTCTCGACCCCGAAGACCATCGGCAAGGTCTCGGGCTTCGGCTGGGGCCTCGGGTACGTCGGCGGGATCGTGCTGCTGCTGCTGTTGCTCGTGGCGTTCCTGCAGAGCTTCGGGGTCGAAGGCCGTGGTGGGCTGCTCGGCGTCGCCACAGGGACGGACGGAGGCGCGTGGGACGTCCGCCTCTCGATCGTCGTCGCCGCCGCGTGGTTCGCCGTCTTCGCGGTGCCGGTGCTGCTCTCGGTGCCCGAGCTGCCCGCCACCACCGCACGCACCCGGGTGGGACTGTGGCGCTCGTACCGCCTCCTGGGTTCGACGATCGCGAGGCTGTGGCGCACGAACCGCCAGGTGCTGTTGTTCCTCGTGGCCAGTGCCGTCTTCCGCGACGGCCTCGCCGCCGTGTTCACCTTCGGCGCGATCATCGCGGCGCAGGTGTTCGGCTTCTCGCCGAGCATGGTCATCTACTTCGCGGTCGGTGCGAACCTGGTCGCCGGCATCGGCACGTTCGTCGGCGGCTGGCTCGACGACCGGCTGGGGGCGAAGACGATCATCGTGGGCTCCCTGATCGGTTTGGTCGCGGCCGCCTTCGCCGTCCTCGCCATCGGCACCGCGACGAACCTGTTCTGGGTGTTCGGCCTGGCCCTCGCCCTGTTCGTCGGCCCGATCCAGTCGGCGAGCCGATCGTTCCTGGCACGGGTCACGCCCCCCGGCCGTGAGGGCGAGATCTTCGGGCTGTACGCCACGACCGGCCGGGCCGTGAGCTTCCTGGCACCCGGGCTCTTCACCCTGTTCGTCAGCGCGACGGGCGACACCCGCTACGGCATCGTCGGCATCGCCCTCGTCCTGCTGGCGGGGCTGGTGCTGATGCTGCCCGTGAAGGCGGAACAGCGAGCCATCGACTGAGTCGCCGAGGTCGGCGCGGGCGAATGTAGAATGTCACCGGCCGCCCCGATCGGTCTTCCTTTCCGTTCCACCTGAGAGAAGACATGTCGAAGATCACCACCGGACTGGCCTCGGCCAGCCTCGCCGCGCTCGCCCTGGGCGCACTGACCCCGGGGGTCGCCGCCGCGTCCCCCACCACCGGACCGGCCTCCGGGCCCGCCTCGACCGAGGCCGACGGCGGACAGGTGCTGCGCACCTCCGCCCCGTACATCAGCGAGATCGTCGACCGCGACGCGACGCACGTCGCCGTCAACGGCATCGCCCAGGACGCCACGTCGGTGCTCGTCCTGGTGCCCGGCGGCACGGGCGGCGCCGCCCAGGTCGTCCAGGGCCGGTTCAGCGTCCTGATCGAGAAGGGCAACCTCGGCAAGGACGCGACGATCCGAGCCACGGGCCCGGGCGGCCCGTCCGAGTCGGTGCCCTTCGTCGTCGAGCCGAAGGAGGACGACGGGTCGACGGTCGTCCCGAACGCCCCCGACGTCCACGCCGTGTCGCAGTACGACGACGACACGCTCACCATCGAGGGAACCGTCACCTACGACCCCCTCACCTTCGACCGCACCGAGGTGATCGCCTCGGTCGACGGCCGCGAGATCCGCTCGGCCCCCGACGAGAACGGCGGCTTCGCCCTGCCGATCAGCTCGGAGTACAGCGCCTCCCTGATCGAGGTCCGCGCCTGGCGCTCGGGGCTCAAGAGCGACCCCACCTACTTCTACGGCACGCCGACGCCCGGCAACTACGCCTACGAGAAGTTCCCGCTCGACATCGCGTCACCCGCGGCGGGCTCGGTCGTCACCGGCCGCACGGCCACCTTCGCCGGCGCCGGCATCCCCAACTCGACGATCGTCGTGACCCGCGACGGCCAGACGAGCCGCACCTCCTCGACCCTCTGCGAGACCGTCGTCGCCGCCGACGGCGACTGGAGCTGCACGTCGTCCGCCCTGCCCGGCGGCGACGTCTCCGCGACCGTCACCGAGACACCCATGTGGGCCTCGGCGGCACCGCAGGCCGAGACGACCTCGTTCTCGGTCGAGGCCGGCGACGTCCGCCCGCCGTCACTGCCCCTGCTGTCGTCGGTCACCCGCGACGCCGACGGTGACCTCGTCGTCCGGTTCATCTCGAACCGCGCCGGCGAAGCCCGCCTCGAGGTCGGCGAGCACAGCGAGACCACGCGCGGCATCAACGGCCGCTTCTCGTTCGTCGTCGACGGCTCGCTGGCCGGCGAGACCGCCACCGTCACCGGTCTCTTCGGGGACGTCGAGGGCCGGTCGCTCGAGCTGCCGCTGACCGCCGTCGCAGCCCCCGCGCCCTCGCCGCTGGTCGCCCCGATCGTGCACGCCGTCTCCGAAGGACCCGGTGGTCGGTTCTCGGTCGAGGGCACCACGAGCTACTTCGCCACCGAGTACGACGTGCCGGGCGTGATCGCCAAGGTCGACGGCCAGTACGTCACCGGCGCGGGCGCGCTCTACGACGGTGCTTTCGTGATGACCCTGCCCGCCGAGCTCGCCGGGCGAGAGGTCGAGCTGTTCACCACGCGGGGCGCCAGCCTGTCCGACGCGACACCCCTGACCGTCGCGACGACCGGGGGCAACACGGCACCCGAGACGTTCCCGCTCGAGATCACCTCCCCCGCCGAGGGGGCCGAGGTCCGTCAGGGCAGCGTCACGCTCACCGGTGAGGGCATCCCCGGCTCGACGATCGTGGTGGCGGACGACGTCAGCCGTACCGGCGAGATCTGCGACGCCGACGTCCGAGCCGACGGCACCTGGACCTGCACGACCCCCGCCCCCGTCGTCACCGGCGCCCACACCGTCACCGTCACCGAGACGCCCTTCTGGGCTTCGGCCGGCACCCCCGTGTCGAGCCGGTCCTTCGTCGTCACCGACGACGAGACCCCTGCGCCCGTCGCCCCGGTGACGGTCACCAACCCCGCCGACCCGTCCACCGGGTACCGCGCGAACCGCGCCTTCACCTTCGAGGGCACCGGCGAGGCCGGCCACACGATCACCGTCCAGAACAAGTACGGCACCCACCTCGGCGAGAGGCCCGTCGACGACGACCACACCTGGTCGTGGACCCGCAGCACCATGGGCACGTCGATCTGGTACCTGGACTTCATCCAGGACGCCGGCCTGCCGACCCAGACCGTCGCCCAGGTGCACCGTTTCGCCCCGGCGCCCGAGGTCGTCGCCCCGATCACCGTGACGAACCCCACCGACCCCACGCTCGGCTACACGGCGGGTCAGGCCTTCACCTTCGAAGGCACCGGCACGGCCGGCAAGACCGTCACCGTCGAGAACAAGTTCGGCACCCCCCTCGGCGAAGAGATCGTCGGCGAGGACGACACCTGGTCGTGGCACCGCACGACCCTCGGCAGCTCGACCTGGCACCTGTACTTCACCCAGGACAAGGGCACCGACACCGAGACGGTCGCCACCGTGCTCGGCTTCGCACCGCGACGCTGACGCGTGCGGCGGCACCGCCACCGCCGCACGACACGAACGGCCGCTCCCCGACGGGAGCGGCCGTTCCGCGTCACGGGCACCCCCCGGGCCCGCGACCGAGGCGTCAGCCCGTCGGCACCGAGGAGGCGCGGGCCAGGTAGTCGCCGACCGTGTCGTCGCGCAGGGCCTCGCGCAGGGCGTACAGCCGGTCGACGTCGAACGCGACGTAGGACTGCCCGTCCGCCGACGTGCCACCCCCCGAGGTCGCCATCGTGAACGACCGGATGCCCGCCGACGTCAGCCCGCGGGAGCTCCAGGCGATCTCCGCCATGCGGGTCGGGGTCAGTCCGGCGTCCACGGCGACGTGCTCGGCCGTCGCGGCCACGAACGACGAGAGCGCGCCGGGGTCGGTCAGCGTCGAGCGATCGAGCAACCCGTCGGCGAGGCCCCGCACGAAGGCCTGCTGGTTGCGCACCCGCTGGTGGTCGGCCTCGGCGAACGACTTCCGTTCGCGGACGAAGTCGAGGGCCTGCTCACCGTCGAGGTGGTTCGGGCCGGCAGCGATGTCGTGACCGCCCGCACGGAACGCCCGTTCGGACACCACGTCGACGCCACCCAGGGCGTCGGTCATCGCCTCGAAGCCCGCGAAGTCGATCTCGGCGACGTGATCGATGCGGGTCTGCAGCAGTTGTTCGACGGTCTGCACCGTCAGGGGGACGCCGCCCCAGCTGTAGGCCGCGTTGATCTTGGCCTGGCCGTGCCCGGGCACGTCGACCCAGGTGTCCCTCAGGATCGACATGACGTAGACGGCGTCGCGATCGGCCGGCAGGTGGACCAGCATCATCGAGTCGGACCTCCCCGAGGCACCCGCCTCCCTCGTGTCCGAACCGAGCAGCAGGATGTCGAGCGACCCGTCGTCGACCGGCGCCGGGCGACCCGCCTCGGCGGGGAAGGCGGCCCGGATCGTGCTCGCACCGTCGTCCCAGGTGCGGACGAGGTGGCCGAGGTACCCGGCGCCGGCGGCGAGCACGAGCGCCGGCAGCCCGACGAAGACGACCAGGGCCGCCACGAGGGTCAGGACCGCCGGACGGCGGCGCCGCCGCCGTCGTCGTCGTCGTCTCGGCCGGTGCGCGCCCGATGCCGCGTGCGATCGATCGTCGGGTTCCGACGCGCCGGCGGGGCCGTCGAGCCCCAGCCTGCTGAGGGCGTCCCCGACGGGCCGGTCGGCCTCGGGGATCATCTGATCAAGAAACATCCTCACATGATATTTCACATCTGCCACGACGACAAGGTCGTGCGGCCGTCGGAAGCCGTCCCGCCCGGACCCGCCTCGCGTCACCCCAGGGACACCCCGCCCGCACCTCGCGGGCGCATCGCGATCACCTCGACCGAGTTCCGCCTGACGGACGACGACAACGTCGGCGGCGGTCCGTAGGCTGGCCCGGTGAGCACCCTCGACGACGACTACGACCTCCGCACCTTCACGGCCGCGCTCGACCCCGAGGGGCCGGCCGACGAACCGCGGGCCGACGCCGCGACCGCCGCCTGGGTCGCTGCCGAGTCCATGGGCTTCCACGAGGCCGCCGCGGACGACGCCGCCCTCGGCCGGGCCGCACGCCGCCTCACCGCCGACGGCCGACGTCTCACCGGCGTGTACCGCCGCGAGGCGAACCCCGGCTCACTCGACGCCGAGGGACGCCCGGTCGCCACCTTCGCCTCGTTCGACAAGACCCTGCACGTCGGCGGCGGCCGCCTGGTCGAGGCCGACCTCGTCGCCGGCGTGACCGTGCAGCCGACCCACCGGCGCAAGGGCATCCTCCGCCGCATGATCACCGACGACCTCGCCCGTGCCAAGGCCTCCGGCACCCCGGTCGCCGCACTCACCGCGAGCGAGGCGTCGATCTACCGGCGCTTCGGGTTCGGCGTGGGCGTCCGTGAGCGCACGATCGAGGTCGACGTGCGACGTGCGGGCGGCTTGCTCAGCGAGCCCGAGGGCAGCACCGACCTCGTCACCACGGCCTCGCTCGCCGAGGTCGCATCCGACGTGTTCGCACGGTTCCACGTCCGCAGCCCCGGCTCGATCGACCGTCACGAGGGCGCCTGGAACCACGCCCTGGGCCGCGAGCGCCTCGACGGCACGCCCGACCCCGCCGTCCGGGCCGCCGTGCACCGCGACGCGACCGGCACCGTCGACGGCTACGTCACGTACCGGGTCGAGTCGGTCGGCGGTGGGCCGGGTGCCACGGGCACGCAGACCCTCGTCGTCGTCGACCTCGTGGCCGCGACCGACGACGCCTACCTCGGCCTCTGGCAGCTGCTGCTCGCCGTCGACCTGGTCTCGTCGATCCGCTACCCGAACGCCCCTCAGCACGACCCGCTCTCCCACGCGCTGGTCGACGGTCGCGCCGTGACGATCCGCCACGACGAGGACCACGTGTGGTTCCGCATCCTCGACCCGATCGCCGCGCTGCAAGCCCGACCGTGGGCGGCCGACGGGGTCGTCACGATCGCGATCGGCGACGCACTGGGCCACGCGGCCGGCACGTACCGCGTCACGAGCGAGGCCGGCGAGGCCACGGTCAAGAAGGCCGCCGTGCGCCGCGCCGACCTCGAGCTCGACGTCGCGACCCTCGGCTCGCTCTGGCTCGGCGGCTTCGACCCGGTCACGCTGGCCGCGGCCGGCCTGGTGCGCGAGCGACGCAAGGGCGCCGTGCAGAAGCTCCGGGCGATGCTGCTGCCCGAGCGACCCCTGCACGGCATCACGTACTTCTAGGCCGGCACCGCACGAGGGCGCAGGGACGCAGGAGGCGCGGGTCGGGTGACCCGCGCCTCCTGCGTCCCCGCGCCCTGCGCCCCCCGGCGGGCTGTCACGACGTGCCGCTCACCTCCGGAGGTGAGCGGCACGTCGTGACATCTCGGCTGCCGCGCTACGCCCGCTCGAGCCCGTTCGCACGGGCGACGCCGCCGTACCAGCGGGCGCTCGGCTTGGGGGTGCGCTCGAAGGTCTCGCGGTCCCAGCCGATCAGGCCGAAGGTGGGGCGGAACCCGCTGGCCCACTCGTAGTTGTCGAGGGCGCTCCAGTGCTGGTAGCCGAGCACCTCGATGCCCTCGTCGATGGTGTCGTGGACGTGCTCGAGCGCGCCCTGCGTGTAGGCGATGCGTCGGGTGTCGTCGGCGGTGGCGATGCCGTTCTCGGTGACCATGACCGGCACGTGTCCGGACAGCTCCCACGCGCTGCGGATGCCCTCGGCGGCGGCCGGCGGGTAGAACTCCCACCCGGTCAGCGTCGTCTCGAGCCCCTGGGCGACGGGCCGGGGCCCCTCGGGGCCGACGAAGGTCTGCGTGTAGGCCTGCACGCCGACGAAGTCGTCGCCGGCCGCCATCTCGCTGTACCAGTCGTCACGGACGTAGCCGTACTCGCGCGTCTTCTCGGCGGCACCCGGCTCGTCGACGGCCTTGAAGGCCTGGGTGGCGACCGTCCAGCCGGACTTCAGGCCGGACACCTGCGACAAGACCTCGCGACTGCGCTTGTGCGAGGCGAGCAGGGCGTCGGCGACCTCGAGGTCGGGGTTCGGCAGCCCGTAGGCGACGAGGTTCGAGGCGTCCTCTCCCCCGGCGAGCATGGCGGCGATGTTCGGCTCGTTGATCGTGCAGACGTACCGCACCCCCTCGCTGACGACGGGCAGCGCGAGCTCGGTGTAGCGCGCGAACAGGTCGGCGGCGTCGGGCGCGCGCCAGAAGCCGTCGCGCTCGAACCAGCGCGGCACGGTGAAGTGCATCAGCGTGACGATCGGCTCGATGCCGAACTCGTGGCACGTCTCGACCATGCGGCGGTAGTGAGCGACCTGGGCCTTGCTGACCATGCCGCGTTCGGGCTCGATGCGGGCCCACTCGATGCTGAACCGGTAGCTGTTCAGGCCGAGCTCGGCGAGCAGCCGGATGTCGTCGCGGAACCGGTGGTAGCTGTCGGCCGCGTCACCGCTCGGTTCGACGATGGTCGTGCCGGGGGCGTTCTCGTGCACCCACCAGTTGCTGTTGACGTTGTTGCCCTCGATCTGGTGGGCGGCGGTGGCGGCTCCCCACAGGAAGCCGTCGGGGAAGGTCAGCACAGGGTGGTTCCTTTCGGGTGGAGCGAGAGGGGAGGTCAGGAGGCGCGGTGCGAGCGACGCGGGTTCGGCACCGCGTCGAGCAGCCGCACCGTGTACGGGTCGGTCGGCCGCTGCAGCACCTCGGCGGTGTGCCCCCGCTCGACCACGGCTCCCTGGTTGAGCACCATGATGTCGTCGGTGATCAGCCGGGCACTGAGCAGGTCGTGGGTGATGTAGAGCATCGAGACACCCCACTGCTCGCGGAGGTCCTCGAGCAGCGCGAGCACGCCGGCGCGCAAGGAGACGTCGAGCATCGAGACGGGCTCGTCGGCGATGATCACCTGCGGGTCGCTCGCGAGCGCCCGGGCGATCACGACGCGCTGCCGCTGGCCACCCGACAGCTGGTGCGGCAGCTTCGCCGCGAACTGCTCGACCGGCGTCAGACCGACCGTCTCGAGCAGCTCGAGCACCCGGCGCCGCGCCTCCTGACCGGTCAGTCCGGTGTAGTTCACGACGGGGCGCGTGAGCGTGTACTCGACCGTGTGCAGCGGGTTGAGCGCGGCGTAGGGGTCCTGGAAGACCATCTGCACGTCGCTGCGGAAGCTGCGCAGGGCGCGGCCGCGCAGGCTCGTGACGTCGGTGTCGCCGAACGTGACGCTGCCGCTCGTCGGCTTCTCGACGCCCGTGACGAGCTTGGCGATCGTGCTCTTGCCCGAGCCGCTCTGCCCGACGAGGGCGAGCGACTGACCCGGTTCGAGCGTGAACGACACGTCGCGGACGGCCCGCACGGGGTCGTCCCCCCGACGAGGAGGCGCGTAGGTCTTGGTCACGCCGCTCACGGTGATCGCGTGCTGTGCCGTGCGCTGGCCGCGCGTGGCGACGGTCGGCACCGAGGTCGTGGTGTCGACGCGGCGGTCGCCCCGTGCCCGGCGGACCGAGCGGTCCTCGAACCCGGGCAGCGAGACGACCTCGGCACGCGGGTCGGCGTAGTGCGACAGCAACATGCGCGTGTAGTCGTCCTGCGGGTCGGCGAGCACGTCGGCCGAGCGGCCGTCCTCGACGATGCGGCCCTCGTGCATGACGAGCACGCGCTGCGCCGACTCGAGCACGATGCCGAGGTCGTGGCTGATCAGCACGGCCGTGAAGCCCTCGCTCTGCTGCAGCGAGATGATCGTGTCCATCACGGCGTGCTGCACGAGCACGTCGAGCGCGGTGGTCGGCTCGTCGAAGACCATCAGCTGCGGCTCGAGCGACAGGGCGAGGGCGATCGAGACGCGCTGGCGCATGCCGCCGGACAGCTCGCCGGGGAACCGGGCGAGGACGCCCGGGTCGAGCTCGACCTTGGCGACCAGCTCGGCGGCGCGGGCGTGCCAGCGGTCGCGCGGCACGTGGCCGTGGGCCTTGAACACGTCGACGAAGTGGTTGCGGATCGTGCGCACCGGGTTCAGCGCGTTCATGCCCGACTGCAACACCATCGCGAAGCCGCCCTGACGCTGCTGACGCAGGGCTTCGGTGTCGAGGTCGCGGACGTCGGCACCGTCGAACCAGATGCTGCCCCCGTTGGTGCGCGCCGGCGGCTTCTGCAGCCGGGTCAGCGCGTAGCCGAGCGTCGACTTGCCCGAGCCGGACTCACCGACCAGGCCGACGAACTCGCCCCGCCTCAACTGGAACGACACGTGGTCGACGGCCTGCACGGGCTCGGCGCCGGCACTCTCGTAGACGACGCTGAGGTCGCGGACGTCGAGCAGCACGTCCTCGGCGGAAGACGAGGAGGCGGTGGGCTGGTCGGTGAGATCCGTGGCGGTCACTTGCGCGCCTCCTTCTTCTGCTTCGCACCTTCGCGAAGTCGCGGGTTGCCGACGGCGTCGACGCCGAAGTTGATCAGGGTCAGGCTCATCGCCAGCAGGGCGATGCAGAGACCGGGTGCAAAGAGCAAGATCCACTGGCCGGTGAGCAGGGCGTTCGAGTTCTGCGCCCAGTAGAGGATGGTGCCCCAGCTGACGATCGACGAGTCGCCGAGCCCCAGGAACTCGAGGCCGGCCTCGGCGAGGATGGCACTGGTCGCGGCGCCGAAGAACGAGCCGGTGATCAGCGAGGTCATGTTGGGCAGGATCTCGCGGAACACGATGCGTCCCGCGCTCTCGCCCGAGAACCGCGCCGCCGTGACGAAGTCGCGTGATCGCAGCGACTGCGTCTGGCTGCGCAGCACGCGCGCTCCCCAGGCCCAGCCGGTGATGACGATCACCGCGAGGATCACGGTGATGCCGCCGTTCTGCAGGTAGGCCGCGATGACGATCATCAGCGGCAGACCCGGGATGACGAGGAACAGGTTCACGATGAACCCCACGACGTCGCCGCCGAAGCCCTTCATGTAGCCCCAGCTCAGCCCGATCGCGACGGCGACCAGCGTCGACAGCACACCGGCCACGACGCCGACGAAGACGCTGATGCGGGCGCCGTGGATCAGCTGGCTCAGGACGTCCTCACCGGCGGCCGTGGTGCCCATCCAGTGGGCCCAGCTCGCGTCGGCGTTGCGCTCGAAGCCGTTCTCGCTGCCGCCGTAGGGGGCGAGCAGCGGCGCGAAGATCGCGACGAGCACGAAGACGCTGAAGATGACGACGCCGATCTTCGCCTTGGGGTTCGACCAGATGGTCGCGGCCATGCGGCCGATGGTGAGCCAGCGACTGGGCGCCTTCTGCTCGGCGGGGCCGGTGGGAGGCGCGCCCTCGGGCAGGTGGACGGACACGGTGGAGGTCATCGGCGGGTCCTTGGGTCGAGCACGCCGTACAAGATGTCGACGAGGAAGTTGGCGACGAGCACGCTGACCGTGATCATCAGGAAGAGGGCCTGCATCAGCGGGTAGTCCTGGCCGATGACGGCGTTGAACAGCAGGTAGCCGATGCCGGGGTAGCCGAACACCTGCTCGACGAGGATCGAGCCGCCGACCACGCCGCCCAGGGCGAGGCCGAAGCCGGTCAGGTTCGGCAGGATCGCGTTGCGGGCGGCGTAGCGCACGGCGACCGTGCGGCCCTTCAGGCCGTTGGCCTCGGCGAAGGTGACGTAGTCGTCACCCAGCGTCGAGATCATCGCGTTGCGCATGCCGAGGATCCAGCCGCCGAGGCTCGTCAGCAGGATCGTGATGGCCGGGAGCACCGCGTGCTGCAGGGCGTCGCCGACGAAGGCCGGCGTGAACCCGGGCGTGGTCGTCGCGCCGTAGGCCCCCGTGGTGGGGAACCAGTGCAGCACGTAGCCCAGGAAGAACAGCAGCAGCAGGGCCGTCCAGAAGTACGGGAACGTGCTCATGAAGCTGCCCGACAGCGTGGGCAACGAGTCGAGCCAGGTGCCGCGCTTCCACGCCGCGGCGACGCCGATCAGGGTGCCGAGCACGAAGGCGATGATCGTGCAGACCCCGACGAGGATCAGGGTGAACGGCAGGGCCTGGCCGACCAGGTGGCCGACCGTCTCGGGGAAGAACGTGTAGCTGGTGCCGAAGTCGAGACGCACCACCTGGCCGAGGTAGCTGACGTACTGCTGCAGCACGTTGCCGTCCGGCACGCCGAGCTGGGCCTCGATGGCGGCACGGGTCGCCGCGCTGACCGGACCGTTCAGCGACAACTTCGCGATCGCGGCGTCGGTCGGGCTGCCGGGCATCAGCCGCGGCAGGATGAAGTTCAGGGTGACCGCGGCCCACAGGGTGAGGACGAACAGGCCGAGTTTCTGGGCTGCGTACTTCACTGGTCGCCCTCTTCCTGGTCGACGCGCGTGAGCTTCGTGAAGATCAGCAGCGGTGCCTGGTCGTAGTTCTGCGGAGCCATGTACGGGTTCTCGGCGGTGGGCCAGCCGGTGAACTTCGAGTCGTTGAACAGACCCCAGAGCCCGCCGTAGTAGAGGCCGATCACGGGCAGCTGGTCGTAGACGACGTTCTGCAGCTGGTAGCTGTACTGCTTCTGCTGCTCGGGATCGGTCGTGGCCTTCCAGTCGTCGAGCAGCTGGTCGACCGCGGGGTCGCTGAAGCGCTCGTAGTTGGCCGCCGTGGTCTCGCCGACCGGGGTCGCGAAGTCGCTGTTCAGCAGGTTGTTGTAGGCCTGGTAGACGTTCCCGTTGCCCATGCCGCCCATCGCCATGTCGAACTCGCCGTTGGCGATGGCCGACTGGTAGCCGGCCGGCTGGGGAGCCTGGATCTGCACGTCGATGCCGATCGCGCCCAACTGGCTCCGCACCTCCTGCACGGCCCGCAGCCAGTCGGTGTAGCCGTTGGCGGTGAGGATCGTGATCTTCAGCTGCGTGCCGTCGGGGCCGACCAGCTCGTCGCCCTGCTGCGTGTAGCCCGACTCGGCGAAGGCCGCGAGGGCGCCGTCGACGTCCTGCTCGAGGATGCCGGCGTTCGGGATCGACGGGTCGAGGTCGTCCTGCTGGTTCGGCAGGATGAGCCCTGTCTGGCCGGCGGGCTCGAGGTAGCCCTCGGTGGCGGACTCGGCGATGGGTCCGCGGTCGAGCGCCAGCGCGATGCCACGCCGCACGTTCACGTCGTCGAAGGGTGCCTTGGTGAGGTTCGGCACGAGACCGATCACGCCGCCCGGCGGGAACCAGAAGTGGTTGTCGGGGCTGGCGGCGCCCCAGGTGCCCTCGACGTCGCTGATGAAGGAGTACGACCAGTCGTAACCGCGCGTGACGGTGTCGAGCTGGTTGTTCGTGGCGGGCAGGATCAAGTGGCCGATCTCGATCTCGTCGGCCTGCCAGTACGTCTCGTTCTTGTCCATCGAGTACTGCTGCGGCGAGTAGTTGCCGAGCGTGAACGGGCCGGTGCCGACCGGGTCGGGGTTGCGGAAGGTCGTGGGGTCGTCGACGTCCTTCCACAGGTGCTCGGGCACGATCGTCGTCTGACCGATGATCTCCATCGCGGGGACGTCGTCGGTCTGCAGGTGGAAGACCACGTGGTCGCCCTGCTGCTCGATCGTGTCGATGTGCTGCCAGGCACCCTTGAGGTCGAGCGTGGGGTTCGCCTTGATCAGGTCGAACGTGTAGACGACGTCGGCCGGGGTCATCGGCGTGCCGTCGGACCACTCGACGCCGTCGCGGATCGTCATGTCGATCGTGCGCGCGTCGGGCAGGACGGTCTCGCTCGCGAGCCAGGGCGTGATCTCGCCGTCGAGCGGGTTGATCTCGAGCAGGGGCTCGTAGATCCAGGTCGAGGCGGTGCGCTTGTTCGTGAGGAACGGGTTGAAGTTCCGCTCGAACTGCGGGTTGCCCTTGTCGGCGTTGATCAGCATCGTGTCGGCCCCGATGCTGGGGTCGGGCTGGCTGCGGATCTGGATGCTGCAGCCGGTGGCCACGAGCACGGCGGCAGTGGCCGCTGCCAGGGCCGCGAGCGTGCGGAAGCGTCGGCGCGGGTGTCGCCGAGGGGGTGTCGCGTGCGTCATCGCCACGTTCTCTCATTCGTCGTCGAGGTGAGCTGCGCCCACTGTAAGCGCATACATCGCGTGGACGCAAGCGATGGAGGTCGGCGAGACGTCACGAGAGCCTGGGGACGAGGAGGCGCGAGGTCGTTCGACGCCGAACCAACCGTCAGGGGACGCCCGGGCCCGCACGCCAGAATCGGCGTCGGGTGCCGGTCGCGGCGCCCCGGCCGACCGGAGGGACCCGCATGGCCAGCACGACGCAGCTGCGCGCACTCCGCGCCTCGCTGCCCGTCGTCGCCGAGCGGGCGTACGACATCGCCGACGACTTCTACCGCCGCCTGTTCGCCACCCGACCCGACCTGCTGCGCGACCAGTTCAACCGGGGCGACCTCGCGCAGGGGCGGCAGCAGCGCGAGCTCGCCCGCACGATCGTCGCGCTCGCGCAGGCCGTCCTCGACGCGGCCCCGGGGTCGACGCGAGGCGAGGGCGCCCACCGGCACCGCGCCTCCGCGGGGGGCCGAGTGTCGGGCGGGGACGCCGCCCGCCAGGCCGGGGCGCCGACCCTCGCGCCGGCGACCCCCGGCGAGATCGTCTCGCGGCTCGCCCAGCGGCACGCCGCGCTCGGCGTCACCCGCGACGAGTACGACCTGTTCGAGCGGCACCTCGGCGAGGCGTTCACCGTCGCCCTCGGCCCGGACGCCACGGCCGAGGTCGCCGACGCCTGGGCGGCCGTCTACCGTCAGGCCCGCGACGAGATGGTGACGACGGTCGAGGCGATCTACCGGCAGGCCGACCTCGAGCCGGGTGAGGAGTGGCGTGAGGCCCTCGTCACCGAACACCGCGTCGAGGCCGAGGACGTGGTCGCGCTCACCCTGGTCTCGGCCGACAGCGAGGCCCTGCCCCGGTACCGCGCCGGCCAGTTCGCGTCGGTGCAGGTGCGGCTGGCCGACGGGGCCCGGCAGATCCGGCAGTACAGCCTGCGCGGCGGTCACGACGAGCAGTGGCGCATCAGCGCGCGCCTGCTGGTCGGCGAACCGCCCGCGCCCGACGGCGAGGTGTCGACGCACCTGATGGGCGAGCTGCGGGTCGGCGACGTGGTGAGCGTCTCTCCGCCGATCGGGTCGCTGACCATCGACGACCTCGACGACGCCCCGCTGCTGTTCGTCTCGGCGGGCATCGGCTGCACGCCCGTGCTCGGCATGCTCGACCACCTGGCCCGCACCGAGCCCGACCGCGTCGTGACGGTGCTGCACTTCGAACGCACGCCCGAGCGGCACGCGCACCGCGTCGAGCTCGAGGCACTGGTCGCGTCGATGCCGAACGCGACGCTGCGGGTCAGCTACACGCAGGGGTCGCTGTCGGCGCTCAGCGCGCTGGCCGAGGCGTCGATCGACGGGCCGGGTGTCTACCTCGACCCGATCGACCTGGCCCGGGTCGACCTGACCGCGTCGCACCGGGTGTTCCTGTGCGGACCGGTGCCCTTCATGGCGATCGCCCGGGCGGCCCTGATCGGCCACGGGGTCGACGCCGAACGCGTGCACTACTTCGTCTTCGGGCCGGACGACGGAAGCGTCACCGGCGCCGACACCGGGCAGGGCGGGCTCGGGTAGGGCCGGCTCGGGTAGGGCCGGCTCGGACGGGGCGGCGCTCAGAGCGCGGGGCAGCTCTCGCGCAGCAGCACCTCGACCGGCAGGGTGACCCGCTGCGGAGGCGCCCCCGGGTCGGTGAGGCGCTGCACGACGGTCCGGACGGCGATGCGGCCGAGCTCGCCCATCGGCTGGCGCACGGTGGTGAGCCGGGGCCGGGAGAACCGGCCGGCGTCGATGCCGTCGAAACCCGTCACGAGCACGCGACCGGGCACGTCGACGCCCTGCTCACCGAACACGTCGAGGACGCCGAGCGCCGACTGGTCGTTCGCGCAGAGGACGGCCCGGGGCAGGTCGCCGGCCTCGAGCAGGGCCGCGGCGGCGCGACGACCGCCGGCGCGGGAGAACTCGCCCGGTTCGACCCGGACCGTGACGCGCGCCCCGGCGGCGCGGTGCGCCTCGACGGCCCGGTCGAAACCGGCGTGACGATCGAGTTCGTCGGGCGAGTCGGACGGTCCGGCGACGTAGGCGACGTCGTTCACCCCCCACGGTCCCAGCACGAAGTCGGTCAGGGCGTGCATGCCGGCGACGTTGTCGACGCCGACGTGGTCGAGGTCGTCACCCGGTCTCGAGTCGGCGAGCACGACGACGGGGATGCGTCGCGAGACGTGCGCGAGCAGGTCGCCCGGCACCGTCTGGGCCAGCACCGCGAGCCCGTCGACCCGGCCCGCGATGTCGTTGACCATCACCTCGCGGCTCGACCCCCGCCCGGCCGCGACCATGAGGGCGAAGCCCCGTCGCCAGGCCTCGACCTCGGCGCCGCGCAGCACCTCGTCGAAGTAGAGGTTCGCCGGGTTGGACCCGTGATCGGGCGCAGGAGGCGCGGTGAGGGTGGGCACACCGCGGCCCGGGTCGACGACGGCCGACGCCTGCACCCGCTCGCGGTCGTCGATCAGCGGGATGCGGGACGCGTCGGACACCCGGGCCCAGTCGGGCTCGGGGCCGTCGATGCCGTCGTGGCCCGGCAGGAAGAGACCGAGCACACCCGTGCGTCGCCCGGCGAGGCCGCGGGCCGCGCCGCTCGGCACGTACCCGAGGGCACGCACCGACTCGAGCACCCGGCTGCGGGTCTCGGGGCGCACGTCGTCGGGACGGCGCAGCACCCTCGACACCGTCGCGATCGACACGTCGGCGTGGGCGGCCACGTCGTACACGGTCGGGGCCTTGGTCACGAGTGGTCCTCCAGGCGGGCGGCGGCGGGTCGCGGACCATCCTAGGTCGGCCGGTGCCCGGCGCCGGGCGTCCGACCTGCCGTTCGCCCCGGCGTGGCGGGCACCGGGCGTCATCATCGTCGTCCTGCCTCGGCCGCCGCACGCCTCGTCCCCGCCCTCCCGATCGCTCGCGCGTTACGCAGCGTTGCCCCGAGGCAGCCGTCGCCGCCGAGCCGCCCGTAGCGTGGGACGCATGGCCACCAGCGACACCATCTCGAACCTGCTCGACGAGCGACGGACCTTCGCCGCGCCTCCTGCGCTCGTCGAGGGGGCCAACGTCACGTCCGCCGAGCACGCGCGGGCGGCCGCCGACCCCGTCGCGTTCTGGGCCGAGGCGTCGCAACGGCTCGACTGGCACACGCCGTGGACGGTCGCCCACACCTGGAGACCCGTCACCGAGGGGCCGGGGGGCGAGCTCACGGTGCCCGAGGCGACCTGGTTCGCCGACGGCACGCTCAACGTCGCCGTCAACTGCGTCGACCGGCACGTCGACGCCGGCCTCGGCGACAAGGTCGCCCTGCACGTCGAGGGCGAACCGGGCGACCGCCGCGACATCACGTACGCGCAGCTGCAGCGCGAGGTCGTCAAGGCGGCGAACGGCCTCCGGTCGCTCGGTGTGGGGAAGGGAGACCGGGTGGTCGTCTACCTGCCGGTGATCGCCGAGACGATCGTGGTGACGCTCGCCATCGCGCGACTCGGGGCGATCCACTCGCTCGTCTTCGGCGGGTTCTCGGGTGAGGCACTCAAGTTCCGGGTCGAAGACACCCGCGCCAAGCTGCTCGTGACGACCGACGGGCAGTTCCGACGCGGAGGCGCGGTGCCGGTCAAGGCGAACGCCGACCACGCGGTCAGCGGCGAGAACGAGATCGAGCACGTGCTCGTCGTGCGGCGCACCGGCGAGCAGACGCCCGACGTGCCGTGGACGGACGGCCGCGACCTGTGGTGGCACGACGTCGTCGACCCGCAGCCCGACACCGACGAGCCCGAGTACTTCGGCGCCGAGACGCCGCTGTTCATCATGTACACGAGCGGCACCACCGGGAAGCCCAAGGGGCTCGTGCACACGAGCGGTGGCTACCTGACGCAGGCGAAGTGGACGCACTGGGCCGTCTTCGACGCGAAGCCCGACGACGTGCACTGGTGCACCGCCGACCTCGCCTGGGTCACGGCGCACACCTACGAGATCTACGGCCCGCTCTCGAACGGGCTGACCCAGGTGATCTACGAGGGCACCCCCGACACCCCGCATCCGGCCCGACACCTCGAGATCATCGAGCGGTACGGCGTCACGACGTACTACACGGCCCCGACGCTGGTGCGCACGCTCTCGTCCTGGTTCCCCGACGGGCTGCCCGACACCTACGACCTCTCGTCGCTGCGCCTGCTCGGCACGGTCGGCGAGGCGATCAACCCCGAGGCCTGGGTCTGGTTCCACGAACAGTTCGGCCGGGGCGAGTGCCCGATCGTCGACACCTGGTGGCAGTCCGAGACCGGGGCGGCCGTCATGGCCCCGCTGCCCGGGGCCGACACCCTCAAGCCGGGCTCGTCGTTGCGGGCCCTGCCCGGGCTCTCGACCGCCGTGGTCGACGACTCCGGCGAGCGCGTCCCGAACGGCAGCGGCGGCTACCTCGTCGTGCAGCGGACCGGGCCCGCGCTCGCCCGCACGGTCTGGGGCGACCCCGAGCGGTACCGCGACAGCTACTGGGCTACCTACTGGCGGCAGGGCTGGTTCTTCTCCGGCGACGGCGCGAAGTACGACGCCGACGGCGACATCTGGGTGCTCGGCCGGGTCGACGACGTGATCAACGTGTCGGGTCACCGCCTGTCGACCATCGAGATCGAGTCGTCGCTCGTGTCGCACCCGGCGGTCGCCGAGGCGGCCGTCGTCGGTGTGACCGACGAGCGCACCGGCCAGGCGATCGCCGCGTTCGTCGTGCCGTCGACGCGACCGGCAGGAGGCGCGGTGCGAGACGCCGGAGACGCCGCGGAGCCGTCGGTGTGGGCTCCGCTCGCGGGGTCGCTGTCACCCGTGCTGCGCGCCCACGTGGCCGACCAGATCGGCCCGATCGCCAAGCCGGCGACCGTGTTCGTCGTGCCCGACCTACCCAAGACCCGCTCGGGCAAGATCATGCGACGGCTGCTCGCCGACATCGTCGACGGGCGGCCCCTGGGCGACACGACGAGCCTGCAGGACGAGACGGTGCCGGGCCGGGTGGCGGCGATCGTCGCCGAGGCGACCCGCGCCTCCTGAGGTCGGGAATCACTCGCGCACACCGAGGGTTACCGTGGTCGTGGCTCGATGACGCGCCTCGCTCCCCCAGCCCGTTCCCAGAAGAAAGCGTCGTCATGTCGATCTCCGAGACCACCGCGGCACCGTCCACCGCCGCCCCCTCCACCCTCCGCACCGCCGAGACGAGCGTGCCGCTCGTGCCCCTGCTCGACGAGCGCTGGAGCCCCCGCTCGTTCGACCCGACCGCCGAGATCTCGGACCGTCAGCTCGACGCCCTGCTCGAGGCCGCCCGCTGGGCCCCGTCGGCCGCGAACACGCAGCCCCGCCGCTTCGTCGTCGGTCGCCGCGGGACCGCCACGTTCGACACCATCGTCAAGGCGCTCATGGGCTTCAACGCCGCCTGGGCCGGCAACGCGTCGGCACTCGTCGTCGCGATCGCCGAGACCTCCACCGTCGAGGGCGAGGTGCGCCAGTGGGCCGAGTACGACCTCGGACAGGCCGTCGCCCACCTCACGGTGCAGGCACACGCCGAGGGCTTCCACACGCACCAGATGGCCGGCGTCGAGTGGGACGAGATCGTCGCCGCGTTCGGCCTGACCGACAACCTGAAGCCCGTCACCGTCACGGCCGTCGGCGTCGTCGACGAGGCCGACAAGCTGATCGAGGCCCTCGCCGAGCGCGAGACCGCCCCCCGCGAGCGCCTCCCCCTGACCGAGCTCGTCCTCCGCCGCGACTAGCCGCCCCGGGTCCGTCCGCGCCCGGGCCGGGCCCCGACCCGGGCCGGCCCCACCCCCGGGCGCCGAGATGTCACGACGTGCCGCTCACGTCCGGATGTGAGCGGCACGTCGTGTCGTCTCGGGGCGGGGCCGGGCTCATCCGACCCTGACCCGGAGCCCGCCCTCGTCGCGTGGGTCGACCTGCAGAGACCACCCGTGCGCGCGGGCGATCGAGGCGACGATGGCCAGACCGAGGCCGCTGTGACGGACCGGCGACGCGCCTCCTGCGTCCCCGTCGGCCGAACCGGGCGGGGCGGCCGCATCCGCCGGACGCCCGCCGCCCCGGACGAACGCCTGCGTCAGCGTCGCCGCCACCTCGGTCGGCACGACCGGCCCCGAGTTCTCGACAACGAGCACCGCCTCGTCACCCCCGTGCACGCGCACCCACCCGTCGGGCTCGTTGTACTCCACGGCGTTCGCCACGAGGTTGCGGACCAGCTGCCCCACCAGCACGGCGTCGCCGGTCACCGGTCGGAACGTGCCGTGTTCGACGACCACGTGCACCGAGGAGGCGCGGGCCGCGTCGGCCACGCTCGTCACCACCTCGTCGACCACGGCACCGAGGTCGACCGGGCCCGTCACGTCGGCTGCGACGCCGCGGTCGGCCGTCGCGAGCGCGAGCAGGCTCTCGACCAGGTGCTCGCTGCGTCGGTTGACCTCGAGCAGCTGCTCGCGCGTGGCGACGAGTTGCTCGGGGGTGGGGTCGTGGAGGCCGATCTGCAGGGCGGCGCGCTGCACCGCCAGGGGCGTGCGGAGTTCGTGCGAGGCGAAGGCCACGAACCTCCGCTGGGCCTCGAACGACGACTCGAGCCGGTCGAGGAGGTCGTCGATCGTCGCCGCCACCCGGGTGAGCTCGTCGCTGGGCCCCGTGGCGCCGATGCGTTCGTGCAGGGTGCTGGCCGTGATGCGTCGGGTCGCGGCGACGATGTCGTCGATCGGCCGCAGCAGGCGCCGACTGACGAACCAGCCGACACCGGCCGCCACGACACCCGCCACCCCGATGCCCACCCCCGACCAAAGCAGTTGCTGCTGCCGGAACACCCCGGCGACGACCAGCCCCGGGGACGCGACGGACACACCGTCCGACGGGACCGCCGGACGGTCGCCACCGCGATCCGCTTCGCCCGGACCGCCCGGCACGGGCGAGCCGAGTTCGTCGGACACCGTCGCCGGGGGCGCGGAACCGTCGACCTGCTGCAGGGAGAGCGACACACCCCGCGAGGTCGCGACCGACACCCCCCAGAGCACCAGGCCAGCCAGCACGACGAAGACCGTCCCGAAGGTCAGCGCCGTACGCAGACCGATGCTGAGGCGTCTCACAGCTGGTACCCGCGCCCCGGCACCGTGCGGATCGGGTCGGGCTCGCCCAGCTTGCGTCGCAGCTTGCTGACGGTGACCCGGACCGCGTTGGTGAACGGGTCGATGTTGACGTCCCAGACCTTCTCGAGCAGCTCTTCGGCGCTGACGACGCGCCCGTCGGCCTGCAGCAGCACCTCGAGCACCATGAGTTCTTTGGTGGACAGGCCGAGGTCGAGCCCGCCCCGGGTGGCGAGGTGCCGATTCGTGTCGAGCACGAGGTCGCCCGACCGCAGCACGGGTGGCGTCGCCGCACCGCTCCGGCGACCCAGTGCGCGGACCCGGGCGACGAGCTCGGGGTACTCGAACGGTTTCGCGAGGTAGTCGTCGGCCCCGAGTTCGAGGCCGCCGACACGGTCGTGCAGACCGCCGGCCGCCGTGAGCATCAGGATGCGGGTGCTCGACCCCCGCTCGGCGATGCCCCGGGCGACCGCGTCGCCGTGCAGGCCGGGCAGGTCGCGGTCGAGGACGACCACGTCGTAGTCGTTCACGGCGAGCAGCTCGTCGGCGTCGTCGCCGCGGTACGCCACGTCGACCGCCATCGCCTGCCGGGTCAACCCCGCGGCCACGAGGTCGGCCAGGGCCACCTCGTCGTCGACCACCAAGATGCGCATCGTGCCTCCCTGCCTCCGAACAATACGACTCCTAATCTTACATGTCGCATGTTTCGCCGAGATAAGCGTCGCAGTGCCGGTGGCGAAACGCCCCACCCGGTGAAGTGGTCGACCGGGACGCATCCGATCCCCCGGACGCCCCTGATCCCCGGACGCACCGTCCCCCGAGAGAAAGACGAGACACCATGCCCTCCTCCACCCCCACCCGCCGCCGCACCCCGTCGCGCCGCTGCTTCGGCTCGGCCCTGGCCGCGACGGCCGTCCTCCTGCCCGCCCTGCTCGCCGGCTGCAGCACGACCGACGCACCGGGCTCGACGAGCAGTCCGTCCGTCGCGGGCACCGCGAGTGCCTCGTCGCAGCTCGGAGAGTGCCTCCGTGACGCCGGCTACAACGTCCCCGACCCCGACCTCAGCAAGGGCGTGGTGGTCGCTCCGCCGGAGGGCGCCGACCCCGACCGCTACGCCGAGGACTTCGACGCCTGCCGGTCGAAGCTGCCCGAGGCGCAGGGTGGCGGGTCGCAGGAGCCCTCCGACGCCGAGGTCGCCGAGTGGCAGCAGAGCCAGCTGAAGGTCGCCGAGTGCGTCCGCGAGAAGGGCTTCGAGGACTTCCCCGACCCCGTCGACGGCGACTTCCCCGGCGTGCAGCTGTCGACGTCCGGCGCGTCTCCCGAGCAGGAGGCCTTCTTCGCCTGCAGCAACGAGTTCGGTCCGAACGCGACCGGGTCCGGCGAATGACGCTCCGTGAGGCGTCCACCCGGATGACGCGCGCGACGCACCGACGGACGGCGCGCCTCCTGCGTCCTGCCGCGGTCGCCGTGGTGACCGCAGCCCTCTGCGCGGGCACCCTGGCCGGCTGCTCGCCGGCCGGCGACGCCGAGGCCGGCGCCCCCGACGCCTCCCAGGCCGCGGCCGCCCGCTCGACGACGCCCGTCGTCCTCGGCGACCTCGTCGACGGCAAGCGCATCCCCGCCACCCTCGGCTACGGCACGCCCGTACCGCTGCGGAGCGCCACGAGCGGAGGCGCGGGTGCGGCCGGCGAGCGGACAGGCGACGCCGCGGGCGGGGGCGTGGTCACCGGTCTGCCCTCCTTCGGCGACGTGATCGGTCGTGACGGCGTGCTCTACTCGGTCGACGAACGCGAGGTTCGGGCCATGCACGGCGGCGTCCCGCTCTGGCGCGACCTCGAGCAGGGTCTGCGCGGGGCGGACGTCGACCAGCTGAAGGACAACCTCCGCGCACTCGGCTACGACGTCGCCGACGACGACCGCTTCGACGCCCGCACCCGAGCCGCCGTGACGCGGTGGCAGAAGGACCGCGGCCGCGAGCGCACCGGAGTCCTCGGTGCCCGCGACGTCGCGTTCGTCCCCGGCGACGTCCGCGTCGCCGAGGTCACCGGACGCGTGGGCGACCCGGCCGGCGAGCCCGTCTACGGCTACACGTCGACGACCCTCGTGGCCACGGCGTCGGTCTCGGCGGCGGACCTCGTCCGGTTCCAGGGCGGGGTGCCCGTCCAGGTGGCGCTGCCCGATGGCAGCGAGGTCCCCGGCACGGTGCGGTCGATCGGCGAGCCGTCCGGAGGGGCGGGCGACGAATCGGCGAACGGTGGCGACGACGGGGTGACGGTCACCGTCGGCCTCGAGACCGCCCCGCCCGAGGGGACGTCCACCTCGACCCGGGTGGACCTCGTCGTGGACGGTGAACGCCGCGACGGCGTCCTGTCGGTACCGGTGACCGCCCTGCTCGCCGGGACGGACGGCTACACCGTCGAGGTCGTGCAGGACGACGGCTCGACCGATCTCGTCCCCGTCACGACGGGCTTCTTCGCGCAGGGGCGCGTCGAGGTGTCGGGTGAGGGCCTGGCCGAGGGCGACGAGGTCGTGGTGCCCTCGTGAGCGGGACCCTGCGCGGCGGCGGCCTGCCCGGCGGTGCGCCCGAGACCGTCCTCGAACTGCGGGGCGTGACGAAGGTCTACGGCGAGCTGGCCGCCCTGCGCGGCATCGACCTCGACGTGCGGCGTGGCGAGTTCGTCGCGGTCGTCGGCCCGAGCGGCTCGGGCAAGTCGACGATGCTCAACGTGATGGGCACGCTCGACCGACCCACGGCGGGCACGCTGCGCCTCGCCGGCCACGACGTCGCGTCCCTGGGCGACGACGACCTGTCCCGCCTGCGGGCCGAGCACATCGGGTTCGTGTTCCAGCACTTCCACCTCGCGGTCGGGGCGACGGCCGCCGAGAACGTCGCCGACGGTCTGCTCTACGCAGGCGTCGCCAGACGCGAACGTCGGGTGCGGGCCCGTGCCGCCCTCGAGCGCGTGGGCCTCGGCCACCGCGTCGACCACCGGCCGCACGAGCTGTCCGGCGGCGAGAAGCAGCGCGTGGCCATCGCCCGGGCGATCGTCGGCGAGCCCACCCTGCTGCTCGCCGACGAACCCACGGGCGCCCTCGACTCGACGTCGGGGGCGGCCGTCCTGCAGCTGCTGAACGACCTCAACACGGCGGGCACGACCGTCGTCGTCATCACGCACGACCTCGACCTCGCGGCCTCGCTGCCCCGCCAGGTGCGCATGCGCGACGGCGAGGTGGACGACGTCACGGGCCTGGACGCGCGGGGGCTCGCGGCGGCCATCCCCGGCGGCCCGGGAGCAGCCGCGACCAATCCGTCCGCCGCCGCGCCGCACGCAGCCGTGACGTCCCGTGCAGCGCCACCCGCAGCCGCGACGGGAGCGCTCCGATGAGCGCCGCGACCCGAGGTCGCGTCGGCCGCCTCTCGGCCCGTGACCTGCTCGGGCTCGGCGTCTTCGGCTTGCGCACGCGGCCGACCCGGGTGGTCCTCTCGGCGCTCGGCATCGCCATCGGCATCGCGGCGATGATCGCGGTCGTCGGGATCTCGTCGTCGAGCCAGGCGGCCCTGGCCCGGGTGCTCGACGGCCTCGGCACGAACCTGCTGCAGGTCAGTCCCGGTCAGGACGCCCTCGGCACGGACGTGCCGCTGCCCGAGTCCGCGGTGCCCGTGCTCGAACGACGCCCGGACGTCGAGGCGGCCGCGGGCGTCGGGCGCATCCCCGGGCAGAAGGTCTACCGAAGCGACCGGGTGCCGGCCGTCGCCTCGGGCGGCATCTCGCTCGACGTGGTGGTCGGCGACCTCGACGACGTGCTCCGTGCCGAACCGGCCTCGGGCACGTGGTTCGGCGCGGCGGCGGAGGACGCCCCCCAGGTCGTGCTCGGCGCGACGGCCGCCGCCACGCTCGGCATCGACGAGGTGCGGCCCGACACGCGGGTGTGGATCGGTGGACGCTGGGTCGCCGTGGTGGGAGTGCTCGAACCGATGCCGCTGGCACCCGGGCTGAACACGTCGGCGTTCGTCCCGAACGCCACCGCCGCGGCCGAGTTCGGCTGGGACGGCCGTCCGACGCAGCTGTTCGCCCGGGCCGACCCCGCACAGGTGCCGGCCGTGCGCGACCTGCTCGCCCGCACGGTGAACCCGGCCTCACCCTCGGCCGTGGTGGTCAGCCGGCCCTCCGACGCCCTGGCCGCCCGACAGGCCTCCGAGTCGTCGTTCACCGGCCTGCTCCTCGGCATCGGTGGGGTGGCGCTGCTCGTCGGCGGCATCGGCGTCGCGAACACGATGGTCATCACCGTGCTCGAACGACGCGCCGAGGTCGGCGTGCGACGTGCGCTGGGGGCCAAACGACGGCACATCCGCGACCAGTTCCTGGTCGAGTCGCTGTTGCTGTCCCTGCTCGGAGGCGCGGTGGGCGTCGCCCTCGGGGCGGCGGTCACGACGGCGTTCGCGCTCAGCCAGGACTGGCCGGTGGTCGTGCCGGCCTGGGCCGTGGTCGGCGGCCTCGGAGCGACGGTCGCGATCGGGGGCGTCAGCGGTCTGTACCCGGCCTCGCGCGCCGCCCGCATCCCGCCCACCTCGGCCCTCGCCGCGGCCTGATCCGAGCCGGCCCGGGCTGGTGCCTGCCAGCCCGGGCTGATTGGCTGGGCGCATGTCGATCTCCAGCACGGCCGAGAAGGCCGAACTCCTCCGCTCCCTGCACGTCCCCGGCGACCCGCTGATCGTGACGAACGTCTGGGACAGCATCACCGCGCGCATCGTCGCGGGCGCACCGGGCGTGAAGGCCCTGGCCACCGCCTCCCACTCGATCAGCGAGGCCCACGGCGTGGAGGACGGCGAAGGGCTCGACGTCGACGACATGCTGGCCGCCGTCCGCATCGTGATCCGCTCGGTCGACCTGCCCGTCTCGGTCGACTTCGAGAAGGCCTACGCGACCGACGCCGCCGGCACGCTCGACAACGTCTTCCGCCTGATCGAAGAGGGCGCCGCCGGCCTCAACATCGAGGACAGCATCGGCCAGGCCAAGGCGCCCCTGTACGACATCGACACGCAGGTCTCGAAGATCGCCGCCGCCCGCCGCGCCGGTGACCGTGCCGGGGTGCCGATCGTGATCAACGCCCGGGTCGACTCCCTGGCCGGAGACCCCGACTCGTTCGACGACGCCGTCACCCGTGCCAACGCCTACCTCGACGCCGGAGCCGACTGCGCCTTCGTCCTCGGCCTGGGCACCGAAGACCTCGTCAAGGCCGCCCTCGACCGGATCCACGGCAAGGTCAGCGTCATCTCGAACCCGTCGTCCGTCCCGCTCGCCCGCCTGGCCGAGCTCGGCGTCTCGCGGGTCAGCTTCGGCCCGACCACGATGGGCCTGACGCTGTCGCACCTGCGCGACGCCGCCACGACCCTCACCGCGCGCGGCGACTACCCGTCCGAGCTCGGCTTCTCGTTCTGACCCACCCCTCCGACGAACGGTCTCTCCACCTCGGTGTGCAATTCGCGACCACCCGAGCACGACACGCCGTCCGCAGCCCCTGTCGGGCGGCGTGTCGCGGCCGCGTTGTCGGGTTCGGCACGCTCAACGCGTCCGCGCAGGTCGGGTTCGGCACGCTCAACGCGTCCGCGCAGGTCGGGTTCGGCACGCCGGACGGGGCGTACGCGACCCGGTGACCGTTGCCGCCGCACGAGACGCGACCCGCGCCTCCCGAGCTCGTGAGAGCCGAGGAGGCGCGGGTCGCGTCGTGCGGGGACGTCACCTAGTCGTCGCGGTCGCCCTTCGAGCCGTCGCCCTTCGAGTGTCCGCCCTCGGCACGCTCGTCTTTCTTCCGGTCGGACTCGGACGCCTCGGAGCCGCCCTCGCCGTCCGGCTCGGGCACCTCGTCGCCGTTCTTCTCGATGGTCGCCGCGGCCGCCTGCCGCAGGCGCATGCCGGCGAGCTCGTCCTTGGCGAGGGCCGCGGCCTTCTTCTCGCTCTGCGCGGTGTCGCGGGGCGGCAGCAGGATGTCGCGCTCGGCCCGGAGGCCGGCCTGCAGCTCGCGACCGCGCTCGAGCTCGGCGTCGAACTCGGCCCCGAAGAGCAGGGCGTTGTTCGTGATCCAGAGCCACAGCAGGAAGACGATGACCGCACCGAGCGAGCCGTACGTCTTGTTGTAGTTCGAGAAGTTCGCGATGTAGAACGCGAACCCCACGGACGCGACCAGCCAGATGACGAGCGCCACGAGCGAGCCGAGGCTCATCCACTTGAACTTCGGCTGCTTGACGTTCGGAGCCCAGTAGTAGAGCACCGCGACGATCACGATGGCGATGATCGCCAGGATCGGCAGCTTGGCGATGTCCCAGACGAAGACCGCGGTGCTGCCCAGACCGACGAGGTCGCCGACCGTCTCGGCCACGGGGCCGCTGATGACCAGGATGAGCGCGGCGACCACGATGAGCACGACCGTGAACGCCGTGACGCCGAGCATGGTCGGACGGAGCTTCCAGATCGGACGCCCCTCGTCGATGCCGTAGACGCGGTTCATGGCCCGCCCGAAGGCGCCCACGTAACCGGAGGCCGACCAGAGAGCACCCGCCACACCGACGACCAGGGCGACCCCGGCGGCCGACGACTGGGTCAACTGCTCGACGGGCCCGCGCAGCAGAGCGGCGACGTCCTCGGACCCGAACTGCGAGACGAGGTCGAGCAGGGTCTTGGCGGTGGAATCCGCCTGCCCCACGACGCCGAGCAGAGACACGATCGCCAGCAACGCCGGGAAGATCGCGAGCACCGCGTAGTACGTCAGCGCGGCGGCGAGGTCGGTGCACTGGTCACGGGTGAACTCGCGCAGGGTCTTGCCCAGCACGTATCCCCACGAGGGCTTGGAGACGTCCGTCAGGTCCTGCGGCTTGCGCGAGTCGTCCTCGTCGGGCGACTGCTGCTCGCGCTCGGTGCTCTTCTGGGCCACGGGTCAACGCCTGATCGTCTTGACGATGCCGGCGACGAGCGCGACGACGCCGACGGTGCCGGCCGCGGCGGCGGCCACGACGGGCTTCGGGTCGCTGTCGAGGCGGCGCTTCACGCTCGCCTTGAGGCGACGGGCGTGGGCGGGGACGCTCAACTTGTCCTCGATGGCGTCGAGCGTGGCGGCGAACTCCTCACGGGTGCGGGCGAGGTCGAGCTCGATCTCGGGGATGCTCGCCCCGGCACGGGGCCCGGCGGCGTTCTCGGCGTCCTTGTCGGGCGACGTGCTGCCGTGGGCGTCGGCGCGCTCTTCGGCGGCACGGGCCTCGGCGAGTTCGGCCCGGGGGTCGGGCTCGTCGCCCTTGCCGCGCTTCGCTGTGGCGTGGTTCTCGCGATCGCTCGCGTCAGTGCTTCTCGGAGTCATAGCTGCCCTGCCCTTTCAACGCGCTGACGTCGGCCTTCACGCTGGCGACGGCCTTCTCGGGGGTCGGCGGCACGCCCTTCTTGAGGGCCTTGATGCCGAGCAGCGCCAGCACGGCCGTGATGACGAGCAACACGGCGGCCACGATCAGCGCCGCGAGCCAGGGGGCGACGACGTTCGACAACCCCAGGACGCCGGCCGTGATGAGCACGGCGAGCAGGAAGAAGCCGAACAGGGCGGCGCCGACCAACAACCCGACACCCACCCCGGCCTCTTTGGCCTTCGTGGCGAGCTCGGTCTTGGCGAGTGCGATCTCGCCGCGGATCAGCCGCGAGATCAACTCGGGCAGGCTGCCGATCAGCGAGCCGAGCGAACGTTTGGTGCTCTGTTCGGGTGCCTTCAGGTCACTCACCGACCGTCACCCCCGGCAGCTTGTCGTCGTCGGGGCTGGTGCCCGAGGTCTGCTTCTTGACGTCGTCGGCCCTCTCGTTCACCTTGTCGGCGGCCTTGTGCGCCGCCTCGGTCGCCTTGGCGGCGGCCTTGTCGGTGGCGTCCGAGCCCTTGCCCGAGACGGACTTCGCCTTGGAGCCGACCGCGTGGGCGGCGTCGTTCGCGACGTCCTGCGCCTTCTTGGCGACGATCGGAGCGTTCTCCTTCACGAAGCCCTCGGCCTGCTGCACGCCCTTCTGGACGGTGGGGTTCTCCCACAGGCTCTCGGCCTGGTCCTTGATCTTGACGTACGCGCCGCGACCCGCGCGGGCTCCGAGGACGTATCCGACGGCCGCTCCTGCGACGAAGAGGATCTTGCCTTTCATGGGTGCTCCTTGGCTCGTGGTGGCAGGTAGGCCTCCCACGCTGGCACGACCCGGCGCACGCGGCCCAGATTGGCCGGGCAACCGTGGACGACGCCACCCGTCGGCTCGCAGGGGACGAGCCGCCCTGACGCCGCGGTCAGGAGGCGCGGGTCGCCCCGACGCCGCGGTCAGGAGGCGCGGGTCGCCACCAGCGGGACGCGCAGCTCGAGCGCGTCGCTGCGCACCGTGGCGACCGCCAGCCGCACGAGTCGAGCCGTGCACCAGCAGAACAGGACCACGAGCAGGGCGTTGCGGGCGCCGAGGAGGAGCACGGCCACCGGGTTGAGCTCGATCAGCGATCGGTAGAGGATCGGGAAGACGAGCGTCGTGAGCCCCGAGGCCCAGGCGGTCAACACGGCCGGCGTCCGGAACGCCTCGGGGCGCGAGGCGTACCCGACGGCCACGATCGGCACGATCCAGAGCAGGTACTGCGGCGAGCCCACCTTGTTGAAGACGACGAAGGCGAGGGTGAGGGTCAGGGCGCCGAGCAGCACCGTGCCGAACTCGTCGCCGCGGGCTCGAGCCGAGACGACGGCCGCGACGTCGGTGGACGTTGCCGACCCGCGCCTCCTGGGTCCTCCCCACCGGGGCAGCCCGAAGCTGGCCACGGCCAGCACGCCGGCCAGGAGCACGAGGACCGCGAGCATGACCTGGGTGCTCTCGTTGATCATCCAGGTGTCGCCCGGGCCCATCACCTCGCGCGTGGCGAGGGCGACGTTCTGGTAGACCGAGGCGCCGGGGACGCGCAACATGGCCATCCAGAGCCAGGGCGTCGAGAGCGTCGCCTCGAGTTGCAGGGCCCGCCCCGACTGCATCGTCACGAAGCTCGTGATGTCGTCGGCGCCCCGGCCGAGCAACACGCACGACACGACGACCATGGTGACGAGCACGCCCCCGCGCAGCACGACCGCCCGGTGACGTGACCCGACCACGACCGCCGCGATGACGGCGGCGGGCCAGACCTTGATCCAGGTCGCCGCGGCGAGCAGCAGCCCGGCCACCCGCGGACGCGTCGACAGCAGCATCAGGGCGGCGACGACCAACGGCGCACTGAACCCCTCGAGCCGCAGGAACGCGACGGGGCTGAGAACGAGCGTCACGAGCAGCCACCACCAGGCGGCCCGGTTGTCGACCGTGCGTCGGCCGCGGTCGGTCACCAGCCAGAGCGCGACGGCGTTGAGGGCGGTCAGCAGCGCCAGCCAGACGAACTGGTAGTGCTGTTCGCCGAAGACGTTCGGCAGCACGATCGGCACGACGGCCCCGGCCGGGTAGACCCACGAGAAATCGAGGACGGGCCAGACCCCGTCGCTCAGGGCCCCCGTCGCCCAGAGGCGGTAGAGCGGCAGGTCGCCGGTGACCCCGCCGCCGATCATCAGCGGCGTGAGAGCGAGGAACACGGCGGCGTGCACGGCGACGAAGCCGTACAGCAGGCCGCGCGGATGGGCCTGGACGCGCGACCAGGTGCGGCGCAGTCGCGTGGGGAGGGGCGCAGGCGCGACGGCGCTCGAGGTGGTCACGCCTCGAATGTAAGGCCGCACCCTTGCCGTTGTCTTTCCGGTAGGTGAATCCATCGGAAGATCCCTCTCGAGGCGGAGGTCCGACCGGTGTACGGTGCCGTCCATGGACCGACGACGTTCCGCAGACGGAGGCGAGGTCACTCCGCCGACCGACGACAGGCACGCACCTCCCGACCTCGGCAGCGTCGACGACGACCTGGCCGTCGACCGGGGGCGCCCGATCGGCTTCTGGCTGAGGCTCGTGGACGGGCTGATCGACCGGCGTTTCGAGGAGGTCCTCGACGAGCACGGGGTGACGCGCCGTCAATGGCAACTGCTGAACCTGCTCGAACGCGGCCCGGCGACCCGCGCCGCCCTCGACGGGGCCGTCGCGCCCTTCCTCGACCCGGCCACGGGCGAGTCCAGCTCGGACCACCTGGCCGAGCTGGTCGAGAGCGGCTGGGTGGACCTCACGACCGACGGGATCGGTGACGGCCGCTACGCCCTGACCGAGCGCGGGGGCCTCGCGCACCGCAAGCTCGTCGACGTCGTCGAGGGCATCCGCGACGCGACGGTCCAGGGGGCCGAACCGGGCGCCTACGCGACCACCGTGCGGTTCCTCCGCACGGCGGCGCTCAACCTCGGCTGGCGTCCCTGAGCGTCCGGCCCGCCCGACCCGGCGGGCCGAGGGGCGACGAGCGCAGGAGGCGCGGCGTCAGCCCCGCAGGAACACCCACCAGATCATCAGCATCGTCACGACGAACCCGCTGACGAAGTTGAGCGCCAAGAAGCGCCGCCACCCGCGATTGACCTCTTCGGCCCGGTCGTCGGTCACGTTCCACCACGGGGCGCAGCTGATCGCGTAGGGCAGGGTCAGCAGGGCCGCCAGCGGGCCCGGCCATTCGGTGAGGGTCAGCAGCACGCCGGCCAGCAGGTAGGCCACCACCGAGAGGCGCACCGTCGCGCGGGCCCCGATCTCGGTCGCGATCGACGAGATGCCGCCCTCGCGGTCGGCCAGCACGTCCTGCACGGCACCGAACGCGTGACTCGCGACGCCCCAGAGGAAGAACGCGCCCAGCAGCGCCCACAGCTGGGGCGTGAAGGTCGCCCCGGCCAGCACGAGACCGTAGACGGCGGGGCTCACGAAGTGCGTGCTCGAGGTGATCGAGTCGACGAAGGGGCGCTCCTTGAAGCGCAGGCCGGGAGCCGAGTAGGCGATCACGGCGAAGACGCTGACGGCCAGCACGAACCAGCTCAGCGGGTCGCCCACCGCGACGAGGAACACGAGGAACGGGACGTTCGTGATGACCGCGGCGCGCAGCGTCGTGCGGTGCAGGCTGCGGTCGAGCAGCGCGCCCTCGACGCCGCCCTTGCGCGGGTTGTGCAGGTCGCTCTCGTAGTCGAAGACGTCGTTGATGCCGTACATCGCGAGGTTGTAGGGGATCAGGAAATAGAGGGCGCCGACGATCAGCACGAGCCAGTCCACCGGGCCGAGCGCGTTCTCGGCTGCGGAGAAGATGACGGCCTCCGTGCCGTCGGGCGTCACGTCGACCCGGGACAGCGGCTGGTACGAGCCGAGGTACCCGGTCGTCGTCGGCGCGAGCAGCGACGTCAGCACGTACGCCGCCGCGAACGGGAACGCCGTGTTGATCCAGCTCAGGGGCCGGGACGAGACGAACAGGGCCTTGAGCGTGTTCACGAGCGCGCCTCCTTCACGGGCGTCGACCCGCCGGCCGCCGGCGCAGCGGGCGCCCGGGGCGTCTTCGGTCCGCCGAGGAGCACCCACACCGACGGCAACAGGACGAGCGCCGCGATCGAGTAGGCGAAGTCCTCGAGCGGGGCGATGCCGACGAACACGCCGCTGATGCGGGCGGCGTCGTAGCCGACCAGCCCGATGCCGATCATGACGTTGTCGAACACGGCGGTCATCACGAGCAGCACCCCGGTCGCGAGACCCGCCCCCAGCAGCCGTTCGCGCCGCCGCCGCGACGTCTCGGCCGGGGACGAGGAGGCGCGCGCGGCCCGGGCACGCACCCCTGCGGCCACCAGCGCCAACACCCCGAGGACGGCGACGATCGACAGGAACACCGCGTTGACGGCCCAGTAGGTCACGACGGCACGCCGTCCACCGGGCGACCGGCGCGGCTCGCGTCACGCCGGTCGAGCACGACCGCCGCCGCCATCCGGGCTCCGGCCAGCAGGTTCATCGTCAGGTAGCAGAGCAGCGCGAGGAAGAAGACCTCTTCGAGGGGCAGCTCGGTCGCCACCAGGACGCCGGTCATGAACGGGGTCTCGCCGCGGAAGAAGATGCCGAGGTCGATGCCGACGACGTCCCAGATGAGGAAGAACACGACGCCGACCAGCAGCGTCACCGCCGCCCGGGGGACGTCGCGCCAGAAGAACAGATGGAACCTGCGGTCGAGCATCACCATGCCGAACAACGAGACGAGCAACGCCGCGAGGTACAGGAACCCCATCAGCCGGCGGCGGACTCGGACGGCGTCGACCGGGCCGCCGACGGCTCGGGGAGCGGCTCGGTGCTCGTGTCGCCGCGCAGGTTCTTCAGCAGCACCTCGGCGCTGATCAGGCACATCGGCAGGCCGATGCCCGGGCGGACCGAACCGCCGGCGTAGAACAGCGAGTCGACGCGGGTCGAGACGTTGCCGGTGCGGAACAGGGCGCTCTGGGCGAGCGTGTGTGCGGGCCCGAGCATGCTGCCGCTCCAGGCGTTGACGTCGTCGACGAAGTCGCGCGGACCACGGGTGCGCCGCACGACGACGCGGTCGGCGAGGTCGGGCACGTGCGCCCACTCGGCGATCTGGGCGATGACGCCGTCGGCGAGGCGCTCGATCATCGGGTCGCCGTCACCGTCGACGTCGCCCGAGCCCAGCGCCGGGTCGGCGGGCAGCGGCACGAGGACGAAGAGGTTCGTGTGACCGGCCGGGGCCGTCGACGGATCGACCGTGCTCGGTTTGCAGACGTACAGCGACGGCGGGTCGGGGATGCGCTTGTCGGCACCGAAGATGCGCTCGAAGTTCTCGTGCCAGTCGCGGGCGAAGAGCAGCGTGTGGTGCTCGAGCTCGGGGATCTCGCCCTCGACGCCCAGGTAGAGCAGCAGGGCGCTCGGCCCGGGGTTCTTCGTCGCCCAGTACGACGAATCGTAGGTGCGCAGCTCGCGCGGCAGCAACTGCGTCTCGGTGTGGTGCAGGTCGGCCGCGCTGACCACGAGGTCGGCGTCGACGCGGTGCGTCGCGCCCTCGGCGTCGGTCCAGTCGACCCCTGTCGCCTCGGCGGTCGCCTTCGAGCCACGCGGCAGGGCCGCGCCCTCGGCCCCGAGCGGCTGCGTGACGATCCGCGTGACGGCCGCGCCGGTCACGACGGTCACCCCGGCCTCGACGGCCACGTCGCGGATCGCCTCGATCACCGAGATCAGGCCGCCCTGCGGGTACAGCACGCCGTCGTCGAGGTCGAGCGTGCTCATCAGGTGGTACATGCTCGGGGTGTCGAACGGCGACGAGCCGAGGAAGACCGCGGGGTACCCCAGGATCTGACGGAGGCGCGGGTCGGTCACCGTGCGGGACGCGTACGAGTCGAGGCTCGTCAGAAGCAGCCGCGCCAGCTTGGGCAGGCGCACCAGCACGTCGCCGCGCAGCAGAGGCGTGAGGCTGCCGAAGCTCGTGTAGAGGAACCGTCGTTTGGCGATGTCGTAGGTGTCGCGGGCCGAGCGCAGGTACCGGCGCATGCGCTCGCCGCTGCCGGGTTCGACGCGGTCGAAGAGCTCGACGTTCTCCTCGAGACCGCGCGGCACGTCGATCGGGGCGCTGGCCGCGGGGTCGTCGGGCGTCGGCTCGAACAGCACCCGGTAGCCCGGGTCGAGCTCGACGAGGTCGAGGCGCTCGGCCGCCGACGTGCCCATCAGGCGGAAGAAGTGGTCGAAGACCTCGGGCATGAGGTACCAGCTCGGGCCGAGGTCGAAGCGGAAGCCCTCGTGGCTCCACGACCCGGCGCGGCCACCGACCTCGTCGTTCTTCTCGAGCAGCGTGACCTCGTGTCCCTCGCGGGCGAGCAGCGCGGCCGAGGCCAGGCCGCTGATGCCGCCGCCGATCACGACGACGCGGCGACCGTGGCGGGTGACGCTGAGGCCGTGCGACTCGTCGGGCGCACCGGTGCCGGCGCCCGTGGCCCCGCGGTCGACCGTGTCGCGGCTCATGCGCGGGCCTCGGGCAGACGCGTGACGCGGCCGGCCGCGGCCCCCGCGGCGATGCGGACCTTGACCGGGTTCGGCACGCGCACGCGCGCCCTGACGAGCGAGGAGGCGGGGGTCGCCTCGAGACGCCGGTTCAGCTCGGCGAACAGGCCGTGGGCCAGCGCCACCGCCCGACGCGAGGTCGTCGGCAGCACGGGGATGATCTCGCCGCTCACGCGGAGGTCGTCGTCGATGTCTCGCACCAGTCTCGTCTTCGTCTGCTCGTCGAACGTGGTCACGTCGACCCCGGGGAAGTAGCTGCGGCCGAGCTGCTCGAAGTCGGCCGCGAGGTCACGCAGGAAGTTCACCTTCTGGAAGGCGGCGCCCAGGCGGCGGGCCCCCTCTTCGAGCTCGGCGACCGTGCTCGGCGGGAAGGGATGCCCCTGCAGGAACGCCTTGAGGCACATCAGGCCGACGACCTCGGCCGAGCCGTACACGTACGCGTCGAACGAGGCCTGGTCGTGCTCGCGGGCGCTGAGGTCGGCCCGCATCGAGGCGAAGAAGGGTGCCGTCAACTCGGCACCGAAACCGGTGGCGCGGGCGGTGCGGGCGAAGGCGTGCACGACCAGGTTCGGGCTGAAGCCCTCGACCAGGGCCCGCTCGGTCTCGGCCTCGAAGCCGTCGAGCAACCGGCCCGCCGCCTCGGCGCCCAGTCCGGCCTCGGTCGCGGGGCCGTCGACGATCTCGTCCGCGACGCGGACGAGCGCGTACACGTTCTCGACGTGCTGCCGCACCTCGCCGCCCAGCAGGCGCGAGGCCAGGCCGAAGGACGTCGAGTAACGGCGGATCACGCCGCCCGCGGTCGCGTCGGCCACGGAGTCGTACAGCGACAGGCCCGTCATCGCACCCTCTCGAGGACGTCCTGGACGACCGGCGTCAGCGCCTCACGCAACGACTCGGGCACCTCGGGACGGTCGAGCACGTCCAGCGCGCGGCGGGCGTGCTGCTCGACGAGCCCCTCGGCGAAGGCGCGGGCGCCGCAGACCTCGAGGCGACCGCGGACGTGCTCGGCCTCGGCCTCGCTGAGGTCGGCCTTGCCGATGAACGGCTGGATCGTGAACCACTCGTCGGTGGTCGCCGCGTGGGCGACGAGCACCGTGCGCTTGCCCTCGCGCAGGTCGCCGCGTGTGGTCTTGCCGGTGGCCTCTTCGGTGCCGAAGACCCCGAGCAGGTCGTCGACCACCTGGTACGCGACCCCGACCTCGCGGCCGAAGTCGCCGACCGCCGTGACGACGGCTTCGCCCGCCCCGGCCAGGACCGCGCCCGCCTGCAGCGGCGCCTCGAACGAGTAGACGGCCGTCTTTGCGCGTTCCATCTCGAGGATCTCGTCGACGGTCGGCAGGTCGGCGGAGAGCGAGAACTCGACGTCGACCATCTCGCCACCCGCGCTGACGAAGATCGCCTCGTCGAGCAGGTCGAGCAGCCGCGTGCGGACGTGGTCGGCGCAGCCGATGCCCAGCAGCATGCGGCTGGCACCGGTCAGGGCGAGGTCGCCGGCGATGACGGCGGCCGACATGCCCCGGTGCTCGGCCGCGGGGGTCGGGATGCCGGCCGTCGTCGCGGTGTCGCGGTAGCTGCCCGAGACGTTGGGGATGCCGCGTCGCGAGAAGTCACGGTCGATCACGTCGTCGTGGACGATCAGGGCCGTGTGGAGCAGTTCGAAGGCCGCGCCGACGCGGGCCACGGCCTCGTCGTCGGCACCCCCGAGGGCGTCGTAGACCGTGAAGACCATGCGGGGCCGGAAGCGCTTGCCCCCGGCGCTGTTGCGCTCGAGCACCGACCACAGGTCGACGTAACGCCAGCCCACGGACTCGGCCCGGCGTTTGGCCAACGCGAAGAAGTCGTCGAGGACGGCGTCGACACGATCGTGTCTCGCCCGCGTGCCTGCGTGCAGGTGATCACCGTCCACCAGGGCAGACTACCTCTCATGACCCGTGAGATCTCGACGCATCCCCAGCCGACGTCCGGTGACCGCCCGGGCGCGCACGACGAGCTCGTGGTGCTGCTCGACGACGAGGGCACGCCCATCGGCACGACCGCGAAGGCGACCGTCCACACCGCCACGACGCCGTTGCACCTGGCCTTCAGCTGCCACGTCACCGACGACCTCGGCCGCGTCCTCGTCACCCGTCGCGCCCTGTCGAAGAAGACCTGGCCCGGCGTCTGGACCAATTCGTTCTGCGGCCACCCCGCCCCCGGCGAGACGCCGGCCGAGGCGCTGATGCGCCGCGCCCACCAAGAGCTCGGCATGGAGGTCCGCGACGTCGAGGTGATCCTGCCCGAGTTCCGGTACCTCGCCACCGACGCCTCGGGCGTGGTCGAGAACGAGATCTGCCCGGTCTTCACGGCCCGCGCCGTGGGCCTGCCCGACCCCTCGCCCGACGAGGTCGCCGAATGGGCCTGGGTCGAGCCCGCCGAGCTGCGCGACGCCGTCGCGGCCGCGCCGTTCGCCTTCTCGCCCTGGTTGGGCTGGCAGCTGGCCGCCTGGCCCGCCTGAGAGTGCCGGACCTTCGAAGCTAGCCCTCGCCGGGGGGTCTGACAAGCCCCTCGCGAGCGCCGTCGACCACTCGTATCGTGGCGGTCGAGGCACCGGATGCGACGTCCGGCCCGTGACGGGAGGCGACCGTGGATTCCAGTTACACGAGGGACGCGACGGCGTCCCCACTCGCGATCCACCCCTACCCCAAGCACCCGTCCCGGTCGGCCGGCGGCCGCGACCACCCCTCGCCGGCCCGGGAGGCGCGGGCCGCGTCCGACGACGCACGTCCCGTCCGCTACGAGGACTTCTTCGAGGACGACGAAGGCGCGAGCCGGTCCGCCTGACCCGGCCCGCGCCTCCTGCGCTCGTCGTGCTCGTCGCCGACTAGCGGGGACGCAGCGCGTACGCCGCGGGGCAGTCGAACGGGTCGCGGGCCGAGAGGCCGACGCGGTTGAGGTACCGGATGACGATCGCGTACGACTTGCCGATCGTGGTCTCGGTGTAGGGGATGCCGTGTTCGGCGCAGTGCGCCTTGACCAGGGCGCTGGCCGCACGCAGGTTCGGACGCGCCATGCTCGGGAAGAGGTGGTGCTCGATCTGGTAGTTCAGCCCGCCCATGAACGCGGTCGAGTGCCGACCCGTGATGTTGCGCGAGGTGAGGACCTGCTTGCTGAGGAAGTCGACCTTGGCCCCCTCGGGGATGATCGGCATGCCCTTGTGGTTCGGGGCGAACGACGACCCCATGTAGAGACCGAAGACGGCCATCTGCACGCCGACGAAGGCGAAGGCCATGCCGACCGGCAGGAACCAGAAGACGACGCCGAAGTAGGCGACCAGCCGCACGGCGATCAGCGTGATCTCGAGCGCCCGGCCCTCGATCTTGTCGCGACCGAGCAGCGTGCGGAACGACGTCACGTGCAAGTTGACGCCCTCGCCGAGCAGCAGCGGGAAGAAGAAGTAGCCCTGGCGGCGGGTGATGAAGCCGAGCACGCCGCGCTGCTTCGCCGCGTCCTCTTCGAGGAACGAGATCGTGTCGAACGCGATGTCGGGGTCTTTGCCCTTGGTGTTCGGGTTGGCGTGGTGGCGACTGTGCTTGGTCATCCACCACGCGTAGCTGATGCCGACGACACCGGCGGCCAGCACGCGACCGACCTTGTCGTTGCGCGTGCCCGACTCGAACACCTGGCGGTGCGCGGCCTCGTGCGTGAGGAAGGCGAACTGCGTGAGGATGATGCCCAGGGCACCGGCGATCAGCAACTGGAACCAGCTCGAGCCCAGCAGGACGAAGCCGGTGGCCGCGCCGCCGAGGCAGGCGACGAGCACCACGAAGACCGTCACGTAGAAGCCGGTGCGACGCTGCAGCAGGCCTGCCTCACGAACGGACTTGAGCAGGCTCGAGTAGGTGCTGGTCGGCTTGCCGACCTGGCCGGCGACGGTGGGGCGGAACCCTGCGGGTGCCGCACCCGCCGGCGCGTGGACGATGCGCGGCTGCGTGGTTCGGGTGGTCGTGGGGACGGTGGCGGTCATCGGGCTCCCGCGGCTGGGCGACTTCCCAGCCGGGTGGATGGGCCGGAGGCGGCCCGCAGATGCTGCGAACGTAACGGCGCGGGCTGGGAAGGTGTCGAGAGATCGCCGACCGTGACACGTTTGCGTCTCGCCATATGTCACACGTAATCTATCGTAGGTGACAGCCGGTTTCGTCGAGCGACTCAGCGGGGTGGTGCACGACCTCGAGCAGGTGCCGTACCGGACGGGCGAACGCGACGCCCGCCAGGGCTACGGGCTCCGGGACTGCGCCCTCAGGGCCGCCGCGTCGGACGCACCGGCGCACGAGATCGAGATCTCGGGGCTCGAGGTGCTCGTCGAGATCTGGCCCGACGCCAAGGACGGCCACGGCTCGTGGATCACGGGCGGCACCGTCGTCGGCGCCGGGCCGCGGCCCGCGTCGGTCGTGACGGGCTACGTCGACCTGCTCTTCATGAGCACCGAGGGCGTCCGGCGCACGTACTACCGACTGCTCACCGTCGACGATCCCGACCCCGACGTCGCGACGGTCCGCCTGATCGAGTGCGTCAAAGAGGTCGGACGCGACTGGCGGTCCACCTGGGCCGACACGACGACCGCCTACACCCGGGTCAGTCGACTGCCGGCCGGCGTGCTGATCGCGACCGGGCTCGACACGACCGACGCGCTGGCCTCCACCCGACGCGCGATGGACGGCGTGCTCACCGGGTTGTCGCTCGAGTCCGAGGGGGTGCTCCGCGTGACGCCCTCCGGCATGGCGCGTCAGCTCACGACGCTCAAGGGCCGCGGCTGGCCGCTGACCTTCGGCACCGCCCGCCGCCTGGCGTTCAGGAGCGCGCGGTAAACTCGGCGGGTCCCCCACCCGTGAAAGAGGTCTCGTGACGCCTGCGCACCACGACTCCGGCGCGACCGACCCCGTGGCGTCGTCCGACCCCTCGGACCGGGGCGTCGACCCGTCGCTCTCCGCGTACTGGCCCGTCCCCGTGCTGCGTGCCGTCCCCGCCCTCGCGGCCGCCGCGGCCATCACCTTCACCCCCGACCACTCACCTCAGGTCGGCCTGCTCGCCTTCGGCTCGGCGGCGGTCGTCGGCGGCGTCGTGCTCGCCGTGGGGTCGGCCCTGCGCCTGTCCGACCGCTCGAGCCGCACCATCGCCGTGCTGCAGGGCGTCGTCGGGGCCGTGATCGGGGCCCTCTGCCTCGTCTTCTCGCACGGGCAGCTGCCCGTGCTGGTCGCCTTCGTCACGGCCTGGGCCGTGCTGACGGGCGTCCTCGAACTGCTCACCGGCCTGCGCCGTCGTCGTCGTTCGCCGCTCGCCCGTGATTGGACGACCGTCGGCGTGCTGACCCTGGCACTGGCCCTGGTCTTCCTCGTCGTCCCGCCGGACTACAGCCAGCAGCTCGGCGGCATCGAGCAGATCGAGGGCGAACTGACGTCCTCGACCGTGCTCGTCGGCATCCTGGGCGCCTACGGCGCCCTGGTCGGCGTGTTCCTCGTGATCGCCGGCCTCTCGCTCAAATGGCAGACCGGGCACCCGGCCGCTGCCGACACCCCCGACGACAAGGCACGAACGTCATGACCCACCCCACCTGGCGCGACCGGTTCCGCCCCGCCGAGTTCCTCGGACTGTCGGGGGTCTTCGCCGCCTTCGTCGGCCTCGTCGTCCTCATGACGACGCGCGACCTGCAACTCGCGCTGATCTTCCTCTGCATCGGCTTCATCGTCGCGCTCGTCACCATCGCCATGCTCGCCCTCGCGGCCAAGCCCAACGACGACGAGCGACACGAGATCGACGACGCCGACAAGCCGCGCGGCCACTGACGCACGCCTGACCCCCGGTCGTGGCCTGCGGGCCGGGGCACGCTGGTGCGTGGGTCGTCCCGGCGGGCCGACCCGCGCCTCCCGGGCTCAGGCCAGGTGGTCGACCAGCTGCGACGCGATGCCCGTGTAGGTCGCCGGGGTCAGGGCCACGAGGCGCTGCTTCGCCTCGTCGGACACGTCGAGGCCCTCGACGAACGCGACCAGTTCGGCCTGCCCGACGCGCTTGCCACGGGTCAGCTCTTTGAGCATCGCGTACGGGTCGTCGATCGACGATCGTCCGGCGACGACCTCGGCGCGGATCACGGTCTGGATCGCCTCGCCGAGGACCTCCCAATTGGAGTCGAGGTCGGACTCGAGCGTCACGGTGCCGACGGCGATCTCGCCGAGGCCGCGACGCAGGTTGTCGAGCGCGAGCATCGAGTGGCCGAAGGCGACCCCGATGTTGCGCTGGGCCGACGAGTCCGTGAGGTCGCGCTGCTGGCGGCTGGTGACCAGGGTCGAGGCCAGCGAGTCGAAGAGCGCCGACGAGATCTCGAGGTTCGCCTCGGCGTTCTCGAAGCGGATCGGGTTGATCTTGTGCGGCATGGTCGACGACCCGGTCGCCCCCGCCTGCGGGATCTGCGTGAAGTAGCCCATCGAGATGTACGACCACACGTCGGTGGCGAGGTTGTGCAGCACGCGGTTGGCGTGGGCGACGCGCGAGTAGAGCTCGGCCTGCCAGTCGTGCGACTCGATCTGCGTCGTCAGCGGGTTGAAGGTCAGCCCCAGGGCGTCCTCGACGAAGGCGCGGGCCGTCGCGGGCCAGTCCAGCCCGGGGTCGGCCACGACGTGGGCCGAGAACGTGCCGGTCGCCCCGCTGAACTTGCCGAGGAACTCGGTGCCGACGATCTGCGAGCGCAGGCGCTGGAGGCGGTGCGCGAAGACGGCGAACTCCTTTCCGACCGTGGTCGGCGTCGCCGGCTGCCCGTGGGTGTGCGCGAGCATCGGCACGTCGCGGGCATCGGTCGCCCAGGTGGTGAGGGCGGCGAGCACGGCGTCGAAGGCCGGCAGCCAGACGTCGAACAGGGCCGCCTTGACGGTGACGGCGTACGAGAGGTTGTTGATGTCCTCGCTGGTGCAGGCGAAGTGGGTGAGTTCGGCGATCCCGTCGAGCCCGAGCTCGGCCAGACGGGCCCGGACGAAGTACTCGACCGCCTTGACGTCGTGTCGGGTCGTCGCCTCGAGGCCGGCGAGCTCGTCGATCGCGGCCTGGCCGAAGTCGGTGACGACGGCCCGCAGGGCCCGCTTCTGCTCGTCGTCGAGCGGGGTCGAGCCGAACGCGCCGCGGTCGGTCTGGGCGATCAGCCACTCGACCTCGACGTGCACGCGTGCCCGGTTGAGCCCCGCCTCGCTGAGGTGGTCCCCCAGCGTGCCGACCGACGAACGGTAACGGCCGTCGAGCGGGCTGAGGGGCTGAGGAGGCAACGTCATGACTGTCCCTTGCGGAGTGCGGGTTCGATCTGGCGGAAGAGGGCCGAACAGGCGCGCTCGACCATGTCGAGCACCTCGTCGAAGAGTCCTGCGTCGGAGTAGTACGGGTCGGGGACGTCGAGACCGCCGCCCGCCGGCGCCGCGTCGGGAGCGAAGGTGAGCAGCAGCTGCACCTTCGAGCGGTCGGCGTCGTCGCCTGCCCAGGCCCGGAGGATGCGTTCTTGGCCGCGATCGAACGCCACCACGAGGTCGTAGCGCGCGAAGTCGTCGGCCTCGAACTGCTTCGCCCGGTGCCGCGAACCATCGTAGCCGCGGCGCTCGAGGGCCTGGACGGTGCGGGGATCGGCCCCTTCGCCGACGTGCCAGTCGCCGGTGCCCGCGCTGGTGACCTCGACCCGGTCACCGAGGCCGGCGTCGTCGGCGAGCGCGCGCAGCACGGTCTCGGCCATGGGCGAACGGCAGATGTTGCCGGTGCAGACGAAGCAGATGCGGAACCGGTTCACCGCTGACGGTCACCCCGCCCGACCACGGGGCGGACGACGACGCCGATGGCCCAGGCGAAGACGGCGAGCACGACGGCACCGATCACACCCCACCAGAAGCCGTCGATCGTCAGCCCGAAGCCGAACAGGCCCGAGATCCACGCCACGATCAGCAGCAGCAGGCCGTTCACGACCAGGGCGATCAAGCCGAGCGTCAGGATGTACAGGGGGAACGCCACGACCCGGATCGCCGTGCCGACGACACCGTTCACGACGCCGAAGACCAGGGCGAGCAGCAGGAAGGTCACGATCGTCTCGAGCGTGCCCCCGGCGCCGTAGGGCGTCACCGTCACCCCCGACACGAGCAGCGTGGTGAGCCAGAGGGCCACCGCGTTGATGAGCAGCCTCACGACGAATCGGGTCATGCCCCCATCATGCCGACCTCTCGTCCACACGCGGTAGTGCCCGATCGGATTCCCCGAGGAGGCGCGGTGCCCTGACGCGACGCAGGCCCCGCCCCATAGGCTGGCCGCGTGACCACTCCCGTCCGACTCCGTCCCGAGATCGCCGCCCTGCCGCCCTACCGCCAGGGCAAGCAGGCGTCCCCCGACGCCTTCAAGCTGTCGTCGAACGAGAACCCGTTCGAGCCCCTCCCCTCGGTCGTCGAGGCCGTCCGCGGCGCCGTCTCGCTCAACCGCTACCCCGACGCCTCGGCGACGGCCCTGCGGACGGCCCTCGCCACGCGCTTCGGCGTCACCGTCGACGAGGTGCACGTCGGCGCGGGCTCGGTCTCCTTGCTGGCCCAGTTCGTGCTCGCCGCCGCCTCGGTCGGCGACGAGGTCGTCTACGCCTGGCGCTCGTTCGAGGCCTACCCGGGCCTCGTCACGGTGGCCGGCGCGACGAGCGTCCAGGTGCCGCTGCGGGCCGACGGGGGCCACGACCTCGAGGCCATGGCCGCGGCCGTCACCGACCGCACCCGGGTCGTCATCGTCTGCTCCCCCAACAACCCGACGGGCACCACGGTGTCGACGAGCGAGTTCGAGTCGTTCATGGCCGCGGTGCCCGACGACGTGCTCGTGCTGCTCGACGAGGCGTACGCCGAGTTCGTCACCGACAGCACGGCCGTCGACGGCGAGACCCTCACCGAGCTGCACCCGAACCTCGTCCTGCTGCGCACCTTCTCGAAGGCGTACGGGCTGGCCGCACTCCGCGTCGGGTACGCGATCGGCGCCTCCTACCTGCTCGACGCCGCGCGGGCCACGGCCATCCCCCTCGCCGTCACCGAGCAGGGCGCGGCCGCCGCCCTCGCCTCGCTCGACCACGCCGACGAACTGCTCGGCCGGGTCGACCGCATCGTCCTGCTGCGCGACCAGGTGCGACGTGCCCTGATCGACCAGGGGTGGACGGTCCCCGAGGCCCAGGGCAACTTCGTCTGGCTCGCGACGGGCGAGCACACGGCCGCCGCGGCCCAGGTGTTCGCCGACCACGGGGTCGTCGTCCGGCCGTTCGCGGGCGAGGGCGTCCGCGTCACGATCGGCGAACCGTCGTCGGTCGACAAGCTGCTGCACGCCGCCCAGCAGATCGTCGACCTCACATCCCGGTGACGGCATATGCCGCGGAATAGATTGGACGCCATGTCTTCCTCCGAAGCGACCGACGCGCCGCCGCCCGTCCAGCTCCTGTCGCCGTCGGGCGAGGCGGTCGAGTCGGCTGCGGCCGACGAGTTCCGCCCCTACGTCGACGCCCTCGGCGACGACGGACTCCGCGCCCTCCACCGCGACATGGTGCTGACCCGTCGGTTCGACCGCGAGGCCGCGGCCCTGGCCCGCCAGGGTCAGCTCGCCCTGTGGGTGCCGAGCCACGGCCAAGAGGGCGCCCAGGTCGGCCTGGCCCACGCCACCCGCCCACAGGACCACCTGTTCCCGTCCTACCGCGAGCACGCCGTCGCCCTGTCCCGCGGCATCGACCCGGTCGACATCCTGCGCCTGCTGCGTGGGCACACGCACGGCGGCTGGAACCCCGCCGAGCACCAGAACTTCCACATCTACACGCTGGTGATCGGCTCGCAGACGCTGCACGCGACGGGTTTCGCCATGGGGCTCGGCCTCGACGGCAAGAGCGGCACGGGCGATCCCGAGGTCGACCAGGCCGTCGTGACGTTCTTCGGCGACGGCGCGACCAGCCAGGGCGACGTCAGCGAGGCCCTGGTGTTCGCCGCGAGCTTCCAGACCCCCGAGCTGTTCTTCCTGCAGAACAACCAGTGGGCGATCAGCGTGCCGGTCGCACGTCAGTCGCGCACGCCCCTCGTCGCCCGAGCCGGCGGCTTCGGCATCCCCGGCACGCAGGTCGACGGCAACGACGTGCTCGCGAGCTACGCCGTCAGCCGCCGCGACCTCGAGGCCGCCCGCGGCGGCGGCGGGCCGCGCTTCATCGAGGCGCTCACCTACCGCGTCGGCGCACACACCTCGTCCGACGACCCCACCAAGTACCGCACCGACGACGAGCTGCAGTCGTGGATCGCCCGTGACCCGATCACGCGGTTCGAGGCCTTCCTGCGGAACCGAGGCGAGGGCGACGCGTTCTTCGCCGACCTCGAGACCGAGGGCGACGACCTCGGAGCCGACGTCCGACGGCGCACGGTCTCGCTGCCGAACCCCGACCGCGGCCTCATCTTCGACCACGTGTACTCCGAGCCGCACCCGCTGATGACCGAACAGAAGCAGTGGCTGGCGACCTACGAGCAGAGCTTCGGCGGCGCGGGCGAGACCGCGACCACCGACGAGGGGGCAGCATGACCGACACCGTCGAGAACCCGACCGGCACGGTCGAGCCGACCCGCGCCTCCGTGCAGACCATGCCGCTCGGCAAGGCGATCAACGCCGGACTCCGCAAGGCCATGGCCGACGACCCCCGCGTGCTCCTGATGGGAGAAGACATCGGCACGCTCGGTGGCGTCTTCCGCGTGACCGAGGGGCTGCAGGCCGAGTTCGGCGAGAAGCGCGTCATCGACACCCCGCTCGCCGAGTCGGGCATCGTGGGCACCGCGATCGGACTCGCCATGGGCGGCTTCCGCCCGGTCTGCGAGATCCAGTTCGACGGCTTCATCTACCCTGGCTTCGACCAGATCACGTCGCAGCTCGCCAAGATGACGAACCGTCACGAGGGTGCGGTCACGATGCCGGTCGTGATCCGGGTGCCGTACGGCGGACACATCGGCGCGGTCGAGCACCACCAGGAGAGCCCCGAGGCGTACTTCGCCCACACGGCGGGCCTGCGCGTCGTCAGCCCGAGCACACCGCACGACGCCTACTGGATGATCCAAGAGGCCATCGCGTCGAACGACCCCGTCATGTTCTTCGAGCCCAAGAGCCGCTACTGGCCCAAGGGCGAGGTCGACCTGGGCGACCCGCAGGCGCCGTTGCACGCGAGCCGCGTCGTCCGGACGGGCGCCGAGGTGACCCTGCTGGGGCACGGCGCGATGGTCAGCGTGCTGCTCCAGGCGGCCGAGATCGCGGCGGCCGAGGGCGTCTCGGCCGAGGTCGTCGACCTGCGGTCGCTCTCACCGGTCGACTACGGGCCCATCCTCGAGTCGGTCCGCAAGACCGGGCGCCTCGTCGTGGCACAGGAGGCCCCCGGTTTCGTCTCGGTCGGCTCCGAGATCGCCGCCACCGTCGCCGAGAAGGCCTTCTACTCGCTCGAGGCGCCCGTGCTGCGCGTCAGCGGCTTCGACGCTCCCTTCCCTCCTGCCAAGCTCGAGACGCAGTACCTGCCCGACGCCGACCGCGTGCTCGAGGCGGTCGACCGGGCCCTGGCCTACTAGGAGTCACGACATGACCAGCGAATTCACCCTGCCCGACGTCGGCGAGGGCCTGACCGAGGCCGAGATCGTCGAGTGGAAGGTCGCCCCCGGCGACAGCGTCGAGATCAACCAGGTGCTCGTCGAGATCGAGACCGCGAAGTCGCTCGTCGAGTTGCCGTCGCCCTACGCCGGCGTGGTCGAGAGCATCCTCGTCGAACCGGGCACCACGGTCGACGTCGGCACCCCGATCATCCGGGTCGGCGACTCGTCGGCACCCGCGACCCCGTCGGGTCGTGCTGCCGCGTCCGAGTCGCTCGAGTCGGGCGGGCTCGCGCGCACGGCGCAGGTCGTGTCGCAGAACGAAGAGGCACTCTCGGCGCAGCGTGCCCGTCAGGCCGAACCCGCAGCCCCCACCGCCCCGGCGCCGGCACAGGGCTCGGCCCCTGCTGCCCCGGCCCGCTCGGCCGACGCGGTCAGCGCCGACGGCGACACCGGCTCGGTGGCGCACGCACCCGAGGCCGCACCCGAGGCCGCTGCCGACTCCGGTTCGGGCGCCGTGCTCGTGGGCTACGGCGCCGCGGGCGGTCACGGCGCGACCCGCCGCCGTCGTCCGTCGCAGACCGAGGTCGACGCCCGGCAGCTGCGCGTCGCCGAGCAGGCCCGGCGGCGCCCCACCACGTCGGTGCCCGCCGCCCAGGCCCTGCCGATCATCGCCAAGCCGCCGATCCGCAAGCTGGCCAAAGACCTCGAGGTCGACCTCGCCGTCGTCCAGCCGACCGGCCTGGCCGGCGAGGTCACGCGCGACGACGTCATCCGTCACGCCCAGCAGGCCAGCGTCTTCCGCAACATCGAGACGCCCGAGTGGGGCGAGGAGCGCGTCGAGCGCATCCCGGTCAAGGGCGTCCGCAAAGCCATCGCCGCGGCCATGACGTCGTCGGCGTTCACCGCACCGCACGTCAGCCTGTTCGTCGACGTCGACGCCACCCGCACGATGGAGTTCGTCAAGCGACTGAAGGCGTCGCCGCAGTTCGCCGGCGTCAAGGTCTCGCCGCTGCTGATCATGGCCAAGGCGATCATCTGGGCCGTGCGTCGCAACCCGATGGTCAACTCGGCCTGGACCGACCGCGAGATCCTCGTGCGGCACTTCGTCAACCTCGGCATCGCCGCGGCCACCCCGCGTGGCCTGATCGTGCCGAACGTCAAAGAGGCCCAGTCGATGAGCCTGCTCGAGTTGGCCCAGGCCCTCGAGCAGCTGACGCTGACCGCGCGCGACGGCAAGACGACGCCGGCCGACATGAGGGACGGCACCATCACGATCACCAACATCGGCGTCTTCGGCATGGACACCGGCACGCCGATCCTCAACCCGGGCGAGGTCGCGATCGTGGCCCTCGGCACGATCAAGCCCAAGGCCTGGGTCGTCGACGGCGAGGTGCGCTCCCGCATGGTGACGACGATCGGGGCGAGCTTCGACCACCGCGTGGTCGACGGCGACGTCGCCAGCCGGTTCGTGGCCGACGTGGCGAGCGTCCTCGAAGAGCCGGCGCTCCTGCTCGACTGAGCCGCGCCTCCTCGTCCGCTCCTGTGAACCGCACCCCCCGCCGGGTCCTCGCCTGGCTGGGGACGGGCGGCGTGGACTAACGTCGAGTGCAGGACGACCGGTCATGACCAGATGGGACCACCCTCGGGCGCGACCGACGAGGGGCCCATGACCGACCACATCACCGACGGAGCCGTGCCGAAGCACGAGCAGTTGCGCTCCATCGTGCAGCGGCTCGCGGCCGGTTCGCAGCCCGGCTCGGCGATCGCGAGCGAGCGCCAGCTCATGCTCGAGTACGGCGTCAGCCGCATCACCGTGCGCGAGGCCGTGGGGCAGCTCGTGAACGAGGGCTGGTTGACCCGCGTGCGAGGCAAGGGCACCTTCGTGGCGCACCGCGTCGTGCAGTCGACGCTGCACCTCGCCTCGTTCACCGACGAGATGACCAAGCTCGGTCACGTGCCGAGCACGGTCGTGCTGGTGAAGGCCGAGACGACTCCCCCGCCCGAGACGGCCGCCGCGCTCGGGCTCGAGGCCGGCGCCTCGGCGTTCCACGTCAAGCGCCTGCGCCTGGCCGACGGCGTGCCGGTCAGCATCGACGACGGCTGGTACCCCGCCGACCGCCTGCCCGGGCTGCTCGACCACGACCTGAGCCGGTCGTTGTACCGCACGCTCGACGGCGACTACGCGACGCCGATCACGCGCGCGACGCAGACGGTCAGCGCCGAGGGGGCCGACGCCGACGTCGCGACCCTGCTTGGCACGCGAGAGGGTGCCCCGGTCATGTACTTCGACCGGATCTCGTTCGCGGGCGACGTCCCGCTCGAACACGCCAAGAGCTGGTACCGCTCGGACCGCTACCGCCTGAAGATGCAGGTCGAGTCGGGCACCACCCCGGTGTGACACCCGGCCACGGCCGCACGGCACCGCATCTCGTGCACCGCACCGCGTCCAGACCGGGTGTGGTGCACGACACGCGGCGCCCCGTCGGGCCGCGAGCATCGTGGTGCCGGCCTCAGAGGTCGAAGAGGGGCTCGCCCATGGCGACGGTCGTGCCGACGGCGTGCTGCGGGACGCTGTCGGGGGCGCTGTCGAGCACGACGACCGGGATGACGGCCGAGTAGCCCGCCGCGGCCACGACGGTCGGGTCGAACTGGACGACGAGGTCGCCCGCCGCGACGGTCGCGCCCTCGGCGACGGCGAGTTCGAAGCCCGTGCCGCCGAGCTTCACCGTGTCGATGCCGACGTGCACGAGCAGGCCCGTGCCCGACCCGCCCACGACGACGAACGCATGCGGGTGCAGCTTGACGATCTCGCCCGCGACGGGCGAGACGACGGCGACCAGGCCACCGGCAGGAGGCGCGCTCGGCTCGACCGCGACGCCCGCGCCCACGAGCTGCCCCGCGAACACGGCGTCGGGCACCTCGGCGAGCGCCGTCACCCGGCCGGCGACGGGCGAGACGACCGTGGTCACGGCAGCAGGTCGTTGATGTCTTCGGCGAGCGAGTCGGCGATCGTGCCGACGATCACCTGGACGCTGCCGCCCGCGTGGACGACGGCGGTGGCACCGGCCGCCTTCAGGGCGGCGTCGTCGACGAGCGAGATGTCCCGCACGTCGGTGCGGAGGCGCGTGATGCAGCCCTCGATCTCCTCGATGTTGTCGGCGCCGCCGAGTCCGTCGATCATGGCCTGTGCTTTCGACATGAGCTGTTCTCCTCCGTGGGTCGGTCGCTCGCGGTGACGAGGTGGTCGTCCTAGTTGACACCACCCGTCGGTCTGAGGAAACTACCACTCACTGGTCATGACCGGACAGGACCGGGCTGGCTCCGCGCTCGACGCGACCCGCGCCTCCCGAACCGCCTCCACCCGCACGACACCCACCCCCGCACCACGGCTGCTCACCGACGAGAGGACCACCTGATGACGACGACGACCGAGTCGGCCCCGACCAAGAAGAGGGGCTCGGCCGCCTTCGCGGTGCTGCAGCGCCTCGGGCGCAGCCTCATGCTGCCGATCGCCGTGCTGCCCGCCGCGGGCATCCTGCTGCGACTCGGGCAGGACGACCTGCTCGGGGCGATCCCGGGCTTCGAGACCGGTGCCTCGGTGATCGGGGCGGCCGGGCAGGCGGTCTTCACCTGGCTGCCGCTGATCTTCGCGGTCGGCATCGCGATCGGCTGGGCGAAGAAGTCGGACGGCTCGACGGCCCTGGCCGCGGTCGTCGGCTACATGGTCGTCGACGGCGTCTTCACGGCCATGTCCCCGGTCGTGCTCGCCGGTCGCGAGACCCCGACGGGCGACCCCGAGGTCATCAACTACGGCGTGCTGGCCGGCATCGTGATGGGCATCCTGTCGGCGATCATCTGGCAGCGGTTCCACCGGACGAAGCTGCCCGACTTCCTCGGGTTCTTCTCGGGCCGCCGCATGGTGCCGATCCTCACGGCCGTCACCGGCCTGGTCGTCGGCGTGGTCATGTCGTTCATCTACCCGTTGTTCAACAACGCCCTCACCGGCATCGGCCAGGCCGTGGCGTCGAACGACGTGGTCGGCAGCGGCGTCTACGGCGTCGCCAACCGCCTGTTGATCCCCACGGGCCTGCACCACATCCTCAACTCGGTCGTCTGGTTCCTCGTCGGCGACTACACCAACGCGAGCGGCGAGGTCGTGCGCGGCGACCTGAACCGCTTCTTCGCCGGCGACCCGAGCGCCGGGGTGTTCATGACCGGGTTCTTCCCGATCTTCATGTTCGCCCTGCCCGCGGCAGCCCTGGCCATCTGGCGCCACGCCCGCCCCGAGAAGAAGAAGCTGATCGGCGGCATCATGCTGTCGACCGCGCTGACCGCGTTCATCACGGGCATCACCGAGCCGCTCGAGTTCTCGTTCATGTTCGTCGCCTGGCCGCTGTACGTGATCCACGCGGTGCTGACCGGCACGTCGATGATGCTGGTCAACGCGCTCGACATCCACACCGGGTTCACCTTCTCGGCGGGCTTGATCGACTACGTGCTGAACTTCAACATCTCGCAGAACTCGATCTGGCTGATCCCGATCGGGCTCGGCTACGCGGTCGTCTACTACGTCCTGTTCAGCTTCGTCATCAAGAAGTGGAACCTCAAGACACCCGGTCGCGAGGATGACGACGCGGCCGGCGCCGAGTCCGTCGAGGCCGCCACGAAGGCCTAAGCCCCGCGAAACCCCAGGAAGTGACCGAGACCCCCGTGCGCGCACGGGGGTCTCGGCGCATTCCTGGGGTCTCGACAACCGAGGAGGCGCGCTCGGCCGGGCCGCGCCTCCTCGTTTTGACAATCATTATCAGTAGCAATAGCGTGACCGACATGAAGAAGCGCTCGCTGCCGACCCTGCTCGTCCTGCCCGCCGCCGCGGCCCTCGTGCTGAGCGGTTGCGCCACGGGCGCCTCCGGCTCGAGCGAGGCCGCCGACGGAGGCGCGATCTCGGTGGTCACGTCCACCAACGTCTACGGCGACATCGCCCGGACGGTCGGCGGCGACCTGGTCGACGTCACGAGCATCATCAGCGACCCCTCGCAGGACCCGCACTCGTACGAGGCCGACGCCCGCACGCAGCTGGCCGTCTCGAAGGCCGACGTGGTCGTCGAGAACGGCGGCGGCTACGACTCGTTCGTCGACACGATGGTCGACGCGAGCGGCACCGACGCCACCGTGGTCGACGCGGTCGACGTCTCGGGGCTCGACCCCGAGGCGGGGCACGACGACCACGCCGACGAGGCCACCGACGCCGCGAGCGACGACGCCACGCCCGAAGCCGACGAGCACGGCGCCGACGACCACGACCACGGCGCGTTCAACGAGCACGTCTTCTACAGCCTGCCGAGCATGGCGAAGCTCGCCACGGCCCTGGCCGACGAGTTCGGCCGGGTCGACACGGCGAACGCCGACACCTTCACCGCGAACGCCGAGGCCTTCGGCACGAAGATCGCCGACCTGGAGGCGCAGGCCGCGTCGATCAAGACGGCCCACGACGGCGACCCGGTCGCCTACACCGAGCCCGTGCCCGGCTACCTCTTCGACGCCATGGGCCTGGTCAACGTGACGCCCGCCGAGTTCTCCGAGGCCATCGAGGAGGGCGACGACGTCTCGCCCGCCGTGCTCAACGAGACCCTGAAACTCTTCACCGACGGGAAGGTCGACCTGCTCGCCTACAACGAGCAGACCTCGAGCCCCGAGACCGAGCAGGTCGAGAAGGCCGCGACCGACGCGGGCGTCGCCATCGTGCCGGTCACCGAGCTGCTGCCCGAGGGGGAAGACTACGTGGCATGGCAACAGAGCAACATCGACGCGATCTCGGAGGCGCTCGGCAAGTGACCGACCCGTCCGGCGCGACCTCCGTCGCCGCCGCCACCCGCGCCTCCTCGGCCGGTGGCGGCGGCGACGCCGTGCTGCGCCTCCGCGACGCCGGGGTCTCGTTCGGCGCCCGCACGCTCTGGTCGGGGCTCGACCTCGACGTGCGGCCGGGCGAGTTCATCGCGGTGCTCGGGCCGAACGGCGCGGGCAAGACGACGATGCTGCGCACGATCCTCGGCCAGCAGCAGCTGACCGAGGGCAGCATCGAGTTCCTCGGCCGACCGGTCGGGCGCGGCCACCGCCGCATCGGCTACGTGCCGCAGCAACGGCTGATGGAATCCGGCACCCCGCTGCGCGCCCGCGACATGATCGCGCTCGGCGTCACGGGTCACCGCTGGGGGCTGCGCCGCGAGTCGGCCGCCGAACGGGCGCGCATCGACGCCCTGGTCGACGACGTCGGTGCGACGTCGTTCGCGACCTCGCCGGTCGCCAGCCTCAGCGGCGGCGAGCAACAGCGCACCCGCGTCGGCCAGGCCCTGGCCGCCGAACCGGCCCTGCTGCTCTGTGACGAACCCCTCATCTCGCTCGACCTGCGCCACCAGCGCGAGGTCACCCGGCTGATTGACGAGCAGCGACGGGCCCGCAACGCCGCGGTCGTGTTCGTGACGCACGACGTCAATCCCATCCTCGACGTCGTCGACCGGGTGCTCTACCTCGCCGGCGGTCGCTTCCGCATCGGCACGCCCGACGAGGTGCTGCGCGCCGACGTGCTGAGCGACCTCTACGGCACCCCGGTCGACGTGATCCGCACCATGGGTCGCATCGTGATCGTCGGCAGCCACGACGGCCACGACCACCACGTCGACGAGCACCACGACGACGAAGGGCTCGTCCGATGACCGACCTGTGGTCGCAGCTGTTCAGCTTCCAGGACTTCGGCGAGCTGCTCGTGCTGGTCCGGAACAGCGTCGTCGCGGGCGCGGTGCTCGGCCTGGTGGGCGGCCTGATCGGCCCGTTCGTCATCACGCGCAACATGCCCTTCGCGGTGCACGGCATCAGCGAACTCTCGTTCGCCGGCGCCGCCGCCGCCCTGCTGCTCGGCGTCAACGTCGTCAGCGGTTCGCTCGTCGGCAGCCTGCTCGCGGCCCTGCTGATCGGACTGCTGGGCACCCGGGCGCGCGAGCGCAACTCGATCATCGCGGTGCTCATGCCGTTCGGCCTGGGCCTCGGCATCCTCTTCCTGGCGCTCTACCGGGGACGGTCGGCCAACAAGTTCGGGCTGCTGACCGGCCAGATCGTGTCGGTCGACAACCCGCAGCTGGGCTGGCTGGTCGCCATCTCGGCCGTCGTGATCGTCACGCTGATCGTGATCTGGCGTCCGCTGACCTTCGCCAGCGTCGACCCCGACGTCGCCGCAGCGGCCGGCGTGCCCGTGCGCACGCTCGGCATCGTGTTCATGCTCGTGCTCGGCCTGTCGGTCGCGGTGTCGGTGCAGATCATCGGGGCGCTGCTCGTCCTCTCGCTGCTCGTGACGCCCGCCGCCGCCGCGCTGAGGCTGACCGTGAACCCGCGACTCGTGCCCGTCCTCAGCGTGACGTTCGCCGTCGTCTCGGTCGTCGGCGGCATCCTGCTCGCCCTCGGCGGCGGCCTGCCGATCAGCCCCTACGTCACCACGATCTCGTTCACGATCTGGCTCGTCTGCCGCCTGGTCGGCTGGCGTCGGACGACCGCCGCCGGGAAGCCGCGCAGGGGCCCGCGGGTACCCTTGGCCCCGACCGGGGTCCGAGACTCGACCGGGGTCTGACACAGAGAGGCAGGACGACGTGGTGGTCCGACGCAACACGTGGCAACGCGAGGCCGTGCGAGAAGCACTCGGCACGAGCGAGGGGTTCGTCAGCGCCCAGGCACTGCACGCCCACCTGCGCGAGACCGGCATCGGCCTGGCCACGGTCTACCGGGCCCTCGCCGACCTCGCCGCCGACGGCTCGGCCGACTCGCTGCAGCAAGAGGGCGAGAGCCTCTACCGCGCCTGCACCCCGGGCACGCACCACCACCACCTCATCTGCCGCAACTGCGGCACCACCGTCGAGATCGAGGCCGACGAGGTCGAGACCTGGGCCCAGCACGTCGCCGCGACGCACGGGTTCACCGAGGCGCAGCACGTGGTCGACGTGTTCGGCCTGTGCCCGGCGTGCACGGCCGAGGCCCGCGCGGCCGCCGACGCCTCCGCGATCCGCTGAGCCGCGCCTCCTCGTCCCCGATCCGTCAGGCCGAGGAGGCGCGGGTTGCGTGGGTCCGGGCGTGTCGCGTAAGCTCTCCCTTTGGTTGGGTGCTCTCTGCGCCCATGTGCACCGCCTCCCGGCACCATCGCCCGATCCTTCGATCGGGCAAGGGGGACCGGCGCGCCGACAAGTGACCTTGGGTGAGGGCTCCGGCCCTCACGGTATCTACGGAGGAAAACCATGGCAGCAACCTGCCAGGTGACCGGAGCCGTTCCCGGCTTCGGACACAACATCTCGCACTCGCACCGACGCACCAAGCGTCGTTTCGACCCGAACATCCAGAAGAAGACGTACTACGTGCCGTCGCTTCGTCGTAACGTGACGCTGCAGCTCAGCGCCAAGGGCATCAAGGTCATCGACGCTCGTGGCATCGAGTCGGTCGTCAAGGACCTGCTCGCTCGTGGGGAGAAGATCTAATGGCTCGTCAACAGGACGTCCGTCCCATCATCAAGCTCCGCTCGACGGCGGGCACCGGTTTCACGTACGTGACCAAGAAGAACCGTCGCAACAACCCCGACCGTCTCGTGCTGAAGAAGTACGACCCGGTGATTCGCAAGCACGTCGAATTCCGCGAGGAGCGCTAAAAATGGCCAAGAAGAGCATGATCGCCAAGAACAACCAGCGCGCCGAGATCGTGGCCCGCTACGCCGAGAAGCGTCTCGAGCTGAAGAAGGCCCTGATCGACCCGAACGGTTCCGACGAGAGCCGCGAGGCCGCTCGCCTCGGTCTGCAGAAGCTGCCGCGCAACGCGTCGCCGGTCCGCCTCCGCAACCGCGACTCGGTCGACGGCCGCCCCCGCGGTCACCTCAAGGCCTACGGCATCAGCCGCGTGCGTTTCCGCGACATGGCCCACCGTGGCGAGTTGCCGGGCATCACGAAGTCTTCCTGGTAGGTTTCAACCGGTTCCACAGGGCCCTCGGCTCTCTGGTCTCGATCGCACAGGCATGGTGAACGCCGTGTCTCGTCACACCGAATGAAGTCCGAGGAGGACATTTACATGGCTGACAAGTCACTGAACCGTACCGAGCTCGTCGCAGCTGTCGCATCCGAGTCCGGCCAGAGCCAGGCCGCCGTCAGCGGCGTCGTCGACGCGTTCTTCTCCGTCGTCTCGAAGTCGGTCGCCGACGGCACGAAGGTCACCATCCCCGGGTGGATCGCCTTCGAGAAGACGCACCGCGCCGCTCGCACCGGCCGCAACCCGCAGACGGGTGAGGCCCTCGAGATCGCCGCCAGCGACAGCGTCAAGGTCAGCGCCGGCAGCAAGCTCAAGGCTGCCGTCAAGTAGTCCTCGCTCTCACGAGCACCCGAGAAGGGGCGTGACGACCATCGGTCGTCCCGCCCCTTCTCTCGTTCCGATCACTCGACGTCGAGCGACGACCCTCACCCCCGCCTGTTCACCAGGCGATCCGACTTACCCTGGTAGACGATGCCCAGACTCGCTCGCACCACGGCGCCCGCACTGCTCGTGCTGGTGGCGTTCGCGTCCCTCCTCGCCGCACTGCAGTTCGGCGGGGCGGCCGACGCGCCCCTCGTCGTCGACCCCGGCGAGGTCGTGCGCTACGGCCTGCCCATGGCCAAGATGCTGGGCAACATCGGCGCGGCCCTCACCATCGGCACACTCTTCCTGACCTGCTTCGCACTCACGCGACGCGAGGCCGAGTACGACCGCGCCATGGACGTCGCCGCGGCCGCCGCCGGCTTCTGGGCCGTCGCCTCGGCGATCACCACCTTCTTCACGTTCCTCAGCGTCGCCAACGTCCCGGTCACCTTCGACGACCAGTTCGGGCGGACGCTCGCGTTCTTCCTGACGAACACCGAGCTCGGCACCGCCTGGCTCATCACGACGCTGATCGCGGCGACCGTCACGGTGCTCTGCTTCATCGTCCGCAACATCTGGTTGATCGTCGCCGTGACGGTGCTCGCCGCCGGTGGGCTCATCCCCATCGCCGAGCAGGGCCACGCGGCCGGCACGAGCGGGCACGACGCCGCCGTCACCGACCTCGCCCTGCACCTGGTGGGGGCCTCCGTCTGGCTGGGTGGCCTGCTCGCCATCGTGCTGCTGCGCGGACACCTCTCGAGCGGACGCCTCGCGGTCGTGCTCGCGCGTTACTCGAGCGTGGCCATCGTCTGCTTCGTGGTCGTCGCGGTGTCGGGCATCGGCAGCGCCGCGATCCGCATCGGCGACTGGTCGGCCCTGACGTCGGGCTACGGCGTGCTCGTGCTGGTCAAGACGTTCGCCCTCGTCGCGCTGGGCTTGTTCGGCGTCGTGCAGCGCCGCTGGCTCGTCGGCCGCCTCGCCACCCACCCCACCGCGACGGCGAAGCTCTTCTGGTGGTTCGTCACCGCCGAGCTCGCGTTCATGGGGCTCGCCTCGGGCGTCGCGGCCGCCCTCGCCCGGACGGCCACCCCGGTCGAGCAGGTCGCCGCGAGCGACCTCGCCGATCCGACCGCCGCGGTCATCCTCACCGAAGAGGCCCTGCCGCCCGAGCTGACGCCCCTGCGCTACCTCACCGAGTGGAACGTCGACCTGCTCTGGGGCCTGCTCTGCGCCTTCGGCGTCTTCTTCTACCTGGCCGGCGTCGTGCGCCTGCACCGCCGCGGCGACCGCTGGCCGGTCGGCCGGACCGTCTCGTGGGTGGCGGGCCTCGTCGTGCTGTTCTACATCACCTGCGGTGCACCGAACGTCTACGAGGAGTACCTCTTCAGCACGCACATGCTCGCGCACATGGCGCTGGGCATGCTCGTGCCCGTGCTGCTCGTGCCCGGCGCCCCGGTCACGCTCGCACTGCGCACCATCAAGAAGCGCAGCGACGGCACGCGGGGCGGTCGCGAGTGGATCATGATCCTGGTGCACTCGCGGTTCGCGACGTTCGTCAGCAACCCGATCATCTCGGCGGTGCTGTTCGCGGGCTCGCTGTGGGCGTTCTACTACACGCCGTTGTTCAGCTGGGCGACCACCACGCACATCGGCCACTACTGGATGATCGTGCACTTCCTGATCACCGGCTACCTCTTCGTGCAGTCGATGATCGGCATCGACCCGGTCAAGGGTCGACTCCCCTACCCCGCCCGACTCGTCGTGTTGCTCGGGACCATGGCGTTCCACGCGTTCTTCGGCCTGGGCATCATGAGCGCCACGGGGCTCTTCCTCGCCGACTGGTACGGCGCCATGGGTCGCACCTGGGGGCCCACCCCGATGCAAGACCAGTACGTGGCCGGCGGCATCGCCTGGAGCGTCGGCGAGATCCCGACGATCGTCATGGCCGTCGCGGTGGCGATCATGTGGAGCCGCAGCGACGGTCGTGAAGCCGTCCGCAAGGACCGCCAGGCCGAGCGAGACGACGACGCCGAGCTCAGGGCCTACAACGAGCAGCTCGAGGCACTGTCGCACCAGCGCGAGCGCACCCGCTGACGCCCCGAGGAGGCGCGGGTCGGGTCAGGCGAGCATCTCGCGCACCAGCGGCACGACCTTCGTGCCGTACAGCTCGATGCTGCGCATCATGAGTTCGTGCGGCAGGCGGCCCATGCTGTACCGCATGTCGAAGCGCGTGGCGCCGAGGAGGCGCATGTTCTGCGCGATCTTCGTGGCGACGGTCTCGGGGGACCCCACGTAGAGCGCACCGGTCGAGCTGGCACTGGCCTCGTACTGCGCACGGCTGTAGGGGGGCCAGCCGCGTTCGCGACCGAGCTGGTTCGTCTGCTCCTCTTGATACGGGAACAGCGCCTCCTTGGCTTCGGCGTCGGTCTCGGCCACGAAACCGGGCGAGTGCATCGCGATCGGCTGCGAGTCGTGGCCGAACTCGCCGAGGGCACGTCGGTAGAGGTCGGCGTAGGGCGCGAACTGGGCGGGCTGGCCGCCGATGATCGCGAGGAAGAGCGGGAAGCCGTAGTGCGCGGCGCGGATGACCGACTGCGGCGATCCGCCGACGCCGACCCAGGTGCGGATCGAGCCGCCCTCGGTCTTGGGGTAGACCTCTTGTGCGTCGAGACCGGCCCGGACGGTGCCCGACCAGGTCGTCGGGCCCTCCTTCAGCAGCTCGGCGAAGAGCTGGATCTTCTCCTCGAAGAGCACCTCGTAGTCCTGCAGGTCGAGGCCGAAGAGCGGGAACGACTCGGTGAACGAGCCACGGCCGAGGATGACCTCGGCGCGGCCGTTCGAGATCGCGTCGACCGTGGCGAAGCGCTGGAACACGCGCACGGGGTCGTCCGAGCTGAGGACGGTGACGGCCGAGCCCAGGCGGATCGTCTTCGTGCGGGCGGCGATGGCGGCGAGCACGACCTCGGGGGCCGAGACGGCGAAGTCCTCGCGGTGGTGCTCGCCGACGCCGATGAAGTCGAGGCCCACCTGATCGGCGAGCACGGCCTGCTCCACCAGGTTGCGGATGGCCTGGGCGTGCGTGACCGGGCTGCCGTCGAGGCGGTCGGTGATGTCGCCGAAGGTGTCGAGGCCGAACTCGAGGGGGTGTGCCATGCGGGTGCTCTCCAAATTCATACGTTTGCATCATTCTAACCGATGGAGGGCGATCGCGGGAGGGGCCCGGGCGCCGGGGCTCCGGGTGCGCGGACGGCGGGGTCAGAGGCGGTCGAGCGGGTTCGCGACGATCCGGTCGCGCATGCCGCCCCGGATCGTCCGGCCGGCCTCGGACCCGGGCTTCCGGTGCGCCTGCGCCGACATCAGCCCGCCGAACTCGGCGCCGAAGCCGTCGCGCGGCACCCGCTCGACGAGGGCGCCGACGAGCTCGACCGGCCAGTCGTCGCCGCCCACCCCCGACACGTCGAGGCTCGTCGCGCGCTCGAGCAGGTGCCCCTCGACGTCGAGGCCGGGCGAGACCGCGGGCCACATGTGCCGCACGATGACGTCGACCACCCGCTGCGACCGGTCGGACGACCACTCCGCCCCGGTCGCGAACACGCGCGCGACCTCTCCCCCGGCCCGTTCGAAGGGCTCGGCGTGGCTGTCGAACGGGCCGGCCAGCCCGACGTCGTGCAGCGCCGCCGCCACGAACAGCAACTCGTGGTCGAACGCCAGCCCCTCGCGTCGCCCCAGGGCCACGGCGAGCGCCGCCGAGCGTCGGCTGTGCGCGAGGAGGGCCGGGCTCGACACGACGGCGGCCGCCTCGAGGGCGCGGGCTGCCACGGGCGTAGGAGGCGCGAGCAGGTCGTCGAGGACGGCGGCGGTCGGTCGGGGTTCGGCGGTCATGGCAGGAACTCTACGAGTGGACAGGTCCTGCCACGAGTGGCAGTCTGGCCATCACTCGTCAAGATCCCGCCACACCGCCAGCCCGGTCAGCCAGCCCGCCCAGGAGACCCCATGCCCCCGTTCCGCACCGTCGCCACGATCGTCGCCGACGGCGTCGCGCCCTTCGAGTTCGGGGTGCTCTGCGAGGTGTTCGGCCTCGACCGGACCGACGAGGGCGCGCCTCCGTTCGAGCACCGCATCGTGACCGAGCACCCGGGGCTCGTCCGCACGAACCAGGGCTTCTCCATCACGGTCGACCTCGACCTGGGTGCCGCGGCCGACGCCGACGTCATCTGCGTGCCGGCCCTCTGGAACCGGCCCGATCAGGCCGAGCTCGTCTCGCCGGCCGTGCGCGAGCTGCTCGTCGCGGCCGAGGCCCGCGGGGCGTGGTTGCTCAGCGTGTGCAGCGGGGCGTTCGTCCTGGCCGAGGCCGGGCTGCTCGACGGCCGCCGGGCGACGACCCACTGGCGCTACTCGGACGCCCTGCAACGCGACCACCCCGCGGTCGAGGTCGACGCCGACGTGCTCTTCGTCGAGGACCGCCGCGTCATCACGAGCGCGGGCACGGCCGCCGGCATCGACGCCTGCCTGCACCTCGTCCGCCGCGAGCACGGCGCCGCCGCCGCGAACGTGATCGCCCGTCGGATGGTCGTGCCGCCGCACCGCGACGGCGGCCAGAGCCAGTTCATCAAGACCCCGCTCCCGGTCGAGGTCGACGACTCGCTCGCGCCGCTCACCGACTGGATGCTCGGGCACCTCCGCGACGACCTGAGCATCGAGGGGCTGGCTGCGAGGGCGCACATGTCGCCGCGCACGTTCGCCCGTCGCTTCAAGGCCGAGCTGGGGGCGACGCCCGGGGCGTGGCTCACCCGCCAGCGCCTCCTGCGGTCGCAGGAGCTGCTCGAGACCACGGGGCTCGGCATCGACGCGATCGCCGACGAGGTCGGCTTCGGTTCGGCGGCCGTGCTGCGACACCACTTCGCGCGCGTGCTCGGCACGACCCCGCGTGCCTACCGCACGACCTTCGGCGGCGTCGACGACGTGCGCGACCTCGAGCGGGCGGGAGCCGCCAGCGCCTGAACGGGACGGTCCTTGACAGGCCGACCCGCGCCTCCTAGGTTAACTACTCAAGTAGCTAACCAAAGGAGCAGTCGTGCTCGACGACGGGACGCCGATCTTCCAGCAGCTCGCTGCGCAGATCGAGAAGGACGTGCTCGACGGCACCTACGCCGACGAGGCACCGGTGGCGTCGACCACCGAGCTCGCCGCGTTCTACCGGATCAACCCGGCCACGGCCGGCAAGGCCGTCAACCTGCTGGTCGACCGCGGCATCCTCTACAAGCGCCGGGGCGTCGGCATGTTCGTCGCGACCGGTGCCCGCGAGCGCCTGGCCGACCATCGCCGGGCCCGCTTCGCCGACGAGTACGTGCGCCCGCTGGTGGCCGAGGCACGCGCGCTGGGCATCGACGCCGCCGCCCTCCACCACCTGATCGAACAAGAGGACCAGTCATGAGCCCCGTGATCGAGATCACCGACCTGAGCCGTCGTTACGGCTCCTCGCGCGCCCTGGACGGCGTCGACCTCAGCGTCGACGAGGGGGTCATCTGCGGCCTCCTCGGCCGCAACGGCGCCGGCAAGACGACGCTGATGGCCTGCGTCGCCGGCCAGGAACGGCCGTCGGGAGGCGCGGTGCGGGTCTTCGGCCGAGAGCCCGCGGACCATGCCGACGTCCTGTCACGGGTGTCGTTCGTGCGCGACAGCCAGCGGTACCCGGACGGCTTCCGGCTGAAGCACGTGCTCTCGGTGGCACCGGCCTTCCACCGCGGGTGGGACGCCGCGCTCGCCCGTGATCTCGCCGCCGACCTGCGGGTGCCCGAGAAGACCGACCTGAAGAAGATGTCGCGCGGGCAGCTGTCCGCCGCGTCGATCGTGATCGGCATGGCCTCGCGGGCCCCGCTGACGATCTTCGACGAGCCCTACCTCGGGCTCGACGCCACGGCCCGTCAGCTGTTCTACGACCGCCTGCTCGCCGACTACTCGGCCCACCCGCGCACGATCCTGCTCTCGACGCACCTGATCGACGAGATGGAGGCCCTGCTCGAACGGGTGGTCGTGCTCGACGAGGGCCGGGTGCGGCTCGACTCCGACGTCGACGAGGCCCGGGCTTCCGCCTACCAGGTCGCCGGGACGGCATCCGCCGTCGACCGGTTCGCCGTCGGGCGCCGCCTCCTGTCCCGGCACGCGGTCGGCGGACTGAAGACGGCGGTGGTGGACGGCGCCACCGACCGCACCGCGCGAGCCGACGCCGCCGCGGCGGGCGTCGAGCTCTCGGGGGTCTCACTGCAACAGGTCGTCGCGGCCCTCGGCTCGCGCGACACCGAACTCGAAGGAGCCACCTCGTGAAGAGCGTCCCGCCCGTCGTCCGCCTGCAGTTCGCCCGCCGACGCGGCGTCCTGCTCGTGCCGTTGCTCATCGTCGCCATCACGTTCGCCGTCACCGTGGTGATCCAGGTCACGCTGCAGCGCTCGGGCGCCTACGACGACGGCGCCTCGTACGCCACCGGCGCACGCTTCAATCCGGGCGTCGTGTGGGCCCAGTCCGGGTACCTCGTCGCCATGGGCGTGGCCTCGGTCGCCTCGACCTTCCCCCTCGCCGCCTCGTTCGGGGCGACGCGACGGGCGTTCGCGCTGGGCACCGCCGTGACCCACACCCTCGTCTCGCTCTACCTGACCGGGGTGTTCGCCGCCCTGCTCGCGCTCGAGGTGCTGACCGACCACTGGTTCGGCGGCTTCTACGTCTTCGACGTCAACGTCCTCGGTGCCGGTGACCTGGGCGTGCTCGTCCCGATCGTGTTCCTCGGCGCCCTCGTCGCCCAGACGGCCGGCGGGGTGTTCGGAGCGGCCTGGCTGCGGTTCGGGCCGCGGGGCCCGCTGGGCATCTCGATCGGCGTCGTCCTGGTGCTGGCCGTGGCGCTCCTGGCCGCCGGCCCCTCGCTGCCCGCCGTGTTCGCGAACTACGAGAGCTGGTGGGCGGCGCTCAGCGCCGCGCTGCTGGCGGCGGCGGCGATCGCGGGGACGTTCGCGTTCCTGCGCCGCGCCTCCGTCCGCTGACCGTCGCAGGCGACCCGCGCCTCCTGCGGTCGGGCCGACCCGCCGGGCCGCTCGTCTACTCGAACGTCAGCTCGTCGGACGTGCTGATGCGCATCAGGTACGTGACGGTGAAGGGGACGTCCTCGTCGATCGTGTAGCGCTTGCCGTCGAAGAGCGACTGGGCACCGACGACGAGGTGGGCCGTGCCGGCCACGCCGGGCACCTGCCACTGGCCCGACGGGCCCGGCACGATCGAGACGACGGGGTGCACCGGCACCGTCCACGTCGGGTCGTCCGTGACCCGGTCGTCGACCTGGCGGCCGAAGGGGCACCCGGCCGGCAACAGCACCTGCTGCGTGACGCACTGCTCGTCGAGCTGCTGGTCGACCATGTCCTGGACGGCCTGGACGAACGCGTCCCGGGGCTGCACCTCGATCGACACCCCCGACGTCGCCCCGACGGTGAGCACGTCGGCCTCGACGGTCGGCGCCTCGAGGTAGCGCGACGAGTGGTCGAGCTCGAACCGTGACGGCGCGAGCACCGTGAACCGGGTCGCGACGTCGGGGGCGTCGGTCGTGACGTCGCGGCCGTCCACCGTGAAGCGGGAGTCGTGCTGGGGCGTCACGTCGAGCTGCGCGGTGGGCGCCTGCACGAAGCGCCACGAGTGGAACAGCCCGAACCGGGTGCCGACCCGCTGCACGACGAACTGCGACTGCGCCGGGGCCTCGGCCGTGGCCGACGTGCCCTGCATCGAGTACGAGAGCGTGATCGCGTGGGTGTCGTCACCGAGGTCGACGTCGCCCACCTCGGTCACGTCGTCGACGCCGCCGAGCGAGGGCACCTCGAGCAGCGCGTCGGCCAGCTGGTCGGTCGGCGTGACGCCCGCGAGGGTCAACGCGCTCGACGTGTCGCCGCGGTCGACCGCCGCCACGTACCCGCGGGCGAACCCGGCGGCGCTGTAGACGGTGGCGTTCAGGGCCACGACGGTGACCCAGAAACCGATCAGCACGAAGAGCAGCGCCCCGCCCCAGATCGCGACGAACGGCCAGCCGAGCGGTGGACGTGTCTCCTCCCCCACAGACGACGACATGACGACAACAATAGGAGGCGCGGGTCACGAACTGCCGAGCACCACCGCCGTCGCGGGTAGATTGGTGGCCTCCCCCACCCCCTCCCGAAAGGTGCTCGTCGTCGTGAGCGTGGCCCTCTCCGCCGAACAGCAGGCGCTGTACGACGCGATCGAGAACACCCGCGAGCACATCTTCGTCACGGGCCGGGCCGGCACGGGCAAGTCGACGCTGCTGAACCACCTGTCGTGGAACACCTCGAAGCAGATCGTCATCTGCGCCCCCACGGGCGTCGCCGCCCTCAACGTCGGCGGCCAGACGATCCACTCGCTGTTCCGCCTCTCGGTGGGGCTCATCGCCGATCACGACATCGAGCAGAACGCCGAGCTGCGCAAGTTGCTCAACACCATCGACACGCTCGTCATCGACGAGGTCTCGATGGTCAACGCCGACCTGATGGACGCCATCGACCGCTCGCTGCGCCAGGCCCGGCAGCGCAAGCACGAGCCGTTCGGCGGCGTGCAGGTCGTGCTGTTCGGCGACCCGTACCAACTGCCGCCGGTGCCGGGCGACGCCGAAGAGCGCGAGTACTTCCGGGACAACTACCGCTCGATGTGGTTCTTCGACGCCAAGGTGTGGGCCGAAGCGAGCCTGCGCATCTACGAGCTGGCCTTCATCCACCGTCAGACCGAGGGCGACTTCAAAGAGATGCTGAACGCCGTGCGCCACGGCCGGGTCACGGCCGAGATCGCCGGGGCGCTGAACGGCGCCGGGGCACGCCCCGTGCCGACCGACGGCGGGGCCATCACCCTGGCCACACGCAACGACACGGTCAACCGCATCAACAAGGTCGAGCTCGATCGCCTGTCGGGCAAGGTGATGACCGCCAAGGCCGAGGTCAGCGGCGAGTTCGGTGGGCGGGCCTACCCGGCCGACGAGGCCCTCGAGCTCAAGGTCGGGGCCCGGGTGATGTTCCTCCGCAACGACTCCGAGCAACGGTGGGTCAACGGCACCACGGGCGTCGTCACCCGGGTGCGCGACACCGTCTTCGTCGAGGTCGACGGCGAGGTGCACGAGGTGCAGCCCGTCGTGTGGGAGAAGCACAAGTACTCGTACTCGGCGACCACCAAGCAGCTCAAGAAAGACGTCGTGGCCGAGTTCACGCAGTTCCCGCTGCGTCTCGCCTGGGCCGTCACGATCCACAAGTCCCAGGGCAAGACCTACGACCGGGCCATCGTCGACCTCGGCTCGCGGGTGTTCAGCGCGGGGCAGACCTACGTCGCCCTCAGCCGCATCACCTCGCTCGAGGGGCTGTACCTGTCGCGCCCGCTGCGGCCGGCCGACATCATCGTCGACCTCGACGTGCGCCGCTTCATGAGCGAGGCGTCGCGCGTGCCGGCCATCGAGGCCGCGGCCGACGCCCGCGTGGGCGACGACACGACGACTGCTGCCACGGGCTGAGCGTCCGGTCCGACCAAGCGTCGGCCCGGGGGGTCGGCCCGGCGGCCTGGGGGGTCGGCCCGACGGCCCGACCCGTCGGCTCGGCCCGTCGGCTCGGCCCGTCGGCGATCGCCTAGGCGGCGGCCTTCGCGGCCGCGAGGTCGGTGAACAGGTCGGTGCTGAAGCGGTACGCGGCGCAGACCTCGTCGAGCACGTGCTCGCGCTCGTCGGCCGACCAGGCCACCGCGTCGAGCTGGCGGCGGTAGGTCGTCTTGAACGACTTCGGCTCGGCGATCTCGGCGAACAGGAAGAACCCGACGCCGTTCGTGTCGAAGCCGAACCGGCGCTGCAGGATGCTGCGGATCAGGTGCCCGCCCGACAGGTCGCCGAGGCAGCGCGTGTAGTGGTGAGCGATGAAGCCACCGGCCCAGCTCGACGCCTGCTCGATGCGGTCGACGTACGCGCGGGTGGTCGGCAGCGGCGAGATGCGGGCCCGCCAGTCGTCACCGAGCAGGAACGCCAGGTCGGCCTCGATGGCCGGCAGCCGGGTCAGCCCCGGAGCGAGGAACGGAGCCACGACCGGGTCGCCCGACCACCGCACGGCGGCGTCCTCGAGGGCGGCGTAGACGAAGTAGTGCTGGGCGAGCAACTGCACGTAGTCGTCACGTGTGCCCCGGCCGATCAGCAGGTCGGTCATGAACGAGCAGCCGACGTCGGCGGGGACCCGCTCGGCGGTGCGCTCGCGCACCGCCTCGGAGAAGGGGATGACGACGGTCATGGTGCGCACCTCCTGGGTGACCTGGGTTAGGTGACCCTAACCCTAGCCAGGGAGGCGCGGTGCCGGTAGCCCCCGGGGCCGATCCCGGTAGACGTGCAGCCAGCCCGCAGCCCCCTGCGAGGCGCGACGAAGAGCGACGAGACGCGGCGCAGCGGGGTGCGGCGCCGTGGGGTGCGGCGCTGCCCGGTTCAGCGGCGGCGGCGCTCGGCCCCCACGGCGGTCGCGAGCAGCAGCAGGCCGCCGGCGAGGTGCGTGACGTTGTCGCCGAGGTTGAACGCCAGGAAGTTGACGTCGGTGCCCTCGAGGAAGAACCCGGCGATGCCGAAGACCACGAAGATCAGGCCGATCCAGGTGTTGATGTAGCGGGCGCTGGCTCGCGAGGACGCTCCCGCGATGATCAGCGCGGCACCGGCCAGCACCCAGACGACCACCAGCGCGGGGTTGAGGTTCCAGACGAACCAGAGCGACGCGCCCTGCGTGGAGAAGAACGAGCCCATGTCTTCGACCAGGAACCCGATGGCGCCGAGCAGCAGGAAGACCGTGCCGACGAACAGGCCGGCCCCGCGGTTGGGCGACTCGCGGATCGTCGGCTCGTAGGGGGCCGGGGTCGCGGTCGTCGTGGTGCCGTGGGTGCTGCTCATGGTGAGGGTGCCTCTCGTCAGGTGGTCAGCGTCCAGTATGCCCGCCACCCGCGGCGGGCCGCCCGAGCCGTGCGGGCTCGGGGCTGGCAAGATCGACCCCATGACCCCGACGCCCCTCCGCCTGGTCGTGGCGATCAACCCCGGCGCCTCCGCCGGCGGCCGGAAGCACCTCGCCGACGGGGTGCTCGCCGGGCTCCGAGACGCCGGCCACACGGTCGTCCCGCTCACCGAGTCGAGCTACGACGACCTCGTGGCCGCGGCCCGCCGCGAACTCGACCCCGACCACGGCGGACGCCCTGACGCCCTGATCGTCGTCGGCGGCGACGGCATGGTGAACCTCGGGGCCAACCTCGTCGCGGGCACGGACGTGCCGCTGGGACTGGTGCCGACGGGCACCGGCAACGACACGGCCCGGGCCTTCGGGCTGCCCCACGACGATGCCGAGGCTGCCACGCGCCTCCTCGTCCGACTGCTCGAGGGCGAGCCGACCACCATCGACGCCGGACGCGTGCTGCAGGCCGACGGCCGGGCCACCTGGTTCGCCTGCATGGTCTCGGCGGGCTTCGACGCCGTCGTGAACGAGCGGGCCAACCGGCTGAGCTGGCCCAAGGGTCGCCGACGCTACGACGTCGCCCTCGCGATCGAGCTGGTGCGTCTGCCGAAGATCGCCTACCGCCTCGAGCTCGACGGGGTCGCCTCGACCGTCGAGGGCACCCTCATCTCGGTCGGCAACGGCCAGTCGCTCGGCGGCGGCATGAAGGTCACGCCCGACGCCGTGCTCGACGACGGACTGCTCGACGTGCTCGTGGTCGAGCGGCTGACGCGCTGGCAGTTCGTGCGGCTGTTCCCGAGCGTGTTCCGCGGCACCCACCTGAGCCACCCGAACGTGACCGTGCACCGCGTGCGTCGGGCCGTGATCGAGGCCGACGGGGTCGCCGCCTACGCCGACGGCGAGCGCGTCGGGCCCCTGCCGGTCACGGTCGAGGTCGTCCCCGGTGCGCTGCGCGTCTACGCCGCGCTCGGTCGCTGACCGTCGGCACCAGCCCAGGAGGCGCGTTCGGCAGCGAGGGGACCACGTGCTCCGGGCACCCCCGACGTCAGCCGCGGTGCAGCGTCTCGCGGGGGTACTCGCCGAACCGCTGCTGGTACGCGGCCGAGAACCTGCCGAGGTGGGCGAACGCCCAGTGCCGGGCGACGTCGGCGACGGTCGTCGCGTCCGGGGTGGCTTCGCGCAGGGCCTCGTGCACGCGCTCGAGGCGGATCTCGCGCAGGTAGGCCGTGGGCGTGGTGTCGAGGTGACGACTGAAAGCCTGTTGCAGCCCCCGCGGGGTGAGCCCCGCCTCCCGGGCGATGTCGACGGCCGAGATCGGCAGGTGCGCGCTGGCGTGCATGTACTCGACGGCCAGGCGCAGGCTCGCGTTGCGCGGCGCGAGCAGGGCTGCGGGCATCGGGCTCGACGTGTGGGCGAAGGTGTCGAGCAGGGCGCCGGCGGCCATCCGGGCCATCTCGGTGCGCATCAGGTCGCTGGGCTCACCCGAGCCCAGGTAGGCGCGACCGATCAGTCGGACGGTGGCGTGCCAGGCCTGCACGGCGGCGGACGAGACGGGGGCGGCGTGGTCGAACCGGATCGTGCCGGGCATGATGCCGTGACGCTCGGCCGCGACCTCGTCGACGACCGACTTCGAGAGGTGCAGCAGGCTCTGGTTGACGTCCTCGGTGGTGAACTCGAACTCGCGCCCCTCGGGGAAGAGGATCGGTCGCCCGACGGAGCCGGCCACCTCGTCGCGACCGTTGTCGACGGTCGAGCGTCCGTCGAGCAGCCAGTTCACGACGTGCTCGTCCCCCGCGGCGGCCTGCCCGTCGACGCGCCCCATGAACAACGTCGAGCGCAGGGTCATGGCCCCGTCGCCGACGATGGTGTGCCGGAACGCGAAAGGCGCCTCGGTGGGGGCGACCTGGAAACCACGACCGTTGTACCCGGCACTCATGATCTCGACGGCCTCGTCCAGATCTCGTCCGCGCGCGTCGAAGCGGATCTTGTCGTCCTGGGCAGCCATCTCAGCGAATTGTTGCACGCGCTCCAAATGCCGCACCAGTCGGTCGGAGGGGGGTTGACAGCGACTGCCGTCCCGAGTAGCCAGCCCTCCTCCGTGACCACGCCCGCACCCGCACCCGCAACCACACCCGCACCCACTCACACCCGCGCCCGCGCCCGCGCCCGCGCCCTCGCCCGCAAGCGGCGGCAACTCCTGACCCGTGCTGCAACGCATGCACGACCATCCCTCGCTCCACTGCGATCCGCGGCTGAAGGCAGGACTTCTCGACGAGGGGTCGACCCGGTCGCGTCGGCCGGCAACCTCGCAGTCGGCAGAAGCCGCGGAGGTCGAAGCGCGCGTCAGGCGTTCTCGGAACCCGGAGCAGGAGCGCCGGTCACCCGGGCGACGCGACGCACCTTCGCCTGGACTCGGGCGACGCATCCTCCCGGACGGCGTCGCCGGGATGTCTCTCAACATCAACGGACTCCGGCGCCACCCGAGGCCCGTGTCGTCGACACGCTCGTGGACCATGACAACGATCGCCGAATTCGTCTCAGCCGCCGGAGGACTCCTCCACAAACACGACCTGGTCGCCCTGGGCGCCACCGACCGACACCTGACCGTCGCGGTCCGTTCACGCACGGTCAGCAGACCCCGGCGTGGGTGGTACTCCACCTGGGAGCGTGGAGACCCTCGCTACGTCGCGGTCGCCGTGGGTGGTCGACTCACCGGCGCATCCGCGTTGCATCAGCTTGGGGCATGGACGTGGACCCGTCCGCCGGTCACGGTGTCGGTACCCGTGACGGCTTCGCGGCTGCGACGGCGGCGTGGAGTCCGAGTCGTGTGGGACCCGCTCGAACTCTCTGATCGGGGTTCGACCTGGGCCGTCGACCCTCGTGACGCCCTGGCTCGGGCAGTCGTCGAGACCCGATCGTTCGAGGATGCGGTCATCCTCGTCGACTGGGCCAGACGGGCCGGCATCGTCGAAGACGACGACGACGCAGCCGAGGTGCTGTCCCGAAGACGTGCCGACGCTGCCGGCCTCGTAGCCTGGAGCGATCCGGGCGCCGAGAGCATCCTCGAGAGCGCGGCGGGCACGAGGTTGCGGCGGGCTGGGCATCACGTCGCCCGCCAGGTGCCTATCTCCGGCACCGCGAAGATCATCGACATGGTCGTCGACGGGATCATCGGTCTCGAGACCGATGGACGAGCGCACCACGAGACACGTTTCGACAAGGACCGACTCAAGGACGCCGACATCGCTCGCGACGGTCTTGTCCCGTTCCGCGCGGGGACGGTGATGGTGCAAGACATGTGGGGCGTGACGGTCAGCGCGATCAGGGCTCTTATCCGGACGGCGGGCGGTCCGCGACCCGTCGCAGGTGTCGGGAACTCCTCACTGCCGCGAGTGCTCGGACCACGAGGACGCAGGGCCTGGCGGCTCGCCTCACCTCGGCGACACACGGGTCAGGAGTTGCCGACTGCGGCAGGCTGACGAGACAGGGCGAGGGGCGCAAGGCGGCGACCGGGGGGGGGGGGGGGGGGGGGGGGGGGGGGGACACGTGGCCGTCGCCCGGAGCTCGCGGCGGGACGGAGCAGGAAGGAACGGAGGCGCGACCGAGCAGGCTCGCGCCGACGAGCGGGCCGGCGAGCGCGCCGACGAGTGGGCCAGCGAGCACGCCGGCGAGCGGGCCAGCGAGCGGGTCGGCGAGCGGGCTCGCAGCAGGCGGGCCTACGGTCGACCCCATGAGCCTCGACGACATCACCCTGACCACGATCCGCGGCGAGTCCACCACGTTCGGCGCCTACGCCGACAAGGTCGTGATGGTCGTGAACGTGGCGTCGCGCTGCGGCCTCGCCCCCCAGTACGAGAAGCTCGAGGCGCTGCAGAAGCAGTACGGCGAGCAAGGCTTCACGGTGCTGGGCTTCCCCAGCAACCAGTTCTTCCAGGAGCTCTCGAGCGGCGAGGCCATCGAGGAGTACTGCTCCGCGACCTGGGGCGTGACCTTCCCGATGATGGAGAAGGTCAAGGTCAACGGTCGGGGCGAGCACCCGCTCTACACCGAGCTGAAGAAGGCCACCGACGCCGAGGGCAAGGCCGGCCGCGTCAAGTGGAACTTCGAGAAGTTCGTCATCACCCCGGGCGGCACCGTGCACCGCTTCCGTCCGACGACCGAACCCGACGCCCCCGAGGTCGTCGCGGTCATCGAGGAGGCGCTGGCCGGCTGACCGGGCGGCTGCGGTGGGTCAGCGGCCGGCCGCGTAGCGGGCCTGCACGGCCGAGGCGGTCTGGGCCGAGTTGTTGTAGATCGTCGTGCCGTCGACCGAGCCGGCGAAGAAGCCGTTCGTGGGAGCCGAGGGCAGGCCACCGAGCGGGGCGTAGCCCACGCGCCAGTAACCGGTGGCCGTCGGCACGGTCTTGTTCGTGGTGTCGGTGACGACCGCGACACCGTCGACGTAGATGATCGTGCTCGAGCCCGAGAGGGTGGCGACCACGTGGTGCCAGGCGCCGTCGTTGTACGAGGCCGACGTGGTCGTGGCCTTCGTCGTGGTCGAGGTGGGGCGCACGCCGAGGGCGATCTTGCCCGCCGTGGTCAGGTAGAGCGCACGGTCGGCGGTCGTGTTCGTGCCCGTCTGCGCAGCGGTGAACGCGGCCAGGGTGCCTCCGGCGGCGCTGGTCGTGCGGAACCAGGTCTCGATCGTGAATGCGGCCTGACCGGTGAGGTTGACCGCGGTCGTCACCTGCCCGGTGCCGTCGAGCTGCAGGTAGGGGCTCTGGTTGGTGGCGCACGAGCCGGCGACGAAGGTCGCCCCGCCGCTCAGGGTGCCCACGCGGGCGAACGAGCTGCCGTCGGCGGTGGTCGTGCCCGACGTCTCGTTGTACGCGAAGCCGTACGAGGTCTGCGAGTTGTAGGTGTCCTGCAGGCAGTCGTAGTTCCCGGCACCGAAGCTCGACGTCGGGTTCGCGGTGGGCGCGGCGAACGCCGCGTGCGCGCCGCCCGAGACGACGAGGGTGAGCGCGAGACCGCCACCGATCGCTGCCAGGCCGATCGCGCCTCCTGCGGTCCGGAGGCGACGGAGGCGCCGCTCGCGTCGTCGCTGCACGCGGCGGCCGGCGGGGGCGGTCACCCGAGGCGACGCGGGGCGCTCGTCACGGTCGTCACGCAACAGGTACCGGTCGTTGCGGCTGAGCAGGACGACGAGGATCAGCAGTCCGCCGGTGACCAGCAGGTGGCCGTACTGGTGGCCCGCCGCCCAGACGAAGGGCGTGCCGACGTAGGGCACGCGCAGGAAGCCGACGCCGATCACGGCGCTGCGGTCGATCGGCGTCGAGTCGACGCTCGGGTTGGCGTCGCCCTTGGTGACGATCTGCCCGGCCTGGCCGTTGTCGTGGTAGCGGTGCAGGCGCAGGTGCCCGGCCTGGTCGGGGTCGTCGAAGAGCAGCACCTGGCCGCGGTGCACGTCGGACGCCGCCACGGGCTTCGCGACGACGACGTCGCCGGGGTGGATGCGGGGCTCCATCGAGCCGGTCATCACGGTGGTGGGGCTCCAGCCGAGGGCGGCGGGAGCGGCCGCGTAGACCATCAGGCCGAGCAGGGAGTACAGCACGACGCGCGACGCGGTGCCGAGGGCCAGGCGCGTCCAGTCGAACCACGAACGAGAGGCACCCAGGGGCACGGTGATCGAGGCCGCGGCTGCGGCGGCGGGCCGCAGCTTCAGGTCGATCGTGCTCATGGGTGCCTCTGCTCGGGGATGGTGCGGGTGGTGCGGTGTCGGGCCGCCTGGTGCGGTGGTGCGGTGTTCAGCCGGGGGTCGGGCCTCAGCTGTTCTGGGCCTCCCAGGTGAGGCCGAGGCTCGCGGTGCCGCCCTGGGTCGTGTTGGGGGCGGTGTTCGAGACGGTGTAGGTCACCTGGTAGGTGCGGGTCTCGGACGCGGTGCCGGTGGGGGCCCAGGTGCCGACGCCGTTGGAGTAGTTGGTGTAGCTGGTGCCGAAGGCGGCCAGCGTGCCGCTGTAGAGGCTCGAGCCCGACGAGAGCGGGGTGAAGCCGGTGCACGAGCCGAAGCCGCCGCCGGTGCCCTGCACGACGCTCAGCGTGATGTTCGACGCCAGGTTGTTGGTCGTGGCGGCGCCCGTGCCGTAGAGCTTGACGGCCGAGGCGAGCGAGCCGGTGCTGGTGACGGCGATGCAGTTGCTGCCGGTCTGGCCGGGCTTGAGGTTCGTGGCGGTGAAGAGCGCGGTGTTGCTGTCGTCGTCGGTCAGGGCGACGGTGCCGGCGGTCCAGTTGCTGGTGGGGTTGACCGTGGTCGACGAGAAGGCCGAGTACGACGCCGTCGAGACGACGATGCCCGAGGCGACGAGGGCGGCGGGGATGGCGATCCAGGCGGCGATGCGGGCGATGCGGGGGGTGGGACGGGACATGGTGTGCTCCAGGGCGAGAAGGGGGACGAAGGGATGTCGGGGGCCACCCCGGCGAGGAGGCTCAGGAGCCTCGCCGGTGAGAAGCTCACCTCCCGAACCGTTCTGGTTTCGAGTGATCGTTGTTCTCAAGTGGTACGACAATCAAATTACTTGCAGCTGGAGAGGCACGCAAGCCGAACCATGTCCCCAGTGGTGGGGGTGTCACGATCGTCGAGATTCTTGTTGACTGAGCCGGTGCCATGGACGGCACGCCCACACGCGTCACGGAGGACCCCATGCTCGTCACGACCCCTGCCGATCCCGGCCCCGCCGGCTCCGGCCGCGCCGACCTCGCCCCCGGCGACCTCCCCCGCCTGCTCGACTCGTTCCGTCTGCTGATGCTGAACCACTCACGCGTGCTCGACCACCAGGGCGACCTGTTCGGGCTGGGCGACACCGACATCCGGTTCCTCTTCTACGTGTGGGCCACCGACGACCTGGTCACCCCCAAGCGGGCAGCGGCCCAGCTCGACCTGTCGTCGGGCGCGATGACCAACCTCGTCGACCGCCTGGTCGACGCCGGCCACCTCGACCGTCGCCGCAACCCCGACGACCGTCGCAGCGTCATCGTCAGCCGCACGCCGCGCGGCGTCGAGGTCACGACCGCCATCGCGAGCGCCTACGCCGCCGCGTTCGCCGACGTCGTGCCGGCGTCGCAACACGGCGCCCTCGCCGACACGCTGCTCGACCTCGGCCGGGCCTTCGACCGGCACGGGGTCGGCACGAGCCCGGCCGCCCCCGCCGCCGCCTGACCGCCTCGGCCGCCTCGGCGCCGGGCCTATGGGATGAGGCGGCGCAGCCGTGCGGCGTCGGCCAGGTCGGCCCGGAACCGGTCGAGCGTCGACAGCGTGTAGAGCCCGTCGATCTGCTGGTCGACCCAGAGCTGGTGGATGCGCTTGAGGTCGGCCTGGCGGCTCTTCCACCCGATGCCGTCGATCACGGCCATGACGGTCTGGCGCGGCAGCCGGACGTCGGCCATCTCCTCGATCTCGCGCACGGCATCGGTCAGCTTCGAGCCGGTCGAGTCGAACCCCTTCGCCGCGACCACGATCGCGGGCTCCTCCGCCGAGGGGATCACCAGGTCGCACGGCGCCGTGCGGTTCGCCCGACCGGTGAACCGCGTCCGCGTGCCGCAGGCGAGCCCGAGATCGCGGGCGATGGCCTCGATCTCGTCCTCGAGCCGGCGGCCCGACACCCCGGCCCGGATCGCCGACGCCCGGGTGCCGGCCCGTGCCGACAGCAGGTCGCCGAAGTCGTACGTGCGGTGCCGCTGCGACGCGACGAGGCGCACGAGTTCGAACTCGTCGTCGAGGTGGGCGACCAGCTCGTCGGCCCGTCCCCGCGCGAGCGTCAGCCAGCTCGGGGTGTCGAAGGCGTGCCGCAGCGAGTTGCGCAGCTTCTCCTGCGACAGCCCGACGGCCAGGCCGAGGGCGGGCACCCACGCCGGGTGCTGCCGGGTCCACTCGGCCAGGTGGTCGCGGTCGACGACGGGCAGCTCACCGAGGCTCGCCGCGGCCCGTCCGAGGTCGGTCGCCGCCGCCGAGGGGGCCGTCGGGTCGACGTGCGGGGTCATGCGGCCGAGCGACGCCACGTACTCGTCGAAGGTGGGGATCGTCACGGTCAGTCCCTCCCGACGAACACGTACTCGGTGGCCGCCGTGCGGGTCGCCGTGCGGTGCGTGCCGAAGCTGTAGGTGTGGTCGACCACGCGCACCTCGATGTGCGGCTTGACCGTGCGCATCAGCTGCTCGATGCGCTCGCGGCTCGGCACGGCGTTCGACGAGTACGACAGGACGAGCGCCCCGGCGTCGGCGAACTGCTCGAAGGTGCGCACGAGGGCGTCGTCGACCGTCCGAGGGTAGGCGAACGGCGTGAACAGCTTGGCGATCTTCTTCGTCTTGGTCTCGGTCATGATCGTCTGCCCCCGCCAGTACACGGCCAGCCCCTGCAGGAAGTGGTACCGCTTCATGTAGTCCGCGTCGTCCCGAGGAGGCGCGTAGGGCGGATCGAGGTAGACCAGGTCGGCGGGCGCTCGCCTCAGGTCGGCCACGTCGCCCTCGACGGCCTCGTGCGCGAGGCCGTCGTCGAACACGGTCGCGCCGTAGGCCCGGACCGCCGCCCGGAATTGCTCGGCCATGGTCATCCGGAGGTCGCGACGCCCGTCGTCGTAGCGCGCCCCGGTGAAGGTGAAGACGCCCCGGGGCTGCTTGCGCGCCGCGGCCAGGACGAGGCCGGCGATCGCCAGGTCGCGCTCGGCGCCGTCGAGCCGGTCGACGTGCGACCAGGCCGAGTCGAGGAACGCCCGGTCGTCGGCCGAGAAGAACACGCCGTCGAAGGTGCGGCGGACGACGTCGCGGTCGTCGGCGGGCGGGCCGCAGATCGCGTCGACGAGGTCGTCCGACAGCGTCGTCGACCCGTTGACGACGGAGGCGCGGGCGATGACCGCGGGGAAGGCCAGGAAGTCGTTGCTCACGACCCGGCGACCTTCCGCCTTCATCAGGTACGAGACGACGCCCGACCCGCTGAAGGCGTCGATCGCGGTCGAGGGCCGAACCGCGCCTCCTTCGCCTCCGGGGTCGCCGACCGGCACGGGCGCGACGCTGGAGAAGACGTCGTGCAGCACGGGCAGCAGCGCGTACTTCGAGCCCATGTAGCGCAGGCGGGGGAAGGCCGCGACGCGGGCGGGTACGGCGGCAGACACGGAGGCGGTGGTCTCGCTCGCGACGGAGGGCACGAGCTCGACGGTCACCGGGCAAGTCTGCCGCACCTCCGCACCCACGGCGTTCGCCCCGCTCAGCGGTCGGACGGGCTCCAGGACTCGGTGTCGAGGTCGACGCGCGAGGCGTGCGGCACGCTGCCGGTGGTCGTGCCGGCGATCCGCAGGCTCTCTTGTCGCAGCTCGAGTTGGGCCACCACGAGCGCGGCGAGGTCGGTGAGGTTGGCGACCTGCTCGTCACTCGCCGTACCGGGCTCGCGTCCGATCACCGAGAGCGTGCCGATCGTGTGGCCGTCACGTCGGGTGAGGGGCACGCTGACGTAGAACCGCATGCCGAGCGGCCCGGTGACCAGCGGGCTGCTCGCCACGCGTCGATCGGTCGCGGCGTCCTCGATGACGAGGGGCTCGGACGAGTGCACGGCGCCGAGCGAGAGGTCGATGTGCCGGGCGATGTCGCCCACGGCCGGGTCGTAGTGGGTCGTGAACCACGTGCGGTCGTCGTCGATCACGGTCGCCAGCGCGATGGGCGCCGAGAACAGGCGGGCCGCCATGGCCGTGACGCGGTCGAGCGCCTCGTTGGGCAGGGTGTCGAGGACCTCGCTGTGGTCGAACGGCTCGGTGTCGCCCCCACGCATCGAGCCGTCGCCGGTCGACAGGTCGCCCACACCGTCGCGGTGGTCCGTCGTCTCGGTGATGACCACGTCGCGCATCATCGCGACGAGCTCGGCGCGGGTCGGCCGCTGTGCGGGATCGCGGCTGGTCATGGCGCGCAGGGCGTGACGCCAGTGCTCGGGCAGGGGCTCGGGCAGCACCGGGTCGCGGGACAGTCGCGCGACGGCCGACTCGACGAGGGACCCCGGGAACTCGCGTCGGCGCGTGAAGCACTGCAGCAGGACGAGGCCGAGGCTGTAGACGTCGCTCGGGGGGCCGACCTCGCCGCCCACGGCCTGCTCGGGGCTGAGGTACGCGGCGGTGCCGGTGGTGACCCCCTCGGCGGTGAGCCGTTCGACGTCCTCGGTGAGGGCGATGCCGAAGTCGGCGAGCTTGGCCCGGGCACGGGCCGCCTCGTGGTCGCCGTAGTCGACGAGCAGGATGTTCGACGGCTTGATGTCGCGGTGCACGACCGAGTGGCCGTGGATGTAGTCGAGCGCCTCGGCCATGTCGTAGCCGATCTCGGCGATGTGCCGCGCGGCGAGCGCGCCGTGCCGCAGACGGTCTTCGAGGTTGAGCCCGGCGATCAGCGGCATCACGAGGAAGCGCTGGGGACCGTTCGGACCCTGCTCGACCCCGGCGTCGAAGAGACCGACGAGTCCGTGGTGCTCGAGGCTGGACAGCACGCCGAGCTCGGCCTCTTGCCGGGCCGGGTCGACCATCGCACTGTGGAAGACCTTGATCGCGACCGTGCGGTTGAGGCTCTCGTCGACGGCCTTGTAGACGGTCGCCATGCCCCCTCGGCCCACGACGGACTGCAGGCGGTAGCGCTCGGCGAGGACGCGATCGAGCGCGTCGTCCTGCTGTGGCGCGGCCATCGCCTCCCCCTCGTGACTGGTGTGGGGTCCATCCTGTCGCATGCGGGGCCATCAGGTGACGGTGGCGCGGGTGACGATCGCATCACGACGGGGTCACGAGCACCACCCGCGAGCACCACCCGCGACCTCGAGGCGAGCGACCCGGACCTTGCGATGCCCTGGGAGAACGGCATCCTCGGGAAGGCATCGACCGGGCCGCCGGTTGAGTTGCGCATGACAACCTACGGAATCATCGGAGCAGGCAACATCGGCAGCCAGGTCGCCCGGGCGGTCATCGCCCACGGGCACGACGTCGTGATCAGCAACTCGCGCGGGCCCGAGACCCTCGCCGACCTCGTGGCCGACCTCGGCCCGAAGGCCCGGGCCGCCACGGCGACCGAGGCCGGTGCGGCAGGCGACGTGGTCGTCGTCACCGTCCCCCTCAAGAACGTCGACCAGGTGCCGGTCGAGCCGCTCGCGGGCAAGACCGTGATCGACACGAACAACTACTACTTCGAGCGCGACGGTCACATCGCCGCCCTCGACGACGGCACCGACACGGTGTCCGAGATGCTGCAGCGCCACCTGCCGACCAGCACGGTCGTCAAGGGCTTCAACCACATCATGGCGAAGGACATCACCACCGACGTCGCCCCGGCCGGCACCCCCGACCGCCGCGCCCTGGCCACGTCGAGCGACTCGCCCGAGGCCGTCGCCCTGATGACCGACCTCTACGACGAGCTCGGCTTCGACACCGTCGACGTCAGCCCGCTGTCCGAGAGCTGGCGCGTCGAGCGTGACCGTCCGGCCTACGTCGTGCGCCAGACGAAGGACGAGCTCGTCGCCAACCTCGCGAAGGCGAACCGGGTGCCGCAGGCCTCCTGACCCGGCCGGGCGGTGACGCCGCCCGACGAACGCGACCCGCGCCTCCTGCAGGAGGCGCGGGTCGCGTCGTCCGTGGAGGTGCCGGTCGGCCTCGCGACCGGTCAGGGCACCCAGCAGCGGTAGGCGGATCCGGTGACGGCACGCTCGCTGGTGACGAGCGAGGTCGTGTAGGTCTGGGTGAACGTGTCGACGGCGGGCAGGTCGACGACCTTCCACCCGACCACCGCGCGGTTCTCGTTGAGCGCCTGCACCGCGCAGGCGACGTCGGTGCCGCCCGCGACGTTGATCGTGTACTGCACCTCGACGGCGTCGTCGCCTGCGACCGTGAAGCCGTAGTGGCTCACCTCGAGCTCGGCCGAGTCGCCGTCGAAGGCGACGAGCACGACCCAGGCAGCGACCACGACCGCCACGACACCGCCCGCGACGAGGGCGATCAGCCGCGAACGCCGGGCTCGGCCGGGGCGTCGGCCGTAGCGGTCGTCGAGCCGTGAGGCCGGGCTGACGCGCGCCGGGTCGAGGGTCTGCATGGCGTCAAGGGTAGGAGGCGCCGGCTCGGAACCGCATGGACGTCGCGTCCCTGCCGGGTCAGGCCGCGTCGGCCTCGAAGAGCATCGACAGGTCGAGGGGCTCGGTGGGGGCGAGTTCGACGTACGTCAGGTCGTCGTTCACAGGAAGAGCCCGTTGCTGAGGAAGAGTGCGGCGACGAGGCTGGCGCTGGCGCCGACGGCCGCCGTGGCGATGACGAAGAGGGTCGCCTGGCGTTCGGTCTCGCGGACCTCGGAGAAGGGGCTGCTGCCCGTGTCGGAGCGGCGACGCGACGGCGTGAGGAGTGTCATGGTGTTCCGTTCTCGGCAGCCCTGTGCTGCCTGCCCGTGGTGCTGGACTGGTGGTCTGCGGCTCATGGCACGCGTCCCGTACCGCCCGTGAAGTCGGTACACATGAATGAAAGCACGGGATAGCTAGTTCATCTAGCTACTCGACGGTGCTGTTCGCATTGCGGACAACCGAGCCGTCTCGACCTCCCGTCGCCGCGCCTCCGGGCCCGCTGCCAGGCCGATGCGGGTCGTTCCTCCCCCAACGGGGGCCTGTCCTCCTTTCGGGGGACCGGCAGACTGTCCCAGGCCTCAGGACGAGACCGACGGAGGCCGCGCCTCCTGCTCTGGACGGATTGCGAACACACATGCCCCTGGTCGAGACCCCGACCCCCGGCCGACACGGCCGCCTCATCGCGGCGGTGGTCCGGGCCACCAAGCCCCTCTTCCACCTGCACCTCGCGCTCTACCGGCGCGAGGTGGCCCGCGCGCCCTTCCCCCGCGACGCCCGCCGCATGACCGTCGACGGCCCCGACCCCGATCGCCTGCTCTTCGTCGGCAGCATCGCCGTCGAGGGTTTCGGCGTGCTCGCCCACGACCTCACCTGTGCCAGCCAGACCGCGCGCCTCGTCGGCTCGAGCCGGGGCCGCGGCGTCACATGGCACGAGGTCTCGTCGCCGGTGCTGACGGCCGCGGAGGCCGCTCGGGTCGAGCTGCCGGCCGAGCCCTCCGACGCGGCCGTGGTGTTGCTCGGCATCTGCGACGTCCTGCTCGCCACCGACGGGAGCTCGTGGGAGGCCTCGCTCCGTCGACTCGCCGTCCGGGTGCGCGAGACGGCCGGCCCGGACTGCCGCATCGTCTACGTCGGCATCCCGCCGATGGCGGAGTTCCGGCCGATCCCCCCGGTCGCGAAGCGCCTGCTGACGCGGCAGATCGAGCGACTCAACGCCCTGACGGCGCGGGTCGCCCTCACCACGCCCGGCGCCTCGTGGGTGCCGTTCCCCGAGTGGCGCTCGGAGGGGCTGTACCACCAGGAGCTGCTGTCGTGGGCCACCATGCACCGGCGGTGGGGGCAGGCGATCGCGCCGACCGTGGTGACGTCGCTGGTCGGTGCCGATGCCGCCGACACACACTGCGAGAGAGGCGCAGGGCCCGGCGTCCCGGCCTAGACGCCCGAGTCCGCCAGGCTTCCGACGCGGGTCGTGCCGTAGGTGTACACGTAGCAGACGACCGAGCGCTCGCCGTCGGCCCACCCCTTCTCGGTCGGGGCGAGCACGCCGTAGTCGGCGAGGGACTCGTCGTACGAGGCCCCGACGTAGTCGTCGAAGGCCGCGTCGCAGAGGGCGGCCGCCTCGTCGAGGACCTCGAAGCCGCCGGGGAACGCGCCGCCGTCCAGCTCGCCCACCAGGTAGGCCTCTTCGTCGTGGGCCTCGTCGCAGGAGGCCGTCTCGACGTCGCCGGTGCCCTCGCGGCCGAGGTCGCCGACGGTGAAGCAGGTGCCGACGTCGAGCCCGTCCACGCCGGTCACCCCCGAGAAGTCGAGCGCGTAGTAGTAGTCGCCGTAGACCGCGTCCGAACCGAAGTACGTCGTGGGGTCCTCCCCGCCGGAGGAGTAGCCGTCCTCGAAGCCGGCCGAGCCGGCGGCGAGCGTCATCCCGCCGAGCAGACCGGCCCCGCCGCCGACGATGAGGGCGACGACGGCCGCGCCGACGATCGCGAGGACCCACGGCGTCCTCGAGGGCTGCACCGGCAAGGCGGGGAGGAACGCAGGAGGCGCGGCATAGGGGTCCTGCGTCGGCCACGGTTGCCAGGGCGCCTGGGACTGCGGCTGGGGGTGGGCCTGCGGCTGCCAGCCGGACGGCTGCTGTTCGGGCTGCGGCCACCCCTGCGGTTGCGGCTGCTGCTCGGGCTTCCGCCACCCCTGCGGTCGGGGCTGCTGGTCGGGCACGCCCGGCTCGATCGGTGTGCTCACGGTCGTTCCCCTTCGTCGACCGGGCCGTCGGATCGCCGGGTCACGCCGGATCATATCCAGCGCCGGGCACCCCGCTCGACCCCCTGTCCGGGAAGACGACCGTGATCTGGTTGCCCGCCCCCTCGGCCTGACCTACACTCGATCCGTTCGAACACACGTTCGAACGTGCAGGAGGACGACATGAGCACCCAGACCACCCACGAGCCCGTCGCGCTGTGGTTCGAGCGCGACCTGCCGGCGCGGCTGGTCTGGTCGTGCCGACGCTGGCGGGTGAGCGACACCCCGACCGAGCTGCGGGTCGAGCCGGCGGTCACACCCGCCTTCATCACGCACCCGCCCCGGCGCTTCGTCGGCTGGCGCTTCCAGGCCACCGACGACGACGGCACCACCCACATGTTCGAGGTCGTCCTCGGCACCGACGGCGGTTGGGTGCTCGGCCGCGTCTACGACTGACCCGGGACGACGACGAGCGGCTGCGAGGATGACGTCATGACGGACCTCCTGGGCGGCCCGGATGGCGGCCCGCGTCGAGGGGTGACGAGGTCCTCCCGCACTGGTTGCGTCAGGATGTGGGGCCACGGCGTTCGGATGTCGCAAGGGGCCCCGACTTCAGCGGCTGGGCCGCTTAGGACTGTTCCATGCACTCTTCGTCGCCCACCCCTGACACGGCCTCGATCCGCCGTGTCGCGCGTCAGGTCCGTTCATGACCCTCACGGACATCCTTCCCTCGATGCGACGGGTGATCGCCGACCCGTTCGTTCCCGACGCCTGGCCGGAACGGACCCGTCCGACCCTGGACGACGTCGTCATCGGCGGGGTGTCCCTCGTCCGTCTGGCGAGCATCTGCGAGACGCCGTGCGTCCACACGGGCGCTGCCCTCGTGCCCCGCTCCGGTGGCCGGGTGTCGACCGTCGACGACGCCACGGCGATCGTCGTCACCGTCAGCGACGTCTGTCGCCACACCTCCGGCGCGATCGTCGTCCAGGTGGACGCCCGACTCGGTGCGGTGCCCGTCGCCATGCGGGAGCTCCGTCTGATCGGGCGGATCTCGACGGCCCACGACGTGGCCATGGTGATCGGCCTCCAGGACGAGGGGCCCGATCTCGCCGTGGCCGACCTCCCCGGAGACCTCCGCATCGGCGACCTCCTGGCGGTCCCGTGCCCGGGTGACGTCACCGTCGGGCGTCTGCGCCGCCACCAGAGCCGACGATGACGGCCCCTGGCGTCCTCCCGACGATGCGTCACGCCGTGCACGACGTCGTGGACGGTGCTCATTCGTGGGGCACGCTGGACCAGGCTCCCGCCCGCTCGACGGTCGTGCAGCAGATCACCCTCCGGGTGTTCCGACCGGGAACGAGCCTCCGCGAGAGGAGGCTCCTCCATCTCCGGCAGATCTGGCCCGTCGCCGGGGCGATCTGCTCGGCCGCGTCGCTCCTCGTCCTGGCATCCCGGGTCCCGGCTCCGGTGGCGGCCTCGATCGCTCTGGCCGTCTACGGCCTCGGGTTCCTGTGCCTCGACGTCGTGACGGCACGGCTCCGGGCCACGGTGCGTGAACTGACGGCGTCGTCGACGTGCACCCCGGGCGGTCTGGTCGTGCTCGGTGACGCCGCCTGCGTCCGCGCGACGGCTGCGCGGCTCGTCGCCCTCGAGCGGGAACTGGCGGCAGGCCACCTCTCGCTCGAGCGGTACCTCGCGCGCTGGGACGAGGTCTACACCGCGTTGCCGACGCATCCGGACCGGCCATGACGTCGACGACGTCGGTCCCCGTCGTCACCCGTTTCCACGGAACGGGGCCGCAGTTCGACGCCTTCGCCCTGGAGGTCGACCATTTCTCGGAACCCGACGTGCTCGACCTCGGGCTCCGAGGTCAGCTGCTCGGCTCGTCGGGCATGAAGCGGTAGCCCATGCCCTGCACCGTCTGGAGGTAGCGAGGCTGGGTCGGGACCGCTTCGAGCTTCTTCCGGAGTTGGGAGACGTACAGCCGCAGGTACCCACCGTCGCTGGAGTGTGCCGGGCCCCAGATCCGGGTGAGGATGTCCTCCCGCGTGACGAGTCGCCCGGGGTTCCTGACCAGGATCTCGAGGATGCGCCATTCGGTGGGAGTCAGGCGGATCGCCTCGTCCGGTTCGCGGACGACGCTCTTGGCGACGAAGTCGATCCGGATGCCCCCGAACGTCTCGGACGGTTGATCGGGGGTCGGAGTCGTCCGTCGTGTCAGCGCCCGGAGGCGGGCCAACAGCTCGTCCATGGCGAACGGCTTGGTGATGTAGTCGTCGGCGCCGGCATCGAGCGCCTCGACCTTGTCGGCGGCGCCGGTTCGGCCCGAGACGACGAGGACCGGGATGTTGCTCCAGCCGCGGAGGCCTTCGATCACGCCGAGCCCGTCGACGTGTGGCATGCCGAGGTCGACCATGACGACGTCGGGATGTTCTTCGACGACGGCGCGGAGCGCCTCGGCTCCGTCGGCGGCGGTGGCGATGTCGTAGCCGACCGCGCCGAGGGTCAGCGTGAGGGCCCGGACGAGCTGCGGATCGTCGTCGGCGATGAGGATCTTCATGCGTGGTCCGTCCCGGACGTCGCCTGCGCGACAGGAAGGGAGACGACCATGCTGAGCCCGCCTCCCGGGGTCTCCTCGGCTCGAAGGGCGCCCCCCATCCCCTCGGTGAAGCCCTTGGAGATGGCGAGTCCCAGCCCGAGGCCGGCGGTGTTGTCGGTGTCTCCGAGGCGCTGGAAGGGAACGAAGACCAGGTCCAGGCGTTCGGGACTGATCCCCGGCCCCTGATCGGCGACGCGGATCTCCACGGCGTCCCCGAAGCTGCTGCTGGAGAGACGCACGGGCGTCCCTGCGGGGGCGTACTTCAGGGCGTTGTCGAGCAGGTTCACCAGGACGCGTTGGAGGAGGACCGGGTCGGCGTCGGCCTGCGGAACGTCCTCGCCGACCTGGAGCTCGACGCGTCCGGGCTCGACCCGGAGTTCGTCCACGGAGGCGAACAGGACGTCGTCGACGTCGACGGGCTGGCGTGACACCGCGAGGGCTCCGGCCTGGACGCGGCTGACGTCCAGGAGGTTCGTGACGAGGGCCGACAGCGCGTCGAGGCTCTCGTGGGCCGTGGCGAGCAGTTCGTCGCGGTCGCGGTCCGCCCAGACGACGTCGCCTTGTCGAAGGCCCGTCACGGCCGCCGTGGCCGAGGCCAAGGGCCGCCGCAGGTCGTGTCCGACGGCCGCGAGCAGTGCCGTGCGGACCTGGTCCACCTGCGCCAGCGGCCCCGCGGAGTCGGCCGTCGCCGACAGGGCCTTGTGTTCCAGGGCCGTCTCGACCTGGGCCGCGATGACCGCGAGGAGGCGCCTCTCGGACGCCGCCATGGGTGGCCCCGTCATCTCGAGGCGCGCGCGGGTGCCGACGGGGACGACCGTCGTCTCGTCGCCGACCCGGGGTGCCCCGAGGGAGTCGACGACGTCACCGTCGACGTCGATGACGGAGACCGTCCGCAGGCGGAAGGCGTCCTGGGTGCGGGAGAGGAGCGCGTGGAGCGCGTCCTGGCCCCGGATGACGCCGCCGGCGACGGCCGCGAGCAGTTCGGACTCGGCGACGGCACGCGCCGCCGCCCGGGACCGGCGTGCCGCCTGGTCGACCACGTAGCTGACGAGCAGGGCGATGACCACGTAGAGGACGAGGGTCAGGAGGTGCAGCGGCCGACCGACGGTGATGCTGTCGTAGGGCTCGACGAAGAAGAAGTCCAGCGTCACTCCCGAGAGCACCGCCGCGAAGAGGGCCGGCCAGATCCCGCCGACGAGCGCCACGACCACGACGAGCAGCTGGTAGACGAGCACGTCGCTCGTGAGCGATTCGTCGCTGCGGAACATCACGAGCAGCCAGGTCACGATCGGGCCGAGCACCACGGCGAGGCCGCCCCCCAGCAGCCGACGCCGCAACGTCAGCGCGCCTCCTGCCCGGGGGAGGGTGAACCGGCCGCCGGCGGCGGAGTGGGTCACGATGTGCACGTCGATGTCACCCGATTCGCGGATGACGGTGGCACCGATCCCCGGGCCCGTCAGGGCGGCGGCGACACGGCTCCGGCGGCTGACGCCGATGACGAGTTGGGAGGCGTTCATCGCCTTCGCGAACTGGACCAGGGCGACGGGGACGTCACCACCGACGACCTGGTGGTGGGTGCCGCCGAGTTTCTCCGTCAGGGCGCGCTGCGCGGAGAGAGCACCCGGGTGCGCGTCGCGGAGGCCGTCCTGGGCGATGACGTGCACGGTGACGAGCTCTCCCCCGGACGACCGGGCGGCGATGCGGGCACCACGACGGATGAGGGTCTCGCCCTCCGGCCCGCCGGTGAGGGCGACCACGACCCGCTCCCGCGCCTCCCATTTGCTGTCGATGCCGTTCTCGACCCGGTAGGCCTTGAGGGCGCTGTCGACCTCGTCGGCCAGCCACAGCAGCGCCAGCTCCCGCAACGCCGTCAGGTTGCCGAGGCGGAAGTAGTTCGACAACGCGGCGTCGATGCGCGCCGCCGGGTAGACGTTCCCCTCGGCGAGACGGTCGCGGAGCGCCTGGGGGGCGAGGTCGACGACCTCGATCTGGTCGGCGCTCCGGAGCATGCTGTCGGGGACGGTCTCGCGCTGGGCGGCCCCGGTGATCTTCTCCACCACGTCGTTGAGGGACTCGATGTGTTGCACGTTGACGGTCGAGACGACGTCGATGCCCGCGTCGAGGAGGACCTGGACGTCCTGCCACCGTTTCTGCCGGACGGAGCCCGGCGCGTTGGTGTGGGCGAGCTCGTCGACGAGGGCGAGGTCGGGCCTCCGCGCGAGGACCGCGTCGACGTCCATCTCCGTCAGCTCGACGCCGCGATGCAGGGTCGTCGTCCGCGGGACGATCTCGAGGTCGCCGAGCATCGACGCCGTGGCCTCGCGGCCGTGGGTCTCGACGACGGCGACGACGACGTCCTTGCCCTCGCGGGCGAGCCGTGCTCCCTCTTCGAGCATGGTGTAGGTCTTGCCGACGCCGGGGGCGGCGCCCAGCAGCACCCGGAGCCGCCCCCGTCTCACGGTCTCAGCGTCCCGTCCCGGCCAGGGCCGCGTTGAGTTCGAGCACGTTCACGGTGGGCTCGCCCAGGTAGCCGAGGTCGCGGCCCTGGGTGTGCTCCTCCACGAGCGCCTCGACGTCCGCGACCGGCAGGTCGCGTGCCGCGGCGACCCGCTCGACCTGGATGCGCGCGTACTCGGGGCTGATGTGCGGGTCGAGCCCGGACGCGGAGGCGGTGAGCGCGTCGACGGGGACGTCCTCCGGGGCGACGCCGTCGCTCTCGGCGATCGCCGCTCGTCGCTCCTCGACGGCCGCGATGAGGTCCTCGTTCTCGGGCCCGTGGTTGCTGCCGCTCGAGGCGGAGGCGTCGTAGCCGTCACCGGCCGCGGAGGGCCGCGACTGGAACCACTCGGGCAGGGCGGCACCGTCGGCGTCGGTGAAGGACTGCCCGATGAGTGACGAGCCGACGGTCTCGCCGTCGACGCGGACGGCGGAACCGTCCGCCCCGCCGCCGAGGACGAGTTGGCCGACCCCGGTGACGACGGCCGTGTAGGCCACACCGAGGACGACGGTGAAGACGAGCATCGCGCGGAAGGCGACACCGTACTGGCGGAGCAGGGTGCGGGTGTTCATGGTCTCTCTCTCGTTCGTCGTCTGCGTCGGCTCAGAAGCCGGGGAGCAGGCTGACGATCAGGTCGATGATCTTGATGCCGACGAACGGGGCGACGACGCCGCCGAGTCCGTAGACGAGGAGGTTGCGCGACAGGATCGACGACGCCGACGCGGCGCGGTACTTCACACCCCGCAGGGCGAGCGGGATGAGCACGACGATCACCAGGGCGTTGAAGACGATCGCCGAGAGGATCGCCGACGCCGGTGAGGACAGCTGCATGACGTTCAGCAGCCCGAGCCCCGGGAACACCCCGGCGAACATGGCCGGGATGATCGCGAAGTACTTCGCGATGTCGTTGGCGATCGAGAACGTCGTGAGCGCGCCACGGGTGATGAGCAGCTGCTTGCCGATGCGGACGATGTCGATCAGCTTCGTCGGGTCGCTGTCGAGGTCGACCATGTTGCCGGCCTCCTTCGCGGCCGAGGTGCCCGTGTTCATCGCGACGCCGACGTCGGCCTGTGCCAGCGCGGGTGCGTCGTTGGTGCCGTCGCCGGTCATCGCGACGAGCGCGCCTCCTTCTTGCTCCCGGCGGATGAGGGCGAGCTTGTCCTCCGGGGTGGCCTCGGCGAGGTAGTCGTCGACTCCGGCCTCGGCCGCGATCGCCTTGGCGGTCAGCGGGTTGTCGCCGGTGATCATGACCGTGCGGATGCCCATGCTGCGCAGTTCGGCGAAGCGTTCGCGCAGGCCGGTCTTGACGACGTCCTTCAGGTACACGACGCCCAGGACGCGGGCTTCCGAGGCCGGGGTCTTGATCGCGACGACCAAGGGGGTCCCTCCGGCGTTCGAGATCTCGTCGATGCGGGTCTGCAGTTCGTCGTGCTCGGTGCTGGCGAGACGGCGGTCCTCCTCGACCCAGGCGATGACGGAGTTGCCGGCACCCTTGCGGATCTGCGTGCCGTCGGGCAGGTCGAGGCCCGACATGCGGGTCTGGGCGGTGAAGGGCACGATCTCACCCGGCTGACCGTCGGCGTCGTGCCACCCCGTCGTCAGGGCGAGGTCGACGATCGACTTGCCCTCGGGGGTCGGGTCGCTGAGCGACGACCGGGCGGCGGCGTCGACGAGTTCGGCCCGGGCGATGCCGTCGAGCGGCGTGAACTCGGCCGCCTGCCGGTTGCCGTAGGTGATGGTGCCGGTCTTGTCGAGCAGCAGCGTGGTGACGTCACCGGCGGCCTCGACCGCGCGGCCCGACATGGCGAGCACGTTGCGCTGCACCAGGCGGTCCATGCCCGCGATGCCGATGGCGCTGAGGAGCGCACCGATCGTCGTGGGGATGAGGCAGACCAGCAGGGCGATGAGCACGGGGATGCTCACCGACGCGTCGCTGTAGGCCGCGATGGGGTTCAGCGTCAGGGTCACGACGACGAAGACGATCGACAGGCTCGCGAGCAGGATGTTCAGCGCGATCTCGTTCGGGGTCTTCTGGCGGGAGGCCCCCTCGACGAGGCGGATCATGCGGTCGACGAAGGTCTCGCCGGGCTTGCTCGTGATGCGCACGACGACGCGGTCGGAGAGCACGCGGGTGCCGCCGGTGACGGCGCTGCGGTCGCCGCCCGACTCGCGGATCACCGGGGCGGACTCGCCCGTGATGGCCGACTCGTCGACGCTCGCGATGCCCCAGACGATGTCGCCGTCGCCGGGGATCAGCTCGCCGGCGGTCACGACCACCGTGTCACCGAGCGTGAGGTCGGCCGAGGACACCGACTCCGAGGAGGCGCGCTCGGCACCGGCGTCGGAGGTCGCGTCGTACGAGACCACGCGCTGGGCGGTGGTGCTGGTGCGGGTCGCCTTCAAGGTCTCGGCCTGTGCCTTGCCGCGGCCCTCGGCGACGGACTCGGCGAGGTTGGCGAAGACGACGGTGAGCCAGAGCCAGACGGCGATGGCCCAGGTGAACGAGCCGGGGACGGGCGAGCCGCCCGAGGTCTCGGGACCGGTGACGAGGCCGGCGATCGCGAGGATCGTCGTGTAGGCGGCGCCGACCTCGACGATGAACATGACGGGGTTGTGCCACATCTCGCGCGGGTCGAGTTTGCGGAGCGCGCCGGGCAGGGCCGCGACGAGCTGGGCTGCGCCGAACGCGCCTCCTCGGTTCGTCGGGGTCTGGTCGCCCTCGCGCTCGTGGTCGGTGGTCGGTGTGTCGGTGGTGATGGACATGGTCACTTCAGCCCTTCGGCGAGCGGTCCCAGTGCGAGGACGGGGAAATAGGTCAGCGCGGTGATGATCACCGAGACGCCGGTGAGCAGGCCCACGAACTGCGGGCGGTGGGTGGGCAGGGTCCCGGCGGTGGCGGGGACCTTGTCCTGAGCGGCGAAGGAGCCGGCGAGGGCGAGCACGAGCACGATCGGGAGGAACCGGCCGAGCAGCATCGCGACGCCGAGGGTGGTGTTGAACCACGGTGTGTTCGCCGTCAGTCCCGCGAAGGCGGAGCCGTTGTTGTTCGCGGCGGAGGTGAAGGCGTAGAGCACCTCGCTGAAGCCGTGCAGGCCCGGGTTCCAGATCGACGTGCCCTCGACGTCGGCGCGCACCGCGGGGATCGCGAAGCTGAGCGCCGTGAAGGCGAGCACGAGGGTCGGCGTGACCAGGATGTAGAGGCTGGCGAGCTTGATCTCGCGCGGCCCGATCTTCTTGCCGAGGTACTCCGGGGTGCGGCCGACGAGCAGACCCGCGATGAACACGGTGATCACGGCGAGGACGAGCATCCCGTAGAGGCCGGAACCCACGCCGCCGGGGGCGATCTCGCCGAGCATCATGTTCAGCATCGCCATCATGCCGCCGAGGGCGGTGTACGAGTCGTGCATCGAGTTGACCGCACCCGTCGACGTCAGGGTCGAGGTGGAACCGAACAGGGTCGATCCCCAGATGCCGAACCGCGCCTCCTTGCCTTCCATCGCGCCGCCGGCGAGCTGGGTGGCGGTGCCGGCACCGCGGAGTTCGAACCAGGTCATGGCGGTGAGCGAGACAGCGAAGATCGTCGTCATGACGGCGGCGATCGCGACGCCCTGCTTCGTGAAGCCGACCATGCGGCCGAAGGTGCGCGGCAACGAGAACGGGATGACCAGCATGAGCAGGACCTGGAAGACGTTCGTCCAGGCGGTCGGGTTCTCGAACGGGTGCGCGCTGTTGGCGTTGAAGAAGCCGCCGCCGTTCGTGCCGAGCAGCTTGATCGCCTCCTGCGAGGCGGTAGGGCCTCCGGGGATCGTCGCGGTGCCACCGGTGAGCGTCGTGACCTCGGTGAAGCCCGCGACGTTCTGGATCACCCCACCGGCGATGAGGACGACGGCCGAGAGGACGGCGAGGGGAAGGAGCAGACGCGTGATCGACCGGGTCAGGTCGACCCAGAAGTTGCCGAGCGTGCCGCTCTTCGCCCGGGCGAGCCCGCGGATCAGGGCGACGGCGACGGCGATGCCGACGGCCGCGGAGACGAAGTTCTGCACGACGAGGCCGAGCACCTGGACGGCATAGCCCATCGTCACGTCGGGCGAGTAGGACTGCCAGTTCGTGTTGGCCACGAAGGAGGCGGCGGTGTTGAACGAGAGCCCCTCGGGCACGGCCGGGAAGCCGAGCGAGTACGGCAGGAACGCCTGGAGGCGCTGGATCGCGTAGACGAAGAGGACACCGATCACCGAGAACGTCAGGACGCCTCGGAGGTAGGCCGGCCACGTCTGTTCCGACGTCGAGTCGACGCCGATGAGGCGGTAGAAGCCGAGCTCGACGCGGGCGTCCTTCGCCGTCGTGAACATCCGCGCCATGTGGTCGCCGAGGGGGCGGTACACGACGACGAGGACGACGACGACCGTGAGGATCTGGAGGATGCCGAACAGCGCGTCCATCAGAAGCGCTCGGGCTTCACGAGGGCGTACACGAGGTACGCCAGGGCGGCCACGGCGAGGACGGCGGCCCCGATGCTGAAGACGATCACAGCTTCTCGACCCCCTTCGCGACGAGGGACACCACTGCGAACACAGCGATGACGGCGAGCACGTACACGATGTCGAGCACTACGACTCCAAGAGGAACGAACGACGGGCCGGGCGGCCCGATGCCCGTGGTGGGCACAGCGAGTCAGTAGACACCTCGCCACACCGCCGATCGCGGGCCCTTACGACTTCCCTACGCCGAACGCCGTCTTCCTCACGGACACCACACGCCCGCCGAGGCTTCGGCCGTCGGGACGAGCGAGAGACCCCTCGGGACGGCACCGTGATCGACGATGCCGAGGCACACTAGATGTGGCTCGCCGACATCTCCCACCTCAGGCCCTCTGCGCGGTCCATCTCCACCAGAGCGCGTGGTGCTCGCCCTCTTCGACACTGAACCGCCTGCCGCAGACGGCGCATTCGCACTCATAGGTCGCCGGCCACCCAGAGAGGTCTCGGCCGAGGACCCTCGCATGCCCGCGTTCCTCTTCTCGGTCGGGGTCGAAGGCGAGGAGTCGCGGGTAGTCGTCGCACCAGCATCGCCAGCTGCGGTAGTCCCGCACCTTCCTGAGGGCGTGATCGAGGGCGTCACGGTTGGGCCGGATCATCCCGCCGAGCTCGACGTCCGCCGTCGCCCGCCGGATCGCCGGGAGCGCAGCCCGGAGGCTCTCGAGCAGCACGGTGTCGCGCGTCCTGATGACCTCCCACGATGCCTGCCAGATGCGCTGCGGATCGGAGGAGAGCAGGTCGTCGAGCGTGCCGGTCACCATAGGGGGCTCGCGAGTCCCACGAGCTACCGCCGGTCGGCCCGCTGGGTATCCCCTGCGGGGCGGACGCGGGTTATGAGCTAATGATGCGGTCGCTGACTTCGGTCATGCCACGGGAAGCCACGCAGGAGGCGATCGAGCGGACGGAGGCGGACGGGTTCAGGCCGGTGCTCGGCCCGGGGAGCATCACCACGATGATCCACGTCGTTCACCGAGTCGGTCGGCCTGAGCGCTCTCGCGTCAACCTCGGCGAACCACCCGGGCGGGCGACTACGAAGCTCATCGAGCATCACGGTCACCTTCGCCAACCCTCTCCAGGAATCGACCGTCGACCAGATCATGGCGGCGACGAAGAACACCGTGACGAGCCACCAGACGGGCCCCTCGGACAGGGCCAACCAAGCAGTCAGCGCCGCGAAGGCGATGAACGTGACGGGCCCGAACCACCGATTCAACCGGTAATCACGCTCCCACTTCTCGAAGGTCGGAACCCACCTGACCGGATCTGCATCAGGAGGAACGCTGCCGGCCCTGAAAGCTGCCCGCATCTCGGCCAGATCGGTGACTCCGCCAGCGAGACGCCGTGCTCGAGCGATCATGAAGCCGAAGACCGCGGTCATCGCTCCCGCGTAGAAGATCGTCCCGATCAGTCGCACGAGAACAGGCTGGTCACCGGGCATGACGATCACACCGATCCCGAACCACAAGGCTCCTGTGACCACGAACAAGACCACGAGAAGAGCCGGCAGGGGCAGAGAACGGAAACGCGCCATCATGAAACTCCCTCGGTTGTCCTGCAAGCATCCCTGGCACGCCAGCCCGAGCCAAATCAGCCGGAGCGAACCCCCTCTCGTCCTCGGCGGTCGACAGCCCCGACCCCGGCGGGCCACCTGTTCCCGATCGGACCTTTCCCCCACGTGACGCCGCGCGACACAGTCACCTTCGGCTGGCTCTGTGACGTGTTCATCGACCCGAACCACAGGGGGGCCGGTGTGGGCTCGACTCTCCTGTCGGGCACCTGCATGAGCGGCAGAACTGCTGGAGTTCTCCTTCAGCCGTAGTCGGTGTATCGTCCACATCACTGAGGTAAAAGGCGTCGCGCTCTGCGACGCACCTACACGCGGCATCGAACGAGTCGCCACTTCTTCCCAGAAGGAGTGCGCCCCGTGTCCCCCAGTACCTCTCTCACCCGCGGTCGGCTGCGCGCCGGCGACGCGCCTCCCCGGCTGTCCGACGCGTGGATCGCCCTGGCCGGGCTGTCCGCGGTGTTCCTGTTCGAGATGCTCGACACCTCGGTGCTGAACGTCGCCCTGCCGACGATCGGCCGCGAGCTGGGCTCCTCGACGACGGGCCTGCAGTGGGTGTCGGGCGCCTACGCGGTCTCCTTCGGCGGGCTCATGCTGCTCTTCGGCGCCGTCGCCGACCGGGTGGGGCGCCGCCGCGTCATGCTCGCGGGCCTCGCGCTGCTCGCCGTGGCGAGCCTCGCCACCGTGGCGGTCACGACCACCGAGCAGCTCGTCACCGTCCGCGTGCTGACGGGCGTCGCCGCGGCGATGACCACCCCCGGGTCGATGGCGCTGGCGTTCCGGCTGTTCGACGACGAGGGTCTGCGCGTCCGAGCCCTGACGGTGATCTCGACCGCGGGGCTCGTCGGCCTCGCCGTCGGCCCGACCGTCGGCGGGTTCGTGCTCGCCGTCGCTCCGTGGCAGGTGCTGCTGCTGGCCGACGTGCCGATCGCCGTGCTGGCGTTCGTCGGCATCCGGTGCGGTGTCGCTCGGGACGACGCCGCGGGGCTGCGGCCGGACCCCGTCGACGTGGGCGGCGCGCTGCTGGGCACCGCGACCGTGACCGGGCTGCTCGTGACGCCGACCGTCCTCGTCGGGCCGGCCAGCGCCTCCTCGTGGGGGTGGGCCGCCGTCGTGCTGACCGTCGCGTGCGGCGCCGGGTTCGTCGGTCGCCTGCGGACGGCGCGGCACCCGGTGGTCGACCTGCACCTGCTCGCCCGCCCCCTGGTGTCGAGCGGCCTCGCGTTCAAGGCCGCGTCGGGCCTCGCCGTCGCCGGGCTGTCGTACCTCGTGACGCTGCAGCTGCAGTTCGCCTGGGGCTGGCCGCCGGCCCTCGCCGCCGTCGGCACACTGCCGCAGGTCGTCGTGCTCCTGGCCGGGGGCCGCCTCGTGGGGCCGTTCGTGCAGCGGGTCGGCCTCGGCCGGGCCGCGTGGGTCAGCGCCGCCGCGGTCGTGTCCGGCCTCGTCGTCTTCGGCGCCCTGAGCCGTCAGGGGTACGTCTGGGTGCTCGTCGCTCTCGTGCTCGTCGCCGCCGGCATGCGCGTCGTCGGCGTCGTGGCCGGAGCCTCCGTGCTCACGGGCCTCCCCGCCGACCGCACCTCGGTCGGCGCGGCCTTGGTCGACACCTCGAGCGAGCTCGCGGGAGGAGCCGCGGTCGCCGCCGCGGGCACGATCGTCGCGGCGTTCGTCACCGGCAGCATCACGACCTTGCCGTGGACGGCCCCGCGACTCGCGGCCTTCGAGGACGCCCTCACCGTCGCCGGGATCGGCCTCGCCGCCGTCGCCGCCGTGCTCGTCGTGGTCGGGATGCTCCGGGCACGAACCGCCGCCCCCTCCCCCGGCACCACTGGACCTGCCCCCTCGACCACTCTCACCCCCACCACCCAGGAGCCCTCTCATGCCTGACACCACCGCCCTGCCCCGCCCGCCGTTCGACCCCGAGTTCGTGCCCTTCCTGGAGGCGATGGACGCCCGCGGCCGCTTCCGCCTCGAGACCGCGATGCTGCCGCAGATGCGACAGCTGGACATGAAGGAGGCGCAGCTCGACGAAGGATTGCAGGCCCGCGGCCTCGAGAGGCGCAGCATCATCGTCCCCGGGCACCTCGGCGACCCGATCGCCCTCGCGGTCGTCCAGCGCATCGGCCGCACCGGGACGGCGGCCTGCGCCTTCGCGATCCACGGCGGCGGCATGATGTTCGGCCACCACCTCGGCAACCTCGACTCGTACGACGACTGGTTGCTCGTGCACGACGTCGTCCTGGTCAGCCCCGACTACCGTCTCGCCCCGGAGCACCCCGACCCGTACCCGGTCGAGGACTGCTACTCCGGCCTCGTCTGGGTCGCCGAGCACGCCGACGAGCTCGGCGTCGACCCGGATCGCATCGTCCTGGTCGGCCAGAGCGCCGGGGCCGGGCTCGCGGCGGGCACGGCGCTCCTCGCCCGCGATCGGCAGGGGCCGGCCGTCGTCGGGCAGGTGCTCGTCAGTCCGATGCTCGACGACCGCGACGCGACCGTGTCCGCCCGTCAGTTCGACGGGGTGGGCGTCGCCGACCGCGAGATGACCCGGTTCGGCTGGGACGCCTACCTCGGCGACCGTCGCGGCGGTGACGACGTGTCGATCTACGCGGCACCGGGCCGAGCGACCGACCTCTCGGGCCTGCCGCCGGCGTACGTCGACTGCGGCAGCGCCGAGGTGTTCCGTGACGAGACCGTCGCCTACGCCAGTGCGCTCTGGGCGGCCGGCGTGCAGGCGGAGCTGCACGTGTGGCCGGGGGCGTTCCACGGGTCGTCGAGCATGATGCCGGGAGCGACCCTGTCGCGCCGGGCCGTCACCGCCCTGCGCGACTGGACCGGGCGCCTCCTCGACCCCACGCCCTGACGGCATCCCGGGGCGGGCGTGTGAATCGCCCGCTCCGGGCCTGCCCCTGGAGGACTCGGCTCATGGCCGCCGACTGCGAGACCGATGGATGATCGGCTACAGGACACTGAATCGGACCCAGGAGTCGGCCGGCAAGTCCGGGCGGCCGGGGACGTCGTGCTGTTCCTCACTGCACTGTGGGTCGATTCCGCTGGCGACCGTGCGCCAGAACCTCGCTGCGACGTCGTTGCGTTCTTGGTAGGCAACGGCCCACCTTCCAGGGTGCGCTGATGTCAGTTCTGTCACAGCGACCCGCCCGACCTGAGAGCGCCGAGCGCCGTGCGCGACGAAGAAGCTACTGATCACGCGCTCTTCGGCGTCCAATCCGCGCAGGACCGCCAACCCGACCGGGTGTGGTCCCAGGCGGAAGACGTGGGCCGACCAGCCCGGTTCTGAGAGACCGGCGTCGAGTCGTTCCTGTCGAAAGCGGCCGCGTTCGTCAGGAAGCGTGCCGGTGAACGCGGACATCTCGTGGCGGAACATCGTCCAGAGCTGTTCGAGCTCGGGGCGATGCCGCTCGTCGGCGGTGGCGATCGTGAGGGAAGCAGGAGTGGTCATACGAGAAAACCTCCACCGGGTCGGTGGAGGTTCTGTCGCCCACAGTCTATCGCCCCGCCCGATGCGCCCTCGGCCATGGGGATGCTTCCAGCACGGCTGCCGCCGGAACACCGTGACGGGACACGTGGGATGAGACTTCGCCCTGCCATCATGTGGGCGTGCTGAAGGACCAGGAGATCGAGGTCGCCCTGCGGAAGGTCTTGCGGCACTACCGGTCAAGCGGCCCCGCACTGACCTACCTCGACGACGCGATCCTCGATCTTCGCCCTGGGACGGGGAGTGTCCCCCTACGGCTGGCGGCTCGACGATCCTGGAGAACACGAGCGTCTCATGGAAGCAGCCGGCCCCGAGGGTTGGAACAGCGGATGGGGATGACCGCCCCATGGTCACAACCGGGCACGACATCGCTGACCACCAAGCGAAAACCCTTCGAGGAGCACCCATGAACGTCACGGTCGAGATCGGCGACTGGGAGCACGAGTGCTGCGGTGACGCCATCGAGCGCAACGACATGGTCGACCTGGGCTGCAGCCGACTCCAAGACGCCGGCGGACAGGTGCGGTTGATCGAGACCCACCACGACTCCCGCCCTGAAACCCACGTCCGCGGGCGGGTCGTCGACATCCTCGTCCTCGCCGACGACGGTTCGACGACGCCGATCCTCCGACTCCCCAGCGGGGCAGCGCTGCGAGGCTTCGACGACGAAGACGACGGACACCTCGAGTCTCCTTGGACAGGTGAGCTCGTCGAGGAGGAAAGCAACCACTTCCTCATCGTGGTGAAGCGGTAGACCATCCCCTCACGGGCGTCTCGGATGGAAGACGGTTCATCTCCGATCAGGACCGGATTCGACCGAGGCTCCCCGGGCGTCTGCGTTGAGAGAGATTCGCTAGGTTCTTCTGATGACCACGAGCGACAACACCCTGCGACGCGCGGCCGACACCCTCCGGGCCTTCGCCCTCGACGAAGACCTCAAAGCACGCACGCTCGCGAACCCCGCACTGGCGACCATGGCGGCGAAGATCGCCCGCCGCTACACCGCCGGCTCGGACGTCGACGCGGCAGTGGCGCTGCTCGAGGCGAACACGTCCCGTGGCCACCTCGGCAGCGTCGAACTCGTCGGCGAGTCGATCCGGGACGAGGCCGTCGCCGATCAGCAGACCGACGAGTTCGTCGATCTGGCCCATCGTCTCGGGCAGGTTCCCGGACGGGCGACGATCTCCTTCGACCTGTCACATGTGGGTGCCGTCGTGTCGCCCGAGGTCGGTTTGCGGAACGGCCGCGCCATCGCCCGCGCAGCCCGCGAGGCGGGCACGTCGATCATGATCTCCGCCGAGGGGTCCGACCGCACGGATCTCGTCCTCGCCATCACGGAGCAGATCGCCGACGAGTTCCCCGAGACCGGCGTCACCCTCCAGGCCCGTCTCCACCGCACCCCCGTGGATCTCGACCGGCTCATCCAGCGCCCCGGGCCCATCCGCCTCGTCAAGGGCGCGTTCCTCGAATCCGCCGACGTCGCCTACGCCCGAGACAGCGAGCCCATGACCACGGCCTACCTCGAGGCCGCGAGACGCCTGGTGGGCTCGGGACACCGAGTGAATCTCGCCACCCACGACCCGCTTCTGGTCTCGTCGTTGCGCGACACGCTGGGCACCGACCTCATGGCCGAGCACGTCGAGTTCGAGATGCTGCAGGGCCTCGGCACCGAACTGCTCGACTCCTTGCGTCACGACGGATACACCACCCGCGAGTACGTCGTCTACGGCCCCGAATGGTGGCTCTACGTCCTGAACCGGATGGCCGAACACCCCGAGCGCGTCCTCGACGCTCTAGCGGACCTCGACATCACCGGAAGGCTTTGACGCAGGCCCTGACGAATCCGTCTCGCCGCAGCCCGGTGCACGATCCCCTACCGGGTACCATCACAACGCGCGGCAGCCAGGCCCAATTCGAGAAGACGTCGCTCATCTAGAGTCGGCCCATGCTTCTCTGGCCTGGACCTCGACCGGAACTGCCACTGCCAGCCGGCACGGGCCCTGAGCTCTACCGCTTGGCCCACCCGACGTACCCGGAGAAAATCGTCGGATGGCTGTCCGTCAGCCCCTACTGGGAGTGGGACCTGGAGGGCCCTTGGTGGAAGCACAGCTGGGGGTCACCGAGACTCGTCGGGGACTTGTCCATTGATTACACCGAAGACACTCGCCTCATCTATCCCGATGACCCCGAGGTCTGGACATTCGTCAGCAGCGCCTGGCCGCTTGAGCCCGACGACCTGGCAATGCTCAAGGTAGGAACGTTCGTCTGGCACGGCACAACCTTCAGCGCCGAACTCGTCGACCCCATTGTCGAGAGCGAGACCTGGTCCGACCACTGGTACGTCCCCTGAGCCACCAACGCTCGCTACTTCAACCCACTATTAGCCGCTCAGAAACGGACGGCCGCGTGCAGCAAGGACCCGGCAGACGATCGGCTATCGGGCGCTACGCCACGGGGCTACTTGCGGCGGCGAGCCCGCTGCTCTGCTCGGAGAACAAAACAAAGCCCCACGAACGATGCCCCGAGCACTAGAGGTGCGATGTAGTAGATCACCGCCTCAGTGTGCTCTTGCCCCACGCCATGGCCAAGCGTCTCACTTCCCGATCCCCTATCGGACGGTGACGCGCCAAGCGCCTTTCTCGGTGCTCGCCACCGAGGAGAAGCTGACTTTCGTCACGCCCTCGCGGGACGACTCCGGGATGTCCAGCTCGAGCACGCCCTCGGCGCAGCTCGCACGGGCGGACGTCGTGTCGACCGCACCCGCAGCCGACGTCAGACCGAACAGCCCCTCGACAAGTCCGTCGCCGAAACACTCAAGTTCGACTCGCCTGATCGTCACGGGCTCCTTGAAGGTCGCCGAGATCTCGTCGCCGCCTGCTTCCTCGCCCTGCTCGACAAGCGATGCCAAGACGGCCAGCTCGTCGCCGTCGTCCTGCACCGCTGAAGGCGCCTGGTCAAGCCACAGAGCGATATCCCCGGCCTGCTCACCGGGATCGTCCTCGGAGCACCCGACGAGGCTGACAGCACAGAGGGTCACGACGACTAGGGAGAGCGATCGAGGGCGCACGGTCGAAGGATGGCATGAAGCGCACTTCGTCGCGACGCCCCACTGCGAGGGCCCGGCCAGCGATCGGCTATCGGGCACCAGCCCGAGCAACATGATCGCTTAGGAGCCCACGTTCCAAAGACGACAGCTCGTCATGAGTTAGCCTGCGCCTGTGGCAACAACAACAGGTCCTCGTCAATGGGACCCCGCAGAGTGGCAGACTCACTGCGAAGAACTTCTGACCATGCACTACGGCGTTCAAGTTCAGCTCATCCCCGATCGAACCAACGGCGACGGCGGTCTGGAAGCATACGTGGCTGCGGATGGCACTGCCTACCAGTGTTACGCCCCTCAAAACCCACTCACAATTGCTGACCAAACAGCTGGCCAGAAGCGCAAGATCACGACCGATACGCAAAAGCTCATCGACCGGTCTTCTAAAACGGGAAAGCTTATCGGCGCAGGAAACACCATCCGGGAATGGGTTCTCCTCACGCCCTCTTTCGACGACAAATCACTGCTAGAGCATGCTCATGTTCGGAGCCAATCACTCCGAGAAGTTGCTGCCGAACACGACTGGTGCCAGAACGACATTCGCATTTCCGTCCACACCGACCGCCTTTTCGCAAGAGAACTGGCGTCATTGGCCTCAGTCAGTTTGGGAGTCTTGGGAATTGTTTCGGACGCCGACTCAGGTTCCCCCGCCGACTTAGACAATTCATTCGAGGACGTTCTGTATGAAAAGCTCGCCGTCGATCCGGCCTTAGGACGAAATGCAGCGCGCCTCGGTGAATACGCCAGCGAAACCTTGAGCGCATATTTCCGTGGAACGACTGAAATGGAACGCCTCGCGAGGGATGCCCCAAGCACGTTCAAAGCAGTGAACGACTGCGCGGGAATTGTCTTCGAGGGCCTTGCGACAGCCCTAATAGAGACCGAATCGAAGCAGCTTGTAGTAGTTCGGACCATACGAACTGACCTTGCGACGAGACTCATCGCGGAGGCGGCGGGTCTTCAACCAAGCCTTGCTGAATTGCTTGCCCGCTACTTCGTTGCGAGCTGGTGGCTGCAGTGCCCTCTGTATCTAGATCCTGTTTCTGAGGCCTCTGTTGTCTGAGGAGCTCGAGGCAATCAACGCACCTGAAAATGAGCCGCAACGGGGTGCCCTTCTTCGATTCGTTCCATTACCCCTAGCAGGTAGCCGCCGTCACCAGTGGCAAACGCTGCTTGCACTCACGGCCCTGGACATGTGCAGGGGAAAGTCGGCCACTGTCGAGCAGATGCACACGCTGGTTTGGGCTCTGGGAGACGCCGCAAATGCCGCGGCGTTCGTGCGTGAGTGGAATTCTCCACCGTCGAGAACGTTTCGCGGTTACGTACCTGATCTCCTCCAGCTCCTTCGCATCATGCAGGTCGAGCAGATGGTCTCTCAAGAGCCCTCTGGGCGACAAAAGCTGACCTCAATCGGAGTGCAGCTGCTTAAAGAATTTGCCGAACAAAGTGGGTCTGTAGGAGAGGCGGAAGAAATCCTGCGTCAACTCAAGCCCATCAGCACGGCGACTATGTCGAAGACTCTTGGGGGAACTTTTTCATGACGATGCAGTACGTCTCGGTCCGACTCGATGTGGTGACCGCCAGTAGCTCGGCTTCATACGAGACACGTTTTAGCTCTGGTTTGAATGTCGTCGAGGCTCCAAATTCCTGGGGTAAGTCGACCCTTGTTCAGAGCCTGGTGTACGGCCTGGGACTTGAGGGGTCATTCTCTACGTCCCATCTCTCTCCCCTCGGCGAAGCGATGACCTCTTCGATTGACTTGGACGGACACCGCCAGGCAGTGGTCGAATCGTCCGTGACTTTGGTTCTACGGAACGACCGAAACGAGTACCTCCAGACAAGAAGATGGGCGCGCAGTCTTGACCACCAACTGCATCTCATTCAGACGTGGTCGGCCCCTACAGAGGCCGAGTTAGGAGAGGCAACGCGAGAAGACCGGTACGTTCGAGAGTCAGGTGCGGCGGTGCGGGAGATGGGCTTTCACACGCAACTCGCTCAATTCATTGGCTGGAATCTCCCCCAGGTTCCGTCCTTCAGTGGGAGCGAATCGCCGCTTTACCTCGAAGTTCTTTTTCCGATGTTTTACGTCGAGCAGAAGTACGGATGGTCTGGACTGGCGCCAAGAATTCCGACCAACTTCCAGATCCAATCTGCCTATCGCCGGGCGGCCGAGTTCGTTCTTGGCCTCGAGTCCCTAGAGCGGACGAAACAAATCGAGCGCCAGAGGCAGTCACTAGCGCGCCTACAAAGCTTGGTCCAGTCGTACGAGACAAGCCTCACAAGCGAGCTGGCAAAAAATGATTGGCGGCTATCAAGCCCAATCCAGGCTCGTCACCGTGACGGCGCCTTGCTTGAAGGACCTGGAAGAGAACTTTTCGAGGTCGAAATGGGGGACGGTTGGGTTGCCGTCGAAGGGTACATCGAATTGGAGAAACTCCGACTTGCTCGACTACAAGAGCTATCCATCGTGCCGGCTGGCCAACGCACTTCTGCCGCTCAGCAAGACCTCCAGGCTGCACAACGACAGGTTGCGAAAATAGGCGCTCGGGTCCGGCAACTCCAAGAGCTCTTGGAAGCCACCCAATCTGAGCACAGTGTTTTGACTGATCGACTCGCAGAGCTCAATGCAGATAGGAACCGACTCCTCGATATTGCCAAGCTCGAGCGGCTAGGTAGTGACTTGGAGCTACCGTCCGTCTCGGCAGCTCACTGCCCCACATGTGCTCAAAGCCTCGATTCCGCGCACGTGGCCACCGGACTGGTACTTGATCTGGCAGCTAACACAAAGCTGGTCCTTTCTGAGCGAAACACAGTCGAGAGTCTTCTCGCTGCCGCAGCCAACAGAGTGACAGCCATTGAAGCTCGAATAGGCGTCGAATCGGCTCGCCTGCTCGAAAGTCGGCTCCAGATCCGCGCACTCCGCGATGAGTTAGTTGGCCCCACTAACGCGCCCAGCATTGCGCAGGTTCGAGCGGTTCTGGTGCTCGAAAATGCGATCAACGCAATGGAAACTGGTCTCGCATCCGTGGAAGGCATCGCCGAAGCGTTGACACGTGCCCTGGGGGACCTGGCTGTCGTTGAGTTGAACCTGCGTGCCCTTCGCCGTGAGGGACCCGACACAGAAGACTCGCGAACAATTCGCCTTTTCGGCCGCGAATTCCGGAAGTCTCTAGAGAACTTCGGATTCAGCAGCCTTCCCGTCGATGAACTGTCGATTAGCGATACGACATTGCTCCCGGAGCACGACGGCTTCGAACTGACCTTTGACATCAACCACGGGTTGTCCGCGTCGGACACGATCCGCGCCAAGTGGGCGTTTTATGCGGCCCTTTCGCGAGTTTGCGCGTCAAGACCGCTAACCCACCACCTCGGCACTCTGATCATGGATGAGCCCAGGCAGCAGGAGGCGGCACTCGGTAGCGTCTCCGCTCTGTACAGCGAACTGGCGGAGATCGGGGGCGACTATCAGGTCATAGTCGCTAGCAGCGCGGCGAGGGTCGACTTGGAAAGCTCTTTGAATGGCCTGGCCGTCAACAGGATAATTGCCGAGAAAGATCACGTCCTCGCGATTTAGGCCTAATCGCGACTCACGAGCCAGACTTCCGCGACGTACGCACCGCACAGGGCTACGGTGCCGAGCGCTGGGTGGGGTGCTGGGTACTGGCGGATCGAAATTGAGTCGCAGATATCCCGGTGTCGGCTGGTTCTGTCTACCGGGTGCTCCGGGGCGCGGGGTGGCCGGTGGCTGTCGGGTGGTGTTTGGGCGTCGTTGTTCCGACATGGGCTTGCTTCGTCGCACTAGGTTCTTCACGGCAGCGCTCCGCGCCGGATCGCGCGGTAAACGGTCGAGGGGGCCACGCCGAACAGATCGGCGATCTCGCTGGTCGTGTGGGCGCCGGTGCGGTGCAGCTGCACCAGGTGCTTCTCCTGCGATGGGGTCAGCTTGGGCTTTCGGCCGCGGAGCTTGCCCGCGGCCTTGGCGATCGCCATGCCCTCCCGGGTGCGGGCACGGATGAGGTCGGCTTCGAACTCGGCGACCATGCCGAGGACGTTGAACAGGAGCCGGCCGACGGGGTCGGTGGGGTCGTAGACCGCTCCCCCGAGGTTCAAGGCGACACCCTTCTTCGTCAGCTCATCGGCGATGTCTGTCGCGTCCCGCAGGGACCGGGCGAGTCGATCGAGCTTCGTCACCACCAGCACGTCGCCGGCCCGGCACGCCGCCCAAGCCTCACGAAGGCCCGGTCGCGCTCGAGTCGTTCCCGATAACCCGTGGTCAACATGCACGTGATTCTCGTGAACACCGAGTGCTGCGAGACCGTCACGTTGTGCTGCGAGATCCTGTCCCGAGGTCGAGACACGGGCGTAGCCGATGAGCATCCGATGACTGTAGCGTTTAGACCCCCATCACCGGGCATTTTTGCGGGACAGGCATACGCGAATCCGCAGGCCAGGTGCCACTTGACCTCGGCCGGCCAAAGCAGGCCCGCCAAGGTGTCCCGATGAACGACCGCCTAACGGGCACCTCAAAACTCTCCCGCAAAAGAAAAGAGGAGCCTTTCTAAAGACTCCTCTTTTCTAGACGGCTACTTCTTCTGCAGACGTCGGCTCTGCCGGACACTGGAGTGGAAATAGGCGATCGCCAGAAGGCCGTAGATCGCGACTCCCGCAATCGATATCCAGGCGGGACCGGACCCTCTTTCCGAAATCGTGAAGGACGCGGCGTACGCAAGGAAGAGCACTCCGAGCACTGCGCTCGACGTCGCTCCGCCCGATAATTTCCATGTGGGCCGAGCCGGCGAAACAGGTTCCGTCTCTGCCCGGAATACACGCCCGCAGAAGACAACAAGAGCAAGAGTCAAACCGGCTACCAGCAGAAACACCCCACCTTCCGCCATGAACGAGGCCACCCCAAGTCCTACGAAGAAAGTAAGGACGGCTCCTGCCACAACTACCCCGACTTTAGCCGTTGCTGAAGAAATTCGTATCAGCATATCAAATCTCCTATTTTATCTAATTACGTAGTATCGCCAATAGCTGCAGTAGTTCTGACCGCAGTTATAGAAGGCAGCTGAGATGCGTTTGCCCTGGTAATGAGCCTGGGTGATGGCGTTTTTCATCGCATCTGTCACTTGGCACGAAAGTCCCGGAATGTATTTCAGAGGGAAATACTTGCAGAAGGTGTCCACCTGACCCATAGCTTTCCACATCTGCTCGACTTGGCTTCGAGTCCAGTAGTAGGTCGTGTTCGTGTATCTCGGGTCGGCCACGACTGGATACGCAGTGCTGCTCGTTGGCTCAACTACCTGTGTGAGGGTTGTTCCGGATAGCTCGAAACGGGTCGGAACAGAAGCACCCTTAGCGTCAATGGCCCAGGGAGCGTCGAAGCCGCTGAGTTCTGTGCCATCGGTAAGAATGATTGAAACACCGCCACTTTCGTTCAGGGCGATTGAAGAGTTCTCGGGCAGCGTGACGGGGTACGCGAACGTGTGAGGTGCCGTAGCGCTCGAGATCACCGTGAGCACTTGCACGGACCCGTCTGCGGATGCGATTGGAACCGTGCTCGTACCGTTGCCGTTGGGATACGAGACGACACCCGGGCCTTCCACAATCGCCGCCTTCGCTTGGCTGCCGAATGGAAGATTTACCGCAACGTTTTTCTTGATCGATTCCTCTGCCCCCGACTCCGTAACCAGCTGCACTGCACCTGATGAATCTGCAGGAATTGAGACGGAGTCAGAGCCCGCAGTGACGACCGCGCTCGAGCTCGTCGTGGAAGGCAAGACCTGTGACAAACCGCTAAAGGACGTCGGTGAAGCCATCTGAATTGAAGACAGCAAGGCACTCGGAACTCGGTCGAAGAAGCCAAATTCGTAAGCACTCGTGCTCCAGATAGCTTCATCCGCACTCAGCAGGTAGGCAGTGATCTTGTGCCAACCAGCTTGCGGCGGGACAGTCGCCGAGAGGGTAGCTGCTCCGTTATCTCCGACGGAGATGCGGTTCTGCTCTTGCCCGTCGACCAAAACGCTGAGCTGGGCGCCGCCGATCCCGGACTTTACGGAAACGGTGCACGAAGCGGGCTGACTTGGCAGTGAGGTAGACCAAGAACCGCGCGAGTAAGCAGGACACGAAATCGTTGGCGCGAGAGGATCGGCGTACCAGCCTTGGACGTCGAGGACGTAGTGGGTGGGGTCGCCGACGTTGTTCAGGTTGATCTTCCCGGACGCCGAGACGGGCACGGTGATCGTGTTGGACCGGATCGAGTTCGGGGTGAAGTTGATCGACGTCGTCCCGGGACGGGCTGCGCCCTCGGCCCAGACGGTGGCACCACCGGAGCTGTTGGCAGCGTGAAGCGCGGTCAGGGTGATCACGACCGCCGTGATCCCAGAACCGGCGGCGGGGGTGTGGCCGCCGGCGGCCTGGATGGAGCGGGTTTCGCCGTTGCCGATGATGGTGTTGCTGCCTGTGCGAGTGTCGTACAGGCGTCCGGTCCCGGGGGTGAACATCGCGCCGGTGTTACCGGCGGCGGTGAAGTACCCCTGGACGTCGACGACCAGGTCGACGGTGCTGCTCTGGTTGTAGACAGTCATCTTCCCGTCAGCCGACAACGGCACCTGCGCCGTGATCGAAGTCGGCACGTTCCCCGAGCCGTAGTTCAGCGAGTTCTTCGGCCGCGTGGTCCCGGCGGCATAAGGAGTAAGGAACCCGTTCACAGTCGAGGTGTTGATCGCGATCAGGTTCACCACGACTGCCGACGCACCCTTCGGAACCCCCGCGGTACCGGTGACCTGGACGGTCGTCGTGTCACCGGATTTCAGCTGGGCCTTGGCAACGCCAAGGCCGGAGCGGGTGTCCGCGATGCGGGCGCCGGGGACGGTGACGAGTCCGCCGGCGGTGGTGCCGTCCTTGTTCGAGGTGTAGTACCCCTGCACATCAAGAATCAGGCGGGCCTTGGTCTCGGTCTGGACCTGGATCGTGCCGTCACTGTTCAGGGCAAGGATCGCGGAGTTCGAAGTGTTCCCGAGCCCCCCACCGGCGTAGATGGTCATCAGGGTGCTGGGGGTCTGCGCGTTGGGCCGGCCGGTGAGTTGACCCTGACCCGGCATCTCGGCAACCGTCGCGATCACGGAGACAGCGCCGGCGGATCCGTCAGCCGGCACCCCGGCAAGACCTGCGACCTTGATCGTGCGCCACTCCCCTGCCGTCATCGGGGTGTTGTAGCCAATGTTGTTGGCCGTGTCGAGGATTCGCCCAGTAGTCGGAACGAACACGCCTCCATCGCCGGTGTCAGTCATCGCCTGCGCCCCAGGGGCGACGAGCACCGATGCGACCAGAGCGAGCAGCACTGCAGCCACCACGGCGACAAGCCGCGCCGTTGCCCTTCTCGAGTCAGAAACGAACTGCATGAAGATCCCCTGTTCCGCAGCCCACCCGGCCGCATACCGCGATCGTAGAGAACCTGATAAACCCCCAAGAGCACGGCCAGAGCGTCCCCTGAAGCGGCAGCGCGGAATGGGGGACGAAAAAGTTGCTGGGACGCTTTCACGCCTAGATCACCTGGGAACCGATCTATCTGGTCTGGGGTACCAGAACGGTTTGTGGGCGCCCGGCGTGTCGCCAGCGGCATGGTCGTCAGGCCGGGATGTGCAGGGCGAGCTAGGGGCACGCCGTCGCACAGAAGCCCGGTAGCGGCGCGACCCGTCGCACCTCTATCTTCCAGATATGACTCTAAGTAGACGGGGCTTTCTAGCCGCCTCCGCCACCGCCGCAGCCCTGACAACTGTCCACGCCGCCTCCGCTTCAGCGGCGACGACATCTCAGTACCAGGTGTCGACGGGGTCAGTGGACATCACCCCAGCAGCCGGTTACCCCATGGCCGGATACGGCACCGACACACCCCGCCTTTCCCAAGGAACCAACGAACCTCTCCGGGCCCGGTGCACGGTCCTTTGGGACAGCGGCACCCCGAATGTGATCGTCACCGCCGACGTCCTAGCCTTCGGCGCAGCACTGCACCAGGTAATCCGTAGCAAAGTCATCCAACTCGGAGTCGCGAGCGCGGACTTCGTCCTCACCGCGACCCACACCCACAACGGACCAGTCCTGCCAGAAAAGCTTGATCCGTACATTTCCTACAACCTGACCAACACCGCTCAGGTCCAGCAGTACGCCGATCAGCTCGCGCAAACTCTTGCCGACCTCGTCGCCACGACCCTGGCGAGCACCCGCAGCACCGTCACCTTGGACTACCAGGTCGTCGACGAAGACTTCTCCCGAAACCGAGCCGGCCTCTCCTACGTCGAACGGGACGTCCCCGTTCTCGTTGCACGAGGAACCGACGGAAAGCCTCGAGCCGTGCTGTTCAGCTACGGCGCCCACCCCGTCGCCGCCGGTTCACAAACACTGTTCGATCCCGACTACCCCGCAGAAGCCATCAAAGAGATCGAAGCTTTCGGGCCAGGCGTCTTCGCACAATTCATCCTCGGCCCAGCTGGGGACCAAAACCCACACACCACCGGCTCGGTCGCCGTCTCTGACAGCTTCGGAAGTGATCTCGGAACCACAGTCCGAGACGCGATCGGACAACCAGGCCGCACCATCACAGGAGGAATCGCCAGCCAGTACGAACGCGTCACCCTCCCCCTGGACATCACCGTCACCTCAGCAAACCTTGCAGCAGTCAAAGCGGCCTACGACCGCCGCGCCGCAGCCCCGGGCACCATCGGATACGCCCGCCGACACGCCCAACGCATGTCTGCCGCAGCGACCAACCGCTCCTTCGCCACCACCATTGACCTTCCCCTCCAGGTGTGGAAATTCACCGGCACCTTAGGACTGAAGATGGTCTTCACCGGGGGCGAAATCGTCTCGGGCTACGCCGTGTACTTCAGAGCCCGCAACGGCGGATCAAACAACCTCTGGTTCAGCGGCTATGCCAACGAAGTTCCCGCCTACATCCCAAGCAACGAACTCCTCGCACGAGACGGCTACGAAGCCGGAATCGACAGCGACTCCCCCGGCATCGCCGGCGGCTCTATGAGCGTCTACAACCACTTCGGCCACTTCCTCCGCAAGACCTCCTCCACCGCACCGGACGGCGTCGAAGAAAAAATGGTCGCAGCCATCACCCGCATGCTCGCCTAACAACCACCATCGCTGACACACCACCAATGCCAAGCAAGGCCCGTACATCCAGACGTACGGGCCTTGCCCGTGCACCAGTTACGGGCGCACCCGGAAGACCTCCACGTGCATGACAACTCATTCCGGCCCGCTGATCACCGCCTTCCGCGACACCAAATTCGCCTTCCCGGGACATCCCGGTGAACGACCGTCTAACGGGCAGACGACAACGGCACGAGGTGGTCAGGCCCCGCTGCAAAGTCGCCGTGCCTTTGCCGATATCCGTCGTTAGGCAGTGATGAGTACGGGGTCGAACGACGCAGCGATGACCGTGACGTCGTCGGCTTGGTCCTCGGCGTTCGTCAGTTCCATGAGCTTACGGATGATCTCCGACGGGATGCCCGTCGAGGCGAGGAGCTCCGTGAAGCGCCTGATGGCGACGAGGTCGTCGTCGAAGAGGTCGAGGACGCCGTCGCTGACGCAGACCAGGGTGTCCCCTGCCTCGAGTTGCTGGGTGTGCGAGGTCCACTCGTCGCCGAGTCCGACCGGAAGGTCGGACGCCTGCAGGTGCTCGACCTCGCCGTCGGCGCGTCGGATGAAAGCCAGCCCGTGTCCGGCATCCGCCCACCGGATCGTTCCCGTGGGGGTGATGCGGGCATGGAAGCAGGTCGTGAATCGGACGTCGGCGCCGCCGTCCCCCGCCGCCAGGCCGGTGGTGGCCCGGCGGAGAGCCACGGCGGGGTCGGCGTCATCGCTCGAGCTCCGGATCACGGATCGTACGGCGGCGGCGATCATCCCTGCCCCGACGCCCTTGCCCATCACGTCTCCGACCGTCAGGGCGATGCCGTCCGGGGTGGGGTACCAGTCGTAGAAGTCACCACCGACGGTCCGTGCGGGGATGCAGGTTCCCTGCACGGTGAACATGTCGGGGAGGATGCTCGTCGTCGGGGGCAGGAGGGACTGCTGGACGGTCGCGGCCCTCTCGATCTCTCGTTCGACGGCGTGCTGCTGGGCACGCGAGATGTCCACCTTGAGGCTCGCCTGCCGGGCCAGTTCGTTGATGGCGAGACCGATCGTGGCGTAGATCGCCAACGCGAAGACCAACCGGATGATTTCGCTGGGTTCGCGCCCGGTGGGGTCGAGAGCGAACGGCAAGAGCAGTGTCACGGTCGAGCCGATCAGCAGCCAGACGATGTTCAGCCGACCCGGCCAGACCGCGATCCACACGATCGCCAACAAGATGATCGGCAAGAAGATCGACCGACCGTCGCCCGTTCCGAAGCGGAGGAGACCCACGGCGACGAAATCGACCGCGGGGATGACGATCTCCCACCGGAGCAGTCGCGGCTGGGACGACGCAGCCGCGGCGAAGCCGACGCCGAACAGCGCCGCGACGACCCCCGCCCACATCGACGGGGCATCCGTGACGAGCAACCAGGGCACGACCGAGCTCAGGCCGGCAGCCAGCAGCACGAAGAAGAACACGAAGAACTGCTTCAGCAGGGGAACGTGACGTCGCGACGAGGCCGACAGGACCTTTCCGAGGAGACCCCTGTCTCCCCAGACGCTGGGACGCGTGTCTCGCGCATCCTCGGGCCGGTCGTGTTCAACGCTCACTTTTACAGGCTAGGCCGGATGGGGCCCTCGGAGGGGGATCGGATCGCCCCAGAACGCGGGGCTGACACCCGCATCGTCGGCGAGGCGTCGATGAGGACCTCCGCTGCCCGGCGAGCGTGGAGGGCCCCTTCACTCGTGCCGCTGATCGCCGCCGTCGTCTGGGCACCCTCGGCCAGGATCGCCAACTGCGCCGCCAACTCGGGTACGTACCCGGCGTCGCGCACGAGCTCGCCGACGTAGCCCTGGAACGACGCCTTGTGCTCACGCGCCGCGTCGGCCACCGCGGGTGAGACGGCTCCCAGCTCACCGAACGCGTTGATGAACCCGCACCCGCGGAACGAGTCCGAGTCGAACCACTCGGTGAGGTAGTCGTACATCGCGAGCAACCGGTCCCGAGGCGCCTCGACCCGACCGACGGCACCCTCGACGCCCTCGGTCCACATCCCGTGCCGGTGCGCCAGCACCGCGAGCACGAGGTCCTCCTTCGAGGCGAAGAGCCCGTAGAGCCGCTTCAGGGACACCCCCGCGGCGACCTTCACCGCGTCCATCCCGACGGCCTGGATGCCGCGGGCGTAGAACAGCTCGTCGGCCGCCACGACGACCGCCTGGCGCTCCGGGCGCGAGTTCTCAGGATCCACACGGCCAGCATAGTTGACGAGAGAACGACCGTTCCGCTAACTTGGGACACGTCCAGAGAACCAGCGTTCTCAGCATGTAGGTGCAGCACGGCGATCGGGTTCGTGCGGACGGGGTGGCACGGCCGAAGGCCTGTCTTCGACGCCCGGCACACCTCCGGAAGCGACTGATTCGGGTCAGTGGGTTCCACCGGGCCCGGCGAGCGAGAGCACGCCGGGCCCCCTTCTGCCATGCCGGCACCTGCGCCGGCCAGAGACGAACAGGACCCTCATGCTCCAGTCCACGACCGCCACCCGTCCCTCGCGCCCGTCGTTGCGCCTCCCGACGACCCCGACGGACGGCCCGCTCGTCGTCTCGCTCGACGAGGCACGGTTCCCCGTGTCCCTCACGTTCCTGGCCGAGAACGCCTGGTCCATCCACGAGGCCATCGGGTCCGAGCACGTCGCCCACGGCCGTCTGCACTACTCCCGAGGCCGGTTCGCGATCATGACCGCCGCCGGCGAACAGACCTACGGCCCGTCCTGGCAGGCCGCGCTCACCTCACACCTCCACACGAGATAGCCCCGCCGCGACGGGGCGACGACCCCCACCGGACGCCGGCTCCCCTGACCGCGACCAACCGAGGGCACGGACGTCGTCGAGGACGGGAGACCGCAGGAGGCGCGGTGCCGGACGTCCGACACCGCGCCTCCTGGGGGTGGGTCGCTACGGGACGATGACGGCGCGTCCGCGGACGGTGCCGGCGGCGAGCGCCTCGTAGGCCTTCGGGCCGTCGTCGAGCGAGTAGCGCTGCGTGGCGACCTCGATCTGACCGGCACGGGCGAGGTCGAGGACCTCGATCAGCTCGCTGCGGCTGCCCCAGTAGGGGATGCGCACGGCGACGTCGAAGGCGACCGTGCCGAATCCGAGCTCGACGGTGCCGCCCCCGATGCCGACGATGGTCACGTCCGCGTCCGCCGCGGCGACCGCGACCGCCGTGGCCATGGTCGGCCCCGCCCCGACGAAGTCGAAGACGGCCTGGACGCCGAGGCCTCCGGTGATCTCGCGGATGGCGTCCGCGGCGTGCTCGTCGCTGATCACCGTGTGGTGCGCACCGACGTGCTTCGCCAGTTCGAGCTTCTCGTCGGTGACGTCGAGCGCGATGATCTGCGCTCCCGAGAGCGCCCGCAGGATCTGGATGCCGACGTGCCCGAGGCCTCCGGTGCCGATGACGACGGCGTAGGTGCCGGCGCCGAGCTTCGGCAGCGAGGTCTTGATCGCGTGGTACGGCGTGAGGCCGGCGTCGGTGAGCGACACGTTCTCGACCGGGTCGAGGTCGCCGAGCGGCACGAGGTGGCGGGGGTCGTCGACGATCATGTACTCGGCCATCGACCCGGGAGCGCCGAGCCCGGGGGGCTTGATGCCCTCGGCGGCGGCGTTGACGCAGTAGTTCTCCTTGCCCTGGGCGCACTGGTGGCAGCGGCCACAGCCCCACGGACCGTAGACGGCGACCGCGTCGCCGACCTGCAGGTGCTCGACGCCCTCACCGAGCTCGGCCACGACGCCGGCCCCCTCGTGCCCGAGCGTGAGCGGCAGCGGGTAGCCCTGCGCCGTGTAGTCCTCTTCACTGAGGTTCATGACGTACTCGTCGGAATGGCAGACGCCCGCCGCCGTGACCTTGAGCAGCACCTGCCCGGGGCCGGGCGACGGCTTCTCGATCTCGACGACTTCGGGGTGCTGACCGACCTGGGTGTACTGGAGTGCCTTCATGGGCGCAGGCTACGCCCGGGGGCTGGATTCCGGACGACAGGTGTCGTCTTGGCTCCGGGGGCCCGTGCGCGCGGCGGCGGTGGGCGGTGCGGGGCGGGATGGCGGTGACGGCGGTCGGCCCTACGATCGACGGCATGGCACACCTGCACCGGGCCGGAATGAGCCCCTCCAAGATCGACCTGCTCGACGCCTGGGTGCCCACCCAGCCGTGGTTCGAGGGCCCGCCCCGGTCCGAGGGCGCCGACGACGAGGGCCTGCGCAGCGTCGCGGCCTTCCGCTTCGACGACCCGGCGGGCGAGGTCGGCGTCGAGACGATCATCGTCGCCACGGCCGACGGCGTGCAGCTGCAGGTGCCCCTCACCTACCGCGACGCTCCCCTGGCCGGAGCGGAGGCGCACCTCGTCGGGACGACGGAGCACTCGGTGCTCGGCACGCGCTGGGTCTACGACGGCACGGCCGACCCGGTCTGGGCCGCGGCCCTCGCGACGGCCGTGCTGACCGGCGGCACGCAGGCCGAGGCCTGGTTCGAGGTCGACGGCGAACGGCAGGTCCGCGAGCCGAACTCGACCGTCGTCGGCAGCGGCAGCCCGGGCACCCCCGTGCCCGACGTCGACCGCCTCACCGTCGACCAGGTCGAGGGCCGCACGGTCGTCACCGGCGCGGCGGTCCGCATCGTCGTCGCCCGCGTGCTCGGCCGACACGACGCCGGCGCCCTCGCCTCGACCGGCGGCCACACCGGCGACCACGGCGTCGAGGTGCTCACCGGCACGTGGACCGGGCACGACCAGCCCGAGACGCTCGCCGTCGTGCTCACGGCGTAGCCACCTGCAGGAGGCGCGGGGCGCGGTCGTCGCGCGCCGCGCCTCCTCGACGTCCGAGCAGGAGGCGCGGGTGGCGTCCTCGAGGAGCCGGCCCGCGCCTCCTGGTCTCGTCCAGAGCCTCGTCGTCTCGTCCCTGAACCCCGTCGTCTCGTCCCCAGGCGTTCGCCGGGTGACGGGACGGTGAACGATCGTGCACGGAGCTTCGTCGGGAGGCACGCTGCCGCTACGGTGGCCCGATGACGGCGATCGACACCTCTCCGACGACCGCGGCCCCCGCGCCCGGCACGCCCCTCCGGGGCACGACCCTGACGAGCAGCGACCTCTCGGGCTCGCCCCTCTCGGGTCCGGCCCTCTCGGGCACCGTGCTCGCGACGCCGCCGACGGCCGAGTTGCACCTGCACGTCGAGGGCACGCTCGAACCCGAACTCGTCTTCGCCCTCGCCGACCGCAACGACGTCGACCTGCCCTTCGCCTCGGTGGACGAGCTCCGTGCCGCGTACTCGTTCGGCTCGCTGCAGGAGTTCCTCGACCTGTACTACGCGTGCACGGCCGTGCTGCAGACCGCCCAGGACTTCCGCGACCTCGCCTGGGCCTACCTCGAACGCGCCCACGCCCAGGGGCTGCGTCACGTCGAGATGTTCTTCGACCCCCAGGCGCACACCTCCCGCGACGTCGACGTCGACGAGGTGATCGACGGGCTCACGCAGGCGCTCGGCGAGGCCCGCGAGCGGTTCGGCATCACGGGCGGGCTCATCCTCTGCTTCCTGCGACACCTGCCGGCGGGCGACGCGGCCGCGACGCTCGAGTCCGTCGCGCACCGCGCCTCCGACCTGATCGGGGTGGGGCTCGACTCGTCCGAGGTGGGGTTCCCGCCGGCCGCGTTCGCCCGCGTCTTCGACCGCGCCCGCGCGCTCGGGCTGCACGTCGTCGCCCACGCCGGCGAAGAGGGACCGCCGTCGTACGTCACCGACGCCCTCGACCTGCTGCACGTCGAACGCGTCGACCACGGGGTGCGCAGCCTCGAGGACGACGCCCTCGTCGCACGACTGGTCGCCGACCGGGTGCCGCTCACGGTCTGCCCCTTGTCGAACCTGCGGCTCGCGGTCGTGTCCGACCTGGCCGAGCACCCGTTGCCGCGCATGCTCGAGGCCGGGCTGCTCGTCACGGTCAACAGCGACGACCCCGCCTACTTCGGCGGCTACGTGGGCGACAACTACCAGGCGCTGCGCGACGTGCTCGGGCTGGACGACGACGCGCTGGCCCTGCTGGCGACGAACTCGGTCGAGGCGTCGTTCGCCGACGCGGCCCGCAAGGCCGAGCTGACCGCCGAGGTGCGGGCCTGGCGCGAGGCACGTCGCACGGCCTGACGCCCGGGCGGCCGGTGCTGCTGCACGCGGAGGCCGGCCAGTTCGTGCCGGTCGGTCCGGCGCTGAGGACTAGAGCGTGCGACCGGCGTTTGCGTCGAGCCAGGCCTTGGGGTCGACCTGGGTCGAGCCGCCCAGCAGCACCTCGAAGTGCAGGTGCTCGCCGGTCGCGACTCCGCTGCGGCCGACCTTGCCGACCAGCTCGCCGACCTGGACCGTCTGACCGGCGACGAGCGGGCTCGACCCGATCTGCATGTGCGCGTACAGGGTGCTGACCCGCTGGCCGTCGATCACGTGGTCGATCACGGCGTACTGACCGAACTGGCCGTGCATGCCCGAGGTCCGCACCACACCCGACGCCGCGGCGCCGATCGGGGTCCCGCCACCGGGCGTCATGTCGAGGCCCATGTGTATGCTCGAGCACGCGGCGCACGGTGCCGAGCGCGGCCCGAAGCCCGAGCTGAGGACGACCGAACCCGGGAACGGCCAGCGGATGTCGCCGGTACCCGAGTTGACGATGGTGCCGGCCCCCGAGGAGGCGCGGTTCGAGTTCGTCGACCCCGCGAGGTTCTTCGAGGTGACGACGGGCTCGGGCTCGGGTGGCGGAGGCGGCGGCGGTGCGTCGGTGACCCCGAAGGCGTCGCGGTCGGACACGGTCAGCACGACGAGTGACGCCGCGAGGGTCTGCGTCGGCATCGGAGCGGCACCGGCGGTCGGGATGTTCGACCCGCCCAGGTCGCTGGCCGAGGCCGGGGTGAGGTTCGAGGTGAAGAAGAGCATGACGGCGCAGACGCCGAGCACGGGCAAGGTCGCCGCGCGGACGCGCGACGCGACGGCGCGCAGCCGCGGCCGGCCGGACGTGCCCCGCGGGCTCTGGCCCGGGCGGCCGCCGTCACGGGTATGACGCAGGAGGGCCGGCACCGAGGGACGCGAACGACGAGCGACGCGCGTCGCGGGGTCGGCCGCCACGGGGTCGGCCGTCGCGGGATCAGCCGTCGAGGGGTCGGCCGCCACACCCTCGGGTGCCGTTGCACCTACTTCCGAACCATGAACCCGGTTGCTCGTGGGTGCATCGTTCGAAACCGGGTTCATCGCAGGGTCGGCAGGAGGCACGGAGGACGACGGCTCGGGAACTGCAGCAGCGGGCGCGCCAGCGGCAGCCGCCGGAGCAGCACCGGCGGCAGCAGCGGCACGCTCGAGGGCGCGGGCCTCGCGGCGGGTCAACGGCTGCTCGGTGCGCGGAGTCTGATCAGCGGCCGCCGTCGCGGACTCGGGGGTGTTCGAGGGGTCGGTCATGAGCGCTTCCTGGGACGGACGGCGCATCGACTCACGGTTCTCCTCGTTCGGGCGGACCGATCCACCTTACGATCCGAGGAGCCCTCAGGCCAGGGGTGACGGCGAATTTTCAGGAGCTGTACCCTTCGTGGCCGGCCGGCACCGCGCCTCCTGACCGGGGTCGCTCGCCGTGATGCCGGTGACGCCACCGCCCGTCCGACGGGCGCGTCACGCCCAGGATGCGCGACGAGCGGGCCCCGGTCACCCCACCTCGCGGGGCTTCCGTCCGACGGCAGGCACCCCCTACCCTCGGGCCGTGACCTTCGTCCTGGCTGCCCTGCCCCTGCTGCTCATCGTGGGGGCGCTCGTCGACATCGTCACGCGCCCCGAAGGCGACGTGCGCCACCTGCCCAAGGGCCTCTGGATCATGATCGTGCTGTTCCTGCCGCTTATCGGCAGCATCGTCTGGTTCGCCGCCGGCCGCGAGTACGGCCGACGCGTCGAGCAGATCGGCCCGCGCGACCAGAGCCGGTACCACGAGGCCGCGGCCCGCACGCTCGACCACCGCGTCCGCAGCACCGAGCAGCAGCTCGCCGACCTCGACCGCGAGGCCGAGCACTACGAACGGCTGGCCCGCCTGGCGAAGCTCGAGGCCGAGGTCGAGCAGCGCCGGTCGACGGCCGGCGACGACGTCCCCGCCTGACCGACACCGCGCCTCCCGACCGGCCTCAGGCGCGCACCCAGGCCGCCGTCTCGCCCGGCAGCCGCCCGGCGTCGGTCAGCGGCCCGCTCGCCACCAGCACCTCGCCCGAGCCCAGCCCGAGCCCGGCCAGGTCGACGGGCTCGGTGCCGAACACGCACACCACGTGCCACCCGCCGGGCCGCACGAAGTGCAACACGTCGTCGCGGCCCTCGACCGGCAACCACTCGAGCGTCTCGTCGGTCTGCAGGTCCCGCCGCGCGGCGAGGGCCGCACGGTAGAGCGCGAGCGTCGACGTCGCGTCGGCCTCCTCGGCCTCGACCGAGTACTCGCCGAACCAGCTCGGCTGCGGCAGGTGGGCGTCGCCCGGGCCGAAGCCGAACGACGAGCCCGACCGGGTCCACGGCAGCGGCACGCGGCAGCCGTCACGGCCGATGTCGACGCCGGGGTTGCGGAAGAACGACGGGTCCTGACGCTCGTCGGCGGGGATGTCGGCGACCTCGGGCAGCCCGAGCTCCTCACCCTGGTAGACGTAGGCCGACCCGGGCAGACCGAGCATGAACAGCGACGCCGCACGGGCCCGACGCAGGCCGGTCTCGACGTCGACCTCGGGCGAGGTGCCGCCCGAGAGCAGCCACTCGGCCCCCTGCTTGACGTCGCGACCGTCGAGGGCGGGCAGGCCGTAGCGGGTCGCGTGGCGGACGACGTCGTGGTTCGAGAACACCCACGTCGTCGACGAGCCCGACGCCTCGGCGGCGTCGAGGTTGTAGGTGATGATGTCGTGGAACTGCGTGGCGTCGAAGTCGGCCTCGAGCAGGTCGAAGTTGAACGCCTGGCCCAGCCCCTCGGCGCTGGCGTAGCGGGCACGACGCGACGGCTCGACCCAGGCCTCGGCCACGGCGATGCGCGGCGGGTCGTACTCGTCGAACACCTCGCGCCACGTCGCGTAGATCTCGTGCACCTCGTCGCGGTCCCACAGCGGGTGGTCGCCGTCGGCCTTCGGCAGCGCCTCGAGCTCGGCCGTGGACGGCAGCACCTCGGGCAGGCTCTTCGCCAGCCCGTGCGCCACGTCGACGCGGAAGCCGTCGACACCGCGGTCCGACCAGAAGCGCAGCGTGGTCAGGAAGTCCTCGCGCACCTCCGGGTTGTCCCAGTCCCAGTCGGGCTGCTCGCTCGCGAACGAGTGCAGGTACCACTGGCCGTCGGCGACACGGGTCCAGGCCGGGCCGCCGAAGATCGACGTCCAGTCCGAGGGCGGCAGCTCGCCGGTCTCGCCGAGGCCGTCGCGGAAGATGTAGCGCGCCCGGGCGGGCGATCCCGCGGGGGCGGCCAGCGCCTCCTGGAACCAGACGTGCCGGTCGGACGAGTGGTTCGGCACGAGATCGGCGATCACACGGATGCCTGCCGTGTGCAGCGCGTCGATCATCTCGTCGAACTGCGCGAGGGTGCCGATCTTGGGGTCGACGTCGCGGTAGTCGTCGACGTCGTAGCCGCCGTCGGCGAGCGCCGACGGATAGAACGGGCTGAGCCAGACCGCGTCGACGCCCAACTGCTGCAGGTAGGGCACCGCCGCCGTGATGCCGGGCAGGTCGCCGATGCCGTCGCCGTTCGAGTCGGCGAAGCTGCGGGGGTAGATCTGGTAGACCGCCGCCTGGCGCCACCAGGTCGGGTCGTCGGTCAGCAGCTCGGTCGAGGGTGCGGTGCGGAGCGTGTCGGTCATCGTGGAGCGGGGTCCTCTCGGTGGTGGTGGGTTGCCTGGGGGGTCAGGAGGCGCGGGTCGCGCCCCCGACGGACGTCTACTTGATCGCGCCCTGCGTCACGCCCGCCATCACCCAACGCTGGGTGAAGAGGTAGACGACGATCGCGGGAGCCATCGCCATGAGGTACGAGGCGAAGGCGACGTTGTAGTTGTTGCTGAACTGCGTCTGGAAGATCTGTTGCAACACGGGCAGGGTCTGCAGTGACGGGTCGGCGGTGATCAACGACGGCATCGCGAAGTCGTTCCACGAGGCCAGGAAGGCGAAGATGCCGACCGTGGCGCTCATCGGGGCGAGCAGCGGGAAGACCAGGCGCCAGAAAACCTGCCACGTGGTGGCGCCGTCGAGCCGCGCGCTCTCTTCGAGCTCTTCGGGCAACGACCGCAGGAACGCCGTGAACAGCAGGATCGAGAACGACAGCTGGAACATGACGTGCAGCAGGGCGACGCCGGCGGGGTTGTCGAGGCCGACGATGCCGGTCAGCTTGATCTGCGACAACGCGACCACCGGGAACGGCAGGAACATCGCGGCGAGCAGGTAGAAGAACGAGAAGCGGAACAGCTTGCGGTCCCAGTTGCGCGAGATCGCGTACGACGCCATCGACGCGAGCACCACCGTGCCGACGACGGTCGCCGCCGTGACGAGGGTCGAGATGCCGAACGCCCGCGGGAAGTCGGTCAGCTGCCAGGCGGTCGCGAAGTTCGAGAAGTCGATCGGTGCCGGCAGGCTGAACGCGTTGCCGTCGACGGCCTGCGCCGTCGTCTTGAGCGACATCGTGATCGTGACGTAGATCGGGATCAGCACGGTGATCGTCCCGAGCACGAGCAGCGCGGTGACGAGACGGTTCGGGCGTTCCCGACCGACGCGACCGCGTCGACGACGGGTGACGGCGTCGGCGTCGCGACCCGCGCCTCCTGGGGTGGGGGCCGGCGACGCGGCCGGGGTGACGAGTGCGGTGTTCGCCATCAGACGGCCGCCTTTCCGCGGGTGATCCGGAGTTGGACGAGCGCGATCGCGACGGCGATCACGAAGAAGATGGTCGCGTTGGCCATCTGATAGGCGTAGTCGCCACCGGTGAAGCCCGTGAAGATCGTCATCGCGATGCTGCGCGTCGACGTGCCGGGGCCGCCGTTCGTCAGGCCGACGATGATGTCGTACGAGTTCAGGAAGTTCTTGAAGCCGATGATCGTGTTGATCAGGACGTAACCCGCGATGAGCGGCAGCGTGATCGACCGCAGCTGCTTCCAGCCCGACGCGCCGTCGAGGCTGCTCGCCTCGTACACCTCGCCGGGGATGGTGAGCAGGCCCGCGATGTAGATCAGCAACGTGCTCGGGATCGCCTGCCACGCGGTCACGACGACGATGCCGATCCAGGCGGTGTCGGCGTTCGCGAGGATGCTGTCCTGCAGCCCCGGGATGCCGAGCGAGGCGCCGAGGGCGGGCAACGAGTTCGAGAAGAGGAACTGGAAGACGAACGCGATGATGATGCCCGAGATGACCATCGGGATCACGAACACGGCCCGCAGCGCGGTCTTGGCCTTGATCTGCGAGGTCAGGCCGATCGCCAGCAGCAGCGCGACGACGTTGACGGCGATCACCGTGACCAGCGCGAAGCCCATCGTGAAGCCGTACGAGCCGAGGATCGCCGGGTCGGTCGCCATCGCGAGGTAGTTCGTGACGCCGACCATGTCGAACTCGCCGAAGCCGATCGAGTTCGTGAAGCTGTAGAACACGCCCATCACGGCCGGCAGGGTGATCGCCAGCGAGAACAGGACGAGCGTCGGCACGAGGAAGACGTAGAAGACCGGGTCGACGCGCCTGCCGCGACGCCGGGGGTTGCCGACCGTGCTGCCGGTCAGCGAGGTGCGGGCACCTCGCGCGGCCGTGGGGGTGGTGGTGGCCATCGGGTCTCCTTCGACTCGGGCGGTGGTCGGGGTGGCGAAGCCCGCGGTGCGGCCCGTGGTGAGGCCTGTGGTGCGGCCCGTGGTGAGGCCCGCGCCGTCGAGCGCGCTCATGCGCGGAGCGCCAGACGGCGCCAGTCGGCGTCCATGGTGCGCAGGGTGCCCTCGACGCTGGCGCCCGTGACGATGCCCTGCACGTAGTTCTCGGCGGGGATCGTCAGCGGGATCGCCTTGGAGGCCCCCTGGTAGAACCGCGCGTCGTCGTAGTAGCTCTGCATGCCGACGATGCGCTCGTCGGTCACGGCGGGGGCCGACCTCGTGGTGCCGAACGCCAGGAAGTCGCGGTTGTAGGCGTCCTGGATCTCGGGCTGCATGAGGTAGGTCAGGAACTCGCGGGCGGCGTCCTGCTTGCGCGACTGCTCGGGCACCCACAGGGCCAGGTCGAGGTTGACCCGCACCTTGCGGTCGGCGGGGTCGTCGGTCATCGGCAGGGGGAACGTGCCGACCTTCGCCTCGGGGTTCGCCTTCGTGATCTCACCGAGTGCCCACGGCCCCTGCATGAGCATCGCCGCCTCACCCTGGGCCATGGCGAGGTTGCCGTCGCCGTAGCCGCGGCTGTTGCGGTTGGCGTTCGACAGGCGGCCGAGCTGCACCATGCGCTCGACGGGCTCGCGGAAGTCCTTCTCGAACGAGACCGAGCCGCCCTGGCCGACGCTCGTGCCCTCGGCGTTCATCTTCTCGTAGAAGGCCGCGACGTCGAGCGAGCCGCCGGTCGTGTAGTCGAACAGGCCCTGCGCGACGGTCCACGGTTCGCGGAAGGTGCTGTAGATCGGCGTGACGCCGGCCGCCGTGAAGGTGTCGCACGCGGCGAGGAACTCGTCCCACGTGGTCGGCACCTCGACGCCCAGGTCGGCGAAGATCTGCTGGTCGTAGATCACCGACGCCGCGGTGATCGAGTACGGCAGCACGCTCGTGCGACCGGGGTAGGTCGCGTACTGGTCGACGAGGCTCTGCACCTCGGGGCGGATGGTCGCCGCCTCGGGCAGGTCGCCCAGGTCGCTCAGCGCCCCGCGCTCCATGAAGCGGGCCATCTCGAGGTTGTACGTGAAGGCCGCGACGTCGGGCGGGTTGCCCCGGACGAAGCCGGCCGAGATGCCCGAGGTCGAGTCGTGGATCACCCGGACCGCCGACTGGGACTCGTTGAACCGCGAGACCAGGTCGGAGAAGTACGGGATCGCCTCGGGCTTGGTCGCGTAGAAGGTTATCTCGGTGCGCCCGCGGCCCGAGCCGGACGGAGCGCAGCCTGCGAGGAGGAGCGCCGCCCCGGCGGCACCGATCCCGCCGAGGAGGGTGCGTCGGCTGAGGCCGGCACCGGAGGGCAGTGGGGGTGTGGGCACGTCGTCGTCTCCCGGGTCGCGACCCCGACGACAGCGTCGGGACCGAGTTGATCTGGTGTGTAGATTTAGACCCTAGATCAATTCGGGGCGTGGCACCATGGGTCGTCGTCGAAAAGATCCGCCGTGTCGCGAGACACCGGCCACAGCACGAGGAGGCGCGGGTGGCGCTGAGCACCGGGGTGTCGTCGCCGAGCCTGCTGCGCCGCATGAACGCGGCCGAGGTGCTGCGGCACGCGTGGTCCGTCGACGCCGTCACGGCGAGCGACCTGATCGCCCTCACCGGACTGACCCGGTCGACCGTGCTCGGGGTCTGCGACGACCTCATCGCCCACGGCTGGATGGTCTCGCTCGCCGACGCCCGCTCGACCGGCGAGTACCGCAAGGGCCGCCCCGCGCGGCGCTACGCCCTGGCCCGTTCCGCCGGACACGTCGTCGGGGTCGACGCCGGCCAACACCAGCTCACCGCCGTCGTGGCCGACCTGCGGGGCGACGTGCTCGCGCGGGCCGTCCGCCGCATCGACCCCTGCGGCTCGGCCGACGACCGCCGACGCATCGTGTCGGCCCTGGTCGACGACGCCCTCGCCTCGGCCTCGCTCGCCGACGACGACGTGCTCGCCGTGACCGTCGGCGTCCCGGCCCCCACCGACGCCGAGGGCCGGTCACCGGTCGAGGCCGGCGCCGACTTCTGGGAGCTGATGAACCCGGACTACGTCGGCCTGTTCGCGCCGCGCGGCTGGGCCGTCGTCGTCGAGAACGACGCGAACCTCGCGGCGGTCGCCGAGGCCGCGGCGCGCGAGGTCGGCGGCGTGCGGCACGCCGGTGCCGCGGGCGCCGCTGGCGACGCGGGCGCGGCTGGCGACGCGGGCGCCGGCGACGGCGGGGCCGGGCCCTCGTTCGTGACCCTGCTGGCCGGCGAGCGCTTCGGCGCCGGGTTCGTGCTCGACGGAGCCCTCGTGCGGGGCAACCGCGGTGCCGCGGGCGAGATGCGCCTCCTCGACCTGGTCGACGGCGTCGGTTCGGCGGACGGCATCGGCGCCGTGCTGCGGGACTGGGCCCGGGCCGCCCGGGCACTCGGCACGGTGCCCGAGTCGTCTCCGTTGTGGGCGGTGCCGCTCGACCGGCTCGACGCGGCGGCCGTGCTCGCCGCCGCCGACGCGGGCGACCCGGCCGCACTGCGCCTGGTGGAGCGCATGGCCGAACGGTTCGGACGCGTCTGCGCCGTTCTCAGCGGCATGCTCGACGTCGACCGCATCGTCGTCGCCGGGGCCGTGGCACCCTCGATCGGCCTGCTGCTCGAGCGGACGACGCCGTGGCTCAGCCGGTTCACGCACCGGGCCGCGCCCGAGGTCGTCGCCTCGACGCTGGGCGACGCGGTGGTGACCACGGGCGCCGTCGAGCGTGCCCTGGCGCATGTGCGCGGCCACGCACTCGAGCTGACGCTGCCGGGTGCGGCGGACGCGACCCGCGCCTCCTGAGGCCTGCTCGGCTCGGGCTCGGACGGCGATGAACCCGGTTTCGAACGATGCACCCGGAAGCAATCAGGTTCATGGTTCGAAACCGGGTGCGTCGAACCCCGTTCCGTGCGATGAACCACGAACGTTCGTGGTTCATGGCACGGAACGGGGTTCATCTCGACGTGCGGCCCGGCGGCCCGGCGGGGCGGGTGCCGGGCCGCCGCTAGGCTCGCGGGATGGTCACCGTCGTGCTCCCCTGGCGTCCGCAACCCAGTCGCATCGCGGCGTTCGAGGTCGTGCGCGACTGGTACGCCGAGGCCCTGCCCGAGGCCGAGATCCGCACGATCGACTCGCCCGACCCGGTGTTCAACCTCGCCCAGTGCCGCAACCTGGGCGTGGCCGGCCTGGCCGACGACGAGGTCGCCGTGATCGGCGACGCCGACACCCTGCCGCAACGCGAGCCCCTGCTCGCGGCGATCGAGGCGGCCCGCACGAGCGGCCGGGTGCACCTCCCCTACACCGAGTACCACTGGCTGGGACGCGACGGCACCGCGCAGGCGGCCGCGGGCACCCCCCTCGAGCGGTGCGACTTCGAGCTCGTGCGCGGGGCCTGCTCGGGGGTCTACGTGACCCGCGCCTCCTCGTGGCGCAGTCACGGCGGGCAGGACGAACGCTTCCGCGGTTGGGGCTTCGAGGACGCCGCCTGGTACCTCGCCCACACCACCCTGCTCGGCGAGGCCCCACGCCGACACGAGGGCATGGTCTTCGCCCTGCACCACCAGGCCGAGGTGCGCGAGGGGCCGCAGTACGACGCCAACGCCGCGCTGATGCAGCGGTACCGCGACGCGTCGGTCGGCGCCGACGCGATGCGCGCGGTCGTCTTCGGCGGGTAGGGCCGGGTCGGTCAGCCGCGTCCGGTGAGTGCCGCGTGGGCTCGTGCCCGTCCGGGCGTCTCGTGCAGGGAGGCCGCCAGACCGGCCAGGCGCCCGGCCGCACCGGGGTCGCGCGTCGGCAGGTCGAGCACGTGCCGCAGCGCCTCCGCCAGGTCGTCGACGGTCGCCGTGTTCGGGGCGAGCGCGACGCCCACCCCGGTGCGCTCGAGGGCCGCGGCCCCCGCGAACTGGTCGGTCGAGAACGGCAGGACGACGACGGGCACGCCCGCGGTCATCGCCTCGGTCACGCTGTTGTTGCCCCCGTGCGTGACGGCCGCGGTCGCCGCGTCGAGCAGGGTCACCTGCGGCAGGAACTCCCGCACCAGCCAGTCGGCCGGCACCTCACCGAGGTCGGCCCGGTCACCCGAGCCGAGCGCGATCGCGGCCCGCACCCCGACGCGCCGCAGGGCCTCGGCCACGCGCCCGAGCACGTCCGACCGCACCGACAGGAAGCTGCCGAAGCTGACGTAGACGAACGGGGTGGCGGGTGCGGGTGCGGCGCCTTCGGCCAGCCAAGCGGCGACCTCGGCGTCCACCGGCTCGGCGCGGACGGCCGAGCCGAGCCAGACGTGCGGCGGCAGCAGGTGCTCACGCTCGGGGTCGGCGAGTTCTCCGGGGTAGTTGTAGAGCAGCAGGTCGCCGTGCTCGCCGAACGCGCTCGTCGACGGCGGCAGGTGCGGAGCGAGCTCGGCCAGCGCGGCGTTCCACTCGGCCGTGAACGAGGCGTCGACCCGCTCGCAGAGCTCGCGCAGCCCCGCGACGCCCTCGGGCGTGGACCCGGCCCCAGCCCCGGGCCCGGGTCGCACCACCGACGGGCTGTCGAACCACGCATGTGGGTGGTTCGACACCACATCGGTGGTGCGTCCTGCATCGCCGACGGGCCGTGCAGCACCCACGCCGAACGCCGCGGGCCACTCGGGCGGGCACCCGTAGACCTCGTCGCCCACGGGCAGCGCGGTCGGGTGACCCAGCACGACGTCGGCGAAGGGCACGCCCCCGGCGACGAGCGCGAGCCGGGCGCTGAACGCGAGGTGGTCCACGACGATCTGGTCGGGCTCCACGGCAGCGACCACGTCGAGCACGGCGCGGGCCGTCGCGACCGGCTGCCACATGAGGTCGGTGAGGCGTTCGCGCGCCTGGTACGAGAGCGTCTCGACCATGCCGAGCCGGGTGGCGTCGAAGAAGCCGCGCAGCGACGCGTCCTCTTCGGCCACCTGCTCCTCGGCGCGGATCACCCCGGGGTTCGAGCCGCGCCCGAGTTGCAGGTGCACGCGCTCGAAGCCGAACGACTCGACGATGGCGGCGGTGGCCGGGCCGGTCGCGACGACGACGCGCTCGCCCCGGTCGCGCCACTCGGTGGCCAGGGTCGCGAGCGGCAGCAGGTGCGACGCGTAGTCCGGGCTGATGACGAGCAGGGTCATCGTGCGCTCACGCTCCACTCGCGCTGTTCGAGTTCGTCGTGGTGCACCGTGTCGTAGACACCCGACAGCGACCGCGCCATGGCCTGGATCGTGAAGGACCGCTCGACGGTGTCGCGCGACCGGGCCGCGCGCGCCTCCGTCGTCTCGACCGAGGCCGCGGTGAGCGCTTCGCCCATCGCCTGGCGCAGGGCGTCGACGTCCCAGGTGCGGGTGAGCCAGCCGGTGTCGCCCTGGCGGACGTAGGTCGAGGGTCCGCCGCCCTGCGGCGCGACGACGAGCAGACCCGAACCCATCGCCTCGAGCAGGGCGATGCCGAACTCCTCTTTCAGGCTGCCGCAGACGTAGACGCCGCGCGGCGCCGCGAGCCCGGGCAGGCCGAAGCGGGCCGCGGCGACCCAGCGGGCGACCGTGTCGTTCGGCCGGTGGCCGGGCAGCAGCAGTCCGGAGGCGCGGTGCCGGTCCGCGGGGACGATCGCGTCGATCAGGTCGAGCTGTTCGCGCTCGTCGGCGCTCGGGTGCTCGAGATCGCCGCCGATCAGCAGCAGGTTCGCCCGGTCGCGCAGCGACGCGGTGTCGCCGTCCACGCCGGACCCGGCCCACGCCTCGACGATCGTCGCCATGCCCTTGACCCGGTGCAGTCGTCCGACGCTCACCAGCAGCGGCAGGCCGCGGCGCTCGGGCGGCAGGGTCTCGAGCAGTGCGCGCAGCTCGGCGAGGGGCGGGGTGGCGGGCAGTCCCGCGGCGTGCTCGGCGGCCTCGGCGACCGAGCGGTCGACCACGTCGAGGTCGATGCCCTCGGGCACGATCGTGTGGCGCTCGGGATGCGAGGTGACGTCGATGCCGACCAGCTCGCGCATGTCGCGCTCGAGCTCGGGCCGGGGGAACAGCACGGTGTGCGACGCGTTCGAGGCGAGCTGCTGCACGAGCCGCGTGCGGAACCAGAAGTGCTCGACCTCGTCGACGTCGCCGAACGTCTCGCGGGTCAGCGCACCCGACAGGTCGAGCGACTGGATGACGGCGTGAGGGTCGGGGGCGACCGTGAACACGACGGGGATGTCGAGCTCGCGGGCGACGTCGGCCGCCGCGAGGCTGCCCACGTCGGCCATCCGCAGGTGCAGCAGGTCGACGCCGCCCGCGGCGCGCAGCACCCGCCGGATGCCGCGCCGGGCCGCGACCCGCAGCGGCCACGCGGTCGCCGACGAGACGGGGTCGCTGAGCAGCGGCACGCGCCCGTAGACGTGTCCGGAGGCGCGGGTCGCCAGGTCGTGGACGCTCGCGACCGCCGCGTCCGCCGACCCGCGCGACAGGGTGACCACCCGGGCGACCCGGGGGTCGTCGAGGACGTGCGCCGCGCCTCCTGCGGGGAGCACGCCGCCCGCGGCGAGCGCGTCGCCGAGTCGGACGAGGAGCGTCGCGATGCCTCCGTTGTCGCCGCTGCCGGCGTGGGTGAGGCCGGCGTCGATGTCGGCGTGCAGGAAGAGCTGGGCGATCGTGAGGCCGTCGCGCCCGGCCGGGTGGGCGGCGTCGGGTCCGTCGTCGAGTCCGCGGTCGCGCACCCGGTCGCCGTCGGGCACCTCGTCGGGGGCCGAGAGGTCGATCGCCGAGAGGCGCGCGACGTCGCCGAGGTAGCCGTCGTGGCGGGCGAGCTCGTGCACGACGGCCGCGACGGCCTGGTCGCCGCGACGCTGGCCGAGGGCCGAGACGGCGGCGACGCGGACGTGCTCGTCCTCGCCCCGGTCGCGGGCGATGGTCAGCAGCGGACGCGAGGCGATGCGGGCCCGCACGAGGCCCAGCGTCTCGACCAGGCGGTACCGGGCGTCGGGCTCGTGCACGCCGATGAGGGCACCCTCTAGGGCGACCCCGACGACGGCGGGGGCGGCCGACGACCACTGCTCGAGCGTGCGCTGGGCGACCATGCCGGTGAAGCCTCCGGCGACGACGAGCCCGATCAGCCGACCGACCGTGTCGTAGCGGGGCAGCCGCTGGCTGAGCGCCGAGGCAGCGTGCTCACGGAGGAAGGTGCGGTCGCTCGACAGCAGGTCGCTCAGCACGACGTCGGCCTGCTCGTCGAAGACCTGCGCGAGGGCGTTCGTCGCCGCGATGGCGACGAGCTGGTCGCTGCTGCCGAGGGCACCGCGCAGCACGCGGATCGTCCGGGCCCCGCCGGTGCGCGCGGCGTCGAGCGCGAGGTCGTCGGCGAGGCGCATCGAGTCGACCAGGCGGTCGGCCTCGTGGATCGCGTCGAGCGAGGTCTGGATGCCCATGGCGGTGCCTCTCGGGTGCGGCGGGGTGGCGGTGCGGTGCCCGGCGCGCGGCGCACCGGGGCGGCCCGGGAGCCCCGGGCCTGGTGGAGCCTATCGCCGCCCGGTGGCCGGCCGGTGGCGGGACGGTGTGCTCGGCGACGCAGGGGTCCGGTACCGTCGTGGGCGGCATCGATCCCGCTGCCGAGTCCCGCAGCGAGAGGTCCCACCCGTGCGAATCGTCACCATCGGAGACGTCGGCGTGCTCGACGGCATGGTCCACATCGGCGACGAGGCGATGTTCCACGAGGCGACCGTGCAGCTGCGCGCCCGCGGCGCCACGATCACCGGCGTCTCGTCGAACCCGGCCGAGACCACCGAGCGGTACGGCGTCGACGCGGTGCCCGCGATCGGCTTCCACCCCGCGACGACCGGCGGCCGGCTCGGCCAGCGCGAACGTCGCGCCCGCGTGCTGTCGGCGATCGACGGAGGCGCGGGCCACCTCCCCCAGGACGACCCGGCCTGGCAGGTCATCGAGGCCGTCCGCGAGGCCGACGGCGTGCTCGTCGCCGGCGGCGGCAACATGGCCTCGCTCTGGCCCATGCACGTCTACGAGCGGAACACGCTCGGGCTCGTCGCCCGACGCTTCGGCAAGCCGCTCGTCGTCAGCGGGCAGACCATCGGGCCGGTGCTCGAGGGCGAGGACCGCGAGCTCGTCACCGAGCTGCTCGACGCCGCCGCGCTCGTCGGGCTGCGCGAGGGCGCGTCGCTCGAGCTGGTGCGGACGCTCGGCGTCGACCCCGCCACGACCGTGGGGACGGTGGACGACGCGAGCTTCCTCGGGTTCGACGCCGCGCCTCCTGCCGGGGGTGCCGCCCCCTCGGGAGCGGCCGGCGCCCCGGACGTGGCCGGCACCGTGGGAGCGGCGGGCGCACCGGCGCCGTACCTGGCCGTGAGCCTGTCCGCCCACGTGGGCGACACCGACCGCACGGCCTTCGCCACGGCCGTCGCCCGGCTGCTCGACCGGGTGGCGGGCGAGGCGGGGCTCGAGGTCGTCTTCCTCGCGCACTGGGCGTCGCTCGACCCGACCGAGGAGCGCGGCGACTCGCTGCTGCACCGGGCCGTGCTCGACCAGCTGACCGTGCCCGCGCGGGTCGAACCCACGACCGACTCCCCCGCCGCAGCCCGCTTCGCCCGAGGTGCGGCCCTGCACCTGACCAGCCGCTACCACCCGGCCGTGTTCGCCGTCGCGGGCGGTGTGCCGACGGTCGGGCTCGCGGTCGACGACTACACGACGATCAAGCTGACCGGGGCGCTCGGCAACTTCGGACAGACGAGCGTCGTCTCGGCCGCGCAGCTGCTCGCGGGCGAGGCCGACGCGGTCGCGCGGGCGGCGTGGGCCGGGCGTGACACGGTGCGCTCGGCGTGGGCCGATCGCCTGGACGGGACCCGCGCGGCGTCGTCCGCCTGGTGGGACCGGGTCGCCGGAGCGCTGCGCAGCTGAGGCGCCCCGCCTGGGGTGGTGACCCGCGCCTCCTAGGGACTGCGCCGCCTCTCGCGCACGCCGCCGGGTTGTGGTCACAGCACCAGGACGTGGTCACCGCGCCAGGCTTTCTCGCGGTGCCGTGTCCACCTCCTGGCGTGGTGGCTGGCGGACTGGTGGGCGCGGCCCGCCCGCGCGGGGTCAGCCCTGCAGGGTCGCGCTGGGGTACTCGCCGAAACGCTGGACGTACGACGCCGTGAAGCGGCTCAGGTGCGTGAAGCCCCAGCGCTGCGCGACGGCGCCGACGGTGGCCTCTCCCGGAGAGAGCTCCTTCAGCTCGGCCTGCACGTGGTCGAGCCGGATGGTGCGGAGGTACTCGGTGGGCGTCACGCCGAGCTGGCGGCTGAACGCCTGCTGCAGTCCGCGCGGCGTGAGGTGCACGGTCTCGGCGAGCTGGGTCATGTTGACCGGCAGGTGCGAGTGCGTGTGCAGGTACTCGACGGCCTCGCGGAGGCGGGCGTTGCGCGGCACGAGCAGGGCCGGCGGCAGGTCGATCGACCGGTGCGAGAACGTGTCGAGCAGCGCGATCGCCGACTCGCGCTTCAGCTCGGAGCGCAGCAGCTCGGTCGACTCGCCGCCGAGGATGGTCTTGGCGGCGTTGGTGATCGTGGCCTGCCACCGACGCAGGTTCGCCAGGTCGGGCACGGCGGTGTGGTCGAACTGCAGCGGCCCGGCGAGCGCACCCTCGTGCTCGGCGGCCATGCGCTCGAGGTAGGCGGCGTCGAAGTGCACGAGGTTCTGGCGGTACTCGCGGACCTCGAACTCGAAGGCCTTGCCCGTCGGGAACATCAGCGGGCGGCCGATCTCGAACGCGGCCTCTTCGGCCCCGACGTCGACCCGGCCCTCGCCCGCGGTGATCCAGGCGACGACGTACTCGCGCTCGGGCTGGATGGCCCCCCGGATGTCGCCGAGGAACATCGCCGACCGCAACGTCATGTCCTCGTCGCCGGCCGTCGTGTACCGGTACGCGAACGACTCCTGTCGGGTGTCGGTGCGGAACCCGGCGCCGTTGTAGGTGTCCTCGAACAGCGCGCGCGCTTGATCCATGTCGCGGCCGCCCATCTCGGAACGCACCGGGGGCAGGGTCTGTTCGGGTTCCATCAGAGTGATCCTGCCATGCCGAGGATGCTGAAAGAGGCCCTTGACGGGGGAATCGTCACCGTGCTGCTGTTCGGACGCGGGCGAAAGGGCTCTGCGGTCACGCGCCGGTCGGGCTGGACGCCGGACCGAAGGCCTTCGTGAAGGCCGCCGCGAGCACGGCCTTGAAGCCCGAGGGCAGTCGCGTGCGGTGCAGCACGTCGGCCTCGACGACGAGAGCGAAGAACGTCTCGCCCTCGACCAGCCACCAGGCCCGCACCGTGTCGGTCGAGAACACGGCCTCGCCGTCGGGCTCGTCGGGGCTCTCGACGATGACGCGGTCCTCGTAGAGCGAGACCGCACCGTGCTCGCCGTTCATCGACGCCGAGCACTCGAAGACCAGGTCGGGGTCGAGCGGAGGCGCGAAGTCACCGAAGAAGAGGTCGGCGGCCGGAGTGCGGGCCGCGTCACCGATCTCGCCGAAGTCGCTGGCGACGTTGAAGTCGCCGAACGCGGTGTCGGGGGCCGTCGAGGTCTCTGGACCGGTTACGCGGCGCGACATGTCGCTCTCTGCGTCCACTGGTTTCTCGACTCTCGTCCCGATCCGGTGCGTACCTTCTCACCGCCGTGCAGCTTCTGCACCTGTTCCATTAGAGCGCCTAGCAATGCCAGCCGCACCTCGACGGGACCTCAGTTCGGTTTGTGGCCATGACGATCGCCCGGGCAGGAGGCGCCGACGGCGACGGGCAGGAGGCGCGGGTCGCGACGGTCAGGACACGCGCGTGATGCGCTCCACGGCCTCGCGGGTCAGGGCACGACTCGGCGGAGACGGGTCGAGGGCACGGTGGATCGAGAGCCCCTCGATCAGGGCGTCGACCTGCCGCGCGGTGTCCGGGTCGAAGTGCCGCTCGAGCTCGACCCGGCTCCGGCGCATCCACTCGCGGGTGATCTCACGGAAGCGCGGCTCGCGGGCGGCCAGCGTGTAGAGCTCGTAGCTGAGCACCTGGTCGCGGACCGCGGCCGGGCCGGTCAGGTCGTCGTGGACCAAGGCGACCACCGCCTCCTTGGCCTCGTCGCGGGTGGTCGCGGCCCCGAGCCGCCCCTCGAAGCGCACGATGATCGTCTCGGCGAAGCGCGAGAACGCCTCGTGCAGCAGCTCGTCCATGCCGTCGAAGTGGTACGTCATCGACCCGAGGGGCACGTCGGCACGCGCGGCGATCTTGCGATGCGAGGCGCCGGCGACGCCGACCTCGGCCACGACGTCGAGCGTCACGTCGATCAGGCGGTCACGACGGTCGGGCTCGGTGCGGCGGACGGTCCCCACGACTAGATGCTCCTCACCACGCGGGCCGGGTTGCCGACCGCGACGACGTTCGCGGGGACGTCCTTCGTCACCACCGCCCCGGCGCCGATCACGCTGTTGTCGCCGATCGTCACCCCGGGCAGCACGATCGCACCGCCGCCGAGCCAGACGTTGTCGCCGAGCGTGATCGGCTTCGCGGCCTCGAGCTTGTCGCGACGAGGCTGCGGCTCGACCGGGTGCGTCGGCGTCAGCAACTGCACGTTCGGGCCGATCTGGCAGTCGGCCCCGATCGTGATCGGGGCCACGTCGAGCGCGGTCAGGCCGTAGTTGACGAAGGTGCCGGCGCCGATCGTGATGAAGGTGCCGTAGTCGACGTACACCGGAGGCCGCACGTGCGCCGTCTCGTGCAGGCTGCCGAACAGCTCGCGGGCGACGGCCTGCGCGGCTTCGACGTCGTCGGCGAAGGCCGCGGCGAACCGGGCCTGCAGCGTGACGGCGCGCTGCTGCTGCTGCGCGATCTCGGGATCGTCCGAGACGTAGAGGTCGCCCGCGAGCATGCGCTCGTGGTTCGTCCGCGGATCGCCGGCGAAATGGTCGATGGTCGTCATGACCGCCACCCTAGACGACGAGCGTACGAACGTACACACTGGACGCATGACGAACCGACCGCCGTTCAGCCCCGAGCTCGCCCGACGCCGGGCGGCGGTGTTCGTGTTCATGGCGGTCGTCGGCGTCTCGCTCGCCTCGTGGGTCGTGCGGACCCCGGCCATCCGCGACCTGCTGCAGGCGAGCACGGGCGAGATGGGCCTCGTCATCTTCGGCCTGTCGATCGGGTCGATGGGCGGCATCCTGTCCTCCGCGCCGATCGTGCGGCGGCACGGAGCCCACCGTGCCGTGGCGATCGGCGGCAGCTCGCTGGTCGCCGGCGTGGCCCTCGTCGGCCTGGCCGCGTCGCTCTCGATCACTCCCGGCGTCTTCGTCGGCCTCGCCCTGGTCGGTGCGGGAGTCGGCCTGGCCGAGATCGCCGTCAACATCGAGGGCGCCGCGATCGAGACCGCCTCGGGCCGGTCGGTGCTGCCCGTGCTCCACGGCTGCTTCAGCCTCGGCACGGTCGCGGGGGCCGGCCTCGGCATCCTGCTGACGGCGACGCACGTGCCCGTCCAGTGGCACCTGCTCGGAGTCGCGCTCGCGGGCGGCGCCGCGCTGGTCTGGGCGGTGCCGATCGTGCCGCGGACGACCGGACGCTCCGACGAGCGGGCCGAGCGCGCCTCCGGGGTGCGGGCCCGGGTCGCCGGGTCGCTGGCGGTCTGGCGCGACCGCCGGCTCGTGCTGATCGGACTGATCGTGCTGGCACTCGCACTGGCCGAAGGGTCGGCCAACGACTGGCTGCCGTTGCTCTTCGTCGACGGCCACGGGGTCTCGGCGACCACCGGGACGGTCGTCTTCACGGCGTTCGCGGCGGCGATGACGGTCGGACGCTTCCTCGGCGAACCGCTGCTCGCCCGCTTCGGCCACGCGACCGTGCTGCGCGCCAGCGCCCTCGTCTCGGCGGTCGGCATCGCCCTCGTCGTCTTCGCGGACTCGGTCGTCGTCGCGGGCGTCGCCGTGGTGCTCTGGGGCCTCGGTGCCGCCCTGGGCTTCCCGGTGACCGTCTCGGCCGCAGCCGACAGCGACGACCCCACCACGGCGGTCGGAGCCGTCGCGACGATGGCCTACGTGGCGTTCCTGGTCGGGCCGCCGCTGCTCGGTTTCGTCGGCGAGCACGTGGGCCTCCGCAGCGCGATGATCGTCGTGCTGGTCGTGGTCGCGGGTGCCTCGCTGATCACCTCGGCAGCGCGTCCCCGTGAGCGGTCCGCCGCCGCCCGGCCTTAGTGTACGTTCGTACACCATGACGTCACCGACGACCTCTCCCGCCGCACCGGCCCGCACCGTGCCGACGCGCGAGGACCGCCGAGCCCGACTCGGCGTCGCCCTGCTCTTCTTCACCAACGGCGCGCTGTTCGCGAACATCCTGCCGCGCTACCCCGCCATCAAGGACGGCCTCGACCTGTCGAACGCCGACTTCGGCCTGGCCGTCGCGGCGTTCCCGGTCGGCGCGCTCGTCGCGGGGCTCGGCGCCGGGTGGCTGATCCGTCGCTTCCGGTCGTCACGGGTCGCCGTGATCGGCACGGTGATCACCGGGGTCGCCGTGCTGCTGGCCGGCATCGCCCCGGTCGGCGGGCTGCTGGCGGCGGGCTTCCTGCTCGCCGGCGCCCTGGACGCCGTCGTCGACGTCTCGCAGAACTCGCACGGACTGCGCGTGCAGTACCGCTACCGCCGCTCGATCCTCAACTCGTTCCACGCCGTGTGGAGCATCGGCGCCGTCCTCGGCGGTCTGATGGGCGGTGCGGCGGCGGGGCTCGACATCCCCGTCGTCTGGCACCTCGGGGCCTCGGCGCTGGTCTTCGCCGTCGTGGCGCTGGTGTCGTACCCGCTGCTGTTGGCCGGGCCCGAGCCGGCCGAGGGCTCGCCCGAGACGTCCGACGCGGTGGTCGAGTCCGACGCCGACGTGGCGGCGGGCGCGGGGCCGGGCGTCGCGCCCGCGGCGGGCGGCCCCGACGTCCGAGCGCAGGAGGCGCGGGCCGGCTCGACGACCGGGGCGGGCTCCGTGGACGACGCGACCCGCGCCTCCTCGGCTCGTGACGGCCGCCGGGTCTCACCCGGGTTCGTCGCGAAGTGGGGCGTGCTGCTGGCCCTCGTCGTCATCGCGTCGTCGGGCGCCGTGGTCGAGGACGCGGGCAGCACCTGGGCGGCGCTCTACCTGGGGTCGCTCGGGGCCGGCGTGACGGTCGCCGCCCTGGGCTTCGTGTCGCTGCAGGGCGCCCAGTTCGTCGGGCGCCTGCTCGGCGACGGCATGGTCGACCGCTTCGGACAGAAGGCCGTCGCCCGGACCGGAGGCGTGTTCGTCGCCGTGGGCATGGGCGTCGCGCTGGCGTTCCCCTCGGTGGTCGGCACGATCGTCGGCTTCGCGGCGGCGGGGTTCGGCGTCGCGACGTTGATCCCGGCGGCGATGCACGCGGCGGACAACCTGCCCGGTTTCCGGGCCGGCACGGGGCTGACGCTGGTCAGCTGGCTGCTGCGGCTGGGGTTCCTGGCGTCGCCGCCCGTCGTCGGGTTCGTCGCGGACTCGGTCGGGCTGCGGTACGGACTGCTGCTCGTGCCCGTGGTCGGGGTGGCCGTGGTGCTGCTCGGCGGGGTGCTCGAGGGGCGCCGGGCCCGGGGGTCGGCACCGCGCGGCAGCTGATCCGGTACGGGCCGGATCGAGGTCGCACCACCGTGGCGTCGTCGAACCGTGCTCCGGGGTGGTTCGACGACGCGAACGTGGTGCGGCCTCGTGACACACGCCCTTCACGGGGCGACGTTCGGCCGACGGGTCGGCGGCGACGCGGCCGGTCAGGGCAGGCCGAGCAGGCGCAGGCCCGCGGCGGCGGCGGCCCCGACGATCACCACGACGAGGAACGGCGCCCGCAGCAGCAGGGCCACCGCCGCCGCGACCAGCGCCCCGAGCCGGGCGTCGACCACGAGCTGCTGGCCGGTGGCGACGGCGTTGGCCACGGTCAGCGACGCCAGCAGCCCGATCGTGAGCGTGCCCGCGACCCGCGCCACGCGAGGGTTCGTCAGCCAGCGGCGGGGAACGAGGTACCCGAGCAGCTTGGTGGCGTAGGCGACCACGCAGGCGACGGCGATCCAGACCCAGGTGCTCACGCCGCGCCTCCTCGGCTCGTGGGGTCGGTGCCCGGGGCCGCGGCCGACGCCGCGTCGGGACGCGCTCGCGCACCCCGCCAACCGAGGGCCGCGGCCACGACGGCCGCCACCAGGATCGGCACCCCCGGAGGCACGAACGGGACCGCGACGACGGTCACCACCGCACACGCGACCGCGACCGCGGCCGCGTCACGGGAACGGAGGCGCGGCCACAGCAACGCGAGGAACGCCGCGACAGCTGCCCCGTCGAGTCCCCAGTCGCGCGGGTCGCCCATCGCGTCCCCGGCGAGCGCGCCGACGAGGGTGAAGAGGTTCCAGAGCACGAAGACCCCGACCCCTGCGACCCAGAAGCCGCGGCGCTGCTCGACGGGATCGGTCTGACCGGTGCTCGTGGCGAGCGACTCGTCGATGGTGACGTGCGCGGCGACCAGCCGACGCCAGCCGCGCGGGTGCAGCAGGGCGTTGAGCTGCATGCCGTAGACCGCGTTGCGGATGCCGAGCAGGGCCGCGGCGGACGCGGCTGCCGAACCCGCGCCTCCTCCGGCGACGACGCCGACGAAGGCGAACTGCGAACCGCCGGAGAACAGCAACAGGCTCAGGACGCAGGTCTGCGCGGTGGTCAGACCCGAGGCCACGGCGAGCGCCCCGAACGAGACGCCGTAGAGACCGGTCGCGACGGCGATCGACGCCCCGACGCGGATGCCGGGCGAACGGCGCCACGGGGTCGGGGGTGGGGTCGGGGTCGTTGGTGGGGTCGGGGCGGCTGGCGGGGTGGCGGCCGGGGTCGAGGTGGCTGGCTCGGCTGCTTCCCGGTCCCCGCGGAGCGGTTCGGGCTCGGGGGTCGGCGGCACGGCTCCAGCGTAGGGCGGCCGAACGGGGCCACGGGGCGGGTCGCACCACCGATGTGTCGTCGAACCACGCACACGGACGGTTCGACGACACATCGGTGGTGCGACCCGGCGGAGGGGGCCCGGGAGACTCCGCACCGAAGCTGATCCGGTACGTACCGGATCAGCCTGCCCGCGTGCCCGCCCCGCGTGCCGAACCCGACCTGGCCCGCACGTCCCCGCGTGCCGGACCCGCATCGGACCCGCGCCTCCTCACGTACCGAACCCGCAGCGGACCCGCGCCTCCTCGCGTGCCCAACCCGCGCCTCCTCACGTACCGGACCCGCATCGGACCCTCACCTCCCCGCGCGCCCGACCCGCGCCTCCTCACGTACCGGACCCGCATCGGACCCGCGCCTCCTCGCGTGCCCGACCCGCGCCTCCTCAGGTACCGAACCCGCACCTGCCCGATCGAGGAACGCGACCCGACCCATCTCATGTGCCGAACCCGACCTGACCCGCGCCTCCCCGCGTACCGAACCCGACCAACCGAGCTCGACACGCCGCTGGCGGACGCCCGCAGGGGCCGATCGCCGACGTCTCGTCGCGATTTGCACACTGTGCGGGCGGGGCAAGGCAGGCAGGGAGGCAAGGCAGGGAGAGGCGGGGCAGGGCCGGGCAGGGCCAGGCAGGGCCAGGCAGGGCCAGGTGTGTCAGCGCCCAGAACTGGGGAGGGCGGCGGGGCCGGACGACGTGCAGACTCGGTCGAGCCCTGAACCCGAGGAGGCCCGCCCGTGCTGTCCACCGTCTACGTGAGTCGATCGTCGTACCCCTTCACCGACGACGACCTGGCCAACCTGCTGATGACCAGCCGGTCGAACAACGCCCGCCTGGGCATCACCGGCATGCTGCTGCACCGCGAGGGGCGTTTCATCCAGGTGCTCGAAGGGCCCGACGAGGCGGTCCGAGAGCGCCTCGCGGTCATCGCCCGCGACCCCCGACACACGGCCGTGCACACGATCGTCGACGAACGCGTCGAGGACCGGCTGTTCCCCGCCTGGACCATGGGGTACCAAGCCGTCACGGACGACCTCGCCGCGGTGATCCCGGGCTACGCCGACGTCTTCGGCCCCGGGACGGACGGGAAGGCCGTCGGCCGCGACGGCTTCAGCAACCTGTCCCCGTCGTCGTCGCACAAGGTCCGCACCTTGCTGCGCTGGTTCCGCGACCAGCCGACCGACGTGACCGACGAGCTCTTCTCGCCCCGCGCCTCCTGAGACCGGGCGAGACCTCGACGGGGTTGTGATGCCCGCGCGACGTCCGAGATACTTCCCAGACGAAAGTATCTGCCGCCGTCAGGAGCATCCGTGTCGCACCCCACCCCGTCGCCCAGCCTCGTCGCGCCGTCCGAGGTGCCCGAAGCACCCGACGCGTTCGTCCACCTGAGCGCTGCCGGCGTGAGCCTGCTGCTCGACGTCACCCAGGGGCGCCTTCCGGCGGTCGTGCACTGGGGCGCCGCGCTCGGTCGGCCGACGCTCGACGACGTGCGGTCGCTCGCGGCCGCCGCGGTGCCGCCGTACGTCAACAACCTGATGGACGAGCCGGTGCGACTGGCGATCCTGCCCGAGCACCACGCCGGCTGGTCGGGCAAGCCCGGGATCGGCGGCCACCGCTCGGACGGCGCCGACTGGTCGCCGCGGTTCACGGTCGACACGCTCGACGTGACGGGCGAGGCGGAGGCGACCCGCGCCTCCTCGGGTCCCGGGCTGGTCGACGCGGGAGCCACCGTCGTCACGGTCGAAGCGCACGACGACGTGGCCGGACTCGCACTCGTGCTCGAGATCGAGCTGACGGCGAGCGGACTCGTCCGCACCCGGGCCGAGCTGACGAACGTCGCCGGGCGACGCGGGGGCGGGGGCGGGCGACGCGGGGGCCGGGGTGCCTCCGGCGACGAGCGGACGACGAGCACGGCCGCCGGTGCCGCGAGCACGGCCGCCGACGTCTACACGCTGACCGACCTGCACCTGGCCCTGCCGGTGCCGCCGCGGGCCCGCGAGGTCCTCGACTTCGCGGGCCGCTGGGGCAAGGAGCGCACGCCGCAGCGCCGCGAGCTCGTCGTCGGCGTGCACGAGCGCGAGGGACGCAAGGGCCGCACCGGCCCCGACGCCGCCACCGTGCTGAGCGTCGGCGTGCCCGGCTTCGGCTTCGGCGCGGGCTCGGGCGAGGTCTGGGGCCTGCACGTCGGGTTCAGCGGCAACCACCGGCACTACGCCGAACGCCTGTCGACCGGCGCGCAGATGCTGGGCGGCGGCGAGCTGCTGCTGCCGGGCGAGCTGCGGCTCGAGGTGGGCGAGTCGTACCGCAGCCCGTGGGTCTTCGGCTCGTACGGCGACGGCCTCGACGACCAGGCCCGACGGTTCCACCGGTGGCTGCGCTCCCGTGAGCAGCACCCGACCCGCCCGCGCCCGATGACGATCAACGTCTGGGAGGCCGTCTACTTCGACCACGACCTCGCCCGCCTCCGCGACCTGGCCGACCGGGCCGCCGCCCTCGGCGTCGAACGGTACGTGCTCGACGACGGGTGGTTCCGGGGGCGACGGGACGACCACGCCGGCCTCGGCGACTGGGTGGTCGACACCGACGTCTGGCCCGACGGCCTCTCGCCGCTGATCGACCACGTCACGGGCCTCGGCATGGAGTTCGGCCTCTGGTTCGAGCCCGAGATGGTCAACGAGGACAGCGACCTCGCTCGGGAGCACCCCGAGTGGCTCCTGCAGACCGGCGACCGCCTGCCCCCGCGGTCGCGCGACCAGCAGGTGCTGAACCTCGGCATCCCGGGGGCGTTCGACCACGTGCTCGGCCAGATGACGGCGATCCTCACCGAGTACGACATCGCCTACCTGAAGTGGGACCACAACCGCGACCTCGTCGACGCCGGCACCTGGCCGACCGGCGCGGCGGGCGTCCACGCGCAGACCCTCGCGGCGTACCGGCTGATGGACGAGCTCAAGGCGAGGTTCCCCGGGCTCGAGATCGAGTCGTGCTCGTCCGGCGGCGCCCGCGTCGACCTCGGCGTGCTCGAGCGCACCGACCGCGTCTGGGTCAGCGACTGCATCGACCCGCTCGACCGGCAGCAGATGAACCGCTGGACGATGCAGCTGCTGCCACCCGAGCTGCTCGGCTCGCACATCGCCTCGGGCGTCAGCCACTCGACCGGCCGCTGGCACGAGCTGTCGTTCCGGGCCGGCACCGCCCTGTTCGGCCACCTCGGCATCGAGTGGGACCTCGCCCGGGCGACCGACGCCGAGAACCGCGACCTCGCCGCGTGGATCGCCCTCTACAAGCAGCACCGCCGGCTGATGCACACGGGCGACGTCGTGCGGGTCGACGGGGCCGACCCGTCACTGCTGGTCTACGGGTCGGTCGCCGCCGACGCGAGTGAGGCACTGTTCTTCCTCGCCTACGTCGGACGATCGGACGTCGCACCGCTCGGCCGCGTGCTGTTGCCCGGGCTCGACCCCGAGCGGCGGTACCGCGTGGCGCCCGTGACCGCCGGGGCGCCGGACCAGGGCCTGACACCGCCGCCGTGGTGGGGTGCCGCGGACGAGGGCGGCGCGTACCCGGGGATCGTGCTCGACGGGCGCGCACTGGCGGTCGCCGGACTGCAGGCGCCGTCGTCCTTCCCCGAGCGCGTCGTGCTGCTGCGGGTCACCGCCGAGGACTGAGGGCGGGCGGCTCCCGGTGCCGGGGCGGCCATGAACCCGGTTTCGAACGATGAACCCGAAAGCTTCGGGGTTCATCGTTCGAAACCGGGTTCATCGAGGGTCGGGCTCGAGGGCGAGGAGGCGCGGGCCGCCTTCCGGGGAGAGGGCCGCGTCAGCGACCGAGCGCGTGCATCTGGGTCGCGACGGCGGCGGCGCCGCGGGCCCACTCGTCGAAGTGGAACTCCTGGACGAGTAGTCGCGGCGGCGGAGCCGTCGGATGCACGCCGCGCTCGATGGCGGCGTCGACCGCGGCACCGCCGACGGTCGCGAGCCGCACGCCCTCACCCGACAGCAGGACCACCTCGGGATCGAGCACGTTCAGGACGCCCGCGATCAGCTGCCCCAGGACGTCGGCGGCGGTGTCGACGACGACCCGCGCCTCCTCGTGTCCGTCGGCGGCGAGGGCGAGCAGGTCGTCGTAGGCGACCGGGCGGCCGAGGGCCCGGGCGGCGGCGGCCTCGACCGCGGCGACCGTGAGGAACGCCCCGGCGCAGTCGTGGTGGCCGAGGTCGCAGGTCGGGGCCGACGCGTCGGTAGGGGCGGGCACGGGCACCGGCACCGGCACCGGCACCGGCACCACGATCCGCTGGTGTCCGATGCTCCCCGCCGACGAGTGCGCCCCGCCGAGCACCTCGCCCGCGGCGACGAGGCCGAGCCCCACGCCCGCGCCGATAGTGACGAGGGCGAACGACCGCAGCCCGCGTCCCTCGCCGAACCAGTGCTCGGCCTGGGTCAGCGCGCGCACGTCGTTCTCGACCCAGGTCGGCAGGCCGATCGGGGCGGTCAGCAGGTCGGCGAGGGGCACGTCGTCCCAGCCGAGGAACGGTGCGTGCCGCACGTGCGCACGGTCGACGACCTGTCCGCCGACGGTCACGCCGACCGCGCGGATGCGATCGTCCCGGGCTCGGGCCGCGGCCACGACCGCCGTGACCTGGCCCACGACCGCCGCGGGCGACGGGTCGGGCAGGGGTTCGTCGTGCTCCCCCAGCACCCGGCCCCGCTGGTCGGTCACGACGACGAAGAGGCGGTCGCGGGTCAGCTTGACGCCGACGAAGTGGTGCGCATCCGGGTCGAGGTCGAGCGGGACCGAGGGCCGACCCGAGCCGGACGGCGCGAGGGAGGGTCGCTCGACCAGCAGCCCGCTCTCGAGCAGGGGCTTGGTGATGCGCGTGAGGCTCGGGCCCGACAGGCCGAGCCGGGTGGCGAGCTCGGTCCGCGGGCGGGCCCCGTGCACGAGGATGTCGAGCACCACGGCCTGGGCGCTCCCGGCCAGCGGCGACCAGCCGGCGCCGACGTGCCCGAGACCGGCGGGCCCGAGGGTGCCGTGCCCGAGATCGTGGGAGTCCGTCACGCGACGATCCTATGCAGCCGACCCGCGCCTCCTGGTCGTGACCTCGGGGGCCGGTGGGCCGGGTGGGTCGGGTCGGGACCGGTCGGGCCAGGTCGGGGCCGTGTCGTGCGGGGTCGAGCCCGTCCCGGACGGGGCTGCGTACCCCGCCACCCGAATTGGGGGACAACCGACCACCCCCTCGTGGCCGAACATGAATCGTGGTGACCCTCATGGACGAAACGCGCGAACTGCCCCTCTGCACGCTGTGCGCCGCGCCGACCCGTCGCGAGCCCAACCCGTTCTACGGCACGGCCCTCTCGGTGCACCGCCACGTGCTCGTCTGCACCTCGTGCTCGACCGTCGGCTTCGCCCCGGTCGTCGCCGACGCCCCCGAGGAGGCGCGGCGCCGGTCCCACCCCGTCGGCCTCCGTGCCCGCGTGGCCGGCTGGTACCGCGCGCTCCCCTGACCGCGCGCCGCGCCTCCTGCGCTTCCCGTGCCGGAGCACCGTCGACGGGACAGAACACCCCGGAACACCGCGGTGTCCTGTCCCGTCGGTGGTGTTCGGCTGTGTGCTGCCGAGCGGTCGGTCAGTCCTGCGGTCGGCCGCCGCGGGATGCCGCCGCGTACTCGGCGTCGGCCTGGAACCGAGCGGCCGCCTCGGCGTCGAGCTCGGTGCCCGCGCCGCAGTAGGCGCAGGTGTAGACGTGCTTCGTCGAGTACGGGATCACCGGGATGAAGAACAGCGTGAACCACCGACGGTGCTTGACCAGACGCTGCGCGGCCTCGTTGCCGCAGACCCGGCAGACGAAGAAGAGGACGCCCAGCAGGGCGCTCGTGCCCTTGGTGCCGAAGATGATCATGCGCTCACCCTAGGCGGGACCGGGGCCCCACCTGTGACGCCGACGTGTGCACGTCGATCGTCATGGGATCACACTTCCGATCAGATGAAGCGGGATCTCTGGTGGGTCCCTGGTTCTCTTCACGGAGAGCACATCGAAGCCCGAGATCGGTTGTGCGGTCTCGGGCTTCGCCATGCCCGGGGGTCGTTCCGGCGCAGGCAGCCTGTGGGTGATCGCACCACGGAATGAACATCGCACCGCCGAAACAGGCGGTGCGATGTTCAGAAAACGGTGCGGCATGTGCCCGCCCCACCTCACCCGGCGCGGAACCGCCGCAGGCGCAGGCTGTTCGTCACGACGAACACCGACGACGCCGCCATCGCCGCGCCGGCCAGCACGGGGTTGAGCAGTCCGAGCATCGCGACCGGGATCGCCGCGACGTTGTAGGCGAAGGCCCAGAACAGGTTGCCCTTGATCGTGCCGAGGGTCGCCCGCGACAACCGGATGGCGTCGGCCACCCCGGCGAGCTCGCCGCTGACGACGGTCAGGTCTCCGGCCGCGATCGCCGCGTCCGTGCCCGTCCCCAGGGCGATGCCGAGGTCGGCCGTCGCGAGGGCCGCCGCGTCGTTGACGCCGTCGCCGACCATGGCGACGACGCGACCGTCCGCCTGCAACCGGGCCACCGCCTCCACCTTCTGCTGCGGGGTCGCCTGCGCGATCACGTCCGCCGCGGCGATGCCGACCTGCGCCGCGACGTGCCGGGCCGCGCCCGCGTTGTCGCCGGTCAGCAGCACGGGCGTCAGGCCCAGCCCGCGGAACCGCTCGACGGCCTCACGCGCGCCGGGCTTCACGGTGTCGGCGACGGTGACGACACCGCGAACGCGACCGTCCCAGGCGACGGCGACGGGGGTCGCTCCGGTCGCCTCGGCCGCGGCGAACGCCGTCTCGAGGTCAGGAGGCGCGGTGACCGACCACTCGTCGGCCAACCACCCGGGGCGGCCGACCAGCACGAGCGTGCCGTCGACGAGGGCCTGCACGCCGGCCCCGGCGTGGGCGACGAACTGCTCGACGGACGGGACGACGACCCCGCGTCGGGCGGCCTCGGCCTCGATCGCCCGGGCGATCGGGTGCTCCGAGCCGGACTCGACGGCGGCGGCCCGGGCCAGGACGTCGTCGACCTCGACGGACCGGGCATCGCCCACGACGGCCTCCACGACCACCTCGCGGACGCTCATGCGCCCCGTCGTGACCGTCCCGGTCTTGTCGAGGACGATCGTGTCGACCGTGCGGGTGCGCTCGAGCACCTGCGGCCCGCGGATCACGATGCCGAGCTGCGAGCCGCGACCCGTGCCGACGAGCAGTGCGGTCGGCGTCGCGAGCCCCAGCGCGCACGGGCAGGCGATGATCAGCGTGGCGACGGCGGCGGTGAACGCGGTCTGCAGCGACCCGGTGAAGAAGTCACCGGAACCGCCGGCCCCGGAACCGCCCCCGGAACCGGCCCCGTCGACCAGCCCGCCGAACGCGAGCCAACCGACGAAGGTCAACACGGCCAGCCCGATGACGACCGGCACGAACACGGCCGACACCCGGTCCGCCAGCCGCTGCACCTCGGCCTTGCCGCTCTGCGCCTCCTCGACGAGACGCCCCAGGCGCGCGAGCTCGGTGTCGGCCCCGACACGGGTGATCTCGACGAGCAGGCGCCCGCCGACGTTGAGGGTCGCACCGACCACGCGGTCGCCCGGGCCCACCTCGACCGGCACCGACTCGCCGGTGAGCATGCTCAGGTCGACCGCCGAGGTGCCCTCGCGCACGAGGGCGTCGCTGGCGATCGCCTCGCCCGGACGGACGACCACGAGGTCGCCGGGCACCAGGCCCGCGGTGGCGACCCGTGCCTCCTGACCGTCGCGCAGCACGGTGGCCTCCTTGGCGCCGAGCTCGAGCAGGGCGCGCAGGGCCTCGCCCGAGCGGCGCTTGGCGCGGGCCTCGAGCCAGCGCCCGAGCAGGATGAACACCGTCACGGCCGCGGCGACCTCGAGGTAGAGCTCGGTCGGGCCGCCGTGGGTCGCCACCAGGCTGAACGACATGTGCATGCCGGGTCGCCCGGCGTCGCCGAAGAAGAGCGCCCAGAGCGACCAGGCGAAGGCGGCGATCACGCCGACGCTGACGAGGGTGTCCATGGTCGCGGCACCGTGGCGGGCGTTCACCGCGGCGGCGCGGTGGAAGGGCCAGGCGCCCCAGACGGCGACCGGTGCGGCCAGGGTCAGCGCGAGCCACTGCCAGTTCGCGAACTGCAGGGCCGGCACCATCGAGAGCACGACGACGGGCAGGGCGAGGGCGGCGCTGACGAGGGTGCGGCGGCGGAGGGCGTCGACCTCCGCGGCCCGGGCGTCCGGCGACGCGTCGGACGAGCCGTCGGATGCGGCGGTCGAGGACGCAGGAGGCACGGGCACGGTGGCCCCGTACCCCGCGGCGGCCACCGTGGCGATGAGCGCGTCGACGTCGGGCGCGACGGGGTCGCCGTCGCGCGCGTCACCGGCCGCACCGGCCACGACCCGCACGTGCGCCTTCTCGGTCGCGTAGTTGACCGACGCCTCGACGCCGGGGAGCTTGTTGAGCTTGCGCTCGATGCGGTTCGCGCAGGAGGCGCACGTCATGCCGGTGATGTCCAGCTGCACGGCGTCGAGCGGCACAGCGTCCGACTGCACCGCGCCGGGCTGCACGGCACCGGGCCGCCGGGCGGCAGGCGGGACGGTGCCCCGCGGGACGCTCCCGCCCGGCCGGCCCGCGCCTCCTGCGGTGGTCATCGTGCGGAGAGCTGGTAGCCGGCCTCTTCGACGGCGGCCCGCAGCTGGTCGTGCTCGACGGTGGCGTCGGCCTGGACCGAGACGGTGGACGCGCCCCCCGGGTTGAGGTCGACCTCGACCGAGTCGACGCCGTCGACCTCGGAGAGCTCTTCCGTGACGCTCGCGACGCAGTGCTCGCAGGTCATGCCGTCGACCTGCAGGGTGGTGATGGTGGTGTCGGTCATGCTCGGTCCTCTCGATCGGCCCCCAGGTTATACCCCCTAGGGGTATCGGTGCCAGGGGTGTCCGCTCTTGTCCCCCACCTCCGAGATGCCTCCGCGTCGAGGCGGCGTCCGGGGTGGCGGACTACGAACGAAGGCGGACCCGCCAGGACGGCGGGAGAGAGAAGGCACCCGACCATGACCGAGATCACCGCACACCACGGCCTCTTCAAGGACACGAACCTCCACGTCGACGACACCGGCGGCACGGGCCGCACCGTCGTCCTGATCCACGGCTGGCCCCTCTCGGGCGAGTCCTGGAGCAAGCAGGTCCCCGCGTTCGCCGACGCCGGCTACCGCGTCGTCACCTACGACCGCCGCGGCTTCGGACGCAGCGACAAGCCCAAGACGGGCTACGACTACGACCACCTGACCGAGGACCTGCACACCGTCCTCACCGAGCTCGACCTCGACGACGTCACGCTCGTCGGCTTCTCGATGGGCGGCGGCGAGGTCGCGCGCTACTTCAGCAAGTACGGCACCGAGCGCCTGCACAGCGTCGTCTTCGCCTCGGCCGTGCCGCCGTACCTGATGAAGACCGACGACAACCCCGACGGCCCCCTCACCAAGGAGGCCGCCGCCGACATGACGGCCGGCCTGACCAAGGACGAGGACGCGTTCTACGAGGACTTCACGACCGGCTTCTTCTCGGTCGACGGCGTGCTCAAGGTGTCCGAGGCCGACCGCCAGGACGCCCTGCGACTCGCGAAGCAGGCGGACAAGACCGCGGCGCTCGAGGCCATGGCCTCGTTCGCCAACACCGACTTCCGTGACGACCTGACCAAGGTCACCGTGCCGACGCTGGTCATCCACGGCGACGGCGACGCGACCGTGCCCTACGAGGGATCGGGTGCACGGACGCACGCGGCCGTCGCCGGGTCCGAGCTGCACGTGATCGCCGGCGCACCGCACGGCGCCAACGTCAGCGACGCCGACGAGTTCAACCGCGTCGTGCTGGAGTTCCTCAAGAAGTAGGCACCACCCCGGGCGGCTGCAGCCGCTCGCGACGCGACCCCAGGAGGCGCGGTGCCGGTCCCCGAGACCGGCACCGCGCCTCCTGCGCGTCCGGTTCGGAACCTCCTGCGCGTCCGACTCGACCCGTCGTGCACCCTCGCCCCCCGTTCAGGGGTGAAGGTCACGGGCGGGTAACGAAGTGGAACGGGTCCAATCCTTTCCGCGCCCGGTGGCGAACCCTGTACATCCCCACCGGGACCAACAGACAAGGAGCTTCACCATGAACGCCTTCACTCGCAAGCGCATCACGAAAGCCGCCTTCGGCATCGCCGCCTCCGGCGCCCTGATCTTCTCCCTCGCCGCCTGCTCGTCCAACTCGGGCACCGCGACGGACACCTCGTCGACGTCGTCGTCCTCGTCCGAGCCGTCGGCCGCGTCGACGCCCGCCGCGTCGATCGCCGACCTCAGCAACGGTGTCGACACCCAGGTCGCCGTCGACCAGTCCTTCGTCGACGCGATCACCTCGCTCGGCCTGACCCCCGGCGTCGTCGGCACCGCGACCTTCACCGACGGAACGTTCTCGTTCCCCATCACCGGCGGCAACGTCGACTACTACGGCCCCGACAGCGACGTCCGTCCCTACGTCCAGGGTGAGATCGACCACGACGGCTCCGGCCTGTCGCTGACCTCGGCCGACGGCACCGTCGTCGAACTCACCGACTTCCGCATCGACCCGGGCGAGTCGAAGCTCTACGGCACCGTCACCGCCAACGGCACCGTCGCCGCCGAGGACGCCTACCTGTTCAACCTCTGGGGCGGCACCCTCAAGCCCATCCAGATGGAAGGCGCCAACGCCGTCCTCGAGGGCACCACCGTCCACATCAGCCCCGACGCCGCCGCGCTGCTGAACCAGACCTTCAAGACCGACGCCGTCCAGGACGAGATGCTCGTCGGCGTCGCGAAGATCACCGCCGCCACGGAGTAGCACCCGTCGGGCCGGCTGCCGCCGGCCCGATCCCCGGGTCGTCTCCGTGACGACGCACCGGCCCCGTCCTGCTCGACGGGGTCGGCGATCCCGGTGGACCCCGCCTCGTGCTCACGCACGGGGCGGGGTTTTTCCGTGTCGGCTGATCCGCTACGTACCGGATCACCCCCTGGGTGCCCGCCCACCCGACCGCATCGGGCGACGTGGCCCGGCCCGGCCGTCACGAACCCCGTTCCATGCCATGAACCACGAAGCTTCGTGGTTCATCGCACGGAACGGGGTTCTTCGGGTGCGGGCGCCGCGCGTGCGGGTCGCGGGGTGCGGCCGCGTGATCACGAGGCGCGGCGGGGGTGGCGGGCTGCAGGCTCGGGAGGCGCGCCGGGCGGCCACGGGTCGGGCTCGGCCGTGCTGCGGGCGATGAGCGCACGGACGTCGGCGTCGTGCTGCAGCGTCCACGCGACGGCCGAGTTCAGCGACGACGCCGTGTGCAACCACGGCCGACGCCCGCCCTCGTCGCGGCAGTGGGCGTAGACGTCGAACGCGAAGCCGCCCGTGACCGGCCGCTGGCGCACGAAGCCGAGCGGAGCCGCCTCGCCCTGCCGGATCAGCCACAACCCTTGCCCGCCCGGGATCGGCGGGATCGCGCACGGGTGCTCGGCCGGCGGTTTGCGCAGTGCCGCCCGCGCGTTCTCGAACTTCGTCTGCACGCCCATGTCGGTGACCGTAGGCGCGACCACCGACGCCGGGCCCGGCGGGGGCCGGGCGGGGACGGCGTACGACGAAAGTCGTACGCGAGGTCCCGACTCCTGCACCCGGTGTCGCGGCGGCGCAGCCGCGAGCGTAGAGACATGATCACGACACCGACTCGAGAAGCCCCTCCGTCCCGACGGCGCCACCCGCGCCTCCTCGTCCGAAAGACCCTCGCCGCCGCGGCCGTCGTCGCCCTGGGCGTGACGCTCGCCGGGTGCGCGTCCGGGGCGACGGGCGCGACCGCCGACCCCGCGCCTCCTGCACCGCCGCGGCACCAGCCCGGCGGGCACTCCCTCACGCAGGACGACGTCGACTCGTGGCTCGACGGTGCCGTCGGCTCGGCACTGCAGACCACCGGCATCCCCGGGGCGACCGTGTCGGTCGTCGCCGACGGGAAGCTGCTCACCGCCCGCGGCTACGGCATGGCCGACACCGGCACCGGCGACACGCCCGCCGAGGCCGTCGACCCCGAGCGCACGCTGTTCCGCGTCGGCTCGGTGTCGAAGGTGGTCTCGGCGACGGCGATCATGCAGCTCGTCGAGAAGGGCGACCTCGACCTCGACGCCGACGTGCAGCAGTACCTCGACTTCGACCTCGACACCCCGAAGGGTGCCGTCACCCTGCGGCACCTGCTCACCCACACGGCCGGCTTCGAGGAGGTCATCGCCGGGCTGATCGGCACCCCCGGCAGCGAGAAGACGCTGCGCGAGGCCGTCAGCGAGGCGCCCCCGGCCCAGGTCTTCGTGCCCGGGACGACGCCGGCGTACTCCAACTACGGAGCCACCCTGGCCGGTTACGTCGCCGAGCGCGTCAGCGGCGTCCCGTTCGCCGAGCTGCTGCAGCAGGACGTCTTCGACCGGGCCGGCATGACCTCGTCGTCGTTCGCCCAGCCTCTGCCCGACGACCTCGACGCCCGCCTGGCGCACGGCTACCCCGACGACTCCAAGCCCGCCGTCGCCACCGAGGTCGTCAACGCGGCGCCCGCCGGTGCGATGTCGGCCACGGCGACCGACATGGCCCGCTTCATGCTCGCCCAGCTCGGCGACCTGCCCGACGACCAGGCGCTGCTGCAGCCCGACACGCTCGCCGAGATGCACCGCCCCGCCCTCGACGCCGACGACCTCGGCACGCTCGTCGCCGGCCAGCGCATGGACCTCGCGTTCTTCGACGACAGCACGCCCGGTCTGGCCGCCTTCGGTCACGACGGCGACACGCAGGTCTTCCACTCGGCGATGCGGATGTTCCCCGAGCACGACACCGGCATCTTCCTCAGCATGAACGGCAGCGGACGCTCGGCCACGGCGTCCCTCGACCTGCGCACCACGGTGCTGCAGGGCTTCGCCGACCGCTACCTGCGTGACGCGGCTACCGCCGATTCGTCCGCCTCGGGCACCGGCTCCGGCGCGGCCCCGGACGACGGGCCCGTCGCGGCCGACCTGGCCGGCACGTACCTCTCGTCGCGCTCCCCCGTCACCAACCCCGGCGCCCTGCTCGCCCTGAGTGGTCAGACCACGGTCGTGCCCCGCTCGGACGGCACGGTCGCCGTCACCCCGAAGCCGCTCGGCGTCACCACCGGCGTCTACGAGAAGGTCGGGACCGACCTGTGGCGCGAAGTCGGCGGAGACGCCCTGCTCGCGACGCGGACCGCCGGCACCGACGGGGACGCGACGGTCGAGGCGATCTCGTGGGGCGCCTCCTTCACCATGCTGCGGGCGCAGCCCTGGCAGGCGGCCTCGGCCGTGCTGCCGAGCGTGCTCCTGGCCGTCGTGGTGCTGCTCGCGTCGATGATCGTCTGGCCGGCCACCGCCCTGGCCGGGGTCGGACGCCGACGTCGCGACCTCCGCGCCGGCACGACGGCCGGGACGATCGCCGCCACCCCCCGCCGCCGCGACCGCACCCTGCTGCTGTCCCGTCTGGGGCAGGCGTCGACGCTGCTGGCCCTCGTCGGCTGGACCGCCGTCGCGGTGCAGGCCATGTCGTTCGCCGAGGTGTCGGCCGTGACCCTGCGCGTGCTGCAGGGGCTGCAGCTGCTCGGCGTCGTCGCGATCGTGCCGGCCGCCCTGGTCGCCTGGGGGGCCGTGCGCGACCGTCGCGGCTGGGCCGTGGTGACCGGACGCGTGCTCGTCCTCGTGTCGCTCGTCGTGCTCGCCGGCTTCGCCTTCGGCTTCCGCCTCATCGCCCCGAGCGTGAGCTTCTGATGGCCCGCCCCCAGCGCGACACCCGGGCCGACGGTGCACAGCCGTCGTCGGCCCGGGGCCGGGAGGGCCGCGGCACCTGGCATGCTCGGACCGTGACCACGCACCCTGACACCTCGCCCACCGCGGCGGTGGTCGTCGACCGGCCCGGCCCCGGGGTCGACACGGTGCGCCGCGTCCTCGACCGGCTCGGCGTGCACACGGTGCTCGGTCGCGACGTCGCCCTCGCCGGAGTGTGGGCGCTCGTCACGATCGCCTTCCTCGCGACGCTGCTCGCGGCGGGCGAGTTCTACGGCGCGAACCGCAGCATCCCGACCGCCCAGGTCGTCGCCGTGATCATGCTGGCGCTCGTCCAGCACGTCCCCCTGGCGCTCCGGCGCGTCCGACCCGTCACGGCCCTGCTCGCGGTCGCCGTCCTCCAGGCCGCCCTGCTCGCGGTCCTGCCGACCGGGTTCGCCCTGTGGACGGCCGCCCCGGTCGTCACGGCGTACACGATCGCCACCCTGCGGCCCACCCGGGCCGTCGTCGGAGTGGTGCTCGCCGCCGTCGGCATCGAGGCCGTGGGTGCCGCCGTCGGCGCCTCGGCCCTCGTCAAGGACCAGCTCGGTGCCCCCGGCGGGCTCGGCGAGGTCGGCGTCGTCGTCGAGGCGCTCGCCCTCGTCGCCAGTGCGGTGCTGATCAACGGCGTGAGCGCCGCCGTCGGCTCGTGGGTGGCCCTGCGCCGTGCACACGACCGCGACGCCCGGGCCCGCGCGGCCGAGAGCGTCGAGCACCAGGCGACGCTCACCCGTGCCGCGGTCGCCGCCGAGCGCACCCGCATGGCCCGGGAACTGCACGACGTCGCCGCCCACCACCTCACCGGGCTCGTCGTTCAGGCGGGTGCCGCCGAACGCCTCGTCGACGGCGACCCCGAGCGCGCCAAGGAGTCCCTGCGCAGCGTCCGCGCCCAGGGCCGCGAGACGCTCGACGCGCTGCGGTCGATCGTCGGCATCCTCCGTGAGACCGGCGACGGGCCGAGCGGCACCGTCCCCGTGCCCGGCCTCGGGGACGTGGGCGACCTCGTCGACCAGGCCCGCGCCTCCGGGGCGGTCGTCGACTCGCACGTCGACGGCACGCTGCCGTCGCTGGCCCCGCTCGCCGACGTGACGGCCTACCGCACGGTGCAAGAGGCGCTGGTCAACGCCCGTCGGCACGCGCCGGGGGCGCCGGTCGAGCTGCGCCTGCGCGCCACGGCCGGGTCCCTCGTGATCGTCGTCGAGAACGACCTGCCCGTCGTCCGTGACACGTCGGGGGGCGGCGGCTTCGGGCTGGTCGGCATGCGCGAGCGGGCCGACCTGGTCGGTGGACGGCTCGACACCGGGGCGACCGCCGAGGGTCGGTGGCGGGTGCGGCTCGAGCTGCCGGTCGAGGCCGTGGCCGACGACGGGCCGTCGGCGCCCACCGTGACACCCGCTGCGACACCCGGACCCGGCGCGGGGCCCTCTGGCGGGGGCGCGGAATGATCCGGGTCGTGCTGGTCGACGACCAGGCGATCGTGCGCACCGGTTTCCGGGTCGTGCTCGAGACGGCGGGCGGCATCGAGGTCGTCGGCGAGGCGTCCGGCGGGCGCGAGGCGGTCGAGGTCGTTCGACGCACCCGCCCCGACGTCGTCGTGATGGACGTGCGCATGCCCGGCGGCGACGGGATCGAGGCGACGCGGGCCATCGTCGACGCCCGCGTCGGGCCCGGTGATGCCGGGGTGGCCTCCGTCGACGGGCAGGAGGCGCGGGTCGGGTCGGCGAGCGCCCCGGCGGTCCTCGTCGCCACGACCTTCGACCTCGACGAGTACGTCTTCGGCGCCCTCGAGGCGGGCGCGAGCGGGTTCGTGCTGAAGGACGTCGAGCCCGACGAGTTCGTCGGTGCGGTCCGGGCACTGGCCTCGGGTCGCGCGGCGATCGACGGCGCCACCACGCGGCGGGTGATCGCCGAGTTCACGCGACGCCGGCGGACGTCGGCGGTCGAACCGTCGCCCGACGTCCTGACGGAGCGCGAGCGCGAGCTCGTCCGCCTGCTCGGCGAGGGGCTCTCGAACGACGAGATCGGCGAGCGCTTGGTCGTCGAGACGAGCACGGTCAAGTCGCACCTCACCCGCATCACGACCAAGCTCGGCACCCGCGACCGGCTGCAGACCGTCGTCTGGGCCTACCGCTCGGGCCTGCTGCCCTGAGGCCCGGGGCCTCCGTCCGTCGGCCGCCCTCGTCGCACCACCGTCCGAACGTCGCACCGCCCATCTCGGCGGTGCGTCGTTCGGTCCGGGGTGCGACACCCGGTCGTCCCGGCTCGACGCGCGGGCCGTCCTGGTGCCACGGCCCGCTGATAGCCTCGGGGCGTCGCGGGGCCACGGGGGTGCCCGGACGGAGGGGACGACATGTCGATCAGGATCACGTTGCCCGTCGGAGCCGCCGCTCTCGCGGTGCTGCTGACCGGGTGCTCAGGGGGTGCCGGCGACGAGCCGACCACGACGCCGAGCGCCGCCACCACGGCGAGCCCGTCGGCCACGGCGACCGCCGAGGCGTCCTCGGCCGCCCTCTCGGACGCCGAGCTGGCGTCCGTGTTCACGGGCATCCAGTTCGTGCCCGACGAGTTCGACACGACCGATCAGCTGCTCGACTCGGTCTACCCGGGGCTGACCGCGAGCGACCCGAGCTGCCTCGCCCCGTTCGGCGTCGGCTGGGACGACACCGCCCCCGACGGTGCGCTGGAGTTCGGCACGAGCAACGACCGCTCGATGACCGCCGTCGTCGCCAGCACGGGTGACGACGACGCGGCCTCGGCCCTGGTCGCCGAGGCGTCCGACGCCCTGACCCGCTGCGCGGACGGCACCGCCCTCTTCACGATGCAGGGCCAGCCCGTGCAGACCACGGTCGAGACCACCGAACCGACCCTCACGGGCACCGACGAGTCGCTCGGCTGGCGCGTCACGGGCACCGTCGGCGGCGGCAGCTTCACCCTGGTCGGCCGGACCGCCCGGGTCGGCGGCGACGCCGTCGCGATCGTCGGGTGGGACCCGTCGTCGAACGCCACGAACGTGCCGCTCGCGACCCAGATGTTCGTCGACGCCCTCTAGTCGGGCCTGCCCCGGGGCCGTCGCCGCACCGACGATCGCCCCGCCGGCAGGAAACCGCCGAGTGGACGAGACACCGCGGCGTTCGGCGGCGTCCTGTCCACTCGGCGGTGTCGTGGAGGCGGAGCGGGCTAGGCGACGGGCTCGACGAGCGTGGCGTGCTGCGCTGTGACGCGCACGGGCTGGCCGGCGAACGCGGCCGCACGCGCCTCGGACTGCAGGTAGGCGGCCTCCACCTCGGCGAATCGGGCCGCGTCGCCGGGCGTGCTGACGGCCCAGACGAACTCGTTGGCGTCACGGTCGGCGTAGGCGAACTCGATCTCGAACCCCTCGGACAGGCGCGCCGGGATCAGCGTCGAGGTGAACCACGCGACGAAGTCGTCCAGCACCCCCTCGACGAGTTCGTAACGGCGCAGCTGGACGGTCTTCGACGAGTCGGTCATGCCGCCACCCTACTGACGCCGCACTGCACCACGAGATGGACACCGCACCACGACCAGTCCTGGCGCTGTGCCCATCGCCTGGCGTCGTGCCCCGTTGCTTGCACACAGCGCCGCGCCCCCGCACCCACGCCCGGTAGCGTGGCGGCGTGACCCCGCTGACGCTCGCCCTCGCCGCCGCGGCCATCGTGGTCGGCGCCCTGACGCAGCGCATGGCGGGCATCGGCTTCGCGCTCACCGCCGCGCCCCTCCTCGTGGTTGTGCTCGGCCCCGAGGCCGGCGTCTCGGTCGGCAACGCCCTCGCCGCCGTGCTCGCGCTGGTCGTGCTGGCGAGCACCTGGCGCACGGTGCGGTGGCGGACGGCGGCCCTCCTCGTCCTGCCCGCGCTCGTGACGATCCCGATCGGCGCGTGGGTCGTGCAGACCGCCCCGACCGGTCCGCTGACCATCGCGGTGGGCGCCCTGGCCCTGGTCGGAGTGCTGGTGATGGCGTTCTCGAACCGCGCGCGCCTCCTGCCCGGCCGGGTCGGCGCCGTCGCCGCCGGGGCGCTGGGCGGCTTCATGAACGTGACCGCCGGCGTCGGCGGCCCGGCGTTGACGGTGCACGCGACGAGCGACCGCTGGCCGCGCGAGGTGTTCGTCGGCACGGGCCAGGTGTTCCTGCTGGCGGTCAACCTGACCTCGGTGCTGACGAAGGGCATCCCCTCCGAGCCGGTCCCCGTGTGGGCGGGAGCCCTCGGCCTGCTGTTCGTCGGCGCGTTCGTCGGACACCACCTCAGCAAGGTCGTGCCCGCCCGGGTCGGCCGCATCCTCGTCTTGACGCTCGCCGCCGTCGGCAGCGCCCTCGCCCTCGTCCGCGGCATCACCCAGCTCTGACCCACCCCGCCGAGGAGGCGCGGGTCGCCACCCGGCGCCCCTCGCCTAGACTCGGCCCGCCATGCAGTGCGACTACTTCGACGCGGGACTGTGCCGTTCGTGCACGCTCCTCGACCGCCCCTACCCGGTGCAGGTCGCCGAGAAGGAGGCGCGCGTCCGCGACCTCCTCGGCGAGCGACATGCCCCCGCGGCCTGGCTGCCGACGCTGACCAGCCCCGAGTCGGGGTTCCGCAACAAGGCGAAGATGGTCGTCGGCGGCACGATCGACGAGCCGACGCTCGGCATCCTCGACGGGCGCGGGCAGGGTGTCGACCTGCGCGGGTGCGGGCTGCACACGGTGGGCATCCAGGAGGTGCTGCCGACGCTGGCGGCGTTCGTGACCCGGGCGCGCCTCCTGCCCTACGACGTGCCGAAACGCCGCGGCGAGGCGAAGTACGTCCACGTGACCGAGTCGCCCTCGGGCGAGCTGATGGTGCGCTTCGTGCTGCGCAGCGAGCAGGCCCTGCCGCGGCTGCGGGCCGAGCTGCCCTGGCTGCTCGAGGCCCTGCCGCAGGTCGCGGTCGTGTCGGTCAACCTGTTGCCCGAGCACAAGGCCGTGCTCGAGGGCGCGGACGAGATCGTGCTCACCGACCGCGAGACGCTCACCATGCGGCTCGGCGCGGTCGACCTCGAGCTACGGCCCCAGAGCTTCTTCCAGACGAACACGGCGATCGCGGCCGGGCTCTACGCGCAGGCCGCCGAGTGGGTCGACGCGATCGACCCGGCCTCGGTGTGGGACCTCTACTGCGGCGTCGGCGGGTTCGCCCTGCACGTCGCGCGCCCGGGCGCCGGCCGGACGAGTCGGCACGCGCACCGCGAGGTCGTCGGCATCGAGACCAGCGAGGAGGCGGTGGCCAGCGCCCGGGGCAGCGCCCGTCGCGCAGGACTCGAGCACGTGCGCTTCGCGGCGGACGACGCGACCCGGTTCGCGACGACCGCGGAGTCGGCGGCCGACACCACGCCTCCCGAGCTCGTGATCGTCAACCCGCCGCGACGCGGCATCGGCGCGACGCTGGCCGGCTGGCTCGAGGGGTCGGACGTCGAGCACGTCGTCTACTCGAGCTGCAACCCCGTCACCCTGGCGAGCGACCTCGACGCCATGCCGTCGTTCGACGTGGTCGCCACGCGGGTGTTCGACATGTTCCCGCAGACGCCGCACCTCGAGGCGATGGCGCTGCTGCGTCGCCGCTGACCTGCCGCGGCTCCACGGCGCCGCGACTCGCACCGAGAACCCCGTTCCGTGCGATGAACCACGTTCATTCGTGGTTCATCGCACGGAACGGGGTTCATCGCCGGACGGGTCCACGGCGCGCGCCTCAGAGCACGACGGTGCTGCTGCGCCAGCCGAGCGACTCGGCCCCCGTCTGCCAGACGACGGTCAGACCGCGCCCGGCCCCGCTCGACTCGCCGATCTCGGTCGTGAAGCGCTTGCCCGAACCGGCCGAGACGGCCTCGACCGACGGCAGCTGCTGCCCGTCGAGGAACACCCACAGGGTGTCGGGGTAGCCGACGACGCTCGGCTCGGTCTGGTCCTGGCTCTGCGGGCTGGCGAACGAGATCGACGCGGGGGCCGTGGTGTCGTACGCCGCGCCTCCTGCGGTCTGGTCCTCGGCCCCGGCGGCCGGGTTGGTCCACTCGTAGAGGGAGTCGCCGGTCGGCGGCACGCCCGCGTCGTCGACGCGGAGGCCGTCGGAGGTCTCGCGCACGACCCAGGCGTCGGCGAGGTCGTCGGTCGTGGCGCTCACCAGGGTGAAGGCGCCCTCGGGGCCCTCGGCGGAGGCGAGGTCGGCATCGCTCAGGACGGCCGCCTCGTCGGGTGTCACCGTCCCGTCGCTCGGCGAGGACGAGGCGAAGGTCTGCTCGGTGCCGTAGAACTGCTGCGCCTCGGGGCTGAGCAGAGCCCAGGCGGCCGCCGTGTCACCGTCGGCGATCGCCTCGAGGTAGCGGACGACGATCGCCTGCTCGGCCGAGGCCTGCTGCGCGTCGGCCGGGACGGTGGCGGTCGCGGTGGCACTCGGCGAGCCCGTGGCCGCCGCGGTCGGAGCCGTGACGGCGGGGTCGGAGGTGCACCCGGTGGCGGCGACCAGCGCACCGACGGCGAGGGTCGAGGTCATGAGTAGCTCTCGTGTCTTTGCCATGCGTGGCACGGTAGCGAGGGCTCGGGCGGGCGCGTCGCGACTCCCAGGGGATGCCCACGAGCGGCGGACGGCCTCGACCGGCGGCCCCAGGAGGCGCGGGCCGGGTCAGGCGCGCGCGACGACCGCCCAGCCGTGCGGCCCCACCGACAGCACGTCGCCGTCGAGGCCGGCGTCCCGGCCGGCCAGCCACTCGCCCGGGGCGGGGTCCGCCACGCGCAGCTCGTCGTCGCCGAGGTTGAGCGCGACGATCAGCGACCCGCCCGAGCCGGGGCCGGCCGCCGTCACCTCGAGCACGAGCGACTCGTTCGCGACCGACACGGTGCGGCTGCGGGCGGTGTGCAGCCACGGGTGCCGACGTCGCACGCCGATGAGTTCCTGGTGCAGGGCGAGGACCTCGGGGAGGGCGCCCGGCACGCCGGCACCCGGGGTCTCGGCAGGCGTCGAGGGGAACGCGGGGCGCACGGCGTCGTCGCCGCCGACCCGCGCCTCCTTGACGGCCCGCAGGCCGAACTCGTCGCCGTAGTAGACCGAGGGCGTGCCGCCGAGGGTGAAGAGCAGGACGATCGCGTGGTCGTGGTGGCGCTCGTCGTCGATCTGGCTGGCGATGCGCGTGACGTCGTGGTTGCCGACGAAGGTCAGCGGCACGAAGTCGTCGAGGAACCCGTCGTGACGCTGCAGCGCCCACTCGAGCTCGAACAGGTTGACCTCGGCCAGGGCGTGCCAGACGCCCTGCCACAGTTCGTACTGGGTGACCGAGTCGAGGCCTCCGTCGCGGACGGCCGCCGCGTAGTCCCCGTGCAGCACCTCGCCGACGACGTACACGTCGGGGTGCCGCTCACGCAGCGGGGGCAGCACGGCCGCCCAGAACTCCGAGGGCACCGAGTAGGCGGCGTCGAGGCGCCAGGCGTCGGCTCCGCGGTCGGCCCAGTAGGTCAGCACGTCGGTCACCGTGCGGGCCACCTCGGGCGACGAGTGGTCGAGGGCGATCAGCCCGTCGTGACCCTCGAAGGTGCCCAGGCTGCCGTCGGCCTCGCGTCGGAACAGCGAGGCCTCGCGGGAGTCGGGGTCACGACGGGCCTCGACCAGCGCGGGGAACTCGGGGCCGACGTGGTTGAAGACGCCGTCGAGCATGACCTTGACGCCCTTCGCGTGGGCGGCCTCGATCAGCGTGACGAGGTCGGCCTCGGTGCCGAGGCGCGGGTCGACCGTGAACCAGTCGATCGTGTCGTAGCCGTGGGTCGACGACGCGAAGACCGGCCCGAGGGCGAGCCCGTTGGCGCCGAGCGCCAGCAGGTGGTCGAGCCACGGCACGAGATCGAGGAGGCGCGGTGCCGGCGAGCGGTCCGCTCCCGTCGTGTCCGCCCCGACGAATCCCAGGGGGTACACGTGCCACCACACGACGTGCTCGGTCCAGTCGGGGCCCGGCACGGCGGTGGCCGTCGTCGTGGGCTCGTGTTCGCTCATTCGCGCCACCCTAGTGACGGGCGCTCGTGAGGTGTCCCCCGCTCGACTCGCAGGGCTCAGCTCGCAGGGCTCAGCTCGCGGGGCCGAGGAGGACGGCGAGCAGCGCGGCGGCACCGCCGACGATGAAGAGCATCGTGCCGGCCTGCATCGTGCGGGTCTTGTTGCGGTCGGCCGTGGGGACGTCGACCTCGAGGATCGGGCAGCCCGACCAGCCGATCAGGCCGACGCTCAGGGCGACGAGCGCGGCACCGACCCAGAACAGGGTGGCCACACCGGCCGAGAGCACCGCCGGACGCCAGCCGGACGAGAGCAGCAACCCCAGGGCCACCGCCACGCTGCCGACCGCGGCGACGAACCAGATCGTGCCGGTCCACATGATGCGTTGGACGTTCTTCTCGGGGGTCATCAGGTCGTGCAGCTCGTGGGTCACCAGAACATCTTTCACCCTCTGCAGCGATCCGGCCCGCACGCCCCGGCTCGGAAGGGGTGTGCGGGCCGGATCGGCGCAGCGCGGAGGGGGCGCGGCGACTACTTCGTGGCGCCCTCGAGCAGCGGCACCAGCTTCTCCAGCGCGTACTGGCGCGACAGGGCCGAACCGAGCGAGTACGCGGCGGCGACGTCACCGTCGATGACGACCGCGTGGCCCTCCTGCACCGCCGACAGGGCCTTCCACTGCGGGTCGTCGGTGATCTCCGTCGTGTCGATGTAGATCGGGAACGCCACGATGACGTCGGCGTCGATCTGGTCGAGCTGCTCGCTCGAGATCGACACCGAGAAGCCGCCGGCGTTCGGCTTCAACGCCGAGATGGCGGGGTTCTGCTCGAAGCCGAGCGCCTCGAGTTGGTCGACCCGCTCGCTGTCCTCGACGTAGGCGCCCCAGCCCTCGCTGGTCTTCGTGGCGGCGGTGATCGTCTTGCCCTCCCACTCGGGGTGGGCGGCGGCGACGGCCTCGACGGCCTTCTCGTTCTCGTCGACGAGCTGCTCGCCCTTCGCCTCTTCGCCCAGCGCCTTCGACACGAGCTCCATCTGGTCGTCGAAGTCGGTCAGGTAGCTGTCGCCGCCCTCGGGCACGCCGACCGTCGGGGCGATGCTCGAGAGGCGGTCGTAGCGCTCCTGGTCGCCCGAGCTCTTCGTGTCGAGGATCACGTCGGGCTCGAGGGCCGCGATCGCCTCGTACGAGGGCTCCAGGGTGCCGATGATCTCGGGGGCCTGGTCGTAGAGACCCTGCGCCCAGGGGCCGACGCCGTCGGCCTCGTCGCCGAAGGCCAGCCAGTCCGACGCCCCGACGGGCTGCACGCCCAGCGCGAGCGCCGCCTCGGCGTCGCCCCAGCCCAACGCGACGACGCGCGTCGGCTTCTTCTCGACGGTGACCTCGCCGAACTTCGTGTCGATCGAGACGGGGAACGCTCCCGACCCGCCCGAGGCTCCGCCGGCGGCGTCGTCGGAGTCGGTGTCGGCCGAGCAGCCGGCCAGGGCGAGGGTGGCGACCGCGACGGCGGCGGCGATCGAGAGTGACTTGCGCATGTGTTCCTCAGGGCTGTGACGTCGGTGCGGAGACGTGGTGTCGGGCGGGAGGTCGGGTGCCGGGTGTCGCGGCGGACGCCGCCCGGCAGGACTCCAAGTGAGGGTAGCCTAAGCTAATCATCATGGCGATGCCCCGAGCGCTCACGGTCGGCCGCGCCCCGCGACCGACGCGAGGCTCCCGGCGCACCCGCACGCGCCTCCTCGCCCTCGTGGCCGCCCTGGCCCTGCTGGCCCTCGCCGTCGTGCTGGGCCTCGCCGTCGGCGCGCGGCCGGTCGCCCTCGACGAGGTGCTGCGCATCCTCACCGGCGCCGCGAGCCGCGACACGGCCGACGCCACGGTCGTTCTCGACCTCCGGCTGCCGCGCACGGTCGCCGCGATCGTGGCCGGGGCCGGGCTCGGGGTCGCCGGCGCCGTCGTGCAGGCCGTGACGCGCAACCCGCTGGCCGACCCCGGCATCCTCGGCGTCACCTCGGGCAGCGCCTTCGCCGTCGCCCTCGCGGTCGGCTTCGCCGGGGTCACCTCGGCGAGCGGCTGGGTCTGGTTCTCGTTCGTCGGCGCCGGTGTCGCGACGGTCGCCGTCGCGCTGATCGGCGGCGCCGGACGAGGAGGCGGTGGTCCCGCCCGCCTGACCCTCGCCGGCCTCGCGCTCGGGTCGGTGCTCGCGGGCATCACCTCGTCGATCGTGCTGGCCGATCCCCGCCGCTTCGACGCCGTCCGCGCGTGGGAGGTCGGCTCGCTCGCCGACCGCGGCTGGGAGCCCGTGGTCACCGTGCTGCCCTTCGTCGCGGCCGGGGTCGTCGTCGCCCTGATCGCCTCGCGCCCGCTCGACGCCGTCGCGCTCGGCGACGAGCACGCCGCGTCGGTCGGCGTCTCGGTGCCCGCCGTCCGCGTCGTCTCGTTGGTCGTCGTCACCCTGCTGGCCGGAGGCGCGACCGCGGTGGTCGGGCCCGTCGCGTTCGTGGGGCTCATGGTCGCGCACGCCGCCCGCGGCGTCGTCGGCCCCAGCCAACCCTGGATCACCGCGCTCTCGGCCGTGCTCGGGCCCGTGTTGCTGCTCCTCGCGGACGTGCTCGGTCGCGTGGTCGCTCCCCCGGGCGAGCTGGCCGCCGGGCTCGTCACGGCTGCGATCGGGGCACCGGTGCTCATCGCGATCGCCCGACGCCGACGGGTGGGCGGCGCATGACGCGGGCGGACGAGGGCACGCACTCGACTTCGGGCAGGGGGACGACGTCGGGGTCACGGACGACGCCGGGGTCCTCGGGTGTCGGCCCGCGCCTCCTGCGCTCGTGGCGCTCGACCGGCGGGCGTCGACGCACGGCGACGCTGGTGCTGGTCGTGGTGGCCGTCGTCGTCGCGGTCGTCGCCCTCGGCATCGGCGACTACCCGCTCAGCCCGCCCGAGGTCGTGCGGGCCCTGTTCGGCGGCGACGGGTTCGCGTCGACCATCGTGCTGAACTGGCGGCTGCCGCGCGTCCTCGCGGCCCTCGTCTTCGGCGCCGCGCTCGGCGTCTCGGGCGCGATCTTCCAGTCGCTGACCCGCAACCCGCTGGGCTCGCCCGACGTGATCGGCTTCTCGACCGGCGCCTACACCGGGGCGATCGTCGTCATCGTGTCGGGGGCGGCCTCGACGATCGGCACGGCCGCCGGCGCCCTGATCGGCGGGCTCGTCACCGCCCTGGTCGTCTACGTGCTCGCCTACCGCCGCGGCGTGCACGGACTGCGGCTCATCATCGTGGGCATCGGTGTCACGGCCCTGCTGCACTCCGTCAACAGCTGGCTCCTGCTGCGCGCCCAGAACGAGGTCGCGCTGACCGCGTCGTTCTGGGGGGCGGGCTCGCTCGCGCTGGTCGGCTGGCAGCAGCTCGTCCCGGCGCTGGTGCTGCTCGTCGTGCTGACCCCGCTCGTGACGGGGTTGTCCCGGCCGCTGCGTCAGCTCGAGCTCGGCGACGACGCCGCCCGGTCGCACGGCCTCAGCGCCGAACGGTCGCGCCTGGCGCTGGTCGTCGTCGGCATCGCGCTGACCGCCGTCGTGACCGCCAGCACCGGGCCGATCGCGTTCGTGGCCCTGGCCGCGCCGCAGCTCGCCCGCCGCCTGGTGCGCTCGGCCGGGGTGCCGCTCGTCGCGGGTGGGCTCGTCGGCGGGGTGCTGCTGCTCGTCGCCGACCTGGTCGCCCAGCACGTGGCCGCCAACCCGGTGCCGGTCGGCCTCGTCACCCTCGTGATCGGCGGGGTCTACCTGATCACGCTGCTCGTCTCGGAATCCAGGAGGTCCGCGTGAACGCCGACGCCACCCGCCCGCCCTCCCCCGACGTGACCGGTGCGCCCGGTGCGCCCGACGTGACCCGTGCGCCCGACGTGACCCGTGCGCCCGACGGGACCGGCGCCGCCCGCGCCTCCGACGGGAGCCGCTCCTCCCGCCTCGTCGCCCGCGGAGCGCACCTCGCCTACGACCGGCGCACGGTGAGCGAGGCCGTCGACGCCGACGTGCGCGACGGCTCGTTCACGGTCATCGTCGGGCCGAACGCCTGCGGGAAGTCGACCCTGCTGAGGGCCTTCGCGCGCCTCCTGAAGCCCCGGTCGGGGTCGGTCCTGCTCGACGGACGCGAGCTCGCGGGCGTGCCGGCGAAAGAGGTGGCCCGCATCGTCGGCCTGCTGCCGCAGACCTCGACCGCACCCGACGGCATCACGGTCGCCGAGCTCGTCGCGCGCGGCCGCTACCCGCACCAGGGGCTCTTCCGGCAGTGGACCGGCACCGACCGCGAGGCCGTCGACGCGGCCCTGGCCGAGACCGACCTCACCGAGCTGGTCGACGTGCCCGTCGACGAACTGTCGGGCGGGCAGCGGCAGCGGGTGTGGGTGGCGATGGCGCTCGCGCAGCAGACCCCGGTGCTGCTGCTCGACGAGCCGACGACCTACCTCGACATCGCCCACCAGTACGACCTGCTCGACCTGTTCGCCCGGCTGCACGGGCAGGGCACGACCGTGGTCGCGGTGCTGCACGACCTCAACCAGGCCGCGCGGTACGCGACCGACCTGATCGTGATGGCCGACGGCGACGTGGTGGCGACGGGCACCCCGGCCGAGGTGCTGACCGAGCAGCTCGTGACCGACGTGTTCGACCTGCCCTGCGTCGTCGTGCCGGATCCCGTGACCGGTTCGCCCATGGTCGTGCCGCGCCGCCGCTGAGGTCGGGTAGGCACCCGGGGTGCCGGCGAGCAGGATGGACCCATGAAGATCGAACTCGACGGCACCACCGCACTCGTCACCGGATCGACCCAGGGCATCGGCTTCGCGATCGCCCGGGGGCTCGCCGCCGCCGGGGCCCGCGTCATCGTGAACGGACGCTCGACCGAGACCACGGGGGCGGCCCGAGCGCGCCTCCTCGCATCGTTGGCCGAGGACGCCGCCTTCGCGGCCCTCGACCACGAAGCCCAGGAGGCGCGGGTCGTCACGCTCGCGGCCGACCTGGCCACCGAGGCGGGCGCCCGGGCGGCGGTCGCGGCCTTCCCCGAGGTCGACGTGCTGGTGAACAACCTCGGCGTCTTCGGCTCGGCCGACGCGTTGAGCATCGACGACGACGAGTGGCGGCGCTACTTCGAGACGAACGTGCTCTCGGCCGTGCGGCTGACGCGGGCCTACCTGCCCGGCATGATGGAGCACGGCTGGGGCAGGGTGCAGTACATCGCGAGCGACTCGGCGATCGTGACGCCGGTCGAGATGATCCATTACGGAGTGTCGAAGACGGCGCTGCTCGGGGTGTCGCGGGGCTTCGCGAAGGCGGCGGCGGGCTCGGGCGTGACGGTCAACAGCGTCATCGCCGGGCCGACGCACACGGGTGGCGTCGAGGAGTTCGTGCGCGAGCTGGTCGGCGACGACCTGCCCTGGGACGAGGCCCAGCACGAGTTCATGCTGAGGCACCGGCCGCAGTCGCTGATCCAGCGCCTGATCGAGCCGGAGGAGATCGCGAACATGGTGGTCTACCTCAGCTCGCGCTTCGCCTCGGCGACGACGGGCGGGGCGCTGCGGGTCGACGGCGGTTACGTCGACGCGATCGTCCCGTAGAGCGGGAAGCGAGGTCGAACCACCGATGTGGTGTCGAACCACGGACATCGGCGGTTCGACACCACATCGGTGGTTCGACCCGGGGCACAGGCGGGGCAGCCGGCTCAGGCCTGGGCTTCGGCGACGACCTCGGCGCTCCAGCCGTCGTACCGACCGCCGGCTCGCTGCACGACGTCGAACACCTCGCGGGTGAAGGTCACGGCGCGGTCGTCGTCGAGCGCGTCCTCACGGCTGGCCCGCAGATCGGCCCCCAGCAGACCGTGCCGGGTGACCGTGGCGTCGTAGCCCGAGCTGCGCAGCTCGCCTGCTGCCCGTTCGGCAGCCGCGCGGCGCGGGAAGCCTGCGGAGTGCGTGACCGTCCGCGCGAGGTCGAACCGGTCGCGGAGCTCGTGGCGGGTCACCAGCTGGGCCGCGCAGCGCTGGAGGTGGACGACGAGTCCCGTGTCCGTCGTCGCGCCCCGGGCCCCGATCAGCGGGTGCGGGCGGCGGGGCGTCCGCCGCGGCCGCGACGGTCGGCACGCGGCGCACGGGAGGGCAGCACCGCCGCGACCAAGAAGAAGACGATGCCGAAGATGACGACGATCGACCCGATGACCATGAGGGCGATGATGACAGTTTCCATCCGTCCATCCTCCCGGGGTGGCGGGGCCCGCACAAGGCGCGACTCCTGAGCATCCGCCGCCCGCGCCTCCTCGGGGTACGCCTCCCAGCGTCCCGACCATCGTCCTCGGGCAGTCAGTCGTACCACCGGCACGGACCGCACGCCCTCATTCGGCCCGATGTCGGCGGCCGGACGTAGCGTCGAGGTCGTCGGCGCGACGGGGGACGTCGCCCGGCACCACGTCTTCTCCGAGGAGTCCGAGTGACCAGCGACACGACCACCACCCGCCCGACCCTGTTCTGCCTGCACGCCCTCGGCATGAGCCGACTCGAGTACGGCCCCGTCACCGACGCACTCGGCGACGACTTCGAGGTGGTCGCCCTCGACCTGCCCGGCTTCGGCGACGCCACCACCGCCGACGGCGTGACCGTCGACGACATGGTCCGTCAGGTCACCCGGCAGATCCGCCGACACGGCGCCACCCGCTGGCTGCTCGTCGGCCACAGCATGGGCGGCAAGATCGCCTCGATCGTCGCGGCCCGCACGCTCGCCGGCCAGGGCGGGCTCTTCGGCCTCGCCGGGGTGGTGCTGCTCGCGGCCTCGCCCCCGTCTCCCGAACCCATGGACGAGCAGAACCGCGAGCAGATGATCGCCGCGGCCGCCGACGGCCCGCTCGACGCCGACACGACCCGCGCCTTCGTCGACGACAACGTGGGCTCACCCTTGCCCACGGCGCTCGACGACCAGGCCCTCGCCGACCTGCACCGCACCTCCCCCGAGGCGTGGACGGCCTGGTTCGACCGCGGCAGCCGCGAGGACTGGTCGGCCGAGGTCGGCACCCTCGACCTGCCCGCCCTGATCGTGGCCGGCGGCGCCGACGGGCCGCTCGGCGAGGACGCCCAGCGTCGCCTCAACGGCTCCGTCTACCCGCGCGCCACGCACCTGACCCTCGACGGGGCCGGCCACCTGCTGCCGCTCGAGCGTCCGGCCGAGGTCGCTTCGGCCGTCGTCGACTTCTGGCGCGACGACGCCGGGCGGACTCCGGTGTTGTCGGACGACTTCGCCCGCGTCATCGCGTCGAGCCGCACCGCCTCGAACACCCGCGGCATCCTCGCGAAGCGAGCCGTCGCCGACGACCCGCGCTACGCGCCGCAGGTGCTGACCGAGGCCCAGCTGACCACGCTGCGCGCCGTCGCCGCCCGCGTCGTGCCGCAGGACGACCCCGACCACTCGATCGACCTCGCCGCCCGGGTCGACGCCCAGCTGGCCGCGGGCCAGGGCGACGGTTGGCGCAACGCCGACCTGCCGACCGACCCCGAGGCCTACGCGCTGGGCCTCGACGCCCTGGCCGACTTCAGCGACCTGACGCCCGAGCAGCAAGACGCGCACCTCACGGCCATCGTCGCGGGCGAGGCACCCGCGACGGACTCCTTCTCGGCGGAGCAGCTGACCGCGTGGTTCGAGGACTGCCGCGTCGACCTGGTCAAGGCCTGGCTCGCCCACCCCGCGACGATGGAACGCATCGGCTTCGACGGTTTCGCGAACGGCCGTGCCGGTCGCGCCCTGCAAGGATTCAGCCGGCTCGGCGCCGGCCAACGAGAAGGCTGGGAACCAGCCATGGAGGTCACCCGATGAAGCTCGACGGACAACGCACCTACGACGAGTCCGAGGTCGTCGACGCGGTCGTCATCGGCACCGGAGCCGGTGGTGCCCCGATCCTGGCGAAGCTCGCCCTGCAGGGCTTGAAGGTCGTCGCCCTCGAGGCGGGCCGCAACTTCGAGCCCGACGAGTACACGCAGGACGAGATCGAGGCCGTCCAGATCAACTGGATGGACGAGCGCCTCAGCGGCGGCGAGACCCCGACCGCGTTCGGCCAGAACAACAGCGGCAAGGGCGTCGGCGGCTCCACCCTGCACTGGGGCGCGTTCACGCCCCGCCCCGACGAGCGCGACCTGAAGCTGAAGTCGCTGACCGGCAAGGGCGAGGACTGGCCGGTCGACCACGCCGAGCTGATCGACTACATCGAAGAGGTCGAGCACTTCGTCGGCGTCTCCGGCCCGGCCGACTACCCGTGGGACCCGTCGCGTTCGTACCTGATGCCGCCGCCCGCGCGCAACGCGTCGAGCGACATGATGATCCGCGGCTGCGAGGCCCTGGGCATCCGGGCGACCGACGCCCCCGCCGCCCTGGTCAGCCGTGACTGGCGCCAGGAGCACGTCGGCACCCGCCCGGCGTGCGTCGGCTGCGGCAGCTGCCACCAGGGGTGCCGCAGCGGCGCCAAGGTCAGCATGGACACGAGCTACCTGCCGATGGCCGTCGCGAACGGGGCCGAGATCCGCCCCGAGTCCATGGTCACGGGCATCGAGCTCGACGAGGCCGGCGAGGTGTCGGCCGTGGTCTACGTCCGCGACGGTGTCGAGCACCGTCAGCGCACCGCCGCGCTCTTCCTCTGCGCGGGCGGTGTCGAGACCCCGCGCCTGCTGCTCCACGCCGGCATCGCGAACAGCAGCGACCAGGTCGGCCGCAACTTCATGGCCCACGGCGCCACGCAGGTCTGGGGCACCTTCGACACCGAGATGCGCGGCTACCGCGGGTACCCGTCGTCGATCATCACCGAAGACACGATGCGCCCCGAGGGCGTCGACTTCGTCGGCGGCTACCTGATCCAGAGCCTCGGCGCGATGCCCCTGACGCTGGCCACGACCCTGGCCCGCGGCGCCGGCCTGTGGGGCCCCGACCTCGTGAAGGCGCTCGACGACTACCGCTTCATGGCGGGCGTCGGCATCAACGCCGAGTGCCTGCCGAGCGAGCAGAACCGGTTGACGCTGTCCGACGAGGTCGACGAGTTCGGCATGCCCAAGGTCGTCGTCACGTTCACGCCCGGCGAGAACGAGAAGGCGATCGACGACCACGCCGTCGAGACCATGACGGCCATCGTCGAGGCGGCCGGCGGGCGCGACATCCGCGTCCTGGCCCGCACGGCGCACACGATCGGCACCTGCCGCATGGGCACCGACCCGGCGACGGCCGTGGTCGACCCCGACGGACGCAGCTTCGACGTGCCCAACCTCTGGATCGCCGACAACTCGGTCTTCCCGAGCGCCGTCGTCGCCAACCCCGCGCTGACGATCATGGCGCTCGGCCTGCGCACCGCCGACCGCTTCCTGGCGAGCGCCGGGCTCTCGGGCACGGTCGCCGGCGAGCGCGTCGGCGCGGACGTCTCGCGCGTCGTCGACGCGGCCTGACCCGCCCGACGCGACCCGCGCCTCCTGAGCCTCCCAGCCCAGGAGGCGCGGGTCGCGTCGTCGGGGGACGTCCGTCGGTGGGCTGACGGGATGGTCCTCCCGGCGCACGGTGTGGTCCCCGAGGAGGACGCGGCCCGTCGGGCCGGTTCGTACGCTCGAGAGATGGCCTCACGAACGCTGCACCGGGCGATCGCGGCATCGCTGGCGACCGTCGTCGTCGCGTGCGGCCTCACGTCGTGCTTCTTCGCCGAACCACCGCCCGAGGGGTCCGAGGAGTCCCTGGCCGAGCTCGCCGACCGGATCACGGCCGTCGACGGCGTCGCCTCGGTCGAGACCCGACTGCAGCAGCGCGACGCGAAGGACGACCCGTTCACCTGGGACGCCTACGTCGACGTCGTGGCCGACGACCCCGACCTCGCGGTCGCCGCCCTCGTCGACGGTGCGGTGGGTGACGGCGTCACGGGCGCCGTCCTCGGCATCGACCTCGACGTCCCCGCCGGCCCGGGTCTCGCCGCGGTCACCGTCGACCCGACGTCGGAGACCCGCGTCGCGCTGGCCGGTGCCCTGCGCGTCGAGAGCGCCCTCGCCTCGATCGACACGACGCGGTACGCCTTCACGGGGGTCGTCGCATCCGGGCGATCGTTCGCCGACGCCGCGGACGCCGTCCAGCCCCACCTCGGCACGGCCGACCCGCCCTTCACGGTGCGGCTCGGCCAGGCCGCGACCACGACGTCCGTCGCTCCGTCCGTGGCCCTGACCCCGACCTCACCGGCGCCGACGATGCTCGCGACGATCGACGCCGTCCTCGCCCTCGACGGCGTGACCGAACTCGCCTTCGTCCCCGGCGACGCCACGGCGAGCACGCGACCGTCGCTGCGCGTCTCGACCTACGCCCCCGACGTCGTGGTCACCACCCTGCGGGGTGCGGTCGACGAGCAGGCCGACTCCGGGGTCGCCCGCCGCACGGGCTTCTCGGTGCAGCGGCCGGACGCGGCCACCCCGGTGACCGGCTGGGTCGGCCTGCCCCTCGGCGCACCCGAACCCGACGACGGTCCGGAGCCCGAGCCGGGCGACGTCGGTGAGCGTCCCTACGTCAACCCCGGACCGCTCGCCGACCTGCCCGAGCAGGAGGCCGCCGTGCGCGCCTACGTCGAGGCATCCGTGGCGGCGACGGGCGTGCCGGCCGAGGTCGAGACCAGACGCGAACTGTGCGAGACCGAGTTCGGCACGCGAGTGGTCGGGTCGGTGCTCGTGCCCGTGTTCACCGTCTACGACGACGCGCAGGTCCCGTTCGACGCGGTCGCCGACGGGTGGTCGGCCGACGGGTTCCACCAGGCCGGTCGGGCGATGGGCCGCGACTACTGGTCCGCGCCACCCGGCCGTCCCGACGGCATCGAGTCGGCGAGCATCCGCGGCACGGCCGACGGCTTGTCGTTCGGCGTCCAGACCGGGTGCCTCTCGTGACGCCGCCCGTCGAGTGGTCGCGAAGCGTCCCTCGCGCTGTGACGAAGGACGGTTCGCGACCACTCGACCCGCGGGACGCGCGCCCGGGGCGTGCGCGACGGCTGCGGACCGCGACAACCGTCACGGCGGTCGCGGCGGCCACGACGGTCGTGCTCGGCGTCGTCGCGAAGCTCGCCGTGCCCGGGTTGACCGGCGACCTGCTCGGCTCGGCCCTCTACACCGTGCTGCTCGCCCTGCTGCTCGCGCTCGTCGCCCCGCGCCTGCCCGCCGTCATCGTGTCCGGTGTCGCCACGGCGGCCTCGGTCGGGGTCGAGCTGCTGCAGCTGACCGGGCTGCCCGCCGCCGTCTCGGAGGCGTTCCCGCCCGCGGCGTGGGTGCTCGGCTCGACGTTCGCGACGACCGACCTGCTCGGGTACCTCGCCGGTGGGGTCTCGGGACTGGTGCTGCTCCGGATGCTGCGCCGCGCCTCCTGACCCCCTCAGCCCCGGAGGCGCGGGTCGAGTGGGCGCGGAGTGTCCTTCGTCGAGACGCGAAGGACGTCTTCTGCCCACTCGACCGGCGCGAGAGCCAGGGCCCGCGCCAGAGCCAGTGCCGGGGCCTCAGCTAGCCGAGGCCCGCCCGCGCCAGAGCAGCCAGACGAAGTACGGCGTGCCGATGACGGCGGTCAGCAGGCCGGCGCCGAGCTGCGCCGGGGCGATCAGCGTGCGGCCGAGCACGTCCGCGGCGCAGACCAGCACGGCACCGAGCAGCACGGCCACGGGCAGCACCCGCGCGTGCCGCCGTCCGACCAGCGAACGCGCGGCGTGCGGGGCGACGAGCCCGACGAATCCGACCACGCCGACGGCGGCCACGGCCGTCGCCGTGAGCAGCACCGCCAGCGCCAGGAAGACCAGCCGCGACCGCGACAACGAGACCCCGAGGAGGCGCGGGGTGTCGTCGTCCACCCCGAGCAGGTCGAGGCGACGACGCAGCAGCACGACCACGACGAGAGCGGCCACGAGCACCAGCGACACCGGTAGGGCGTCGTCGAGCGTGCGGCCGTAGGTCGAGCCGGACAGCCAGGTGAGCGCCTTCGCGCCGTTGAACGGGTCCGTGAGTACGATCAGCAGGCTGATCGCGGCCGCCGTCGCCGTCGAGACGCCGATGCCGATCAGCACGAGCCGGTTCTGCGGGAAGCCTCCGCGCGAGGCGAGGCCGAACACGACCACGGCCGCGGCGACGGCTCCGGCGAACGCCCCACCCGCGATTCCCCAGCCCGTCGCGAGCGGCACGGTGGTGACGAGCAGCACGGCCCCGAGGCCGGCTCCGCCCGTCACGCCGAGGATGCCCGGCTCGGCGAGCGGGTTGCGGGTGACGGCCTGCACGAGCGTGCCGGCGAGGGCCAACGCCGCACCCGCCGCCAGGGCGGCCGCGACCCGCGGCACGCGCGTGTCGAGCACGTAGGTGACGACGCGGCCGGACCGGCCGGCCACCCAGTTGGCGACGTCGCCGAGCAACAGCTTGGCGTCGCCGAGCAGCACCGAGCCGAGCACGACGGCGACGAGGGCGGCGAGCACGACCACGAGGACGACCACGAAGCGCAGGCGCGAGACGACGGGGTGCCGGTCGGTCGGGGTGACGCCGCCGTGGTCGCGGGCGCGGAAGGCCAGCACGACGAGGACGACCGCCCCGAGCAGCGAGGTCACCACGCCGGTCGGCACCTGCACCGACGTCTCGGCACCGACCAGGGCGCGCAGCAGCACGTCGGCGCCGAGCACGAGGGCGGCGCCGGCCAGGGCCGCGAGGGGCAGGAAGACGAGGAAGCGGCGGACGGCGGGCACGGCCCGACGCAGCAGCCGGACGAGGGCGGGGGCGCAGAGACCGACGAAGCCGATCGGCCCCGCGAGGGTGACGGCGGCGGCCGAGAGCAGCACGGCCGCGAGGACGGTCACCACGCGGGTGGTGCGGACGTCGACGCCGACGCTGCGGGCGGCGTCGTCCCCGAGGGCGAGGGCGTCCACGCGGAGGTTCATCGCGACGAGCACCAGCAGCCCGACGACGATCACCGGGGCGAGCTGCACGACGCCGTCGAAGCCGTTCTGCGAGATGCTGCCCTGGCCCCAGGCGTAGAGCCCGGCGGTCTGCTGCGGGAAGAGCAGCAGGAGGGCACTCGTCACCGAGGCGAGGCCGAGGGCGAGGGCGCTGCCGGCGAGCACGAGCCGCACGGTGCCCGCTCCGAGCCCGGACACGGCGAGCACGAGCCCCGCGGCGAGCAGCCCACCGACGAAAGCGACGCCGGACGACGCGAGCAGGGGCAGGCTCAGCCCGGTGACGGCGGCGAGCGCGAGCGCGACGTAGGCCCCGGCGTTCACGGCGAGGGTGTCGGGCGAGGCGAGCACGTTGCGGCTCATCTGCTGCAGGGCCGCACCCGCGGCGCCGAGGGCGACGCCGACCAGCAGGCCGGCGACCATCCGCGGGAGGCGCGAGGCCACCACCACGGACGCGTCGCCGGCCGTCGCGGTGCCGGTCAGCGCCTGCCAGACCTGCCGGGCGCCGACGTCGGCGGTGCCCTGCGTGACGTCCACGAGGGCGAGCACCACGACGACGGCGACCAGCGCGACCGTCACACCCACCGACCCGAGCGTGAGCCGACGGGGGGCGGCGAGCCGCGCCTCCTGGGCTCGTGCCGCGCGCAGCGCCCGCTCGTCGGGCCCGGCGGCGGGCTCGTCGAGCCGGGACGGCGCGGGGTCGGTGGGGGTGACGGTCGTGCTCACGGTGCCGGTTACTTCGTCAGCGTCGACACCAGCGAGTCGACGTAGGCGGTCATCGCGGCCGGGCCACCGAACATCCAGATGCCGTCGTCGAGGCGGTGCACGTCACCGGACTGCACGAACGGCAGCGACGTCCAGACGGCGTTCGAGGCGAGCGACACCGCGAACGGGTCGTCGGCACCGGCGGCCGTGTTGTCGATGTAGAGGAACTGCACGTCGGCGGGCAGCTGCGTGAGGCCTTCGACGTCGGTCGTGGCGAGGCCGTACGCCTCGTCGCCCTCGACGGTCCAGGCGTTGGTCAGACCCAGCTCTTCGGTGACGTCGGCGACGAGCGAGCCCTTGGCGTAGGGCCGGATGCTGACCTGGCCGGCGTCGACGTACCCGTCGGCGAAGGCGAACGGCGTGCCGGCGAGGCCGGCGTCGGCGAGGGCCTGCTTGCCCGACTCGACGGCGTCGGTGAACTCCTTCTTCACCTCGGTCGCCTTGTCCTCGGTGCCGGTCGCCTTGGCGATGAGGTCGAGGTTGTCCATGCTGTGCTCGATCTGGCGCGAGGCGTCGGCCGAGGTGACCTGCAGCACGGGAGCGATCTCCTTCAGCTGCTCGACGGCGTCGGCGCTGAGGCCATCGGTCGCGACGATCAGGTCGGGCGCGAGTGACGCGACGGTGTCGAGGCTCGGCTCGCCGCGGGTGCCGATGTCGGTCGGCTCGTTGGTCAGCGGCACGGCCGCGTCCCACTCGTTGTATCCCTTGACGTCGGCGACGCCCACGGGCTCGACGCCGAGGGCGACGAGGTCCTCGACGACGTTCCACTCGGTGCCGACGACCTTGGACGCCGGGCCGTCGAGGGTGATCTCGGCCCCCGTGCCGTCGGTCAGGGTGATCTGCTCACCGCTGCCCGAGGTCGAACCGGCATCGGCCGACTCGGTGGTGCCGCAGCCGGCCAGGGTCAGGGCCGCGGCGGCCGCGACGGCGGTGACCGTCAGCAGTCGGCGCACGGGGCGGCGGGCGGGCCCGCCGGAGCTCGGGGTGTGGCGGGGCGTCGTCTGGGGGCGCTGGGTCACGGGTGGTGTCTCTCTCATCGGACGGGCGTCTCGGCCCGGGTGTGGTGTCGGCCGATCGCGCGGGTGCGCAGGTGGCCGGTGGTGGGGTCGGTGTCGACGTCGATGCGGATGCCCCAGACGTCGGTCAGGAGGCGCGGTGTCAGCACGTCCCCGGGGTCGCCCTCGGCGACGATGCGGCCCTCGCTCAGCACGACGATGCGGTCGGCGAGCGCGGCGGCCTGGTCGAGGTCGTGCAGGACGACTCCGACCGCGATGCGGCCCGAGTCGGCCAGGTCACGGACCAGGTCGAGCAGTTCGACCTGGTAGCGCAGGTCGAGGTAGGTGGTGGGCTCGTCGAGCAGCAGCACCCCCGTGTCCTGCGCGAGGCAGCTGGCGAGCCAGACGCGCTGCAGCTGCCCGCCCGATAGCTGGTCCACGCCGCGGTCGGCGAGGTCGGCCACGCCGGTGAGCTCGAGAGCCCGGTCGACGGCGGCCGGGCCGTCGGGGTCGGAGCGTCCCCAGCGGCCGCGGTGCGGGTAGCGGCCGAACTCGACGACGTCGCGCACGCTGAGGCCGCCGGGGGTCGGGCGCCCCTGCGTCAGCAACGCGACGCGCTGCGCGAACTGCCGCAACGACAGCTCGAACGCGTCGACGTCCTCGCCCGTGCCCGTGCCCGTGTTCTCGCGCGCGTCGGGCCGGTCGAGTGGTCGCGAATCGTCCTTCCCCGAGGCGCGAACGACGTTCTCGGACCACTCGCCCCCTTCAGGAGGCGCGGCGAGGGTCAGCGAGCCCGTGCGCGGCTTCTGCAGTCGGGCGAGGGTGCGCAACAGGGTCGACTTGCCGCTGCCGTTCGGGCCGACGAGGGCGGTGACGCAGCCGGGCCGCAGCTCGAGGCGGGCCCCGCGGACGACGTCGACGCCGTCGTAGGCGACCGAGACGTCGTCGGCGCGGAGGGCGGCCGAGGAGGATGCGGTGGCCGCGAGGGGCAGGTCGGTGGTCACGTGCTTAGGTTAGCCTAACCTCACCCCGTAGCCGCAACCCGGCCTCTCGACGTCGAGCCGACCCGCGCCTCCCGGTCCCCCCGGAGCGGGGCTTCCGGGTGAGGCGCTCGACGGGACAGGATTCAGCGGTGTTCGTCCCCGCCTCGCGCTTCATCCGATACAGCAACACCCTTCTCGGCGTCATCGTCGCCGGCTTCGGGGTCCTCGCAGGAGCCTCGGGATACGAGGGCCCTGCGGACGTCGGCTTCGTGGTCGCCATCGCCGCGGTCGGTCTCGTCGCGGGAGCAGTCCTCGTGATGCGCTCTCTCTCGCTCGGCGTCTCATGCGAGCCGCAGGCGTTCGTCGTCCGAGGACTCTTCCGCAACCGACGCATCCCGCTCGACGCCGTCCGCCGGATGCCCGGGCCGGAATCGGTGGGCACCCTGCCCTGGATCGCCTGGACGAGCCCTCGTCTGCCCTGGCGCGCCACTCCCCTGACGGCGTTCTGGGTGTCGGGGCCGTTCGCGCCGCTGGTGTCGGCCGAGCCGACCAGGGCGCTGCTCCGGCTGCACCGGCACTGGAAGCACCACCGCTCGGAAGGTGTGGAGGGACATCCCGTCGTGTCGTGACGCCCGCGGGGCCGACAGAGGTCTCGCCTATCGTGGTGACCGCTCCTCCGCCCGACGACGAAACGAGCCGCATGTCCTCCCGCGCCCTCTCGGCCTCCCTCGCGATCGCCGCCACCCTGGGCCTCGGCCTCGCCGCCTGCTCGACGCCCGGGGCGTCGGCCCCCGCCCCGAGCCCGACCGCCACCCCGGTGCCCTTGCCCAGCCCGGTCGCCGCGCCCGACCTCGCGACCCCCGAGGTCGAGTCCGCACTGGCCGACCTCGAGACCCGGTACGACGCGCGCGTCGGGCTCTCCGTGCTCGACACCGGCTCGGGCGCGACCCTCGACCACCGTGCCGACGAGCGCTTCGGCTACGCGTCGAGCCTCAAGGCGTTCGCCGCGGCGGCCCTGCTCGACGCGACCGACGACGCCGACCTCGACCGCGTCGTCACCTGGACCCAGGCCGAGGTCGACGCCGCCGGCTACTCGCCGCTGACCGGTCAGCACGTCGCCGACGGGCTCCCGCTGCGGCAGCTCGCCGAGGCGGCCGTGCGGCAGAGCGACAACACGGCGCTGAACCTCGTGCTCACCGAGCTCGGCGGCCCGACCGGGCTGGACGCCGCCCTCGCCGCGCAGGGCGACGACGTGACCGACGTCGTCCACGGCGAACCCGAGCTCAACACGCTCACACCGGACAGCACGGCTGACACGACCACGCCCGCCGCCTTCACCGCCACCCTCGCCCGCATCTCGGACGGCGACTGGCTCGCCGCCGACGACCGCGCCACCCTGCTCGAGTGGATGTCGGGCAACGCGACCGGCGACACCCTGATCCGCGCCGGCGCCCCTGACGGCTGGCAGATCGCCGACAAGTCCGGAGGCGCGGGCGGCATCCGCAACGACGTCGCGATCGTGGTCCCCCCGTCGGGCGACCCCGTGGTGATCTCGGTCCTCACCACGCGCAACGACCCGGCCGCGACCTACGACGACGCCCTGGTCGCCGAGGCCGCCCGCATCGCCCTCGCCGCCGCGGCCGCCGCCCGCTGACGCGGCCCCGGAGGCGTCGGGGGCGGGGGCAGGTGGTCGGTGATGACTCATCCGGACGGGCGAACTCTCGATGTGCGCTCCTGCGGCACCGTCGGTGTGAACGCCATGGACAGCTCGGGCGTCTCGGGCTAGAGTCGATGCGTAACCACTCGGATGTTTCGACTACCGAGCGCGGCCCCCGAGAAATCGGGGGCCTGCACTTTTTAAGACCACGTCTTGGGCTTGCGGATCGTCCGTCCGGTACCGGTCGTGATCGCTGCAGGGAACTGCGAAGCAGCAAGACTGCCTCGGCGGATCTGCCGGACCGATTCGAGGCCAGCTGCACTGAACGCCTTGTTGTACTGCGAGCCCACCACAGACACAAGGGCCACGGCGACACCCCTCTGACTGAGCATGTGGACCGGAGGGACGAGATCCGAGTCGTTCGTCACAACGGCGTACGAGTCGGCGCGTCCCTCGAACGCATCCACCAAGAGATGTGAGGCCAGCGCCACATCGCTGCCCTTCTCTTCGGGCCGCTTCACTCTGACCGTGACCACCCGGCCACCGGCATCCAACTGCTCGGGGTGCAGGGGCAGGAACTGCTTGTTGAACTGGAACGAACCCTCGATGATCTCGACACGCGTCGTTCGCAAGGCCTCCCAGTAGATCTGTTGCCTCTGGCCGATCCCGGGGTTGTTCGTCAACGGTTTGAGCTTGGCCGTGAAGTACTTGACCCCCACGACGTCCCTGTGTGGGAAAAGACGCGCGGCCAGAGTCGCGAGATCGAGCCAGTGGACGAGCCCGAACGGCGCGGGTGTGCCCCCAGGGCCATCGATCCGCAGCTCGTCCGCGAGTTGGTTGGGCACACCGTCCGCCGCACACCCCGCCACCACCTGTTCGCCCCGCGTTCACGCGGCCTCCCCCGGGACGTCGCCGCGCCTCCTTAGCGTGCCCAGCGGGCCGCCCGGTCCCCCGTCGCCGTCCCCGGCGAACCCCGGCCCCGCACCCGAAGGACCCACACCGCATGATCGACAAGCGCCTGCTCGTCTCGGCAGCGACCCTCAGCATCGCCGCCCTCGCCCTGACCGGCTGCTCGGCGAGCGCCGACGCCGACAGTGCAGGAGGCGCGGCGAACGGCACCGACGCCGCCACCGCCACCAGCGCCGAGGCCTTCGGCGGCATGGACGCCCTCGTCAGCGCCGCCCAGGCCGAGGGCGAGCTCAACGTCATCGCCCTGCCCGACACCTGGGCGAACTACGGGAAGATCATCGACGGGTTCGAGGAGAAGTACGACATCACCGTCAACTCGGACAGCCCCGACGTCTCGAGCGCCGAGGAGATCACCGCCGCGCAGAACCTGAAGGGTCAGGACACCGCACCCGACGTCTTCGACCTCGGCTCGGCCGTCGCCCTCGCCAACCTCGACCAGTTCGCGCCCTACAAGGTGTCGACCTGGGACGACATCGCCGACGACCACAAGGACGCCGACGGGAAGTGGGTCTACGACTACACGGGCCTGATGTCGGTCGGCTACGACGCCGACGCCGTGCCCGCCCCCGAGAGCCTCGACGACCTCCTCGGTGGCGACTACGAGGGCAAGGTCGCGATCAACGGGGACCCGACCCAAGCCGGTGCCGCCGCCGCGGCCGTCGAGTGGGCCGCGCTGCAGTCCGGCGGCAGCGCCGACGACGTCAGCACGGGCGTCGACTGGTTCTCGAAGCTCTCCGACGCGGGCAACTTCCTGCCCACCGACCCGACCCCGGCGACCATCGCCTCGGGCGAGACCCCGGTCGTCTTCGACTGGAGCTACAACAACCTGGCCGCCGCGGCCGACGCCGGCGGACGCGACTGGAAGACGGCCGTGCTGCCCGGCACCGCGCTCGGCAGCTACTACAACCAGGCGATCAACGTCGACGCACCGCACCCCGCCGCAGCCCGCCTGTGGCAGGAGTACGTCATGAGCGACGACGCGCAGAACCTGTACCTCGCGGCCGGCGCCTACCCCGTCCGCCTCGCGGCGATGACCGAGGCCGGCACCGTCGACCAGGACGCCCTCGAGAAGGTCGGCGAGCAGCCCGCCGACACCGTGCAGTTCACGGCCGAGCAGACCGAGGCCGCCTCGAAGGTCCTGGCCGACACCTGGGCCACGGCGATCGGCTGATGGTGACGACGTCGACCCGCGCGGCGGACACGACCGCCGACGTGCGGTCGGCGCACGAAGGGGGCGGCGGCGGCCTGTCGACCCGCGCCTCCTCGTCCTCGTCCTCCGACGGCGTCGACCCCTCGCGGGGTCGGCGCCGTCCGGCGGCGTGGTGGGGGCTGACCCCGTTCGCCGTCTGGGTGCTCCTCTTCCTGATCGTGCCGTGCCTGCTCGCCCTCGGGACGGGCTTCGTCGACGGCGACGGCGCTCCCACGCTCGACAACCTCGCGGCGCTCGGCGACCCGCTGATCGCGCGGGCCTTCGCCAGCTCGGCCGCGGTCTCGGCCGTCACCGCGGTGGCCGGGGCCGTCGTCGGAGCCGTCGTCTGCTGGGGCCTCACCTCGCTGCGCCCCGACGGAGCCGTCCGCAGCGCGATCGACGCCGCGTCGAGCGTGCTCGCCCAGTTCGGCGGCGTCATGCTGGCGTTCGCCTTCATCGCGACGATCGGCATCCAGGGCGTCGTCACGCGGCTGCTGATCGACGTCGCCGGCGTCGACCTCTACGCCGACGGGGTCTGGTTCTACCAGGTGCCCGGGCTGCTGCTGCCCTACCTCTACTTCCAGGTACCCCTGATGGTGATCACCTTCATGCCCGCCGTCAGCGGCCTCCGCCCGCAGTGGAGCGAGGCCGTCGCCACGCTCGGCGGCACCCGGTGGCAGCACCTCGTCCGCGTGGTCGTCCCGGTGCTCGCCCCGGCGTTCGTCGGCAGCCTGCTGCTGCTCTTCGCCAACGCCTTCTCGTCGTACGCGACCGCCGCCGCCCTGATCAGCCAGGGCGCGCAGATCGTGCCGTTGCAGATCCGCGCCGCTCTCATCAGCGAGACCGTGCTCGGCCGCGAGAACGTCGCCGGCGCGCTCGCGCTCGGCATGGTCGTCGTCATGGCCGTGCTGATGACCGGCTACTCGCTGCTGCAGCGCCGCACCGAGCGGTGGCAGCGATGAGCGCGCGGTCCACGAGCGCGCCGCAGTCGACGAGCGCTCCGCGGTCGACGAGCGCAGGAGGCGCGGGCACGGTCGCGCGCCGCACCGCCCTGGTCGTCGTGGGAGCCCTCTTCGCGGTGCCGATCGCGGCGATGGTCGCGTTCTCGCTGCGCAGCGCCGACGGCACGGGCCACGACCTGGACCACTGGCTGGCGATCGTCGACCCCGAGAACGAGCGGATGTACCGCAACCTCGTCGAGGGAGTCACGAACTCGCTGCTGCTCGCCGTCGTCGCGGCACTGCTCGTGCTCGTGCTGCTGGTGCCGGCGATGGTGCTCGTGCACCTGCGCTACCCGCGCCTCGTGCGGCCGCTGGAGTTCGTCTGCCTCGTGCCGATCACGGTGCCGGCGATCGTGCTCGTGGTCGGCCTCGCACCGGTCTACTCGGTCGTGTCGCGGGTGGCAGGCTCGGGCGCCTGGACGCTGGCCCTCGCCTACGGCGTCACGGTGCTGCCTTACGCCTACCGCGCGGTCCAGTCCGACCTGGCGGCCACCGACCTCCGCACGCTGACCGAGGCCGCGCGCACGCTCGGCTCGAGCTGGCCGCGCACGATGGCCCTCGTCGTCGTGCCGAGCCTGCGCCGGGGCCTGCTCGCGGCGGCGTTCATCACCGTGGCCGTGGTGCTCGGAGAGTTCACCATCGCCTCGCTGCTCAACCGCGTGAACCTGCAGACCGCCCTGGTGCAGGTGTCGCGTTCCGACCCCTACGCCGCCGTGATCCTCGCCCTGATCTCGCTGGCCTTCGCCTTCGTGCTGCTGCTCGTGATCGGCCGGGTCGGAGCCCTCGGGGCCGCCCGCCCGATCCCCACCCGGAAGGCCCTCTCGTGACCGCCACGCTCCCCCGCCCCTCCGTCACGAGTCCGACCCGCGCCAGTGCGGGTGCCGCCGTGGCGTTCCACGACGTCACGAAGCAGTTCGCGGGGCACCGGGCCCTGACCGGGCTCGACCTCGAGCTGCAGCCCGGCGAGCTCGTCGCCGTGCTGGGCCCGTCGGGCTGCGGCAAGACCACCGCGCTGCGCAGCCTCGCCGGGCTCGAGGACGTCACGGGCGGCCGCATCACGATCGACGGCCACGACGTGGTCGGCGTCCCGACGCACCGCCGCGACGTCGGCATGGTGTTCCAGGCGTACTCGTTGTTCCCCCACCTGACCGTGCGGCAGAACGTCGAGTTCGGGCTGCGCATGCGTCGCGTCGACAAGGCCGCCCGGGCCGCCCGCGCGGGCGAGATGCTCGACCTGGTCGGGCTCGGCGACCTCGGCGAGCGGTACGCCCACCAGCTCTCGGGCGGCCAGCAGCAGCGCGTCGCCCTGGCCCGGGCCCTGGTCACGCGACCGCGGGTGCTGCTGCTCGACGAGCCGCTCAGCGCCCTCGACGCGAAGGTGCGGGTGCAGCTGCGCGACGAGATCCGCCGCATCCAGCGCGAACTGTCGATCACGACCCTGTTCGTCACGCACGACCAGGAGGAGGCCCTGGCCGTGGCCGACCGCGTCGCCGTCATGCGCGCCGGGTCGATCGAGCAGGTGGGCACCCCGGAGGAGCTCTACTCGGCTCCCGCGACGGCGTTCGTCGCCGAGTTCGTCGGGACGAGCAACCGGGTGTCGGGCGAGGTCATCGGCGCGCTCGTCCGCCTGGCGGGCTGTCCCGAGGTGCCGGTCGTGGGCACGCCGGCCGAGGGACCGGTCTGGGCCTACGTGCGGCCCGAGGACGTGTCGTTCGTCGAGCAGGGCGGCCTCGCGGGCGTCGTCGAGTCGGTGTCGTTCCTGGGGGCCGTGTGCCGCACCCGCGTGCGCGTGGACCGCGAGACCCTGCTGGTGCTCGACCACCGGGCCGACGAACGACGCGAGCCGGGGGCGCCGGTGCGCGTCTCGTTCACGCCCGCCCGCGTGGCCGTGACGACCCGCGCCTCCTGACGCGGTCAGCCGGGCGACGGAGGCGGCACGTCCGACCCCGCCGCTAGCCTCGGGGCATGCCCCCGGTGACCGGCCCCGACGACGCGCCCCGCGCCTCCTCGGTGTGGCAGGTCGAGATCGTCACCACCCGGCGACCGCGGCTGCTCGTCGCCGGGCGGTGGCTCGTCTCGGTCGTCACCGCGTTCTTCCTCGGCTCGTTCGAGGGTGAGTGGCCGGGCTTCGACGTCGTGGTGCGTGAGCGGTCGACCGGTCGCGAGATCCATCGGCTCCCGCCTCAGGGCCTCACCGGCGCCGACGAGTCGAAGGTCGACATCGAGGCGGATCTCGACCGGCTCACCTGCGACGAGTACCGCGCCGAGTGGAAGCTCATCTAGCTCATATCTGATACTTCAGACGGAGGCCGGCCATCCCCGCGAGGGACGACCAGGAGGCGCGGGTCGGCTTGGCTGGGCACATGACCTCTGCTGCGCCCGCCGTCGACTCCCCGCCCACCCCCGGCACCCGCTGGAGGTTCGTCGACTCGCTGCGCGGCTTCGCCCTGTTCGGCATCCTGCTGGTCAACACGCTCGACATCACCCGCCTCGGCATCGACCTGGCGATCGAGAACGCCGGTCCGGTCGACGACCCGACGCGCGACCTGCTGTACCTCACGGTCCAGACCCGGTTCGTGCCCATCTTCGTGTTCCTCTTCGGCATGAGCCTGTGGTTCGTGCTCGCCGGCGCCCGGTCGCGCTCGCCCCGAGCCGGGCTCGTCATGGTGCGCCGCCTGGTCGGTCTCGTCGCGATCGGCGGGCTGCTCATGCTCGTCTACCCCGGGAACGTGCTGCTCGAGTACGGCGTCGTCGGCCTCGTCATGCTGCCGATCGTCCTGTTCGCCCCGCGCTGGGCGACCCTGGCGCTCGGTGCCGCGCTGACCGTGGCGGCCTACGCCCTGACCGGTGGCGGCCTCGTCTCGACCCCCGGCCTGATGCTGCTCGGTGCGGGCGCCGCGGCGTACGGACTGCCCCGCGTGCTCGAGTCGGCCGGGCGCGGCGTCGCGCTGGTCTTCGCCGGGGCGGCCGTGCTCACGGTGCCGGCCCTGCTCTGGCAGGCCACGACCCCGGGCGACCCCCGTTTCTCGACGCCGGGCGGCATCGCCGGGCTGGTCATGGCCGTCGCCTACGCCACCGCTCTCGCCCTGCTCTGGCGGACCCCCGCCCGCCGTGTCATCGCCGCCGTGTTCGAGCCGCTGGGCCGCATGGCGCTGACCAACTACGTCGTCGCCGCGATCGTCGTGGCGGGCCTCGCCCTCGTGGTCGACTTCGGGCACATGGCGAGCGTCGTGCCGGGGGTGGCCCTCAGCGTCGGGCTCATCGCCGTGCAGTCCGTGCTCAGTCGCCTCTGGCTCACGCGGTTCGTCTACGGACCGGTCGAGTGGGCCTGGCGGACCGTCACCTGGTGGCGTCCGGCCGCGCTGGTGCGCCGGGCGTCCTGACCGACGCGACCCGCGCCTCCCCGGGTCCGGTGGTCGAGTGGTCGCGAATCGTCCTCCACGCACCCCCGGACCACGATCCGGGACCACTCGACCCGTCGACCCTTCGACCCGAGACGCCTAGCGGAGGCTCCACGAAGCGCGCACGACGGTGTCGAGGGCACTCGAGAGGTCGGTGCACCACCAGCGACGCCCGGGGGCTGCGGCGAGGGTGAGCTCGTAGCCCGCCTCCGTCTGGGCGACCGCGCCGAGGACCACGAGGGCACCCCGCTCCGACCGGCGCACGTCGACGACCCGCCACCGGCCGCGCCCGACCACGTCGAGCCTCAGATCGAGCGCGCTCGCGAGGGGACCACGCCCCGGCCAGGCCGTGCCCGACCGGCCTCCGCCACCCTCGATGAGCATCGTCGCCTCTCTCGCGGCCCGCCCCGATGCGGTCCGACGAGGTGCACGGTAGACACGCGACCTGACAACGGGCGGGGTTGACGCCGGGGGCATCGCGTGCTTCTCGTCCCCCGGCGCGTACCCCGTCCCGTTCGTGGGCGACTCGGCACGAGCCCGGACGCACGGGCCCCCGCCTGTCAGGGTGGAGCGATGCCGTCCCCCACCCCGTCGTCCCACACCGCGTCGTCGCCCACCGCATCGTCCGACCCCCCGTCGTCCGACGCCGCGTCCCTCGAGGCCCTGCGCGCCTCCGTCCTGTCGACCCGAGGAGGCGCGGTGGACGACAGCATCCCCCAGCTCGCCGAGGCCGACCCCGAGCTGTTCGGGGTCGCCGTGGTGCGGCCCACCGGCGAGGTGGTCGCGGCCGGCGACTCGGGTCACGCGTTCTCGATCCAGTCGGCGGTCAAGCCGTTCCTCTTCGCACTCGCCCTCGCCGACACCGGCGGAGCGGCGCTCGACGCGGTCGGCATCGAGCCGACCGGCGAGGCGTTCGACGCGATCAAGCTCGAGGGCGGCACCGGGCGACCGCCGAACCCGATGGTCAACGCCGGAGCCCTGCTCACGGCCGACCTGGTCGACGGCGACACCTGCGACCAGCGCACGGCGCGCATCCTGGCGGGCCTCGGAGCCTTCGCGGGGCGCGAGCTCGACTACGACCGCGAGGTCAGCGAGTCCGAGCAGTTGCACGGCGACCGCAACCACGCGCTGGCGCACCTGATGCGGTCGGAGGGTACGCTCGACAGCTCAGCGGACGACGCGGTCGCGCTCTACGCCCGGTCCTGCTCGGTGCTCGTCGACACGGAGGCCTTGGCCGTCATGGGCGCGACGCTCGCGTTCGGCGGTCGCAACCCGGTGACGGGCGAGCAGGTGGTCGACGCGCGGGTCGCCCGCGACGTGGTGTCGGTCATGGCGACCTGCGGCGTCTACGACGGGTCGGGCCGCTGGATGCGCGGCGTCGGCGTGCCGGCGAAGTCGAGCGTCTCGGGCGCGATCGTCCTGTCGGCGCCGAACCGACTCGGGGCGGCCGTGTTCAGCCCGCCGATCGACGAGCAGGGGACGAGCGTCCGCGGTGCCGAGGTGAGCCGCCGGCTGAGCGAGGAACACGACCTGCACTCGTTCGGCTTCGGCGGCTGACCGGCGCGACGGGCCTGCCCGGCCGAGCCGCGCCTCCTGCCGGCCCGCGCCTCCTGCCCTGCCGGCGCGCGCCTCCTGCCGGCCCGCGCCTCCTGCCCTGCCGGCGCGCGCCTCCTGCCGGCCTGCGCCTCCTGCCCTGCCGGGCCGAACCCGACCGCGCGCACGCCCCCGGACGTGCAAATCGCGACAACTGCCGTCCGACACGCCGCCACATCGTGGCGTAGTACCCGGATGACCGGCGAGTTGTCGCGATTTGCACACCCCGGAGGGGCGAGGCGAGCCTGGGCTCAGGCCTGGACGTCTCCGCGCCAGGCGCCGTCGACGTTGCCCTCGCGCTCGATGAACTCCTTGAAGTTCTTGAGGTCCTTCTTGATGGCGTGGTTGTCCGCGCCGAGCGTGTTGCCGACCTTCTCGAGGAAACCCTCGGGGGTCCAGTCGATCTGCACCGTGAGGCGCGTCACGTCGTCGCTCAGCTTGTGGAACGTGATGACGCCGGCGTGGTCGACCTCGCCGCCCGTGCTGTTCCAGGCGACGCGCTCGTCGGGGTGCTGCTCGGTGATCTCGGCCTCGAAGGTCTTCTCGACCGGTCCGACCTTGACCTTCCACACCGTGAGGGTGGGGGTGGTCTGGGTGATCGACTCGACCTCGTCGAGGAACTTCGGGAACGACTCGAACTGGGTCCACTGGTTGTAGGCGACGCTGACGGGGACGTTGACGTCGATGGTCTCGATGGCCTGTGCCATGGTGCACTCCTTGCTGACGGTGTTCAGAATTCATGGGCGGCGCCGAGTCGGCGTCGTGCCCTGCGGTGAACGGTAGGAGGCGCGGGTCGGCTTCGCCCACGTGCGGAGGCAACGGTCAGGTGACGGGTGACACCGCCGACCCGGGCACCGCACAGTACTCGCGTGCCCGCCCGCAGCGGTCGAGCGCCGGTGCCGCCGGAACGGGACCACCCCGCCACGACGGATCGTGACGGGGTGGTCTGGGTCGACGGCGTGACCGCCGGGAGGATCAGCTCGCCGTGTCGCGAGCCGGTGACGCGTCGATCGCGTCGACGGTCTCGTGCGCCTGGCCCGAGACGACCTCGATCTTGCGCGGCTTCGCCCTCTCGCTGACCGGGATGACGAGCGACAGCACGCCGTTGTCGTAGTGGGCCGTGATGCGACTCGAGTCGATGCCCTCACCCACGCTGAACTGGCGGAGGTACGAGCCGTGCGGTCGCTCTTGCGCGAGCCACTTGACGCCGTCGCGGGTGTCGGGCGTGCGGTTGGCCCGGATGGTCAGCAGCTGGCCGTCCACGTCCACGTCGACCGACCCCGGGTCGATGCCCGGCATGTCGGCGTTGAGCACGTAGCGGTCGCCGTCGCGGTAGAGGTCGACCGGCATGACCCTGGGCCCCTGTCGCATGCCCGTGAGGGCGCCGGTGAGACGGTCGAGCTCGGTGAAAGGATCGAAAGACATGGCCATGATGAAGAGTCCCCTTTCGGTTGATCGGTGTGACCCGGGACCCCGTGGCCCCGGCTCGTTGACGGGACGAATGTACCTCTGACCAGCGTTTCGTACCTCAAACCCAGCTTGAACGCTGCCGAGAGATCACTGAGGACGCTGCACCTGCCGGCGCGCCGCCATGTGCGCGTCGATCTCCTCGATGCGGGCCAGGTTGCGCAGCAACCGGAGGAAGTCGACTGCGGCTGGCTCGACGTCGTCGTGGGTGCGGATGCTCTGCTCCTCGACGAGGCCTCGCTCCATCGTCATGACGGTTCTCCTGCTCGTCGGCGTCGGTCTCGGAGTTCGTCCTGGATCTCGAGCTCGCGATGCTGCGACCTCAGGCGGTCGAGGAAGTCGGCCACGGCCGAGTCCTCGTCGGGGAACGTGTGCAGGCTCGCTTCCTCCACGGCCGCTCGTTCGTCGATGAAGAAGGTGCTCCACACACCGTCGCGTCGCGCCACGGCGAGACAGTCCAGGCGCCTGAGGTACACGTCACCGAGAGCGACATGGACGCGATCCAAGCCCTCCGCCTCCATCTGCGCAGGCAGCGACTCGAGGCTCATCGGCGCGCGTTCGACGCGCTCGAGGTCGCGCTCCCGTTGCAGGTCGCGGATGAGCCCTTTCGTTCGGAGGAGGACGAGGAAGTCGTCGAGGGCCTCGGACTCGCTCGGGTAGGTCCGCACGCTCCCGTCGACGACCGCCGCGCGCTCGTCGGTGGAGAAGGTCACCCAGGCATCGTCGCGTCGGGTGACGACGAGGCAGTCCGTGCTGTTCGCGTGGTCACCGTCGATGACGTGAGCCAGGTCGTCGAGTCCCTCTGCCGCCATGACGGCGTGCACCGATTCGATCGTCGCCATGTCATGCCCTTTCCGGTCGGTCGTCTCGTGACGCCCGCCACGTCCCGTGGGCGAGCCTGTTCTTCTCCCTGATGCGCGACATGAGCACGTCCTCGTCGGCCCTCAGCCTCATGAGACGCAGGAAGTCGTCCAGAGCGTCGGAGAGTTCCTCGTACGTGCGAACGCTGCTCTCCTCGACACCGGCACGTTCGTTGGTCGAGAACGAGGTCCAGACGCCGTCTCGTCGGGTCAGGACCAGGGCGTCCGCCGAACTCCCGTGATCGTCTCCGATCACGTAGGCGAACCTGTCGAGCCCCTCGGCCTCGATCGTGGCGAGCGTGGCCTCGAGCGTCGTCATGCCCTGGGCCCCTCGGTGGCTCGTCGCCGCACGGGGTGAGTCACCGTTGCGCCGACGCTCCTCGAAGGCGAGTTCCTTCTCTTCACGGACGCCCCATTCCTTGTGACCTCGACGGAAAGGCCGATGTTCGAGAGTTCCTGCACGCTGGTGGGAAGCAGGATCTGCACCCCACCCCCCGGTTGACCGACAGCGGTGGCAATGGGTCCGCGTCGTCAGAGGATCTTGCTGGCGATGAGGCGTCCGAGATAGGTGACGTCGAACGACCCCCGGAATTCGAATCGGACCTTGCCCAGACCGCTGAACCACAACTCGAGTTCGGCGTCGAGGTCCAGCGTTCCTGCCGTCTCGACAGAGAAGGCCTGCACCTTGGAGTAAGGAAGAGAGCTGAAGTCCCGCTTCTTGCCGGTGATGCCCTGGACATTGACCGCGATGATGCGTTTGTCCGTGAAGACGACGAAATCTCGGACCGTCTTGGCGGCTACGAGCAAGGCCTCGCCCTCGAGCAGCAGCCCCGCGATCTGCGGCTGGATCTCGGCGGGGTCGATGTGGCTCAGTTTGAAAACTGAGCTTGAGGAAAAGTCAATCATGCGGCGACCCTACCGAAGCAGGTGCCGCAGCCACAGTCGGAGCGAGTGACGGGAATCGAACCCGCGCTATCAGCTTGGGAAGCTGAAGTTCTACCATTGAACTACACTCGCGCGGCGCCTCGAAGGCGCGTCAGACCACTATAGCGGCCCGCACCTCCCGTGCCGTCGGGTCGGGTCTGGTCGGGTCTCACCGGATTCCAGCCACGGGCTGGCGGCCGGATCGCACCATCCATGTGCCGTCGAACCACGCGAACCGGTGGTTCGACAGCGCTTCGGTGGTTCGACGGCGGCAGTCGAGAGCAGGAGGCGCGCTCAGGCCCCGGTCGCGACCGAGACGATGCGCAGGTCGACCGAGGCCGGCGGAACGGGCTCCCCGCTCACCCGGTCGAGCAGCGCCTGGGCGACCGCACGGGCCACGAGCGGTCCGGAGCCGCTCTCGTCGACCGCGATGTCGAGGGTGATGCGGGTCTCGAGGTCGGCCACGGCGATGCCGACGAGCGGCACGGGCCGCCCGGGCGCGGCGGCCGCGGCGGCCTCGGCCGAGGCCGGGTCGGCACGCTCGGCGTCCGAGACGTCGGACGCGGCCGACGCACCCGCCTCGGCCGCGGCCGAGGCGTCGCTCTGCACGGTGGAACCCACGACCCCTCCGCCCCCGACGACGGTGCTCAACCCCTGCAGGGCCGACCGCACGACGCTCCCGAAGCCGGGCCGGGCCCGGACGTGCACGACGCCGTCGACCGACGCGGCGATCTCGCCGAGCTCGGCCGCGAGCAGGGACAGGTCGGCCGGGCTGATGCGGGCCCGCAGGCCGCCGTCGTCACTCATGCCGCGCCTCCTTCGCTCTGCAGGTGGACGTCGTCGACGACGACGTCCACGCTCTCGAGGGTCAGTTCGGTCTGACGGGAGAGACTCGACGACACCGCCGCCTGGACCGCCTCGGCGAGCGCGGGCAGCGGTTCGCCGAACAGGCCGCTGACGACGACCTCGACCCGGACGAGTGCCCCGGGCACGCTGACGTCGCCGTGGATGGTGCACGAGATGACCATGGCACCGTCGACGCCGTCACCGGCCTCGCGGATGAGCGCCCGCACGGCGCCCTCGGTGATGTGCAGGGTGGAACGCTCGTCGATCGAGGCGAGCGGGATCTGCCGCCCGGCCCGCGACTCGAGGCGCACGCGGTCCATGACGCCCGAGATCCAGCTCGGGTCCGGTGCCGGCGTCGCCGCGGCATCCGACTCGAGCAGCCGGGCTCCCATCGCGCGGAGGCGCTCGAGGGCGGCGAGCTGGGCCCGGGCCTCGGGCGACTCCTCGATCTCGGGGTCGTAGGGCTGCCGACCGGCGTCGAGGTAGTCGACGAGGCGTTCGGGCGAGACGGCGTCGTCGGCCCCCTCGACGGGCTCACCGGGCACCGGGTCGGCCGCGACGGGCTCGCCCGACGTCGGGTCGCCCTCGACGGCCTCGCCCAGGTCGACGGGAACGTCGGGCGGGGTCGGGTCTTCGTGGGCGTGGTCGGTGCCGTGGGGACGGTCACTCATCGCCAGGCCTCCATCTCGCGGGTCAGGGTCTCTCGGGCCCGGGCGAGCTGCCCCCGGACCGCGGTCACGGTGCTGCCGGTCCGTTCGGCGATCTCGGTGTACGACTCGCCGCCGACCTCGCGGAGCGCCCACACCTGCCGTTGGGAGGCAGGCAGTCGAGCCAGCGCCGCACGCAGCGCCTCCATGGCGTCGTTCGACGACGCCAGGCGTTCCGGATCGGTCGTGGGCGTCGCCGAGGCCAGCTCGAGGTCGTCGACGTCGTCGGTGAGGCGTCGCGACCGGATCAGGTCGAAGGCCTTCCGCGACACGATGCGCATCATCCAGCCCTTGGCCGCGGCGGGCGTCTGCAGGGTGGGCAGCTCGCGCCAGATGGTGATGGACGCCTCTTGCACGGCGTCGGTCGCGTCGGCCCGTGAGCCGGTCAGCCGGGTGGCGTACGCCGTCATCAGCCCGAGATGCCGCCGGAGCAGCACCTCGAAGGCCCGCTCGTCGCCCTCGGCGGCGCGCGACGCGAGCACCGCGTCGGAGGCCTCGGCCAGGTCCGCCGCCATGTCCGCCCCCTCTGCTGCTGCGTCCGCCCGGGCTCCCCGTGACGAGGAGGCGCGGGTCGCGACCCGTGGATGAATGACGACGGATTCCGTGACGTTCGGACCCCGGAACGCGTCTCATCCCTGGATACACCGGAATCAGCGCGAACGGGATGCCCGTTCCCGGACTCGTCGGGTGGCTCGTCGGGTAAGACCGAAGGGTGACGCCGACCCGTCACGCATCGTCCGAGCAGAAGGAGACACCGATGGCCCCCACCGACAAGACCCCGAAGAGCACCGTCCCCGGCAGCACCGTCCCCGGCAGCACCGTCCCCGGCGGCACCGCCCCCAGCCGCGTCGACAAGGCACCCGGCACGACCCCGACGACCAGCGCCTCCTCGTCTGCCGTCACGCCCGGCACGACGGTCGTCGCCGACGGCGTCGTCGCCAAGGTCGCCGGCATCGCCGCCCGCGAGGTGCCCGGCGTCTTCGCCCTCGGTGGCGGCACGGCCCGGGCGTTCGGCGCCCTGCGCGACGTCATCGGCACGACCGACCTCGGTCAGGGCGTGCGCGTCGAGGTGGGCGAGACCCAGGTCGCCGCCGACGTCACGATCGTCGTCGAGTACCCGGCCCCCATGCACACGGTCGCCGAGCAGGTGCGCGCCGCCGTGGCCCGGACGATCGAGCAGCTCGTGGGCATGGAGGTCGCCGAGGTGAACGTCGCGATCGACGACGTCCACATCCCCGGCGACGACGACGCCGACTCGGACTCCACCCGCGAGAGCCGCGTCTCGTGACCGCCACCACCACGGGCATGGCCGTCGGTGCCGTGCTCGCCGTCTCGGCCCTGGCCTTCGGCTTCTGGGGTCTCGTCCTCGTCGCGGTCTTCATCGCGGTCGGGGCGCTCGTCGGACGCGTGATCTCGGGCCAGACCGACGTCAAGGGCCTGCTCGACGCCCTGCGCGGACGGCGCTCGTCGTCATGACCGCCGCCGCCAGCGCCTCCTCCACCGTCGAGCGCACGCCGGCCGCCTCCGACGACGTCCGCGGTTCGGGCCCCGTCGTCTCCGGGCACGTCAGCATCCCCGGCAAGGTGCTGCAGAAGGTGGCCACGGCCGTCGTGGCCGAGACCCTGCGCGTCCGTCGGGCCGACGTCCGCGTCGAGGCGGCGGACGATGCCGGGCACCTCGCCCTGCGCGTCTCGACGCCGGTGCGCGTGCCCATGCTCTCCGAGGCCATGACGATGCCCGAGGGCGGGGTCGTCGCCGTCGTGCGCGACCTGCAGTCCACCCTGACCCGCCGGGTCTCCGACCTCGCGGGGCGGACCGTGTCCCGCGTGGACGTGACGGTCAGCGGCAGCCGCCTCGAGCGGACGGGGCACACCTCGTGAGCGAGATCGACCCCGGCCTGTACCGCCGCGTCCTGCGGCGCGAGCTGCACTCGTCACGCTCGGGCAGCACCATCGTCGTGCTCGTGCTGCTGACACTCGTCGTCGGGTACGTCGGCGTCGAGGCCGTCTACGCCGCGCTCGGGCGACCGGCTCTGCTCTTCTCCCCGGTCGACGTCCTCGCGACGCTGACCTCGTCCGTCGACGGCGGCGGGACCTCGGGCCTCGTGCTCGGCGCCGGTGTCGTCGCAGCGCTCGTCGGGCTCGTCCTCGTCGCCCTCGCCGTCACGGCCGGCCGCCGCGGACGCCACACCATCGACGACGCCCGCGTGGCGGTCGTGGTCGACGACCGCGTCATCGCGTCGTCCCTCGCCCGGACCGCCCGCACGTCGGGTCGCCTGTCCGAGCAGCAGGTCTCGGCCTGGGTCTCGAGACGCCGGGCTCAGATCGACCTCACGCCGTCCTCGGGCCTCGCCGTCGACGACGCCGCGGTCGACGCCGCGGCCCGTGCCGAGCTCGAGTCCGTCGCCTACCGCCCGGCCCTGTCGGCCCGGGTCCGCACCACCGATCAGGGACGGCTCGGCGCATGACCTCCAGCAACCGGTTCGCGAACCGCCTCTTCCTGTTCGTCGTCGGGCTCGTCACCCTGGCCGTCGGCGTGTTCCTCGTGATCGTCGCCCTGCCCGGCGGCGGCGCCCTGCGCGACCTGCTGTCGCCCGCGTCGTCGGCCGTCGACGACGCGGTGGCGACGACGCCGATCGACCCGACCGGTGGGACGGGCGGCAGTTGGCTGCCGCTGGCCCTCGCCCTGCTCTGCCTGCTGCTGGTGATCGTCTTCGTCGTCGCGATCTCCGCCCACGGGCACGGTCGCACCGACAGCGTGGTCGTCCACGACGACCCGGCCGGCTCGATCGCCGTGTCGAGCTCGTTCGCCGACACCGCGATCACCGACGCACTGCGCGGCCGACGCGACGTGGCCGCGGTCGGCGTCTCGGCGTGGACGGTCACGGGCCGACCGGCCCTCAAGGTGCGCGTGCGCCTGACGGCGGGGTCGTCCCCGGCCCCCGTGGTCGCCGCGGCGTCCGACGTCGCCCGCGGGCTCGACCGCGTGCTGGGCGAGACCGTGCCCGTGCTCGTCGAGATCACCGGAGCCTCGGCGATGCGCAAGGGGTCCGACAGCCGCGTCTCCTGACGACCCGCGCCTCCTCGGGGCGGCGACCCGCGCCTCCTCAGCTCCGCGACCCGCGCCTCCTCGATCCGGCTCGGCCTCAGCGGACGGCGAGCAGGATCTTGCCGCTGTGCCCGCCGGACTCCATGCGCTTGTGTGCCGTGGCGACGAACTCGAGCGGGTAGACGCTGTCGAGCACCGGTCGCACCGAACCGGCCTCGACCAGCGGCCAGACGTGCTCGCGCACCTCGGCCATGATGGCGCGGCGTTCGTCGAGCGGGCGGGCACGCAGCGTGGTCGCCCAGACCCGTCCGCGCTTCGCCATCAGGCGCGACAGGTCGATCGTGGCCGACGCGCCGCCCTGCACCGCGATCACCATGACGCGGCCGTTCACGGCGAGCGCCTCGACGTCGCGGGCGATGTAGTCACCGCCGACCAGGTCGAGCACGACGTCGACGCCGCGGCCCTCGGTGAGCTCGTCGACGACCGCGACGAAGTCCTCGGTCTTGTAGTCGATGCCGCGGGTGGCGCCGAGCTGTTCGCAGAACGACGTCTTGTCGGCGGACCCGGCGGTGGCGTAGACGGTCGAACCGAGCGCCACGGCCATCTGGATCGCGATCGAGCCGACGCCGCTGGCGCCCCCGTGCACGAGCAGGGTCTCACCCGGCTTCAGCCCGGCGCTCATGAACACGTTCGACCAGACGGTGGCGACGGCCTCGGGCAGGCCGGCCGCCTCGACGAGGTCGACGCCCCGGGGCAGGGGCAGCACGAGTCCCTCGTCGACCTGCACGCGGTCGGCGTAGCCACCGCCCGGCAGCAGGGCCACGACGTAGTCGCCGACGGCCGCCGCCGTGACGTGCTCGCCGGTCGCGACGACGGTGCCGCTGACCTCGAGCCCGGGCCAGGACGGCGCCCCGGCGGGCGACGGGTAGTGCCCCTCACGCTGGTTGACGTCGGCGCGGTTGACGCCCGCGGCGGCGACGTCGATGACGACCTCGCGGGGGCCGGGCACCGGCTCGGCCACCTCGGAGACGACGAGGGCGGAGGGCCCTCCGGGCACGGGGACGGTGATGGCACGCATGCGTCCATCCTCCCCCCGCGGCCCGGCACGCGCTGACTAGGCTTGTCGCGTGCTGCTCTCCGACCGCGACATCAAGCTCGAACTCGACGCCGGGCGAATCGGCCTCGACCCCTACGACCCGACGCTGATCCAGCCGTCGAGCATCGACGTGCGGCTCGACCGGTTCTTCCGCCTCTTCGACAACCACAAGTACCCGTTCATCGACCCGGCCGACGAGCAGCCCGAGTTGACCCGCCTGGTCGAGGCGAAGGCCGACGAGCCGTTCATCCTGCACCCGGGCGAGTTCGTGCTGGGCAGCACCTACGAGTTCGTCACCCTGCCCGACGACGTCGCGGCCCGCCTCGAGGGCAAGAGCTCGCTCGGGCGCCTCGGCCTGCTGACGCACTCGACCGCCGGCTTCATCGATCCCGGCTTCGGCGGCCACGTGACGCTCGAGCTGTCGAACGTCGCGACCCTGCCGATCAAGCTCTGGCCCGGCATGAAGATCGGCCAGCTCTGCTTCTTCAAGCTCAGCTCGCCGGCCGAGCACCCCTACGGGTCGTCCGAGTACGGCTCGCGCTACCAGGGCCAGCGCGGCCCGACCGCCAGCCGGTCGTTCCGGGGCTTCGTGCACACGGACGTCTCCGCGCGCGACTGACCGCCGCGGGCTCGTGCCCCCGCGGGCTCGTGCAGCCGCGGGCTCGTGCCGCGGTCGTGGGAAGTTCAGGAGGCGCGGATCGCGTCCTCGACGCTCGACGCCTCCCAGGGACGAGAAGGGGGTGCGGAAGGAACCCGACTCCCTCCGCACCCCGGCGACACGAGAGAAACCCGACGTCGATCTCGTGCGCTGTGACTCGCGGTCCTGAACCTGTCACCGCGAGGCTTTGTCATTCTGCGACCCTGCGCGCGCCAGGCAAACCCGGCCCTGTCCGGAAAACGAAACGGATGCTCAGCTTGCGAAGTGCAGGTGAAAATCTCATCCGTCAACCCTCGAGGGTGTCCCGGGGTGACCGTCCGAACTCGGCCGTGTACTGGGCCGCGAAGCGGCCCGCGTGGGCGAAACCCCAGCTGAGCGCCACGCCCGCGACCGTGTGCCCGAGGGTCGGATCGGCCATGACGAGGTCGCCGTGCGCCCCGCGCAGCCGTGCCCGGCGCAGCTCGGCCATGGGCGTCGAGTCGAGGTGGCGACGGAAGGCCAGCTGCAGGGCCCGCGGCGTCACCCGTGCCGCCTCGGCGATCTCGACGACGCCGATGTCGTCGTGGGCGTGCTGCTCGATGAACTCCCGTGCCCGCCGCACGGTCGACGGCAAGGGCGTGTGGCCGTCGTCGCCGCCCGCACCGACGACGTTCGTCTCGAACGTCTCGAGGAAGGCCGCGACGAGCGACCGGAACGCCGAACCCCGCACGAGGGAGCTCGCCATGGCCGCGTCGTTGCGGATGACGTTCTCGTGGACGTGGGTCACGAGTTCGGACCAGTAGCGGGCCATCGAGGCCGACACCGCCTCGGTGGCCGTCGAGCGGAGTCCCCCCGGGGCGGCCAGCCGCATGGCGCCCAGCTCACGTTCGACGGCGACGCGATCGAGCAGCACCTGACCGAGCACGAGGTCGACCGAGTCCATGGTCTTCGCCTCGTGCGACGGGAACGCGAACGGAGCACCGGGATCGACCCGGATCTCGTGGTCCCGCGTCCGCAGCGACAAACGGCCCGCCATCACCCCGCCGGCGACGAGGAACCCCGCGGGCTCGCTCTCGGTCACCAGTCGGCCGCGTCGGTACTCGAAGCGGCACAGCGCGAACCGTGTCTCGCCCGACACGGCCCGGCTGTAGACGAACGGCTCGGGGCCGCTGCCCTCGAGGCGGGTGATCTTGTAGTTCTTGCGGATCAGGGCGTGCGCGACGTCCCGGTCGGTGGTGGTGACGCTACGGACCCGGGGGTCGACGTGCGCCGCGAGTGGCAACGACGACGAGTCGGGCGGGTGGGTCGAGGCTGATCCGGCGGTGGTTGCCGCCGCCTCGGGTGAGACTGATGACACGGTCGTTCCCCTCGGGTGGGACGGTGACCCGGGGTGGTTGGTCCCGGTCCGGTCGGGCCCGACGTCGGCGTCGGACGACCATCCCGAGATTATCCACGAGGTGGCCGCGAGGCATCCCGCGAACGGGGGGGGCTTGTCAAGGCCCCGTCGGTGTGGTGCGGCCGGGCGTAGCGTCGAGGACATGGACTACAGAACCCTCGGAAACAGCGGTGCCTCGGTGTCGGAGCTGACACTCGGCACCATGACCTTCGGCGCCGAAGCCGACGAACCGACCTCGCACGACATCCTCGACGCCTTCGTGGCGGGCGGCGGCACGCTCGTCGACACGGCCGACGTCTACAGCGCCGGCACCAGCGAGACCATCGTCGGCCGCTGGCTGGCGAGCCACCCCACCGACGCCGACCAGGTGGTGCTCGCGACCAAAGGCCGCTTCCCCATGGGCGACGGGCCCAACGACGTCGGTCTCTCGCGTCGGCACCTCGCGAAGGCCCTCGACGCGTCGCTCACCCGGCTCGGCGTCGAGCACGTCGACCTCTACCAGATGCACGCCTGGGACCACCTCACCCCGATCGACGAGACCCTGCGGTTCCTCGACGACGCCATCAGCGCCGGCAAGATCGGCTACTACGGCTTCTCGAACTACCTCGGCTGGCAGGTGACGAAGGCCGTCGGACGCGCCGAGGCCCTCGGGTTCGCCCCGCCCGTCACGCTGCAACCGCAGTACAACCTGCTCGTCCGCGACATCGAGCACGAGGTCGTGCCGGCCTCGCTCGACGCCGGCATCGGACTGCTGCCCTGGTCGCCGCTGGCCGGCGGCTGGTTGAGCGGCAAGTACGTCCGCGACCAGGCACCCACCGGTGCCACCCGCCTCGGCGAGGACCCGAAGCGGGGCATGGAGGCCTGGGAGGCGCGCAACGCGGACGAGCGCACCTGGACCGTCCTCGACGCGGTCACCTCGATCGCCTCGGCGCACGACGCCTCGGCCTCGCAGGTCGCGCTGGCCTGGTTGCTGCGTCAGCCCGCGGTCACGTCGGTCATCCTCGGTGCGCGCACGGTCGAGCAGCTCGACGACAACCTCGGTTCGTCGGCGCTGGCCGCGGTCCTCACCGACGACGAGGTCGCCCGCCTCACCGCGGCGAGCGCACCTCGGGTCGACGACTACCCCTACGGCACGGCAGGGGTCGCCCAGCGCGACCGGAAGATCACCGGCGGCCGCTGACCAGGAGGCGCACCGCGCCTCCTGAGGGCACCGCGCCTCCTGAGGGCACCGCGCCTCCTGCACTCCCCACGCGACGCCAGGAGATGGTCACCGCGCCAGGTTTTCCCCTGGCGCCGTGACCATCTCGCGGTGCGGTGCGGTGCGGTTCAGCGGGCAGGGGGCTCAGCGGTGCAGCGAGGCGGTGGCGCCGACCCGGCCTCGTGCTGCCCGCACGGCGATCGTGACGACCAGCACGACGGCGGCGGCGACGATCGCCGCCACCCCGGCGACGACGTTCTCGGGTTCGCCGGTCAGGCGGCCGACGGCGATCCAGGCGAGTCCCCACGACAGCGACAGGGCCGGAGCGATGCGGCCGCGGCCGGCGAAGGCCAGCACGACGCCGACGAGTGCGGCCACACCGAGCACCACCGACGACCAGAACCCGGCCGCGAGACCGAAGCCGTCGAAGCCCGCGTCGACCAGGCCGGCGGCGATGTTGGCGACGGTCGCGACGCTGACCCAGCCGAGGTAGAGGCCGAGCGTGCCGTCCGTGACGACCGCGTCGACCCACCCGCTCGACGCGGTGTGGAACAGGATCACGAAGATGCGCGCGAGCACGAGCAGCAGCGCGACGATGACGACGGCACCCAGCCACACGCTGCCGAGCTGCACGGCGGCGAACAGCCACGCCGCGTTGAGCAGCAGCGAGGCGGCGACCCAGTAGCCCAGGCGCCGGTGCCGGGTGACGGCGCGCTGACCGGGGAGGGCCTGGTGGATGGAGTACGCGACGAGGCCGAGGTAGATGACGCTCCAGATGCTGAAGGCCGTCGCCGCGGGGGCGACGGTGGTGGCGGTCGCGCTGAGGGCACCGCCCGCGGCGTCGGACACCGAGACGCCGCCGAAGGCGCCCGAACCGTAGGCGGCGAGCACGATCGCCAGGACCGCGGTGACGACCACGACGATCTGGCGGACGACGTCGCGCGACGTCGCGGGGTCGGCAGGGGCTCGGGTGCTCGTGTCGGTGGTCATGAGGGGGACGCTAGTCGCGCCCGAGGGACGATCTCTTAGTTGCTAAGAGGATTGTCAGGGAGGCGCGGTGCGGCCGGGCGGTCAGCCCACCTGCACGGGCGGCCCCGCGATCAGCAGCACCACGAAGACGACGACCACCGCCACGACCAGCAGCACGAGGGCGAGGACGAGGTGCCCGAGCATCCAGCGCAACAGGCGGTCGAGCGGACGTCGGTCGCGCGGGTCGTCGGTCGCCGTGCGGCGCCAGGAGCCGGTGAGGAGGCCGCGGCGGTCGATCCAGCGCTCGACGGGCAGGGAGGCGAACGGCACCACGGCGCTGGCCAGGGCGGCCAGGGTCACGCCGCCCGACCAGCGCTGGTTCACCGCGACGACGACCCCCGCCACGAGGTACGCGAGGAACACGAAGCCGTGGATCGGCCCGGCCACGCTGACCGGCCAGTCGCCGACACCCACCGCGTACTTGAGGACCATGCCCGCGATCAGCAGCGACCAGGTCACCACCTCGGCGACGGCGAACGAACGGAAGAGGGTGCGAGGCGACACGAGCTGCTCCTGGTGAGGGGCCGACGGGGACCCACCCATGCTCGCAGCCCCCGCCTGGGTGCCGCCCCCGCCGTGGTGCCGCCCCGCCGTGCCCTGCCCGGGCTCAGGCCCGGGCCCGGGCCCGGCGACCACGCGGCCTGCGTACCCCTCTGGCTGGGTGCCGACCCGCGCCTCCTCGGTTGGATGGGGTGCATGACGACACTCGCGATCATCGGAGCAGGCAAGGGGCTCGGCGCTGCCGTGGCCCGACGATTCGGCGCGGAGGGCTTCAGCGTCGCACTGATCTCACGGCACCAGGGCCGGCTCGACGCCCTCGCGGCCGAGCTCGAGGCCGACGGCGTCACCGCGCAGGGCTTCACCGCCGACGTGCGCGACCCGGCGAGCATCGCGGCCGCGCTCGAGCAGGCGACCGAGCAACTCGGTCCGATCCAGGTGATGCAGTACAGCCCGCTGCCGCAGAAGGACTTCATGCGCCCGGTGCTCGAGACCATGCCCGCCGACCTGGTCGGCCCGGTCGAGTTCTCGATCTACGGGCCGGTCGCGGCGGTGCACCAGGTGCTGCCCGGCATGCGGTTCCTGCCCGACGGCGGCGGCACCATCCTCTTCGTCAACGGCGGTTCGGCCGTCACGCCCGGGGCGAAGGTCACCGGCACCTCCATCGCCTTCGCGGGGCTCACCGCCTACGCGCAGCTGCTCCACGACGAGCTCGCAGGCGAGGGCATCCACGTCGGCCAGCTGATCATCCCCGGCGGCATCGAGCCCGAGAGCAGCGACAAGAGCCCGGAGGCGCTGGCCGAGCTGCTCTGGCAGCAGCACGTCACGCGCGGCGAGTTCCGCACCACCGCGCCCGAGAAGGGCACGCCCGCCTGACGCCGGGCGTGCGGGCGGAGGGCCGGCACCTCCGCCGGGCGGCCATGAACCCCGTTTCGAGCGAAGCACCCGTTTTCTTCTGGGTTCATCGTTCGGAACGGGGTTCTTCGCTGATCCGGTACGTACCGGATCAGCACAGCGCGGGCTCGGATCGGCGCGGGCTCGGATCAGCGCAGGCCCGGGTCACCTGCGGGCCGGGTCAGCTGCGGCCCGCAGCTGCGGGCCCGGTCCGCTGCGGGCGGGCTCAGACTCCGCCGAAGCGCTCGGTGCGGACGCGGGTCGGCGCGTGCCCGAGCTCGACCAGCCACCCGGCGACGACCGCCACGAACGAGTTGGCCCCGCAGACATAGACCAGCGGGTGCTCGGAGGTGGGCAGCACGAGACGCTCGAGCTCGTCGCGGGTGAGTCGGCCTGCCGGCCGGCCGTGCCCCTCAGGAGCTGCGCGGCTGTAGACCCAGTCCACGGCGAAGGGCGTCGCCGCCGCGTCGTCGGGCGTCGCCGCCGCGTCGTCGGGCGTCGCCCCCGCGTCGTGATCCGAGGAGGCGCGTGCGGCCTCGTCGAGCTCCGCCACGAACCACCGCGAACCCGGGTCGCGCACCGAGGCGAGCAGACGCATCGGGGGTGCGTCCCGGCCTCGTGCCCGCACCATCGCCATCAGAGGTGCGACACCCGACCCCCCGCCGATCAACTGCACGGGGGCCGACGTCGGCGGGGTCGCACCCTCGGGCTCGGGCAGCACCGCGTGCACGGCCGAGTCGGGCTCGAACTCGGTCGGCGGCCAGACGAACCAGCCGCCGATCGGGCCGCGCACCTCGATCGGGTCGCCCGCTTCGGCCGCGTCGACCAGGTAGGGCGAGACCTCGCCGTCGTCGAGACGCTCGACGGTGACCTCGATCTGCGGGACCGGACCCGCGCCTCCTGCGCCTCGCGCACCGTCGGAGGCCCCTGAGACGTCGGACGCCCGGACGTCGCTCAGCGAGTACGAGCGCACGGCGGTGTAACCGTCGTCGGCGGTCAGGCGCAGGTCGACGTGCTGACCGGCTCGCGCGGGGCGGAGGCCGGGCACCGCGAGGGTCAGCGACCGGGCGCGCGGTGTCTGCGCGACCGACGACACGATCGTGGCGGGCAGCCAGGCGTACGGGTCACCCGCGGGGTCGGGCCCGGCGACCCCGGTGACCCCGCCGGCGCCGGCGACGGGCTCGCTCACGCGTACCGTTCTTCCTTCCACGGGTCGCCGTGCGGGTGGTAGCCCATGCTCTCCCAGAAGCCTCGACGATCGGTGGCCATGGTCTGGATGCCCTGCAGCCACTTCGCGCTCTTCCAGAAGTAGAGCCCGGGCACGAAGAGGCGCGCGGGCCCACCGTGCTCGGCGTGCAACGGCTGCCCCTCGTAGGTGTCGACCACCCAGGCTTTGCCCCCCAGCAACTCGCTGAGCGGCAGGTTGGTCGTGTATCCGCCGTGGCTGGTCGCCATCGCGAACTCGTGCGTCGTCTCGAGGCCGTCGAAGAGCGTGTCGAGCGAGACGCCCCGCCAGTGCGTGCCGAGCTTCGACCAGCTCGTGACGCAGTGGATGTCGCTCTCGATCGCCTCGTGCGGAAGCGCCTGGAAGTCGGCCCAGCTCAGCGAGCGCTGGCCGGTCTCGGTCGCGACCTGGAGCTCCCACCGCTTGATGTTCGGCGTGGGGCCGGCCGAGAGCACGGGGAACCCGCTCTCGAGGTACTGCCCCGGGGGCAGTCGCGGGTCGGCCGCGCGCCGCCTGCCGAAGCCGGTGAATCCTGCCATGGTGCGCCTCCTCGGGGTGGAGCGGGGTCGTTCGCGGGTGGGTCGTGCGCCCGTCAGCCTACGCACGACCCCCGACGTCGCGGGGCCCCGAGGCTGCGTCCGCGCTGGGAGAACGTCGACCCCGGCATGGGTGGAGGTCGTACGGTGGATGCAGGTCAATTCGAAAGGACCCCACATGGCTGAGTACACCCTGCCCGATCTGCCCTACGACTACTCCGCTCTGGCGCCGCACATCAGCGCGAAGATCATGGAGCTGCACCACTCCAAGCACCACAACACCTACGTCACCGGCGCGAACACGGCCAACGCCGCCCTCGCCGAGGCCCGCTCGACGGGTGACCTGGCGAACGTCAACAAGCTCGAGAAAGACCTCGCCTTCAACCTCGGCGGCCACGTCAACCACTCGATCTTCTGGACCAACCTGACCCCCGAGACCAGCGAGCCCACCGGCGACCTGCTCGAGGCCATCGGCCGCGACTTCGGCGACCTCGAGAAGTTCAAGGCCCACTTCACCGCCACCGCGCTCGGCGTGCAGGGCTCCGGTTGGTCGGTGCTCGCCTACGACGTGCTCGGCCAGCGCCTCAGCGTCTTCCAGCTCTTCGACCAGCAGGGCAACGTGCCGTTCGGCCTCGTCCCCCTGCTGATGCTCGACGTCTGGGAGCACGCCTACTACCTCGACTACCAGAACGTGCGCGCCGACTACGTCAAGGCCTTCTGGAACATCGTCGACTGGAGCAACGTCGAGGCCCGCCTCGCCGCCGCGACGACCAAGACCGACGGTCTGATCACGCTCTAGTCGCTCCACCCGCACCACGCCGACGGCGCGTCCCCTCCCGGGGGCGCGCCGTCGCCGTGTCCCCTCGGCCCGCGACGACTCGTCCCCACCGCCGACGCGTTCGTCCTCAAGGATGAAAACCCCGCAGGAGGCGCGCGCGGCCGGTCGGCGACGCCTTACGGTCGTCGACATGGACACCATCCCCGACGACCTGCGCACCTGGGTGCCGCGTCTCGCGGCCCCCGTCGCCGCCGCGGTCTTCGTGCTGCTGTGGACGATCGCCGAGGCCGGCCGCGGGAACCTGGTCGAGAACGTCGTCCTGTTCGGCCTCTTCGGCATCGCCGTCGGCCTCGCGGTCTGGATGCCGTGGACCTCGATCGGCCTGACGGTGGCCATCCCGGCCCTGCAGCTCGCCGGCTGGGTGCAGCCCCCGACGGACACCACGTGGCCCACGTACCTCGCCATCGCGTTCGTGGCCTTCTTCGCGGCCTTCGCCCGGTCGGTCGCCGTGCGGTTGGTCGCGTTGGCCGCCGCCGGCCTCGCCTCGGGGCTCGCCGCGATCGCGATGGCCGTCCCCACCCTCGCGCGGCCGTACGTCTGGTCGTCGTGGGTGGGCGGCGGCCAGGGCACGAAGACCGACGTGATCACCCTGGCGGCCTCGCTCTTCGGTGCCGCGGCCGCGGCCTGGGCGGTCGGCATCTTCCTGTCGAGCGTGCTGCGCGTGCGCCGCATCGGGCAGGTCCTCGAACGCACCGAGACGCGCTTCCACGAGACGGACTTCGAGCTGCGCCTCGCCCACGATCGTGCCCGCATCTCGCGGGACGTGCACGACGCCCTCGCCCACTCGCTCGCGGTGGTCGTGTCGCAGGCGCAGGGCGCCCTCGCCCTCTCGGCGACCCGTCCGGAGGTCGTCGAACAGGCGCTGCGCACGATCGCCGACGTCGGACGCACCTCGCTGGTCGACGTGCGACACCTGGTCGAGCGCATCCAGCAGGACGCCGACGACGCGACGCCCCGCGAGACCCTCGCCGACCTCGACCGGCTGGCGACGACGATGCGCGACGTCGGCATGACCGTCACCCTGCGGCACCTCGGCGACGCCGCCGAGCTGTTGCCCTCGCAAGAGCTCGCGGTCTTCCGCATCGTGCAGGAGAGCCTGACCAACGCACTCAAGCACTCGGGCTCGTCGAGCACGGTCGACGTCGCGCTCGACTGGCGCGGCCCCGGGCTCGCGCTGCTCGTGACGTCGTCGGGTGACGACCCGCTGGTCGCCGCCCGCCGCGGCACCGGCCGGGGCACCGGCATCGCCAGCATGACCGAACGTGCCCGGCTCGCCGGTGGCTGGCTGACGGCCGAGCTCGGCGACGACGGCGTCTTCGTCGTCACCGCGTTCCTGCCCACGCCCGAACCGATCGGACTCCTGCAGTCCTGGACGGAGCAACCCGCATGACCGATGTGACGACCGCGACGACGCGCACCGCGCCTCCTGCCCTCGTGAGGGTGGTCGTCGTCGACGACCAGCCGCTGTTCGCCTCGGGGCTGCAGATGCTGATCGAGGCGCAGCCCGACCTCGTCTGCGTGGGCACGGCCGTCGACGGGGCCGCCGGCGTGGCCCTGGTCGAGCGTGAGCGGCCCGACGTCGTGCTGATGGACCTCCGCATGCCCGTGATGAACGGCCTCGAAGCCACCACCCGCATCGTCGCGGCGGCCGGCACCGACCCCGACTCGACCCCGCGCGTCGTCGCCCTCACCACCATCCAGCGCGACGAGGCCGTGTTCAGCGCGTTGAAGGCCGGGGCCTACGCGTTCCTGACGAAGGACGCGACGCCGGACGAGGTGTTGACGACGATCCGCGCGGCGGCGGCCGGCGAGCCCGTGCCGACCACGGCCGCCGCACTCGACGTCGTGCACGCGTTCGCCGTGCCGACCCCGTCGCCGAAGCGGCGGAGCGAACCGCTCGAGGTGCTCTCACCCCGCGAGCGCGAGATCTTCCTGCTCGTGGCGCGGGGCCTGAGCAACGCCGAGATCGCCGAGAGCGCGTGGCTGAGCGAGGCGACGGTCAAGAGCCACGTCCGGGCGGTGCTGCAGAAGCTCGGCATGCGCAACCGGGTGCAGATCGTGGTCTTCGCCTACGAGAACGACCTGGTGGGACCGGCCCGCGACGACGAGGGGGGCACGCGATGACCGACGAGAAGAGCGTTCCGCCCGGCAAAGTTGCGCCTGGCAGCCTTCCACCCGGCAGCGTCTCGCCTCGACAGCGACGCGCGAAACGGGTGACGCTCGCCGCCGTGGTCGCGGTGGTCGCCGGCGTCGTCGCCTACGGCATCCCCGCCAACGCCGCCTACGCCCTGCCCGACCTGCCCGAGAAGGACGTCGACGCGTGGACGATGCCGCTCGACCGGTACGTGCCCGTCGGCGAGACCTCGTCGGCCTACGCCGTGCTCCTCGTGGCCCAGCAGTGCATGGTGGGGGCGGGCTACGACGACTACGTGGTGCCCTGGCGGGACGTGGCGGCAGGCGACCGGGCGGGCGAGCTGTCGACGAACGGTTCGCTCCGCCTGCAGGCCTTCGACCTGGAGACGGCCGAGACCCGGGGCTACCACGCCGCCTCGGTGATCGACGCGGGGGCCGCGGCCTGGTCGGAGTTCTCGGCGCAGCCCTGGACCACCGGCAGATCCGACCGGTTCGACACCTGCGTGCAGCGCGCCCGCGAGACCGTGCCGCCCATGGACGACTACTACAACCGGACCGAGTCGCTCGTGCGCCTCAACAACGCGGCGTTCGACGGGGCTCGCGACGACCCCACGGTGACCGCGACCTGGGACGACTGGCGCGGGTGCATGCAGGACGCCCGGGTCGGCGACGTGGCCTCCGACCCGTCGGGCATGCCGACCCGCGAGATGGCCGACCGGTTCGAGACGCTCGACTCGAGCACGTCGCCGACCGCCGACGAGATCGAGATCGCGACGGCCGACGCCCGCTGCCGCGAGTCCTCCGGCTACCGCGACGCCCTCTACGAGGCCGAGTGGCAGCGGCAACTCACCGTGCCCCATGACGACGGTCAGCTCCTGGCCCAGATCGACACCGCGGCCCTCGCGGCCGACAACGCCACGATCCGGCAGGTGCTGACGGAGCTCACCCCACCGCGGCCGTCGTCCTGACCGGCCCCCTCCTTGAGGGGACTGGAAAACAGGTCGGTCAGTATCTAATCTGGATGCACAGAGGACACGTCGGGGGACGGGGGCACGACCGACGGCCTGATCAGCGGGGGCAACGAGCTGGTCAGGCCTTCGCGCCCGGGGGCCACGACGGTGGGCAGCACGAACGCCCACATGTCGCGCAGCCGGTCGAAGAGGTCGGCTCGGCCGGTCAGGGCCTGCGACACGATGTGCACGCCGGCGTACGACCCGACGACGAACCGGGCGACGCTCTCGACGTCGGTGTCGTCACGGAAGTCCCCGTCGGCGACCGCCCGCTCGACGAGCCCCGAGATCTGGGCCTGCCAGTCGAGGTACGGGTGCTCGACCCGGAGATCGCGGCTCGGCGACTGGGTGGTCAGGCGGATGCCCGCCGTCACGAGCACCTCGGTGGTCAGCTGCGTCGCGAGCGACGCGCACGAGAGCATCAGCGCCTCGGCACCACTGCCCGCCGTCTCGGACACCCGGTCGGCGTAAGCCCGCGAGAGGGCGTGCTGCTCGGCGATGACCGCGTTCGCGAGGTCGGCCTTGGAGCGGAAGTGGAAGTAGAGCGCACCCTTGGTCACCGTGGCGGTCTCGGCGACGAGGTCGAGCGAGGCGTCGCTGTAGCCGTGCTCGTCGAAGACGACGGCGGCCCCTCGGATGATGGCGGCGCGGGTCGCCTGGGCGCGTTTCTGCTGGGGCATCGGGTGGGTCTCTCCTGCGGGTCGACACGGCGCCCTGCGAGGCACCGCACGGCCGTCCCCCGTCGACCGCTGCACACGTTACCGGGGCGACCTGCGCCCTCCGACAGCTGCCGGGGTACGCGTGGCGAAGCGTTTCGGGGTACGACCGACCGGTCCGCCTGCCGCCCGTGACGTCGCGTGCCGCGCCTGGTCACGGCGCGCTAGCGTGCGGGCATGACGCTCAGCCTCGTGCCCATGCCCACCTCCCGCCTCGTGCCCTGGATGCGGCGCTCGACCGCCGAGTACGAGAAGTCCCGCGTGCTCGCCGGCGAGACCCCCGAGCAGGCGGCCGAGGCTGCCCGACGCTCGTTCGGCGAGGCCTTCCCCGACGGGGCACCGGCCGAGGGGCACCTCGTCTACGACGTCATCGACGACGCCCGACCGGGTGAGCCCGTCGGCATCCTCTGGATCGCACCCCGCGTGTCCGGCTCGTCGGACTGGTGGGTCTTCGACGTCGAGATCGACGAGGCCCACCGCGGCGCCGGACTCGGCCGGGCGACGATGCTCCTCGCCGAGCAGGCCGCCGCCCGTCACGGCGCCGAGACCCTCGGTCTGAACGTGTTCGGCTACAACGAGGTCGCCCGGCACCTCTACGAGTCGCTCGGCTACGAGACGACCGCCGTGCAGATGAAGAAGCCCGTCACCGCCTGAGGGGCGACCCGGGAGGCGCGGTGCCGGTCTCGGGGACGGGCACCGGCTCGGGCGAGGCGACCCGCGCCTCCTCGGGGTCGCCGTCCCGGGCGCGGGCCCTCGGCACGCGGCTGGCGTAGAGCACACCGCCGACCACCGCGACACCGGCGACGAGCTCGACCAGGTCGGGCACCTCGCCGAACGCCAGCCACGAGGCCAGCACGCCGACCACGGGCACCAGCATCGAGAACGGCGCGACGGTCGCCGAGGGGTAGACCGAGAGCAGGCGCGTCCAGATGCCGTAGCCGACGACCGAGGCGATCAGCACGAGGTAGAGCAGGCAGAGCACCGACGGCAGCGCCTCGAGTGTGAAGACCGTGCCGAGGCTCTCACCGATGCGCGCGGGGCCCTCGACGACGAACGACAGGGCGAGCATCGGCACCGGCGCGACGATCGACATCCACAGCGTCAGGTGCATCGGGTTCGGCGGGGCGGCCCGTCGGACGGCCACGTTGCCGATCGCCCAGCCCAGCGCGCCGCACAGCGTCAGTACGACGGGCAGCAGCGCCGCGACCTGCGACCGGTGACCGGCGATGACGACGAGCCCCACGACGGCGATGCCGATGCCGATCGCCTGCCGGCGGGTGATGCGCTCCCGCAGCCAGAAGCCGGCGATCACGACGGTGAACGGGGCCGAGGCCTGCAGCACGAGCGAGGCGAGACCCGAGGGCATGCCGGCCGCGATGCCGAGGTAGAGGAACGCGAACTGCAGCATGCCGAGCGTCGCCCCCACCAGCAGGAGGCGCGACCACGGGATCGCCGGACGCGGCACCAACAACACGGTCGGCACCGCCAGCAACGTGAAGCGCAGCGCCACGAGCAGGAACGGCGGGAAGTGTTCGAGGGCGATCGCCGTCACGGGGAAGTTGATTCCCCAGCACACGGCGACGACGAGGGCGAGGAGGCGGTCGCGGACGGTCACCTGTCCATCGTGGCGCGCTGGACCGTTCAGGACCAGCACAGATTGCTGCGAGGTCTTTGTAGGCTGCCTTCATGGACCTCACCCACCTCGACCTGTTGCGAGAACTCGCCGACCGCGGCAGCGTCACCGCCGTCGCGGCCGCGACGCACCGGTCGCCCAGTGCCGTGTCGCAGCAGTTGAAGACGCTGCAGCGCCAGCTCGGGGTCGAGCTCGTCCGTCGCGCCGGCCGGGGCGTCGCGCTGACCGAGGAGGGCCGGGCGCTGGCCCGGGCGTCGGTCGGGGTCGCGACCGCGGTCGCCGCGGCCGAGGCGGCGTTCGACGCCGTCCGCGGAGGCACGGGCGGTGTGGTGCGGGTGTCGTTGTTCCCGTCGGCGGCCGAGCTGCTGCTGCCCGGGCTGCTGCACCGCATGCGGTCGCACCCGGGCATCGAGCTCGACGTGGCCGACCGCGACGTCTCCGAGGACGAATTCGCACCCCTGACGGCCGATTTCGACGTGGTGCTCGCCCACCGGTCCGACGGCGTGCTGCCGCCTGGCCGGCGGACGACGACCGTCGTGTCCCTGCTGCGCGAACCGCTCGAGGTCGCTCTGCCCCTCGGTCACCGGCTGTCCGACCGTGGACGCGTGGCCGTCGACGACGTCATCCGCGAGCCGTGGATCGGCGTGCCCGAGGGCTACCCGATCGACCGCGTGCTGGTGTCGATGGCCCTGCAGTCGGGCGTGGCACCCGAGGTCGTCCACCGCACGGTGCACCTGCCGCTGATCGAGAACCTCGTCGCCGCCGGCCACGGGGTGGCACTCGTGCCCCGCCACACGTCGGCCTCGCGGGCTCCCGGCCGGTTCCACCTGGCGACGCTCGAGAACGTGCGCGCCGGACGGCACCTCGAGGCGCTGATGCGACCCGACCGCGCGGCCCGACCGGCCGTCCGCACCGTGGTCGACGAGATCCGGGCCGAAGCCGCGTCGATCCAGGTGTGATCCTTCGCCGCACGCCTTGTGGTGCGAACCTCCCGAACGTACAATTTCCTGTACTCAGGAGGCACGATGAAGACACTCACCTATTCCGAGTCGCGGGCGAACTACGCGGCGACGCTCGACGCGGTCATCGACGATCGCGAAGAGGTCGTCATCACCCGTGCCGGCCACGACCCCGTCGTGCTCGTCGCCCTCGACGACTACGAGTCGCTGAAAGAAGCGGCCTACCTCTTGCGCAGCCCGGCCAACGCACGGCGCCTGCTCGGCGCGATCGAGCGTCTGAGCGAGGGCGGCGGGAGCGAGCGAGAACTGCACGGATGAGGATCGTCTTCGACGACGACGCCTGGGACGACTACGTGTACTGGCAGACGCAGGACCGGAAGGTGCTGAAACGCATCAACACGTTGATCCAGGACATCGAACGCCACGGGAACGAAGGCATCGGCAAGCCCGAGGCCCTCAAGCACGGATTCCACGGCTTCTGGTCTCGACGCGTCACCGACGAACACAGACTCGTCTACAAGGTGACCGAGACGGACGTCCTGATCGCGCAGTGCCGCTACCACTACTCGGACTGAACTCGCATCGTCAGCGGACGCCCTTCGTCGCGAGGAAGACCACGGGGTCGGTCGCGACGCCGCCCTGCCGCACCTCGAGGTGCAGGTGGCAGCCGGTCGAGCCGCCCGAGGTGCCGACGCCCGCGATGTTCTGGCCGGCCTGGACCTGCTGGCCGACCGAGACGTAGATGCCGTTCCGCTCCATGTGGGCGTAGGCGCTGCTGACCCCGCCGCCGTGGTCCACGACGATCAGGTTGCCGTAACCGCTCGACGGCCCGGCGTAGCTGACACGGCCGGCCGAGACCGAGTAGATCGGCGTGCCGCAGGCCGCACCGAAGTCGGCGCCCGCGTGCAGCTTGTACTCGCCCGTGATCGGGTGGATGCGGTAGCCGTAGGCCTGGTACGAGCTGTACGAGCGGATGGCTGCGACCCACCCGGTGCCCGGGTCGGGCACCGTGACGCCCGGGCCCGGGCCGCCCGTGCCGGGAGTCACGGGACCGGTGCCGCCACCGGCGGCCGGGGCGGGGCGGGCTGCCGCGGCAGCGGCGGCCGCGGCAGCCGCCTGCGCCTGGGCGTAGGCCTGCTCGAGAGTCATGCGGTCGTCCTCGAGCAGGGCGACCTGCGCGGCGAGGGTGGCCTTCTCGTCGTCGACGGCCGCGAGGTCGGCCTCGGCCGTCACACTGGCCGCGGCCGCGTCGTCGAGGGCGGCCTGGGCGTCGGCCGCGAGCCGGTCGCGCTCGGCGAGCGCCACGGCCGCCTGGTCGGCCAACGAGGTCGCGAGGTTGTCGGCGGTCTGGGCCCGTTCACGCAGCCGCCCGACGTTCTCGCCGAGCTTGCTCGACAGGCTCAGACCCTTGAGCACCTCTTGCGCGCCGTCGCCGGACGCGAGCAGGTCGCCCACCATGCCCCCGCTGCCGGGGCGCGCCATCAGCGCGGCGGCCTGGCCGACGACCCGTCGTGCGGAGTCGGCGGTCTCGCGGGCCTCGGCCCGACGCGTCTCGAGCTGTTCGTGCCGGGCCGTGGCCTCGTCGACGGCGGCCTGGGCCTCGCCCAGCACGCGTCCGGCCTCGTCGGCCGAGGTGCGGGCGGCCTCGGCGCGGGCCGACGCGGCGTCGAGCGCCGTCTGCAGGTCGGCCAGCGCCTTCTTCTTGGCGGACTCGTCGTCGCGGGCGGCGAGGACGGCCTGCCAGGTGGGGGCCGCGGCGCTCGCTCGATCGGGGACGACCAGGGTGGCGAACAACGCCAGCGCCAGCACGACGGCTGCTGCCGACGTCCGTCGGCGGAGGGGGCTCGAGGCGGAAAGGGGGCGGACGGAGTGGTGCATGGCTCTCTGTCTGTCTGATGCGCACGACCCGTCCGGTGAGGCCCGGGGGTGCGCTGCGGTGCAGGGGCGTCCGCGCTCGGGCCTCGCGGACCACCCACCCTACCGAGTGGGCCGGGTCGGAATCAGCGCCATCACCCGGCACCGCGCCTCCTCGGGGTGGCCGACGCCCTGTGGAGGAGACGTCGACGTGGCGGCGGCCCCGGCACCCACGAGGTACGGCCGTGTCCCCCTTTCGGCCCCTGTGCGCGGGGGTGCATCCGTGGTCGACTGTCCCTTCCACCACCGTCGGGGCAGCACCCCCGACTGCGCCGAGAGAGGCGTAGATGGCATCGTCCCGACCGGCCCGCACCACCCTCGGCCTGCTCGCCGCGGCCGCCGTCGTCCTCCTGACCGCCTGCTCGTCGGGCGACACCACCCGACCGACGCCGTCCGACGGGTCGGCGACTCCGAGCCCGACCCCGACGTCGCAGGCGACCCGGGTGACGCCCGAGACGATCCGCACGGCTCCGTCCGGCACGGTCTTCCACGGCGGCATCGCGCTCGAACCGAACTCGCTGGCGGTGCGGGCCGAGGCGACGCTCAGCGCCGACGGCGAGACGGACGCCGCCCGGGCCGCGGCTCTGATCGCGAAGCGTCCCGTCGCGATGTGGATCGGCGACGGCTACGACGACGCCCAGCTCGTGAGGGTGATCACGGACTACCTCGCCGCCGCCGAGGAGCAGGGTGCGACGCCCGTGTTCGTCACGTACGCGATCCCCGACCGGGACTGCGGCAACTACTCGGCCGGCGGCCTGTCCGTCGAGCGCTACCCCGCCTGGAACGCGACCGTCGCGGCCACCCTCGCCGGGCACCGGGCCGTCGTGATCGTCGAGCCTGACTCGCTCGGGATGCTGAGCCGGTGTCCGCAGCTGGCCGACACGCGCCTCCCGTTGCTGAAGCAGGCGGTCGCCGACTTCGCGGCGGCCGGCGTGCCCGCCTACCTCGACGGCGGCAACTCGCACTGGGTGGAGCCCGAGGTGATGGCCGAGCGACTCGAGGCGGCGGGCGTCGACCAGGCCCGCGGCTTCTTCACCAACGTCGCGGGCTTCTACCCCGTGGGCGACGAACAGCCCTACGCCGAAGAGGTCGCCGCGATGACGGGCGGCAGCCGCTACGTGATCGACGTGTCACGCAACGGCCGCGGCTGGAAGGGGACCTGGTGCAACCCCGAGGACGTCGGCCTCGGCCAGGACCCCCGCGTGGTGTCCGACGACGGCCGCCTCGACGCCCTGCTCTGGGTCAAGACGCCGGGCATCAGCGACGGCACCTGCAACGACGGACCCCCGGCCGGCGAGTGGTACCCGTCGTACGCCGAGATGCTCGTCGACCGCCGCCCCGAGTGGGCCCGCAGCTGACCCGCGACGCCTAGCGCAGGCGGGCGCGCAGCAGCTCGAGGAACTCGTCGGCCATCGCGAGCTGACGCTCGAGCTTCGCCCGCCGCTCGACGGTCTCGTCGACGAACACCGCCAAGGAGGCGCGGGTCGCCTGGACGTGCCCGTCACCCTCGTCGCCCGGCTCGCCCTCACCCGCAGCCCCGGCGTCACCCGCCCCGGCCGCGTCGCCCGCCCCGGCCGCGTCGCCCGCCCCGCGGTCGAGCGCGTCGACGACCCGCAGCAGCTCGGCCATCTCGTCGAGGCTGAACCCCAGCGGCTTCATGCGCCGGATCACCATGAGTCGCAGGTAGTCGTCGTGCGTGTAGAGCCGGAACCCGCCCTCGCTGCGGCCCGACGGCGTCAGCAGACCGACCTCGTCGTAGTGGCGGATCGTGCGCAGCGACATCTCGGTGCGGTCGGCGAGCTCGCCGATCTGCATCGTGGCGGTCTCGTCGGGCATCAGGTCTCGTTTCATCTCTACCCTCACGTAAGGGTAGGGTTGCATCGTACGGCAGTGTCGCCGGCTCCCCCATTCTTCCTCACACCCCCAGGAGTCCTCCGTGACCACTGCCCCAGACGCCGACCGCGCGCGCCCTGAGCCCGCCGCGCGGTCGGTCCGCCCCGCCCGCCCCGCCGACACGGTGCTGTCGGTGTTGCGCAACCCGCGCCTCCTGACCCGCGAGGCCCTGGCCGGCGTCGTCACGACGCTCGCCCTCGTGCCCGAGGTCATCTCGTTCTCGGTGATCGCCGGGGTCGACCCGATGGTCAGCCTGGTCGCGTCGATCGTGCTGGCGCTCGTCATGTCGGTGCTCGGCGGCCGCCCGGCCATGGTCACCGCCGCCGCGGGGTCGGTCGCTCTCGTGATCGCACCGCTGGTGCGCGAGCACGGCACCGACTACGTGCTGCCGACGGTCGTCCTGGCCGGGCTCGTGCAGCTCGCGTTCGGGCTCGCCGGTCTCGCCCGGCTGATGCGGTTCATCCCCCGCTCGGTCATGATCGGCTTCGTCAACGCGCTCGGCGTGCTGATCTTCGTGGCGCAGGTGCCGCACATCATCGACCAGCCGTGGGTCGTGTACCCGCTGTTCGCCCTGACCATCGCGATCGTCGTGCTGTTGCCGAAGGTGACGAAGGCCGTACCGGCGCCGCTGGTCGCCATCGTCGTCGTGACGGTCATCGCCGTGGCCGCCCGCCTCGACGTGCACACCGTCGGCGACGAGGGTCCGATGGGCGGCGGCCTGCCCGGCCTGACCCCGTGGCTCGCCCCGTTCACGCTCGAGACGCTGCAGATCATCTGGCCCACCGCCCTCAGCGTCGCCTTCGTCGGCCTGATGGAGACCCTGCTGACCGCCAAGCTCGTCGACGACCTCACCGAGACCCCGTCGCACAAGGGCAAGGAGTCCTGGGCCCTCGGCGTCGCGAACATCGCGGCCGGCTTCTACGGCGGCATCGCCGGCTGCGCCATGATCGGCCAGACGGTCGTCAACGTGAAGATCGGACGGGCCCGCACCCGGGTGTCGACGATCGCGGCCGGGCTCTTCCTGCTGCTCCTCGTCACCGGGCTGAGCGCCGTGATGTCGGCGATCCCGATGGTCGCGCTGGCGGCGGTCATGATGATCGTCGCGATCACCACGGTCGACTGGCACTCGCTGAAGCCGTCGACCCTGCGGCGCATGCCGGTGCCCGAGACACTGGTCATGGTGGTCACGGTTGCCGTGGTCGTCGCCACGAACAACCTCGCCCTCGGCGTCGCGGTCGGCGTGCTGCTCGCGATGGTGCTGTTCGCCCGTCGGGTGGCCCACGTCATCACGGTCGAGCGGCACGTGACGCCGGGCGCCGTGGCCGGCAGCGGCGCACTCGACGAGACCTCGGAGGTCTCCGACGCCTCGGACGCCTCGGACGCTTCGAACGCAGGAGGCGCGGGTGCGGTCGCCGGGTCCCCGGCCCCCGCGACGGTGCGGTACGACGTCGTCGGCCCCCTCTTCTTCGGCAGCAGCAACGACCTCGTCGAGCACTTCTCGTACGGAGACGACCCCGAGGCGGTCACCGTCGACCTGTCCCGCGCCCAGGTGTGGGACGCGTCGAGCGTCGCCGCCCTCGACTCGGTCGACGAGAAGTTCCGGGCGCACGGCGTGACGGCGACGTTCGTCGGGCTGGACGACCGCAGCGAGGCGTTCCACGGCCGCCTCACCGGCCGCCTCGGTTAGCGCGTCATCCCAGAGGCGCGACCCGCGCCTCCCGGTCCTGCGCCCCGCCCGCCGCCCCTCCCGGTGTGCAAATCGCGACAAGTGCGGCCGGACGGACGGCTCTGGACGAACATGAGCGGCGCGTCGCCGACCGGTTGTCGGGTTCGGTACGCGGGATCGTTCCTCGCCGGTCGCGAATTGCACACGCGGCACGGTGGGGACGGGCCCGGGGCGGAGCGGGCGGACGGTGGAGCCGCCGATGCGGAGGTCGCGCCAGGACGAAGCCCCGGGCGGCACGCGTCACCTCAGGCGGACCACCGAGCACCGGAGGCGCGGGTCGCCACCCCAGGACGACACCCGGAGGCGCGGGTCGCCACCCCAGGACGACACCCGGAGGCGCGGGTCGCCACCCCAGGATGACCACACCACGGAGTGCAGGTCACCATCCGACGACGACACCACGGAGGGGCGGGTCGTCAGCTCAGGGCGCGCGGCGTCCCGACACGGTCGAACCCCGGGGGCCCGGCTCAGCCGTCGATGCGGACGAAGTGGTGCGCCTGGTTCCAGATCGGGCGGACGTCCACGAAGCCGCCGGGCTTCGGGGCGTCGAGGATCATGCCGTTGCCGGCGTAGATGCCGTCGTGGGCCAGGTTGTCGAACACGACGAGGTCGCCGGGCACCGCCTCGGACTCGGGGATCGTGCGCCCCTCGGTGTTCTGCGTCGGCACGTAGTGGGTCAGCTTGATGCCGAACTGCGCGTAGACGAAGGTGATCAGGCCCGAGCAGTCGAACTTCGAGGGGTCTTCGCCGCCGTGCACGTACGGCGTGCCGATGTACTGCAGCGCCACGGCGAGCACCTGGTCGCGGTCGAGTTCGGGGTAGAGCGGGTTCGCGAGGTAGTCGGCCGTGGTCGGCCCCTCGTAGGTCGTGTTCGCCGCGGCCCTGCGGTTCTGCAGGTTCTGCGTCACGACGTCGATCATCGACGTGGCCGAGTAGGCGTCGCGGGCGGTCTCGTCGGACTCGTCGGTCAGCGACGCCGTGTCGACCGACAGCGTCTGCGAACCGAGCGACGATCGCGCCGACGCACCCGCGGCGACGGCCTGGGCCTCGTCGCCGGTGGTCGCGAGCAGGGGCAGCACGCCACTGGCGGCGAAACCGACGATGGCGGTGACGATGGAGAGCTTCTTCACGGCGGTGCCGACGCTGCGCGCCGCACCGGCACGGCCTGCCGCACCCGCACGTCCGGCGGCACCACGGGTCGGCGACGTGGGACGAGCGGCCACGACCGCGGCACGGCGAGCGCGACGCGAGGGGCGGACAGACGCAGGGCGAGCGGCAGCCGAGGAGGCGCGGGCGGCGACATCAGGACGAGCGGCCTCGGTCGCGGCGGACTCCTCGAGGCCGAGCAGCGGGCCGGTCTGGACCGGAGCGTCGGCGCGGCGGGGTCGGACGCGCGGGGCGACCGCGGCCTCGGCGGCACCGACGAGGGCGGCGCACTCGACGAACGACTCGCGGTGCGAGGTCGGCAGCACGTCGCGACGGGCGCGGCGTTCGCGACGCTCGAGGGCCAGGCGGGCCGAACGCTCACCGAGCGGACGAGCCCCGTCGTGACCAGCGGGGTTCTGACCAGCGCGGTCGTGACCAGCACTTTCGATGTGACCAGCTGTCGCGCCACCCTGATCCGGAGAGGTCGGGGAGGCGGGCTTCGTCACGCGTGCGGTCCTCTCGGCTGGGGGTGGTGCGAACACTCGACCCTAGCGCGCATCATCCTCGAGGTGTAGTTGTCGTCGGAAAAAGGTCACGAATCGATCACGAGATCATTCGGGTGATCGCTCGTCGGGTGAGTCCGGGTCACCCGACCCGGACGAAGGGCCCGGCACTCCGCGACGCCGCTTGAGTTCGCGCCGCAGCGCACGCCGCTCGCGCCAGCTCGGGGGCGGGGGCGGCACGGCGGCGGCCTCGGCGGCCCGACGCGCCTGACGCCGCTCGTGCCAGAGCAGCACCTCGCCGTCGACGTCCCGCGTGGGCGTCACGACCGGCGGGCCCCCGGACAGCTGGCGCCGGGCCTCGACGATGCGCGCGTTGAAGTCGTCGAGGTGCGACCGTACGGCAGCCTCGGAGTGCAACCGGTCGAGCTCGGCGTGCAGACCGGTGCTCTCGGCCCGCAACGACAGGGCCGGAGGCGCGAGCCCGGTGAGCCCCTCGCGCTCGATCAGGCCGCGCAGCCACCAGTCGGGGTCGACCGTGCCCCCGGCCAGGCCGGGCAGCGGCTTGCCGGCGAGCGGCAGGTCGTCGAACTCGCCGCGGGCGATCGCCAGGTCGATGGCGGTGCGGGCCCAGGCCCGCATCTCGGCGGCCGTGCGGGTGTCGCGGGGCGCGTCGTCGCTCGGCACGTCGCCGTCGACCCGGTAACGGGCCGCGTCGACGCGGTGGTCGCGACCCTGCGGTCGTCGTTCGGGTTCTCGGTCCATGCGCCGCGCCTCCTGCGCTCGTCGTCGGACGACAGGCGGTGTCCGACCGTCGTCCCTGCTCGTCCGTGCTCTGCTCGTCCGTGCTCTACTCGTCCGTGCCCTGCTCGTCCGTGCTCTGCTCGTCCGTGCTCCACGGGTTCGTGGCGTCGAGGGTACGCCGCACCACCGACGGTGGCCGGGCCTACCCTGGAAGCCCGCCCGCCGCTCGAGGAGGCCCGATGCGCGACGCCGCCCCACCCGCCCCCCGCACGATCTCGGCGGCGTACGCCCTGTGGATCGTCGTCGTCGTCCTGGGGGTCGTCGGTGCCGTCCTGTTGATGCTGTTCGGTGGGCCGGCCCGGGTGTCCACGTCCGGTGGGGCCTTGGCGGACCCGCGCGGGGCCGACATCGCCGGCGGGGTGTTCGCGATCGTGGTCGCCCTCGTGCAGCTGGCGGTCGTGCGGTCGATGCGCGACGGTCGCCGCTGGGCGCGCACCGTGCTGCTCGTGCTGACCATCCTGCAGGTGCTGGGCGGCGTGAGCGGGGCGAGCGGCGGCGGGGTGCTCGTGTGGGCGTCCGTCATCTGCGCGCTGATCGCCTGCCTGTTGATGCTCGTGCCGTCGTCGACGGCGTTCTTCGAGCGGCACACGCGCTAGGCGCACCGGCACCCCGCGACCTCGCGAGGAGGCGCGGGTCGTCAGGTCAGGAGGCGCGGGTCGTCATACCGAGCGGCCCCGACCCCGGGCGCGCAGCACGTCGACGACGACCGCGCCGACGACGGCCCCGGCACCGAGCAGGGCGAGCACGGTGCTCGACCGGACGAAGTCCGAGCGGCGACCGCGGGGCAGGCGCCCGGCGGCGAGGTCGTGCAGCAACTGGCCGGACGCCGCGAGGCAGGCCGACTCGGCCTCGGCGTCGTGCAGGGACCAGTCGGGCACCGACACGTCGCCGATCACGCTGACGTCACCGTCGTCGGCGTCGAACCAGACGTCGATCGGCGCCCGACGTGGGCCCGTGATCGTCAGCACACGCGACTGCCAGCCGGCACGACGGATCGCACCACCCGGCACCTCGTCGCCGACCCACGAGTGGACGACCCGCAGTCGCCCGCTCTCCTCCGCGGCGGCCAGGTCGAGCGCCCGTCGCAGCCGGTCGACGAACGGCGGACGCTCGGGTTCGGGCAACGAGATGGTCGGCAGGCCTCGGTACATGCCGACAGTGTGCCCCGCCCGCCTGGACGCCGCCGCACCCGCCGGCCCCCGCACCCGCCGTCGCCGCCGTCACCGTCGCCGCCGTCGGCGTCGGCGTCGGCGTCGCCGCCAGCCCGCCACGAAGTAAACATGCCGCCACGCAAAAAGGTGGCGGCATGTTCACTTCGTGGCGGCGAACGCAGGAGGCGCGGGCCGGCCGGCACCCGGCCCTTGCGGACCGACGCGGCCACGACCTACCGTGGCGGGGTACCCCGTCGCGAGAGCAGGCACCGGTGCGGCCGACACACCGGCCGGTCGACCGCCCTCGCGGGCACGGGGGCCCACCGCAGAGAAGGCAGAGCATTGCGTCTCATCACCGGTACTGCGCCCCTCGCGCAGCAGTCGCCCTCGCACTGACGCCACTCCCGTCCGCCCCGTGAACCGGGCGCCGCCTCGCTCGAGGCGCCGCGCCTCCGGCCGGGTCGCTCCCCCGCCGCAGCCGACCTCCGTCGCCGGCGAGGGACGGGTGGTCGTCGTGCTCCGACACCATCCACCGGGAGCCCTCGTGCCCATCATCACCGCACCCTCCATCGTCCTGTCCGACCTCTCGTTCTCCTGGCCCGACGGCTCGGGGGTGATCGACCACCTCTCGACCGCGTTCGGGCGTGGCCGCACCGGCCTCGTCGGCGCGAACGGCGCGGGCAAGTCCACGCTCGTCCGGCTCGTCACCGGCGACCTCGTCCCCACCGGCGGACGTCTCACGACCACCGGCGAGGTCGACCTGCTCCCGCAACGGCTGCGGTCCCGCGCCGACGACACCGTGGCCGACCTGCTGGGGGTCGGCCCGCGCCTCCTCGCCTTGCGGGCGATCCTCGCCGGCGACGCGACCGAACGGCAGTTCGAGCTGCTCGCCGACGACTGGGACGTCGAGTCGCGCGCCGCCGCGGCCCTCGCCGACGTCGGGCTGGGCCACCTCGACGGCGGTGCCAGCACCAGCACCGGCAGCACCGGCACCGTCCTCGACCGCCCGGTGTCGACGCTGTCCGGGGGGCAGGCCGTGCTCGTCGCGATCGCCGGCGTGCGCTTGCGGAGCCGGCCGATCGCCGTGCTCGACGAGCCCTCGAACGACCTCGACCGACGCTCGCGCGGCCTGCTGCTCGACGTCGTCGACCGCTGGCGCGGCACGCTCGTCGTCGTCAGCCACGACCGCGAGCTGCTCGAGCACGTCGACGAGATCGCCGAGCTGCGCGACGGTTCGATGACCGTGTTCGGCGGCACCTGGTCGGCCTACGAGCAGCAGCTCGCGGTGCTGCAGGCCGCGGCCGAGCGTGACGTCCGGGCCGCCGAGCAGGTGTTCAAGGCCGAGCGGAGGCAGCGCATCGAGGCCGAGACGACCATCGCGCGGCGGGCCAAGGCGGGAGCCAAGGCCGGCGAGTCGATGCCGAAGATCATGGCGAACCAGCTGCGCGGCCAGGCCGAGGCGACGGCGGGTTCGCTGCGCAGGGCACACGCGTCGTCCGAGCAGGAGGCGCGGGTCGCGGTCGACACCGCCGAGCGACGTCTGCGTCGTGACGACACGATCGTGGTCGACCTGCCGGACCCGGCGGTCCCGGCCTCCCGGCGCCTCGCCGAGCTGACGGTGCGGGGCCGCGCCGTGATCGTCCAGGGGGCGGAACGCGTCGCCGTCGTCGGTGACAACGGGTCGGGCAAGACGACGCTGCTCGAGCAACTCGTCGGTGCGCCCGGAGCCCGCCCTCATCCGCTGCCCGACACGCACGCCGTCGCGCTGACCGGTCGGGTCGCCCACCTCGGGCAGGAGAAGGACTCGCTCGACGACGGACTCACGGTGCTCGAGAACGTCCGGCGGGCTGCACCGGACGTTCCTCCGCGCGAGGTGCGCAACCGCCTCGCGCGGTTCCTCATCAGGGGAGACGTCGTGGACCGGCTCGCCGGGACCCTCTCGGGTGGCGAACGGTTCCGGGTCGCGCTGGCCGGACTGCTGCTCGCCGACCCGCCGCCCGAGCTGCTGGTGCTCGACGAGCCGACGAACGACCTCGACATGGCGAGCACCGACCACCTGCTCCAGGCGCTGCGCGGCTACCGCGGGGCACTCGTGATCGTCAGCCACGACGAGGCCTTCCTCGAGCGGCTCGGGCTCGACGCCCGGGTCGAGGTCCGCTGAGGCGGCGGCGGCGCCGGGCCGGGCGCCCGCCCGCCAGCCCGTCGCACGACGCCTGGAAGTGGTCACGACACCACGACTAGTCCTGGCGCTGTGTCCATCTCCTGGCGGGGAACGCAGGAGGCGCGGGTCGAGCCGCTGACACAGCTCGCCCCCGTCACATGCTTGGCACGGAGGCCCGCAGGCAGTTGACTGTGTCCACCCGCCCGGCCCGCACCGCCGGCACCCCACAGCACACCCGTTCCCGGAGGTCCCGCCTCATGTCCGTCCGTCCCGTCGCCCCGCCCCACGCCGCCGGCACCGCCCGGCCCGCACCCACCGGCCCCGCCCGCCTCGGGGACCGCTCGTCGTCCCGCCTCCGCCACCCGCGCCTCCTCGGGGTCGCCGGCGGCCTCGCCGGTCTCGCCCTGCTGGCCGGCTGCGCCAGCGCTCCCGCCGAGGGAGGCGGCACCACGTCCGCGGCCGGCGAGGACTGCGCCCGCATGGTGACGAACTCCGGCGGGCTCGACGACCGCTCGTTCAACCAGTCGAGCTGGGCCGGCCTGCAGAAGGCCGAGAAGGAGGACGGCATCCAGGCCCGCGTGCTCGTCTCGACGACCGAGAACGACCTGGCTCCGAACGTCGCGCAGGCCGTCGACTCGGGCTGCGGTTTCGTGCTGACGGTCGGCTACGAGCTCGCCCCCGCCACCGAAGAACAGGCGAAGGCCAACCCCGACATCGACTTCGCCATCGTCGACGAGACCGTCGAGGCCCCGAACGTCAAGCCGATCCTGTTCGACACGGCCCAGGCCTCGTACCTCGCGGGCTACCTCGCGGCGGGCGTCAGCAAGACGGGCAAGGTCGCGACCTTCGGCGGCGGCAACCAGCCCCCGGTCACCCTGTTCATGGACGGCTTCGCGGACGGCGTCGACGCCTACAACGCCGCGCACGGCACGAGCGTGCAGCTGCTCGGCTGGTCGAAGGAGGCGCAGGACGGCTCGTTCACCGGCGACTTCGAGGACGTCAACAAGGGCAAGCAGCTCGCCCAGGCGTTGATCGACCAGGGTGCCGACGTGATCATGCCGGTCGCCGGCCAGGTCGGCGAGGGAGCGGCGTCGGCCGCACTCGCCACGGGCGGCGTCGACGTGATCTGGGTCGACAACGACGGCTACGACACGTTGCCCGCCGAGTACCGGCCGATCGTGCTGACCAGCGTCATCAAGGACACCGAGAAGGCCGTCCAGCAGATCGCGGTCTCGTCGACAGACGACTCGTTCACCGACGAGCCCTACGTCGGCACGCTCGACAACGGTGGCGTCGGTCTCGCACCGTTCCACGACCTGGCGTCGTCGGTCAGCCCCGAGCTGTCGTCCGAGCTCGACGCCCTGCGCGACCAGATCGCCAGCGGAGCCGTCACGGTCACCTCGCCCAGCCAGCCGTAGCGGGGCCAGGGCTCCGTTCGGCACTCGGCCCTGCCCTGCCCTGCCGTGCCGCCGGGTGGGCGGAAGATGCTCCTCCGCGTGAGCCGAGCAGCACCTTCCGCCCACTCGCGGGACGGGACGAGGAGGCGCGGGTCAGGAAGCGACGGAGGTCGCGCCCCGGCCAGCAGCGGCCCGGGCGGCAGCGGTGCGCACGGCGGCGACGACGCGGTCGGTCGTCATGCCGCGCTCGCGCAACGCGTCGGCCGCGGGGGCCGACAGGCCGAACTCGTCGATGCCGACGATGACGCCGTCGGGGCCGGCGACGCCCTCCCACCCGAAGCTCGCGGCGGCCTCGACCACGACCCGGGCCGACGCCGCGCGGGGCAGCACCTGCTCGCGGTACTCGGCGGACTCGGCGTCGAACCACTCGCGGCAGGGCATCGACACGACGCGCACGGCGAGGTCGTCGATCTGTGCGACGGACTCGAGCACGAGGGCGACCTCGCTGCCCGTGGCGACGACGACCACGTCGGGCGTGCCGCCGTCAGCGCCGTCCTGCACGACGTAGGCCCCGCGGCGCACGCCCGCGAGCACCACGTCGGCCGGGGTCGCCGCGACCGGCAGCGGCTGGCGGGCCAGCACGAGACCGGCCGGGCCGTCCTTCTCGAGGATCGCCAGCCACGCCGCGGCGGTCTCGGCACCGTCGGCCGGGCGCACCACCGAGAACCCGGGCATCGCGCGCAGGCTCGCCAGGTGTTCGATCGGCTGGTGGGTCGGCCCGTCGGCGCCGAGGGCGACCGAGTCGTGCGACCAGAGGTAGGTGACGGGCAGTTGCATGAGCGCCGCCAGTCGGATCGCCGGACGCTGGTAGTCGCTGAACACGAGGAACGTCCCGGCGAAGAACCGCGAGCCCTCGATCAGCGCGATGCCGTTCATGGCCGAGGCCATCGCCCCCTCGCGCACGCCCCAGTGGACGTTGCGACCGGCGCGGCCGGTGCCGGGGGCCTCCTCGGGGAGGTACGACGCGCCTCCTGCGATCGCCGTGCGGTTGGGCTCGGCGAGGTCGGCCGAGCCGCCCCACAGCTCGGGCAGCGCCTCGGCGAGCGCCTGGATGACCTTGCCCGACGCGTCGCGGGTGGCGAGGGTGTCGCCGGGCGAGAAGACGGGGAGGCGCGACTCGAGGTCCGCGGGCAGGGTGCGCGACCGAGAGCGCCGCAGGTCGGCGGCGGCCTCGGGGTGGGCGGCCTCCCAGGCGTCGGCGGCGACCTGCCAGGCCTCGCGGGCGGCGCGGCCGCGCTCGAGCACGGACCGGGTGTGGGCGAGCACGGCGTCGTCGACGCTGAAGGGCTCGGAGTCGACGCCGAGCTCGACCCGGGTGGCGGCGACCTCGGCGGCTCCGAGCGGGGCGCCGTGCGAGGCCGAGGTGTTGCGGGCGTTCGGGGCGGGCCAGGCGATCTGCGACTTGAGCACGACGAGGTGGGGGCGGTCGCCGCGGCGGTCGGTGGTCGAGAGCACCTCGTCGAGGGCCTCGACGTCGACGTCGCCGTCCGAGGCGAGCCCGACGTGGTCGACGCGCCAGCCCTGCGCGGCGAACCGGGCACCGACGTTCTCGCTCGAGGTGAGGCTCGTGTCGCCCTCGATCTGGATGTCGTTGTCGTCGTAGATGACCGTGAGGTTGCCGAGGCGGTGCCGCCCGGCGAGCGCGCCGGCCTCGTACGAGAGGCCCTCCTGCAGGTCGCCGTCGGACGCGAGCACGAAGACCCGGCGGTCGAAGACGGACCCTCCGGGGGCGGCGTCGGGGTCGGCGACGGCACGCTCGTGCAGCATCGCCATCGCCATGCCGACGGCCGTGGCGAGGCCCTGCCCGAGCGGTCCGGTCGTGGTCTCGACGCCGGGGGTGTGACCGAGCTCGGGGTGGCCGGGAGTGCGCGACCCGAACGACCGGAACGACCGGAGGTCGTCGAGCGACACGTCGTAGCCGGTGAGGAAGAGCTGCGTGTAGAGCAGGACGCTCGCGTGCCCGCAGCTCAGCACGAACCGGTCGCGTCCGGCCCAGTCGGGTGCCTGCGGGTCGTGCCGCAGGTGCTTCTGGAAGAGGAGGTGCGCGACGGGGGCCAGCGCGGCCGCCGTCCCCGGGTGGCCGGACCCGGCACGCTCGACGGCGTCGAGGGCGAGCAGGCGGGCGGTGGTGACGGCGGCGTGGTCGAGGTCGTGGGTCACGTGTGGAGCTCCGGTTCGGGGTGGGGCGGGCTGGTCTCCGACGACCGTAGCGTGAGTCATCAGGACGTCATGATGAATCAAGACGACTGTCGAGTTGCATGCCTGCCGCCTGCGACGTACCCTCGTCGAAGTCATCATGACGACTTGACGACCTGATGACTCGACGATGTGTCGACTCCGGTCGAGCACCACCCACTTCGGCACCACCCACTTCGGCACCACCCACTTCAGCAACGGCGCGGAGGCACCAGATGAGCACCACGAGCGGCACGAGCAAGTACGTGGCCGTGCGCGAGCACCTGCTGTCCCGCATCCAGAAGCTCGAGCCCGGCTCGCAGCTGCCCGCCGAGCCCGTGCTCTGCGACGAGTACGGTGTCAGCCGCATCACGCTGCGGCACGCCGTCGACGGCCTGATCGCCGACGGCCACCTGGTGCGCGAGCACGGCCGGGGCACCTTCGTCACCGAGCCGCAGTACCGCCTGCACTACCGGGAGCGTTTCGCCGACGAGGTCAAGGGCTTCCACGCGCAGCAGACGGGCGAGGGCTTCGCGGTCAGCACGCGCGTGCTCGGCCAGGAGGTCGTCCGGGCCGGCGAGACCGTGGCGAGCCACCTCGACATCAACTCGGCCGACGAGGTCGTCGAGCTCACCCGCCTGCGCTTCGTCAACGGCTCGCTGCACCACCTCGTCGTGACCTGGCTGCCGTTCGCGCTGTTCCCCGAGACGGCGACCGTCGACTTCACCGACGGCTCGCTCTACGGGCACCTCGACCGCGAACACGGCGTCACGCTCGCCCGGCAGGACCTGCTCGTCTCGCTCGACGGCGCGAGCACCCTGCACGCCGACGAGCTCGACGTCCCCCTCGGGACGACCCTGCTGAAGATCGCCTCGACCGTGTTCGACGGCGACGAGCGGGCCGTCGCCTACGGCACCAGCCACTTCACCCCGCAGAACAGCGAGATCTTCTTCGGCCTGCACGGCTGACCGACCGGGCGCTCCTCGTCCGCCGAGCCGCGCCTCCTGAACCCCGCCGACCACCGCGACCGACGCCCGTCCCGACGCCGACGTCACCGACCCCCACCAGGAACGACAGTGCTGACCGACCTCCTCACCCCCGAGACCATCCTCTTCGCCGACCGCGTCGACGGCTGGCGCGACGCCGTCGAACGCGTCGCGCAGCCGCTGCTCGACAGCGGCGCCATCAGCAGCCACTACGTCACGGCGATGACCGACTCGATCGCCGCGGGCGGCACCTACATCGACCTCGGCTTCGGCATCGCCCTCGCGCACAGCCGGCCCGAGAACGGCGTCGAGCGCACCGGGCTGTCGAGCCTGCGCGTCGGCGAGACGGTGCTGCTGAACGACGAGCCCGCGCACCCGATCGACCTCTTCTTCTGCCTCGCCGCGACCGACCCGCAGAGCCACCTCGACACGATGATGGCCCTCGCCACCCTGCTCTCCGACGAGACGCTCCGCGCCGAGCTGCTCGCCTCCTCCACCCCCGCCGACACCCTGGCGGTCCTCACCAAGATCGGACAGAACGCATGAAATTCCTCGCCGTCTGCAGCTCGGGCCTCGGTTCGAGCTTCATGGTCCACATGAACATCGAGAAGGTCCTCAAGGAGCAGGGCATCACCGGGGTCGACGTCGACCACGCCGACCTCGGCTCGGTCGGCCCGGGTGCCGCCGACGTGATCTTCGTCGGCGCCGACCTCGCCGACTCGGTCGGCGGCCTCGGCGACGTCGTGGTGCTCGACAGCATCATCGACCTGGCCGAGCTGCGCACCAAGGTGCGCGAGACCGCGATCCGCAAGGGCGTGACCGTGCCCGACGCCGAGGCCAACTGATGGAGGGCGTGCTCTCCGTCCTGCTGGACGTCTTCCGCCAGCCCGCGATCATCGTCGCGCTGATCTCGCTCGTCGGCCTGCTGCTGCAGCGCAAGGCGTTCAGCGACGTGCTCAAGGGCACCGTGCGCACCCTCGTCGGGTTCCTGGTGCTGGCCGCCGGTGTCGGCGTGGTCGTCGCCTCGCTCGACCCGTTCGGCGCCATGTTCCAGGAGGCGTTCAACGTCCAGGGCGTCGTGCCGAACAACGAGGCCATCGTCGGCCAGGTGCTGCTCGACTACGGCTCGGCCGCCGCGCTGATCTTCTTCTTCGGGTTCATCGTCAACGTGCTGCTGGCCGCGACGACGCACTTCAAGTACATCTACCTCTCGGGTCACGTCGCCTTCTACATGGCCGCGATGATCGCCGTGATCCTCGGCGTCGCCGGGTTCCCGGTCTGGGGCGTCGTGCTCTGGGGTGCGCTGCTGCAGGGTCTCGTCACGACACTGTCGCCCGCCATCGTGCAGCCGTTCATGCGCAAGGTCACCGGCTCGAACGACGTCGCCCTCGGGCACACCGGCGGCGCCGGCGTCGCGCTGAGCGGCCTGGTCGCCACCCTGACCCGGGGCAAGGGGACGCCGTCGAAGTCGACCGAGGACATCACGTTCCCGAAGGGGCTGGGCTTCCTCCGCGACACCACGGTGATCGTGGCGCTGTCGATGGCCGTGATCTACGTGATCGTCGCGCTGTTCGCCGGGGCCTCGTTCGTCGAGACCGAGCTGAGCGACGGCCAGAACTACATCGTCTACGTCGTGATGCAGGCCGCCACCTTCTCGGCGGGCGTCTTCGTGATCCTCGCCGGCGTGCGCGTCGTGCTGGCCGAGATCGTGCCCGCGTTCAAGGGCATCAGCGAGCGCCTCGTCAAGAACGCGATCCCCGCGCTCGACGTGCCGATCACGTTCACGTTCGCCCCGAACGCCGTGCTGATCGGGTTCCTCGCGAGCTTCGTCGGCGGCATCGTCGGCATGTCGGTGATGATCTTCGCCGGCACCGCCATCGTGATCCCGGGCGTCGTCGCGCACTTCATGACCGGAGCCGCCTCGGGCGTCATCGGCAACGCCGCGGGTGGTCGACGCGGTGCCGTGCTCGGTGCCTTCGCCAACGGTCTCGCGATCACCTTCCTGCCGCTGTTCCTGCTGCCGGTGCTCGGCGACATCGGACTGTCGAACTCGACCTTCTCCGACTCGGACTACGGCGTGGTCGGCATCCTGTTCGGCCAGATCAGCCTGGCCGGCGGTCAGATCGCCGTGATCGTCGCGATCCTCGCGTCGCTCGTGCTGGTGTACGCGTCGAGCCTGTTCGTCCGGGCCCGTGCCCGCCGCGCCGGCGGCCGCGACGGCGGCAGCGACGGCTCGGGCGATGCGGCGACGGACGCCGACGGCACGCGCGTCGGTGAGACCGCCACGGCTCGCTAGGTCTGTCGACCTCCCCCGCAGGAACGGGCGGGTCCGGTGGGACCGGGCGTCTTCGGACGCCCGCCTCCCCCCCCGGACCCGCCCGTTTCCGCACGTCCGGGCCGTCCGTCGATCACGATCACCGCGCCTCCTCGCCCCGACTGCTCGGTCGAGTGGTCCGAGATCGTCCTTCCCGGCGGGGTGGAGGACGATCCGGGACCACTCGACGGGAGCGTCAGGGCGTCAGGCCTCGAGGTGTGCGTGGTCCGGCACAGGTGCTGCCGATGATCGACGGCGCGACACCCTGAGGCCGCCCGGAGCCCGTCGACGAGATGTCACGACGTGCCGAGATGAGACGCGGCTGCGGGCTCGGTGCGGTCCGGTCGGCGATGGATCAGCAGGGCGCCTACGGCTGAACCGGGTCGCTCCACGACGGGAACGGCGCATACTCGCCCGGCACCGACTCCTCAGGGAAGTCCGCCGGGTCACGATCAGCGATCGCAGAGACCAACTCGCCCGAGTCGTTCGTCCAGAAGACCTCGCTGTACACGTTCACCGTGTACTGCCCGTTGGGCCTCACCGTGTAGGTGACCCACCAGCCGTCACCGGTGTCGGCCCTCGCCTCGTGGTTCCGCCCGATCTCGCTGCTGACCGACTCCCAACCCTTCTCGTCGAAGTACTCGATCATCGGGTCGAGATCGGCTCGAGCGCCCGTCGCGCCCTCGAGCTCGACGTTGCGGCTGGCCCGGAAGTAGTAGCTGTTCTCCTCGGTGGCGCCCTCGGGCGCCTCGCCGAACGCATTCGCCCCACCCGGCACGGGGAGTACGTCCCCGCCGATCCAGATCCACGGCCCGTCCGAGATCTGCAGCTGCGCCTCCTCGAGCACGCCCTGCATCTCCACGTACCGCTCGGACGCCGAACCGAACTCGTCCTCCAACGACAACTCGGCCACCTGGGCCTGCGTCATCCCCGCCACGTCCTGTGCATCCTGCCCCGCCACGTCGTCTCCGTTCTCCGCGCTCGACGCGCACCCTGTCGTCACGAGCACCAGGATCGTCGCCACGAGAGCAGCGACGTGGTGCAGGCGATGGTTCATGACTTCGTTCATCAGTCCGGTCTTCCGTTGGCCACGATCTGCGAGATGGTCTTGAGGGATGTAGAGCCCGCCGAGAGGTAGCCCTTGTCGTCAGGGTCGGCATCTGCATACATGTCGTGCATGGTCACGGCCTCGGTGCCCTGTCCGTCCTCGGCCGAGAATACGTGCACCCCGTCGACATCCAGGGGATTCGTCCGGGTATCCGAGCCGAGGAACAGACCGAGGGGCGCGAGGCCGTCGCCGGCGGCGAGAGTCGCGTAGACCTCGTCGGCGTGGAGGTCGTCGACCGTCGCCTCGTTCGTCAGCCCGACGGAGCCGTACGAGATGAACGAGTCCACGCGATGCTGGGTCAGCAGCAGCGCCTCCGACGACGTCGTCGAACCGTACGAGTGCGCCATCACGGTGACGGAGTCTGCGGGGTGGTCGGCCCGAGCGTCGTGCACACCGTCCAGGAACGATGCGAGCTCGGCGGCCCCGGAGTTCGCGCGTGCGGGCGATACCACCTCGACCGGGTTCGGCGAGTTGTAGCCCATCCACGAGACCACGGCATGAGAACCGTCGGCGTCTTCTTCGGCTGCGGCTCGTACCAGCTCATCCGCCGACTTGATGGCAGTGTTCATCTCGCCCACGTTCGAGTTCATCCCCGGCACGTTGACGGTGACGCTCGAGGCCGTATCGAGGTTCCCGAGTGAGATGGCGGCGACCACAGCACCATCGTGCATGCCGAAGCCGACGAGCTGAGCCTTCTGATTGCCTTCGCCACCGGGCAGATATCTTGCGCGATCTTCCGCCTGGCCCACCGCCTCCGTCAGAGCGGCCACATCCGCCTTGAATCCGTCGAGTCCCCGGTTCCGATCGCCGCCCAACCCCATCAGCTGATACACCTTCTCCGGGTACAAGACCGCGGCGTGGAGGAGAGCGCGTGACGCGACGTCGCGTTTTGCCGCCGGGATGCCGTCGAGGTTCGCGAAGAGATACTTCGTCGCGAGCGGCAGGCCGAGGATGTAGGTGTCCGATTGCGGCAGTTCGGCGTAGGCCTCTGCGACCTCCGCTGGGGTGAGGCCGGGCTGCAGCAGCTTGGTCAACTCCGGCGACGCCGCGGTGACCGCCACGCCGTCGAGCCGGACGTCCGCGAGCGTCCCGCTCCCCGCCGTCTCGAACGCCGCCGCGATGCCTTCGATCCAGGTCGCATCGGCCGCGTTCTCGGTCATCAGCGCATCGAGGCCCGTGATCGCCGTCGACGACTCGATCGGCACCCACGAGCACGACGACGTGAAACCCGCCCAGGCGTTCTTCACCTGGATGACGTGCTGGGCCGTGCTGAGGTCGGCCGCCCGGCTGGCACCGACGAACGTCCTCAGAGCGTCCGGGTCGGCCGACGACGTGCCGCCCGATCCGCCGCGGCTGGTGCGGGTACGCGTCCGTGCGGTGAACGACGCCGAGAGGGGCTTCGGCTTCACCGGGACGTCGCTCGGCCGGGGATCCGTCAGCCCGGCGACGAACGCCGACGAATCGTCCCAGAAGCCTCCCGCGGCCCGCTGCTGCTCGCGCGCCGCCTCCCGGGCGGTCCAGCTGTCGACGTCGAGCAGGCGTTGCCGCTCCTTCTCGGCATCGCTCTTGGCCTCCCCCACCGCACCGCTCAAGTCCGACAGCACCCCCGCGAGCGTCTGCATGTCCTCCGACCGCACCGTGCTGCCCTCGGTGAACAGGGTCGCGTAGGCACCCGCGAAGTCGAGCACCGCCGACTCGACCTGCACCCGGTTCGCCATCGCCTGCGTCCTGAGACCGCTCGACGCCCCATCCGCGGCAGCGATCAACGCGTCAGCCACCCCGTAGTCGAACTCGATCGTCGTCATGCCCACCACACCCCCGTGCGAACCAACTGGTCTGTTCAGAGGAAGCTAGCATCCTCCTGTCCGTGGACCCTGGCCCCTGGTGCCCCGGGGTCGAGCAGCCACTCGTGGGCCGCCGCGACGAGTGCGTCCATGCCGTTCGTCAGGGTCGGCTCGACGACCGGCGCGTAGAGCGGCGAGTGGTTCGAGGGCAGCCGTCCGACGATGCGGGCGAGATCCGCGGGCGAGGCGGCCTCGGCGAACGACGCGGGGTCGGCACCCCCGAGCAGCCAGAAGCTGCACGGGGCACCGGCCGCGGTGGCGAGGATGCCGATGTCCTCGCTGCCCGTCACCGGCCCGGGAGAGATGACCTGCTGCTCGCCGAAACGACGCACCAAGGAGGCGCGGGTGCGGTCCGCCGCGGACGGATCGTTCACGACGGCCGGGAAGCTCTCGTAGTGCTCGACCGTGGGCGGCTGCGGTGCGCCGGCCGCCGCGGCCTCGCCCTCGGCTATGCGCGAGACGGCGGCGAGCGCCCGTTCACGGACGTGCTCGTCGAACGACCGCATGCTGATCAGGATCTCGGCGGTGTCGGGGATCACGTTGTTCTTGGTGCCCGCGTGGATCGAGCCGACCGTGATGACGAGCCGGTCAGCGGCAGCGGTCTCGCGCGAGACGATCGTCTGCACTCTCAGCACCGCGGCCGCGGCCATGACGATCGGGTCCACCGTCGTGTCGGGGCGCGACCCGTGCCCACCGCGACCGTGGAAGGTGATGCGGATGCCGTCCTGCGCGGCGAAGGCGGGGCCGGACTGCAGGGCGACGAAACCGGCCGGGAACGGCGCGACGTGCTGGCCGAGGACGACGTCGGGAGTGGGGATGCGGTCGAACAGCCCGTCGGCCACGAGCGCGCGGGCGCCGGCACCGAGCTCTTCGGCGGGCTGGAAGAGCACCTCGAGGGTGCCCGACCAGGTGTCGCCGGTCGCCAGTCGGCGGGCGGCACCGACGAGGCAGGTCACGTGCACGTCGTGACCGCAGGCGTGCATCACCGGCACGTCGCGCCCGTCGGGGTCGGTGCCTCGGGCCGTGCTGGCGTAGTCCAGGCCGGTGGCCTCGGCGACGGGCAGTCCGTCCATGTCGGCCCGCAGCAGCACGGTCGGGCCGTCCCCGCGGCGCAGGACGCCGACCACACCCGTGCCCCCGACGCCGGTGTGCACCTCGAAGCCGAGGGCGGTGAGCTCGGCCGCGACGATGGCGGCCGTCGCGTCCTCGTGGAACGACAACTCGGGGTGTCGGTGCAGGTGCCGGTACAACTCGCCGAGCGGTGCGCCCACGGCGGGCGGCCAGGCGTCGTCGGGGAGGGGGCGCGGCTGGTCGGTGCCGGTCGAGGTCATGAGGTGCTCCTCTGGTGGTGCGTGGGTGGTTCGTCGTCACGACGCTACCCACCACCCCCGTCACTCGCCACGTGGCCGCCGCCCTCTCGCTGCCCATGGTGACGGCCGACCCGGCCTACGCTCGAGGGGTGATCGAGACGCCCGACGACCTCATCCCGCTCGTCGACCGGTGGGTCGAGGGCTGGGCGCTCTCGCGCGGTGCCGCGCGTCGCCGCGACGGAGACGCCTGGCGGGTCGAGGTGGCGGCCGCGACCCGGTCGCTCGAACGCATCGTGGCGCAGCCGACGCCGGCCGAACTCACCCGCCTCGTCGACGAGACGACCACGACCGACGTCTGGCTCTCGGTGGTCGGCCCCCTCGACGACGTCGCCCGCCAGACCCTGGCCCGGCTCGACGCCGTGACGCACGCCGAGCGCATGATGACGGCCCCCGTGTCGGCGACGCCGCTGCCCCTGGAGGTGATCGTCGACGACGACGACCAGGTCGTGCACATGCGGGTCGAGGTCGACGGCGTCGTCGCCGCCCGTGGTCAGGCGGCGGTGGTCGGCGAGCACGTCGTCTTCGACCGCATCTCGACCGAACCCGACTTCCGGAGGCGCGGGCTGGGTCGCCGGGTCATGGCCGGTCTCGAGCACGGGGCCGCCGCCCGAGGAGCGACGACGGGTCTGCTCTTCGCGAGCGTCGCCGGTCGCCGCCTCTACCAGAGCCTCGGCTGGCGCGAGGTCGCCGAGCTGGGTACGTGGCGGGGCCGCGGCCTCCCGTGGTGACGACCCGCGCCTCCTGGTGGCACCGAGGTGACACGACCCGCCGCTCACCTCCGTCGTCGAGCGGCACGTCGTGACATCTCGCGGCGGCGCGGGCGGTCACCTGCCACGATGACCTCGTGACCGAGCGCGCACCCGACCCCGGCGGCCGACCTGCCCGTGGCCCGGCCCGCAGTCCGAGCCGCGTCCGCGAGGTGCTGTCCGCGTTCTCGGTGCTCGGGGTGACGTCTTTCGGAGGTCCGATCGCACACCTCGGGTACTTCCGGGCCGAGGTCGTGACGCGTCGGCGCTGGTTGGGCGACGGAGCGTACGGCGACCTGGTCGCACTCGCACAGTTCCTGCCGGGTCCGGCGTCGAGCCAGGTCGGGTTCGGGCTCGGCCTGCTGCGGGCGGGCCCGGTCGGGGCGCTCGTCGCCTTCGTCACGTTCACACTGCCGTCTGCGCTGATCATGTTCGCCGTGGCGACCGGTGTCGGCCTGCTCGACGGCGTCGTCGGATCGGCGATCGTCGCGGGGCTGAAGATCGGCGCGGTCGCGATCGTGGCACATGCCGTCATGGGCATGTGCCGGACCCTCGCCCCGGATCGGGCGCGCGCGAGCATCGCGGTCGCCGCCGCCGTCCTCGCGCTGACTCTGACCGGACCGGCCGGACAGCTGTCGGCGATCGCGCTGGGGGTGCTGGCCGGGTTCGTCTTCTGTCGGACGGCCGGGCCGACGGTCGGAACGGCGTCGGCCTCCCCGCCCGACCACGCCGAGCCCCTCCGGTTCCCCGTGACGCGGTCCGCCGGCGTCACCTGCCTCGCGGTGTTCGCCACCCTGCTGGTCGGCCTCCCCGTCCTGGCTGCCGCGACCGGTTCCGGCACGGTCGCGCTCGTCGACGTCTTCTACCGCGCCGGAGCACTAGTCTTCGGCGGTGGCCACGTCGTCCTGCCCCTGTTGCACGCCGCCCTGGTCGAGCCGGGCCTGGTCGATGACGACACCTTCTTGACCGGTTATGCCGCCGCCCAGGCCGTCCCGGGCCCGCTCTTCACCTTCGCGACCTACCTCGGCGCCGTGGCCGACATCGGACCAGGAGGCGCGCTCGGGGCTGCGCTCGCGACCGTCGCGATCTTCGCGCCGGGGCTCCTGCTGCTGGTCGGGGTGCTGCCGTTCTGGAACGCCCTCGGCGACCGCGCGTCGGTCCGAGCGCTGATGCGCGGAGCGAACGCCGCGGTCGTCGGCCTGCTCGCCGCCGCGCTCTACGACCCGGTCGTCACGACGGCGATCACCGGTGCGGGGCCGTTCTGCCTCGCCCTCGTCTGCTTCGTGCTGCTGGTCGCGTGGCGGACTCCGCCGTGGGCCGTCGTCGCGGTGGCGGCGGCCGGAGGCCTCCTGCTCGCAGTGCTGCCCGGCTGACCCGGCCCGGCCTCGCCCGGCGAGGCACCCGCGCCCCACCGGAACCCCGTGTTCTGCTTGGGGGCATGCCGTTCGACCAGAGCCTCGTCCCGTGGATCATCGCCGCCGTCCTGCTCGTCGCCCTGATCGTCGTCGCCGTCGTGCTGCGCGCCCGGGCCAAGCGTGCCCTGGCCGCCGCGACGGCCGCCGCCGCCGAGCAGGCCCGTGCCGCCCGCGAGCAGCACGAGGCCCTCGCCGCGGCCCACGACGCCGCCCTCGCCCAGGCCGCCGCCGACCACGCCCGCGAGCGCGACACCCTGGGTGCCGAGCGCCAGGCCGCCCTCACCGAGGCGAAGCAGGCCCGCGACCTCGTCGCCGCCGGCCTCAAGTGGGAGGCCACCTCGCGCGACGACATCGCCGACGCCTGCCGTCAGCTGGGCGTGGACGCCGTGCTGCTGACCAACGTGGTCTTCGTGCCCGTGGCGACCAGCGCCTCCTCGCGGTTCGTCGCGCAGGTCGACCACGTCCTGCTCGGCGAGACCGGCGTGATGGTGATCGAGAACAAGGGCTGGAACGGCATCGTCTTCGACGGCCTGACCCCGAGCAGCGTGTTCCCGGCGTTCGCGGGCCTGTTCGACGAGAGCACGATGACGCCGCCGTTCGCGCTGCAGGTCGTGAAGGACTCCCCGACCGTGCTCACCGTGCGGACCCACCTCGGGCGGGAGGCCCCTGCCTCGCAGGTGCGGCGGCAGGCGCAGCGGTTGTCCGACCGGGTGCAGGGCGAGACCGGCGTCCGGCTCTGGTTCGACACCTGCGTGTTCTACTCGCACCGCGACGCGACGGTCTTCGCGACCGAGCGCGACGCCACCGACGGAGGCGCGGCCACGGCGATCGTGTCGCACCGGTCCCAGCTCGCGGGCGTCGTCCGCGAACTGACCTCGCGTCCGACGAAGAAGCTGTCCCGTGCCCGGGTCGACGACCTGGCCCGGCTGTTCGCATCGTACGGCGCCGACGTGCTGCGCTTCGGCGCGTACGCCCAGGAGGCGCGGGGTGCGTCGGCTCCGGAGGCCGCGGAAGCGCAGGAGGCGCGGGTCGCGTCAGCGCCGGAGGCCGCGGACGCCCAGGAGGCGCGGGTCGCGTCGGCGCCGAAGGCCCCGGACGTGCAGCTGCCCGACCCGACCGAGTGAGTTCGGCGAGACGTCACGACGTGCCGCTCATCTCGGGAGGTGAGCGGCCACTCGTGACATCTCGACGCTCCGTCACCGGATGACGGGGTCGCCGCCCGACCCCGGGCCCTCGCCGAGCCCGTCAAGGTCGACGGCGCCCTCCCAGTCGCCCGCGTGCCGACAGGCCGCGGCCCCCGACAGACTCGCGAGCCGCAGGCGCCCGGTCAGCACCTCGCCGCGGGCCCACCCCGCGAGGTAGCCCCCGACGAACGCGTCCCCGGCGCCGACGGTGTCGACCACGTCGATCTCGTGCGCGACGACCGAGGCCCGGTCGCCACCGTCGACCGCGAACGCGCCGGCCGCTCCCGCCGTGACCACGACGTGCTGGTGGCCCGCCCCGACCAACGCGTCGGCGGCGAGCTCGGCCTGCTCGAGGCCTGACGCCCGGGTGTCGAACTCGAACGAGGACCCGACGAGGAACGGCACCTCGTCGACGCTCGCGACGACGAGGTCGGCCGCCTCAGCGAGCTCGCGGTGTGCCTCGGCGGCGGGCCGGTCGCCCCACAGTCGGGGCCGGTGGTTGACGTCGAACGCGACGAGGGCGCCGGCCGCGCGGGCCCGGGTGACGAGATGCCGGACGGCCTCGGCGGCCGAGTCCGAGAGGCAGCCGGTGATGCCGGTGACGTGCACGAGGGTGCCGGGGGCGAGGTCGAGGTCGAGCGCGTCGACGTCCGCGGCGGTGAGGGCGCTACCCGCGCTGCCGGCGCGGTGGTACGAGACGGCGGTGCGGCCGTCGGTGCGGACGTCCTTGACGAGCAGGCCGGTGGGGCGGTCGGGGTCGACGACCGTGCGGACGGTCACGCCCTCGGCCCGCAGCTCGCGGACGATGCGGCGGGCGAGCGAGTCGGCGGCCACCCGGCCGGCCCAGACGACCGGGACACCCAGGTGGGCGAGGGTCATGGCGACGTTGGCCTCGGCGCCGCCCGTGCCGACGGCCACCTGCTCGGCCCGCCAGAGCTGCTCGTCGGGTCCCGACCGGAAGACGGCGAGGCCTTCGCCCACGGTGACGACGCGCTCGAACGAGCCCCGGGCGCGGCCCTGGCCCTGGCCCTGGAACCCGCTCACGCCGTCACCTCGTCGCGGAACGCCCGGGCACGGTCGGTGACCAGGTCGAAGCGGCCGGCGGCGACGGCGTCGCGCGGGGTGATCCAGCTCGTGCTGATCGAGTGCACGGCGTCCCCGCGATAGGACGCGGCCTCGGCGAGGCCCACCCCTCCGCTCGGCACGAACCGGAGGTCGGGGAACGGTCCGGCGAGCGCCGAGATCGCCGCAGCGCCACCGAGCTGGGCCGCGGGAAAGAACTTCTGCACCGTGAACCCCGCCGCGCGTGCCCGCATCACCTCGGTGGCCGTGGCCACGCCCGGGACGTGCGGCACCCCGAGCGCGCGGCACCGGTCGGCGACCGACTCGTCGAGCCCGGGGCTGACGACGAACGTCGCCCCGGCCTCGACGGACGCGTCGACCTGCTCGGCCGACAGTGCCGTGCCGCACCCGACGACGAAGTCGGGCACCCCCGCCATGGCCCGGAGCGCCTCGATCGCGCCCGGGGTGCGGAGGGTCACCTCGGCGCACGGCACGCCACCCGCGACGAGGGCGCGGGCGAGCGGGACGGCCTGCCCCGGGTCGTCGATCACGACCACGGGCAGCACATGGATCTCGGAGAGGCGGCTGAGGACGTCGACGGCGCTCATGCCACCACCCAACCATCGCCCGCCCCCACCACACAACGACCCGGGCGTCGCCTGGGGACGACGCCTCGCCCCCAGGAGGCGCGGTGCGCGTCGTGCCCACACCGCGCCTCCTCGGGTCCTCGGTTCCGTCGGCCGCACCCTGTAGCGTCGGGGGGACGACGAGGCAAGACGACACCTGTGGTCGACGGACGATCCAGGGGCGAGGGGATCGGCATGGGACGCGTGACGGAGGGTGCCGAGGCGGTCGGGCGAGCACTCAACACGGCCCTGCGGCGCGTCCCCCTCGAGAAGGTGCCGCTGTTCCGGCAGTCGTTCATCGCCCTGCTCATCGTGCTGGCCGCGGCGCTCAGTGCGACCCTGCCCTGGCTGATCGTCACCGACGCCGTCACGATGTGGCTCGGCGTCGCGGTGGCCGTCGCCGCGCTGGCCTTCGCCGCCCTGATGGCCCGGCACGCCGAGCTGCGCCGGTGGGAGATGCTCGTCCCCGCCGCCGACTTCGTGGCCGTGGGCCTGTTGCGCTACGGCACGGGCGACCAGCGATCGGTCTTCCTGCCGATCGTGCTGCTGGCGGTCATCTGGGTCGCGTCCTGGCCCGGCCGGCGCAACGTCGTGCTGCCCCTGGTCGGCACGAGTGTCACCTTGCTGCTGCCGTACCTGTTCACGTCCGAGGGTCGTGGCCCCAGCGAACTGATCCGCCTGGCGTTCGCCCTCATCGTCTACGCGACGGTCGCCGCGGCGGTCAACGAGCTGGCCCGGCAGGCGAAGGCGCGCCTCGAGCGGGCGCGGGCCCAGCAGCACGCCGTCGAGCGCGAACTGAACCGGGCGGCCGTGGTACAGCAGTCGCTGCTTCCCCCGGACGCCTCGACCCTGCCCGACGCCTTCGCGGTGTTCGGGGCCTGCGTGCCGGCCCGCGAGGTCGGCGGCGACTTCTTCGACTGGTACCCGACCTCGTCCGGCATCGCCGTGACCGTCGGCGACGTGATGGGCAAGGGCGTCGGCGCGGGCATGATCGCGGCCGCGGTGCGCTCGGTGATCCGCAGCAGCGTCGACGACGGCGACCCGGCCGAGGCCTTCCACCGCGCCTCCGTGGGGTTGACGACGAGCGCGTACGACACCGAGACGCAGTTCACGACCTCGTTCCACGCCCGCATCGACGCCGACGGCGGCGTGCTCTGGGCCGACGCGGGGCACGGGCTGGCGTTCATCCGACGCGCGGCGGGCGGCGTCGACCGTCTCAACTCGGCCGACCTGCCGATCGGCGTGGGCACCGCCTGGCATCGGCACCGCTCGCAGCTCGACGAGGGCGACGTGTTCGTCTGCGTCAGCGACGGCGTGCTCGACCTGTTCCCGGTCGAGCTCGAGGCGCTGCACGACCTCGAGCAGCTGCTCGCCGCGACGCCCGAGCCGGCCCGCATCGTCGAGGTCGTCGAGGGGTTGGCCCGCGAGCGCGAGCGCAGCGACGACGTGACGGTCGTCGCCACGACGCTCGTGCCGACGTCGGTGCCGGCGCGCCCCTGACGCCGGGCCGCCCCGCCCGGCACCTCGCCCTTCCGTCACACCGCACACCGCCACACCGCCACACCGCCACACCGCCACGCCGCCACGCCGCCACGCCGCCACGCCGCCACGAAGTGAACATCCCGCCACCTTTTCCCGTGGCGGCATGTTTACTTCGTGGCGGGTTGGTCGGCGGGCTGGCCGGCGGGCGGGCAGGCTGGCTGGCTGGCTGGCTGGCGCAGCGTCCGAACCGACTGGATAGGGTTCGGTCATGTTATGGATATCCGTCGTCGGGGTGTCGGCCGGAGTCTGGTGCCTGGTCGCGCCGCCCCGGGCCATGTTGTTCGGCTCGCGCTGGCAGGTGCGTGACGGCGACCGGGCCGAGCCGAGCGACCTCCTGGTCAGGTACACGCGGGTCTCGGGCGTGATCCTGATCATGCTCTCGATCGGCTTAGGGTTCTGGGGCTTCACCGCGCAGCGACAAGCGGAGGCGCGCGAGTCGTTGCAGGACGCCTGGGACATCGGCGTCTTCTCGTCCTACAGCGACCTGCAGATCGACCTCGACCCCGATGTCGAGCAGACCACGAGCGTGGCCGGCGTGATGTCGCGATCCACAGGTGAGCAGCAGGGGCTGCCGGTGTGGCAGGCGAAGGTCGTCGGGCGTGACGACCTCGGTGAACTGGGCGGAGACCTGGCCGACGGTGACATCGTCGTCGCCGTGCGGCAGGGCAGCTGTCAGCCCGGGACGGTCTTCGTCGAAGAGGGTGCCGACGAGGTCTCGGTGGCGGTGACGGGCGTCTCGACCATCCGCTTCCAGGGTGCGCCGTTGCGCTGCGGTACGTCGAACCCGCTGACGAAGCCCGACGCGGACGAACTCCGCATCGTGCACGTGCCCCTGTCGGCGCCACTCGGCGACCGCGAGCTCGTGCTGCCCGACCCGCCGGCGCGCGACTGACCGGCCGCGCCGCGCCTCCTCACCCTCGGACCGCCTCCACGCCGCCACGAAGTACACATCCCGCCACCTTTTCCCGTGGCGGGATGTGTACTTCGTGGCGGGGTGGCAGGTCGGCGCGTCAGCAGGTCGGCAGCGCTACTGCCGACGCCTGCTCGCGACGAGCGCGACGACCAGCCCCGTGATGACGGTGGCGCCGACGGCGTTCGTGACGCGCGCCCGGCGGCGGTAGCGCTGGTGGGCCTGGTCCGTGGCCTCCATCGCGGCGATCGTGACGGTCTCGGCGACGTCGCGCACGGTCTTCTCGGCCCGGTCGGCGATCACCTCGGCGCGGTCGACCAGGTCGTGGGCCGACGACCCGGCCCGGTCGGTGACGTCGCGCACCACGGTCTCGGCCCGGCCCGCGAGGTCGTGCAGCGCACCCCGGGCGACGGGCGGCACGACGTCGGAGGTGTCGATGAGTTCACGGGCCCGTCGTGCGGCGCGGGTGACGAAGTCGTCGGGGTCGGTGGTGCTCATGGTCGGCTCTCTCCGTTCGCCCGCGCACGGGTGCGACGGGTCCCCGCCATCGTGCTCCCCTCCGGATGATGAGGGTGCGCCCGACGCCACCGCGCCAGGAGGTGGTCACGACGCCAGCCCTTGTCCTGGCGCCGTGCCCACAACCTGGCGTCATGCCATTTTCTGGCGCCCAGCAGCGACGCGGCAGGCCCCGAGGAGGCGCGGGTCGCGTCCCCGCGGACGCCCCGCCCCCAGCGCACCGCGCCAGGAAGTGGGCACAGCGCCAGCCCTCGTCCTGGCGCTGTGTCCACATCCTGGCGTCATGCGCCCCGGCACCCGCGCAATCGCCGCACCGCGCCGCACCCGATGCGCACCCCGCCGCACCCCGCCGCCGTCGAGCGCGCAGACTGGCCTCTGACCCCCGACGGAACGAGCCACTCCCCCATGACCACCACCGTCCTCCTCGCCGGCGCGACCGGCGACCTCGGCCGGCGCATCTCCCGCGAGCTGCTCCACGACACCACGGCCGACGTGCACCTGCGCGTCCTGACCCGCCCCGGCAGCACCGGCGCGACCACCCTGTTCGGTGACGACGACCGGGTCGAGGTGACCAGCGCCTCCTACACGGACGTGCCCGCCCTGACCGAGGCCGCCCGTGGCGCCGACGTCGTCGTGTCGGCCGTGAGCGGCGTCCGCCCGGTGATCGTCGACGCGCAGCGTGCACTGCTGACGGCAGCCGTCGCGGCGGGGGTGCCGCGGTTCGTGCCGTCGGACTACTCGGCCGACTACCGCGCCATCCCGCCGGGCAGCAACCGCAACTTCGAGCTGCGGCGTGAGTTCGCGGCCGACGTCGACGCGGCTCCGATCCGGGCGACATCCGTGCTGAACGGCATGTTCACCGACCTGCTGACCGGGGACGCGCCGATGGTCCTGTTCGACCGGAAGCGGGTGCTGTTCTGGTCGTCGGCCGACCAGGTGCTCGACTTCACGACGAAGGACGACGTCGCCCACGTCGTCGCCCGCGTCGCGCTCGACCCCGAGGCTCCCCGAGTCGTCGAGGTCGCCGGGGACCGGGTCACCGCGCGCCAGGTCGCCCGCACGATGAGCGAGCTCACCGGCACGCCGTTCAAGCCGCAGTGGGCCGGCACGACCGGCACCCTCTCGGCGATGGCGGCCGTCATGCGTCGCACGTCGAAGGGCGACGACACCTTCCCCGCCTGGCAGGGCATGCAGTACTTCGTCAACATGTTCAGCGGCGACGCGCAGCTGCGCCACGTCGACAACGACCGCTACGGCCCCGCGCGCTGGACGACCGTGCGCGACGTCCTCGCGACGCGGACCGGCGCCACGTCGGGGTCCCCGGCGTCGACGTCCGCCTGACGGGGACGAGGAGGCACGGGTCGCCCACCAGGGACGGCACCCGCGCCTGCCGTGGCCCCGAGAAAACGGTGGCCCCTCCCCCCGACGGGTAGGGCCACCGTTCATCGCCGGTCGGGGTGAGCGACGGCGGACTACCACGGTAGGCAGCTCCTCCCCCGGCCCACCATCCGATGGACGCGGGGTCCCGGCCGATTCACGCGACGATGTCCTCGCGACACCCGTCCGGGTCTGTAGGGTCGGCGCATGCATGCGGCTGGTCCTGAGGTCTTCGCGGCCCATCGTGTCGCGACGTGCCACGGCGCCGACGACGCCCGTCGTGTGCTCGGCGAGGCCTTCCTGCCCGTCGAGTTCCCGGAGGCGAGCGCATCCGCCCCCCTCGGCCTGCAGCTCAACGCCGTGAGAACGGGACGGCTGACCATGGGCTTCATGAGGTTCGACCGGGCCGTCCGCATCCGGACGTCAGAGCCCGACAACTACCACGTCGACATCCCGACGGCGGGTCGAGCTGCCCTGTGCGCGGCCGGCGGGCGACGAGTCGACGCGACGCAGCGGTCGGGCGGCGTCTTCATGCCAGGCCGACCTGTCGACCTCGACTGCGGCGACGGCTTCGCGCAGATCGCGCTGATGATCCCCCGAGCCGAGCTGCAGCGCGAACTCGAGGACCTGCTCGAGTCGACCTCCGTCGCCCCGCTCGAATTCGACCCGGCGCTCGACCTGACGGCGGGTGGGCAGGTCGTCCTGCAGGCCGTCCGGGTCGTCGACGAGGCCTCCCGACGGACCGACGGTGTCCTGCAGCACCCCCTCGCCGTCCGCGCCCTCGAGCGGGCGCTCGTCCACGCCCTGCTCTTCTCCCAGGGCCACAACCACTCCGAGGCGCTGCACGCTCCCGTGCCGCAGTCGGGCGGTCGGGCGGTCTTCCGCGCGATCGAGCTGCTGCGCGCCGATCCGGCCCACGACTGGAGCGTGGCCGACCTGGCGGTGGCGACCGCCACGAGCGTCCGCAGCCTGCAAGAGGGCTTCCGTCGCACCCTCGACACGACACCGACGGCCTACCTGCGACGGCTGCGTCTGGAGCGGGTGCGCGACGACCTGGTCGCCGCGGGACCCGGGCGGTCGAGCGTCACCGACGTCTCGGCGCGCTGGGGGTTCACGCACCACGGCCGCTTCGCCGCGGCCTACGCCGACCGGTTCGGCGAGCGCCCCTCCGACACGCTGCGCGCCTCGTCCGGCCGTTGAGCCGTGGCCGAGAATCAGGGGCCACGGGGCGGCGGCCGTGCGGCGGGCACGCTCCGCCGCCCGCACCCCTCGGGCCTGACGCGCGCGGACCGGACCAGACCTCAGGAGGCGCGGGTCGCCTCGGTCGAGGAGCGCGCTACCGTGGCCGCATGAGCACCGAGGCCTGGGAAGACCGAGTCGCCGCCCTCTGGGCCGACGAGACCGTCGACGACGAGCAGCGCATCGAGCGCATGACGGCGCTGGCCGCCGAGGCCCCTCACCCCGCGCTGGGCGAGTTCGAGCTGGGCGGTGCGCACGACTCCGGGGGCCGTGAGGCCGAGGCCCACGTGCACTACGCGGCGGCGACCGAGGCCGGCCTCGATGCCGTCGATCCGACCCGTGCCGCGCAGATGGTCGTGCAGCACGCCTCGACCCTGCGCAACCTCGGCCGCGTCGACGAGGCTGTCGCCATGCTGCGCGCCGCCCCCGAGCACCCCGCCACGGGAGCCGCACCGAAGGTCTTCCTCGCGCTCGCCCTGCACAGCGCGGGCCGTCCCGACGAGGCCCTCCGGGTCGCGATCGAGGCCGTCGAGCCGAACCTGCCCCGGTACCACCGCTCGGTCCGGGCCTACGCGGCCGCGCTCACCGAGCGCTGAGCCGGCCGCTGCCCGTGCGACGCGCAGACCCGGCCGCAGCCGCCACCCGCACTACCGCGCGTGACCTCCGACGGGCACCGACCCGGTGCTGAAGTCCTCTTCGAGCTGCTCGAGCGAGCGGCCGTTCGTCTCGGGCACCCGGGTCGCCGCGAAGACGAACGACCCGACGTTGAGCGCCGCGAAGATGAAGAACGTCGTCGAGATGCCGATGCCGGCGACGACGATCGGGAAGAGCAGGCTGACCGCGAAGTTGGTCATCCAGAGGACGAACACCGTCAGCCCCATGCCGACGCCGCGCAGCTTGAGCGGGAAGATCTCGCTGAGCATCAGCCAGACCAGCGGGCCGATGGTGCCCTGCATGGTGCCCACGAACCCGATCACGAAGATCAGCACGACGACGGCCCGCCCCATGCCCTCGGGGATGAACGTCGACGCGAGCCCGATCAGCAGGTGGAAGACCGCGACGCCGGCGAATCCGGCCATCAGCAGGGTGCGACGGCCGATCCGGTTGACGACGCGCAGGGCCACGAGCATGGCGACGACGGCGATGACGCCGGCTCCGACGTTGGCGATCAGCGCACCGCTCTGCGAGAAGCCGGACTGCTGCAGCACCTGGGTGCCGTAGTACATGATCGAGTTGATGCCGGTGAACTGCTGGGCGACGGCGAGACCGAGGCCGATCAGCAGCAGCTTGCGCAGCCAGGGCTCGGCGACGAGGTCACGCAGGCGGGCGCTCTTGGCCACCTCGGCTTCGTGGGCCAGCTCGCGCACCTCGGCGATCTCGGCCTCGGCCCGGTCGTCCGACCGGATCTGCTTCAGCACGGCGAGCGCGTCGTCGTCCCGCCCCTGGGCGATCAGCCAGCGGGGGCTCTCGGGCACGCGGAACATGCCGACGAACAGGGCGATCGCCGGCAGCGCGGCGACGGCCAGCATGTAGCGCCACACGTCCCCGTGCTCGCCCCAGACGCTGCCGATGACCGCGTTGATGGTGAAGGCGGCCAGCTGCCCGGACACGATCATCAGCTCGTTGCGGCTGACGAGCCCGCCGCGCTGCTCGGTGGGGGCCAGCTCGGCGAGGTAGACGGGAACCGTGACCGAAGCACCGCCGACGGCGAGGCCGAGGACGAAGCGCGCCCCGGTGAGGAACTCCCACGAGGGGGCGAGGACGCACGCGAGCGCGGCGAGGAAGAAGACGACCGCCAGGAACCTGATGGTCGGCTTGCGTCCGAACGCGTCCGAGACCCGTCCGGTGAAGAACGCCCCGAAAGCCGCGCCGACGAGGATCGCCGAGACCATGACGCCCTCGGTCGTCGGGGTGAGGCCCAGGCTCGTCTCCATCGAGTCGAGCGCGCCGTTGACGACGCCGGTGTCGTAGCCGAAGAGCAGCCCGCCGAAGGTCGCGATGACGGCGACGACGCCCAGTCGTCTGGTGTGCGGCCCCGAGACCAGGGCGGGCAGGGCAGCCCGGGGCGACGCGCCCGTTGCGTTGGTGACCACGATTCCTCCGTCGGTTGTGGCCCCAGCTTGCCCTGTCCCGGAGGACCGCGACGCCGTCGGTTCCGGGGAGGCGCGCGTCAGGTGACCCGCGCCTCCTGCGGTTCGCGCTCCCTAGAATCGGAGCATGCCTTTCGACGAGTGGTACGACGACGAGACGCGAGAGGCCGCGACGGCCCGCGTGTTGCAGCGGCGGATGACTAACCCCACCGACCGCAACGTCCTCACCGTCGTCGCGGAAGAGTTCAACGTCCCGCGACAGACCCTCAGCGACTGGGTCGACGAGGCGTCGCCCGAGTCCGCGAAGCCGAAGCGGAAGCCCCGGCCCAAGTTCTCGCAGGTCGTCAAGACCACCAAGGAGGCGCGGGTCGAGTCCCCCGCGGACGACGAGGCGATCGAGGCACCGCAGTCCGCCGCACCTCCGGAGCCCGAGAGCGGACCCGAGCCCGACGCGGACTCCGTGCCGCAGGCCGAGGGCGTGCCGCAGACCGAGGCCGCGCCCGAACCGCAGCCCGAGCCCGAGCAGGACCCCTGGGCGGTGTCCGATCCTGCCCCCGAGCCCGAGCCGACACCCGAGAGCGAACCCGAGCCGCAGCCCGAGCCCGCACCCGCACCCACTCCGGACCCCGAGTCCGCATCCGCTCCCACACCCGCACCCGCACCCGCCGACAGCCGCCTCACCGCCCTCGAGGCCGAGGTCGCCGCCCTCCGCGCGGGCAACCGAGCGCTCGTCGAGGCCCTCCGCATCCTGGTCGACGACTGATGGAGATGGCCGACCTGCTGGTCGTGCTGGTCACCGGTTTCGTGGTGATCGCCGCTGCGACCCTCGTCGGCCCCCGCCTCGCACACGGCGCCCCACGCCGACCGCGGACGCGGCGCGCGATCAGGACGTCGCGAACGTGACCCCGGTGAGCCGTTCGGAGAGCTGCCAGCTGCGGTGAGCCGCGTCCGCGTCGGTGAGGTTGCGGTACAACCTCTGGGGACCCGGGCCCCCACCGAGGTGTCCGGGCCCCGAGGGCCCGTAGAACCCGCCCGGCTCGGAGTCGGGCGAGACGGCGGCGTACAGGGCGGGCAGGGCCGCCGAATCCGGGGTGCCGGTGATGCCGAGGGCCGACAGCACGCGGATCACCCGGACGCTGACCGTGTCGCCGGTCCGGCCCAGTTCGGGGCGTGCGGCGAGCAGGGCGGTCGGGGCGACCCCCGGGTGGGAGAGGTTGCTGGTGATGCCCCACCCGAGGGCGCGACTGCGCCGGTCGAGCTCGAGGCCGAAGAGGCCCTGGGCGATCTTCGACTGGCTGTAGGCGCGCATGCCGTCGTAGCTCTGCTCCCAGTTCGGGTCGTCCCAGTTGACGGCGTTCGAGTCGGCGGCGACGCTGATCTGCGAGGTCACGCGGGCGTGGCCGGCTCGCAACAACGGAAGCAGCCGTGAGACGAGCGCGAAGTGCCCGAGGTGGTTCGTGCCCAGTTGCGACTCGAACCCGTCGTCCGTGGTCTGCCGTTCGGGCGGCGTCATGATCCCCGCGTTGGCGACGAGGTGGTGGATCGGCCGGCCGTCGGTGAGCAGCTCGTCGGCGAGGTCGGCGACCGAGGCCAGCGACGAGAGGTCGAGGTGTCGCGTCGACACCCGGGCGGCCGGCGTCTCACGCCGGATCGTGGCGACGGCGGCGTCCCCCTTGACGGCGTTGCGCACCGGGAGCACGACGTCGGCGCCGGCGGCCGCCAGCCGTGCCGCGATGCGCAGGCCGATGCCGTCACTGCCGCCGGTGACGACGGCGCGCCTCCCGGTCAGGTCGGGAAGGGTGAGAGAGACGGGTCTGCGAGGCATGCTGGGCTCCTGGTCCTGGGGCGGGTGGTCGTGCGTCCGGTGGCGGCGCGGTCGGTCGGCCGGTCGCAGATGGTGGTGGTGCAGACGACTCTGAGGGAATCGCGACGTGACAACCAGGACTCGTCGAGTCCTGGCTGCGGTCTCCGGATCGAGCCGAGGAGGCGCTAGAACTGACGCATGGACAGAGACGCGTTGGGTGCCTTCCTGCTGCGTCGACGTGGTGCGCTGCAGCCCGAGGACGTCGGGCTGCCCCGGGGTCGACGGCGTCGGACCAGCGGACTGCGCCGTGAAGAGGTCGCGGCGCTCAGCCACATGTCGCCCGACTACTACGCCAGGCTCGAGAGGGGCACGGGCCCGCAGCCGTCCGAGCAGATGATCGCCTCGATCGCACAGGGTCTGCATCTCGCCCTCGGCGAGCGCGACCACCTCTTCCGCCTCGCCGGGCACCAGCCGCCGGTCGGTCCACCGTCGGGTGACCACATCAGCCCTGGTCTGCTTCGCATCCTGGACCGGCTCGGGGACACCCCGGCCGAGGTCACGAGCGAGCTCGGCGAGACACTGCGGCAGACGCCCCTGGGGGTGGCGTTGACCGGTGACACGGCCGGTCTGACGGGTCTCGAGCGCAGCATCGGCTACCGGTGGTTCACGGACGCCGGCAGTCGCCGTCTCTACGCGGACGAGGACCACGACTTCCTGTCGCGCCTCTGGGTCTCCGGGCTGCGGGACGTCGCGACGCGTCGAGGTCCGGGGTCGCGGGCGAGGCGCATCGTCGACGAGTTGCTCGAGGTCAGTGACGAGTTCCGTGCCGTCTGGGACCACCACGAGATCGGGTTGCGTCCGAGGGCGTCGAAGCACTTCGTGCACCCCGAGCTCGGAGACCTGCACCTGACCTGCCAGACGCTGGTCGACCCCGAGCAGTCGCACTACCTGCTCGTCTACACGGCGGCGCCGGGGACCGAGAGCCACGAGAAGCTGCAGCTGCTCTCGGTCATCGGCTCACAGCCCCTGGGCTGACGCCTCGGTCAGCACCTGGCCCGGCGGCCAGACCATCTAAGACGGGTGCAACCAGGCCCACCAGGTCCGACGGCCCCGCCGGGTACTTCGCCGCGGCCCGTGACTCGGGCTTCGCGTCGAACGGCTTCGGGGCGTCGTCACCCGGCGGCTTCGGCCTCGGAGCCGTCCTCGTCACCGAGATCGTGCTGACGGCCGTGTTCGTCGGCGTGATCCTCTCGGTAACCGCCAAAAATGAGTACAAGGCCCTGGCACCCTTGGCGATCGGCCTGACCCTGGCGCTGATCCACCTGATCAGCATCCCGGTGAGCAACACGTCGGTGAACCCCGCCCGCTCGCTGGCGGCGGCCCTGTACGGCGGACCCGACGCGCTGGCGCAGGTCTGGGTCTTCTTCGTGGCGCCCTTGGTCGGCGCCGCCCTCGCGGGCCTCGCCCACCGCGTCCTGCGTCGCCGCGCCTGACCGGCCCGAGCGGCAAGGACCGCAGGAGGCGCGGGTCGCGTGACCCGCGCCTCCTGCGGTCCCCTGCTCCCCGCGGTCGCACCTCGGGCCGGACGGTGCCGTCTACGGGCCGTAGGCTCCGGGCATGGTGATGCGCTGGATTCAGGACCCGTCGGTTCAGGCGATCATCCACGTGGTGATCCTGGGATGCGGTGTCGTCATCGCCGTCCGCGGTGAAACGATGGGGACCGTCCTGGCGGCGGTCGGGGCAGCATTGCTGTTCCTCGACTTCTTGCTGTACCGCCGCCGACGCGCCCTCCGGCGTGAGTCCCTCCAGGACGTCGACCTCACCTCCTGACGTCCCTGCGGTCTCGTCCCGGGCGGGCGACGATCGTGCATGTGAGGATCGCGTGGCGTGCCGCGTCCGGTGGCGTCGCAGACGAGGGGATGCGCGGATGGCGGACACGAACGAGATCGTGCACGTGGTGTTGGTCGAGTGGGCCGAGGGAGCCCCGGCCGACGTGGCCGAGCAGGCGACGCGGCTGTCGACCGAGCACCTGACCGGCATCGACGGAGTCCTGTCGGTGTCGAGTGGCGGCAGCGTCAGCCCCGAGCAGCTCGAGGCCGGCTTCGACTGGATGCTCGTGGTGCGCTTCCGCGACCCCGCGGCGCGGGACGGCTACCTGCCCCACCCCTCGCACCAGCCGGTCGCAAGCTACCTCGGTGACGCGTCCGCCCGCGTCGTCGTCTTCGACGTCCAGGCGTAGCGCAAGCGCAGGAGGCGCGGGGCAGGTGACCAGCGCCTCCTGTGGTTCCTCCCTCCCCCGCGATCGCGGCCACCGGCTCGGCGGTACGGTCACCTCATGAAGGTCCTGGCCGGCATCGTCACCGCGCTGCTCGTCGTGTCGGTGCTGCTGGTGCTCGCGGTGCGGGCCGATCCGGACGTGCCGCTCGTGCTGTCCGGCTCCGACGCGCGCCTCCCGTACTGCACCACCTACGACCCGGTGATCGTGGCCGACCTCACGACGGAGACCCTCCCGACCTGTGCACCACACGGGGTCGAGCTGCGCTTCCCCGACGGCTTCGTCATCGACCTGCCCGACGAGCCCGGCGCCGGCGGACGCCCCTCGGAACGCTACGACTACGGCTACGTCGACGTCGGCGCCTTCGGCATGTACGCCTCCCGGGCCGACCACGCCTGCGAACACATCGAGCAGTGGGGCACCCCCGAGGCCATCCGTCGCGTCACCGAGGCCTTCGGCGACGACTACGCCTGCGTGCCCGACCAGCAGTGATCCGAGGAGGTGCGGGTCGGCTCCTCGAGACACGATCGGTTTGACGCTTCAGCCGCCACCGCTCACCCGTTCGGCGCGACCAGAACCTTCGCGTGCTCGGTCTTCCCGCTGTCCAGCTCCACGAGCAACCCGGGCAGCTCGTCCAGCCCGACCGTCCCCGTGATCAGCGGCCCCGCCTCGACCGAGCCGTCGGCGAGCGCACGCATCGCACCGACGAAGTCGGAGTGCGTGTAGGCCAGGCTGCCGATGACCGTCAGCTCGCGGCTCTGCCAGTCGCCGTACGACACCTCCGAGGTGGTCATCGGGTAGCCGAGCAGAGCGAGCGTGCCGCCGCGGCGGACCAGCTCGGCGCTCGACTGGAATAGCGAGGAGGCGCCGGTGCACTCGTAGAGGACGTCCGCCCCGAGCCCGTCGGTCAGTTCGAGCACGCGAGCCGTGAAACCCTCGCCGGGAGCGTGGACGTCGGTGAAGCCGAGGCGGCGGGCGGTCTCGCGCCGCGCCTCCATCGGTTCGACGATGACGACGGCTCCGGCACCGGCGTGGTGGGCGTGCTGGGCGGTGAGCAGGCCGATGGGGCCGGCGCCCTGGACCACGACGACCGAGCCGAGGCGCTGGCCGGCCCGGCGGACGGCGTGGAAGGTGACGGCGGTGGGTTCGACGAGGCCGAGCTGTTCGTCGGTGAGGCCGTCGAGGGCGCGCTGGACGCGGCGTTCGTGGACGGTGACGTGCTGGGCGAAGGCTCCGTGGGTGGGGGCGTCGGGCGAGACGCCGTTGGCCTCGGCGAAGGCGGTGTCGCAGTGGTCGGGGTGTCCGGCGCGGCACATCGCGCACGTGCCGCAGGGCGGGCCGACGCTGGCGACGACGCGGTCCCCGACGGCGACGGTCGTGACCCGGCTGCCGGCGGCGACGACGGTGCCGGTCCACTCGTGGCCGAACACCGCGGCGGGGATGAGCCCACCGGACGCCCACCCGTGCGTGTCCGTCGCGCACACCCCCGTGTAGCGGATGCGCACCACGACCTGCTGCTCCCCCGGAGCCTTGAGGTCGACCTCGGCGAAGGCGACCGAGCGCTCGGCGTCGACGGTGGCGAAACGGGTGCGGGCAGGCAGATCGGTCATGCCCACCAAGCTAGACGTGGGCGACAGGTGTTGCTCAGTCTGCCGGAGCCGCCTCAGAAGCAGCCCCACAACCTCAGGTCGTGGGGCTGCTCAGCATTAATGGACTTGTTTGGTAGGGGTCATCGAATTGCGCCGGAAGACGCGAAAGCGATCGCGATGAGGCCTACCCCTGGCCAATGTGCCAGAGCGGCAGCGCGAGTACTTCCGGCCCCCAATGTTCCTCAGTCGTGACGTCACGACGGACAAGCTCCGCGAGAATACTGGCGAAGACTTTATCGACGATGATCGATCGCGGGAGCTCATCAGCTGCACGCCATCCGGCACCACCCCGTAGGTAATCCCAGTGTCCAAGTCCCGTGCTCTGGAGAGTCGCCTGAATCTCCTCCGGCGTCAGCCAGATAGGTGCCGAGGCGAGAGGGGGCGTCGTTCGCCAGACATCCAGCTTCGCGCCAACCGGCTTCTGCCCCGCAAAGATCGCGCGAACAACCTTGACGCGGTCGGGCACTCCATCAAAGTAGTCAGCCCATGCGGTTTCGACCTGGCGAGAAAAGAACGCTTCGAGAACAAGCTGCAGTCGAAGGGCGGAATCCGTCCGCCCGCGCTTTATTTGAGCCTCGAGGACTGCATCGCCGAACTGCTTCACATCTTCGTCGAGGGAGGGCAGTAGGACCTCAATTTTTACAGGCTGGTTATTTAGACTTGCTACGACCGCAGTGCTTACGAGCTCTGTGATTACTGGGTCCTCTGCGAGGGGAACAAAATTGAAGTCGACTTCGAAGATAAGACGCTCTTGCTCCGGCTCCTGCTCCTGCTCCTGCTCAATTTCTATCGAGGGTCGTGCTTCTGACATCGCCCGCTCAAGCCGTTCTAGAACCGGCGCGAAGGTGGAGTCAAGATGTGTTTTGAGATCTTCCACTTGATGGGGAAAGGTTCGAACAATCTTCAGGGTCTCGCCAGTCGCCTTGGACATCGCCGCGCGATTTGCCTCCACATTCGTCACGTACCAGCCGCATATAAGGTAGGCGATCGATTCAGACACCGCGCGTAGGTAAGCCCGGACATCCTCGGAGGCCTTCTCGATTTCGCGTCGGTCATCTGCCGACATCGCTTCGTGAGCCAGATGCACGACAGCCTCTGGACCAACGAGACTCTCACCCATCACCGCGTGGTTGGGATTGTTTACCAATGCGATGTACGCGCGTCTGATTAAATCTTCAACCCATTCGCGATCCGCCGTGGCGACGGTCTCGAACTCGGCTGAAGGTCGATTCAAGAGGTCCTTTTCAGACGAGCGTACAAACGACTCGATGTTGGCCCGCCCCAAGCCTGTCAAGTCACCTACAGCATCGGCAACGTCGCCTAGATGAAGGAGTCGGAGAGCAACCTTTGTGAGACCGACGGTGGTACTCGCAGATGATTTCCCAGGCAATGACGATGACAATTTAGTCCCCCGATATGCGGCTCCTGCCGCGTCCCCAACTTGGATTTTCTTTACGGCTATGAGGTTTTCCAGTGCTTTTCACCGGCACACAGCGCCGACCGTAGCAAAAGGCTCTCGTACCGCCGTAGAGGCTCCTTATGGAAGCAGTACCGACCCGTCGGATCAAGACCCCGAAGTAGGGAGACTAAGCCCTAGATTGCACCTCAGCCTCGGCCTCCTTCACGATCAGCTCACACTCGAAAACGAATCACGTTTAGTACAGTGAGATTCGTTCAATTAGCGATGGGGAAAGAACATGGCGAGCCGACGCGGATTCCTGGCAGAAGTGCAGCACCAACAGCGTTTGGCGCAGGCCCGAGCCAACGCGGCCGCTCGAGCACAGACGCAGGCTCGCGCGCAAGCAGTGCGTGCGCGGGCTCAGCAAGAGCGGGCGAACGCCGCAATGGCCCGTGCCGACGAGGCCGAACGTAAGCGGTACGAGCGCGAGGCGAAAGCCGCGTACGTCGAGATGCGGCAGGCCGAGGTCGACGAACTCAACGAGGACTTGGCCCTCGAGTACGGCGAGATCGACGGATTGCTCGCCCTGACCCTCGACCTGGACGACTACGTCGACCTGGAGGGCCTCAAGGTTCGAGCGGTGCACCCGCCCTTCCCTCGCTGGGACCTCGAGACCCCTCGCCCGGCGCCGCTCCCGACCCCGGTCCCCGAGGCCCCGGTGTTCATCGAACCGCCGGCACCCACAGGCCTCTTCGGCAAGAAGAAGAAGTTCGAGGAGGCGCAGCAGCGGGCTCGGGCGGAGTACGAACAGGCCTGGGGTCAGTGGGCCGCTTACCGCGACTGGATTCCCACCCAGGACGCTCAACAGGCTCAGGAACACGCCACCCTCGAAGAGGGACGCATCAAGCTCCTGGCGGCGGAGCGGGAACGCTACGACGCGGCCTGCGCGGTCCGAGAGGCCGAGGTTGCCGAGCAGAACTCTTCGATCGACACCCTGATCGCCGGCCTCGGCTACGGTGCAGTCGACGCAGTGCAGGAGTACGTCGGCATCGTGCTGGCGAACTCGCTCTACCCGGATGCCTTCCCCGTCGAGCACGAGGCCGAGTTCGATCCCGCGACCGCCGAGTTGACGCTGCGTGTGACCGTGCCCGCCCCGGACGCCCTGAGGACCATCAAGGGATTCCGCTACGTCAAGGCCAGTGATGAGGTCGTCGAGACCCAGCTCTCCAAGACGGCCGCCAACGAGCGTTACGCGAGTGCGTTGCACCAAGTGGCCCTCCGATCCCTTCACGAGATCTTCGAGGCGGACCGGAGGGGGCTGATCAAGGCCATCTCCGCTCAGATCGGTCCTGAGGCGAACGACCCGGCCACCGGGCGCCAGAAATTTATCCCTCTGGTCGCTGTCGCTGCACCTCGTGACACGTTCATGGAGATCGACCTCAGCGGCGTCGTCCCTCTCGCCACCTTGCAGCACCTCGGTGCCGCTGTGGCGAAGAACCCGTCGGCGCTCATCGCCATCGACACGGCGGGCGTGCGTCGGTCGTGAGCGGCGACGAGCGTCAGTTCAACCCTCCCCCGGGCTGGCCGCCCGTACCGTCGGGCTGGAAGCCCCCCGCCGGATGGGTGCCTCCTGTTGACTGGCCTCCGGTCCCCGACGGCTGGCAACTCTGGCTCGACGAGGTGACACCAGCGTCAGAACCCGTCGGTGTGGCCCCGGTCGCGACCAGCCCGATCTTCGAGAGTCTCGCGCCTGAACGGCTGAGTGAACCCGAGACACACAACGACCCGCCTGCCCCAAGTGACTCAGCCCCATCGGACCTCGTCGCGACGTTGCTCGCGGAAAAGGCTGAGCTGGCTCGGCAACTGGCCGAAAGCAGGCAGACCGCCGACCTGCGAGTGGCCGAACAAGCCGCAGCAAAGTCCGTCACTTCAGTCACTGTTGAGCTCGACGACGAGCAGGTGCTGCAGGAAGTCGGCATCTACAGGTACCACCACCCCCTTGAGGATGCGACGGCCTACCTGCCGAGATTGAAGGACGTCGAAGCAAGGTCGGCAAGCCTCGTCCGCGACGGGCATGCCATCGAGAAGTCGAACCTCTTCACCTTCGACAACTCTCTCGCCAAGGGTCGCAAGATGAGCGACGACCTCGCCAAGCTCATGTTGCGTGCGTACAACGCCGAGGCGGAGAACAGCATCCGCACCCTCAAGTTGGGCAACGTGCACACCGCCAAGAAGCGGCTCGAGGCATCGCGAGCAGCGATCGCCAAGCTCGGCAGCATGATGGCGATGCACATCAGCGACGCCTACCACGGCCTGAGGATCGAGGAGATCGAGCTGACGGCCGATTGGCTGATGAAGAAGCAGGAAGAGAAAGAGGAGCAGCGCGAAGAGCGGGCACGCCTTCGTGAGGAGGCGCGGGTCGAGAGAGAACTGAAAGAGCAGCGCGCCCAGCTCGACAAGGAACGCACCCTGCTGATGCAGACGATCGGCCAGCTGCAAGCCAGTGGCTCGTCAGATGCCGACCTCGAGCTACGACTTGCTGCCATCGACCAGGCCATCGTCGACAACGACTACCGAGCGGCGAACATCCGCGCCGGCTACGTCTACGTCATCTCGAACCGAGGAGCCTTCGGCGAAGGTGTCGTCAAGATCGGTCTCACGCGCCGCCTCGAACCCGCCGACCGAGTGCACGAGCTCGGCGGAGCCTCGGTCCCCTTCCGCTTCGACATCCACACAATCTACTTCTCCGAGGACGCCGTCACACTCGAGACGGAACTCCACCGACACTTCGCGACGCGGGCCCTTAACCAGGCCAACAGCCGCAAGGAGTTCTTCTTTGCAACGCCGGCCGAGGTACGAGACGTCCTCGCCAGCAAGGTCGGCAACCTCCTCGAGTTTAGGGAGACGGCAGATGCAACAGAATTTTTCCAATCCGTAGATAGCTGGCCGCCAGCAAGTCGATCCAACCGCCGCTGAATCCACTCAAGCCGCTGGGCATGAAAATGGCAGACAGAGATGATTCACAACTACGTGAATGGCAACGCAAATCCCGTCCGGGTGTTGGTATTGATCGCTGCTTGCTATGTGCTAAATGCTGATTATGCACACAATGTAACGACCGGCAGAGATCGGCATGAGGCTGGAATTGCAAGGGCCAGGGAGTCGTTCGGCTCGCTTCCAGCCACACGTCGAAATTCTGCCTATAAATTCCCGCTAGGACCAGGGATCAAATAAGTCGTTGCAAGGTCCGACGCAAACGTCGCACGTCAGGGCACTAACGCGTGCAACTTTCACCATCCACCCGAGTTCCTCGTCTTCGTACTGACTAAGAGTCTTTTCGATTATTCGGGCCAGCGGATAGCGGGGTCGGCGAACCATCGAGACTTCCCTGGCAACGACATTTCGCGCAATCGCCGACGCTTGGACGCCTACCATCTCGCCTGCAATGTGATCACAATCAGGGGTGAGACATATCGAGCAAGTACCTTCGATGTCTCGGCTTACGCGTTTGGGATAGAACTTGCCCAGCTCATGGTTGCAGTCCTCAACGGATTCGCCGCAAACAGAGCAATCAAACTCGCTTGAGAGTCCAGGGGAGAATCCAAACCTGGCATGCGACAAGCTCACCGGGCAGGTAGTCCAAAGTTGGCCGTCACGGAGGGTGATAAGGCAGCCAAACATTCCGCCGCGAAGAAATCCCGCTTGATGAATGGCTTCGTGCGCATCTTCAGCCAGTTCGTGGTCTTCGAGGTAGTTCAGTGCCTCGACGGCTAGCTTCTCAGCCGACCGGACGGCAGCTTCGATTTCGGCGAGATCAAGGCCCACACATGATTCAGTAAATTGCTTCCATTCGGTTCGCTTAGCAAGTTGTATCTCCCGACGAATGGAATCATCGTTCACTACGGTGGGGCGGCTCCTCAGAGGCATATCCGCATTTCGTGCGCCGAGGAGGCGAGACGCCCGCTCGTACGCGTCTTGCGAGGCTTGGAGGACTTCCCGCCCATTCTCTTCGAGAAACTTCTCTCGACTTGGACCGCCGGAAGGAGGAATAGGTCCGTAGTCCATAATTCCCGCTGTAAAACGCATACCCCTATCAATCACCACAGCTTCTTTCGTGGTCATTTTCGCCCTCTTGAACTACACGAATTGCCGCTATGACGTCGTCTCCGCTGCCTTCGAAAGTGTAAGTTTTGCGAAGTTGACCCGATGCATCCGTCTCAGCGAAGGACACTTTGAGTGGAAGTTGTTTGACCTGCTCGGGTGACCACCCCTGAGCCTTTGACCGTGAATCGATGAAAAGACTAATGGCTAGAATTAGCCAGTCACTGGCCAGACTTAGTCCCGCGAGCGCGACACTCCAAGTCTCTGGATCAATGCTGAACTCTTGCACGTAGCGCCGAGAACCTTCCGGCATGGAGAACTCGAGAGGCACTCCTGCTAGTCGCCCAGCCTTGGGCAAGTAGTGAACATTCTCCTTGTACGCCGGGAAGCTGTCACCGACTGGGCTGCCTGCAGGATGCGTTGGCACTACATATATGGTTTCCGGCTCGACTTTTGAGGGAAGAGATCCTGGTAGAGGCGCCCACGCATCTATCGCGACATTTGCAGTCATAGAGAGAGACTAGCCAATGGAACGCGAAGGATAACGGGCTCCTTTGACCGACCGTCGCGCTTGGGAAGCACACCACGGCACACAGGTCCTGATTTGTCCATTGGAATTCATTTCCATTCTCATGACGCCAATCCCGTGACCGCTCGAGATTGAGGCCAGATAGATGCACCATGAGCGAATGCAGTACCCGCGGCCAAGAAGTGCCCATTGTTGGTTCTACTGAAGTCACGAGTTACGAGAAGACCAGCTGAGGACAAACAGCGGTCATGGTGAAGGAATTCTGTCGGGAGCCTGGAATTATTGGAAGCCCGGAATGCGGAGAGTGACGCGCGTCCCAGAAGAATAGTTCGACAGCACACCTAAAATGAGGAAGCAAAGAGGTTTAGCCGGCTTCGAACTCCGGCACCTTAACCACCACCACAAGCCTGAGGGGAGCGTGTCCGGCAAGGAGCAGTCAAAGCCGACTGCGTTGCATCGAGACTCCACCCATGCACGACTACGAAATTTATTGCGATGAGAGCAGGCCAGAACTTTTTGTCGCAGGCCCTACGTCTACCATTACGGCTCACGCCGCAATCGGCTCCGTCTGGCTTGCTGCCGAAATACGAGACTCTCTCAAGGAAAGTGTTTCCCAGCTCCGTTCAACCTACGGAATATGGGGAGAGATGAAGTGGACGAAGGTAGGCACAAAGTCCTTGACCTTCTATCGCGACCTCGTTGATCTTCTGCTCTTGGACCCAAACATCCGTTTTCGAGCAATAGTCATCGAGGCACACAAGCTCGACCTTGCGCGCTTCCATCAGGCCGACGCTGAACTCGGTTTCTACAAATTTTACTACCAGGTTCTGCACCATTGGACGGTGGAAGGAAGTACAGCGCGGATCTTTTGTGACGCCAAAGTCAATAGGGATTTGGGTCGATTGCAAACACTCGAGAGGGTTCTCAACCGTAAGTTTGACAATCCCTGTGTTGAGAGTATTCACTCGGTCGAGTCTCGCGAATCCGTCATTGTCCAATTGTGCGATGTTCTCTTGGGAGCAGTCCAGGCTAAATTCAATAAATCCATCGTTTCATCACAGGCGAAGATTGATCTTCTTACTCACATCGAGAAACGGATTGGCCATCCCATTGCGGCGACATTCCAAAGCGAGCGGCAATTCAATGTGTTCAAGATCAAATTGTCGAACGGACTTGCGCCTCAGTGACGTCTTTGACCAATGAAGCCGACTACCGGTCATTTTTCTACGAGAAGTACTGCCAGAAGCCAATATTGATGCCACTAGGCGGCGGTACGGTTATGCCCGTCTACTTCAACCGACAGACCTTTGACCACGCCTTCTTCGAGTCCACCCGACGCAACGGTGTCAAGGACGAGTTCTCATCAATCCGGGCGGCGCAGATGGCCTCTATGGCTGGCATTCTCGAAGATCCAACGTCTACCCGGCTCGTGGGCTGGGATAAAAGCGCCGGGAGGCATGACGCGACTCGCCTAGTAGCGGTCGCCGCTGCCGACGAGTTTGTAATTGTCCTTCGTATTGGACTCACGCGTACCGGCTCTCTTCGAGGCCGCTTTGTCACATGTTTTGTCGCTGATAATAGCTATACAAAAATCATGAAAGCACCTGCTTGGAGTCAATCAGATTGTCTAGCTAAGTTGCGGGCGTGAGAAAGGCGCTGATTCGCATACGCGGGCTCAGCGCCTGAAGCCTCGATAGATTCAGCGCCGATAGGCGCTGAATTCTCCCTAAGACTAGATCACAAACCTGAACGACGCACCTTTGGCTCGCTCACAGCAGAAGGATTCCACGATCGAATTTCTGTCAAAATTCTCGACCTTGAGCGAAAGAGCCTGTCAGGACCTCGTCCAAGGTGATTCTCGTATCTCTGGAGCACTTCCCACCACAGCGTTTCTTCTCGAGGCTCGAATCGGGGACGGCCGCTAACTAGGCATGTCGACGAACCGCGAGAACATGCCGTGGAAGGCGACCGTGATGGTGTCCGTCGGGCCGTTACGGTGCTTGGCGACGATGAAGTCGGCCTCGCCCTGGCGGGGGTTGTCCTTCTCGTAGGCGGACTCGCGGTGCAGCAGGATGACCATGTCGGCGTCCTGCTCGAGCGAACCGGACTCACGCAGGTCGCTGATCGCGGGCTTCTTGTCGGCACGCTGCTCGGGACCACGGTTCAGCTGCGACAACGCGATCACCGGCACCTGCAGCTCTTTCGCCATCAGCTTCAAAGCACGCGAGAACTCCGACACCTCTTGCTGACGGCTCTCGACCCGCTTGCCCGACGTCATCAGCTGCAGGTAGTCGATCACCACGAGCTTCAGGTTGTGCTGCTGCTTCAGCCGACGGCACTTCGCCCGGATCTCGACCAACGTCATGTTGGGGGAGTCGTCGATGAACAACGGCGCATCGTTGATCCGCCCACGCACCTGCGCGATGTTCGTCCAGTCACGCGCGTCGACCGTTCCCTTGCGCATGTTCTGCAGCGGCACACTCGACTCCGCCGACATCAGACGCATCGCGATCTCGCTGCGCCCCATCTCGAGGGAGAAGAACACCGACGCCTGCCCGTGCTTGATCGACGCCGCCCGCGCCAGGTCGAGCGCCAACGTCGACTTACCGAGCGCCGGTCGCGCCGCCACGATGATCAGCTGACCCGGGTGGAACCCGTTCGTCAGCGCGTCGAGCTGCGCGAACCCCGTCGGCACACCCGTCATCTGACCGTCACGACCCTTGGCCGCCTCGATCTCGTCGATCGCGACCGTCACCGCCTCGTTCAGCGGCACGTAGTCTTCGGTCTGCACGCCACCGGCCACGTTGTAGACCTCGGCCTGCGCGTTGTTGACCAGGTCGACGACCTCGCCCTCGCTCGCGTAACCCATCTGCACGATGCGCGTGCCGGCCTCGACCAGACGGCGCAGCACCGCCTTCTCGGCGACGATCGACGCGTAGTACCCCGCGTTCGCCGCAGTGGGCACGACGCCGGTGAGGGTATGGAGGTACTCCGCGCCTCCTGCCCTCGACAGGTCGCCCGACTTCATCAGCTCGTCGCTGACCGTGATGACGTCGGTGGGCTCGCCGTGCGAGTACAGCCCCAGGATCGCGTCGTAGATGACCTCGTGTTTGGGCACGTAGAAGTCCATGCCGCGGACCGTCTCGATGACGTCGGCCACGGCGTCCTTGCTGAGCAGCATGCCCCCCAGCGCGCTCTGCTCGGCGAGCAGGTCGTGCGGCGGGACGCGGTCCATGTTGACGGGGCCACCACGGTCGCGATCGCGGTTGTTCGACGCATCGGGAGCGAGACCGAGATGGGCGATCGACATGGGTCCTCCAGCGAGAATCGGGTGGGTGCGGGGCAGCACCGAAGACGCTCAAGGCAGTTGTACGACAGACCCCCGACATCCCCCTGCCGAACCGCCGTGATCCACCCCTGACGGGCGCGGGTACACCTTATGGACACCGAGTTCTCCACAGCAAATGCACCTGTGGATAACTCTGGGGAGAACCGGTGAGCAACGCCGGACAACCCTGGGGAGAACTGTGGATCACGCTGTGGACAACGAGATACTTCAGTCGGTTTAGGGGCGTTTGACCAGGGGTTTAGTGATTCCACACCCGTGTGGAGAAAATTGTCTAAACCGGGGGTTGAGACATCCGATTTGACATCTGCTTGTGCACAAGGGATTTGACTTCGGGGCCTCAGGACCGGTAGCGACGCAGCCTGCGTTCAGGTTCTGGTAACCCCCGAAGGCGGGCCCCAGGAAGGGCCTGGTCAGGACGGTATCGGAGTTCGGCACCGCGCCTCCTGCTCGGTCGCGGACGACGAAGAACCCCGTTCCGTGCGATGAACCACGAAGCTTCGGGGTTCATCGCACGGAACGGGGTTCGTGGGGAGCAAGTGCCTCAGAAGGGGACGCCGCAGCGCAGGACGACGTTGGCGTACGGGGTCGCCTCGCCCGTCCGGACGAGGAGGCGCGCCCCACCCGAGAGCCGCTTGAGCTCGTCGTGCGAGACGTAGGCCACGTCGTCGAAGCGGGACGTGATCCAGTCGCCGGCCGGGCGGCCCTGGCTCTCGTCCGCGGCCGTGCAGGCCTCGAACACCACGTCGGTGGTCAGGGCGTCCAGCACGTCGGCGAAGGCGGGTAGGCCGTGGACGACGGCGAGGTCCACCACGGGGACTCCGGGAGGCAGGGGGAGTCCGCAGTCGGCGACGACGACAAGGTCGCCGTGGCCGAGGCCGCTCACCGCGTGGTTCAGCTGGGCGTTCAGTAGACCGCCGCGCTTCACGAGGCGACCTCAGCCGATGACGCGGCAGCGGCAGGCAGCTCGTCCTCGAGCGTCGGGTACGACGCCTGGGTGCCCACACCCGTCACCGAGAACGCCCCGACGCGCACGGCGTCCTGGGCGGCCTCGAGCAGCGACGCACCCGCGGCCAGCCCGGCGGCGAGGGCGCCGACGAAGGCGTCCCCGGCTCCGGACGAGTCGACGGCCGCCACCTTAGGCGAGGCCACCAGCACGGTGCCCGACGCATCGGAGACGATCGCGCCGGCGGCACCGCGGGTCATGACGACCGAGGTGACTCCCTGGGCGCGCAGGGAGGCGACGACCGACTCGTCGTCGACCCGCGCCTCCTCGTCCGTTGCCTGCGAATCGGAAGCAGAAGCGCCCCACGCGGCCAGCAGCAGCCGACCCTCGTGCTCGTTGACGACCAGCGGATCCGCGGCCTTCACCACGTCCGCCGGCACGTCGATCACCGGGGCGAGGTTGAACACCACGCGCCCTCCGGCGTGCTGCACCGCGGCGGCGATGCCGTCCACGGGGATCTCTCCCTGCAGGACGACGACCGCAGCCTCGGACAGAGCAGCAGCGTGCGACCCGACCGCCGCCGCACCGACGGCACCGTTCGCGCCGGGGACGACGACGATCGTGTTCTCGCTGTCGCCTCCGACGCTGACGATCGCCAGGCCGGTGGGCCCGGGGACGGTGTCGACGCCGCTGACGTCGACACCGCTCGAGCGGAGGTAGGGCAGGGCGTCGTCGGCACGTCCGTCGTCGCCGACCGCACCGATCATCACGGTTCGGGCGCCGCGACGGGCGGCGGCGACGGCCTGGTTCGCGCCCTTGCCGCCGGGGGAGAGGGTCATCGACGAGCCGATGAGCGTCTCGCCGGGCAGGGGGAGGCGGTCGACGGTCACGACCTGGTCGACGTTGATCGACCCGACCACGACGACCGTGCCGGCTGCGCCGACTCCGCCGGCGCCCTGCGATTCAGAACCACTCATTCGGTGAAGTCACCCACGTTCTCCTTCGTGACGGTGATGACCTCGACGGCCTGGTCCGAGGGGCCCTCGTCGCCGCTGCCACCGTTGACGGCCTTGACCGCCTGGTCGACCGCGAGGGCGCCGAGCTCGGCGGGCTGCTGCGCGATCGTGCTCGAGAGCGTACCGGCCTCGATGGCCTTGAGGCCGTCCTCGGTGCCGTCGAACGCGGCCACCTTGACGTCGGTGCCGGCGCGCGAGCCGAGCGCCTGGATCGCTCCGAGGCCCATCTCGTCGTTCTCGGCGAAGACGCCCACGGCGTTCGGGTGCGCCTGCAGCAGGTTGGTGGTCACGTCGAGCGCGGTGGCGCGGTCGAAGTTCGCGGTCTGCTGCGCGACGACGGTGATGTCCGGGTAGGCCGAGATGCCCTTGGTGAAGCCCTCACCGCGGTCGCGGCTGGCCGAGGTGCCCGCGACGCCCTGCAGCACGATGACCTCGCCCTTCTCGCCGATCGCCTCGGCGAGTGCCTTGGCGGCCTGCTCGCCACCGGCGACGTTGTCGCTCGCGACGAACGAGGCCACGTCGGCACCGTTGACCGCGCGGTCGACGGCGACGATCGGCACGTCGGCCTCGTTGAGCGCCTTCGCGGCGGGGCCGGCGGCGTCGCTGTCGACCGCGTTGAGGATCACGGCGTCGGCGGTCGAGGCCGCGGTCGCCAGCTGGTTGGCCTGGGTGGCCGAGTCGTTCTGGGCGTCGACGATCTCGAGGTCGACGTTCTGCTTCTTCGCCTCGGCGGTCGCGCCGTCACGCAGCTCGACGAAGAACGGGTTGTTCAGGGTGCTGAGCGACAGGACCACCGTGGGGCGGTCCGCTTCTCCGGCGGGAGTGCGGTTGCAGCCGGCGGTGCCGGTCGCGACCAGGGCGGCGATCGCCGTGACGGTGGCGGCCTTGCGGAACGAGGTCAACTTCATCGTGTGTCCTTCGGGTTGGGTGTGGTTGGAACAGGAAAACAAGGAGGCGCGGGTCACCTGGTGAGCGCCCGTCGCCTGGGCTGCGCCGCAGCCCCAGGGCCGGGCCCCGCAGCTGCCGCCGCTCCGCTGAGACGCGACGCCGCCCGTCCGGGCCGCACCGCGCCTCCTCGGCTCTGAGGCTGGCGGCGCGCTTGCCTAGCTGCTGCGTGTCTTGCGCCGCAGCACGTCGACGCCGACGGCGAGGGCGATGACGAGGCCGATGACGACCTGCTGCCAGAACGACGTGACGTTCAGCAGGTTCAGGCCGTTGCGGATGACGACGAGCACGAGGGCGCCGATGATGGTGCCCGAGATGCGGCCGACGCCGCCGGCCAGGCTCGCGCCGCCGATGACGACCGCAGCGATGGCGTCGAGCTCGTAGCCCGAGGCCGCCTGCGGCTGGGCCGAGTCGAGACGACCGGCGAGCAGCAGACCGGCGAGGGCCGCGAACAGCCCGGCCAGGCCGAAGACGGTGACGACGATGCGCTTGACCGGCAGGCCCGAGAGGCGCGCGGCCTCGGCGTTGCCACCGACGGCGTACATCGACCGGCCGATGACGGTGCGGTTGAGGATGAACGACGCGACGATCGCGGCCAGCACGAGCACGATGATCGGCACGGGCACCGGCCCGATGTTGCCACCGAGGAACGACACGGCCGGGGGAGTCGCGATCGGGCGACCGTCCGAGACGACGAGGGTCAGGCCCCGCGCCACGCTGAGCATGGCGAGCGTCGCGATGAACGACGGCAGCTTGCCGTACGCGCTGGCGAACCCGTTGACCAGGCCGGCCACGAGGCCCGTGCCGAGTCCGAGCGCGAGCGCCAGGCCGCCGGGCAGCCCTGCCGTGGCGAAGAACCAGCCCGAGACCATCGCGGACAGCGCGGCGACCGAGCCGACCGAGAGGTCGATGCCGCCCGCGACGATGACGAAGGTCATGCCGAACGCCAACACGGCGACGGTCGACACCTGGATGCCGATGTTCAGCAGGTTGCGGCCGGTCAGGAAGTCCGGCGTCGCGATGAAGAGGGCCAGGCACAGCACGACGAGCCCGACGAGGGCTCCGTTCGCGGCCAGGAAGGTCTTGATGTCGAAGGAGCGTCGCTGCGCCTTCACGGTGGTGGTGGTCATGGGTGTCGTCCTCGGGTCCGTGCTTCTCGGGTCAGTTCGTCGGGGGGACGTCGCGTGCCGCGAGCGTCATCAGCGTGTCCTGGGTGGCGTCGGCCGCGGCGACCTCGCCGGCGACGACTCCGTCGCGCATCACGAGGACGCGGTCGCTCATGCCCATCACCTCGGGCAGTTCGCTGCTGACCATCACGACCGCGCCTCCTGCGTCGGTGATCCGGTTCACCAGCTCGTAGATCTCGACCTTCGCGCCGACGTCGACGCCGCGGGTCGGCTCGTCGAGCAGCAGCACCGTCGAACCGGCGATGATCCAGCGGCCGAACACGGCCTTCTGCTGGTTGCCACCCGACAGCGAGCCGATCTCCTGGTCGATGTCGCGCATGCGGATCCGCAGGGTCGAGGCGACCTCGTCGGCCTTCGCGCGCTGGCCGGCGAAGTCGACCAGGCCGGCCTTCGCGCTGCTGGCGAGCGTCGCGTAGCCGAGGTTGTCGTTGACGGAGGCGCCCAGCACGAGCCCCTGCGCCTTGCGGTCCTCCGGCACGTGGCCGACGCCCGCGGCGATCGCCCCGGCGACGTCGCCCTTCTTGAGGCGCTTGCCGCGCACGGTCACGGAGCCCGAGTCGTACTTGTCGACGCCGGCGATCGCGCGGACGACCTCGGTGCGACCGGCGCCGACGAGCCCGGCGATGCCGAGCACCTCGCCCGCCCGCACGTCGAACGAGACGTCGCGGAAGGTCTTCGACGTCAGGCCCTCGACCTGAAGGACGACGGGGGAGTCGCTCTCGCTGCCGGGGGTGCGCGGGTACTGGTGCGCGATGTCGCGGCCGACCATCAGGCGGACGAGCTCGTCCTCGTCGGTCGACGCGGGCACCTCGGCGACGAACGCACCGTCGCGCAGGACGGCCACGGTGTCGCCGATCTCGGCGATCTCGTCGAGGTGGTGGCTGATGAACAGCATGCCGACGCCGCGGGCACGCAGCTGCTCGACGACGCGGAAGAGGATTTCGGTCTCGTGCCGGGTCAGCGCCGCGGTCGGCTCGTCGAGGATCAGGATGCGTGCGTCGATGCTCAGCGCCTTCGCGATCTCGACCAGCTGCTGGCGGGCGATGCCGAGCTCGCCGACCTTCTGGTCGACGTCGACGTCGAGCCCGATCAGGTCAAGGGCGGCGCGGGCGCGCTTTTTCAGCTCGCGACGGTCGACGAGTCCGAAGCGGGTCGGGAACCGCCCCATCATCACGTTCTCGGCGACGCTGAGCGAGGCGACGAGGTTCAGCTCTTGGTGGATCGTCGCGATGCCGAGCTTCTCGGCGGCGTGCGTGTTCGGCAGGTGGACGGCCTCGCCGTCGACCAGCACGCGGCCGGCGTCGGGCTGGTACACGCCCGACATCATCTTGATCAGGGTGGACTTGCCCGCGCCGTTCTCGCCGAGCAGCACCTGCACGCGGCCGGGCCGGACGTGCACGGTGACGTCGTCGATGACCCGCACGGGGCCGAACGACTTGCTGACGTTCTCGAGCGTGAGCAGGGGGCGATCGTCGTCGATCGAGTGGGGCATGGGTCAGTTCCTGCCGAGGGGTCGGTGGTGGGTGGGGTCCGTCAGGTCCGTCAGGGACGAGGAGGCGCGGGTCGCGGTGGACTCGCGCGTCGCCGAGGTGCCGCTCGCGGATCCGCGACCCGCGCCTCCTGCGGTCCCCCCGGAGGCGCGGGTCGTCGACTCGCGCACGATCAGTTCGCTGGGCAGCACGACGGAGTCGGGCGTGCGCCCGTCGATGACCTCGTGCAGCAGCTGGACGGCGATGCGGCCCATCTCCTCGACGCTGTGCGCGATGACGGTGAGGGCCGGGTCGAGGAGCGAGAACCACTCGATGTCGTCGAACGCGATGACCGAGACGTCGGTGCCCATGCGCATGCCGAGTCGGTTGAGCATGGCGATGGCTCCGACGGCCATGAGGCTGTCGGCTGCGAGCAGGGCGGTCGGCGGCTCGTCGAGCTCGAACAGGGCGTGCACGGCGGCCGACCCGCTGGCGGACTGGAAGTCGCCGACGTAGACCAGGTCGGGGTCGGTGCTGAGGCCCAGCTCGGCGGCAGCGGCGGTCCACGCCTCGAGTCGCTCGCGCCCAGTGGACACGCTCTGCGGGCCCGCGACGTAGCCGACGCGCTCGTGGCCGAGGTCGACGAGGTGCTGCACGGCGGCGCGGATGCCGGGGACGCTGTCGGTCGTCACGCTCGGAACGTCGACGCCGGGGATCGTGCGGTCGACGAACACCGTCGGCACCTCGCGGGCGAGCAGCGAGACGATGCTGGCCGAGTCGGTGCCCTGCGGGGCGACGATGACGCCGTCCACGCGACGCGAGATGAGGGTGTCGAGGTAGCGGTCCTGCTGCTCGCGGTTCTCGTTGGCGTTGCCGAGGAGGGTGACGTAGCCGAGCTCGAGCAGCGACTGCTCGATGGTGTGGGCGAGATCGGCGAAGAACGGGTTGCGGACGTCGGACACGAGCAGGCCGACGGTGTCGGAGCGGGTCGAGCGCAGCGCCCGGGCCTGGGCGTTCGGGCGGAAGTCGAGCTCGCGCACGGCCTGCTCGACCTGGGCCCTCGACTCGGCGGAGGTGGCCGGGTTGCCCGACAGGACGCGTGATGCCGTCGCGGCCGAGACGCCGGCGCGCTGCGCCACGTCCCTGATCGTCACGGTGTTCATCGGGCTCTACCTCGTCGTAGTGGTGCGGGTCGCAGGGCGTGTCCGCTGCATGGAATCGATTCCATGGAACCGATTCCACGACAGTAGACGAGCCGCCCCCTCCTGTCAACGCCAGCCCTCGAGGAGGCGCGGTGCCCGTCCCAGCCCTCGCGCGCCTCCTCGTCCCGATCGCATCACCCCTGCCCATGAACCCGATTTCGAACCGAACACCCGGTTGCAACCGGGTGCATCGTTCGAAACCGGGTGCATCGCGACACGGGGCCGACCCGGCGAGGAGGCGCGGTGCCCGTCCCAGCCGCCCCGCGCCTCCTCGTCCCCCCGCTTCCCCTGCCCGCGCCCCCTCACCCACGTCTCCTCGCCCCCCGCCCGAGTCGATGCACGACGAACCCCGTTCCGTGCGATGAACCACGACGCTTCGTGGTTCATCGCACGGAACGGGGTTCGAGAGCGTCCCGCCCCCGGCACGCAGAAGAGCGGCGGCCCCCCGAAGGGGACCGCCGCTCTCGCGTACAGCAGGCGCCGAGGCGCCGGGGTGCCGGAGCACCCGGGGTGCTACTTGGCCGAGACGACCGTCAGCGTGATCGTCGCGATGACGTCCTCGCGCAGGCGGAGGGTGGCTTCGTGCTCACCCGTCACCTTGATGGCCGAGGGGATCTCGACCTTGCGCTTGTCGATCGTCGCGACGCCCTGGGCGTTGACCGCGTCAGCGACGTCGCCCGGGCGAACCGAGCCGAACAGACGACCGTCGGCACCGGTCTTCACCGTGAGACGGATCTTCTGGGCCTCGAGGCGCTGCTTGAGGTCGTGGGCCTCTTCGATCGTCTTGAGCTCGCGGGTCTCGCGGGCCGTACGGATCTGAGCGACCTGCTTCTCGCCACCGCGGCTCCACGCCACGGCGAAGCCCTGGGGCACCAGGTAGTTGCGGGCGTAGCCGTTCTTGACGTCGACGACGTCACCGGCGGAACCGAGGCCGGAGACCTCGTGGGTCAGGATTACCTTCGACATGGTGGTCCTTCCGATCAGCGGCCGGAGCCGGCGTAGGGGAGGAGCGCCATCTCACGGGCGTTCTTCACGGCACGGGCGATGAGGCGCTGCTCCTGGACGGAGACGCCGGTGATGCGACGGGCGCGGATCTTTCCACGCTCCGAGATGAACTTGCGCAGGGTCGCGACGTCTTTGTAGTCGATGACACCGACGCGGATCGACTTCGCGGGAGCGGCGTTCTTGCCACCCTTGCCGCGGAGGGGCTTGCGGCGGTCGCCGCTGCTCTTTCCAGCCATTGGTTTCTACTTTCGATGAATGAAGAAGTACTAAAAGGGAACGGCGACGCTTAGAAGGGCGTCTCGTCGTTGTAGGTGCCGTTGCCACCGGGGGTGTTCCACACGTCGCCGCCAGAGGTGTTGCCACCCTGCTGGCCGCCGGCGGGCTGACCCCACGGCTCTTGCGCCTGACCGCCGCCGACCTGAGCCGGCTGGCCACCACGGTTGCCACCGCCGTTGCCGCCCCCGAAGGAGCCGCCACCGGCAGCGCCGTCGCGGGACGACGCGGCGCGCGTCACCTGAGCGGTCGCGTAACGCAGCGAGGGGCCGATCTCGTCGATCTCGAGCTCCATGCTGGTGCGCTTCTCGCCCTCTTTGGTCTCGTACGAGCGCTGCTTGAGTCGGCCCTGAGCGATGACCCGGCTGCCCTTGGTGAGGCTGCTGGCCACGTGCTCGCCGAACTCGCGCCACACGCTGGCACGGAGGAAGAGCGCCTCGCCGTCCTTCCACTCGTTCGACGCGCGGTCGAACGTGCGGGGGGTCGACGCGATGGTGAAGTTCGCGACCGCGAGCCCGTTCTGCGTGTAGCGCAGCTCGGGGTCACTGGTGAGGTTTCCCACCACTGTGATGACGGTCTCGCCAGCCATCGGACTACTCGGCAGCCTTCTCGGCGGCGGGAGCAGCCGGGGCAGCGGCAGGAGCAGCAGCGGCGTTGGCGGCCTTGCGGGCGGCCTTCTCGTCGCTGACCTTCTTGGCGGCGGCGACCATGGCGATCGCCTCTTCGGCACGCAGGACCTTGGTGCGCAGCACGGCCTCGGAGAGACCCAGCTGGCGGTCGAGCTCGACCGTGGCGGCCGAGTCCGAGGTCAGGTTGACGACGGCGTAGATGCCCTCGGTCTTCTTGTTGATCTCGTAGGCCAGGCGACGACGTCCCCAGATGTCCACGTTGTCGATCGTTCCGCCATCGTTGCGGATGACGTTGAGGAACTTGTCCAAGCTCGGGGCGACGGTGCGCTCATCGATCTCGGGGTCCAGGATGACCATCAGTTCGTACTGGTGCATGACTAACCCACCTCCTTCGGACTTGACGGCCACAGACGGTCTGTGACAGGAGGGTATTCATGTCGCGGCGTCGGCCGTGAAGCAGACGCAACCTTCCCAGCGTAGCCGAGCGCGCCTCCTGAATCAATGCCGCCGCAGCGGCCGCCGGCCGCCGAAAGCAGAGGAGGCGCGGGTCGACACCCGCAGGACGGGTTACGCCCCAGCACCCTCGCGTGCGTTCCACCAGGCGAGCAGGCGCTCGGTGGCGACTTCAGCCCCCAGCGGCCCTTCTTCGGTGCGCAGCTCGAGGAGGAAGCGGTAGGCCTCGCCGACCTCGCGGCTCGGGCCGATGCCGAGGACGCGTTGGATCTCGTCGCCGTCGAGGTCGGGCCGCAGCGAGTCGATCTCTTCGCGTTCGCGCAGCTCGGCGATCCGCGCCTCGAGGTCGTCGTAGGCGAAGCCGAGGCGGTCGGCCTTGCGACGGTTGCGCGTGGTCACGTCGGCGCGGGTCAGCATGTGCAACCGCTCGAGCTGGTCACCGGCGTCGCGGACGTACCGGCGCACGGCCGAGTCGGTCCAGCCGCCCTCGGTGTAGCCGAAGAAGCGGAGGTGCAGCTCGATCAGGCGCGAGACGGCGGCGATCGTGTCGTTGTCGAAGCGCAGCGCCTTCAACCGCTTCTTGGCGAGCTTGGCGCCGACGACGTCGTGGTGGTGGAAGGTGACGACCCCGCCCGGCTCGAGGCGGCGCGTGGCGGGCTTGCCGCAGTCGTGCAGCAGGGCCGCGAGGCGCAGGGTGAGGTCGGGTGCCTCGCCCGGGTGCCGCTCGCGCTCGTAGCCGATGGCCTGGTCGAGCACGGTGAGGCTGTGCTCGTACACGTCCTTGTGGTGGTGGTGCTCGTCGATCTCGAGGCGCATGGCGGCGAGTTCGGGCATCACGTGGTCGGCCAGCCCGGTGTCGACCAGGAGCCGGACACCGTCTCGGGGGGTTTCGGTCTTCAGGAGCTTCGACAGCTCGTCGGCGACCCGCTCGACCGAGACGATCGACAGGGTCCCGGCCCGGGCGGTCATCGCCTCGCGCACCTCGTCGGACACCGTGAAGCCGAGCTGGGCGGTGAACCGGGCGGCCCGCATCATGCGCAGGGGGTCGTCACGGAACGAGTCGACCGCGGTGCCCGGGGTGGCGAGCCGCTCCTGCAGCAGGTCGTCGACGCCGCCGGACGGGTCGACGAGCACGCGCTGGGGCAGGCGCAGCGCCATCGAGTTGACCGTGAAGTCGCGACGGACCAGGTCGCCCTCGAGGGTGTCGCCGAACTCGACGACGGGCTTGCGGGTCTCGCCGTCGTAGACGTCGCTGCGGTACGTGGTGATCTCGACGGTCTCGCCGTCGACGCGGGCGGCGATCGTGCCGAACGCGCGGCCGACGTCCCAGTGCGCCTCGGCCAGGGGGACGACGATCGCCAGGATCTGGTCGGGGTCGGCGTCGGTCGTGAAGTCGAGGTCGTTGACCGGGCGGCCGATGAAGGCGTCACGCACCGGACCGCCGACGAGGGCGAGCTCGTGACCGGCCGCGGCGAACGCGGCGGCGAGCTTCTCGATGCGGGGGGTGGCGGCCAGATCGTCCAGTCGCTGCAGGGCCCGTGCGACGCTGTCCATGACGAAACAGCTTGCCACAGCCGAGGAGGCGCGGGCTGAGTCCCCGACGGCGCCTCACGACCCCGTCGTCCCACCTCGCAGGCGCTTCGCCGCTCCTTCTTGGTCGGCGTTGCCTAGACTCGGCATGCTCGAACGGCCCCTGTCGCCGTCGACACCTGACGCCTATGAGACTCTTCTTCGCCGTGATCGCCGCCCTGTTGGCGGTGTTCGTCGTGTCGGCGGGGCTGCCGGCGACCACGGCCCGGGCGGCGTCCGCCCCCACCGGCGACGGCGTCACGATGACCGTCGAGCCGGCCTCCGACGGCGTGCTGCGACCCGACGACGACCTCACCCTCGGGGTCACCGTGACGAACGACGGCGACGCCGACCTCGCGGCGTCCACGGCCCGGGTCTACCTCGACCGCGAACCGTTCACCACGCGGTCCAAGCTCGCCTCGTGGCTCGACCCCGACGACGTCTCGGGCGACGACTACCTCGGGCGACAGCTCGTCCAGGTCGACGTGCCCGCGGTCTCCGCCGGGTCGTCCGTCGCCCTCGACACCGTCGTCGTGTCCGCCGACCGCCTCGGCCTGACCGGCCGCGCCTTCGGGGCGCGCGCGCTCGGGGCCCGCGTGCTCGACGCGTCGGGCAGCCAGGTGGCGCAGACCCGCAGCAGCGTGGTCTGGTACCCCGCCGACAGCTTCCAGCCGACCCGCGTCGCGGTCGCCGTGCCGATCACGACGCCCGAGAGCGAGACGGGCGTCCTCGACGCCTCCGCCCTCGCCGCCTACACCTCGGACGGCGGGGTGCTGCGACGCGAGCTCGACGCCGTGGCCGGCACGGGCGCGACCCTGGGCGTCGACCCGATGATCGTCGCGTCGATCCGCCTGCTCGGCAGCGAGGCCCCGCAATCGGCCGTCGACTGGCTCACCGAGCTGCAGGCCCTGCCCAACGACATGTTCCCGTTGGCGTACGCCGACGCCGACGTCGCCGGGCTGCGACAGGCCGGCGCGACGACCGTCCCGACCGTGACCTCGCTCGACACCCTGGTCGACCCCGACCGCTTCGAGGACATGCCCGCGCCGACCGACACACCCACCGGTGCGCCGGGTCAGGGCACGGACGACGGCTCGGGCACCGGCGTCGCCGGATCCGACCCCTCCGCCCTGCCGAGCGACGGGGCCACCGACCAGCCGACCGGCGAGCCGTCGCCCGACGAGACGCCCGGCGACAGCGTGGTCCTGCCCACCACCGCCCAACTGCTCGACTTCCCGTGGACGCAGCGCGACGTCGTCTGGCCGCGCGAGTCGTCCGTCGTGTCCGCCGACCTGACCGCGTTCGCGGGCGGCTCGTACACGTCCACCATCGTCTCGAGCAGCAACGTCGACGTCGACGGCGACTCGACCGAGAACGCCGCGGTCACGATCGGTGACGTCCCGGCCGTCGTCTCGGACGACCCGTTGTCCGACCTGGTCACCCAGGCGGCCGAGGCGACGAGCCTGGCCGAGTGGCAGGCCACGATGGCCCGGCTCTCCGCCACCGTCGCGACCATCGCCTACGAGCGGCCCAGCGACGCCCGCACCCTGCTGACCACGCTCGAGCGCGAGTGGCCGTCGACCGGGCAGTTCCTCACCCGCACGCTGCAGGCCGTCGACGGCCTGCCCTGGGTCAGCGGCGCCACCCTGACCGACGCCCTGGCGAGCACCCCGTCGACGGCGACCGTCGTCGACAGCCCCGAGAGCGACGCCCGCCTCGACCAGCTGCGCGACCTGGTGTCCGCCGACGAGAGGGTCGTCGACTTCTCGACCGCCCTCGCCGAACCGCAGCTCGTCACCGAGTCGGCCCGACTGCGCACGATGGCCCTGGCCTCGCACGCCTGGCGCGACAACGTCGACGGCTTCCCCGCCGAGGTGGCCTCGGCCGTGGCCGACGCGACCGCGACGTCGGGTCTCGTGGCCGTCGTCCAGGGCTCACCGATCTCCATCCTCGGCGACCGCTCGGCCCTCCCTCTCTACCTCGAGAACAAGACCGACTCGGTCGCGACGGTGATGCTGAACCTGACGCCGTCGAACTCCATCCTCTCGATCGAGCGCAGCCCCATCGAGGTGACGATCCAGCCGCAGTCCCAGACCCGGGTCAGCGTGCCGGTGCAGTCCGTCGCCAACGGGACGGTCTCGGTGCAGCTCCAGCTGGTCAGCCTCTCGGGCGTGGCGATCGCCACCCCGGTCGACGTCCCGCTCTCGGTGCAGGCCGGGTGGGAGACCGCCATCACCTGGATCTTCGGCGTCGCCTTCGCCGCGCTGTTCGTCGGCGGCCTCTACCGCACCTTCCGCAAGCGCCGCAGGGCGCGCGACGAGGCCCGATCGTCCGGCGACGGCCCGTCGGCCGGTGCGGCCCCGTCACCCGATGCGGCCGCCTCGCCGCCCGTCCAGGAGTCCATGTGAGCAACCAGGGCGGTCTCGGTCGCGCCAGCATCCTCCTCGCGTCCGGGACGATGGTCTCGCGCGTCCTCGGCTTCGTGAAGGCGGCCGTCCTGGCTGCCGCGATCGGGCAGTCGGCCAGCCGGGCGGCCGACTCGTTCGCCCTCGCGAACCAGCTGCCGAACAACATCTACGCGCTGATCGCGGGTGGCCTGCTCAGCGCCGTGCTCGTGCCCCAGATCGTGCGGGCGGCGACCTCCGACGACGGGGGGCAGCGGTTCATCAACAAGATCGTGACCCTCGGCACCATCGTCTTCGCAGCCGTGGGCCTGGCCGGCACGTTGCTCGCCCCCGTGCTCGTGCGGCTCTACGCGCAGCAGAGCTCGGACGGCGGGGCGGGATTCACCTCGGACCAACTCGCCCTCGCGACCGCCTTCGCCTACTGGTGTCTGCCGCAGATCTTCTTCTACGCCATGTACTCGCTGCTGAGCGAGGTGCTCAACGCCCGACAGGTGTTCGGGCCCTTCACCTGGGCACCGGTGCTCAACAACGTCGTGTCCATCGCCGGTCTCGTGGTCTTCATGGTGATGTTCGGCGGCGCCGTCGAGAACTCGGCGGTCGACGTCTGGACCGGCGACCGCATCTTCGTCATCGCGGCCACGGCCACCCTGGGCGTCCTCGCGCAAGCGGCGTTCCTGTTGCTGTTCTGGCGCCGTGCGGGTCTGACCTTCCGCCCCGACTTCCGCTGGCGCGGCGTCGGCCTCGGCGCCACGGGCAAGGCCGCCGGGTGGCTGTTCGGCATGGTGCTCGTCACCCAGCTGGCCGGGCTGGTGCAGAGCCGCGTCGCCACCCTGGGCAGCGAGGTGGGTGCCTCCAACGCGGTGCTCGCCAACGCCTGGCTGCTCTTCATGCTGCCGCACGGCATCATCGCCGTGTCGATCGGCACCGCCTATTTCACGCGCATGAGCGGCCACGCCTCGCGCGGCGACCTGCGGGCCGTCCGCACCGACATGTCGCAGTCCCTCCGGGCCATCGGCATGTTCATGGTGTTCGCCGCCGTCGCCATGTGCGTCGTGGCCTACCCGTTCGCCCGGTTCTTCGAGGTCGACTTCGCCGGGTCGACCCGCACGGCCGAGGTGATCCTCGGCTACATGCCCGGACTCGTCCTGTTCAGCGTGCTGTTCATCGTGCAGCGGGTGTTCTACTCGATGCACGACCAGCGCACGCCGTTCTTCCTGCAGCTCGTCCAGTCGGGCATCTTCGTCGCGGGGGTGGCGATCTCGGCCGCCGTCGTGTCGCCCGAGCACATCGCGATGGCCATCGCCATCACGACCTCGATCGCGGGCTCCAGCCAGGCCGTGGTCGCGCTCGTCGTCGTCAAGAGGCGGCTGGGCGGCATCGACGGCCGCTGGGTGCTGCGCCGCTACGTCCAGTTCTTCGTCTTCTCGCTCGTCGCCGGGGCGGTGGGCGTCGTCGTCGTGACCGTCCTGGGTGGTTTCTCCGCCGACGGCTTCGCGCAATCCGGGCGTGTGCCGGGCGTCCTGACGGTCGTCGTGGCCGGGGCCGTCATGGGCCTGGTCTACGGCGCACTGCTCTGGTTCGCGCGGATCCCCGAGCTGCGGGTGCTGACCACGCCGGTGACCGCACGTCTCGCACCGACCGTCTCGCGCCTCCTGCGTCGCTGACCGCCGCTGGCAGACACTGCGGGGGCTACCGGGCACTGCCGGACACTACGGAGCGATGCCGGGCGCTGCAGGGCACGGCCGGGCGCCGCACTGCCAGGCCCGCGGGAATGCCCCGTCGGTAGGATGCGTTCCACCAGACGATCGAGGGATCCGACCGCCCGAGCCACCGCTCGCAGTCGTCTTCCCGCTCGTGAAGTTCTCCCCCCAGGAAGGTGCCCATGCGCCAGGTCATCATCATCGGTTCCGGCCCCGCCGGCTACACGGCCGGCATCTACGCCGCCCGGGCCGGTCTGCGCCCCCTCATCGTCGCGAGCTCGGTCGAGGCCGGCGGCGAGCTCATGAAGACCACCGAGGTCGAGAACTTCCCCGGCTTCCCCGAGGGCATCCAGGGCCCCGAGCTCATGTTCAAGATGCAAGAGCAGGCGGAGAAGTTCGGCGCCGAGGTGCTGCTCGACGACGTCACCGCCGTCGACCTGACCGGCGACGTCAAGAAGGTCACGCTGGGCAACGGCACCGTCGAAGAGAGCCTCACGGTGATCTTCGCGACGGGCAGCGCCTACCGCAAGCTCGGCCTCGCCGACGAAGAGCGCCTGAGCGGCCGCGGCGTCAGCTGGTGCGCCACCTGCGACGGCTTCTTCTTCAAGGAGAAGGCGATCGCCGTCGTCGGCGGCGGCGACTCGGCCATGGAAGAAGCGACGTTCCTGACCCGCTTCGCCTCGAAGGTCTACGTGATCCACCGCTCGAGCAGCCTGCGCGCGTCGAAGATCATGCAAGACCGGGCCCACGCCAACGAGAAGATCGAGTTCCTGTTCGACAAGCAGGTCACGGCCATCCTCGGCGGCGAGAAGGCCACCGGCGTCACCCTGACCGACACGGTCGACGGCAGCACGACCGACCTCGACCTCGACGGCCTGTTCATCGCCATCGGCAACGACCCCCGCGTGCACCTCGTGCACGGTCAGGTCGACCTGACCTCGGACGGCACCATCGCCGTGCAGGGGCGCAGCTCGAAGACCAACCTGACCGGCGTCTTCGCCGCGGGCGACGTCATCGACGCGACCTACCGGCAGGCGGCCACCGCCGCGGCCTCGGGCACCGTCGCGGCGCTCGACGTCGAGCACTACCTGGCCTCGCTCGACCAGACCTTCCTGGCCGAGCAGACCGTCGGGTCGGCCGAGGGCGTCGAGACGTCCGAGTCCGTGGTCGCCTGACCCGCGCCTCCTGAAGCCAACCCAGATCACCCTGACGAAAGGAACACCATGAGCAGCGCCAAAGCAGTGACCGACGCGTCCTTCGAGGCCGACGTCCTCAACTCCGACAAGACGATCCTCGTCGACTTCTGGGCCGAGTGGTGCGGCCCGTGCCGCGCCGTCTCGCCGATCCTCGACCAGATCGCCGCCGAGCACGGCGACAAGATCGAGATCGTCAAGCTCAACGTCGACGACAACCCGCAGACCGCCATGAAGTACCAGATCACCTCGATCCCGGCCATGAAGGTCTACCGCGGCGGCGAGGTCGTCAAGACCGTCATCGGCGCCAAGCCCAAGCCGGCCCTCGAGGCCGACCTGGCGGAGTTCATCGCCTAGTCGACGCCGACACCACGACGAGAGCCCGCCCAGCACACGCTGGGCGGGCTCTCGTCGTCCCCCGCCCGCACGGGCATAGTCTTGACCGAATCACCCTCTGACAGAACAGGGACATCGATGAGCGACAAGGGCACCAACCTCGACCCGTGGTACGACTCGTACGCCGACCGTACGGCCGGCCTCAGCGCCTCCGAGGTCCGAGCCCTGTTCGCCGTCGCCTCGCGCCCCGAGGTCGTCTCGCTGGCCGGCGGCATGCCGTACGTCTCCGCCCTGCCCCGCGAGCTCGTCACCGGCGCCATCGACCGCGTCATGGCCGACGGGGGAGCGATGGCCATGCAGTACGGCAGCGGCCAGGGCACCCCGGCGATCCGCGAGCACATCATGCAGATCATGGCGATGGAGGGCATCCGCGGCAGTGCCGACGACGTCGTCGTCACCACGGGCTCTCAGCAGGCCCTCGACCTCGTCACCCGCCTCTTCGTAAACCCTGGCGACGTCGTGCTCGCCGAGTCGCCGAGCTACGTGGGTGCGTTGGGTGTCTTCAAGGCGTACCAGGCCGACGTCGTGCACGTCCCGATGGACGAGCACGGACTCGTGCCCGAGGCGCTGCGCGAGGCCATCGCGACGGTCACGGCCCGTGGGGGGCGGATCAAGTTCCTGTACACGATCCCGAACTTCCACAACCCGGCCGGTGTCACGCTCACCTGGGCCCGCCGCGTCGAGATCCTCGAGATCTGCCGCTCGGCCGGCATCCTCGTCCTCGAGGACAACCCTTACGGCTTGCTCTACTTCGACCAGCCGGCCCCCCAGGCGATGCGCTCCATCGACGACGAAGGCGTGATCTACCTCGGGTCGTTCTCGAAGACGCTCGCGCCCGGCTTCCGGGTGGGCTGGGCGCTCGCCCCGCACGCCATCCGCGAGAAGCTCATCCTCGCCAACGAGTCCGCCACGCTCTCGCCCAACTCGTTCGGACAGTTCGTCATCACCGAATACCTCGACCAGGCCGACTGGCGGGGGCAGATCGAGACCTTCCGTGACCTGTACCGCGAGCGGCGCGACGCGATGATCTCGGCGCTGGGGGAGTACCTGCCGTCGCTCACGTGGAACGTGCCCGACGGGGGCTTCTTCGTCTGGGTCGGGCTGCCTGCAGAGCTCGACTCGAAAGCCATGCTGCCCCGAGCGGTCAAGGAGCTCGTGGCCTACACGCCCGGCACGGCGTTCTTCGCCGACGGCGACGGTCGGCAGAACATCCGCCTGTCGTTCTGCTACCCGACGCCCGAATCGATCCGCACCGGCGTGGCCCGTCTGGCGAACGTCGTCAACGGCGAACTCGACCTGCTGCGCACGTTCTCGCCCGCGAGCCTGTCGAACCCGGCCGCTCGCCCGCAGAGCGTCGTCGTTCCGCCGCCGAACACCAACTGACCAGCATTTTCCGCGTCTCGTGAGTCTTCCGCCCCCGAGACCGGCCTCCGTCGTGACACAAGGAAGAGACCCCCATGGCATCGAGTGAGCTGCGCACCGTCACCATCCTCGCCGGAGGCATTTCGCACGAACGCGACGTCTCCCTTCGATCGGGGAGGCGCGTGGTCGACAGCCTCGTCACCCACGGCATCCAGGTCGAGCTCCGCGATCCCGACGCCTCCTTGCTCGGACATCTGACCGAATCGCGTCCCGACGTCGTGTGGCCGGCCCTGCACGGGGCCAGTGGTGAGGACGGCGCGCTGCGCGGTCTGCTCGAAGCACTCGACGTCCCCTTCGTCGGCAGCACGGCGGCAGCGGCCCGGCTGGCTTGGGACAAGCCGACCGCGAAAGAGCTCGCCCGACGCGCCGGGGTCTCCACCCCGCGGGGCATCACCCTGTCTCACGACGCCTTCCGCGAGCTCGGTGCCGTCGGTGTGCTGGCGGCCATCGCTGAGGAGCACCCCGTGCCCGTCGTCGTGAAGCCGGCACGGGGAGGCTCCGCCCAGGGGGTAACGGTCGTCGACGACATCGGTGCCCTACCGCGGGCCATGGTCGACGCGTACACGTACTGCGACGACGTCATCGTCGAGCAAAAGATCACGGGCACCGAGATCGCGATCGGGGTCATCGACACCGGTGACGGCCCGCTCGCCCTCCCCGCGGTCGAGATCGTGCCCCGTCAGGGTTTCTACGGGTTCGAGGCTCGCTACAACGCGGGGGAGACGACCTTCTTCACGCCGGCACGACTCGACTCCTCAGCCTCCGACGCTGTTGCCCGGGCCGCCGTGGCCGTGCACGAAGCCCTCGGGCTCCGTCACCTCTCGCGGGTCGACCTCATCGTCGATGCCGCCGGGACGCCGTGGTTCCTCGAAGTGAACGTGCTGCCCGGGTTGACCGAGACGTCACTCGTCCCGATGGCTCTGGAGTCGGCCGGTTACGAACTGGGCATGTTCTACGCCGCCCTCGCCGAGAAGGCCGTCGCCGACCACCGTCGCTGACAGACGTCCGCGCTTGTCGACGTTTCACGTGAAACGTGGGCCCTTCGGGAGTAGGGACCACGACCAGACCGCGCGTCCAGTGCTGCGCCCGTGGTGGCCCAGTGCGTCCATCGAAGCAGTGTGAGGTCGTTCCGTCTCAGCGTGCGAGGCGATGACTGCGCGAGACCGAAGTGCGCGACATCCTCTTCGAGCGTGTCGTGCTACCGACGAGACGCTCGGGCTCGAACAGCTGATGGTCTCGGGGATCGTGAACCTGTGCGAACGGTCCTCGCGACGCGACAAACCCATGACCGCTTCATTTCTGCCGGTCGACGACGACCGTCCGGGCTCGAGCCCACCACGTATTGGGGTCGGGCCGCGTCAGAGCTAGACGAGTCGAGCCGACGCTGTCTCCGCCCGTGACCCGGTGTCCATCCGCGTAAGAGGCAGGGGACTGGACTTTCCCGCACGATGGATGCAGCTGACGGGGCACCGCCCGCCAGCTCTCTGTCATGCCGTGAGCGTCGCCGTGAGCACCAAAGGCTCACCGCACCCGCGAGTGGATCACTCCGATGATCGACTCGCGCACGGGAGCGACCGTCCGGGATGCGGGAAGTTTCACGTGAAACCCTGCGGGCCCGCCGGTTCGGCTGCCCGCAGGACATCCCAACAACAACTGCCCCCACTCAGACGAGCAAGGGCAGCCGATGTTTCACCTGAAACCGTATGACGCGGGTCGAACGATCGGGGAGTCAGCCTTCCTGTTCGTGCCCCAACTGTCCGAGGATGCGGTTGAGATCCTGCATCGAGGCGAAGTCGATCGTGATCGACCCCTTGCGAGCACCCAACGACACCTTCACCCGGGTCTCGAACCGGTCACCGAGACTCTCGGCCACCTCGTCCAGGTGCGCCTGGTGCTTACCCGGGGTCGCCGTGCGCGTCGACTTCGGCTTGGCGCTTCCACCCGCGGCGATGGCCTCGGCGGCACGGACGCTGAGGTCTTCGTTGACGATGCGATCCGCCAGTCGAGCCATGAGCACCGGGTCACCCGTGCTCAGGATCGCTCGGGCGTGGCCGGCCGTCAGGACGCCCGAGGCGACCCGTCGCTGGACGGCCGCCGGCAGCCTCAGCAGCCTCAAGGTGTTGGTGATCTGCGGACGACTGCGGCCGATGCGGGTGGCCAACTCGTCCTGGGTGATGCCGAAATCGGCGAGAAGTTGCTGATAGGCGGACGCTTCTTCGAGCGGGTTGAGCTCGGCGCGGTGGAGGTTCTCGAGCAGGGCGTCGCGCAACATCGCGTCGTCCGCGGTGTCCTTGACGATGGCAGGGATCGTCGCGAGACCCAGCTCTTTGGTCGCCCGGAGGCGTCGCTCGCCCATGACGAGCTCGTACTGTGCTGCCCCCTTGCCGCTCTTCTTGATCGGACGGACGACGATGGGCTGCAGCACACCGACTTCACGGATGGAGGTCACCAGCTCGGCGAGCTCCTCGGCGCGGAATTCGGCCCGCGGCTGCTGAGCGTTCGGGGTGATGTCCAACGGATTGAGGTTTGCCAGGCGCGCACCCGGCACGGCGATGAGCTCGTCGGCTGTCTGCTGTGCCGTCGGGAAGAAGACGTCGACCGGGCGGTCCTGGCTCTCGTCGGAGACGGGGATGAGGGCGCCGATGCCGCGCCCGAGTCCGGTTCGCTTGGTTGCCATTACTGGGGTGCTCCTCGACGTGCTAGTTCGGCGGCCGCCTCGAGGTACGAGATCGACCCGGGGGAGTTGGTGTCGTAGCTGATGACCGTCTGCCCGTAACCGGGGGCCTCGCTGATCCTGACCGACCGGGGAATCAGCGTGTTCAGGGCCTCATCAGGGAAATGCTCGCGAACGTCGGCGACGACCTGCTGAGCCAGGTTCGTCCGTCCGTCGTACATCGTGAGCAGGATGCTCGACACCTTGAGCTTGGGATTCAGGTGCTTCTCGATGAGCTGGATGTTGCGAAGCAGCTGGCTCAATCCTTCGAGCGCGTAGTACTCGCACTGGATGGGGATGAGCACCTCACTGGCGGCGACGAAGGCGTTGATCGTGAGCAATCCGAGAGACGGCGGGCAGTCGATGAAGACGTAGTCGTATCGTTCACCGGCCTTCTCGGTGGCGCTGAGGTACTCGGACAGCGCTCTGCTCAGTCGCTGCTCGCGAGCGACGAGCGAGACGAGTTCGATCTCGGCTCCGGCGAGGTGGATCGTGGCCGGGATGCAGAAGAGCGTGTCGAACTCCGGGCTCTTCTGGACGACGTCCGCGACCTCGCCGTCGTTCACCACGACGTCGTAGACGCTCGGCGTCTCGGCCCGGTGTTCCACGCCGAGGGCCGTCGAGGCGTTGCCCTGGGGATCGAGATCGATGACCAACACCTTTGCTCCGCTGCGAGCCAGCGCAGCCGAGAGGTTGACGGTGGTCGTGGTCTTGCCGACGCCACCCTTCTGATTGGAGACGGTGATCACTCGCGTCGAGGCGGGGGATGGCAGGGGCTCGCGCGACAGGGCCTGCTTGCGTCGATTCAAGTCGGCGAGCTCCCGAGCCAGGGGAGTGCTTCTGTCGTCGTCAGCCGAGGAACTCACTGAAGGGGTCTCCGTATCGCCATGTTTCACGTGAAACGACCTGCCCGGAGGTCTGACCACATCGCTCGGAAACGACTCGGTGATCATCGGGGATCGAAGGCCGAGTCTATCGTCAGGCCCCGACAAAGACAGGGAACCGGCGTCCGCGTGCCAGACGAGACCTCGCTCCTGACGATCGTCCCGGAGCAGCGGCGGGAGGATAATACCTGATCAAACGATGCTATTGGCGATAGTGCCTGTCTTGTCAGTCCAGTGTGGCGACGAAGACCCGGGTCGTCTCGTCGACGAGTCCGACGCCCAGCTCCCGAGCCTCGACGTCGATCAGGTGGTGGCGGGCGATGACCTTGCGTGCGGCGGCGATCTCGTCGTCGACCCGCGCACCCTTCATCAAGAGCAGTTGCCCGCCGGTCTTCACCAGCGGAGCGGTCAGCGGGATCAACTTGGACAGTGCCGACACGGCACGGGCGGTCGCCTGGTCGAGCCAGCCATCCAGTTGTACGTCTTCCGCGCGGGCACGCACGACCTCGACGTTGTCGAGACCCATGCGCTCGGCTTCGGCCGTCAGCCAGTCGACGCGTCGCTCCATCGGTTCGATCAGCACGAGCGTGGCGTCCGGACGAGCAGCCGCGAGCACGAGTCCCGGCAGGCCGGCACCCGACCCGATGTCACCGACTCGACCGGAGACCAGCAGGGGCGCCAGCAGCCCACAGTTGATGACGTGGCGGGTCCAGAGGCGCGGCAGCTCGAGCGGTCCGATCAGACCCAGTTCTTCGCCGTGCTGCGCTAGGTCGGCGACGTAGCGGCGCACGACGTCGAGCCGGTCGCCGAAGATCGTCGCCGCCACGGCGGGCTCGACCTCGAGGGTCGACGTGTCGGTCATGTCCGTGGGCTCAGGGACGAGTGATGACGGTGTGACGGTCGCGGCCTTCGCCCTCGGACTCCGAGGTGAAGCCCCGCGCGGCCACGATGTCGTGGACGAGTTTGCGCTCGTAGGACGACATGGGCGGCAGGGCGGCCGAGGTGGCGCCGTCCTCGAGCTTCGCGACGGCGACGTCCACCAGACGGCCGAGCTCGGTCTCACGCGTGGCGCGCGAGCCTCCGATGTCGAGGATGAGACGCGAGAACTCGCCGGTCTTGGTCTGCACCGCGATGCGGGTCAGCTCTTGCAGGGCGTTGACCGTGTCGGGCTTCGACAGGACGCGCAGCTTCTGCTCGCCACTCGAATCGACCGAGATGTACGAGCGACCGCCGCGGACCTCGATGTCGATGTCGCCGTCGAAGTCGCAGATGTCGAGCAGTTCTTCGATGTAGTCGGCTGCGATGTCGCCCTCGTCGAGGACGTCGGCCGTGTCGTCCGAGGCGACCCGCGCCTCCTGGTCGTCACTCGAGGCGACGGCACCGTCGGTCTCGGCGGCGGGCTCGACGATGTCGGTCGTGGAGTCGTCAGAGGTCATTTCTTGGGGCCGTTCTGCTTCTTGGAGCGGTTCTTGCCGACGGGCTGGGTGCGCTGGGTCGTCTTCGGCACGGAGGGTGCCGACTCGATCTCGGTCACGGTGATGCTGGGCAGGCCCTTGCGCTGCTGCTTGCGCGCGAGGCGCTCTTCACGCGCCAGTGCCGCCTCGCTGCCGGGGGTGGGCATGTTGCGGATGACGAGGAACTGCTGGGCCATGGTCCAGACGTTGGAGGTGAGCCAGTAGAACATGACGCCCAAGGGGAAGGACAGACCCGAGAAGACGAACACGAGGGGGAGGAAGTACAGGAGCATGCGCTGCTGCTTGAACATGGGGCTCGCCTTGGTCTCGGGCGACATGTTCTTCGAGACGATCTGCAGCTGGGTGATGAACTGCGACGCCGTCATGATGACCACCATGGCGCCGGCCATCAGGCGGACCTCCCAGGTGGTGGCCCCGAGGAAGGTCTCTTTCAGAGGAGCGCCGAAGAGCGCCGACTCACCGAACGAGGTCGACAGCGCCGAGTTCAGCAGGCCGATGCCCACCTTCTCTTGCTGGGCGTTGTGCAGCACGGTGTAGAGGCTGAAGAAGATCGGCATCTGGATCAGCAGAGGCAGGCACGAGCTGAGCGGGTTGGTACCGGTGTCCTTGTAGAGCGCCATGGTCTCGCGGGACATCGCCTCGCGGCTGAACTGGTCGCGCTTGCCCTTGTACTTGTCCTGGATCTTCTTGAGCCGGGGCGCGATCTCCATCATGCGTCGCTGGCTCTTGATCTGCCGGACGAAGATCGGGATGAGGCAGGCCCGCACCACGAGGACCAGGCCGACGATCGAGAGCACCCACGTGCTGCCGGCCGCGGTGTCCATGCCGAACGCCGTGAGGACGTTGTGGAAGCCGACGAGGATCGCCTCGACGACCCATCTCAGGGGCCAGAGGATGGTGCCGATGAAGTCCATGGTGTTCGGGTCAGCCCTTTCCGTGGCTCTGTGCGGCGATGCGGCCCGCCCCGACGAGGTCGGGGGTCGTGGTGCCGGATCGCGGTGTCACGAAGCCGGACTTCGTGACGCGGTACTTCTGTGTGCGGGGCTCGGGGACGTCGTCGACGCCTCCGGCTGCCCAGGGGTGACACCGGGCGATGCGCCAGCTGCCCATGGCCACGCCCCGCACCACGCCGTGCAGCTGGATGGCCTCGAGGGCGTAGCGGGAACACGACGGGTAGTAGCGGCAGACGTCGCCGTAGAGCGGGGAGACGACGGCACGGTAGACGCGGAGCACGAGGACGCACGCGTTGCGGGGAAGCAACGCGACGAACTGCACGGCTCTTGTCACGCTTTCACGCCCCTGTCGACGACCTCGGAGATGTCCGACAGCAGGGTAGACCACGCAACGTCGGGGCTGCCTGGCAAGGCTCTGATCACGATGTCGAGCCCCCGGGGGAGTGTCGGCAACATCTCGTGACAGACACCCTTGAGCCGACGACGGACCGTGTTGCGGACGACCGCGTTGCCCACGGTCTTGGCCACGATGAAGCCGAACCGGACCAGGTCGTCGTCACGACGACGGACGTAGACGACCGAATGCGCCGTGCCCGACTTGCGGCCACGGCGCACGGTGGTTCGGTAGTCGTCTGCGCGGACGATCCGGTTGGCCCGGGCCAACACGGAGTTGGCTACGCCGAGAGCTCGGTGCGGCCCTTGCCACGACGGGCGGCGAGGATGGCGCGACCGGCGCGGGTGCGCATGCGGGCACGGAAACCGTGCTTCTTGGCGCGACGACGGTTGTTCGGCTGGAACGTTCTCTTGCTCATGGTGGTCCTCCAGGAAAGCGGACCAGGCCTGTTGCCACGATCCGAGAAGTCTTGTACAGCCAACGCGGCTGAAATCAACTGATTAAAAGTACGCGTGATCGGAGCCGTGGTCAAACGGCGTCTTCCGGAGGCGCTTGTCCACAGTGTTGAAAACTCCGGTTGCGGACTCCACACCCGGTCGAACTAAGGTGGGTACTTCTCGCGGTACTTCCGCGTGACGACGGGGAACACGCAGCGATCCCGGCCCGAACGGCGCCAACCGATCGGTGGAGAAAGCTGTGCATAACTCGTCCCGCACTCGTACCCTTCGAACACCGGCGGGTGAACGCGACCCGCACGCGGAGGCGGCCGGATCCGTCCGCTGCCTAACCGCGAGAAAGAGACTCCCAGTGGCGCACACCGTCGACCCGGTCCAGGACCTGTGGCGTTCCGTCCTCGCGACGCTGACGACCGACGACCGCATCACGCCGCAGCTGCACGGCTTCATCAGCCTCGTCGAGCCGAAGGGCGTGCTGGGCGGCACCCTCTACCTCGAGGTGCCCAACGACCTGACCCGGGGCATGCTCGAACAACGGATCCGTGAGCCGCTGCTCGAGTCCATCGCGGGGCTGGGCGACACCACGGTCTCGAGCTTCGCCATCACCGTCAACCCCGACATCACCCCCGACACGCTCACCCAGCAGGTCGAGCAGTCGGAGCCGGTCCACTACATCGAGGCGCCCTTCGTGCCGGCGCCGGTCGAGACGAGCGCGAGCGGCAAGCGCAACGACTCCCGTCTCAACCCGAAGTACAGCTTCGACAACTTCGTCATCGGCGCGTCGAACCGGTTCGCCCACGCCGCGGCCGTCGCCGTCGCCGAGGCTCCGGCCAAGGCCTACAACCCGCTCTTCGTCTACGGCGAGTCGGGGCTGGGCAAGACCCACCTGCTGCACGCCATCGGGCACTACGCCGAGACGATGTACCCGGGGATCCGAGTCCGGTACGTCAGCAGCGAAGAGTTCACGAACGACTTCATCAACTCGATCGCCAACAACCGGTCGAGCCTCTTCCAGCAGAGGTACCGAGAGATCGACATCCTGCTGATCGACGACATCCAGTTCCTCCAGGGCAAGGACAGCACCCAAGAGGCGTTCTTCCACACCTTCAACACCCTGCACGACCACGACAAGCAGCTGGTGATCACCAGCGACCTGCCGCCCAAGCACCTCACCGGCTTCGAGGACCGCATGCGGTCGCGCTTCGAGTGGGGCCTGATCACCGACGTGCAGGCTCCCGACCTCGAGACCCGCATCGCCATCCTGCGCAAGAAGGCCCAGAGCGAGAAGCTGCAGATCCGCGACGAGGTCCTCGAGTTCATCGCGACCAAGGTGTCGAGCAACATCCGCGAACTCGAGGGCACCCTCATCAGGGTCACGGCCTTCGCCAGCCTCAACCGGACCGCCGTCGACCTGGCCCTCGTGCAGACCGTCCTGAAGGACCTCATCACGCTCGACGAGGACAACATCATCGCGCCGGTCGACATCATCAACCACACGGCGGACTACTTCAAGCTCACCGTCGACGACCTGTACGGGTCGTCCCGCTCACAGGCGATCGCCACCGCCCGACAGATCGCCATGTACCTGTGCCGCGAACTCACGAGCCTGTCGCTGCCCAAGATCGGTCAGCTGTTCGGCAACCGCGACCACACGACGGTCATGTACGCCAACAAGAAGATCAGCGAGCTGATGAAGGAACGCCGGTCGATCTACAACCAGGTGACCGAGCTGACCAGCCGCATCAAGCAGGACACCCGCTACAAGTGACGGGTCGACGGGCCAGGCCGCCTCGTCCGCCACGACCGTCCCGTCCGGGCGTCGACCACGTGTCGGCGCCCGTTCGTCGTTCCAGGGGGCACCGGTCGCGTCTCGACGGGCCCTGAGGAGGCACGTTCCACACAGTGTGGATAACTTGTGGAAACTCGTGGATAACCTCGGCGACGTTGTTCACGGATCCGGGGGACCTGTGGGATCCCGCTCGGGGCCGACGACCGACCACCAGGATTCTTGTCATTCCGTTCCACACCCCGTCCACAAGTCACACGCGTGTAGTTCCGTTGAGCCACGGGGTTTTAAACAGGTTATCCACACTGTGCACAACGGTTAAGACTGTTAATCCTGGTTACAAGAAATTGATGGAGAGACAACCTTGTGGATCGATCGGGCCCCCGGCCCTCGGCTTTCACCCACGCAAGGGCGGACCCCGATGCTGTGCCACTATTAACCGGCCATCCACGAGAGCGAAGTCGATAGGGGTCCCCGCGTGAAGTTCCAGGTCAACCGTGACGTCTTCAGCGATGCGGTCTCCTTCGCCGTCAAGCTGCTGCCCCAGCGCACCACCTTGCCGATCCTCAGCGGTGTGCTGATCGAGGCCGACGCCGACGGACTGACCCTGTCCTCCTTCGACTACGAGGTCTCGGCCCAGACGAGCATCCCCGCCGAGATCGACGAACCGGGCACGATCCTGGTCTCGGGCCGCCTCCTCGCCGACATCGCCAGCCGTCTGCCGAACGCACCGGTCACCTTCTCCACAGAAGAGAACCGCATCGCCGTCAGCTGCGGATCCGCGAACTTCTCCCTGCTGAGCATGCCGGTCGAGGAGTACCCGACCCTGCCGACCGTCGGTGACCGCTCGGGTGTCGTCCCCGGCGACTCCTTCGCCCTCGCGGTCTCCCAGGTCGCGGTCGCCGCGTCCCGCGACGACGTCACCCCGGTCATCACCGGCGTCCAGCTCGAGGTCAGCGAGAACGCCTTGTCGCTGGTCGCCACGGATCGCTACCGAGTCGCCGTCCGTGGCATCGAGTTCGACCCCGGCACCGTGGCCAGCACGACCACGACGACCGCTCTCGTCCCGGCACGCACCCTGCAAGAGGTCGGCAAGACCTTCGGCAACGCCGGCACCGTCTCGGTCTCGATCACCGGATCCGACGAGCGCGAGCTCATCGCGTTCCAGGCGGACAACAAGACCGTCACCTCGTTGCTCATCAAGGGGAACTTCCCCCCGGTGAAGCGTCTCTTCCCCGACACCGTCGAGAACTACGCCGTGATCAACACGGCCGAGCTCGTCGAGTCGGTCCGCCGCGTCTCGCTCGTGCTCGAGCGCGAGGCGGCACTCAGGTTCACGTTCACGATCGACGGCCTCACCCTCGAGGCCATCGGAAGCGAACAAGCGCAGGCGTCAGAGTCGATCGATGCGTTGTTGACGGGAGAGGACACGGTGGTCTCGTTGAAACCGCAGTTCCTCCTCGACGGTCTCGGAGCGGTTCATTCCGAGTTCGTCCGCATCTCCTTCACCAAGACGGAGAACCCGAACAAGCCCGGTCCCGTGCTGATCACCAGTCAGTCCTCGAGGGACCAGGCCGGTGCTGACAGCTACAAGTACCTGCTGCAGCCCAACCTCCTCCTGCGCTAAGAGCGCTCTGCACGCAACGGTGCCGCCTCCGGGCCCCACCGCCACGAACAAAGGATCCTCATGCACATCGGCCTCGTCGGTCTCGGCAAAATGGGCAACAACATGCGCGCCCGCCTGCGCGACAACGGCATCGAGGTGACCGGTTACGACGCGAACCCCGCCGTCTCCGACGTCGCCAGCCTCGCCGAACTCGCCAACACGCTCCCCGCCCCCCGCATCGTCTGGGTCATGGTGCCCGCGGGCGACATCACCGCCGGCGTCATCGAAGAGCTCTCGAAGGAGCTCTCCGAAGGCGACCTGGTCATCGACGGTGGCAACTCGAAGTTCACCAGCGACTTCGCCAACGAGAAGCTCCTCGGCGGCAAGGGCATCAAGTACGTCGACGCCGGCGTCTCGGGCGGTGTCTGGGGCAAGGACAACGGCTACGGTCTCATGGTCGGCGGTTCCGCCGAGAACGTCGCCCTGGCGCAGCCGATCTTCGACGCCCTGCGTCCCGAAGGTCCCCGCGAAGAAGGCTTCGTCCACGCCGGCGACACCGGTGCGGGTCACTACGCCAAGATGGTCCACAACGGCATCGAGTACGCGATCATGCAGGCCTACGGCGAGGGCTACGAACTGCTCGAGGCCCGTAGCGACCTGATCAAGGACGTCACCGGCACCTTCAAGGCCTGGCAGCGCGGCACCGTCGTGCGCTCCTGGCTGCTCGAGCTCATGGTGCTCGCCCTCGAGGCCGACCCCAAGCTGGCCGAGATCTCGGGTTACGTCGAAGACAGCGGCGAGGGCCGCTGGACCCTCGAAGAGGCGATCAACCACGCCGTCCCGATGCCGACGATCAGCGCCTCGATCTTCGCGCGCTTCGTCTCGCGTCAGGGCGAGGGTTCGCCGACCATGAAGGCCGTCGCCGCACTGCGCAACCAGTTCGGCGGCCACGCCGTCAAGAAGGCCTAGCGCCTCCACCGGCCCGCGTGCGAGTACTGCATCTCAGCCTGACGGACTTCCGCAACTACACGTCTGCCGAAGTCAGCCTCGCGCGCGGGCCGAACCTCTTCGTCGGCAGCAACGGCCAGGGGAAGACGAACCTGGTCGAATCCCTCGGCTACCTCTCGAGTCTCGGATCCCACCGGGTGTCGTCCGATGCCGCGCTCATCCGCCAAGGACGAGACTCGGCCGTCGTCCGGGCCCGGTTGCTCGCCGACGATCGAGAACTCCTGGCCGAGGTGCAGATCAACCGGTCGTCGCCGAACCGGGCGCAGGTCAACCGTGGGGCCATCAAGCCCCGCGAGTTGCCGCGCTATTTCACCAGCGTCCTCTTCGCCCCGGAAGACCTGGCGCTCGTCCGGGGCGAGCCCTCCGGTCGTCGACGCTTCCTCGACGAGCTGCTGGTGGCCCGGTCGCCCCGGTTCGCCGGCGTGCAGACCGACTACGACCGGGTGCTCAAGCAACGCAACACGCTTCTGAAGTCGGCCCGCGCCTCCGGGGTGAAGGCCGGTCAGCTCAGCACGCTCGACATCTGGGACGAACGTCTCGTGTCCCTCGGCAGCGAACTCGTGGTCGCGCGCGACCGGCTCGCCGCCGACCTGGCCCCCGAGGTGGCTCGTGCCTACGCGGCGGTGGCCGGCGCCGACCACGCTGCACGGTTGTCGACGGTGCTGAGCATCAGGGGCGCGACACCCGACGACGAGACGACCGCGGCCGAGGGCCCGACCGAGTCGATACCCGCCGACGAGGTGCCCGAGGTCTTCCGCCAGGCGCTGGCCCGCGTCCGACCGACCGAGCTCGAACGGGGCCTGACGCTCGTGGGCCCGCACCGAGACGACCTCTTCCTCTCGCTCAACGGGTTGCCCGCGCGCGGATACGCGAGCCACGGCGAGTCCTGGTCGTTCGCCCTGGCGCTCAAACTGGCCTCGGCCGCGGTGGTGCGGGTCGACTCGCCGACGGGCGACCCGGTGATCGTGCTCGACGACGTCTTCGCCGAGCTCGACGGATCCCGTCGTGAACGCCTGGCCGACGCGGTCGCCGGCTACGAGCAGGTGCTGATCACGGCGGCGGTCGAGGGCGACGTCCCCGCACGGCTCAAGGCCCACACGGTCCGCATCGCCAAGGGGACGATCGTCGACGACGCCCCCGTGGCCGACGCCCCCGACGCCGACGGTCCCGGGGACGACGCGGTCGTCCCCGAGGCGAGTGGCGACGAGCGACCCCGTGAGGCCGACACCGAGGAGGCGCGGTGAGCGTCGACGACGCACCGCAGCCTCCGGCGTCCACGCCACCCGCGCCTCCTGAACCCGAGCCGCAGCCCGACAGCGAGGCCCAACGGGTCTACCTACGGTTCCGCCGGGTGTTCGGCGACCCCAACTCGCGGTCGCGCGACGCTCGGAAGCGCAAGTCGATCAAGCTGGGATCCCCGAGCCAGCCGTTCGGCACCGGACGCGAGCCCCGGGGGATCGCCGACGTGCTGTCGGCCGTCACCAACGAACTCGGCTGGAACAGTCCGTTGGCGCAGTCCGAGCTGATGACCGCCTGGCCCGACATGGTGGGCGCCGAGCTGGCCGCGCACTCGGATCCGGTGTCGATCGACGACGGCACCCTGACCGTTCAATGCGATTCGACGGCCTGGGCGACGCAGCTCCGGTTGATGCGCACGCAGGTCACGACGACCATCGTGCAGAGGTACCCGGACGCGGGCATCCAGTCGGTGCGTTTCTTGGCACCCAACGCCCCGACCTGGAAACGCGGCCCCAGATCGGTTCCAGGGCGGGGCCCTCGCGATACTTACGGTTGACGAGGGTGAATCGTCCAAGTGCGGTGGGAAAATCCGTCTGAGGGCGGATTTCGCCCCGCGGTGGACGGGCCTGCGGTAGACTCGGAAGGTCGTCCGAGGGCCGCCCAGACAGCGGTCGCGACCGGTCGGCACACCTTCGTCTCGTCCGGCAGGAGCCCCTACGCACATGTCAGCTGATCCCACCGACGCCCAGCCCGACGACACCTACGGCGCCAGTGCGATCCAGGTCCTCGAGGGTCTCGAGGCCGTCCGCAAGCGCCCCGGCATGTACATCGGCTCGACGGGCCCCCGTGGTCTGCACCACCTGGTCTACGAGATCGTCGACAACTCGGTCGACGAGGCCCTGGCCGGCCACTGCGACCACATCGAGATCACCATGCGCGAGGACGGCGGCGTGCGCGTCGTCGACAACGGCCGCGGCATCCCGGTCGACGTGCACCCCGTCGAGGGTCGGTCGACCGTCGAGGTCGTCCTGACCGTGCTGCACGCCGGCGGCAAGTTCGGCGGCGGCGGTTACGCGGTCTCGGGTGGTCTGCACGGCGTCGGCAGCTCGGTCGTCAACGCCCTGTCGAGCGAGCTCGACGTCGAGGTGCGCCGACAGGGCAACGTCTACCGTCAGAGCTTCACCGACGGCGTCCCCGTCGCGCCGCTGGCCAAGGGCGAAGAAGACGACACCACGGGCACGACGATCACGTTCTGGCCCAACGCCGAGATCTTCGAGACCGTCGAGTTCGACTACGAGACGCTCCGCACGCGGTTCCAGCAGATGGCCTTCCTGAACAAGGGCCTGCGCATCGAGCTCAGCGACGAGCGCGTGCAAGAAGACGACGCCGAGCCCCGCCACGACGTCTTCCACTACGAGAAGGGCCTCGTCGACTACGTCGAGTACCTCAACACGACCAAGAAGGTCGAGACGGTCCACGACGACATCATCGCCTTCGAGCAAGAAGACACCGAGAAGAAGATCTCGCTCGAGGTCGCGATGCAGTGGAACACCTCGTACCAAGAGAGCGTCCACACCTACGCGAACACGATCAACACGCACGAGGGCGGCACGCACGAAGAGGGCTTCCGCGCGGCGCTGACCACGTTGATCAACCGCTACGCGCGCGAGAAGAACTTCCTCAAGGAGAAGGACGACAACCTCTCGGGCGACGACGTCCGTGAAGGCCTGACCGCCGTCATCTCGATCAAGCTCGGCGAGCCGCAGTTCGAGGGCCAGACGAAGACCAAGCTCGGCAACACCGAGGCCAAGTCGTTCGTGCAGAAGGTCGCCGGCTCGCAGCTGAACGACTGGTTCGACCGCAACCCCAAGCAGGCCGCCGAGATCGTCCGCAAGGGCATCCTCGCGTCGCAGGCCCGTCTCGCCGCGCGCAAGGCGCGTGAGCAGACCCGCCGCAAGGGCGTGCTCGAGTCGAACGGCATGCCCGGCAAGCTCAAGGACTGCCAGAGCAAAGACCCCTCGCGAAGCGAGATCTTCATCGTCGAGGGTGACTCGGCCGGCGGTTCGGCGGTGCAGGGGCGCAACCCCGAGACCCAGGCGATCCTGCCGCTGCGGGGCAAGATCCTCAACGTCGAGAAGGCCCGTCTCGACCGTGCCCTCGGCAACAACGAGGTCCAGGCCATGATCAAGGCCTTCGGCGCCGACATCGGAGAAGACTTCGACCCCGACAAGGCGAGGTACCACAAGATCGTCCTGATGGCCGACGCCGACGTCGACGGCCAGCACATCACGACGCTGCTGCTCACCTTGCTGTTCCGCTACATGCGCCCGCTCATCGACCTCGGCTACGTCTACCTTGCGCAGCCTCCGCTCTACAAGCTCAAGTGGAGCAACGCCGCCCACGAGTACGTGTACAGCGACGCCGAGCGCGATGCGGTGCTCGTCTCGGGTCGCGCGGCCGGCAAGCGCATCCCGAAGGAGAACGCGATCCAGCGCTACAAGGGCCTCGGCGAGATGGATTACAAAGAGCTGTGGGAGACCACGATGGACCCCGACACGCGCACGCTGCTGCAGGTCACCCTCGAGGACGCCGTGGCCGCCGACACCATCTTCGACACCCTGATGGGCGAGAACGTCGAGTCACGACGCAACTTCATCCAGCAGAACGCGAAAGACGTCCGCTTCCTCGACATCTGATGCGCGCCTCCGGCTGATCCGGAGCACGCCCGCGCCCCGACGAGCACCACGGGGCAGACCACGACAAACGGAGAATCATGGCCGACGAGCCGACAGACACCCCCGAGGGCATCGACGCCGAAGGAACCCAGACCTTCGCCGAGGCACCCAAGCGCGACAGCATCGAGCAGGTCGACCTGCAGCTCGAGATGCAGCGCTCGTACCTCGACTACGCGATGAGCGTCATCGTCGGCCGGGCCCTGCCCGAGGTGCGTGACGGCCTCAAGCCCGTGCACCGTCGCGTCATCTACGCGATGTACGACGGCGGCTACCGCCCCGACCGCGCGTTCTCGAAGTGCTCGCGCGTCGTCGGTGACGTCATGGGGCAGTTCCACCCGCACGGCGACACGGCGATCTACGACGCGCTGGTCCGCCTCGTCCAGCCGTGGAGCCTGCGCTACCCGCTCGCGCTCGGTCAGGGCAACTTCGGTTCGCCCGGCAACGACGGCGCCGCCGCCCCGCGGTACACCGAGACGAAGATGGCTCCGCTCGCGCTCGAGATGGTCCGCGACATCGACGAGGACACCGTCGACTTCCAGGACAACTACGACGGTCGCACCCGCGAGCCCGCCATCCTGCCCAGCCGGTTCCCCAACCTGCTGGTCAACGGCTCGGTCGGCATCGCCGTCGGCATGGCGACGAACATCCCGCCGCACAACCTGCGCGAGGTCGCGTCGGGCGCCCAGTGGTACCTCGAGAACCCCACCGCGTCGCGCGAGGAGCTGCTCGAGGCGCTCATGCAGCGCGTCAAGGGCCCCGACTTCCCGACGGGTGCGCAGATCCTCGGCGTCCGCGGCATCCAGGACGCCTACCGCACGGGTCGCGGCTCGATCACGATGCGCGCGGTCGTGAACGTCGAAGAGCTCCAGGGGCGCACCTGCCTCGTCGTCACCGAGTTGCCGTACCAGGTCAACCCCGACAACCTCGCGATCAAGATCGCCGAGCTCGTCAAGGACGGTCGCATCGGCGGCATCGCGGACATCCGCGACGAGACCTCGGGTCGTACCGGCCAGCGACTCGTCATCGTGCTCAAGCGCGACGCCGTCGCCAAGGTCGTGCTGAACAACCTCTACAAGCACACCAGCCTGCAAGAGAACTTCGGCGCGAACATGCTCGCGATCGTCGACGGCGTGCCCCGCACCCTCGCGCTCGACGGCTTCATCTCGGCATGGGTCGACCACCAGATCGAGGTCATCGTCCGCCGGACGCAGTTCCGCCTGAAGAAAGCCGAAGCCGACGCGCACATCCTGCGCGGCTACTTGAAGGCCCTCGACGCCCTGGACGAGGTCATCGCGCTCATCCGCCGGTCGCCGACCGTCGAGGAGGCGCGCGCGGGTCTCATGGACCTCCTCGACGTCGACGAGATCCAGGCCTCGGCCATCCTCAACCTGCAGCTGCGTCGCCTGGCCGCCCTCGAGCGTCAGAAGATCCAGGACGACGCCGACAAGCTCGAGCGCGAGATCGCCGATTACCAGGACATCCTGGCCAAGCCCGAGCGTCAGCGCACGATCGTCAGCGACGAGCTCGCCGAGATCACCGACAAGTACGGCGACGACCGCCGCACCGAGATCATGTTCGGCTTCGACGGCGACATGAGCGTCGAAGACCTCATCCCCGAAGAAGAGATGGTCGTCACCATCACGCGGGGTGGCTACGTCAAGCGCACCCGCAGCGACAACTACCGCAGCCAGCACCGGGGCGGCAAGGGCGTCCGCGGGGCACAGCTGCGCGCGGACGACGTCGTGGACCACTTCTTCGTCACGACCACCCACCACTGGTTGCTCTTCCTCACGAACAAGGGCCGGGTCTACCGCGCCAAGACGTACGAGCTGCAAGAGGCGGGTCGTGACGCCAAGGGCCAGCACGTGGCCAACCTGCTCGCCATGCAGCCCGACGAACAGATCTCGCAGGTGCTCGACATCCGCGACTACGAAGTGGCCGACTATCTCGTGCTCGCCACCCGCGACGGCCTGATCAAGAAGACCTCGCTCACCGAGTACGACACGAACCGCACCGGTGGCATCATCGCCATCAACCTGCGCGACGACGACGAGCTCGTCTCGGCCCTGCTGGTCGACGAGCACGACGACCTCCTGCTCGTGTCCCGTCACGGCATGTCCCTGCGCTTCACGGCCACCAACGAGTCGCTGCGCCCCATGGGCCGGTCGACCTCGGGCGTGAAGGGCATGACCTTCCGCGACGACGACACGCTGCTCAGCGCCTCCGTCGTCGGTGAAGAGGGTTACGTCTTCGTCGTCACCGAGGGCGGCTACGCCAAGCGCACGGCCGCCGACCAGTACCGGGTCCAGAACCGTGGCGGCCTCGGCATCAAGGTCGCCAAGCTCGCGGAGGCGCGGGGCGACCTCGCCGGCGCCCTGATCGTCGGCGAGGACGACGAGGTGCTCGTGGTCCTGTCCGGAGGCAAGGTGGTCCGATCGGCCGTCTCCGAGGTCCCGGCCAAGGGCCGCGACACGATGGGCGTCGTCTTCGCCCGCTTCGCGAGCGACGATCGCATCATCGCGGTGGCCCGCAACAGTGAGCGCAATCTCGCGGCCGAGGTCGACGAGAGTGCGGACGCCGTGGCCGAGGCCGTAGTGTCTGTCGAGTCCGTCGAGTCCGTCGACGCCGACACCGAGATCCCCACGACCGGCGCCACGTCGGTCGACGCCGAGTCGACCGACGACGAGGCCACCGGAACCGCCGGAGAGGAAACGAACAATGAGTAGTGTCGCCGAGAGACTGCAGAAGAAGGCGAAACGACCGTCCGGCACCAAGCAGGTCCGCCTCAAGCTCGTCTACATCGACTTCTGGTCGGTCGTGAAGCTGGCCTTCCTGATCTCCGTCGCGATCGGCATCATCACCGTCGTCGCCACCTTCCTGATCTGGGCCATCCTCAACCAGACGGGCATCTTCGACGACCTCGACGCCTTGCTGCGTGACATCCTCGGCGACTCGAGCTTCTCGATCCAGGACACCTTCAACGTCGGTCAGATCATGCTCTTCTCGATCGTCGTCGCCATCCTCAACGTAGTCGTCGGCACGGTCCTCGGGGCCATCGTCGCTGTCCTCTACAACCTGAGCGTGCGCATCACCGGCGGCCTGCTCGTCGGTTTCACCAACAACTGATCCATCACTCGCGTCGGCGGAATCCGTCGATTCGAGTTCGCCGTCGTGGTGCTGTAGGCTTTACGACGGTCCGGGGGCTATAGCTCAGGCGGTTAGAGCGCTTCGCTGATAACGAAGAGGTCATAGGTTCAAGTCCTATTAGCCCCACGCAGTACCGGTCTCATCTCGAGTTCGTCTCACGACGGGCACAAGGTGAGATCGTGCTCGTTCCCCCGGTGACCGGGGGGTCGGGGCCTTAGCTCAGTTGGTAGAGCGCCTGCTTTGCAAGCAGGATGTCGGGAGTTCGATTCTCCCAGGCTCCACTCGATTGCCTTGCCCCTGTCCGCTGACGGAGTCACCGGACAGGGGCAATTCTCGTTCTGTGCTCTTTGCTGCGTGCTGGTTCGGGGGCCCTCCGGGCCCGTGTCGGCTTCGCCGACGTGTCGTGCGATGTACGGCGGGGGATCAGGCCGATGCCTTCCGGGCCCGTGTCGGCTTCGCCGACGATTCGTGCAGGGTGCGGTCGGGGCCGCCGTCGGTCGTTGCAGTCGCGAGGCCGGTGGACGACGAAGGGCCCGCCTCCGGGGGAGGCGGGCCCTTCGTGGGGGTGCGGGGGACTAGGCCTTGGTGTCGGCGTCGTCGTCGGCGACCCAGAGTTCGTCGTCGGCACGCAACGTCTGCACGGCCGCGAACACCAGGGCACCGAGAGCGACGACGCCCACGCCGATCAGCAGGACGCCGCCGACACCGGGGCCCGACTTCTGCTGGCGCGGCACGTACTTGGCCGCTGCCTTCTTGCCCTGCTTCTTGGCGTTCTTGACGGCCTTCTGGACCTTGGGGTCGTTGGCGAGGTCGAGGTTGCCGAGGGCCGACGAGAACGCCGGGTACACGTCGTGCTTCAGACGGTCTTGGGCGACGGACGCGTAGTGCGACCCGGTCGAAAGGCCCTGCGAGACCACGGGGCGGACGTTGGAGTCCACCGCGTGCTTGATCTGGGGGACGACCTTCTTGTTCGCGATCTTGACGGCGTCGTCGCGGTAGCCGCCGATGACCTTGCCGGCGTGGTCGATCACGCCGCGCTGCTCACCCCACACCGCCGCAGCGTGCTTCTTGAACTTCTTGAGTTCTTTCTTCTGCTTGCGTGACAGGGCCATGAACGTTCCTCCAACGAGTAGGCAGTGGAGCCAGAGTTGCTGGCCCGTCCCAGTGTGGCACGGAGGTTCCTGACAGGTCACGGAACGGTGCCTGGGGAGTCGCTGGTGCGCCGAGGTGGCTGTGGAAGAATGACGACATGTCAACGCACACCGCTGTCGCCACCCTCACCACCAACCTCGGCACCATCAAGGTGAACCTCTTCGGCGACCACGCCCCGAAGACCGTCGCCAACTTCGTCGGCCTCGCCACCGGCACCAAAGAGTGGACCCACCCGGCCACCGGCAAGGTCAGCACCGACAAGCTCTACGACGGCGTCGTCTTCCACCGCATCATCAAGGACTTCATGCTCCAGGGCGGCGACCCCCTCGGCCAGGGCGTCGGCGGTCCCGGCTACCAGTTCGACGACGAGATCCACCCCGAGCTGAACTTCAACGCCCCCTACATCTTCGCGATGGCCAACGCCGGCACGCGTGGCGGCAAGGGAACGAACGGTTCGCAGTTCTTCATCACGACGGTCCCGACCCCGTGGCTGCAGGGCAAGCACACCATCTTCGGCGAGGTCGCCGACGACGAGTCCAAGAAGGTCGTCGACGCGATCGAGGCCGTCAAGACCGACGCGCGCGACAAGCCGCTCGAGGACGTGGTGCTCGAGAGCGTCACCGTCGACGAGGTCTAGGTGACCGATCCGCACGATCGGTCGAACTACTGCTACCGGCACCCCGATCGGCAGAGCTTCGTGCTCTGCCAGCGGTGCGGTCGCACCATCTGCGGTGAGTGCCAGACGCCCGCCGCGGTGGGCGTGCACTGCCCGGAGTGCGTGAAGGAGGCGCGGGGCAACGTACCGCGCCTCCAACCGCAGGTCGTCGGCCGCGTCCGGAGCGCCTCCCGGCGTGGAGCCCCCGTCGTGACCTACGGCATCATCGCCGTCACCGTCGCGGTGTTCTTGTTGCAGCTCGTGACCGGGACGGGCAACGGCGTGGTCACGCGAGCCCTGGCCTTCTACCCACCGCTCGAACTCGTGCAGCCCTGGCGTGCCGTGACGACGATGTTCGTCCACGGCAGCGTCCTGCACATCCTCTTCAACATGTACTCGCTGTACATCTTCGGGGCAGAGCTCGAACGTCAGCTGGGGCGAGGTCGGTTCGCCGCCCTCTACTTGCTCTCGGGCATCGGCGGATCGGCTGCGGTCGCCCTGCTGGCACCGGGTAGTTTCGTGGTCGGCGCCTCCGGGGCGATCTTCGGTCTGATGGCGGCGTTCTTCGTCATCGCCCGCAGCCTCGGCGGCCGCAGCATCCAGCTCCTGGTGCTCGTGGGCATCAACCTCGCGATCGGTTTCATCGTGCCCGGCATCGCCTGGCAGGCCCACCTCGGGGGCATCGTCGTGGGCGGGGCCGTCGCGTTCCTGTTCTCGAAGACCCGTCACCGCTCGAAGCACGCACTGCAGACCGTCGGGCTCGTGGTGATCGGCGTGATCGTGGTCGCGGTGCTCCTGGCCAGATCTGCTCAACTCGTCGGCTTGTTCTGAGGCGATCGGCCCACGAACGACGAGAGGCGGCTCCCCATCGGGGAGCCGCCTCTTCTCGTCGGCCGACGCGATCTCACCTGCCCGAGTTATCCACAGAAAAGTTATCCACAGGGTTTCCCACAATGGGGATAGTTACAGGCGTGTAAGTTCGAAGGTGCGTTCTAGCGCCACCGGGTGGTCATCAGGAATCCGATGAACATGATGCCGAAGCCGACCAAGATGTTCCACGAGCCGAGCGATGCCACCGGCAGGGTGCTCTGGCTGACGTAGAAGACCACGATCCAGACGAGACCGACGAGCATGAAGCCGAACATGACCGGCTTGAACCAGACGGGGTTCGGTGCGTCCTCTGCGGTACGGGCGGGCTTCGTGCTGCGGTTCGTGTCTTTGGCCATGGCGCACAGTGTACCGTGAGGCCCTTTTCGGTCCTGGGAGGGCCGTCCCGGCCGTCCACGGGAACGACCGCGTTCTCCACATGCTCTCCACACGTTGTCCACCGCTGGTCCCCACCGTCTCAGGGGAACGGAAGCCCGCCTAGAATCGAGTCATGACGGACCACGGGGGCGAGGCCCTGATCTCGAGACGCACGACGCGTCGGCCACGATCACGCGCCTCCTTCGTCAGTGTCCTCGGAGAACTGCTCATCACCGCCGGTGTGCTGGTGCTGCTCTTCATCGGGTGGCAGCAGTGGTTCAACGACCTCGTCGTCGCCGACGCCTACAAGGGCGACGCAGCACGACTGAGCGAACAGTTCGACCAGGCGGCGACGCCGGCTCCCCAGCCGTCGACCGACGGCTCGTACGGCGAACCGCCCGTGGGGGCGGCGCCCGGTGAGGCCGAGACGTTCGCCAACTTCTACGTCCCACGGTTCGGCGCCGACTACGCCGTCCCGATCGCCGGGGGCACGAGCACCGTGCGCACCCTCAACAAGATCGGCATCGGTCACTACGACGAGACCCAGATGCCCGGCCAGGTCGGCAACTTCGGCATCGCCGCCCACCGGACCACCTACGGGGCGCCCTTCAACAAGATCGCCGACCTGCAAGAAGGCGACAAGATGTACGTCCAGACGCAGGACGGCTGGTTCACCTACTCGTTCCGCAACCTGCAGTACGTCCAGGCCACGCAGGTCTCCGTGCTGCAGCAGGTGCCCGACGCCCCCGACGTGTCGGCGACCTCGGGTGACCGCCTGATCACCCTGACGAGCTGCAACCCGATGTTCACCGCTCAAGAACGCATCGTCGCCTACGGTGTGTTCGACTCGTGGCAGCCGTTGTCGGCCGGTGCACCCGCCGAGCTCGCCGCTGCCGGAATCGGAGGCTGACCGTGTACTCCGCCCTCTGGCGCATCCTGCCCGGCCCCTGGTGGGTGAGGCTCGTGCTCGTGCTCGTCCTGATCGCCGCCGTGCTGTTCGCCCTCGTCGAGTGGGTCTTCCCCTACGTCAACGAACTCCTGCCCACCCCCGACGTCACCGTGGAGCAACCATGACGCGCATCCTGGTCCTCGACAACTACGACAGCTTCGTCTACACGCTGAACGGTTACCTCCAGCAGTTGGGGGCCGAGACGGACGTCGTACGCAACGACGCCTTCGAGGCGGCCGACACCGCCGACCACATCGCCGAGTACGACGCCGTGTTGCTGTCGCCCGGCCCGGGGACGCCCGCGGCTGCCGGTGTCTCGATCGACGTCGTGCACGCCGCCCTGGCCGCCGACAAGCCGTTGCTGGGCGTCTGCCTCGGGCACCAGGCCATCGCCGAGGCCCTGGGGGCCACGATCACCCACGCCGACGAGCTGATGCACGGCAAGACGTCGAAGGTCGAACACGACGACAGTGCCTTCTACGAGGGTGTTCCGCAGCCGTTCACCGCGACGCGGTACCACTCGCTCGCCGTCGTGGACGAGACGGTGCCCGAGACGCTCGAGGTGACCTCACGCACCACGGGTGGCGTCATCATGGGCCTGCGCCACCGTTCCTCACCGGTGTACGGCGTGCAGTTCCACCCCGAGTCGGTGCTGACGCAGGGCGGATACCAGATGATCGGGAACTGGTTGTCGGTCGCCGGCCTGCCGGAAGCGTCCGTGACGGCCAGAGGGCTCGACCCGCTCGTCGACCTCGGCTGATCGCCGCTGACTCGGCGTCGACCTCGCGGAGTCGAACCCCGGGCACCGGACTCGCGGCGTCGACCTCGCGGCGTCGGACACGGCGTCGAACCCGGCGTCGAACCCTCAGAGACGAGTTCTGACCTCCGAGGGGATCAGCCGGTGCAGATGCGCAGGGTGACGGCCGAGCCCTGAGCCACGTCGCCGGGTGGAACGCTCATGCCCGACACGGTCTCACCGGTGCAACCGGGGTCGGACTGCGGGGTGACCGTCAGACCCAGCTGGTCACGGAGGGTCGTGATGGCCTCTTCGGAGGGTTGCCGGGTGACGTCGGGAAGCTGCACGAGGCCGTTGGACACCACGAGGTCGACATCCGAGCCGAGGGCGATCTGCGCGGCCGCTGCCGGATCGGACGAGAGGACGGACCCTGCGGGCACCGTGGGCGAGTAATCGGTGCTCTGCTGACCCCGTTCGAGACCGGCATCGGTGACGGCCTGCCACGCGGCGTCGACGGTCTGCCCGGTGACGGCGGGCATCGCGACGAGTTGCGGCCCGGACGAGACGGTCACCGTGACCGCGAACTCTTTCGGGACGGACGTGCCGGGCAGGGGATCGGTCGAGACGATGTCGCCGGCCTCGATCGTCGGGCTGCTCGCGTCGGCGCGGACGACCGTCAGCCCCAGGTCGTCGAGGCGGGCGGACCCGGTCTCGAAGCTGACCCCGACGAGGTCGGGGATGCGGGACGACTGGGCGTTGTCGACCGTGGGAGGGGTGAGGTTGACCACCCAGAAGACGACGGCCACGATGACGACGGCCACGAGCACGATGCCCGCCCAGATCCAGGCCACGGGTGGGCGGGTCTGCGTTCGTTGGGGTCGTCCCGTGTCGTCGGACTGCAGCTCTTTCAACGCGGCCTCGCTGCCGGCGCTCGAGTGCGGGTTGACGCCGAAGAGCGTGGAACCGGCGTCGACGGCATGCGGTCGGCGGGCCGGCGCGCGACCGGCACCGGCGGCCTCGAGGTCGTCACGGAACTCGGCGGCGCTCTGGAAGCGGTCGAAGCGGTCTTTCGTGAGGGCGTGCAGGACGACGGCGTCGAGCGCCGGACTGACGCCGCGCTCGACGGTGCTCGGCGGGACGGGAGGCTCGCTGACGTGACGGTAGGCGACCGCCACGGCGCTGTCGCCGGTGAAGGGCGGCTTGCCCGTGAGCAACTCGAAGAGCATGACGCCGGTCGAGTAGAGGTCGGTGCGGGCGTCGACGGTCTCACCGCGCGCCTGCTCGGGGCTGAAGTACTGGGCGGTGCCGAGGATGGCCGTGGTCTGCGCGACGGTGGCCGCGGAGTCGCTGATGGCCCGGGCGATGCCGAAGTCCATCACCTTGACCTGACCGGAGTTGGTCAGCATGACGTTGCCGGGCTTGATGTCACGGTGGACCACGCCCGCCCGGTGCGAGTACTCGAGGGCCGTCAGCACGCCCGCCGTGACCCGGACTGCCTCGTCGGGGTCGAGCGGGCCCTCGGCGACGATGTCCTTGAGCAGGCGCCCCTCGACGTACTCCATGACGATGAACGGGACGACCACGTCGAGCCCACGGCTGTCGCGGACGACCTCTTCGCCGGCGTCGAAGACCCGGACGATGGTCGGATGGGCCATGCGGGCGGCGGCCTGGGCCTCTTGTCGGAACCTCGAGCGGAAGGCCGGATCGGTGGCGAGGCTGGGCTTCATCAGCTTGACGGCGATCTTGCGACCGAGCCGGGCGTCGGTGCCGACGTGGACGTCGGCCATGCCACCGCGGCCGATCAGGTCACCGATCTGGTACCGGTTGGCGAGGAGATGGATGCTCTCTCTCACACCTTCAGCCACGCCTGTTCTCCCAACGACCCACCCCTGTCTGGCGACACGGTCGGAGCCAGTGTACCGGGGCGGTTGCCCCCGGACTGGGTACGGACCTAGGCCGCAGGGATGATTGTCAGGGCTTCATGACCCCGGTCGACTCGTCCGCCGGGGTCACGAGGAACCTACTGGGGGTCGGAGCCGTCCGAGGGGCTCGGAGCGGGCGTCGTAGGCGGTGCCGTCACCGTGATGGTGACACCCGGCGACGGCTCGGACGCGATCTGACCGCAGTTGGCCACGTAGCTGACCGTCAGGTTGCCGGCGGCCGAGGCCGTCACCGTGAGGGACGTCGCATTGGCACCGAGGCCCCCGGCCGACTGACCCGAGGTGTCGGTCCCGCCGGTGATCGTGTACGAGTAGCCGGTGAGCGAGTAGCCGGTCGGGCACCCGGTGTAGGCGGGCCAGTTGATGGTGGCGGTCTCGCCTGCGGCGATCTGACCCGGCGTCGCCGTGGGCGTCGACGGCTGGGCAGGGGTCGGGGCCGCGCGGTAGATGTAGATCGTCACCGAGGAGCCCTTCTCGAGCGCACCCGTGGGGTCGATGCTCGCGACGGTGCCGACCTGGTCGGGGCTCGGCGCACTCGATCCGGCATCCGCCGAGTCGACCTGCAGGCCGAGCTCTTCGAGGGCTGCGCGTGCCGCGGCCTCGGTCAGCCCCACGTAGTCGCCCGAGGTCACGGTGACCGACGTCGGGGTCGGAGTCGGGGTCGGGGTCGTGCGGGTCGGTGACGGCGTGGAGCTCGACGTCGTCGGCGCGGGCGCCGGGTCGTCGGTGTTGCCCACCGCGAAGACGATGCCGACGACGAGGGCGGCGACGGCCAGGACGGCGAGGACGATCAACGGCCAGAACCAGGGGCTGCGCTTCTTCTCGTCGGCGGGCTCGTCGTCGCCGTCGCGGAGGGCGTCGGGATCGGCCGAGCCGGCCACGTAGCCCGCGGCCGCACCACCTGCGGCGCTCTGGGCTCGCGTGGCCATCGGATCGAAGAGCTGCGTCGTCGCGTCCTGGGCGTTGAAGGCCTGGGTCGCGGCGTCGGCGGGCGTGGCCGCTGCCGCACCGATCGCCGGCACGGCGATGGTCGCGGCGGCGACGTCGCCTCGGCGGAGGGCACGAGCCGCCTGGGCGAGGGCCGAGGCCGTCGCGGGGCGCTCACCGGGCTTCTTCGCGATGCACGACAGGACGAGACGGCGGACGGGCTCGGACACCGTCGACGGGAGGTCGGGCGGCTGCTCGTTGATCTGGGCCATGGCGATGGCGACCTGGGACTCGCCCGTGAACGGACGACGACCGGCCAGGGCTTCGTAGGCGACGATGCCCAACGAGTAGATGTCGGTGCTCGGGGAGGCCGGGTGACCGCTCGCCTGCTCGGGCGAGAGGTACTGCACGGTGCCCATGACCTGACCCGTGGCCGTCAACGGCACCTGGTCGGCGATGCGTGCGATGCCGAAGTCGGTGATCTTCACGCGGCCGTCGGGGGTGACGAGCAGGTTGCCGGGCTTGATGTCGCGGTGCACGAGGCCTGCGGCGTGGGCGGCCTGCAGGGCTGACGCGGTCTGCGCGACGATGTCGAGGACCTTATCGGTGGGCAGGACCCGATCGCGCTCGAGGACCGTCGACATGGCCTCGCCGGGGACGAGCTCCATCACCAGGTAGGCGCTGCCCTCTTCCTCGCCGTAGTCGAAGACGTTCGCGATGCCCTCGTGGTTGACGAGGGCCGCGTGGCGGGCCTCGGCGCGGAAGCGCTCGAGGAAGCCCGGATCGCCCAGGTACTCGTCCTTGAGGATCTTGATGGCGACCGTTCGGCCGATGACGAGGTCGGTGGCTTCCCAGACCTCGCCCATGCCGCCGATGGCGACTCGGGTCGACAGCTGGTAACGCCCACCGAAGGTGACTCCGCCGGATGGTCTCATTTGTTCAGCACCGCCTCTAGTACTTTCTTCGCGATCGGTGACGCGACACTGTTGCCGAATGCGGACTGGCCCTGTCCGCCGCCGTTCTCGACGACGACGGCGACCGCGACCTCGGGGTCAGCAGCAGGCGCGAACCCGGTGAACCAGAGGGTGTACGGCTCGCCGGGGCCGTTCTCGGCCGTTCCTGTCTTGCCGGCGACGTCGACGCCGTCAATTCTTGCATTGCTCGCCGCACCGTTCGCGACGTCCTGCACCATCATGTCGGTCATCGTGGCCGCAGTCTGGGAGCTGATGGGCTTGCCGTACTCGGAGGGCGAGAAATCCTCGACCGGACTCAGGTCGGGGTTCAGGACGCTCTCGATCAACGTCGGGTTCATCTCGGTGCCGCCGTTGGCGATGGCGGCCGAGACCATGGCCATCTGCAGGGGCGTCACGCGGTCGGACCCCTGCCCGAACGACTGGAGCATGAGGGTCGCGTCGTTGATGGCCTGGCCCTTGGAGTCCTCGATGGGGAACTGGCTCGGCGTGACGGCCTGGGGGACGTCGATCGACTTGTCGCCGAAGCCGAACTTCTCGGCCTGCTCTTGCAGGGCCTTCGCCCCGAGGGCCTGACCGAGCTGAGCCATGGGGATGTTGCACGACAGGCGGAGGGCCGTCGCGATCGTGGCCGTCTCACCGCCGCCGCAGCTTCCGCCCTCGGCGTTGTTGATGTTGGTGCTGGTGCCGGGCAGCGTCAGCGTCGACGGGTTGGGGAAGGCGCTGTCGGGCGTGTAGTCGCCGCTCTCGAGCGCCGCCGCCGTCGTGATCAGCTTGAAGGTCGACCCCGGCGCGTAGAGGTCGCCCTGGATCGCCCGGTTCTGCAGCGGGGCCGAGGGGTCGGCGATCAGCGAGTCGTAGGCGTCGGTGACGGTCTGGCGGTCGTGGCTGGCGAGCGGGTTGGGGTCGTAGCTGGGCTTCGAGACCATGGCGAGGATCTTGCCGGTCTTCGGGTCCATCGCGACGACCGAGCCGGAGTTCGAGCCGAGGGCGTCGTACGCGGCCTGCTGCACGGTGGGGTCGAGGGTGAGGTTGACCGTGGCGCCCTCGGGGTCCTGACCCGTGAGCAGCGAGTTGACCTGGTCGAAGAACTGCGAGTTCGCGTTGCCCGTGAGGTACCGGTTCATGGCGTCCTCGATGCCCCGGGATCCCTGGCCCAGGGTGTAGTAGCCGGTGACGGGCGCGTACAGGTCGGGCTGCGAGTACGTCCGCTGGAACTCGTACTGGTCGTCGACGGGCGTCGACTGCGCGATCGCCTGGCCGCCGACCAGGATGGGGCCGCGCTGGGCCGAGTAGCTGGCGAGCAGCGCCCGCGAGTTGCGGGCGTCGGCGTTGAGCGCGTCGGCCTGGAACGCCGTGATGTAGGTCGTCGAGAGGAAGAGCGCGACGAACATGGCGAGCACCACGTAGCTCACGCGTCGGAGTTCTTTGTTCATCAGCCGATCACCAGCCTCGGTTGGTTGCGCACGGAGTCGGACAGTCGCAGCAGCAGGGCCACGATGATCCAGTTGGCCACGAGCGACGAGCCGCCTGCGGCGAGGAACGGAGCGGTGAGGCCCGTCAGCGGGATCACCCTCGTCACGCCGCCCATGACCACGAAGACCTGCAGGGCCACGACGAAGGCGACGCCGACCCCGAGCATCCGACCGAAGTCGTCCTGACCCACGAAGCCGATGCGGAACCCGCGGGAGACGAGCAGGAGGTAGAGCGCCAGGATGGCGAAGAGACCGGTCAGGCCGAGTTCTTCGCCGAGCGAGGCGAAGATGTAGTCGCTCTCGGCGAGCGGGGTCGTCTGGGGACGGCCTTGACCGAGGCCCGTGCCGATCAGCCCGCCGTTCGCCAGGCCGAACAGGCCTTGGACGAGCTGGAACGACCCGCCGACGGCGTCGTACTCGGACTGGGCGAACGGGTTGAGCCAGGCGGCGAAGCGGCCCTGCACGTAGCCCAGGAAGGTGCTCGCGACCAGGGCGCCGCCGACGAACAGCCCGACCCCGAGGATGATCCAGCTCGCGCGGCCGGTGCCGACGTAGATCATCACCAGGAAGAGGCCGAAGTAGAGCAGCGAGGTGCCGAGGTCGCGCTGGAAGATGAGGACGCCCATGGCGACGAGCCAGACGATGAGGATCGGCCCGAGGTCGCGGGGCCGCGGGAACCGCATGCCGAGGATCTTCGGCCCCATCAGCGAGAGGTTGTCGCGGGCGGTGACGAGGTAGCCGGCGAAGAAGATCGCCAGCGTGATCTTGGCGATCTCACCCGGCTGGAAGGAGAACGGGCCGATGTCGATCCACACGCGGGCGTTCAGCCCCTCGCGCCCGATGCCCGGCAGCAGGGGCAGCAGCAGCAGCACGATCGACACGAACATCGCGATGTAGCGGTAGCGGGACAGCACCCGGTAGTTGCGGATCACGAGCAGCACGGCGAGGGAGATCACCATGGCGAGGACGGTCCAGACCATCTGCTTGATGCCCAGGGCACCCCAGCCCTCGCGGCCCTCTGCCAGGTCGAGTCGGTAGATCATGGCGATGCCGATGCCGTTCAGGGTGACGGCGATCGGCATGACGAACGGGTCGGCCTCGCGGGCGACGACGCGCAGGACGACGTGGAAGATCAGGGCCAGGCCGAGCACCATCGAGCCCGCGATCAGCACCGTCGGGTCGACCTCGCCGGTCGCGCCGAGCTGGACCAGCACCATCGCTCCGGCGGCGACGCCGCAGGCGATCAGCAGCATCAGCAGTTCGAGGTTGCGCAGACGGGCAGGTTCACGCAGGCGCAACGTGATCGCCTGCGTCATGTTCGTGGGACGGGACGCCTTCGCGGACGGCTTGCGCGCGCCTCCTACGCGACCGATGACCTCGGTCGCGTCACCGCCGGGTGCGTCAGGGGTTGCTGGCATCGGCCAACCTCTCGACGATCGCCCGGGCGTCCGCGAGGGAGCCGGCGTTGATGGTGTCTTCCACGGTGGTCTGCGTGTAGTTCGGCAGGTCGTCGACCTGGACGTCGGTGGTCTCGTAGACGCTCGAGAGGCCGATCGGCCCGAGGCTCTGCTGGACGCCCTTGTAGATGACGACCGTGCCCCGCTCTTCTCCCACGTAGTAGTGGTCTTGGGTCCACTGGTAGGTCAGCACGAGCCCGGCGACGAGCGCGGCGACCGCCACGACGAGGGCGGTCAGCCAGGTGATGCGGCGACGGCGACGGCGTCGCTTGTCTTCGGCGATGAGCTCGGCGAGGTACTCGTCGCTCTCGGGCTCGAAGTGGCTGTCCTCCGGCGTCGTGGCGACCTTGAGCGGATGCAGCAGGATCGTCGGCAGGCGCAGGGATTTGCGGCCCGCGTCGCTGTCGAAGCTGAGGGGCGCGGCGGCCGACCCGACCGTGACGGGCTCGTCGAGGGCGGAGTCGCCCGATTCGTCGACGTCGACGATGACGACGGTCACGTTGTCGGGGGCGCCGTGGTCGAGCGTCTCTTTCACCAGGCGCCGGGCGGTCTGTTCGGCGTCGAGGCCCATGGCCAGCGCCTTCTTGATGCGCTCTTCCGCGAGGTAGCTGCTGAGGCCGTCCGAGCAGATCAGCCAGCGGTCGCCGGGCTGCGTGCCGAGGGTGGCCGTGTCGATCTCGGGGGCCGCGTCGACGTCGCCGAGCACGCGCATCAGCACGCTGCGTCGCGGGTGGACCGCTGCTTCTTCGGGCGTGATGCGACCGCTGTCGACCAGGCGCTGCACGAAGGTGTGGTCGGCGGTGATCTGGCTGAGCTCGCCCTCGCGGAACAGGTAGATGCGCGAGTCGCCGATGTGGGCGATCGCCATGCTGTCACCGACGCGGAGCATGGCGCTGACGGTGGTGCCCATGCCGGTGAGTTCTTGGTGCTCGAAGACGGTCTCGGCCAGCAGTTGGTTCGCCGCGATCAGCGACGACTGCAGCGCGAACTCGGCGTCACCCGGCGAGGTGTAGACCCGGTCGGTCTCGCGGATCCGTCGGATCGCGATGGCCGAGGCCACGTCGCCGCCCGCGTGCCCGCCCATGCCGTCGGCCACGACGAAGAGCTGCGTGCCGGCGTAGCCGCTGTCTTGGTTGTTGGACCGGATCTTGCCCACGTTGGACAGAGCGGCACTCTTGGCGTGCGTCGTCATGAGGGCCTACCGCCGGAGCTCGAAGCTCGTCTGCCCGATCGTCACGGTCGCGCCCGTGGGCACGGGGGTGGGGACCGACACGCGATCACCGGCGAGGAACGTGCCGTTGGTGGAGTCGAGGTCTTGGACGACCCAGCGGCCGTTCCAGAGCATGAGGCGCGCGTGGTGGGTCGAGGTGTAGTCGTCACGGATCACGAGGTTGCTCTCTTGCGATCGCCCGATCGTGAGCGGCCCGTCGCCGAGCGGCATCTCGAGGCCCGCCTTCGCGCCCTTGGTGATGACGAGGCGCGTCGCGCGGCCGTCACCCTGCGGGGTCGGCGCCGGCGCGGCGGGCGCGGCGCGCGGAGCGGGTGCAGGAGGCGCGGTGGCGGTCGAGCTCGCCTTGCCGGGTGTGGCGTCGGCGGGCATCTTGCGCGCCCGCTGCCCGAACAGGTCGCTTCTCAGCGCGAACACGATCACGAAGACGAACAGCCACAGGACGGCCAGGAAGCCGAAATGGAGCACCAGCAGGGTGAGGGCTGAGGTCATCGTCGGCCACCCGTCGAGTCGGGCCCGTCGAAGGGGTCGGGCGTCGATGACTGGGGGAGCACGCGGAACACGATACGCGTACGACCGATCTGGATCACCGAATCGGGCTGCAGCGGGGCCTTCGTCAGCGGGTTGCCGTTGAGCTTCGAGCCGTTCGTCGAGCCGAGGTCGCGGACCTGGGCACGTGAACCGTCCCACAGGATCTCGACGTGCTGACGGGACGTCCCCGTGTCTTGCACGGTGATGTCGGCGTCGCTGCCGCGGCCGATGATGGTGCGGGCACCGCTGAGCTCGCGGCGCTTGCCGTCGATCTCGACGAACGGTTTCCACTGCACCTCGCCGCGCAGGTTGCGCGAGTCGACGGTCATGATGCCGACGCTGAGCGAGTCGTCCTCACGCAGGCGGATGCCGAGCGGGCCGGCGAACTGGTACCCCTGGGCGGTGGCGTGGCGCTGCGTCAGCTGGGTGAGCTCGTCGATCAGGGCCGGACCGATGGCCGACATCTTGTCGTAGTCGATCGGAGCCAGGCGGACCTGCAACTCGTTGGGCACGAGGATCCGGTCACGCGAGACCACGGCGGCCTTGGTGTCGAGCTCGCGGCGCAGCGCGTTCGTGATCTCGAGTGGTTGCACGCCCGAACGGAACGTCTTGGCGAAGGCACCGTTGACGGCACGCTCCAACCCGCGTTCGAAATTGTCGAGCAGTCCCATGGGTCTCCAGGTTCGGGGTCTCTGGTCGCCCGATCTTAGCCCGAACGAGTGAAAGGTACTCACCGCTGCTCTTCCGGGCCTCTGACGCGTGCTAAAGTCTACGAGTTCGCGCGAGTGGCGGAATTGGCAGACGCGCTGGCTTCAGGTGCCAGTGCTCGAAAGGGCGTGGGGGTTCAAGTCCCCCCTCGCGCACGAACGTGAAGGCTCACCTCCGGGTGGGCCTTTTCACTTTCTCGGGCCCGCTTCCGGGCCGTTTCCGGGCCTGCTCACCGGCCCGTAGGTGCTTGGCTGGTGCGATGAGCCAGCAGAGCGGGGTCGTGTTCGATTTCGACGAGGTGCTCTTCGACGAGTTCCCGAAGGCTCCGTGGGTGCCCCGCAACCAGCGCATCGTCGTCGACTCCGACCGCCGCGTGGTGGGTCGCCGCGACGGCGTCGTGGTCAGCGTGACCGACCTGCCCCCGGTGTACGCGCACGCCGACATCGGGCCGAGGATCAGCAGCATGCAGTCCTTCGTCACCGTCGGCGACCACGTCTCGTGGATCGTCCGGACCGTCGAGGGCACGCGGTTCACCTCGTCCGCCGACGACCACGACGAGGAGGCGCGGCTCGAGATCGCGAGGGACGCCACCCTCCACGGGTTCCGCGACGACCTCGAGTGCATGGTCATCGCCGACCTGTCGGACATGCGATTCGGACAGGACCGCGAACTGACGCGCTGCCGTCTCGAGATGACCCGCGCCTCCGGGGGGCCGGTCGCCTGGGCGCTCGTCGTCGAGGGCACGGGGCGCCGGATCGAGTCGGACACGGTCGAGGCCGCGGAGTTCGTCGGCCGGCAACTCAACGACATCGCGATCGACGGCGACCCGCTCGCCCTCGAGGCCGTGCTGCCACTCTGAGGCGTTTCGGCCCGATCAGCCCGTGAGGCCGGTCACGGAGAGCCTCCGGCCGATCGCGAGGCGACGACGGCGGCGAGCCAGCCAGGGATCGCCTCGGCGGGCCGTGGGTACGACTCGAGATCGTCGAGGTACGCCTGGTCGTCGATCCAGGTGTGAGGAGCGCGGTGGTCGAAGTCGAACGAGGTGCCGAGCTTGCCGGCGGCGGTCACCCGGAAGCGGGCGCTGAACCACGTTCCGACGTCGGCTCGGTACACGAGCCGTCGGAGGTCGGAGGCGGCGGCGCCCGCCTCGTCCGTGTCGGGAGTGGACGACTCGTGACCGGCTTCGTCGAAGAAACCCACGGATGCCACCCGGACGCCGCCGACCTCGGAGAAGTCGAACTCCGCCCGGACGGAGCCTCGAGGCATCATGCGGTGGACGGCGAGACCCACCCGACGGAGGGCATCACGTTCGGTCGGCACGCGGCCGCCGTCGTCGTCGTGTTAGCTCATCGCTCGGCCCCGCCGCCACCGTCGGCTCGGCGGGCCAGGTCGTGGCGGGTCGGGGCACCGGCGAGGATGGCGGCCAGTCAGTTGGGGGTGTTCTCTGGGGTGCGGGGGAACTCGTCGAAGTCGGCGCGGTACGCCTCGGCGGCGAAAGACCCGAGCTCGGACTCGTGGTCGTAGTCGTACCTCGCACTGAGCTTCCCCCCGGCGGTGACGGTGAACACGCCCGTGAACCAGGTCCCGGCTTCGGCCTCGTTCATGACCCTCCGGAGATCGCGGGCCGCCCGGAAGACGCCACGACCGGACGAGAGAGAGGTCGAGCTGCCGTCGGCAGCATGCAACTCGATCGTGCCGGCTGTCACTCCGCCGACCACGCTGATCCGGGCGACCACTCGATCGTGGTCGCGCGGGATGACGGCATGTAGTGCTTTGCCGAGGATGCGAAGTGCGTCCCTCACGACAGGGGACCAGCAACTGAGGATATGAGGAGGAGATGCTCCCTCATGCCTACGAGCTGGAGAGAATCGGCTGTCGGCCGTCCCCCCAGGGCGAGGATGGGCGTGAAGCCGAAGCACTCATCCGAACCGGGAACGCCCAGACGAGCTCGCGCCTCCGGCCACGGAGCCCAGTCGAAGTAGTCGGGGTCGTTCAAGAAGGACTCGTACGCGGCGATGACTTTCAAGGTCGCGATCGATTTCGTGAGGATGCGGGACGTGCCCTGACGGAATTCGAGGAGGTGCAGTCGCCCGTCCAGCCAGACGAAGAGGTCACCGAGCGCCGAGGAGAACAACGGAACGCCTTGCGTGAACCCGGGGGCGACCTCTGCGAGCACGTCCAGCCATGGGGCCGGGTCGACGATCCGCAAGTAACCGTCTGCGGTGTCACCCAGGCCGTGGTCCCGCCAGAGCGCCGTCATCTCAGGAGGTACTCGTTCGGCGAACGTCTCGTGACTCGACGGCGGCATCTGCGGTCCTGAGACGAAGACGGCTTCTTCGGCCATGGGGTCGTCCTCCTGTGGTCGAGGTGAGTCGGACGTTGAGTCGTGTGCGGTACCACTCCGACTCCGGGACCGAGCCAGCCACGGAGTGGACGTGGTCATCCAACGCCGCCACCCGTGTCCGCCATCGACTGCCCAGCGACTTGTTCACGCCTGCGTGCCCGAGTCCTGTCACGTCGTCAGGCCGTCCGCCGGAGATCATACGGGGGAGTGCAGCGCGTTCTGGCCCTTGAGCCACGTGCCGACATCGAGACGAGCCTGTTCCGGGTCGACCCCGTCCAAGATCAGCTCGGTCAGACGATCTGACGCTGCGTCCTCACGCGCCGCCTGTCGCGCAGGCGAATGCGGGCGAGACGTCGACTCGTAGGCAGCGCGGTCGTCGAGGTATTCGCCGACGGTGCCCTCCTCGACCTACTCGACGACGCGAGCGTGTTCGGGGTCGTCGTCGTCCCCCGCGACCCCGCCCTGGCGGCGGGCGGTCGCGTGCCGCTCAACCGATTGACCCGGGAGTCCCGACGGGCCCAGGGCGAGCTGGTGTCCTACCTGCGCGAACGCCTGGCGAGTCACCGCGACGCGCGCTGAGGCGGCGGGCCGCGCCTGCGGCAGGGACGTGGGGCCGCGCCTCCGGCGGGGACGCGAGCCGCGCCTCCTCGTCGGACGAGCGTCAGCGCAGGGGCTCGATGAGGTGCGGGCCGTTGTTGCGGACGTTGTTCGCGTCGCGGCTCACCTCGTGCTGCACGAGGTCGTGGGCGACCTCGAACGAGTCCCGGTCGAGCAGCGTCAGCAGCTCGTCGGCGTCGAGGCCGTCGCCCAGCCAGTCGTCGTACGAGTCGCGCGTCAGGCAGGCCGGCATCCGGTCGTGCACCTCGCCCGGCGCCACGTGGGCGTCGCGCGTGATGATCGTGGTCGAGATCACCCAGCGGTCCGGGTCGTCCTCGGCCTTGGCGGGGTCGGGCCATGCGGTGACGAGGCCGGCCATGGCGAGCCCGGCGTCGGGCTGGTGCACGTAGTGCGGCTGCTTGCCGGTCTCGGTCACGACCCACTCGTAGTACCCCTGCGCGGGCACGATGCACCGGCTGGTGGCGAACGCCCGGCGGAACATGCCGCTCGTCGCCACGGTCTCGATGCGCGCGTTGATCGGCTGCGGCCGCTTCTTCAGGTCGGGGTACCACGACGGCACGAAGCCCCAGCGGGCACCGGGCAGCTGTCGCTCGCCGTGTCGCTCGCGGACGACCGGCACGACCGTCGTCGGTGCGACGTTGAAGTCGTCGGGCAGGGGCCCCAGGCCGTCGAGCAGGCTCGGCAACAGATCGGACGTGGCCCGGGCAACGACGTAGCGACCGCACATGCCGACAGTCTGCTCTTCCGCGGAGGGGCGTGACGGTGGTTCACTGTGGCCGTGGCGCCGCACGGGTCGGCGACGCGGTGAGAGGGTGGTGACCATGTCCGACGAGCAGAACCCCGTCCGCGGCTTCGTCGTCGTGGGCGTCGTGCCGAACTCGGGCGAGTCCGTGGTGGCGACCGCGGCCGACCTGGCGGCACGCTTCGGCACCGGCCTGCTGTGCGTCTCGGTCGAGCCCGACCGGCTCGCCTTCGCCGAGGGCATCGACGGCACCGTCCTGTCGTACCCCCTCGACCCCGACGACTACACCGAGACGCTCTCCTTCGACGCCGACCTGGAGGCGCGGCTGCGGCCGATCGCCTCGGCTCGCGGCGTCGAGCTGCGCACCTCGGTCGTCGCCGGCGACCCCGCCCAGTGCCTGTCGCACCTGGCCGAACAGCTCGACGCCCCCCTGATCGTCGTCGGCAGTCGCGAGGCCGGCCTGCGGGGCAGCGTCCGCGAGTTCTTCGCCGGTTCGGTCGCCCTGCACCTCAGCCACCGTCAGCACCGCCCGGTCGTCGTCGTTCCGCTGGCCCCCGTCCCCCGCAGCCAGACGCTGCCGTGGGAGGACGAGCTGTGACGCGAGGCCGCCGGTGACGGGGGCTGCGCGCCCTCGTGCCCCGTACCTCCGTCCGTCCCTGATCGCGCTCGTCGCGCTGGGCGGCGCCCTCGGGACCGCCGTGCGGGTCGGGGTGACCCTCGTGGTGCCGTCGTGGGGTGCGTTCGACACGGCGATCTTCGCGATCAACGTGGTCGGGGCGTTCGTCCTCGGCGTCCTGCTCGAGCGGCTGCTGCGCTCCGGTCCCGACGAGGGCGGGCGCCGCCGGGCCCGGCTCTTCGTGGGGACGGGTGTCCTCGGCGGGTTCACGACCTACAGCTCGCTGGCGACCGAGACCGCGCAGCTCGCCGGGGCGGGCGGCGGCGACCTCGCCGTCGCCGGGCTCTACGGGCTGCTCAGCCTGGTGCTCGGGGTGCTCGCCGCGGCGGCGGGCATCCGGGTCGGCGCACGTCTCGCCGGGCGCGCCTCGTGAGTCCGCTGCTCGTCGTCGCCGTCGCGGCGGCCGGCGGGATCGGTGCCGCCGTGCGCTTCGTCGTCGACGGCCTCGTCAAGGATCGCCTGGGCACGGCCTACCCGTGGGGCACGACCGTCATCAACGTGTCGGGCTCGTTCGCTCTGGGACTGCTGACCGGCCTCGCCCTGCAGGCGGTCGTCGCGCCCGAGTGGAAGGCCGTGCTCGGCACCGGTCTGCTCGGCGGGTACACGACGTTCAGCACCGCGAGCGTCGAGACCGCTCGACTGCTGGCCACCGGTCGACGCGGGGCCGCGGTCGCGAACGGCCTGGGCATGCTCGTCGCGTGCGTCGGCGTCGCGTCCCTCGGCCTGTGGCTCGGCTCGCTGGCCTGACTGGATCGGCTCGCATCCAGCGCCCGGTCAGGCGTGCGTCTCGCGCTCGTGCCCCGCGTGGTCGGCCGGCTCGAGCTGGAACGTCGCGTGCTCGACCGAGAAGTGGGCGGCGAGGCACCGGTCGAGGGCGTCCAGGGTCTCGTCGACCTTCATGTCGCAGAACACCTCGCGTTCGACGACGACGTGCGCCGAGAAGACGGTCGCGCCGCTGGTGATCTGCCAGGCGTGCACGTCGTGCGCCGAGACGACGCCCGGGGTGTCGCCGATGTGCGCGCGGACCGATTCGAGGTCGATGTCGCCCGGTGCCGACCCGAACAGCACCCGGATCGCCTCGCGCAGCAGCGACCAGGCCCTCGGCACGATCATCGCCGCGATGATCAGCGACCCGACCGAGTCGGCCTGCGTGAAGCCCGTGGTCAGCACGACGACGGCGGCCACGACGACGGCCGCCGAGCCGAGCAGGTCGCCGAGCACCTCGAGGTAGGCCCCGCGCATGTTGATGGAGTGCGTCGCCCCGCCGCGCAGCACGAGCAGTGCTGCGACGTTCGTGGCCCCGCCGACCAGGCCGACGACCAGCATGGGCAGACCGAGCACCTCGTGCTCGCCGACCGCCACGAGGCGGGACACGGCGGCGACGGCGACCGAGAGCGACACGGCGAGCAGCACGAGGCCGTTGACGAACGCCGCGAACACCTCGGCCCGCCGGTAGCCGTAGGTCTGCCGGCCGCTCGCGGGGCGGGCGGCGACGATCGTGGCCACGAGCGCGACGACCAGCCCGGCCAGGTCGGAGAGCATGTGCCCCGAGTCGGCGAGCAGCGCGAGCGAGCCCGAGAGCCAGGCGCCGACCAGCTGGGCGACGAGGCCCAGGGCGACGATCGCGATCGCGAGGCGCAGCCGTCGTCCGTCGGCGGCGACGTGTCCGTGTCCGTGGTCGTGGCCCATGGGCGCCTCTCGTCGGGGTGGAGGTCGGGGGGAGGTCGGGGGTGGCGGATCGGGGTGGCGATCGGCCCGCCGGATCGGCCCGCCGGGGTGTCGGGCCGGCGTCGAATCTACCGGCGCCCGTCGGCGACGGCCACCGATCCCGGTAGTCGATAACGAGTCTCGATCCCCGCAACGACGCCGATCGGGGCGCATCCGGCGGACGAGGAGGCGCGGGTCGGCCCCGCCTGGGAGCCGCACCCACCGCGCATGGTTCAGTGAGGGATGACCGACTCGACCGAGACCTCGTCCGCCTCCGTGGGGGAGCCCGCCCGCGCCTCCTCGCCGCTCGTCGCCGTGACGGGCGCGACGGGTGCGGTCGGCGGCATCGTGGCGCTCCACCTGTCGGAGCGGGGCGTGCCGTTGCGGCTCGTCGTGCGCGACGCCGCCCGCGCGCCCCGGCTCGACGGCGCCGAGGCCGAGGTCGCCGTCGCGACCTACGGCGACCGGGCCGCCTCCGTCGAGGCGCTGCGCGGGGTCGAGACCCTGTTCATGGTGTCGGCGGCCGAGGCGCCCGACCGCGTCGACCAGCACCGTGCGTTCGTCGACGCCGCCGTCGAGGCGGGCGTGCGGCACGTGGTCTACACGTCGTTCGCCGGCGCGTCGGCCGACTCGGTGTTCACACTCGGGCGGGACCACTTCGCGACCGAGCAGCACATCCGCGAGTCGGGTCTGGCCTTCACGTTCCTGCGCGACAACTTCTACCTGGACTTCATCCCGCTGTTCGCGGACGAGCAGGGCGTCATCCGCGGCCCGGCCGGCGACGGGCGTGTGGCCGCGGTGGCCCGGGCCGACGTCGCGGCCGTGGCGGCCGTCGTGCTGCTCGACCACGAGTCGCACGCCGGGGTGACCTACGACCTGACCGGGTCGGAGGCGTTCACCCTGACGGAGGCGGCCGCACGCCTCACCGCCCTCGGTGGGCGGCCGTTCACGTTCGTGGACGAGACGGTCGACGAGGCCTACGAGTCCCGCCGCGTCTTCGAGCCCGAGCCCTTCCAGGCGGACGCCTGGGTCAGCACCTACACGTCGATGGCGTCGGGCGAGGTGGCGCAGGTGACGTCCTCCGTGCGCGACCTGACCGGACGCGACCCGCTGACGCTCGAGGTGCTCTTCGCCGGAGGCGTGCGGGACTGACCTCGCCCGTCGGACCCCAGGGGGCGTCCGCCCGGTCGGCTCAGGGCACGCGCCGCGACGACAGCACGCCGCTGACGCCGAGCACGACGACCGCCGCCGCGACGCCGATCATCGGGATCTGCCAGTTGCCGCTGACGTCGTGCAGCCCGCCGATCGCGAGCGGGCCGAGTGCCGCGATGGCATACCCGCCGCCCTGGACGAGGGCCGACAGGCGCCGTGCCTCGACGTCGGTCGACGCCATGCGCACGATGACGATGAAGATGATCGTGATCCCGCCGCCCTGCGCGGCCCCGCCGAAGATCGACCAGAGCAGCCAGTGCTCGGGGGCGAAGAGCAGGCCGAGCGGCATGGCCGACCAGAACACGGCGATGAGACCGATGACGACCGCGGGTCGCACCCGCAGCGCGAGGAACGGCACGCCGAGCGCACCCACCACGGCGAGGATCTGGAAGACCGACGAACTCGCTCCGGCCGCCTCACGGGTCAGCCCGACCTCGTCGCGCAACAGCGTCGGCATCCAGGCCGTGAGCCCGTAGTAGCCGAACGCCTGGCCCGAGAAGGCCAGCGTCAGGCCCCAGGTGGTCCACCGACGCAGCAGCGGGGTGGCGCTGCGTCGGCGTTCGCGCGCATCGGCCTCGGCTTCACCGGGCTCGACCACGTCGATGCCGCCGGTGAAGACGTCGGTCGCCGAGGAGGCGCGGTGCCGGTCGTCGACGTCGGCCTGCGACCCCGGCACCACGGCCACGCTACCGCCGAGCACCGCCACGCGGGGGCCCACGGCGATCGACCAGACCACCGCGGCCAGGACGGCGAGCAGTCCCCAGGTGACGAGGGCCAGGGGCCACCCGACGACGGAGGCGATCGGAGCCGTGGCCAGCGAGGTGATCATCGACCCGACGTTGAGGGCCGACGTGTAGATGCCGGTGACGAAGCCGGCCCGCTCGGGGCTGAAGTCGCGGCGGATGACGACGGGCAGCACGACGTTGCCGATCGTGATCGCGACGCCGATCACGATCGTGCCGACGTAGAGCCAGACCGTGCCGCCGGCCGTGCGCAGCAGGGTGCCGAGCAGAACGCCCGCGAGCCCGAGGGTGACGGCGCGTTCGGCGCCGATCCGGCCGATCAGGGCCGAGGCGAACGGGCTCGCCACGGCGAAGCAGAGCACGGGGATGCTGGTGAGCAGCCCGGCGACGACCGCCGTGAGGCCGAGGTCTGCGCTCATCTGGTCGAGCACGGGGGCCGGGGCCACGATCGGCCCACGCATGTTGAGGGCGATCAGCACGATCGCGAGGGTGAGCAGCCAGGCGGCGGGCGACCGCACGGCGGCTGCGGCGCGGGTCACGCGGCGCCGCGCAGCAGGGAGACGCCCAGCAGGTCGGCCACCTCGTCGACGTCCGCCGCGACGGCGACCGCGCCCACGTGCTCGTCGGGCTCGCCGTAGCCCCAGCCGACCAGGATCGTGGGCACGCCGTGCACCGCCGCCCCCTCGACGTCGTGGTGGCGGTCGCCGAGCAGCACGGGACGCGAGAGGTCGGCACCGCGCGCCCGCAGGCGCTTCAGGGCTTCTTCGACGACGTCAGCCTTGGTGTTGCGCACCTCGTCGTCGGAGGCACCGGTGATGACGTCGAGGTACCGGTCGAGTCCGTGCGCCCGCAGGATCGCGGTGGCCGGGGTCTCGGGCTTCGAGGTGGCGGTCGACGTGGGGATGCCGGCCGCGTGCACGGCCGCCATGAGGTCGGGCACGCCCGGGAAGACCTCGCCCTCGAGGGCGCCGTTCGCCAGGTAGTGCGCGCGGTAGAGCCGCATGGCGTCGACGAGGCGCTCGCCGCCGAGCCCGAGGCGCACCTCGAAGCTCTGCGGCAGGGGCGGGCCGACCCAGGCCATGAGCTCGGCGGCGGAGGGCACCGGCAGGCCGAGTTCGCCGATCGTGTGGGCGAGGCTGGCGGTGATCGCGGGCGCCGAGTCGGCGATGGTGCCGTCGAGGTCGTAGAGGACGGCCGTGTAGGGGAGAGTCATCGCCCCCAGCTTACGGATCGGGCGTCAGCGCGGGACGGCCCGGAGCGGCCAGGTCGCCACCGCCGGCACCGCGTCTCGGGTCGACGGAGGCGACACGGTCTCGAACGACCACATCGGGTCGTCGAGGCCCCGGGCCAGGGACTCGAAGAGCGGGGTCGCCTCGCGTTCGGCGGTCAGGGTGTCGAAGATCGGTGAGGTCACGGGTCGCTCCTGCGGTCGAAGGGGGTCGTAGGAGGAATATAACCCTGAAATGTGAGTATCACAAGACTTCGGGGGCTCGATCAGAACAGGCGCGAGTGCGAGTCGTCCAGGCCGCGCATGGCGTCGTAGTCGAGCAGCAGGGTGCGGATGCCCCGGTCGTGGGCCAGCGTGCGGGCCTGCGGTTTGATCTCTTGTGCGGCGAACACCCCGGTCACGGGGGCGAGGTGTGGGTCGCGGTTCATCAGTTCGAGGTACCTCGTGAGTTGCTCGACCCCGTCGATGTCGCCGCGACGCTTGAGTTCGACGGCCACGGCGGCCCCCTTCGCGTCGCGGGCGAGGATGTCGACCGGCCCGATCGCGGTCATGTACTCGCGGCGGACGAGGGTGTGGCCGTCGCCGAGCAGGTCGATCTGTTCGGCCAGCAGCTTCTGCAGGTCGGCCTCGACGCCGTCCTTGGTCAGACCCGGGTCGACGCCCATCTCGTGGGACGAGTCGTGCAGGACCTCGTGGATCGAGACCACGAGGATGTCGGCCGTCTTCGCCTGGGTGACCTTCCACAGCTCGACGACGCCGGCCTCGCGTTGGTCGTCGTCGGGTTCGACCGTGCGGATCGTGCAGGGCGGGCTCATCCAGTTCAGGGGCTTGTAGCTGCCGCCGTCGGAGTGGACGAGCAGGCTGCCGTCGCTCTTGACCATGAGGAGGCGCGTGGCCAGGGGTAGGTGGGCGGACAGTCGACCGGCGTAGTCGACCGAACAGCGGGCAATGACGAGACGCACCCGACGATCCTACGGGGCGGCGAGAACGGCCCTCCATCGTGGTGTTGACAGGCATTCATATGTGAAATACATTCATGACAGATGGTCGGCAGGACGACCATCGAGACGCGTCCAGGAGGAACGATGCCCAACCCGATGCCCGCCACGACCCGGCCGCTGCGGGGGACGACCCACGACACGGCCGAGCTGCTGCTCGTCGACCTGGCCACGGCACGCTACGCACCCGGCGACTCCCTCGACGTGGACACCATCGTGCGGGAGCACCGGGTCACCCCCGGCGAGGTGCACCTCGCCCTCTTCGAGCTGAGGCGCATGAAGGTCGTGGTGCGTGCTCCGTTCAGCGGGGCCCACGTCGTCGTCTGGCACCGGCGGTTCAACGAGGTGCTGCTGCGAGACCTCGTCCGCATGATCTCCGTGGCGTCGACGAAGGCGACCTCGCTCGAGGACGTCCCCGAGCCCGGCGTGCGCCGACCGGCCTGCACGGCCCACGGGCTGGCCCTGCCCGCGGACGTCGCGCACTTCCTCGACCTCGCGCGGGCGATCGTGCAGGTGCTCTCGCCGGCCGCCCGTCAGCACGTGCTGGACGACCTGCTGCTGCCGCTCGAGATCCTCTGCAGTGCGAGGGCCGTCGCGGTGCACGACATGCGGCCCGCCCTCGGCGAGACCGTCCGCGGCGCGATCGTCGACCTCATGGAGGCCGCCGCGCACTACGGCGACTGGGCGCAGCTGCCGGGCCTCGCGTCCGACTACGTCACCGCCCTGGGCGTCGACGAACCGCCCGTCCGACCCGTCGACTGACAACGCACCGACCGTCACCAGCCACCCCGGGGGGCCGTCCGGCCCCGTCGGCTAGGCTGCGGCAGCATGAGCCGGGCAGAGGGCGACGTCGCCGCCAGGCCGACCCTCGCGTCGGTCGCGCGAGTCGCCGGGGTCAGCGCGAGCACCGCCTCCCTGGCCTTCAGCGGCACCGGCCCCGTGTCGGACGAGACCCGTGCGCGGGTGCTCGCCGCCGCCGACGAACTCGGCTACGCCGGGCCGGACCCGCGGGCGAGGTCGTTGCGCCGCGGGCGCTCCGGCATCGTCGGGGCCGTCCTCGAGTCCACCCTCAGCACGGCCTTCCGCGACCCGATCAACGTCGCGATGCTCGACGGCATCGCCGACGTGACGGGTCCGGCCGACAACTCGCTGCTGCTGCTCACCGAGAGCGAGGGCGAACGTTCCCGCCTGCTCGACGCCCCGGTCGACGCGGTCGTGCTGTTCGGCTGCAGCACCCGCCTCGACGAGTCCGTGTCGATCATGCGGCGGCGCGGCATCCCCGTCGTCTCGATCGAGGCCCCACCGACCGAGGGCGTGCTCGACATCGCCGAGGACAACGTCGGTTCGTCCCGACTGCTGGCGCAGCACCTGCACGACCTCGGCCACCGACGCGTCGCGGTCGTCGCGCTCGAACTGGGCCCCGGCCGGTCGACGGGCGGCCACGACGACGAGCTGACCGACGAGCGCGTGGGCCGGGGCACCTCGTGGCCGACCCTCGAGCGGCTGCGGGGGACCCGCCAGGTCTTCCCCGGCGTGGGCGGCCTGGCGACCAGGGGCAGCTGGACCAGCGAGGGGCACCGTGCGGGTCTGCGTTTGCTCGACGTGCCCGAGGCCCGGCGTCCGACGGCGATCGTGGCGCAGAGTGACCTGCTCGCGTCGGGCGTCATCGCGGCCGCGGACGACCTGGGGCTGTCGGTGCCGGGCGACCTGAGCGTCGTCGGCTACGACGGCGTGCGGCTCGACGACCCGCGAGCCGCCGACCTCACGACGGTCGTCCAGCCCGCGGTCGAGAAGGGCCGCGCGGCCGGTCGCGCGGTGCTCGCGCTGCTCGCGGGGGAGCCAGCGGTCGGGACGACCTTCACCAGCGTCTTCCGCCCCGGCTCGACGACGGGTCCGCCCGCGCGCTGACGCCGCGCCGGAGCAGGGGCGCCGGGCGGCGCGACGCTCAACGCGCGCCGACCACCATCCACCGGTCGGTGCGGGCCCGCAGTCCGAGCGTGACCGCCCGCGCCCCGATGTACCCGAGGCCGAACGCGAGCCAGAGCGCGACCGCACCCGACGTCGTGGTGCCGACCCGCGCCTCCACCGGGAGCAGCACCGCGAGGTAGGCGAGCACGCTGACGACCGACGCGATCGCGAGGTAGCGGGCGTCGCCCGCGCCGAGCAGCACGCCGTCGAGCACGAACACGAAGCCGGCGAGCGGGATGCCGACCGCCATCGCGACGACCACCGACGGCAGCAGCGCCTGCACGCCCGGGTCGGGGCTGAAGACGGGCGCGAGCACCGGCGCGAGCAGGGCCAGGACGGCGCCCAGCACCACGCCGCCGCCCACGCCGAGGAGCATCAGCCGTCGCGTGATCGCCCGCACCCGCTCGCGGTCGCCCTGCCCGAGGGCGTGGCCGACCATCGCCTGCCCCGCGATCGCGAGGGCGTCGAGGGCGAAGGCCAGGGTGCTGAAGAGGGTGAGCGCGACCTGGATGGTGGCCAGGCCGGTGACCCCCGAGGAGGCGGCGGCCGCGACGGTCGCGAGGAGCGCGGCCCGCAGACCCGCGTTCCGCACGAGCAGCCAGCCGCCCGCCTGCGCGGTGCGACCGACCCCGGCGAGCCCCGGACGGAGGTCGGCGCCGACGGCCCGGGCCGCCCGCAAAGCGATCACCACGTAGACGGCGGCCATGCCCCACTGCGCGACGACGGTGCCGGCCGCAGAGCCGGCGATGCCCCAGTCGAAGCCGTAGAGGAACAGCGCGTTGAGGCCGGCGTTCGCGGCGAAGCCGACGGTGGCGACGACGAGGGGCGTCCGGGTGTCCTGCAGCCCGCGCAGCAGGCCCGTCGCGGCGATCACGAGCAGCATGCCGGGCAGGCCGAGCAGCGAGACGGAGAGGTACGTCGTGGCGGCCGCGGCGACCTCGTCGGCCACGCCGAAGAGGCCCACGAGCGGCTCGGCGGCGACCGCGCCCGACCCCGCGACGACGATGCCGACGAGCAGCGCGAACCACATGCCGTCGACCCCGGCCCGGATCGCGCCCCGCTGGTCGCCGGCCCCCAGTCGCCGTGCGACCGTCGGGGTGGTCGCGTAGGCGAGGAAGATCAGCAGCCCGAGGGCCGTCTGCAGGATGACGCTCGCCACCCCGAGCCCCGCGAGCGGCACCGAGCCGAGGTGGCCGACGAGGGCGGTGTCGGTGAGCAGGAAGAGCGGCTCGGCCACGAGCGCTCCCAGCGCCGGCACGGCCAGGCGGAGGATCTCGCGGTCGAGGGGCGAGCGGAGGCGCACGCTCAGTCGGTGCCCCGGAGCCGACCCAGCCCGTTCATCACGTGGAACACCACGATGGCCGCGACCGTGCCGAGGATGATGCCGCCGAAGCTCGCACCTCCGAGGGCCAGGGTGAAGTCGGCGATGCCCATGATCAGCGCGACGCCGGCGGTCAGCTGGTTCTTCGGGCGGCTGAAGTCGACCTCGTTCTCGACCCAGATGCGGATGCCGATCACGCCGATGAGCCCGTAGAGCGCCGTCGTGACGCCGCCGAGCACCCCCGGCGGGATGGTGAAGATGACGGCGCCGATCTTGGGCGACAGCCCGAGCAGGATCGCCACGACGCCGGCGACCCAGTAGGCGGCGGTCGAGAAGACACGGGTGGCGCTCATCACGCCGATGTTCTCGCCGTAGGTGGTGGTGGCCGAGCCGCCGCCGAGGCCCGCGATGACCGTGCTGAGGCCGTCGGCGAAGAGGGCCCGGCCGGTCAGCGGGTCGAGGTTGCGCTTGGTCAGCTGGCCGACGCCCTTGACGTGGCCGACGTTCTCGGCGATCAGGGCGAGCACGACGGGCAGGAAGCCGAGGTAGATCGGCAGCTGCCCGAGGTCGAAGGCGGGGGCCGTGAAGGTCGGCAGGCCCACCCACGGAGCGGCCGCGACGGCGCTGTAGTCGACGGCGCCCGCGATCACGGCGGCGACGTAGCCGACGACGACGCCGACGAAGATCGACAGGCGGCCGAGCAGGCCCTTGAAGAGCACGGCGCTCAGCACGACCGCGGCGAGGGTGATCAGGGCGATGCCCGGCGAGAGCGCGAAGTTGTCACGGGCGGCCGGGGCCAGGTTGAAGCCGATCAGGGCGACGATCGAGCCGCTGACCACCGGGGGCAGCAGGGCGTCGATCCAGCGGGTGCCCGCGAGGTTCACGACCACGCCGATCACGGCGAGCAGGGCGCCGACGACGATGATGCCGCTGAGCGCGAGGGGGATGCCGCCCACGTCGGTGGCGGCTGCGATCGGGGCGAGGAAGGCGAACGACGAGCCCAGGTAGCTGGGCAGCCGGTTCTTCGTGATGATCAGGAAGAGCAGGGTGCCGATGCCGGAGAAGAACAGCGTCGTGCTCGGCGGGAACCCGGTGATGATCGGCACGAGGAAGGTCGCACCGAACATGGCGACGACGTGCTGGCCGCCGAGGCCGATCGTGCGCGGCCAGCTGAGCCGCTCCTCCGGGGCCACGATCTCGGTCGGGTCGACCGTCTTGCCGTCGCCGTGCAGTGCCCAGGGGAGTGCCATGCCGAGAACTGTACTGGGGGTGCCGTTTCCTCCGTGTTTCCTGGGACGGCCTCGTCAGCCCGGGCCGCAGCGGGCCCGGCCCGGCCCGCCGTCGTGGGCCTCACCTAGGCTGACGAGCATGACCAGCGACGCACTGAGCAGCGGAATCCAGACCGACGAACTCGACCCGGCGGTCCGCCCGCAGGACGACCTCTTCCGGCACGTCAACGGCGCGTGGATCGACCGCACCGAGATCCCCGACGACAAGGCGCGCTACGGCTCCTTCTACCTCCTCGCCGAAGAGGCCGAGAAGGCCGTCCGCGAGATCGTGATCGAGTCGCAGTCCGCCGTACCCGGCACCGAGGCCCGCAAGGTCGGCGACCTCTTCACCAGCTTCACCGACGAGGAGCGCATCGAGGCGCTCGGCGCCGCACCCCTCGAACCGCTCCTGGCCGAGGTGGACGGGGTGACCGACGTGACCTCGTTCACGCGCCTCCTGGGCTCGCTCGAGAAGCAGGGCATGCCGAGCGTCGTGCAGCTCTTCGTCGACAACGACCCGGGCGACCCCGAGCGCTACGTCGTCTTCGTCGAACAGGGCGGCCTCGGCCTGCCCGACGAGTCGTACTACCGCGACGAGAAGTTCGAATCCGTGCGGACCGCCTACCGGGCGTTCGTCGAGGAGATGCTCGGGCTCGCCGGCCTCGACGACGCCTCGGCCCGCGCCGACCGCGTGATCGAGCTCGAGACCTCCCTCGCCTCGCACCACTGGAGCAACGTCGCCACCCGCGACAGCGACAAGACCTACAACCTGCTGCCCTGGGCCGAGTTCGACGCGCTCGCCGAGGGGGTCGACCTGACGGCCTGGCGGGACGCCGTCGGCGGCCCGGCCGGCGTCTTCGACGAGCTCGTCGTGCGCGAGCCGTCGTTCGTGACCGGCCTGGCGACGTTGCTGACCGACGACCGCGTCGACGCCTGGCGCGACTGGCTGCGCTGGCAGATCGTCCGCTCGACGGCCGCCTACCTGTCGACGCCCTTCGTCGAGGCGAACTTCGGCTTCTACGGTCGCACCCTCACCGGCACCCCGGTGCAGCGCGCCCGCTGGAAGCGCGGTGTCTCGCTCGTCGAGGGCGCCCTCGGCGAGGCCGTCGGCCGCATCTACGTCGAGCGGCACTTCGCACCCGAGGCCAAGACCGCGATGGACGTCCTCGTCGCCCACCTCGTCGAGGCCTACCGTCAGAGCATCACGGGTCTCGAGTGGATGACCGACGAGACCCGTGCCCGGGCCCTCGACAAACTCGAGAAGTTCACGCCCAAGATCGGTTTCCCCTCGACCTGGCGCGACTACTCCGCCCTGTCGATCGACCCCGCCGACCTGGTCGGCAACGTGCGTGCCACCGCCGCCTTCGGCTTCGACCGCGAGCTGGGAAAGATCGGCAAGCCGCTCGACCGCGACGAGTGGTTCATGACGCCTCAGACCATCAACGCGTACTACAACCCGGGCATGAACGAGATCGTCTTCCCCGCGGCGATCCTGCAGTTCCCGTTCTTCGACGAGAACCGTGACGCCGCCGCCAACTACGGAGCCATCGGCGCCGTCATCGGCCACGAGATCGGCCACGGCTTCGACGACCAGGGCTCGAAGTACGACGGCGACGGCAAGCTGACCGACTGGTGGACCCCCGCCGACCGCGAGGCCTTCGAGAAGCTCACCTCGTCGCTCATCGCGCAGTACGACGCCCTCGCCCCGAAGCAGGTTCCCGACCACCACGTCAACGGCGCTCTCACGATCGGCGAGAACATCGGCGACCTCGGTGGGCTCTCGATCGCCTGGAAGGCCTACCTCATCTCGCTCGACGGCGCCGAGCCGCCCGTGATCGACGGGCTGACCGGTGCCGAGCGGTTCTTCCTCAGCTGGGCGCAGGCCTGGCAGATCAAGCTGCGCGACGAAGAGGCGATCCGCCTCATCTCGATCGACCCGCACTCGCCGAACGAGTTCCGCTGCAACCAGATCGTGCGCAACATCGATGAGTTCTACACGACCTTCGGCGTCACCGAGAGCGACGCCCTGTGGCTGCCGGTCGAGGAGCGCGTCACGATTTGGTAGGTCCGGGGCCCGGGCGCCGCGCCCGACGCGAGAACGCCGACGGCGCCGACCACGAGCCGCGTCACGGCGGCGGTCGCGCGCTCGAGTCGTTCTCGTCGTCGTTCGCGGCCCTGGGCGACCTGGCCCTCGCGGGAGGTCAGGTCTCGGCCTCGGTCGGTGACCTCGACTCGGGCGCCGACCTGCTGAGCGTCGACGAGCACCTGGCGTTGCCGGTCGGGCAGCTCGGTGCCGTCCTGCTGCTGATCGAGGTGTCGGCCCGCATCGAGGACGGCACGCTGCGCCCGCTCGACGAACTCGACCGACCGGGAGACCCCGGCGACCAGGGGCCCGGCGGTCTCTGGCCCTACCTCCGCCGGACGAGCCTCCCGGTGACCGACGCGGCGACGCTCGTCGGTGCCTTCCGCGACGCTGCGGCGATCGACGCGCTCATCGGTCGGGTCGGCTTGGCCGCGGTGCGGGCACGGGGCGAGTCGCTCGGGCTCACGAAGACGGCCCTCCTCGACGTGACGCGGTCGTCGCGCGGCCCCGACGACGCGCCCGCGCTCGCCGTCGGCTCGGCCCACGAGCTGGCCGGCCTGATGGTGTCCCTGGCCCGCGGCGAGGTCGTCGACCGCGCCGTCTCGAACCGGGTTCTCGGCTGGCTGTCGCTGGGTGCCGACACGTCGCTCGTCGCCGCACCGTTCGGTCTCGATCCGCTCGGACACCGACGACTCGACCACGACCTCCAGATCGTCCACACGACCGGCGGCGACCCGGGGGTGCGCTCCGAGCTCGGGGTGCTGCGCGGACCGCACCGCAGCGTGGCGTACTGCGTGATCGTCACGTTCGACGACCTGACGCTCGCCCACCGCCTCCGTGCTCTCGACGCCCTGCGGGCCGTGGGCACCGACGCTCTCGAGTACGTGCACTGAGCGGCGCCACGAGCCGAGCCGAGCCGAGCCATGCCGTGCCGGGCCGGGCCGTGCCGCGCGTCGGTCAGTCGACCAGGTCGAGCCCTCGCAGGCGTTCGAGCGTCGCGACCCCGGCCGGCGGGCACCGGTCGGCGTCGGCCGAGGTCACCCAGTGCACCGCGCCGACCTCGGCGGCGGGAGCGGGCTCGGGGCTCGTCGCCGCGAGCTCGGCGGCGAAGACCGTCATGGCGACCTGTCGGCCCTCGGGCTCGCCGTGAGCCTGCGTCACGACCGTGAACAGCTCGGCCACGGTCGCCGGGTCGAGTTCGACGCCGACCTCTTCGCGTGATTCTCGGACCAGCGCCTCGGCCGCGGTCTCGCCGGCCTCGAGCTTGCCGCCCGGCAGGTAGAGCACGTCACGACCCCGAGCCGTGACCATCAGCATCCGCCGGTCACGGACGAGGGCGAGCGCGCTGACGACGATGGTGTCCATCAGGCCATCCTCGGGCACGGTGGCCGAGCTCTCGACCTCGCGCCGTCGAGAGACGGTCAGCCCGCCGAGGCCTGACGCTCGTCGTCGACGGCGCGCAACGTCGAGGACGAGGAGGCGCGGCGTGCGTCGGTCACGCCGAACAGCGCCTCGAGACCGTCGCGGAACTCGTCGCCGCGGCCCTCGCGGGCCAGCTCGCGCGCCCGGACGGAGGGGGTGTGCAGCAGGACGCCGGCGAGGTGTCGCAGGGCCGACTCGGTGCGCTCGGACGAGTCGCCGCGTGACCGCGCGCGCTCGATCTCGGCGTCGAGCAGGTCGAAGACGTGCTTGCGCAGCGCGACGACCGACGGGGTGAGCGACTGCTCGGCGGCGACGGCCTGGAACTCGGCGGCCGCCGACGTGACGAGGGCGCGGGCGTCGTCGGCCGCACTGAGCTGGGGCAGCGGGGCGTGCAGGCTGATGGTCTCGAGGTCGAGCAGCTCGACTCCCTCGACGCCCGAGACGAGCGGGTCGACGTTGCGGGGCAGGCCGAGGTCGATCACGAGGCGACGACCGCCCGGGCGGACGACGTCGCGGGTCACGACCGGCTCGGTGGTCGAGGTGCAGGTGATCAGCACGTCGCTCCAGGCGACGGCGGTGGCGAGGTCGTCGTAGGGGGTCGCGGCGTGCTTGAGGCCGAACCACTCGGCGCGGCCCGAACCCGAGTAGACGGCGAGCTGGTCGGCGCCGCGGTCGCGGAGCGCCGCCACGGTGGTGGCCGCGTACTGGCCGGTGCCCACGATGAGGACGCGCGCCTCGGACCAGTCGGTCACGCGTGAGGACGCCAGTTCGAGGGCGAGGCGCACGAGTGAACGACCCGCGCCTCCGACGTTCGTCTGGTTCTTGATGCCGCGCGAGGTCTGCGACGCTTTCTGGAAGAGGCGCTCGAGGTCGCGCGAGGTGGTGCCGTCGTGGCGGGCGCGTTCGAGCGAACGGCGCACCTGGCCCGAGATCTCGTCCTCGCCGACGACGACCGACTCGAGGCCCGAGCTGACGGCGAACAGGTGCTCGACGACCTCGTCGCCGGTGATGACCCGCACGCTGTCGCGCAGGTCGTCGGGCTCGACGCCGCTGGCCGTGCTCATGGTCTCGATCGTGGCCTCGACGGCCAGGGCGCTGCCCGCGGTGAGGGGCTCGTCGACGTCGAGGTAGGCCTCGAAACGGTTGCAGGTCGCGAGCACGACCGCGCCGCTGACGAAGTCGCTGCCGTCGACCAGGGTGCCCGCCGCCGAGGGTGCGCCAATGCTCAGCCTCTCGAGGAGGTCGAAGCTGGCGTTCTGGTGGGACGCCGTGAGGCAGATGAGCACTGAGTGATCCTAACTCTGATCGGCGTTTTCGGCTGGGCGTTGACTCGACGTCGAGTGGCCGGGAATGCATCCTGGCAGTTGCAACTTGCAACACTGGTGTCGGCGTCCGCATTCCGGACGGCGGCGCGCACCGCATCGACGAAGGAGAACACCATGACCTCGACCACCAGCATCCAGTGGCAGCTCGTCGCCCGCCCGCACGGCGAGCCCACCCCCGACGACGTCGCCCGGGTCGAGGTGACCCTGCCCGAGCTCGCCGACGGCGAGGTGCGCGTGCAGAACGAGTTCCTCTCGGTCGACCCCTACATGCGCGGTCGCATGAACGACGTGAAGTCGTACATCCCGCCCTTCGCGCTCGGCGAGACCATGACCGGCGGTGCCGTCGGCCGCGTCGTCGAGTCCCGTTCGGACGACCTGCCGGTCGGCACCGTCGTGCTGCACGACCAGGGCTGGCGGGACGTGGCCCAAGGAGGCGCGGCCGCCTTCCGCGCCGTGCAGCCCGTCGACGGCGTGCCGCTGTCCGCGTACCTGGGCGTGCTCGGCCTCACCGGCCTCACGGCGTACGTCGGCCTCACCGAGATCGCCGGCATCCGCGAGGGCGACGTCGTCTTCGTCTCGGGCGCCGCCGGGGCCGTCGGCACCATGGTCGGCCAGATCGCCCGCCTCAAGGGAGCCTCGCGGGTGATCGGCAGCGCCGGCTCGGCCGAGAAGGTCGAGCTACTCACCTCGAAGTACGGCTTCGACGCCGCCTTCAACTACCGCGACGGCGACGTCTCCGAGCTGCTCGCCGAGGCCGCGCCCGACGGCATCGACCTCTACTTCGACAACGTCGGCGGCGACCACCTGTCGGCCGCCCTCGCCTCGTTCCGCACCGGCGGCCGCGCCGCGCTCTGCGGCTCGATCGCGAACTACAACTCGACCGGCGCCCCGGTCGGCATCACCGGCATGACCAACATGGTCACCCGCGGCCTCACGATGAAGGGCTTCACGCTGGGCGACTACCGCCACCTCGCACCCGCCTTCCAGGCCGAGATGGGCCCCTGGCTCTCCGCCGGCGACGTCGTGTACGACGAGACCGTCGTCGAGGGCGTCGACAACGCGTTCGACGCCTTCACCGGGCTGATGCGCGGTGCCAACGTCGGGAAGATGGTCGTCGCGGTCTCCTGACCCGCGCCTCCTCGGCCGCTCCCGCGTTCGAGGCGACCCGACCGGGACGGTCTCGCCGAGGCGGGGCCGGCGGCGGGTCGCCTCGACGTGACGTCCAGCGGGCGATGGGACAATCGACCCCGTGACCCAGACCTCCGCCCTGCCCGAGCAGCACCCGCTGGCCGCCGGCCTCACGACGCGTTCACCGTTGGTCCGCGCGTTGCGCGGCGACCGGCCCGAGACGCTGCCGGTGTGGTTCATGCGCCAGGCGGGGCGCTCGCTGCCCGAGTACCGCGAGCTGCGCGTCGGCACCAAGATGCTCGACGCCTGCCTCACGCCCGACCTGGCGAGCGAGATCACGCTGCAGCCCGTCCGCCGTCACGGCGTCGACGCGGGCATCTTCTTCAGCGACATCGTCGTGCCGATCAAGCTGGCCGGCGTGGCGGTCGACATCGTCCCGGGGCGCGGGCCGGTGCTCGAGACGCCGATCCGCACGGCGGCCGACGTCGCGGCCCTCCGACCCGTCGATCCGGAGGCGCTGGCCCCGATCGCCGCGGGCGTCGCCCAGACCGTCGCGCAGCTCGGCAGCACGCCGCTGATCGGGTTCGCCGGTGCGCCCTTCACGCTCGCCGCCTACCTCGTCGAGGGCGGGCCGTCGAAGGACCACATCCGCGCCCGGGCCCTCATGCACAGCGACCCCGAGACCTGGGACGCCCTGCTGACCTGGGCCGCCGACGTGACCGGCGCCTTCCTGCGGGCCCAGGTGCTCGCGGGTGCGAGCGCCGCCCAGTTGTTCGACTCGTGGGTCGGGTCGCTGTCGCTGGCCGACTACACCGCGCACGTCGCCCGCCACTCGGCCCGGGCGCTGTCGCACGTCGCCGACCTCGACGTGCCCCGCATCCACTTCGGCGTGGGCAGCGGCGAGGTGCTGGCCGCCATGCGCGACGTCGGCACCGACGCCGTCGGCGTCGACTGGCGCATCCCGCTCGACGAGGCCTCCCGTCGCCTCGGCGGTTCGACCCCGGTGCAGGGCAACATCGACCCGGCCATGCTCCAGGCGCCCTGGGCCGTGCTCGAGGCGCACGTCCGCGACGTGGTCGAGCGTGGTCGGTCGGCCCCGGCGCACGTCCTCAACCTCGGCCACGGCGTCAGCCCCGACACCGACCCCGACGTGCTCACCCGCATCGTCGAGCTCGCCCACACGCTGTGACCCCGCCCGTCGTCACCCCGGGCGCCGTCGTCGACGTCGCCGTGGTGGGCGGCGGCATGGGCGGCATCGTGCTCGCCAGGGATCTGGCCGCCGCCGGGCTGAGCGTCGTCCTGTTCGAGGCGTCCGACCGTCTCGGCGGCGAGGTCTCGCGACACGTGGTCGCCGGCATCGCGCTCGACGCCGGGGCCGAGAGCTTCGCGACCCGTGGCGGCACGGTCGCCGGTTTCGCCACCGAACTCGGCCTCGGCGACGACATCGTCCTGCCCGACCCGCGCGGTGCCTGGCTGCACGAGGCCGACGGCGAGTCCTTCCCGATCCCGCGCACGGGGTTGCTCGGCATCCCCGGCGACCCGTCCGCCGCCGACGTCCGCGCCGTCGTCGGCGAGGCCGGGGTGAGGCGCGCGCTCGACGACGCCGAGCTGCCCGCCGACGTCGGGTCGGACGAGACCACCCTGGGTGGTCTCGTCCGCGCCCGCATGGGCGAGGCCGTCGTCGACCGGCTCGTCAGCCCCATCGTCTCGGGCGTCCACTCGCTCCACCCCGACCTCCTCGCCGTCGACCGCGTCGCCCCCGGACTGCGCTCGGCCCTGCAGCGCGAGGGCAGCCTCGCCGCCGCCGTGCTCGGGCTGCGGGCCCTGGCCCCGGCCGGTTCGGCGGTTGCGGGCATCCGCGGCGGCCTCGCGCGCCTCGTCGACCCGATCGTCGCCGACCTCGAGCGGCTCGGCGTCGACGTCCGCCTCGGCATCCGCGTGCGCTCGATCGACGAGACGAGCGTCGAGACCACCGGCGGTGAGCACGTCCGGGCGAGACAGGTCGTGCTGGCCGTGGGGGACCACGACGCGGTGGCCCTGACGACCCGCGCCTCCTCGGTGCCGCCCGGGGCGATCACCCTCGCGACCCTCGTCGTCGACCGGCCCGAGCTCGACGCGGCGCCCCGGGGCACGGGCGTGCTCGTCGCCCCCGGCTCGACCGGCCTGCGCGCCAAGGCACTCACCCACGCGACCGTCAAGTGGAGCTGGCTGGCCGACCTCGCCGGGGGACGCCACGTGCTGCGGCTCAGCTTCGACTCACCCGTCGTCGACCGTGGCACGCCCGACGCCGAGGTGCGCGACGCGGCGCTCGCCGACGCCTCGACCCTGCTCGGCGTCGACCTCGCCGAGCGCCACCTGGTCGGCTTCGGCCGGGCCACCTGGGACGCCCCGCGCCGGGCCAAGGCGGCGGCCGTCACCGAGCCCGTGGTCGAGGTCGTGCAGGCAGGAGGCGCGGTGGCGGGACGTGGGCTCGCCGCGATCGTCGCCCACTCGCGTCGTCAGGCCGCCACCCTGGTGGCGGCGCTCTCGTCGCCCCCGTCCCGCGACTGAGGCCCCGGGGTCGGTCGGCTTCGGTCCGGCGCGGGCGTCGGGCAGCCGCCTCGGGCTACATTGGGGGGACGTGTGCGGCACATGCCGTCGCGCGTACGACCACGAATGGAGTCCCCCGTGCGAGGCAAACTGATCTTCGTCGCCGGAGCCGCTGTCGGATTCGTGCTCGGCGCCCGCGCCGGCCACGACCGTTACGAGCAGATCACCGAGAGGGCGTCCAAGGTCTGGAACAGCCGGGCCGTGCAGCGCCAGGTCGCCAAGGGCCAGGACTTCGCCGGTGCCAAGACGGCCGACGGCGTCGACGCCGTCGTCACGGGCATCACCCGCGGCATCTCCAAGGCCTTCGGCGGCGGCCGCAAGAAATGACCGACTCGACGCGCAGCGACAAGGTGCGGCACAAGACGAGGCCGCGGTCGCTCTTCGCCCTCGTGCAAGACGTCCCGACGCTGGTCACCGACCTCGTCAAGGGCGAGCTGGCCCTGCTCAAGTACGAGGTCATCGGCACGCTCAAGGCCTTCGGCATCGGTGCCGGGTTCCTCGTCGGGGCACTCGTCTTCGTCTTCGCCATGCTCGGCGTCCTGTTGACCGGCATCGTGCTGCTGCTCGCCATCTGGCTTCCCGGCTGGGCCTCGGCCCTCATCGTCGCCGGCGTGCTGCTGCTCGTCGCCGCCCTGCTGGCGTTCCTCGGGTACAAGGCGATCAAGAAGGGGCTCCCCGCGGTCCCCGAGAAGACCATCGCGAGCCTCAAGGCCGACCTCAAGGCCGTCAAGGGCGTGGGCTCGATCCCCGGCGCCCGCCTCGACGAGCGCTGACGCGCCTCCTCGACATCCCCATCCTTCCCGTTCCCGACAGGAGCACCGTGAGCGACAGCAGCGACATCCAGGCCCACATCGACCGCACTCGCGCCGAGCTCGCCGCGACGCTCAACGAGCTCGAGGACAAGCTGAACGTGCCCAAGCAACTGGGCATCGCCGGGCACCGCGCCAAGGCGTCGTTCGACCGCGACAAGACCCCGTGGCTCGCCGCCGCCGGGGCGGGCGCACTGGCCGTCGCGGGCGTCGTCGTCGCGCTCGTCAATCGCCGCTGAGCGGTCGCCGGGCTCGCCCGACGGTTCGTCCCCAGAGAGCACCCGGACCCGTTCGCTCGACCGGGAGCAACCTGGTTGGGCTCCCAGCGTGCCGAGAGGGAGAATGACTGCATGAGTTCCAGCGCCGACACGGCAGCGCCCGTCCTGCCGACGTCCGATTCGCCCGCAGCACCCGTCCAGACCGAGGCCGGTGACGCGGCGGCGAGCACTCCTCCGCCCGCCGAACGTCTCGGTTACACGCTCTGGGCCGTGCTGCGTCGCGACCCGCAGAACCCCTACGCCCCCGAGCTCGACGACGTCCCGCAACTCGACGCGGTCGTGGACGCCCTCGCCGGGCTCGGCGTCACCGTGCGCGGCTTCTACGACGTCAGCGCCCTGCGGGCCGACGCCGACATCATGATCTGGCTGCACGGCGAGGTCCCCGAGGCCGTCCAGTCCGCCTACCGGCAACTGTTGCGCACCGACGTGTTGGGCGGCCTGCTGCCCACCTGGAACGCCATGGGCATGCACCGCGAGGCCGAGTTCTCGCGCAACCACAGCCCGGCCTTCATGCGCGGCAAAGAGCCCGAGACCTGGCTCACGGTGTACCCGTTCGTGCGCAGCTACGAGTGGTACCTGCTGCCCGAGGCCGAGCGCCGTCAGATGCTCGCCGAGCACGGCAAGCAGGGCTCCGAGCACCGCGCGGTGCTGACGAACACGGTCGCCAGCTTCTCCCTCGGCGACTACGAGTGGATCCTCGCGCTCGAGGCGCCCGAGCTCGTCCAACTCGTCGACCTCATGCGCGACCTGCGCTACACCGAGGCCCGACGCCACGTCCGCGAAGAGATCCCGTTCTTCACGGGCCGCCGCATCCCCACCACCGACATCATCGAGGTCTTGTCGTGACCGACACCAGCAACATCACCAACGGGCAGCTCGTCCGCAACGCCACACCCGCCGCCGCCGCGGGGCCCGAGCACGTCTCCGAGCCGACCGACTACGACGCCATCCTGCTGGCCGGTTTCGGCGGGCCCGAGGGGCAGGACGACGTCATCCCGTTCCTGCGCAACGTCACGCGCGGTCGGGGCATCCCCGAAGAACGACTCGAAGAGGTCGCGACGCACTACCGCCACTTCGGCGGCGTCAGCCCGATCAACGAGCACAACCGCGAGCTCAAGGCGGCCCTCGAGGCCGAGCTCGAGCGTCGCGGCATCGACCTGCCGGTCATCTGGGGCAACCGCAACTGGCAGCCGTACATGGCCGACGCGGTGCGCGAGGCCGACGAGCGCGGGTTCCGCAAGCTGATCGCGGTCGCGACCAGCGCCTACTCGTCCTACAGCTCGTGCCGCCAGTACCGCGAGGACTTCGCGATGGCGCTCGACGCCACCGGGCTCGAGGGCACCATGCAGATCGACAAGGTGCGCCAGTTCTTCGACCACCCCGGGTTCGTGCAGCCGTTCATCGACGGTGTGCGCGACGCGCTCGTCAAGGCGCGCGCCGAGAACGAGGGCCTCGACCTCTCGACCGAGGTGCAGGTGCTCTTCGCCACGCACTCGATCCCGTCGACCGACGCCGCCAAGAGCGGCCCCGAGGCGCGCGGCTTCGACGCCGACGGTGCCTACGCCGCCCAGCACAAGGCCGTCGCCGAGGTCGTCATGGCCGCGGCCGAGGCCGCACTCGACCTCGACCTGCCCGAGGGCGGCGGCACGACCGTCCCGTGGCAGCTCGTCTACCAGTCGCGCAGCGGCCCGCCCTCGATGCCCTGGCTCGAGCCCGACATCAACGACGCCATCGACGACCTGGCCGGCGGTCCGACCCGCGCCGTGATCATCGTGCCCCTCGGCTTCGTCAGCGACCACATGGAGGTCATGTGGGACCTCGACAACGAGGCGATGGAGACCAGCGAGAAGAACGGTTTCTGGGCGACGCGCACCCCGACGCCGGGCATCGACCCGAACTACGTCACCGGTCTCGTCGACCTCGTCCTCGAGCGTCGTGACGGCGTCCCGGCAGAAGACCGTCCGCACGTCACCGACCTCGGGCCCTGGTACGACGTGTGCCGTCCCGGCTGCTGCGAGAACGTCCGTCTCGGATTCAAGCCCGCCCTGTCCGGGCTGGTCCCCTGACCCCCGTGGCGACCATCCGCATCGGAACCCGGGGCAGCGCGCTGGCCGTCGCCCAGTCGACCACGGTCGCCGACCGCATCGCGGCCGCGACCGGTCACGACGTCGAACTCGTCCGCATCAAGACCGAGGGCGACCGGTCCCAGGGCACCGGTGAGTCACTCGCCTCGCTCGGTGGCACCGGCGTCTTCGCCAGTGCCTTGCGCGAAGCGCTGCTCGCGGACGAGTGCGACGCGCTCGTGCACTCCCTCAAAGACCTGCCCACCGCCACGCATCCCGGTCTCGTCATCGGGGCGACACCCGGCCGGGCGGACGCCCGCGACGCCCTCTGCGCCCGCGACGGACTGACCCTCGAGGGGCTGCCGCAGGGCGCTCGCGTCGGCACGGGATCGCCGCGTCGTGCCGCCCAGTTGCTCTCGCGACGTCCCGACCTCGAGGTCGTCGACATCCGCGGCAACGTCGACACGCGGCTGGGCCGCGTCGGCGTCGACCTCGACGCCGTCCTGCTCAGTGCGGCCGGGCTCGGCCGCCTGGGACGGCTCGACGCCGCGACCGAACTGCTGGGGCTCGGTTTCTGGCCCAGCGCGCCGGGCCAGGGCTCGTTGGCCGTCGAGGTGCGCGAAGGCGATCCCGACGAGGCGCTCGCTCGCGGTCTGGCCGCCATCGAGGACGCCGAGACCCGCCTCGTGGTGACGGCCGAGCGGGCCGTGCTGGCCGGCCTCGAGGCCGGCTGCGCGGCACCCGTCGGTGCCAGTGCCGTCATCGACGCCGGGTTGCTGCTGCTCAGTGCGACCGTGTACAGCCCCGACGGCAGCCGGCGCCTCAGCTCGTCGCACGCCGTCTCCCTCGACGACGGCCCGCTCGTCGCGCGTCTCGCCGACGTCCACGAGGTCGCGGGTCGGGTGGTCGACGAACTGCTCGACTCCGGCGCGGCCGAGTTCGCCCCGTTGGGTGGCGGACCGTCCGGCGGTGACCCCCTGGGCAGCGCCTCGTGACCGCCGACAAGCCGCTCAAGGGCGTCCGCGTCCTGGTGCCGCGCGGTGGCAAGTGGGGCGACGGGGTCGCGGCCTCCCTCCGGTCGCGCGGTGCCGCGCCGGTGATCGCCCCGCTCATCAACTTCGCCCCCGCCGAGACGCCCGAGCTGCTCGCCGCCGCCCTGGCCCGCCTCGAGTCCGGTGTCTACGAGTGGCTCGTCGTCACGAGCGCCACCACGGTCGACGTGTTGGTCGGCAACGGCATCCGGCCCCCCGCGTCGACCCGGGTCGCCGCGGTCGGCGAGACCACCGCGGCCGCGCTGGGCCTGGCGGGCATCCGCGTCGACTTCGTCCCCGAGGGCGACAACTCGGCCCGCGGGCTCGTGAAGGAGTGGCCGGCCGACGAGGTCACCGGTCGCGTGCTCGTGCCGCAGTCCGACCTGGCCGAGCCGACGCTCGTCGCCGGGCTGTCGGCCCGCGGGTTCGACGCCGAGTTCGTCTCGGCGTACCGCACGGTCGGCGTGCCCGTCTCGGCCGAGGTGCGCGACGGCGTCGCCGACGGCTCGATCGGCGTACTGCTCGTGACCTCGGGCAGCGTGGCCCGTCAGATCGCCGCCCAGCTGGCGCCCCTGCCGCCGGCGACCCTCGTCGCGTGCATCGGCCCGCGCACCGCCTTCGACGCCCGTGCCGCGGGGCTGCCCGTGCACCTGATCGCCGAGACCCGATCGGCGGCCGCCCTCGTCGAGGCCGTGGTGGACCACGCCCTCGACGGCCCGTCCGCCGGAACGCCCCCCACCGAGAAGGACTGATGTCTGACTTCCCCCGCGTGCGGCCCCGCCGCCTGCGTGCCACCCCTGCCCTGCGCCGTCTGACGGCCGAGACCCGCCTGCACCCCGCCGATCTCGTCCTGCCGATGTTCGTCCGCGAGGGCATCGACGAACCCACCCCGATCTCGTCCATGCCGGGCGTCGTCCACCACAGCCTGTCGAGCCTGCCCCGGGCGATCGAGCAGGCCGCCGAGGCCGGCGTCGGCGGAGTCATGCTCTTCGGCGTTCCCCTCGAGAAGGACGCCGTCGGATCGGGCGCGACCGACCCCGAGGGCATCCTCAACGTGGCCACCCGCGTGGCCGTCGACGCCGCCCAGGGCGCGTTGGTCGTCCAGACCGACCTCTGCCTCGACGAGTTCACCGACCACGGCCACTGCGGCGTGCTCGCCGCCGACGGCTCGGTCGACAACGACGCCACCCTCGTGCGCTACGACGAGATGGCGGTCGTCCAGGCCGAGGCCGGCTCGCAGCTGATCGGCATGAGCGGCATGATGGACGGCCAGATCGGCTCGGCCCGCGACGCGCTCGACGAGGCCGGTTTCGGCGGTACGGCACTGCTCGCCTACGCCGCCAAGTACGCGTCGGCCTTCTACGGCCCCTTCCGTGAGGCCGTCCGGTCGACCCTCGTCGGCGACCGCCGCACCTACCAGATGGACGCCGCCAACGGGCGCGAGGGCCTCCGCGAGGTCGACCTCGACATCGCCGAGGGTGCCGACGTCGTCATGGTGAAGCCGGCCATGAGCTACCTCGACGTCCTCGCCGAGACCGCCGCGACCAGCACGGTGCCGGTCTGGGCGTACCAGATCAGCGGTGAGTACGCCATGATCCAGGCGGCCGCCGCGAACGGCTGGATCGACCTCGACGCCGCCTCCTACGAGAGCGTCCTGTCGATCAAGCGGGCGGGGGCGGACGCGATCCTGACGTACTGGGCCACCGAACTGGCCACGCGCCTCCAGAAAGAGCGGTTCTGATGACCGAGCAGAGCAACGACACCTACTTCACCCGGGCGAAGCGGTCGATCCCGGGCGGCGTCAACTCGCCCGTCCGCGCCTACGGCTCCGTCGGCGGGACGCCACGGTTCCTCGTGGGCGCCAAGGGCGCGTACGTCACGGATGCCGAGGGACGCGACTACGTCGACCTCGTCGCCTCGTGGGGTCCTGCGATCCTCGGGCACACGCACCCCGAGGTGCTCGAGGCCGTTCAGCAGGCCGCGGCGCGTGGTCTGTCGTTCGGGGCGTCCACCCCGGCCGAGACCGAACTCGCCGAGCTGGTCCGTGAACGCGTCGCCGTCGGCGAGCAGCGTCCGATCGGCAAGCTGCGCATGGTGTCCACCGGCACCGAGGCGACCATGACGGCCATCCGTCTCGCCCGCGGCTACACCGGTCGCGACCTGCTCGTGAAGTTCGCCGGGCACTACCACGGTCACTCGGACTCGCTGCTGGCCGAGGCCGGTTCGGGCGTCGCCACGCTGTCGATGCCCGGTTCGGCCGGCATCACGGCCGAGACCGCCGCCCAGACGCTCGTCTTGCCCTACAACGACCTCGGCGCCGTGCGCGCGGCCTTCGACGAGCACGGCCCGCGCATCGCGGCTGTCATCGTCGAGGCGGCCGCCGCGAACATGGGCGTGCTCGCGCCACAGCGCGGCTTCAACCGCAGCCTGTCCGAGATCACGCGACGCCACGGCTCGCTGCTGATCGTCGACGAGGTGCTCACCGGCTTCCGCGTGGGTCGCGCCGGCTGGTGGGGTCTCGAGGCCGCCCAGGTCGTTCCCGACGGCGCCGGGTGGGAGCCCGACCTCGTCACGTTCGGCAAGGTCATCGGCGGGGGCATGCCCCTGGCGGCCCTCGGCGGCCGCGCCGAGGTGATGGACTTCCTCGCCCCGCTCGGGCCGGTGTACCAGGCGGGCACGCTCAGCGGCAATCCCGTCGCCGTCGCCGCCGGCATCGCCACGCTGAGGCTCGCGACGCCCGAGGTCTATGCCCGGCTCGACACCGTCGCCGACCAGCTGTCGGCCGGCGTCTCGGCCGCCCTGTCCGCCGAGGGGGTCGAGCACAGCGTGCAACGCGCCGGGTCGCTCTTCTCGTTCGCGTTCACGCCGACGGCCCCGAACGACTACGACGACGTCCGGGCCCAACAGGCCTGGCGCTACCCGCCGTTCTTCCACGCCATGCTCGACGCCGGGGTCAACCTGCCGCCGTCGGTGTTCGAGGCGTGGTTCGTCACGGCGGCCCACGACGACGACGTGGTGTCGCGCATCCTCGACGCCGTGCCCGCCGCGGCCAAGGCCGCCGCAGCCGCCCAGGCACCGCACTAGTCCGCGCGAGCGCGCGCCGCGCCTCCGTTCCGGCTCGCCGGGGGCTCGGCCTGCTCTGCGTGCCGGACTCGCCCTGCCCGTCACTCGGGGCCAGGCCTGCTCCGCCGCATCCCGCCACGATGTAAACAACCCGCCACATCATTTCTTGGCGGGTTGTTTACATCGTGGCGGGGTGGCCGGCTGGCCGGGTGGGCCGGCGGCGGGCGCTCCGGCAGCGGCTGCGCGTGGCGCCGTGATGCACCGGGCGGCTCAGCGGCGGCGGGCCCGGGCCGACCAGCGACCGTCGGCCCGCTCGATGACGAGCGGGTGGTCGAAGGCGCCCGACACGAGGTCGGACGTCAGCACCTCGTCGGCCGGGCCGGTGGCGAAGACCTCGCCGTCGCGCAGCAGCAGGGCGTGCGACGTGCTGCTCGGCAGGTCCTCGAGGTGGTGCGTCACGGTGACCGAGGCCATCCCGGGGTGGGCCGTGCGCAGCTCGTCGACGGTGTCGAGCAGGTGTTCCCGCGCCGCGACGTCGAGTCCCGTGGCCGGTTCGTCGAGCAACAGCAGGGCCGGCTGCGAGACCAGGGCGCGAGCGATCAGTGCCCGACCACGTTCGCCCTGGGACAGCACGCTCCACCGTGCAGGCATGCGGGACGAGAGGCCGACGCTGGCGACGAGGTCGACGACCCGCGCCTCCTGCTCGTCGGTGGGGGACCAGCGGGGCACCGGGTCGCTGCTGCCGGTGAAGCCGGTCAGCACGACCTCGAGCACGGTGTTGTCGCCCACCATGCGGTGGCGGGGGTCGACGTGGCCGATGTGGCGGCGCAGCTCGCTCAGCTCGACGCGTCCGAGGCGGCGGCCGAGGACGTCGACCGTGCCCGCGGTCGGGTGGCCGAGCGCACCGCACAACGTCAGCAGCGTGGTCTTGCCGGCTCCGTTGGGGCCGATCAGCGCCCAGTGCTGACCGGCGTCGACTCGCAACGACACGTCGTGCAGCAGATCACGACCGCCCCGGGTCACCCGCGCGTCGACGACGTCGAGCACGGGCGGCACCGGGGCGGCCGCGGGGGAGCTGAGGTCACGCGCGGTAGATGCCCGCCTCGCGCACCTGGTCGAAGAGGCCCTGCAGGCGCGCGGGCTGCTCGCGCACGGCGGTGGCCGCCGCCTCGGCGTCGTCCGCCTTCACGGCGTCACGGAACGCCACGGTGAAAGCGTGAGCCTGCGGGTAGTCGAAGATGCCGTTGGCCGACGGGCGACGCAGCAGCAGCAGGAGGCGCGGGCCGGTGTTCGACCACAGGCGCGTCAACGACTCGCTGTCGGCCGCGGCCAGCAGGATCTCGTTGGCCCGCACGAGGCCCGCGATGTCTTCTTCCTTCTTCGCCTTGAAGGCCTTGGCCCGGGTGTCGAGCAGGCCGACGACCTCGGCACGCTGGGCCTTGTCGAGCTTGGGCACGGCGCGCTCGACGAACAGTGACCACACGGCGTAACCGACGTCGACGGTGTCGACGAACTCGTCGTACGAGGGGTCGACGATGCGCGTGTAGCGGTTGGCCTCGATGTCGACCAGGGCCTGGTCGGCGAGCTTGGCGATGGCCTCGCGGACGGGCGTGCGGGAGACGCCGAGCCAGGCGACCAGCTGGTCGTCGTTCAGGCGTTCGCCGAACTCGAGGGTGCCGTCGATGATCGCGGCGAACATCTTGTCGTAGACGACGTCGCGCAGCAGGCGGCGGGGAGCGGGAGTCTGGTCGTCGTTCTGAGGGATCGGCATCGGGGGCCTCCGTCGTGTGTGCGGATGGGTGGCGACGGTCGACGGTGCGGGACACCGCGGTCGGTCGGGTTCGTCGACCCGGCCCTGAACCGGTCGCCGACATGTCGAGCATAAACCCGTGGGCTGAGTACGTATGGGTGATCCGGAGTTCTAGATTCGCGGTCCGCCCACGCGCACGACCGTCCGGCCCCGGGTCCGACCCGCCAGGATCGCCTCGCCGGCGTCCACGACGTCGGCCAGGGCGACCTCGTCGGTCATCGAGTCGAGCACGTCGAGGTCGAGGTCTCGCGCCAGCCGGTCCCAGGCGCGCTGCCGCAGCTCGAGCGGCGCCTCCACCGAGTTCACGCCGGCCAGGGTCACGCCCCGCAGGATGAAGGGCAGCACCGTCGTCGGCAGGTCGGCCCCCTGGGCGAGCCCGCAGGCCGTCACGGTGCCGCCCCAGCGGGTCTGCGCCAGGACGGTGGCGAGGGTGTGGCTGCCGACCGAGTCCACGCCGCCGGCCCAGCGGGCCCGCTGCATCGGCTTGCCCGCGCCGGACAGCTCGTCGCGGTCGATCAGGGTGGAGGCCCCGAGCGAGCGGAGGTAGTCGCCCTGCTCGGCGACGCGACCCGAGGAGGCGCTGACCGAGTACCCGAGGCGGCTCAGCACCGCGATCGCCACCGACCCGACGCCTCCGGCCGCCCCGGTCACCACGACGTCGCCGTCGTCGGGTCCGACGTCGCGTTCGAGCCGGAGGACGCTGAGCATCGCCGTGAAACCCGCCGTGCCGATGGCGGCGGCCCGCCGACCGTCGATGCCGCGGGGGAGCAGCACGGCGCTGCCCGGGTCGACGACGACGCGCTCGGCGAAGCCGCCGGGCCTGGTCTCGCCGTGCCCGGCACCGTTGACGAGCACCTCGTCGCCCGGTGTGAAGCGTGACGAGCCCGAGGACGCCACGATGCCGACCAGGTCGATGCCGGGCACGAGTGGATCGACCCGGGCCACCCCGGGGTCGCCGCGCAGGGCGAGCCCGTCCTTGTAGTTGACGCCGGACCAGGTGACGTCGACGACGACGTCACCTGGTCCGGCGATCGGTTCGTCGAGCTCTCTCAGCTCGGCGGCCCTGCCCTTCTCGACCACGATCGCACGCATGCGACCGAGGCTACGCGGGCGCGATCAGGCGAGGCCAGGGGCGGTCAGGCGCGATCGACGGGGCCGGACGCACCGGCCTTGCCCCCGAGGAAGCCCCCCAGCGCGCTGACGAGGTCGAGCCCGGTCGTGGCCTTCACGACGTCCTGCAGCTGCGTCATGTTGTTGGCGACGGACTTGGTCAGCTCGTTGGCGCCGTCGGTCGACACCACCGTCAGGGCGTCGATGTTGCCCATCGGGGCCGCCATCTCGCGGGCGATCTCGGGGAGGCGCGAGATGACCTGTGACGCGAGCGCCGCCTGGCCGAACTTGCCCTGCGCCTCGGCCAGGGCGTCGACCGCCTCGGCCTCGGCGAGACCCTTGGCCTTGATCGCCGCGGCCTCGGCCCGACCGGCCGCCTCGACGGCCGCGGCCTCGTTCTCGGCCGCGTTGCGGGCGGCGTCGGCGAGCTGGGTGCGGCGGAACGCCTCGGCCTCGACGGCGGCGTTGGCCGCGTCGCGCTCGGCCTCGGCGTTCTGCACGGACGCGTAGGCCGCGGCCTCGGCGGGCTGACGGACCTCGATGTTGAGTCGCTCCTGGTTGACCTTGGCCTGCTCGGCGACGGCGATGCTCTCTTGTTCGGCGACCAGCTTGTCTTGCATGGCCCGGGCGAGCTCACCGGCGGCGGCGGCCTCGGCCTGTGCCCGGTCGGTCTCTGCCTTGATCTGGGCCTGGCGCACGTCGAGCTGCAGCTGGCGCTCGGCCGTCTGCTGGGTGTTGCCGATGCGGGCCAGGGCGGCGATGCGCTCGGCCTCGGCTTCGGCGACGTCGGCGTTCTGCTTGGCGACGGCGGCCTCGGCACGCCCGCGGTCGGCCAGGTACGTGCTGCCGGGCGTCTCGATCTCGCGGATGTTCATCGTCTCGATCTGGAGGCCGAGCTCGGCGAGCTCGCCCTTGGTCTCGTTCACGGCGTCGGCCGCGAGCCGCGAGAAGTTCTTGACGAGGTCGTCGACCGGCTGGCCGCCGATGAGACCGCGGATCGACCCCTCGAGCGACTGCTGCACGATGACGGGCAGCTGCTGCTGCTGCAGCAGGTAGCGCTGGGCGGCGCGACGCACCCCGTCTTCGGTGCCGGTCACCTTGAAGTTGACGGTCGCCTTGACCGCGGTGCGGATGTAGTTGGCGTCGATCGCCTGCACCTCGACCGGGGTCTGGTACTGCTCGAGCGACAGTTTGAAGCCCTCTTGGAAGATCGGCCAGACGAAGGTGCGGCCGCCGATGATGACCTTCTGCGGGCTGGAGATGCCGCCGCCCTCGGAGCGTTCGGCGCCACGGCCGACCACGATCAACGCCTCGTTCGGCGGGACGCGGCGGACGCGGCTGGCGACGAACGACAGCAGGGCGAGCACGATGACGACGGCGACGACGATGGCGACGACGCTGACGTTGGAGGAGATGAAGTCCACGGGGCTTCCTTTCAGTTGGTCTGGGGATCACGTGACGCGGAGGCCCCGTCGGCGTCGAGCGCCTCGACCTGCACGCGCGGGCCGTTCTCGGCCACGACACGGACGCGGACGCCGCGCTCGATGCGCGTGTCGCTGGTCGCGAGCCGCCGTTCGAGCTCGCGGACGTCGTCGAGCCGCACCTCGCCGCCGGCCGGGCCGGTGGCCTCGGTCGTGACGCCGACGAACCCGACGGGCGACCAGTGGCCACCGCTCTCGCGACGCGTCACACGGCGGACGACGAGCTGGATCAGCACGAGGGCGACGAGAGCCATGCCGACGGCGACGGCGTACGTCCACCCCGCCGCGAGGTCGGTCTGCGACGTGACGACCCCGGCGAGCCCGAAGATGGCCAGGGCCGCGCCCAGGGCGACGCCCGAGACGAGCCCGTCGCCGACGTCGAAGACGTCGAGCAGGTCGCCCACGACGATGCTGACGAGCAGGAGCAGGAGTCCGATCGCCCCCACCACGATGAACGTGATCATGTGTCGAGCCTGTCAGAGTCCGGCCGCGCGCACATCGCCTGAGCGACGGACCCGGGACGACGCCGGGGTGGCCGACCCTGGGGACGAGCCGACGACGGCTTCGCGGGGACCCCGTCCACGCCGTGCCCGCCCCCGATCCGGCTCCCGTCAACCGAAGAGGATCGCGGCCTCGTCGTAGCGGTTCTGCGGGACGACCTTGAGGCTGTCGAGGGCCTCCTCGAACGAGACGTGGACGATCTCGGTGCCTCGCAGGGCCACCATGCGACCCCAGCGTCCCTCGACCACCGCGTCGCTCGCCGCCATGCCGAGTCGCGTGGCGAGCACGCGGTCGTAGGACGTGGGCGTGCCGCCGCGTTGGATGTGCCCCAGCGTGGTGGCGCGGGTCTCGATGCCCGTGCGCTCCTCGATGACGGGGGCGAGGCGCTCGCCGATGCCGCCGAGGCGCGGCCGGCCGAAGGCGTCCAGGCCGCGCTCGGAGTGCACGTCGCTCTCGTGGTCGGGCACGAAGCCCTCGGCGACGACCACCAGCGGTGCGCGCCCCCGGTCGTAGGCCGACTGCACCCACTCGACGATCTGGTCCATGCTCGTCGCCTGCTCGGGGATGAGGATCGCGTGGGCGCCCGCGGCCATGCCCGAGTGCAGGGCGATCCACCCCACGTGCCGCCCCATGACCTCGGCGACCATGCAACGGCTGTGCGAGTCGCCCGTGGTGCGCAGGCGGTCCATGGCGTCGGTGGCGATCTGGACCGCGGTGTCGAAGCCGAAGGTGTAGTCGGTCGCCCCCAGGTCGTTGTCGACGGTCTTGGGCACGCCGACGATCTTGAGCCCGGCGTCCGTCAGCCGTTTGGCCGCGGCCAGCGTGCCCTCTCCGCCGATCGCGACCATGGCGTCGATGCCGAAGCGCTCCATGTTCTCGGCGATGCGGTCGACGCCGCCGTCGCCCTCGAACGGGTTCGTGCGACTCGTCCCGAGGATCGTGCCACCCTGCTTGGCGATGCCCTGGATCTCTTTGCGGGTGAGGGGCATCACGTCGCCGTCGACGACGCCGCGCCAGCCGTCGCGGAAACCGACGAACTCTTGTCCGTGGATCTGCGTGCCCTTGAGCACGGCGCCGCGGATGACCGCGTTGAGACCGGGGCAGTCGCCACCGCTGGTGAGGATTCCGATTCGCATCGAGGGGCTCCATCGCATCGAAGGGCCCGATCGACGGGCCGAGGTCGAGACCATCATGGACCACGAGGAGGCGCGACACCTGTCCACGGGGCCGGTCGCCGCCCTGCCCGGTCGCGCAGGCGGCCGTACTACCCTCGCCTCCATGAGCAACGAGCAGCCGGGGCGTCCGCCGTCGCCGTGGGCACGCTTCGCCCGGCCGACGCCGACCGAGCCCGACCGGGGCGAGTTCCCGTTCGGTCCCCCTCGGCCGGTGCACCCCGAGACGGCCGCGGCCGACCACGCCTGGCCGCTCGACCACCCCGGTGCCCCGCAGCAGCACGTCGGTCAGCAGCCGTTCTTCCCCCAGCCGGTCGGGGAGCAGCCCGCCGTGCAGCAGACCGCAGCGCCCACGTGGGACTCCGACGGTCGTCAGGTCTGGGGGCCGGCGCCCGGGGCGGCACCCGCCGCCGCGTCCGAGAACGCCGGCCTCGGCTCGTACTTCTTCCCCGCCGACGACGACTGGTCGTCGGCGCCGCCCCGCACCGACGACGGGGGCCGCGGTCTCGCGATCGCGTCGATCGTCTTCGGCGTCTTCTTCGCGCCCCTCGGCCTCATCTTCGGCATCGTGGCCGCGCGACGCGCCCGGGCCGCCGGCCGACCGGCCACCCTCGCCCTGACCGGCATGGTGATCGCCTCGATCGTCATCCTCTTGAGCCTCGCGTACGCCATCGCGTGGCTCGACTACTACTCGCAACTCGCGACGGCCTGCGCCCAGCTCGGCCCGGGCGACTACGTGAACGGCGACGGCCAGACCGTCACCTGCGGCTGATCCGGCCGTCCACCGCACGTCATCGGCCACCGCCCGACACCGGACGCGGGCGGTCGGGGGCGCGGGCCGTCCCGCACGACCCGCGCCGCGCCTCCTCGGCTAGAGCGAGACGGTGCCGGTGTCGGCGACGTTCTTCGGGTGCCCGCCGGTGACGGCCGCCTTGGCGTACTTGAACAGGGTGACGGCCTTCGGCTCGTTGCTGATCCAGTACTCGGCCGTGTCGACGTCGACCTCGAGCAGGGCGACGCTCGGGTCGTCGCGGCCCTGGTCGAACCAGGCCTCGGCGCCGGTCGTCCACAGTTCGTCGACGAGCGCGGAGTCCTTCACGATCGACGCCTTGCCCGCGAGCGACAGGTAGCCCTTGCCGGTCTCGACGGCGACGTTCACCTGCGGGTGCGCCTTGACGTCGTCGACCTTCGGGGAGGGGTCACGCGTGAAGAAGTACACCTTGCCGTCGAAATCGCGGTCGACGATCGCGAGGGGCCGACTCACGAGGTGGCCGTGGCTGCTCTGCGTGGTGAGGATGCCGATGCGGCCCGCGTCGAGGACCTCGCCGATCTTCTTGGTGTCGTTGGTCTCAGTCATGCCGGGGACCCTACGCCGGAGGTCCGCCGGCGGTCACAGCACCGGCGGTCACCGCCGAGGAGGCGCGGTGCCGGTCGCAGGTCACGTCGCCTCGCGCACCGCACCCCTCGCAGGCGACCAGTTGCTCCCGGCACTGCACGTCGACGCAGTTCTGCATCCGACTGGTCGCGGCGCCGCAGACCGCGCAGCGGCCGATCACGGCCGCGTGGTCGCTGAACTCGACCGAGCCGCGACCGTCGAAGACGTAGAGCGAACCGTCCCACAGACCGTCGTCGCCGAAACGCTCGCCGTACCGCACGACACCGCCGTCGAGTTGGTAGACCCGCGAGAAGCCACGGGCCGTCATGAGGGACGACAGCACCTCGCAGCGCACGCCACCCGTGCAGTAGGTGACGACGGGCTCGTCCTTGAGGTGGTCGTAGCGACCGCTGTCGAGTTCGGCCACGAAGTCACGGGTGGTGGCCACGTCGGGCACCACGGCGCCGCGGAACCGGCCGATGCGCGACTCGTACTCGTTGCGCCCGTCGAAGAAGGTGACCTGCTCGCGGTCGACGAGGTCGTGCAGCTCGTCGGGGGAGAGGCGCTCGCCCGTCCCCACCACGCCGGACCCGTCGACCTCGAGCTCGTCGGGGGCGCCGAACGTCACGAGCTCGTCGCGCACCTTGACCGACAGGCGGGGGAAGTCGTCGCCGGTGCCCTCGCTCCACTTCACGTCGAGCTGCGCGAAGGCGGGGTGCTGGCGGGTCTTCTTGAGCCACCGTTTCACGTCGGGCAGGTCGCCGCCCAGCGTGCCGTTGACGCCGTGGCGCGAGACGAGCACGCGTCCGCGGAGGTCGAGGGATTCCGCGAGGTCGCGCTGCCAGAGACGGACGGCCTCGGGGTCGGCCAGCGGGGTGAACGCGTAGAACAGCACGATTTTCGGGGTGGCCATCCCGGCAGTCTAGTTTTCGGCCCCCACTGCTCGACGCACAGGGCATGAATGCCTTATCATTTCGACTGGAATGTCTGACACCAGCAGAGAGGCGCCGATGCCCGTCCCCACCCCCGCCCGTCCGGTCATCCCCCGTCGCCTGCACAAGGACGCCGTCTACGACCATCTCGTCGAGGCCGTCCTCGACGGCACCCTCCGGCCCGGTGAACGACTCCGCGACGCCGACTGCGAGGACTGGCTGGGGGTCTCGCGCACGCCGATCCGCGTCGCCATCGCGAAGCTCGAGCACGTCCAGCTGGTCGAGTCGATCGGTGGCCGGTCGACCTCCGTCGTGGTCCCCCGGCGCGAGACCGCCCTCGACCTCCTCGCGAGCGGGTGCGGCCTGCTCGCCGCCGCCCACGACTCACTCGCCGGAGGCCCGCGAGACCACGAACGCGTCGAGATCGCCGAGGGTCTGCGGGCCGTGGCGGACGCCTGCGTCACGGGTCCGACGAGCCCCGCGGTCACCGCCGCCTGCGTCGTCGCCGACTCGTGGGACGACCTGTGGTCCGTGGTGGCCGGGCTGCGGGCGAGCGGACTCGCCGCCCGTCACGCGCGTCGCCTCGGTCTGCCGCTCCGCCATCATCTGCGAGAGCTCCCGGCGTCCGACCTCGTCCGGGTGGCGGAGCTCGCCTCCGACGCGGCACGCCTCCTCGAGGAGGGCGGCCCCTCCGACTTCACCCCTGGCCTCGTGCGGTCGGTCGCGTCGCTGTGCGGGCCCGTCGACCGAGCCGACGTGGTCCCCGGCGGCCGACATCCATCGAGGCCGGTCGGTGGGTCCCGTCCCCGGGTGGCACCCCCAGCCGACGGTGGCCAGCGCCTGCACGACCTGCCGGTGCGCCGCCGCCTCAGCGACGACGTCCACGACCTCGTCCTCAGGGCCGTCCTCGACGGCACCCTGGCTCCCGACGAGAGACTCGTCGACGCCGAGCTCATCTCCTGGCTCGGTGTATCGAGGACGCCGATCCGCCACGCCCTCGAACGGCTCGACGAGACGGGTCTCGTCGAGCTCGCCCCGAACAGGTACACCCGCATCGCCCAGCCCGGGCTGGCGGAGGTCGTGGCGGCCCGCGAGCTGTACGCGGGGCTGGTGTCGTGGTCGGCCGATCTCGCGTCGGCTGCCGGGGGCGGCGGCGCCGACGCCCTCGCGGCCGTGCGGCGACTCGACGCCGTCGTCGGGCGAGCAGAGGGTCGCGCGGTGACGCTGTCGACCCTGTCGTGCCTGGCCCCGGTCATCAGGCGGGCGGTCTCGGCCGGCCGGTCCCGCGCTCTCTCGCACGAGCTCGACGTCCTCGAGCCGCGCCTCGCCCACGGTGCCGTGTCGTGCCGGTTCGAGCTGACGCCGGGTTCGTGGCGGTCGTTCTCCCGTGCCGTCGCGGACGCCGCCCCGGGCGCCGACGGCGGGGTCGGCCCGGCCGTCGCCGCGTTCGTGCGCTCGCTGCGCCCGCCGGGCGACCGTGCGCTCGGCACTGTCGGGGGCAGCGTCTAGCATCGCGTCATGGACCAGGTCGAGATCGCCGTGACCGACTCCGACGCCGGCCCCGACGGCGGTGTGCCCGCAGCCTCCGGGTCACCGGCCGTCCGACTCGGCACGGTGTACTCGTCGGCCCGGCCGGTCGACGTCCGGGCGACGCTCCGACCTCTCAGCCGCGGCGCGGGCGACCCGGCCTTCCGTGTCGTCGGCGACCGCACGTGGCTCGCACTGCGCACGCCGACCGGTGAGGCGACGCTGTGCGTGTCGGCGAGCCGCGCCTCCTCGTCCGTCCGCGCCGACGCGTGGGGTCCGGGTGCCGCCTGGGCGGTCGAGCACGTACCCGAGCTGCTCGGCCGGGGTGACGACTGGTCGGGGCTCGACGTCACGACGAACGCGTTCCTCGCCGACGCCCGTCGGCGGCAGCCGGGGCTCCGCCTGACCCGCACCGGCCTCGTGGTGCAGGCCCTCGTCCCGGCGATCCTCGAGCAGAAGGTCACGAGCGTCGAGGCCTGGCGCGCGTGGCGGCAGCTCGTGCGTCGCCACGGCACGCCGGCCCCCGGTCCGGCGCCCGAGGGGCTCGTCGTCCCGCCGGACGCCCAGGGCTGGCGTCGCATCCCGAGCTGGGAGTGGCACCGGGCCGGTGTGGGTCCCCAGCGGTCGGCGACCGTCATGAGGGTCTGTGCCGTGGCGCCCGCCCTCGAGCGCACGCTGTCGGTCGGACGCGGCGGCGACGAGGTCGCGACGCGCCTCCGGTCGATCCCCGGCGTGGGCGTCTGGACCGCCGCCGAGACGACCCAGCGTGCCCACGGCGACCCCGACAGCCCCAGCGTGGGCGACTACCACCTGCCCGCCGTGGTCGGGTGGGCGCTCATCGGTCGTCCCGTCGACGACGACGGCATGCTCGAGCTGCTCGAGCCGTGGCGAGGCCACCGTGAGCGCGTCATGCGGTTGATCACGGGCAGCGGGTTCTCGAAGCCGAGGTTCGGCCCGCGCATGACCATCCAGGACCACCGCTCCCACTGACGCGGTCGCCGGCCGAGGTCGCCGCGCCTCCGCGACGGGACGCCGAGGAGGCGCGGGTCAGCCCTGCGGGTCGGGTGACGCGTCCGTGCCGATCGCGTCGAGCACGCGACCCGAGAACGCCTGGACGACCTCGGCGTCCGCCCCGAGCACGTCCGCGAAGTACTTCTTGATCGCGGCCGTGTGGCCCCGGGTCGCGGCGAGCATGGCTCGACGGCCGTCGGGGGTCAGCTCGACCCAGGTGCCGCGCGCGTCGGACGCGCACTCGGTGCGACGCACCAGCCCGCGGCGCTCCATGCGGGTGACCTGGTGGCTGACCCGGCTCTTCTCCCAGCCGATCTGCTCGGCGATGTCGCGCACGCGCGAGCGTCGGTCGCTGCTCCGGCCCAGGCCGACGAGGATCTCGTACTCGGGGGCGGAGACGCCCGAATCGCTCTGCAGGCGGAGTTCGAGGGCACGGTCGAGCCGCCGTCTCATGGCGTAGAACGAGTCCCAGACGACCCACTCCTCGTCGGTGAGTTCGTCGGCCATTCGCCCAGTGTAGGGACGGTGGTGCGGCATATCCTCGACCCATGTCCGATGTGCACGCCGACGAAGTCACGCAGCAGACCGTCGAGACAGCCCGCCGCTGGTGGGACGCCGCGCGTGCCGTCCCGGTGCAGGGCCCGGCCGCCCGTCTGACCGAGGTGCTGCGCGACCCCCGGGGGCTCGACTTCGCCCGGGAGTTCGCCGACCGCGTCGTCCGACCCGAAGACGACCGGGCGGCCGCGTCCGCACTCGACTCGCTCAGCCGACGCACGCCGGCCCTCCTGCCCTGGCACCTGCGGGCGGCGATCTCGTTCGGCGGGGGCTTCGGCCCGCTCGCGCCCAAGCCGATCATGCCGGTCGCGCGGAGGACGCTGCGTCACATGGTCGGGCACCTGCTCGTCGACGCGCCACCCGAGAAGCTCACGCAGGCCCTCGCGGGTCTGCGGCGCGACGGCGTCCGGCTCGACCTCACCGCCTGGGGGCCCGTGGTGTCGGGGCCGACCCAGGCCGAGCGGCGCGTCGCCGCGGTCCGGGCCCTGGTCGAGCGGCCCGACGTCGAGCGCGTCACGACGACCGTCCGTGAGCTCGTCGGTCCGACCTCGCCCTGGTCCTTCGACGAGACGAGCGACCTGGCCGAGTCGAGGCTCGGGCCCCTGCTCGAGCTCGCGGCCTCGACGGGCACCCTCCTCACCCTCGGCGTCGACCGGCACGCCGACGTCGACCTGACGATCGACGTCTTCACGCGACTGCTCGACCGACCCGGGCTCGAGTCCGTCACGGCGGGCATCGTCGTCCAGTCGTACGTCCCCGAGGCGCTCGACTCGCTGCGGCTGCTCACCGACTGGGCCCGGGACCGTGTCGACCGGGGCGGCGCCCCGATCTCGGTCCGGCTGGTGAAGGGCGGGTCACGCCGCGACGAGATCGTCGACGCCCGCCTGCACGACTGGCCCGTCGTCACCTTCGAGGCCAAGCACGAGACCGACGCCAGCCACCTCCGGCTGGTCGAGTTCGCCCTGAGGCCCGAGAACGCCGCGGTCGCCCGGGTGGGACTCGCCGGGCACGACGTCTTCGACCTGGCCCATGCCGTCACGGTCGCCCGTCGACACGGCACCGACCACCTGCTCGACGTCGAGATGTGGCTGGGGTCCGCGCCCGGGCTCGCCGAGGTCGTCCGCTCCGAGCTCGGTTCGCTCGTCCTCCAGGCGCCGGTGATCGTCTCCGGCGAGTTCGACTCCGCGGTGCGACACCTGGTCGGCCGGCTGGACGCGCTCGCCGACCCCGAGGGATTCCTCTCGAGCACGCTCGACGCCGACCACGAGGCAGCGTTCGCCCGCGAGGCTCGTCGGCACGACCGGGCCGTCGCGACCGTGCCCGAGCTCCCCTCCGCACCCCGGCGGCGACGAGACCGGTCCGGGCCGCTCGACGAAGGTCCCGACCACGTCGTCGACTTCGTGGCCGAGGCCGACACCGATCCCTCGCTCGACGGCAACCGTCGGTGGGCCCGGGGCGTGCTCGGGCGTGCCCGTCGATCGGTCGCCGGCATCGAGACCGCCGACGCTGCCCCCTCCCTCGGGGCCGCGTCCTCCGGGGACGGAGCCCTCGACGACGCAGCCCTCGAGGCGGTGGTGACCCGCGCCTCCGCGGCCGGGGCGGCCTGGGGTGGCCAAGATCCCGAGACCCGTGCCGAACTGCTCGACCTCGCGGGCCGCGAGCTCGCCCTGCGGCGCTCGCGCCTCGTCGAGGTGTCCGTCAGCGAGTCCGGCTCGACCCTGTCCGAGGCCGACCACGAGGTCGGTGCGGCCGTCGACTCGGCCCACCGACTGGCGATCCTGACCCGCGACCTCGCGACCGTCGAGACGGCCGAGCACCGGCCCCCGCGGCTGACGGTCGTCGTGCCCGACCTCGTCACACCCGTCGCCAGCACGGTCGAGGGGGTGCTCGCGGCGTTCGGTGCCGGCAGCGCGGTCGTCGTCCGCCTGCCCCCCGGCCGGCGGCGGGCGGTCGCCGTCGTCGCCGAAGCGCTCTGGGCGGTCGGCGTCCCCGATTCGCTCCTGGCCCTGGTCGTCGCCGACGACCCCGACCACGAACGGGCCCTGCTGACGCACCCCGTGGTCGACCGGGTCGTCGCCCACGCGCCGATCGAGACGGCCGTCGGTCTCCGCGACGTGCGCCCCGACCTCGACCTCGCCGTGCCGACCCGGGGGGTCACCTCGCTCGTCGTCACCCCCTCGGCCGACCTCGAGCTCGCCGCCGCCGACGTCGTCGCGAGCGTCGTCGACCACGCCGGTCGCGGCCACGGTGCGCTCGACCTCGTGCTCGCCGTCGGTTCCGTCGGTCACGGCGAGACGTTCCGCCGCCTGCTGCGCGAGGCCTTCGAGGCGGTCGTCGTCGGTCCGGCCGACGACGCCGCCACCGTGATGGGGCCGCTCCCCTCCACCCCGACCGGGTCCGAGCTCGACGTCCTGACCGTGCTCGGTCCCGGCGAGTCGTGGCTGCTCGAGCCGCGTCCCCTCGACGCGGCCGGGGCCCTCTGCTCGCCGGGCGTGCGCGACGGTGTCGACCCCCGGGGTGCCTTCGCCTCGAGCACGCACGGGGTCCCCGTCGTCGGCCTCGTCGCCGTCGATACCCTCGCCGAGGCGGTCGCTGTGCAGAACGCCGAGAACGGCGGCGACGTGGCGGGTCTGCACTCCCTCGACGTCGACGAGATCGACGAGTGGCTGCACACCGTGCGGGCGGGCGATCTCGTCGTCGGTGGTCCGACGACGGGTGCGCGGGTGCGCCGCAGACCCACCGGCGGGTGGGGCCGACGGGCGATCGGTCGGGGCCTCAAGCCCGGTGGCCCGAACGCCCTGATCGGCCAGGGGGCCTGGCGTCACCGTCCCCACGACCCGCGCCCCTCGCTGCGCCTGCACGACGTCTCCGAGGGGGTCACCCGCCTGGTCGACGCGGCCCGACCCACCTTGTCGTTCGAGCAGTTCGACTCGCTCCGCACGGCCGTCGAGAGCGATCAGCGCGCCTGGCAGTCCGAGTTCGGGTTGGCCCGTGACGTCACCGGCCTCGTGGTCGAGCGCAACGTGCTGCGCTACCGACCGCACCCGGTCACGGTGCGGCTCTCCTCCGGGGCCGATCCGTCGGCGCTCGTCCGGCTCGTCGCCGCCGGCGCGCGGGCGGGGTCGACCCTGGCCGTCAGCTCGGCCGTGCCGTTGCCGGCGGGTCTCGTGCACCTGTGGCGCGCCTCCTCGTCCCCGGTGCGCGTGCGCGACGTCGTCGTCGAGAGCGACGAAGCGTTCGTCGCGCGGGCCGCCGCGGGGGCGTTGCAGGGCGGCACGGCCGAGGCCGCCGGTCCGGACGTGCTCGACCTGCTGGCCGAGGCCGCCGGGGGCGAGCGGGCTTCCACCGACGGGGGGCGGGTCGACGACTCGAGGCCGGCCCCGTCACCCGAGGCGGTGGCCGCCTACCGCGGCCTGCGCATCCGGATGATCGGCGGAGACCCCGCCGCACTGGCCCGTGCTCTGCAGGGCAGCCCCGACGTGACGATCTTCTCGGGCGAGGTGACCGAAGAGGGGCGGATCGAACTGCTGACGTTCGTGCGCGAGCAGTCCGTCTCGCTCACGGCGCACCGGTACGGGCGCCTCGACCCCGCGCTGGCCGACCTGCGCCTCTGACGCCGACGGGCCGCCGTCAGGCCGAGCGGCGGCTGATCAGTTTCGACAGGACGATCGCGCTGCGCGTGTGGTCGACGTTCGGGGCGTTGCGCACGCGTTCGAGGGCTTCTTCGAGCGACGGGATGTCGCGGCTGCGCATGTGGACGATGGCGTCGGCGCTGCCGGTCACCGTGCCGGCGTCGACGACCTCGGGCACCGTGCCGAGGATGCGCTGCAGTTCTTGGGGCGAGACGGTGCCGCGGCAGAACAGCTCGACGTAGGCCTCGGTGCCGAGCCCGTCGACGGCTGGGTCGACCTGCACGGTGAACCCCTTGATCACCCCGTCGGCGACGAGGCGGTCGACGCGGCGTTTGACCGCCGAGGCACTGAGGCCGACCGAGGCGCCGATGTCGCCGTACCCGGCGCGGGCGTTCTGGCGCAGGAGGTCGATGATGCCGTAGTCGAGATTGTCCACACAGGCATCGTACGCGGAAAAACTGCATCGAAGCTGACAAATACGCAAGAATATTGCGTGAGAGCCCGGCCTCGTGCGCGCCCGCGATGTGACACTGATCCGGTGAGCCTGACGATCGAACCCTCCGACCTGCCCGACGCGACCGCCCGACGGGACGCCGCCCGCGTGGCGAGCCACCGCACCATCTTGATGTGCCGACCGGAGCACTTCACCGTCAGCTACAAGATCAACCCGTGGATGGACCCCACCCAGCCGACCGACACCTCGTTGGCGCTGGCCCAGTGGCAGACCCTCTACGACACCTACGTCGGCCTCGGATTCGACGTCGAGCTTATCGACCCCGAAGAGGGCCTGCCGGACATGGTCTACGCGGCCAACGGCGGCTTCGTCCTCGACGGCGTCGCGTACGGTGCGCGCTTCACCTACCCCGAGCGCCAGGCCGAGGGCCCGGCCTACATGCGCTGGTTCGCCTCGGCCGGCTTCGAGGTGGCCGAACCCGCCGAGACCAACGAGGGCGAGGGCGACTTCCTGCTGGTCGGCGACGTCATCCTCGCCGGCACGGGCTTCCGCAGCGACTCGAGCTCGCACGACGAGATCGGTCGCGTCTTCGGGCGCGAGGTGGTCAGCCTCACCCTGGTGAACCCGAGCTTCTACCACCTGGACACCGCCATCGCCGTGCTCGACCCCGAGCCGGTGGACGGTCGTCACACCATCGCTTACCTCGAGAGCGCCTTCGACGACGCCTCGCTCGCGATCCTGCGGCAGCGATTCCCCGATGCGATCCTCGTCAGCGAGGAGGACGCGGCCATTCTCGGCCTCAACTCGTACTCGGACGGTTACAACGTCGTCATCGCCGCCCGGGCGACCGGCTTCGAGCGGCAGCTGCGCGAGCGGGGCTACAACCCGATCGGCGTCGACCTGTCGGAGCTGCTGCTCGGCGGCGGCGGCGTCAAGTGCTGCACCCTCGAGCTGCGGCGCTGAGCGTCAGGCCGGCGGTCGCGCGAAGAGGTAGACGACGCTGCGTCCGGTGCGGTGCTCCTGTCGGATCTCGTACCCCTCGTCGCGCAGCTGGCGCAGGTCGGCCTCGCTGAGGACGTCGACCGAGAGCCGTGCGATCCACAGGCGGTCGACCGACGACAGCCGGGCGGCCAGCTCGACGGCGTCGTCCTCGTCGTCGAGGCGCAGGGTGACGTCCGAGTACGAGCCCGACGGCAACCCCGACCGCACGAAGGCGACGTCGTCGAGCTCGGCGAAGCGCTCCGGGTAGGCGTAGATCGCCTGGCGGGGTCGCGTCGACACGGTGCCGGTCGCGTCGAGCAGGAACGCGTCGCCCGGGCGGGCCTGGCTCTCGATGTAGCTCGAGAGCTGGGAGAGGTCGCTGCCGCCCCCCTTGCCGGTCGGCAGCCGCTGCAGCACGTAGGTCGGGACCGAGGCCGCCACCAGCAGGGCGACGAGGGCGATGCTGATCCAGCGCCGCCGGAAGCCGGTGACGGCGACCGCCAGCAGGAGGCACATGCCCGGTGCCGAGAAGGTCACCAGTCTCGACGTGTACACGGGCGACAGGACGAGCCCCAGCGCGAGCAGCAGCCCGGCGGGCAGCGCGACCCAGAGCGCACCGAGCAACACGACGCTGCCCGGCGTCCGCGAGCGGTCGCGGAGGCGGGTGCCGAGGAGGATGAGCAGGGCCGCCGAGACGACGGCGAAGGCCAGGCCCGTGACGAACCACGGTTCGACCAGGACCGTCCACCAGGTGACGTCGGCCCCGGTGGACGGGTCGGCCACCCCCAGGAGGCGCGAGCGCTCGGCGAGGACCGTCCCGATGACCGGCGCGGTCGCGAACAGAGCGGCTCCCGTCGAGACGGACCAGCCGAGGAGGCGGTGGCGGGCTCCCCGGCGGCGGCGCTGTGCCGGCGCCAGCAGCAGGAAGACACCGTGCACCACGATGATCAGGCCGAGGGGGACGAAGGTCGCGATCGACCCGGCGAGGACCGCGCCGTACCCGATCCACCAGCGTCGGCGGTGACGCCGGGAGGCCACGAGCAGCAGCACGGTCACCCAGACGGCCAGGGCGGCCGAGAGCGCGTAGGGACGGGCCTCGGCGGCCTCGAGCGTGAAGCGTGGCAGCACCGCGAAGAGGGCGGCGGCCAGCAGGGCCGTGCGCCGGGTGGTCAGCATGCGCGTCAGGACGAGCACCCCGGCGGCCCCGGCACCGACGAACACGGCCGACGGGAACCTCGTGGCCACCTCGGCCTCACCGAAGGCGCCGACCCAGAAGTGCATGACGAGGTAGTAGACCGTGTGCACCGCATCGCGCTGGTGGACGAAGGCCAGCAACTCACCGAGGGGTAGGCGTGCCACCTGCAGCGTCGTCGCCTCGTCGCTCCAGTACGAGGGCACCCAGCTGAAGGCGGCCCCGAGCAGCAGCGCCGCGAGGCCGGCGACGAGCGGGTCGAGCCAACGGCTGCGGAGGGAGACGACCGCCGGGTCGTGGCCGATGCTCACGCGGCCGTCCCGCTGTGCCGACCTGCGGCTGCGCCGCGGTGCCCACTCGCGGCCAGGCCGTTAAACGAGTCAGGCCCCGCCTGAGCGGGGCCTTCTGTGGCTGGACACGGCATCGATCCGTGGACCTTTCGATTTTCAGTCGAACGCTCTACCAACTGAGCTACCCAGCCGTGAGGGCCCGAAGCCCCCAGGCGATGAACTCGCCTTGGCGACCCTGACCGGACTTGAACCGGCGACCTCCGCCGTGACAGGGCGGCGCGCTAACCAACTGCGCTACAGGGCCAAACTTGCTGCTGTGACACAGCGTACTCGATGTTCTGTTGTGATTGGTGCAGGTGGTGCCTCGGTACGGTCTTGCGGTGGTGCTGGTGACCCCAACGGGATTCGAACCCGTGCTGCCGCCGTGAAAGGGCGGTGTCCTAGGCCACTAAACGATGGGGCCGTGTCCGAGGACGTCATAGCAACCGATCACAGAGCATACGGATGATCGCGGGCAAATGCAAAACGGGGGCGACACGCATCGACGCGCGCGCCTCCTCGTCCCCCGTTCCGGTCACGCGACTCGCCCGCCACTCCGTGGTGATTGCCCGGCGATCGTCCGAGCGGAGGCTAGTTTCAAGTCGTTCTTGAGAGTTCGGGCCCGCCCCCGGGTCGGCCCGCCCGTCGTCACCGCCTCGTGGTGCTGTACGGGACCGCCCGCCGGGGTTACCGTGTCCAGCACGGCGACCACCGGCCCCACGGACTCGACGCCGTCACGACGAATCGGACCCACTCGATGACCACCACCCGCCGACCCGGTCGAGCCCGCCTGGCGAGCCTCACGTCGGGTCCCCTCGCGCCGTCGTCGCGACTCGCCCGCGTCGTCGTCTCGATCGCCGCCGCGTCCCTGCTGCTCACCGCGGGTGTCGTCGGACTGCCCGCGTCCTCGGCCACCGCCGCGTCCTACCCGTCGTGGGAGGACGTCCAGAAGGCCCGGGGCGACGAGGCCGCGAAACAGGCCGAGATCACCAACCTCGAGGGCATCCTCACCCAGATGCAGGCGGACCTCGACGCCAAGAACACCGAGGCCGAGAAGCGCGGTGACGAGCTGCAGAAGGCCCAGTCCGCGTACGACGACGCGCAGTACAAGACCACGCAGCTGCAGTCACAAGCCGACGCCGCTGACAAGGTGGCCGCCGCCAGCGAAGAGCGTGCGGGTCAGCTGGCCGCTCAGCTCGGTCGCTCCGGTGGCACGAACGGCGTCAGCGGCAGCCTGATCGCCGACCCGGGTGAGGCCGGCCAGCTGCTCTACAAGCTCGGCGCGATGAGCAAGCTCACCGAGCAGGCCGACGGCATCTACGCGCAGGCCACCCAGGACCGCAACACCGCCCAGGGGCTGAGCGACCAGGCCGCCGTCGCCGAGGCCGCCCTCGCCGTGCTGGCCGACACGGCGCAGCAGGCCCTGGCCGACGCGAACGACGCCGCCCAGGCCGCGAGCGACGCCCTCGCCGCGCAGCAGGAGAACCAGGCTCGGCTCCAGGCCCAGCTCGAGACCCTGAAGACCAACGTCGACCACACCGAGGCCGAGTACCAGAAGGGCGTCGAGGAGTCCCGCGCCGCCGCGGCCGCCGCAGCGGCGGCGACCAACGGCACGGCCCTCGGGGTCGTCTCGCCCCAGGGCTGGACGCGTCCTGCCGGCGGCAACATCTCGAGTGGCTTCGGCATGCGCGTCAACCCGGTGACGCACGCGTACATCCTGCACGCGGGCACCGACCTCGCCGCGGGCTGCAACTCGCCGATCTACGCGGCGACCGCGGGCGTCGTCACCTACGCCGGCTGGTACGGCGGCTACGGCAACTTCGTGCTGATCGACCACGGCAACGGCTTCACGACCGGGTACGGCCACCAGCCGAACGGCGGCATCATGGTCAGCGTCGGACAGACGGTCGGCACCGGCCAGCAGATCGGTCACGTCGGCTCGACCGGCAACTCGACCGGCTGCCACCTGCACTTCGAGACCCGCGTCGGCGGCGTCGCGCAGAACCCGCAGCCGTTCATGGCCGACCGCGGCATCCGCCTGTAGGCGGCGCCGTCCGCGGACGGCGGCATGACGAAGGGCCCGACACCAGGTGGTGTCGGGCCCTTCGTCATGCCGTGGTGCGGGAGGTCAGTGTCCCTCGTCGGCCAGCTTCGCGATGCCGGCCTCGACGATGGCCTCGGCCTCGGCGGCGTCGCCCCAGCCCTCGGTCTTGACCCACTTGCCGGGCTCGAGGTCCTTGTAGTGCTCGAAGAAGTGCTCGATCTCTTTGCGGAGGTACTCGGGCACGTCGGTGACGTCCTGGATGTGCTCCCAGCGCGGGTCCTTCGCGGGGACGGCGATGACCTTGGCGTCGCTGCCGCCGTCGTCGGTCATGTTGAAGACGCCGACCGGACGCACCTTGACGCCCACACCCGGGAAGAGCGGGTAGTCGAGCAGCACGAGCACGTCGACGGGGTCGCCGTCGAGGCCCAGGGTGTTCTCGAAGAAGCCGTAGTCGGTCGGGTAGACGAACCCGGTGAACAGGACGCGGTCGAGGTAGACGCGACCGGTCTCGTGGTCGACCTCGTACTTGTTGCGGCTGCCTTTGGGGATCTCGATCACGGCGTCGTACGCGGCCATGGGTGTGCTCCTTGCGATGCGTCGTAGGGGGTCCGACCCGACGGGTCGGCGGTGTCGCTAACGTTACAAGATGCCCGACAGACCCCGCCTGACCCCCGCGACGGCCGACGTCCGACGTGCCATGCGCGCCTCCTTGTCCGGTCACGACGAAGGCGACCTGGTGCTGGTCGCCCTGAGCGGCGGGCCCGACTCGCTCGCGCTGGCGGCGGGTCTCGCCTTCGAGGCGCCGCGTGCGGGTTTGCGGGCCGGGGCGGTCGTCGTCGACCACGACCTGCAGGGCGACTCACGCACCGTCGCGGCCCGTGCGGCCGACCAGGCGCGCGGCCTCGGACTCGACCCCGTCGTCGTCGTGCGGGTCTCGGTGGGCACCGAGGGCGGCCCCGAGGCGGCGGCCCGCACGGCCCGCTACGAGGCGTTGTCGTCCGTCGCCGCCGAGCAGGGCGCCCGCACCGTGCTGCTGGGCCACACCCGGGACGACCAGGCCGAGACGGTGCTGCTCGGCCTCACCCGTGGCAGCGGTGCGACGAGCCTGAGCGGCATGGAGGCGCGCTCGGGCCTCTACGCCCGCCCCCTGTTGGCCGTCGGTCGCTCGACCACCGCGGCGGCGTGCGTCGACGCCGGCCTCGAGGCCTGGGCCGATCCGCACAACGACGACCCGACCTTCACGCGGGTGCGGCTGCGGCGGACCGTCCTGCCGATGCTCGAGCGCGAGCTGGGCCCGGGCATCACCGAGGCGCTCGCGCGCACGGCGGACGCCCTGCGCGAGGACTCCTCCGCCCTCGACCACTTCGCCGACGAACTGGCCGAAGAGCTGGCCGACCACGCCGAGGCGGGCATCTCGCTCGACGTCCGGGGGCTGGCCGCGAACCCGGCGGCCCTGCGCCAGCGACTCATCCGGCTCGCGGTGCAGAGCGAGTTCGGCGTCTCGCTCAGCCGCATCCAGACCCTCGAGGTCGCGCGCCTGGTCACCGACTGGCACGGGCAGGGGGCGGTGTCGCTGCCGGGCGTTACAGTGGAACGCACCGGAGGCGCGCTGCACTTCTCGGCGACCGGCGCCTCCTGAGATCCCCCCTCGGCACCCCACGACCCCAGGAGCACGACACCACCATGGAACTCAGCGACATCGAGGCCGACCTGACCAGCGTGCTCTACACCGAAGAGCAGATCCACGCCAAGATCGCCGAGGTCGCGCGGCAGGTCGAGGCCGACTACGTCGGCCGCGAGCCGCTTCTGGTGGGCGTGCTCAAGGGCGCCGTCATGGTCATGGCCGACTTCTCGCGCGAGCTCAAGCTGGCCTCGGCCATGGACTGGATGGCCGTCTCGTCGTACGGCTCGGGCACCAAGTCGTCGGGCGTCGTGCGCATCCTCAAAGACCTCGACAGCGACCTGCACGGCCGCGACGTCATCATCGTCGAGGACATCATCGACTCGGGCCTGACGCTGTCGTGGCTGCTCGAGAACCTGCAGAAGCGCGGCGCGGCGTCGGTCGAGATCTTCGCGCTCTTCCGCAAGCCGGCCGCCGCCAAGGTCGCCGTCGACGTCAAGTACGTCGGCTTCGAGATCCCGAACGACTTCGTCATCGGCTACGGCCTCGACTACGACGAGAAGTACCGCAACCTGCGCGGTGTCGGGGTGCTGGCCCCGCACGTCTACAGCTAGCGGTCCGCTCCCCGACGGGGCGGATCAAGCCCTCGGCGAACACCCATCCAGGGCATAGCAGCCCCGATGTACCCTTTTGCTCACGTTCTTCCTGCAGAAAGGTGTCGGGCGTCGCCCGTACTGACATGGACTTCAAGAAACTCTTCCGCGGTCCGATCATCTACATCGTGATCGCGGTCATCGGCATCGGCATCGGGTGGAGCCTCATCAGCGGGGCGGGCACGACCCAGATCTCGACCCAGAAGGGCCTCGAGGCGATCCAGACCGACAAGGTCAAGTCGGCGACGATCTTCAGCAACGAGCAGCGGGTCGACCTCGTCCTGAAGGACGGCGACAAGGCCGAGCAGTTCTACTACGCGACGCCGCGTGGCTCCGAGGTCGTCGACGCCGTCAACGACGCGAACCTCGAGAACTTCGACGACACCGTCACGCAGACCAGCTGGTTCATGTCGCTGCTCAGCATCCTGCTGCCGTTCCTGATCATCGGCGTCATCTTCTGGTTCCTGCTCTCGTCCATGCAGGGCGGCGGCAGCAAGGTCATGCAGTTCGGCAAGTCCAAGGCCAAGCTGGCCTCGAAAGAGACGCCGCAGGTCATGTTCACCGACGTCGCCGGTGCCGACGAGGCGATCGAAGAACTCGAAGAGATCAAAGAGTTCCTGAAAGAGCCGGCCAAGTTCCAGGCCGTCGGCGCCCGCATCCCCAAGGGAGTGTTGCTCTACGGCCCTCCCGGCACCGGCAAGACCCTGCTCGCCCGCGCCGTCGCCGGCGAGGCCGGCGTCCCGTTCTTCTCGATCTCGGGGTCGGACTTCGTCGAGATGTTCGTCGGCGTCGGCGCCAGCCGCGTCCGCGACCTCTTCGAACAGGCGAAGCAGAACAGCCCGGCGATCATCTTCGTCGACGAGATCGACGCCGTCGGTCGTCACCGCGGCGCCGGCATCGGCGGCGGCAACGACGAGCGCGAGCAGACCCTCAACCAGCTGCTGGTCGAGATGGACGGCTTCGACGTCAAGACCAACGTCATCCTGATCGCGGCGACCAACCGTCCCGACGTGCTCGACCCGGCCCTGCTGCGCCCCGGCCGTTTCGACCGCCAGATCGGCGTCGACGCTCCCGGCCTCGACGGTCGCAAGCAGATCCTCGAGGTGCACGGCAAGGGCAAGCCCCTCGCCGCCTCGGTCAACCTCGAGGTCCTGGCTCGCAAGACGCCCGGCTTCACCGGTGCCGACCTGGCCAACGTGCTCAACGAGGCCGCCCTGCTGACGGCGCGCTCGAACGCGCAGCTGATCGACAACCGCGCCCTCGACGAGGCGGTCGACCGCGTCATGGCCGGCCCGCAGCGCCGCAGCCGCATCATGAACGACCACGAGAAGCTCATCACCGCGTACCACGAGGGTGGTCACGCCCTCGCCGCCGCGGCGATGCGCCACACCGACCCCGTGACCAAGATCACGATCCTGCCCCGCGGTCGGGCCCTGGGCTACACGATGGTCCTCCCTCTCGAAGACAAGTACTCGGTCACCCGCAACGAGCTGCTCGACCAGCTCACGTACGCCATGGGCGGCCGTGTCGCCGAAGAGCTGGTCTTCCACGACCCGACCACCGGCGCCTCGAACGACATCGAGAAGGCCACGGCGACCGCCCGCAAGATGGTCACCGAGTACGGCATGAGCAACAAGGTCGGTTCCGTCAAGCTCGGCCAGGCGTCGGGCGAGATGATGATGGGCCGCGACGGCAGCTCGCGCGACTACTCCGAGAACATCGCCGAGACGGTCGACGCCGAGGTGCGTGTCCTGCTCGAGCAGGCGCACGACGAGGCGTGGGAGGTCATCAACGACAACCGCGACGTGCTCGACTTCCTCGCCCGCGAGTTGCTCGAGAAAGAGACCCTCGACCACGACGAGCTCGCCGAGATCTTCAAGGACGTCCGCAAGCTCCCCGAGCGTCCCCAGTGGCTCTCGAGCGACAAGCGTCCGGTGTCGGACCGTCCGGCCATCCCCATGCCGACGAAGTCGCCCGTCGACGCCGAAGCCGTCGACGGGGGCGTCGACTCCGAGCCGACGACCAAGCCGTCCCGCACGCGCCCGCCCCGCACGACGCCCGGCATCGCCACGGCCTGACGCACGATCGGCCCCGACCGGCTGCGCCGAGGCGCAGCCGGTCGCTAGCCTGAGGGCTCGTCCCGAGCACCGAACGGAGGTACCGCTTCGTGACCGACCCGTCCAGCGGCACCCCCGCCGCCTCCGATGACGACGGCCGCCCGGCCGCTGCGGCCCGACAGGGAAGCGGCGCACCGACGAAGCGGCCCCGCGGTCGTGAGCGGTACCCGGCCGACGTCGTGGTCGACGCGCCCCCCGCCTCCGCCCGAGCGGCCGCCGACGAGCTGGCCGCGGGTCCGATCACGCAGGGACGACTCGTCCTGGCGCAGAACGAGACCGCGGCCGTCCGTCCGCCGGCCCAGTTGCCGCCCGTCACGCACACCCCGGCGACGACCTCCGCGACCAGCCTCCCCGCCGAGGCACCGGCCGCCGCGGTCCGCTCGGGTCGTCGGCTGGTGGCCGGTGGCCGGTTCGAGGGGCCGCTGCACGAGCGGTCGTTCGACGACGCCGACCCCGTGCTCGAGGCCCGGCCACGACCCGAGCGGCAGCGCAGCGGTTCGCACGCGGCACCCGCGGTGCGTGACCGGGTCGCGACCGGCCCGGGGTCGCACGCCGCGCCTCCTGAGCCGGTCCTCCGACGCTCGCGCGACCGGTCCACCGCCCGACGACCCGGCCCGGCGGTCATGGGCGTGCTCAACGTCACGCCCGACTCGTTCAGCGACGGCGGTCGTCATCTCGACGTCGACGCCGCCCTGGCCCACGCCCGCGCCCTCGTGGCGCAGGGCGCCGACGTCGTCGACGTCGGCGGTGAGTCGACCCGGCCCGGTGCCGCTCGCGTCGAGCCGGCCGACGAGCTGCGTCGCGTGCTGCCGGTCGTGCGCGAACTCGCGTCCGAGGGGGTGCGCGTCAGCATCGACACGATGAACGCGTCGACCGCCGCCGCCGCGCTCGAGGCCGGCGCCGAGATCGTCAACGACGTGTCGGGCGGTCTCGCCGACGTCGACATGGCCCGGGTCGTCGCCGAGAGCGGACGCACCTTCGTGGTCATGCACTGGCGCGGTCGACTCGACGGATCGGGGCACGCACCCGCCGCCACGTCGCGCGACTACGACGGCGACGTCGTCGGCACCGTCGCCGACGAACTCGGCGCGCGCGTCGACGACCTCGTGGCCCGGGGCGTCGACTCGTCGGCGATCGTGCTCGACCCCGGGCTCGGGTTCTCGAAGGACGCCACCCACAACTGGCACTTGCTCGCCCATCTCGACGTGCTCGGCCGCCTGGGCCTGCCCGTGCTCGTCGCCGCGTCGCGCAAGCGGTTCCTGGCCGACCTCCTGCCCGAGGGCGCGCCGCCCGTCGACCGCGACCCCGCGACCGCCGTGATCAGCGTGCTGGCGGCGCAGGCCGACGTCTGGGGCGTGCGCGTGCACGACGTCGCCGGCACCCGCGCGGCCCTCGACGTGCTGCAGGCGTGGACCGAGGCCGCCGCGGCTCCCCGACGACCGGCGAGGCACGCGTGAGCGGCGTCGGGACCCGGTCCGACGGCCTGCCCGGGCACGAGCACGAGCCGTTCGGCGAGCCCGTACCGGTCGGCGAGCTCGTGCCGGCCCTCCGCGCCCGCGGCCTCGACGTGCTGCGTCTCAGCGGCGTGCGGGCCACCGGCCACCACGGCGTCTTCGACCACGAGCGCCGCGACGGTCAGGAGTTCGTCGTCGACGTCGTCGTGCACCTGGACACCACGTCCGCGGCGTCCGGTGACGACCTCGGCGAGACCGTGCACTACGGAGTCCTGGCCGAAGAACTCGTGGCCGCCGTCGAGCGCGACCCGGTCGACCTGATCGAGACCCTCGCCGAGCGGTTGGCCGCCGTCGTGCTGAGCCACCCCCCGGCCGTCGCCACCGAGGTCACCGTGCACAAGCCGGGGGCCCCCATCACCGTGCCGTTCGGCGACGTGTCGATCACGATCAGCCGGGAGCGAGCGTGAGCGGGGCGAGCGTGAGCGGGGCGAGCGTCCGCCGCGCGGTGATCGCCCTCGGCTCGAACCTCGGCGACCGCGACACCCTGCTGCGCGACGCCGTCCGGGCCGTCGACGCGACGCCCGGCATCACGGTGGTCGCCGCGTCCGCCCCCGTGTCGTCGACCGCCGTCACGCCCGAAGGCCTCGATCCGGGCAAGCCGACCTACCTCAACGCCGTCCTGCTCGCCGACGTCACGCTCGACGACGACGCCCTGCTCGACGCGCTGCAGGCGATCGAGGCCATGCACGGGCGCACCCGCGACGTGCGGTGGGGCGACCGGACCCTCGACCTCGACGTCGTCGCCCTCGACGACGAGCGCATCGACACCGAGCGCCTGCAGGTGCCGCACCCCCGTGCCGCCGAGCGGGCGTTCGTGCTGGAGCCCTGGCTCCAGCTGGACCCGGAGGCGCGGCTCGCCGGAGCAGGGCGGGTCGCCGACCTGGCGTCCCGGCTCACCGAGCGCACCCGTCCCGTGCCGGGGGCGACCCCGCTGCTCGACCCCGCACCCGAGACCCCGTCCGACCGTGGGACCGCTCAGGACCCGACCCCCGACCCCAGCCCAGGAGCCCCGTGAAGCACACCCGCCCCTCCACCCTGGTCGGCCTGATCATCGTGGCCGTGGCCGCCGGCTTCGTCCTCGACTCGGTCCTGGTCGCCCTGCGTCAGCCGTCGATCGTGCTGCCCGTCGCCCTCGGCCTCGTGCTGCTCGGCATCGGCGGTGTCGTCGTCTCGATGGCCGTGCCCGTGCACCGCGTCGCTACCGGGTCGAGCAAGGAGCGCGTCGACCCCTATTACGCCACCCGCGTGCTGCTGCTGGCCAAGGCGAGCAGCCTGTCCGGCGCCCTGTTCGGCGGGTTCGCCGGGGGAGTCCTGCTGTTCGTCCTCTCGCGGGGCGTGGGGGTCGCTGTAGGCTCGCTCGTGCCCGCGATCGTCGCCGTCGTCGGCGGTGCGGGGCTGCTCGTGGCCGGCATCGTCGCCGAACGCATGTGCACCGTCCCGCCCGCCGACGACGAGAACGGCCAGGGCCCGGGGACGCAAGCGGTCTGACCGCCCGCGGCCCCGCCGCCGTCGCACGACGAGACCGTCGCACGACATCGCTGCCGCACGACACCGCCGCCGACCGGAAGAGACGCCGACATGGACCGACTCGACATCCCCGACGCGCAGTGGACCCGCGTCTCGCCCCGGTACGTCTGGCCCGAGCTGGTCGGCTACGTCGTCACCGGGCTGATCGTGGCCGGCGCCACCGTCCCGCTCTGGTTCATCGGCCAGTGGTGGACCTACGCGATCACCGCCGCCGTCGTGCTCGTGACGATCGTCGTCGCCGCCCTGACCCCCCGTCGCGTCCGGGCGATCGGCTACCAGCTGCGAGAGGACGACCTGCTGCTGCGCAAGGGCATCCTGTACCTGCGGGTCGTGGCCGTGCCCTACGGCCGCATGCAGCTCATCGACATCAACCGGGGCCCGGTCGTCCGGGCGCTCGGTCTCAGCGACCTCAAGTTCGTCACCGCGGCCGCGGCGTCGGCCGTGACGATCCCGGGCGTCCCCGCCGACGAGGCCGAGCGGCTGCGCGACCGCCTCGTCGAGCTGGCCGAATCGCGGCGGGCCGGTCTGTGAGCGACCCCCGCACCGGAGCGGACGGGGGCGGAGGCCGACCCGCGCCTCCGGACGTCGCCGCCCTCACCGACGGCGAGTGGCACCGCCTGCACCCGGCCACCCCGCTGCTCAAGGGCGGCATCGCGCTGGCCGCGGTGCTCGTCATCCTGTTCAACAACGCACGCGAGTACGTCGTCGAGCTGTTCGTGCCCGGCGGTCGGCGGGGCGACGAGGGCGACCCGTTCGGCTACGTCGTCGAGCAGGGCTGGCTGGGCCTGCTGCTGTTGGCCGTGGTCGTGGTCATCGCCCTGTTCGTCGGCGGGTTCTGGCTGTCGTGGCGCATGCACACGTTCCGGGTCGGCGACGACGTGGTCGAGGTGCGCAGCGGCATCGTGTTCCGCACCAACCGGCGGGCGCGGCTCGACCGCATCCAGGGCATCAACATCCAGCGCCCGCTGCTCGCCCGCGTCTTCGGTGCCGCCAAGCTCGAGGTCAACCAGGCCGGGCAGGACGCCAACGTGAACCTCGCCTACCTGCGCTCGGCGTCGGCGGACGACCTGCGCCGCGAGATCCTGCGGCGGGCGGGCGGGGCGCAGCAGCCGCACTCGCCGACGACGAGCGCAGCCGGTGCGCCGGCCGACTCGGTTGCCGGACCCACGACCACGGGGCACCCCGACGCCCATGCCCCGCACCGACAGGGCTTCGGCGGTCTCGTCGAGCAGCGCGCGAACGAGTTCCTCGCGCCCGAGCTCGACCCCGACGAGGCGCCGCCGCAGTCGGTCGTGGCCCTCTCGCCCGGCCGCCTGATCGGGTCGACCGTCCTGAGCGGGTACACGCTGTTCCTGCTGGCCGCCGTCGTGGCGATCGTGATCAGCGTGGTCACGACGGGCGAGTGGTTCCTGCTCTTCGTGCTGCTGCCGGCCGTGCTCGGCTCGGGCGGGTTCTACGTCAACCGCATCACGAAGTCACTGCGGTACACGATCGCCGGCACGCGCGACGGGGTCCGCATCGGCTACGGCCTGTTCTCGACCTCGAACGAGACGCTGCCGCCCGGCCGCATCCACTCGGTCAAGGTCAGCCAGCCGCTGCTCTGGCGCCCGTTCGGCTGGTGGGACGTCAAGATCAACCGCGCCTCGCGCTCGAGCACCAAGGGCGCCGCCGGGCAGGAGAACACGACGATCCTGCCGGTCGGCGACGAGGACGACGTCCGCCGCGTCCTCGAACTCGTCCTGCCCGAGCTGGTCGGCGTGGCCGCCGTGGGCGTCGCCACCGAGGAGGCGCGGGCCGGGTCGACCGCGTCGGCCGACGTCCCCGAGGCGGGCACCCCCGAGGCAGTCGTCTCCGCGACGGTCCCGAGGACGGACGCCTCCGCGACCGGCGAGGCAGCGCCTCCTGTTCTCGGTGGCGAGGCGCTCGGGGACGCGACGTCCATGGCCGGCGAGGCCGCGCCTCCTGCCGTCCGCGACGCGGTCGAGGCGACGACCGAGCACACCCTCTCGCTCGTCGAGGGCGGCCTGAGGTCGAGCGGCACCGACGGCGGCTTCACCGTGTCGCCGCGGCGGGCCGCCGTGCTGCGCTGGTTCTCGTGGCGCCGCAACGGGTTCCGCACGGCGCCGGGCGCGCTGCTGCTGCGCAAGGGCGCGATCTGGCGACAGCTCGTCATCGTGCCGCTGCCCCGGGTGCAGAGCGTCGGCCTCGTGCAGGGTCCGCTGCGTCGGCGGTTGCGGCTCGCGACCGTGCACCTGCACACCGTCCAGGGGCCGATCGTGGCCGAGATCGGCGCTCTCGACCAGGACGACGCCCTCGGCTTCTTCACGACCGCCGGCCGCGAGGCGGTCGCCGCCGCCCACGCCGACCGCACCCACCGCTGGAGCGAGGAGACCCCGTGACCGACCCCCGCGACCCGCGCGACGACCGCCGCCGGCCCCCGGGCGGCTCCGACCGCCGCAGCGGCCGCCTCGGCGTGGGCATCGTCGGTGCCGGTCGCGTCGGGCCCGTGCTCGGTGCGGCACTCGCCGCGGCGGGCCACGCGATCGTCGGCATCTCGGCCGTGTCCGAGCGCAGCCGCGACCGGGCCGAGGCGATCCTGCCCGGCGTGCCCGTGCTGACCGTGCCCGAGATCGTCGAGCGCAGCGAGCTCGTGCTGCTCGCGGTGCCCGACGACCAGCTCGCCGACCTCGTGCAGGGTCTCGCCGCGACGGGTACCTGGCAGCCCGGCCAACTCGTCGTGCACACGTCGCCCCGTCACGGGCTCGAGGTGCTGCGGCCCGCGCTCTCGTCGGGGGCGATCCCGCTGGCGATCCACCCGGCCCTCGCCTTCACCGGCACGACCATCGACCTCGTCCGGCTGCGCGACGCCTGGTGCGCCGTCACCGCGCCGACCCCCGTGCAGCCGATCGGCCAGGCGCTCGTCGTCGAGATGGGTGCCGAGCCGGTCATCATTGCCGAGGCCGACCGGGCCCGCTACGCCGAGGCGGTCGCGACGGCCACCGAGTTCTCGGCCGCGATCGTCGCCCAGTCGGTCGGTCTGCTGACCGAGCTGGGCCTGCCCGAGCCCGGCCGCCTGCTCGCGCCGCTGATGCGGTCGGCCATGGACGCCGCCCTCGGCGAGGCCGGCGGCGCGGTCGGCCCCGGTACCATCGACATGGCCTCGTTCGACGACGGCCCCACCGCGTTCGGTGACCCGCGCGCCTGACCCGGCCCGCGCCTCCCGCCCCCTCCACCACCCCAGGAGCACCTGACACATGACCGCCGCGCCCGACCCGACCACCACCCCCGACGACGAGGCAGCCACCGCCGCGCGCGAGGCGTCGGAGCAGAAGCAGGTGCGGCTCGACAAGCGAGCCCGCCTGCTCGAGGCCGGCGTCGAGGCGTACCCGGTCGGCGTGCCGATCACCGACACGATCGGTGCGGTCCGCGCCCGGTACGCCGAGCTCGAGACCGACAGCCGCTCGGGTGACGTCGTCGGGCTCGCCGGCCGCGTCGTGCACGCCCGCAACACCGGCAAGCTCTGCTTCGCCGCGCTCCAGGCGGGCGACGGCAGCCGCATCCAGGCCATGGTCTCGCTCGCCGAGGTGGGCGAGCAGCGCCTCGCCGATTGGAAGGAACTGGTCGACCTGGGCGACCACGTCTTCGTGAAGGGCGAGGTCATCTCCTCGCGTCGCGGCGAGCTGTCCATCATGGTCACCGAGTGGTCCATCGCGGCCAAGGCGATCCTGCCGCTGCCGAACCTGCACTCCGAGCTCAGCGAAGAGACGCGCGTGCGCCAGCGCTACCTCGACCTGATCGTGCGCGACCAGGCCCGCGCCACCGTCCGCGCCCGGGCCGCCGCGGTCTCGTCGCTGCGCCGCACCTTCGACTCGTACGAGTACCTCGAGGTCGAGACGCCCATGCTGCAGACGATGCACGGCGGCGCCGCGGCCCGACCGTTCCAGACGCACAGCAACGCGTTCGACACCGAGCTCTACCTGCGCATCGCGCCCGAGCTGTTCCTCAAGCGGGCCGTCGTCGGCGGCATCGACCGCGTCTTCGAGATCAACCGCAACTTCCGCAACGAGGGCGCCGACTCGACGCACTCGCCCGAGTTCGCGATGGTCGAGGCGTACCAGGCCTACGGCGACTACGACCAGATGGCCCGTCTGACGCAAGAGCTCGTGCAGAACGCCGCCATGGCCGTCTCCGGTTCGCACCTCGTCACCCTCGCCGACGGCACCGAGTACGACCTCGGCGGCGAGTGGGCCCGCGTGCCGATGTACGAGTCGCTCAGCGAGGCCTCGGGCGTCGAGATCACGCCGGCGACCACGGTGGCCGACCTGCAGGCGCTCGCCGCGACCGTCGACCTGGTCGTACCGCACGAGACCCACGGCAAGCTCGTCGAAGAGCTCTGGGAGCACTTCGTCAAGCCGTCGCTCGACCGCCCGACCTTCGTGGTCGACTTCCCCGTCGACACGAGCCCGCTGGTCCGTCAGCACCGCTCGAAGCCCGGCGTCGTCGAGAAGTGGGACCTCTACGTCCGCGGCTTCGAGCTCGCCACCGCGTACTCCGAACTGGTCGACCCGGTCATCCAGCGCGAGCGCTTCGTCGAGCAGGCCGCCCTCTCGGCCCGCGGCGACGCCGAGGCCATGCGCCTCGACGACGACTTCCTCACCGCGCTCGAGCACGGCATGCCGCCGAGCGGCGGCATGGGCATGGGCATCGACCGCCTGCTGATGGCGATCACGGGCCTCGGCATCCGCGAGACGATCCTCTTCCCGCTCGTCAAGTAGGCGGCAGGCGGTGGGCCTGCTCGTCCGCCCGTGAACCACGGTCCGTGCGATGAACCCCTCTTCTTCGTGGTTCATCGCACGGATCGTGGTTCACGGCCCGCACGAGCGCAGGAGGCGCGGTGCCGGTCGGGCACCGCGCCTCCGTCCTCCGCGCGCTCGTCTCGTCGTCGAGAGGTGCACGTGGTTTTCCCCGGGAGGGCGACGTACCCTGGTCGGGTGCCTGAGTCCCTTGCCGGAGCCATCGTCTTCTCCCTGACGCCCACCATCCTCGTGGGCCTCATCTTCTGGTTCATCGTCAGGGCACTGCTGCGCTCCGACCGCACCGAGCGGGCCGCCTACGCCAAGGTCGAAGCCGAAGAGCGTGCCAGGGCCGAGGCCGAGGAGCGCGCCGAGTCGCGCGACCTGGCCGACCGCGCCGGCGTCGCCGCTCGGGCCGACCGAGCCGACCGCACCGGTCGCAGCGCGGTCTGACCCCGCTCCGCTCCACGACCGGGGCCCGTCGTCGACGGGGGTGTCCTCGGGTCACGGCACCGCGCCTCCTGGGCTCGCGGTGCCGTTCGTCGTACCCCGACAGATCTGCGGCCGAGTTTCCGGTGAGCAACCTGGGAATGTGTACCCCCGCCGTGATAACGGCCGCCTATACCCGTTCCGGGCTGCTGTCAAACGTCGTTCGTCTTCGTACCCCGTGGGCGTCGAAACTCTGGACGTGCGCTCCGAGAACCGTCGCGAGGGCCTCCGCCGGCTTTGGGCGGCCCGGTGCCGCACGCCAGACTTTGAGTACGCCGAAGAGCTTCACGAACTAATCGACGCGACACCAGGTCAGTACTCGAGCAGGGAGAGAACGATGACGACCACTTCCGTCACCACGCGCAACACCACCACAGCGACCGACGACACCGAGGTCGAGGTCCTGTCGCAGGTCCGAGGGGCCTCCACCGACCAGGTCGGCGACTACCTCCGCCACATCGGTCGCATGCCGCTGCTGGACGCAGCCGAAGAGACCGAGATCGCCCGCCGCATCGAGGTCGGGCTGTTCGCCGGCGAGAAGCTCAAAGAGCTGCAGGCGGCCGACGCGGTCAAGAAGAACCGCACCAAGGCCCACGCCGAGATGCTCCGCGACCTCCGCTGGCTGCAGCACGACGGCGAGCGTGCGAAGGACCGCATGATCACCGCGAACCTCCGCCTCGTCGTCAGCATCGCCAAGCGCTACACGCAGCGCGGCCTGCCCTTCATGGACGTCATCCAGGAGGGCAACCTCGGGCTCGTCCGTGCCGTCGAGAAGTTCGACTACACGCAGGGCTACAAGTTCTCGACCTACGCCACCTGGTGGATCCGTCAGGCCATCGCCCGCGGCCTCGCCGACAAGGCCCGTGCCATCCGCATCCCGGTGCACACGGTCGAGCGCATCAACCGCATCTCGCGGGCCGAGCGCGACCTGACCGTCGACCTGGGCCGTGCGCCCACCGTCGACGAGGTCGCCGAAGAGGTCGCCATGGAGGTCGCCGACCTCATCGAGCTGAAGTCGCGGTCGCACGAGCCGGTGTCGATCCACACCGTCGTCGGCGACGCCGAAGACAGCGAGCTCGGTGACTTCATCGAGGACGAAGAGACCCCGTCGCCCACGCAGGCCACCGAGAGCTCGCTGCTGAACCGCGACATGCACGCCCTCGTGGCGACGTTGCCCGAGGACGAGGCGCGCGTCATCCGCATGCGCTTCGGCCTCGACGACGACCAGCCGATGACCCTCGACGAGATCTCGAAGCGCGTCCACTCGTCGCGCCAGGCCGTCTCGCGGGTCGAGAGCCGTGCCCGCCTCCGCATGTTCGCGAAGGCCGTCAGCCAGGACCTGCAGCTCTACCTGCAGTAGGTCCCACGTCGCACCACGCGAGGGTCGTCGCCCCGGGTCGTCCCGGGCGGCGGCCCTTCGTCGTGCCCGTGCCCGAGTCCGTCGTGTCTCGCGTCGCGGGGGCGAGTGGTCCCGAATCGTCCTTCCCCGCGTCACGAAGGACGATTCGGGACCACTCGACCGCTCGATGGGACGCGGACGACTCGTCCCCATCGCGTGAGGGGGCGTGGTCGTGCACAGAAACGTCACGAGAGGAGGCGCGGGTCGGGTTCGGCGGACAGGGTCGCGTCATGCCCCGCATCGCCATCCCCCGAGAACTCGAGCAGCCCTTCTCCGTCGCGCAGGGCAAGGCCGCGGGTCTCGGTACCGAGCGGATGCGGGGGCCGGACCTCGCGCGACCACACCACGGGGTGAGGGTCGCCGCGGGACACCCGATCGAGACCGTCGCCGACAGGGCCCGCGGCTTGGTGCCGGTCATGATGGACGGGTGGTACTTCTCCCACGTCACGGCCCTGGCGCTCTGGGGGTTGCCCGTCCCCGCCAGGGTGGAACGCGGACAGGAACCGCTGCACGTGAGCAGTTCGACGGGACGCAGCGTCCGCCGCAACGGCGTCGTGGGACATCGCGCCGCTCCCGAGCCGTCGGGACTCGTGGACGGGCTCCCGGTTGCCGAGCCGATCTCGGCGTGGGTGCGCTCAGGGCAGCTGCTGTCACTCGACGAACTCGTCCGGATCGGTGACGCCCTCGCCGGATCGTGGTCGACCCTGCCCGAGGCGCGGCGCCGGCCACTCGACGAGCTGGACCGGGCGATCCTCGAGGTCGGACGAGCTCGGGGCATCGCGAGCGTGCGAGAAGCTCGAGCACTGGTGCGACCCGGAGTCGAGTCACCGAAAGAGACCGAGCTCCGCCTCCTCCTGATGCGGGCTGGGCTTCCCGAACCCGAGATCAACGTCCGCACGTACGACCAGGACGGGCGATACCTCGGCAAGCCCGACCTCCGGTACGCGTGGTGCAAGCTCGCCGTCGAGTACGAGGGCGACGAGCACCGTCGTGACCCAGGACGCTTCCGGCGGGACATCCGGCGTCGTGAGAGGTTCGCCGATGCCGGTTGGCGCACGGTCCGGTGCACGGACGACGACCTGCACGGGCGCCGGGCGGACGAAGTCGTCGCCCGCGTCCGACGCTTGCTGTCGTGAAGCGCGTCGCGCCCCCGCGCGTCCCGCGCTGCGGCGGTCGAGTGGTCTCGAATCGTCCTCCGTGCGCGGACGAGCAACGATTCGGGACCACTCGACCGGCGGCCGACGGGAGAACGACCGTCGACAGAGGAGGCGCGGGGCGGTACCGTGGGCGGACCAGGGCCACGAGGTGGCCGGACCACGAGACGTTCGTGGGCGAGAGAGACACGTCGCCACGAGAGGCTCCACGAGAGGGGTGATGAGCATGACTGCCGTCAACGCACACCACGCGTACCCCACTCACCCCGAGACCCTCCGCCCGTAGCGACAGCCGCGCGACGCTCGTCGCGCCCGCCGGGCCGGTCTCCGCCTCCCCTGGAGCACAGCTTGACCTCCTCCGACGATCCCGTCGTACCCACCTTCTCCACCATCGGCCCCGACCCCGACGCCGACCAGCGCTGGTCCACCTGGCCGGCCGCCACCCCCACCGAACGCGGGCCCCGGCCCTGGCCCGCCTGGGTCGTCACCTCCGCCGCCGCGATCGACACCGAGCTCGGCGTCGTCAAGAGCGGCAAGGAGGCCGACGTCCACCTGATCGACCGAGCCGTGCCGGCGGACGTCGTGCTGGGCGCCGGTGACGGAGCCCGCGCCTCCTCGTTGGCCGCGAAGCGGTACCGCGGGCCCGAGCAGAGCGACTTCCACCGCTCGTCCGAGTACCGCGAGGGCCGTCGTGTGCGCAACACCCGCGACGGCCGGGCCATGGCGCGCGGCTCGTCGGCGCACGGACGCCGCGTGCAGGCCGGGCTCTGGGCCGCGGCCGAGTTCGACGCGCTCTGCCGCATGCACTCGCTCGGCGTCGCGGTGCCCTACCCGGTGCAGATCAGCGGCACCGAGATCCTGATGGAGTTCATCGGGCACGGGGCCGAGGCCGCTCCACGCCTCGCCCAGGTCAAGGACGACGGTGCCGCGCTGTGGCCGTTGTTCGAGCAGGTGCACGAGATCGTCATCGGCTTCGCTCGGGCCGGCTTCGCGCACGGCGACCTCTCGCCGTACAACCTGCTCGTCCACGACGGGCGCGTGGTCGCCATCGACGTGCCGCAGCTGGTGGACGTCGCGAGCAACCCGACCGGAGTCGACCTGCTCGAACGCGACTGCCGCAACGTCTGCTCCTGGTTCGCCCGACGCGGGTTCGTGCGCGACCCCGAGCAGGTCTTCGCCGAGGCACTGGGCGAGGTGTACTAGCCGGAGGCGGCCCGGGCCCGGGCCCGGGCCCGGGCCCGGGGCCGGGGCCGGGCCCGGGCTGCGGGACGGCGGCAGAGCGCAGGAGGCGCGGTGCGCGATCGCCGCGCACCGCGCCTCCTGCGGGCGGTCGCGTCCGAGCACCGGGCGTCGCACCGGGCGTCACGCACGGCGGCCGCGGTCGAGTGGTCCCGAATCGTCCTTCACCGCCGGGCGAACGACGATTCGGGACCACTCGACCGGAGACCGGGACCCGTCGTGTCGTCAGTGCACGGGGCTGATGCCGGTGACGGCGGTGTCGTCGTCGTGGGCGACACCGGCGATGCCGCCGGCGCGTTCGGCGCGCTCGCGGAAGCGGGCCCGGACGTCGGTCGGGACGAGCTCGAGCAGTTGGTCTTCTCGCAGCGGCAGGTCGAGCAGGCTGAGCTTGAGGCGGCCCTTGCGGCCGTGCCGGTCGGCGTCGAGCCGGATCACCTGGCCTGCGTCACGCCGGAGCACGAGTCTGATGACGCAGCCCTCGCTGACGTCGGCGACCACGCGGCCGTCGACCTCGAGCGCCGCCGAGTGCGTGCCGTCGCCGATCTCGAACCGCAGCTGCTCGCGCGGGCCGAGGACGACCGAGCGGTCGATGCCCGACATCGGCGCCACCGGGGTGACCACGACGGCGGCGATCGCGGGCGACAGGATCGGCCCGCCCGCGGCGTAGTTGTAGGCGGTCGAGCCGGCCGGCGTCGCCGCGACGATCGCATCGGCCTTGTAGTAGCCGTAGGGCGTCTCGTCGAGCACGAGGTCGGCCGAGACGACGCCCTCGCCCGGGCGGCGGGCCACCGAGGCGTCGTTGAAGGCGAGGTAGGTGTTCTCGAAGCCGGTCGTCGAGTGCGTGACCTCGAGGGCGTGATGCGGTTCGAGCGAGAACTGCTTCTGGCCGACGCGGTCGAGCGCCTCGGGCAGTTCGTGCGGCTCGACCTCGACCAGGAAGCCCACGTTGCCGTAGTTGACCCCGAGCACGGGCACGGGACGTTCGGCGACGAGCCGCATGGCGCCGAGCATCGTGCCGTCGCCGCCGAGGGCCACCACGACGGTGACGCGCTCGCGGAAGGTGCGCTCGTCGACCAGCTCGACGCCGTCGCCGACCCGGGCCGCGTCGGAGGTCATGGCGACGAGGTGCGCCTGTGAGCGGGTCGTCCAGCCGCGGATGATCTCGACGCTGTCGAGCACCGACTTCGTGGGGTGCGGAACGAGGCCGACCGTGAACTTGCCCATGGACGCGAGGCTAACCGGTACCCCTGTCAGCCCGCCTGCGCACTGCTCTATGCCCCCAGCGAACAGGGGCAGATTAAGCCCCGGGGCCTGGTTACTCTCTCTGTAAACCGGTGCCGAACCCTGCGGGCGCCAGATGCACATTCGGTGGCGACAACCACCCCGCCACCTAGGGAGCAAAGAAGATGTTCGAGAGATTCACCGACCGTGCCCGTCGCGTCGTCGTCCTCGCCCAAGAAGAGGCGAAGATGCTGAACCACAACTACATCGGCACCGAGCACATCCTGCTCGGTCTGATCCACGAGGGCGAAGGCGTCGCCGCCAAGGCCCTCGAGTCGCTGGGCATCTCGCTCGACGCCGTGCGCGAGCAGGTGCAAGACATCATCGGCCAGGGCCAGCAGCAGCCGACCGGCCACATCCCCTTCACGCCCCGGGCGAAGAAGGTCCTCGAGCTGAGCCTGCGCGAGGCGCTGCAGCTCGGCCACAACTACATCGGCACCGAGCACATCCTGCTCGGCCTCATCCGCGAGGGTGAAGGAGTCGCCGCCCAGGTGCTCGTGAAGCTCGGCGCCGACCTCAACCGGGTCCGCCAGCAGGTCATCCAGCTCCTCTCCGGCTACCAGGGGAAAGAGGCGGTGGCCGTGGGCGGCGAACAGACCCAGGGCGCGCAGGGCGGCAGCCAGGTGCTCGACCAGTTCGGTCGCAACCTGACGCAGGCCGCGCGCGACAACAAGCTCGACCCGGTCATCGGGCGCGAGAAAGAGATGGAGCGGGTCATGCAGATCCTCTCCCGTCGCTCGAAGAACAACCCCGTGCTGATCGGTGAGCCCGGCGTCGGCAAGACCGCCGTCGTCGAGGGCCTGGCCCAGGCGATCGTCAAGGGCGAGGTCCCCGAGACGCTGAAGGACAAGCAGCTCTACTCGCTCGACCTCGGCTCGCTCATCGCCGGCAGCCGCTACCGCGGTGACTTCGAGGAGCGCCTGAAGAAGGTCACCAAAGAGATCCGCACGCGCGGCGACATCATCGTCTTCATCGACGAGATCCACACCCTGGTGGGTGCGGGTGCCGCCGAGGGTGCCATCGACGCCGCGTCGATCCTCAAGCCGTTGCTCGCCCGTGGTGAGCTGCAGACGATCGGTGCGACCACGCTCGACGAGTACCGCAAGCACTTCGAGAAGGACGCCGCGCTCGAGCGCCGCTTCCAGCCCGTCCAGGTCAACGAGCCCTCGCTGCCCCACGCGATCAACATCCTGAAGGGGCTGCGCGACAAGTACGAGGCCTTCCACAAGGTGTCCATCACCGACGGCGCCATCGTCGCGGCGGCGAACCTCGCCGACCGTTACGTCAGCGACCGCTTCCTGCCCGACAAGGCCATCGACCTGATCGACGAGGCCGGCGCCCGCCTGCGTCTGTCGATCCTGTCCGCGCCGCCCGAGCTGCGCGAGTTCGACGAGCGCATCGCCGGCGTCCGCGGCCAGAAAGAGGGCGCGATCGAGGACCAGGACTTCGAGAAGGCCGCCTCGCTGCGCGACGAAGAGAAGAAGCTGCTCGGTGAGCGCCTCCGTCTCGAGAAGACGTGGCGTTCGGGCGAGGCCGGAGCCGGCGGAACCGTCGACGAGGGCATCATCGCCGAGGTGCTGGCCCAGGCCACGGGCATCCCGGTCTTCAAGCTCACCGAAGAAGAGACCTCGCGTCTCGTCTTCATGGAGAAGGCGCTGCACCAGCGCGTCATCGGTCAGGAGCAGGCCATCGCGGCCCTCTCGAAGACCATCCGCCGCACGCGTGCCGGCCTGAAGGACCCCAAGCGTCCCTCCGGCTCGTTCATCTTCGCCGGGCCCACCGGTGTCGGCAAGACCGAGCTGGCCAAGGCGCTCGCCGAGTTCCTGTTCGACGACGAGGGCGCGCTGATCTCGCTCGACATGTCCGAGTACGGCGAGAAGCACACCGTCTCGCGTCTGTTCGGTGCCCCTCCCGGGTTCGTCGGCTTCGAAGAGGGCGGGCAGCTGACCGAGAAGGTCCGCCGCAAGCCGTTCTCCGTGGTGCTGTTCGACGAGATCGAGAAGGCCCACCCCGACATCTTCAACTCGCTGTTGCAGGTGCTCGAAGAGGGTCGTCTCACCGACGGTCAGGGTCGTGTCGTCGACTTCAAGAACACGGTCATCATCATGACGACCAACCTCGGCACGAAAGACATCACGGGCGGCCCCGTCGGCTTCCAGATCGAGGGCGACACGGCGACCTCCTACGAGCGCATGCGGTCGAAGGTCACCGAAGAGCTCAAGAAGCACTTCAAGCCCGAGTTCCTGAACCGCGTCGACGAGACGATCGTGTTCCCGCAGCTCAACCAGGAAGAGCTGCTGCAGATCGTCGACTTGTTCATCAAGCGCCTGTCCGACCGTCTGCTCGACCGCGACATGACGGCCGTCCTCTCGCAGTCCGCGAAAGAGAGGCTCATCGAGATCGGGTTCGACCCGTCGCTCGGTGCGCGGCCGCTGCGTCGTGCTATCCAGCACGAGGTCGAAGACCGGCTCTCCGAGCGCATCCTGCAGGGTGAGCTCAACGCGGGTGACCACGTCCAGGTCGACTTCGTCGACGGAGAGTTCACCTTCGCCACCTCGCGTCAGCCGGGTCGCGAAGAGGTCCTCGTGGGCGACGCCCCCGAGATCGAGAGCTAGGCGCGACACCAGCACGACAGCAACACCGAAGGAGGCGCGGGTCGCCTTCGACGCCCGGGGCGGTCTTCCACGAGGAGGGCCGCCCTTCGGCGTACCCGGGACCGGGTCGCGAAGGCGTCGCTAGGCTGGGCGGCGGCCCGCGCCTCCTCGGGTCGCCTTCGAAGGAGCTCCATGTCAGACGCGGCAGACGCGCCCACCGGTGTCGACGGGGTCGGCGGTGTCGACCCGCTCGGCGGGGCCGACCGGCACGGCATCACGGTGCGGAACGCGGTCGTGAGCGACGTGCCGCACATCCAGCGGCTGTGCGAACCGTTCGTGCAGAAGCGCATCCTGCTCGGCAAGGACCTCGTGACGCTGTACGGCGACGTCCAGGAGTTCCAGATCGCGGTCGGGCCCGACGGGGTGCCGATCGGCTGCGGCGCGCTGCACGTCATGTGGGACGACCTGGCCGAGGTGCGCACGCTCGCCCTCGACGCCGCGTGGATCCGCAAGGGGGTCGGCCACCGCCTCCTCGAGTCGCTCGAAGGGGCGGCCCGGAAGCTCGAGATCGGTCGGCTGTTCTGCCTGACGTTCGAGGTCGACTTCTTCGAGAAGCACGGGTACCTCAACGTGGGCGACGAAGGGCTCGTGCCGCCGGACGTCTACGGCGAGCTCGTCCGCTCGACCGACGAGGGTGTGGCGGAGTTCCTCGACCTGGCTCGGGTGAAGCCGAACACGTTGGGCAACTCGCGGATGCTCAAGGCGCTGCCCGCGCTGTAGTCCTTCGCGCACGAACTCACGTTCGCTGCGTCGGTCGAGTGGTCGCGAATCGTTGCTCGCCGCGCTGGGAAGGACGATTCGGGACCACTCGACCCGCGCCTCCTGGGGGTCTGGGGGGTCTGGGGCTAGCCGAGGGCCTTGAGGAGGTCCTCGGGGTTGGCGGCCATGGTGTGCGGGCCGGCGATGTCGAAGAAGACCTGCTCGATGACGTCGAGGTGGGCCTCGAGGAAGGCGCGCAGCGAGAGCGCGTCGTAGAGCATGACCTGGCGGTTCGGGTCGTCGGGGACCATCGCGGCGTAGGTGTCGTCCGACGAGAAGAGCAGCAGGATGCGCTTGTCGGTGTTCTCGCGGCCGAAGACGCGGACCTGGTCGCCTTCGTCAGGGAGGGCTCCGTCGTCGGGGCCGCCGGTGGAGGGTGCGGTGCCGGTGCCGGTGCCGGTGCCGGCGGTGCCGCTCGTGTCCGTCGGCAGCACGAGCTTCGGGACCACGACCACGTCGTGACGCAGGGCGAAGGCGACGGCGGCGGCGTCCTGGGCGGCGAGGGCCAACTCGAGCGACTCGGAGCGGAAGGTGCCGTTGCGGTCGGCCGGGTCGACGGGCTCGGAGGGCGTGGGGGCAGCAGGGGTGGCGTTCACAGGGTGGGTCACTGTCAGTTCAGGATCATCTGGGCGGTGTCGGCGGAGGTGATGTCGCCGACCGAGACGGCGAGGCGGTAGGTCGCGCCGCCGGCGGTGACGGGTTCGCGCGAGGTCGACTCGCAGGTGTCGGCGGACGAGCGCGTGCGGTCCCAGGCGATGGGGGGAGTGCTGAGGGTCTGGCCGGCGGTGAGCGTGACGACCTGGTTGGTGCCGTTGACCTGGCAGTCCTTCGACGACCAGTACTGCTCTTCGCCGCTCGTGATGACGAGCGTCTGCTGCGCGGAGCCGAGGTCGATCGAGCAGTCGGCGCGACCCGAGTTGGTGATCGACATCGAGATCTGCGGCAGTTCGGTCGCGGCGTAGCTCGTCTTGTCGGTGACGGGCTTGAGTTCGATGTCGCGGGTCGAGCAGGCCGCGGCGTCGGAGGCGCCTTCGGTCGAGGTGTCGGCCGGGTCGGCGGTGGCGTCGGCCGCAGGGGCGGTCTCGGTGGCGGCCGGCTCGGTGGGGGCGGCATCGGCCGGGGGTGCGGAGGTCGTCGCGGCGGCACCGGGTTCTGCCGAGCCGGACCCGGGGCGGACGACGATCAACACGATGATGACCACGACCGCGATCAGACCGAGCGCGAGCACCGCACGACGACGCCAGTAGACCGAGGGCGGTTGCGGCCCGACCGGGTTCTTGAACGTCGACATGGGCACAGGTTAAGGGCCGGTCAGGGGGTTGGCGGGGACCAGCGCGGCGTGTGGGCTGAGAATCCGCGTGGAGCGGGGTGCATGCGCCTGGTGCCGGCGGTGGCGGGACGTACCCCGGTGCGGGGTCTGTCGGGTCGGGAGGGGTGCTCGGGTGGTCGCGAGATGGGGGGCGAGTGGGCAGAAGATGCTCGTCGCGCGCGGGGGAGGAGCATCTTCTGCCCCCTCGGGCCCTGGTCTCGCGCGGGCCGGGCCGGTGTGTGCGGGTCTGGTTCCGGAGGCGCGGGTCGAGTGGTCGCAGATCGTCCTCCGGGTGGGTCGGAAGGACGGTTCGGGACCACTCGACGGGTGGGCGTTGGTGCTCGTGAGTGGGGGCGGGTGTGCGGGTGCGACCGTCGAGTGGGCAGAAGGTGCTCGTCGCGTGCGAGGGAGCCGCATCTTCTGCCCACTCGCGCCCGGTGTCGGACGTGCGGAACCGTGCGCTCGGCCCCAGCCTCGACCCCGGCTCAGGAGGCGCGGGTCGGGTCGGTTTAGAAGGCCCGGTCGAGCTCGCGGTCGCGTTCGGAGCCCGCGGCGCTGAACGCCCGCCGGAGCGCTTCGCGCAGGTTGCCCGCTTCGGCGTCGACGAGCTGGGTGAAGCCGAGGCGTCGTGCTTCGGAGGCGCGTTGTTTGGGGGAGGAGACGGGGCGGATCTCGCCGGCGAGACTGATCTCGCCGACGGCGGCCATGGTCTGGGGGAAGGGTTTCTCGCGGCTGGCGCTGGCGAGGGCGAGCGCGATGGCGAGGTCGGCGCCGGGTTCGGTGATCTTGATGCCCCCGACGGTGCTGACGTAGACGTCGGCGTCGCCGAGGCGGATGCCGGCGCGGCGTTCGAGCACCGCGAGCAGCATGGCGACGCGGGAGGAGTCGACGCCGTTGACGACGCGGCGGGGTTGGGGTGTCGAGCTGGCGACGATGAGCGCTTGGACCTCGACGGGCAGGGCGCGGCGGCCTTCCATGGCGACGGTGATGCAGGTGCCGCTGACGGGGGTGCCGTTGCGCGACATGAAGAGGCCGCTGGGGTCGGCGACCTCGGCGATGCCGTCGCCGGTCATCTCGAAGCAGCCGACCTCGTCGGTGGGGCCGAAGCGGTTCTTGTGGGCGCGGATGAAGCGGAGGGCGGTCTGCCGGTCGCCTTCGAACTGGCAGACGACGTCGACGAGGTGTTCGAGCAGGCGGGGGCCGGCGATGGTGCCGTCTTTGGTGACGTGACCGACGAGCAGGACGGGCAGGTTGCGGTCTTTGCTGACGCGGATGAGGGTCGAGGCGACTTCGCGCACCTGGGAGGTGCCGCCGGCGATGCCGTCGATGGTCGAGGACGAGACGGTCTGCACCGAGTCGACGATGACGAGTTGGGGGTCGACCTGGTCGATCTGGCCGAGGATGACCGAGAGGTCGACCTCGGCGGCGAGGAAGAGGTTGTCGTGCATGGCGCCGGTGCGTTGGGCGCGGAGGCGGACCTGTGAGGCGCTCTCTTCGGCGGTGACGTAGAGGACGCGGGCGCCGGTGGCGGCGGCGCGCGAGGCGACCTCGAGCAGCAGGGTGGACTTGCCGACGCCCGGTTCGCCGCTGAGCAGGATGGCGGCGCCGGGGACGATGCCGCCGCCGAGGACGCGGTCGAACTCGGCGATGCCGCTGGGCCAGTAGGCGACGCTGTTGGCCTCGACCTGGGTGATGGGTCGGGCGACGCGGTCACCTTCGACGCGGACCGAGGCGGTGCCGCGGGCGCTGACGAGGGCCGAGGTGACGTCGACGACGGTGCCCCATTTCTGGCACTCACCGCAGCGCCCGGCCCACTTGAGCGACGTCCACCCGCACTCGGTGCAGCGGAACGGGGGAGTGGTGGTGCGAGCCATGCCGTCAGCCTAGGAGGCGCCCCCGACATCGGCGGGGGCGTCCGTCGGGGAGGTGGCGGCCGTGTGCGCCGCGACAGCTTCGGCCTCGCGGGCCTCGTGGGTGGTGGCGGCCTCGTCGGCGGCGATGCGGGCGAGGCGGGCGGCGATGGCGGGTTCGAAGGCCGAGGCCCAGACGCGGTAGCCGCGGTCGTTGGGGTGGAAGAGGTCTCCGGCCGAGTTGCGGTAGGTGCGGAAGAAACCTTGGCGGCGGGTGGTCTCGTAGAGCGGGGCGACGGTGAGGCCGTACTCTCCGGCGATGCGGTGGACGATGGCGTTGGCCTCGACGAGCTTCTTCTCGCGGTCGGGAATCCACATGGCGGGCAGGTCGCCGACGATGGCGTGTGAAGGCAGGGCGCCGTAGATGACGCGGAGGTTCTTCTCGAACGACTCCGGGTTGAACTGGATGATGTCGTTCGCGCCGATGGCCACGGTGACGACGTCGGGTTCGTACTTCTCGAACTTCGGCAGCTGGTCTTTGCGGCAGAGCCAGGTGGTCGAGCCGCTGACGCTGAGGTTGACGACGCGCAGCGAGGTGTGGCTCTGGCGGCGCATGTAAGCGGAGAGCCGGCCGACATAGCTGCGGGCCGGGCTCGAGGCGCCGATGCCCTGGGCGGCGGAGTCGCCCATCGCGACGTAGAGCAGCTTGCCCTTGCGGTCGAAGCGGTCGCGCCACCAGGCGGAGTGGACGGGCAACAGGGCGTTCAGGTCGGCGGCGGCCGCGTTGCGGCGCTGCATGAAGCGGCTGACGCCGGCGCCGGCGGCGGCCGTGGTGGCGAGGGTGACGCCGACGCCCGAGAGGAAGGCGGTGACGGTGTGGCGTGAGGGCATGGGCCGAGGCTACGCCGGGCTCCGATGCCTGCGCCGGGCGTCCGTGAACCCTGTGCACAACCCCGAGGAGGCGCGGTCCGGTGGACGAGCAATCCCCCGGTTTCGTCCCTGCCGCCGGATGTACTAAACTCGTCCTCGGTACCGTGTCCGAGCGGCCGAAGGATCATGTCTCGAAAACATGTGTGGGGGTTAACTCCACCGTGGGTTCAAATCCCACCGGTACCGCCAGAAAAGAGCCCCGAGAACCCCTTCTTTGCAGGGATTCCGGGGCTCTTGTCTTTTTGCCGTCATGTGCGGCCGGGGGCAAGCCATGGAAGACGCCCAGGGCCCTTGTGCGGAGCACTTGCTCACGATCAGCCCCGAGCTCGGCGACGACGTCCACGAGAAGTTCGACGACAGCGACGCCCTCGCCGCAACGCTCAGCTCGCCCATCGCCGTCCGGCTCCTGCTGCAGGGCACCGTCGGCGGCGTCCGGGCAGCTCGGGAGTGCAAGCCGTCTGAATGGCTGTTCGCCCGGCATCCTCGATGAACTTGGTTCACCAACGACGACTTGCCGGCCCAGGTTCCCCCACTCGACGACCTGCGTACCTGAGACAGTGAGACCCTTTTGCGCAAGCCCGGCCGACGGTGCCACTGGTTGAGCCGCGACGCGTGCCTCAGGCGCTCGGGCCAGCGAGGCCGAACAGGGCGACCACCTCGTCGAGGTCGCGGCCGAGGACGAGGTCGAGGGGCCCGACGTCGCGTACGTCCCTCAACTGCGCGACGACCGCGCCCGACGAGCCTTGGACACCACGGGCCCTGCCCGCGACCATGAGCTGCACCGGCTCGGCCCCGGCGCGCACAGGCGCGTCGGGCAGCGGGTCGAGGCCGTCGGCGGAACGCCGGTCCAGGGCGAGCGCCGCCAGCACCCAGCGTTCCGCAAGGCCGACCGGGCGCAGCGACGCCAGGGGCGACCGTCGCCCCCGGCCGAAGACGACCGTCATGCTGTCGCGGCGCTCGACCTGCCAGGCGACGCCGCCGATGTCGAACCGGCAGAGCACGTCGGAGTGGAGGTCGACGACCGCCCCGAGGTGCTCCAGCGCCCGCACGCACGTCGGGCCGAGCAGGCGTGCGGTCGTCGCGGCCTCGCGCTCTCGGCGCTGGCGTTCGAGCGCCGTCCGGGCGAGCGGAGCGTGCTCGGCGGTGAGCGCTTCCCGGTCGAGCGGCGCACCCTGGGCGAGGCGCTCGTACAGCCACGCCGGGTCGAGCTGGCCGAGGTAGCGGAAGCGCACCTGGACGACCCCTGCGGGATCAGAAGCGACGAGGGGCCCGTCGGGGACGAGGAGGGCGACGCCGTGGTCGACCGACCACACCGCGACGACGGTGCCGTCGACAACGGTTACCCACGACCAGCCCTGTGCGCGCACGTCGGGGCTACTGCGCTCGACCACGTCGCCGACGAGCGACCCGGCCGGGACCCGCAGCTCACGACGGTGTGACTGGGCGTCGTCGCCCATCGACACGCTCTCCCGGTCGACGACGACGACGAGGTCCGCGGGCACGTCGCTCGACGCCGCGCCGACGAGCCGAGACCAGATCCCCATGACGGTGACGCTACCGGCTGATCAGTCCGGCTGCTCCGGGGACGCCTCCTGCCCCGCGAAGGGCGCGGCCCGGCGCTCGAACAAGGCCCCGTCCGCCTCGGGCAGGAGGCCGCTCGCGCCGTATTCGAGTGTCAGCGGCTCCGGCTCCCGGCCGGCCTCCACGATGGCGCGGACACTTTCGACCTCGCGTTTCTCGGGCCGCTGCTCGACCGTGTCCGGACTGGAGTGCATGATCGAGAAGCATCGGAGATCCGTGCAGCCCTGGAGTCCTTCGGGCAGCTCGCCGGCGACGTGATCCTCCGCATGACGGTCCGTCGCCAAGTGCCGCCGTCGCAGCTCAGCTGCAGGTGTAGGTGACCCCGTCGACGTCGTGGGTGCCCGGGCCGAGGTCCTGGCAGGTCTCGAGGAGGGCCGAGGCGCCGACGATGCCCGCCACGATGAACGCGATGGTGAGCAGCAGCACCACGATCGAGATGATGATGCCGGCCAGCGCGAGGCCACGAGGCTGACCGGCTCGGCCGAGACGGCGGAACGAGATCGTGCTCATGATGAGGCCGGCGATCGCCAGGAAGCCGAAGAACGACAACACGAAGCCGGCGATCTCGAACCCACGCGACGGCCGCTGGACCGCCCCTCCGTCGGCCCCCGCCCCGGGCGCCTGCGGCACGCCCCCGTACTGCTGACCCCCGTACTGCTGCCCGCCGTACGGCTGGTTCGGCTGCCCCTGCTGGCCGTCGTGGTCGTGTCCGTCAGTCATCTCGGTCCCCCGTCGTCGAGTGGTGCTCGTGCCACGACCCTATCGAGGTACTGAGCGAGCGTCACGACCACGGCAACTTCGCGACCCCCCAGGCCTCACCGAACCTGGCCCCCACAGGGCCTGGTTGCGCCGAACCACCGTCCGTAGGGTCGAACACATGGACAACCGAGCCGAGGTCCGCGAGTTCCTCGCCAGCCGCCGCGCACGCCTCTCGCCCGAGCAGGCCGGCGTCGTCAGCGCCGGCGGCCGGCGACGCGTCCCGGGGCTCCGACGCGACGAGGTCGCCCGCCTCGCCGGCGTCAGCGTCGACTACTACACCCGTCTCGAACGCGGCAACCTCGGCGGGGTCTCCGACAGTGTCCTCGACGCCATCGCCCGCGCCCTCGGCTTGGACCAGGCCGAAACCGACCACCTCTACGACCTCGCCCGCGCCTCCGTTCCCTCCCGCCGCAAAGCCCCGGTCACCGGCGAGCAGAAGATCGCACAGTCCCCGGTGCAGCACATGCTCGACGCCATGACCGGCGCCGTCGCCATGGTCACCAACACCCGCATGGACCTCGTCGCCGCCAACGGCCTCGGCTTCGCCCTGTACTCCGACATGTACCGCAGCACCGTGCGCCCCGCCAACCACTCGCGCTACATCTTCCTCGACCCGGGTGCGCACGACTTCTACCCCGACTGGGAGCGCGCAGCCAACGTCAACGTCGCCATCCTGCGACGCGACGCCGGCCGCAACCCCCACGACGTCGGCATCGCGGCCCTCGTCGGCGAACTGTCCATCCGCAGCGACGAGTTCCGCGCCCGCTGGGCCGCCCACGACGTCCGCCGCCACTACACCGGTGCGAAGGAGTTCCGGCACCCGACCGTCGGCCTGCTCGAACTGGACTTCCAGGTGATGGAACTCCAGGACACCCCCGGGCACTCGCTCACGGTCTACACGGCCGCCCCCGGCTCCGCGTCCGACGAGGGGCTGCGCCTCCTCGCCTCGTGGGCGGCGACCGAGAACGTCGTCGAGCGGGCCCGGTCCGCCGACCCCGTCACCTGACCCGCGCCTCCCCTCTTCTCCCCGCACCACTGGGCCCACCCCCAGGAGGCGCGGTTCCGCGCCCGAAAGGACCTCACCATGTCGACAGCCCCCGTCCCCACCCGCGTGCCCCGCGCCTCCGTCGGCGGAGGGCCCGTCGAGCGGCTGCCGGTGTTCTCGCTGGTCGTCCTGGCGACGATGGGGTTCATCCTCGTCGCGATGGAGACGATGCCGGCGGGCCTGCTGCCCGTCATCGCGGACGGCCTCGACACGAGCGAAGGGGCCGTGGGGCTGCTCATCAGCGCGTACGCACTCGGCACCGTGGTCGCGACCGTGCCGGCCATCACGCTGACCCGGGGGATGCGTCGCAAGCCGCTCCTCCTCATCGCCATCACGGGCCTGGTCGTGGCGAACACGGTGACGGCGCTCTCGCCCGTCATCGCGCCCGCCCTGGTGTCGCGGTTCGTGGCCGGCGCGTTCTCGGGCGTCATCTGGGGCATGCTCGCGGCCTACGGTCGGCGGATCAGCCCGCCCGACCGTGCCGGGCTGTCGCTCGCGATCGTCTCGGCGGGTGCGCCCGTCGGGTTCGCCTTCGGGACACCTCTGGGCTCGTGGCTCGGGACGGCCTTCGACTGGCGGTGGTCGTTCGGCGGGCTGACCCTGCTCGGGGTCGTCGTCTTCGTGCTCGTGGCGAGCATCGTCCCGGACGCGGCACCGGCACCCGCGGGGGCGCGGCTCTCGCTCGGGCGGGTGTTCCGCATCCCGGGGATCGCCGTGATCCTGGCCGTCATCGCCGCGTGGATGCTGGCGCACAACACGATCTACACGTACGTCTCGCCGTACCTGCGGGCCGGTGGGTCGGGGCTCGGCGTCGACGTCACGCTGCTGATCTACGGCATCGCCTCGATCGGCGGGATCGTCGTCACCGGGGCGCTGCTCGACCGGTACCCGCGGGCGCTGCTGCACGGCAGCGTCGCCCTGTTCGTCGTCGCCGGGGTCGTCCTGCTCGTCGGCCACGCGTCGGTGCCGGCCGTGGTCGTCGCCGCGGTGCTCTGGGGCGTGACCTTCGGCGGGGCGTCGGCCCAGCTGCAGGCGGCGCTCACCACCGCCGGAGGCGACAACGCCGACGTCGCGAACGCGTTCTTGCCGGTGGCGTTCAACGTCGCGATCTTCTTCGCCGGGATCGTCGGGGCGGCCCTGCTGACCGTGGCGGACGGGCTCGTGCTGCCGGTGCTGATGATCGGGTTCGGGGTCGTGGCGTTGGCGCTGACGGTGTACGGGCGGCGCAACGCGTTCCCCGGGACGCTCTGACCGGCTCGGCCCTGAGCATCATCGATCCTCACCTCCTCACCTCCTCACCTCCTTAACGGCAAGGGGATGAAAGGGCAGCAGGTGCAACATCCCGAGTGGGGTTGAAAAGGAAGGTCAGTTCAACCTGTCTGCCGGGGGCTGGGGCAACACCCCGTTCTGGCTCGACCTGCGGACGACCACCGGTGGCGCTTCCGTCGCCGCGCCTCCTCGGCGTCCAGGCCCCAGGAAGTCGCCGAGACCCCTGCTCGCGAGTGCGGGTCTCGGCGACTTGCTGGGGTCTCGGCCGACCTAGGGTGAAGGCGTGCCCTACGAACCGGACGGGACCGCAGCCACGGACCACGACACGTCGCCCTTCGCTCATCGGCTCGCCGATCGATTCCTCGACGACTACGTGCCCGGCCTCACGCTGGAGCACGGCTCGTACCGCGTCACGGCGGACGAGATCGTCGACTTCGGCCGCCGGTTCGATCCGCACGACATGCACGTCGACGCGGGGCGGGCCGAGGCGACACCCCTGGGCGGGCTCGTGGCCAGCGGCTGGCACACCACCGCCGTGATGATGCGCCTGATGGTGGAGTCGTACCTGAACCAGGCTGCCAGCGTCGCATCACCCGGCGTCGACGAGTTGCGCTGGCCGGTGCCCGTCCGGCCCGATGACGTGCTCCGGGCCCGGTTCGCCGTCGTCGACTCCCGCCGTTCGGCGTCCCGTCCCGACCGGGGCATCGTGCGCACCCGGATCGAACTCGTCAACCAGCACGATGTGACCGTGATGACCCAGGTCATGACGAACCTGATCTTGCGCCGCCCCGACGGGGACGCATCAGCCGCAGGGTGACGACCCGCGCCTCCGTGTCGCACCGCCGACCGGACATCGCACCGTCCACATCGGCGGTGCGATGTTCAGCCGACGGTCCGACAGGGGGCGTCACCGCCGGCTGCGCGGTGGTCAGTCCTCGGGGTGCAGGCTCTCGTCGGCGGGCGTCGTCGTCCACGAGGTGAAGTGCACGGTGAGGTCGGCGCGTGAGGGGGCGCAGCAGAAGGGGCCGGCGCTCGCCGCGGCGTCGGGGGCGAGCGGGGCGACGCGGACCAGGCGCCAGGGCTCGGCGCCGACCCGGGCCCGCACGGTGAGCGCGTCGCCCGATCGGCTGGCTCGGATCGTCACGGTGCGGCCGGTCCAGTCGACGGGGGAGAGCGACCAGTCGGACTCGCCTCGCGTCACGACGGCGCCGAGGCTCTGCTCGCCGTCGCTGAGTTCCACCCCGGCCTTGACCCAGGTCTCGGGGTCGACCGAGACGAAGATCCCGGCCTGGTCGAACTGGGCCGAGAAGTCGAGCACGAACGACACCTCCATCGCGGTGCCCTGCGGGAAGGGCGCGACCAGGGCGTGCTCGGTGTCGTGCACGAACCCGTACGACGTGATGCGCCAGGCGTCGCTGCCCTCGGCCGCCGTGACGCGCAGGCCGTCGTCGGCGACGTCGACCGCGGTCGGCTCGGTGGTCCAGGTGCCGGTGGCCCAGGGGATGTCGGTCATGGCGTCCTCGTTCTAGGTGATGGTCGTCGTCGTCGGCGTCAGTGCCGGCGTCAGCGCTCGTGCGTCGGGGCGTCGCCGGCCTCGAGGGCGGCGTGCTGCCTCTCGACACGGCGGGAGAGGGCCATGGCCCGCAGCCCGACCACGATCGAGGCGGACCCGCTGAGGATCATCAGCACGCCGAGGACGTCGGCGTCGCCCCGGGTCAACAGCGCGCCGCACACGACCACACCGGCGGAGAGGATGAGCTGCAGGGTCGTCCAGGTCGTCGTCGTCATCCTCCGACCCTACGAGCCCCCGGCCTCGAACGGCTCGCCCGCGCGGCGGAGCGACCCGACGACCCGCGGAGGCGCGGTGCCGGATCGAACCGCACCGCGCCTCCTCGGGGTGGCGTGGGCTCAGACCCCAGGAAGTCGCCGAGACCCTTGCTCGCGAGCGGGGGTCTCGGCGACTTCCCGGGGTCTCGGCGGCTCAGCTGGCGTCCGAGCCGGCGTAGTCGGCGTCGGTGATGCGCTCGAGCCAGGTCGTGGTGGTCGCCGGGTCGTCGGCTGCTTCGAGGATGGCGATGTGCTCCATGAAGCTGCCCTCGGAGGGGGCGTGGAAGTGCTCCTCGCCCGGAGCCACGAAGATCGTCTGCCCGGGGTGGACGTCGACGACCTTCCCGTCACGGGTGCCGAAGCGCGCGACGCCCTCGGTGACGTACAGGAACTGGCCTCGCGCGTGGTGGTGCCAGGCGGTCCGCGCGCCTGGCGCGAAGCGCACCTTCGCGACCGTCGTGCGCTGGTCGTCGGTCTGCGGGGTGGCGATGGGGTCTAGCCACACCCGGCCCGGGAACTGCTCGTCGGGTCAACAACTCGGTCGATGATGACACTTGTCGATGGTTTGTGACAATAGCGGCCGAGGTGCTGCCAGCGGGAGCCGGCCGAAGTCGTCGGTTCGCCCGAGGTGCGGTGCCCGTGTCGCACCGCTGACTGAACGTCGCACCGTCCACTTCGGCGGTGCGACGTTCACTCGGCGGTGCGACGCTCGCCTCGGGGTGTGACCCCGGCAGCCACGGGGTGGGGGAGTGTGGCCCAGAGGTCGACCTCGTCGTCGGCGTCGAGACCGAGGGCCGCGGCGGTCTCGTCCGGGGTCGACGCGACGATGGTGACGGCCGTGCCGGACTCGGGATGACCCGAGCGGAGGACGACGCGGCTCGACCGGACGGGCTCGAGGCGGCGCGCGACCTCGTCGAGCAGGGCGTCCAGGGCCGCGGGATCGACGTCGTCGAGCCCGCCGTCGTCGAGCACCTGCACGAGCGACCCCCGACGCCGCAGGGCCTCGACGCTCGTGCGGACGGCGTCGTTCAGCAGCCCGCGCCCCCGGATCTCGTCGCGGAGCGACTGCTCGAGCACCCGGCACTCGGCCCGGGTCGACCCGTCGAGATCGCCCCGGGCGTCGACGACGTGCCGGAGCATCGGGGCGACCGTGCGGTGCGCGTGCTGCAGCCGCCGGTGGCGTTCGTGGTGGACGGCGTCGAGCTCGGCCTGCGCGATGGTGAGCTCGCGGTGCTGGCCCGCGGCGACCCGGGCCGCCGAGGTGACCTGTCGGATCGCCTGGTGCATCAGCAGGGCGGCGATGACCACGACGATCTCGCCGGCGAGACCCAGGCGGATGGCGCCGGTGGGCCCCGCCCACAGCGTGATCTGCGCGACGAGCACCGCGACGGCGACGACGGGCGGTCCCTTGCGCCCGGCCATCCACCCCATCACGGCGCCCGCCAGCACCCCGCAGGTGTACCGGGCGATCGACACGTAGTCGAAGGCCTCCGGATCGAGGCCGATGGTGGCGACGGCGCACAGCAGGCAGCTGACCGCCGTCGTGCCCCACGCCGTCCGGCTCGACATCCAGCCGCGTCTCGCCCCGCGGACCAGGGCCGGCAGGATCAGCAGGCCGAGGAGCGAGGCGACGACGGAGCCGTACGCGTGGGTGACCAGCACGGCGTCCACGGTCGCGATGAGGACCGCCACGACGATCACGACGCCGAGGACGCGCGAGAGTTGACGTCGGGGGATCAGGTTCAGCAGGCCCTCGCCCGGGCGGCGGGTGACGGTCGGGGTGCCGCCGGTCGGGTGCCACTCGAGGGCGACGGCGGTCCCGCGACCCGGTGCCGACCGGATGCTCGCAGAACCCCCCGCGAGGTGGACGCGTTCGAGGATCGACACGCGCACCCCGAGCCGCTCGGCGGACACCCGGTCCGGGTCGAAGCCCGTTCCGTCGTCCGAGACGGTGATGCGCAGGCCGCCGCCCTCGAGGCGCGTCGCCGTCGCCGCCCGGTCGGCCGAGGCTCCCGCGTGACGGACGCTGTTGGTCAGGGCCTGCAGCGTCGCCAAGACGAGCGCCTCGGCCGTGGCGGGCGGCAGCAGGACGTCGCGGACCGCGGCCAGGTCGACCCGGGCGGCGCCGCGCAGCGGGGCGAGCTCGGACTCGGCCGCCGAGACGACCTCGCCGAAGGGGACGGTCGTCGGCTGCAGGGTGGCGTGGTGGTCCACGTCGGAGACGATGTCGAGGGCCGACCGGGCGACGGCGGCGGTCCGCTCGGGGGAGTGGTCGCCGCCCGCCGTGAGGAGCGCGGCCAGGACGGTGTCGTGCAACAGCGCGTCGGTCCGCACCCGTTCGACCTCGGTGGCCTCCTGCCGTTGCTGGCCCTCGAACAGCAGCTGGGCGCGGTGTTCGGCCGCGTCGGCCTGGTCGGCCCGGGCCCGCAGGGCCTTCACGCCGACGACGAGTGCGGCGGCGAGCAGACCGAGGCCGATGAACTCCAGGAGGTTGTCGATGAACGGGAACCGTCCCCAGTAAGCGGCGGCGAGAGCCGCGTCGATGCCCCCGCAGATGATCCCGGCGCGCACGGGGTCGACCTCGGCCACCGCTGTGCAGGCGAACGCGACGAGGGACAACCCCACGAGCCACGGGATCGTCCCTTCGTCCACCGGTTCGCGATGGGTCTGGAACGGTTCGAGGACGAGCAGGCCGACGTAGGCCGCGACGGGGCTCCACAGGCCTGCCCGGACGGGCCCCGGGCGACGGAGCAGCGCGAGCGGCAGGGCGGCGAGCATCGAGCCACCGAGGAACAGCGACACGACGACGAGCGGTGTCATCCCCGGCAGGTGGTCCGCCGTGAAGTCCGGCAGGGCGAGCAGCACCAGCAGGGACGCGGCGACGGCCAGCGTCGCCGCCATGCTCCGTTCCATCCCGACGCGCAGGGAGTCGTCCTCGGCAGGCGGGTCGACGGGCGGCGGGTCGACGGGCGGCGGGTCGACGTGCGGCGGACCGACGTTCGGCGGGTCGACGTGCGGCGGACCGACGTTCGGCGGGTCGACGTGCGGCGGGCGGGGCGCCTCCGTGGCGTCACCGACCGCGGCAGGTGTGCGGGCAGACGTCTGATCCACGACACCTGCTGACACCCCTGAACGCTACGTCGCACGACGTCGCGGCACGAGGCCCCAGAACGGGCCGCGAGCGGCCGGCCCGGTCAGGAGGCGCGGTGCCGGTCCGACGGCCACCGCGCCTCCTCGGCTCACCCGCGTCGCACGCGGACGCCGACCGACTCGTACGGCCGCAGCTCCACCGCGACCGTCGAGCCCTGCAGCTCGAGCGGCCCGATCGTGTCGCCGAGGAAGGTCGTGCGCTCGACCGACGCGACGTCGACAGCGAACCCGAGCGTGACCGTCGTGGCCTCGTCGGTGATCGACTGCAGCTGCACCAGCGACGAGGCCTCGCCGTCGGACACGACCGCGACGAGCCGCACCCGGTCGTCGTCGAGGGTGAGCAGCTCGATCGAGGCGCGCTCCTCGACCCCCGACGTGCCGGCCGGCACCGTCGTCAGCGGCCGGACGAGGTCCGCGGTGGTCGCCAGGGCGACGGCCTCGACGGCCTGGCCCGGTCGGGCACGGACGCCGACCGCGTACTCGAAGGTCGCGTCGAAGCCCTGCTCGATCGGGAAGTTCGTGTCCCAGACGTTGTTGTGCACCCACGAGTAGACCGTCGCCGCGCCCACCGGGCTCGTGCTCGCCGGGAACGGCGCGTAGGGCAGGCTGATCGTGCCCGGCATGACGAGCGGAGCGTCCTTCGTGACCCACGCCACCGCCTCCTGCCGGTCCTCGACGGTCACCCAGTTGCGGATCGCCCTCATGTGCTGCGGGGCGCCGGGCACGTGCGTGAGCCCGGAACCCGTCACGCCGCCGGACACCTCGTAGCGCACCGTCGGCTCGGCGGCCGCGAACGGGAACGCGAAGAACGCGCTCTCCTTCGTGCGGGTCACCGGCTTCGTCAGCCGGTTCGCGATCAGGAGGCGCGGCTCGCCGTGGCGCAGACGGAGCGTCACGCGGACCTCGTCCACACCGGGCGCGGAGAACGAGAAGACCAGCCGCTCCTCGACGGCGTCCGTCACCCGCTCGACCAGCACCGCCGGCCCACCGGTCGACCGGGACGCGAGCAGCTCGAGCCGGTCCGAGCTCCACAGCTTGTTGGCGAGGTGGTTCACCCCCGCACCCGACGACCCGTACTCGTCGTAGACGTACGCGTTGAAGCCGGTCGGGGCACCCGCGTCGACGAGCTCGCGCCCGGTGGCGAGCTCGACCAGCGAGCTGATCGCCGACGTCCGGGGGTCGACCCGCACCCGCAGGTACTCGTTCTCGAGGGTGAAGAGCTCGGCGGCCGACGTCGTCAGAGCCGGGTGCACGACGGGCTCGACCGGCGCCGACGCGGTCGCCACGACGTCGAGCCGGACGAAGCCCCAGGCCGGGACGTCCCGCACCTGCGCCGTGACCCACCGACCCGACTCGCGGTGCAGGCTGTTGGACTGGGCGTCCTCGACGTGGGGCAGGTCGTCGCCGCTGCGACCGTCGCGCAGGCCGATCGAGGCATCGAACGGCACCGTGGACTCCTTGAGCAGGAACCGCACGGCCCCCGTCCTCGTCGCGCCCGAGGCGTTCGCCACGACGATGCTCGTGAGGGCGCCGTCGGCCGCCCGCACGGCCTCGGCGAGGTAGACGAGCGCGTGTTCCTCGAGGTCGCGGCTGCGCTGGTGCGCGGCGATGCCCTGGCCCACCTTCCACTGCCACTGGCGCTCGCCGGAGTCGTACCCCTCGTCACCGTGGGTCCACGAGTTGCTCGCCCCCCAGGTGTGCTCGTTGAACATCGAGACGGCGTCGTAGACGTGGTCGGCGTCCGCCCGCTCGGTCGGCACGGCCGAGCCGCCGAGCCACGCGGCCGCCTGCGAGAAGGACTGCGCGTCGCTGACCGACGCCTGCGCCTCCCGGGTCAGGGCCAGCGGCACCGCGCCGGAGCCGACTCCCTCGACCCACCAGTCGCCCCAGTCGCCCTCGACCGTGACGAGCTCGTCGCCGTGTCGCGCCTCGGCCTCGGCGAAGAAGTCCTCGTTCGTCGAGACCCGCAGCTGCGGCGACGTCCAGGTCTCGTTCCAGCGGCGCACGGTCTCGGCCAGGTGCAGGCGGGCCGGCCCGTTGTCGCCCATGAACCCCTGGGTGCGCAGGTGCAGGACGTCCCACGGGTAGCCGGGCCGCCCCTCGGCCTCTTCGCCGTGGGCACCGAAGACCCCGGGCGGGAACGGGTAGCCGCGGGTGGCGAGCGCCGTGAGGTAGGCCGGCAGGTACGTCTCGGCGACCTCGTAGTCCTCGGTGAGGCCCACCATCGGGCCCTCCATGTAGGCGAGGCCGTGGGGGCTGTCGGTCATCCAGACGATCACCGAGCCGCCGGCGGGGGTGCGCCACCGGAACATCCGCGGCAGGTCGAGGGCACCGTTCGTGTGCGGCATCGACCGGCCGGCCCAGTTGTGCGCCACCGCGAGGTACTTGACCCCGACCTCCTGCAGGGCGTCGGGCAGGCCCGCGACCTGCCCGGGCACGTCGGTCTGCATCGCGGTCGTGAAGTCGATGCCGTGCTCGTCGCGGATGCGCCGCGCCTCGCGCAGCAGCTGGTGCAGTTCTTCGGTCGAGCAGGTGTCCGTGTGCAGGTTGTAGGGCAGCGCGCTCAGGCCGACCCGCCCCTCCTTGACGAGGCGCACGAACTCCGCGACGGCCGCGGCGGGGCGGTGGCGCTCCCAGTCGGCGAAGGCCCAGAGCGCCTCGACGTTCCAGCGGAACCGGGCGGCGTCGGGCCAGTCGTCGGTCGCCGCGGCGAGCTCGACGACCGAGTCGAGGTACGACCGCTGCGACGAGATGACGTTCGTCTGGGGGTCGGTGTAGCCGAAGTCGAAGTGCGAGTGGTGGACGACGTGGACGTGCCAGTCGCGCTGAGGCTCGAGCGTGACCGCGATGACGTCCGCCCCGAGGCCGGGCAGGTGCACCTGCACCTCGGTCGGGGCGTCGACCTCTCGGACCAGGAGGCGCACCGACAGGTCGTCGGGAGCCGCCGGTCGACCGACGACCAGCTCCACCCCGTCGGCCCCCGTGATCGAGACGCGGTCGAGTGCCGCCAGCGTGGCGTCGTCGTCGACGAGGAGGCGCAGGCTCTGCGTGGGGACGCCGTCGACGGTGGTCTTCAGCGGCTCGGGCACGACGCGCACGCGCGCCCCGCCGACGGTGGCCGTCACGGCGGTGGCCCGGTCGAGCAGGCCGGCGCGGGCCTCGAGGTGGGACCAGGGCTGAGCGGAGACGAGGGCGGCTTCGGTCATCGGGGTGGTTCTCCAGACGGTGGTGCGAGGGACGGTGGTGCGGGGGACGTGGTGCGAGGGGGACGGGCGGTGACGTGGGGGAGGCGCGGTGCGCGTCGGACGGTGGGGTTCAGTCGGTCGGCGTCACGCGGTCGGCCTCACGCGGTCGGGTTCAACCCGCGGGCGAAGAAGCGCTGGAACGAGAAGAACACGATGATCGTCGGCAGCGAGGCGACCAGGGCGCCGGCCAGCGCGACCGGCGGGCCGTAGGTCGAGTAGTTGCCGGTGAGGTCGGCGAGGGTCGCCATGACGGGCCGGATGTTCGAGCTCGACGACAGGGTCAGGCCGAAGAGCAGGTCGTTCCAGATCCAGGTGAACTGGAAGACGAACGCCGCCATCAATGCACTCGTCGACAGGGGCAGGTGCACCTGGAAGAACATGCGCGCCCAGCCGGCGCCGTCGAGCGACGCCGCCTCGCGCACCTCGTTCGGCAGGCCCGTCATGTGGCCCCGCACGACGAAGAACGCGAACGGGATCGTGAGGGCGACGTAGACGAGCAGCATGCCGTACTGCGTGTCGAACAGCGACGCCGCGGCGTAGCCGGTGAACAGGGGAGAGAGGAACGCCTGCAGCGGCAGGATCGTGCCGACGTAGATGACCCAGAACCACAGCGTCGGGCGCTTGAGCGGCATGATCGTCACCGCGAACGAGGCCAGCGAGGCGATGAACACGGCGGCCCCGGCCCCGACGACCGAGTACAGCAGGCTGTTGAGCATGCCCTGGCCGACGTTCGCGTTCTCGAACGCCGTCCGGATGTTGGTGATCAGAGAGAACGAGGTCGGCCACCACGAGGGGGTGCCCGAGTACTCGCTGCTCAGCGTGAAGGCGTTCACGACGAGCAGCCACGAGGGGATCAGCCAGATCAGTGACGTGACCGTCAGGACGACGGCGAGCACGCGGCGGGAGGTCTTGGTCATCGGGGGCTCCTAGTCTTTCGCCGGCCGCAGTTGGCGACGCAGGTAGGCGTACGACGCGACGACGACCACGACGGTGAGGAAGACCGCCACCGCGGCCCCCGAGCCGTAGCGCGACAGGGTGAAGGTCTCGCGGTACATGGTCAGCGCGAGCGTCTCGGACGCCGTGCCGGGCCCGCCGTTGGTCAGCAGCAGCACCTGGTCGAAGACCTTGAGGCTGCCGACGATCGAGATGCCGACGACGACGATCGTCATGGGCCGCAGCTGGGGGAAGGTCACGGCCCAGAAGAGTCGCCAGCCCGAGGCGCCGTCGAGCTGGGCGGCCTCGAGCGTGTTCGGCGGGATCGACTGCAGGCCGACGAGGAAGAGGATGACGCACGCGCCCGTCGCCTGCCAGGTCGTCGCGACGATCATCATCACGGTGTTCAGCGGCCACTGCAGCAGCCACTGCGACACCAGGGGATCGAGCCCGAGGAGGCGCAGCAGCGTGTCGAGACCGCCGTCGGTCGAGAGCATGAAGGTCCACACCACCGCGGTGGCGGACCCCGAGATCGCGTACGGCAGGATCACCGCGAAACGGGCGACGGCGCCCAGCTTGAGCTTCCACGTGCCCACGGCGATCGCGAGGCCGAGGCCCACGGGCAGCACCAGCGTGCCGACGACCCAGAAGAACGTGTTCAGCACCGACTGGCCGAACGCCGGGTCGGCGAACATGGCCGTGTAGTTGTCGAGCCCCACCCAGGTGCGGGTGAAGCCGTTGTCGTCGAAGAAGCTGCGGTAGATGGTGAACGCGAACGGCACCACGAGCAGCAGCACGACGAGCGCGACCGCCGGCGCGAGGAAGGCCGCGCCGGCGAGCGGCGCCCGGCCGGGACGATGCGGGACGACGACGGAGGCGCGGGTCGGGTCGCCCGACGGAGCCGCGGCTTCTCGGGGGACCGGGGGCTGGGTGAGGGTCATGCGGCGTCCCAGATCTTCCACTCGGTGCGGGCCCGGGCCTCCATCGACCGGAGGGTCGACTCGCCGTGCTGCGTGCTCGGGGTCACCATGAACGACCCCAGGTCTTGCACGTTGCCCTCGACCAGGGGCGTCGGTGAGGCCTCCCAGTAGCGGATGAGCTCGGTCGGCTTGCTCGCGGCGATGTCGGCGGCCAGGACTTTCACGAGGTCGGACTTCGGCAGGGCCGCGGGGTTGGGGCTGGTGTCGCCCAGGAATCCGACCCAGGCCTCTTGCACGTCGGTCGACAGCCAGTTGCGCGCGACGTCGACGGCCGCGTCGCGTCGGTGGGCCTTGACGGGCACCGAGAGGGAGCCGCTCTCGACGATGACCGCCGGAGCCGTCGACGAGGTGCGGGGAGGAACCCGGAAGAACCCGATGTCGTCGTCGGTCAGACCGGAGGCCAGCAGGGTGTTCGCGAACCAGGTGCCGTAGAGCATCATGCCGAAGCGGCCCTCGGACACCAGGCCGGGCAGGTCGTTCGACGTGACGTCGGGGGCGGAGAAGAACCCGTCGGCGTACATGGTCGACCAGAGGTCCATGGCCTCGCGGGCCGGGTCGTCGACGTAGCTCGCCTCGTTCGTCGTCACGGCCGCGTAGTAAGCGGGGTCGATCGAGGCCAGCAGCTGCATGAACCAGATCTCGGACTCCCACGTGGTCGCGCCCGGAGCCAGGAACGGGGTGATGCCGGCGTCCTTCAGGGTCTGGGCGGCGCCCATCAGGTCGTCGAAGGTCGTGGGGACGTCGATGCCGTTCTCGGCGAAGGCGCGCTTGCTGTAGAAGACGGCGTAGTAGCTCTTGTAGAGCGGAACGCCGTAGGCCTTGCCCTCGTACGTGAACGAGTCACGCTGGGCCGGGTCGACCCACCCGCGACCGATGGCGTCGTCCCACACCTCGTTCAGGTCGGTCAGGATGTCGGCCCGGGCGATGTCTTGCAGGCGGTAGCCGTTCGTCCACTTGATCAGGTCGGTCGTGCTGTTCGTCTGAGCCGTCATGCGGATGACCTGGTTGTAGTTCGCCACGCTGGCGATCGAGCGCGAGGTGATGCGGTAGCCGATGCGCGCCGCCAGCACGTCGGACGCCGCGTCGTAGCCGGGACCCCAGGTGGGGTTGTCGCTGTTCAGCGTGACCGTGCCGGGGGCGGACGGACGCGTGTCCGTGCCGCGGGCACAGGCCGCCAGGGTCGCGGTCAGCAGCCCCACGCCACCCAGGGCGAGTGCCGTGCGCCGGGTCACCGTGGGGCCGCCGGGGATCGGGTGGGCCATGGTCGTTTCCGTTCGTCGTTGAATTGATAACGTTACCAACACCGTGCCACAGTCCTCCAGGTTTGACAAGCGGAGGTGGGCCTGTATATCTGGGGGGATGGCGGCAGGGGCAGGATCACGGTCGGCCGACACCGGTCCGACGGGTACGGGCCGAGGGGCCGCCGTCACGGTGAAAGACATCGCGCGGGTCGCCGGCGTCAGCCCGATGACCGTCTCGCGGGTGCTCTCCGGGGGCAAGAACGTCCGACCCGCCCTGCGTGAACACGTCGAGCGGGTCGTCGCCGAGGTCGGCTACCACCGCAACGAGAACGCCCGCAGCCTGCGGCCCGGGCACCGCTCGGGTCTCGTGGGCGTCATGATCACGAACATCGCCAACCCCTACTACGCCGGTGTGGTCCAGGGGATCGAGCAGGTCGTCGCCGCGACGGGGCGCCGCATCCTCGTCGGCACGACCAACGAGGACGCCGACCTCGAGCGCCAGCTGCTGTCCGACTTCCTCGGGCGCCAGGTCGAGGGCCTCGTCGTCGTCCCCGTCGGCGGGGACGCCGACCGCTTCCTGCCCGAGCGGCTCGCCGGCGTCCCGCTCGTCCTCGCCTCGCGGACCGTCGACGGCGTCCAGGCCGACGCCGTCCTGATCGACGACGTCGAGGGGGCTCGGCAGGCGGTCTCCCAGATGCTGGACGAGGGGCACCGACGCATCGCGTTCCTGGGCAACAAAGAGACGGTCTCGACCGGGCGTCGTCGTCTGGCCGGCTTCCGGGCTGCCCTCGAGCAGCGCGGGCTGTCCGTCGACGACGACCTCGTCGTCTTCGGGTTGCAAGAAGCCTCGGCGTCCGAGGCGGTGACGCGTGACCTCCTCGCGACCGACGACCCGCCCACGGCGATCTTCGCCGCGAACAACCGCATCAGCGTGGGGGTGCTGCGAGCCCTGTCGCAGCGGGCATCGGGCTCGCAGGGGGCGGCGGTGCCGCGACTGTTCGCCTTCGACTCGTTCGACTTCGCCGACATGGCACCCGTCCCGCTGTCGGTGATCGACCACGACCCCGTCGAGCTGGGCCGCGCGTCGGCGCGGATGCTGCTGGCGCGCCTCGACGGATCGGCCGAGGGTGAACCTCCGCAGCTCGTCGAGCTGCCGGTGCACATCGTCCACCACTGAGACCGCCTGGCCGGTTCGGGCGGCCCTCGACCGGGCCCACCGAGTGCTCGCCGTTGCTGCCGTCCGGGCCGTCCGTTAGTGTTGGTAACGTTATCAACGAAAGCAGGCGAGCATGACCACCTCCGTCCCCGCCGGCGTCGTCCCCGGCGCCTACGACAAGACCCCCGTCATCGAGCTGCCCGAGGGGCACCGCGCCTGGACGGGCCCCGACGCCTGGGGCCGCCTCGCCGACCTGCTCGGGCCGGGCGTCGTGCTGGCCGTCGACACCTACCCCGGCAGCGACCTCGAGGCGCTCCGTCGCGAGCTGCAGGCGGTCGCGCCCCGCGCCTCCTTGATCGACGTCGAGGAGGCCGCGGCCCGCACGAGCGACGAGATCGACGCGCTCATCGCGCGCGACCTCACCGACGACCGCGTCTTCGGGGTGCTCAGTCACCACACGCTCGACGAGTTCTACGACGCGGACCGTCTCGCCGCCGTGGCGGACGAGGTCCGGCGTGCCGACGGGCCGGTGGTGCTCTACGGCTGGGGTGCCGCCCTCGTCCCGGTCGACGTCGACGTGGTCGTGCTCGCCGACCTCGCGCGGTGGGAGATCCAGCGACGACAGCGTGCCGGGGCGCCCAACTGGCGGGCCGACAACGGCGACGAGGACCAACTGCGCAAGGTCAAGCGCGGGTACTTCGTCGAGTGGCGGACGGCCGACCGGCACAAGCGCGCGCTCTTCGACCGGCTCGACTTCGTGCTCGACGCGAACGACTCGATGGCCGGTGCCAAGCTCGTCGAGGCGCGGACCTTCTTCGCGGGCCTCGAGATCGCCTCGCGCCGACCGTTCCGGGTCGTCCCCTTCTTCGATCCCGGGGTCTGGGGCGGGCAGTGGATGAAGACGGTCCTCGAGGTCGGCGACGAGAGCAACTACGCCTGGTGCTTCGACTGCGTGCCCGAGGAGAACAGCCTGCTGCTCTCCGTCGACGGCACGGTCGTCGAGCTGCCCGCCCTCGACCTGGTGTTCCGCCACCCGCGCGAGCTGCTCGGTGCTCGGACCCACGCGCGGTTCGGGGCCGAGTTCCCGATCCGCTTCGACTTCCTCGACACGATGGACGGCGGAAACCTGTCGCTGCAGGTCCACCCGTTGACCGACTACATGCAGAACGTCTTCGGCATGCCGTACACGCAGGACGAGAGCTACTATCTGCTCGACGCGGCGGACGACGCGGTCGTCTACCTCGGGCTGCGCGAGGGCGTCGACCGCGGCGAGATGGAGTCGGCGCTGCGCACCGCGGCCGACGGCGGGGAGCCGTTCGACGCCGAACGATACGTCGCCGCCTTCCCGGCCGCGAAGCACGACCACTTCCTGATCCCGGCCGGCACGGTCCACTGCTCGGGCTCCGACTCGATGGTGCTCGAGATCTCGGCGACGCCGTACATCTTCACCTTCAAGATGTGGGACTGGGGACGCTTGGGCCTCGACGGTGTGCCGCGGCCGGTCCACCTCGATCACGCCCTCGCCAACATCCAGTGGGACCGTGACGAGCGGTTCGCCCGCGACGAACTGGTCGACCAGGTGACCGAGGTCGCGCGCGGCGACGGCTGGGTGGAAGAGCGCACGGGGCTGCACGAACTCGAGTTCATCGAGGTGCGTCGGCACTGGTTCGACGACGTCGTGCCGCACGACACCCGGGGCACCGTCAACGTGCTCAACCTCGTCGAGGGGGCGGAGGCCGTCGTCGAGAGTCCGACCGGGGCGTTCGAGCCCTTCGTGGTCCACTACGCCGAGACGTTCATCGTGCCGGCGGCCGTCGGGCCGTACACCGTCCGCCCGCACGGGCGCGGCGTCGGGCAGCGGCTGGGGACCGTCAAGGCATCGGTGCGGGGCACGGCCAGGGACGAGTGAGCGGCCCGGCGGGGCGGGCTCGGCTGGGCCGGTCGGCCTGGCCGGGTCGGCCCGGCCGGGTCAGTTCTGGTCGGCCCAGCTGGCCGCGCCGAGCAGGGGTGCGTGGTCGCCGAGCGTGCCGGGGGCGACGGTGCGCCCCCTGGCCGAGCCGGGGACGCCCTGCCCGAGGCCTGCCCTGAGGGGCGCGCCGATCACATCCCACGAGCGTGAGACGCCACCGCCCACGACGACGGCCTCGGCCCCGAACCCGTCGACGCACGGCCGCAGGGCGTCGCCCAGGGCCGTGAAGGTCGCCGTCACGATGTCGCTCGCCACGGGGTCGCCGGCTCTGGCGAGGTCACAGATCTGCTCGACGGTACGGTCGTCGCCGGTCCGTCGCCGGTACCCGGTGCGGAGCGCCGGGGTCGAGACCGTCTCCTCGAGAGGGCGGCCGTCGACGGTGAGTGTGTGCACGTTCCCGTCCTGGGGCACTCCGGCACCGTCGGTCACGGGCCGACCCTCCACGAGGAAGGCCGAGCCGACCCCCGTCCCGAGCGTCACGCAGATCAAGCGGCCGGCGCCGACACCGGCGCCGGACGACCACTCGCCCACGGCGTACGCGACGGCGTCGTTGACGAACCCGACCGACGCCGGGGACGTGCCCAGCGCCTCCGCGAACGAGGCGCGCAGGTCGACGCCGGACAGGGCGGCGAACTTGTCGACGCCGTCGAAGCTGCCGCGGCCGGCGTCGTAGTCGAAGGGGCCGGGCAGCGCCACGACCCACCGCGTCGGCGCGGGGCGACCGGCCGACACGGAGGCGCGGGCCGCGTCCGAGGCGGGTTCGGTGAGCCGGGTGAGCAACACGTCGCGGGCCGCGTGCGGGTCGAGGGTGGCCCGGTGTTCATCGGTGAGCCGACCGTCGATGACGACTGCGGCCGTGACGTGGCCCCCGCCGACGTCCACGACGCCGACGGGGGCCACCGTCCGTTGATCGCTGCTCAACTGATCTGGCCCAGGCGGTCGGACGACCAGCCGAGCGCCGCGAAGATCTGCACCATGGCGGACTGGTCGAGCGTGGCCGCAGGGCGTTCGGGCAGGTAGTCGCCGCCGCCGCTCGGTTGGAAGTGGAACAGCCCGGTGGCGGGGTCACGGTTGTCCCGCCAGGTGGCGTCGGCGTACTCCTGGATGGTCGCGCGATAGGCGGGGTCGTGCTGCACGGAGTCGAGGAGCAAGAGGTCCTTGAAGTAGAACGAGTTGAAGATGGCGGGCTGCTGTTGCAGACGGCCTTCGGCACCCCAGTAGGCGAGCGAGCCGCGGGCGTCGTCGGTGGCCTTGGTCAGCCACGTCGGGTCGTCCGTCGCGCGGTACAGGATCGTCGCCGTGGCGATCATCGCACCCGAGTTGTACGTCCACAGCGTCGGGTCGACCGTGCCGTCGTCGTGCCGGCTGTTCCGGTAGAGCCCGGGGGACTGCTTCAGGCACGACTCGTTCCAGTCGTAGGCCTGCGTGCTGAAGCGCAGGTAGGCGTTCTCGCCGGTCTCCTCGTAGAGGTGGGCCGCGAGCTGGGCGGCGAGGCCCGTCACGTTCGCGCCGCGCGTCGTGTTGTCGGCGGTGTCGATCCAGTCGACCCCACCGGGGCAGGCGAGCGTCGGGTCGGCGTTCCAGCCCCGCGAGGCGATGGTGAACGCGGCGCGGGCCCGGTCGAGGTACTGCGGGTCGCCCGTCGCGTGGAACTGGCTGAGGAACGACAGGCCCACCACGCCGTTGTCGTCGTAGTAGACGTCGCCGCCCGTGCCGAGCGGGGCGGGCAGGTACGACTGGTAGCCGGGGCGCCCACCGGGCGCGACGGCGAAGTAGTTCTCGAGACCGTCGACCCGTGCCCGGGCGGAGTTCGCGTAGGCCGGGCCGACGCCCGGCAGGCCCTGCAGGTCGAGGGCGGCCTGGGTCGCCTCGCGGTACTCCCAGAGGAACGACCAGGGGTTGCCCTCGGCCGTGTTCGTGTTCTCGCGGTAGAGGCCGTGGCCCGCGGCGCCCGTGTAGAGGTGGTCCTGCAGGGCGTCGTACGAGATCGAGGCGCGGGACTGCCAGACGGGATCGGGGGAGGTCGAGGCGGCCTCGGCCCCGGCGGGGTGCCCGGCGACGGTCAGGCCGGTCACGAGCGAGAGGGCGACGAATGCTCCGAGAGCACCTCGGCGCGTCGGGGAATGCAGAGTGGACACCATTGACGATCCTGCCTTCGAGGGGTGGTTGGTATCGTTACCATACGCAGCCCCGCGGTCGTTGTCCAGGGCCGGACCGCGGGCACCTGACGGGCACCGCGCCTCCTTGGTTGTCTTGAGGGCGGCGGCGCGTCGGCGCCCGCGACGCACGAGAGAGAAGAGACCACATGTCGACCTGGTTGATCACCGGATGCTCCACGGGGCTGGGGCGCGCCTTCGCCGAGGAGGCGCTGGCCCGCGGGCACGACGTCGTCGTCACCGCGCGCGACGCCTCCACCGTGCAGGGCATCGCCGACGCCCACCCCGACCACGCCGTCGCCACCGCGCTCGACGTCACCGACGCCGACCAGGTGACCGCCGCCGTCGGCCTCGCCACCGAGCGGTTCGGCGGCGTCGACGTGCTCGTGAACAACGCCGGCTACGGCTACCGCTCCGCCGTCGAGGAGGGCGACGACGCCGACGTGGCGCGCCTGTTCGACACGCACTTCCACGGCAGCGTGCGCACCATCAAGGCCGTGCTGCCCGGCATGCGCTCCCGCCGTAGCGGCACGATCGTGAACCTGTCGTCCATCGGCGCCCGCCGCACCGGTCCCGGCTCGGGCTACTACGGCGCCGTCAAGGCCGCCCTCGAGCAGATGACCATGGCCCTGCGCACCGAGCTCGCCCCGCTCGGAATCACGGCGACGGTCGTCGAGCCGGGCTCGTTCCGCACCGACTTCTCGGGCCGCTCGCTCACGCAGTCCGCCACGCCCATCGCCGACTACGCCGAGACGGCCGGCAAGCGCCGCATCGAGGCCGACACCTCGGACGGCACCCAGCCCGGCGACCCCGCCGCCGGCGCGCGCCTGCTGGTCGACGCGGTCGAGTCGGGCCGGGCGCCGTACCTGCTGCTGCTCGGCTCGGACGCCGTCGAGATCGTCACGGGCGCGCTCGACGACCTCCGGGGCGACGTCGACGCGTGGGCCGACCGCAGCCGCGCGACCGACTTCGACGCCTGAGGCTCCGGCGGGGCTCGTGTCGCACCGCCGACTGAGCATCGCACCGTGGACTTCGGCGGTGCGACGTTCAAAAGGTGGTGCGACGCGCAACGCGACCACCTGCAGGAGGCGCGGTGACGGTTCAGGCGGCACCGCGCCTCCTGCAGGTGGCCCGCTCGCCGGCCCCGGGCGGCCTGCGGTCTCAGCCGGCGGCCGGCCCCGAGCCGACGGGCCCCGGCAGGGACGGAGCGGCGGTCGCGGCGGCCCCCGCCACCGCAGCCCCCGCCGCCCCGGCCCCCGCCGCCCCGGCCGAGGCTGCCACCCCCGCAGCGGCCGCGACCCCCGCGGCCACCGCTGCCCGGACCAGCCGCACCCTCGCCACGAACGACCCGACGGCGCCTCGTCGCCCGGGCCTCTCCGTGCCGGCGGCGACCTCGTCGCGCGTGCCCACCCCGACACCCGCCACGCCCCGCGCCTCGCCCCGCCCCTCGCCCCGGACGCGGGTCGACCCCCGCGGTGCCGCCCAGACGCACGACGTGCACGCCCGGACGTCCTCGTGCACCGCGAGCCCGATGCCGACGAACGGATTCGGCACGACCCTCGTGGAGTCCCCGCAGGCAGGGCAGCGGACGATGAAGAGCGACGATGCAGTGGTCACGGTGCCCCCTCCGACGGTCCACCACGGGGCTCCCCCTCGCCAGCACCCGACGTGGGCGAGGGGGTCGGAGCCGACGTCCTCCCCGACCTGAGGTGACGACGACTCCACGCCACGCGGTGACGCGGTGCGTCGGAGCTCGCGCTCCGCTGAAGCGTGGCTTCGCTTCGGGATCAAGCTAGTCCAACGGGTACTAGTCCTCAATGGAATGAGGAGATGGATGACACCCCACTACGGGTGACGCGGCGCCCCGACCTCGCCATTGCGGGCGTACTCCCGGACCCACGCCCGCTCGGTGACCAGCAGGTCGAGCAGGTGCCGGAACATCGCCACGGACTGCACCGGGAAGCGCGTCCCGTCGGCCTCGGCGGCGTCGAGGTACGCCTGTGCCGTCGCCATGCGCTCCTCGAGGGCCTGGACGCGCGTGGCGAAGACGGCCGCCCGCGTCGCCTCGTCGACCAGGTACAGCAGGGCGAACCGGACGTAGAACTCCTCGTCGTCGGCGCCTCGGGAGACGGGGAAGTCGGCGATCTGCTCGAGCAGCAGCTCGCGGCCGGCGTCGGTCAGCGAGAAGACGTGACGGTTGGGCCGGCCGGTGGTCTCCTCGGTGCGGCGGTCGAGCGAGCCCCGCTCGTGCAGGCGCTTCAGGGCGGTGTAGACGGCGTTGTTGTTGACCACGCCGAGGCCCGGGCGACGCACGTTCCGCTTGATGTCGTACCCGTGCTGCGGCCCGGCGAGCAGGTTGCTCAGGATGAGGATCTCGGTGACCATCCCCACATCATGGTGCGTGTCCGGCCGGTCGGCCTCCGCACGACGCGACCGGACGCAGGAGGCGCGGTGCCGGTCCGACCGGCACCGCGCCTCCTGCAGGCCCCGACGTCAGTCGGTCGGGGGCGTGTAGAACTGCAGGTCGTTGCCCTCGGTGTCCTTGAAGGGCAGGATGCGGCCCCACGGGTGCTCGCTGATCGTGCCGGTCACGTCGGCGCTGCGCGACTGCAGGTCGGCCAACGCGTCCTCGAGGGTGCCGTCGGGCTGGAACGTGATGACCGCGCCACCTTCACTCGACGCCGCGGCCTGTTCACGCCCGTTCAGGCCGATCATCAGGCCGTTCGCGTCGATCTCGGTCCAGTCGTCGCTCTCGCTCTTCACCGTGAGGCCGAGCGCTTCACGGTAGAACGCCGTCGCCCGCCCCATGTCGGTCACGGGCACCCACACTGTTGCCACTCCGCTTGCCATGTCGACTCCTTCGTCCGGCACCGGACCACCCGGTGCTGCGGCTGGCTCCTTGGTACGCCGCCCGGCCTCCGAGTCGTGCCACGAGTCAGGGCACTTTCCCACCCGGAGGCGTGTCCCACGGTCGCCGGCGGTCGACCGGACCACCCGCAGGAGGCGCGGTTCCGGTCGGACGCGCACCGCGCCTCCTGCGGGCCGTCGCCTCGGGGGCACTGGCAGGGCCTCCCACGGTCGTCCCGGGGGCGTAACGTCGAAGACGAGGAGCCCGTCGTCGAGCACCGTGTTCCGCCCAGCCCCTCGTCCCCGAACCGAACCCACCCTCAGGAGACCCATGCGCACCGTCAACGCCTACGCGGCCCCGTCCGCCACCGAGCCCCTCGTCAAGACGACCATCGAGCGCCGCGACGTCGGCCCGAAGGACGTCATGATCGACATCGCCTACGCCGGCATCTGCCACAGCGACATCCACACCGTCCGCGGCGAGTGGGGCGAGATCCAGTACCCGCAGGTCGTCGGTCACGAGATCGTCGGCACCGTCTCGGAGGTCGGCTCCGAGGTCACCAAGCACAAGGTCGGCGACCGCGTCGGCGTCGGCTGCATGGTCAACTCGTGCGGCGAGTGCGAGTACTGCAAGCGAGGCGACGAGCAGTACTGCGCCAAGGGCAACACCGGCACCTACACGAGCGTCGACCCGGCCGACGGCACCGTCACCCAGGGTGGCTACTCGCAGGCCGTCGTCGTCACCGAGGACTTCGTGCTGCGCGTGCCCGAGTCGCTCGACTACGACAAGGTCGCCCCGCTGCTCTGCGCCGGCATCACGCTGTACTCGCCGCTGCACCACTGGGGCGTCACCGAGGGCACCAAGGTCGCCATCGTCGGCATGGGCGGCCTCGGCCACATGGGCGTGAAGATCGCCGCCGCACTCGGCGCCGACGTCACCGTGCTGTCGCAGACCACCTCGAAGAAAGAGGACTCGCTGCGCTTCGGTGCCAAGGCGCACTACGCGACCAGCGACGAGCAGACCTTCACCGACCTGGCGAACTCGTTCGACCTGATCATCAACACCGTGTCGGCGAAGGTCGACATGGGCTCCTACCTCGGCCTGCTCGCCGTCGACGGCACGCTCGTCAACGTCGGTGCCCCGTCCGAGCCGCTCGAGGTGCCCGCGTTCGCCCTGATCCCCGCCCGTCGCAGCTGGGCCGGTTCGGCCATCGGCGGCATCCGCGAGACGCAGGAGATGCTCGACTTCTGCGCCGAGCACGGCATCGTGCCCGAGACCGAGCTGATCGACGCCGACCAGATCAACGAGGCCTACGAGCGCGTCCTGAAGTCGGACGTGCGCTACCGCTTCGTGATCGACGCGGCGACCTTCGCCTGATCCGACCCCGTTCCGCCGGACGCCCCCGCACCGAGTGTGCGGGGGCGTTCGTCGTGAGCGGGGGTTCTTGACGACGGCCTGAACACCCCGTACGGTTCACGGAACGCACTTCGAGTGCATCTAGTGAACTTCTGACCCTCAACGGAGAGCGAGTCATCATGGGTTTGGCCGTCTGGGCCCTCATCGCCTACATCGGCACCATCGTCGTCTGGAGCGTCCCGCTGAAACGGGGCATCGGCGAGGCGATGGTCGTCGGATTCCTCGTCGTGTGCGCCTTCGGCGGACCCGACGTCCTCGACCTGCTGCTCGTCGGCCTGCAGGCCGCCTTCAGCCAGGAGATCGTCTTCGCCGCCCTGGCGTTCACCTTCATCGGCTTCCTGCTGGCGGCGACCGGGGTGATCGACCGTCAGGTCGACATCCTCAACTCGCTGCTCGGTCGGTTCCGAGGAGGCGCGGGGTACGTCGCCACCGTCGGCTCGGCCCTCTTCGGCTCGGTCGCGCACTCGGGCTCGGCCAACGCCGCGACCATGGGCACCGTCGCCATCCCGTGGATGAAGCGCTCGCAGTGGCCGCCGCACGTCGCCGCCACCCTGATCGCCGGCAACGCGGGCAACGGCACGGTCATCCCGCCGAGCGCCTCGTTCTTCATCCTGATCGGCACGGCCACGGTCGCTCCGCTCGTCTCGGTCGACGCCCTGTTGCCCGCCATGTTCGCAGCCGCCGGTTGGTGCGTGCTCTGGCGGTTGATCGTCGTCTTCATCTTCGTGCGACGTCACAAGATCGGCCGGGTCGACCGCTCGGACATCATGCCCTTCGTGCAGGCCTTCGCCCGGGGCTGGACGTCGTTCCTGCTGTTCCTCGGCATCGTCATCCCCGTGCTGGTCACCCTCGGCCCGACCGGCGAGGCCCTGATCAGCGCCCTCGGCGAGGACGTCATGGACACCGTCAGCATCGTGGTGTGGATCCCCGTCCTGTTGCTGCTCTTCGCGCTCGTCCTCGGCCGCAAGAAGCTGCCGCGCACGGGGGCGGCCTGGTACGACTTCGTCGCCAAGACGGCCCCGCGCTACCGCGACATCGGCGCCACCCTCGTCTTCGCCTTCGCCGGTGGTGCCGTGCTGACCGAACTCGGCCTCGCCGACCAGCTCTCGGCGGTGCTGAACGGATTCGACGCCTCGCCGCTCGTCATGTCGATCGTCGTCGCCGTGCTCGTGGTCCTCGTGGCCGGTCCGCTCAGCTCGACGGCGACCATCGCGACCATCGGCGGCATCGGCTTCAGCGTGCTCGTCGTCGCCGGGGTCGACCCGATCCTCGCGGCCTGCGTCGTGCTCGTCGCGGCGTCGACCGAGGGCGCATCACCTCCCGGTGCGTCGGCCATCTACATCGCCACGGGCATCGCCGGGGTCAACCCGGTCAAGACGTTCGTGCCGCTGATCGTCCTGTACGTCCTGCCGATCCTGCTGATCGCCGCCCTGATCGGGCCGGGCTGGCTGCCCGTGCCCCACTGACCCGGAACGGAGAAGACCCCATGACCGACAAAGCCACCCCCGAACCGCAGCACGGCCCGGCCCGACGCCGACTGATCGGCGTCATGACGACGGTGTTCGTCGTCCTGCTGGTCTCGATGTTGATCGTCGGCACCGTGTTCGTCCTCACCCAGCTGGTGGGCGTGATCGGACTCGACGCCGACCTCGTCACGGCCGCCGAGGCCGTCCTCAGCCCCGTCGCGTTCGGCATCGCCGCCGTCCTCGGCATCTGGACCCTGCTGCTGTCCTACGCCCACGGCTGGAAGCCGAGCGAGGGATGACCGCCCCGGCCGGCGGGTCCGGCCCGTCCGCCCCGACCCCGTCACCCACCGCCACCACGACCATCGGAGACCCCGTGACCGACCCCCGCACACCGCTCGACCGCTTCGCGGCGCTGCCCGTCGCCAACGTCGGCGACGCCATGGACCGCCTCGGCGTCGTCGACTCGTCGATCCGTGCCGTCTGGCGCGGCGCCCGCGTCGCCGGCCCGGCCTTCACGGTGGAGGTGGCCGGGGGCGACAACGCCGGCATCCACGAGGCGATCGGGCAGCTCCGGCCCGGCCAGGTGCTGGTCGTCAACGGCCACGGCGTCACCGACCGCGCGCTCATCGGCGAGCTGATCGCCGAGCGGCTGCGCAAGGCCGGCTGCGTCGGCATGGTGGTCGACGGGGCCGTCCGCGACGTCGACGACCTCGAGGAGCTGCGCTTCCCCGCCTTCGCGGCCGGCGCCTCCCCGGCCGGTCCCTATCGCAACGGACCCTTCCGCCTCGGCCGTCCCGTGGCGATCGGCGGGGTCGTCGTGCACCCCGGCGACCTCGTGCTCGGCGACTCGGACGGCGTCGCCGTGGTGCCCGCCGACGAGGCCGACGCCGTGCTCGCGCGAGCCGAGGCGAAGCACGCCGACGAGACCGAGACCCGGAGGCGCATCGTGTCCGGGTGAGAATGGTCGGCATGGCAGACCCCCAGCCCACCGTCCGCAGCGTCGAACGTGCACTCGACGTCCTCGAACTGCTCGAGAGGGCCCAGGGGCCGATGCGGTTGGTCGACCTCAGCAGGGGCAGCGGCCTGAGCACCGCGACGGTGCTGCGCATCGTGGGGGTGCTGCAGCGGCGGGGCCTCGTGCAGCACGTCGGGGGCGACTACCGCCTCGGCGTCGCCGCCCTCGGCATGGCGCACGCGTTCATCGTGAGCGATCCGCTCAGCAACCGGACGCGACCGCACCTGCAGCAGCTGTCGGTCACGACGGGTCTGACCTCGTCGCTCTACGTGCGGTCCGGCGACGAGCGTGTGCTCAGCTCGCGCGTCGACGGTGCCGACCCGTTGCGCTACCAGTTGCCGATCGGCCGCCGGTTGCCGCTGACGGTCGGGGCGGGACGCACGATCCTGGCGCACATGCCACCGGACGAGCAGGAGGCGCTGGTCGCCTCGTCCGCCGAGCTGCGGGACGCGAACGGCACGCCGGTCTCGGCGGACGACCTCCGCCGGTCGCTCGAGGTCATCCGCGCCGACGGTTTCCACGTCTCGATCGCCGAACGCGACCGGGACGTGGCCGCGGTCAGCGTCCCGGTCTTCGGGCCCGACGGCGACGTCGTGGCCTCGGTGTCGGCCTCGGGGCCGGCAGAACTCAACACACGACAGGAGCTCGTCGATCGGGCCCCTGAACTCCGCCGGGCCGCGCAGGCGATCGGGCGCTGACACGCGGGTCGCCAGACTCGCGGCGAGAGGAACACCATGCGAGTCGGATTCATCGGCCTCGGCGAAGCCGGGCACATCTACGCGGAGGCCACGGCGGCCGCCGGTCACGACGTCACGGGGTTCGACCCCGCGGCACCCACCACGCCGGACGGCGTCCGCCGACTCGAGACGGCCGCCGAGGTCGTGGCGGCGTCCGAGCTCGTCGTCGTGCTCACGGGGGCGTCGCTGAGCGGCCGCATCGCGACGGCGGAAGCGCCCCACCTCTCGGACGGGGCGATCTGGGCCGACTTCACCACCGCCTCCCCGGAGGTCATGCGGGAGGTCGGCACGGTCGTCGAGGCCGCGGGCGGGCGTTTCGCCGACGTCGCCGTGCTCGGGCCGGTGCCGAGCAAGGGGGCGGCGACCGAGACGATGGTCAGCGGGTCGGCCGCGTCGGACGTCGCGAGCTTCCTGCGGTCGCTCGGAGCCGACGTCGAGACGGTCGACGGCCCCGCGGGCGAGGCGACCTCGCGCAAGCTGCTGCGCAGCGTGATGATGAAGAGCCTCGCGACGACGGTGGTCGAGGCCCTCGAGGCGGGTCGGGCCGCCGGCTGCGAGGAGTGGGTGCACGCCCAGATCGCGGCCCAGCTCTCGGGCGACGCCGACGCGAAGATCGAGCGCTACGTCGCCGGCAGCCGCAAGCACGCGGTGCGACGCGCCCACGAGATGGACTCCGTCGTCGAGCACCTCGCGACCCTCGGCGTCGAGGCCGAGATGTCCGCGGCCTCGGGCCGCGTGCTGCGTCGGCTCGCGGGTGACGACGCAGCCTGAGTCCGCGCCCGGAGGCCGCCCCCGCTGTCGCCCTCGAACCCGGTTCCGAACGATGAACCCCGAAGCTTCCGGGTGCATCGTTCGGAACCGGGTTCTTCGCCGCCGACCCTGGTTCACCCGCCGGACACCTGCCGCCCCTACGCTCGCCACGACAGCGCCTAGGGTTCCGGGGTCCCACGATCCGACTGGTCCGAGCGGCGCCACGGTCGGGCGCCGTCGCCAGCGCCGTGCTCTGGCTGCCGATCGTTCCGTTCACCGGCGGCCTCGGCGCGAGCGCCGGCGGACTTGCAGTCGGGGCCGGTGTCTCGGCCGTGCTGCACGTCGTCTACATGACCGTCCTGCAGCGCGGCTACGCGGCCGGTGCCCTCTCCACCGTCTACGCCACGGCCTGCGGCACGGGCCCCGCCGTCAGCGCCGGCCTCGCCGTCCTGCTGCTCGGCGAGCAGCTCTCGGTGACGGCCGTCGTCGGCATCGCCCTGCTCGCCGTCCGACGGGCGTCGCCCGGGCCGTCGGCCACCCATGAACCCGGTTTCGAACCATGAACCCAGAAGCTTTCGGGTGCATCGTTCGAAACCGGGTTCATGGACGCATGAGCCCAGGAGGCGCGGGTCGGCCTACAGGAACCCGGTCACCGCGACGGCGACCGCCGCCAGAAGGGCCACCGCCGCGAGCACCTTCGACGACCCCATGACGAGTCGTCGTCGCGGGCCGCCGTCGTAGGGCTCGTCGTCGGCGTCGCGCAGCTCGGGTGGTAGCTCGGCCTCGCGGCGGCGACGGTCCTGCTCGAGGCGCGCGGCGCGGTCGAGCCGGGCGATGCGCTCGGCCTCGTGCCGCCGGGCCAGCTCGACCTCGCGGTCACGGGCGACCAGCAGCTCGAGTTCACGGTGGGCCTCGTCCGACCAGGTCTCGAGGTCGTCGTCGGGTGGGCTCACCGGTTCGTCCGGCGTGCCGTCGTCCATTCGCATGCGGACCTCCGTCGCGGGGCAGGGATGCCGTCGAGGCTAACCCGCCGCGCCTGTGTCCGCACCGTCCGGTCGGCCCCGCGGCCCGGCGGCCCGCCGGCCCCACGGCCCCGCGACAACGGGGGCGCCGGGGGACACCGGCGTCGGCCAGCACGCCGACTGTGCTGCGACGCCGGCGCTCCTAGGCTCGGGGGCGTGCCCGCCACGCGGGACCGACCCGGCCACGGCGCCGGCGCCGCGACCGGGGGTGAGACGTTGACCGAGCAGGGTGAGGCCCACGCACCCCGCCCGGCGGCGGTCATGCGTGCGGGCCAGCCCCTCGGGTTGCGACTCGACGCCCGCCAGGACGAGTTCCGAGAGCTGTTGCTCGACTGCTCGCTCGAGGACGTCGGCCCGTCCGGCCGGTCGTGGTTGCGCGACCGGTACGCCGAGATCGTGCCCATCGTGCTCGCTCCGGCGCTCGCCGCGGTCGAACACGGTCGTCCGGTGTCGGCCGCGTGCCTCGACGAGCTGCGCGCCGTCGCCCGCCGCAGCGCGACCTGCCCCGACGTCGACCTGGCCGTCGTCCTGCGCGGCGCCCTGCCGGCCCTGCGCATCTTCTCGCTCGTCATGCACTCGGCGTCCGGCGGGCAGGCCGGGACGCTCGTCCTCGCGATGGCCCGCGCCGCGCAGGTCGCCCACGAACTGGGCACCTGCTGGGCCGAGGAGTGGGCGCGGCACCGGCCCCGTCTCGTCGCCACCCCGCCGGTCGGGGGACCAGGAGGCGCGGGCGGCGCCCAGCCACCCCCTGCGGCCCCGGGGTCCGACGTCGCGCTCGACCTCGTGGCCGACGCCCCCGACCTCGACGACGTCGAACGGCAGATGCTCACGCTGACCGCCTACGGGCTGTCGAACGCGGAGATCGCCCGTGAGACGGCGTACAGCCGTCAGGCCGTGGCCTGGCACCTCGCGCGCCTCATGCGGACCTGGCGCGCCCCGAACCGCACGGCGCTCGTCTCGGTCGCGTTCGTCAAGGGCGTCATCCGGTCACGCGTCGTGCGACGCGACCGACGACGGGGCGGACCGCGGGCGGTCGAGGCACCGACCCGACCCGCGCCTCCTGAACTGCCGCCGGCCTGATCGCGCACACGGGAACCCGCCCCGGCGTCCGGTGGGGACGTCGGGGCGGGCTCGCGGTGCCGTGGAGGGGTCAGCCGCCGTTGACGCTGATGACGTTGTCCGTCTTGACGTTGTTGCCGAACACGCCCCAGTTCAGGTAGCCGCCGTCACCGTTGTTGGTGACCTTGCCGGGACCGTCGAACCAGTAGATGACGTAGCTGCCGCCCTTGATGTCGATGGGCTGGGCGTCGGCGATGGCGCCCTCGACCGTGATGTCCTGGTTCTTGTTGACCACGGCGACGGTCAGGCGCTCGGGGTTGCCCGCGTTGTAGTAGCCCACGTCGAGGGCGGCCTTGACCGCTCCCTCGCGGTCGCCCTGGTCGTTGACGGCGGCGCTGATCGCCCCGACGATCGCCACCGGGTCGAGGGTGACGCTGCCCGTGATCGGGCTGCCCGTGCTCGACTCGGGCGAGGCGGGCGCGGTGGTCTCGGCCTGCGCGGGGGCGGCGGCGAAACCGCTCAGCCCGGTGATGGCGATGCCGCTCACGGCGGCGGTGGCGAGGAGGGTCGCGGTCTTCGACTTCAGCTTGCTCATGATTCGTCCTCTTTCGTTGTCGTAGGAGTTCGAGTTGCGGTGCTTCGTGTTGTCGAGTGGAACTGCCTTGCGAGAACGATCCTGCGGCCGGCGACGGCACGACGCACGCGTTCGGGGTCGACGTTGGTCGGGTGACCAACGTCGGGCCCTGACGTGCCGACGCAGGAGTATCGGCGAACTGCTCAGAGGCTGCCCTCGGCCACCACCCACCGCTGCCGGAGATCGGGGTAGGCGCGGGCGATGTGGGTGAAATCCCGGTCGTAGTGCACGACGGTGGCCCGGTTCACGACTGCGTAGGCGGCGATGAGGACGTCGACGGCGCCTGCTGCCCGGCCCATGTGAGCGGCGAAGAGAGCGGATCGGATGGCCGCCACGTCTCGCACCTCCGGATGCATTCGGCAGTCCGAGAAGGCGTTCGCCAGCGTCAGGACGATCGCGGAGTGGTCCTCGAGGCTGCGAGCGCTGAAGCCGTACTCGGCCGCGACAGGCGGGCAGATGAGGATGTCGTCCGGCGCGGTCGTCCGGATGATCGCCTCGAACGCTGCACGGACCACCGGTTCGGTGGCGACCCGCTGCCACGCCGAGTTGTCGATGATGAAGCGAGGCCGCCGCATCGGCGCGTGGGGCGCGTCGGGCTCGGAGAGGTGGAGCCCGGCAGGGCCGCTGCTCACGCGTCCGTCGTCCCCGGGGCCACCCGCTGCGGCTCGACGTCGACCTCGATCCCACTCAACGTGGCCAAGGCCTCGAGCTGCAGCTGCCGTTTCACGATGTCGCCGAGTGCCTGGTTGATGGCGTCCTTCGTCGTCCTCACGCCGAGGATGCCCTTGGCGGCTGCCAACAGCTCGGTGTCCACGTCCACGCTCGTCATCGCCACAGCAACCTCCATATGCTCGATCCATCAAGTCTATATGCTCATGCTCGCGGTGTCAGGCGCATCGATCATGCGACGACGCTCTCGCGACTCCGAGTGTCGGAGGTGCATCTCCACAGGCCGCCTCCCTACGACGCGTTCGACGCATGTCTGAGGACGAGGCGACGGGCGGGCGGCGACCCGTCAGGCCGTCCGCGACGCGACGCCGTCGAACAACAGCTCGACGGCGGCCTCGAGCGCGGCGTCCCCGGGGTCGCGCCGGGTCACGACGTGCAGCAAGACCGTGCCGATCAGCGACTCGACCAGGGCGTCGAGGGGCGCGTCGTCCCGGATCTGCCGCGCGCGCCTCCCGGACTCGAGGCGGTCGCGAAGCGCCGCCCGCGTGACCGAGGTGACGCGTTCGTCGTAGTGCCGGGCGACGGAGGCGTCCTCGGCGGTCGCCGCGATCGACGCCCGGATCAACCCGCCCGCCGCGGGCGAGGCGAAGGCCGAGAAGGAGGCGCGGAGCCAGTCGAGGACGTCCCCACGCACGTCGCCCGTGTCGGCCACCTCGAGGTGGGGCAGCAGATGTCCCGTGAGCATGCCCTCGGCCACCAGCGCCGCCTTCGCCGGGTACCAGCGGTAGATCGTCGCCTTGCCGACCCCCGCCGCCGCCGCGATGCGGTCGAGCGAGAGCTTGTCGTAGCCGCGCTCGGCCAGTTCGTCGCGGGTCGCGTCGAGGATCGCCAGGCGGGCGGCCTCGCTGCGGGCGCGGCCGGGGCGGGTGGGGCGTGCGGTGGTCACCGGTCCATCCTCGTGCACGTCCCGCCCCACCCGGCCTCGCTGCGGATGGTCCGGCCCTACTGGACCGACCAGCCGCCGTCGCTCGCCAGGATGGCGCCGTTCACGTTCACCGCGTCGTCGCTCAACAGGAAGGTGATCGACGCCGCGAGTTCCTCGGCCGTCGCGATCGTCGGGATCGCCGCCTGGAACGGACGCAGTCGGGCCGACCCCGCCTCGGACACGTTCGCCGGGAAGGGGATGCCCGTCGCGACGCCGCCGGGCGCCACCGCGTTCACCCGGATGCCCTGCTGTGCGTACATGAAGGCCGCCGACTTGGTCAGGCCGACGACGCCGTGCTTCGACACCGTGTAGGCGTTGCCCGACGCGTTGCCGCGCAGCCCCGCCTCGGAGGCGACGTTGACGATCGAGCCGCGGCCGGCCCCGAGCATCACGGGGATCACCGCGCGCGACAGCTTGAACCCGCCGGTCAGGTTGATGCCGATGACGCGGTCCCACATGGCGTCGCTCGTCTCGTGCAGCGGTGAGAAGTCGTCGTTGATGCCCGCGATGTTCGCCAGGGCGTCGATGCGGTCGCCGGCGGCCGCGACGATCGCGTCGATGTCGTCCTGCTTCGTGATGTCGCCGGCCACGGTGACCACGTCGGCGTCGGGCAGGGAGGCGACCAGCGCCTCCAGCTTGTCGGCGACGAGGTCGACGGCGACGACGCGACCGCCCTCGCGGGCCACACGGGACGCGGTCGCGCGGCCGATGCCGGACGCCGCACCCGTGACGACCACGGTCTTGCCGGCGAACCGGCCGGGGGTGACCGTCTCGCGCCACGGGCCGTCGGCCTCGATCGTCTCGTCGGGCACGACGCCGCCGTTGACCTGCAGCACCAGGCCGTCGACGAGCTCCTGCGGCACCTGCCCCTGGCTCATCGCGACCAGCTGCTGCAGCGGCAGGCCGCGGACCGGGGCGAGCGCGCTCTCGTCGAGCGCGCCTCCCTGCCCGAGTGCGGCGCGGATCGCGGGCCCGCCCTCGGGGTGGTCGAGCCAGGTGCCGATGGTGCTGGAGCCGGTCAGGGGAACGGTGGCGTCGGACATGTCGTCTCTTCTCTGATGAGGGGCGGGTCGGTCGGGTCGGGTCGGGCGCGGGAGCGGCACCCTGATTCGAAACAGATTGTCTCGCATTGCGACGCTACCGTGGACGGAGGCCCTCGCGGCTGAGCGCCTGCCGAGAGAACGCCGACCGCCGACCCACCCCGCCCCATCCCGCCTAGCGTCCGATGCATGACCGTCACCCTGCCTCCCGCCGCCCGCCTCGACGACCGGACCGTGGTCGTCACCGGAGCCAGCTCGGGCATCGGCCGCGCCGCCGCCCGTGAGCTCGCCCGCCGTGGTGCCACCGTCGCCGTGGTCGGTCGCAACCCCGACCGCACCCGCACGGTCGCCCACGAGATCGGTGGCACCGCCTACCTCGCCGACTTCTCCGACCTGTCGACCGTGCGCGAGCTCGCCGACCAGCTGCTCGCCGAGAACCCCCGCATCCACGTGCTCGCCAACAACGCGGGCGCCACGATCCCCGAGCGTGCGCTCACGGTCGACGGGCACGAGACGACGTTCCAGGGCAACCACCTCGCTCCCTTCCTGTTGACCGCGTTGCTGACGCCGCGCCTCCTCGAGACGGCGAAGGAGGCGCCGGCCGGGTCGGTCCGCATCGTCCAGACCTCGAGTGCCGGCAACCTCTTCGGCAAGGTCGACCTGGACGACCTCGACAACGCGCGGGGTGCGTGGGCCGGCGGCTTCCGCGCCTACGGCACGTCGAAGCTGCTCAACGTGCTGTTCACCCGCGAGCTGGCCCGACGCCTGCCGCGCGCCGGCGGCGGGGTCGACGCGTTCGCGTTCCACCCCGGGTTCGTCGCCTCGGGCTTCGGTGGCGACGGCGCCTTCATGACCGCGGCCAAGCGCCTCGCGGTGTCCACCGAGGACGGCGCCGAGCCACTGATCCGCCTCGCGGGTGCCGCGACCGTGCCGGCACCGAGCGGCAACTACTTCGATCGCCTGAAAGCACCCGGCCGCGTCGCCCGTCAGGCGAATGACGCCGACCTCGCCCGTCGCCTCTGGGAGGAGAGCGCCCGCCTGCTCGACCTCGACGAGACCATCTGACCCGGGCGGGCGCCTGCCGCCCTCGCCCGCCCCGCGCCAGACCGTCGAGTGGTCCCGAATCGTCCTTCCCTGGCGATCGAAGGACGTTCTGGGACCACTCGTCGGAGGGACGAGGAGGCGCGGGGCGGGCGAGGTGCGCGGCCCGCGACTCGGCCGCCCAAGTCCCAGCAAGCCCCCAGCCGGTGTGGGTGCACCGAGTGCGTCGCTGCACTTAGTGTAGGCAGGTGACCGTCAAGACCCTGGTGCCCGACCGCCGTGCCGCCCTCAAGGCGAAGCACCGTCAGGCCATCGTCGACGCCGCCGACGCGCTCATCGCCGAACGGGGGGCTCCCCGCTTCAGCGTCGACGAGCTCGCCGAGCGGGCCGACGTCTCCCGGCGCACGGTCTTCAACCACTTCTCGTCGCTCGACGAGGTCGTCATGACGGCCTGCACCCGCGTGCTCACGGGCGCCGTCGACGAGTTCCGGGCCGCGACCGCCGCGACGCCCGTCGGTGACGGCAGCCGCGCCTCCTTGTTCGCCGAGGTCATCCAGGCCATGCAGGGCATCGACCTGCCGGCCGTCGTCTCGTACCTCTGGGGCGTCCTCGGCGACGACGGCAGCGACCCGCGGTCGCACAGCCTGATCCAGGACGTCTTCACCCGCGTCACCGAGCAGCTCTCGATCGAGATGGCCGAGCGCAGCCCCGCCACCGACCCGCTCGAGGCCGAGGTGCTGGTCAGCTCGCTGATGAACGGCATCGCCGTCGTGGCCCGCCACTGGATCATGCGGACCGGCGCGGTCGTCGACGCCGACAGCCGCGACGTCTGGGCCGACCTGCTCGACCGCATGACGACGAGCATCCGCACCGGTTACGGGACGACGCCGACGCCCACCCCGGCAGCAGCCGCCCCGACGGCGCCCGACCCGACCACCCCCTGACCCGTCGGCCGGCGTCCCCGGCCGACCCGCACCTCCTTCTCGACGACGCGACGTGAGGCCCACCCCCGCAACCCGCATCACCCCGCACCACCCCTGGAGGAACAGACACCCATGGCATCCCTGCTCTATCGACTCGGCCGGTTCTCGGCCCGGCGGGCCTGGCTCGTCATCGTGGCCTGGCTGGTCGTGCTCGGCCTCGCCGGCGGCGCCTTCGCGCTGTTCGGCGGCACGCTGACCACCGCCGTCAGCATCCCCGGCACGGCGACCCAGAAGGTGAGCGACGAGCTCGCCGAGAAGTTCCCCCAGGCGAGCGGCGGCACCGGCACGGTGGTCTTCACGACCACCGACGACTCGGCCTTCACCGACCAGCAGAAGTCCGACATCGCGGCCCTGCTGACCGACGCGAAAGAGCTGGACGACGTCAAGGGCACCACCGACCCCTTCGCGACCCAGCAGCAGATCGACGACCAGGCCCAGAAGATCACGGACGGCCGCGCGCAGATCACCGCGGGCGAGGCCCAGATCACCTCGGGCCAGGCACAGATCGACGCCGCCCAGGCGCAGATCGACGCCGGCCAGCAGCAGCTCGACGCCGCCAAGGCCCAGGCACAGGCCGCCGGTGGGGCCGCGCTCGCCGCCGCCACGCCGCAGCTCGACGCGCAGCAGGCCCAGCTCGACGCCGGGAAGCAGCAGATCGCCACGCAGCAGTCCACCCTCGACTCCGGCAAGGCCGAGCTCGAGACGCAGAGCGCCACGCTCGAGCAGGGCGCCTCGTTGCTCGAGCTGACCGACGGCATCCGCCAGGTGTCGACCGACGGCACCACGGCCGTCGCCAGCATCCAGTTCGACAAGGCGCTCAACCTCGTCACCAGCGAGAACAAAGAGGCCGTCGTCGAGGCGATGAACGACGCCGACATCGACGGCGTCGAGGTCGAGGTGTCGAACGACATCGCCGCCAGCATCCCCGAGATCCTCGGCCCGGGCGAGGTGGCCGGCGTCGTCATCGCCGCCATCGTGCTGTTCGTCATGCTCGGCACCCTGATCGGTGCGGGGCTGCCCCTGATCAACGCCCTGATCGGCGTCGGCGTCGGCGTGCTCGCCTCGCTGTCGCTCTCGGGCGCCGTCGAGATGCTGTCGGTCACGCCCGTGCTCGGCGTCATGCTCGGCCTCGCGGTCGGCATCGACTACTCGCTGTTCATCCTCAACCGGCACCGCACCCAACTGAAAGAGGGGGTGCCGCTGCACGAGTCGATCGGCCTGGCCAACGGCACGTCGGGCAACGCGGTCGTCTTCGCCGGCTCGACCGTGCTGATCGCCCTGCTCGCGCTCAACCTGACCGGCATCCCGTTCCTCGGCCTGATGGGCACCGTCGGCGCGGTCTGCGTGTTCGTCGCGATCCTGATCGCCATCACGCTCACCCCGGCGCTGCTGCGCCTCGTCGGCCTGCGCATCCTCACCAAGAAGGCCCGCAAGGCCGTCGGCAACACGGGTGCCGTCCGGGTGCCCACCAAGCCGATGAGCACCACGCGGGCCGTGCTGACCCTCGTGGCCGGCGTCGCCGTGCTGCTGATCGTCGCGATCCCCGCGCTCTCGATGCGCCTCGGCCTGCCCGCCGGGTCGTCCGAGCCCGTCGACTCGAGCGCCTACAAGGCGTACAAGCTGATCGACGAGAAGTTCGGCGCCGGCGTCAACGGCCCCCTGGTCGTCGTCGCCGACCTGCCGACCGCGATCTCCGAGGACGACCTCGTCTCGGAGCAGGTGCGCATCGGCACGATCCTCAAGGACCAGGACGACGTCGCCGCGGTCGCCCCCATCGGCGCCTCGGACGACGACACCCTGCTGGCGTTCCAGGTCGTGCCGGAGGGCGGTCCGACCGCCGAGTCGACCGAGCAGCTCGTGCGCGACCTGCGCGGGCTCGACATCGACGACGTCTCGTCGCTCGGCGTCGCCGGCAACGCCTCGGGCAACATCGACGTCAGCGAGAAACTCGCCGGAGCCCTGCCGCTCTACCTGCTCGTCGTCGTCGGCCTCTCGTTGATCATCCTGATCTTCGTGTTCCGGTCGATCCTCGTGCCGATCACCGCCACCATCGGGTTCGTGCTGTCGCTGTTCGCCGCGTTCGGCGGCGTCACCGCGGTGTTCCAGTGGGGCTGGCTCGGCCCGGTCTTCGGGGTGCACGACCCGGGTCCGATCCTGAGCTTCCTGCCGATCCTGATGGTCGGCGTGCTGTTCGGGCTCGCGATGGACTACCAGCTGTTCCTGGTCAGCGGCATGCGCGAGGCGTACGCCCACGGCTCGTCGGCCCGCCTGGCGGTGCAGCGCGGCGTCCACGCCGGTCGCACGGTGGTCACGGCCGCGGCCCTGATCATGACGGCGGTCTTCTCGGGCTTCGTGTTCTCGAACTCGGTGATGATCCAGTCGATCGGCCTCGGCCTGGCGCTAGGCGTGCTCGTCGACGCGTTCGTCGTGCGCCTGCTGCTGATCCCGGCCGTGATGCACCTGCTCGGCGACGCCGCGTGGTGGCTGCCGAAATGGCTCGACCGCATCCTGCCCGACGTCGACGTCGAGGGCGCCTCCCTCGAGCGGTCACAGCCGCACGCCTCGGCCGGTGACGCCGCGGGTGCGGGCTCAGGTGCAGGTGCAGGTGCAGGTGCAGGTGCGGGCTCGGCCTCGGCCTCGGCCTCGGGTGACGGGCACGTCTCGCACGTCGACCCGGCGGCTCCCGTCGACGCCGTCCCCGACGGCAGCGACCCCGACCACCACGGGCGCCACGCGGGCTGACCCTGCGCGTCGCACCACCGACCGGACGTCGCACCGCCGAACACGGCGGTGCGACGTCCGTTTCGTGGTGCCTCGGGGCCGGCGCCCGCCTCGTGGACGCGACCCGCGCCTCCGGAACCGGCGAAGCGTTCCGGGTCGAACCGTCGATGCGCCGTCGAACCGCGCATCTGCATGGTTCGACGGCGCACCGGTGGTGCGACCCCGACCGCAGGAGGCGCGGCCCCGTTGCCGCCGGAGCCCCACCGCCCTAGGGTGGCCCGGTGATCATCCCGTCCGCACCTGCGACGCCCTCCGGGCGTGAGGGGGTCGTCGGCGCCGCGTGCGCCGGCTGCAGGTAGTCGTGTCTCCGCAGCGGATCGGCCGTCCGGGTCGGTCCGTGCATCGCCGTGCCGCGCGGGCTGGAGCCCCGGCACGGTCCCACGAGAACACCCGGGTCGGCCGACGCGTCGACGGCGGGCAGCCGGGCGGTCACCGACCGCCCGTGCCCGCGGACGTCGCCGCCCCGGGCCCGACGACCGGAGAACCACATGATCCCCCTGACCGAGAAGACCGTCCGCGCCTCGTTCGTCAACGCGAGCCGCAAGGAAGCCACCGACCTCACCCTGCCCCCGGGCTTCGCCGACCTCGATTGGGCCGACCTCGAGTACCTCGGCTGGCGCGACCCCAAGCTCGCCCGCCGGGCCTACGTCGTCGTGCCGACCCTCGACGCGGACGGCCGCCCGGGCCCCGCGGTCGCCGGCGTCGTGCTGCGCCAGGCCGAGGCGTCGCCCCGCCAGCGGGCGCAGTGCACCTGGTGCCAGGACGTCCGGCTGCCGGCCGACGTGCTGTTCTACGCCGCCAAGCGGGCGGGCGCGGCCGGACGCAACGGCGACACCGTGGGCACGCTCGTCTGCGGCGGGTTCGAGTGCTCGGACAACGTGCACGTGCTGCCGCCCGAGGCCTACCTCGGGTTCGACGTCGAGGCCGCTCGGCTCGAACGCATCGGGAGCCTGCGCGTGCGGGCCGCGGGGTTCGTCGAGAACGTGCGCCGCGCCTCCTGACCCGCGCCGCGCCTCCTGACCCGGCGAGAACCGGGACGCAGGAGGCGCGGGTCGGCCCGCTCACGGACCCCGGCGGTACCCTGGTGGGCATGTCGTCACCCGCCTGCCCGTCCCGCGCCCCGCGGCGGACGCGCACGGCGCAGCAGGCGTTCCCGAAGCGGCTCGTGCTGACGAAGCGCACCTGCGGCACGAACGGCTGGATGAGCCTCTGGGGCAGCAACGCCCACGGCGAGATCGCCGGCTGCCCGCCGCCCGTGGCGTAACGCCGCTCCTCGTCGTCGACGGGTCGAGCGGACGCCTGCCCTGCTCACCGACCCTCCCGAAGGACGACGCCCATGACCGACCCCACCCCCGCCGACCCGACGGCCACTCCTCCTGCTCCCGCCCACGCGCCCCACGCCGAGGGGCGGGCCGCACGCCTCTCGCGCTTCCTCAGCCGCGACACGACCGGCGGCCTGCTGCTGCTCGTGGCGACCGCGCTCGCGCTCGTCCTGGCGAACAGCCCGGCCGGCTCGTTCTACTCGGCCGTGCGCGACGTGTCGTTCGGACCCGAATCCCTGCACCTGGACCTCAGCGTCGGCACCTGGGCGGCCGACGGCCTGCTCGCGATCTTCTTCTTCGTCGTCGGTCTCGAGCTGAAGCAGGAGTTCGTCGCCGGCTCGCTGCGCGACCCTCGCGTGGCCACGCTGCCCATCGCGGCGGCGGTCGGCGGCGTCGTGCTGCCCGCCCTGATCTTCACGCTGGTCAACCTGAACGCCGGCCCCGACGCCCTGCAGGGCTGGGCGATCCCGGCCGCGACCGACATCGCGTTCGCCGTCGCCGTGATCGCCGTCGTCGGCAAGCGGCTGCCCCCGGCACTGCGCACCTTCTTGCTGACGCTCGCCGTGGTCGACGACCTGATCGCGATCACGATCATCGCCGTGTTCTACACGGCCGGCATCGCGTTCGTCCCGCTGCTGCTCGCCCTGCTGCCGCTGGCCGCGTTCGCCGTGCTCGTGCGGCGTGGGGTTCGCTCGTGGTGGCTGTTGATCCCGCTGGGCGTCGTCGCCTGGGCGCTGGTGCACGCGTCCGGTGTGCACGCCACCATCGCCGGCGTCGCCCTCGGGTTGCTCGTGCCGGCGGTCGCCACCGCTCGGGCCGGCGTGACGCACGTCGGCCCCGACGGCCACGAAGAACGCCACCCGTTGACGCATCACTTCGCCGAGAAGTGGAGCCCGATCTCGTCCGGCATCGCCGTGCCGATCTTCGCGTTCTTCTCGGCCGGAGTGACCGTCGGCGGCTTCGGCGGACTGACCGAGTCGCTGGGCGACAGCGTCGCGATCGGCATCGTCGTCGCACTCGTCCTCGGCAAGTCGATCGGCATCACGGGGGCGTCGCTGCTCGTCACCCGCCTGCCCGGCATCCGGCTCGACCCGAGCCTGCGCTGGGGCGACGTGCTCGGGCTGTCGTTCGTGGCCGGCATCGGGTTCACCGTGTCGTTGCTCGTCGGCGAGCTGGCCTACGGCACCGGCAGCGAGCAGGACGACGTGGTCAAGGTCGGCGTCCTCGTCGGCTCGCTCGTCTCGGCCCTGATCGGCGGTACGATCCTCGCCGTGCGCGGTCGGGCCCGGGCCCGCCTCGACGCCTGACGGGCCGCCGTCCGCCGAGAACCCAGGAACCCTCCGAGACCCCAGGAAGTCGCCGAGACCGCGGGGCGCGCACGAGGGTCTCGGCGAGTTCCTGGGGCCCGGCCGCCCTCCGTCCACCGTCCTGCGTCGGCCGGGCCGCGCCTCCTGCGGTCGCGTGCCTCGGTCACGGCAGCGCAGGAGGCGCGGGTCAGCCCGCGGGACGCGTCGCGACGATCGCCTCCGCGGCCGCGACCAGCAGCGACGTCATCTCGGGCGTGGCGCCGCTCGCGTAGCCGACCTGGAGCCACGATCCGTCGCTCAGGAGGTCGATGTAGCACGAGCTGCCCTCGCGGGACACGCAGGTGACCGTCGCGGCGTCGGCCCCGGCGACCGTCACGGCCCGGCTGTCGTCGGTGGGCTCGTAAGCCCACTCGCCACCGGGCACGATCGTCACGCGGAACTCGCCGAAGGAGCCCTCCGGGAGCGGCCCCGTGGGGGGTGCGACCCAGCGGCAGTCGAGCGACGAGTCCTTCGTGTCCGAGATGCCGTCGACGGGAGGCGTCGAGACGTGCTCGTCCGGGCCGACGAGCGCGGGCGATCCGAGGATCGTCGGGATCGACGTGGCCTGCAGGGAGGCGCACGCCGCGTCGGCCCAGACGGTCTCGGGCGGTTGCCAGGCGGCGGTGGGAGCGAGCCCGCCCAGCGTCGACGTCAGGCTCTGCAACGCTCCCGAGACGTCAGCCTGCGCCCCCGTCGAGTCCCAGCCGCTCGCGGTCGGGTCGAACGAACCGGACGTGTCGTCGAGGAACGACAGCGAAATCCACCACGGTGCCGACACGACGGAAGCGCGACACGACGCCATCCCGTCCTCGCCACACGAGATCGACGACGTCTGCCCCACGCCCAGGCCGGGTTCACCCGCGGCCCGACGCTCCGCGTTCCACCGCGAGCCGGTCGTCACGTCGTCCGACACCCGGACGGTCACGTTCGCGAACGAGCCCGCCGTCGAGGTCCAGACGCACGAGAGGACGCCCTGCTGTGCCAGCCCCGCCTGACCGGTGCGGTCGTAGTCCGACGGCAGCAGTGCCGGGGCGTAGACCGGGTCGGGCACGAACGAGGTCAGGTCGATGCCGCTCGCCAGCGTCGCGCAGTCGATCGGCGCCGACGGCACCGGCGCGACCACGGGTGCCACCGTCGGCGTCGGCCGTGACGTCGCCGTCGGCGTGACGGTCGGCGTCGGGGTGGGCGTGCTCGTCGGCGTCGCCGGTGCCGAGGCCTGGAACGGCGAGGGCAGCATGCCGAGCGCCAGGGCCCCCGAACCACCGCCGATCGCCAGCAGGGCGGCCAGGCCGAGGCCGAGGCCGAGGTTCCGGTTGCGCTTGCGACGCGGGGACTCCGTGGTGCGTTCGAGGACGTTCTGCTTCATCGTGACGAGCATGCTGTCCAGCTCGTCTCCGGTGGGGGGCTCAGAGTTCATCGTTCATCACCGCCTTCTTCTTCAGTCGCGATCGGGTGCGCGACACGCGTTGCGTCACGGCGCCGATGCTCAGGCCGACCTGGGCGGCGGCCTCGCCGTAGGGGCGCCCTTCGATCAGGCAGAGCTCGACGATCTGCCGGTCGACCGGGCCGAGGGCGTCGATCTCGTCACGGACCCACCGCAGCCGGTCACGCGCCTCCTCGCCGTGGTCCGGGGCGACGAGGTCGTCGGGCAGCTCGTCGGTGGCGGCACGGGCCTGCTTGCGGCGCAGGTTCGCGGCGTGGTTGCGGCAGACGACCAACAGCCAGGGCAGCAGCGAGTCCTCGGGCAGGTCGATCTGGTCGACCTTCTTCCAGAGGGTCACGAACGTGTCCTGCACGATCTCCTCGACGTCCATCCGGGTCGCCGCCAGCGCCCACGCGTAACGGGTCACCGTCGCGGCGTGCCGGTCGAACAAGGCCGACAGGGCCCGTTGGTCACCCCCGACCGTGCGTCTGACGAGCTCGTCGTCGCCCTCCGTGTCGTGATCCACGTCCACCCCCTTCACTAGAGGAGTGTCGCGGAACCGGCGAACCTGACACGGGACCTCGGACGGGTCGGCGGGCGTCCCGTCTCCGTCCCCCGAGACCCCGGGAAGTCGCCGAGACCCCGGGGCGCGCACGAGGGTCTCGGCGAGTTCCCGGGGTCCGACGCGGGCCCGTCAGGGGCCCGGCCACCTGGGGTGGGTACGGTGTGCGCATGACCTCGACCCGCGCCTCCGTCCTGTTCGTCTGCCAGAAGAACGGGGGCAAGTCGCAGATGGCCGCCGGGCTGATGCGTGACCTCGCCGGCGACGAGGTCACCGTCGTGTCGGCCGGCACGAAACCCGGCACGGACCTCAACGCGCAGTCGGTCGAGTCGCTCGCCGAGCTCGGCATCGACCTCGGCGACGAGCACCCCAAGGCCCTCACCGAGCAGATGGTGCGCGACGCCGACGTGGTCGTCGTCCTCGGTCAGGAGGCGCGGGTCGACGAGGTCCCCGGCACCCGGTTCGAGACCTGGGTCACCGACGAACCCTCGGAGCGCGGCATCGAGGGCATGGAGCGCATGCGCCTCGTCCGCGACGACATCCGCGCCCGCGTCGCCGAGCTGCACGCCCGCCTCTGACGCCGAGACCCCGGGGGGTCGCCGAGACCCCGGCACGCGCCGAGGGGTCTCGGCGATTTCCCGGGGTCTCACGCGCGAACGGAGGCGGTGGCGACCCCTCAACGTCACCACCGCCTCCCGGGCCGCCGCTGCCACGGCCACGGCCCACCCGCGCCGACCCCCACCGTGAACCGGGGGTCGGGCGGGAGTCGAGCCGCCTACCCCTTGACGCCGCCCGCGCTCAGGCCGGACTGCCAGAAGCGCTGCAAGAACAGGAACGCCACGACCAGCGGCAGGATCGACACGAACGAGCCGGTCAGCACGGTCGAGAACAGCACCTGGGCGCCGCCGCCGCCGGTGGCCGCCTGCTGCCACTGCGCCAGGCCGACCGTCGCCGGGAAGAGCGACGGGTCGTTCAGCATGATCAGCGGCAGGAAGTAGTTGTTCCAGGTCGAGACCAGCGCGAACAGCAGAACCGTGACGATGCCCGGCGCGAGCAGCCGCGACGCGATGGTCAGGAAGATCCGCAGCTCGCCCGCCCCGTCGATCCGGGCCGCCTCGAGCAGGCTGTCGTCGACCGCCTCGCTCGCGTAGACGCGCATCAGGTAGACGCCGAACGGGCTGACCAGCGACGGCAGGATGATCGCCCAGGGGGTGTCGACGAGGTTCGCCGCGCTGAACAGCAGGTAGGTCGGGATCGCCAGCGCCGTCAGCGGCACCATGACGGCGCCGAGGATCAGCCCGAAGACGAACGACTTGCCCTTGAAGACGTACTTGGCCAGCGAGTAGCCGCACATCGTGGCGAGCACCGCGGCACCGACCGAGCTGACGACGGCGTAGAGCACCGTGTTGCCCATCCACTGCACGAAGATGCCGTCCTGGAACGTGAACAGCTGCGCGAGGTTGTCGCCCAGGGCGAAGGTGCGGCCGAAGGCCAGGCCGAACGTCGAGAAGATGTCGCCGTTCGTCTTGGTCGCCTGGATCGCCAACCAGATCAGCGGCAGCAGGAAGTACGCCAGCGTGATCCACAGGAGCACGGTGAGGATCGGCGTCTTGCGCTTCGACCGCTCGACGCGACGTCGCGGGCGGCGCCGGCCCGCGCCTCCCGAGCTCTCGAGGCGGCGGACGGGGCGGTCGACCGACGTGGCCCCGGCGGTGTCGACGGGTGCGGGTGCGATCGTCACGACAGTCGCTCCTTGCGTGAGGTGGCGAGCTGCACCACGTAGCTGATGATCATGATGAGGAACCCCAGCAGGAACGCGATGGCCGCGGCGTAGTTGACGTCCTGGTTCTTGAACGCGACGTTGTACGCGTAGAGGTTCGGGGTGAAGTCCGAGCCGATCGCGTTGGGCGCGATGCTGTACAGCAGGTTCGGCTCGTTGAAGAGCTGGAACGACCCGATGACCGAGAAGATCACGGTCAGCAGGATCGCCGAGCGGATGGCCGGGATCTTGATGCTCCACGCCACCCGCCAGGGCCCGGCTCCGTCGATCTCGGCGGCCTCGTACATCTCGGTCGGCACGCTGCGTAGTGCGGCGTACAGCACGATCATGTTGTAGCCGATGAACTCCCAACTGACGATGTTCATCGTGCTGCCGAGCACGTTCTGCGGCGACAGCAGGTCGGGCGGGGTGAGCCCGAGACCGCTGATCACCTGGGCGATCAGGCCGGACTCGCGGCCGTAGAGGTAGCCCCACATCAGCGTCGCGACGACGCCGGGCACGGCGTAGGGCACGAAGATCGCGAGGCGGACGAACTTGCTGCCGGCGACCCGACCGGTGTCGAGGGCGAGCGCGACGAACAGGGCGATCACGAGCATGATCGGCACCTGCACGAAGAGGAACAGGGCGACCCGGCCGAGGCCGGCCCAGAAGCTCGGGTCGTTCAGCGCGCGGCTGTAGTTGGCGAGGCCCGAGAAGACCTGCCCGCCGACGAGCTGCGAGGTGAAGGTGCTCAGGTAGCCCGCGTAGCCGAGCGGCACGAGGAACATCGCCGCGAAGACGACCAGGAACGGGATCGCCAGCGCCCAGGCCGCGACGAGCTGCGGCCGGTGCAGCGAGCTCGTGCGCCGCGGGGTGGCGGGCTGACGGGACGAGGAGGCGCGGGTCGCGTCTCGACGAGGGGTGACGGAGGTGGACATGGGGGCTCCTTGCCGGGCCGAGGGGTGCCGCCCGCGGGCGGGCGGCACCCCGTGAGCGCTATTTGACGGTGAAGCCCTGCTGCTTCGCGTAGGCGGTGACGTCGTCCTGCCACGCCGTGAGGGCGGCGGACAGGTCGGAGTGGTCGGCGATGGCCTTGCCGAGCGTGTCGTTGAAGCTCGAGTAGACGTAGTCCATGAACGGCAGCCACTGGAAGTCGGTGCTGACCGTGTCCGAGACGCCGGCGAAGAGCTCGTTGACCTTCTGACCGCCGTAGAAGTCCGAGGCGGTGTCGGTGAAGTCGCTGCTCGACAGGGTGTCGGTCGTCGTCGGGAACAGGAACTGCTCGTTCGCGAAGGCCAGGGTCGACTCGGGGTCGCTGTTCAGGAACTTGCTGAACTCGGCCGCGGCGATCGGGTTCTGCGTGCCGGTGATGACGGCGTCGCTCGATCCGCCCCAGTTGCCCGAGACGTCCTCGCCGGCCTTCCACTGCGGGATCTTCGCGGCGGTCCACTTGCCGCTCGTGTTCGCCGCCGTGCCCTGCAGGAAGACGGGGCCCCAGGCGGCGGTCTGCCAGCTGGCGTACTTGCCCGACGAGAAGCCCTGGTACCAGGCGTCGTTGAAGTCGGCGTCGGTCGAGACGAGGTCCTTGTCGATGAGGTCCTGCCAGAAGGTGACGACCTTCTGCGTCTCGGTCGAGTCGAGGTCGATGCCGACGGTCTTGTCACCGTCGTACGAGAACGGCTTGGCGCCGGCCTGCCAGAACAGCCCGACGATCTGGCCGGGGTCGTTGCCGGGCAGGTTCGAGATGTACGAGTCGGTCTTGTCCTTGATCGTCTGCGCGTCGGTCGCGAAGTCGGCCCAGGTCTCGGGGGCCTTCGTCAGCCCGGCCTGCGCGTAGATGTCCGAGCGGTAGAGGTTGCCGAGCGGGCCCGAGTCCTGCGGCACCGACCAGACGCCGGTGTCGTCCGCGACCTGGTTCCAGACCCACGGGACGTACTTCGACTCGAGGTCCGCGCCTCCGTAGGGGGTCAGGTCGACGAGGCTGCCGGTCTGACGGAACGACGGGATGTACTGGTACTCGATCTGGGCGACGTCGGGCGCGCCCTTGCCGGCCTTGAGCGCCGTCCGCAGCTTCGGGTACTGCGCGGTGCCGGTGCCCACGTTGACGACGTCGACCTTGATCTTGGGGTACTTCGCCTCGAACAGGTCGACCTCCTTCTGGACGTCGGGCACCCAGGTCCAGAAGGTCAGGGTCGTGTCGGTGTCCATGGCCTCGTCGATGTCGGCCTGCGAGACGGGCGCGGTGTCGCCACCGCCACCCGCGCCTCCGCCGGACGGGGCGCAGCCGGTCAGCACGAACGCCGACACGACGGCGAGTGACACGAGCGCCTTTGCTGTGGTCTTTCTCTTCATGGTGGTTCTTCCTCGAGGGGGTGGGGGAGTGGTGCGGGGGTCGGGTGGTGCGGTCGGAGGGGCGGCGTGGCTCGCCTAGGACGCGGTGCCGGCGGTGGCGGCCCCGTCCGGGGCGGCGGCGTCGGCCTCGGGGCCCGCGTCGACGAGCTCGTAGACGTGGGCCGCGCGCGGGGCGAGGGTCAGGGTGGTGCCGGCGGCGACGACCTCGCGGGTCTCGAGGTCGCGGACCGCGGAGGGGGTGGTGACGGTGGCCTCGTGGGCCGACCAGTTCGACACGAACGCGAGCCCGGGGGCGTCGGCTCGTGAACCGGTGGTGACGGTGACCGTCTCGGTCGCCGCCCACGCGCCCGCCGCCGTGGCCGGCACGAGCCAGCGGGCGATCGAGCGCGAGAGCTCGGGGTTGGGCACGGTCGCGACGTAGCTGACGCGTCCGGCTCCGGAGGCGCGGGTCGTCAGCACCGCGTCGGCCCCGATCTCGGTCGGCGCGGCCCGCAGCACGACGGTGGCGTCCTCGACGTGCAGGACGTCGGCCCAGCGGGTGCCGGCCGAGCCGGGTTCGAGGGCGAAGGGTGCGTCGGCCGGGGCGGTGGCGGCGTCGGGGACCGGGCCCGCGCCTCCTGCGGTCGTGTCGTCGGAGCGCTCGGCGGTGCCGGCGTCCGCGACGTGGACGGCGAGGGGGGCGTCGAGGTTGGTGTACTCCTCGTACCAGACGCCCGCGGGGCCCGAGAGCCGGGCGGGGGCGGGGTCGCGGCGGGCCCGGGCGAGCTCGTCGCCGTAGGCCGTGCGGATGCCGATCACGAGGTGGCCGCCGGCCTCGGCGTAGGCGGTGAGCGCCGCCAGGGTCGCGTCGTCGACCACGTAGAGCGCCGGCACCACGAGCACGGGGTGCGTCGCCGCCAGCTCGGCCGGGTCGGCGGCGACGAACTGCGCCACGTGCTGGATGCGCACCTGCGCGCCGGCCTCGGCGAGCCCGCGGTAGTGCGCGTCGAACAGGTGCAGGTACGACTCGGGGTCGGGACCGCCGTCGGGCAGGGCCAGCGGCGGGTAGGTCTCGAACGACCACTTGGTCTCGGTCGACCAGAGCATCAGCACGTCGGCGTCGGGTTCGAGACCGTCGACCGAGCCGCCGACGGCCTTGAGCGTGGCGCCCAGGGCCGCGACCTCGCGGTGGATGCGGCCGGGACGCTGGCTGTGCGGCAGCACGCCGCCCCAGTAGGTCTCGACGCCGAAGTGCAGCGTGTGCCAGTGCCAGTACTCGACCATGCGGGCGCCGCGGGAGACGAGCGCCAGCGCGGCCTGCTTGATCTGCCCGTCGAACGGCGGGTGGTTCTGCCAGGGGCCGCCGATCGACTGGGCGTTCGTCTCGGTGACGAGGAAGGGGGCCTGCGCCGACGAGAACGCGCGGTCGCCCCACTGCTGCAGGGCCCAGACGCCGGTGTGCCACCAGCCGGCCTCGCGGGGCACCTCGACGCCGAGCGTCAGGCCGTCCTGCATCTTGTAATAGGGGTTGCCGGCCGTGACGTCGAGGCTCTCGACGAGCCGGTCGTCGGCCACCTGCGGGCGCGAGTACGAGATGCAGGTGGTGACGAACTGGTCGTCGCGGGCGTACTCGCGGACGACGTCGGCCTGCCAGGCGATCAGCTCGTCGGCCAGCTCGCCCTGGAAACGCCGCCATTCGAGGTCGTACTGCGGCTGCACGTTGCCGTCCGGACGCCAGAGCTGCGACCACTCGGTCAGGCGGTGCGACCAGTAGACCAGGCCCCACTCCTCGTTGAGGCGCTCGACCGTGCCGTACTTGCGCTGCAGCCAGGCGACGAAGCGGTCGAAGACCTGGTCGTTGCGCGGGCGCTCGTTGCCGGGCTCGTTGTCGACCTGCCAGCCGATCACGGCGGGGTGCCCGGCGTAGCGCTCGACGACCTTGCGCACGACGCGCTCGGCGTAGAAGCGGTAGGCGGGGTGGCTCTGGTCCATCTCCTGCCGGGCGCCCCAGCCGGCGCGGACGCCGGTCGTGCGCTCGGCGGCGATCTCGGGGTGGCGCACCTGCAGCCACGGCGGCACCGCGTAGGTGGGGGTGCCGAGCACGACGGCGATGCCGCGGGCGTGGGCGCCGTCGAGCACGGGCTGCAGCCAGTCGAGGTCGAACTCGCCCTCGCGCGGCTCCCACGTCGACCAGACCGACTCGCCCACCCGGATCACCGTGAAGCCCGCCTCGACCATCAGGTCGAGGTCGCGGTCGAGGGTGCCCGCCTGCTGGTACTCGGCGTAGTAGGCGGCTCCGAAGAGAACCCCGGAGTGGCGTGGTGCTGACGTCATCGTTGACCCGTTCGTGTGTGTCGGCTTCGGTGGCGACCGCCGACGTCACCCCGCGAGTGCTCGGGATGTCGATGGGATGTTGTCGATAACATCGGCGTCTGCGGAGAACGTAACCCACGCCCCGCCGCCTGCGCAAGACCCCACTTCCGACCCGCTCCCTCGCCCCCGCACCGCGCCTCCTGCCCTGCCCGGCCCTGCCCTGCCCTGCCCTGCCCTGCCCTGCCGCGCCCCGCCCTCCGCCCCCCGCCCTCCGCCCTCCGCCCTCCGCCCTTGATGTGCAAATCGCGACAGTCGGGGGCTGGCTCGGACTCCTGCGCGGAATCGAGCGGCGTGTCGGGCTCGAGTTGTCGGGATGTGCTCGCCTGACAGGTCACCGCCGGTCGGGTTCGGCACGTCGGGACGCTCGCGGCGGCGGACCGGCGACGAGGAGGTGCGGGTCGGGTCGAGCGCACGGCGGCGGACGGGCGACCAGGAGGCGCGGGTCGGCCCGCGCCCCGGGGCGTCAGCCGCGCGCGGGTGCGGTCGAGGCGCGCGCGACGAGGGACGGCACCGGCAGGCGGCTGGCCGTGTCGGGGCTCCGCCCCTCGATGCGGGCGATCAGCGACGTCATCACGTGCGCCCCCTCGAAGCCGAAGTCGAGCGCCACGGTGGACAGCGACGGCACCATGAACCGCGCCTCGGGGGTGTCGTCGTTGCCGACCACGCTGACCTCGTGCGGCACCGAGACCCCCTCGGCGGCGAGGGCGGCGAGCAACCCCATCGCCATGGCGTCGTTGGCGACGGCGACGCCGGTGAAGTCGTCGGTGCGGGCGGCGAGCCGCAGGCCGATGTCGTAGCCGGCCGCCGCGGACCAGTCGCCGACGTCGGTGACCGTCACCGCGCCTCCGGACGCGGTCGTGGCCCGGTGGAACCCGTCGGCGCGCTCGCGGGCGGCCAGCCACTGCTCCGGCCCGGCGACGTAGGCCACGCGGCGGTGGCCGAGGCTCGCGAGGTGCTCGGCCGCGACCCGGCCCGCGTGCTCGTTGATCGACTCGGTGGTGCCCTCGACCATCAGCCCGAAGTCGCGCGCCACGGGCACGGAGATCGCGCGGCGTTCGAGCGCCGACCGGGCGACCGCGGTCTGTGCGGTGACGACGATGCCGGCGATCTGCTGCCCGAGCATCAGGTCGAGGGCGTCGTCGACCGAGCGCTCGTCGACGCCGTCCATCGACACGATGTCGGTGACGTAGCCGAGCGAGCGTGCGGCCTCGGTGGCCCCGGCGATGGTGCGGGCGGGGCCCGACTGCTGCATGTTGTCGGCGAGCAGCCCGATGCGGTTCGTCCGCTGCAGGCGCAGGTAGCGGGCCGCCGAGTTGGGGCGGTACTCGAGCTCGGCGAGTGCCTGCTCGACCTTCTCGCGGGTGGCGGGACGGATGCCCTCGAAGCCGCGCAGGAACCTGCTGACGGTCTGGTGCGAGACGCCCGCGCGCTTCGCCACGTCGTAGATCGTGGCGTCCTTCATGTCCCGAGGGTAGCGGTGCCTCGTGCCCCGCCGGGGTGTCGGATGCGCGAGACCCCACGAAGTCGCCGAGACCCACCGGCGCGCACGGGTGTGTCGGCGCGTTCCCGGGGTGTGGGCGCGTTCCCGGGGTGTGGGCGAGTCCGGCTAGGCGGTGCGCTCGATCTCGCGGGTGATGCCGACGAGCACGCGCCGCATGTACGGCGCCCAGGCGAAGCGGACGATGCCGCGCACGATCGCCCCACGCCCCGGTCGGGCGAAGAACGAGTAGGTCCAGTCGACCCGGGTGCGTCCGCTGGGCGTCGCCCGGTAGCTCCAGTCGGCACGGCCGCCGGTCACCAGCCGCCCGAGCAGCCCCGTGAACTCGCTCAGCTCGTAGACGAAGACCCCGTCGGGCTCCACGCGCACCAGGCTCTCGACGACGCTGCTGCCGTCCGACAGCTCGAGTCGTCGGGTGCGACCCACGGTGTCCCACGGGCCGGTCTGATCTCGCACGGCGACGACGGCCGGGATCACTCCCGCCCGCGGATAGAACCCGACGGGGGTCAGCGGCGTGCCGATGCTCCACGCTCGGTCGAGGGAAGCGGCGGCGACGCGCGCGGTGCTCGCGCTCGCGGTGACGGTCATGCCGGGCATTCGGAACGGAGGGCGCGAACGACGGGACGGGTCCTCCCCAGGCGCCCCGCGCCTCCTGACCGTCCTCTGAGGAGGCGCGGGTCGACTCCCGAGGACGCCGGACGAGAGCAGACTGGCCGCGTGAAGACGACGACGTTACCCACCACCGACCGCCCCGCCTCGACCATCGTCCTCGGGCTCATGCGCATCTCGGGCATGACCGACGACGCGATCCGTGAACTCGTGGCCGAGGCCCGAGACCTCGGCATCGACTTCTTCGACCACGCCGACGTGTACGGCGACCACCCCCACCACTGCGAGCAGCGCTTCGGCGACGCCGTCACCCTGACCTCGTCCGAGCGCGACGCGGTCCAGTTGCAGAGCAAGGTCGGCATCCGCGACGGCTTCTGGGACTTCTCGACCGAGCACATCCTCGAGTCGGTCGACGCCTCGCTCGCCGCCCTGCGCACCGACCGCCTCGACGTTCTGCTGCTGCACCGGCCCGACGCCCTCGTCGAGCCCGACGAGGTGGCCGCGGCCTTCGACCAGCTGCACTCGAGCGGCAAGGTGCGCCACTTCGGCGTCTCGAACCACACGCCCGCCCAGGTCGAACTGCTGAAGCGCAGCGTGACGCAGCCGCTGATCGTCAACCAGGTGCAGCTCAGCATCACCCACGCCCCGCTGATCGCCGCGGGCGTGGCGGCCAACATGGCGGGGCTCGACCAGTCCGTCGACCGCGACAACGGCATCCTCGACTACAGCCGTCTGAACGACATGACCCTGCAGGCCTGGTCGCCGTTCCAGAAGGGCTTCTTCGACGGCGTGTTCCTCGGCGACCGCGACGGCTACCCCGAGCTCAACGACGTCATCGACGAGCTCGCCACGACGTACGACGTGCCGCCGTCGGCGATCCCGGTGGCCTGGATCACCCGGCACCCGGCCGAGATGCAGGTCGTGCTCGGGACGACGAGCGTGGCACACCTCCGCGACAGCGCCGCGGGGTCCGACGTGCCGCTGACCCGGCCCGAGTGGTACCGGCTCTTCACGGCGGCCGGGCACACGCTGCCGTAGCGAGCCGGGCTGGCACGTTGGGGAGCCGGGAGCCGGGCGCCGGGCGCCGGGCTGCGCTGCGCCCGTCGCTGCGCTGCGCCGGGCGACGGGCTGCGCTGCGCCCGTCGCTCCGCTCCGCTGCGCTGCGCTGCGCTGCGCCGCGTTGCATTGCGCTGAGCCCGTCGGTCCGCCCCCCTTCCTTTTCCCCCGTTCGCCGCCACGAAGTGGACACGACGCCACGAAGTGGTCACCCCGCCATCTTTTTTCGTGGCGGGTTGACCACTTCGTGGCGGGGTGGCGGGGTGAACTGCGCGGCGCAGCATCGGGCCCCGCACAGCGCAGCGCCGCGGCGCCGGGCTGCGCGGTGCGGCGCCCGTCGGTCCGCATCCTCATCCCCTCCCCCCCCGCTCGCCGCCACGAGGTAAACAAACCGCCATCCTTTTGCGTGGCGGGTTGTTTACTCCGTGGCGGGGTGGCGGGGTGGCGGGGTGGCGGGGTGGCGGGGTGGCGAGCCGAGCCGAGCCGAGCCGGGCCGAGCCGGGCCGCGCGGGCCGCGCGGGCTGCGCGGGCTGCGCGGCGCAGCCCCGCGCGGGCCGAGAGGGCGGTGGGCCGCGTGCGGGGTCACACGCCGACCGGCGCGGAGGGAATGTCCTAGGGTCGACAGGGCGTTGGGACGCACAGATCGGTGCAGAGGCCGAGGTGCCTCCCGCGCCCCGCCCGCACCCCGAAGGGACCATCGTGACCCAGCCCAAGATGAACGTCGAGTCGTTCAACCTCGACCACCGCACCGTCGCCGCTCCCTACGTGCGCGTCGCCGACCAGAAGACGCTGCCGCACGGCGACGTCATCACCAAGTTCGACGTCCGGTTCACGCAGCCGAACGAGGCGCACCTCGACATGGCGTCGGTCCACTCACTCGAGCACCTCTTCGCCGAGCACTCGCGCAACCGCTCGGGCGACGTCATCGACTTCTCGCCGATGGGCTGCCAGACCGGGTTCTACCTGATCCTGCAGGGCGACCCCGCGATGGACGACGTCCTGTCGCTCATCGAGGGCACCCTCACCGACATCACCACCGCCACCGAGGTCCCCGCGGCCAACGAGGTCCAGTGCGGTTGGGGCGCCAACCACACGCTCGAGGGTGCGCAGGGCGTCGCCCGCGACTTCCTCGCGGCCCGCGACGAGTGGTCGACCGTCACCCGATGACCGGGACGCACGCCGCGCCTCCTGCCGACGGGGTCGCGGCGCTCGCCGCACCCCCGATCATCGTGATCGTGGCGATGGCCGACGAGGCCGCGCCGTTCGTGTCCCGGGCGTCGCGCGTCGACGAGCCGGTCGCCGTCGGCGGGTCGCTGCAGCGCGTCGTCGAGATCGACGGGGTCGAACTGCTGCTCGTGCAGAGCGGCATCGGGTTCGTCAACGCGGCCGGGGCGGCCACCTCGGCCATCGTGCGGGCGGGATCGCTCGAGGGCGTCGTGCCGACCGTCATCAGCGCCGGCACCGCCGCGGGCATGGGAGTCGGCATCGAGATCGGCGACGTCGTCGCGGGCTCCGAGTACGTCAACCTCGACGCCGACGCGCGCGTGTTCGGTTACCGGCTGGGACAGGTGCCCGGCATGCCGGCCAGCTTCCACGCCGACCCGGCCCTGATGGAGGCGGCGGTCGCCTACGACACGTCGGTCTCGTCGGTCTCGTCCGACACATCGACGGCGGGTGAGGCCTCGGGCGACGGTGTCGCGTCGAGTGCGTCGAGCGCGTCGAGCGCGTCGGGCGGCGGCTGGGCCGTGCGGCCCGGGTTGATCGCCTCCAGCGACGCGTTCATGACCGCCGAGCGCGTGATCGGCGTGCGGAGCGCCTTCGCCGACGTCGTCGACGTGGACGCCGTCGACATGGAGTCGATGGCGATCGCCCAGACCTGCCACGTCCACCACGTGCCGTTCGTCTCGGTGCGCGGCATCAGCGACCTCGCCGGTCCGGACGCCCACGACGTGCACGACGAGAACCTCGCCCTCACTGCCGGGCGCTCGGCGGACGTCACGCTGCACCTCGTCCGGGCGATCACCGCCCGCTGAGCAGGTGGCCGCGGCGCGGCGTGCGCCGTGCGTCGCGCTGCCCGGCGATGGGGCTGGGTGCTGTTCCGATCCTCGGCAGCCAGCCCGCGCCTCCTCCTCGATGCACCCGGTTTCGAACGATGCACCCGGTTGCTCGTGGGTGCATCGTTCGGAACCGGGTTCATCGGCACCCGCCGCGCCGACGTCACGAGCCTGAAACACGCGTGCCGTCGCGACGAAACCCGCGTTTCGTACTCTGACGACGACCACCCGGCATCCCCACGATCAGGAGTCCCGATGTCCCAGCCCTCGTCCGTCCCGGCTGCCGCCGGCGGCGCGCCCGTCGACACCGTCGAGAAGCACCCCGTCGACCGCGTCCCCCCGCTACGGAGGCTCTTCCCGCTCGGCCTGCAGCACGTGCTCGCGATGTACGCCGGGGCGGTCGCTGTCCCGCTGATCGTCGGTGGAGCACTGGTCGGCATGGGCCAGCTCGAGCCCGGCGACATCGCGTACCTGATCAGCGCCGACTTGTTCGTGGCCGGCATCGCGACCATCGTGCAGTCCGTGGGGTTCTGGCGCTTCGGGGTGCGGCTGCCGTTGATGCAGGGCTGCACCTTCGCCGCCGTCGGGCCGATGATCGTGATCGGCGGCGAGTACGGCATCACGGCGATCTACGGCTCGGTCATCGCGAGCGGCGTCTTCATGATGCTGCTGGCGCCGTTCTTCTCGAAGCTCGTGCGGTTCTTCCCGCCGATCGTCACGGGCACGGTGATCCTGATCATCGGCGTCTCGCTGATGGACGTCGCCGCCGGATGGGTCGGAGGAGGCACGGGTTCCGACGACTTCGGACGTCCCCTCGACATCGCCTTCGCCGCGGGCACCCTGCTGCTGATCATCCTGATCGAGCGGTTCGCGCCTCCTGCGCTCCGCCGCCTGTCGATCCTGCTGGGACTCGTCGTCGGCACCCTCGTGGCGTGGCCGTTCGGGCTGACCGACTGGAGCGGCGTGGGCGAGAGCGCCTGGTTCGGCCTCGCGCTGCCGTTCCACTTCGGACTGCCGACCTTCCCGGTGAGCGCGATCGTGTCGATGTGCATCGTCGGCCTGGTGATCATGACCGAGACCACCGGCGACATCATCGCGGTGGGTGAGATCGTCGACCGGCCGGTGACGCCGCGTCGCCTCGCCGACGGGCTGCGGGCCGACGGGCTGTCGACCGTCATCGGCGGCGTCTTCAACACGTTCCCGTACACCGCCTTCGCGCAGAACGTCGGGCTGGTCAGCATCACGGGCGTGAAGTCGCGGTACGTGGCGACGCTGGCGGGCGGCATCCTCGTGGTGCTCGGGTTGGTGCCCGCGCTCGGCGCCGTCGTCGAGGGCGTGCCGGTGGCGGTGCTCGGCGGGGCGGGCGTCGCGTTGTTCGGGATGGTCGCGGCGAGCGGCATCCGGACGCTGTCGACGGTGCGGTTCACGAACAGCAACATCCTGATCGTGGCGGTCGCCCTGGGCGTGAGTCTGCTGCCGACGGTCAGCCCCGAGATCTACGCGCAGTTCCCGACCTGGTTCACGATCGTGTTCGACTCGGGCATCAGCGCCGGGGCGATCGTCGCCGTGCTGCTCAACCTGCTGCTCAACTCGCCGCGGGTGCAGGCACGCGACGAGGGCGCGGACCGTGACGTGTCGGCGCACGACGCCGTGCGCGGACCCGCGGCACCGGCCGGTGTGACCGAGCGCGAGGTCTGAGCCGGGGCCCGGGCCGCCCCGCCCGCGTCGCACCGTCGACTGAACGTCGCACCGCCCATTTCGGCAGTGCGACGTTCAGTTCGCGGTGTGACTCGTGATCCGGTACGTGCCGGATCAGGCTCGGAGGGAAAGTGGCCCGGCGCCGCGGTTCGGCGCGGCTCAGCGCCCGCCGGCGAGGCGCCAGAGACGGTCGCGCGACATCGGCAGCTCGTGCGGCCGCACGCCGAGGGCATCGCGGATCGCGTTCGCCAGGGCCGGTGCCACCGGGTTGTACGGCGCCTCGCTCATCGACTTGGCACCGAGCGGGCCGAGGTCGTCGTGCGTGGTCGCGAAGTGCACCTCGGTCTGGGGCACGTCGCCGAACTTGGGCATCCGGTAGTTGCGGAACGCCGTCGTCAGCACGCGTCCCTCGTCGTCGAGCATCATCTCTTCGTAGAGCGCGGTGCCGATCGCCTGCGCCGTGCCGCCCTCGACCTGACCGCGCAGCTGCTCGGGGTTCAGCACCACGCCGGCGTCCGCCGCCTGCACCGAGCGCAGCAGGCGCACCTCGCCGCTCGCCCGGTCGACGGCGACCTCGAAGCCGTGCACGTTGAACGCCACCGAGCGCGGGGTGCCGTCGTGGGCCCCGTCGGCGGTGAGCGGACCGTCGGCCAGCAGCCGCTCGCTCGAGACGAGGACGGTCGCGTCGACACCGGGGCCGACCCGCACCACGACGCCGCCCGCGACCACCTCGGGGGCGGTGCCGGTGTCGACGGCGTGACCCGCGCCTCCTGCGATCGCCAGGGCGCGGTCGACCATGGCCGCGCGCAGCTTGTGGGCCGCGGCGAGCAGGGCCTTGCCCGCGACGACGACGCCGGCCGAACCGTAGGCCCCGGTGTCGTAGCGGGCCACGTCGGTGTCGGACTGCCGGACGACGACCCGGTCGGGCGTGGTGCCGAGCGCCGAGGCGACGAGCTGGGTGTGCACCGTCGTGGTGCCGTTGCCGAACTCGGCCGTGCCGACGCCGATGTCGTAGCGGCCGTCGGGCAGCAGCTCGATCGAGGTGTCGGCGAAGTGACCGCGCGGCGGGATCGTCGCGATCATGGCGAGGGCCATGCCGCGCCCGGTCGACCAGGTCGGGCCGACGGGGGCAGGAGGCGCGCCCGCGGGTGCAGGAGACTCGAGCGCCTGCTCGACCAGGTCGAGGCACTGGTCGAGTCCGTAGCTGCCGATCAGCAGGTCGCTCTCTTCGTCGGGGTCGGTGACCACCATCGGGTCGCCGGGGACGATCACGTTGCGGCGGCGCAGCTCGAACGGGTCGATGCCGAGCTCGCGGGCCAGTTCGTCCATCGCGGACTCGACGGCGAAGACGACCTGCCCGAGCCCGTACCCCCGGAACGCCCCCGAGGGCAGGTTGTTCGTGTAGACCGACTCGGCGTCGACGCGCTTGTTCGGGCAGCGGTAGACGCTGGTCGACTCGTGCACCGAGTGGTACATGACGCCGACGCCGTGGTTGCCGTAGGCGCCCGTGTCCATCAGTTGGTCGACGTGCAGCGCGGTCAGCACCCCGTCGCTCGTCGCGCCGACCCGCACGCGGACCCGCATCGGGTGGCGGGTCGGGGCGATCGTGAACTCGTCCTCGCGGGTGAACTCGTACTGCACGGGCTGACCGGTGCGCAGCACGGCGAGGGCGACGAGGTCCTCGGTGATCAGCTCCTGCTTGCCCCCGAAGCCACCGCCGACGCGGGCGGCGAAGACCCTGACCTGCTCCTGTGGCAGTCCGAAGACGTGAGCCAGCTCGTCCCGCACGAGGAACGGCACCTGGCTCGCCGTTCGGATCACGAGGCGTCCGTCGTCGTCGAGCCAGCCGCGTGAGGCATGCGTCTCGAGGGCTCCGTGCGAGACGCGCTGCGTGCGCCAGGTTCCCTCGACCACCGCGTCCGCCGCCGCCAGGCCGGCCTCGACGTCACCGGTCTCGTCGTGCATCGCGGCCACGGTGTTGCGCTCGGGGAACGCGATGCGCGACACCTCGCTGGTCTTCTCGCCGTGCAGCAACGGGGCCCCGGGCGTGCGCGCCGTCTCGGGGTCGAACACGGCGGGCAGGGGCTCGTACTCGACCACGATCGCCGCCAGGGCGTTCGTCGCCGTGCGGACGTCGTCGGCGACGACCGCGGCGACGCGCTGCCCGCGGAACCGCAGCACGGGGTCGAGGACGAGTCCGTCGTCGGGGTCGTCCTCGCGGTCCTCGTGGCGACCGGTCGAGAACAAGGTCGCGGGGGAGTCCCGGTGCGTCAACACCAGGTGCACCCCGGGCATGGCCTCGGCGGCGCTCGTGTCGATCGCCGTGATGCGGGCGTGGGCGTGCGGGCTGCCGAGCACGGCGAGGTGCAGCAGCTTCGTCGTGCTGCGGAAGTCGAGCGTGTAGGGCTCGCTGCCCGACACCACGCGCATCGCCGCCGGAGCCTTCACCGATCGACCGGCCGCGTCGCCGTCGGCCGGGGCCACCGTGTTCGAGACGCCGCAGATCGCGTCGCCGATCGCCCGGTACCCCGTGCACCGGCAGAGGTTTCCCTTCAGGAGGCGCGGGAGGTCGTCCGCGTCGGCCTCGGTGAACGTCGAGGCCGTCACCACCATGCCGGCCGTGCAGAAGCCGCACTGGAACCCGGCCGCGTCCGCGAACGCCTGCTGCACGGGGTGGGGGTGCTCGGAGGTGCCGAGACCGGCCGCCGTCGTCACGGCCCGACCCTCGAGCCGGTGCGCCGGGTAGATGCACGAGTGCACGGGCTCGCCGTCGACCAGCACCGAGCAGGCGCCGCAGTCGCCCGCGTCGCACCCCTTCTTGACCGAGTGGACGCCGTTCTCGCGCAGCACCGTGCGCAGCACCTGACCGGGTGCGAGGTCGGCGTCGAGGGGCAGGCCGTCGACCTCGAACGTGACGTGTCTCGGAGTCATCGCGCGCCTCCTTGGCTCGTGGCGGTGGGCGGGGTCGACCTCGCTCGCGCGGCCGCGCTGCGGGGGTCGTGGGTCGCCTCCCGGTGAGGTCGTGCCCGGCCGACGGGGACGAGCGCGGCGGCGGCCGGCTGCGCGAGCTCGACGCGCAGCTCGTCGGCGAACCGGGTGCTCATGGCACGACGCCAGTCGGGATCGCCGTGGGGGTCGGAGTACCAGCAGTCGACCCGGGCGACGGCGTCGGCCAGGGCCCGTTCGCCGGGCACCTCGTCGAAGCGCAGCTGGACCGGACGCGTCGTCCCCGCCGTGATCGTGACGACGAACTCGCCGTCGAGACCGAGCCGGGCCGTGACCAGCGTGCCCGAGCGGCCCAGGGGGCTGAGCGAGATGCGCCGGAACCCGGTGCGCGAGCGCAGCGAATCGACCGGCACCTCGAGGGCGCGCAACACCTCGCCCGGCTCGAGGGCGTTCTGCACCACCCCGGTGACGAAGGTGGACACCGGCTGACGGCGCTCACCGCCGTCGGTGGTCCACACGAGGGCCGTGGCGTCGAGGGTCGCCATGAGCGAGGTCATCGCCCCGGCCGGCAGCCCGAGGGCGACGTTGCCGCCGACCGTCGCGACGTTCCAGATCTTGAACGAAGCGAGCAGCGAGTTCGCGCACTGGTCGATCAGCGGGTGGGCGACCCAGTCGTCGTCGGCAGGCAGCCGCAGCAGCGCGGCGATGGTGCAGGTGGCGGCGATGCTGACGACGTCGCGGCCGTCGGTGGCGCTGCCTCGCTCGACGGGCGTCCACCCGAGCGAGGTCAGGTCGACCAGGCCGGTCAGCCCGGGTTGCCGTTCGGAGAACAGCCACGTGCCGCCGCCGAGGGGGCGTTCGCCGGGCGCGAAGACGATCTCGTCCCGGCGCGACGGGGTGCGGATCTCGCGAAGGGTGGTCAGGTCCATGGGAGCACCCACTCTGCACGACCGGGGTTTCGAGCATGTGTCGGCTCGCTCGGCGTCGAACGACCGGCGCCGGGGTGCTGCCGGCGGCCCGGCGTCCGCGTCGGGTGGAGGGCCGGGGCCGGGGTCGGGGTCGGGGTCGCGGTCGCGGTCGCGGTCGCACCACCGTTGCGTCGTCGAACCACGCCAGCGGGAGGTTCGACGACACGAACGTGGTGCGAGCTGCCACCCGCCACGATTCGCACGGGCGTCGCATCGCCCGACACCCGGGAGGCGCGGGTCGGCCGGCCGCTCCCGTCGCGTCGGGGCACCGTCGCTAAGGTGTGCGTCATGATCGAGCTCGACGACGCCACCCTGCGTTCGCACCTGCTGGCCGCCCTGAACGTCGAGCGGTGGGCCGACGACGTCGCCGCGCAGTCGCCCTTCGCCGACGCCGACGCCTTGATCACGGTCGCGGCCGCTGCGGCGACGCCGCTCAGCGCCGCCGAGATCGACGAGGCGATGGCGCACCACCCGCGGATCGGCGAGAAGCCGGTCGGCGACGGGGCCGCCCAGGAGTTCAGCCGACGCGAGCAGGGCTCGGCGGCCGACGCCGACGACGAGACCCTCGCGCAGCTGTTGGCCGAGGGCAACGTCGCGTACGAGCAGCGCTTCGACCGGGTGTTCCTGATCCGCGCCGCCGGTCGGAGCCGGGCCGAGATCGTGGGCGAGTTGCACCGGCGGCTCGGGCTCGACGACGACACCGAGCTGCGCATCGTCGGGGCGGAGCTGCGCGACATCGCCTTGCTTCGGCTGCAGACGACCTTCGCCGAGCCGGCACCCGCCGAGCCGGACGCCGAGCCGGCACCCGCCGAGCCGGCGTCCACCGGCCGCACGGACGAGGCCGGCGCATGAGCCACGTCACCACGCACGTCCTCGACGCGGCGCTGGGCCGCCCGGCGGCCGACGTCCCCGTCGCGCTCTTCGACGCCCAGGGAGTCGAACTCGCCACCGGAGTCACGAACGCCGACGGGCGCGTGCCCGAGCTCGGCCCGGACACCCTGCCCGCCGCCGACTACCGACTCGTCTTCGACACCGCCGCCTACTTCGCGGCGTCGCAGCGTGACACGTTCTACCCGCGTGTGACGATCGACTTCAGCCTCGCCGACGAGTCGAGCCACTACCACGTGCCCGTGTTGCTCAGCCCGTTCGCGTACTCGACCTATCGCGGCAGCTGACCCCCCTCGCACGGCGGCTCAGTAGTCGGTGCGGTGGTCGTGGGTCAGCCACGCCTCGAACGGCGCCGGCGCGTTCGTCGGGCGCACCTCGTCGACGGGGAGGTCCCAGGTGGACCGGTCGCGCGCGAACAGCTCGTAGAACTCGAGGTCGTCGAAACCGCCACGCGCGGCGTCGTGCCGGTCGGCGGCGTACACGACCCGGTCGACCCTCGCCCAGAGCGACGCCGAGAGGCACAGCGGGCACGGCTCGCACGAGGTGTAGAGGGTCGTGCCGGCGAGGGAGAAGTCGCCGACCGCCTGGCAGGCCGCGCGGATCGCGGTGACCTCGGCGTGCGCGGTCGGGTCGAGGTTGGCCGTCACCCGGTTCTGCCCCTCGGCCACGAGTTCGTCGCCCCGGACGATGACGGCCCCGAACGGCCCGCCCCCGTTCGCCACGTTCTCGACGGCCAACTCGATCGTGCGCGCCAGCCAGCGGGCGTCGTCGGTTCCGGTCACGATGTCTCCTCGGGGTGCGGCGGGTGCGGCGGGTGTCGCGGGTGTGGGGTCGGTGGACTCGACGACGCTCATGCGAGGCCCGCGGACGCACGCCAGGCGTCGTGGGCCGGCGGCGCGTCGTCACGCAGCACGGTGGCCTCGATCAGACCGTACGGGCGATCGGCGGCCCAGAAGACCTCGCCCGGGTTCTCGAGGCCGAAGGGGGAGAGATCGTAGGCGAAGTGGTGCTTGTTCGGTGCCTTGAGGCGCACCTCGACGATCGAGGGGATCGCCTCGAGGACCGCCGTGCCCATGTGCCACAGGGTCTGCTGGAGGGCGAGCGACTGCAGGGTGGCGAACTCGCGGACCATCAAGCGCTTGACCTCGGCGTACGTGGCCTCCCAGTCGACGTCGGTCGTGCCGAAGCGCCACTTCGCGTCGAGCGCCGTCGCCATGACGCGGTCGTGCGTCTCGGGCAGGGTCGTGAACTCGTCGGTCAGGAACCCGGCGAACTCGGAGCCGGTCGACTTGAGCAGGACCAGGTCCTTCAGGCCGCCCACGACGTACTCGCCGGTGTCGTCGACCGTGACGGCGGCGGTCCGGACTTCTTGCCCTGAGCGCAGCCAGGTGTGGTCGTGCTCGGTGCCGTCGACCACGGCCCGCTGCCAGTCGTACTGCTCGATCTCGATGCGGGCACCCGTCACGGGCTCGACGTCGTGCACGAAGTGGCGGGCGAGCTCGAGCCCGAAGCGCTCGACGGCCTCGACGCCCTTCGACTTCGCGAACGCGAACGCGGTGTTCTTCTGGGTGTCGGTCGGCAGGACGGCGCTCTGGTCGCCGCGGAGGTACGCCGCGTCGAAGGGGCCGCGCAACGCCGTCGTGACGTTGACGTCGCGGATCTCGTGCCGGGGCCCGTCGCGGTAGAAGCGCACGAGTCGCGACTCCGCTTTGCCGTACTGGTTGTCGCCGAGGATGATCGCCATGCGGCGATGATCACACAACCGTGTGAACGACTTGTTTCACGATGGACGAATTGTGAACAACTCGTTTCAGAAGGCTTGTCGGGACGAGGCGTCCACTCGCTACTGTGCTGGGCATGGCGATCTCCGAGGCGACCCCAGCACCCCCGTCGGGCCCCGTTCCTGCGACTCCGATCCTGCAACCCCTGTCGCCGGGCGACCGTGACGGAGCCGTCCCCTACATGCCCGCGACACTCGCCACGACCCTGTGGGGGCGCTTGCCCTGTGCCTCCGACGAGCCCGTGCTCACGATCGACCCGGGCACGGCCGTCCTCATCGACACCCTCAGTCACGAGGGCGTGCTCGACGACCAGGGGCGTGACCCCCGGGCCTTCTTCGCCCGTCACGGGGTGCCTGCCGACCACGTGCTCGACGACGCGGTCGCCCTGGCCGCCGCGGGCGACGAGCGGCACGGCCGAGACCCCGCCGCCGACGGCCCGCACGTCGTGACGGGGCCCATCGCGATCCGAGGGGCGCAGCCCGGCGACGTCGTCACGATGACCCTGCTCGACGCGACACCACGGGTGCCCTACGGCATCATCTCGAACCGTCACGGTCGCGGCGCCCTGGCCGGCGAGTACCCGCTCGAGGCCGGCCCGGTCAGCGTCTTCGCGGCCGTCGACCACGAGCCCGACGGCTCGCTCGTCGGCACCCTGCCGCTCGTGCCCGGCGCCGAGCACACCGTGCGGTTCCCCCTGCACCCGTTCCTCGGCATCATGGGGGTCGCCGTCGCGGGCGACGAGCGACCGCACTCGGTGCCACCGGGCCCACACGGGGGCAACGTCGACATCGCCCTGCTGACCGAGGGCGCCTCCCTGCACCTGCCCGTCCAGGTGCCCGGGGCCCTCGCCTACGTCGGTGACCCGCACTTCGCCCAGGGCGACGGCGAGGTCGCACTCACCGCGATGGAGGCCAGCCTGCGCGTCACGGTCCGCTTCGACCTCGTGCGGCGTGCCGAGGCCGTGACACTGTTCGGCGAGATCGCCGGGCCGCTGGCCGAGACCGCCGACCTGCTCGTGCCGACCGGCCTCGACGAAGACCTCGACGAGGCGGTCCGCGCCTGTGTCCGCGCGGCGATCGACCTGCTCGAGGCCCGCTACGGCATGGACCGCAGCCTCGCCTACGCCTACCTGTCGGCCGCGACCGACTTCGACATCTCGCAGGTCGTCGACCTGGTCAAGGGCGTCCACGCCCGCATCCGCAAGGCGGACTTCGGTGGTTGACGCGACGCCCACCGACCTGCTCGGCCCCGAGGAGGCACGGGTCGGCTCGGGCACCGTCCCCACGACCGTCGAGGGTGACCTGCCCGACGGCCTGCTGGCCGCCTTCGACGCCTACGAGCGGGCGCTCGCCGCCGACGACCAAGCCGCGCTCGCCGCAGCCTTCGAGCCGACCGCCACCGTGATGCGAGCCGACGTCGGGGGTCTGCTGGTCGGGCACGACGCCATCACGGACTTCCGAGGCAGGCGCGGGTCGGGTCCGGTGCGTCGTGTCGTCGAGTGCCACGTGCGGGTCCTCGACGCCGACACCGCCCTGGTCGTGTCGGTCAACGCCCCGGCCTCCGGTGGGCGCGGTGTCGTCACGCAGCTCTGGCGCCGCGAGTCGGGTTCGGGGTCGCAGGGTGCTCACCCGTGGCGGATCGCGTCGGCGCAGGTGCAGGCGTCGCCTCCGGCGATCGACCGCCGGGTCTGGCGGGTCGTGGGCGAGCCGCTCGTCTCGGGACGGCGCGACGACGGCGTGACCGGCACCGCGCCTCCTGGGGGCTCTCGGGTGCTCGCCGGCGAGACCGTCGCCGTGAAGGACCTGTTCGCCGTCTCGGGCCACCCGATCGGTGCCGGGGTGCCCGCTCGTCTCACCGGTGCGACGCCCGAGACCCGGCACGCGGCCGCGGTGCAGCACCTGCTCGACGCGGGGGCCGACCTGCGCGGCATCGCCCAGACCGACGAGTTCGCCTACAGCATCGCCGGACGCAACTCCGCCTACGGCAACCCACCCAACCCCGCCGTGCCCGGGGCTATCTCGGGTGGTTCGACGAGTGGCCCGGCGGCGGCCGTGGCCCTCGGGCAGGTGAGCATCGGCCTCGGCACCGACACGGGCGGGTCGCTCCGGGTGCCCGCGTCGTACCAAGGGCTCTGGGGTCTCCGCACGACGCACGGGGCCGTCGACCGCACCGGGCTGCTCCCGCTCGCGCCGAGCTTCGACACGGTCGGCTGGCTGACCCGGGACGTCGACACCCTCCGTCGGGCGGCCGAGACGTCGTTGCCCGTGGCCGACCAGGTGCCGGTCGAGCCGTCGTACGTGGTCGACCCCGGACTGCTCGCCTCGGTCACGCCCGAGGTGCGTGCCGAGTTCGGGCGGGCCCTCGACGAGGCGACCGTGGCGGGACGCATCGAGCGTCCCGAGCCGCTCGTGCTGGGCGACGTCGCACAGCTGTTCGAGCTGTTCCGCGTCGTGCAGGCCTTCGAGGCTTGGCAGTCCGACGGCGACTGGATCACCGCGCATCCCGGCGAACTCGCGCCCGACGTGGCGTCCCGGTTCGCGTTCGGTTCGACGGTCTCACGGCAGCGAGCCGAGGAGGCGCGGGTCGCCCTCGACCACGAACGTCACCGTCTCGAGTCCCTCCTCGACGGGCGGGTGCTGCTCCTGCCGAGTGCGTCCTCGGCCGCGCCCTCGCTCGGGGCGACCCCCGCCGAGGTGGACGCGGTGCGCTCGGCGACGCTCGGTCTCACCTGCGTCGCCGGCGTGCTCGGCGCACCTGCCGTCTCGGCACCCGTCCTCGAGGTGCCGACGGCTTCCGGGCGACGGGCCCCCGTCGGGCTGTGCCTCGTGGGGCCGCGCGGGTCGGACTCGTCCCTGCTCGACCTCGCGGCGACCTGGGCGACCTGATGCTCGCCGCTGACGAGAGCCGACGCGTTCACCTGCATGAAACACGGGTTGCGTAGGGTGGGCCGGGTGAAACGAGTCTTCCAGCCGATCGACCCGCCCGCCCGCCTGCTCATGGGCCCCGGCCCGATCAACGCCGACCCCCGGGTGCTCCGGGCGATGTCGGCGCAGCTCGTCGGGCAGTACGACCCCGCCATGACCGCCTACATGGACGAGACCCAGGCGCTCTACCGTGAGGTGTTCCAGACCTCGAACGAACAGACCCTGCTCGTCGACGGCACCTCGCGCGCCGGCATCGAGGCCTCGCTCGTCTCGCTGATCGAGCCGGGCGACAAGGTGCTCGTGCCCGTCTTCGGCCGCTTCGGGCACCTGCTGCGCGAGATCGCCGAGCGCTGCGGGGCCGAGGTCCACGTCATCGAGGTGCCCTGGGGGCAGGTGTTCACCCTCGAGACCATCGTCGAGGCGATCGAACGCGTCCGGCCGAAACTGCTCGCGGTCGTGCACGGCGACACCTCGACGACCGTCGCCCAGCCGCTCGAGGGGCTCGGCGAGGTCTGCGCCCGCCACGGCGTGCTGTTCTACACCGACGTCACGGCGTCGATCGTCGGCAACACCTTCCGCACCGACGAGCTCGGCCTCGACGCCGTCAGCGCCGGCCTGCAGAAGTGCCTCGGCGGCCCCTCGGGGTCCTCTCCCGTCACCTACAGCGAGCGGGCCGTCGAGGTCATCCGGGCCCGCACGTCGATCGAGGCCGGCATCCGCACCGAAGGTGACACGACGAGCGCCCACCGGATCGCCTCGAACTACTTCGACCTCGCGATGATCTTCGACTACTGGGGCCCTCAGCGCCTCAACCACCACACCGAGGCGACCACGATGCTCTGGGGTGCCCGCGAGTGCGCCCGCCTCGTCGTCGACGAGGGCGTGGACGCCGTGGTCGCGCGACACGAGCTGCACGGCCGCGCCATGCTCGCCGGGGTGCAGGGGCTCGGCCTCGAGACCTTCGGCGACCTCGCGCACAAGATGAACAACGTGGTCGCCGTGATGATCCCCGACGGGGTCGACGGCGACCGGGTGCGTGGCGCCCTGCTCGCCGATTTCGGCATCGAGATCGGCACCTCGTTCGGTCCGTTGCACGGCAAGGTCTGGCGCATCGGCACCATGGGCTACAACGCGCGTCGCGACACCGTGCTCACGACCCTCGCGGCGCTCGAGGCCGTGCTCCGCCGCGAGGGCGCGCCGATCACGAGCGGCGGCGGTGTCGGTGCCGCCTACGACGTCTACCTCGACGTGGACCGCTCGGCGTCGGCCGCGACGTCCGAGGCGACCCGCGCCTCCTCGGTCGTCCCCGACCAGCAGTCGCCCGACCTCGACGCCGCGACCGCCGGAGGCGCGGCCCCGGAAGGAGGCGCGGCGTGAGCCCCGAGGCCACCACCGCCCCCGAGGGCGGTCCCCTCGCCGAGGCCCGTCTCGTCCTCGAACGCTGCGACGCCCTGGCCGCGGTCTCGAGCAGCCCGTCCGGCATCGAGCGCGTGTACCTCTCGCCCGAGCACGCCCGGGTCAACGCGATGGCCGGCGGATGGATGCGGCAAGCCGGCATGACGACGTGGCAGGACGCGGCCGGCAACCAGCGCGGCCGCTACGAGGGCACCGAGCCCGGCCTGCCCGCCCTGCTGCTCGGCTCGCACCTCGACACGGTGCCCGACGCCGGTCGGTACGACGGCATCCTCGGCGTGCTGCTCGGCATCGCCCTGGTCGAGCGACTGTCGGCCCGGGGCGCCCGCCTGCCGTTCGCGATCGAGGTGCTCGCCTTCGGCGACGAAGAGGGCACCCGCTTCGGCACGGCCCTGCTCGGTTCCCGTGCGGTCGCCGGCACGTGGCTGCCCGAATGGTGGTCCCTCGCAGACGCGTCCGGAACGACGCTGCGCGAAGCGTTCCTGGCCTTCGGGCTCGACCCCGACCGGGTCGCCGACGCCGCCTACGAACCGACCGACGTGATCGGCTACCTCGAGACGCACATCGAGCAGGGCCCCTACCTCGAGGAAGCCGATCGGTCCCTCGCCGTCGTCTCGTCGATCGCCGGCGCCCGGCGCTTCGAGTTGACCCTGACCGGGGTCGCCGGTCACGCGGGCGGCGTGCCGTTCCACCGTCGGCACGACGCACTCGCCGGGGCCAGCGAGATCGTCCTGGCGGTCGAGCGCCTGGCCCGCGAGGCCGACTGCATCGCCACGGTCGGCCGGCTGCAGGCCTTCCCCGGCGGGGTCAACGTCATCCCGGGGCTGGTCGAGTTCAGCCTCGACCTCCGCGGCGAGCACGACGACCGTCGTGACGAGGTCTGGGCCGCCATCCAGGCCGTCGCTGCCGAGGTCGGCCAGCGTCGCGGCCTGACCTTCTCGGTGGACGAGACCCATCGCGCGCCGGCCGTCGTGGCCTCGTCGCGCCTCCGGGGGTTCATCCGTGAGGGCATCGCCACCACCGGCGACGCCGACCCGATGGTGCTGTTCTCGAAGGCCGGGCACGACGCGATGGCCGTCGCCGAACTGACCGAGTGGGCCATGCTGTTCGTCCGCTGCGGCAACGGCGGCATCAGCCACCACCCCGACGAGATCGTCACGCTCGCCGACGTGGCCGTCGCGCTCGACGCCTTCGAGGCCGCCGTGCACGCGGTCGCCGCGGCGCACCCGGTCGCGGCGCGGGCGTCCGCATGAGCGGCCCCCACGGCGACGACACGCTCGGCGACGACACGCTCCGCGACGACACGCTCCGCGACGACAGGCTCGGCGACGCTGGCGCTGGCGCTGGCGCTGGCGCAGGCTCAGGCGCCGGCGCAGACGCGGCCGAGGGCGCAGGAGGCGCGGGCCCGGTCGAGGGGGCGGGCATCCGTGATCGCATCGACTCGGGTTACGGCCGCCTCTCGCCCCAGGAACAGCGAGCCGCCGACTTCATCCTCGACCACCTGGACGACCTCGCCGTCTACACCGCCACCGAGATCGCCGAGCAGAGCGGTGTCTCGAAGGCGACGGTGTCGCGGCTGTTCCGGCGGCTCGGCTTCACCGACGCACAAGAGGTGCGTGACCAGGCGAGGGCGTCGCGGAGCCGCGGCGTCCCGGTCGGCCCGACCCGCGCCTCCGGTGGGCTCGCCGAGCACGCCGAGGCCGAACGTCGCAACCTCGACGCGATGCTCTCGGGGCTCGCCGACGGTCGACTCGAGCGTGCCGCGGCGTTGGTCGCCGGGGCCGAGCGGGTCGTCGTGGCCGGGTTCCGCAACAGCTACCCGGTGGCTCTCCACCTCAGGCAGCAGCTGGTCCAGGCACGGGACGACGTCCGCGTGGCGCCGCAGCCGGGCCAGTCCATCGGCGAAGAGCTGGTCGGGCTCGGAGCGCGGGACGTCGTCGTGCTCGTCGGGTTCCGGCGTCGACCGGCCGGGTTCGCCGGCGTCCTGTCGTCCCTGGCTGCGCGCGGCGTGCCGGTGGTGCTCGTGGCCGATCCGTCGTTGCGTGGCGTCGACGTGACCGTGAGGCTCGACTGCCCGGTCGAGACCCCGGCCCCCTTCGACAGCTACGCGGGTGCCATGAGCCTGGCCGCCCTGCTGGCCGGGGCCGTGCTGACCGAGACGGTGCGGGCCGGACGCCCCGAGGGTGGTCGCAGCCGCGTCGCCGAGATCACCGAGCTGTACGCCGAGCTGTCCGAGCTCGAATAGGCCTGCAGCCGACTCTCGAGATGCAGGACTGACGGGCGGCTGACGAACGCCGAGGGGCTGGTCGTGCTCAGCGGCGCAGAACCGGCCCGTGACCCGGCAGCACGACCCGCGCCCCGCCGTCGACCAGTCGGCCGTAGGTGCGGCCCGCCTCGGCGAGGTCGGAGTGGAAGATCGGGTGCAGCATCTGCACGCCGTCGAGCCGTGAGGTCGGGTGGCCGGTCACGAGGGCGTCGCCCGTGATCAGGACGTCGTCGTCGGGCAGCGCGAAGACGGTGTGCCCGGGGGTGTGACCGACCGCGGCCGTCGGCACGACGCGATGACCGCTGAACGTGCGTGACGCCCCGAGGTCGAGCGGCGCGACGTCGGCCACGGCAACGTCGCCCAGGCCTCCGGCACGCACCGCGTGCAGCACCCAGCGGGCGAACCGCGGCTTGTACAGGTGCGGCAGGACGTCACCGACGGTGACCTGGTGCAGCTGCTCGCGGGTCACGTTCGGCACCTCGGCGGGTGCCGCGAAGACCTCGAACCCGTGCCGCCGACGCAGGGCCGAGAGGGTGCCGATGTGGTCGCTGTGCCCGTGCGTCACGAGCACCGACGTGAGTCGCGCGTCGCCGTCGCCCGTCGCCGGCGCCACGGCCCGCAGCGACGACTCGACCAGGTCGAGGTCGGCCGGGTAGCCGGCGTCGACCAGCGTCAGGGTGCCGTCGCCCGCGAGGATCGTCCAGTTCGACGCGGGACCCTCGACGAAGTGCACGCCCGGTGCGACCTCGACGGGAGCCACCGCCCTCGTCGGGCTCACGCCGCGACCTCGAGAGAGGCACCACGGCCGCCCCTCACGAGGCGACCCCGGTGTCGGGACGGACGAGCAGCCGCGCAGGAGGCGCGCTCGGCCCCGCCAACCGGCCGCCCACCCACGTCGCCGCGACCTCGCCGAACAGGCGTGCGTCGTCGTACGCGGTCACGGGGTTGCGGTGCGACAGGTCGTCGACGTCGATCGTCACAGGCGTCTCGGGGGCGAACGCGACGAGGTCGGCGTCGGCTCCGACGGCGATCCGCCCCTTCGTGGGCAGGCCGACCAGTGCCGCCGTGCCCCGCGACATCCAGCCGACGACCGTCTCGAGAGGGATGCCGCGCTGCCTTGCCCCGGTCCACACGGCGCGGAAGCTCAACTCGAGACCGGAGATGCCGCCCCACGCCACGTCGAAGTCGCCGTGCGCGGCGTCGGGACCACCGGCGAACTTGAGCTCGCGGGTCGAGGGGGAGTGGTCGCTCGCGACGACGTCGATCGTGCCGTCGACGAGCGCCTGCCAGAGCAGCTCTCGGTTCGCTTCGCCACGGATCGGCGGGCAGCACTTGAACTGCGTCGCGCCTTCACCGATGTGCTCGGCGTCGAAGGTGAGGTAGTGCGGACAGGTCTCGACCGTGAGCCGCAGACCCTCGGCCTTGGCGGCGCGGATGGTGTCGAGCGCCGTCGCGGACGAGAGATGCAGCACGTGGGCACGACCACCCGTGGCGCGGAGGGCGTCGACCACGTGCTCGATCGCCGTGCGCTCGACCACGTCGGGACGCGAGCGGACGAACGCGTCGTACGCCGCGCCTCCGGCGGGCGCCTCGACGGACGAGGCACCGGCCTCGGCACCGCCGACCGCGTCATGGGCGCCCTCGGTCAGAGAGGCCGCGGCGGCGTCGAGCCCGTCGGGGTCTTCGGCGTGCACGATCAGCAGACCGTCGAAGTCGGCGAGCTCGGCCATCGCCCGGTGCAGCTGCTCGGTCGACAGGTGGGGGAACTCGTCGACGCCCGACGGCGACAGGAAGCACTTGAAGCCGAAGACGCCGGCCTCGTGCAGCGCCCTCAGGTCGCCCGTGCCGAGGTTCGCGGGGATCGCTCCGCCCCAGAACCCGACGTCGACGACCGACTGGGGTCCGGCGGCGGCACGCTTCTGGTCGAGGGCGTCGACCGTGGTCGTCGGCGGGATGCTGTTGAGCGGCATGTCGACGATCGTCGTCACGCCCCCGGCGGCGGCCGCACGGGTGGCGGTGGCGAAGCCCTCCCACTCGGTGCGGCCGGGCTCGTTGACGTGGACGTGGCTGTCGACGACGCCGGGCAGCAGCACCTGGTCGTCGGGCAACGTGACGTCGACGGTGGCGTCGACCTCGTCGGTGAGGCCACCGATCGCGACGACGCGGCCGTCCCGGACGACGATGCTCGCCTCGCGCCACACGCCGTCGACCAACGCACGACGGGCCCGGACGACGAGGTCGTGGCGCACGGCGTCAGCCACGAGCGTCGCCGTTCGCTCCGGCGGTCGCCGAGCGCGCCTCCTGGACTCCGGACGCCGCGGCGGCAGCCGGGGCCGCCGTCGTCGTCGCTGCGGCTGCCGCGGCCGCCTCGCGCGCTTCGACCTCTTTCCGCCGCTCGCGCAGCAGGTGTCCGGTCAGGGCGACGAGCAGCGTCAGCCCGCCCGCGACGCCCATGCCCACGCCGATGTGCACCTGCAGCAGCAGGGCCCCGACGCCTGCCCCGGCGAGGATGAGCACCACGGCGAGCACCCGCCGGGGGAAGTTCTTGCCCGTGCCGCCGGCGAGCTTCGACTCGGACGCGAGCCCGACGATGGTCGACGTGACCACCACGGTCGTGACGTCGGCCACGGCGATCTTGCGGGCGGCGGCGGCCTGCAGGCCCATGGCGGCGCCGAGCAGGCCGGTGATCGTGAAGGCCCACGGCGTGTTCTCTTCGGGCACGACGAAGAACGTCGAGATGCCGAGCCCGAGCAGCACGCCGCCGGTGACCCCGAACGAGATCGTGCTGCGTCCCGACCAGCCGGCACGGCCGCCGCGCAGCACCCGCCCGCCGATCGCGGCCCCGATCAGGAACGCCGCGAGGGCCACGATCGGACCGACGATCGGCAGACCGTCGGCCTGCGCGATGGCCATGCCGAGGATGACCACGTTGCCGGTCATGTTCGCGGTGAACACCCGGTCGAGGCCGAGGTAGCCGACGGCGTCGATGATGCCGGTGGTGAACGTCAACGTCAGCATCATCACGAGGTGCATGCGCGCCTGGTTGCGGCGGAACTTCTTCACGGGGGTCCTCAGGTGCTCGGCGCCGCGGGGCACGGCGGGGCGGGCGACTACGGCGACGTCGGCGCATCGGTTCTGCCGTCGATCGTAGGGTCGCGGCGGTGCCGGGCGCGAACCCCGGGCCGTGCCTGTGGACGAGAGGAGGCGCGGTGCGGCGGGGGAGGAACCGTCCGGCCCCACCGTGGCCGGGAGAGTCTGCCGGACCGGACAGGTCCGGACCGGCCCGGACCGGACCGGGCTGGTCAGGACCGACCCGGACCCGGACCCGGCTTCGCGTCGCGGCGGGCCGAACCCGACTTCTTCCAGGTGTCGCGGCGGGCCGAACCCGACAACGCCGGGCGGACACGCCGTCGGCGGAGGGATGTGAGCGGCGTGTCGCCGGCCCGTTGTCGCGATTTGCACAGAGGGCGGGGCGGGGTGGGGCGAGGTGGGCCGGGTCAGCGGCGGCGCACGACGAGCGTGTCGGCGAGGCCGGCCGTGGCGTCGGCGGCGACCGTGCCGGTGCGGGCGAAGTCGGCCCAGACCTGGCGCACCTTGCGGCCGCGGCGGTCGACGTCGTCCCAGTCGGTGGTGCCGATCAGGCGGGTGTGCGCCCAGGCCTCGCGTCCGCCGAGCAGCAGCGGCAGCTCGGTGATGTGGGCCGCGCCGAACGCCGTGCCCTCGGGCTCCCAGGTGAACCGGAACGTCGAGACGCGCCCGCCCGCGGCACGGTGCCGGTCGGCGAAGGCCCGGCCGGCCCGGTGGTAGACCGCCTTCGTCGTGGCGTCGACCATCACGCGCCGGATCACCCGCCCGACCACGGGCAGACCGAACAACCGCTGCAGCACGGGGGAGAACTCGGCGAACACCGCGGTCTCGTCGGCCGTGGCACCGATCAGCAGGTCGATCTCGGGGGCGACCTCGCGCCAGGCGTCGTCGGCGGCGGACTCGGCGGGCAGCGGTGCGCGGCCGTACTGGACGCCGAAGGCCATGCCACCGCGCAGGCCGAAGCGCTTCGCCGCCCGTTCGGCCACGGACTGCCCGGCGAGCAGCTCGTCGAGCGGAGCGTCCTTGCGGGGCGTGCCCACCGCCTCCGTCATCGCCTCCACCATGCGGCTGCGTCCGCGCGCGATGCCGAGCGGGGCGCTCTGCACGATGGCCCGGGCGAAGAGCCCCCGGGCGCCCTCGCTGATCATCAGGTGCGCGATCGCGTCGCCGCCGGCCGACTGGCCGAACAGGGTGATGCGGGACGAGTCGCCACCGAACGCCTCGATCGTGTCGTGCACCCAGCGGACCGCCGCGAGCTGGTCGAGCAGCCCGAGATTGGCGGGCACCTCGTCGCCGACGCCGAAGAAACCGAGCATGCCCAGCCGGTAGGTCACGGTGACGACGATCACGCGCTGCTCGGCGACGAGGGCGCGCGGGTCGTACACGCGCAGGTCGCCCGCCCCCGACACGTACGAGCCGCCGTGGATCCACACCATCACCGGCACGCGCTCGTCGGCGAGCAGGTCGGCGGGCAGGGTGATCGAGAGGCGTTGGCAGTGCTCGTCGTCGACCATGCCGACGGCGGCACCCTCGATCAGGGCGTCGAGCCCGGGTGCCGCGACCTGTGGCGAGGCAGGAGCACGGTCGAAGGCGAGCAGCGGGGACGACCAGGGCGCGACCGGACGCGGCGGCTCGAAGCGGTCGGCCTCGGCGTAGGGAACCCCGAGCACCCGCACGACCGCACCGTCGACGCGGCCCACGACGCGGCCCGAGGGGGTGTCGAACTCGCGGCGGGCAGCCCGGTCGTCGGTGTCGACGACGGGTTCGCCCGGGGTGGTCGGCGTGCTGGCGGTCGAGGGGGGAGCGTCCTGGGTCACCCGACCATCGTGCCCCTCACCGCCCGTCTAGGCTCGCGGGATGACCGCCGACACCCCTCCCGCACCCGGCTTCTACCGCCACTTCAAGGGCGGCCGTTACGAGGTGCTCGGCACCGCACGCCACAGCGAGACCGACGAGCCGCTCGTCGTCTACCGCGCGCTCTACGGCGAGCAGGGGCTCTGGGTGCGGCCGCTCGCGGCGTGGTCGGAACAGGTGCGACGCGACGGCTACGACGGCCCGAGGTTCGCGCCCGAGGGCTGACCGGCCCGGTCGCGAACCGTGCGCCCGCCACGCGACGGTCGCCGAGAAGCTGCCCAGCCGAGGAGGCGCGGGCCGGGTCAGCGAAGTCACAGCCTCTTGATAGCCGCGCGGCCGGACACTCGGCTCATGAAGTTCTCACGTCGCTCCCAGCGCTCCCAGGGTGCAGCCACAGACGGGGGCGCCACGGACGACGCGACCCGCACCGCCGACCCGACCGCGGCCGCCACCGTCCCGGTCGACCCGACCCGCGCCTCCTCGCCCGCCGCAGCACAGCCCGGCGGCGCACCACCCGCCGCCGCACTGCCCCCGGGCATGCTCGTCGCGGGCGCCTGGGCCTGGCGCCTGCTCGCGGTCGCCGCCGTGCTGGCCGTGCTCTTCTGGCTCATCGCGACGCTCGAGGAGATCGTCGTGCCGCTGCTCATCGCGATCCTCGTGTCGGCGTTCCTCGTGCCGGTCGTGGGGTTCCTGCGTCGGCACCGGTGGCCGCGCTGGCTCGCCATCGTGGCGGCGCTGCTGGCCGGGGTGGTCGTCGTGGGCGGGCTCGTGCTGCTCGCCGTGACGCAGATCCGGGCCGGACTGCCGCAGATCGAGAAGCAGTCCGTGGCGCAGTACGACCAGCTGACGACCCTGCTGCAGGGGCCGCCGTTCCAGCTGACGAACGCCGACGTCGACGGCTACCTGAAGGACGCGCAGAACGCGCTGCAGACCGAGAGCAAGGCGATCCTCAGCGGCGTGCTGTCGATCGGCACCGCAGCCGGCCACCTGCTGGCCGGAGGCCTGCTGACCCTCTTCGCGACGATCTTCCTGATGATCGACGGCCGGGGGGTCTGGGCCTGGACCGTCCGCCTCTTCCCGAAGGCGGCCCGGCCGGCCGTCGACGGGGCCGGCCAGGCGGGCTGGCACACGCTGACCTCGTTCGTCCGCGTGCAGATCGTCGTCGCCGCGGTCAACGCCGTCGGCATCGGCCTCATCGCGTTCGTCCTCGGGCTGCCGCTCGCCGTGCCGATCGCGATCCTGGTCTTCCTGGCGTCGTTCATCCCGGTCGTCGGAGCCATCGTGACCGGCGCGCTCGCCGTGGTCGTCGCCCTGGTCTTCGCGGGGCCGGTACAGGCCGTCGTCATGCTGGCCGGAGTGCTCGTCGTGCACCTGCTCGAGGCCCACGTGCTGCAGCCGCTGGTCATGGGTTCGGCCGTGCGGGTGCACCCGCTCGCGGTCGTCTTCGCCGTGGCGGGCGGGTCGTACGTGGCGGGCATCCCGGGTGCGCTCTTCGCCGTGCCGACGGTGGCCGTGCTCAACGTGATGGTCAAGTACGTGGCGACGGGGTCCTGGCGTCGGTCCCGCGTCGCGGACGACGTCGTGGCGACACCCGAGGCGTCGTGATCGGGGGCCGCTGACCTGCCCGACCCGCGCCTCCTTCGCTCGGATGAGGGAGGCGCGGGTCGATGTCATCCGCTGGGCTGATGCGCCGGACTGCATGGTTCGACAGTGCATTGTGTGGTTCTACTCAGGAAGTCTCTGCATACTCGTCACTTCGCCCGGGCGCGTGCGCCCCTCTCGATCGAGTCCCCACTCGGCCGAGCAGCCGTGGCGGACGAGTCGAGGCCCCACGGCCTCGCGAGACCGACACCGACCTGTCACGGCCCCTCGCCCCGTCGCGTGGACACCGGCCACCCGTGAGCGCCCCGAGCGCCCGGCGTGGCTCCGCCGTGTGCGCCCCGCCCGACCGGAGGCGCGGGTCGGCCGAGCACGAGGACCACATGACCACCGAGAACACCCCTGCCCCCGGCGAGGACTCCGTCACCGCCGAGTCGACCCCGACCGCCGAGGCTCCTGCCACGCGCCGCTCGCTCTCCGCGGGCCGCCGTCGCAGCGCCCGGCGCCGCCTGTCGTTGATCGGAGGCGTCGCCGCGGTCGCCCTCGTGGCGGGGACCGGCTTCGCGGTCACCTCGATGTCGGCCGCCGGTGCGGACACCATCTCGGCCGAGCAGCACGCCGCCGACGTCAAGCAGCAGAAGGCCGAGATCGCCACATCACTGGCGCAGGCCAAGGCGCGCTCGACGATCCAGATCGCGAACCAGGTCGTGGCCTCGACCTCGAGCCGGACCGACGCCAGCGAGCTGCAGACGCAGGTCGCCTCGCTCGCCGACTACGAGAAGCTCGACGCCTCGACGCTGAACGACCGCGTCGAGAAGACCGCGCTGTCGGCTCAGACCGTGCAGGCCGCCGCCGCCGAGGCCGACCGCCAGGCCGCTGCTGCGCAGGCGGCCGCCGAGGCCCAGGCCGCTGCCGAGGCGAAGGCCGCCGCCGAGGCCGCCGCTGCCGCCGAGGCCGCCCGCGCTGCATCCGACAACTCGGTCGCCGGGGCCAAGGCCACGGCGCAGTCCCTCGCGTCGTCGCAGTACGGCTGGGGCAGCGACCAGTTCTCGTGCCTGGTCTCGCTGTGGACCAAGGAGTCGGGCTGGAACTACAAGTCCGTCAACTCCAGCAGTGGCGCGGCAGGCATCCCGCAGGCCCTGCCCGGCAGCAAGATGGCCTCGGCCGGCAGCGACTGGGCGACGAGCGCCAAGACGCAGATCACCTGGGGCCTCGGCTACATCAAGTCGGTGTACGGCACTCCGTGCGGCGCCTGGTCGCACTCGCAGTCCGTCAACTGGTACTGAGCCGGCCCTCCCGGGGCTCGGGTCGCACCGCCTTCTGAACGTCGCACCGCGCACACGCGCGGTGCGACGTTCAGTTCGTGGTGCGATGCCGGTGGACGGGGGCCGACCATCAGTTCTGCGGGGGGATCGTCTGCCGGTCGGTGGGCTTGTCGGTGGTGACCGGCGTGGGGCGCGGGCTGGGGTCGGTGCTGGGGCTGGTCGGGCTCGGCGACGGCGTCGCGGTGTCATCGGTGGGAGTCGCGGGTGCCGGAGTCGGGCTCTCGGGCGTCGACGACGGGCTCACGCTCGGGCTGACCGTCACCACGGGGTCGTCGTCGTCACCGCCGCAGGCCGTCAGCGCCCCGAGGGCGAGCGCCGCCGTCGCCACCGCGGCCCCCACGCGAGCGGTCGTCGTCAGCATCGTTCGCGTCGGTGTCGTCCCCATGTCGGGAGCCTACGCGGGGCCTGACGAAGGCCGTCGCCCCGTCGAGTTCGACCACCTGGTCGCTCGCGGCGAGCACCCCCGCGTCGTGCGTTGCCACGATGACGACGGCGCCGTCGTCGGCGAGTTCGCGGAGCAGTTCGAGGACCATCTCGGCGTTCGCGTCATCGAGCGCCGCGGTGGGTTCGTCAGCGAGGACGACCCGGGGCTCGTGCAGGATGAGGCGGGCCAGAGCGACTCTCTGTTGCTCACCCCCACTCAACCGGGACACCTTCGTCGTTTCGACCCCCTCCAGGTGAACTCGTCGGAGGGCTGCGGATCGTCGCCCGGCGCGCTCCCGCGACGCGACCCTCTGGGCCGTCAGGGCGACGTCGAGGTTCTTGGCGACGGTCCAGCTGTCGACGAGACCGTAGTCCTGGAAGAGGAACCCGAAGACGTCGCGATGCAGACGTCGCAGTATCCGACCTCGCGCGCGGCTGAGTTCGGCGCTCGCGTAGGCGATCGACCCCGATGTCGATGTGTCGAGCAGCCCCAGACACTGGAGCAACGTGGACTTCCCCACCCCGCTCGGGCCCGAGATCGACGTCATGGTCCCGGCGTCGAACGTCACGGTGACGTCCTTCCAGAGTTCTCGCCCCGAATGGGCCTTGGACAGATCCACGACGACCAGAGACGGGCGGGGACTCCCGGGTGACGCCGGGCGAGTGGGCGTGGACAGGGCATCAGGATGCACCATGCATGTCTCCTTCGGTTGGGCGATGAACGGTTCTCCTGTTGGTGGACGAGGCCGTCCCGCGGGGCCGACCCTCGCACCAGAGAGCCGTCGGCCAGGCCAGGAGGACGAAGGCTGCGGCGAGTGCCAGGCCGGCGGTGATCAGTCGTCCTAGGGGGATCTCCGGCATGGTCCCTGGCTGGGGGGTCACGAAGGAGGCGAACGGCGCAGCGCAACCGAGCACACCGATGAGGATCATCATCCGGCCGTGGCGACGGAACGGACCGAGGCCGTGGACGCGCCGGACGGAGAGAGAGCGGGCACGCGAGCGGACGGACGCCCAGACGAGGAGGAAGACCATCGCAGCAGCCAGGAGGGACGAGAGCCACAGCGTGACGAGGGACTGGTTCTTCCAGGCGCGCCACTGCGGCACGAGCGAACCGGTCTCGTCCCGGACCTCCGCATGGGCGAAGACGAGATCGCGGATGCCGTGCTCCTGGAGCGCTGCCTCGAGCTCGTCGTACGAACCGGTGTACAACTCGTCGCCCGTGCTCATGGCCGCCAGGTGGTAGTCCATGCTGAGGACTCGCTGGGTCGGGGGGACGACGACCACGACGGGATCGACGAGTACGTCCTCGCCCGTATCCGTGCGCGGATAGGCCGTCAGGAGAGGGAGCTCGAGAGGGGAGCGGTATGTCTGGACGGTGACGGCTGCGACGGGGACCTCGGCGAAGCAGTCGCCGTCGGGGCAGGTGAATCGCGTCTCGACCTCGCGTTGGAATGCTACGAACTCTCTCACACGTGACTCGAGAGCCCCGGCCTCGGGCTCCAGACCGAGGGGCACGAGGACCCGCACCCGGTCATCGGTGTCGTCGACGAACTCGTCGACCCCGCTCGTTCCCCGCGATGCCGCCTGCTGCAGGTACGTGCGGTTGACCACCACGCAGTCGACCGTCAACGAGAGACCCTGACATCCGGGGTCCAGGTAGTTCAGCAGGAGGTGGCCGGTCGCTTCCTCGCTGGCGATGAAGCGGGACCAGTCGGGTGCCTCACGCTCCACGACGGACTCCTCCGTCGCCCGCAAAGCGATGATCCGAGCCGATCGGTCGTGCCAGGAGTCGTGCTTCGCCGTGGCGGCGCGGAGACCGGCGTCGGCTTCCTCTAGTGCATCAGTCGCGGCCAGCATGGACGCCCCGATGCTCAGGAGTGTGGTGCCCGCGGCCACCCCGAGGATCGTCGTCGCTCGGCGCTCGCGAGGCCGCAGCCCAGGACGCGACCCGCCGTGGGCCGCGAGGGCCGCGAGGGCCGTGATGACGATCATGGCCCCGCCGCACAGAGCCGTGATCTGCGCCACGAGGAGACCGGTCGGGCCGATGCTCGGACTGGAGCCCCACAGGAGGGTGGCCGTCGCCAGCCAGCCGAGCCAGGTCGTCGCCCACAGGGCCCCGACGAACGTCGCCGTCTTCACGAGGTCGCCGCCCGACACCCCGTAGCGGGAATGGCCGTGGACGCGACGAGCCCGTCGTGAGCCGGCGGTCAGGGTCCAGGCCGCCGCCGACGTCACGAACAGGAAGGTGGCGACAGCGAACACGAGGAGGGGCGGGACCACCGTGACGGCTTGCGCGGCAGTTGCTGCTGCATCGTTCCACACGACCTCCGCCGTGAATCCGTCGCGGCGGAGGTCGTCAGCGGAGCGTTCGATGTCGCCGTCGGAACCGAAGACGGTCCACTGGCCGTAGACCGTGTCGACGCCGGCCTCGAGGACGCGGGTCTGCGTCGACGCGAGACGGGTGCCGAAGTCGTGAACCTGCCTGCCCGGTGCCAGGGCGCCGGGCGCCCCGGGCTGGCCGGTGAAACCAGGAGAGAGGACGAGGATGCGTCGGACGCCGTCCGGGGTCGCGTCGAAGGTCACGAGAGCTGCGGCCAGGTCGTTGCCCTCGAAGTCCGCGACCACGGTCGCAGGTTCGTCCAGGCCTCCTGGGCCCGACGTGATGTGGATCTGGGCGGGAGCCGACAGGGGGAACAGCTCTTCGGACCTCTCGGCGACGAGGTGCGCGGCAACGGTCGAGACCATCGAGACGAGGACGATGGAGGTCCGGAGAATCACGTGCATCGAGGCTTCCTGACGGGGAGGTCGGGCGGAGGGGGGAGCGGTGGCGCGTCACGCCGGGGCGGGACGCGCCACGCAGCTCAACTCGTGATGCGGTAGTACGCGTAGTCCACTCGATTCGGGGTGGCGGTGCCGTAGGCGTACGACCACTGGCCCGGGCTCGTGTTCGCACTCTGCGTGATGCGGCCGGCGGCCGTCTTCACCGACGACCCGTGCCACCTGCTGCGGTGGAAATAGTTCGAGTACAGGCGGGGCTTCGTGCCGTAGGACCAGGACGACTCGACCACGAAGCCTCTGCTGTGGTCGCTCGTGGTCGTCCCTGCTGTACCGGGCTGGACCGCCACCGAGCCGGACTCGACGACTGTCGGTCCAGGCGCGGGCAGGGTCTCTGCGTTCGCCGCCGTCGTGCCGGTCGCCATCAGGGCCAATGCGAGAGTGCCGGTGGCGAGACGGGAGAGGATCTTCATGCGGTGCCTTTCTGGAGGGGTGAGCAGGTGCTCGACCCATCCAGAAAAGCATTAATATGTGATCTTCTCAATGAAAAACGTCGGCCTGTGGATAACCGGGTTCGTGACGTCCGTTCCGCGCGAGTGCGGTGCGGTGTGCTCCGAGGCGGCGCGGCCGCGATGCCGGTCGGAGACTGCGAACGGCCTCGACCTCGAGGTGAAGGCGTCAGACCGCGCCGACCAGCGTCCACGCCCCGCCGTCGCGACGCGTCACCCGGCCCTGCACGACGTCGGCGAGCTCGCCCACGGTCGCCTCGACGACGGCCCCGATGCGGTGCGCGGGCTCGTCGGCGGCGCACTCGTAGCGCACCACCAATCGTGGCTCGCCCCGCACCAGCGTGACGTCGCTCGCCTCGACCGTGGTCAGCCCCGCGGCGCTCGCGGCGGCCGCGGGCAGCACGGAGTCGGGCCGCACCCCGGGTCGCAGGGTGCCGACGGTGAGCGTGACGCGGTACGAGGGCATGCGCTCATCCAACCCGGCACCACCGACATCGAGCGGCGGTCCCAGCAGGGTCGCAGCCGCTTCACGGCACACCCCGAAACACGCCCGACTCACGGACGTGCCACCCTCTCGTCATGAAGCGCACCGCGTCCGCCCGACTCGAGTTCGACGTCGACGGCCCCGCCGAGTTCGTCCTGTCGATCGCCGCCTCCCGCGCCTACGCCGCGCCCGGCACGGGAGCGGCGCCCGGCACGGCCGGCACGCCCGGCACGGCCGGCACAGCCGACGCCGCCCGCATCACCGAGGAGGCGCTGGTCGTCACCCAGCACGGCGCCCCTCTCGAGGTCCGCGAGCTGCACGACCACCACGGCACCCTCCTCCACCTGTGCGCTGTCGGGGCCGGCCGGGTCACCGTGGACTACCGGGTCGTCGTCGACGGACGCCTCGACGAACCCGCGGTCGACGAGCTGGACCTCGTGCGCTACCGCCGCCCGAGCCGCTACTGCGAGTCCGACACGCTCAGCCCCACCGCCCGTGCCGAGTTCGGCGGGCTCGAGGGGCGCGAGCTGCTGGCCGCGGTCGCGACGTGGGTCGGTTCGCACCTCGCCTACGTGCCCGGGGCCAGTGCTCCGACCGACGGCGCCGTGCAGACCCTGCTCGACCGGCAGGGCGTCTGCCGTGACTACGCCCATCTCGTCATCGCCCTGTTGCGCGGGCTCGACGTGCCCGCGCGGCTGGTCAGCGTCTACGCCCCGGGCTTGTCGCCGATGGACTTCCACGCCGTGGCCGAGGCCTTCGTCGACGGCGCCTGGCACGTGGTCGACGCCACCGGGCTCGCGCCACGGCAGACGTTGCTGCGCATCGCGACCGGTCGGGACGCCTCGGACACGGCGTTCCTCTCGAGCCACGGCGGCCGCGTCACGGTCGCGGGGATGCAGGTCGGAGCCGTCGCCGACGTCCTGCCGCGCGACGACGTGAGCACCTTCGTCAGCCTCGGCTGACCGCCCGCCGGCACCGCGCCTCCTGCGCTCGCGCCGCCCCTGCCCTGCCGCCCGCCGGCGCCGCGGCTCAGTCCTCGCGGTGCGCCAGCTTCGCGCCCTCGCGGGCCCGGACGGCGGGCTCGTTCTGGTGCACGCCCGCGGGCCAGGACTCCGGCCCGGCCGACCCCGCCGGGTACTCGTCGATGGCGACCTCCCCGGACGTCCAGGCCTCGACGACGGGGGCGACGATGCGCCAGCCCTCTTCCGCCGAGTCGCCGCGCACCGAGAGCGTCGGATCGTCGTCGAGGATGCCCTCGAGCACCTCGCCGTAGGCCGTCAGGTCGGCCGCGCCGAAGTCGGCGTGCAAGGAGGCGCGGGACAGGTCGTACGAGTCGCCCGGCCCGTTGACGTTGAGTTCGAGCGACATCTCGTCGGGCGAGATCGCGATGCGGAGGCGGTCGGGGGTGCCGCCGCCGACGAACTCCTTCGGCACGTGGGTCGGCGGGCGGAAGGTGATCACGATCTCGCGGCGACGCGACGCCAGGGCCTTGCCCGACCGCAGCAGGATCGGCACGCCGGCCCAGCGCCAGTTCGCCACCTCGACGACGACCTCGGCCAGCGTCTCGGTCTCGAGCGACGGGTCGACGCCGTCCTCGTCGACGTAGGCGGGCAGGGTGCGGTCGTCGACCTTCCCCTTGCCGTACCGGGCGCGGCGGGTGTTCGCGACCGCGTCGTCGTCCCAGACGTGGGTGGCGCGCAGCACCAACTCCTTCTCGTCGCGCAGGTCGGCGGGGCCGAGCGTCGCGGGGGCGTTCATCGTCAGCACGGCCATGACCTGCAGCAGGTGGCTCTGGATCATGTCGACCATGGCGCCGGCGTGGTCGTAGTAGCGGGCGCGGTTCTCGAGGCCCAGCTCTTCGTCGTAGACGATCTCGATGCTCTCGACGTGCTGGTTGTTGAGCATGGGCTCGATCAGGCGGTTCGCGAAGCGCAGACCGAGCAGATTGAGCACGGTCGACCGGCCCAGGAAGTGGTCGACGCGGTGCACCTGGTCCTCGGGCACGAGCTTCAACACCTCCCGGTTCAACTTCTTCGCGCTGGCGAGGTCGGTACCGAACGGCTTCTCGAGGGCGAGGGACGTGCCCTCGGGCAGGTCGACCTCCCGGAGGGCCGTGCAGGCCTTCTCGGTGATGGCGGGCGGCAGGGCGAAATAGATGGACGGAGGCGAGTCGCACGCCTCGACGAGGCTGCGGAGGCCGTCGACCCCGGTCACGTCGGCCGTGATGTACGTGGTCGACTCGAGCAGGGCGTCGACGGCGGGGCCGCTCGCGTGGACGCTGTCGAACGACGTCTTCACCCGCGCCTTCCACTCGGCGTCGGTGTACTCCTCGACCCCGGCGCCGATCAGCTGCACGCGGCGCGGCGGCTCGAGCGACAACAGGCCGCCCAGGCCGGGGATCAGGAGGCGCGCGGCGAGGTCCCCGCTCGCCCCCAGCATCAACAGGGTCGCCGGTTCGGGGGCCTTCTTCGTGCTCATGCCGTGCACGGTAGTGGGTCGGTCGCGGCCGTGCCCGGAGCAGGGCGGCGTAGCGTGCGGGCATGAGCGACCAGACCTACACCGCCCGCTTCGTCGGCCACGACGAGACCACCACCGAAGAACTGACCCTCATCGACGGCCTGCCGCAGAAGAGCGTCACCCGCCCCGGCGCCTCCGACGGCGAGGACCTCATGTGGGAACTCGACGACGACGCCAGCGAGGGCGGCGAGTTCGTGTACCGCTCCCTCGGCGTCTCGGGCCACGACTACAGCTGACCTGCCCGGGCTGCCCTTCTCCCCGGTCCGCGAGATGTCACGACGTGCCGCTCACCTTCGGAGGTGAGTGGCACGTCGTGACATCTCGACCGGGCGAAGGAGGCGCGGGTCGCCTTCCTGCCCCTAGCCTCGTCAGCATGTGGTTGCTGCTGTGGCTCGTGGTGCTCGTGTTCGGGGTCGCCCTCTCGACCGACGCGATGGCTCGAGAGCTCGCCTCGGTCGGTGACCACCGGTTCCCGTGGTGGCGACAGTCCCCGCACACCCCGGCCGGCCTCCGGTGGGGTCGCGGACTCGGCACGGGCGTGACGCTGCTCGGAGTCTTCGGCATCCGTGAGACCACCGGCCTCGGCTTCTCGACCGTCGTCGTCTTCCTGGCCGTGGCCGCCGCCCAGTGCGGACAGATCGCGTGGCACAACCGCAGGGTCGCGCGGCTCGCCCTCATCGAGCCGGGCGCGGCCGAGGCCCCGAGCCGCGCCTCCTGACCCGACCCGCGCCTCCACCGGCGTGCAATTCGCGACCACGACGCGGCGACACGCCGTCATCTCGTGGCGGGGTGGCTCGTCAGGCCACCCGAGGTCGGGTTCGGCACGCAGATCGGGCCCGACAGCGGCTACCGAGGTCGGGTTCGGCACGGCGCCGCGGCGCCACGGTGGCGCGACGGCTGACGAGATCCCTTTAGGTCGCGCCTGGCAGGTCAGGCCCGGCGGGTGGGGCGCACCGAGACGACCTCGGCCGTGGCCCCGTGCGGCAGGTCGACCACGAGCCGCACGGCGTCGGCGACGGACTGCGGCTCGAGGTAGAGCGACGTGTCGTACGTGCCGCCCTCGGCCGTGACGAGCTCGTGCTGCATGTCGGTGTCGACGCGGCCCGGGTGCACCGAGCTGACCCGGACGCCGTGCGGGCGTTCCTCCTCGCGCAGGGCGTCGGTCAGCGCCCGCAGCGCGAATTTGCTCGCCGCGTAGGTGCTGCCGTTCGGCCCGGCCGTGAACCCCGAGCCGCTGTTGATCGAGACGACCGTGCCTTGCACCGCCCGCAGGGCCGGCAGCAGCTGACGCGTCACCTCGGCCACGGCGAACACGTTGACCTCGAACACGCGGCGCCAGTCGTCCCGCTCGGTGTCGGCGACGGCCCGGCCGCCGATCACGCCGGCCGCGTGCACCAGCACGTCGAGCCCGTCGAGCGGCGGCACCGTGAGCGCCGGGCCCGAGAGGTCGGCGGCCCACGCCGTCGCGGACGGGAGGTCGGCGGTGATCGCCCGCAGCGCCTCCTCGTCCCGGCCGTGGACGATCACGTGGTGGGTGCGGGCGAGGTCGCGGACGACGGCGAGGCCGATGCCCCGCGAGCCCCCGGTGACGAGTGCGGTCTTCATCGCCCCAGTCTGCCGGGCTGGGCCGGACGGTGGTCGGGGCCCGTCGGCGGCCCGGCGGCCCGGCGGTCCGGCGGCCCGGCGGTCAGGCCAGGGGGTCGTGCCCCCAGTTCATCAGGGACCAGCGCCACTTCGTGTCGGTGACGTCGCCCGAGGGGCGCTGCTTCGAGTGACGTGCGACGTAGCCGTGCACCTTCTCCATGTGCTGCCAGTCGGCGTCGGTCAGGTCGGCCTTCTTCTTCTCGAGGATGCGCACGATGTGCCGACCGCTCTCGTGCCCGACGGACTCGCCGCCGTCCTTCTGCCCCACCTCGCGCGACTCGTCCGTGTCGAGCCAGTCGCGAAGCGTCGAGGCCGTCATGTTCACGTCGTCGTGGAACTCGTCCCAGGTCTGCTGTCGGTCGTCGTCTGTCATGGGCCGAGCCAAGCACTCCCGCCACCCGCGAGTCCGGGAGGCGCGGGTCGGCGAGGCGCGCCCGTCGCGCCTCCGTCGCGTCCCGCCTCCCGCCGCGACCACGTCGTCCCGCCGGATCGGCGAAGATGGCACGGTGCGCACCCTGACCACCGGCACCGCCGCCCTGCTGCTCGCCGCCTCGCTCGCGGTCACGCTGATCTCGTGCTCGGCCGACGGGAACAACCCGACGGTCGCGCCGCAGGCGAAGATCCCCGCCGGGCTCGCGGTCGAGGGGTACGCCATCGCCTCGCCCGGCGCGACGACGGCCGCGGTCGAGGCGTTCGACCACAGCGAGGCCGCCATCGACACGGTGGGCGTCTCGGGCGTCGCGATCACGACCGGCGGGGCCGGTGTCGCCCCGAGCGACGAGTCCGCCAACTCCCTGCGCGAGGCCGCCCAGTCGGCGGGCAAGAAGGCCGAGCTGTTGGTCGTCAACGCCGGCCGGGACGGGTTCAGCGGCGAGCTCGCGACACAGCTGCTGTCGAGCCGGGCCAACCGGGAGTTCGTGGTGTCGGGCCTCACCGGAGAGGTCGTCAACGGCGGCTGGGACGGCGTCCAGATCGACTTCGAGTCGCTCTCGGCCGCGGACGCCCCGGGGCTGGTCGACTTCGCCGCCGAGCTGCGCGACGCCCTGCCCGACGACGCCGCGATCTCGATGGCCGTGCAGCCCAGCACCGACCCGTCGGGGTACGGGGACCTCGGGTACGACCTCGCCGCCCTGTCCGACTCGGTCGACCGGTTCGTGCTCATGGCCTACGACCAGCACGGCACCGGCTTCAGCGAGCCCGGGCCCGTCGGGGGACTGCCCTGGGTCGGCGAGGTGCTCGACGCCGCGCTCGAGCTCGTCCCGGCCGACCGCCTCGACCTCGGTGTGGCGGGGTACGGCTACCGCTGGACGGGCGAGGGCGCCGCAGGAGGCGCGGTGTCGGTCGCCGAGGCCCGCACCGGCGCGCAGTCCACCGGTTCGTGGGACGCCGAGCAGGCCGAGTACACGGCGTCGCCCGATGACGGCTCGACCCTCTGGTGGTCGGACGGACGCTCGATCACCGCCCGCGCCGACCTGGCCGAGTCGAAGGGGCTGCACGGCGTCGCGATCTGGCAGCTGACGACGGGCGACCCGATCCGCCGCGGCTGACGCCGGGGGAGTGCCCGTCCAGCGGCTGATCCGGTACCTACCGGATCGTCCGCAGTCGGAGGGGCGGGGGATCGGGTCCGCTGATCCGCTACGTACCGGATCAGCGTGAGAGAGGGATGCCCCCTACGGCGTGATGATGCCGATCGGGCCGGTCAGCTCGGGGATCTCGCGGTCGCTGAGCAGCCAGCGGTCGCCCCTGCCGGTGACCAGGAAGGCCAGCGGGCCGGGACGGCAGACGACGAGCGCGCCGCCCTCTTGGTGCAGCACACCGTCGAGCGCGCCGCCGAGGTCGCGGTCGTCCTCGGAGCCCGAGGCCGACAGGACGGCGCAGCGCCCCTCGGCGCCCATCGCCTGGAGCAGACGACGCATGCCCTCGGGGTCGCTGCGGTCGGGGCCCAGCGGGTGCGCGACCGCCATGTCGACCCACTCGACCGAGCCGGTCAGGTCGGCCAGGGTCTGCTCGGCGGGACCGGCCGGGTCGACGGCGAGGTCGTGCACGGACTGCTTGCGATCGGGCGCGGCGAAGGCCTCGAGTGCGGTGATGACGGAAAGGGGGAGCGACGCCACGGGTGTTCTCCTGTCGAGGGGTTCCGACCATCCTCCCACCCGGGATGCCCTCGCAGGTCCGTCCACAGGCGGAAACGCGAGTGGGCGTCGGGTCGAGCCGCCGCACTACGCTGCCGGAGAGCGGCCCGACGCGCGACGACGAACCGACCTGCCCACCCACGACGACGACGGAGACACCGTGAGCGACGCCCCCGGCCAGCAGCCCTGGCAGAACCCCCAGAACCCCCAGAACCCCCAGAACCCCCAGAACCCGCAGCACTCGGCCCCGTACCAGGGCCAGCACCCGCAGCAGCCCCAGCAGCAGCAGCAGCCCTACCCCGGCCCCGGCGGCTACTCCGACCCGCTCAAGGGCACCAACCCCGGCGTCAACACCTCGACCCCGTTCATCTGGGTGCTCGTCCTCCTGCCCCTCGTGCAGTTGATCGGCCTGGCCCTCTGGGACATCCCCGACTACCTCGAGCGCACCGCCACGTTCACCCCGGGCGTCTACCAGTCGCCGTTCACTCCGGGCTACCTGGCCTACATGGGCATCGGCATCCTCGCCTACGCGCTGACGGTCGTCCTCGCCTGGCTCGACCACCGAGCCCTCGTGGCCCGGGGTGTCGTCAAGCCGTTCCCGTGGCCGTGGGCGTTCTTGACGGTCGTCTACGTCATCGGCCGCTCGGTCGTCGTGAAGCGCCGGACCGGTGGCGGCCTCGCCCCGCTCTGGCTCTACATCGTGGTGTACGTCGTCACGCTCGCGGTCGTGTTCTCGGTCTTCCTCTCGGCTCTCGTCGAGTTCGCCCAGACCATGCCGTCGCTGCCGACCTCCCCGTAGTCGACGACGCGAGGCGCAGGAGGCGCGGGTCGACCGAGCGGGCCGGCCCGCGCCTCCTGCGTCCCCCTGCTGCGAGGATGGTCCGGTGACCTCCTCCACCGCACCCCGCCTCGGCCTGCTCCTCGACGTCGACGGCCCGATCGCCAGCCCCGTGACCCGCAGCATCGCGCTGCCCGAGATCACGCGCGACCTCGTGGCGCTCGCCGCCCTCGGCGTCCCGATCGTCTTCAACACCGGGCGCTCGGACGCCTTCATCCGCGACGAGGTCGTCCGCCCGCTGCTCGCGGCCGGACTGCCCGAGGGGTCGCGCGTGCACGGCGTCTGCGAGAAGGGTGCCGTCTGGTTCACGATCGGCCCCGAGCACGGCGCCGACGGCATCGGCCCGATCGAGGTCGACTCGTCGCTCTCCATGCCCGCCGACTTCGGTGCCGAGATGCAGGCGCTCGTCGCCGACGAGTTCGCCGACCTGGTCTTCTACGACACGACCAAGCACGCGATGGTCTCGATCGAGCAGCTCACGAGCGTCGAGTCGTCGACCTACCTGGCCCGACAGCGCGACCTCGACGAGAAGGCGATGCAGGCGCTGGTCCGCCGCGGGTTCGGCGTGCGCCGACTCGACGACGTGCGGCCCGACGCGTCCGGCGCCGTGCAGTGGCGCGTCGACCCGACGATCATCTCGACCGACATCGAGTCGGTGCGGCTCGGGAAGGACCTCGGGGCCGAGCGCGCGCTCGAGCTGCTGGCGGCCGACGGCGAGCCCCCGCTCGCCTGGCGCACCGTCGGCGACTCCCGCAGCGACTACGCCATGGCCGACTGGCTGCACGCGCAGGGTCACGCGGTCGCCCACGTCGACGTCCGGCCCGCCGACGGCGTCCCCTCGACCCCCTACCCCGTGCTGACGAGCGCCACGGGCGCGATCCACGACGAGGCCGGCGCCGAGTTCCTCGCCGGCTGGCTGGCCGACCTGACCGCCTGAGTCCGGGACACGCCCGACGTGCCCCCCGGACGGGGTGAGACGGGTGAGTGTTCGCGGGCAACGGGTGTCACCTCCCCGCTGTCCACGCGGGCTGTGACCCGTTCGAGGGGGCTTGCCCCCCGAACGGGTGTCGTCGATCGGCTCGAACGACCCTGTACTGTTTCGACACGTCCCCGGAACGGTCCCCCGAAAGGCCCACACCGGAGACGAGCCCGTCGATCGAATGGCCCGAACCACTCGCAGTCGACGGACACGAAACGGGAGACCCGAACTCCCACCCGACCGCCGCCCACCCCGGCGCGTCACCTCGAGTCGCCGCTGTCGCCGACGCCCCTCCGGACGTCCGACGGCGGTTCCCCACCGCCGTCGGCGTCCGGTCGTCTCTCAGACCCGAACCCGGAGAGAACACGCATGTCCCGAACCATGCGCGTCCGCGACAGCGACGCCGACAACCGACCCCTGACCGGTGCACCCGACACCGACCCCACCCTCGACGTGGCACCTCGTTCGCGCAGCGAACTGAAGCGCCTCGCACACGACGAGGTGCGCGGGTCGCGGGCCCGCCCCTCGACCCGCATGACGAGCGACCACCACGCGTCGGTCGTCTCGCGCACCGAGGGGCGCGCGCACTCGCCGTTCATGGTGCTGCTCGTGCTGGCCTGCACCATGGGCATCCTGCTCTACGGGCAGTTCCTGCTGAACCCCGCCAACCGGGGCGACCTGCTGCCCTACGTCGCGGTCATCATCGCCGAGGCCGTCCTGGTCCTCCAGGCCCTGCTGGCGATGTGGACCATCCTCTCGGGCGGTCAGAACCCCCGGGACTTCGACTTCCACTCGACGCAGGACACCCTGTACGACGAAGAGGCCATCGACCGCCTCGGCGTCCGCGACCAGCCGCACCTCTGGCCGATCGTCGTCGACGGCGAACGCAAGGTGGTCGACGTCTTCGTCACGGTCTACGGCGAGGAGCTCTCGAAGATCGCCATGACGGTCCAGGCCGCCGTCGCGATGCAGGGCGAGCACCGCACCTGGGTGCTCGACGACGGCCGCAGCGACGAGGTCAAGGACCTCGCGGCGACGCTCGGCGCCCGCTACATCCGCCGGCTGACCAGCAACGGCGCCAAGGCGGGCAACGTCAACTACGCCCTGTCGGTGGCGAAGGGCGACTACTTCGCCATCTTCGACGCGGACTTCGTGCCCAAACCGATGTTCCTGCACGAGACCGTGCCGTTCTTCGTCGACGAGAAGGTCGCCTTCGTGCAGACCCCGCAGTCGTACGGCAACCTCGTCAGCATCGTCAGCCGCGGCGCGGGCTACATGCAGGCCGTCTTCTACCGGTACATCCAGCCCGGTCGCAACCGCTTCAACGCGGCGTTCTGCGTGGGCACCAACGTCATCTTCCGCCGCGCGGCGATCGACGAGGTCGGCGGCATCGACACCGACTCGAAGTCCGAGGACGTCTGGACGAGCCTGTTCCTGCACGAGGCCGGCTGGCGGTCGATCTACATCCCGATGACGCTCGCGATCGGCGACGCCCCCGAGACCATCGAGGCCTACAGCAAGCAGCAGCTGCGCTGGGCGACCGGCGGCTTCGAGATCCTCTTCCGGCACAACCCGCTGAGCCCCCGTCGCACCCTGACGATGGACCAGCGGTTCCAGTACACGTTGACGGCGACGCACTACCTCACGGGCATCGCCCCGCTGCTGCTGATCATGGTGCCGCCGATGGAGATCTTCTTCGACCTGCGCCCGATGAACCTGCACATCTCCGTGCTGCAGTGGCTGCTCTTCTACTCGGGCTTCTACCTGCTGCAGATCGCGCTGGCGTTCTTCACCCTCGGGTCGTTCCGCTGGGAGGTCCTCATGCTGGCCTCCGTCTCGTTCCCGATCTACGTCAAGGCGTTGTGGAACGTGCTGAGCGGCAAGGACACCGCCTGGCACGTGACCGGCGGAGGCAAGGCGTCGAGTCCGTTCAACGTGCTCGTCCCCCAGGTGCTGTTCTGGCTCTTCCTGACCTTGACGTCGCTCGTGGCGATCTGGCGCGACTGGGACAACCGGGTGCTCACCCTGGCCACGGTCTGGAACCTGATCAACACCGCCGTGCTCTCGGCCTTCCTGCTCGCGGCCCTCCGCGAGGCGAAGGCGATCAAGCGGGCGTCCCGCTCGGGGTCGAGCGCCCGCACGACCGTCGCCGGTCCGGTCGGCACCGGCCCCGTGCCCGTGCAGGCCCTCCGCACCCAGATCGCACGACCGCTGCCCCGCAGCCACGACGAGTTCCTCGAGCTGTCGGCCGAGCAACGACACGAGCAACGGCGTCGTGACGACGAGCGTCGTCACCTGCTCGAGGCCCGACTGGCGGTCGTCGACGAGCACCGCTCCGACGAGCACCGTCACGACGAGCACCGCGCCGACGAGGCGCAGCACGCCGGAACGGCGACCGGACCCGACCGACACGACACGAACGACCGAGAGAAGGTGGTCTCATGACCTGGGGAAACAGGATCAAGATGACCGTGGGCATCCTCGTGGTGATCGCCCTCGTGGCCGTCTTCACCGTCATCTTCACGCAACGGCAGGCGCAGGTCATCAGCACCAGTGCGGCCATCGCGAGCCAGGACTTCTCCGTCGGCACCGACTACAGCGGCACGGTCACCTCCACCGACGCCGAGGTCGGCGACCGGGTCTCGAAGGGCGACGTCCTCTTCTCGCTCCAGAGCCCCTCGCTGCAGAAGGATCTCGCCGACGACGTGGTCGTCCCCGACACGGACGCCTACACGGTGGCCGACGACGGCACGATCACCTTCATGGCCACCGTCGACGGCACGCTGTCGCAGCTCGACGTCCGCGAGGGCGGGTTCCTCGGGTCGGGCACGTCCGTCGCCACGATCGAGAAGGCCGGCACGCTCTTCGTGGACGCCGACTTCACGCTCACGCCCCGCGACTACGAGCGCATCCAGGACGGCGCGACCGTCGACGTCATGCTGCCGAACCAGCAGGTCGTCGAGGGCAGCGTCGACCTGGTCAGCGTGCAGACCAAGGACGGTGCGGCCGCGGCCACGGTCCGCGTGGTCAGCGACCAGCTGAGCGAGGGGGCCTACAACGGCCTCGTCGCGAGCGGCACGCCGGTCGAGGCGACCATGCACCTGCGCGACGACGGCATCCTCGCGGGGCCGGTGGACACCATGCAGGACTTCCTGCGCCAGATCGGGGTCTGACGATCCCCGGCGCACGGAGCAAGACGACGGGTCGGTCCGACCGACGGGATCGTTCGGGATCACCGATCGGTTCCGGGCCGGCCCGTCACCCCCAGGAGGCGCGGGGCGGTACCCGACGCGCCCCGCGCCTCCTGACCCTCCGCCGCGTGGCCGCGGGTGTCGCCCTCGGCACGGCCGGCGTGCTCGTGCTGGCCGGGTGCACCGGCGGCTCGGGCACGGACGGCGACACCACGGGCCGACCCGACGCCGGAGGCGACGTGTTCCCCGCCTCTCAGGTCGACCCCCTCGTGGCCGCCCTGCCGCAGGAGTCGGTCGGCGCCGTGCCGACCATGCGCCTCGCCGACGGGCTCGTCCCGCCGACCAACACCTGGTTCTCGGGGCTCGTGTTCGGCGACGAGCCGACGCCCGTGTTCCCGTTCCCGATCTCGTTCCAGCTGACGGAGGCCGGCTTCGCCGCGGGTCTGCCGGTGCCGGTGGCCTCCGAGAAGGCGATCGTGTCGCCCGCCCTGCCCGACGTCACCCTCGACGTCGGCGCCTCGTCGACCGAGGTCAGCGCCTACGACGACGTCTCGGTCACGATCGCCCACCTCGACGGCGACACGGTGCTCGGTCACACGACCGTCGCCGAGGGCTCGCCGCTCGTCTCGTACACCGCCGCGACCGCGCAGACCGACACCCTCGGCACGGCCGTGACCACCGCCGGCGAGGGGCGCGGCACGCTCACGATCGGCGACACGACGTGGGGCGTGGCCGTCACGGGCGGCGGCCTCGACGGCACGGCGGTCCGGCTCGACGAGGGCGGCTCGGTCGTGCTCGTGCCGCTGCCCGACGGAGCCACCGACGACCAGGTCGCGACGGTGCTCGACGCGGCCGCCTCGCCGCTGGTGTCGGTGACGACCGCGCACCGCGCCTCCGGGTCCGGGTCGTCGGCGGTGTCGACCACCGAGCTCGGCTACGAGACGGCCGCCGCGGGAGACACCCTGCTCGTGTCGGCCCCGCACATGGGCGACGCGGCGACGGGCGGCGGCACCGGGCTGAGCTACGAGACGATCTACGGCACCGTCCCGTTGTCCGTCGGTTCGACGCTGTCGTTCGACGCACCGGTCACGACGGCCTCGACCGAGCTCGACCTCTCGGGGCTGAGCGACGACCAGAGGCAGCAGCTCGAGGACCAGGTCGAGGCCGACGTCGCGGCGACGGAGGCCCCCGCGGCGGACACCTACTTCGGCGGCAAGGCGCTCTACCGCTCGGCGATGCTGTTGCAGCTCGCCCGGCAGCTCGGCGACGACGCGTCGGCCGACACCCTCCGCACCTCCCTCGTCGACCGCCTCGACACCTGGACCGACCCCTCGGGCTGCGAGACGCGCGAGCAGGAGTGCTTCGTCTACGACCCCGCCGTGAAGGGGGTCGTCGGCAAGGTGGCCTCGTTCGGCTCGGACGAGTTCAACGACCACTACTTCCACTACGGCTACTTCCTCTACGCCGCCGGCGTGGTCGCGGCCGACGACCCCGAGCTGGCCGAGCGGTGGAGCCCCGTCATGGACCTGCTCGCGGCCGACATCGCCTCGGGCGCCGACAACGGGTCCTTCCCCGACCGACGGGCGTTCGACCCGTACTGGTCGCACAGCTGGGCCTCGGGCTACTCGCCGTTCGCCGACGGCAACAACCAGGAGTCGTCGTCCGAGGCGGTCACCGCCTACGCCGGCCTGTCGCTGTGGGCCGCGGCCACGGGCGACGACGCACTCGGCGACGAGGCGTCCTGGATGCTCAGCGCCGAGGCCTCGTCGGCGCTGGCCTACTGGCTGAACCCCGACCTGACCGGCCCGACGTCCGACGGCTACGACCACGAGATCGTGTCGCTGACCTGGGGCGGCAAACGCGACTACGGCACCTGGTTCTCGGCCGAACCGTCGGCGATCGCGGGCATCCAGCTGATCCCGCTCAGCCCGTCCTCGGTGTCGTACCTGACGTCGTCGGCCGCCGGCGGTGCCGAGCGGATCGCCGCCGTCGTCGCCGAGGCGAGCGCGTCCGGCTTCGACACGCCTCTGGGTGACTACGTGCTGATGTACTCGGCACTGCAGGGGCCCGACCAGGCCGCAGCGGCCCTGACGGCGCTCGCCGACCTGCCCGAGACGGGCATCGACGACGGCAACTCGCGGGCCTACGCGATGGCGTACGTCATGAGCGCCGGGGCGCGGTAGGGCGCAGAGGGCAGGAGGCGCGGGTCGTCAGCCGACGACGCGCACCGGGTCGACGAGACGCTGCACGCTGCCGTCGGGGTGGTTCGCCACGAGCGCGCCGCCCCAGAAGCCCAGCTGGTCGCGGTCGGTGTCGAGCTGCCAGAGGCGGTGGCCGTCGGACAGGTCGAAGGCGGTGACCGTCGACGTGCGGCCGCTCGAGGCGGTCGTGGCGTAGCCGGTCGTGCGGCCGACCAGCGCGATCTGGGACTCGCCCGGCACCACCGCCCGGGCCACCTCGTGGCCGGACGCCGCGTCGAGCAGGCGGACGGTGCGCTCGGCCGCCTCGTCCGACGTGAGGTCGCCCGAGACCGCCGCCGCGCCTCCTGGTTCGAAGGTCTGGGCGAAGACGAGCGACCCCCGGTCGCCGGCGGGATCGGTGGTCACGCGGGCGAGCCCGTGACGGCGGTCGCGGGGCGGGGTGGTCCAGAGCTCGGCACCCGTGCGTCGGTCGACGCAGACCACCCCGGGCGTGGTCGAGAAGACGACGCAGTCGCCGGTCGTCTGGACGCCGCGGTCCTGACGGAAGCCGTGCCGCCAGAGCTCGCGGCCGTCGAGCGAGAGCGCGACGACGGTGCCGTCGGTGTCGTCGGTCGAGGTGGGGATCGCGGGATCGAGGCCCACCACGACGAGGTCGCCGTCGACGACGAGGGTGGTGGCGGTCGGCAGGTCGGGCCCCCAGGCGTGCGTCTCGCCGGTGCGTCCGTCGACCGCGGTGATGACACCGCCGTCGAGGACGAGCAGACCGTCGGGGGTCAGCGCTTCGTCCTGGCTGCCGGTGGTCTCGCCCGTCCACACGGGGGTGTCGAGGTCGTCGGCGGCGTAGAGCGAGAACTCGCCCGTGCCGGGCTCGGCGTCGTAGTAGACGCGCGAGTCCTGGTACGAGAACTGCGGGTCGCTCGAGACGAGGGCCCAGGAGGCGGTGGCGTCGGTCAGGCGGGCGCGCCCGTTCGGCGAGGTGGTCACGTCGGTCAGCTCGCCGGTGCCGAGGTCGAGGCGGGCGTACGACGAGGCGAACCCGTCCCCGCCGAAGCCCAGCGTCGAGACGAGGGTCGTGTCGGTGGCGTCGTCGGCGGGCCAGACCTGCACGAAGCCGCTGCCGGCGTCGAGCTCGGTGCCGAGGTCGACCCACCACCGGACGGTGCCGTCGGCGGGGTCGATGCGGGCGAGTCGGCTGACGCTCTGCGCGCTGCTGCCGAAGCCGCCGTCGAACCGGCAGTCGGTGTCGCCGGCGGTGTCGTCGTCGCTCGCCGTGCCGTCGTCGCCCGCGGCGCCGCCGGCGCTGACGAGGACGTCGCCGCCGAGCCGGTCGGGGCCCACCGCGGGCTCGGCCTGCCAGAGCAGGCAGCGGCCCTGGTCCGCCGGCACGCCGACGTCGGCCGGCGAGAGCGTCCACGACTCGGGGACGGGCTCGTGCCGCAGGTCGTCGCCGACGACGCCGTCGAGCGCGGTGGCCGACGAGTACCGCGGTGCCTCGACCAGGCCGACGGTCGTGACGAGCGCTGCGGCGACGACGACCGCGGCGGTCACGAGCGCGAGCCGACGAGGGCGGGAGGCGCGGTGCCAGACGGCGGCCCCGCGGCGGCGGGCGCGCGCGAGCGGCTGGTCGCTCGGTCGGGCGTCGTCCGTCACCCGGCCATGCTACGAGTCGGGTGCGGGGGCGGGCCGTGAGCGGTCCCGGGGTCGCGACCCGCGCCTCCTGGGCTCCCGGGGTCGGCCGTTAAGCTGGTGCGGGCCGTCCGGTCCCGCCTGTCGGTGCCCGAGCGGCGCCGCTCGTTCGCCCTGTCATCGCCCGTCCCTCGAAGGAGCCGTGCCATCGAAGCCGTCGTCATCTCGCTGCTCGCCCTGGCGATCGTCGTGCTCGTGGTGATCCAGGTGATCTACCGTCGCCGCGTGCTCCAGCGCCGAGAGGCCGCCGGCCAGCGCGTCGTCGGTCGTGGCACCTACGTCGTGTTCGGCGTCATGGCGGCGTTCTTCCTCTTCGCGGTGTTCGTGTTCCCGTTGCTGGTGCGGGGGTAGCTCGTGTCGCACGAGACGCGCCCTGCCGACGCGGCCGATCTCGAGGCGTGCCTGGCGGTCTGGGTCGCGGCGTGCGCGGCGCGCGACGGGCAGGCGTTCGACGGGGTCGCCGAGCGGGCCCGGCCGAAGTTCGACGCGGGCGTCGTCTGGCTGATCGCGGACGGCGTCGACGGGGTCGACGGCTTCGTGCTCGCGACCCGCCCGGGCAGCGGCCTGCCCGCAGACCCGGTCGACGCCCCGGTGCTCGGCCTGTTGGCGACCGCTCCCGACGCCCAGGCGCGAGGGCTGGGGCGTGCGCTGCTGAGAGAGGCCACCGCGCGGCTGGCCTCGCTCGGGTACGAGCGCGCCGTGTTGCACGCACTCCTCGACAACGTCGCCGCGGTCGGGCTCTACGAGAGCGAGGGGTGGGTCGCCGCCGGCGAACCGTTCGAGCACTCGTTGTTGAGGCGGCCCTCGCAGCGGTTCGACCGGGTGCTCTGAGAGGACGGCTCAGCCACCCTCGGGGCGGGCGAAGCCGGAGCGGAACGCGAAGACGGCCGCCTGCACGCGGGTGCGGCTGTCGGTCTTGGCCAGCAGGCTCGAGATGTGGCTCTTCACGGTGGCCGTGCTGACGAAGAGCTCTCGGGCGATGTCGACGTTGCTGAGGCCGCGCGCGACGGCGTCGAGCACGTCCCGCTCGCGGTCGCTCAGCGAGTCCAGGGCCGCCCGGTGGCGCACGGCGTCCGGCGACGCGGGGGCCGGGGCGACCCGTTGCTCGATGAGGGCCCGCGTCATGGCCGGGTCGATCAGGGAATCGCCGCGGGCCGCCGACCGCACCGCGGCGGCGATGAGGTCGGGCCCGGAGTCTTTCAGCAGGAAACCCGAGGCGCCGGCCGCGATGCCGTCGAACAGGTGCTCGTCGTCGTCGAAGGTCGTGATGAGGACCACGGCGCAGCCGATCGCCGGCACGATGCGTCGCGTGGCCGAGATGCCGTCGAGCCGGGGCATCCGGATGTCCATCACGACGACGTCGGGTCTCAGGGCGAGGGCGTCGGTGACGGCGTCCTCGCCGTCGGCGCTCTGCCCGACGACGTCGACGTCCGGTTCGGCGTCGAGCATCGTCGCGAGCCCGGCTCGGGCGATCGCTTGGTCGTCGACCACCAGCACCCGCAGCGTCATGCCGCCCGCCCTGCCGTCGACCCGGAAGCCGGTGTCGACCCGGAAGCCGGTGTCGACGCGGAAGCCGGTGCCGACGCGGCAGCCGTCGCGGCCGGCGCTGCCGGTGCCGGTGCCGGTGCCGGTGCCGTCGCCGGCAGTTCGGCCCGGACCTGCCAACCGGCCCCCTCGGGGTCCGGCCCCGCGACCAGCGAGCCGCCGAGGGCACCGACCCGATCGCGCAGGGACGGCAGGCCGGCTCCGCCTCGGGGCACGTCGGGGAACCGTTCGCGGGCGGGTCCCGGGTCGGTCACCGTGACGACCGTCACGCCGGACGTGTCGTCGACGGTGACGTGCACGCGGTGCGCCGACGAGTGCAGCATCGCGTTCGTCATTCCCTCGCGCACCACGGCGAGGACCGCGGCGCGACGCTCGGTCGGCAGGTCGTCGCCGTCGAGGTGCACCGCGCTGTCGACCTCGTAGCCGAGTGACGTCAGGCGGTGCGTCATCTGCGCCAGTTCGTCGATGACCGACGTCGCCCCGGTGGCGCCTCCGGGTGCCGCCCGGAGCACGCGCAGCACCCCGCGGATGCGTCCCAGGACGTCCTGCCCGCCCGCGGCGATGTCCCTCATGGCCGGGGCCAGCTGCTCGGGGTGCTCGTCGGCGACCCGCAGGGCGGCCTGCGCCCGGATGACCAGGGCGGCGACGTGGTGGCCGACCTCGTCGTGGACGTCCCGGGCGATGCGGGTGCGTTCGTGCTCGGCGATGCGGGCGACCTCGCCCGCCCGCAGCACGAGCAGCTCACGGTTCGTCCTCGCGAGCTCGGTCGTGGCCTCGCGCTGCCGCCGGAGGAGGAGGGCGACCACCACGACGAGGCCGCACGCCATGAGCCGGCCGAGCACGACCGAACGGTCCTGCCCCACGTCCGACAGCAGCACCTGCGAGAGGGGCACTCCCTGGACGCCCGCCGCGGCGACGTCACGCCAGGGCAGCACGACGAGCACGGCCAGGGTGGCGAAGGTCGCCGCGCTGGCGAACACCGGCCCGCGACCCGAGATGGTCAGGAAGACCACGACGGCGAGGGGCAGGAGCGCCACGGGCGGCCCGAGGTAGAGGCCGTACAGCGCCGGGGGGAGGGGTGCGAGGGTCGTGTAGGCCGTGAAGCCGGTGACGACGGCCAGCGTCTCGACGGGCCACCGGTCGAGGGCCGCGCACGCGACCAGCGCCACGACGCCGAGGTAGAGGTACCCCGGGAGCGCCTGCGGGTACCACTCGAGTCGCAGAGCGAGGGCGAGCCCGCCGAAGTAGGCGACCCCGACCAGCGCCAGCACCACGAGTCGGGTGCGTCCCCACCCGGCCGTCGTGGTCCCGTTCGTCTGCACGGCCTCCACGCTAACGCCGACCCCGCGCCGTGGCCTCGGCCGAAAGGACCAATCCGGCGGGGTCGGCCGTGCGGGCCAGGTCGAGCAGCTCGGCTGCGGCCCCGCGCGCGTCGGTGCTCGTCGGGCGCGGCACGGGCTCCGCCTCGAGGCAGCGGGCCAGCAGCCGCTCGACCAGGCCCGCACGGCGGGTGAGGTCCGCGGCGTCGAGGGTGCCCGGCAGGATGCGGACCTCGACGGTGTCCCGCACGGGCCGGTCGGTCACCAGCGCGGTCAGGTTGACGTCGGCGTACTTCGTCAGCCCGGTGCCCGCGGCGGCCGACTGCAGCTGCGACCAGTCGAGGGTCGTCGCCGAGCCCGTCTGGTCCGCGCGGGCGACGAGCTCGACCAGGGCGGACGGCAGCGGCGCCAGGCGCGTGCACGCGGGGTTCGTCCCCAGCGCGGCCCGCAGGGGCTCGTGCCACCACGAGAAGAGGCGCACCAGGTTCGAGAAGGCAGCGACCGATCGGAACGGGGCACCGTCGAGGTGCAGGTGCACGGCCGCCTCGACGGGCACCGTGAAGCCGAGTTCGCGGGCCGGCTCGAGCAGGCCCTCGAGGGCGGCCTCGTGGTCGGCGACGAGCGGCGGCGTGACGATCTCGCACGGTCGCTCGCGTCCCGCTGCCAGCGCCGAGGCCAGGGCGATGCTCGAGCCCGCGCCGTCGCGCAGGCGACGCACGGCGCCGACCGTCTCGACCGTGCTGCCGAAGAGGGTGGCCGCGTCGTCGAGGGCGCGGTCGAAGGGCGTGTCGGGGGACGAGTGCCGGGCCACGAGACGCAGGAGGCGCGGGTCGTCGGACAGCACACGGTACGACCGGTCGTCGGGCGGGACCGCGTCGGCGGGGCGCGTGTCCGTCGAGGACCCGGCCCGCGCCTCCTCGTGGTCACGGCGGAGGTCGTCGACGAGCGTGACGTCGTCGACGAGCTCGGCGACGGGGCCGCCGCGGGCGTCGGAGACGACGTAGCCCGGCGTCAGGTGCCAGAAGTGGCCCATGCCCGGCACGAGCGACGGCTCGGAGTCCGTGTGGAAGATGCGGGTGACCTGACCGTCGAGGTCGCTCGCGAGACGGTCGGCGAGGGTGCGCCGGCTCGATCCGGGCGGGGCCAGCAGCTCGATCTCGAAGCCGATGCGGGAGTGGAGGGTCGTCATGGGGCTTCCGTGGGGAGGGCGGGTGCGGGTGCTCGTGCGGACCGGGCGGCGGCTCGGCCGCCCGGTCCTGCCGCCGGGTCGAGGACCCGGTCGGGTCGCCCGTCGGCGGGTGGGCGTCAGAGGGGCAGGTCGTCCCCGGCCAGGAGGGCGGCGCCGGCCCGCACCACGGCCGACCGGGTGTCGCTCTGCCACAGGCCCGCCAGCTGGGCCGCCTCGGCGTCGCCGTAGCCGACGAGGTCGAAGGCCCGGGCGTCCTGGTCGTCGGTGTACGAGGTCGGCGCGGTGGGCACCTGTTCGTGGGCGAGCAGCAGGCCGCCGACCTTCGCCTTGGCCGTCGCGACGTCGTCGCTGCCCCAGGCCACGGCGAGCCCGAGGGCCTGGGTGAAGTCGTCCTGGAACGTCGTGTCGGTGCCCGCGGCGAAGAAGGCGGCTTCGCGTTGCTCGTCGGTGTAGGCCGTCGTCGTGGCTGCACCCGCCGCGAAGGGCAGCGCCGTGCCGGCCGTGAGTGCGGCTCCCGCCTTGCCCTTCGCCGTGGTCTGGTCCACTCCCCAGACGACCGCGAGGTTGAGGGCGTCGTCGGCGTAGGGCGAGGCGGCGAAGGCGGCCAGGTCGGCCGCGGTGTACGTGACCTTGGGCACGGTCGCCGTCGTGGGCTCCGACGCCGCCTGGGCGGCGGGCGAGCTGCCCGGAGCCGCGAGGGCGCCGAGTGCCCCGAGTCCGGCGATCGAGCCGGCGAGGGCGCAGGCGACGGCCGCGGTCGCCCCCACCCGGCGGAAGGCGCTGCCGGTCGAACGGCGCGCGGTGCCGGAGCGGTCGGTGCCGAGGCCCCGGGTCGTCGCGGTCGCGTCGCGGGTGTGGGTCGTGTCGGTCGTGTCGTTCATGTCGGTCTCCTCGGTCGTTCGTCAGGTCGGTCGATCGGGGTGACGTGGTCCGTCACTCCGCGACCACGGCCGACGCTAGGAGCCGTCGACACCGGGCGACAAGGCTTCGGGCCGGGGTCTGGCCGGTCGGGGGCGGACGATGGCCGTCGGGACGACTCCGTCGCGCCCCGGCCTCCTCCGAAGGGATGGTCCCGGGACGATTCTCCCGGAATGCCGGCCGGCCGGCTGTGTCGAGCCGTGTCACCCGCCGGCCACGACCGCCGTGCCGTCTCCGAGGCGGCGGATGAGTCCGTCCTGGGTCGTCACGACGAGGTGCGGCCCCCAGAACTCGGACGCCAGCAGCCCGTCACGGGCCGTCCGCCAGAGCTCTCGGCCGCTGGCCCGGTCGAGGGCGACGACCGCCAGTCGCCCGTCGACCCCGAAGATCTGCAGGTAGACGGTCGTGCGTCCCTGGGCCAGCGGTGCCGTGTACCCGGGCAGGGTCGCCTCGGAGACCACGCGCCCGTCGTCGGCATCGAACGTCGTGACGGTCGACGTCTCGTCGCCGAAGCCGCTGGACGGTGAGACGGTGACCTGCACCTCGTCGTACGCGGAGCTCGGCGAGGGGTTCCACCCCGACTGGACCGTCTGCCCGCTGGCGACGAGGACCGTCGTCGACCACACGGTCTCGCCCGTCGAGGGCGACAGGCAGGTGATCGAGGCCCGGCCCTCGGGCTCGTCCGCGTCGGCGGTGTCGCCCGTGTCGTCCGAGTCCCTCGGCCCGGCGACCACCGGGTCGCCGCTGGCGACGGTGGACGTGACCGTGACGCACCGATCCGACACGATGAGCGAGGCGTCGGCCGACAGGTCGGCCGTCCAGTCCACGGTGCCCGGCCGCTCCTGCGAGAAGGCGACGAGCTGCTGCCCGGAGGGCGCGGCGAGCGTCACGACCACGTGGTCGCCGGCCGCCTGGGGCCAGCCGTACGTGTCGTCGTCGACCGGCAGGCGGTGCTCGTCACCGGTGCCGGCGTCGATCACCCGTGACCCGTCCCCGGCCGACGTCAGCACGTAGAACTCGTCGTCGACGAGCCTCACCGTGGCCTGCGACGGTTCGTCGCCCTGCCACGAGACGGTGTCGAGATCGTCGAGGACGTGGAGCTCGAACCGCGTGACGTCGTCCTCGTCGGTGGTCGGCCCCGAGCCGTCGGCCCCGAACCGGGACCGGGGCTGGTGCGAGACCAGGACGCTGGTCGTCGAGACCTCCTCGATCCGCGTCACCTGGTCGCGGTCGGCCGATTCGACGGCCGCGGACCGGTCGGTCACCTCGCCCGTCCGCAGGTCCAGCCGGGCCAGGGTCGACCCGGCGTCGAGCTCGACGACCAGGGTGGCCGCTCGTCCGTCGACGTCCGGGGTCACCCAGACCGACCGAACCGCCCGGCCGAGGGCCGTGGCCACGTTCGCGTTCCACTCGAGGGCGCCCGTGCCGCCGTCCACCCGGGCGAGACGCCCTCCGGCGCCACCGCACCGGTCCGACAACTCGGTCGACTGGGCCGCGAGCAGCGCGTCGTCGCCCACCATGCCGATCCGCCCCCAGGCCACGCAGCCCTCCGGCGTGCCGGGCGTCGAGGCGCCGGCCAGGTCGGTCTGCCAGACGGTCGCCGTGGGCTCTCCGCGCAGGTCGTCGACCAGCATCGCCGGGCGCACCGGCTCGTCGTACCGCGGTTGCATCGCGAGGCCCGCCCCTGCGACGAGGGCGGTCACCACGGCGACGGCGCCGACCGTCAGCCCCAGGCGGCGACCCCGGGAGGCGCGGGTCCAGACCCGGCGCAGCGCACGACCCGCCCGGCGGCCGGCCGCCTGCAGCGGAGGCGGCTGCGCGCGCCTCCCTGCTCCGGTCGGCTCGACCCCGTCGCCCTCGTCGCGAGCGTCGGCCTCGGCGCGGGCATCGCGGTCGGGGAGGCGTTCGGCAGTCGAGGCGGGCGCGGTCGGGGAGTCGACCCGTGCCTCCCACGCTGCCGCCGGGCGCCCAGGGCGCTCGGGCTGCCACGACCGTCCGCTCACACCGCCCCCTCCCACCGGCCATGCTACGAGACGCGACCGGTCCGCCGGTATGCTGGCGCGTCGTCCCCCGAGACGGGGCCACACCGACCGTCGGCACCACCCGCCCGCACCACCCCAGGAGGCAGCATGAGCACCGTCCCCAAGGCCCGGGGGCTCAGCACCCTGTGGCGCACCAAGTCGGTCGAGTCGTCGCTCGCCGACTCGACGGGGCCCGAGAACGGGCTGAAGCGCTCGCTCGGCGTCACCGACCTGACCCTCATGGGCATCGCCGTCGCGGTCGGGGCCGGCATCTTCTCGGTGGGCGCCAACGCCGCCGCGAACTTCGCGGGCCCGGGCGTCACGCTGTCGTTCCTCCTCGCGGCCGTCACCTGCGGCCTCGCGATCATGTGTTACGCCGAGTTCGCCTCGACCATCCCCGTCGCGGGCAGCGCGTACACCTTCACCTACGCCACCCTCGGCGAGTTCCTGGCCTGGATCATCGGGTGGGACCTCATCCTCGAGACCCTCACCGGCGCCGCCGTCCTGGCCAAGTACTGGGGCATCTACCTCAGCACCGTGTTCTCCGGCTTCGGCCTCGACGTGCCCGACAGCCTGTCGATCGGGCCGCTCGAACTGAGCTGGGCGCCGTTCGTCATCGTCGCGTTCTTCACCGTGCTGCTCGTCCTGGGCACACAGCTCAGCTCGCGGGTCGGCAGCGTCTTCACGGTGATCAAGGTCGCGATCGTGCTGTTCGTCATCGTGGTCGGCTTCTTCTTCGTCAAGGCGTCGAACTACACGCCGTTCGTCCCCGCGTCGCAGCCCCGCCCGGCCGGCGAGGGCGACGTCTGGACGCAGTCCCTCTTCTCGTTCGTCTCGGGTGCCGAGCCCGCGCAGTACGGCGTCTTCGGCCTGCTCGCCGGTGCCTCGCTCGTCTTCTTCGCCTTCATCGGGTTCGACGTCGTCGCGACCAGCGCCGAAGAGGTCAAGAACCCGCAGAAGACCATGCCCCGCGGCATCTTCCTGGGCCTCGCCATCGTCACCGTGCTCTACGTGATGGTCTCGATCGTGCTCACCGGCATGGTGTCGTACCGCGACCTCGCCGCCGTCGAGGCCCCGACCCTGGCCACGGCCTTCGACCTGGTCGGCGTAGGCTGGGCGGCCCAGGTCATCGCGATCGGAGCCCTGATCGGCCTGACCACGGTCATCATGGTGCTGCTGCTCGGTCTCGCCCGCATCGTCTTCTCGATGGCGCGTGACGGCCTGCTGCCCCGCTGGCTCGCGAAGACCTCGGCCGTCCGTAAGACGCCCGTGCGCGTCCAGGTCATCGCCGGCGTCGTCGTCGCCCTGATCGCCGGCTTCACCGACGTCGGAGTCCTCGAAGAGATGATCAACATCGGCACGCTGTCGGCCTTCGTGCTGGTCAGCATCGGCGTCATCGTGCTGCGGCGCACGCGGCCCGACCTGCCGCGCGCGTTCCGGGTGCCGCTGTCGCCCGTGCTGCCGATCCTGTCGGCGGTGCTCTGCGTCTGGCTGATGTTCAACCTGACCACCCTCACCTGGGCACGGTTCGCCGTCTGGCTCGTGATCGGCGTCGTCGTGTACTTCGCCTACGGGCGTCGGCACTCGCGGGTCGGGCTCGGCGAGGACGCCGCCGCCCCGGCACCCGCCGTCGACGCCGGTGGCCAGCCGCGCTGAGCGGCACCGCCGATCGACGACGAACCCCGTTCCGGAAGACGAACCCCGAATCTTCGGGGTTCGTCGTCCGGAACGGGGTTCATCGCCGTGTGCCGCGGGGGTGACCGGCACGGGGGGTGACCGGCGCGGCCGGGCCGAGCGCGCCTCCTAGGGGTCAGGAGGCGCGGCGCCGGTCAGGAGGTCTGGGGCAGCCCAGGAGGTGCGGCGCCGGTCAGGAAGCCGGGGGCGTGTCGAGCGCGTCGACCGCAGCGACGACCTGGTCGACCTCGGTGCGGGTCGTGTAGTCGACGTGGACGTCGGCGAAGACGACCTTGCCGTCACGGTCGACGACGAGGACGGTCGGGAACGGCACGTCGGCGGTCGCGTCGGCGTTGCTGTCGGCGACGTCGAAGCCGAGGCCGGAGTGCACCGCGCGGGCGGCCGCGACCGGCTCGGTCTGGATGCCCAGAGCCCGGACGAGCACGTTGCCCGGGTCGGACAACACGGGGAACTCGAGGCCGCCGTTCGCGACGGACCGTTCGCTGCCCTCGGGGGTCTGCGGGCTGATCGCGACCAGGGCGACACCGCGCTCGCGCAGCTCGGGCAGCAGGTCGGCCTGGTAGGTCTTGAGCGTCAGGTTGCAGTACGGGCACCAGGCGCCGCGGTAGAAGACCAGGACGGCCGGACCCTCGCCGACGGTCTCCGACAGCGAGACCTCGTCGCCGGCGGTCGTGACGAGCGTGGCGTCCACGATGGTGTCGCCCACGCGGACGGCGGCGGCGGGGACACCGGAGTCGCGCAGACCCGACTGCTCGTCGTCGAAGACCTTCGTGGCGTCCGCGCCGATCTGGGCGTTGAAGCCCTCGGTGAACTCGGTCACCTGGTCGGCGATGGTGGCGGGGGAGCTCGGCTCGGGGGTCGACATGGGGTCCTCTCGGCGGTGCGGTGGCGCGTCGGGTACGCGCCGTCGACGACGACCGGTCGCCGGCACCGCGCCCCGGGGAGGCGCGGTGCGGGACGTCCCGTGTGGGCACGTCCGATCGCCGACGTCGAGCGTAGACGGTACGACCCGTGGCGTCCGCCCGGGACGCTGCCGCGTCCCCGTGGTCGACGGTGCCGGGGGACGGGCCGGGGGACGGCCCGGGGGACGGCCCGGGGTTCGGGCGTGTTGGCTGGTCCGATGCAGACCTTCCTCCCGTACGCGGACCTGCGAGCCAGCGTCGAGGTGCTCGACGACCGCCGACTCGGCAAGCAGCGGGTCGAGACCCTTCAGGTCATGCGGGCACTCGTCGTGCCCGGCTACGGCTGGCAGAGCCACCCGGTCACGGCGATGTGGCGGGGTCATCGTCCGGCGCTCATGGCGTACCAGGCCGAGACCTGTGCGGCCTGGGCCGCACGGGGGTTCGCCGACACGTGTCTCGAGAAGACCCTGGCGACCCTCGACGAGGTGCCGGCCGACGCCGCGGCGTACCGTGCGGGCGAGTTCGAGCTGCCGCCCTGGTTCGGCCGGGAGGACGTCCACCGGTCGCACCGCTCGAAGCTGCTCGCGAAGGCTCCGGAGTTCTACGCCGGGGTGTTCACGGGAGAACCCGCCGACCTCGACTACGTCTGGCCGGTGCCCACGGCGGCGGGCGCCGCAGGCTGACGGACGCGGGCCGACCGCGAGCCGGCCGGCGCCGTCAGGCCGTCCGCGCCTCCAGCAGGTCGAGGGCGGCCACGATCTCGTCCACCTCGGTGCGCGTCGTGTAGTCGGTGTGGACGTCGGCGAAGACGACCACCCCGTCGTGGTCGACGACGAGCACGGTCGGGAACGGGATGTCGCCCGTCGCGTCGGCGTTGCTGTCGGCGACGTCGAACCCGAGCTGGGTGTGGACGGCGCGGGCGTCGGCACTCGGTGCGGTGCGGATGCCGAGGGCGCCGCTGAGCACGTTGCCCGGGTCGGACAGCACGGGGAACTCGAGGCTGCCGTTCGTCACCGACGCCTCGGAGCCCTCGGGGGTCTGGGGGCTGATCGCGACGAGCGCGACGCCGCGCTCCCGGAGGCGTGGCAGCAACTCGGCCTGGTAGGTCTTGAGCGTCAGGTTGCAGTACGGGCACCAAGCGCCGCGGTAGAAGACCAGCACGGCCGGCCCCTCACCGACGGTCTCGGCGAGTGAGACCTCGGTGCCCTGGGGTGTCAGCAGCGTCGCCTCGACGACGGTGTCGCCGGGCTTCACGGCGTCGTCGGGCACGCCGGCCTCGCGCAGGGCGCTCTGCTCGTCGTCGAAGACCGCGGTGAACTCGGGGCCGATCTGCGCGGTGAAGCCCTGGTCGAACTCGGTCACCTGCTCGGCGATGGTGGTGACGGGGCCGCGGGGGCTGGTGGTGTCGGGGGTGGTGGGGCTGGGGGTGCTGGTGTTCGACATGGTCGTCCTCTCGCGCTGACGGGCTCGCCGGGTACGGCCGTCGGGTGCCGCCGATCGTAGGCACGTCGCCTCGGACCGACGCTGAACCGCGTCACGGGACGTCACACGCGGGACTCAGCTCTGGCAGTGCGGGCACCAGTAGGTGTCGCGCAGCTCGAGTTCGCTCTCGCCGAGTTCGCCCCGCAGGATCTTCGTGCCACAGCGCAGGCACGGCTTGCCCGCCCGGCCGTAGACCCAGTCCGTCGTGCCGCGGAGGTTGCCGGTCGTGGTGCGGTCCACGCGGTCTTTGTTGGCCTGGATCAGCCGGTGCGCGAGGTCGATCATCTTGGGTCGGTTCTCGACCTCGCCGACGGGACGCGTCGGCAGGACGCCCCGGAGGAAGCAGAGCTCGTTGCGGTACACGTTGCCCACCCCGGCGAGCACCCGCTGGTCGAGCAACGCGAGCCCGACCTCGCGGGCCGGGTCGGCCTCGAGGTTGGCGAGGGCACGCGCGGCGTCCCAGTCGGGGCCGAGCAGATCGGGGCCGAGGTACGAGACCACGCTGTCGTCGTCGTCGCGGGCCACGAGCTCGACGATGCCGAGGTCGAACCCGACGGCGACCCAGTCGGCGGTCTCGAGCACGACGCGCGCCTGGTAGGCCGGGCGCTTCCACTTCGTGCCGTGCCGGTAGACGTGCCACGAGCCCTCCATCTTGAGGTGCGTGTGCAGTGTCAGGTCGCCGATGTGGTGCAGCAGGTGCTTGCCGCGCGCGATGACGTCGTCGATCACCTCACCGCTGAGGTCGACGGTGGCGAACGCCGGCACCCGGAAGTCGCTGGCGGTGAGCGTCTGGCCGTGCAGCACCGCGTCGAGGTTCTTGGCGGCGCGGTAGACGGTGTCTCCTTCGGGCATCGGTCAGGACCTCAGCCGGATGCCGCTGGGCGTCGGTGCGAACCCGGCGTCGCGCAGGGCGTCGCCGAGCGCGGTGCCCAGCACGAACTCGCCGTCGACCCGTTCGACCGCGAGCTTGCCGATGCGGTTGCGCACGGTGGCGGCCAGTGAGCCCGCGGCCAGGGCGAGCTCGCGCTCGTCGGGCTCGCCGAAGGTCAGCACCGTCTTGCCGCCGCGTTCGACGTAGACGACGAGTCGCCCGTCGACGAGCACCACGAGCGATCCGGCCTTGCGCCCCGGGCGGTGACCCGACTTCTTCCCGCCGCCCGCGCCTCCTGAGGTGTCGTTCGTCGCGCGGCCGCCGCCCCCCGAGGAGGCGCGGGTCGCGGCACCCGCGGAGCCCGCTTCGGCCCGCGTCCCGGCTCCCGTCGCCGTGGTCGCCGCCGCCGCGGTGGCGGCTCGTGCCGCCGCGCTCGCGACGGCCGCGGCCTCGTCGGCGGAGACCCCGTCGAGCGTCTGCCCGGGCCACGGCAGGGCGGCGCCATAGGGGTTCGCCGGGTCGGTGGCGGCCAGGGTCACCACGGGCACATCGCGCTGACGACCCGCGGCGGCGAGGGTGTCGTCGTCACGGCGGTCGCCCTCGTCACGGACGAACGACCGCAGGCGGTCGACGGTCGGCCCGGTGGCGAACTGCGCCGCTCCGAGGCCCTCGACGAAGTAGCCACGGCGGGCGCGACCCGTCTCTTCGAAGCCGCTGAGGACCTTGTAGGCCGTCGAGAAGCCGCCACGGACGCCCTCGTTGACCACGGCGCCCCGGGTGACGACGCCGTGCCGTTCGAGCAGGATCTCGGCCGTCGCGGCGGCACGCACGGTGCCGTCGGGTTCGGCCAGGGGCAGCAGCGACCAGCGGCCGCCGACGGTGGGCGGGCCCGCCTGGCGGGGCATGGCGACCCGGCCGCGGCTGCGGTACGACGAGCGCGATCGCGTCGGGGTGCGCGGCCTCGGCGTGCGTCCGCCGCCGACCTGGGTGCGGAGGGGAGCGAAGGTGTCGTTGGTGATCTGCCCCGCCCAGACGAGCTGCCAGATGGCGGTGACGAGCGAGTCGTCGTCGGTGCTGCCGACGGCGTCGGAGAGCTGCCGGAAGAAGTAGGCCCCGCCGCCGGCCAGGGCGGCGAGCACCTCGCGTTGCAGGTCGTCGGTCTCGGCCCCGGACGGTTCGGGCAGGGTGACCTGGGCGCCGTCGGCGAGGTGCAGGCTGACCCAGCCGTCGTTGCCGGGCAGGGTGCCGGTGCCCGACCAGATGACGTCGCCGGTGGCGGTGAGCTCGTCGAGCATGGACGGGTTGTAGTCGGTCACGCGGGCCGGCAGGATCAGGGACTCCCATGCCGAGGCGGGCAGCGAGACCCCGCTGAGCTGGTCGACGACCTGCACCACGCCGTCGAGGCCGCGCAGCCCCGATCCCTTGAGCCCGGTGGCGACGTGCTGCCAGGCGGGCAGGAAGCGTCCGAGCGTCTCGGGGGCGACGGGTTCGACCTCGTGACGCAGGGCGGCCAGCGACTTGCCGCGCAGTCGACGCAGCACCTCGGAGTCGCACCACTCGCTGCCCTGCTGCCGCGGCCGGAACTCGCCCTCGACGACGCGACGCTGGGTGGCGAGCTTGCGCAGGGTGTCCATCACGACGGCGGTGCCGAGGCCGAGGCGGTCGGCGACCATGGCCGGGGTGAAGGGACCGTGCGTGCGAGCGAAGCGGCCGATCAGGTCGCCCAGCGGGTCGTCGACCGGTTCGACGAACGCGGTCGGCACGCCGATCGGCAGGGCGACGCCGAGGGCGTCCCGGAGGCGCGACGCGTCCTCGATGCCGGCCCAGCGCACCGTGCCGGCGTGGGTGAAGCGGAGGACGCGGTTCGACCAGGCGAGGTCGGTCAGGGCGGTCTCGAGCGCGCGGTGCGCGTCGTCGCGGGCGGCCACGTCACCGGTGACGAGGGTCGCCGCGAGCCAGCTGCGGTCGATGATCTCGTCGGTGGTCAGCGGGCCGAGCAGGCGCAACAGGTCGACGACGCCCTCGATGTCTCGGGCCCGACGGTCGGGTGCGAGGCGCTGCAGTTCGAGTTCGTGCTGGTCGATGACGTCGGCGTCGAGCAGCTCGCGCAGTTCGGCCCGGCCGAGCAGTTCTTGCAGCAGGCTCGAGTCGAGCGACAGGGCGGCCGCACGCCGCTCGGCGAGGGGCGAGTCGCCCTCGTACATGAACGCGGCGACGTAGCCGAAGAGCAGCGACCGGGCGAAGGGCGAGGGCACCTCGGTCTCGGTCTCGACGATGCGCACGGTGCGGCTCGCGAGGTCGCGGGTGAGGCTCATCAGGGCCGGCAGGTCGTACACGTCTTGCAGCACCTCGCGCACGGCCTCGAGCACGATCGGGAACTGCGGGTACTTGCGGGCGACGTCGAGCAGCTGCGACGAGCGCTGGCGTTGCTGCCAGAGCGGCGACCGCTTGCCGGGGTTGTACCTGGGCAGCAGCAGGGCCCGGGCGGCGCACTCGCGGAAGCGCGACGAGAACAGGGCGGAGCCGCCGACCTCTTCGGTGACGATCTCGTCGAGGTCGTCCAGCTCGAACGAGAACAGCTCGGCGCCGGGAGGCTCGGCGTCGGTGTCGGGGATGCGCACGACGATGCCGTCGTCGGCGGCCATCGCCCCGCCGTCGACGCCGAGCTGGTCGCGGATGCGGGCCGAGACCGCCAGCGCCCACGGCGCGTGCACCTGCATGCCGTACGGCGAGTGCAGGATGAGGCGCCAGTCGCCGAGCTCGTCGCGGAAGCGCTCGACCACGAGGGTGGTGTCGGTCGGTACGTACGACGTGGCGGCCTTCTGCTCGGCGAGGAACGCGATGAGGTTGCGGGCGGCCCGTTCGTCGAGGCCGCCGGCGGCGACGCGGGTGGTGGCGTCGGCCTCGCTCGAGTTCGACAACTCGCGGACGTAGCCGCCGATGGCCTTGCCGAGCTCGGCCGGCCGCCCGATGCCGTCGCCCTTCCAGAAGGGGACGCGACCGGGCTGGCCGTAGGCGGGCGAGACGAGCACACGGTCGTGGGTGATGTCCTCGATGCGCCAGCTGGTCGCCCCGAGGGCGAAGACGTCGCCGACCCGGGACTCGTAGACCATCTCTTCGTCGAGCTCGCCGACGCGGGCGGCCTTCTCGCCGACCATGAAGACGCCGAACAGGCCCCGGTCGGGGATGGTGCCGCCGCTCGTCACCGCGAGGCGCTGGGCGCCGGGGCGGCCGGTGAGCGTGCCGTGCACGCGGTCCCAGACGATGCGGGGCCGCAGCTCGGCGAACTCGTCGGACGGGTACTTGCCGCTGAGCAGGTCGAGGGTGGCGTCGAAGGCGGAGCGGGGCAGGGTGGCGAAGGGGGCGCTGCGACGCACGGTGTCGAACCAGGCGTCGGCGTCGAGCTCGTCGAGGGCGACGGCCGCGACGGTCTGTTGGGCCAGCACGTCGAGGGGGTTGGTCGGCACGCGCAGCTCTTCGATGAGCCCGGAGACCATGCGTTCGGCGGCGACGGCGGAGTGGATCAGGTCGGCCCGGTGCTTGGGGAACAGCACGCCACGGGAGGTCTCGCCGACCTGGTGCCCGGCACGGCCGACCCGCTGCAGGCCGCTGGCGACGGAGGGCGGCGACTCGACCTGGATGACGAGGTCGACCGCGCCCATGTCGATGCCGAGCTCGAGCGAGCTCGTGGCGACGACGCAGCGCAGTCGGCCGCTCTTGAGGTCGTCCTCGATGAGGGCGCGTTGGTCTTTCGAAACCGACCCGTGGTGGGCTCGGGCGAGCAGGGGATCGCTGCCCGCGGTCTGACCCGACCCGCCCATGAGCTGGGCCGGCGCCCCGCCTCCGACGGCCGGGTTGCGCTGTGCGGCGGGTGCCGGGGCGAAGGGGTCGACGGTGTCGACGGTGTCGACGGTGTCGACGCCGACGGTCCCGGCCGTGACCAACTGGCCCCGCGCCTCCTCGGTGGCACGGACGGCGGTCTCGAGGTCGCCGCCCTGGCGTTCGATCCAGATGTCGTTGAGGCGGGCCGTGAGGCGTTCGGCCAGGCGGCGTGAGTTCGAGAAGACGATGGTCGAGCGGTGTGCGGCGATGAGGTCGACGATGCCCTCTTCGACGTGCGGCCAGATCGACCCCTGGGGTGCGGCACCGGCGGCCGACCCTTCGAGCGGGGCGGCGGTGCCGAGCTCGGTCATGTCGTCGACGGGGACGACGACGCGCAGGTCGAACTTCTTGTCGGCGCGCGGGTTGACGATCGTGACCGGTGCCGGGCCGGCCAGGAAGCGGGCGACCTCTTCGGGCGGGCGCACGGTGGCGCTGAGGCCGATGCGCTGGGCGGGCTTCTCGAGCAGGGCGTCGAGACGCTCGAGCGAGAGGGCGAGGTGGGCGCCGCGCTTGGTGGAGGCGACGGCGTGGACCTCGTCGATGATGACCGTCTGCACGCCCTTGAGGGTCTCGCGCGCCTGCGAGGTGAGCATGAGGTAGAGCGACTCGGGCGTCGTGATGAGGATGTCGGTCGGGGTGCGGGCGAGCCGGCCGCGGTCGCTCGAGCTCGTGTCGCCCGACCGCACGCCCACCGTGATGTCGGGTGCCTCGGTGCCCAGCCGTCGGGCCGTCTGGGTGATGCCGACGAGCGGCGACCGGAGGTTGCGCTCGACGTCGACGCCGAGCGCCTTGAGCGGAGAGATGTAGAGCACGCGGGTGCGGTGCAGCTTCTCGTCGGGCGGGGGCGACGAGGCCAGCGAGTCGATCGACCAGAGGAACGAGGCGAGCGTCTTGCCCGAGCCGGTCGGCGCGATGACGAGGGCGTGGTCACCCTGGCTGATGGCCGTCCAAGCGCCCTCCTGCGCGCGGGTCGGCGCGGCGAAGGCCCCCCGGAACCACTCGCGGGTCGCGGGGGAGAAGCGGTCGAGCACGTCGGTCATCGCTGCCATCCTGCTCTGCACCACCGACATTCCGCCGAGATGTCACGACGTGCCGCTCCTGTCCGGAGGTGAGCGGCACGTCGTGCCCCCTCGCCGGCCGTGTCGGCCGCCCCGGCTACGGTGGGCGCATGCCGAACCTGCTCCACCTCGACTCGTCCGCCGACCTCACGACGAGCCGCTCGCGCGCGATCACCGCGGCGTTCGCCGACGCCTGGCGCGACCTCGGCGCCGACCACACGGTCACCCGCCGAGACCTGCACGTCGACCCGCTGCCGCACCTGAGCGACAGCGCGCTGCACTGGCCGCCGCGCCTCCGGCAGCCGGGCGACGCCCCCGACCCCGCCCACGAGGCCCTGCAGCAGGCCCTGATCGCCGAACTCGTCGCCGCCGACGTCGTGCTGATCGGTGCCCCGCTCTACAACTACTCGCTGCCCTCGACGCTCAAGGCCTGGGTCGACAACATCCACCTGCCCGGTGTCACCGCGCCCTTCGACGGCGACGACCAGCAGCCGATGCTCGGACGACCCGCGGTCGTCGTGACCAGCCGCGGCGGCGTCTACGACGAGGGCACGCCCACGGCCGGCTGGGACCACGCCACCCCGGTCCTCGACATCGTCCTCGGGTCGACGCTCGGCATGCGCGTCGAGACGATCGCCACGAACCTCACGCTCAGCGACCGGCTCCCGATGCCCGAGGCGGCCCGCGAGCGCGCGGCGCGCGAACTGCGAGAGGCGAAGGAGGCGGCGGTCGCCTCGGCCCGCCGCCTCGGGTGACCGTGTCGTCGCGTCGACGAGGCGGTCGTCGGGCCGGGGCCGCACGTCGGCTGAAGTCGATCGTCGCCCGCGTCTTCGGCATGCTGGCCGCGGCACTCGCCATCATCGGGCTCGTCCGGCTGCTGCAGGGACAGGCCGGCTTCGGTGCCGCGTTCCTCTTCGCGGGGTTCGTCTCGGTCGTCGTGGCGTACGCGCTCGTCCGCAGCGTCAACGCGTCCCGTTCGAGGCGCTGACGGGCCGAGCCGCGCCTCCCGGGGCCGGGTGGGCCGCCGCGCACGGCGCGCGCCTAGGCTCGACGACATGCAGAGCCGCACCCTCGGAACCCGTTCATCCTTCCTCGCCGACCGCCCCGTCTCGGTCATCGGACTCGGCACCTGGCAGCTCGGTGCCGACTGGGGCGACGTCAGCGAGAGCGACGCGCTCGACGTGCTCGGCGCCTCCGTCGAGTCGGGGGTGACGTTCTTCGACACCGCCGACGTCTACGGCGACGGCCGCAGCGAGCAGATCATCGGCCGCTTCCGCGCGTCGAACCCCGACGTGCCGCTGACCGTCGCGACCAAGATGGGCCGTCGGCTCGACCAGGTGCCGTCGAACTACGTCCGCGAGAACTTCGTCGCCTGGACCGACCGCTCGCGCCGCAACCTCGGCGTGGACACGCTCGACCTCGTGCAACTGCACTGCCCGCCGACGGCCGTGTTCGAGAGCGACGCGGTCTACGACGCCCTCGACGAGCTGGTCGAGAACGGGGCGATCCGCGCCTACGGCGTCAGCGTCGAAGAGACGGCTCAGGCCCTGACCGCCATCGCGCGCCCGAACCTGGCGACCGTGCAGATCATCTTCAACGCGTTCCGTCTCAAGCCCCTCGACGAGGTGCTGCCGGCCGCGCGACGCGCCGGCGTCGGCATCATCGCCCGCGTCCCCCTCGCGAGCGGGCTGCTCTCGGGCAAGTACACGACCGAGACGACGTTCGCCGAGAACGACCACCGCACCTACAACCGGCACGGCGAGGCGTTCGACCAGGGCGAGACCTTCAGCGGCGTCGACTTCGAGCAGGGCGTCGCCGCCGCGCAGGAGTTCGCCGCCGCCGTCCCCGACGGCGTCACCGTGCCGCAGGCCGCCCTCGCCTGGATCGTCGAGCAGCCGGGCGTGAGCACGGTCATCCCCGGCGCGCGCAACGTCGCTCAGGCCACGGCGAACGCGGCGGCCGGCAGCGTCGGTGAGCTCGCCGACGGGCTCGACAGCGAGGTCGTCCGCATCTACGACCAGTACTTCCGCGAGGCCGTCCACCCCCGCTGGTAGTCCGAGCGGGTCGACCCGGCCGGTCCCGCTCGGTCTCGCCGAGCAGGGCCGGGCCAGGCCGGGAACGCCGGCGGGTCAGCGCTCGCGCGGTGACACGAGTCGCCCGACCAGCGCGACGCCCGACCCGATGATCAGCCCGCCGACCACGTCGGACGTCCAGTGCGCCCCCACGTGGAGGCGCGACCACGAGACGGCGCCGGCCAGCGGCAACAGGGCTGCCGCGGCCCCCGGCGACTCGATCGCGACACCCGTGACGAAACCGGCGGCACAGGCCGCGTGTCCGGACGGGAACGACGCGGACAGCGGCTGGCTGCGCAGTCGTCGTTCGATCGGGACGTCGTCGATGAGCGGACGGTTGCCGCCGAAGATGCGCTTGCCGACGATGTTGGCCATGGCGCTGGCGAAGCCGAGCGACAGCGTGCCCCGCACGGCGGCGCGACGCTGACCGACGAGGGCGAGGCCCGCGGCGACGGCGGCCCACAACAGGCCGTGGTCGGCGAAGTGGCTGAGACGGCTGAGGTTGCGGTCGACGACCAGCACTCCCCGGACCGAGTTGATGCGTTTCGCGGCCCGGCGGTCGGCGCGCAGCACCCAGGCGGGCAGGACCTGACGGGGAGTCTCTGAAGGCAGTGGCAGCAGGGGCACGCGACCACCGTATCTTTCCCCGGGGGCCGCGCCGCGCCTCCTCGGCTCGGCTCGTCGTGCCGCGACCCGCGACGTCGCTCCGGGCAGGGGTACAAGCTGGGCCGGCGCGCGCCGGCCGCCGCGTACACCGGGGGACATGGCAGACAACATGTACACCCCGCAGAACCCCGTCACCCAGTACCCGCAGCCGCCCTTCGAGCACCAGCAGCAGAGCGCTCCCGGCGACGTCCACGCCATGAAGCCCGAGCCCGACCACGGCGAGACCAGCTACGTCGGCAGCGGTCGCCTCGCCGGTCGCAAGGCCCTCGTCACCGGTGCCGACAGCGGCATCGGCCGCGCCACCGCCATCGCCTTCGCCCGCGAGGGAGCAGACGTCGCGCTGAGCTACCTCGCCGAGGAGCAGTCGCAGGCCGAGGAGGTCGCCGCGCTCGTCCGCGACGCCGGTCGCACCGCCGTCCTGCTGCCCGGTGACCTGCAGGTCGAGCAGACCAACGTCGACGTCGTCGAGAAGACCGTCTCCGAGCTGGGCGGCCTCGACATCCTGGCGATCATCGCCGGCGTCATGCCGACCGTCAGCAGCATCGACGACTTCGAGACCGAGACGCTCGACCACGTCCTCAAGGCCAACATCTACCCGCTGTTCTGGCTGACCAAGGCCGCCTCGAAGCACCTGCAGCCGGGGGCGTCGATCATCACGACCTCGTCGATCCAGGGCTTCCAGCCGTCGCCCGACCTCGCCGAGTACGCCGTGTCGAAGGCCGGCATCGCGAACTGGACCCGCGCCATGGCCCAGCAACTCGCCGAACGCGGCATCCGCGTCAACGGCGTCGCGCCCGGCCCCGTCTGGACGCCGCTGCAGCCCGCGTTCGTGCCGAACGAGAAGATCGAGAGCTTCGGCTCGGAGGCCGCCTACGGTCGCCCCGGACAGGCCGTCGAGCTGGCCCCGTCGTTCGTGTTCCTGGCCAGCCAGGAGTCGAGCTACATCAGCGGTGAGACCATCGCCGTGACGGGTGGTACTCCGATCCACTAGATCGCCGACGCACCCTCGAAGACGCCGTCGAGTGGACCGGACACCGCAGGATGCTGCGGTGCTCGGTTCGCCCGGCGGTGTTCTCGTGAGGCGGGCGGTCCCGGCAGACGATGCCCGTGCAGGTCGTGCCCGGGCTGGCCCGGCTCAGGGGTGCCGGACGCCCTCGCCCGCGATCACCGCGCGATACCCCTCGCGGTACGTCGGGTACGCGAAGGCGAACCCGGTGCCGCGCAGTCGCGCGTTCGACAGCCGCTTGTCGCCACCGGCCTGACGGCCCCGAGGAGGCGCGCTCGGCGGCAAGGGCTCCCTCAGTTCGTCGGCCACGAACGTCAGCACGTCGTCGAGCCTCGACGGCTCGTCGTCGACCCCCACGTACAGGACGTCGGTCGGCCCTGAGATGGTGGTGAGGTGCACGATCGCGGCCGCCGCGTCGTCCCGGTGGATGCGGTTCGTGTGCGGCGAGCTGCCCGCCGGTTCGGCCAGTCGGGCCTCGCCGGCGCGCACCTGGGTGATCAGCCGCTCTCGTCCCGGGCCGTAGATGCCGCCCAGGCGCAGCACGATGCCGTCGGGGCGACGCTCGTGCAGCAGGGCTTCGGCCTCGAGGATCACCTCGGCCGTGGCAGAGGCCCCGGTCGCCGGCGTCGCCTCGTCGACGACGCTGCCGTCGTCGACGTCGTACACGGCGGTCGACGAGACGAACAGCACCCGGGCGTCCACCGCCCCGGCCTCGTCGAGTGCGTCGAGGACGGTGCGCAGGCCGTCGACGTACGACGCCCGGTAGGTGTCGACGTCGCGCGACCCGGCCGAGAGGGCGACGACGACGACCTCGGTGTCGGCGGGGAGCGTGGGGCGGGTGGTGCTCAGGTCGATCGAGACGCCCTCGATCGACGCGGGCAGCTTGTCGGCGGAGCGACGGAGGCCGAGGACGCGGTGCCCGAGGGCGACGAACCGCAGGGCGGCCTCGGTGCCGAGGTCGCCGCAGCCGGCGAGGACGACGGTCATCGGGTCACCTCGTCGTCGGATGAGGTCGGCGCGTCGGCGAACCGGTCGGTCGCCGCGATCAGCGCGTCGAGGATGCCCGGCTCGTCGAAGGCGTGCCCGGCGTCGTCGACCAGGACGAACTCGGCGTCGGGCAGGGCGGCGTGCAGGTCGAACGCCGTGGTCGCCGGCGTGCACAGGTCGTAGCGACCCTGCACGATGACCGTCGGGATGTGCGCGACGAGGTGGGCGTCACGGATGAGCTGACCCTCGTCGAGGAAGCCGCGGTGGACGAAGTAGTGGTTCTCGATGCGGGCGAAGGCCAGGGAGAACGACGGGTCGGAGTACCGCTCGACCAGGTCGGGGCGGGGCAGCAGGGTGATCGCCGAGGCCTCCCACGACGACCACGCGACGGCGGCCGGCCCGTGCACGGCCGGGTCGGGGTCGGCGAGCAGGCGCGAGTAGGCCTCGATCAGTCCGCCCGGGCGGCGTTCGTCGACCGGCACCGGGGCGAGGTAGCCCTGCCACCGGTCGGGCAGCACGTTCGACGCCGCGCCCTCGTAGAACCAGTCGAGCTCGCTCTGTCGCAGCGTGAAGATGCCGCGCAGCACGAGCTCGGTGACCCGGTCGGGGTGGGTCTCGGCGTAGGCGAGCGCCAGGGTCGACCCCCACGAGCCACCGAACACCTGCCAGCGGTCGATGCCCAGGTGCTCGCGCAACGTCTCGAGGTCGGCCACGAGGTGCGGGGTCGTGTTCGTGGAGAGGTCGGTGCCGAAGGTGCCCGCGTGGGGCGTGCTGCGGCCCGCCCCGCGCTGGTCGAGCAACACGATGCGGTACCGCCGCGGGTCGAAGAGCCGGCGGTGCGCGGGCGACGACCCGCTGCCGGGCCCGCCGTGCAGGAAGACCACCGGCTTGCCGTCGGGGTTGCCGCATTCCTCCCACCAGACGTGCTGGCCGTCACCGACGTCGAGCAGGCCGGAGTCGTACGGTTCGATCTCGGGGTAGAGCGGGGGCATGCCGACGAGCGTAGCCGTGGGTGCCGACACCGGCAGGGGAGGCGCGATGCCTGTGGGCGATGACCCGCGCCTCCTCGTCCGGGGACGAGCCGTCAGACGACCGTGGGTCGCCGGCGGCTCAGAGTCGGGCGACGGTCAGGTCGTCCTCGACGCCGTCGAACCAGCGGTCGAGTACGGCCCGGAACACGGGCTCGGACGGGTCGGCCCGGCCGAAGAGGGTCATCGACGAGCGCAGCTTGAGGGCGTCGATCCCGCCCATCAGGTCGTCGACGTCCGCCGTGTCCGCTGCTGCGGCCAGGCCCGCCGCCTCGCGCAGCCGCGGGCCGAGCAGGGGGTGCGCGAGGTAGGCCCGCGCCTCGTCGAGCGAGCGGATCGCGTAGGTGCGATCCATGCCGCTGCGGCCGAGGCCGGCGATCTGCGGGAAGACGAACCACATCCAGTGCGACGACTTCCGCCCCCGTCGTAGCTCGGCGAGGGCCTGGTCGTGGGTCCCGCCGGAGTCCTGCGCGCGGACGTACCGGTCGAGGTCGAAGGGGTCGCTCATCGACCCGTTCTACGCCTCGCACGTCGGGTCGTCGCCCCCCTGGCGTGGAGGCCGAGACCGGCGCTAGTATGGTCGGCTGCCCTGCCGGGCGGCGGACCACGTCCCTGCCTCGACCCCGGAGCCCCGTGACCGACATCGTGATCGACGAACTCGTCGTTCCCCGCACGCTCGAGCCCCGCCCCGCCACCGACCACGACGCAGGCCCCGCCGCCGACCACGCCGCCCGCGTCGCCACCTACGTCGAAGCGATCGCCCTCGAGAACGCCGTCCAGACCGAGGTGCTCGGTTTCGACGACCTCGACTTCGCCCCGGCCGAACAGTTGCCGCAGTGGCACGACCCGTTCACGCCGCGGCGGCTGTTCGTGGCACGGGCCGAGGGGCGCATCGTCGGCCAGGCCACGTACGAGACGCTCGCCGACCCGGCCGTCACGACCTGCTGGCTCCGGGTCGCCGTCGCCCCCGAGCACCGCCACCGGGGCCGCGGCACGGCCCTGCTCGACCACGTCGAGGCCGTCGCCCGCGCCGCCGGCCGGACCGACGCCATCGCCTTCGTCGCGTCGGGCCAGGGCGTCGCCTCGGGCCAGGGCGTCGCCTCCGGCCAGGGCGTGGCCTCGGGCCAGGGCGCTACCGCAGGCTCGGGACCCGCAGCGGACTCGGCCCCCGTCACCGCCCCGGCCGACCGCCTCGAGGCCTCGACCGGTCACGGGTGGGTGCCCCGCGCCTCCTCGGAGGTCCGGTTCGCGCTCTCGCGCGGCTACGCGCTCGGCCAGGTCGAGCGCATCAGCCGCCTGCCGCTGCCGGTGGACGAGGAGGCGCTGGCCGCGATCCGCTCCGAGGCGCTCGCCGCGGCGGGGGACGAGTACCGCGTCCACACCTGGTCGGGCCCCACGCCCCGGCGCTGGCAGTCCGACGTCGCGGCGATGGCGACCGCCCTGAGCACCGACGCGCCCATGGGCGACGTGCCCGAGCCCGAGGACGTCTGGACCGTCGAACGCCTCGTCGAGGCCGAGCAGCGACGGGCCACGAGCGGGCGTGCCTCGCTGACCGCGGCGGCCGAGCACGTGCCGTCGGGCCGACTCGTCGCGTGCTCCGACCTCGCGGTGCCCGATGACGCGTCGCGACCCGCGATGCAGCAGATGACCCTCGTGCGGCGGGAGCACCGGGGGCACCGGCTGGGCTGGCTGGTGAAGGTCGCCAACCTCGACCGTCTGGCCGTGGAGAAGCCGGGCCGCCCGGCGGTGCTGACCTTCAACGCCGAGGAGAACCGGCCCATGCTCGCCGTCAACGAGGCCGTCGGGTTCGTGTCGGTCGGCGTCGAAGGGGTGTGGCACCGGCTGCTCTGAGGTGCGCCGCCGGGTCGACGGGCGGCGCGGCGCCCCGGGATGCCGGAACCGGAATCGGACCAGCCGCTCGGCTCGGCGTGTGCCGAACCCGACCAGCGGCGAGCCCCTGGCGTGCCGAACCCGACTGGCGGCACCCCCCTGGCGTGCCGAACCCGACCGGCGGCACGCCCCTGGGTGTGCACAACCCGACATCGTCGCGACGACGCGCCGCTCAGTTCCGCCGTCGCCCAGCGTGTCCCAGGCCGGTTGTCGCGATTTGCACACAGGGACGGACAACACCGGGCCAGGGGCAGGGGAGGCCGGGTGGCAGAGCCGCGGCGTGGGGGAGCTGACGGGTCAGGCGACGAAGTCGGCGCTGACCTCGGCGGAGACCTCGATGTCGTCGGGGTGCAGGTCGAAGGTGACGGGGCCGCCCGACGAGAACGTCGTGACGGCACGGGCCAGGCCGAACGGGCTGCCGCCACCGGGGGCACCCGGCCGCAGCCCCGGTTCGAACACCGACTGCAGCGTGGGTCGCCCGAGCCCGAGCGCCTCGGCGTAGTCGCCGGCCCGGGTGACGGCGTCGGCGATCGCGGCGACCCGGACGGCCTTCTCGACCTCGGGTCGGCGGGCGTGGCTGAGCGACCACTCGATCCAGTCGACCGTCACACCGGGTTCGAGGGCGACGTCGCCCACCCACGACGCCAACTCGTCGAAGTCGCTGAACCGCACGTCGACGGCGGCCCGGGTACGGAACCGCACCCCCGAGGAGGCGCGGGTCGCGTCGCCCCCGTCACCCCGGTCGGTCGTCGCCTCGGTCTCGATCGCGACCGTGACGCTCCGGGCGCTCCACCAGGTGGCGGCCTCCTGGCGGCGCCAGGCCGTCGCCTGCTCGGTGAGGCGGGAGTGCACGGCGGCGGTGTCGCGGACGACCTTCTCGCGGTCGTCACCGTCGAAGCCCACGGTGAGGTGGACGACACCCCGCTCGGCACGGTGGCGGTGGGTGGCGGAACCGGACACCGAGAGCGTCGCCATCGCGCGCCTCCTTCGTTCGTCAGGGGTGAGGGCCGGGGCGGGCCCCGGATCAGTCGGTGGAGTCGGCGCCGGCGACCGGCACGGGTGCGTCGGCGTCGACGACGGGGGCGGCGGTCACGCGACCGATGAACGCGTTGAGGTCGTCGAGCTCTTCTTGCGAGATGCCGTGGGCCAGGCCCGGGTACACGGTCTGCTCGGCGTCGGCGTGCGCCGCGAGCCAGGCCGAGGTGCGCTCGACGGCGTCGGCGGGGATGATCTGGTCGACGTCGCCGCGACCGGAGAAGACCGACGGGCGGACGGCCGCCACGGCGTCGTCCCGTGCGGCTGCGCGCTCGAGCGTGGCGTCGTCACCTGCGGCGGGGACCAGGAAGCCGGCGAGCACGGCGGCGAACTCGAACCGCTCGGGCGCATGCCGGACCAGTTGCAGCGAGAGCGAACCGCCCTGTGAGAAGCCGAGCAGGCTGACGCTCGGGTGGTCGCTCGTCAGAGAGTCGAGCCAGGCGAGCACGGCCTCGGCCGCGTCGTCGACGGCACCCGGGTCGGGCGCACCGGGCGTCGAGAGCGGGTACCACGAGAAGCCGTCACCGTGAGGCAGCGGAGCCCGCAGCGACGCCGCCACGAAGTGCTGCGGCAGGTAGGGAACGAGGCCGATCAGGTCGCCCTCGTGCGAGCCCACGCCGTGCAGCAGGACGAGCAGCGGCCGCCCGTCACGCTCGGCCTCGACGGCGGACCACTGGACGAGGGACGGGTCGATCTGCACCATGGGCCGAGCCTAGCGACGGGGGCCGACATCGGGGCCGGTGCTGTTCGCCCGTAGCGTCACGTCACGCGAGCGGCCCGTCGAGCCGGTAAGAATGGGCCATGAGCTCCGTGCGGACACCCGACCCCGACCCCAATCCCGGCTGGCTCTCGGAGGACGAGCTCTTCCAGGCGCGGCAGCACCTGCCGATCCTCTACGTCGAGGCCGTGCCCGTGCGCACCGACGGCATGGGGGTCGTGACCGAGGTCGGGGTGCTGCTCCGCGCCTCCGACGAGGGGTCGATCTCGCGCATGCTCGTCTCGGGCCGGGTGATGTACGGCGAGAGCCTGCGCACCGCCCTGTTCCGTCACCTCGAGAAAGACCTCGGGCCGATGGCCTTCCCGCAGCTGCCGCCGTCGCCGGTGCCGTTCCAGGTCGCCGAGTACTTCCCTCTGCCCGGCTCGTCGGTCTACACCGACCCCCGGCAGCACGCCGTCTCGCTCGCCTACGTGGTGCCCGTGACCGGCACCTGCGACCCGCGACAGGACGCCCTCGAGCTCACCTGGCTGACGCCTCACCAGGCCGCCTCCGACGAGGTCGCCGCCGAGATGGAGGGCGGCCGCGGCACCCTGCTGCGCAGCGCCCTCGCCTCCGTCGGCGCCCTGCACTAGCCGCCGCCGTCCCGACACCCCAGGAAGTCGCTCAGACCCTCGCGCGCGAGACGGGGTCTGGGCGACTTCCTGGGGTCTCGCGACGTTCTCCACAGGCCGACGGCGGCAGGAGGCGCGGGTCGCGCCGGTCCGCCAGGCTCGAGTCCGTGCCCACTCCCGACGACGACCTGATCCGACGAACCGTCTGGCTCCGCGGCGGCCGTGACGACCACGCGCTCCGACGTCGTGCCCGCGCCGGGGAGCTCGTGCGCGTCGCGCCCGGTGCCTACGTGCCCGCGTCGACCTGGACCGAGGCCGACCCACGACAGCGGCACGTGTTGCAGGTCCGGGGAGTGGTCGGGCGGCTGACCTCCGACGTCGTCGTCTCGCACGAGTCGGCGCTCGCCCTGGACGGGTTCCCCCTCCTGGGGCGTTGGCCCGAACGCGTCCACGTCGTCGACCGGAGGCGCGCCAGCACCCTCACATCGTCCACGCTGGTACGTCACGCCGCCGACCTCGATGCCGCCGACCTGACCAGCAGGTGGGGCATGCCCACCGTCGTCCCTCTCCGAGCCGCTCTCGACGTCGCGCGTACCCGCGACCTCCGAGGCGGACTCGTCGTCATCGACCACGGACTCCGGTCGCAAGCCTTCGACCGGACCGCCGCGGGAGCCCACCTCGAGGCTCGTGGCTCCTACAGAGGTACCCGGGTGGCCGCCCTCGCTCTCGCCCTCGCTGATCCACTCTCGGAGTCGGTCGGCGAGTCGCTCAGCCGGGCGGGCATGTTCGAGGCCGGGCTCGCCCGACCGGTCCTGCAGACAGCGTTCCACGACGCGGAAGGCTTCGTCGGGCGGGTGGACTTCTGGTGGCCGTGTTGCGGAGTCGTCGGAGAGTTCGACGGCCTCGTGAAGTACCTCGGCCGAGCCGAACGTCGGGGTCGCACGCCCGAGCAGGTCGTGGTCGACGAGAAGCTGCGCGAAGACCGCATCCGTGCCGTGCCCGGTGTCCGCGGCTTCGCCCGGTGGACCTGGGACGACGCCCTGACGCAGCGACCCATGCTCGACAAGCTCGCCCGTGCGGGCCTCGCCGGCTGCACGCACGGTCCATGGATCGCCGACACCCCAGGAAACCGCTGAGACCCCCGTGCGCGCACGGGGGTCTCAGCGGTTTCCTGGGGTCTGACGGTCAGCGACCGCCGCGCTGGCCGCCGCCGGTGCGGGCCTTGCCGCCGACCAGGCCGCCGACCTTGAGCGAGCCGGGACGGCCGCCCTCGGACGAGGCGCGGCGTCCGCCGCTGCGCTGGCCGCCGTCACGCTGGCCGCCCTCGCGCGAGCCGCCGAGCGACGCGGCGAACTCGGCCTGGTCGTTGCGGACGGCATTGGTGCGGCTCTGGCCGCCGTCGCTCTGGGTGCCGCTGCTCTGGGCGCGGCGACCGGTCTGACGGCTGCCACGGGTCTCGTCACGAGCACCGTCACGAGCACCGTCACGCGCGCCACGGGCGTCGTCACGGACGGGCGTGGACGAACCGCGGCCCGACTCGGTCGAGTAGAAGGTCGAGGCGCCACCGCGGGGGGCGGCGTCGCGGCGCGCACCTCCGTCGCGACCACCCTGGCGGCCGCCGTCACGCGAGCCACCCGAGCGACCCGCACCGGCACCGGCGCGACCGGCGTCGGAACCGCGACCCGCGCCTCCCTGGCTGGGGCGACCCGAACGGTCCTGGCGGGCGATGGGGTTGCCCTGCGAGTCCTGGCGGGCGGCGCGCTTGCGCTGGGCGTTGGCGCCCTGCGAGCGTCCGCCGCCACCCTGCTGCTGCTGGACGGCAGCCTTGGGCGAGGGCTTGACGTAGGCGGCGACCTGGCCGACGAGGGCGTCGACCTCGGGCGAGTTCGGCGTCACGGCGGTGATGGTCGGGCGGATGTCGGCCTTCTTCATCAGCTGGGCGACGTCGCGCTTCTGGCTGGGGATGACGAGGGTGACGACGTCGCCCTCGGCTCCGGCGCGGGCGGTGCGGCCCGAGCGGTGCAGGTACGCCTTGTGCTCGGTCGGCGGGTCGACGTGGATGACGAGCTCGATGTCGTCGACGTGCACGCCTCGGGCGGCGACGTCGGTGGCGACGAGGACGCGGGCCGAGCCGTCCTGGAAGGCGGCGAGGTTGCGGTCACGCTGCGGCTGCGACAGGTTGCCGTGCAGGTCGACGGCGGGGATGCCCGACTCGGTCAGCTTCTTGGCGAGCTTCTTGGCGTGGTGCTTGGTGCGCATGAAGAGGATGCGACGGCCCTGGCCGCCGGCGAGCTTCTGGATCAGCGCGTTCTTGCTGTCGACGTCGGGCGTCTCGAAGACGTGGTGGGTCATCTTGGCGACGGGCGAGTTGGCCTCGTCGACCGAGTGCAGCACCTCGTTGTGGAGGAACTGCTTGACCAGCTTGTCCACGCCGTTGTCGAGGGTGGCGCTGAAGAGGAGGCGCTGGCCGTCGTTCGGGGTGGCCTTGAGGATGCGCGTGACACCGGGCAGGAAGCCCAGGTCGGCCATGTGGTCGGCCTCGTCGAGGACGGTGATCTCGATGGCGTCGAGCTTGACGAAGCCCTGCTTCATGAGGTCTTCGAGGCGGCCGGGGCAGGCGATGATGATGTCGACGCCGGCCTTGAGGGCCTGAACCTGACGGTTCTGCGAGACGCCGCCGAAGATGGTGGTGGTGCGCATGCCGTAGGCCTCGGCGAGCGGGGCGAGCACGGCGTCGATCTGGGTGGCGAGCTCGCGGGTGGGGGCGAGGACCAGGCCGAGGGGGCGACCGGCACGACGGTTGCCGCCGGCCAGCTTGCCGCCGAGGCGCGCGGCCATGGGGATCGAGAAGGCGAGGGTCTTGCCCGAGCCGGTCTTGCCGCGGCCGAGGACGTCGCGTCCGCCGAGGGTGTCGGGCAGGGTGTCGACCTGGATCGGGAACGCGGTGGTCTTGCCTTCCGCGGCGAGGGACTTCACGATCGGGGCGGGCACGCCCAGCGAGCTGAAGGTGACGGTGTCGGCCGCCTCGTCGACGGTCGCGGCGTCGGTGTTCTCGGTGTCGAGGGTGTTCGTTGACATGTGGTGCACCTTTCGGGGCATCGGTGTCGAGCCGGGCCGAGGCTGCCTGGCCACCTGCTGGTGCGAGGGCACGTCGGGGACGTGCTCGCACGAGGGCGGGGCAGTGCCGGGAGAACGGCTGTCGTAGCCGGGCTCGAGGTGTGGCGACGGTGCAGGTGTGCACGATCGTTTCGCCGCAGAGTGAGCTTCGCGCGCCTGCTGTTCTGCCTGGGTGTGTGCCAGGACGGAGAGGCGGTGAGGGGCGTGCTACGACGCAGGGAGCCGATCGGACCGGCTCGCAAGTGACACCAGCCTAGCGGCTGGGGCCGGAAAACGCGACGGGTGTGGTCTGCACGGGTGTGCAGGCGTGCCTCAGTGCGCGCGCCCGTACCGCTCGCCGACGGGGATCTCGACGGCGACCGTGTTGCCCGGCTGAGCGAGCGGGCAGGCCCAGGCGGGGTCGTAGGCACAGCTCGGGTTGTAGGCGAAGTTGAAGTCGAGCACGATCGTGCCGGGCTCGCCGCCGGCGCCGAGGTCGGCTCCCTTGACCGAGTCGATCAGGTAGCGACCGCCGCCGTAGGTGCCGCCGGGCTTGCCCGCCAGGGCGTCCTTGATCGGGATGAACAGGCCGCCCGCGTACTGCGCCAGCTTCCACACGTCGAGGCTGCCGACGCCGGGCACGTCGACCACGCCGACGAGGTCGAAGAGCACGTCGCCGTCGGTGCCGGTCTCGACCACCATGCGGCGCGGTTCGGCCGGCTCGACCGCCACCTCGAAGCGCCAGGCCGGGTCGTACGGCTTCGTCGGCAGGCCGGTGAAGTCGGGGCGGTCCTCGGGCAGCAGGGGGGTCGAGGGGTGCGTCGAGAACAGCTCGTCGCGGGTGCGTCGCCACAGGTCGTGGGCCGCCGCCAGGTCGGTCGCCTCGCGCACGTCACGGTAGAGCCCGTGGATCGTCCGCCGCCACGACGCGATGTCGAGCGCGCCCTGGGCGGGGGTCGTCGCGGGCTTCGGGGCGGTGGTCTCGGCAGAGGCGTCGGCGCTGGCGCTGGCGTCGGGGGTGTTCTCGCCGGTGGACGAGGAGGCGCGGGTCGGGTCGGTCACCCCTGCCACCGTACGCAGGCGGTCGCCCCGCCGCCCGTGGCTCCCTCACAGGCGGGTCGCCCGTCCACAGCTCGCCGTCCCGGCCGCGGCGGACGGTGCCCCCTGGCTACGCTCGCCCCATGACGACCGACACCACGACCACCGACCCCACCGTCACCCCGGCCGACCTCGCGCAGCTGCACCGGGCGATCGCGGTCGCTCAGCAGGCTCGCGACCACGGCAACCATCCCTTCGGCTCCCTGCTGCTCACGGCCGACGGGGACGTCGTCGAGGCCGAGAACACGGTCGTCACCGAGGGCGATCCGACGGGCCACGCCGAGACGAACCTCGTCCGCCTCGTCGCGCAGCAGTTCGACAAGCCGACGCTCAAGGCCGCGACCCTCTACACGAGCACCGAACCGTGCGCGATGTGTGCCGGAGCGATCCACTGGGCCGGCATCGGTCGGGTCGTCTACGCGCTCGCCGAACGACAGCTGCTCGGCATGGTCACCGAGCAAGAGGGCGAGTCGACGCTCGACCTGCCCTGCCGCGAGGTCTTCGCCCGTGGGGGAGGCGCGGTGTCCGTGTCGGGGCCGGCCCTGTTCGCCGAGGCCTCGGCCGTGCATGCAGGGTTCTGGGGCTGACGCGGCTGCGGGGCCGGCTCGATGCCGGTGCCGAGATCAGACGTGCTTCGGGTGGGTCGGCGCCCCGCGCCAGGTCGGGGCCAACGCCTTCATGCGCAGCGCGCGCCACTGCCAGGTCGCCCAGAGCCCGGGCCAGAGCAGCAGGCCCAACGGCCCGGCGTGGAACTCGAGCCGGTCGCGCAGCAGCGTGTGCCCCGATCCGTCCGGCGCGACGGCCATGCGGTGGTTGATGCGCATGCGGGCGAACTGGCCGCTCGTGCCGCGACCGGTGTCGCGCTGGATCCACGCACCGTCGCGTTCGTGCCAGTCGAGGTCGACGTGCGTGCTGCCGAGCGGCAGGACGCCGAGGATGCTCGCCGACACCGGGTGCGCCTCCTCGGTCCAGCGGTCGGGGAAGCCCGACGGCGACTCGGACCGGTAGACGACCAGCGGCTTCGTCACGGCGACCATCACCTGGGGGTCACGCAGGGCGTCGGTCGCGACGTCGACGGGGCAGGCGAGGCGGAGTTTGAGCTGCACGTGCATGCCCCGATCCAACTCCCGCCGCCTGATCGCATGTCACGCCGCGTCACGCACGGACGACGTCCGACTGCGGCTGCCTACGCTGGTCCGATGAGTTCGCACGGCCAGCAGAAGTACCAGGTGAGGCTCGACCACGGCGTGGCCGGAGCCGCCCGCATCGCACCCGGGGCGCACGTCGTCGTCGTGGTCGACGTGCTCGACGGGCACGGCACCCTGACGCGGGACGAGACCGTGCGCGTCGTCGCCGCGCTGCCCGAGGTCGCGAGCGGGGCCGACGTCCTCGTCCTCACCGGTGCCGGGGCCGCGGGCGAGGTGGCCCGGCACGTGGCCGAGCGTCAGACCCGACAGGGCGACCGCGCCCTCGTCGCGATCGTCGCCGCGGGGGCGGTCGAGGCCGACGGGTTCCGGCCCGCCGTCGAGGACCAGCTCGCTGCCGGAGCCGTGGTCGACGCGCTCGCCGGGGTCGGCATCGACTTCTCGTCACCCGAGGCGGCCGTCGCCTGCGCCGCCGCCGGGGCGCTCGCCCGGGCTTCGTCGCACCTGCTGACGGCCTCGGCCTCGGCGGCCGAGCTGGTCGCGACCGACCGGGGCGACGTGGTCGACGCGGCCCGCGCCTCCTCGTCCTCGGCGGCGGCGGCGGCGGTCGTCGCCGTCGTCCGGGCGGGCTCCCGCGAGGAATTCATCCCCTCGGCGTAGCGTTGCGGCCAGAGCGACCCGAACGTCGCCCCGACCCGCAGGAGGAACCATGAAGGCAGTGCTCACCGACGGAACCGTCGTCGCCGAGGCCCCGAAAGACGAGCTGATCTCGATCGAGGGCAACTGGTACTTCCCGCCCGCCAGCGTCAACTCCGACCTGCTGACCGAGAGCCCCACCCAGTACCACTGCCCGTGGAAGGGCGACACCCAGTACTTCAGCGTCAAGTCGGGCGACGACCTGCTGCAGGACCGCGCCTGGAGCTACCCGACGCCGATCCCGACCTCGTTCGACCGCGTCGGCAAGGACTACTCGGGCTACGTCGCCTTCTGGAAGGACGTCTCGGTCATCGACTGACCGGACGCCGACTGACTGCTCGTCGACCGTCGCCTCCGTGCTCGGGCCGCCCATGCGGGGCCGCACCGCTCACGCCGCCACGAAGTGAACAACCCGCCACGCGATCAGGTGCCGGGTTGTCCACTTCGTGGCGGCGTCAGGCGCGGGCGGCCCGGGCACGGTGCGCCCGCACCTTGGCGCGGTTGCCGCACCGTTGCATCGAGCACCAGCGACGGCTGCCGGCGCGCGACTCGTCGAAGAAGACGAGCCCGCACGCCCCGTTCGTGCACCGACGGAGGCGCGAGTCCGGTCCGCCTCCGAAGCCGACGGTCGTGAAGAGGGTCACCGCGTCGCGCGCCACCGACGCCATCGCCTGCCCGAGCCGTAGACGCCCTGCCCCGGCCTGGCGTCGGCCGCCCTCGAGCGACGGCGGCACGTCGGGCAGCGCCGCGAACAGGTTGAGCGTGTCGACGTCGTCGGGGTCGGTCGAGGTGCCGTCGGCCGCGGCCACCGAGAGCCGGGCGATCGCGTCGCGCAGGCCCCGGGCGTCGGCGAGCTCACGGTCCGCGGCGGAACCCGCGATGCCGTCGAAGCGTTCGCCGATCCAGTCGTCGAGGTCGGCGGGCAGCAGCAGGCCGTCCCACGGGGTCGACCCGTCGGCGGGCAGGTCGAGGCCCGACTCCGGGCCGAAGCGCGACCCGGCACGGAACCCGCCGAGGTAGGCGAAGTCGAGGCTGAGCGCCCCCGAGTCGAAGAACCACCGGGTGTCGGTGTCGGATCTGAGCCACTGTCCGGTCTGCACCTGACCACCCTAACCGGTTACGCGCCTCCTGCAGGCCCTCCTGTCTCCCGGACCGGGCCCGGGAGGCGCGGCGTCAGACCTCGCGCTTGGTCCAGGTGATCAGGTGGGCCGGGTCGTACCGACGCGAGCACCGCCCACAGGCGAGCGGTCGCGCCGGCTGCCGGTAGCGGTAGTGCTCGTGCCCCGCGGGGCAGACCCCGACCCACGGGGCGAGTTCGCTGGCGATGGCTCCGTCGTGCAGGCGTGAGCCGACGTAGCCCAGGTCGGTCGCGACGGCCTTCCACCGGGGACCGTGACCGGCGCGCGAGCCGGCGAGGGCGTGGGCGACCTCGTGCAGCAGCACCTGGTGGATCTCGTCGTCGTCGTAGCGGCCGGCGAGGTGCCGCGAGACCGTGATGCGCTTGGTCGTGTAGTTGCACAGGCCCGCGCGGGTCTTGGCGTTGTCGAAGCCGAAGGTCCACACGGCGGGGTCGAGGTGCAGGTCGATGAGCGCGGCGGCCCAGCGCCGCACCCGGTCGAGGTCGGCCACGTCGAGGTCAGGAGGCGCGGGTCAGCGCCGCGGGAACGGCCAGGTGGTGGGCTCGTCGTCGCGCGGGAGGCCGTCGACGACCCCGGTCACGCCGGTGCCGCCCGTGCGGGGCCGCTCGGTCGCGCGTCCCTCGTCGTCACCACGTCGCTCGGCGTCGAACTCGTCGGAGTCGCGGTCGCGGTGACCCGCGGCACGCTCGGCGAGGTGGCTGATCTTGCCCCAGAGGCCACCGTCGCGCGGTGCGGCAGGAGCGGTCGCGGCGACCTTCTCGGCCCGGGCGGCGGCGGCCTCGGCCACCGGCGACGCGGCGGCCTCGTCGGGCATCGACTCGGGGTCGAAGCTGATCGCGGCGGTGCGCGCGGCGTCGATGGGTTGACGGACCGGCACCGCGCCTCCGTCGGCGTCGGCGGCCGTGGCCTCGGTGCTCTGCGGCACCTCGGGGGCGGAAGCAGGAGCGGGAGCAGACGCAGACGCGGGCGCGGGCGCGGGCGCGGGCGACCCGCCGTAGAGCGCGGCGATGCCGTCGAAGCGGGGCACCTGGGTCCGGGCCGGGGCCGCGGGCGAGACCGGCGGCGCCGACGTCAAGGGCTGGACCGGCACCGGGTTCGTGTCACCCACGGCCGGGGCCTCGATCCGTGGCTGCGGGCCCGTGTCGCTCAGGTAGGCGCGCATGACGCCCTCGATCGCGACGCGCAGCCCGTTCGTACGGTCGCGCGGAGCGCCCGACGCCTCGTACGCCTCGAGTGCCTTGGCCAGCGTCTCGCGAGCCTCTTCGTTGCGGCCGAGGTCGTACAGCGTGTAGCCCTCGAGTTCGGCGGCGGCGGCCTCGAGCTCGCGCCACTCTTCGGTGGCGGCCGTGATGCGGCTGGTGTGCAGGTCGTTCAGGGCGCGGTCGAGCTTGCCCTGCTCGCGGAAGATGTGCGCCCGTCGGATGCGGGCGGCCGTCGAGTCAGCCCGGTCGCCGGTGAAGTGCGCCAGGCGGAAGGCCTCCTCGGCGATGGCGAGGGCCTCGTCGAGGCGGCCGAGCAGGCGCAACAGGTCGGCGCGCTCACCGAGGGCTGCGGTGCTGCGGCTCTGGCCCAGGGCGGCGAGGCGGGCCTCGGCGGCGGGCACGTCGACGGCCGTGCGCAGGCTGACGGGGTCGAATCCGCCGGCACCGCCGGTGCCGCGCACGACGGGTGCGGCGAACCCCGGCGGCACGGTCTGGGGGCGGGCGCTGCCGGGTGCTGTCGTGTCGGGTCGGTCGTGCTGGCTCATCGAGTACGAGGGTAACCGCCCGGCCCCCGAACAGGCCGCGCGGCGCGCAGCGTGTGAGCGAGTGTCACGGGGCCGTGGGGAGAAGTCGACCCGCGCCTCCTCGGGGTGCGTGCCGAACCCGACCCGCGCCTCCTCGGGGTGCGTGCCGAACCCGACCCGCGCCTCCTCGGGTGCGTGCCGAACCCGACCCGCGCCTCCTCCCGTCGTGTGCACATCCCGACACGTGGGCGCATCCCGCCACGCGATCGTGCCGGTCGACCGGCGTGTCGCCCTCCGGCTGTCGCGATTTGCACAGGAGAAACAGCGGAGGCGGCAACGGCAAGAGGAGGGCAGGGCAGGGCGAGGGCGGAGGAGGCGCGGGTCGCCCGCCGGGTCAGGGGACGGCGGTGAGCGGGACGCTGACGATGCGGTCGTCGCCGGCGCTCGGCGTGCCGCGTCCGTCGGTGTTGTTCGTCACGATCCAGAGGGTGCCGCCGGGACCGGGGAGGACGTCGCGGATGCGGCCGAGCGACCGGTCTCCGGAGAAGAGCTCGGTCGGCACGGCCTCGGAGCCGGGCGCCACCTGGATCTCGAACAGCTTCTCGCCGCCGAGCCCGGCCAGGTACAGCGTCGTGCCGACCGCCGTGAGGCCGCTCGGGCTGGCGTCGTCGGTCGACCACTGCAGCACCGGATTCGAGAAGCCGGCGACCTCGCCGCGTCCCTCGACCTCGGGCCAGCCGTAGTTGGCCCCCGGCTCGAGGGCGTTGAGCTCGTCGTAGGTGTTCTGCCCGAACTCGGCCGCCCAGGCGGCGCCGGTGGCGTCCCAGGCGATGCCCTGCGGGTTGCGATGACCGAGCGAGTAGACGAGCGAACCGGGCGTGGGGTTGTCGTCGGGCACCCCGCCGACGGCGGTCGCGCGCAGCACCTTGCCGCCGAGCGACCCGGCGTCCTGGGCGTTCGGCCGCTGGTTCGCGTCACCCGTCGTCACGTAGAGCAGCCCGTCCGGGCCGAACGCGATGCGGCCGCCGTCGTGGTTGCTCGCCTTCGGGATGCCGGTGATCACGGCCTCCTGCTCGCCCAGGCCGTACGAGCCGGCCTCGCCTGTGATCGGCGCGCGCACGACGCGGTTGTCGTCGGTGGTCGTGGCGTAGGCGTAGAGGTACGACGGCGACCCGGCGAGCACGGCCAGGCCGAGCAGTCCGCCCTCGCCCTCGTGCACGACCCCGTCGATCGTGCCGGCCTCGCGGGTGCTGCCGTCGGCGAGCAGCTCGAGCACGGTGCCGGTGTCACGCAGGCTGACGAACGACGACCCGGTGTCGAGTCGCACGACCGACCAGGGGGCGGCCAGGTCGGTGGCGACGTCGGTCGGTTCGGCGTCGGCCGCGACGGTGACGGCGGTCGCGTCGCTGGTCGGGGCGACCGGACCCGGGCCGGCGGCGGCGGTCGGGTCGGTCGGGGTCTCGGACGCCGGGCGGGTGGCGGCCCGGCCGCCCGAACCCGAGGTGTCGGCCCCGGCGGTGCAGCCGACGAGCAGGACGGCGGTGACCGCCGCCATCGTGCCGACGGCGAGCCGGTGCCGTGTGGTGCGGGGTGTCGTGATCATGATCGCGCCTCCTGCGTCCCAGGCAAGCCGATGCCCGCGACGCCCGCACCGGTCGTCACCACACCGTGACCGCCTTCGCAGCCGGTGCCCAGCCGCGCGGCGAGCCGGTGCCCAGCCGCGGCGAGCCGCTGCCCGGCCGCGAGCCGGGACGGTGCCCAGCCGCGATCCGGGCCTACGCGCGCGGGTTCAGCTCGGCGCGCAGCGGCCAGTCCTGGCCCTCGAGGATCAACTGGGCACCCGCTCCGGTGCGCACGTTGACCACGATCGGCGCGAGCAGGTTCACCGTCATGCCGGTCGACGCGGGCGTCGCGACGACGAGCAGCAGGGCCTCGGCGGCGTCCTGCAGGTCGAGGGTGGCGGACTGGTCGTCCGACACGACGGGCGAGTAGTCGGGCAGGTGCACGGACGCGTCGAGCACGAACAGTCGCACCTCGGACCCGCTCGCCCGCAGGGCGAAGAGCCCGGGCGCGCCGTCGATGCGCTCGAGCGAGAAGTCGGTCAGCGGTTCGAGACCGAACGGAGGCGCGACGAACGTCACGACGGAGCCCGCGACCTCGCGGGCGGCGTTCGCGCTCATCGGAGGAAGTCCATCAGCGTGGGCTGCAGCACCTTGGCGGTGACCGCGAGGGCTGCCTGGTAGGAGGTGTTCTGCATCTGCAGGTCGAGCACGGCCTGGCCGAGATCGAGGTCCATGATGCCGGCGCGCTGCGCCTCGAGCGTGGTCTTCGTGTCCAAGAGGGTGTCCTCGGCTCTCTGGATCTGGGACTGTCGTGCCCCGATGTCGGACTGTACGCCGCGCACGGCCGTCAGCCGGGCGTCGACCTCGGTGAGCCGCGTCCCGACGTTGACGCCGGCCCGCAGGTCGCTGCTGATGCGGTCGAGCATGCTGAAGACCGAGTCGGCGCCGGTGCCGAAGGCGGTGGCCCCGTCGGCGTCGACGCGCACGCTGGTCTCGACGCCGATCTGGCGGGTGACCGACGAGCCCGGGGTGCCGGTGTAGCTGAAGTCGGGGCGGAAGGCGACGCCCGCGTCCGACGTGCCGGCGAAGACGCTGCGACCGTTGTACGAGGTGTTCGCCACGGCGAGGAGGTCGGCCTTGAGACCGTCGATCTCGGTCGCGATGGCGTCCAGCGCGGGTTGTGACAGCGCGCCGGTGTTGGCGCCCTGCACCGTGAGGTCGCGCACTTTCTTGAGCACGTCGTCGGTGGACGACAGCGCCGAGTCGGCCAGCGAGAGCCACCCGTCGCCGTCGCCGACGTTGCGGGAGAACTGCACGTTCGCCGCCTGCTCGGCCTTGACCCGCAGCGCGTCCGCCGTGCCGGCCGGATCGTCCGACGGCTTCGCGATGCGGTCGAGGGTCGACGCGCGCTGCTGGGCCTGGTCGACCCGGTACGAGCTGGTCTGCAGGTTGCGCTGCGCGGTGAGCATCGCCATCTGGTTCGTGGTGCGGGTGATCATCGGTTACCTCCCGACCCGTCCCATGCCGTTGATCAACGTGTCGAGCATCTCGTCGATCGCGGTCATGACCCGGGCCGCGCCCTGGTAGGCATGCTGATAGGTGAGCAGGTTGACGTTCTCCTCGTCGAGGCTGACCCCGGCGGTCGAGAGCTGGCGGCCCTTGGCGGACGTCGCCGCGAGGTCGGTGAGGGTCGAGCGGTCGGCCTCGGTGCGGGCCGTCGCCCCGATCGTGCTGACGATCGAGCCCCAGGTGCGGTCGGGCGAACCGACCGACAGGCCGATCTGGCCGACGGCCCGGGCGACCGAGCCGTCGAGGGCCCCGCCCGTGCCGTTGCCCGAAGCGATGGTCGACGCGCCGGTCGGCAGCACGGTGAGACCGCGGGCGGCGGACACCCCGGCGGTGAAGCCGAAGAAGTCGTGGCCCGTGGTGCCGTCGGCCGTCGTCCCGGTCGCGTGCACCGCGTTGACCTGGTCGGCGAGCTGCGTCGCCAGAGCGTCGTAGCTCGCCGCGGCCTCGGCCAGCACGCCGCCGGTTCCGCCGGCCGTGGCCGGGGCGAGCACCGACAGCGAGCCGGCGATGCTGCCGCCGTCGAGCGAGATGGGGTCGCCTGCGCGGTGGGTCCACTCGAGCGAGACCCCCGACGAGGCCGTGGCGAGGGTGTAGTCGCCGGTCACCTTCACCTGCCGGGCCGAGTCGCCCGACACCAGGGCGTTGCCGCCGACCAGGACGTCGACCGTGCCGTCCGCGTTGTCGCGCACCGTGCCTCCGGCGAGCGTCGCGATCTTCTCGGTGAGGGCCGAGCGCGCGTCCACGAGTTCGTTGGTGCTGACGCCCTGCTGGGTCGCGGTGCGGATGCGCACGTTCAGGTCGGCGACCTGGGTCGCGGCCGAGTTGAGCTGCGAGGCGAGGCCGTCGAGCTGCTGACGCTGCGAGGTCCACTGGTCGTCCACGGCCTTGTAGCCGGTCGAGAGGGTCTGGGCGATCGTGTTCGCCTGTCCGAGCAGCACGGCCGCGGGCGCGGCGGACGACGGATTGTTCGAGAGGTCCTGCCAGCCCGACCAGAACTTCGTCAGCTGCGAGGCGATGCCGGTGGTGCTCGGCTCGTTCAGGGAGGACTCGAGGGCGGCGGTGACCGAGGCGCGGACGCCCTGGTAGCCGGCGGCCCCGGCGGCGCCGCGCACCTGCGCGTCGGCGAACCGGTCGCCGATGCGGGCGATGCCGTCGACCGACACGCCCTGTCCGGGCTGGACGCCGCTCGAGAACAGGCCCACGCGGGCCGCGGCCTCGATCGAGGACTGGGTGACTCGTTGGCGCGTGTAGCCCTCGGTGTTGACGTTGGCGATGTTCTGGCCGACCACGTCGAGCCCGGTCCGGGCCGCGGTCAGCCCGCGGTAGGCCGTGTTCAGGCTGCCGAAGGTGCTCGCCACGTCAGAGCCGCCCGTCGAACAGGTGACCGCCGGAGGCGCTGGCCGAGTTCGCGTGACCGGTCTGGCCGGTCGCGTCGTACGTCGCGGTCGCGGGGCCGGTCGACGCGGTGGCCAACGTCTCCTGCGTGGCGCGGGCGGCGGCCCGGAGGAAGCGTTCGTTCTCGTCGCGCAGCTGCGCGATGCGGCCGGTCAGCTCGGTCATGGCGCGCAGGTGGGCGGTGAAGATCTCGCCCCACGGGCCGGCCGGGGCCGCGGCGATGATCTCGCGCAGCGGCGCCTCCTCGTCTGTGCCCCACTCGCGGGCGACGGCCGACACCTCGACGCTGCGCTCGAGGCCCGCCGACCGCAGGCGTCCGAGCACCTGCTCGACCTCACGCGTGGCGTGGTCGATCCAGCGGCTGCGTCCCGCGGTGAGCAGCAGCTGCTCCTCCTCGAGCTTGAAGGTCAGCAGCTCGAGCAGCTCTCGCTCTCGCCAGAGCAGCGCGGAGAGTTCGTTCGCGCCCATGGGGGCCTCCTCGGTCGGTTGCGTCGGTGCGTCGGGTTCGTCGGTCGTCGGCGAGGAGTGCCTGACGTCCTCTGCACCGGGGACTATCGGCGGAGGCGCGGGGCACGTTAGTCACCGGCCCCGAACCGTGCTCCTAGCCTCAAAGGAGTGGTCGAAGCCAGGGGCGTTCGGACCCAGTCCGGGGGTGGGGGCACGGGGTGTGTCCCCCGAAGGGATGACGGTCGTTCCCCCGCACTGGGGGCAGTCCCGACCTGCCGCCGCCCCCCTCCTGCTCGGTAGCGTTGCAGAGCAGCGACGGGCCCCCGACGGGTCGGTCGCAGCGCACCATCCGCGGTCCCGCCCCTACCTGTCCGGGCGACCCGCGCCTCCTCGGCGAACCCTGTCGACGTGCCCTGATCAGAGGGCCGTTCGTCGCGCCCGGAGTCACCGTCACCGGACCACAGAGGTCCCCTTCGCACTGGGAGTCGCGATGAACCGCACCGAACGCAACGCCATGGTGGTGGAGAACCTGCCGTTGGTCGGGTACCTCGTCTCAGAGGTGTGCGCCCGCGCCACCCACCTGTCGCGTGACGACCTCGCCTCGGTCGGTGCCGTCGCCCTCGTCCAGGCCGCCGACGCCTTCGACCCCACCCTCGGCATCCCGTTCGGCGCCTACGCCCGCACCCGCATCGTCGGCGCCTTCGCCGACGACATGCGCTCGGGCGACTGGGCCAGCCGTGGCACGCGCAAGCGCATCAAGGAGACCCTCGCCGTCCAGGAGGCGCTCACCGCGACCCTGGGACGCACCCCGAGCGTGGACGAGATCGCCGGTGCCCTCGGCGTCGACCGCCAGACGGCCGCCGGTGCGCTGACCGACGCGGCCCGCACGGTCTCGGCCCTCGACGACACCGTCGCCGACCACCTCGCCGCCGACCTGCCGCTGCCCGAGGAGAACCTGCTGGTCTCGGAGCGCAGCCGCTACGTCGCCGCCGCGGTCGAGGCCCTGCCCGAGCGCATGCGCCTGATCGTCGAGGGCGTCTACTTCGGCGACCGCACCGTCACCGAGATCGCCGACGAGCTCGGCATCACCCACTCGGCGGTGTCGCAGCAGCGCACCGAGGCGGTCCGCCTGCTGCGCGACGCCCTCGAGTCGCACTACGCGGACGACCCGGACGCCGAGTTCACGCCGGTCTCGAAGACGGCGCCGGCCCGACGCAGCGCGTACCTGTCGCGCGTCGCGACGAACGCCGCCGTCGGCGTCGCCCGCGCCATGCGCGAGCCCGACGCCACCAGCGTCAGCACCGCGGTCTGAGACCGCGTCAGAAACTTCTGCGATTCACCTAACAGTCGCGGTCGACCGGTCGACAGTCACCGGTGTCAGCCCACGGATGGGCCGACGAACACCACCCAGTCACGGAGGAGAACACCATGGGTATGCAGATCAACACCAACCTCGCGGCCAACAACACGTACCGCAACCTGAACGCCACGCAGAACGACCTGTCGAAGAGCCTCGAGAAGCTCTCGTCGGGTCTCCGCATCAACCGTGCCGCTGACGACGCGGCCGGCCTCGCGATCTCCGAGGGCCTGCGTTCGCAGGTCGGCGGACTGACCGTCGCCGCACGCAACGCCCAGGACGGCATCTCGGTCGTCCAGACCGCTGAAGGTGGCCTCACCGAGGTCCACTCGATCCTCCAGCGTGTCCGCGACCTCGCCGTCCAGTCGGGCAACGACTCGAACAACGCGGATGCCCGCACGGCGATCCAGACCGAGGTCACGGCCCTCGGCGACGAACTGACCCGCATCGGCAACTCGACCAACTTCAACGGCATCGACCTGCTGAACAGCACCGGTAGCCTGACGTTCCAGGTCGGTGCCGGCTCGACCGCGGCCAACGACCAGATCTCGGTGCAGCTGACCGACATCACGGCCGTCGCCACCGCCGTCAAGGCGCTCACGTTCGACTCGTCGGCCAACGCCCTCACGTCGATCGCCGCCATCGACACCCAGATCAAGGACGTGTCGTCGGCCCGTTCCGAGCTGGGTGCCGTGCAGAACCGCTTCGAGCACTCCATCGCGTCGACCAACGTCGCGAAGGAGAACCTCACGGCGGCCCAGTCGCGCATCCGCGACGTCGACATGGCCGAAGAGATGGTCAAGTACACGCGCTCCAACGTGCTCAGCCAGGCCGGCACCGCGATGCTGGCCCAGGCGAACCAGAGCAGCCAGGGCGTGCTGTCGCTCCTCCGCTAGTCCTAGCGGAGGAGGGTCCCGTGCTCCCAGCTCGGGCCTGACCCGTCGCTTCACCGCGGTCCGAGACCGGGTGGTGCCGAGGTCGCAGCTGATCCTGCGCCCTCGCACCACCCGGTCTCGCCACGACCGCCCTGGTCGCGTCGCCCCCACGCACTCGATCTGCCCCCACCCGATCCGTCCCGACATCACCGCCGCATCCACACCCTCGACAGGAGCACCAGATGGCCTCGCTCGGCATCGACGGTCTCGTCAGCGGGCTCGACACCACGACGCTCATCAACACGTTGATGCAGTCCGAGGCCGTGCCGCAGACGATCCTGAAGAACAAGGCCACCGTCGGCCAGACGCTCGTCACGGCCCTGCAGGGTCTGAACACCAAGATCGCCGACCTGGCGACGCTCGCGACCTCGGCCGCCAAGCCCGGGTCGCTCTCGCTGTTCACCCCGACCAGCAGCTCGACGGCGGTGACGGCGACCACCGCGGCCGGGGCCGTCTCCGGATCGGTCGACCTCGTGGTCGGGGCGACCGCCTCGTCGAAGACCGCCGTGACCGCGGCCATGACCGCCTGGCCCGACTCGCCCCCCACCCTGACCTTCGTCTCGGCCGCCGGGGTCACGACCGAGGTGACCGCCGCCTCCTCTTCCCTCGACGACGTCGTGACCGCGATCAACGCCTCCACCGCCGGGGTCACGGCCGTCAAGGTCGCCTCGGGCAAGGACGCCTCGGGCGCCGTGCAGTACCGCCTCCAGCTCTCGAGCGAGAAGAGCGGCGCCGAGGGCGGGTTCGACGTCTACCGCGGCACGGCCGCCGACGTCGACGCCGGCACCGCGCCCGACCTGATCGCCCAGCCCGGTGCCGCCGTGATCTCGCAGGCTCGTGACGCCTCGATCACGCTGTGGGCGGGAACGGCGGCCGAGCAGGTCGTCACCAGCAGCAGCAACACGTTCACCGACGTGCTGCCGGGTGTCTCGGTCACGGTCTCCGCCGTGACCACCGCACCCGTCCACCTCTCGATCGCCCGCGACGCGACGGCCGCCACCAAGGTCGCGACCGACCTGATCGCCGGTGTCAACGCCGCCCTGGGCCTGATCAGCACCAAGAGCGCGGCCACGACCTCGACCAGCGCGACGGGGACGACGACCGTCACCGCCGGCGTCTTCGGCGGCAACTCGACCACGCGCGGCATCACGCAGCGCCTGACCGATGCCGTGCTCAGTCCTGTCGACGGTCAGTCGCCGAGCACCATCGGCATCTCGATCGACGCGAAGACCGGCCAGTTCGCGGTCGACGTCACGAAGTTCGCAGCCGCCCTCGCCGCCGACCCCGACAAGGTGCAGGCGACGATGAGTGCGATCGCCGCGCGGGTGGCTTCGACGTCCACGGCCGTCTCGGACAAGTTCGACGGCTCGCTGACGAAGGTCATCACCGGTCAGCAGTCGGTCGTCAGAGACCTCACCGACCGTGTCAGCGAGTGGGACGACCGCCTGGCGTCCCGCCGGGCGAACCTGCAGAAGACCTACTCGGCCCTCGAGGTCTCGCTCAGTGCGCTGACCGCCCAGCAGAGCTACATCACCGGCCAGCTCGCCAGCCTCTCGTCGAGCAGCAGCTGATGGACGCCACCTCGTTCGCCGCCTTCGCCGCGGCCTCGGCCGGCCCCTCGGCCGTCGTGCAGAAGCAGCGCGCCCAGTACACGAGCGACGCCGTGTTGTCCGCGACGCCCGTGCAGCTGGTCACGATGCTCTACGACCGCCTCATGCTCGACCTGTCACGCGCCGAGGCCGCGCAGGGCGCCGCCGACTGGGGCACCGCCTCCGAGCAGCTGCTGCACGCCCAGGCGATCATCGCCGAGCTGTCGTCGTCGCTCAAGATCGACGTCTGGGACGGCGGCGAGGGCCTGCTCGCCCTGTACACCTACACGTCGACCGCCCTGGTCAACGCCAACGTGCACCGGGACGTCGCGCAGACCCGCGAGGTCACCGGGCTGCTCGAGCCGCTGCGCCAGGCCTGGCACGAGGCCGCGGCCTCGCTGCAGGCCGGTGCCGCCTCGACCGTCCCGGGCCTGGCCGGAGGCTTCGGTGTCGCCTAGGACCGAGCGGACGCACGCCGCCTGGCGCGCGGCCCTGGACGAGCTGGACGCGCTGGTCGCCGAGGCGGACGCCTCGCTTCCCGCAGGGGACGCCGACACGGCGACCTCGACGGCGGCGACCCCGCCTCGACGCTGGACGCCCCCCACGGGGCTGGGCCCGTTGCCGCAGGACCTGGCGACCCGCGCCTCCTCGTTGGCCGAGCGCCAGCGCGGCGTCATCGGCCGCCTCGAGGCCGCCCGGGCCGCCGTGCTGCAGCACCTCGGCGCCGTCCGCACCGTCGAGGCCTCGCACGAGCCCTCGCGCCCGGTCTACCTCGACGCCACCGGCTGAGGCAGAGCACGGCCCGGCCCGGCCGGAGCCTCAGCCGAAGGGGATGACCCCGACGACGACGGCGACGACGAGCATCACGACCGAGACGACGGCCGCCCGCCAGAGGACCTTCTTGTGGTGGTCGCCGAGGTTGACGTTCGCGAGGCTGACCAGCAGCAGGATCGCCGGTACGAGCGGGCTCTGCAGGTGCACGGGCTGCCCGATGACCGACGCGCGGGCCATCTCGACCGGCTCGATGCCGAACGCCGCGGCGCTCTGGGCGAGCACGGGCAGGATGCCGAAGTAGAACGCGTCGTTGCTCATGAAGAAGGTGAGCGGCAGGCTGAGCAACCCCGTGATGACGGCCAGGTACGGGCCCATCTCGTTCGGGATCACCTGCACGAGCCACTGCGCCATCGCGTCGACCATGCCCGTGCCGTTGAGGACGCCGATCAGCACGCCGGCGGCGAAGACCATCGAGACGACGCCGACGATGCTCGGCGCGTGGGCGACGATCTCGGCCGACTGCTGCTTCACCTTCGGGAAGTTGATCAGCAGCGCGACCGCGACGCCGACCATGAACACGTAGGCCAGGGGGAAGAGGTCGAGCACGAGCAGCACCATCACCACGACGGTCAGCGCGAAGTTGAACCAGATCAGCTTGGGGCGCAGGGTCTCGCGGGTGGGGTCGAGCATGGTGTCGGCCAGGGTGCCGCTCATCGGGGTGCCGTTCTCGCTGCCGGTGCCGGCCGGGCCGCCGGGGTTGTCGACCGCGCGCTCTCCGGGGGCGTCCGCCCGGCTGCCGTCGGCGCGACCGCCGCGCAGGCCCAGGGCGACCGTGGGGCTGGTGAACATCGAGACACCGACGCCCGCCTTGCCCGGTCCGCCACCGCGGGCGGCCGTGGCCAGCTCGCGTGACAGGGGGGACATCTTCTCGGCGGCGGCGGCCAGCACCGAGCCGCCGAGCTCGACCGTGCCGAGGCGACGGCGCTCGCGCAGGCCCATCAGCCAGGCGAAGACGAACACGATGACCAGGCCGGTGACGAGCGACGGCACGAGCGGCACGAAGATGTCGGACGGCGCGACGTTGAGGGCGGCGGCGGCGCGCACGGTCGGCCCACCCCAGGGGACGATGTTGAGCGTGCCGTTGGCGAGGCCCGCGACGCAGGTCAGCACGACCGGGCTCATGCCGAGCTTGAGGTAGATCGGCAGCATGGCGGCGGTCGTCACGATGAACGTGGTCGACCCGTCGCCGTCGAGCGAGACGGCCCCGGCCAGCAGTGCCGTGCCGAGCACGATCTTCGCGGGGTCGTTGCCGGTGACGCGGAGGATGAAGCGCACGAGCGGGTCGAACAGTCCGACGTCGATCATCAGCCCGAAGTACATGATCGCGAACATCAGCAGCGCCGCAGTCGGGGCCAGGTCGCCGATCGCCTCGATCACCATGTCGCCGATGCCGAGGCCGGCCCCCGCGAACAGGCCGAAGATGGTCGGCACCATGATCAGGGCGAGCATCGGCGAGAGCCGCTTGGTCATGATCAGCACCATGAACGTGGCGATCATCAGATAACCGAGGATGACGAGCATCAGGACTCCTTCGTCCGGTTCGTGTGTCCGGGCACGCTAGCCGCGCGTCCCGACCCGCGTCGCGCTTGTGCGCATTGGCCGACTATCGCGCGTTGGCACCGTTCTGCGCGTTCTGCTCAAGGGGGCCGCGCCTCCTGGTCCGTCGCCTGCCGACCCGACCCGACCCGACCCGACCCGACCCGCACCTGGCCCCGGCACGACACCGCGTTCCGTGCACGACACCGCGTTCCGTGCACGACACCGCGACCAAACGAGGTGCTGTGCACGAGAGGCGGTGCAGTGGTGGCGGGACGTCACCCGGCGGGCGGCCCTGCGGCCCGGCGGGCCAGCCTCCGCACCATGAGGGCACAGGCCCCGAAGGCGACCGCACCGAGCGCCAGCAGCGTCAGGCCGACCACAAGCATCCACGGGGCGCCTCCCGAGACGATCCGGGCGAGTGTCAGACCGAGCCCGACCGCGACGATGGTGAAGACGACGGCCATGACCGGCTCCGACCAGGTCTGGCCGACGAGGTCACGCCGCTCGACCGGGAGGCCGTCGTCCTGTCGTCGGGCAGCGAGCTGCCACCGGTCCCGGATCTCGAGGCCGATGACGGGCCCCCACATGATCGCCCCGCCGCTGCCGGTCTCGAGCACGATCGCCACGCCCAGCGTGACGAGCGTCCCGGCCAGGAACCACCACGGGAACACCGTGCGCAGCGGGACCACACGTCTCACCCGGCCGCCCCGGGTCCGGTGCGGCTGCGGCTGCGGCTCGGTCGTCATGGCCCGAGCCTAGGCAGCGTCCGGCCGATCCGCCCACGGCACCGCATGTCGTGCACCGCACCCCGACTAGTCGAGGTGCGGTGCACGAGATGCGGTGCGATGGCGGTGGATCGTGCCGCTCGGCGCGCGGCCGGCGGGCGGACCGGGACCCGAGGAGGCGCGGGGCGCGTCGGTCACGCCCGGTACCCTGGCCGACGTGACCGACGACAGCTCACCACGGGGACGCCGCACGCCGGCGAGCCGTCGGGCGGGTGCGCGAGGCGAGCCGGGGCTGGCGGTGACGTCGCGCCTCCGGAAGCGGCGTTTCGCCACCGAGGTGCTGCTGCTGCAGCTCGCCGTCGTCACCGCCATCGTGCTGCTGACCAGCGCCGTCTTCGCGACGATCGCCGTCCAGCGCCTGGCGCGCGAGGCCGAGTCGACGGCGCTCGCCGTGGCGCAGAGCGTCGCGAGCGACGCCGACGTCCGCGAGCAGGTCGCGCTGCTGAGCGTCGACGGCACCGAGATCGACCAGGAGGCGCTGGCCGGGGGAGCCCTGCAGCGCACCGCGGTCGCGGCCCGGCAGCGCACCGGGGCGCTCTTCGTCGTCGTGACCGACGACCGCGGGGTGCGGCTGGCGCACCCGGACCCCTCCCGCATCGGCGAGCGCGTCAGCACCAGCCCGGACGCCGCCCTGCGCGGGGAGGAGGTCGTCGCCTGGGAGCGCGGCACGCTCGGCGACTCGGCCCGCGCGAAGGTGCCGATCTACGCGCCGGGCGTCTCGGCCGGCGCGGCGTCGGCGGGGTCCGGTCCGGCGGCGGACGTCGTGGGCGAGGTCAGCGTCGGCTACGCGCCGACCCGGGTCTACGACACGCTCGTCCAGGACGCCCTGCCCGTCGTCGGGGTGGCCGTGCTGGCTCTCGCGCTCGGCGTCGTCGCGTCGGTGCTCATCCGTCGGCGGCTCGACCGGGCGACCCTCGGGTTGCAGCCGGAAGAACTGTCGACCCTCGTGCAGAACCAGCAGGCCGTGCTCGGCGGGGTCGGCGAGGGCGTGCTCGCGGTGTCGCGCGAGGGCGTGGTGACGGTGTGCAACGACCAGGCCGCCCGACTGCTCGGGTTCGACGCGGGCGCCGTGGTGGGGGAGCCGCTCGACGGGCTCGACCTTCCGGAGGGGCTCGTCGCGCTGCTCGGCTCGAGCGGTCGGCTCGACGACGTCGAGGCGATCCCGGCAGGAACGCCGGTCGGCACCACGACCGACACGACGCTCGTGGTCGACCACCACGTGCTGCTCGTCGACGTGCGCCCGGTGTCGCGCGACGGGGTCGACCTCGGCCGGGTCGCGGTGGTGCGCGACCGCACGGCCGTCGAGGCCCTGACGCGTCGGCTCGACGCCGTCGGCGCGATGACCACGGCCCTCCGCGCACAGCGACACGAGTTCGCCAACCGGTTGCACGCCCTGTCGGGGATGCTCGAGCTCGGTCGTTCCGAGCAGGCCCGCGCCTACCTCGCCGACGTGCTCGACCACGGGCCGCTGCGCTACCCCGTCGCCCACGCCGACCGGTTGACCGAGCCGTACCTGCAGGCGTTCCTCGGGGCGAAGGGCGTCGAGGCGGCCGAACGGGGCGTGCTGCTGAAGCTCGGACCCGAGACGCTCGTCACGGGGTCGGTCGTCGAGCCCGGCGACGTCACGACCGTGCTCGGCAACCTGGTCGACAACGCGGTGCGGGCCGCCGTGGCCGGCCGCGTCACCCCCGCCTGGATCGAGGTCGAGGTGCTCGACGACGGCACCGACCTGCACCTGTCGGTGATGGATTCGGGAGACGGCGTCGCCGACGCGGCGCAGCTGTTCGACCGCGGGCCGCACGCGGCCGACGTCGAGGCCGACCCTGCGCGCGTGCACGGTCTGGGCTTCGGGCTGCCGCTGTCGCGCGACATCGCGCGGCGACGCGGGGGCGACGTGTGGCTGGGTTCGCCCGGTGGTGAGGGGCACGGCGCCGTGTTCTGCGCGAGGCTCGTGGGCGCGGTCTCGGGCGAGGCGGTGGCGACGGGCGCGTCCGGGTCGGCCCGCGCCTCCTCGTCCACCGACGGACCACACGACCGGCGCGACCCGCGCGACCCGCGCACCGGCAGCGACCCCCGCAGCTCCGAGAGGACGACTCCATGACGACCGAACTCACCGTGCTCGTGGTCGACGACGACTTCTACGTCGCCGACCTGCACCGTCGTCAGGTCGAGCAGCTGCCCGGGCTGCACGCGCTGCCGGCCGTCGGCACGGTCGCCGAGGTGCGCCGCGTCCTCGCCGAACGGTCCGTCGACCTGCTGCTGCTCGACGTGCACCTGCCCGACGGCAGCGGCCTCGACCTGCTGCGCGAGGTCGACGTCGACGCGTTCGTGCTCAGCGCCGCGTCGGATGCCACGACCGTGCGGCAGGCCTTGCGGCGCGGGGCGCTGGGCTACCTGATCAAGCCCTTCGCGTCGGGCGCGCTCGTCGACCGGCTGCGTGCCTACCAGCGGTACCGCAACGTGCTCGACGAGCGGACGGTCGTGGACCAGGAGGCGCTCGAACGGGCCCTGCGCATCCTCCATTCCGGCGACGCGGCGAAGGCGGCCTCGCCGTCGCGGTCGGCGACCGAGCAGGCAGTGCTCGAGCAGTTCGGCGCGGAGGCCGGTGCCGGTGCCGCCGGCGGGGCCGATGTCGGGCCGTTCGAGCTCTCGGCGGCGGACGTCGCCGCCCGGGTCGGGGTCTCTCGCGCGACGGCCCAGCGCTACCTCGCGGCGCTCGCCGCCGACGGCCTCGTCACGATGAAGCTCAGCTACGGCACCACCGGCCGCCCCGAGCACCGCTACTCGCGCCCCTGACGCGACCCGCGCCTCCTGCCCGTCGCCCTGCCGCCGCATCGCACCGCTGACTGAAGGTCGCACCGCCCACTTCGGCGGTGCGACGTCCAGTCGGCGGTGCGATGCGCCCCCTTGTCAGGCGTGCAGCCGAGGAGGCGCGGCTCGGCTCAGTCCGCGGGTGCGGTCTCGACGAGCGCGACCACCCGGTCGACGAGGTCGTCGGCACGTCGGCCGGTGTCTTCGATGGAGGTGGTCGACCTCACCGTGGGCGTCTCGTCGACCGTCGGTCCGACGACGCCGAGGAGGACGTAGTTCTGCCCGGGCGACGCGCCGTCGTCCCCGGCCTGCACGGTCAGCTCGAAGCCGTCGTAGCGGTCCTCGTCCGAGGTCAACGTGACCCAGCGGCCTCCCGCGTTCGATGTCTCCCGATCGAGACCCACGTCCAGCCGTCCGCGACGCGGGTGTCGATCACCGACTCGGCGATCTCGAGCTGGGGTGCGTCCGGCACGAGGTTCACGTACCGAAGCACCCGCCACTCCTGGATGCTGCCGTCGGCGTCGTCCGCCGAGCCGCCGATCGCCGCCGCGCTGTCCTCCTGGGTCTCGACGCTCGCCACGAGCGTCGGGTCGATCTGGGCTTGGAGGCCGCCGATCAATTCCGTGGCGACCGCGCCGGTCTCCTCGAGGGTCCATCCGTCGTCCGCATCGTGAGGGCCCGTCGTTCCCGTGCTGCACGCCGTGAGGAGGGCGAGGCCCAGCACCACGAGGCAGAGCACTCGGCGATCACCCACGGAGGCTCACGAACCACCAGAGCGACGCGATCTCGGCGGGCTGCCGCTGGAGGCCGATCCACAAGCCGACCGGCCACAGGAGCAGGGGCAGCACGACCCCGACCGCGACCGCCGCGACCACGAGGGCGAGGAACACGAGCCCGACCAAGGCGCCGACCGACCGGCGGCCCAGAGCATCCTCCGCAGCCGCTTCGTCGTCGTCCACGACGATCTTCTCGTCCGGGTCGGGAGCGTGCTCGTCCCCGACGCCCAGCAGTCGTCGGCCGTCCTCGTCCATGCGCGCGCCTCCGTCCCCCGGTCCTGGGCGCGACGCTAGCAGCAGCGGGCGTGCGCCCCCACTACGGGGCAGCTGCCCGCGCACCGCTTACGTCACCCCGCGCCCCGCCGATAGAGCGCCGTGAGCACGGATCGCTCGCACACCCCGGCCACGGATCGGCCACCGCACTCCACCGACCCCACCGGGACAGGCATGCCACTCGAATCCGTGACGCAAGCGGCGCTGCAGAGCGCCCTCGACGGTCTCTCGCTGCGCCAGAAGACGATCGCCGCGAACATCGCGAACGTCAACACCCCGAACTACACCGCCAAGCGGGTGCAGTTCGAGGAGGCGCTGGGCAGGTCGGTCGCGGCCGGCAGCGGAGCGGTCCAGGCGTCCACGTCGCGCAGCCTCGAGCCCACGCGCCTCGACGGCAACAACGTCAACCTCGACACCGAGACCCTGTCGAACGTCGACACCGTGCTGCGGTACCAGTTCGCCACGCAGGCCATGAACTCCGAGCTGACGGCCGTGCGCGCCGCGTTCCGGACGAACTGATGACCGCCTTCGACGCGATCGGCATCGCGAGCACCGGCCTGACCGTGCACCGCAAGTGGCTCGACGCCGTCTCGGACAACATCGCCAACGTCAACACCGTGAAGTCGATGGACGACACCGCCTTCCAGGCCCGCTACGTCGAGGTGCAGGAGGGTGCCGGCACCTCGGGGGTCTTCGTCAAGGCCGACCGCTACGGCAGCGAGGCCGGCCGCGTCACCTACCTCCCAGACCACCCGCTCGCCGACGCCGAGGGATACGTGCGCATGCCCGACATCGACCTCGGCGCCCAGATGGGCGACCTGATCATGGCGCAGCGTGGCTACCAGGCCAACGCCGCCGTGGTCGACCGTGCCAAGACGGCCTACGAGGCCGCACTCCAGATCGGACGTGGCTGATGCCCATCGCAGGAATCCAGGCCCTCGGGGCCGTGCAGCAGAGCGGCTACGCCGACGTGAGCGCGCTCATGAAGGCCGGCGGCGCGTCCGACGTGACGGGCGCGACCGGCGCGACCGACGCCTCCTCGGTCTCGGGCGCGACCTTCGGCGCGACCATGACCGGTGCCGTCGAGGGCCTGCAGCAGCTGCAGTCCGAGTCGAAGACCCTCGCGGTCAAGGCCGTCACGGGTGACCTGACCGACATCCACGACGCGACCATCGCCGCGACGCGTGCCCAGGTCACGCTCGAGCTGGTCAGCGCCGTCCGCAACAAGGGCGTCGACGCCTTCAACGAGATCATGAGGATGCAGGCCTGATGCCCACCGCCGTCAAGGGCCAGCTCGCCAAGCTCGGCGCCGCCCTCCAGAGCTTCACGGTCGCGCAGCGCACGATCGCCGTCATCCTGCTCGCCGCCCTCGTGCTCGGCGTCGTCGCGCTCGTCAGCTGGCTGGGCAAGCCCACCTACACGCCGCTGTTCAGCGGCATCGACCCGACCGACGCGAGCGCCATCGTCGAACTGCTGCAGACCGACGGCGTGCCGTACCAGCTGACCGCCGGCGGCGGCACGATCCTCGTGCCCGAGGACGTCGTCTACGACGAGCGCCTCAAGGCCGCGGCCGCCGGGCTGCCCGCCGCGAGCTCGGGCGGCGGCTACTCACTGCTCGACACGATGGGCGTCACCTCGTCCGAGTTCCAGCAGAACGTCACCTACAAGCGCGCCATCGAGGGCGAACTCGCCAACACGATCAAGGCGATGGACGGCGTCAAGAACGCCAGCGTGCAGCTCGCGATCCCCGAGGAGTCGGTGTTCGTCGCCGAGCAGCGCGACCCGACCGCCTCGGTGTTCGTCGAGACCCAGGCCGGCGCGACACTGGACTCGAAGCAGGTGCAGGCCATCGTCAACCTGACCAGCGCCTCCGTCGACGGCATGAAGGCGACCGACGTCGCCGTCACCGACGCCTCGGGCACGGTGCTGTCGGCCGTCGGCAGCGGAGCGGTCGGAGGCGCGGACGGCGACGCGAGCGACTACGAGTCCAAGGTCCAGGCGTCGGTGCAGGCGATGCTCGACAAGATGGTGGGCCCCGGCAACTCGTCCGTCGTGGTGGCCGCCGACCTCGACCAGAGCTCGGGCACCAAGGTGACCGAGTCGTTCTCGCAGCCGACCTCGGGGCCGATCGCCCTCAACGAGTCGGGCACCACCGAGCAGTACGGCTCTGGGGCGGACGGGGCGAACGGCACCGGCGCGACCGGCGTGCTCGGCCCGGACAACATCGCCGTGCCGAACGGCACCGCCGCCGACGGCACGACCACCGCGGGCACCGGCACCGACGGGGGCTACACCAACGAGTCGACCACCAAGAACAACGCCGTCGACAAGGTGACCGAGAGCCTCAACGTGCCGGCCGGCGAGGTCAGCCGGCAGACCGTGTCGGTCGCGCTGAACTCGGCCGCGGCCAACGGGGTCAACATGCAGAGCGTGCGGGACCTCGTCGGTGCCGCCGCCGGCATCGACGCCGCCCGCGGCGACACCGTCCAGGTCGCCCAGGTCGACTTCGACACCTCGGCTGCTGACGCCGCCGCCGAGGCGCTCAAGGCCGCCGACGCGGCGAGCGCGAGCGAGGCGATGTGGGGCACCATCCGAACGGTCGGCATCGTCGCGGCCATCGCGATCGCCGCGATCGTGGGACTGATCGTCTTCGCCCGCCGCAGCCGCCGCCAGGACCGCGAGGACGTCGACCTCGGCGAGCTCGCCCCGCAGAACGGTGCCCAGACCTGGGACGCCACGATGCCGCTGTCGCTCGACGACGCCGTCGCCACCTCGCGGCTGACGCTGCCCGGCATGGGCGAGGCGAAGACCGAGTTGCTCGACGTCGACGCCCCGACGCCGTCGCCCGAGTTCGTCTCGGCCGAGCGCCGCCGCGCCGAGATCGACGCGATGGCCGAGCGCGACCCGGGCAAGACCGCCGAGTTGCTGCGCGGCCTGATGGACGACCGGCAGCCCGCATGAGCCTCGTCCCCACCACCTTCGGCGCCCCGGCGGCCCCCGGCGTCGGCAAGCCGCTGACCGGCCCGCAGAAGGTCGCGGTCATCCTGATGCAGATGGACCAGGCCCGGGCGGCCGCGGTCATGAAGGAGTTCAGCGAGGTCGAGGCCGAGGAGATCGCGGCCGAGATCGTGCGCCTGCGGCGCGTCGACCCGTCGCTCGCCGAGGCCACCGTGGCCGAGTTCCACGACCTCAGCGTCAGCGGCCGTTACCAGCGCCGCGGCGGGCACGACGTCGCCGTGGGTCTGCTCGAGGCGTCGTTCGGCTCGGAACGTGCCGCCGGCGTCATGGAGCGCATGGCGTCGAACATGGCCGGCAAGTCGTTCGAGTTCCTCGACGAGGCCGAGGCCGGTCAGGTGGTGACGCTGCTCGACGGCGAGCTGCCGCAGACCATCGCCCTGGTGCTCGCCCACCTGCGACCGCAGCAGGCCTCCGCCGTGATGTCCGGCCTGGACGTCGAGCTGCGCGCCGACGTCGCCCAGGCCATCGCGACGATGGGCACGGCCACCCCCGAGTCCGTCGGCATCGTCGCGGCCACCCTCAAGGTGCGGGCCGGCGCCGTCGTCGCCCCGCGCGAGCAGGTCGAGGTCGTCGGGGGCATCCAGCCGCTGATCGAGATCCTCAACCGCAGCGACGTGGCGACCGAGAAGGCACTGCTCGAAGGTCTCGACGAACGTGACCCCGAGCTGGCCGAGGAGGTCCGCTCGCGCATGCTGACCTTCGAGGACATCGTCAAGCTCGAGTCGCGCGACATCCAGCAGGTGCTGCGCGGCATCGACGCGGCCATCCTCGCCACGGCGATGAAGGGCGCACCGTCCGCGGTGACCGAGGTCATCCGCGGCAACGTCTCCGAACGCAACCGCGAGCTGCTGGACGACGAGCTGCAGTCGATGGGTCCGGTCCGCAAGTCGCAGATCGAGGAGGCGCGGGCGTCGGTCGTGCGCGCCATCCGCGAACTCGAGGCGATGGGCGCGATCACCATGCACCGCTCCGACGACGACGCCCTCGTCGAGTAGCCCGGCCCCCACCGACCACCCCACCCGCCCCTCCTCTCCCGCCCGCCCGCCGGCCCCTTCCCCCTCCCCCCTTCCCTGTGCAAATCGCGACAACGGCAGGGCGACACGCCGGCTGCTGACGAAGGTGAGCGGCGAGTCGGGCCGACGTGGTCGGGTTCGGCACGCGGGGCCGGGAGGTGCGGGTCGGGTTCGGCACGCGGGGCCGGGAGGTGCGGGTCGGGTTCGGCACGCGGGGCCGGGAGGTGCGGGTCGGGTTCGGCACGCGGGGCCGGGAGGTGCGGGTCGGGTTCGGCACGTCGGGCCGCGAGACGTGTCCCGGCTCCGGCACGCGGGGCGGCCCCCCTTCGGGGCAAGCCCTAACGCCCGCCCGCCGCGGGCCGAGAGTCGCCGGTGAGCACGGATCGCTCACCTCACCCCAGGCCACGGATCGGCCGTCACCCCCAACGCCGAACGGCTCGTGATGCTCGACTCCGTGATGACCCCCGAGGGCGCTGCCCCGGCCTTCGCGCGCGTCAGCTACCCGTCCGTCTCGCTGCCGGGGTCCGACGCCGCCACCACCCGACAGGCCCACGACGCCCGGGCCGAGGCCCGAGGTCACGCCGCCGGGTACGCCGCCGGCCTCCGCGCCGCCGAGCTCGAGCTCGGCGCCCGCCGGGCCGTGCTCGAGGCCGAGCACTCCGACCTGCTGCACCGCCTCCAGGCCGCGACCGTCTCGGCCGTCGAGGCCCTCGCCACGTCGGCCCGCGCGCTCGACGCCCGTGTCGCGCCCGTCCTGGACGACGCCGAGGAGGCGCTGGTCGCGACCGCCTTCGAGCTCGCCGAGGCGGTCCTCGGCTACGAGCTGCGCGCCTCCGAGTCCGTCGACGACGGGTCGCACGGGGTCGACGCCACCGCCACGCCCGACCCCACCGTCGAAGCCGGCGTCAACCCGCGCATCGGCCGCACCGCTCGCGCGGCCGTCGCCCGCGCTCTGGCCGTGACCGACCCCGGCGACGTCGTGACCGTGCGCCTGCACCCCGCCGACCTCGCCCAGCTCGACGTCGCGACCCGCGACTCCGTGGCCGCCGAGGTGTCCTTCGTGGCCGATGCGAGCCTGGCCCGCGGCGACGCCGAGGCAGAGCGACGCATCGGCCAGGTCGACGCCCGACTCGGCACCGCGCTCGACCGGGCCCGGACGGCGCTGCTCGGCGACCCGGCGTCGGACGGGGGCGTCTCGTGACCCTCACCGCGCCTCCTGCTCTCGTGTCGACGGGAGCCGTCGTCGACGGCGGCCGTCCGCGCGTGCCGACCGCCCTCGCCCCCCGTCTCGCCGCCGCACGCGTCGCGGCCCGCCCGCAACGCGTGGGCCGGGTCAGCTCGGCCGTGGGCCTCGGCCTCACCGTGCAGGGTCTCGACGCTGCCGTCGGAGAGATCGTCGCCGTCGGCGACGCGACGTCCGGCGGCGCCGACGTCGGCTCGAACCTCGCCGAGGTCGTCGCGACCACGCCCGACGGCGTGCGCTGCATGCCGCTCGGCCGCCTGACCGGCATCACGACCGGCACGCCCGTCCGCTCGACCGGTCGTCCGCTGCTCGTCCCGACCGGCACGGGCCTGTTCGGGCGCGTGCTCGACGGACTCGGTCGGCCGATCGACGGCAAGGGGCCGCTCGTCGGCGCCGACGGGGGTCGCGTCGACCTCGTGCCGCTCGACCACGAGACCCCGTCCGCCATGCACCGGGCGCGCATCGACACGCCCCTGCAGCTCGGCGTGCGCGTGCTCGACACCCTGACCACGGTCGGCAAGGGCCAGCGCGTCGGCCTGTTCGCCGGCTCGGGCGTCGGCAAGTCGTCGCTGCTGTCGATGATCGCCCGCGGCTCGGACGCCCAGGTCAGCGTGATCGCCCTGGTCGGCGAGCGTGGCCGCGAGGTGCGCGAGTTCCTCGAGGACGACCTCGGCCCCGAGGGCCTGGCCCGCTCGATCGTCGTCGTCTCGACCAGCGACGAGCCCGCCCTGATGCGCCTCCGCGCCGCCTTCGTCGCGACCCGCATCGCCGAGTCGTTCCGCGACCAGGGCGCCGACGTCGTGCTGATGATGGACTCGCTCACCCGCGTGGCGATGGCCCAGCGCGAGATCGGCCTCTCGGTCGGCGAACCGCCCGCGACCCGGGGCTACCCGCCGTCGACGTTCTCGGTGCTGGCCGGCCTGCTCGAGCGCGCCGGCACCGACCGCATCGGCTCGGTCACCGGGCTCTACACGGTGCTGGTCGACGGCGACGACCACAACGAGCCGATCGCCGACGCCGCCCGCAGCATCCTCGACGGCCACGTCGTGCTCGACCGCAAGCTGGCCGTGACCGGGCACTTCCCGTCGGTCGACGCGCTCGGCTCGGTCTCGCGCGTCGCCTCGAAGGTGACCAGCCCGCCGCAGCGCGCCGCCGCGACGACCCTGCGCAAGGTGATGGCCGCGCGCCGGGCCGCCCAGGACCTGCTCGACGTCGGCGCGTACCAGCGCGGCACCAACCCGCTCGTCGACGCGGCGGTCGACCACCAGGGCGCCATCGACGCGTTCCTGCAGCAGGGCATGGACGACCGGGCGGCCTCGGCCGACTCGTGGAACGCCCTGGCCTCGCTCACCTCACGGTTCGGAGCGATCTGATGGCCCGTCCGTTCTCGCTGCTCGGCCTGCTGCGGCTGCGTCACGCCCAGCAGGACCAGGCCGGTGCCGTCCTCGCCGAGGCCAACGACCGCCTGCGTGAGGCCGCCGACGAGCGCGTGCGCGCCAAGCGCACCCTCGCCGACGAGCCGTCCGAGGTCACGGACGCCGCCATGCTGAGCGCGCTCGCCGCCTCGCGGGCCTCGTCGCGCGGCATGCTCGCCGAGCTCGACGCGGTCACGCAGCGCCGTCAGGCCGACGCCGACGCCGCGCAGGCCGTCTTCAACGAGGCGCGTCGTGCCGCGATCGGCCTCGAGAAGCTCGAGCACAAGCACGTGGTGGCCGAAGCGGCCGCCGACCTGCGCGACGAGCAGATCGCCCTCGACGAGATCGCCTCGCGCCCCCGCCCCGACGGCTCGCCGTCCGGCACCGACCCCGAGAACCCAGGAGGCGCGGCGTGAGTCCCGTGACCGAGGTCCTGTCCCGCATCCAGGACATCCAGGCGACCATCGCCCAGCTGCGCGCCGGCACCACCGGTGCGACGTCCGCCACGGCCACGGCCACGGCCGCGTCCGCGACGTCGGCCACGGCGTTCGCCGACGCGCTCGCCGGCACGTCCGGGACGGGCGCGACGGCGACCAGCGCCTCCGTGGACGCCGTGGCCGGATCGGTCGCGAGCGGCAGCGGAGCCGACGGCTCGGACGTGGTCGAGGCCGCGAAGAAGTACCTCGGCGTGCCGTACGTGTTCGGCGGCGAGGACCGGACGGGCATGGACTGCTCGGGTCTCGTGCAGACCGTGTTCAAGGACCTCGGCGTCAGCATGCCGCGGGTCGTGCCCGACCAGGCGAGGATGGGCGCCGAGGTGTCGTCGCTCGCCGAGGCGAAGCCCGGCGACCTGCTCGTGCCCAAGGGCGAGGGCCACATCGTGATCTACCTCGGCGACGGCAAGGTGCTGCACGCGCCCCGCCCGGGCAAGGACGTCCAGATCGTCGACAACTGGTACAAGGACTCCGACCTCAGCACGATCCGGCGCATCGTCCCGGCCGAGGGCGCGTCGGGTGCCGCGTCGACGTCGGCCCCGTCGTCGGCGCTGTCGAGCCTGGCGGGCTTGTCGGGCTTGTCGGGTCTCTCCGGCCTGTCCGGCCTCTCCGGTGCGGCCGGTGCGTCGGGCGCGTCCTCGTCGGGGACCGACCTGATGACCGCGGCCCTCCAGAAGCTGATGAGCGCGGGGGTGGCGTCGTGACCCTGTCCCGCACCCTGCCGTTCGCGCCTCCCGCCCTGTCGGAGGCCTCGACGCTGCGCGCTCCTGTCGGGTCGCGCGGGCCGGGCACCGGAGGAGCCGGTGCCGCCCGCGACGCCGACCGTGCGGCCGCCGGCTTCGGCGCCGCCATGCGCGACGAGCACGCCTCGCGGGCCGCCGACCGGCGCGACGCCCAGGTCGCGGACCGTGACGCCCGCATCGCCGACCGAGACGTGCGGACCGCCGGCCGCCCCGTCGACCGGAACGCCCCGGCCGCCCTGGACTCCTCGACCCCTGCTTCGGACGAGGCCGTCGCCCCGTCGACGCTCGACCCCGCGTCCGTCGCGCCCTGGCGCCGGTCGCTCGCCGGCGCGACCTCGGCGCCGACCGCCGGATCAGCAGGTGCCGCCGAGCCCGGAACCGCGAGCGGTGCCGCCGAGCCCCTGTCGGCGACCGACGGCGGGCCTGCCGCGTCGGTCGGCACGGCATCCGGCGTCGCGACGCCCGGTCTGCCCGTCGCTCTTGCCGGCGCTGTCGCCAGCGCCAGCGCCGTCGCCACCGCCTCCGCCTCCGCCTCGGCCGGGTCCACCGGGACGACGGACGCCGCCGGGACGGTCCCCGCTGCGGCTCCTGCCCTTGCCGCCGTGTCGCTGCGTCCTTCCGCGTTCGCCGATCCGGTACGCACCGGAGCGTCGACCTCCTCAGGCGCCTCGGGCGAGAGCCGCGATCCGGCACGTACCGGATCGGCCGACTCGACCGTCGCCGGCTCGCCCCTCGGGGCGTCGACACCGACCACCACCTCCTCCACCGATGCCGCCGACGGTGCCGCTCCCGCCACCGCGGCGATCCCCCCGGTCACCCCCGCGATCGCCCCGACCACCACGGCGTCCGCCCCGGGGACCGCCGCCGCGCCCGCTGCCACGCCCGCTGTCGTCGCAGCGACCGCGACCACCGCAGCGACCGCAGCGACCGCCGCGCCCTCCGGAACGGGGGCTGCCGGCGTGTCTGCCGACCCGCCCCCTGCCGGTCCGTCCGCTCCGGTACCCACCGGATCGGACGGCCGCTCCGAGGCGCTGCCCGTCGCCGGCGATCCGGTCCGTACCGGATCAGCGATCCCGAGACCTGCCCCCTCCGCGATGGCGGCGGCGTCGAACGGCCGTCCCGTCTCGTCGCCCGCCACCGGCACGTCCGGCCCGTCCGGCCCGTCCGGCACGACGGCTCCCTCGACCTCCTCGACGACGACACCGTCGCCCGCCGCCGTCTCGGCCCCCGCCCCGGCGACCGCGCCCGTCGATCCGATCGTGCTCGCCGTCCCCGGGACCGTCGCGACGTCCGCGGCCTCCGCCACCAGCGCCTCCTCGTCCGCGACCCCGACGCCGGCCGCCGCGCAGCCGGCCCCGTTGGCCCAGCAGCTCGCTCGCCCCCTGTTCTCGCTCGCCGCGGCGGGTCCCGGGGTGCACGTCGTGACCGTCGACGTCGCTCCCGAGGCGCTCGGCCCGGTCACCGTCCGGGCCCACGTCTCGGCGCACGGCACGCACGTCGAGATGTTCGCCGCGTCGGAGGCCGGCCGCGACGCCGTCCGGGCGATCCTCGGCGACCTGCGTCGCGACCTCGCGACGGCGTCGAACCCGGGAGGCACAGGCCCGGGAGGCGCGGGTCACCAGACCAGCGTCGACCTCTCGTCGCAGAACCAGCCGTCCGACGCCCGGGGCGACCGTTCCGGTCAGCCCGGCTCGCTCGGGGCGCAGGCCGGTGCCGACGGCGGGCCGGGCCGGCAGTCTCGCGACGCCGCCGAGGCGCGCACCGCCGACGCCCGCACCGGACGCGCGCCGCGCGACGGAACCGACCCCCTCGACGCGACGGGTGCGGTCGACCGTGCCCGCGCCTCCTCGTCCCTCTCGACGTCCCTCGACGTCCTGGCCTGAACCGGAGACCCCATGCCCTCGATCGACCAGATATCGGGAACCGTCGACGTCGCGACCCAGATCGCCGCCGCCAACGCCGCGAAGAGCGGCTCGAGCCGTGCCACGGCGAACACGATGGACAGCGAGATGTTCATGAAGCTGCTCGTCACGCAGCTGAAGAACCAGGACCCGTCGACCCCGATGGACACCAACGCCATGATGTCGCAGACCACCCAGCTGGCGATGATGGAGCAGGTCACGGCCCAGACGACGACGGCCAACGAGAACTTCTCGCTGCAGATGCGCATCGCCGCGTCGAACCTGGTCGGCCGCGAGGTCAGCTACACGGGCCCCGACGGCGTCGAGGTGAAGGGCACCGCCACGAGCGTGTCGTTCGCCGAGGCCGTCCCCAAGGTCTCGGTCGGCGGGAAGGAGGTCGCCTTGGATCTCATCTCGGGCATCGCCACCACGAAGGCGTGACACGACCCGCACGACCCGCGCCACCCGCACGACCCGCACCACCCCTCGAACCGCACCGGGAGCAGGACGCGACCGGCACCACCCGCGCAGGACGCGCCTCCGGATCTCTCCCCAGCTGAAAGGCAGCACCCATGCTCCGCTCCCTCTACTCCGGCATCTCTGGCCTCCGCTCGCACCAGACGATGCTCGACGTCACCGGCAACAACATCGCCAACGTCAACACCGCCGGCTTCAAGTCGTCGACCACCCAGTTCCAGGACACGCTGTCGCAGATCACGCAGGGCGCGGGCGGCCCGCAGACCGGCATCGGCGGCACGAACCCCGCGCAGATCGGCCTCGGCGTGCAGGTCGCCGGCATCTCGACGAACTTCGCGCAGGGGTCGGCGCAGGCCACCGGCAAGGCCACCGACCTGATGATCTCGGGCGACGGCTTCTTCGTGACCCGCCTCGGCAACGACACCGTCTACACCCGCTCGGGTGCGTTCGACTTCGACGCCGACGGCCGCCTCGTGTCGTCCGACGGCAAGATCGTGCAGGGCTACTCGGCGACGAACGGCGTCATCAACGACGGAGGCGCGCTCGGCGACATCACGCTGCCCCTGAACGCCGCGGCCCCGGCCACGGCGACCTCGAGCGCCACGGTCGGCGGCAACCTGCCGAGCGAGTCGGCGGTCGGCGACAAGATCGTGCGCGACACCAAGGTCTTCGACGCCAACGGCCTCGAGCGCACCCTGACGCTCACCTTCACCCGCACGACGGCCGGCTGGGACGCCTCCGCGACCGACGGCAACGGGGGCGCCACCGCCTCCATGGCCTTCGCCGACGGCAAGCAGACCGGTGCCGCGTCGCTGCGGCTCAACGGCGTCACCGTCGACCTGTCGGGCATCACCGGCTTCGCGGCGCTCAACACCACGTCGATCACCGAGCAGAACGGCCGCGCGGCCGGCACGCTGCAGGGCTTCTCGTTGTCGAAGGACGGAACGCTGATGGGCCAGTTCAGCAACGGTTCGACGGTCGGCCTCGGTCGCGTCGTGCTCGCGACCTTCACGAACCCCGGCGGTCTCGAGAAGGAGGGCAACTCGGGCTACCGCGCGACGGCCAACTCGGGTGCCGCGACGGTCGGCGCCCCCGGTTCGCCCGGCGTCGGCTCGCTGGCCAGCGGCTCGCTCGAGATGTCCAACGTCGACCTCTCGCAGGAGTTCACCAACCTGATCGTCGCCCAGCGCGGCTTCCAGGCCAACGCCCGCATCATCACCACCTCGGACGAGGTCCTGCAGGAGCTCACCAACCTCAAGCGCTAGCCGCCGGCTGCGGCTGCGGCTGCCGCTGCCGCTGCCGCTGCCGCACCCTTCGCACCGCGTTTCGTGCACCTCACCCGATCGAGACCGGGTGTGCCGCACGAAACGCGGTGCGTTCGTCGTCCGGAGGCGCGGCGTCACCCAGGAGGCGCGGTGCCAGTCAGCGGGGGACGCGCGCGAACGCGGCGCGCAACCGGGCCCCGCGCCCGGGGTTCAGCTGCTCGACCCAGCCGATGCGCCCCCACAGCTGGGCGGCGAAGTCCGGGTACCCGGCCCGGTTCTGCGCCTCGAGCCCCGTGGTGGCGGCGTTGTGCAGCACGGCCCGCAGCCGGTCGTACTCGGAGCGCACCGTGTTGGTGCCCTGGTTGACCACCACGCCGGTGACGACCTGTCGCGTGGCCGCCCCGCGCACCCGGGTCTTGGCCGGGTTGAGAAGGTGTCCCTCGTCGCCGACGATGCGTCCGACGCCCCGCACGAACGCGTCGGCCCGCGCCGCGAACGCCGCGTCGCCGCTGAACACGAGGTCGTCGGCGTACCGCGTGTAGGTCGCGCCGGCCGCCCGGGCGTACCCGTCGAGCCGCGAGTCGAGCCGCCGGATCGCCACGTTCGCCAGGGTCGGAGAGGTCGGCGCACCCTGGGCGAGATGTGCGACGGCGAGTGCGCGACGCAGGGCGAACCGCTGTTCGGGGCTGCCTCCCGGGGGCATGCGCGAGAGCACGCCCGGCGGCACGGAGGTCGTGCACAACCCGGTGAGCACGTGGGCGACGGCATCGGGCAGTCCCTCGCGGCGCAGGGCACCGAACACCTGGCCGGCGGTGACCCGGGCGAAGAACGAGGTCAGGTCGAGGGCGATCACGACCTCACGCCCGACGTGCTGCCGGGCCCCCGTGACCGCGCTGCGCCCGGGGACGAACCCGTGCGCCGCGTCGTGCAGCGGGACCGCCGCCAGCACCTCGTCGAGCACGACGCGTTGCAGGTCGCGCAGCCGGAAGCCGGGGACCTCGAGCAGTCGTGGCGTGCGTCCGGGCCGCGCCCGCCACTCGTACCGGTGGTGCTGCAGGGGGCCACGTTCGACGCGGCGGTGCCACCGGCCCGGGTCGGCGAACCAGTCGAGCTCGCCCACGGTCAGGTGCAGCAGGCGGGCGACGTCGGCCACGGTGCCCAGACGCAGGAGGCGCGGGTCGGCCGAGCGCGCCTCCTGCCTCACGGGCACGTGGTGGACGATGCGTAGCGGACGGCCGCGCCTCCGGGCCTCGGCCGCCGCCTCGGTGAAGGACGGGTCGCGGCGGATGAGGGCGGCGAGCGTGCGGGGGTCGTCGAGCGGTGCCCGGGGCAGGGCGCGGACGAGGTCTCGGGCCAGCGGACGCCAGAAGCGCGCGGGCCCGTCGATCGCCTCGGCGGCTGCGGCAGCGAGCCCGCGGACCGACCACTCCGAGCCGAGCAGGGCGGCGGCGAGGGCGGTCGCCACGGCATCGGGGCCCGGGTCGGGCTCGCGGGCCGAGACGGCCGAGGGGACGCTCACCCCGGGCCCGCCCGGCCGGGCGAGTAGCTGCGGCGGTGCCTCGGCGACTCGTGCATCGGTGCGGGCCGCGAGCCGCGCGAAGCGCGGTCACCGGCCTGCGGAGCGGTGCCGTGGTCGATCTGCGTGCCCCGGGGTAGCCCCGGAGAGGAAGGCACAGCGCGTGTGCCGTCCACCTCGCCGAGACACCGTCGCATGCCCACACGCTAACGGCGGCCACCGACGTCCGCGATCCCTCCCGAGGTGGAACCCGTGTCAGGCGGGGCGCCCGCCCGGGACGCGAAGGAGGCGCGGTGCCTGCTCTGCAGACACCGCGCCTCCTGTGCTCCCCGGCTGGTGTGCCGGGGTCGATCGACCTAGTAGGTCTGGACCTGTGCCATCCCGGCGCTGAAGGCCGAGATGCCGATGATGATGCCGCCGACGAGGAAGACGGCGCTGAGGATGACGCCGGCCAGGGCGAGGCCGTGGCCGCGCTCGCCGGTCTTCTTGATCTGCGACAGGGCGATCAGGCTGACGATCAGGCCGGCGAGGCTGAAGACGAAGGCCAGGATGAACCCGACGATCGCGAGGACGTTGTAGCCCGCGGCGGTGCCGGCGGACTGGGGCATGGCGGTGTTGTTGGACATGAGACTCCTAGGTGGTGTGACGTCCGGGGACGTGCAAGACGAGAGTGACCGCTTCGAGACGAGAATGCCTCAAACAGACCGGTCGCGCACGAAAGTCTGGCAGAAAGTTGTGATCACGTGTGGCCGACATACCGGCCGGCCTTGTGGTTCATCGCGAGGACGAGGTTCAGCACGACGGCGCCGAGGGCCGAGAGCAGCACGATCCACGGTGAGACGACGGTCAGCGAGGTCAGCACGATCAGGACGTCGAAGCCCATCTGGACGTAGCCGGCGCGCAGCCCGGCGCGTTCCTGCAGGACGAGCGCGAGGATGTTGATGCCGCCGAGGCTCGCCCCGTGGCGGAAGAGGATCAACAGCCCCACGCCGACGAGCAGGTTGCCTCCGAGGGTGCCGTAGATCGGGTTGATGCCGTCGATGTCGAACATCAGGGGGTGCAGGTACGAGAACGCGGAGAGCATGACCACGGTCAGCACCGTGCGGAGGGTGAACGGCCACCCCTTCTTCCACACCGCCAGGGCGAAGAACGGCACGTTGACCAGGATGAACAGCACCCCGAAGGTCCAGCCCGTGGCGTAGCTGGTCAGCAGCGCGAGCCCGGCCGTGCCGCCCGAGACCGCCCCGCTCTCCTTGAGCAGGAAGAGCCCGAACGAGGCGAGGAAGACGCCGGTGACGACGCCCATCACGTTCTCGGGGAACGAGTGCTTCGTCGAGTCGACGGTCTCGATCGAGCCCGTCAGGGCCGGGTCGTCGATGCCGTGGCGAGCCGGCGCGGCGGCGTCGGGGGTCGCGGCGTCCGGCAGGCCGGCGGGGGAGGACTCGGGCGCAGACGCGTCGTCGCTGCCGACGGCGTTCGGTACGGCGCTCGCGGCGCGGGCCGTGCTCGCTGTCGGGGTGGCGGAGGAGGTGCGGGTGACGTCGTCGGCGCGGGCGGCGGGGGTGGTGCCGGGGCGCGACTCGTCTAGGGGTTCGTGGGTCACCGGCACATCCTGCCAGCCCCCTGTTTCGCGCACGTGACGCGCCGCGCCTCCTGCCACTCAGCCTGCCGTACCGTCGAGTGGACGAGGCACCGCCGCGCGCCACGGCATCTCGTCCACTCGACGGTGTCCTGCTGGAGCGATCAGGCCGCGCCGGCCATCAGCATGGCGATCGGCACGACGACGGCGACGAGGCCGGCGAGGGCCACGAGGGCGCAGAGCACCGGACGTCGGGTCGTCAGGGGAACGACGCCGGGCACGATGGCGGCGGCGTTCTTGCCCGAGAAGACCTGATCGGCCGGCATGATCGTGAGTCGTGCGTGCTGGGCGATCGCGAGCAATTGTTCTCCGGGCCAGTTGGCCTCGGTGAGGACGAGTCGGCGGCCCTTGCCGTCCCGGACGGCGAGGTATCCGAGGTTCTGTACGCCGAAGTTGAGCATGCAGAGGATGCCGCGCTGTGAGCCGTCGAACTCGACGGTCGTGGTGCGTCCCCACCAACGCCGGGCCACCGCCGTTTCGGACACGGTGATGCTCGTCGTCCGGAGGTAGATCCACAGGCCGCCCACCAGAATGACCAGCAGGACGAGAAGGTACGGGACGACGGTCATTCCCATGCGGTTCCAGCCGATCAGGAAGGCGAGGGGTATCAGGACGAGTCGGCCTTTGGCCTTCGCCCAGAAGTGCGACCAATCCGGGCGGTAGGTGACGGCGGACGTGAGGGGACTGCTGGTCATGGTTCTTCTTCCTCTGGGGGTGATGTCTGATGCAGGGTCGTTGGTGGAACGGCTTAGATGGCGGCCCAGGCGCTCGGGTTCGAGCCCTGACGCCCTGGGGCCGCGAATGCGGCCATCGCGCCTTGTTCTCCCGAGGTCGTCCGCAGTCCGATGACCGGACTCGAGTCATGGGGCAGTACCTGACCCGCCACCCCGAAGAGTGATCGCCAGATGGGTGAGGGACGGATGATCAACCCCAGGTCTTGGTCGGGCGTCATGCGCTGGCCGCCGCGACGCCCGGGGGAGCCCAGAATGACCAGATGGCGACACCCAGAAGGACCGCGGTGATCATGGTCAGGGAAACGGCGATGACGAGGGTCGCCCAAGGGTGTCGTTGTAGGGGCGACAGCATGCCTGGTGCGAGGGCGTCTGCTTCTGCAGGGCTCAGCAGGCCATTGCTGTTGGAGTACCTGAGAGGAAAGTGGCGCGCGATCCGTTCCAGGTCAGGGGTGGCCCAGTAGGCACCCGTCAGCCGCACGATGGGCTGCTTGCCCCGTCCCAGGATGAGACGAAGAACGGGTCGAGGACCATCCACATTGGCGAAGATTCCGGCCGTCGGACGAGTCCTAGGGACATGTCGAGTCAAGAAGAAGCGCGAGTAGCTCAACCCGTCGTCGTGCAAAACGACGCGGGTGGTCACCACGTAGAGGCCGATACCGCCGACAACGAGCACCAGGACGACTGCTGCAAGAGCCCAGCCCACCGCCGAGTCCCGAACGGAGAACGGGATGAGGCCCGTCGGTCCGACCGAGAGGACCCCGTTTCGTGCATAGTGTCGCCACCGTGGCCGTAGGACATGTTCTATGCCGTCACCCTGTCGAGTCGGGGACGTGTGACGACTCACGCCGACCTCGAGATCCGCAGGTGCCTTGCCATGTCGTCCACTTCGGGAACGACGAGATCCGCGGGCTGGGGGTGTGGGCATTCGGTGACGAGGAGAGCGACTTGACGGGTGCCGTCCGCTGCGAAGACGACCCATGACCACGTGACGCGTGTGACGGCGACACACGACGTCGGTTCCAGGTCGAGTCCGAGGACGCGCACGTGCTCCGTTCGGCAGGCAGGCCCCATGACCGTGGAGGGATGGTCGTGGTCGGGTCTACCAGTCCTCGGGCCCTGACCTTGAGCGTCGAGGTGCGGACAAGAGATCTCGTCCCCCTCTCGCACGATGACAAGGGTCGCCCAGCCGATGAGGCCGGCTGATGCATCGATGCGCGCCCAGGCCAAGTCGAAACCCCTGAGTGCCGCCACGAGTTCTTCCGCGCCTGGCAGCTCATGAGAGTTGGACTGGTCAACCCTCTCAGGCGAGTGTCTGTCGTGAATGAGCTGCCACGCGTTGTCGTGGGTCACGGTGATGTTCACTCGGCCCTCTTCGTTCGTAAGCCGCTGCCGTGGCGGTTGGTGGTGGACGTCGATCGGGACAGGGCCATCAAGCGGGCGAGAACACTCGTGAAAGCGACAACGGCGATGACCACGACGGCCGTCGCCACCCCGACCAGCAGCTCGGTCTGCGAGGGCTCGAGAGTCTGGCCCGCGTTCGAGCGGAGGAAGACAAGCCCGACGAGCAACAGGGCGATGAGGCGGACACTCGGGGCGAGCATTCGTGTCTGCAAGGCGCTGTGCCCCGCCGCTGCGTCGATGTGCAAGCCTCGGTGATATTCGGGCCCGAACGAACGGGCCGCCCGGGGTGCTTGTCCCCGGTGTTTCGCCCTCGTGAGTCCGGCCGAGTCCAAGAGCGTGAACAGGTGGGCACGAGCAGCTTCGTCCGGTGCCCACAGCGTCATGGGCAACGTCACCCGCTCGACACCTGCCCGGTCGACGAACGTGAGGAGCCCCGCCGTCTTTCGGGAGCGAAGGCTGTAAGACACCAGCTCGGCGCCGGAACCGCTCCGGGTGGCGGCGGTGATGAAATCCATGCCGACGGACAGCTGGTCTCGCAGGTGCAACCCACCCGCATCCACCCAGAGGCAGGCTCGGAGCGAGAACCGGCGTGGCGATCGTGGTTGGACGCGGTCTTCTCGACGGTGGCGACCGGTCACCGATGGCAGCCACTCGATGCACGACGCCAAGACCGTCATGCCCGCGCCGACGAGCGCGATGCAGAGAACGGTCTCGCCGACGACGAGAAATGACGTGTCTTTTGATCGCGTGGCCAGCCAGGAGGTCACGGCGACCACGAGGAACGAGAGTACGACTGCGATCGTGGCGGCCACCTCGACGCCGAGCCAGACGCGCTTCTCCCGGGTGGGCCGGAGGCCGACGAGGACGAGGTCACCGGGTGCGGGGGTTCCTGTCAGTGACGGGCCAGCGCCGGTCAAGGGAACGTCAAGGTGGGCGGCAAGGGAGGCAAACCCGGCACTCCGCATCATGAGGTCGGGATGAAGGTATCGGTGCCCCGGCCACCACTCGTGAAGGGGCCAGACGAAGGTGCCCTGCCTGGTCTCGATCCACGCAGCGCCTTCTTGTCCGAACGGAGTCAGCGGGAATGCCCGCGACTCGGATGAGCTCCAGCCCGCCCGGATGACGTCCTCCTTTCGGGCGAGGGTCCGAAGGCGACCCCGATGAGTGGCGACGACGATGGCGTCGTCGTCATCGACCCCTGTGGCGACGCGAGCCCGAGCTCCCGCGAGGACAGGGCTCCTCGCCGTCGCCGTGATGAAGGGGACCATGGCCCGTGTTGCCATCAGCCCGTCCACGAGAACGTCCTGACGATCGAGTCGAGATGCGCGATCTGGGCGCCCAGCAACGACGTCCCGAGTGCGGACCCGGACAGGACGAGGAAGTCCCCCGGCGACCCAGGGATGCCCGTCGCGTAGTGGACGGAGCCCTGCGACAAGATGTCCGACGATAGGGCCCTGCCAGCGGTCGCATCATGGGCGAATCCCTCGCGCAGGACTGTGCTCCACTCGCCGACCGTCTTGCTCATGCGCTGGATCGACCGAGACCAGGTCATTCCTCGGGTCTCGAAGACGCTGATCGACGTCGATGGCAGTCCCAGTCGGATCAGAGCCGCCGCCGACTCGCCTTCCTGCTTGCCAACATTGGCAACGAAGGACATGAGCGACATCGGCCCGATGCCTGTCCGCGACGTCCCGGCCGTGAAGTACAGATCGAGCGCTCCGCTCGCACGCGCTCGTGTGACTGGAAGCAGGAGTGCTTCCTGGAATCGGCGTCGGGCGAGCACCACCTCTCGTGAATCCCTGTCGGGAAGTGCTTCAAAGGCAGCCCTGGACAGACGCTCGCATTCGACGATGCTGTCTCTTCGGAGGTCGGCACGTTGCCAGGAGACGGGGAAAGTCAGCGAGAAAGCGCTCCGCATCACAGAGAGCCCACGAGCGGTGCGCGCCGCTTCTGCTGGTACGACCCATCGACGAGGTCGGACACGATCGTCTTCATCGTGACGACATCGCCCACGTGCCCCACGAGTCCGACGGGACCGCTGACTCCGGCCCAGAGGATGCCTGGACCGAAGTGGGCGGTGGCGGACGGGCCACCTCGTGCCAGGCGGCGGACGAGGACGAGTTCGAGGCCACCGCCGCCGACCATCTCGTCCACGAATCGAACCAGAGGGTTACGCCCGATGGCGTCGGCTTGGGCCGAGAGCTCGCGCCGAGCTTGCGCCCTGACGGCATTGGCGTGCCTCGGCGCAACTGCGTTGGCCCGCATGGCGGCACCGGAATGGGTCACCGACGTCTTCGTCGCCGACACGGCCCGGCTGACGGCGCGAAGCCCTCCCAGGCCGACGCACGCCATGCCGAGGTTGGCAAGATCGCCGAGCACGTCCGCAGGGGTCGCGTCGCCGACCACGGCCTGGGCCAGGGTGATCAGAAGCGACAGGGCGGCCATGGCTATCGAGAGCCCGAGCAACAACGGCGCGAAAGGGCCGGCGAACATCGCAGCAATACCGAGGACGAAGCCGAGAACGCTGAGGACGTCCTTGGTGATGTTCAGGGCTTCCTGAGCGTCGTGCACCACCTGCTTCACCCCGTCCCACCAGGTGTCGCGCAGCTCGTCGTCGCCGGCCAGGCGGATCGCCGCGATCGCCTGGTCGGTGAGGGCGCCGTACTCGCCGTCCGTGTCGCCCCCGGTGCCGACCAGGCGGGTGATGACCGCCTTCGCGTCCGCGAGGTCGGTGTCGGCGAGGTCGACGGCCCGCGTCCGGGCGGCCTCTTGCCGGTCGATCTCGAACGGGTCGGTCTCGCCGGGGACGACGAACTTGTCGGCCGTGCGCCGCGCCTCCTTCGCCTCGTCGGCGTCGAGGCGCGCGGCGTCCGCCTGCCGCTGCAACTCTTCGAGGCCGTCCGCATAGCTGTCGAGCGCCGTGGCGAGGTCGAGGTAGCGCTGCTTCGCCTTGTCGATCGCGTCGGCGAGCGGCTCCGCCGACGTCGAGAAGGTGCGGCCCGACTCGGAGTCCCACCCCTCGGCCTTCGCCAACCGACGCAGCCTCCTCGACTGTGTCTCGATCGACGTGCCCGTGGCCCGAGCCGCGACCGCCGACGAACGGAGCTCGGTCGGGTCACCGGGCACGGGGTCGGACGGCAGGTCGAGAGGGCTCCAGTCCCACGGGCGGCTCATGCCGCACCCGCCGTGTCGGTCGGGGTCAGCGCCGCCGCCAGCTCGTCGTCGGCCTGCGTGAGGGTCTTCGCCGCACCCTCGGCCATGGCGCCGACCGCCGCGATCGACTCGAGCATGCGCCCGCGCGCGATCGCCCAGTCGTCGGCGAACGCCGTGACGGCCTGTTGCAGGCGTGGCGAGCCGATGCCCTCACCCGCCACGCCGGCGCTGCCCGACGACAAGTCGGTGTGCAGGGTCTGGAGGTCGCGCGCCAACGCGCCCAGCGCCTCCAGATCGATGTCCATGTACCCGGCCACGGCGGTTCCCCTCGTCGATATGAGCAATTTCACACACCATACCGACTGTTCGACCCGCGTGGGGGGCCTGTGGACAACCGGCCGCACGTGAGGACACACATCGACGACCCGCACCTAACGCCCCGCCACCCCCGGCCGATAGTCACCCGTAGCCGCTCAGGACGAGCAGCGACACCTGCCCCACGGACGGCGGCAGGAGACACAGACCTAGGACGGGCCGATGATCGTCGTCACGCGACTCAACGACAGCAGATTCGCTGTCAACCCTGACCTCATCGAGCGCATCCACGAGACGCCCGACACGGTCCTGATCATGGTCGACGGCGCCAAGTACGTCGTGACCGAGCCGATGGCCGAGGTCATCGAGATGATCGCCCGCTACCGGGCTCGCATCGTCTCGCTCGCCTACGACGAGCCGTCGGCCACCGCCCCGGCCAGCCAGGCCCTCGGCAACCGCACCTCGACCGGCCCGCAGCTCGGCATCGTCCGCGGCTCGTCGGGTCCAGGAGGCGCGGGTCGCGTCACCGAGTTCCGTCCCGCCGTGCAGGCTCCGGCCGCCCACGCCCCGACCGTGCCGACCGCGCCCGCCGCATCGGCCGACACCACGCAGGGACGCTGACCGTGGATCCCGCAACGATCATCGGCATCGTCCTCGCGCTGGGCGCCCTCTTCGGCATGATCCAGCTCGAGGGCGTGAGCATCGCCGGGCTGCTGCTGCCGGCCCCGATCATCCTCGTCTTCGGCGCCACGATCGGCGTCGGCATCGCCGGCACGACGATCAAGGACGCGATCCTCAGCTTCAAGAAGATCACCCGCGCCTTCACCGGCAAGGTCGTCCCCCCGCAGTCGGTCATCGACGGTGTCGTGTCGCTCGCCGAGAAGGCCCGCAGCGAGGGCCTGCTCTCGCTCGAGCAGGAGGCCGAGAAGCTCGACGACCCCTTCATGAAGGGCGCGCTGCAGAACATCGCGGACGGCACCGACGGCGAAGAGCTGCGCATCCTGCTCGAGGACGAGATGGAATCCCGCCTCGCCGCCGACCGCACGGCCAGCAAGTTCTTCATGAGCCTCGGCGGGTACGCCCCGACGGTCGGCATCGTGGGCACGGTCGTCAGCCTCACCCACGTGCTCGAGAACCTCGCCGAGCCCGACGAGCTCGGCCACATGATCGCCGCGGCCTTCGTCGCGACCCTGTGGGGCCTGCTGACCGCCAACTTCCTCTGGCTGCCGCTCGGTGCGCGCCTCAAGAAGCTGGCCGACCTCGACGAGCTGCGCATGACGCTGCTGATGGAGGGGGTCCTGGCGGTCCAGGCGGGAAGCCAGCCGCGCCTCCTCGGCGAACGCCTCAAGGCCATGGTGCCGACGCACGCGCTCGAAGGCGGCGACGGCAAGAGCGGCAAGGGCGGCAAGGCCAAGGCCGGCGCGAAGAAGGGCGGCGACGACCAGGGGCTGGCCGCATGAGCGGGGCACGTGGCGGACGCAAGAAGAAGGGGCACGCCGAGGACGAGCACCCCGACGAGCGCTGGATGGCCTCGTACATGGACATGATCACCGTGCTGATGTGCATGTTCATCGTGCTGTTCGCCATGTCGAACGTCGACCAGGACAAGTACATCGCCCTGCGCAACTCGCTCGCGACCGGCTTCGGTCAGACCGACGTCGGCAAGGTCGACACGGCCTCGGGCACCGTCGTGAACGCCTCCGACGTGACCCCCGAGGGCAAGGGCTACTCGTCCGGCGACGAGACCGACCTGAGCAAGGCCGCCGCCTCGGGCGAGGCCCAGACCGCCGAACAGGCCGCCGCCGCGACCGTCGCGGCCCAGGGCGAGCTCGACGACCTGACCGCCATCAAGGCCGCGATCGCCGCGAACCTCGAGGGCTCGGGGCTCAGCGCCGACGTCGAGTTCGCCGTCGACGACCGCGGTCTCACCGTCCGCCTGATCGGCTCCGAGACCTTCTTCGGCACGAACAGCGCCGACCTGAGCGGCACGGCCGTCAACGTCATGAACGCCATCGGGCCGGTGCTGAAGACCTCGGGTCACGACGTCTCGGTCGAGGGGCACGCCGACCAGCGCAGCTCGACCGCGCCCTTCGCGACCAACTGGGAGCTCTCCTCCGCCCGCGCCACCCAGGTGCTGCGCGACCTGGTCGAACGCGGCGGCGTGGGCGCCGACCACATCCAGTCGGTCGGCTTCGGCTCGTCGCGTCCCCTCAGCACCGGCACGACCGACGCCGACCTCGCGTCGAACCGTCGGGTCGACATCGTCGTCCTGTCGAACCAGTCCGACGCGGTGAGCGCGCTGCTGCCGCAGCTCGAGCAGGCGGCGGCGGCCGCAGGAGGCGCGGTGACCGACGGTCGCAACCCCACCGTCGAGCAGGCGGCCGGCACCTCGACCACGGCCGAGTCGGGTGACACGTCGAAGGCGGGCACCGCGGCCGAGACGACGACCGAGAAGACCGAGAAGACCGAGAAGAAGACGGAGAAGAAGGAGGAGTCCTCGGGCCACTGACCCCCGCCGGGCCCCTCCGGCCCGGTGGCGCTACCCCGGCACCGAGTTCGACGACGGCAACCCAGTCCGGGGGGTACGACCGATCCTGGGCTAACGCTCAGGTGGGGCGGGCCGATAGCTCCGTCCGTGACACTCCTCGACGCCCCGACGGGCAGCAGCGCACCGACCGCGACGGTCGGCTCGTCGACGCGCCCGCAGAAGACCGTCGAGGTCTACGACTTCCGCCGTCCGACCACCCTCGCCCGTGAGCACTCGCGCGTCCTCGAGCTGGCCTTCGACACCTTCGCGCGGCAGTGGGGCACGCAGCTCACCGCCAAGGTGCGCGTGCTGTCGTCGGTCAGCTGCGACCAGGTGCAGATGCTGACCTACGACGAGTACGCCTCGTCGCTGCCGGCGACCACCGCGATGGTGCTCTGCACCCTCGAGGGCGTCTCCGCGAAGGCCGTCATCCAGTTCCCGTCGTCGGCCGCGCTGACCTGGGTCAGCCACATGCTCGGGGCCGCCAAGCCGGCGAGCCTGCCCGAGCGCACTTTCACGCCCATCGAGCAGGCCCTCGTGCGCCGCCTGATGGACGACGCCCTCGACGACCTGCGCTACTCGTTCGGCACCATGCTCGCCGACCCGATCAGCGTCGGCGGGTTCCAGTACAACTCGCAGTTCGCCCAGGCCGCGCAGAAGTCCGACCTCATGATCGTGGCCTCGTTCGAGATCCGCGTCGGCGAGCGCGTCGCACCCGGCACGGTCGCGATCCCGGCCGACGTCCTGCTGTCGCAGCTCGGCGAGTCCAACCCGACGATCGACGCCGCCGACGCCCGGGACCTGCTCGGCGCCCAGCTGGCCTCGGTGCCGGTCGGCGTCTCGCTGACCTTCGCCCCCGCCGCGGTGCTGCCGAGCGTCGTGCTCGGGCTGGCAGTCGGCGACCTGCTGCCGCTGCCCCACCCGCAGCACCGACCGCTCGAGATCAGCGTCGACGGCCAGCCCGTCGGCCGCGCCGCCGTCGGGGCCGCCGGCTCCCGTCTGGCCGGCATCGTCGTCTCCACCTCCCTGACCGGCACCGAAGAAGGAACCTCATGACCGGCACGACCATCACCCTGCACACCGCGGCGGTCGAGGCGCTGGTCGCCCAGCTGCCGACGCCCACGCCCCTGCGTGCCGTGGCCGTCGACCCGGCCTCCGCCCACGGCCTCCGCCTCGCGGGCTCGTCCGTCGTGGTCACCTCGTTCGTCGGGTCGGTCTCGGCCGACACGGCGGTCCTGCTGGCCGACATGGACCAGCTCGCCGCCGCCGCGGGCACCGACAACCCGATGGTCTCGGTCTCGGACGTCCTGCGTCCCGCGCTCGAGGCCGCGACGGACGTTCTCGGCACGGGCGTGCTCGGCGAGAGCCGCCGCGAGTCGGCCGACGCCCTGCTGGCCGACCCCGAGACCGTCGTCTTCGAGCTCACGGCCGCGGGTCAGCCCGCCGGATGGTTCGCCCTCCGCCTCCGCGAGACCGGCACGATCGGCGGATCGTCGCCCGTGGTGCCGACCCTGGGCGCCGTCTCGACCGGCAACCTCGGTCGCATCAACAACGTCGAGATGGCGCTGACGGTCGAGATCGGCCGCACCCGCATGTCGGTCCGCGACGTCCTGGGCCTCGAGCCCGGCGCGGTCATCGAACTCGACCGCTCGGCCGGCGCCCCCGCCGACGTGCTGCTCAACGGCCGCCTGATCGCGCACGGCGAGGTCGTCGTCGTCGACCAGGACTACGCCGTCCGCATCACCAAGATCCTCGACGTCGCCGACGGCATCGCCTGATCGTGGACACCGTCGTCGTCGGCCTGCGGGTCGTCCTCTCGTTGGGCGTCGTCCTCGCCCTGCTCTGGGTGCTGCAGAAGCGCCTGGTGAAGGGCGGTCGCGGGGTCACCCGCGCCACGTCGCAGGTCTCGGTCGTCGCCCGCCAGGGCGTGGGCGCGAAGGCGAGCGTCGTCGTGGTCGACGTCGAGGGCGAGCGCCTCGTGCTCGGCGTGACCGAGTCGTCGGTGACCGTCCTGGCCGCCGCCGACCGTCCGGTCGAGTCCGCCCCTCTCACACTCGTCCCGTCGGGCGCGCCCGACGACGAGCCGACGCCGGTGCAGGAGGCGCGGGTCACCCCGATCGCGCCCGTCGCGACCCCGGCGCCCTCGGCCTCGTTCGCCGCCGTGCTGTCGGCCGAGACCTCGGCGGTCCCGGCCCTCGCCACGACCCCGTCCCTCGCGTCGGCCTCCGCCACCCCCGCCGAGCTGCTCCGCCCCCGCGGTGCCGCCCGCCGTGCCGCGACGGCCGGTCTCCGCGGCCGCGCGCCTCGTGACCCGGCCGACCGCCGCACCGGGCGGGCCGCGAAGTCGCTCGAGGGTTCGATCCTCGCCCCCGACACGTGGCGTCAGGCCGCAGCCGTGCTGCGCAGCGGACGAGCCGGATGACCGGCCGCCGGTCGTCCGCGTCCCCGACCCGCCCCTCCTTCGCGTCCGCCCTGCGCCGGCTCGTCCGCCCGACGCTGCACGACGGCCTGCACGGAGCCCCCCTGGGCCGCTCCGTGGTGGCCGTGCCCGTGCGCTTCGCCGACACGCGGTTCGCCCGTGCGGTCGTCGTCACGCTGCTCGCGCTCGTCGTGGCGTCCGCCCTCGTGATGCTGATCGGTCAGCAGGCCAACGCGGCACCCGTCTCGCCGACAGCCCCCACCGCGCCCACCGCCCCGGCCACGGACGGCACCGGCACCGAGGGCACCACGGGCACGACCCCCACCGACTTCACCGACACCGACCAGACGACGTCCGACGGCACCGGCTCGGGCGGCCTGAACATCGACATCAACGGCCCCGACGGGGCACCCAGCCAGGCCGTCGTCACCCTGATCGGCATCACGCTGTTGAGCGTCGCCCCCGCACTGTTGCTGATGATGACGTCGTTCACGAAGATCTTCGTGGTGCTCGCGATGACACGCAACGCGCTCGCGCTGCCGTCCATCCCGCCGAACCAGGTGCTCGCGGGGCTGGCCCTGTTCCTGAGCCTGTTCATCATGGCTCCGATCCTGACCCACATCAACACGGACGCCGTGCAGCCCTACCTCGACGGCCGCCTCGACCTGCAGGGGGCGATCGACGCCGGCATCGCCCCGCTGCGCGAGTTCATGATCGCCCACACCCGCGAGGAGGACCTCGCGCTGATGACCCGCTCGGCGAACCAGCCGAACCCCGCCAGCCAGGCCGACGTGCCCATGCTCACGCTCATCCCGTCGTTCATGATCAGCGAGCTGCGCGCCGCGTTCATCATCGGCTTCGTCATCTTCATCCCCTTCCTCGTCATCGACCTCGTCGTCAGCGCCGCGCTGATGTCGATGGGCATGATGATGCTGCCGCCGGTGATGATCTCGCTGCCGTTCAAGATCCTGCTGTTCGTCCTCGTCGACGGCTGGGGCCTCATCATCAAGAGCCTCATCGAGAGTTACCAGGTGGGTGCCTGATGGATTCCAACGCCGTCCTCGACCTCTCGATGCAGGCCCTGATCATCACGGGCAAGCTCGCTGCGCCCGTCCTGATCACCTCGCTCGTCGTCGGTTTCGCGATCTCGCTGCTGCAGTCGATCACCCAGATCCAGGAGGTCACCCTCTCGTTCGTGCCGAAGGCCGTCGCCGTCGGCATCGCGCTCATCGTCACGGGCCACTGGATGATCAGCGAGATGGTGTCGTTCACGACCATGGTGTTCGACCGCATCCCCCAGCTGCTCAGCGGCGGGTAGGGGCGCGTCGTGTCGTTCGACCTCAGCTGGCTCGAGGCCACCCTCCTCGCCGCCGTGCGCATGACCGCGTTCCTCGTGATCGCGCCTCCGTTCTCGTACCGCGCGTTCCCGGCGCGGGTGAAGGCCATGCTCGGCATCGGGCTCGCGCTCGCCGTCGCGCCGCGCGTCACCCCCGGCTACGTGTCGCTCGAGACGGGGCCGTTCGTCATGGCGCTCGTGCTCGAGCTCGTCGTCGGCGCCGTGCTGGGATTCCTGGTGTTCGTCGCCTTCGCCGCGGTGCAGGCGGCCGGCAGCCTGATCGACCTCTTCGGCGGCTTCACGCTCGCCCAGGCGTTCGACCCGCAGTCGATGGTCAACGGCGCGCAGTTCACCCGGCTGTTCCAGATGACCGCACTCGCGCTGATGTTCGCGACCGGGGGCTACCAGCTGATCATCGGGGGACTCACCCGCTCGTTCGACGCCGTCCCGCTCGGCCTCGGCATGGACCTCTCCCGTCCCGTCGAGCTGCTGACGACCGGCGTGAGCCAGCTCTTCCTCTCGACCATCCAGATCGCCGGGCCGCTCTGCGTCGTGCTCTTCCTCGCCGACGTCGGCCTCGGGCTGCTCTCGCGCGTCGCGCCGGCCCTCAACGCCTACGCGATGGGCTTCCCGCTCAAGATCCTCATGACGGTCATGCTGGCCGGCGGCGTCTTCCTCGCGCTGCCCGGTGTCGTGGCCTCGTTGACCGGCGACGCCGCCGACATGCTGCTGGGGGTGGGCTGACATGGCGGACGACTCCGGCGAGCGCTCCGAGGCCGCGACCGAGAAGCGGATGAAAGAGGTCCACTCGAAGGGCCAGCTGTCCCGGTCGCAGGACCTCAGCGCCTGGGTGGGCGTCGGCGCCGCCGCCGTGATGATCCCCTCGACCATCGAGCGGGCGTCCTCGGCGGGCGTCGACCAGATGTTCTCGATCCGCCAGGCGATCACGCACCCCGACTCGTCCACCGTCGTCACCGAACTGATGCAGGGCGCGGGCTCGATGGGGGCGACGATCGGGCCGATGCTCGCGGTCGTCGGCGTGGCCGTGCTCGCGACCGCGATCGTGCAGGGCGGCGTGCACATCAAGCGCATGACCGGCAACTACGAGCAGTTCAACCTGCTCAACGGCCTGAAGAACACCTTCGGCACGCAGGCGCTGTGGAACGGCGCGAAGGCGCTGATCAAGACGACCGTCGTCGGCCTGGTGCTGTGGTTCGCGATCCAGGGCCTGATGCCCGTGCTCATGAGCGGCGGCGGCCTCAGCGTCTCGGCCGTGCTCGCCGAGGCGAAGGTCGGCACCGGCATCCTGATCAAGGCCGCGATCGCGGCCGGCCTGCTGCTCGCCTTCGCCGACGTCTTCGTCGTCATGCGTCGCAACCGCAAGAAGACGCGCATGACCAAGAAAGAGGTCAAGGACGAGAACAAGTCGAGCGACGGCGACCCCCTGGTCAAGTCGCAGCGGCGCTCCCGTCAGCTCGCGATGAGCCGCAACCGCATGATCGGGGCCATCGCCGACGCCGACGTCGTCATGGTCAACCCGACCGACTACGCCGTCGCCGTGAAGTACGAACCCGGCAAGTCGGCGCCGCGCGTCGTCGCGAAGGGTGCCGGCACCGTCGCCGCCCGCATCCGCGAGCAGGCCACCGCCGACGGCGTGCCGCTCGTCGTCGACGTCCCCCTGACCCGCGCCCTGCACGCCGCCTGCGGCCTGGGCGAGGAGATCCCCGTCGACCTCTACACGCCGGTCGCCCGCGTCCTCACCTTCGTCATGGCGCTCAAGGCCCGCGGCACGCTGAAGGGCACGCACACGCCGCCCCGCGTCACCACGGCCGACGAGGTGGCCGGCGTCCTCGCGCCCGAGTCGCTCGAGGCCGACGCCGTGCCCCGCCGCCTCCGCATCGCCCGCGAGGCCGCGACCGGCACCGCGACCGGCGCGACCTCCGCGCCGACCCGCACCGCGCCTCCTGCGCTCTCCCGCTCCGTCCGCCCCGCCACCTCTGGAGGCACCCGATGAAGTCCACCCTGCCCAAGCTCGCCGTCCCGGTCGGCATCGTCGGCATCGTGCTGCTGCTCGTCGTGCCGGTGCCCGCGCCGCTGCTCGACGTGCTGATCATCCTCAACATCCTGTTGGCGTTGGTGATCCTGCTGACGACGCTGTTCGTCAAGAAGCCGCTCGACTTCTCGGTGTTCCCGTCGCTGCTGCTCGTCGCGACGCTGTTCCGCCTCGGGCTCAACGTGGCCTCGACGCGCCTCGTGCTCGGCGACGGCTACGCGGGCGACGTCATCGCGGCGTTCGGGCACGTCGCCGTGAGCGGCTCGATCATCATCGGGTCGGTGATCTTCCTGATCCTCGTCGTGATCCAGTTCGTGGTCGTGACCAAGGGCGCCGAGCGCGTCGCCGAGGTGGGCGCGCGCTTCACCCTCGACGCCATGCCGGGCAAGCAGATGGCCATCGACGCCGACCTCAACGCGGGCCTGATCACCGACGAGGTCGCCAAGCAGCGTCGCGCCGACGTCAGCGCCGAGGCCGACTTCTACGGCGCCATGGACGGTGCGTCGAAGTTCGTCAAGGGCGACGCGATCGCCGGCATCATCATCATCATCATCAACCTGGTCGGCGGCATCGCGATCGGCGCCCTGCAGAACGGCATGGCCATCGGCGACGCCCTCTCGCACTACGGCCTGCTCACCATCGGCGACGGCCTGACCACGCAGATCCCCGCGCTGCTGATGGCCGTCTCGACCGGCATGATCGTCACCCGCTCGGGCGCCGACACCGAGATGGGCGCGCAGGCCGCGTCGCAGCTCGGGCAGTCGCGCATCGCGCTCGCCGTGGCCGGGACCGCCGCCATCGGCATGGGCTTCATCCCGGGCATGCCGATCGTCGCCTTCCTGCTGATCGGCGGGGCGCTGTTGGTCGTCGCCTACCGGCTCGGCGTGGCCGCCAAGGCCGAGGAGGCGCGCGCGGCCCTCGCAGAGCAGCAGGCGGCGGTCGTCGCCCCCACCGACACGACCGACGACCTGCTCGAGCAGATGCGGGTGCACGCCCTCGAGATCCTGCTCGCACCCGATCTCGTCGACATGGTCGGGGGAGCGTCGGACGACCTGCTCGGCCGGGTCAAGGCACTGCGCCGCAAGATCGCGGTCGACCTCGGCATCGTGGTGCCGCCCGTCCGCACCCGGGACAGCGTCGACCTGCCGCCGGCCACCTACTCGATCCGCATCGCGGGCGTCGAGGCCGGTCGCGGTCAGGCCCCGGCCCGCTCGGTGCTCGCCCTCGGCGACGCGCTCGACGGTCTGCCCGGCACCGCCACGGTCGAGCCGGTCTTCGGCCTCGCCGGCAAGTGGGTGCCCGCCGAGATGCGCCACAGCGCCGAGATGACCGGCGCCACGGTGATCGACCGCGTCTCGGTGCTCGTGACGCACCTGTCGTCGATCATCGCCGACAACGCCGCCCGACTGCTCACCCGCGAGGACGTCCGCGTGCTGACCGAGGGCGTCAAGCAGGTCAACGCCCCGGCCGTCGACGACCTCGTGCCCAACATGCTGTCGCTCGCCGAGCTGCAACGCGTCCTCCAGGGCCTGCTGTCGGAGCGCATCCCGATCAACGACCTCGCGCGGATCTGCGAGGGCCTGACGCTGCGGGCGAAGGTGTCGACCGACCCGGAGGGACTCGTCGAGGCGGCCCGCGCCTCCTTGGGACCCGCGCTCACGGCGCAGTACCTCGACGGCCGCGTGCTGCGGGTCATCATGATCGACCCCACCCTCGAGCAGTCCATGCTCGAGGGGCTGCGGCCGAGCGACCAGGGCACGCAGATCCTGCTCGACGGGCACCGGGTCGAGCAGGTGCTCGGGTCGCTGCGCGAGGCCGTGCAGTCGGTCGAGGCCCAGGGTCTCAGCGCGGTGCTGGTCTGCGCTCCGGCGTTGCGGCCGGCCATCCACCGACTCGTGTCGGCGCAGCAGAACGGTCTGCCGGTGCTGTCGTACCAGGAGGCCACCGCCGCCGGGTCGACCATCGAGACCGTCGGCGTCGTCCGCGCGACCGACTCGATCGTGGCCTGAGATGGCGACCACGATCGTCATGACCGGCGAGACGCTCGACGGTCTGCGCCGCGAGGTGCGGGCGACCCACGGCGCCTCGGCCCGCATCGTCGCGGCCCAGAAGGTCACCGTCGGGGGAGTCGCCGGCTTCTTCGCCCGCAAGCACTACGAGGTCACCGTCGAGGTGCCCGACCCCGCGATCGACCTGCCCGTCGCGCGGGTGCGCATCACGACGCCGGTGCCGGCCGAGCGTGCGGGCATCGCGGCGTTGCTGGCGTCGGCGGACGAGGCCGAGGACGCGTTGCAGGCGGGGGCTCCGGCACCCCGGGCCGCGTGGTCGGCCTCGATCGCCCCGGGGGATGCCGCCGCGTCGAGCACGCCCGTCCGGGACGGCTTCGACGACGTGCTGACCGGCTCGGTCGTGCCCGTGAGTCCGCGTCGGGCCGCCCGCGCCGCAGCCGCTGCCGCCGCGAGCGCGGGCGGGGCGTCGGCCTCGCCGTCGAGCGCAGGAGGCGCGGTGCCGGTCGCGGCCCCGGCCGACGTGTCGACGCGCACCGACGCGTTCGCCTCGATCATGGACGACCTCACCTTCAACGGCATCGCGCCGGCCGCCGGTGCCGGTGGGGGTGTCGGCGTCGGTGCCGTGAGTGCGGGTCCGACCGCCTTCGCCGACGGTGACGCCGCCGACCCCGACGCGCCGCACGGGGCCGCTCCCCGCCGCACGGCCGCCTCGCTCGCGGCCGCCGCCGACGCCCTCGCCGCGCAGGCCCGGGCCGTGGCCTCCCCGGGTGTGCCGCCCGCCCCCGACGTGTCGCGCGGGGCAGGCGACCTCGTCGTGGTGGTCGGCCGCCCCGGCGACGCCTTCCGCGTGGCCGCCCAGATGGCGTCGACCTTCGGGCTGCGCTCGGTCGACGTGTCGGATCGCCGCAGCGGCATCCTGGCCCGCGCCACCGGCGTGCACGAGAACTCGGCCGTCGTGACGGCCCTCGCCTGGGACGCCGCCGCTCCCGCGACCCTCGAGGCGATCGCCGCCGACCAGGTCTGGGTCGCGGTCGACGTCGGCCGCAAGCACGACGACACGGCCCGCTGGGTCGAGGCCGTCCGGGCCGTCGCGCCCGTGGTCGCGGCCGCGGTGGTCGGCGAGGACGACACGGCGACCCCGGGCACGGTGCACCTGCTCGGCGTGCCGGTGGGCTGGCGCGAAGGAGGCGCGGCCCGCTGAGCCGCGCCTCCTGCGGTGGTCGTCCTCCCGCGGTCGTGCCTCGTGGCCGCCGCCGTCCCGGGCCCGCCGACCCGCGCCTCCTGCGGTCGCGACCCGAGCCTCCTGCCTGTCGTCGTGACCGGACCGGCCCGCGCTCAGTAAGCTGGCCCGATGCTGGTGCTGACACGCAAGGTCGGAGAACGCATCGTGATCGGCGACGACATCGTCATCACGGTGCTCGACTCCCGTGGCGACGGCGTGCGCATCGGCATCGACGCACCGCGTGGCGTGAAGATCCAGCGCGAAGAGGTCATCAAGGCCGTGACCGAGGCCAACGTCGAGGCGGCGAAGGTCCCCGACGACGCCGAGGCCCGCCTCCGCGCCGCCCTCGGCGCCCCCGCCCCCCGCGCCGACCAGTAGCCCCGCCGCCCGGCCCCCGCCGCACCTGGCCCGTGCCGTGCCGCGCGCGTGCCGTCGCGGTTGTGCCGTCATGCCGCCGCACCCTCACGCCGCCACGATGTGGACACGCCGCCACCTTTCAGCGTGGCGTCGTGTCCACATCGTGGCGGGGTGCGTTGTGTGGCTTCCGGCGCGCGGTACCGATCAGCGCGCCCCGAACACGCTCCGCGACGGCTCGGGCGACGGTACGGCCGTGGCGTCGGTGACGACCGGCGCCCCGGCGACGAAGTCGCGCAGCTCGCGGCCGTGGACGACCTTGGCCGGCAGCGGGTCCGACGAGTAGAGCCGCGGCATGCGGTCGGTCGGCAGCGGCGACGGCGAGCCGATCAGCACGACGTTGCCGAAGCGGCGCCCCTTGAGCGTCGCGGGATCGGCGACCGCGACCACGTGCTCGAACACGGTCGCGAGCGTCGACGCCTGGCCCCGGGCGAAGGCCAGCCCCGCACCGTCGGCCGAGTTGACGATCAGCATGCCGGTCGGCGACAGGAACTCGGCCGCCGCCGTGTAGAACTCGAGCGAGGTCACGTGAGCGGGGATCTGCGAGCCGCCGAACACGTCCACGATCAACAGGTCGACCGTGCCGCGCAGCCCGGCGGGCAGCTTCACCATCACCTCGCGGGCGTCGCCGTAGCGCACCCGGATCGATGCCCCGCGCGGCAGGGGCAGCGTCTCGCGCACCAGGGCGACGAGGTCGGCCTCGAGCTCGATCACCTGCTGACGCGAGCCCGGCCGGGTCGCCTCGACGTAGCGCGGCAGGGTCAGGGCGCCGGCGCCGAGGTGCAGCGCCGTCACCGGCCCCTCGGGCAGCAGGTCGACCGCGTGCCCGATGCGCCGGACGTACTCGAAGGCCAGGTGCGTCGGGTCGTCGAGGTCGACGTGCGACTGGGGCGTGCCGTCGACGACGAGCGTGTACGAACCGGGGCGGTGCCGGTCCTCGTCCACGCGGGCGAGGCCCGCCCCGATCGAGATCTCGACGGGCGGTTCGTCGTGCTGTGCGGCCATGCCTCCAGCCTCCCATCCCCGGGGACGAGGAGGCGCACGCGGCCCCCGATCCCGTGGAATGCCTGTGCATGCGCCCGGGTTATACCGAAGCTCGGGCGAAAGGTCAACGACAGGGCTTGCCAGGCGTGTCCGGGGCGACCTAGTATGGACCTTTGCGCTCCCCGTGCGTCCTGTCGTCATATTGCGGTCGACAACGTCTCGAGACACCCACCCCCGAATATGACGGCGGGGTGGATGGTGTCCGCCGGGTAGGGCCGTTCACTCACTCACCACATACTGTCCGACAGTGATGACCCGACGGGGTCCACGGAGGTTACTTCCTTGGCTGCTGCGAACAACGCATCCACCAACTCACCCAAGAACGGTCGCAACGCATCGCGGCTCTCGTTCGCCAAGATCACCGACACGCTGACGGTCCCCGACCTGCTGGCGCTCCAGACCGAGAGCTTCGACTGGCTCGTCGGCAACGACATCTGGAAGGACCGTCTCGCCGAGGCGACCGAGCAGGGTCGCACCGACCTCGCCCTCCACTCGGGCCTGGAAGAGATCTTCGAAGAGATCTCGCCGATCGAAGACCTCGGCGAGACCATGCAGCTCTCGTTCACGGCTCCTGAGCTCGAAGAGCCCAAGTACACGATCGACGAGTGCAAAGAGCGTGGCAAGACCTACGCCGCGCCGCTCTACGTGAACGCCGAGTTCATGAACCACCTCACCGGTGAGATCAAGACCCAGACGGTCTTCATGGGTGACTTCCCGCTCATGACCGAGCGCGGCACCTTCATCATCAACGGCACCGAGCGTGTCGTCGTCTCGCAGCTCGTCCGCAGCCCGGGCGTCTACTTCGAGCGCGCCTCCGACAAGACCAGCGACAAGGACATCTACTCGGCTCGCGTCATCCCGAGCCGCGGTGCCTGGCTCGAGTTCGAGATCGACAAGCGCGACCAGGTCGGCGTCCGCATCGACCGCAAGCGCAAGCAGAGCGTGACCGTCTTCCTCAAGGCCCTCGGCCTGACGAGCGAAGAGATCATGGAAGAGTTCAAGGGCTTCGCCTCGATCGAGGCCACCCTCGAGAAGGACGCCATCCTCACCAAGGAAGAGGCGCTCAAGGACATCTACCGCAAGCTCCGTCCGGGCGAGCAGGTCGCCGCCGAGGCCGCGCGCGCGCTCCTCGACAACTTCTACTTCAACCACAAGCGCTACGACCTGGCCAAGGTGGGTCGCTACAAGATCAACCGCAAGCTCGGCATCGACGCGCCCCTGGGCGACTCGGTCCTGACCGTCGACGACATCGTCGCGACGATCAAGTACCTCGTGTCGCTGCACGCCGAAGAGAAGACGATGAACGGCACGCGCGACGGCGAGCCCGTCCAGCTGCGCCTCGACGTCGACGACATCGACCACTTCGGCAACCGTCGCATCCGCGCGGTGGGCGAACTGATCCAGAACCAGGTCCGCACCGGTCTGTCGCGCATGGAGCGCGTCGTCCGCGAGCGCATGACCACGCAGGACATCGAGGCGATCACGCCGCAGACCCTGATCAACGTGCGCCCCGTCGTCGCCGCGATCAAGGAGTTCTTCGGCACCTCGCAGCTGTCGCAGTTCATGGACCAGAACAACCCGCTCTCGGGTCTGACGCACAAGCGTCGCCTGAGCGCGCTCGGCCCCGGCGGTCTGTCGCGTGAGCGCGCCGGCGTCGAGGTCCGCGACGTCCACCCCTCGCACTACGGCCGCATGTGCCCGATCGAGACCCCTGAAGGCCCGAACATCGGTCTGATCGGTTCGCTCGCGTCCTTCGCGCGGATCAACTCGTTCGGCTTCATCGAGACGCCGTACCGTCGCGTGGAGAAGGGCAACGTCACCACGACGATCGACTACCTCACCGCGTCGGAAGAAGACGACTACGTCGTCGCCCAGGCGAACGCCCCCCTCGACGACAAGTTCGACTTCGTCGACGACAAGGTGCTCGTCCGCAAGAAGGGCGGCGAGGTCGAGCTCGTCGACAAGGCCGAGGTCGACTACATGGACGTCTCGCCGCGCCAGATGGTGTCGGTGGCCACGTCGCTGATCCCGTTCCTCGAGCACGACGACGCGAACCGCGCCCTCATGGGTGCCAACATGCAGCGTCAGGCCGTCCCGCTCGTCCGCAGCGAGAGCCCCCTCGTCGGCACCGGCATGGAGGGCTACACCGCGATCGACGCCGGTGACGTCGTCACCGCCGACGCCGCGGGCGTGGTCTCCGAGGTGTCGGCCGACGTCGTCACCGTCCAGCTCGACGACGGCGGCACGCAGGACTACTTCCTGCGCAAGTTCGACCGTTCGAACCAGGGCGCCAGCTACAACCACCGTGTGATCGTCGACGCCGGCCAGCGCGTCGAGGTCGGCGAGGTCATCGCCGACGGTCCCGCGACCGAGAACGGCGAGCTCGCGCTCGGCAAGAACCTGCTCGTCGCGTTCATGCCGTGGGAGGGCTACAACTACGAGGACGCGATGATCCTGTCGCAGAACCTCATCAAGGACGACACGCTCTCGTCGATCCACATCGAAGAGTACGAAGTCGACGCCCGCGACACGAAGCTCGGCAAGGAAGAGATCACCCGTGATCTCCCCAACGTCAGCCCCGACCTGCTGGCCGACCTCGACGAGCGCGGCATCATCCGCATCGGTGCCGAGGTGCGCCCCGGCGACATCCTCGTCGGCAAGGTCACGCCCAAGGGCGAGACCGAGCTCAGCGCCGAAGAGCGTCTGCTGCGTGCGATCTTCAACGAGAAGAGCCGTGAGGTCCGCGACACGTCCCTGAAGGTGCCCCACGGCGAGCAGGGCACGGTCATCGGCGTCAAGGTCTTCGACTCGCAAGACGGAGACGACGAGCTCGGCTCGGGCGTCAACCAGCGCGTCGTCGTGTTCATCGCCCAGAAGCGCAAGATCACCGCGGGTGACAAGCTCGCCGGTCGTCACGGCAACAAGGGCGTCATCTCGACGATCCTTCCCGTCGAGGACATGCCCTTCCTCGCGGACGGCACCCCGGTCGACATCATCCTCAACCCGCTCGGCGTGCCCGGCCGCATGAACTTCGGCCAGGTGCTCGAGATCCACCTCGGGTGGATCGCGGCGCAGGGCTGGAACGTCGAGGGCGTCCAGGAGTGGGCGAAGAACCTGCCCGAAGAGGCGCTCAGCGCCGCTCCCGGTACGAAGGTCGCCACCCCGGTGTTCGACGGTGCCGCCGAGCGCGAGATCGAGGGTCTGCTCGACTCGACCCTGCCGACCCGCGACGGTGAGCGTCTGATCGGTTCGTCCGGCAAGGCGCGCCTGTTCGACGGTCGCTCGGGTGAGCCGTTCCCGAACCCGATCTCGGTCGGCTACATGTACATCCTGAAGCTGCACCACCTCGTCGACGACAAGATCCACGCGCGTTCGACGGGTCCGTACTCGATGATCACGCAGCAGCCGCTGGGTGGTAAGGCACAGTTCGGTGGCCAGCGCTTCGGTGAGATGGAGGTCTGGGCCCTCGAGGCCTACGGCGCCGCGTACGCGCTGCAAGAGCTCCTGACCATCAAGTCGGACGACATCCTCGGCCGCGTGAAGGTGTACGAAGCCATCGTCAAGGGCGAGAACATCCAGGAGCCCGGCATCCCCGAGAGCTTCAAGGTCCTCATCAAAGAGATGCAGTCGCTGTGCCTGAACGTCGAGGTCCTCTCGGCCGACGGCCAGACGGTCAGCCTGCGCGACACGGACGACGAGGTCTTCCGTGCCGCCGAAGAGCTCGGCATCAACATCTCCTCCCGCTTCGAATCGTCGAACGTCGACGAGATCTAAGCCCCCTTCCCACAACGACACGTCGATACATCTGACAAGGGATTAAATTTTGATCGAAGCAACAACTTTCGATGAGCTGCGGATCGGCCTCGCCACTGCCGAGAACATCCGCGCCTGGTCGCACGGTGAGGTCAAGAAGCCGGAGACCATCAACTACCGCACGCTGAAGCCCGAGAAGGACGGCCTCTTCGGAGAACAGATCTTCGGGCCCTCGCGTGACTGGGAGTGCGCGTGCGGCAAGTACAAGCGTGTCCGCTTCAAGGGCATCGTCTGCGAGCGCTGCGGCGTCGAGGTCACGAAGTCGTCCGTGCGTCGTGAGCGCATGGGCCACATCGAGCTCGCCGCCCCCGTCACGCACATCTGGTACTTCAAGGGCGTCCCCTCGCGCTTGGGCTACCTGCTCGACATGGCCCCGAAGGACCTCGAGAAGGTCATCTACTTCGCGGCCTACATGGTCATCTCGATCGACGAAGAGGGCCGTCACGCCGACATGCCCGGGCTCGAGAACGAGCTCCGCCTCGAGATCAAGCAGCTCGAGTCGCAGCGCGACACGCGCATCGCCGATCGCCTGAAGAAGCTCGAGGACGACCTGGCCGTCCTCGAGGAAGAAGGCGCGAAGAGCGACCAGAAGCGTCGTGCGAAGGACGGCGCCGAGAAAGAGATGTCGCAGACGCGCAAGTCGTTCGACGAGGACATCAACCGCCTCGAGCGCGTGTGGGAGGACTTCCGCAACCTCAAGGTCGGCGACCTCAAGCCCGAGGACGCCGTCTTCCACGAGCTGCAGGACCGCTTCGGCATCTACTTCGAGGCCCACATGGGCGCCGAGGCGATCAAGAAGCGCCTCGAGGCCTTCGACCTCACCACCGAGGCCGAGAACCTCCACCTGCAGATCTCCGAGGGCAAGGGTCAGAAGAAGATCCGCGCCATCAAGCGCCTGCGCGTCGTCAGCTCGTTCCTGGCCACCGGCAACTCGCCGGCAGCCATGGTCCTCGACGTCGTCCCGGTCATCCCGCCCGAGCTGCGCCCGATGGTGCAGCTCGACGGTGGCCGTTTCGCGACCAGCGACCTGAACGACCTCTACCGTCGCGTGATCAACCGCAACAACCGCCTCCGCCGCCTGCTCGACCTCGGTGCTCCCGAGATCATCGTGAACAACGAGAAGCGCATGCTGCAAGAGGCCGTCGACGCCCTGTTCGACAACGGTCGTCGTGGTCGCCCCGTCACCGGTACCGGCAACCGTGCCCTGAAGTCCCTGAGCGACATGCTCAAGGGAAAGCAGGGTCGCTTCCGCCAGAACCTGCTCGGCAAGCGCGTCGACTACTCGGGTCGTTCGGTCATCATCGTCGGCCCGACGCTCAAGCTGCACCAGTGCGGTCTGCCCAAGCAGATGGCCCTCGAGCTGTTCAAGCCGTTCGTCATCAAGCGCCTGATCGACCTGAGCCACGCTCAGAACATCAAGTCGGCCAAGCGCATGGTCGAGCGTTCGCGCCCGCAGGTCTGGGACGTCCTCGAAGAGATCATCCGCGAGCGCCCCGTGCTGCTGAACCGTGCGCCCACGCTGCACCGTCTCGGCATCCAGGCGTTCGAGCCCCAGCTGGTCGAGGGCAAGGCCATCCAGCTGCACCCGCTCGTCTGCGCGGCGTTCAACGCCGACTTCGACGGTGACCAGATGGCCGTGCACCTGCCGCTGTCCGTCGAGGCCCAGGCCGAGGCACGCATCCTGATGCTCGCCTCGAACAACATCCTGAAGCCGTCCGACGGCCGCCCGGTGACCCTGCCCGCACAGGACATGATCATCGGTCTGCACTACCTGACGACGGTCACCGAAGGTGCCGAGGGTGAAGGCCGTGCCTTCTCGTCGGTCGCCGAGGCGATCCTCGCGAAGGACCAGGGCTCGCTCGACCTCAACGCGATGGTCAAGATCCGCATGAACGGCGTGCACTTCGCCGAGGGCGAAGCACCCGAGGGTTACGAGGTCGGGCAGGACATCCTGCTCGAGACGACCCTCGGTCGTGCGCTCTTCAACGAGAACCTGCCGGCGGACTACCCGTTCGTCCAGCAGGTGACCGACAAGGGCATGCTCTCGACGATCGTCAACGACCTCGCCGAGCGCTACCCGAAGGTCGCCGTCGCGGCAGCCCTCGACAACATCAAGGACGCGGGCTTCTACTGGGCCTCGCGTTCGGGTGTCACCGTCGCGCTGTCCGACGTGCTCACGCCTCCGCGCAAGCCCGAGATCGTCGCGGGCTACGAGAAGCAGGCCGCGGCGGTGCAGTCCGAGTTCGACAAGGGCCTCATCTCCGACGCCGAGCGTCGTGCCGACCTGATCAAGATCTGGACGGAGGCCACGAACGAGGTCGCCGCCGAGATGCGGGCGAACTTCCCGATCGACAACACCATCAACCGCATGGTGACGTCCGGGGCACGTGGTAACTGGCTGCAGGTGCGCAACATCGCCGGCATGCGAGGCCTGGTGAACAACCCGAAGGGTGACATCATCCCCCGCCCGATCATCTCCTCGTACCGCGAGGGTCTGTCGGTGGCCGAGTACTTCATCGCGACGCACGGTGCCCGCAAGGGTCTGGCCGACACGGCCCTCCGTACGGCCGACTCGGGGTACCTGACCCGTCGTCTCGTCGACGTGTCGCAGGACGTCATCATCCGTGAAGACGACTGTGGCACCTCGCGTGGCCTCGAGATGCCGATCGCCGCACCCGACGCCAACGGCGTCATGGTGCGCGACGCGACCGTCGAGAACACCGTGTTCGCACGGTCGCTCGCGGCAGCCGCGGTGGACGCCGAGGGCACGGTGCTGGCCGAGGCCGGCGCCGACGTCGGAGACGTGCTGATCGACGAGCTCGTGGCGGCCGGTGTCGAGACCATCAAGGTCCGCTCGGTCCTCACCTGTGAGGCCGCCGTCGGTGTCTGCGCCCAGTGCTATGGCCGCTCGCTGGCCACCGGCAACCTGGTCGACATCGGTGAGGCCGTCGGCATCATCGCGGCCCAGTCGATCGGTGAGCCCGGCACGCAGCTGACCATGCGTACCTTCCACACCGGTGGTTCGGCCTCGGCCGACGACATCACGCAGGGTCTGCCCCGCGTGACCGAGCTGTTCGAGGCGCGTACCCCCAAGGGTGCGTCCCCGATCGCCGACTCGGCCGGTCGCATCACCATCGAGGACACCGACAAGGCTCGCCGCGTCATCCTGCAGCCCGACAACGGCGACGAAGAAGTGATCTACCCCGTGCTCAAGCGTTCGACCCTCCTCGTCGAGGACGGTCAGCACGTCGAGCTCGGTGAGCAGATCATCGCCGGTGCGGTGGACCCGAAAGAGGTCCTGCGCGTCAAGGGCGTCCGTGCGGTGCAGCAGCACCTCGTGGGTGGCGTCCAGGACGTCTACCGCTCGCAGGGTGTGCCGATCCACGACAAGCACATCGAGGTCATCGTCCGTCAGATGCTCCGCAAGGTCACCGTCGTCGACCACGCCGACACCGACCTGCTGCCCGGTGAGCTCGTCGACCGGTCGAAGTACAACGAGATCAACCGTGCGGCACTGACCGAGGGCAAGCGGACCGCGTCCGCCCGCCAAGAGGTCATGGGCATCACGAAGGCCTCGCTGGCGACCGAGTCGTGGCTGTCGGCCGCGTCCTTCCAAGAGACGACCCGCGTCCTGACGCAGGCGGCCATGGAAGGCAAGAGCGACCCGCTGGTCGGTCTGAAGGAGAACGTCATCATCGGAAAGCTCATCCCCGCGGGCACCGGCCTGTCGCGTTACCGCGACGTGTCGGTCGAGGCGACGGAAGAGGCGAAGGCCGAGCGGTACCCCAACCGCGTCTTCACCGACGATGCGTCGTTCAACGAAGCCGACCTGAGCTTCGTGGACTTCGACTCGTTCTCGTCGGACGACTTCACGCCCGGCACCTACAACTGAGCGACTGACGGAGGCGCGGTGAGGGTCTGACCCGCACCGCGCCTCCTGAAGGCCTCGCCTCGAAGGGCCCCGGCTCGCACATCGTGCGGACCGGGGCCCTTCGTCGTCCCCGCCCCGTCCGTGTGTGCACTTCGCGACAAGTCCGGGCCTCGCGGGCGTCTGGTGCCGAGATGGGCGGCGTGTCGGCGGCGAGTTGTCGGGAAGTGCACGTCTTCAGGTCGGGGTGAGGTCGGGTTCGGCTCGCCGAGGCGGGAGTCGACCCGGCAGGATGGACGGATGCCTGACGACCAGCCCGCCGAGACCGCCCCCACCGCGTCCCGCGCCGAGACCGCCACGCCGGCCTCCGCCCCAGGAGAACCGGCCACCTCCTCCCCGGTCGTCGTCGCCCGAGGCGAGGCCGCCGAGGGGGTCAGCGTCGGCACGGCCGACCGTCCCGTCCGCGAGCGGGTGAACGCGCCCGACGTCGTGGTGCCGCCCGAGCCCGTCGTGGGCGTCACCTGGCGCCCGCTCACCCTCGACGACCTCGAGCCGCTGCACGCCCTCTGTGCCCGGATCGGGTCCGTCGACCACCCCGACCGTGGCCATGCGCTCGAGGTCGTGCGTGACGACCTCACGTCGCCCGGCATCGACCTCGAGCGCGACAGCATCGTCGGGGTCGACACCGACGGCCGCTTCGTCGCCTGGGGGCTCAGCCACCTCGCCCCGACCCGGGTCAACCTCGTGCGCGTGGGGGTCCCCGGTGGCGTCGACCCCGACCGACGTGGCGAGGGTCTCGGCCGTCGTGTCCTCGACTGGCAACGGGCCCGGGGCGAGCAGCACCTGGCCACCTGTGACGAGGTGCTGCCCGCCGGTCTCGTGACCGACGTCGAGGAGGACGCCCTCGCCTCGCGGGCGGCGTTCCGTCACGCCGGGTTCGAGGAGTCGCGGTGGTGGACCGAGCTGCGTCGCGACCTGGCGGAACCGATCGACCGCGTCGCGCTCGACCCGGCCGTCCGCCTGGTCACGTTGACCGACGAGTGGGTCGAGGCGACGCGTCAGGCCCGCAACGACGCCTTCCGCGACCACTGGGGCAGCCAGCCGACCAGCGAGGACCGCTGGGGCCGTATGGTCGGGGCCAGCACCTTCCGCCAGGACCTCTCGCTGCTCGCCGTCGCGCGTCCGCTCGACGATCCCGAGGGTGCCGAGCAGGTCGTGGCGTTCGTGCTGAGCGACGTCGACCCCGAGGACTGGGCGGCCCTGGGTCGGCGTTGCGCCTACGTCGAGTACGTCGGCGTCCGGCGCTCCTGGCGCGGACGGCACCTCGCGCAGTCGCTGCTCGCGTCGACGTTGGAGGCGCACGTCGCCGAAGGGCTCGAGGTGGCCGTGCTCGACGTGGACTCCGTGAGCCCGACGGGTGCCCTGGGCCTGTACGACCGGGCACGGTTCGTCTCCGCGAGGCGCTCCGCCACGGTGGTCCGCACCTACTGAGTCCGACCCGGCTCGACCGTCGCACCCCTTCGAGGGGCACCCGCTCTGGGACGTGCCGGCGGTGGCACCCCGGCCGTAGCGTGAGGCAAGCTCGGTCCCGACCCCGAGCGTCGAACGGCCTCGTCGTCCTACCCCCGAGGCCCTGTACTTCCGAGGAGGTACGCGTGGCTTCCATGACCGAGATCCTGATCTTGCACGGGCTGTTGCCGATCGAGCAACTCGACGTGATCCCGCGCGGCCCGGCCGAGGAAGAGGCGTCGATCCGCGACCTCCTCTCCCGAGGCGTCGTCACCGAGATGCAGGTGGCGAGGGCCCGGGCCACCGCCGCCGACCTCGACTTCGTCGAGCTGATCGACTACCCCGTCGACCGATCGGCCGTGACGATGGTGCCCGCGGCCGTGTGCCGACGGCACAAGGTCCTGCCGATCGGGGTGCGCGACGGTTCGTTGATCCTCGCCATGGAGGACCCGGGCGACGTCTTCGCCATCGACGACGTCCGTGCCGGCCTCCGCATGGGCGTCGACCCCGTCGTCGCCGAGAAGAACGACCTGCGCGCCGCCATCGACCGCTACCTCCGCGCCGACGACGAGCTGAACGACCTGACGTCGACCCTCGAAGAGGAGAGGGCGCACGAGACGGCGGCCGACATCACCGACGGCCCCGACGACGACGTGCCGATCGTCCGGTTCGTCAACCTGCTCGTGAGCCAGGCGATCACCGACCACGCCTCCGACATCCACATCGAGCCGTCCGAGACCGACGTGCGCATCCGCTACCGGATCGACGGTGTGCTGCACGAGATGCAACCGGCGCCGAAGGCGATCCAGAACGGCGTCATCTCGCGCCTCAAGATCATGAGCGAGATCGACATCGCCGAGCGTCGCAAGCCCCAGGACGGCCGCATGTCGGTGCGCCACGGCGGGCGCCAGATCGACCTGCGGGTGGCGACGCTGCCGACCGTGTGGGGCGAGAAGGTCGTCATGCGCATCCTCGACAACTCGAACACCTCGATGAGCCTGCGCGACCTCAACCTGCTCGAGCGCAACTTCGACGTCTACGCCGAGTCGTACTCGAAGCCCTACGGCATGATCCTCGTCACCGGTCCCACGGGTTCGGGCAAGTCGACGACGCTGTACACGACGCTCAACGCCGTCGCCCGTCCCGAGATCAACGTCATCACGGTCGAGGACCCGGTCGAGTACCGCATGAAGGGCATCAACCAGGTGCAGGTCAACCCCAAGGCGGGCCTGACCTTCGCGAGTGCGCTCCGCAGCATCCTGCGGTCCGACCCCGACGTCGTCCTGCTCGGTGAGATCCGCGACCACGAGACGGCGCAGATCGCGATCGAGGCGTCGCTCACCGGCCACCTCGTGTTGAGCACGTTGCACACGAACGACGCCCCGAGCGCGATCACCCGTCTCACCGAGATGGGCATCGAGCCCTTCCTCGTGGGGTCGGCCATCGACTGCGTCGTCGCCCAGCGCCTCGCGCGTCGTCTCTGCGACCGGTGCAAGACTCCCACGGCGTACTCGCCGCTGCAGCTGGCACACCTGAAGTTCCGCGTCGGTCCGGACGAGAACCCCACGGTGTACCAGCCGGTCGGCTGCCAGCAGTGCTCGAACACGGGCTACCGCGGTCGCATCGCGCTGCACGAGGTGATGAGCGTCTCGGAAGAGATCGAACGCCTCGCCGTCGCCCGCGCGTCCAGCGCCGAAATCGGCCGCGTCGCCCGCGAGCAGGGCATGTTGAGCCTGCGTCAGGACGGTTGGGAGAAGGCCAAGCTCGGCCTCACCAGCGTCGAAGAGATCCTGCGGGTCGTCGCGTGACGCCCGTCTCCGGCCGAGCCCGGACCGAGAACGAGGAGGCCCTCTCATGAGCGCTTCGATCTACGACCTCCCCGACGACTCGGCTGCCGAGGCCGCCGCCCTCGCGGGGTGGACGCCGGGGCGTCCGGGCAACGAGGTCCGGTCCGCGACCGCCTCCGCGACCACGTCGTCGACGGCTCCGGCCGACGCGTCGTCGTTCCCGTCCGCTCCCGCATCGCCCGGTGCCGCCGCGACGGCCCCCGTCTACAGCCTCGACGGTGGTCAGGACCCGGTCATGGGCTGGACGCCCACGCGCGCCCCCTCGAGCCGCCGCGCCGCTCGACTCGCCGAGGCCCTGGTCGACAAGGCCGCGCTCGCCGACCAGGAGGCCCTGCTCGTCCCCGACACCGGTCCCTCGCCGGTCCTGCCCCGGTCGGCCGCGGCCCCGTCGTCCCTGTCCGCACCGTCGTCGGTCGCCGCGCCGTCCTCCGGGACTCCTGCGGTGCCCGCCCCGGCACCGCTCAGCCCGCCGCCCGCCGGCCACGTGCTGCCCACGACGCCGCGGCCCGGCTGGGTCGACCCCCGCTTCGAGGAGCCGATCCGCGCCTCCCGGGCTCAGGCCGACCCCACGCAGGAGGCGCGGGCCGACTTCGCGACGGACCTCACCGCCACCGCCCCCACCGTCGCGATCCCGGCGACGGCCGGCACGACGGCGACGAGCTCGTCGGCCTCGCCGTTCGCCGCCGAGGGCGTCGTCTTCCCGACCGCCGCCGGCACCCCGGCGTCCCCGTCCGCAGTCGCCCCCTGGGACGCCCCGGCCCCGCAGCACGTCGCGGCCGACGCGCCGACCGCCGTCCTCACCACCCCCGAGGACGCGGCCGACTTCCACGGCATCGAGCTGCACCGCCACCCGCGCGACCACGCGCACGCCGGGCTCGTCTCGGCGTTGATCCAGGTCGTGCTGCAGAACGCGTCCGACCTGCACGTCACCACCGACGCGATGCCGACGATCCGCGTCGACGGCGCCCTGCGACCGGCCCTCGCCGGCGGGACCGTCTGGGATGCGGCCATCGTCCGCACGGCGCTGGAGAGCCTGCTCACGCCCGAGCAGCAGCAGCGGTTCGACGACGAGCTCGAGCTCGACTTCGCCTACTCGCTCTCGGACGAGGCGCGTTTCCGCGTGAACTTCTACCAGCAGCGCGGTTCGTTGGGGGCGGCGTTCCGGCTCATCCCGACCGAGATCAAGCAGCTCGGCGACCTGGGCGTGCCCGAGTCGGTGTCGACCTTCGCCAAGCTGCCGCGCGGTCTCGTGCTCGTCACGGGCCCCACGGGTTCGGGCAAGTCGACGACCCTCGCGGCACTGATCGACCTCGTCAACCGCACGCGCGCCGACCACATCGTGACGGTCGAGGACCCGATCGAGTTCATGCACCAGCACAAGAAGTCGCTCGTGAACCAGCGCGAGGTCGGGCACGACACGCACAGCTTCGCGGCGGCGCTCAAGCACGTGCTGCGGCAGGACCCCGACGTCATCCTGATCGGCGAGCTCCGCGACCTCGAGACCATCTCGGTCGCGCTGACCGCCGCCGAGACCGGCCACCTGGTGTTCGCGACCCTGCACACGCAGAGCGCGGCGCAGACGATCGACCGCGTCATCGACGTGTTCCCGCCGTACCAGCAGGACCAGGTGCGCACGCAGCTCGCCTCGACGCTGCAGGGCGTCGTCTGCCAGACGCTGCTGCCCAAGGCCAGCGGTCGGGGCCGGGTCGTGGCGACCGAGATCATGATGATGACCCCCGCCATCGGCAACCTCGTCCGCGAGGGCAAGACCTACCAGATCGCCTCGTCGATGCAGGCCGGCCGCGACCTCGGCATGCACACGATGGACCAGAAGCTCGCCGACCTGGTGAACACCGGCGTCGTGACGCACAAGGCCGCCATGGAGAAGGTGCACGATCGTGAAGGGTTCGACCGTCTCGTGACGCGTGTGATCAACAAGTCCGAGAGCCAGGGCCTCGACAGCGGCATCGACTTCGGCGACTCGTTCTCGGGCGGGGCCGCCTGATGGCCGGGGCAGTCGCCTACGCCTACAAGGGGCGTGACGGGGCCGGCAAGGTCGTCAAGGGCAAGGTCGACGCGTCGAGCGAGGGCGCGGTCATCACCCGCCTCCGCACGATGGGCGTGCAGCCGATCTCGATCAGCGAGGCGGGCGCCGGCACGGGTCTGCAGCGCGAGGTGTCGATCCCCGGGCTCGGCGACCGTGCGGTCAAGATGAAGGACATCGCGGTCATGTCGCGCCAGATGGCGACCATGATCGGCTCGGGGCTGTCGCTGCTGCGCACCCTGACGATCCTCGCCGACCAGGTCGAGAACAAGCGGCTGGCCAAGATCATGGCCGAGGTGCGTGACGACGTCGAGACCGGCGTCTCGTTCTCGGACGCGGTCGGCAAGCACGACAAGGACTTCCCGCCGCTGATGATCAACATGATCAAGGCGGGCGAGACCGGCGGGTTCCTCGACAAGGCGCTCGAGTCGACGGCGGAGAACTTCGAGAAAGAGGTGGCGCTGCGGTCGACGATCAAGTCGGCCATGACCTACCCGGTCGTCGTGCTCGTCATGTCGCTCGTCGCGGTCGTCATCATGCTGCTGTTCATCGTGCCGATCTTCCAGGACATGTTCACGAACCTCGGCGGGCAGCTGCCGTTGCCGACGATGATGCTCGTCTACGCCTCGCGGGCGATGCCGTACGTGGTGCCGGCCGGCATCGTCGTCGGCATCGCGTTCTCGATCTGGTGGCGGACGAACAAGAACTCGGTCAAGGTGCGGGCGTTCCTCGACCCGCTGAAGCTGAGGCTGCCCGTCTTCGGCGCGCTGTTCCGCAAGATCGCGATCGCTCGGTTCAGCCGCAACTTCTCGAACATGATCGGGGCCGGCGTGCCCATCCTCACGGCACTGCGCATCGTGGGCGAGGTGTCGGGCAACTACGTCCTCGAGGAGGCGCTGGTCAAGGTGGCCGAGTCGGTGCGGCAGGGCGAGTCCATCGCCGGACCGCTGACCGAGTCGGGGGTCTTCCCGTCGATGGTCACGCAGATGATCTCGGTCGGTGAGGACAGCGGTTCGCTGCAGACGATGCTCGAGAAGGTCGCGGACTTCTACGACCAAGAGGTCAAGTCGACGACCGAGTCGCTCACGGCCCTGATCGAGCCCCTCTTGATCGCCTTCCTGGGCGTCGTCGTCGGCGGAATGATCGTGGCGTTGTACCTGCCCATCTTCCAGATCACGTCGCTGATCAAGTAACGCACCAGGCACCCCCGCAGGAGGCGCGGGCCGGCTCACGAGGCCGACTCGCGCCTCCTTCTCGTGCCGGGCGTCTCGCGACTGGGCGGTCTACCCCGCAAACGGGTGCTGACCAGCGCTTTTCGGCCTTTCGGGGGATACCCGAACTGGGGCCGTGTCGCAGCCCAAAACCCCCCTTCCAAGGGATTCTCGGGCACTTTCCCAGCTGGCACCATCGATCTCGGCGGGAGCACAGTGACCGCCGACCCGATCACTCGGACACCACTCCCGCACCCGACCGAACAGGACCAGCGACATGTACTTCACCCTCATGGGCAAGCTCAGCGCCCGCCGTCAGAACCTCGCCGAAGAAAAGGACAAGGGCTTCACCCTGATCGAGCTCCTCGTCGTCGTGATCATCATCGGCATCCTCGCCGCGATCGCCATCCCGGTGTACCTCGGCGTGCAGAACAACGCCAAGGACTCCAGCGTGAAGAGCGACGTGACGAACCTCAAGACGGCTGTGATCAGCCTGCAGACGAACGCGACGAGCACGCTGCCCGCCACTGCCACCTTCACGCAGACCGCGAAGCCCGCGGCGGGGACGGGGACTACTCCCGACTGGGCCGGCGCGGGGGCCACCATCAGCGACAGCACGACCGAACTCAAGTACGGCGCGAACACCGTCGCCGGCGACTCGATCTGCATCATCGGCACGAGCTCGACGAACAAGAAGTTCTACGCCACGGGCAACTCGGGTGTGAGCGAAACAGCCTGCACCATCAAGTAACCCTCCGCTGGGGGCGTGCCAGGCCTCGAGCCTGCGCGCCCCCAGCCCCTGCTTCCACCCTCGACCCGACCGGGAGGTGAACCACCATGTTCCAGCGCCTCAGCGCCCGTCTCCGTCCCCTCGACCCCGAGGCGCGTGACGGCGGCCTGTCGATCGTCGAGGTGGTCGTCGCCCTCCTGGTCTTCGCGATCATCACCGTCGGCTCGATCGTCGCCGTCGGCACCACGCTGACGATGTCGAGCGACAACCGCAGCCGTGAGGTCGCCACCAACCTCGCCGCCCAGGCCGTCGACGTCGCCCGCTCAGTGACCGACGTCGTCGCGGTGGCCTCGGGCACGACGACGACCGTCGTCAACGGGACAACGTTCACCGTGGCCCAGACCGCCGCCTGGATCACCACCACCGGCGTGGACGCGACCTGCACCCCGGCCGCGTCGTCGGGCAACGGTTCGCTGTTCTACAAGCGTCTGCAGGTCGCGGTCACCTGGTCGGGCATGCGCAAGACGACCTCTCCCGTGCGCAGCGACACGATCCTCGCCCCCAACAGCCGGCTCAACGACCAGGACACCGGCACGATCGTGATCGGCGTCAAGGACACCAAGGGCGCCCCGGTCGCTGGTGTCGTCGTCACGGTCGAGCCCGACGCCGGCTCGAACACGCCCGGCAAGGCGCTGACCTCGGCCTCGAAGCCGGGCGTGACGAACGCCGACGGATGCGCGGTCGCCATCAAGGTGCTGCCGGGCTCCTACAAGGTGACCGTCTCGCGCGCCGACGCCGCGCCCTATCGCGACTCCCGGCAGCAGCCCGCGCCGGTCAAGACGGGTACCTCCGTCGTCAAGGGCGACACCGCGGGTGTGTCGTTCACCTACGACCTCGGCGACGACTTCGAGCTCGGCTATGCCTCGAACTACGCCGGCGGCACCGTGCTGCTGCCGAACGACCTCAAGACCACCGTCCTCGGCGGGCCCGAAGCGTACGTGCTCAACGGCCCGGTGAGCGACGCCTACCTCTTCCCCCTGACGACCGGCTACCAGCTGATCTCCGGCACGTATCTGCCCGTCGGCACGACCGGCGGCAGCTGCCTCTCACCCGACCCGGCCTCGTGGCCTGCCAACGCCGCCGGCAAGACGGCCACGCGCCAGCCGTTCGTCGCCGCGTCGGACAAGACCGCTGCCTACCCGCTGCCGATGGGCGTGACGACCGTGAAGCTCGCCGCGGGCAGCGACACCGTCATCCAGGCCAAGTCCACGACTGCTCTGAACGGCGACCCGGGCTGCGCCGCCACCCAGACCTACACCTTCACGGTCAAGAACAAGACGCCGGCCAACGAGGTGACGATCGCCCTGCCCTACGGCACCTGGGCGATCAGCTCGGGCACGTCGACCTCGAACCTCCGGTCGTTGACCATCAGCGGGTTGATCGGCAGCATCATCGGGGCCATCTTCGGCGGCAGCGGCGGCACCGCCAACGTCGTCACGCTCGACCCGAGGCCCGCCAAGTGACCGCGCTGCGACGACTCATCGCCCGGGCCCACCGTGACGAGGGCGTCAGCCTGGCCGAGCTGCTCGTGGCGATCATGGTCTTCGGCATCGTCCTCACAGTCGTCTCGACCACCTTCGTCTCGTTGACGAAGGCCACGGCCCAGGCCCGCTTCATCGACGCCAACACCCGCGTCGCCTCGAACGGGTTGAACGACCTCAGTCGGACCATCCGCGCCGCCCGCACGATCGCCCAGCCCGGCGGCATCGAGGCGTCGTCGTTCACGCTCGCCACGACCGAGAGCCTCACTCTGACGACAGCCGTCAACACCGCGGACTCCCTGACCACCGTGCCGCGGCGCGTGACCTTCCGCGTCGAGGCCGACCGCACCCTGAGCTCGTCCACCGTCGTGGCCACGCCCCTCCAGGCCGACTTCTGGCAGTTCACCTCGCCGGCGACCAAGCGCGCCCTCGGCGGCACCGTCGTCACGGCCGCGAGCAGCGGTGCGCCGCTCTTCACCTACCTCGACTTCACGGGCAAGGCGCTGACCCCCGACGCCTCGGGTGCGCTCACGGCGTCGCAGCTGCCCTCCATCGCCGCGGTGACCATCTCCTTGACCATCGACCGCACGAGCTCGATGTCGAGCCAGGCGGTCACCCTGCAGAACACCGTCTCGCTGTCCAACCTCGCCGGAGGGGCGACGACATGACCTCCTTGCGCACCCGTCTCGGCCTGGGCGGCCCGTCCGCCGAGAGCGGCATGGCCATGGCCATCACCCTCATCTTCGGCATGGTGCTGGTCATCATGGCCGCCACCGCCCTCACCGTGGCCACCAGTGGGTTGAAGAAGGCCGACGGCGACCAGGACTTCAACGGTGCCCTGGCCGCGGCCTACGCCGGCGTCGAGGAGTACCAGTCGCGCCTCGCCAACGACAACAGCTACCAGCAGTACGGCGACTCCGACGCCCCGTTCAGCAAGGCGACAGCCAGCAAGCTGACCTTGCCCTCGGGCAGCCAGGCCAACAAGGCGTTCGGCTCGGGCCCCTCGGGCTCGTGGGCCTCGGTGCCGGGCAGCTCCGACCTCGCGCAGTTCCGGTACGAGGTCGACAACTCGAAGTACGTCGGGTCGGGTGCCCTGCGCATCCGCTCGACGGGCAAGGTCGGTTCGGCCACGCGGTCGGTCATCGCCGACCTGCGCCAGAAGGGCTTCATCGACTACCTGTACTTCACGGACATCGAGTCCCAGGACCCCACGCTCACCCGCAGCACGAACGCGGACTGCACGAAGCACGCCTGGGAAGGACGCACCCAAGGGGACGACTGCGGCGAGATCGCGTTCAGCGGTGGAGACACGATCTACGGTCCGGCGCACTCCAACGACACGATGCGCGTCTGCTCGGCGACCTTCAAGGAGGTCGTGACCACGGCCGACCCGACCCTCGGACGCACGTACGCCAAGGTCGACTCGAACAACAGCGCCTGCGCGGGCCAGACCTTCGACAAGGGCGTCCCCGGCCAGGTGGCGACCGTGCAGATGCCCGACACCAACAACGACAAGGTGCGCGAGACCCGCACCGACATCCCCACCGAGGTGCCGCGCCCCGGCTGCCTCTACACCGGGCCGACCGACATCGTCTTCACCGCCGACGGCAAGATGACCGTCAAGTCGCCGTACTCGAAGATGACGCGACTCGCGAACGCCGAGGCCACCGAGGGCAGCGCGCCGGCCGAGTGCGGCCTGCCGGGCACCGGGAAGGGCCAGCTCGGCTCGGCCGAGGGCGCGACCATCACCGTGCCCGTGAACAACCTGGTCTACGTCCAGGACATCCCCGTGCCCGCGTCGGGGAAGGGTAAGTCCAACGTCAACGCGTGGGCCTCCACCGGCGACCTCACCGAGACCTCGTGCTCCAACAACCACGTCGGCTACCCCCTGGTCGGCGAGTCCGTCCCGATCGCGAGCACGGCCGGCGGTCCGGGTTCCGGGGCCTGCGCCTACGGTGCCCGCAGCGGGGACGCCTTCGTCAAGGGCACCTTCCAGGGGCAGCTGACCATCGCGGCGAAGAACTACCTCTACGTCACGGGCGACCTGACCTACGCGTCCATGAACGCGAGCACGAACATCCTCGGCCTGGCCTCCGACGGCGTGACCTGGGTGCACAACCCGGTCAACGTCTTCGGCGGTTCCATGCTGGGCGACCGTGACCGTGAGATCGACGCCGCGATCATCTCCGTCCAGCACTCGTTCCTCGTGCAGAACTACGGGCGCGGTGGCGACCGGGGCACGCTGACCATCAAGGGGTCGATCTCGCAGGCGTACCGCGGCGTCGTGCGAAGCGGTTCGAACGGGTACATCAAGGCCTACGCGTACGACACGCGCCTGCGCTACCTCGCGCCGCCCAAGTTCCTCAGCCCGGTCACGACCTCGTACGGCGTCACTACGCAGACCGAGGTCAAGGCCGCCTTCACGTCGACCGGGGCCGCCTCGTGATCGCGGCCCCGTGGATCACCGCCGTCCTCGTGGCGGGTGGCTTCGGACTGCTCATCGGATCGTTCCTCAACGTCGTGGTGTACCGCGTCCCCGCAGGCATCTCGATCGCGCGACCCGCGAGCGCCTGCCCGAGCTGCTCGACGCCGATCCGCCGCCGGGACAACGTGCCCGTGGTCAGTTGGCTCGCGCTCGGCGGGAAGTGCCGCGACTGCCGCACGTCCATCTCGGCCCGCTATCCGATCGTCGAGCTGGCGACCGGCCTGTTCTTCGTGCTCGTCGCCGCGCGACTGTGGCCGCTCCTCGACGTGCCCACCGAGGCGTTGCCGCTCGTGTCGCGCCTCCTGTCGCTCGTCGCGTTCCTCTGGCTGGCCGGCGTCAGCGTCGCGCTCGCCGTGATCGACCTCGAACACCACCGACTGCCGGACGCGATCGTGCTACCGTCCTACGCCGTCGGGGGCGCACTCCTGGCCGCCTCGAGCATCCTCGTCGGGGACTGGCCGGCGCTCGTCCGTGCCGCCATCGGCCTGGCCTCCCTCTTCGCCTTCTACCTGATCGCCGCCCTGTCGTACCCGGGCGGCATGGGCTTCGGCGACGTCAAGCTCGCCGGCGTGCTCGGCCTCTACCTCGCCTGGCTCGGGTGGGGCGAGTTCGCCGTGGGCGCCTTCGCGGCGTTCCTGCTCGGCGGCCTGTTCGCCGTCGTCCTCCTGGCCACCCGACGCGTCGAACGCACCGGTGGCATCCCCTTCGGCCCCTGGATGCTCGCGGGCGCCTGGGTCGGCGTCTTCGCCGGCGGCACCGTCGCCACGGCGTACCTCACCCTCCTCGGCCTGGCATGACCCGGCGAACTGACAGAGAGCAGAACTGATGGGCAAGAACATCGTGGGCATCGACATCGGCAGCCGCTTCGTGCGCGCGGTCGAGGTCGCCGACGTCGACAAGGCCAGGCCGACGATCGTCCGGTTCAGCGAGGTCTCCCTGCCCGACGGCGCCGCGAGCCGCGGAGAGGTCATCGAGTCGCAGACCATGGCCGGCACTCTCAAGCAGCTGTGGTCGGCCGGGGGCTTCAAGAGCAAGCGCGTCGTGCTGGGCATGGGAAACCAGCGGGTGCTCGCGCGCGACATGACCGTGCCCAAGGCATCGCACAAGCGCATCCGCGAGATGCTGCCGTTCCAGGTGCAGGACATGCTGCCCGTCCCGGTCGCCGACGCGCTACTCGACTTCTACCCCTACGCCGAGGGGCTCGGCGAGAACGGTCCCGTCGTCCACGGCTTGCTGATCGCGGCGGTCAAGGACGCCGTGCTCGGCAACGTTCAGGCGAGCAAGCTCGCCGGCCTGACCACGCTGGGGGTCGACCTCATCCCGTTCTCGAACACGCGCCTCCTCGTCACCCGTCCGCGCATCGCGGGCACGGTGGCGCTCGTCGAGATCGGGCACAGCACGACCTCGGTCATCATGATCGCCGACGGCGTCCCCCAGTTCGTCCGCATCATCCCCTCGGGCGGAGACGACGTCACGCAGGCCGTCGCGACGAAGCTCGAGGTCTCGGTCCAGGTCGCCGAGGGCATCAAGTTCGGCCGCGGACTCGCTACGACCGTCGCGACGCCCGACGAGCAGGCCGCGTCGGCTGCGATCTTCGAATCCGTGAACGAGTTGCTCGGCAGCCTGCGCAACACGATCCAGTACTACGTCAACACCCGCCCGACCGAGACGGTCGCGGGCATCATGATCGCCGGCGGGGGAGCGGCCCTGCCGGGCCTCCCCGAGGCGCTCAGCGAGGTCACCCGCCTGCCGGTGGCCCTCGCCGACCCGTTCGCGACGGTGGGCTTCGCGAAGAACCTCGACGAGGCCGCCCTGCGGTCCCGCTCGACCGACCTGACCGTGGCCCTCGGCCTGGCCCTGGGGAGCGCAGCATGAGAACCCGCGGAAAAGACACCGGCATCACCGTAGGAGGCGCGCCCCGCGTCGACCTGCTGCCCCCGGAGGTCCGCGCCGAGCGTCGCGCCGCGGCCCTGACCCGTCGGGTCTGGGCCGGCGTCGTCGTGGTCGCCGTCGTCGTCGGAATCGGATCGGGTGCGGCGTTCCTCCAACGCATGCAGGCCGAGGACGGACTGATGACCGCCCAGGGTGAGACCCAGTCGCTGCTCATGTCGCAGACGAAGTACGCGGACCTGAAGACCACGCAGGGAAAGCTCGACCTGGTCGAGGCCGCCCAGAAGGTCGGCGGTTCGACCGACATCGACTGGCCGACCTACCTCGAGAAGGTGCAGGGCACACTTCCCGTCGGCGTGACCATCGTCAGCGTCTCGCTCGACCAGGCCTCGCCACTCGTCCAGTACACGCAGCCCACGGCGCCCCTGCAGGGTTCGCGTGTGGCGACCCTCACGTTCCAGGCGTCGAGTCCGACCCTGCCGTCCGTGCCCGACTGGTTGAACGGGCTCGCGACCCTCCCCGGTTTCGCCGACGCCCAGCCGGGCTCGGTGACCCTCGAGGAAGGCGTCTACAGAGCCGACATCACGATGCACATCACGGCGGACGCCTTCTCGGGCCGCTTCGACCAGAAGGCCGGCGAGTGACCATGGACCGCAACCGGATGATGCTGATCGCCGCCGCCCTGACCGGCGTCGTGGTGCTCGCCCTCGGATTCCTCGTGGGGGTGCAGCCGCAACTCGCCGCCGCCTCGTTCGCCGAGTCGCAACAGCAGAGCGTCGAGACGCAGAACGAGACCCTGCGCGAGAGCCTCGCGACCCTCGAGGCCGACAACGCCGCCCTCCCCGACCTGAAGTCCGAGTTGGCGACGCTCGACACGTCCGTGCCGTCCCAGGCCGCCCTGTCGTCGTTCCTGACCGAACTCGACCAGCTGGCCGGGGCCTCGGGCACGACCGTCACGGGGTTCACCTCGTCCGACGCGACGGCCTACGAGCCCACGACCACGGACGTCGCCGCACCCGCCTCGACCGACGCGGCGGCATCCGACGCGGCCGGGACCGACGCGGCGACCACCGCCCCCGCCGCGCCCACCGCCCCCGACCTCGTGACCGACCCGCTCGTCACCGCGACGAACTTCTCGTCGATCCCGATCACGGTCAGCATCCAGGGCAGCTACGCGCAGGCCCGCGACTTCCTCTCGAAGTTGCAGGGCGGGTCGCGACTCTTCCTCGTGACGACCTTCGCCAGCACCGGCAGCTCCGAGGCCGGCGACGCGACCGGTGTCCCCGACCAGTGGACCGTCGGCGGCCTCGTCTACGTCCTCCAGGACGCCGCCGCGACCCAGGCCGACCAGGCCGCCGAGACCCCCGCCGCCACGGCCGAGGGCACCGACGGCACGAGCTCGGACACCGCCGCCGGCCAGTAGCTCGCGACCCCCTCGGACTGGGGTTCGGCCCCCGGTTCCGGACCCCGTCCAGGCCCCCTTATGATCGATCGTCCGCTGCGCGATCGTGAGGAGAAGAGGCGTGGTCTTCGAGGTCCTGGGCTGGGTCGGCGCCGTCGTCGTCCTGGCTGGTTACGCCCTGTTCTCGCTGGGCAAGCTGCCCAACGGGCCCGTCTACCAACTGGCCAACCTGGTCGGCTCGGTGTGCATCTCGATCAATGTCGCCAGTCACGGTGCGTTGCCCTCGACCATCGTCAACGCACTCTGGGCGATCATCGCCGCGATCGTCCTCGTCCGCATGGCCCGCCGGCCCCGCCGAACCGCTCGCGCCGTCGCCTCGACGTCCGGCGTGCCGCTCGCGGTCGCAGCCGAACCGACGATGCAGCCGACGACCCAGCCCGTCCCGCTGATGGACTCCGTCCCGGTCATCACAGCCGCCCTGGCCGTCGTCACCCTGGCGGCGATGGAGCACGCGCAGCACACCCAGCAGGCGAGCGAGACCCACGCCCCTCGACCCCAGACCGAGGCCGTCGCCTGACGACGCCCACCGCGCCTCCCGCGGACGCGTAGCCTCGAAGGATGTCCCGAGCCGTCTACGCCGTCATGGGCACCGTCCTCTTCGGTGCGCTCGTCATCATGGTCGCGGGCTTCGAGGCGCTGCTGCTCGACCGCGACCCGATCGACGAGCCCGACGCCGGCACGCTCCTCGGCCCCCTGATGGTCGCCGCCGCCGTGCTCGTCGTGTTGCTGTCGCTCCTGCGGTCGGCGGCACTCTCCGACGCCCGCGACGACAGGGCTCCGGAGGTGCGGGGCACGTTCCCCGCCCAGCCCGCCGTGTTCGCCCGCCCGGGCGCCGCGGGCGGAACGCGCTCCGGCACCGGTGACGAGGTGACCGGCCCTGGAGGGCCCGAATCGCGCCTCCTCGTGGTCGCGATCGTCACCGCAGCGCTCGTGTACGTCCTGATGCTCGCCGTCGGGGGAGTCGTCTACGGCCTCGTGCGGGAGGAGCTCGTCTGGGTGCTGCTCTTCGCCGCCCGGTACGCCGTGTCGCCCTTCGTGATCGGCTCGGCGATCTGCGCAGGACTGGTCGTCGGGGGCACGCTCGCCGTGTCCCGCATCGACCCGGGGCACGCCGACCCTCGACCATTTGATTAAGGCACTACCGCAAGATAAGCTCTTTCGGGTGTGCGCCTGACCGCGCGCCCGAATAAAAGCCCCCTCGACCTCGCGGCCGGGACGGGCAGACCGTCTCGGCCACCGAGACGAGGATGCCGGCTGATCAGCCGGACAGAGCAGAGCGATGCGAGAGCAGCGCGACTCGGCGTGTTCGAGAGAACAGCGTCGAGATCCGACGAGGAGAACCAGTGCCAACTATTCAGCAGCTGGTCCGCAAGGGACGTACGCCGAAGGTCGTCAAGACCAAGGCCCCCGCCCTGCGGTCCAACCCCCAGCAGCGTGGCGTGTGCACGCGTGTGTACACCACCACCCCCAAGAAGCCGAACTCCGCGCTCCGCAAGGTCGCCCGTGTGAAGCTCTCGAACGGCACCGAGGTCACCGCCTACATCCCCGGCGAGGGCCACAACCTGCAAGAGCACTCGATGGTGCTCGTGCGCGGCGGTCGTGTGAAAGACCTCCCCGGTGTGCGCTACAAGATCGTCCGTGGCGCCCTCGACACCCAGGCCGTGAAGAACCGCAAGCAGGCTCGCAGCCTCTACGGTGCGAAGAAGGACAAGAAGTAATGCCTCGTAAAGGACCCGCGCCCAAGCGCCCTGTCGTCGCCGACCCGGTCTACGGTGCGCCGATCGTCAGCCAGCTCGTCAACAAGATCCTCCTCGACGGCAAGAAGGGCCTCGCCGAGCGCATCGTCTACGGTGCTCTCGCCGGCGTCACCGCCAAGAACGACCAAGATGCCGTGGCCACGCTGAAGAAGGCGCTCGACAACGTGCGCCCGACCCTCGAGGTCCGCTCACGTCGCGTCGGCGGTTCGACCTACCAGGTCCCCGTCGAGGTCAAGCCCCACCGCGCCAACACCCTGGCCCTCCGCTGGCTCACCAGCTACGCCAAGGCTCGTCGCGAGAAGACGATGACCGAGCGTCTCATGAACGAGATCCTCGACGCGTCGAACGGTCTCGGCGCCGCTGTGAAGCGTCGCGAAGACACGCACAAGATGGCCGAGTCGAACAAGGCCTTCGCGCACTACCGCTGGTAACCGGCACGAGGAGGCGCGGTGTGCGCACGACGCGCACCGCACCTCCTCGTCCCCCCCACTACCCCACCTATCCCTTCGGAGGAACCCGTGGCACAAGATGTGCTCACCGACCTGAACAAGGTCCGCAACATCGGCATCATGGCTCACATCGATGCTGGCAAGACGACGACCACCGAGCGCATCCTGTACTACACGGGCATCACCCACAAGATCGGTGAGGTCCACGACGGTGCGGCCACGATGGACTGGATGGCGCAGGAGCAAGAGCGCGGCATCACCATCACGTCGGCTGCGACGACCTGCTTCTGGAACAAGAACCAGATCAACATCATCGACACCCCCGGTCACGTCGACTTCACGGTCGAGGTCGAGCGTTCGCTCCGCGTGCTCGACGGTGCCGTCGCCGTCTTCGACGGCAAAGAGGGCGTCGAGCCCCAGTCCGAGACCGTCTGGCGTCAGGCCGACAAGTACGACGTGCCCCGCATCTGCTTCGTCAACAAGATGGACAAGCTCGGTGCCGACTTCTACTTCACGGTCGACACGATCGTCAACCGCCTCGGCGCCAAGCCGCTGGTGATGCAGCTCCCGATCGGTGCCGAGAGCTCCTTCGAGGGTGTCGTCGACCTGGTCGAGATGCGTGCCCTCACGTGGCGCGGCGACGCCAAGGGTGACGTCGAGCTGGGTGCGAAGTACGAGATCGAAGAGATCCCCGAAGACCTCAAGGAGAAGGCGGCCGAGTACCGTGCCAAGCTCCTCGAGACGGTCGCCGAGTCCGACGACGTGCTGCTCGAGAAGTACTTCGGTGGCGAAGAGCTCACGATCGCCGAGATCAAGGGTGCCGTCCGCAAGATGACGGTCAACTCCGAGCTCTACCCGATCTTCTGCGGTTCGGCCTTCAAGAACCGTGGCGTGCAGCCGATGCTCGACGCGGTCATCGACTACCTGCCCTCGCCGCTCGACGTGCCTCCCATGGAGGGTCACGACGTCCGCGACGCCGAGAAGATCATCATCCGCAAGCCCGAGTCGACCGAGCCCTTCTCGGCTCTGGCGTTCAAGGTCGCGGTGCACCCCTTCTTCGGTCGCCTCACCTACGTCCGCGTCTACTCGGGTTCGATCGAGTCCGGCGCCCAGGTCATCAACTCGACCAAGGACAAGAAAGAGCGCATCGGCAAGATCTTCCAGATGCACTCCAACAAGGAGAACCCGGTCGACAGCGTGACCGCCGGTCACATCTACGCCGTCATCGGGCTCAAGTTCACCACCACCGGTGACACCCTGTGCGACCCGTCCGACCAGGTCGTCCTCGAGTCGATGACCTTCCCCGAGCCCGTCATCGAGGTCGCGATCGAGCCGAAGACCAAGGCCGACCAAGAGAAGCTGTCGCTGGCCATCCAGAAGCTCGCTGAAGAAGACCCGACGTTCCGCGTCGAGCTCAACGCCGAGACGGGCCAGACGGTCATCAAGGGCATGGGCGAGCTCCACCTCGACATCCTGGTCGACCGGATGAAGCGCGAGTTCAACGTCGAGGCCAACGTGGGCAAGCCCCAGGTCGCGTACCGCGAGACCCTCAAGAAGGGCATCGAGCGCTACGACTACACCCACAAGAAGCAGACCGGTGGTTCGGGTCAGTTCGCCAAGGTGCAGATCGCTCTCGAGCCCTTCGAGGTCACGGCCGAGTCGACCTACGAGTTCGTCAACAAGGTCACCGGTGGCCGCATCCCCCGCGAGTACATCCCCTCGGTCGATGCCGGCATCCAGGACGCCATGCAGGTCGGCGTGCTCGCCGGCTACCCGACGGTGGGCGTCCGTGCGCTGCTGCTCGACGGTGCGGCGCACGACGTCGACTCGTCCGAGATGGCGTTCAAGATCGCTGGGTCGATCGCCTACAAAGAGGCGGCTCGCAAGGCCCAGCCCGTTCTCCTCGAGCCGCTCATGGCGGTCGAGGTCCGTACGCCCGAGGAATACATGGGCGACGTCATCGGCGACCTCAGCTCGCGACGCGGGCAGATCTCGTCGATGGAAGACGCCAGTGGTGTGAAGGTCGTTCGGGCCAGCGTGCCGCTGTCGGAGATGTTCGGTTACGTCGGAGACCTGCGGTCGAAGACCTCGGGCCGGGCCGTCTACTCGATGACGTTCGAGTCGTACCAAGAGGTGCCCTCGGCCGTCGCCGAAGAGATCATCCAGAAGAACAAGGGCGAATAGTCCTGAACCGCGTGGTCGTCCGACGACCACGTAACATGTACACACACCAATCCGCGGGGCGTCCGGTAGGCCGGGTCATCGACCCGGCCCCCGGCCGCACCGCAACCGAGTCCTGAGGAGGACCCACAGTGGCTAAGGCCAAGTTCGAGCGGACCAAGCCGCACGTCAACATCGGAACCATCGGTCACGTCGACCACGGCAAGACCACGCTCACCGCGGCGATCACCAAGGTCCTGCACGACAAGTACCCCGACCTCAACACGGCGTCGGCGTTCGACCAGATCGACAACTCGCCTGAAGAGAAGCAGCGCGGCATCACGATCAACATCTCGCACGTCGAGTACCAGACCGAGAAGCGCCACTACGCTCACGTCGACGCTCCCGGCCACGCCGACTACGTCAAGAACATGATCACCGGTGCGGCTCAGATGGACGGTGCGATCCTCGTCGTCGCCGCCACCGACGGTCCCATGCCCCAGACGCGTGAGCACGTGCTGCTCGCCCGCCAGGTCGGCGTGCCCTACATCGTCGTCGCCCTGAACAAGGCCGACATGGTCGATGACGAAGAGATCATGGAGCTCGTCGAGCTCGAGGTCCGCGAGCTCCTCTCGAGCCAGGAGTTCGACGGCGACAACGCCCCGATCGTCCAGGTCTCCGCTCTCAAGGCCCTCGAGGGCGACGAGAAGTGGGCCGAGACGGTCGCCGAGCTGATGAACGCCGTCGACGAGAACGTGCCCGAGCCCGTTCGCGCCACCGACCAGCCCTTCCTCATGCCCATCGAGGACGTCTTCACGATCACCGGTCGTGGCACCGTCGTCACCGGTCGTGTCGAGCGCGGTCAGCTCAACGTCAACGAAGAGGTCGAGATCGTCGGCATCCGCCCGACCGTCAAGACCACCGTCACCGGCATCGAGATGTTCCGCAAGCTGCTCGACTCGGCTCAGGCCGGCGACAACACCGGTCTCCTCCTTCGCGGCACCAAGCGCGAAGACGTCGAGCGCGGCCAGGTCGTCGTCAAGCCCGGTTCGGTCACGCCGCACACCGAGTTCGAGGCGAACGTCTACATCCTGTCGAAGGACGAGGGCGGCCGTCACAACCCGTTCTACGCGAACTACCGTCCACAGTTCTACTTCCGCACCACCGACGTCACGGGTGTCATCACGCTGCCCGAGGGCACCGAGATGGTCATGCCCGGCGACACGACCGAGATCAGCGTCCAGCTGATCCAGCCGATCGCCATGGAAGCCGGTCTGCGTTTCGCCATCCGCGAGGGTGGTCGCACGGTCGGTGCCGGGACGGTCACCAAGATCAACAAGTAAGTCCTGTTCACGCAGAACTGCTGATCTGACGAGAGAGGTCAGGCCCTACGGGGTCTGGCCTCTTTCTCGTTCTCGGAGCACGATGGACCAGACGTCGGAGGGTCCGGCGCCGACAGGAGGACGTCATGGCAGGCTTCGACGACATCACCAAGAAGGCCCAGGCCTTCCTCAAGGACGGCAAGGTGCAGGACGCACTCAAGAGCGAGAAGGCCGAGGGAGTCAGCGACAACATCCTCGACGCCGTCGCTTCTGCAGCCGACAAGGCCACCGGTGGCAAGCACACCGACAAGATCCACCAGGCGAAAGAGCAGGCCGACAAGAAGCTCGGCAACCAGTAGGTCGTCCCCAGCGAAGCCCCCGTCTCTCCGGCGGGGGCTTCGCTGTACCCCGCCCAGCCCCTTCGGCGACGGGCGGTGTTCACTCGACCGATGCCGCGCCTCCGGAGGACCGATTCGAGTCGACCCGGGTTGACCCGGGTCCGGGCCGGACGGGGATTCTCGTACCGCACCGCCGACGGAACGGCCGTCGCCGACACCGAGCTGCGGGGACGCATCGAGCACCTCGCCATCCCGCCGGCCTGGACCGACGTCTGGATCTCGCCGTACGAGAACGGCCACATCCAGGCGACGGGCGTGGACGCCGCAGGTCGACGTCAGTACATCTACCACCCGACGTGGCGTGAGCAGAAGGACCGCATCAAGTTCGACCGGGCGCTGGCCCTCGCCGAGTCGCTGCCGACCGCCCGTCGGTTCGTGACGCGTGACCTCCGCCTCGACGGTGCCGGGCGAGAACGTGTCCTGGCCGCCGCTTTCCGCATGCTCGACACCGGTTCCCTGCGTGTGGGGTCCGAACGCTATGCGCAGGAGCACGGCAGCCACGGGCTCTCGACCCTGCTCTGTGCGCACGCGACCGTCTCCGGTGACACGGTGTCACTGGCCTTTCCCGGCAAGAGCGGTCAGGACTGGGACTCCGAGATCCGGGATGCCGACCTCGCGTCCGTCGTCCGCACTCTGAAACGGCGGGGTGGGCGGGCCCGGTTGCTCGCCTGGAAGGCCGACGTCGGGGGAGCGGAGGAGGCGCGCGCGGCGTGGCATCCGCTGCGAGCGGCCGAGATCAACGAGTACGTCAAGGACAGGGCGGGTGACGAGTTCACCGCCAAGGACTTCCGCACCCTGCACGGCACCGTCGCCGCCGCCGTCAGCTTGGCCCGCTCCGGGCCGCAGGCGTCGGCCTCCCGCCAATCGAGGTCTCTCGCGCAGGCGATGCGCGACGCGGCCGCCGTGCTCGGCAACACCCCGGCGATAGCCAAGTCCTCCTACGTCGACCCCAGGCTGGTCGATGCGTACCGCCACGGTGAGACCATCGACCCGGCGCGCCTGCACGCCGCGGAATCCGAGGTCCGGGCACTGCTGTTCCGCTGAGCCCCGGGCTGCCGTCGTCGACCACGGTCTGCGGACGGTCCCCGTCGTGACGTAACCTAGAGGGTCGCGTCCCGTTCGGGTCGCCCGAGAGGAACAACTGCAGTGACTGACGAGTGCATCCACGGATTCGAGCGAGAGTTGTGCGACATCTGTGCTCCCCGCAAGCGCGAGGGCGTCGCCGACGGCATGCCCTCGACCGCTGCACGGTCGGTCACCACCCGCCGCCGCCCCTCCAACCGCAAGCCCGAGTCGTTGCGCAGCACGCCCGCACTCGCCCGTGACTCGGCCGCCGTGGCCGTGGCCGCCCAGTCGGCCGCCACTCCCGTCCCCGAGTTCTCGACCCAGCGTGCCTACCACTGGACCCACGTGTCGAACCTGCCCGCCATCCTCGAAACCGGGGCACTGCAGGCCGGTGCCACTCCCGTGCTCGACGTCAGCTCCGAAGCCACTCGGGCCCTCCGCGCGTCCGTCACGACCGCTTCGGGGCAGCCCGTCGCGGCTCACGTGCCGTTCTCGCTGTCGCCCCACGCGACCGCCTGGGACGCCGTCCGCACCGGTGCCGAGGGCTACGAATGGTCCGATGCCGCACGCGAGGCCCGCGCCATCGATTTCGTCATGCTCGTCGTGCCCGTCGCCTCGCTCGGCGACGACTTCGTCGTGACCGAGGGCGATGCAGCCGTCGAGGGCGTCCGCGCGGCCGCAGGACTCGACGACGCATCGTCGATGGTCCGCCGCTTCAGCCTGAAGGACCCCGACCTGCTCGGACCCGAGGTGCTCGTTCCCGGGTCGGTGCCCTTCTCCTCGGTGACCCTCGTGGGCGTCCCGAACGACAAGGTCCGCGACGCCGTGAAGGACACGCTCGCCGAGCTGGGTGCCGACGCACCGCGCGTCGCCGTCTACCCGCCCTGGTTCCGGCCGGCTCCGGTCGTCGAAGCGGTCTGAGATCCGCGACACGCCCGGGTTGCAGCAAATGCAGGCGTGTGGCAAAATCGTCTAGTTCAACATTTCGAGCCTGGCTTCTGCGCCGGGTGTCGGATCACTGCCAGGCAGTGCACAGACGCGAGGCGTCTGGGCCGCGGGTAGCAGGACGCATCTCACAACGAAACCACCGCCGTGACCACTGGTCGCGGTGCGCCGGGGCGAAGCCCTGGTCGCAGGTGGCGGTGGCGAAGATGGCCCTCCCCGGGTCCTTCCTCGCGGGCACCGGCCGGTTTCAGCAGATGGATTGACACAAGAACAGCGGTACGCGAGAGACACGTAGTGCCAACAGATGTTCGCCCAGCGAACAGCGTCAGGCGGCCCCCGAGGTGCGCGACGTCCGAACGAGAGAGAGTCACACATGGCGGGACAGAAGATCCGCATCCGACTTAAGTCGTACGACCACGAGGTCATCGACACTTCCGCGCGCAAGATCGTCGACACGGTCACCCGCGCGGGCGCTACGGTCGTCGGCCCCGTGCCGCTCCCGACCGAGAAGAACGTGGTCGTCGTGATCCGTTCGCCCCACAAGTACAAGGACTCGCGCGAGCACTTCGAGAAGCGCACGCACAAGCGCCTCATCGACATCGTCGACCCGACGCCGAAGGCCGTCGACTCGCTCATGCGTCTCGACCTGCCTGCCGACGTCAACATCGAGATCAAGCTGTAGGGGGGGCGACCATGACCATCAGCACCACCAAGAACGTCAAGGGCCTGCTCGGCAAGAAGCTCGGCATGACCCAGGTCTGGGACGAGAACAACAAGCTCGTCCCCGTCACCGTCGTCGAGATCGCCCCGAACGTCGTGACCCAGGTCCGTTCGCTCGAGAAGGACGGCTACACCGCCGTGCAGATCGCGGCCGGCCAGATCGACCCCCGCAAGTCGAACAAGCCCGCCACGGGTCACTTCGACGCCGCGGGCGTCACGCCCCGCCGCCACCTCACCGAGGTCCGCACCGCTGACGCCGCCGAGTACGCACTCGGTCAAGAGCTCACGGTCGACACCTTCGAAGCCGGCCAGAAGGTCGACGTCGTCGGAACCTCCAAGGGCAAGGGCTTCGCCGGTGTCATGAAGCGTCACAACTTCAAGGGCGTCAGCGCATCGCACGGTGCGCACCGCAACCACCGCAAGCCCGGTTCGATCGGCGCCTCCTCGACCCCCAGCCGTGTCTTCAAGGGCATGCGCATGGCCGGTCGCATGGGTGGCGAGCGCGTCACCATCCTCAACCTCACGGTGCACGCCGTCGACGCCGAGAAGGGTCTGCTGCTCGTCAAGGGCGCCGTCCCCGGTGCTCGTGGCCGCATCGTTTTCGTCCGTACCGCCGTGAAGGGGAAGTAGCTCATGGCCACCACTACCGCATCGGCCACCTCGGTCGACGTCGTCGACGCCAAGGGCCAGAAGACCAGCACGGTCGAGCTCCCCGTCGAGCTGTTCGACGTCGTCACGAACGTCCCGCTCATCCACCAGGTCGTCGTCGCCCAGCAGGCCGCCGCACGTCAGGGCACGCACAAGACCAAGCGTCGCGGCGAGGTCTCCGGCGCCGGCCGCAAGCCGTTCAAGCAGAAGGGCACCGGTCGCGCCCGTCAGGGTTCGATCCGCGCTCCCCAGATGACCGGCGGTGGCATCGTCCACGGTCCGCAGCCCCGCGACTACGCCCAGCGCACCCCCAAGAAGATGATCGCCGCAGCCCTGCTCGGTGCGTTGTCCGACCGCGCTCGTGGCGCCCGCGTCCACGTCGTCGAGAGCTTCGTCGCCGACTCGATCTCGACCAAGGTCGCCCTCGACCTGCTCGCGTCGATCGCCTCGAGCAAGCACGTCCTGGTCGTCACCGACCGCGACGACACGCTGACCCTCAAGAGCGTCCGCAACGTGCCCACGGTCCACGTGATCACGTTCGACCAGCTGAACGCCTACGACGTCCTCGTCAGCGACGACATCGTCTTCACGAAGAGCGCCTTCGACGGCTTCGTCGCCTCGAAGACCAAGAAGGAGGCCACCGCATGAGCGGCTACGGAAAAGACCCCCGCGACGTCATCATCGCGCCCGTCGTCTCCGAGAAGAGCTACTCCCTGATCGACCAGGGCAAGTACACCTTCCTCGTGGACCCGCGTTCGAACAAGACCGAGATCAAGCTCGCCATCGAGAAGATCTTCGACGTCAAGGTCGACAGCATCAACACGCTCAACCGAACGGGCAAGACCCGTCGCACCCGCTTCGGCACCGGCAAGCGCAAGGACACCAAGCGCGCCATCGTCACGCTGAAGTCCGGTTCCATCGACATCTTCACGGCTGTCGGCTAGGGAGCAGAGGCATAAATCATGGCAATTCGTAACTACAAGCCCACGACCCCGGGTCGCCGCGGTTCGTCGGTCGCCGACTTCGCGGAGATCACGCGTTCGACGCCCGAGAAGTCGCTGCTGCGCCCGCTCTCGAAGTCCGGTGGCCGCAACAACGCCGGTCGCATCACGACCCGTCACATCGGTGGTGGCCACAAGCGCCAGTACCGCGTGATCGACTTCCGTCGCAACGACAAGGACGGCGTCAACGCCAAGGTCGCTCACATCGAGTACGACCCCAACCGCACGGCTCGCATCGCGCTCCTGCACTTCGTGGACGGCACCAAGCGGTACATCATCGCGCCGAACAAGCTGAAGCAGGGCGACGTCGTCGAGTCGGGTGCCGCCGCCGACATCAAGCCCGGCAACAACCTGCCGCTCAAGAACATCCCGGTCGGTACCGTCATCCACGCCATCGAGCTCAAGCCCGGTGGAGGCGCGAAGATGGCCCGCTCGGCCGGTGCCTCGGTGCGTCTCGTCGCCAAGGACGGCCCCTACGCGCAGCTCCGTCTGCCGTCGGGCGAGGTCCGCAACGTCGACGCCCGCTGCCGCGCCACGATCGGCGAGGTCGGCAACGCCGAGCAGTCGAACATCAACTGGGGCAAGGCCGGCCGCATGCGCTGGAAGGGCGTCCGCCCGACCGTGCGTGGTGTCGCCATGAACCCCGTCGACCACCCGCACGGTGGTGGTGAGGGCAAGACCTCCGGTGGACGTCACCCGGTCAGCCCGTGGGGCCAGAAAGAGGGCCGCACGCGTCACCCCAACAAAGAGAGCGACAAGCTCATCGTCCGTCGTCGTAACGCTGGCAAGAAGCGTAAGTAGGAGTTGTAGAAGATGCCACGCAGTCTTAAGAAGGGCCCCTTCGTTGACGACCACCTGCTTCGCAAGGTCGTCTCGCAGAACGAGGCCAGCACCAAGAACGTCATCAAGACCTGGTCGCGCCGTTCGATGATCGTCCCCAACATGCTTGGGCACACCATCGCCGTGCACGACGGACGCAAGCACATCCCCGTGTTCGTGACCGAGAGCATGATCGGCCACAAGCTCGGTGAGTTCGCGCCCACCCGCACCTTCCGTGGTCACGTGAAGGACGACAAGAAGGGTCGTCGCCGCTAGCGCGGCGACGTGAAGGAGGAGAGAAATGGTGGAGTCGATCGCACGCGTGCGTCACATCCGCGTCACCCCCATGAAGGCCCGTCGTGTCGTCAACCTGATCCGCGGCAAGCAGGCCGCCGAGGCTCTGGCGATCCTGAAGTTCGCGCCTCAGGGTGCCAGCGAGCCCGTCTACAAGCTCGTCGCGTCGGCCATGGCCAACGCTCGGGTCAAGGCGGACGCCTCGAACAGCTACCTCGACGAGCAGGACCTGTACATCAGTCGTGCATTCGTCGACCAGGGCGCCACCCTCAAGCGGTTCCAGCCGCGTGCACAGGGCCGCGCCTTCAAGATCCTGAAGCGCACCAGCCACATCACGATCGTCCTCTCGACGCCTGATGAGGTCGAGGCTGCCGACGCTACGAAGAAGGCGAGCAAGTAATGGGCCAGAAAGTCAACCCGTACGGCTTCCGTCTGGGCATCACCACCGACCACGTGTCGCGGTGGTTCACCGACAGCACCAAGCCGGGACAGCGTTACAGCGACTACGTCGCCGAGGACGTCAAGATCCGCACCCTGCTCAAGACCTCGCTCGACCGCGCCGGCGTGGCCAAGATCGAGATCGAGCGCACCCGTGACCGCGTCCGCGTCGACATCCACACCGCCCGTCCGGGCATCGTGATCGGTCGTCGTGGTGCCGAGGCCGAGCGCATCCGCGGCGACCTCGAGAAGCTCACGAGCAAGCAGATCCAGCTCAACATCCTCGAGGTCAAGAACCCCGAGGCCGAGGCCCAGCTCGTCGCCCAGGGCATCGCCGAGCAGCTCGCTGCTCGCGTGGCGTTCCGTCGTGCGATGCGCAAGGGGCTCCAGGGCGCTCAGCGTGCCGGTGCCAAGGGTGTCCGCATCCAGGTGTCGGGCCGTCTCGGCGGCGCCGAGATGAGCCGCTCGGAGTTCTACCGCGAGGGCCGCGTCCCCCTGCACACCCTCCGCGCCAACATCGACTACGGCTTCTACGAGGCCAAGACCACCTTCGGTCGCATCGGTGTCAAGGTCTGGATCTACAAGGGCGACATCACCAACAAGGAGCTCGCGCGCGAGCAGGCGAACCAGAAGTCGTCTCGCCCCGAGCGCCGCAACGACCGTGACGGCGCCCGCCGCGGCGGGGGCGACCGCGCTCCCCGCGAGCAGAAGGCACCCGCCACCACAGGAGCTGAGGCGTAACCATGCTTATCCCCCGTCGTGTCAAGCACCGCAAGCAGCACCACCCCGGCCGCAGTGGTCAGGCCACTGGTGGCACCAAGGTCAGCTTCGGTGAATACGGCATCCAGGCCCTCACGCCCGCTTACGTGACCAACCGTCAGATCGAGTCCGCTCGTATCGCGATGACGCGTCACATCAAGCGTGGCGGAAAGGTGTGGATCAACATCTACCCCGACCGTCCCCTCACGAAGAAGCCCGCCGAGACCCGCATGGGTTCCGGTAAGGGTTCGCCCGAGTGGTGGGTCGCGAACGTCAAGCCGGGTCGCGTGCTCTTCGAGCTCAGCGGCGTGAGCGAGGAGATCGCCAAAGAGGCGCTCACTCGTGCAATCCACAAGCTGCCCCTCAAGGCACGCATCATCAAGCGCGAGGAGGGCGACGCATAATGGCGATCGGTTCCAAGGAGCTCCGTCCTGTCGAGCTCGACACATTCGAAGACGAGCGTCTCGTCGATGAGCTGAAGAAGGCGAAGGAAGAACTCTTCAACCTCCGCTTCCAGTCGGCCACCGGCCAGCTCGAGAGCCACGGCCGCCTGCGTGCCGTGAAGCGCGACATCGCTCGCATCTACACGGTCCTGCGTGAGCGCGAGCTCGGCATCCGTGCCACCCCCGCCCCGGTCGAGGCGGCCCCCAAGGCTGCCAAGAAGTCGACCAAGAAGGCTGACAAGCCGGCCGTGACGGCTGACGAGACCGCCGAGGAGAGCAAGTAATGGCCACCGAGAACAAGACCGAGGTCGACTCGGCTGCCGTCGAGGTCCGCGGCTACCGCAAGACGCGTCGCGGCTACGTCACCAGCGACAAGATGGACAAGACCATCGTCGTCGAGGTCGAGGACCGCGTAAAGCACCCCCTGTACGGCAAGGTCATCCGCCGCACGTCCAAGGTCAAGGTCCACGACGAGGCCAACTCGGCCGGTGTCGGCGACCTCGTCGTGATCAGCGAGACCCGTCCGCTCAGCGCCTCCAAGCGCTGGCGCCTGGTCGAGATCCTCGAGAAGGCGAAGTAGGCCTCGCGGCCTGCTTGCGTAGAAGGAGACACAAGTGATTCAGCAAGAATCCCGCCTCAAGATCGCCGACAACACCGGGGCAAAAGAGATCCTCACCATCCGCGTCCTCGGTGGCTCCGGCCGCCGTTACGCCGGCCTGGGTGACGTGATCGTCGCCACGGTGAAGGACGCCATCCCCGGTGGCAACGTGAAGAAGGGTGACGTCGTCAAGGCCGTCATCGTTCGCACCAAGAAAGAGGTCCGTCGTCCGGACGGCTCTTACATCAAGTTCGACGAGAACGCCGCAGTGATCCTGAAGGCCGACGGAGATCCCCGCGGAACCCGCATCTTCGGACCGGTCGGTCGCGAACTCCGCGACAAGAAGTTCATGAAGATCATCTCGCTGGCGCCGGAGGTTATCTAAGTCATGGCAAACATCAAGAAGGGTGACCTCGTGCAGGTCATCACCGGTGCCTCGCAGGCCCGCGGCGGAGACCGCGGCAAGCAGGGCAAGGTCCTCGAGGTGCTCGTCGAGCGCAACCGCGTGGTCGTCGAAGGCGTCAACTTCGTCACCAAGCACGTTCGTGTCGGCCAGACCCAGCGTGGTTCCAAGACCGGTGGCATCGAGACGCACGAGGCACCGATCCACGTGTCGAACGTCGCCGTCGTCGACCCCAAGACCAAGAAGCCGACCCGCGTCGGCTTCCGCGAAGAGACGGTCACCAAGGACGGCGTGTCCAAGACCGTCCGCGTCCGTTACGCCAAGAAGTCTGGTGAGAACCTCTGATGACCGACACCACCACGCAGGCCGCCACGGCCCTCCCGCGGCTGAAGGCCAAGTACCGCGCCGAGATCATCGAGCAGCTGAAGTCCGACTTCGGTTTCACGAACGTGCACCAGGTGCCCGGACTCGTGAAGATCGTCGTCAACACCGGTGTCGGTGAAGCGGCTCGCGACAGCAAGATCATCGACGGTGCCATCAAGGACCTGACGGCCATCACCGGCCAGAAGCCCCAGGTCACCAAGGCTCGCAAGTCCATCGCGCAGTTCAAGCTCCGCGAGGGCCAGCCCATCGGTGCACACGTCACGCTCCGTGGCGACCGTGCCTGGGAGTTCCTCGACCGACTGCTGTCGCTCGCGCTTCCCCGCATCCGTGACTTCCGTGGTCTGAGCGACCGCCAGTTCGACGGCAACGGCAACTACACCTTCGGTCTCAACGAGCAGAGCATGTTCCACGAGATCGATCAGGACCGCATCGACCGCGTCCGTGGCTTCGACATCACCGTCGTCACGACCGCCAAGAACGACGACGAGGGGCGCGCGCTGCTCAAGGCGCTCGGTTTCCCGTTCCGTTCGGCCGACTCGGCCAACTAAGATCGTCCGGTCGGCAACTCTTTCGTAGAGTTGCCGGCCGTTCCCCTGAGGTCGACGAGAACCGCTCGTCGACCAATCGATCGCCCAGGTCGGCATCCGGTGTACCGGATGTCGAAACCGGACGAGAAAGTGACAAACCGCATGACGATGACAGATCCGGTCGCAGACCTGCTGACCAGACTGCGCAACGCGAACTCGGCTTTCCACGAGACCGTGTCGCTCCCGAGCAGCAAGCTCAAGTCCCACATCGCCGAGATCCTCAAGCGTGAGGGTTTCATCGAGTCGTGGAAGGTCGAAGACGCCCGCGTGGGCCAGACCCTCACGATCGACCTCAAGTACGGCCCCGCCCGTGAGCGCTCCATCAAGGGCATCAAGCGCGTGTCGAAGCCCGGCCTCCGCGTCTACGCCAAGTCGACCGAGATCCCCCAGGTGCTCGGTGGCCTCGGTGTCGCCATCCTGTCGACGTCCTCCGGTCTGCTGACCGACCGCGAGGCCCAGAAGAAGGGCGTAGGCGGAGAAGTCCTCGCCTACGTGTGGTAACTCGTCATGTCTCGAATCGGAAGACTCCCCATCTCGATCCCTGCCGGGGTCGACGTGAAGATCGACGGCCAGGCCGTCAGCGTCAAGGGCCCCAAGGGTGAGCTTTCGCTCGTCGTCAAGAGCCCCATCGAAGCCAAGATCGAAGAAGGCACGGTCGTCGTGACCCGTCCGGACGACGAGCGCGAGTCGCGTTCGCTCCACGGCCTCACGCGAACCCTGATCGCCAACCAGATCATCGGCGTCACCGAGGGCTACACCAAGGGCCTCGAGGTCGTCGGAACCGGCTACCGCGTCCAGGCCAAGGGCTCGAACGTCGAGTTCGCCCTGGGCTACTCGCACCCCATCACCGTCGAGCCGCCCGCGGGCATCAGCTTCACGGTCGAGGGCAACAACAAGCTCACCGTCGTCGGGATCGACAAGCAGGCCGTCGGCGAGATGGCTGCCAACATCCGCAAGCTGCGCAAGCCCGAGCCCTACAAGGGCAAGGGTGTCCGCTACGCCGGCGAGGTCGTCCGCCGCAAGGCCGGAAAGTCAGGTAAGTAATCATGGGTCTCGGTACACGAGGAAAAAGCAAGTCGGCTGCCACCAAGCGCCGTCACACCCGCCTGCGCAAGAAGGTCGTGGGCACCGAAGAGCGCCCCCGTCTCGTCGTCACCCGTTCGGCCCGGCACGTCTTCGTGCAGGTCGTCGACGACAGCAAGGGCTTCACCGTCGCCAGCGCATCGACCCTCGAGGCCGACCTGCGCACGTTCGACGGTGACAAGACCGCGAAGTCCCGCAAGGTCGGCGAGCTCATCGCCGAGCGTGCGAAGGCTGCGGGCATCGAGGCCGTCGTGTTCGATCGCGGCGGCAACAAGTACGCCGGACGCGTCGCGGCCATCGCCGAAGGCGCCCGAGAGGCTGGTTTGAACCTGTGAGCGACGCTACGAACACCACTCCCCCCGCAGAGACCGAAGCGACCAAGGCGCCGGCCGAGGCCGTCGTCGAGCGTCCCGTCGAGACCGCTGCCGGCTCGGAGTCGAACAACCGCGAGGGTGGTCGCACCGACCGCCGTGGCGGCCAGGGTCGCGGTGACCGCAACCAGGGTGGCCGCGGACGCGGCGACCGTGACGACAAGAGCCAGTTCCTGGAGCGCGTCGTCACGATCAACCGCGTGTCGAAGGTCGTCAAGGGCGGTCGTCGCTTCAGCTTCACCGCGCTCGTCGTCGTCGGTGACGGCAACGGCCTCGTGGGTGTCGGCTACGGCAAGGCCCGAGAGGTCCCCACGGCCATCAGCAAGGGCGTCGAAGAGGCCAAGAAGAACTTCTTCCGCGTCCCGCGCATCGGCAACACGATCCCGCACCCCGTGCAGGGTGAGGCCGCTGCCGGCGTCGTCATGCTGCGTCCGGCTTCGGCCGGTACCGGTGTCATCGCCGGTGGTCCCGTCCGCGCCGTGCTCGAGTGCGCCGGCGTGCACGACGTCCTGAGCAAGTCGCTCGGTTCGTCGAACACGATCAACATCGTCCACGCCACGGTCGAGGCATTGCAGCAGCTCGAAGAGCCGCGCGCCGTCGCCGCCCGTCGTGGACTCGACATCGACGCTGTCATGCCGGCCTTCATGGTCCGTGCCGAGCAGGCAGCTCGTACCGCCGCAACCGAGAAGGCAGGTGCCTGATGGCCGCCAACCTCAAGGTGACCCAGATCAAGTCCGTAATCAGCGAGAAGCAGAACCAGCGTGACACGCTGCGGAGCCTGGGCCTCAAGCGCATCGGCCAGTCGGTCGTTCGCGAGGACACCAAGCAGAACCGCGGCTACGTCAACACGGTCGCCCACCTCGTGAAGGTCGAGGAGATTGACTAATGGCTGACGAGAAGAACGAGGCCGCCGCGAAGGCCGCCCCGAAGAAGGCCGCCGCCCCCAAGGCGACGACCACCAAGGCTGCAGCTCCCAAGGCCGCAGCCAAGAAGCCCGCCGCCGACAAGGCCGCTGCTTCGACGGGCTCGACCACCAAGGTCGCTCCCGCCTCGACGACGTCCTCCGACGACGTCGCGCGTCCCCAGGTGCTCAAGGTGCACCACCTTCGTCCGGCTCCCGGTGCCAAGAAGGCGAAGACGCGCGTCGGTCGTGGTGAGGGCTCGAAGGGCAAGACGGCCGGTCGTGGCACCAAGGGTCAGAAGGCCCGGTACCAGGTCAAGGTCGGCTTCGAGGGTGGCCAGATGCCGCTCCACATGCGTACTCCGAAGCTGCGCGGGTTCAAGAACCCGTTCCGCGTCGAGTACCAGGTGGTCAACCTCGAGAAGCTGAACGAGCTCTACCCGCAGGGTGGTGACGTCACCGTCGGTGACCTCGTCGCCAAGGGTGCCGTTCGGAAGAACGAGAAGGTCAAGGTCCTCGGACAGGGCGATCTGAGCGTCAAGCTCACCGTCGCGGTCGACAAGGTCTCCGGCTCCGCCGAAGACAAGATCGTCGCCGCCGGCGGGTCCGTCAGCAAGTAAAAATCACCTGAGGGGGTGGTCCGCCAGGGCCACCCCCATCAGTCGTCCATCCTTCATACCGGGAGGCCCCACGTGTTCAGAGCTGTCGCGCGCATCATGCGCACCCCCGACCTGCGTCGCAAGATCGGGTTCACGCTCGGCATCATCGCGCTCTTCCGGCTGGGTAGCTTCATCCCCGCGCCGTTCGTCGACTACCAGAACGTCCAGGCCTGCCTCGCCGGCAACCAGGGCACCTCGGGTCTCTACGAGCTCGTCAACCTGTTCAGCGGTGGCGCCCTGCTGCAGCTGTCGGTCTTCGCGCTGGGCATCATGCCCTACATCACCTCGTCGATCATCGTGCAGTTGCTGCGCGTGGTCATCCCTCACTTCGACACCCTCTACAAAGAGGGCCAGTCGGGGCAGGCGAAGCTCACGCAGTACACGCGGTACCTCACCATCGCCCTGGGCGTCCTCCAGTCCACGACCCTCATCACCGTGGCCCGCTCCGGAGCCCTGTTCGGTTCGTCGGGCATCGCCGAGTGCAGCCAGCTGATCACGAACGACGCGTGGTACGCCGTCATGCTCATGGTCGTCACGATGACCGCCGGTACCGGCCTCATCATGTGGATGGGCGAACTCATCACCGAGCGCGGCATCGGCAACGGCATGTCGCTGCTGATCTTCACCTCGATCGCCGCCCGCTTCCCGACCGCCCTCTGGAGCATCGCCCAGTCGCGCAGCTTCGAGATCTTCCTGCTCGTCATCGCCGTCGGTCTGATCATCATGGCGCTCGTCGTCTTCGTCGAGCAGTCCCAGCGGCGGATTCCCGTCCAGTACGCCAAGCGAATGGTCGGGCGGCGAACCTACGGCGGAAACAACACGTACATCCCGATCAAGGTCAACATGGCGGGCGTCGTGCCGGTCATCTTCGCCTCGTCGTTGCTCTACCTGCCTGCCCTGGTGGCACAGTTCAACCAGCCCTCCGACGGCACGGCTCCGCCGGCGTGGGTCAGTTGGGTGCAGGCCAACCTCACCTCGGGTGACAACCCGCTCTACATGGTGCTGTACTTCGCGCTCATCGTCGGGTTCACGTACTTCTACGTCGCGATCACCTTCAACCCCGAAGAGGTCGCCGACAACATGAAGAAGTACGGCGGGTTCATCCCCGGCATCCGTGCCGGTCGCCCCACCGCCGAGTACCTCGACTACGTGCTGACGCGGGTGACCCTGCCCGGTGCCCTGTACCTCGGCATCATCGCGCTCATCCCGCTGATCGCTCTGGCCACGGTCGGTGCGAACCAGAACTTCCCCTTCGGAGGTGCCAGCATCTTGATCATCGTGGGCGTCGGTCTCGAGACGGTGAAGCAGATCGACTCGCAGCTCCAGCAGCGTCACTACGAGGGTCTGCTCCGATGAGCGCCGCTGAGACCCGACTCAGCCCGCGCCTCCTGATCGTCGGTCCCCCCGGGGCCGGCAAGGGCACCCAAGCGGTCGTCATCGCCGACTCGCTGGGCATCCCGGCGATCTCGACCGGTGACATCTTCCGCGCCAACGTCAAGAACGAGACCGACCTCGGCCTCAAGGTCAAGGCGATCCTCGACGCGGGCGACTACGTCCCGGACAGCCTCACCAACGAGCTCATCTCCGACCGGCTCTCGCAGGACGACGCGGCCGAGGGCTTCCTCCTCGACGGGTACCCGCGCACGCTCCAGCAGGTCGAGTTCCTCGACGAGCACCTCGCCGAGCAGGGTCAGTCCCTGACGACCGTGGTCCAGCTCGTCGCCGACCGCGACGAGATCGTCGAGCGTCTCCGCAAGCGTGCCCTCGACCAGGGGCGTTCCGACGACACCGAGGACGCCATCCGCCACCGCCAGGACGTCTACCTCCGCGAGACCGCTCCACTGATCGACACGTACCGAGAGCGTGGCCTGCTGGTCGAGGTCGACGGTCTCGGCAGCATCGACGAGGTCGCCGGGCGCATCGAGTCGGCTCTCGCCGCCCGCGGGTTCACGTCCGTCGCCTCGGCTTCCTGACCTCGTGGCGTTCCGCCGCTCCGGCATCTACAAGACCGCCGACGAACTCCGACGACTGGTCGCGCCGGGACTCCTGACGGCCGCGTCGCTCGATGCCGTCCAGTCCGTCGTGCGACCCGGCGTGTCGACCCTCGAGCTCGACGCCGTCGCCGAGGCCGCCATCCGTGACGGTGGGGGAGAACCCAACTTCATGTTGGTTCCCGGCTACCGCCACACGGTGTGCGCGTCGGTCGGCGACGAGGTCGTCCACGGCATCCCGGGCTCCCGCGTCCTGGCGGCGGGCGACCTCGTCTCGATCGACAGTGGCGCGCAACTCGACGGGTGGAACGGCGACAGCGCACGCACCTTCGTCCTGGACGACGCCGACCGCCCCGACGTGGTGGCCGAGCGCCGTCGTCTGAACGAGGTCACCGAGCAATCCCTCTGGCACGGCATCGCCGCCTTGGCGTCGGCTTCGCACCTCAACGAGGTCGGTGGCGCCATCGAGGACTACATCGACGCGCAGGGCGACTACGGCATCATCGAGGACTACACCGGTCACGGCATCGGGCGATCGATGCACGAAGACCCGCCGGTCTTCAACTACCGCGTCCGCGGACGTGGCCCCGCCGTCCGGCCGGGCCTGGTGATCGCCATCGAGCCCATGGTGACCTCCGGCGGCATCGACACGGTCACCCACGACGACGGCTGGACCGTCAGCACACGCGACGGCTCGCTGGCCGCGCACTGGGAGCACTCGATCGCGGTGCACGCCGACGGCATCTGGGTGCTCACGGCACACGACGGTGGTGCCGCGGGACTGGCGCCGCTGGGTGTGACGCCCGTCCCGATCGCCTGACCCGCGCCTCCTCGGTCCGTCTCGGCGACGCCGAGGAGGCGCGGTGCGGCTCAGCGGGACGAGCCGACGCTGCAGGTGGCCTCGGCCGCGGACTGCCCCGTGATCGTCGACGGCAGTGTCGTCGTCGGTGCGGCCGTCGTCGACGGGTCGACCGGGGCCGTGGATCCGGCGGCCGCATCGGACGGTGACGACGTCTCGCTCGGCACGGCGGGGGCCGTGGTCTCCGCCGGCGCGGTACCGTCCGTGACCGAACCGCGCCCCGCGCTGTCGTCGCCGAGGGTGAACTTCTCGTCGGCGTTGAGAGCGGCATCGAGGGCTGCGGCATCGGTCGTGGATTCGACCACCCGGTTGGAGTCGCGCGGGTCGTCGACGACCGGGTACTGGACGAAGACGATCCCTGCGGGCTGGATGTCCTTCAGCGCGAGGGCCAGGCGCACGAGCGTGTCGGGGGAGTCGAGGGTCGATGACAGCGTCATGTTGCTCAGGGCGGCCGAGGCGAGTTTGTAGAGCGTCGTGACGTCCCCGAGCGTCCCGCCCGAGATGATCTTGCGCATCATCGACGACAGGAAGACCTGCTGCGAGCTGATGCGGGCGATGTCGCTGCCGTCGCCCACGCCGTGTCGGGTGCGCAGGAACGCGAGCGCCTCGGCGCCCTGCAGGGAGTGGGTGCCCGCGCCGAGGTCGATGCCCGAGTCGGTGTCACGGATCGTCCGCGTGACGCAGACGTCGACCCCGCCGATCGCGTTCGACATCTCGATGACGCCGTCGAAGGTGATCTTGCCGGCGTAGGGGATCGCCAGGCCGGTCATGCCCTCGACCGTCTTGACGGTGCACGAGAGTCCACCGCGTCCGAGGGTGGTGTTGAATTGCACGCGGTCCTCGGCGGGGTAGACCTGCCCGTCGTCGCCGACGCATTCGGGCACGTCGATCATGAGGTCGCGCGGAAAGCTCACGGCGGTCAGTTGCGTGTGGTCCGCCGAGAGGTGGGCCAGGATCGTCACGTCGTTGCGGACGCCGTCCACCTCGCCGGCGTCGACCTGGCTGCCGTCGTCGCGCTCGTCGCTGCCCACCAGCAGGATGTTCGCGCCGCCTTCGATGGCCGAGATGTCGACGCCGGCGACCTCGTCCTCGTTGCCCAGGGAGACGGTCTGCACCCCGGAGGTCGCGGTGCGGACCGCGATCGCCGCGACGGACACACTGCTCACGAGCACGACGGCCATGGCTCCGGCGATCAGGGCCAGCAGCATGCGAACGGGGCCTCGGCGGCGGAGCCGACCGTGGCGAGCGACCCCTCGAAGGGAAGAGCGGGTGGTCGAGCGGTCAGGCATGGTGCTCCCGGCAGTCGTGACGCGTATCCGACGAGACGACGACCGACGTGGTCGCCAGAGGTCGACGGGTGCTCCGGCGTGTCGGGTTGACCGGCCGGGTTGCTGAACTATACCGGCATCACCTAAGATCGATCTTTGGTGTTCCATGTGCGTTTCTGCGCGCCTGGGCATCGCATCCCCGCACGACCAACACCCCTATTCTTAGCGACAGTGAGGCTATGGCCAAAAAAGACGGTGTCATCGAAATCGAAGGCGCAGTGATCGAAGCTCTGCCCAACGCGATGTTCCGCGTTGAGTTGACCAACGGACACAGGGTCCTCGCGCACATCTCCGGCAAGATGCGGCAGCACTACATCCGCATCCTGCCCGAAGACCGTGTGATCGTGGAGCTCAGCCCCTACGACCTGACCCGCGGCCGGATCGTCTACCGCTACAAGTAGGGCGTGCTGGAAAGGAACGGCCCCACGCACCCGTGGGGCACGAAGCCAGCGAGATCAAGGAAACAACGATGAAGGTCAACCCCAGCGTCAAGCCCATCTGCGAGCACTGCAAGGTCATCCGCCGCAAGGGCAACGTCATGGTCATCTGCAAGAGCAACCCGCGCCACAAGCAGCGCCAGGGCTGACTCGTCCGCCGCTCCTGCGGCGTGCCGATGCCGACCCGGCCGAGCCGGGTCACACTGCAACACCCTCCCAGCAGCACCAGAACTCGTCACGGTCACCCGACAGGGTAGGCGGAGGCGGGGGACACCCCGGGTCGGAGGCCCGGGCACCGGTGCTGTGACAGACCTCCACCATCTCTGAAAAGAGGCCATCATGGCACGTCTAGCAGGCGTTGACATCCCGCGCGACAAGCGCGTCGAAGTCGCACTGACCTACATCTACGGAGTCGGCCGCACCAGCGCGCTCAAGACTCTCGCCGAGACCGAGATCGACGGCAACATCCGCGTCAAGGACCTCACGGACGACCAACTCGTCCTGCTCCGCGACTACATCGAGGGCAACTACAAGGTCGAGGGCGACCTCCGCCGCGAGGTGGCCGCCGACATCCGCCGCAAGGTCGAGATCGGCAGCTACGAGGGCATCCGCCACCGCCGTGGCCTCCCCGTCCGCGGCCAGCGCACCAAGACGAACGCTCGTACCCGCAAGGGCCCGAAGCGCACCGTCGCCGGCAAGAAGAAGGCTCGATAGGCCTCGGCTCCCGCCGTACGCCCCTCAAGGTTGTAGGAGAAAAAATTGGCAGCACCGAAGACGGCCGCGCGTAAGCCCCGCCGCAAAGAGAAGAAGAACGTCGCCGTGGGCCAGGCCCACATCAAGAGCACGTTCAACAACACGATCGTCTCGATCACCGACCCCTCGGGCGCCGTCCTGAGCTGGGCCTCGTCCGGCGCCGTCGGCTTCAAGGGTTCGCGCAAGTCGACCCCGTTCGCCGCGCAGCTCGCCGCCGAGTCCGCTGCCCGCCAGGCGCAGGAGCACGGTGTCAAGAAGGTCGACGTCTTCGTCAAGGGCCCGGGTTCGGGTCGCGAGACGGCGATCCGTTCGCTCCAGGCCGCTGGCCTCGAGGTCGGTTCGATCAACGACGTCACCCCCCAGGCGCACAACGGCTGCCGCCCGCCGAAGCGTCGTCGCGTCTAACTGAGTTACCGCCCGCCGCACCCGGCACGGGCCCCGTCATCGGGGTCCGCCGGGTCGGCGGGCACCCCCGCGTCAGCACCGCCTCCCGCGTGTTCGCCCGAGGTGCCCACAACTCAACAGACCCGACGGGCCAGCCACCTGTCGTACCGCCAAGAGTCATATAGCGGACTCTTCGCCGAAAGGAATAAACAGTGCTCATTGCACAGCGCCCCACCCTCACCGAGGAGAACATCTCGGAGTTCCGCTCCCGCTTCGTGATCGAGCCGCTCGAGCCCGGCTTCGGTTACACCCTCGGCAACTCGCTGCGCCGCACGCTTCTCTCGTCGATCCCCGGCGCTGCTGTCACCAGCATCCGCATCGACGGCGTGCTGCACGAGTTCACGACCGTCCCCGGTGTGAAGGAAGACGTCACCGAGGTCATCCTCAACATCAAGCAGCTGGTCGTCGCCAGCGAGCACGACGAGCCCATCACGGCCTACCTGCGCAAGCAGGGTGCCGGCCAGGTCACGGCCGCCGACATCTCGGCTCCGGCCGGTGTCGAGATCCACAACCCCGAGCTCGTCATCGCCACGCTGAACGACAAGGCGAAGTTCGAGCTCGAGCTCACGATCGAGCGTGGCCGCGGCTACGTGTCGGCCGTGCAGAACCGCAGCGAGTTCAGCGAAGCCGGTCAGATCCCGATCGACTCGATCTACTCGCCCGTGCTCAAGGTCACCTACCGTGTCGAGGCGACGCGTGCCGGTGAGCGCACCGACTTCGACCGTCTGGTCGTCGACGTCGAGTCGAAGCCGTCGATCTCGCCGCGTGACGCCATCGCGTCGGCCGGTCGCACGCTGACCGAGCTGTTCGGTCTGGCCCGCGAGCTCAACACCGCCGCCGAGGGCATCGAGATCGGCCCCGCGCCGGTCGACGCCGTCCTGTCGAGCGAGCTGCAGACCCCGATCGAGGACCTCGACCTGTCGGTCCGCAGCTACAACTGCCTCAAGCGCGAGGGCATCAACACGGTGTCCGAGCTGGTCGCCCTGTCCGAGACCCAGTTGATGAACATCCGCAACTTCGGTCAGAAGTCGGTCGACGAGGTGAAGGACAAGCTCGTCGAGCTCGGCCTCTCGCTGAAAGACACGGTCCCCGGGTTCGACGGAGCCCACTTCTACAGCGGTTACGACGAAGAAGAGACCACCAACTAGGTTTCTCCGCCCGACGCCCTCCACTCTCGACACCACTTAGGAACAGACAATGCCCAAGCCCACCAAGGGACCCCGCCTCGGAGGCGGCCCGGCGCACGAGCGCCTCATGCTGGCCAACCTGGCCGCCTCGCTCTTCGAGCACAAGACGATCAAGACGACCGAGACCAAGGCCAAGCGCCTCCGTCCCGTCGCCGAGCGTCTCGTGACCTTCGCGAAGCGTGGCGACCTGCACTCGCGTCGTCGCGCCATGCAGACCCTGCGCAACAACAAAGAGGCCGCGCACATCCTCTTCACCGAGATCGCCCCGCTGGTCGAGAACCGTGACGGCGGCTACACCCGCATCACGAAGCTCGGCTTCCGCAAGGGCGACAACGCGTCGATGGTGTCGATCGAGCTCGTCCTCGAGCCCGTGACCCCCAAGGTCAAGAACTCGAAGACCACCGCCACGGCGGCTCCGGTCGCCGAGCCCGCCGACGACGAGCCCACCGAGGCCCCCGTCGACGAGACCGAGACGGTCGAGGAGTCCGCTCCCGTCGAGACCGAGACCGAGACGGCTGCCGCCGACGAGGTCGAGGCCGACGCCGCTGCGAAGTCGGACGACGAAGCAGCCAAGTAGCCCCACCAGCACCACCCGAAGGGCCCGTCACCGTGAGGTGACGGGCCCTTCGTCGTACCCACAACGGGTGTCGTTTACCTGTGGGACACACGGGGGAAACCCGCCGGGCGGACGAGGGCTCTAGATTCACAGGGTCCTCTTACGAATCACCGAAGGAACCCATGTCACCCCGACCTCGACACACCGCATCGGGCACCGCCGCCCTCGTCGCCGGACTCTCGCTGCTGCTCGGCGCCCTCGTGCCGGTCGCGGCCGTCGCCGCCCCCGACGGCTCCGGCATCGTCATCAACGAGGCGTACTTCAAGGGTGGCAGCGCGAACGCGCCGTACACGAACAAGTTCGTCGAGCTCTACAACCCGACGACGGCGTCGGTCTCGCTGGCCGGATGGTCGCTGCAGTACCGGGCAGCAGCGAACTCGGCGCCCTTCACGAGCATCGGCGCCCTCAGCGGCTCCGTCGCTCCCGGTGGGTACTTCCTCGTCCAGCTCGCGGGCAACGCGACGAACGGCGTCTCGGCAGGTGCCCCCCTCCCCACGCCCGACGTCGTCACCGGCCTCAACCCCGGCGGTGCCAGCGGCACCCTCGTGCTGTCCGACCAGGCGACGGGCCTGACCCTGCCCGGCGGTGCCGTCCCGACGGGCACGCCCGGGGTCGTCGACGTCCTCGGTTACGGCGCGTCCGTCACGTTCGAGACCCGGGCCGCCGAGATCGGCTCGGCGAACTCCGTGCCGACTTCGTACGTGCGGACCGACGGCGTCGACACCGACGACAACGCGGCCGACTTCACGCAGCAGGGGCAGATCACCCCGCAGAACTCCGGCGGCACGGGCAGCGAGCCGGGCCCCGAGCCCGAGCCGCAGCCCGAGCCCACCCCCGAGGCCGACGTCACGATCGCGCAGATCCAGGGCGTGACCGGCACGAGTCCGTTCGGCGGTCGCACGGTGACCACGCGCGGCATCGTCACGGCGACCTACCCCACGGGCGGGCTGGACGGCTACGTCATCCAGACCCCGGGGACCGGAGGCGCGCTCGACCTGTCGACGCACGTCGCGTCGGACGCACTGTTCGTGTACTCCGCGAGCACCGCCTCCTCGGTCGCCGTCGGCGACTACGTCGAGGTCGACGGGACGGTCACCGAGTTCTTCGGCCTGACGCAGATCACCGTCACGGGTGCGTCCTCGCTCCGGCCTCTCGACGCCTCGACCGTCGTGGCGCCGCAGGCGGCGACCGTCGGCCTGCCGGCCACGGACGCCCAGCGCGAATCGCTCGAAAGCATGCTCGTGCTGCCCCAGGGCGACTTCACCGTCGCGGACACCTACACGACGAACCAGTACGGCGAGGTGAAACTCGCCTCGGGTGACCGGCCGCTGATCCAGCCCACCGAGGTCGCCCGTCCGGGTTCGGCCGGCTACGCGGCGGTGGTCGCCGACAACGCGGCCCGTGCCGTGACCCTCGACGACGGCGCCACGACGAACTTCTTCACGGCCGCCAACCAGTCGATCCCGGTGCCCTACCTCTCGAACGAGGACCCGGTGACGGTGGGCGCTTCCGTGGCCTTCACGAAGCCGGTCGTGTTCGACTTCCGCAACTCGGCCTGGAAGTACCAGCCGACCGCCCGTCTCACCGGTGACACCGCCTACGGCGACCTGCCGGTCACCTTCGAGGACATCCGCACCGACGCCCCGCGCGAGGTGGGAGGCGACGTGAAGCTCGCCAGCTTCAACGTGCTGAACTACTTCACGACGACGGGTGACTCGATCCCCGGGTGCACCTTCTACGACGACCGGGCGGGGAACCCGCTCACCGTGAACAGCGGCTGCGACGCTCGCGGTGCCGCGAACGCCGAGAACCTCGCCCGCCAGCAGGTGAAGATCGTCACGGCGATCAACGCGCTGGGTGCCGACGTGGTCTCGCTCGAGGAGATCGAGAACTCCGCTCGTTTCGGTGACGACCGCGACTCGGCGCTCGCGACCCTGGTCGGCGCGCTCAACGCCGCGGCCGGCAGCGAGGTCTGGGACTACGCGCGCTCACCGGAGGCGCTGCCCGCCAACGAGGACGTCATCCGTCTCGCGTTCATCTACAAGAAGGCCGTCGCCGAGCCCGTCGGCGGGTCGACGATCCTGACCGGCTCCGCCGCGTTCAGCAACGCACGCCAGCCGCTCGCGCAGGCCTTCCGTCCCGTCGGCGGTGACGCCGAGTCGACCTTCGTCGCGATCGCGAACCACTTCAAGTCGAAGGGCAGCGGTTCGGGCTCGGACGCCGATCAGGGCGACGGCCAGGGCGGTTCGAACGGCTCGCGCGTGAACCAGGCGAACGCCCTGGTCGCCTTCGCCGCCGAACGCGAGGCCGCCGCCGGCACCGACAAGGTGTTCCTGCTGGGCGACTTCAACGCCTACAGCCAGGAGGACCCGATCCAGGTGCTGCGGGCCGCGGGCTACGTCGACCTCGGCTCCACCGAGACCGACGAGTACAGCTACGTCTTCAGCGGCCTCAGCGGTTCGCTCGACCACGTGCTCGCCTCGCCCGCCGCGGCGGAGGCCGTCACGGGCGTGGACATCTGGAACATCAACTCGGGTGAGGGCATCGGCCTCGAGTACAGCCGCTTCAACTACAACGTGAAGCAGCTCTACCAGGCCGACCAGTTCCGCTCCAGCGACCACGACCCGGTCGTCGTCGGGGTGTCGCTGCTCGAGGCTCCCGTCGACCCGGTGCCGCCGGTCACCGACCCGGGCACGACGCCCGGTGCGGGCGCCGGCCCGACCACGCCGGGTGCTCCCGGGGCCGTCTCGCCGGGCACGACGGTGCCGACCGCGGACGGTTCGCTGGCCTTCACGGGGTCCGCGCCCCTGGCCGGGTGGCTCGCGCTCGCCCTGGTGCTGCTGGCGATGGGCGGCACGGTCCTCGTGGTCCGCCGCCGCGCCTCCCGCGTGGGCTAGGCGGACACGCCGGACGGCGGTCGTGACCCGGGTGACCGGGTCGCGACCGCCGTCGTCGTCCGGCCACCCGGCGGTCCGAGGAGGCGCGGTGTCGGCCCCGTAGGATCGTCGGGTGACGATCGACGCCCCGGCCCTGACGCGCCTCCGTCTCGGGGTCGCGTACGACGGCACCGGCTTCTCGGGCTGGAGCGAGCAGCCCGGCCGTCGCACGGTCCAGGGCGAGATCGAGGCCGCGCTGCAGACGCTCTTCCGCCGGCTGGGCGACGTGCCGACCGTGACCGTGGCGGGCCGCACGGACGCCGGCGTGCACGCGCGCGGGCAGGTGGTGCACCTCGACCTCACCGACGCCCAGATCGCCCAGCTGCAGAAGCCGCACCGCGGCATGCGTGACCAGTCGCCCCTCGACGCCCCGACCGTGCTGGCCCGTCGCTTGAACGGGTTGGCGGGCGCGAGCGACGAGATCGTGATCTCGGGTGCGCGAGTCGCGCCTCCCGGTTTCCATGCCCGCTTCGGCGCCCTCTGGCGACGGTACGAGTACCGCATCGCCGACCGTGGGGCCGAACGCGACCCCACCCGACGCAGCCACACGCTCTGGTACGACCAGCACCTCGACCTCGACCTGATGAACGCCACGGCCGCGGGCCTGCTCGGCCTGCACGACTGGGCCGCCTACTGCCGGCACCGCGACTACGCGACCACCATCCGCGAGCTGCAGGTGTTCTCGTGGAGGCGCGAAGGCGACGGCGTGCTGGTCGCCTCGGTGCAGGCCGACGCGTTCTGCCACAACCTCGTGCGCAACCTGGTGGGCGCCTGCGTCGCCGTCGGCGAGGGAGCGATGGAGGCGCATCGTGCGGTGGGCGTGCGCCGCGAGGCCCGGCGCAACGGCGAGTTCCGTGTCGTGCCCGCCCACGGGCTCACGATGGTCGAGGTCGGCTACCCGCCCGACGACGAGATGGCCGCCCGGGTGGCCCTGACGCAGGTGAAGCGGTCACACGACCAGCTGGGGGAGTGACTCCCTCGAGCGAGGCGGGCGGCGGTTGACCGTCTCGCCTGTCTCGGGTATCGTGGGTTCTTGGTGTCTGCGCAACTGCGCGCTTTCGCCCGAAGTTGAGCCCTCCACCTGACTCGTTCTCATCGTCTCTGCGGTGACAACGGCAACGGAGCGGGATTCACGAACCTCTCACCTCGACCAGGAAGCAGCACTACTGTGACGCGCACTTTCTCCCCCAAGCCGGCTGACGTTCAGCCGAACTGGCTGATCATCGACGCCAACGACGTCGTGCTCGGCCGCCTCGCGAGCCACGTGGCAGCCCTGCTGCGCGGCAAGCACAAGCCGACCTTCGCCCCCCACATGGACATGGGCGACTTCGTCATCGTCATCAACGCCGACAAGGTGGCCCTCACCGGCTCCAAGCTGGCCGAGAAGCTCTACTACCGTCACTCGGGCTACCCGGGCGGCATCACGGCCACCACGTACTCCGAGATGGTCGAGAAGCACCCCACCCGTGCGGTCGAGAAGGCCATCCGTGGCATGCTGCCGAAGAACTCGCTGGGCCGTGCCCAGATCAAGAAGCTGAAGGTGTACGCGGGTGCCGAGCACCCCCACGCTGCTCAGCAGCCCACGGTTTACACCCTCGACCAGGTCGCCCAGTAGCGTCCGCCTTCAGACTTAAGGACCCCCACACAGTGGCTCAGATCGCAGATTCCATCGACCAGGCTCCCGAGAGCTTCACCACCGAGAGCTCGGCCCCCGAGGCCGCCGCGACGCCCCGCCCCGTGCTGAGCGTCGGCGGTTCCGCCGTCGGTCGTCGCAAAGAGGCCATCGCCCGCGCGCGCCTCACGCCCGGCTCCGGCACGATCGTCGTGAACGGTCGCACCCTCGAGGACTACTTCCCCAACAAGCTGCACCAGCAGCTGATCAACGACCCGTTCAAGGTCCTCGACCTGCTCGGCTCGTACGACGTGGCCGTCAAGGTCACCGGTGGCGGCCCCTCGGGCCAGGCCGGTGCCCTCCGTCTCGCCATCGCCCGTGCGCTGAACGAGATCGACCGCGAGAACAACCGCGCCACGCTCAAGAAGGCCGGCTTCCTCACCCGTGACGCCCGCGTCATCGAGCGCAAGAAGGCCGGTCTCAAGAAGGCCCGCAAGGCCTCGCAGTTCTCGAAGCGCTAACCAGCACCACACAAGGCAGGTCTCGCGATGTCGCGTTTGTTCGGTACCGACGGTGTCAGAGGCCTCGCCAACCGTGAATTGACCGCCGCGCTCGCCCTGGGGCTCTCCCAGGCGAGCGCGGTGGTTCTCACGAAGGGGCATCACGCCGATGCCCGCCGCGCCGAAGGGCGGCGACCCGTCGCCGTCGTCGCGCGCGACCCCCGCATCTCCGGTGAGTTCCTCACCGCCGCCGTCTGCGCAGGGCTCGCCAGCTCGGGCGTCGACGTGCTCGACGCCGGCGTCATCCCGACCCCCGCCGCGGCCTTCCTGGTCGACGACATCGGGGCCGACTTCGGCGTGATGATCAGCGCCTCGCACAACCCGGCGCCCGACAACGGCATCAAGTTCTTCGCCTTCGGCGGCACGAAGCTGCCCGACGAGGTGGAAGACCGCATCGAGGCCGCCATGGCCGATCCTCAGCTGATGCCCATCGGTGGCGACGTCGGCCGCATCCGGCGTTTCGCCGATGCCGAAGACCGGTACGTGCTGCACCTGCTCGGTGCCCTGCCCAACCGACTCGACGGCATCCACGTCGTCCTCGACTGCGCCCACGGCGCCGCCTCGGCGGTCTCGCCCGAGGTCTTCACCGACGCCGGTGCGACCGTCACCCTGATCGGTGCCGACCCCGACGGCGTCAACATCAACGACGGCGTGGGGTCCACCCACCTCGACAACCTCGCGAAGGCCGTCCTCGAGCACGGTGCCGACGTCGGCATCGCGCACGACGGCGACGCCGACCGCTGCCTGGCCGTCGACGCCACGGGTGCGGTGGTCGACGGCGACCAGATCATGGCCATCATCGCCCTGGCCCAGAAAGAGCGCGGCGCGCTCGTCGGCGACACCCTCGTCGCGACCGTCATGAGCAACCTCGGCCTCATCCGTGCCATGGCCGACCACGGCATCACGGTGCGTCAGACCAAGGTCGGCGACCGCTACGTGCTCGAGGACATGAACGAGCACGGCTTCACCCTCGGCGGCGAGCAGTCCGGCCACATCGTCTTCGCCGACTACGCCACCACCGGCGACGGCATCCTCACCGGCCTCTCGCTCGTGGCGCGCATGGCCGCGACCGGCAAGAGCCTGGCAGAGCTCGCCTCGGTCATGACGGTCTTCCCGCAGATCATGATCAACGTGCGCGACGTCGACCGTTCGCGCGCCGCGTCCGACGAGGGCGTGGCCGAGGCCGTGCGCCGGTTCGAGGCCGAGCTCGGCGACACCGGCCGGGTGCTGCTCCGCCCCTCGGGCACCGAGCCCGTCGTGCGCGTGATGGTCGAGGCCGCCGACCAGGCGACCGCCGACCGCGTCGCCCACGCGCTGGCCGACGTCGTCCGCGAGCGACTCGCCCTCTGAGCCGCGCGGCGGACGGGGTGCGTCGTCGCGGTGACGCCATCCGCGCCTCCTGACCGGACCCCGCCCCTCATCGGGACGGGGCGTCGTCGCCGCGGGTCAGATCTTGCGCAGCAGGACCGAGCTGACCTTGTGGTCGGCGGCCTTCCGCAGGACGAGCGTCGCCCGTGACCGGGTCGGCAGCACGTTCTCGATCAGGTTCGGCTCGTTGACCGACTTCCAGACGCCCGAGGCGAACGACCTGGCCTCGGGCTCGCTCATGTCGGCGAAGCGGTGGAAGAACGAGCGCTCTTGAGTGAACGCGCTCTTCTGCAGGGCGAGGAACCGCTCGACGAACCAGTTCTCGATGTCGCCGGTGCGGGCGTCGACGTAGACCGTGAAATCGAACAGGTCGCTGAGGGCGAGCCGGCCGGCGACGGCGGGCTGCAGCACGTTGAGCCCCTCGACGATCAGGATGTCGGGCCGGCGCACGACGACCTCGGCGCTCGGCATGATGTCGTAGCTGGTGTGCGAGTAGAACGGCGCACGCACCTCTTCGGCACCGCTCTTGACCTGCGAGACGAACCGCAGCAGGTGGCGGCGGTCGTACGACTCGGGGAACCCCTTGCGGCTCATGATGCCGCGGCGTTCGAGCTCGGCGTTCGGGTAGAGGAACCCGTCGGTGGTCACCAGCTCGACGCGAGGGGTGTCGTCCCAGCGGCTCAGCAGTTCACGCAGGAGGCGCGCCACGGTCGACTTGCCGACGGCCACCGACCCGGCGACGCCGATCACGAAGGGCGTGCGTTGGGCGCGCTCACCGAGGAAGTCGCTCGTCGCCCGGTGCAGGTTGCGGGCGCCGGCGGCGTAGAGGTTGAGGAGGCGGCTGAGCGGGACGTAGACGTCCTGCACCTCGCGCATGTCGAGGCGGTCGCCGAGACCACGCAACTGCACGATCTCGGTCTCGGTCAGCGGCAGGCGCGTCGTCGGGGCCAGGTCGGCCCAGGCGTCGCGCCCGATCTCGACGAAGGGGCTCGCGTGCACGGCGGAGGGCGCGGTCGTCGGGTTGGCTTCGGCCATGCGCACGAGGCTACCGGTCCGGGGTCGGCGCGAGTCGGCACGGCCCGCCGGGCTCTCGGACGGGAACCTCTAAGATCGACCGCATGTGTGGAATCGTGGGATACGTCGGAACGGGTGACAAGAGCATCGAGGTGCTGCTGGGCGGTCTCAAGCGACTCGAGTACCGCGGGTACGACTCGGCGGGAGTCGCCGTGATCGACGCCGCGGGCGACCTCGGCACCCGCAAGAAGGCCGGCAAGCTGCAGATGCTCGTCGACGACCTCGAGGCGACGCCGCTGACCGACGGCACGACCGGCATCGGCCACACCCGGTGGGCGACCCACGGTGGCCCGACCGACGAGAACGCGCATCCCCACCTGTCGGACGACGGCAAGCTCGCCCTCATCCACAACGGCATCATCGAGAACTTCTCCGAGCTCAAGGCCGAGCTGCTCGCCGAGGGCGTCGAGTTCCTCAGCGAGACCGACTCCGAGGTCGCCGCGCACCTGGTCGCCCGCGCCTACCGTGCCTCCGGCGACCTGACCGAGGCCCTGCGCACGGTCGTCAACACCCTCGACGGCGCCTTCACGCTGCTCGTCGTGCACGCCGACCAGCCGGGCGTCGTCGTCGGCGCCCGCCGCAACTCGCCCCTGGTCATCGGCCTGGGCGACGGCGAGAACTTCCTCGGCAGCGACGTCGCGGCCTTCGTCGCGCACACCCGTCGTGCCATGTCGATCGGTCAAGACCAGTTGGTGACGATCCGTCCCGACTCGGTCGAGGTCGTCGACTTCACCGGCGCACCGGTCGAGACGACCGAGTTCGAGGTCGACTGGGACGCCTCGGCCGCCGAGAAGGGCGGCTGGTCCAGCTTCATGGCGAAAGAGATCAGCGAGGAGCCCGAGGCCGTCGCCAAGACGCTGCTCGGCCGCATCACCGCCGACGGCGCCGTGACCCTGTCCGAGCTCGACGGCGTGCGCGAACGCCTGCTGACCGTCGACCGCGTCATCGTCATCGCCTGCGGCACCGCCGCCTACGCGGGCATCCTCGGCAAGTACGCCATCGAGCAGTGGGCCCGCGTGCCCGTCGAGGTCGAGCTGGCGCACGAGTTCCGGTACCGCGACCCGGTGCTCGACGAGAAGACCCTCGTCGTGTCGATCAGCCAGTCGGGCGAGACGATGGACACCCTGATGGCCGTCAAGTACGCCCGTGAGCAGGGTGCCCAGGTGCTCTCGATCTGCAACACCCAGGGCTCGACGATCCCGCGCGAGTCCGACGCCGTGCTCTACACGCACGCGGGCCCCGAGGTCGCCGTCGCGTCGACCAAGGCGTTCGTCGCCCAGGGCACCGCGCTCTTCCTGCTGGGCCTGCACCTCGCGACCCTGCGGGGCACGCTCAGCACCGAGGCCATCGCCGAGCAGGTCGCCGACCTGCACGAGATCCCCGGCAAGATCGAGCAGGTGCTCGAGTCGTCCGAGCGCATCAAGACCCTCGCCGGCTGGATGGCCGACACCCGGTCGGTGTTGTTCCTCGGTCGCCACGTGGGCTACCCGATCGCCCTCGAGGGGGCGCTCAAGCTGAAAGAGCTGGCCTACATCCACGCCGAGGGCTTCGCCGCCGGCGAGCTCAAGCACGGCCCGATCGCGCTGATCGAGCCCGGTCAGATCGTCTTCGTCATCGTCCCCAGCCCGCGCGACCCGCGCTCGTTGCACCCCAAGGTCGTCTCGAACATCCAAGAGATCCGTGCGCGCGGCGCCCGGGTCATCGCGATCGCCGAAGAGGGCGACGCCGCGGTGCTGCCCTTCGCCGACGAGGTGCTGCACATCCCGCTGGCGGCCCCGCTCTTCGAGCCCCTGCTGTCGGTCGTGCCGCTGCACGTCTTCGGCATGGAGCTCGCCGCCGCCAAGGGCCTCGACGTCGACCAGCCGCGCAACCTGGCCAAGTCGGTCACCGTCGAGTAACGGGTCGTGCAGCCGGGGCAGGGCATCAGGCGGGTGAGGACGTGATCGTGGGCATCGGCGTCGACGTCGTCGACCTCGAACGCTTCGGCCGCTCGATCGAGCGCACCCCGGCTCTCGCGACGCGACTGTTCCGGGCCGACGAACTCGTCCTGCGTGACGGCAGCCCGCGCGGGCGCCAGTCGCTGGCGGCCCGCTTCGCCGCCAAGGAGGCGCTGATCAAGTCCCTGGGCGGCTCCACCGGGGTGCGCTGGCACGACGTCGTGGTCGTCTCCGACGACCAAGGAGCCCCGTCGCTCGTCCTCAGCGGGGGAGCACGGTCGCTGGCGGACTCGCGGGGCGTCGCGCGCCTCCACCTGTCGCTCAGCCACGACGGCGGGGTGGCGGTCGCCTACGTTGTCGCCGAAGGTGACGGCCGCGGCGCTGCGGACCACGACGACGCACACCACGAAGGGGCAGACCGATGACCCACGACGTCACCATCACCGTCGACACGGCCGCGCTGCGACACAACGTCGAGGTGCTGCGGGCGGCCGTCGCACCGGCGGCCGTCATGGCCGTGGTCAAGGCCAACGCCTACGGCCACGGTGCCGTGGAGTGCGCCCGGGCCTTCGTCGAGGCCGGCGTCGACTGGCTCGGCGTGGCCGACCTGACCGAGGCCGTGGCCCTGCGACGAGCCGGTGTCGAGGCGCCCGTGCTCGCCTGGCTGCACGCTCCCGACGAGGACTTCGCCGAGGCCGCCGCGCTCGGCATCACCCCGGCGGTGTCGAGCGTCGACCAGCTCGAGGCGGCCGTGGCGGCTGGCGTCCGCGCGGTCCACCTGGCGATCGACACGGGCCTGAGTCGCAACGGGGCCGTCGAGTCCGAGTGGCCCGAGCTGTTCGAGCGTGCGGCCGGCCACGCCGACGTCGTGCCGGTCGAGGGCCTCATGACCCACGTGTCCAACGCCTCGTCCGAAGAGGACGGCCTGCAGGTGGCCCGCTTCGCCCGTGCCTCCGCGATGCTCGACGAGCTGGGCGTGCGGCCGCCCCTGCTGCACGTCGCCGCCTCGGCGGCGGCGCTCGACTACGTCGGGTCGAGGGCCACGATGGTGCGCTTCGGCCTCGCGAGCTACGGGCTCAGCCCCTACCCCGACCGCACGTCCGCCGAGCTCGGCCTGCGTCCGGCCATGACCGTGACGGCGCCGGTGACCACCGTCAAGCGGATACCGGCGGGCGAAGGCGTGTCCTACGGCTACCTCTTCCGCCCCGAGCGCGACACGTCGATCGCGATCGTGCCGGCCGGGTACGCGGACGGCATCGACCGGGCCGCGAGCGAGCGCGCGTCCGTGACGATCGGCCAGCGCACCTACCGGGTCCGCGGCCGCATCGCCATGAACGCCCTCGTGATCGACGTGGGCGACGACCCCGTCGAGATCGGTGACGAGGTCGTGCTGTTCGGCGACCCGGTGCTGGGCCGGCAGTCCGCGGCCGACTGGGCCGACGCCATGGGCGGCATCACCTACGAGGTCGTCGCGTGCCTGGCCGCCGGCCTCACCCGGAGGTACACCGCATGAGCGCCGCGACGTCCCTGCGCCGGGCCACGGTCGACCTGGCCGCGTACCGGGCGAACCTCGAGTCGTTGATCGCCCGTCTCGACCCGGTCGAGATCCTGGCCATCGTCAAGGCCGACGCCTACTCGCACGGGGCCGACGTACTCGTGCCCGAGGCCGTCGCGGCGGGCATCCGCTGGTTCGGCACGGTCGAGCTCGCGCCGGCCCTGAGGATGCGACGTCTGGGCATCGGCGGCGACGCCTCGTTCTTCGCCTGGCAGCTCAGCCCGTCCGACGACCTCGAGGCCGCCGTCGACCTGCACGTCGACCTGGGGGTGTCGACCCTCGAGCAGCTCGAGTCCGTGGCCGCGGTCGCGCGGGCGCGCGGTGGCGTCGCCCTCCTCCACCTGACGATCGACACCGGGCTGCACCGAGAGGGCTGCCTGCCCTCGGACTGGCCGGCCTTCGTCGCCCGTGCCGTCGAGCTGCGCGACGAGGGCGTGGTCCGCCTCCGCGGCATCTTCTCGCACGTCAGCGAGACGAGCGAGGCCGACGACCAGGCCGCGGCCCGGGTGTTCGAGAAGGCCGTGGCCGACGCCGAGGCGTTCGGTGCCACCGTCGAGAAGCGGCACATGTCGTCGAGTTCGGCCGCGCTCGAGCACCCCGAGCGGCGTTTCGACATGGTCCGCATGGGGTCGAACGGCCTGGGGATCCCCGTGACCGAGGGCGTGACCGCCGCCGACCGCGGACTGCGTCCGGTGCTCACGCTGAGCGCGTCCGTCGTCAAGGTCAAGCGCGTCACCGCGGGCACCGGGGTCTCGTACGACTACACGTTCCGTGCTCCGTCCGACACGACGCTCGCCCTCGTGCCCCTGGGCTACGCCGACGGCGTCAGCCGCCGGGCGCAGGGGGCGGTGCACGTCGTCGTGAACGGCGTGCCCCGACCGATCGTGGGCCGGGTCGCCATGGACCAGTTCCTGGTCGACATGGGCGACGACCCGGTCGCGGTCGGCGACGAGGTCGTGCTGTTCGGGCCGGGCGACCGGGGCGAGATGACCATCGGCGAGTGGGCCGACGCCACCGACACGATCCCGGAAGAGGTCGCCTGCCGCGTCGGCGCCCGGGTGCCTCGCGTCTACGTCGGCGGCCGGCCGTGACCACCCCGGGCGGTCCCGTCGAGCTCGCCGTCGCCGACGCCGACGCCATGGAGGCGCTGGGACGTCGGGTGTCCGGCCTGCTGCGAGCGGGTGACCTGCTGGTCCTCACCGGACCGCTCGGTGCCGGCAAGACGACCTTCACGCGCGGCCTGGGCGAGGGCCTCGAGGTCCGCGGCCAGGTGGCGAGCCCGACGTTCGTCCTGGCGCGCACGCACCCGACCGCGTCGGGCACGCCCCTGGTGCACGTCGACGCGTACCGGCTGTCCGGCGAGGCCGAGCTCGACGACCTGGACCTCGACTTCGAGGGCTCGATCGTCGTGGTCGAGTGGGGCGCGGGACTGCTCGACGGGGTGTCCGAGTCGTGGCTCGACGTCGTGATCGAGCGACCGACGGGTGCCCGCGAGGTCACCCCACCGAGCGATCCCGTCGACGACCCCGACGAGCCCGACGAACCCCGCCGGGTGGCGATCACCCCGCACGGGCCGCGCTGGGCGGGCGTCGAGCTGCCCGTCCGCTGACCGGGCCGCCCGCCGAGGGCGGCTCGCCGCGCATCCCCCCACCGGGCGGTCAGCGGGTGAGAGCGGGTGATCCCTCGTCTGTGACCGCCGGGGCGCCCCCGTCGGGGGGTCATGGCCCCCCGTCGGCGGCGGGTATGCTCGCCAGGTTCAACCACTTAACCCGGGAGTGTCAGTTGGATCCTCAGCACTACTGGCGCGCGCTCGTGAAGAGCTGGCCCGTCATCCTCGTCCTCGCCCTCCTCGGTGGTGCGGCCGGTTACGGCTACGCCCAGACGCGACCCGACAGCTTCCGCTCGACCAGCAGCGTCTTCGTCTCCGCGGCCGAGGGCTCCGACCCGAACGAGCTGCTCCAGGGCTCGTCGTACACGCAGAACCTGGTGCAGAGCTACACCCGCCTGGCCACGTCGACGGTCGTCCTCGAACCGGTCATCTCCGACCTGGGGCTCGACCTCACGCCGGTCCAGCTGGCCCGGCAGGTCACGGCCGAGAACCCGCTGAACACCGTCATCATCGACGTCACCGTGGTCGACCCCGACCGTCAGCGGGCGGCCGACATCGCCAACGCCGTGACCCGGTCGCTCAGCGACGAGGCCCGATCGCTCTCGCCCGAGAGCGCGGCCGGCCTGTCGACGCTGAGCGTGGCACCCATCGCCGAGGCCACGCCGCCGAACTCGCCCGCGGGCCCCAACCGGCGTCTCATCGCACTCACCGGCCTCGCCATCGGTGCGGCCCTGGGCATCGTCTTCGCCCTGGTCCGCTCCGTGGTCGACACGCGCCTCCGCTCGACGGCCGACGTCGACGAGCTGCGCGTCGCCCCCGTGCTCGGCAGCGTCGTGCGCCGTCGACGCGGCAGCCTGGCGTTCGCCGACGAGCCCCAGGGTGCGGCGGCCGACGACTTCCGACGCATCCGCGCGCAGCTCCAGTTCTCCGACGTGGACGCGGTCGCCCGCACGATCGCCGTCTCGTCGGTCAGCACCGACGACCGCGAGAGCCGCGGGGCCGTCATCCTCGACCTGGCTCTGGCCTACGCCGAACGTGGTCAGTCCGTCCTCGTGATCGACGCCGACCTCCGCGGCGGCGGACTCGCCGACCTCGCCGCCGTGTCGGACGAGACGGGCCTGACCGACGTCGTCGTGGGTCGCGTCGAGTTCGCCGACGCCGTCACGCCCTGGCGCGACCGGGTCGACGTGATCCCCACCGGCGAGGTGCCCCCGAACCCCAGCCCCCTGCTCAGCTCGAAGTCGATGGCCTTGTTCGTCGAGTCCGCGCGCGAACGCTACGACGTGGTCATCGTCGACACCCCCGGTGTGCTCAGCTCGTCCGACGTCCTCGAGCTCGGACGCCTGACCGACGGCGTCGTGCTCGTCGCCACGGTCGGCCACTCGTCCCGCGGCCAGTTGGTCCAGGCCGCCCGGGCGTTGACCGGCGTCCAGGTGCCCGTGCTCGGCGTCGTCCTCGACGGCGTCTCCGAGAGCGCACAGCGTGCCGGCGGCCCGTCGGCGCCGAAGGCCCCGATCTCTCCCCGCCCGGCCGGCGGTCGGGGCGTCGACGCCCCGTGACCGTCGCTCGGCCGTCCCGGGGGGCCGCACCGCGCCTCCCGGCCGTCCGGTTGTACGAGTCGCTGCGCACGGCGCACCTCGAACGGGCCCACGAGCTCGCCCCGGCCAGCATCGTCTACCGGGTGACGCGGTACGACTTCGACGCCTCGCTCGCCGAGGGCCTCGACCTCGTGCCGGCCGGCCCGGTGCGGGCGGCCTGGCTCATCGCACGGTCCGACGTCGACACCCTTGAGGTCAACGAACCGCTGATGACGTCGAGCCTGCCGGCGACGGCCCTCGTGCTGGCGGCCCTGGCGGTGCGACGCCGCGTCACCGGCCGTCCGACCACCGTCGTGAGCTACCTGATCGGCAACGCCGACCCGTTCACGTCGGCGACCGCTCCCCGGTTGCGGACGCGACTGCGCCGACGCGGTGAACGCGTGCTCGCCCGGGCGGTCTGGCGGCGACTCGACCGGGTGGTCTTCGGGACGGACGCGGCGCGTGAGACGTACACGCGCCTCCTCGGTTCCCCGTCGCCGCGGGCCTCCGTGGCCTCGGTGCCCGCGCTGCCGACGCGCCACCAGGACGCCCGCGGCGGCGGGGTCCGCCCGCCCGCGGTCGCGTTCGTCGGCTCGTTCGTCGAGCGCAAGGGGTTGCGCGTGCTGGCGGCTGCCTGGCCGCTCGTCGTCGCGGCCCGCCCGCAGGCGACGCTCACGCTGCTCGGCAAGGGCGCCCTCGAGCAGGAGGCGCGGGCCCTGTCGGTCGCGCAGCCCTCGGTCACCCTCGAGGTCGACCCGCCGCGCCCGCGCATCCACTCCGTGCTCGACGACGCGCGCGTGCTCGTGCTGTGGTCGCAGCCGAGCCCGACCTGGCGCGAGCAGGTGGGGCTGCCGATCGTCGAGGGGCTGTCGCACGGTTGCACCGTCGTGACGACGACCGAGACCGGCCTCGCCGACTGGCTCGACGCCCACGGCCACGTGGTCGCGTCCGACCCGCGTTCCCCCCAGGTGCTGGCCGACGCGATCGTCGCGGCGCTCGACGCGAGCCGCGCCGCCGACGACGTGCTGGCCGACCTGCCCGACCGCGACGGACGCCTCGCCGCGGACGACCGACTCTTCGGGCGCGCCTCGTGAGCCGGTCGACGACGGGCTCGGCCGGTCGTCCTCGTCGGGGCGGCGCGATGGCCGCCGTGGGATCGACCGCGGCGATCAAGGTGATCGTGATGGGCCTGTCGGGCGTACTCGGCATCATCACGAGCCGCATGATCATCCAGAACTTCGGCACCGACGCCTACGCCCAGTACGGGTTGCTCTCGACGTTCCCGACCCTGCTACCGTTCGCCGACCTCGGCATCGCGGCGATCGTGATCAACGCCGTGGCCGGGTCGTCGTCGGTCCGCACCGACGACTTCGTCAAGCGCTCGATCGTCACGGCCTTCCGCGTGCTGCTGGTGTCGGGCGGCATCATGGTCGCCGTCGCACTGATCATCACGCTCGCCGGCTGGTGGCCGGTGCTGCTCGGCGAAGGGCTGCTGCCCGACGGCGGCTCGCTCGCGGCCGGTCTCTGCCTGGCGGTGTTCGGCCTGGTGATCCCGCTGACGGTCGGCCAGCGCATCCTCGTGGGGCTGAAGAAGACCAGCACGCAGGTGGCCAGCCAGGCCGTCGTGGCGCCGTTCATGCTGCTCGCGATCGGCTCGGCCGTCATGTTCAGCGCGCCGATCGGCAGTTACCTCGCGGTCGTCTCGTACGTGGCCAACAGCCTCGTCTCGGTGATCTGCCTGATCGTGGCGGCGCGCGCCCTGTCGCCGCAGATCGGGTCGGCCGTCAAGCTCGTGCCGCGCGTCCGCAGCTACCGTGGCGTGCCCGCCCTGGGCCTCGCCTGGCCGATGCTCGTGCAGATGATCGCCCTGCCGGTCGCGATGCAGACCGGCCGTCTGCTGCTCAGCCACCTCGCCGGGCCCGACGAGCTCGCCCAGTACAACCTCGCCTCGCAGCTGTTCGGCATCGTGCTGCAGACCGTCGCCGCGGCGGGCATCGCCCTCTGGCCGGTCTACGCGGCGGCCCGGTCGGCCGGTCGCGTCGAGTCGCCGACCGTGCCGACGCTGTGGTTCCTGCTCGGGGGACTCGTGCTGGGCACGGCACTCGCCGTGCTCAGCCCGTTCCTGGCGCGGTTCGTGTCGGGCGGGGCGATCACGCTCGACGGCTGGATGCTCGTCGGCTTCGTGGTCTTCGTCGGCCTGCAGGCGGCCAAGTACCCGGTCGGCATGTACATGACCGACAAGACCGGACTGGTCTTCCAGGTGCTGCCGATCGTGCTGATGGTCCCGCTCAACCTCGGGCTGTCGTGGTGGTTCATCGGGCAGGTCGGGGCGGCGGGACCCGTGCTGGGCTCGGCGATCTCGGTGGCGCTCTGCCAGCTCGTGCCGAACCTCTGGTACGTGTCGCGCGACCTGGGTCGACGTCGGGCCGAGGCGGCGGCGGGCGGTGCGGGTGGCGGCGGCGTGGTCGACGAGTCGGCGGACGGCGAGGGCGCCACGGCGGCCGCGGGCCTCGACGTCGACGAGCAGCGCGGTGACGAGACCGCGACCGACCAGGCGATCGCCGAGCGAGCGGTGGCCGAACGGGCCGCCGAGGAGCGCGCGCACGACCAGCGCACCGATGACGAGGAGAAGGAGGCGCGGTGATCGAGGTCCTGTTCGCGACCGAACGCGACGTGGCCGGCTGGGCCGCCGACCACGCGGCGGGTCGTCGGCCCGGCCTCTGGCCCTACGGCCTCGAGGCGCTGCGCGACTCGGACCCGGAGGCGCGCATCGCCTCGGTCGCGGAACCCGGCCGCCTGCAGGTGCTGCGCGACCGGGTGGTGCCGCGCCGCGCCTCCTCGTCCGGGGTCCCGTCGAGTGACGTCGGGGTGACCTGGGACGAGAACGTCGCGCGGCGGATGCTGCTGACGCGGCCGCACGACCGGATGTACACGGGTGTTATCTGGGTGACCGACCGGGTCGAGCGCGGGCAGGACGTCGGACGCATGCGCGACGTGCTGCGACGGATGAGCGGGCTCTGGGTGATCAGCCGGGGGCAGGTCGAGCCGCTGCGACGGTTCGTCGGTGAGGACGGGCCCCCGGTCGGGTTCTTCACCTTCGGGGTCGACGAGGAGTTCTTCGCGGCGCGTCCGTGGCCCTCGCGACCGATGGTGCTGAGCATCGGGGGCGACCGCGACCGGGACCCGGCGACGCTGTTCGCGACGCTGGAGCGCGTGCACGCCGAGCGGCCGGACGTCGAGCTGGTCGTGCAGACGACGAGCGACGCGGCACCGCCCGAGGGCGTCACGGTGGTGCCGCACGTCTCGCACCGCGAGCTGGCCGAGCTGTACGCACGGGCGTCGGTCGTGGCCGTCGCGACGCGCGACAACCTGCACGCGTCCGGCATGACGGTCAGCCTCGAGGCGATGGCGACGGGGCGGCCCGTCGTGATGACGAACACTCCGGGCATCGAGGACTACGTGGAGCACGAACGCACGGGGTTGCTGGCGCCGGTGGGAGATGCGTCGGCGCTCGCGGCGCACGTGCTGCGGCTGCTCGACGACGAGGCCGAGGCCCGGGCGTTCGGCGTGGCGGGGCGGGCCCTCGTCGAGGAACGACTGACGACGCGGGACCTGGCGGCGTCGCTGGCGGAGTTCGTCGCGGGCTGAGGGCGTCGGGTCCGGCTCTGCTCGGCGGCGTGCCCGCGCTCCGCTAGTCGGTCGTCGCCGGCACGGGCCGTGTGCCGTCAGGGCGGGCCGCGCGGACGACGAGCGCGAGCTGGACCCGGTTCGTGACGGCGAGCTTGTCGTAGGCGTGGCCGACGTGGGTCTTCACGGTGGCGACGCTGACGAAGAGGCCGGCGGCGATCTCGGCGTTCGTGGCACCCTCGGCCACCGCGACGGCCACCTCCCTCTCACGGTCGGTCAGGAGGGCCAGCCGGGACCGGGCATCGGCGGCCGAGGCGGACTCGTCCGGGCCGGTGGCCCGGGTGGCGGCGGTGATCACGCGATCGAGCACGCTCGGCGACAGGATCGAGCGTCCGCGGGCGACGGCGAGGACGGCGTCGACGAGCTCACCCGGCGGGGTGTCCTTCACGAGGAATCCGCGGGCACCGCGTTGCAACGCCCCCAGCACGAGGTCGTCGGCCTCGAACGTCGTCAGCACGACCACCCGCAGGTCGGGCCGTCGGGCCAGCTCGCGCTCGGTCGCCTCGAGCCCGTCGCAGCGCGGCATGCGGATGTCCATCAACACGACGTCCGGTGCCGTGCGGGCGATGACGGCGGCGGCGTCGAGTCCGTCCACGGCCTCGCCCACGAGCTCGACGTCGACGTGCCCGCCCAGGATGAGGCGGAGTCCCGACCGCACCAGGGCGTCGTCGTCGACGACCACGACCCGGACCGGACGCGGGCCGGTCATCGCGTCCACGGCAGGTCGGCCTCGACGACGAAGTCGTCCCCGTCGGGGCCCGCCCCGAAGTGGCCGTCCACCAGCCGCACGCGCTCGGCCAGGCCTGCCAGGCCGTGGCCCGTGCGGTTCTCGGCCGTGGCGTCGGGCGCGGGGTTCGTGACACGGATGCGGACGACGTCCGTCGTGCCGATCGAGACCGACACCCGGATCGGCTGTCCGGGTGCGTGCCGACGGGCGTTCGTCAGGGCCTCCTGGACGATGCGGTAGGCGTGCCGGCCGACGGTGGTCGGCACCTCGGCCAGACGCTCGGCGTCGTCGATCGAGGACGTGACCGACGAGCCCGCCTCACGCGCCTCGGTGACGAGGGCGTCGAGCTCGAGCAGCGTGGGTTGAGGAGGCGCGGTGACGGTGACCTCGGAGGCCCCGCCCGCGTCCGGGTCGCGCAGCACCCCCAGCACGTCTCGCAGGTCGGAGAGCGCCGAGTGGGCCTCGGCCCGGACGACGGCCGCGGCGGCGACGGTCTCGTCGGGGTCGAGGTCGCGGCCCCGGTACTCGAGCGCCCCGGCGTGCAGGGCGACGAGGGAGAGCCGGTGCCCGAGGACGTCGTGCATCTCGCGGGCCAGGTGGGCCCGTTCGCCGTCCCGGGCCCGCTCCTCGCGGAGTGCCTGGTCGCGCTCGACGAGGAGCGCCCGCTCGCGCAGCGAGGAGACGAGGGCGCGTCGCGACCCGATCACCACGCCGACCAGCGCGAGGAGCGCGTAGGCGAGGACGACGGCACCGAGGGCGACGGTCATCCACCCGACGGAGGTCCCGTCGTCGGTCGAGCGGAACACGAGGAGTTCCGCGACCACCGTGGCCGCGACGAACACGGCTCCGGCGGCCACGATCTCGCCGAGGCGTCGGCGCGTGGCCAGCGACACGACGGCCAGGGCGGCGGCCCCGACCGCGAGGGTCGAGAACGACGCCAGGCCGACGACGACGAGGGTGACGGCGAACGGTGCCCGGTGGCGGAACGGGACGAGGACGAGGGCGGCCGATCCGGCGAGCACGTCACCGACGATGCTGGCCCCGACCCGGGCGTCGCTCCAGCCGCTCATGTCGGTCGACGGCCAGACCACGGCGAAGGCCACCAGCCCGGTCGTCAGGGCCACGCCGAGGCGCCACGACCCCGCCCAGAGTCGTCGGGCCCGGGACGGCCGCGGACCATCCGCGGACCCCTCGCCGTCGTCGGTCCCGGGCGTCGCGGTCGCGGGTCGTGCGGTGGCTGTGCTCATGGGTCGAGCATAGGAAGCGGCCGGCGGGCGGGGATCGACCGATGGTCGGAGATCATGGGATGCGCCGCCGTGCGCGAGGAGCGGCGGCCCGTGCCCGAACTCAGCCCGCTCGAACTCAGCCCGCTCGGGGCCAGTCCGTCGTCAGGTAGGCCTCGACGGCACGGTTGCGGAACGCGTACGGCTTGCCCCGGCTGACCACGCCACGCACCGTGTCGAGCCGTTGCGAGGTGGGCCCGAGCTGGGCGCCCGAGGCCAGGCCCATCGCCTCGGCGATCGCGTTGAGGGTGCGTTCTGCGGCGGGCAGCGACGCCATGGCCCGCAAGAACTCGTGCTCACGCGGGGGGAGGCGGTTCAGGATGCGCTCGACGTGGGCCGACGCCTCGCTCTCGGCTCCGCGCCAGCCGGCCACGACGTCCTCCTCGGAGACGACGGGTGCCGTCGCGACGTTCCACGCCCGCTGGCCGGCGAGCTGGAACAGGAATGGCTCGCCGCAGCTGAGGGCCGCGATCGCCTTCGCCGCCGCAGGGTCCATGCGGACGGTCTCGACGGCACCGTGGTCGCCGGCGGTCTCCCACCCCGCGATCACGAAGGGCTGGAGTGCCTCGAGGATGTCGCCCTCGTCGAGGGGACCGAGCGTGATGGTGCGGAACCGTCGGGCGAAGGTCGCCCCTTTCCGGGCACCCGCCATGTCTTCGAAGTCGGGCAGGCCCGTGAGGTAGACGGCGACGGGCAGGTAGCGGGACACCGTGCCTCCGCCGGGCACGGTGACCTCGACCTCGTGCGACAGGGCGTCGCCGAGGGCGATGAGGAGCTGCGAGAGGGCGGCCTCGTCGCCGATGTTCTGCACCTCGTCGACGTGGATCATCACGACGGCGTCCTGCTCGATCGCCGCCTGGCCGAGTTCGACGAGGAGCTCGAAGAGGGCCGTGAACGGCTCGGGGCCGTCGGCGCCGCGGGTCGTCACCGAGAACCCGGTCACGGCCACCTGCTCGACCCTGGCGAGCAGGTCGAGGACGCCCCTCCGGGTCGAGGTGCGGAGCCCGGCGCGGTCGGCCAGTCGCAGGACGGCGGAGGCGATGATCTTGAGGGGATCGGCCCCGGTGGGCATGCGCAGCTGCGGCGTCACCCAGTCGCCGGCTTCGGCGGCGTCGCGGGCGATGCGGCGGACGAGGCTCGACTTGCCGGTGCCCGGTTCGCCGAGGATCGTCCGTCCTGTCTCGTAGAGACCGGCGTGCCGACGGGGTCGCAGGACCTGGTGCCAGTCGCTCAACTGCTCGGTTCGGCCGGCCCAGACGTCGGGCACGACGTCGGAGCCTGCCTGGAACGGGTTGGTGAGGGGAGATCGCACGGTGATAAATTTATCAGAGTCGAGGTCGACCCTTGATAAATTTATCAGCGGGCCGACCGGGCCCGGCGCCGCAGCTCGGCCGCCACGATCCGACGCCCCTCGAGCACGGCCCGCAGTCCGACGAGCAGCGTGCCCGGCGACCGCACGAACTGCCGCCGACCGCCCTGCAGCAGCACCTCCCACGCGATGCGCGGGGTCAGGCGTCGCCACCGGCGCAGGTCGTCGTCGTCGAGGTGCTTCGCCGCGAACAGCAGACGGTTGCGGATGTTGTACCGGTAGTACCCGGCCGACTTGGCCTGCCCCGACCGGTCGGCCCCGCCGGCGGTCTGCGTGCCGCCCTCGGCGTGGACGACGGTGACGTCGTCGAGCAACCGGAGCGCGCCTCCTGCGCTCACGACGCGGCGGGACAGGTCGACGTCCTCCCAATAGAGGAAGTAGTCGTCGTCGAAGCCGCCGCAGAGTTGCCACAGCTCGTCGCTCAGCACGAGGCAGGCACCGCTGAGCCATTCCTCGACGCGGGCGCCGGGCTGTCGTCGCCGTCGCGACCGGATGCGCCCGTCGTCCAGGTACAGGTCGCTGCCGGCCGACCAGACGCTGCCGTCGGGGCGCAGCACGGTCGGCGCGCCCATCGTCAGCGGTTCGGACGAGGAGGCGCGGTGCAAGGCGGCGAGGGCCCCCGCGTCCGCGAGGGCGTCCGGGTTGAGCAGCACGTGGTGGCGCGCCCCGGCCTCGCGGGCCCGGGCGACGCCGAGGTTGACCCCGGTGCCGAAGCCCTCGTTGCCGTCGGGCGCGACGAGGTGCCAGCCCTCGGCCGCGGCCAGCTCGCTCGCGCGGGCGCGCTCGGCCGCCCCCGACCAGTTGTCGACGACGACCACGACGAGACCCTCGGTCGCCCGCGAGACGGGCACGAGGTTCTGCCGCAGCAGGTCGGTCGAGCCGTAGTTGACGACGACCACCGAGAGGCCGGCGAGCGACTCACCCACGGTTCGTCCCCCGTCCACCCGCAGGAGGCGCGGTGACCGACCCGACACCGGTCACCGACCTGACATGCTGGGGCCCGTGACGACCGACCCGACCGCCCCGCGCCTCCTGACCATCGCCGTGCTGACCTTCCGCCGGCCGCGGGACCTCGACGCGGTGCTGCCGCTGCTCGTCGAGCAGGCCCGCAGCGTGCGCGGACTCGGAGTCGAGGCGCGCGTGCTCGTGGTCGACAACGACGCGAGCGGGTCGGGGCGCGAGCGCGTCGAGGCGGCGGCGCTCGCCGCGGCCGGCCCGGGTGACGATGTCGAGCCCGTGGCGGTGGACTACGTCGTGGAGACGACCCCGGGCATCGCCTCGGCCCGCAACCGGGCACTCGCGGAGAGCGGCGACAGCGACCTGCTGGTCTTCATCGACGACGACGAGCGGCCGTCCGAGCAGTGGCTGCACGCGCTGGTCGCCCTCCAGGCCGAGACCGGTGCCGCGGCCGTCGTCGGCCCCGTGCGCAGCGAGTACGAGGTCGAGCCCGAGCCGTTCATCGTCGAGGGCCGCTTCTTCGTGCGCCGCCGACTCGCGACCGGCACGCCCGTCGACGTCGCGGCCACCAACAACCTGCTGCTCGACCTCGCCGCGGTGCGCCGTCAGGGCCTGGTCTTCGACGTCGCGCTCGGGCAGCTCGGCGGCGAGGACACGCTGTTCACCCGCAGCCTGGTCGCGGGCGGCGGCACGATCCTGTGGTGCGCCGAGGCGGTCGTCACCGACGTCGTCCCCGCACACCGGGTCACGCGGCGCTGGGTCGTGCAGCGCGCCTACAGCAGCGGCAACGGCTGGAGCCTCACCTCGGTGATGCTGTCCGCGCGAGGGGCCTCGCGACTGGGCACGCGCCTCCGGCTGTCGGCCAAGGGCGGCGTGCGCGTCGTCGGCGGTCTGGGTCGGTACGCCATCGGCACGGTGACCCGCCCCCTCGGGCGACGGTCGCTGGGGCAACGCGCTCGCGGCGTCCGCACGATGGCCCGGGGCGCCGGCATGGTGGCGGGCGCGTGGGGCGCGGGGTACCGGGAGTACGGCCGCGTCGACGGCTGACCTCACGGGCGGACCCGACGTCCGACGCCTCGGCCTCGGGTGGCGGCGATCGCCCGGCGGTACGCCGCGACGTGCGCCTCACCGGCACGGTCCCAGTCACGGGCCGACAGATCGGGGCGGGCGTCGTCGTCCAGCCGTGAGGCCGCGTCGAGCGCGTCCTCGACGTCGTCGGGACCGAGGTCGTCGGCGTACTGCCGGACCCAGTCGGCACCGACCTCGTCGGCCAGGCGGGCGTTGACCTCGTTGGCGGGCACGAGCACGGGCCGCCCGAGCGACAGGGCCGTCAGCACACCGCCCGAGTTGTGCATCTCGCGATAGGGGAGCACGACGAGCTCGGCCCGGCGCACCACGTCGATGAGGGCTTCGTCGTCGAGGAACCGCAGGTCGAGGCTGACCCGGGGGTCGCCGGCCGCGAGCTGCTCGAGGCCGTGGGCGAGCTCGGGAGTGGAGGGCTTCCCGGCGGCGTGCAGTCGACGGTCGTCGCCACGCACGCCACGGAAGGCCCGGACGAGGCCGTCGACCCCCTTGTAGCGACGGATGAAGCCGAAGTACGACACCCGGCCGGCCTCGCGCGACGGCCACGGCCAGCGCGCGAACCAGTCGACGTAGTGGCCGTGGGGGATGAGCGCGCCGAGGGCGTCGGGGTGCTCGGGCGTCTCGTCGTTCAGTCGCACCCAGAGCGCGGTGCGTCGCTCGATCCAGCGCAGCAGGACGCGCTCGCGGCGGGAGATGCCGCTCGGCAGCTCGAGGTTGTGCTCGGTGCGGACGATCGGGGTGCGCGTCAGTCGCAGCTTCGTCACCAGGGCGACGGTCAACGCCTGACGCACGAGCGCCTTGAGCGGGCTCTGCCCCGAGACGAGGATCTCGGGCCAGTGCACGTGGAACACGTCGTAACGGCCGAACAGCGCGCCCCTCCAGTCGAAGGTGCGCACCTCGACCCCGGGGACCGCGCCGACGGCGTCCCGGAGCATCACGAGGTAGGGGTTCGTCGTCGGTCGCGGTCGGGGGAACGACTGCTGGACGACGAGCCCGCTCGGGTGCTCCGGGGCGACGTCGGTCACGGTTTGAAGACGCTCAGGTCGTCGAACGAGACCGTCTGCGGGGCGTTGGTGGCGGAGCCCGAGGCGTAGGCGGCCAGGGCCACCGAGCCCGGGGCCTGCAGGCCGGCGAACGTGTCGGTCGTCGAGACGGTCCAGGCCGTGGGCTCGGTCGTGCCGTCGATCCAGACCTTCGCCCGGATCGTCGTCGTGCCGGAGCCGCTGACCTCGAGTCGGACGTTGACCTTGGCGCCCGGCGTGACCGTGCCCGGCACCAGCGTCTCGTTCACCAGGGTGACGTTGGTCGACGTGCCCTTGTACGCGTTGAGAGCGACGACGACGCGTCCGTCCGAGCGATAGCGCAGGGTCGCGCGGTACTCGGAGTTCGTCGCCACCTTGCGGCCCGTGACGTAGACGAACGTGCCGCCTCCGGTCGCCGCCTTGTCGAGGCTGACGCTGGTGCGCAGGTCGCTGTCGGTCGCGCTGACGCCGGTGAGGGACATCGAGGTGCTCCAGCCGGCGGCGCCCAGGTACTGGGTGCCGACGCCCTTCGCGACCGCGTACTGCGAGGCCTGGCCGGTGCGCGTCCACGCGCCGCCGACGTCGGCCGAACCCCAGCCGTTGCTCGCCGAGCGGCCGAAGCCGTCCTGGGCGACTGCCGTGACCACGGGAGGCGCGGTGACGGTCACCGTGGAGGTGCGGGTCCCCGTGGCGCCCTTGTCGTCGGTCACGACGAGGGTCACCGTGTACGTGCCCCCGGTGGCGTAGTCGTGCTTCGCCGTGCTGCCGGTCGCCGTGCCGCCGTCGCCGAAGTCCCAGGCGTAGGTGGCGACGGTGCCGTCGGAGTCGCTCGAGGCGCGTCCGTCGGTGGAGACCGCGAGCTTGTCGGTGGCTGTCGTGAACGACGCCGTGGGGGCCGCGTTGGGGATCGGCGCGACCGTGACGGTTCCCGTCGAGCTGCCCGACGCACCCTTGTCGTCGGTCACCGTGAGGGTCACGGTGTACGTGCCGGCCGCCGCGTACGAGTGCGAGGCGGTCTTCCCGGTGGCGGTGCCGCCGTCCCCGAAGGTCCAGGCGTAGCCGGCCACGGTCCCGTCGGGGTCGGACGACGCCGACGCGTCGGTCGACACCGCCAGGCCCGTCGAGGCGCTCGAGAACGACGCCGTGGGGGCGACGTTCGCCGGCGGGGCCGGGGCGACGGTGACCGTGCCGGTCGAGGTGCCGGTGGCGCCCTCGTCGTCGGTCACCGTGAGGGTCACGGTGTAGGTGCCCGCTACGGCATACGTGTGGTTCGCCGTGGAGCCGGTGGCTGCCGCCGTGCCGTCGCCGAAGTCCCAACGGTACGACGCGATGCTGCCGTCGGGGTCGGTCGAGGCCGTCCCGTCGACGGCGACGACCAGGTGGTCGACGGTCGAGGCGAAGGAAGCGCTGGGCGCCTGGTTCACGCGGGGCGCCGTCACCGTCACGCTCGCGGTCGACGTGCCGACCGCACCCCGGTCGTCCGTCACGGTCAGCGTGACCGTGTAGGTGCCGCCCGCCGCGTAGGTGTGCGAGGGCTTGACCCCCGACGCCGCGGCGCTGCCGTCACCGAAGTCCCAGGCGTACGAGGCGACCGAGCCGTCACCGTCGACCGAGGTGCTGCCGTCGAACGTGGCACCGAGACCGGTGGTCGACGAGGTGAAGGCCGCCGTGGGCGAAGCGTTCGGCTTGTCCGCGCCGAGCGCGTAGTGCTGCGCGACCGTCGTGGCGTCGAGGGGGCGGGCGTAGACCGCGGCCTCGTCGAGGCTGCCGGCCCAGTAGCCCGAGCCCGAGTTCCACGAGCTGTCGCCACCGAGGCGCCAGTACCCGCGGAAGCCGTCCGACCCGGTGGCCTGGTTCGACCCGACCTGGGCGCCGTCGACGTAGAGCTTCATCCCGTCGGGGCCCTGGGTCGCGACCATGTGGTGCCAGCGGCCGTCGTTGTAGCTGGCCGTGCTGCTCGCCAGGTTCATCTGACCGGTCCAGATGCCGAACTGGAGGCGACCGTCCTGCTCCATGTAGACGTGGCGGTCGTAGTTGCCGCTGTAGCCGGTCTGCTGGTTGCCGAAGCCGATCAGCTTGCCACCCGAGGTCGTGGTCGTGTTGAACCAGGTCTCGAGCGAGTAGGTGTTCGGAGCGTCGTACGAGGTGGTGGTCGAGACGCCGCCGGACGAGCCGTCGAACCGCGCCGAGTGGCCCGACCCCGACGAGATCGCCGGAGCGTCACCGGTCGTGACGCCGCCGCTCACCAGGCCGTCGGTGCCGACGGGCGAGGAGTCGGCCGCCACGGAGCCCCCGTCGCCGTCGAGGCGGAAGTACGCCTCGGGGTCGTCCTGGAACACCCGGGCACCGTAGGCGTCGGTCGGGGCCTTCGGCAGCCTGCTCGCGCGTCCCGAGGCGACCCACTGGCCGTCGACCTGCTTGCCGCTCAGGGCCGTCGGGTAGATCGACACGTCGTCGATGTCGCCCTGGAAGTACGGGGCGCCGTTCCAGTTGTTGTCGCCGCCGATGCGCCAGAAGCCGGTGTAGTCCTGGCCACTGGTGGTCCCGGCGTCGGTCGCGATCTTCTTGCCGTCGACGTAGAACGACTGGCCGGCCGAGCTCAGCGTGCCGACCACCTGGTGCCACTGGCCGTCGTTGAGGGCGGTCGGGCTCGTGATGATGCGCGACGAGCCGGGGTAGACGCCGAACGACACGCGGCCCTGCGGGTCCATGTAGAGGTGGCGGTCGTACGAACCCGAGAGGCCCGTCCGGTTGCTGCCGAAGCCGACGATCTTGCCGCCGGTCGTCGACGTCGTCCGGAACCACGCCTGCACCGAGAACGTCTGGGGGGCGGTGATGGCCGACGTCGTCGACGAGAGGCCGGTGTCCGTGCCCGAGAAGGTGCTCGAGCCGTCCGAGTCGGTCGACGCCTGGCCGCTGGCCCCGCGTGTCACGCCGGCCTGGGCCTGCTGGTCGTCGAACGCGATCGAGTCGTAGACGGTCGAGCCGCTCTTCTCGCCGAGGCGCCAGAGGGACGTGGCGCCGTCGGCGGACACCTGCTGCTGGTAGGGCGAGGGGGCGGTGGTCGACACCGTCACCGAGACGGTGTCACCGAGGACGGTGTTGCCGAGCGGGTCGGTGGCGCGCACGCGGTAATCGTGCGTGCTGCCCGGCGTGAGCCCCTTGTCGACGAACCCGATGGAGGGGCGTTTCCAGAAGGTCGAGGACGCCGTCGTCGAGTAGACGGGCGTCGTGAGGTTGCCGTCGCGGTAGACCTGGTAGGCCAGGTTGGCGTTGTCGCGGTCCCAGTTGGACTGCCACGCGACCCGGACGCTGCCGGACTCGAGGGAGACGAGGGTGGGCTCGAACAGGGCACCCGAGTACACCGGGCCCTCCTTGTTCGGCGCGATGCTCGACACGGCGAAGCGGGTCAGGCCGTACTGGGCCTTGCCGTTGACCGTCGGGAACTCCCCGCCGTAGACCACGTACTTGTCGTTCGCAGCGACGCTCCACGGGCCCTGGTTCTGGCCGGTGTAGCTGCCGGTGCCGAAGTCGGGGAACCAGTTCAGGATGCTCGGGGCCGGGTTGCCCGCGAAATTGTAGTAGCCCATGGGGTCGTTGGTGACCGTCTGGGTCGCCGAGTCGCTGAAGGCCATCGCCCGCTGGAAGGTCCAGGGGTCGGTCTGCGGCTGGCCGCCGATGTTGCCGCAATAGTGCGGGTGGCCGGCGATGTAGACGGCCGTGCTGTTCGCGGCGACCGAGTAGGTGTCGCCGTGGCAGTCCTCGACCCAGACGAGGTCGCCACCCCAGGTCGACTTGAAGGCACCCTCGAGACGGCCACCGCCGCCGAAGGTGTAACCCGAGCCGTATACGCCGTTCGCCGTGGCGCTCAGGCTGTAGATCGCGGCCTGGCCGCCGCCGTTGCGGATCACGTCGTTGGCCTGGAACGGCAGGTTCGCCGCCGAGGTCGAGTCGACCATGGCGAGACCGTAGCCGGGCTGCGAGGAACCGTTGACCGAGCTGAACGACCCGCCGAGCACGATCTTCGACCCGTCCGGGCTCGCGACCATCGCCAGCACGTCACCACCGGCGATCTGCGGCGCCCAGGCCAGGTTGGTGCCGTTGGACGCCGTCACGGCGGCGGCCTTGGTGCGCGTGTCCTTGCCGATGCTCGAGAAGACGCCGGCGACGTAGACGTTCGGGCCGACCGCGGCGATGGCGTTGACCGTCGCGTTGGTGCCGGGGTTCCAGCTGGTCACCAGGGTGCCCGTCGCCGGGTCGAGGGCGGCGAGGCGGTACTTGGCGACGCCGTTGACCTTCGTGAAGGCGCCACCGATGTAGAGGCGTTTGCCGTCGGGCGAGGCCGCGAGGGCCTTGACCTGGCCGTCGATGACCGGGGCGAAGGTCGTCGAGAGCGCTCCCGAGGTGATGTCGTACGCCAGCAGGTAGCTGCGGGGGACCTCGTTCACACCGGGCGCGGAGCCGGCCGGGCGCGCCTTGGTGAACTTGCCGGCCGCGTAGACCGTGTTGCCGACGATGACCTGCGAGAAGACCGAGCCGTCGATCTGCGGCGTGGGCAGTGCGTCGGCGGTGACGGTCGCCGGCGTCGACGGCGATGTCGGGTCGGCGGGTGCGGAGTCGGCCTGGGCGGGCTGGACTCCGATCAGGACGGACAGGAGCACGGAAGATGCAGCGACGATCGCGGGCAGGCGAAGGCGCGACGAGACGGTTCGTCCCATGGGGGAGCCTCATTCGGGTCGGGTAGGCGACATCGGCATTCGGGTACCGATGGCTTGACGACTATAAGGTCCCCCCAAGGGGGGACAATGGCCCCCGTTCTGGGTACAGGGGTTCTACGAGGTCGATCCCTCGAAGACGACGACGGGCACGTCGACGGCGTAGTCGAAGGTCAGCCGCAGGTCGTCCTGTGCGTCCGCGGGCACGGCGAACACGAAGACTCCCGTGGCGGTGGCACCGGCCGCGACCGAGGCCGGGAACGAAGAAGTCCCGGTCGAGAACGTGTTGGCCGGTGTCCGACCGGTGCCGTAGGCCAGGTTGACGACCACGGTCGACAGGTCGACGGGAGCCGTCGACGCGTTGTACACCTCGAGCTCGGCGCGGACCGCCGGTCCCGACACCTCACCCGGCAGCGCGGCCTCGCCCTCGACCCCGTCCAGGCTTTTCACCCGGACCGTCACCCCGTCGACGACGGCGGGCGACTCGTCGAGGCCGACGGGTGGCGACTCGGGTGTGTCGGGGGCGGCGGCCGGCGGCGTGGTCGACGTCGGGGCGTCCGTGGTCGAGGGGTCGGTCGCGGAGCCCGACGGGTCGCCGGTCGGCGGCGAGCTCGACGCCGTGCCGTCCGTCGAGGGGGCGCCGTCGCCGCGACCGGTGAGCACGAGGGCGACCACCACGGCGACCACGACGACGACGGCGACCGCCACGGCGGCGATCAGGCGGCGTCGGGGGGCGGTGGCGGGGGTCGACCCGGTGGTCGCATCACCTTCCGGCGACATGGGGCACTCCTGGTTCGGGTCGGGGGAGGAACGCGAGGGCGAGTGCCAGCACGAGCGTCGGGAACGACGTGTAGAACGGCGCGAAGAAGACGTTCCAGACGCTCTGCGACGCGGCGTAGAGCAGCAGTCCGCTGGCCGTCCCGTCGGCGAGGCGACGGACCACGCCGACCGCGAGCACGACGATCGCGGTGGCGACGAGCAGCAGGCCGACGATGCCGGACTGGGCCCAGATGTCTCCGAACACCGAGTGCAGTTCGACGTGGCCGCCGAACATGAAGCGTTCGACGTAGCCGTTGTTCGGCTGGTAGCCGATGGCGTTCATCCCCTCCTTCGCGACCTGGACGTCTTCGGGGGTCGGCACGGAACCGGTGCCGAAGCCCCACGGGTGGTGCTCCATGAGGCCGAGCGTGGCCGCGAGTTCGGGCCGTCCGCCGAGGATCAGCGACCCTGACTGTCGCAGCTGTTCGAGGCTGCGGGCCTGCGTCGTCACACCGAGGTAGCCGTCGAGGATGAGGGCCTGCCCCAGCTGGTAGACCGCCACCCCGAGCCCGCCCAGCCCGACGACGACGGCGATCGCCGACGGTCTCCGGTGGGGGCGGACGATCGCGATCTGGGCGAAGACCAACAGTGCGGCCAGCAGCAGCAGCCCGAAGGCCGAGCGCGAGTCGTTGAGTGCCGCGACCACGATGAGGACGGCGAGGGCACCGAGTTCCCATCGACGGCCGAACCGGGCGGCGAGGGCGAGCAGGATCACCGTGGCGGGCAGCGCGAAGCCGAACTTCCAAGGGTTCGTGGCGAACAGCGTGGTGTCGGGGGTGAAGCCAAGGGCCAGCCCGACGCCGAACCAGAGGCCGGCGCGAGGCGATGTCAGGACGTCGCGACCCCAGACGAACAGGCCGACGCTGAGGACGGTGCCCACGAGGAAGACCGTCCCCGGGATGACCGCGGTCGGGTCGGTCTCGTGGTCGGCGGCGTTGGCGACGCCCAGCCAGAGCCCGGCGACGGGGGCCAGCAGACCCAGTCCGACGAAGAGCGTTCCCCCGTGCTGACGGCGCAGGTGGGCCCACCAGACGGGCAGCATGACGAGCGCGACCACGAAGCCGACCTGGAGGCTCTGCGGCAGGGTGAACCTCATGCCCAGCAGCACGAGGCAGGCGGCCGCGAGGCCGCGCACCCAGACCCGCGGCTCGAGCGGCGCGTCGCGACCGTCCGGGGTGCCGAGGGGCGACGGGCGCCACGAGGAGGCGCGCGCGGCCCCTCGACGCAGGGTCGCCGAGGCCCCCTGGCCGGCTTCGGGTGGCGTCATGCGTGAACTCTAGGCGACGCCGGCGTGTGGCCGGACACCCCCGACGGGTGGCACCCGGAGGGATGCCACCCGCACGGAGGGCACCCCCACGGGGGCTGACGGGTGCTTGCCAACCGCGCATAGATGTATGAGGATTCGTTCTTGTCTTCGCCGAGGTCCCGAATCGACTCGCCGTAGCCCCGATCGCGCAAGCCCCCGTCCTGGGGGCATGCGCCGAATCCATCAGGACTCCACCTCGACGAAAGGAGCGCCGATGCTCGACGCCTCCGCGCCTCAGCTCAGCTCACCGAACCGCACCCGGACGATTCTCGGCGCCCTGACCATGGCGGCGGCCTGCGTCGCCGCCGTCCTCGTGCCCGCGACCAGCGCCTCCGCGGCCGCCACGACCGTCGCATCCGACGCCTCGGGCCGCACGGCCTCGGGAGGCTGGGGCGCGGCCGACAAGGGCGGCACCTGGACGACCTGGTCAGGGCCCACCAAGGCCACCTTCGCCGTGGGCGGAGGGGTCTCGTCCATCACCGGGCTCGTGCCCGGAGGGTCGGCGACCGCCGCGCTCGCCGGGGTCTCGGTGCAGGACGTCGAGGTGCGCGAGACCATCCGCCTGCCGCAGACGACCCGCGGGTTCTACCAGGGCTGGGAGCTGCGCCGTCAGACCGACGGTTCGGCCTACCGGGGGCGTCTCGAGCAGGGTTCGTCGGGAACGATCGCCCTCGCGATCACCAAGGTCGGCAAGTCCGGCGAGAAGGATCTCGGCCGGGTCGCCCTGCCCTCGGGCGTCACGAAGGGCTCGGCCGTCTCGGTCGCCTTCCGCGCCGTCGGCACGGGGTCGGTGAGCGTACAGGGCAAGGGCTGGGTCGCCGGCACGACCGAGCCCGGCTGGCAGCTCTCGGTCTCGGACACCGCCGCCGATCGCATCGCCAAGCCCGGCACCGTCGGGCTCTGGCAGTACTCGAGCTCGTCGAACACGACCGGGACCACGACGACCTTCGACGATCTCTCGGTCGTCGAGTCGCCACAGGCCGCCGTGCCCGTCCCGGTGCCCGTCCCCACGCCGACCCCGACGCCGACCCCCGCGCCCGCCCCGGCACCCACCCCGACGCCCGACCCCACCCCGACGCGCGGTTCGGTGCCCGTCGGTTCTGCTTCGTACGCCGTTCCCGCCGGTGCCGTCTTCGTGGCTCCGGGCGGCAACGACTCGGCGGTCGGCAGCAAGACCGCCCCGTTCCGCACCCTCGGTGCCGCCGTCGCGAAGGCCAAGGCCGGCGGGACCGTCGTCCTGCGGGCCGGCAGCTACAACGAGAGCGTCGTCGTGCCCTACAACAAGCCGCTGACGATCCAGGCCTATCCGAAGGAGGCCGTCTGGCTCGACGGATCGGTGCCCGTGTCGTCGTGGCAGCGCTCGGGTTCGGGCTGGAGCACCCCGTGGTCGTCGTTCCCGTCGTCCGCGCTGCTCGGCATCGCCGACAACCCGCGCTTCCTGTCGCCGTCGTTCCCCCTCGCAGGGCGCCCCGACCAGGTCTTCCTCGACGGTGTGCAGCTCACGCAGGTCACGCCCGACAAGCTGGCCCCCGGCACCTTCGCCCCCGACCCCGCCGGTGGACGCGTGCTGATCGGCAGCGACCCCTCGGGGCACGAGCTGCGCATCAGCAACAAACAGCAGGCCATCTGGGTGCAGGCGCCGGACACGACGCTGCAGGGCTTCGGCGTGCGCCGCTACGCGACCCTCGACTCCGACCGGGGCACGATCCGCCTCGGCAACACCGGCGCCACGGCGCAGGACCTGGTCGTCGTCGAGAACGCCATGATCGGCGTCAACCTCGAGAACAACGGCGGCACCCTGCGTCGGCTGACGGTCGAGCACAACGGCATGCTCGGCATCGGCGCCAACGCGTCCTACGACATGTCGCTGTCCGACTCGGTGGTCCGCGAGAACAACTGGCAGCGCTTCAAGGAGACGCCGGTCTCGGGTGGCGTGAAGATCACGCGGTCGCGCGGCGTGACGGTCTCGAACAACGACGTCAGCCGCAACTACAGCTCGGGCCTCTGGCTCGACGAGTCCGTGTACGACTCGAAGGTCGTGGGCAACACGGTCGTCGACAACGAGTGGACGGGCATCCAGCTCGAGCTCTCGAGCAAGGCGGTCGTCGCGGGCAACACGGTAACCGGTGGCAAGACGGGCATCCAGATCATCGGTACCGACGACGTGCGGGTCTACAACAACTCGGTCGGCGGCTTCAGCCAGTTCGGCGTGAAGGTGCTGCAAGACGAACGTCGCCAGGCCACCGCGGCCACCGGGCAGGACCGTCGTCGGCCGATCCCCGACCCCACGATGAGCTGGGTCACGGGCAAGATCACCATCGCCAACAACGCCTTCGGCAGCGGCGGCTACTACCAGGTCTACGTCCTCGACTCGAAGACCAACCGCTCGGCCGACTCGATGGGCGTCACGGTCACGGGCAACGCCTTCAACCAGCGTCGCACGACGGCCCAGGCGACGCTGGTCGGCTGGGGAGCGGGCGACAACAAGACGGTCACCCGGTTCGACACCGTGTCGGCCCTGTCCGGGAAGAACTCCGCGTGGCGCAACGTCGAGACCTCGCAGGTGCTCGACCTCGGCGGGATGACGAGCCTGCTGACCTCGTCGCTCGGCATCGTGTCGGCCCTGCCGTCCGACATCGCCGCGCTCCTCGGCCAGCCCGGGACGGCCCGACGCATCGGCGCCTTCTGACCCATCTGACGGAGCCCGGCCCCGGCCGGGCTCCGTCACCCGTCAGGAGGCGCGGGTCGGCTTCCCTGCACCGCCTACGATTGACCCCGTGATCCTGGCCATCGACACCTCAGCCGGCTCGTCCGTCGCCGTCGTCGACCGTGACGGCGGCGTCCTCTCCGAACACACGGTCGCCGACACCCGGCGTCACGCCGAGGTGATCGGCCGTCTGATCGACGACGCCCTGCGCGAGGCCGGCGTCGCCCCGGCCGAACTCTCCGCCGTGGTCGCCGGTCGCGGCCCCGGCCCCTTCACGGGCCTGCGCGTCGGCATCGCCGCCGCTCGGGCCTTCGCGTTCGGCGCCGGCGTGCCGTGCCTGTCGGTCGGTAGTCACGACGCCGTCGCGTTCGAGCGGCTCTCGGCGGCTGCCGGTCGATCCGTCGGCACCGCCGGCGGGCCCGTGGACTCGCCGCTCGTCGTCGTCACCGACGCCCGCCGCCGCGAGGTGGCCTACAGCTCGTGGTCGGGGCTCGACGACGACGGCCTGCCCGTGCTCGTGGCCGGCCCCGCCCTCGTGAGGCCGGCCGACCTGGACGAGGCGACCGGCGCCTCCTCGTCCTGGCCACGTACCGACCCCGACACGACGACGGTCTCGGCGGCCGCCCTGGGCATGCTGGCCGAGCGGCTCTTCGAGCACGGTCGCGCGTTCGCCGACGCCGAGCCCCTGTACATGCGCGAGCCCGACGTCACCCCGTCGGCCGGTCCGAAGCCGGTCACGCGATGAGCGTGCTGCTGCGCACGGCCACCCTCGACGACCTCGACGGCATCATGGCGATCGAGACGACGACCTTCGAGAACGACGCCTGGTCGCGGGCGAGCATGACGCACGAGCTGACGGCCCCGGGCGGTCGGTATCTGGTCGCCACCGCCGAGGGCGATGACACCACCGTCATCGGTTACGCCGGCATGCTGGCGCCGAAGGGCGCGCCCGAGGCCGACATCCAGACCATCGCCGTCCTCGCGGAGCACCAGGGGAGGGGGCTCGGGCGGGCGATGCTGACCCAGCTGCTCACCGAGGCCCGTCAGGGCGGCGTGCGCGAGGTGTTCCTCGAGGTGCGGGCCGACAACCCCGGGGCGCAGCACCTCTACGAGACGCTCGGCTTCGAGCGGATCGCCGTCCGCCCGCGCTATTACATGCCCGACGGGGTCGACGCGGTCGTCATGCGACTGAGCGTCCCGTCGGCCGTCACCGAGACCACCCCGGGCGCCGTCGAGTCGTTCGGCGACGCGCCCCTCGACGAACAGGACGTCCGCCCGTGACCGTCACCCGCGCCTCCTCGTCCGGCGTCGCCGAGTCGGCCGTCCGCGAGCCGATCGTGCTCGGCATCGAGACCAGCTGCGACGAGACCGGCATCGGCATCGTGCGCGGCCGCACCCTGCTCGCCAACGTCATCTCGTCGTCCATGGACGAACACGCCCGCTACGGCGGCGTCGTCCCCGAGGTCGCCGCGCGCGCCCACCTCGAGGCGCTCGAACCCGCCCTCGCCGCGGCGCTCGCCGAGGCCGGCGTGACGACGGCCGAGCTCGACGCGATCGCCGTGACGAGCGGGCCCGGGCTCGCCGGGGCGCTCATGGTCGGCGTCGGTGCGGCCAAGGCCCTCGCCCTGGCGACCGGCAAGCCCCTCTTCGCCGTGAACCACCTCGTCGGCCACGTCGGGGCCGACGTGCTGCGCGACGACGGCAGCGAGCTCGAGTTGCCGACCATCGCACTGCTCGTCTCGGGCGGCCACACCTCGTTGCTGCACGTGCGCGACCTCGTCGACGACGTCGAACTGCTCGGCGAGACGATCGACGACGCCGCGGGCGAGGCGTTCGACAAGGTGGCCCGCCTGCTCGGACTGCCCTACCCCGGCGGGCCGCAGATCGACCGCGTCGCCGAGGGCGGCGACCCGAAGGCAGTCCGCTTCCCGCGGGGGCTGACCCTGCCGAAGGACCTGGCGAAGCACCGGTACGACTTCTCGTTCTCGGGGCTGAAGACGGCTGTGGCCCGGTGGGTCGAACAGCGTCGCAGCGAAGGAGGCGCGGTGCCGGTCGCCGACGTCGCCGCCAGCTTCCGCGAGGCCGTCGCCGACGTCCTGCTCACCAAAGCGCTCGCGGCCTGCGCCGACCGGGGCGTGCCCCGCCTGCTGCTCGGCGGGGGAGTCGTCGCCAACGCCCGCGTGCGCGAGCTCGCGGCCGAGCGGTGCGCGGCGGCCGGGGTCGAGCTGCGCGTGCCGCCCCTCTCGCTGTGCACCGACAACGGCGCCATGATCGCGGCGCTGGGCGCGGAGCTCGTCTCGCGGGGCCGGGCACCGTCGCCACTCGACTTCGGGGCCGACTCGACGTTGCCCGTGACGACGGTCCAGGCCGTCTGAGCCACGGTCGGGTCCGACGAGCACGGGGTCACGGTCGGCGACCGTCCCCCGCCGATAGCATGACGGGGTTCGACCGACCGCGGCCGTCACCGGCCGAGCCCCAGACGAAGGACGTCACCGATGACCGACCAGAACCCCACGCCCTACGGCCAGCCCTCGCCGCAGAACCCCTACCAGGGGCAGCAGCCGACCCGCCAGGGGCAGCCCTACGGTGGCCAGCCCGCCTACCAGGGGCAGAACGGCGCCCCCGGCCAGCGCAACACCCTCGCCCTCGTGTCGATGATCCTCGGCATCGCCGGTTTCCTGACCTCGATCACGGCCCTCGGTGCCATCGTCACCGGCCACATGGCACTGAGCCAGATCAAGAAGCGGGGCGAAGAGGGCCGCGGGATGGCCCTGACGGGTCTCATCCTCGGCTACGTCGTCGTCGCCCTGACGATCATCGGCATCATCCTGCTCGTGGTCCTCTTCGGTGCCATCGCCAGCAACCCCGGCCTCTACGACGGCAGCTACGACTCGTAGGTCGTCCTCACGTCGTCGGGCGTCGCCTCCCAGGGGCCGCTCATCACGACCCTCGCTAGCATGACGGGGTCCGCACCGGACGGTGCGGGCCCTTTCGTGTCCCGGGACGCGACCGTCACAGGCGTGACCGGCCGCTCCGGCGGCACGACCGACGCACCGCTCGCGAAAGGCAGCTGATGGCCACCGACGACACCACCCCCGAGAAGCCGTCCTCGGCGCCGACCGCGCCCTCGGCTCCGACGCCGCCCGCGGCACCCACCGCGCCCCCCGCGCGCCCGACCGAGGGGAGCGGTGCGGCCACCGCCTCGCCGCCGCTGCCGCCGACCGCCTTCCCGGGGGCCGCGTCCCAACCGCCCGCGTCGTCGCCGTACGCCTCGCAGCCGCCCGCGTCGTCGCCGTACGCCGGGGCCGGAGTGCCGCCGACAGGGTCGGCACCCTACGGCGCACCCCAGGGGACTCCGGCTCCGCAGTCCCGCCCGGGGCAGGTCCCGCCGGGTGCGCCCCAGCCGCCCCGGCCGCCTTACGGCCAGCCGGGTGTGCAGCCGCCGGCGGGGTACGGGCAGCAGGGCTACGGGCAGCAGCCCGGCTACGGCCAGCAGCCCGGATACGGCCAGCAGCCCGGCTACGGCCAGCCGCAGGGTCAGCAGTCGGGCTACGGCCAGCCGCAGGCTCAGCCGGGCTACGGCCAGCCGCAGGGTCAGCCGGGCTACGGCCAGCCGCAGGGTCACGGCCAGCAGCCGCAGGCTCAGCAGCCCTCCGGTCAGCCCGGCGCGCCGTACGGTCAGCAGTCGTTCGGCCAGCAGGGTCAGCAGGGTCAGCCCGGTGCCCAGTACGGCCAGCAGCCCTACGGATCGCCCTACCCGCCGTACGCCTCGGCGGGTGCCGCTCAGCCCCCTCGACTGCTCAGCCTGCTCTCGATGATCGGCTCGATCGCCGGTCTCGTGCTCGCGCCCCTCACCTTCGGGCTCTCGATCGTGGCGTCGATCGCCGGCGTCGTGCTCGGGCACCTGGGCATGTCGCGTGAGCGTCACGCCCGCGGGTTCTGGCTCACCGGGCTGATCGTCGGTTACGCAGGGATCGCGTTGATCGTCATCGGCTGGGTGGCCTTCGGCCTCTGGATCGCCGGCTTCTCGTCGAGTTCCGACTACTACGGCGGGTACTGACCGTCGCCTCACCTCGGTGGGGCATCGAGTGGGCAGAAGATGTCGTTCCCGCGCCGCCGGCGAACGACGTCTTCTGCCCACTCGTGCATGACGGCCGGAAGGCTCAGACCAGGCGCTCGCAGAGCAGGGCCGTGTGCCGCCCCGCGACCCGGGTCAGCACGAGGGTCGCCGACCCGGTGCCCTGCAACGAGAGTCGTTTGCGGAACGTCGCGGGGTCGACGTCGACCCCGCGCTTCTTGATCTCGAGGCGGCCGATGCCCCGCGCCCGCAGCTCACGCTTCAGTGTCCGCTCGTCGAGCGGGAAGGTCTCGAGCACGCGGAAACCCTGCGCGAAGGGGGTGTCGACCCGCGCCTCCGTCGTCAGCCAGGCGATGTCGCGACTGATCATGCGGGCGTCGATCGACCGGGCCAGGTCGCCGATCAGGCGCGCCCGGATGACGGCACCGTCGGGCTCGTAGAGGTACTCGCCGAGGTCACCCGGGTCCACGTCGTCCGAGTCGGCGGCGGCCGTCAGCTCGGATGCCCCGGAGGCGGCGATCACCAGGGCGGACCGGCCCACCCCCGGCCGCGCGAGCGGGCCGAACCACACGCCCACCTCGACCACGTCGCGGTCGACCGAGATCCACTGGCACTCGGCGTCGGTCGGCAACAGCTCGCGGTCGACGCCCGGGCCGAGCTTGACGCCGGTGGGCAGGCGGTCGGCGAAGCCGAAGGCGACGTCGAGGCCGGGGGACCAGTCGGCCGGATGGGCGAGGCGCTTGGTGGCGCTGTGGCCGGAGGTGCGTCGCGCCGGGTCGAGGAAGACGCCCTCGACGCCCCCGAGGTCGGTCGTCTCGGCGTCCCCCTGCTCGACGCGCGACGACGGCCACGGCGCGAGGTTGTACGAGGCGACGGCCGCGGTGACCTCGTCGCGGTCGACGGCGAGCACGTCGAGGTCGAGCGCGGCGAACGCGAGGGCGTCACCACCGATGCCGCAGCCGAGGTCGGCCACGCTGCCGATGCCCGCCGCGGCGTAGCGTCCGGCGTGGCGGGCGGCGACCGGGAGGCGCGTGGCCTGTTCGAGGCCCGCCTCGGTGAACAGCATGCGACTCGCGAACTCGCCGAACTTGGCCGTCGCCCGGCCTCGGAGCCGGGCCTGGGTGAGCACCGCCGACACGAGGGCGGGGGAGTGGCCCTGCTTGCGCAACGCGGCCACCGTGCCGACGACGTCGTCGCCGGAGGCGCCGCCCGTCGGCAGCGAGTCGAGCAGCCGCAGCCCCTCGGGCGAGAGGACTTCGAGCAGCTCGGAGGAATCCATGTCGTCCAGTGTGACGCACGCGGGCCGACGCGTTGGCACTCGGATTGACCGAGTGCCAGTCTCGTCCTACAGTTGTTCTGGCACTCGCCCCCGGCAAGTGCCAGCCCCCATGTTTTCGTAGCACCGAGAAAGAAGAGGTCACCCGTGTCGGTCAGCATCAAGCCGCTCGAAGATCGCATCGTCATTCGTCAGGTCGAAGCCGAGCAGACCACTGCTTCGGGTCTCGTGATCCCCGACACCGCCAAAGAGAAGCCCCAAGAGGGTGAAGTGGTGGCGGTCGGCCCGGGCCGCATCGACGACAACGGCAACCGCGTGCCGCTCGACGTCGCCACCGGCGACAAGGTCATCTACAGCAAGTACGGCGGAACCGAGGTGAAGTACGGCGGAGAAGACCTGCTCGTGCTCTCGGCTCGCGACGTCCTGGCGGTCATCGTCCGCTAGCACCTCGGCACGGCTCCGGCCGTGCCCCGCGACCCCGGTCGCCGTCCCGAAGGCCCCTGCTCCGGCAGGGGCCTTCGTCGTGTCGGCGTCGTGGTCGCGAGCGTCCGCTCGTCCCCAGGCGTGATCGTCCGTCGATCGATCCACGGTGGCAGGAGTGGCCGTTCCGGCTGTGGGCGCAGCCACCTAGAGTCGCCTGGTGACCTCGACCCGCGCCTCCTCGTCCCCCTCCGCCCCGACCTCGGGGCTCGGCGTCGCCGGGGCCGGCGGAGCGGGCCTGGCCTACGCCCTGGGGGCCTACGGGCTCTGGGGTGTGCTGCCGGTGTACTTCCTGCTGTTGGCCCCGGCCGGCCCGTTCGAGATCGTCGCGTGGCGGGTGCTGTTCTCGCTCGTCTTCTGTGCGGTGCTGCTCGTCGTGACGGGGGCGCTGCGCTCGTTCCTGGCCCTGCTGCGGCAGCCCCGCGTGGTGGGCACCATGGGGTTGGCGGGGGCCTTCATCGTCGTCAACTGGACGGTCTTCATCTCGGCGACGCTCAGCGGGCACGTGGTCGAGGCGGCGCTCGGGTACTTCATCAACCCGATCGTCACGGTCCTGCTCGGCGTGGTGGTGCTGCGCGAACGTCTGCGCACGACCCAGTGGGTGGCCGTCGGGTTGAGCGCCGTCGCCGTCCTCGTGATCGCGATCGGGGCGGGCAGGCCGCCGTTCATCTCGCTCGTCCTCGCGTTCTCGTTCGGGCTCTACGGCCTGGTGAAGAAGCAGGTCGGTGGTCGGGTCGACGCGGTCGGCGGGCTCACGCTCGAGACGCTGTGGATCGCACCCTTCGCGGCCGTCACCCTGATCGTGCTGCATGTGACGGGCCTCGGGGGCGGCGTCGTGCTGGGCACCGTGAGCGTCGGGCACACCCTCGCCACGGTCGGCACGGGCGTCATCACGGCCGTGCCGCTGCTGCTCTTCGCCTCGGCGACGCGTCGGCTGCCCCTGACGACCGTGGGGCTGACGCAGTACGTCGCCCCCGTGCTGCAGTTCGTGGTCGGGGTCGTCGTGCTCGGCGAGCACATGTCGACGGCGCGATGGGTCGGCTTCGCGATCGTCTGGGTCGCCTCGATCGTGCTCACCGTCGACATGGTGCGTGCGGGGCGGCGGTCACGTCGTCCGCTCGCGGTGGCGCCGACCGCCTAGAAGCGACCATCCCTCGCAAAGTCACGAATGGCTAACGAAACGTCACTTTGACGTCGAGAACACACGCCAGAAACATTCGACCCCTAGTTTCGGACCAATCGCGGCAGGTTCGACCGCCACCGGTCGGGCTGCACTGCCGCTGTCCACGAAAGGGTTCCACGGATGATCCGATCCAGCACCGCCCTCCGAGCACTGGCTCTCGCCGGCGCAGCCTCCGTGCTGCTCGCTGCCTGTTCGACGGCATCTCCCTCTGACGACGCCTCGTCGTCGTCGTCGGCCAAGGCCGATCCCGCCGCCAAGTGCGAGGTCGGTACGCCCAGCACCGATCCCTTCGCGATCGGCACCATGCTGCCGCTGACCGGAACCCTGGCCTACCTCGGCCCGCCCGCCATCGCGGGGGCGAACCTGGCCATCAGCGACATCAACGCCGCGGGCGGCGTGCTCGACCAACCCGCCGAGATCTCGACCAGCACCGACTCGGGCGACAGCAACGACATGACCGTGTCGAGCAACGCCGCGACGGAACTGATCGACGCCAAGGTGCCCGTCGTGCTCGGTGCCGAGTCGTCGAGCGTCACGCTCAACGTGGTCGACCAGCTCACCAGCAACTGCATCATCGAGATCTCGCCGGCCAACACGGCGAGCTCGCTCAGCGGCTACTCGTCGTACTACTACCGGACGGCTCCGCCGGACTCGGTGCAGGGTTCGGCGCTCGGCCAGCAGATCACGGCCGACGGCAACGCCAACGTCGCGTTCCTCGTCTTCAACGACACCTACGGGACGGGTCTCCGCGACTCGACGCAGAAGTCGATCGAGAGCTCGGGCGGCACCGTCGTCTACGGCGGCACCGGCAAGGGCGAGGAGTTCCCCCCCGGTCAGACCACGTTCTCGTCCGAGGTGTCCGCGGCCATCGCCGCCGAGCCCGACGCGATCGTCATCCTGGCCTTCGACGAGACCAAGTCGATCGTGCCCGAGCTCAAGAGCCAGGGCTGGGACATGAGCAAGGTCTACATGTCCGACGGCAACACGGCCGACTACAGCGCCGACTTCGAGCCCGGCACCCTCGAGGGCGCCAAGGGCACGATCCCCGGTGCCGACGCCAGTGCCGACTTCAAGTCGAAGCTCGTGGCCGGCTACCAGGCGAGCGAGGGCGGCGAGCTGGCCGACTTCTCGTACGCGGCCGAGTCGTACGACGCCGTCATCCTGACCGCTCTCGCGGCGCAGGCCGGTGGCGGCACCGATGCAGGGACGATCCAGGCCAACATGGCCGCGGTCTCCGGCGCGAACGGCGGCACCGAGTGCACCACGTACGCGGACTGCAAGACCGCGCTCGACGCCGGTGACGACATCCACTACACCGGCCCCTCGGGCATCGGACCGTTCAACGACAACAACGACCCGTCGTCCGCCTCGATCGGCGTCTACACGTTCGACGCCGACAACAAGCCCGTCTACCAGACCGGCATCGAGGGCAAGGTCGAATAACCGCACCTCGCACCACCCGGGGCCCGGCACGAGTCATCGTGCCGGGCCCTTCGGCGTGCCCGGGAGGCGCGGAGCCGGGCCCTTCGGCGTGCCCGGGAGGCGCGGTGCCGGACCGCAGGAGGGTCGCGACGTCCGCGCCCTCCGGCACCGCGCCTCCTCGTCCCCGGCCACACCGGTCGTGGGGGCCGTGCTCCGCTCCGCACCGCGTTCCGTGCACCGCACCGCGTCGAGACGGGGTGTGCTGCACGAACCGCGGTGCGCAGCCCCCGACGCCCCGGCGGGCGCACGCACGAGGCCCCGACCACGCCAGGGCGTGATCGGGGCCTCAGGGCGCCACCGGGGTCGTCAGGACGCGTCGACGTCCTTCGCCAGGGTGCCGAGGTAGAGCTCGATGACCTTGGGGTCGTCGGCCAACTCGCGGCCGGTGCCCGAGTAGGCGTTGCGGCCCTGGTCGAGGACGTAGCCGCGGTCGCAGATCTGCAGGCAGCGGCGGGCGTTCTGTTCGACCATGATCACCGAGACGCCGGCCTTGTTGATGCGGCGGGTGCGGATGAACGTCTCGTCCTGGCGCACCGGCGACAGGCCGGCGGACGGCTCGTCGAGCAGCAGCACCTTCGGGTCCATCATCAGGGCCCGGGCCATGGCGACCGACTGGCGCTCGCCGCCCGAGAGCGACCCGGCGCGCTGGCCGCGACGATCGGCGAGCACCGGGAAGAGGTCGTAGATGACCTCGAGGCGCTCGGCGAACTTGGCGGGCCGAAGGAACATGCCCATCTGCAGGTTCTCCTCGATGGTGAGCGAGGGGAACACGTTGTTGGTCTGCGGCACGAAGCCGACGCCCGCCTCGACCAGCTTGTTGGCCTTGAGGTTCGTGATGTCGGTGCCGCCGAGGGTGACCGATCCCGAGTGGATCTTGACCTGGCCGAAGAGCGCCTTGAGCAGCGTCGACTTGCCGGCGCCGTTCGGGCCGATGATGCCGATCAGCTCGCCGGGGTAGCAGACGAGGTCGCACCCGTTGAGGATGTTGACGCCCGGCAGGTAGCCGGCGACGAGGTCGGTCGCGTTCATGACCGGTTCGACGCCGACGAACTTCTCGGTGCCCGGGTGCTTGGGGGCGGTGGTGGCACCCGCGCCGTCCTGTGCCGTGCTCATCGCTTGTCTCCGCTCTGCCGTCCGTCGGACAGCTGGTCGTCGGCCGCGTTCGTGGCCTGCGGGGTCGAGGGGTCGGGGTGGCCGGGCAGGTCGCGTCCCGCGACGCCGCCGGTGGACGAGGAGGCGCTGGTCGCCTCGGCCGCGCGGGCCGCGTCCTCGCGCGCCACCTCTTCTTCGAGCTGTTCGAGCGTGGCGTCGTCGAGCAGCGAGTCGTCGCCCAGGTCGGTGTCGTGGTGCGCACCCAGGTAGGCGTCGATGACGGCCTGGTCGTCCATGACCGTGTCGGCCGGGCCCTCGGCCACGATGCGGCCCTCGGCCATGACGATCACCCAGTCCGAGATGTGGCGGACCATGTGCATGTCGTGTTCGACGAAGAGCACCGTGGTGCCGTCGTCACGGAGGCTCTGGATGTGCCCCAGCAGCGACTGCGTCAGCGCCGGGTTCACGCCGGCCATCGGCTCGTCGAGCATGATCATGGCCGGGTCGCTCATCAGGGCGCGGGCCATCTCGAGCAGCTTGCGCTGGCCGCCCGAGAGGCTGCCGGCGAAGTCGTCCTTCTTCTCGAGCAGCTTGAACCGGGCGAGGAGGTCCTCGGCCTTGGCCTCGATCTCGCGCTCGCGCTTGCGCCAGAGCGGCGCGACGATGGCGACGAAGAAGTTCTCGCCGGGCTGGTCCTTGGCGCCGAGCAGCATGTTCTGCATGACCGTGAGCCGCGAGAGCGCCTTGGTCAACTGGAACGTGCGCACCATGCCCGAGCGGGCGACCTTGGCGGCGCCGACGTTGCCCATGGCCTTGCCCTCGAACACCCACTTGGCGATGCCCGGGCCGCTGCGCTTGAACGCCGTGGGGGCCGACGAGGCCTTGTCGAAGCCGGTCAGCAGGTTGAAGAAGGTCGTCTTGCCGGCGCCGTTGGGGCCGATCAGTGCCGTGATGGCGCCGCGCTGCACCTCGACGTGGCCGACGTCGACGGCGGTCATGCCACCGAAGCGTCGGACGACGTTGTCGACCGTGAGGATCGGGTCCGGCTTGGCCGACCCCGGGGTCCGCTCGACCGTGGTGAGCTTCGAGCGCAGGACGCTGCGGTCGTAGTCGTAGCCCTCGCGGCGGGGCAGCGTGCTGCCGCTCGGGGCCGGTCCGTTGGTGGTGCTCGAGGTGTCAGACACTGAACGCCAACTCCTTCTTCTTTCCGAGGATGCCCTGTGGCCTGAAGATGATCAGCAGCATCAGGGCGATGCCGACGAGGATGTACGAGAACTGCTCGGCCTGCTGGCCGTTCATGATGTTCGACGGGATGAAGTCGCCGGCGAGGGTCCGCACCAGCAGGCGGGTGACGAAGAAGAGGATCGCTCCGAGCACCGGGCCGAACACGGTGGCCGCGCCACCGAGCAGCAGGGCCGTCCAGATGAAGAAGGTCATCGACCGTCCCATGCTGTCCGGCTGCACCGAGCTCGGCAGGACGTAGATGATGCCGGCGAGCGACCCCATCAGCGCGCCGAGCACGAGGGCCTGCATCTTGTACGAGTAGACGTTCTTGCCGAGGCTGCGCACAGCGTCCTCGTCCTCGCGGATGCCCTTCAGCACGCGGCCCCACGGGCTGCGGCTGAGCAGGAAGACCAGCAGGCTGAGCAGGGCGACGATGCTCCAGCCGGCGATGCGGATCCACCAGCCGTTGACGCCGTTGTTCTCGTAGGTGAACCACAGGATCGTCGTCTGTCCGTCGGGCAGGGGCGACAGGGCGGTGAAGGCCTCGCGGTACGAGGCTCCGGGGATGCCGTTCGAGCCACCGGTCGTGGTCGTCAGGATGCTCGACCGTCCCACGTACCGGATGATCTCGGCCGAACAGATGGTGACGATGGCCAGGTAGTCGCCCCGCAGCTTCAGCGTCGGCACGCCGAGGATGAGCGCGAAGACCAACGAGCAGAGCAGCGCGATGATGACGGCGAGCCCGAGGGGCAGACCGTTGCTGATCGAGATGGCGAAGCCGTAGGCGCCGAGCAGCAGGAACGCCGCCTGGCCCATGTTGATCAGGCCGGTGAAGCCGAAGTGGATGTTCAGACCGATCGCGGCGATGGCGAAGGCGGCCGTCGTGGGCGCGAGGGCCTCGGCGCTCAGCGCCCGCAGGAGTTCGATGAAGTACATGGTCGTGTCCCCTTAGCCCACTCGTTCTTTTCGCCCGAAGATGCCCTGTGGTCTGAACACGAGGATCAGGATCAGGATCAGCAGCGCCGTCGCGTACTTGAAGTCGCCGGGCAGCCAGATGTTGGTCAGCTCGACGATGATGCCGATGATCAGCGAGCCGACCAGGGCGCCGAAGGCCGTGCCGAGGCCGCCCAGGGTGACCGCGGCGAAGATCAGCAGCAGGATCTGCAGGCCGGTCATCCAGTTGACGCCGTTGAGCACGAGGCCGAGCATGACGCCCGACAGGCCGGCCAGGCCGGCGGCCAGCGTCCAGACCAGGCGGATGATGCGGTCGACGTCGATGCCCGAGGCCGCGGCGAGGGCCGGGTTGTCCGACACGGCGCGGGTGGCGCGTCCGGTGCGGGTCTTCAGCAGGAACAGCCCCGTTCCGACCAGCACGACCACCGAGATCGCCATCGCGACGTACGACTGGACGGTCAGGGTCACGCCGAGGAAGTCCACGGTGGTCGGGTTGTCCCGGTCGATGCGCACGGTGCCGGCGCCGTAGAAGTACTGGAAGGCGTACTGCAGGGCGATCGAGAGGCCGATGGTCACGATCATCAGCTGCGTGAGGCTGAGCCGGCGTTTCCGCAGCGGTTTCCAGATCGCGAGGTCCTGCAGGTAGCCCGTGGCCGCACAGATCACCGTGCTCAGCACCGCGGCCAGGATCAGCGGCATCCCGATCGAGGTGAACGAGTAGGCCAGCAGACCGCCGAGGGTCACCTGCTCGCCGTGCGAGAAGCTGCTGAGGCCCGTCGTGCCGTAGATCAGCGACAGGCCGATGGCGGCGAGGGCGAGCAGCAGGCCGAGTCGGATGCCCGAGGCGAACTGCTGCGCGAAGCGGTCCCAGTTGAAGCTCGACGCGGCCGCCTCGCCGCTCGTGGCGCCTTCCTCGGCGGTGAGGGCGAAGAGGGCGCTCGCCGTGGCCCCGAGGTTCACGGTCACGGTGCGCTCGGCGTTGTCGGCGTTCACCAGGAACTGGCCGTCGGGCAGGGTGTCCTGGTCGACCGTGACGGTGTAGCTGCCGGCCTCGGTCACCGCGATGCTCCATCGACCGGTGTCGTCGGTGGTCGCGGTCTGCTCGTCGCCGGTCGAGTTCGTCGCGATCACGTCGACGCCCGAGGCGGGCTCCCGCTCGCTGTCGTTGATCGTGCCCTGGATGCAGCCGGTCGTCGCGTCGGTGGTGCAGGCGGCGGCCGCGGCGTGGGCGGCCGTCGGGGCGAACGCCCCCATGAAGGTCGCCAGGAGTCCGAGCAGTACGGCGGAGGCCGTCACGATCAGGGACTGCCGCAGCCGTGGCCGCGACGCGATGGTCGTCGAGAGTCTCACAAAACCTCCTGGTGGGAAGCGCCCCGTCGAGATTCGGGCGGTCTCGTTCTGCTCCCGGGGCGTCGTCGTCGCTGACAGTAACTCCGCTGTGTGTCGAGCATGTTTCAGGTGCGAGACGGAGTGGAGTCGGTACAGAATCCCCCATGTCGAGCGAGAATCACGAATCTTCCGTGTGTCGGATCGGTAACGGTGCCGTTCCGTCGCGTCCCCGGGGGGCCGCGCCGCGCCTCCTCGCCGTCCGCGAGGGACGCGCCCGACAGGAATGCAGGAGGCGCGGGCTGGGTTAATATCGACTACCGGACTCGACGGCGAACCGGTGCCAACCCACCCACCCTCATCTCGCTCCTTCGAAGGGGACTCATGGACCAGCCGGACCCGTTCGGATTCATCGGACTCACCTACGACGACGTCATGCTGCTTCCGGGCCGCACCGACGTCATCCCGAGCGAGACCGACACCTCGTCGCAGCTCACCAAGCGCATCCGGGTCGCGGTGCCGTTGCTCTCGGCCGCGATGGACACCGTGACCGAGTCGCGCATGGCCATCGCCATGGCGCGCCAGGGTGGCATCGGCATCATCCACCGCAACCTCTCGATCTCCGACCAGGCCGCGCACGTCGACAAGGTCAAGCGCAGCGAGTCGGGCATGATCACCAACCCCGTCACGACGACGCCCGACGCCACGGTGGCCGAGGTCGACGCGCTCTGCGGGCAGTTCCGCGTCTCGGGTCTGCCGGTCGTCGAGGGCGACGGCACGCTGGTCGGCATCATCACCAACCGCGACATGCGCTTCGTCTCGCCGTTCGAGATGTCGACGACGCTCGTCCGCGACGTCATGACGAAGGCCCCGCTGATCACCGCGCCCGAGGGCGTCGACCCCGATTCGGCGATCGCCATCTTCGCGCAGCACAAGATCGAGAAGCTGCCCCTGGTCGACGAGGCCGGGCACCTGCGCGGCCTCATCACCGTCAAGGACTTCGACAAGAGCGAGAAGTACCCCGACGCCACGAAGGACGACGAGGGCCGCTTGCGGGTCGGCGCCGCGATCGGCTTCTTCGGCGACGCGTGGGAGCGCGCCGGCGCCCTGCGCGACGCCGGCGTCGACGTGCTCGTGGTCGACACCGCCAACGGCGAGAGCTCGGGCGAGCTCGACATGATCCGTCGCATCAAGGCCGACCCGAGCTTCGCGCACATCGACGTGATCGGCGGCAACGTCGCCACGCGCAGCGGTGCCCAGGCCCTGATCGAGGCCGGCGCCGACGCCATCAAGGTCGGCGTGGGGCCGGGCTCCATCTGCACCACCCGCGTCGTCGCGGGCGTGGGCGTGCCCCAGGTCACGGCCGTCTACGAAGCCTCCCTCGCCGCGCGCGAGGCCGGCGTCCCGGTCATCGCCGACGGCGGGCTGCAGTACTCGGGCGACATCGCCAAGGCCCTGGTGGCCGGCGCCGACACGGTCATGTTGGGCTCGCTGCTCGCCGGCTGCGACGAGAGCCCGGGCGACCTGGTCTTCGTGGGCGGCAAGCAGTTCAAGAACTACCGCGGCATGGGCTCGCTGGGCGCGATGCAGACCCGCGGCAAGAACACGTCCTACTCGAAAGACCGGTACTTCCAGGCGGACGTGCCGAGCGACGACAAGCTCATCCCCGAGGGCGTCGAGGGCCAGGTGCCCTATCGCGGCGCGCTCAACAACGTCGTCTACCAGCTCAGCGGCGGTCTGCGTCAGTCGATGTTCTACGTCGGCGGGCGCACCGTGGCCGAGCTCAAGGCCAAGGGCAAGTTCGTCCGCATCACCGCGGCCGGCCTGAAAGAGAGCCACCCGCACGACCTCCAGATGGTCGTCGAGGCCCCGAACTACCGCCGGTGAGCCGCCGGGCCGGGGGTGCGACCCCCGGCTCCGGTAGGGTGGCACGGTGACTGAGGTAGAGATCGGCGTCTCCAAGCGAGCCCGCCGCGCGTACGCGTTCGACGACATCGCCATCGTTCCGAGCCGGCGTACGCGCGACCCGCGCGACGTCTCGGTCGGCTGGTCGATCGACGCGTTCCAGTTCGAGTCGCCGGTCATCGCCGCGCCGATGGACTCGGTGGTCAGTCCTGCCACGGCCATCCGCATCGGCCAGCTCGGCGGCCTCGGCGTCCTCGACCTCGAGGGCGTCTGGACGCGGTACGACGACCCCGAACAGGTCCTCGCCGAGATCCGCGAGCTCTCCGACGACGACTCGGTCGCCCGCATGCAAGAGATCTACAGCGAACCGATCAAGCCCGAGCTCGTCCGCGACCGCCTCGCCGAGATCCGGGCAGCCGGGGTCACCGTCGCCGGTGCCCTCAGCCCGCAACGCACCCAAGACCTCTACCAGACGGTCGTCGACGCCGGTGTCGACCTCTTCGTCATCCGGGGCACGACGGTCAGCGCCGAGCACGTCTCGAAGAGCAGCGAGCCGCTCAACCTCAAGAAGTTCATCTACGAGCTCGACGTCCCTGTCATCGTCGGCGGGGCCTCGACCTACACGGCCGCGCTGCACCTGATGCGCACCGGTGCCGCGGGCGTCCTCGTCGGGTTCGGGGGCGGCGCCGCCAGCACGACCCGCGCCTCCTTGGGCATCCACGCACCGATGGCGAGCGCCGTGGCCGACGTGGCGGGCGCACGCCGCGACTACCTCGACGAGTCGGGCGGGCGTTACGTGCACGTCATCGCCGACGGGGGCCTCGGCACCTCGGGCGACCTGGTCAAGGCCATCGCCTGCGGTGCGGACGCCGTCATGCTCGGTGCCGCGCTGGCCCGGGCCGACGACGTGCCCGGTGGCGGCTACCACTGGGGCGCCGAGGCGCACCACCCCGAGCTGCCCCGCGGTCGCCGCATGCAGGTCGGCACGATCGGCTCGCTCGAGAAGATCCTCTACGGCCCGGCCACGACGGTCGACGGCACGTCGAACATCATGGGTGCGCTGCGACGCTCGATGGCGACCACGGGTTACAGCGACCTGAAAGAGTTCCAGCGCGTCGAAGTGGTTGTGGCCCCCTACCAGCCTCACTAGCGTTTGATGGGGTGGTCCGGTCGAGAGGCCGGGCCGACCGAATCCAACGATGGAGGCTCGCATGGCCAAGTCCGCGTCCGTTTCGCTCTCCACGAAGCTCGGCCCCGACGAACGGGCCGCAGCCGTCGAAGCACTGAAGACGAAAGAACTCGACATCCTCGTGATCGGGGGTGGCATCGTCGGTGCGGGTTCCGCGCTCGACGCGGTGACCCGGGGGTTGAGTGTCGGCATCGTCGAGGCCCGCGACTGGGGTTCGGGCACGTCGAGCCGCTCGTCGAAGCTCGTGCACGGGGGCATCCGCTACCTCGAGCAGCTGAACTTCCGGCTCGTCCGCGAGGCCCTGATCGAGCGCGGCCTGCTGCTGCAGCGTCTCGCGCCGCACCTGGTCAAGCCCGTGCGGTTCCTGTACCCGTTGAGCAAGCCGGTCTACGAGCGGTTCTACATCGGCGCCGGCATGGCGCTCTACGACATCTTCAGCTGGACCGGAGGCCGCCCGCCCGGCGTTCCCCACCACCGCCACCTCAGCAAGACGCAGGTGCTGCGCGCCATCCCGAGCCTGTCCAAGGACGCGGTCGTCGGTGGCCTCACCTACTACGACGCCCAGGTCGACGACGCCCGCTACGTCTCGTCGCTGGTGCGCACCGCGTCGAGCTACGGTGCCCACGCCGCGAGCCGCATCCGCGTCGAGGGCTTCGTCAAGGTCGGCGAGCGGGTCGTCGGCGTGAAGGCCCACGACTACCAGACCGGTGAGCACTTCGAGATCCGCGCCAAGCAGGTCGTCAACGCGACCGGCGTGTGGACGGACGACACGCAGGCGATGGTCGGCGAGCGGGGCCAGTTCAAGGTGCGGGCGTCGAAGGGCGTGCACCTCGTGGTGCCGCGCGACCGCATCCACTCCGACATGGGCATGATCTTCCGCACCGAGAAGAGCGTCCTGTTCGTCATCCCGTGGGGCCGTCACTGGCTCGTGGGCACGACCGACACCGACTGGGACCTCGACAAGGCCCACCCCGCGGCGACGGCGGCCGACATCGACTACATCCTAGAGCACGTCAACAAGGTCATGGCCGTGCCGCTCACCCGGGCCGACGTCGAGGGCGTCTACGCCGGTCTGCGCCCGCTGCTGGCAGGCGAGTCCGACCAGACGTCGAAGCTGTCGCGTGAGCACATCGTCGCCCACACCGTGCCCGGGCTCGTCGTCGTGGCCGGTGGCAAGTGGACCACCTACCGGGTCATGGCCGAGGACGCCATCGACGAGGCCGTCGCGGCCCTCGACGGTCGCATCCCGTCGAGCACGACGATGGAGATCCCGCTGATCGGCGCCGAGGGGTACCACGCGGCGTGGAACAAACGCGGCAAGATCGCCAAGGCCTTCGGCGTGCACAAGGTGCGCATCGAGCACCTGCTCAACCGGTACGGGACCACGACGGACGAGATCCTCGACCTCATCCGCGACGACCCCTCGCTCGCCGAGCCCCTGCCCGGCGCGGACGACTACATCCGGGCCGAGGTCGTCTACGCCGCGAGCCACGAGAGCGCCCTTCACCTCGAGGACGTCCTGGCGCGCCGTACCCGCATCTCGATCGAGGCGTGGGACCGCGGTGAGTCCGCCGCCCCCGTCGCCGCCAAGCTCATGGCCGGCGTGCTCGGCTGGAGCGACGACGAGGCCGAGGCCGAGGTCGCGAACTACCTCAAGCGCGTCGCGGCCGAGCGGGCGAGCCAGCTCGAGCCCGACGACGAGTCGGCCGACCGCGTCCGCCTCGAGGCGCCCGACATCACTTTCGGCTTCGACGAGGACGACATGGTCGTCGCCGGTGCCGACCAAGGAGGCGCACCCAAGCCGGGCGAGAAGGTCACCGAGCCCGCGGGCACGCCGGGCGACGACACCTCGGCGGGCAGCCCGGGCGGTCGGCAGGGCTGACCCCGCGGTCGCTCGCGCGACCACCTGCAGGAGGCGCGGTGCCGGTTCGACCGGCACCGCGCCTCCCGCGGTGGAGCTCGGGGGATCGCGAAGCGATCCGCGACCCCAGCGCCGAGGGAGCCTGCGACCGAGGGTCGGCTTCGGTCGTGCGAGTCGGGAACAACATGCTGCCAGGCGACGTTCTCCCCAGCACGAGCAGCCCGGCTGCCGCGGCCGAACCCGCCGCTAGGCTGAGACGACTGCCCCCGAGTCCACTGGAGACGAACCATGGTTGACGTGCGTCGAGTCAAGCTCCCCGGCGTGGGTGTGCTGCACACCTTCATCACCGACGACGGCGGCAAGTGCGGTGTGATCACGCACCGTTCGGGTCACAGCGACCTCATCACGTTCAGCGACGACGTCGACGGCGACCACGTCAAGAAGGTCTCGCTGCGTCTCAGCGAAGACGAAGCCCACACGCTCGCCGAACTGCTCGGCGGCACGCGCATCACCGAGTCCCTGTCGGCCCTCGACCAGATCCCCGGCCTCAGCATCGACTGGTTCACGGTCGACTACGACGACCACATCGCCGGGCAGCCGCTCGGCGACCTCGGCGCCAAGGGCGTCGTCGGCCTGACCGTCGTCGCGGTCGTCCGCGGCGACGCGGCCAACCCGGCACCGTCGGGCGACTTCAAGGTGTTCCCCGGCGACACGCTCGTCGTGGCCGGTTCGCCCGAGAAGGTCGCCAAGGCGTTCTCGTTCTACCGCACGGGCGAGCTCAAGCACCGCTCGCCGGTCGACGCGCCGCCCGGGGGCTAGGCCGATGCACCTGGGTGAAGAGCTGATCGTCCTCGGCATCCTGCTGCTGATCGCGTACGTGCTCGGCCGCGCCGGCAAGCTGATCGGCCTGCCGTCGATCCCGATCTACATGATCGTGGGCCTGCTCGCCAGCACGAACACGGGGTGGTTCCCGCTCAGCTTCGAGTCCGACAACATCGAGCTGATCGCCATCTTCGGGCTGATCCTGCTGCTGTTCAACCTCGGCCTCGAGTTCGATCAAGACGAGTTCTTCTCGAACGCCGGGCGGTTGATCGTCTCGGGTGGCAGCTACATCGCCATCAACATGGGCGTCGGCCTGATCTTCGGGTTCATGCTCGGCTGGGGCACCCGCGAGGCGCTGATCATCGCGGGCATGACGGCGACGTCGTCGAGCGCGATCGTCACCAAGCTGCTGATCGAGCTGAACCGCCTGGCCAACCGCGAGACGCCGATGATCCTCGGCGTCACGGTCGTCGAGGACATCTTCATCGCCATCTACCTCGCCATCGTGTCGGTCGTGCTCAGCGGCGAGACCGACCCCGGGCCGGTGATCCTCAAGCTCGGCATCGCCTTCGCGTTCCTCGTCGTGATGTTCAGCGTGGCCCGATGGGGCGGCCGCGTCGTGTCGAGGCTCATGCGTACCCGCGACGACGAACTCTTCACCGTGCTCTTCTTCGGCCTGGCCGTGCTGTTCGCCGGCCTCGGCGAGGTGCTCGGCGTGACCGACGCGATCGGCGCCTTCCTCATCGGGTTGATCATCGGGGCGACGAAGTTCCGCAACCGGGTCGAACAGTTCGCGCTGCCCATGCGCGACGTCTTCGGAGCGTTCTTCTTCCTGAACTTCGGTCTCGGGCTGAACCCGGCCCTCTTCCCGAGCGTGCTCGGCCCGGTCGCCATCGCGGTCGGCATGACCGTGCTGTTGAACGTCGGCGCGGGGCAGTTCGTCGCCTGGCTGAACAAGCTGGGGCCGCAGGCGGGCATCAACACGACGGTCATCCTGGTCAACCGGGGCGAGTTCGCGCTCATCCTGGCGACGCTGTCCGCCGGGGCGGGTCTCGACGAGCGGTTGCAGCCGTTCGCCGGTCTCTACGTGCTGATCATGGCGGTGCTCGGCCCCGTGCTCGCCTCGAACAGCGAGCGCATCGGCTCGGTGCTGCTGCGGTCGCGCAAGAAGGCCGAGCGCGCCGAGGCCGAGGCCCGTCGCCTCGAACGCGAGGCGCGCAGCGGTGACGAGATCGCCCTGATGGAGGCCGCGCTCGCCGGCGACGACCTCGACCAGACCGAGGTCACGGAAGACGACGACGAGCGCGAGACCGAGCGGGTCCGGGCCGTGACGGCGCGAGCTGCCGCAGGGCGGGGCGCCGCGGGCCGTCACGGTGCCGAGGGCGACGACGTCGACGGCACGGACGACGACGACTTGGACGACCTCGACGCGATGGACGCCGACGAGGCCCGGATCTGGGCCGAGCAGGCCGGTCAGCAGAGCGACCAGCGGGCCACGCGCCGACGCGACCCCGAGTACTGACCCGGGCCCTGCCGTCCCAGCGGGTTCGTGGGCGACGGGAGGTACGATCGCCTCCGTGACCCAGACCGAGCAGCGCCCCGCCCTCCTCGGCGTCGACGGCGAGCCGCTGCCCGCGACCATGTGGCACGTGGCCCGACGCCCCCGGTGGATCGCCCTGCTCGGCCTCGCCCTCGTCGTGGCGGCGATCTTCGCCTGGCTCGGTCACTGGCAGATCGAGCGCAGCGTCGAGAGCGTGCAGGTCGTCAACCCCGAGACCGAGACCAGCAAGGTGCTGTCGTCCGTCGCCACCCCGCAGACGCCCTTCGCCGACTCGCTCGGCGCCCAGCGCGTGTCCGTCACCGGCGAGTTCGACCCCGACGACTTCGCCGTCGTCGGTGACCGTGTCAACGGCGGCGAGACCGGCTACTGGCTGATCGGCCGCTTCGTCGACGACGCCAACGGCGCCTCGCTGCCCGTGGGGCTCGGCTGGTCCGCGACCCGCGAGGGTGCCGAGGCCGCCGAGCCGTCCGTGGCCGCGACCTCGACCGTCACGGTCGAGGGCCGCTACTTCCCGTCCGAGTCGCCGACCGAGAGCGACTTCGAGAGCGGCGCGCAGACCGTCGTCTCGGTGGCCGCCCTGATCAACGAGTGGCCCGGCTTCGACGGCCAGGTCTACGGCGGCTACGTCGTCTCCGACGTCGCACCCGCCTCGCTGAGCGAGATCGACTCCGCTCCGCCGGCCTCCGACGTGCAGTTCAACTGGCTCAACGTCTTCTACGCGATCGAGTGGGTCGTCTTCGCCGGCTTCGCCGTGTTCCTCTGGTTCCGGCTCGTCCGTGACGCGTTCGAGCGAGAGCACGAAGAAGCCGAGGAGGCGCGGGCCGAGGCGGACGCAGGCGGCGCGACCCAGCCGACCCGCGCCTCCTGACCCCTCGCGTCTCGGCCCCGGCAGGGCGGTGGGTCGGCCTCGTTCGACGTCGACAGGTGCCGTCTTGGCGCGTCGACGGGCGCGGCTAGAATCGTGCCCATGCCTTTGAAGCCCCGGCAACGCGACATCCCGAAGATCCCGGGTGCCGTCAGGTTCTACAAGATCTCGGCATACGTGACCGGCGTCATGTTGCTGCTGCTCATCTTCGAGATGGTGTTCAAGTACACGCCGCTGCAGCTCGAGATGCAGCTCGGCGGTCAGGGCGGGTTCCTCGTGCCGGTGGACTCGACCACGGGGTTCAACCTGTCGACCGCGATCCTCATCGCCCACGGCTGGCTCTACGTCGTCTACCTCTTCGCCGACTTCCGCCTCTGGAGCCTCATGAGGTGGCCGTTCTCGCGGTTCTTCCTCATCGCTCTCGGCGGTGTCGTGCCCCTGCTCTCGTTCTTCGTCGAGAGCCACATGACCAAGCTCGCGACACGGCAGTACGAAGCCCTGACCGCCGAGACCACCCCCACGACCGAGGGAGCCCCCGCGTGACCGACGCACCCGAGACCGCCGAGGCGTCGGCGACGACCGCCGCCACGGCACCCGCACCGGCCGAGCGTGCGCCCGAGACCGCCCAGAGCCCCGTGCTCGTGGTCGACTTCGGCGCCCAGTACGCGCAGCTGATCGCCCGCCGCGTGCGCGAGGCCAACGTCTACAGCGAGATCGTTCCGCACACGATCACCGCGGCCGAGATCGCCGAGAAGAACCCCGTGGGCATCGTGCTCAGCGGGGGGCCGTCGAGCGTCTACGAAGAGGGCGCGCCGAGCATCGACGCGGGCATCTTCGACCTCGACATCCCCGTGCTGGGCATCTGCTACGGCTTCCAGGCGATGGCCAAGGCGCTCGGCGGCGAGGTCTCGCAGACGGGCCAGCGCGAGTACGGCGCCACCGACGTCACGCTCGCCGAGGGCGACAGCACGCTGCTGTCGGGCCAGCCGACCTCGCAGACGACGTGGATGAGCCACGGCGACTCGGTGTCGAAGGCCCCCGAGGGCTTCGACGTCCTGGCTTCGAGCGCGTCGACCCCCGTCGCCGCGTTCTCGAGCGACGCCCGCAAGCTCTACGGCGTGCAGTGGCACCCCGAGGTCAAGCACTCGTCGTACGGCCAGGCCGTGCTCGAGAACTTCCTGCACCGTGCCGCCGGCATCCCCGCCGACTGGAACAGCGGCAACGTCATCGCCGAGCAGGTCGCCCGCATCCGCGAGCAGGTCGGTGACGCGCGCGTCATCTGCGGCCTGTCGGGTGGCGTCGACTCGGCCGTCGCCGCCGCGATCGTGCACGAGGCCGTCGGCGACCAGCTGATCTGTGTCTTCGTGGACCACGGTCTGCTGCGGGCCGACGAGCGTCGCCAGGTCGAAGAGGACTACGTCGCCTCGACCGGCGTGCGACTCGTCACGATCGACGCCGAGCAGCAGTTCCTCGACGCCCTCGCCGGGGTGACCGACCCCGAGCAGAAGCGCAAGATCATCGGCCGCGAGTTCATCCGCAGCTTCGAGGCGGCCGCCGAGGCGCTCGTGCTCGAGGCCGCGGCCGAGGGCGACTCGGCCGTGAAGTTCCTCGTGCAGGGCACGCTCTACCCCGACGTCGTCGAGAGCGGCGGCGGCACGGGCACGGCGAACATCAAGAGCCACCACAACGTGGGCGGGCTGCCCGAAGACCTGCAGTTCGAGCTCGTCGAGCCGCTGCGCACCCTCTTCAAGGACGAGGTGCGGGCGATCGGCCGCGAGCTCGGCCTGCCCGAGGTCATCGTGGGGCGCCAGCCGTTCCCCGGCCCGGGGCTCGGCATCCGCATCGTGGGCGAGGTCACGCACGAGCGTCTCGAGCTGCTGCGTGCGGCGGATGCCATCGCGCGGGCCGAGCTGACCGCGGCCGGCCTGGACGACGAGATCTGGCAGTGCCCCGTGGTGCTGCTCGCCGACGTCCGTTCGGTGGGCGTGCAGGGCGACGGTCGCACGTACGGTCACCCCATCGTGTTGCGCCCGGTGTCGTCGGAAGACGCCATGACGGCCGACTGGACGCGTCTGCCCTACGACGTGCTGGCCCGCATCTCGAACCGCATCACGAACGAGGTCGACGGCGTCAACCGCGTCGTGCTCGACGTCACCTCGAAGCCCCCGGGAACGATCGAATGGGAATGAGGCGCAGCCTCATTCTGGCGGCGCTCTGCGCCGTCAGTGCCCACCAGTAGCCGCGAACGTGGAGTGAGGGAGACCTCCCGCGAAGCGCAGTGACGCGAAGCCCCCTCCGGCAGACATCTGCCCGAGGGGGTTTTGCTGTGTCCCAGGGGTTTCGTCGTCTCCGAGGGGGTCTCGTCGTTCCCTGATCAGTGATGGTTCAGCGAGTGGGCAGAACACGCTCCTCATCCGCGCATGAACAGCACCGCTTGCCCACTCGGCCGTCGGTCTCCACACACAGAAGCGGGGCCCGTCCCTCTCGGAACGAGCCCCGCTTCGGGGTGATGCTGGTGTCGCCCTGGTGACTAGTCGCTGCCTCGCAGGATGGCGAGCATGCGCAGGATCTCGACATAGAGCCAGATGACGGTCATGACGATGCCGAAGGCCGCCGACCAGGCGTAGATGCGGGGCGCACCGCGCTCGACACCGGTCTTGACCTGGTCGAAGTCGAGGACGAGCGAGTAAGCCGCCATGATCACGACGAGGATGCCCAGGATGAAGCCGAGGGGGATGCCCGCGATCTCCATGCCTCGAAGGCCCCAGGGGTTGGTGTTGGCGCCGAAGACCATCAGGCCGAGGTTCAGCAGCGAGAAGACGCCGTAGCCGATCATCGCGATCATGAAGACCTTGGTGGCCTTGGCCGACGCGCGGATCTTGCCGCTCTTGAAGAGCAGCAGGGTCGTGACGAAGACGGCCACGGTGCCGATCAGGGCCTGGGTGACGATGCCGTCCCACTGGCTCTCGAAGATCGACGAGATGCCACCGACGAACAGACCCTGCGCGGCCGAGTAGGCGAGCACGAGGCCGGGGGACGGCTTCTTCTTGAAGATGTTGACGAGCGCCAGCACGAAGCCGGCGATGGCCCCGACGAAGGCGAGAGCCGGGACGAACCAACCCACGGCGGCGAAGACGAGGACGACGCCGAACGCGAGCAGCGTCTTCGAGATCGTGTCTTCGTACGTCATGCGGTCGGTCTGCGTGGGACCAGCGGCGGGCTGCGAGTAGAGCTGCTGCAGCTGTTCGGCGGTCATGCCGTTGTACTCGACCGGCTGGGCTGCGCCCTGCTGCTGACGGATGACGGGCCCGCCGTTCTTCGAGAAGGCCGGCGACTGACTGAAGCCGGGATTCGAGAATGCCAAGGGGTTCCTCTTCTGATCGCTAGGGATGTGTGGACCGCCCACGTAGGTTCACGAGAGCGTTTCCGTACAGATGAGGCTAACGCCTGTCGTGCAACGAATGGCTGAAGATCTGCCTGATGAGAGCCGCATTCTCGCAGGGCGAACGTGCGCGCCGTGCATCTTTTGCGTCTGCGGTGGGTGAGACGCCTCGTCCCCGGGGGCCGCGCCTCCTCGGCTCTCCCCAGGCGGTCGGGCGGCTCGGGCCGCGCACGGGGACGCCCGTTAGCGTGGCCGGGTGTCCACCTCGCCTCTCGTCATCGCCCACCGCGGCGCCAGCGGCCATCGACCCGAGCACGGCGAGGACGCCTACCGCCTCGCGATCGAGCTCGGGGCCGACGCCATCGAGCCCGACCTGGTCGCGTCGAGCGACGGCGTGCTCGTCCTGCGGCACGAGAACGAGATCTCGGGCACGACCGACGTCGCGGACCACGACGAGTTCCGGCATCGCCGCACCACCAAGACCATCGACGGCACGAAAGTCACGGGCTGGTTCACCGAGGACTTCACCTGGGGCGAGCTCAGCACGCTGCGCATCCGCGAACGGCTGCCCGAGCTGCGGCCCGAAAGTGCCGCGCACGACGGCGAGGGGCGCATCCAGCGGCTGGGCGACCTGATCGACCTGCTCGACGCGGCCGATCGTCCGGTCGGGCTCGTGGCCGAGGTCAAGCACGCCACCTACTTCGACTCCATCGGCCTGCCGCTCGGCGAGCTGCTCGCCGACGAGCTGCGGCAGCGGCGCTGGGTCGACGACCCGCGGCTGACGATCGAGTCGTTCGAGCAGACCGTGCTCGGTCGGCTCGCCGACCAGCGACTCGGGGCCCGGCTCGTCTACCTGCTCGAGAAGGCCGGGACGGCGGCCGACCTCGTGGCATCGGGGCGCGCCTCCGTGGGGTACCGCGACCAACTGCACGCCGAGTCGCTCGAGTCGTTCGTCGACGCGGGGCTGCACGGCGTCAGCCTCGACAAGCACACGCTCGTCGACGCCCGGGGCGCCACCGACGGCCGGGTCGTCGACCGGGCGCACGCGGCCGGCCTCGACGTCTTCACCTGGACGCTCCGCGCCGAGAACGCGTTCCTGGCCAAGGCCCACCGCGGCCCCGGCGGCAAGGCGGCCTTCGGCGACTGGCGGGCCGAGTTCACCTCGCTCATGGCGCTCGGCGTCGACGGGGTCTTCGCCGACCAGCCCGAGCTGGCCGAGGAGGCGCGGGTCGCCTTCGCGTCCCGCTGACCCCGCTCGATGTAGATCGGCTGCGCCAGGTCAAGCGGGCAGCGCTAGAGACTTTCGCCTAGCCCTTGCCATCCCGGTGTTACCTGCCCGGCTACTTAAGGCTGCTCATTCCACAGGAGGCATTGCAATGTACGTCGGCCACAGATCTTGGAGCGAGCGATAACCTCAGTGTGCAGGGCCGTCGTAAATTTTGGCCGCCTCGAGTGTCCTCATTAGCAGGGCACTTGGCTCGCCCGCTGCAGTCAGTGTTGCAGACCTGTAAGCGGCCCCGTTCTTATCAAGAGTTGCCCCTGAGGCTTGGGCAAACGCTTCACATGAGGCCTTCCATTCTGGCCATTCCCGGTCGAGCAGTTCCTCCAGGTGATCATGAAAAATCGTCACACCGTGCGCTTCGGTTTCGGGTGGGAAGTCAGCTGCCGGCAGCCCGAAATATTTGAGCAGACTTCTGTTAAGCGTGGTTTGGGAGTTCACGTCGCTCGCCACCTTGGCTTCAGTTTTCCCCACTGAACGAGCGCGAGCTTCGCACCCCGAGTCGGAGTCAAAGACGCAATAAGTTGGGATGCTTAGCGAACTCAGAATCGCGTGCACAAGAAGAAGATTTCCCTTTCCGCCTGCAGCAACGACCGATACGCCTAAGCTCTCAAGATGCGCCTGGGAATGTTTATCGGCGAGACCGAGGAAGACGGCTTCCTCGGTCGTTCCTTCGACTAGGAGGACCCGATTCGCGAACAGTGCTACCGGAAGCTGACGAGATATGGTGCCGTCGAGTTGCCTCCGGATCACGTCAGGATCAACAAGGTCGGCTAGCTTGGATGTGATTTGTGACAGCGATGAGCTCGCAACATCCACATTTGGCAACTCGGCTGAATTCCGAGTCAAGCGTCGGACTTGCTGGAAGCTGCTGACCTCCAGAAAGTAAGGGCTGTGTGTCGCGTACGCCACTTGAATTTTCTGCTTGGGTGATTCGGCCAGCGATCGAAGGACCCGGGCGAACGCTTGGGCTTGAATCGGATGCTGAAAAAGTTCCGGCTCCTCTATCGCCAGACAGATGACCCCCCCAGCGCCTGCGGCTCCAGATTGCGCGAGTAATTGAAGCGCCGAAATGAGGAGGGTGCGCTGGAAGCCATGTCCTTGCCCTTCCACCGAAGTCTTAATGGGGCCGTCAGCGATAGTGACGGAGAAGGATGTCCTGGGGGCTTTTAATTCGATGTCGGCTGGTGTGACTGAGATGAAACGGCCGGGGGAATACGAAGAGACGACTTCGTTTAGCTGCTGATTAATCAGCTCAAGCTCGCTAGCGAACTTGGTGGAGTGAACCTTCTGCTGAGCAAGGCGGCTTTGTTCAACGATGGCTTCGATCTCATCGTCGGCGGCTGATCGATCAACTGTTCGTTCCAAGATCTTGCCGATGACACTGGACTTGGAATCGAGGGCTTCTTCCGAAGCGCGAAAATCTGCCGTTACCAGGACAAAGTCAAACAACCCGCTCATCTTGCCGCCGCTATTGAACCCGAAGAAGTTCGTCTGCAGGCTCTCCGGGAGGCTCACGAGCTGGTCTAGATGGCCAGCCTCCCATTCCGTCATGGCGGCATCGATGGCGGTTGCCGTCGAAGCTGTGGGTAGGTCTAGATCCGGGGAGGCCTCACGAAGACTGCGGTAGAGGTCCTTTTTAGCGGTTGCTGAGGCTGCTTCCTTTATGGGTGTGAATGCTTCAAAACCCTTGGCATTCGCGCTCAGGTATTCGTCTCCAGAGGCTGTCCTTATCTTCCAAGCCGTGAAGGAGTCAACATCTGGAACGACGTATTTACCAAGTTCTACCCGGTCACTGTCGGAGAGGTGGGAGAAGGAAACCTCGACTCGAATTTCAGCGTCTCCCGCCCCGACTGAGCGGTCCCTATCGCTTAGATCTCCCGCCTTTGAGCCGTTAAAGAACCAGTCAAGTGCTCGAAGAACCGTCGACTTGCCGGCCCCGTTGGGCCCAATGAAGGTAGTCACGTCCTCGAAAGCGACCGAGACGTCTCGTAGGGCTCGGAAGTTAGAGACACGTACGTTGGAGATGCGCATAGTGTGAAATCCTCACATAAGACGAGAGTCTTCGAGGGTAATCGACGAGAGCGCGCTTGATTTCTTCAGCGAGTCGCCCAGGGATGGCGCCAGGTCGGCAGTGTCGTTCCGGACCGTCGGCTTCCGTCTTTGGCGTGGCTAGCTAGGTGTCCTCGAGGGCCGTCGAAGTGTCGGTGGTCGCGCTTAGACTCGAAGGGCCATGACGATCGTGCTCGAGCCCTCTGACGCTGCCGGCGGTTCCGGCGACCCCCTGACCGCCGGTCTGAACCCCCAGCAGAAAGAGGCGGTCGAGTACCGCGGGCAGTCGCTGCTGATCGTGGCCGGTGCCGGCTCGGGCAAGACCAGCGTGCTCACCCGCCGCATCGCCGGGCTGCTGGCGACCCATGAGGCGTGGCCCAGCCAGATCCTCGCGATCACCTTCACCAACAAGGCCGCGGCCGAGATGCGCGAACGTGTGGCGCACCTCGTCGGCCAGGCCGGCGAGGGCATGTGGATCAGCACGTTCCACTCGGCGTGCGTGCGCATTCTGCGACGCGAGGCCGAGCAGTTCGGCTTCACGAAGAGCTTCACGATCTACGACTCCGCCGACTCCCGGGCGCTGCTTAAGCGCATCCTGAAAGAGCTCGACGCCGACCAGCTCGGGCTCACCGTCAGCATGGCGTCGGGCAAGATCTCCAAGCTCAAGAACGAGCTCAGCGACGTCGAGTCGTACTCGCGCCAGATCAACATGAACGACCCGCAAGAGGTCATGTTCCTCGAGATCTTCCGGAAGTACACCCGCGAGCTGCAGCGGGCGAACGCCTTCGACTTCGACGATCTCATCGCGCAGACCGTCTACCTGTTCCGGGCCTTCCCGCACGTGGCGGCGCAGTACCAGCGGCGGTTCCGGCATATCCTGGTCGACGAGTACCAAGACACCAACCACGCGCAGTACTCGCTCATCCGCGAGCTGACCCGCCCGGTGCAGGCCGACCTCGTCGACGAGCTCGAGCGCGGCGGCCAGTTCGTCCAGTCGATGCGTGACGGCAGCGGCGGCATCCCCGGGGCGTCGCTCACCGTGGTGGGTGACTCCGACCAGTCGATCTACGCGTTCCGCGGCGCCGACATCCGCAACATCGTCGAGTTCGAGCGCGACTTCCCGAATTCGAAGGTCATCCTGCTCGAGCAGAACTACCGCTCGACGCAGAACATCCTCGACGCCGCCAACGCGGTCATCTCGAACAACTTCGACCGTCAGGCCAAGAACCTCTTCACCACGGTCGGCGCCGGCAGCAAGATCGTCGGGTTCACCGGCTACACCGGTCACGACGAGGCCCAGTTCGTCGCCGACGAGATCGCGGCGCTGCACGAGTCCGGCACCGACTACAAAGACATGGCCGTCTTCTACCGGACCAACTCGCAGACGCGTGCGCTCGAAGAGATCTTCATCCGCTCGGCGATCCCGTACCGCGTGCTCGGCGGCACGAAGTTCTACGAGCGTGCCGAGATCAAGGATGCGATGGCGTACCTGATCACCGTCGCCAACCCGGCCGACCCGCTCGCCCTGCGGCGCATCATGAACGTGCCCAAGCGGGGCATCGGTCCGGCGACCGAGACCGCGATGCAGCGCTGGGCCGACACCAACGAGGCGCCGCTGCGTGACGCGATGCGCAACGCCGACCAGCTCGGTCTCGGACCGAAGGTCACCGGCGCGATCACCGGCCTGGCGAAGTTGCTCGACGACGTGCAGGCCACGGCCGCGACCGCACCGGTGCACGAGATCCTGTCGACCTTGATCGCGGGCAGCGGCCTGGTCGAGGTGCTGCGGGCATCGCGTGACCCACAAGACGAGGCTCGCGCCGAGAACATCGACGAGCTCGTCGCCGTGACCAAAGAGTTCCAGAAGAACAACCCCGACGGCACGCTGCTCGACTTCCTCACCGAGGTCACGTTGGTCGCTGCTGCCGACGATCTCGACGACACGAGCGGCACGGTGTCGCTGATGACGCTGCACACCGCGAAGGGGCTCGAGTACGAGGCGGTGTTCCTCACCGGCGTCGAAGAAGACCTGCTGCCGCACCGCATGTCGGCGAACGAGCCGGGCGGTCCCTCCGAAGAGCGACGACTGTTCTACGTCGGCATCACGCGTGCGCGACAGCGGCTGTTCCTGTCGCTCGCGATGACGCGGGCGCAGTTCGGTGAGGTGAACGTGGCGATGCCGTCGCGGTACCTGCAAGAGATCCCCGTCGAGCTCATCGACTGGAAGCAGTCGCCCGGCATGGCCACGAGCCGCGGGGGCACGCAGCCGCGGGCGCTCAACGCCCGTCGCGAGGGTGGCGACGGCAACCGTGGTGCGACGCCGCGGGCGTCGGGCGGCTACGGCTCGGGCAGCTACGACCGGGCGACGGCGGCGGCGAAGACGAAGCCGAAGACCGAGTGGGCCAACCGGGTCACGGGCACCGTGCGCGACAACGGCGACATGCAGCTCGAGGCCGGCGACCGCATCTCGCACGTCGACTTCGGTGAGGGTCGCGTCATGGCCGTCACCGGCATCGGTGCCCGCCGCATCGCCGAGGTGCTCTTCGACGGCGCCGGCCGCAAGAAGCTGCTGATCAAGGTCGCGCCGATCGAGAAGATCTAGCGCCCCGTCGCAGTCGTTCCCGAGCCCTGGGTCGGTGTGGTCCGAGGTGTCGGCGCCTCAGTCGTCTCCTGGTCCGGTCGATGCCGGACGACCGTCACCTCGTGGTCTCCGATCTTCAGCCGTGATCCGGCCCGCGCGCGGGTCGGCGTGTGCGCCTCGAGTTCGGTGACCTCGCCGGCGGCCGACACGAGGGTCGTGCCGTTGCCCGAACCGAGATCGGTGACCCAGACGGCTGCGTCGGTGCCGATCACGATCGAGACGTGGTGGCGAGACAGCGAGCGGCCGACGTCGTCGAGCGCCACGACATCGGCGTCGGTCGGTGGGGGCAGGGGGCGGTCGGTTCGACGCCCGACCACGATCGCGCGCCGCGTGACGGGGACGACGCTCTCGTCCGGGAGGCGAAGGCCGTAGTGCCGAGGGCGCAGTGTCGTCGCCTCGAGATCCAGGGAAGGCGGCACCGCGTCGTCGCCGAGCGGCCGATCGGGGGCTGGCTGCGTCGGTGCGGCTGCGGGCGTCCCCGGCGGGTGAGGGATCGGGGCAGCGAGGGGCGCGAGGGGCGCGAAGGGTGCGGCGGCGCATGGTGCCGTGCTATCCGGGCCGACGGGGGCGAACTGCGCCGGCTCGCGTCGGTGGTCCTCGACGACGAACCCCGAGGAGGCGCGGGTCGGTGGGGGAGGGGACGTCACGATCGGCGCGGGCGGCCGGAGGGGCAGCGTGGTGATGCGCGAGAGCAGCCCTGCGGCGCGTTGCTCACGAATCGTCTCGGCGGTGATCACCGGGGGCGGCGTCGGGTGGTGCTCGCGCCTCCTGGGCTTGTCCTTCTTGCGACGCATGTCGACTCCGATCTGTGGAGAACCGTTACGCAAACTATCAGGCATGACATATTGGTCAGGTCCGACCGACCGGTCGGCACCACCGAAGAGAGGGATCACCTCATGGCCAATGTCACCGTCACCTACGACGACCTGCGTACGCAGGCCACCCAGCTGCGGAACGGGCAGCGCGCGATCGAAGACCAGCTCGGTCAGATGAAGTCACAGATCGACAACCTCGTCGGCTCGGGCTACGTGACCGACAAGTCGTCGAAGGCGTTCGACGCGACGTACACCGAGTTCACGACCGGGGCATCGAAGACGATCTCGGCAGTCGAGAGCATGGCGACGTTCCTCGAGAACGCGGCCAGCACCCTCGAGGGTGCCGACCAGCAGCTCGCCAGCAGCCTGGGCTGACCGACCGTACGACAGGGTGGCCGGGGCGAGTCACGGTGAGATGCGACTCGCTCCGGCCTCCCGGCACGAGGGGAGGACCTCATGGCTCGAACGAGCCTGAACATCGACGGTGCGGGTCTCGAGGCGTTGCTCGCCGACCTGGCGACCGTGAAGACCGAGTTCGAGTCGGGCGACTCCTCGGCGTCGGCCACGGCCGAGGCCTGCGGGCACGTCCGGCTGGCGGCGAAGGTGACGTCGTTCGCGACGAACTGGAACGACCGGCGGGCGAAGCTCGCCGAGCAGATCACCGAGCTGGGCGAGGCGTTGTCGACGATCGACAAGACCTTCACCGAGGTCGACGGAGAACTCGAGGGCGTCTTGATCGGGGGCGACGAGTGACGGCCGGCACGCTCGCGGGGGTGGCGGCGGACTCACTGGTGGGGGTGTCGGGTGACCCGGTGCTGCTGAACTCCATGGCGAGCCATTACGAGTCGGTGGCGGCCTCGATCCGTGGGGCGGCGGCACGACTGAGATCGCTCGAGACGGGGTCGTCTTCCAGTGACGCCTTGGATGCGTTCTTGGTCAAGGCCGAAGAAGTGTCCGCGAGTCTCGGCAAGGCCGAAGGGCGGTACGGCGAGACGGGGTCCGCTCTCAAGGCGTACGCGTCCGAGTTGTCGCTGGCCCAAGACGCGGCTGCTCCTGCTCTGGCGAACCACCGCGACGCCGTGGACGACCTCGCTGCCGCCGAGAAGCTGGTCGAGCGGTACGAGCACCTCGCGCTCGTGGCCACCGACGAGGTGACGAAGCAGGAGCACCTCGACCAGGCCGCGGCGCAACGCACGAAAGCCGAGGAGGCGCGGGGCCGGGTCTCCCTCTACGCGCGCCGCCTCACCGACGCGCACACGTCCGTCGAGACCGCCGCGACTGCTGCCATCGCGAGGATCGACGACGCCACCGACGACGGCCTCGCCGACACCCTCTGGGACGACCTCAGAGGCGCGTGGGACGCGGGCTTCGCCGCCTTCCAGAAATGGATGGAAGAGAACGACTCGTGGATCAGCACGCTGCTGGACGTCTTGACTGTCGTCGGGGTGGGGCTGGCAGCCATCGCGCTCCTCATCCCAGGAATCAACCTATTGGCCGCCATCGTTGTCCTCGCCTCGTTTGCCATCACGGCAGCTCGAGCGACCGCAGGAACAGGTACCTGGACCGACGTTGCCCTTGCTGGCCTCTCAGTCGTGACCATGGGGCTCGGAGGCCTCGCCGTAGGTTCAGCTCGCGGCATGATGGCAGGGCTTGCTCGGACTAGAGCGAACCACCTAGTTTCGCAGGGCTACTCGAAGGGGCTCGCCTTCGGGTCCGTGAGCAGGAGTTGGCAGCGCGCGCGCCCCGGGTTGGGTGACTGGTCGCTCGTCAAGGGGTTAGGCGACGCCGACGTCGGCCGCATGCTTCATTTCTTGAGGACGAGTCGGCCAGGTGCTCTGGCTGACGATGCTTCCGAAGTCGCACGTGTGATGTTCCGCCTCAACGCGGCGCGGGGAATCCAAACCTTCGACCACTTGCGCGGGTTGAGCGACGCGACGCAGCTGGGCATGAAGCAGATGCAGGAAGCCACGGGCTCGCAGAGCACATGGCGTATGTCGCCGGGCACTCAATTCTGATGGCGGGCCGACGAGTCGCAGTGGTGCTGCCACGTCAGCGACTAGAGGAGCTCCTGCCCGTCATCGCCGGGGCCCTGGCTATTACGCCGGCTGTCTATTCGCAGGCGATGCGCCTCACCCTAGGTCTCATCGCCATTCCGCAGGGCGGCAACCTCCGGGTGAATCCTGCAGGCACATCCCTTTTCGAAGCGGGACAGAATTGGCCCCCCGCTCCCTGGCCTAGTTTTCCCTTCTGGGTTTCGGCGATAGGGCTGGCTCTGGTTGCTGTCCATCTCCTACGACGAGGCGGCTTCGATGTCCCCTACACCATGCATCCCTGGGTCCTGGCGTTCTGGTGCGGCCTGAGCGCGGGATACGCCTGGGTCTTCGGAGATCTCTTCAGAAGGTCCGCAGACTGGCCGCGCGATTCGGCTTTCGCGGTCGATCTATTCCTCGCGGAGTTCATCACCTTCACCTGTTTGGGATTTGTCTTTCTGCAGCGAAAGAGAAAACACGGGCGCGAGAAAACGCTGGCTCGTGCAGAGGCGCCTCTCGTCGAGGATCGGCATTCGTGTTCTGCCAGCAGGAACCCAAAGGACATCCCGTGAGCGGCGCGGGGTATGTGGGGCGGACGGCCGGGACGGTGGCGGCGTCGTATTCGATCGTCGTGCCTCCGGGGTTCGTCCGGGTTCCGGGTGGGATGGATGCGCCGGACGCAGCGGCGTTCGTCGCCGCACAGTTGGGAGACCAGACCGCCCCCGGAACCGGAACGGCTCCCGACGACTGGCGGCTGCGGTTCGGGTCGGCGCTCGGACGAGCTCTGGTGGCAGACGTCAACGGCCGCGTGCTCGACTCGTACCTCAGTGCGGGCCCACTGCCCGGAACCGACGTCGTGTGCTCGATCGTCGTCGCGACCGTGCCCGTCACCCGGTCCGAGCATGCCGACCTCGACCGGCTGCTGCTGCGACGGGTCGCCACCCACGGGGCGGCTCCCTTCGTCCTCGCCGGCGACCCCGCCGTCGTCTGGGACGACCCCGCAGCGGAAGCCCCGCCACCGGGCGCCCATGCCGCACCCGACGACACCGCCGGCCTGACACCGCTCCGCCGTCGGACCGTCCTGGCACGCGTCGCCGGCCACGACGACCGACTGGTCACCCTCGTCCTCACCATCGGGTCCGCGCAGGCGGGTGTCACCGCCTCGGGCGAGTCCGCGACAGAAACAGAAGCAGACCCGGACGCCGACGCACGCACCCGCATCGTCGACGCCCTCACCGAGGTCTTCGACGCCATGCTCAGCACCTTCCGCTGGCGTGACGCCGAGGGACGCCTCGTCACCGACCGGCCCCTCGCCTGAACCCCCTCGACCGCCACAGAAAGCGACCTGCACCATGACCGAGACCGGTACCGATGCCACGACCGACTTCGACATCCTCATCGGGCACGACCCCGAGACCTGGGTGGCCCTTCCGGCCTCCTGGCCGCATGACGGCCACCGCGCACCTCGATCGTGGATCAAGGCGACCGTGCGCGCCGTGGCCGAGCGGTCCGAGGTGTCGACCCGCGCCTCCCGGTCCTGGCTGACGGAGGTGCTCTCGGCCCTCGCGCGCTGGTCGCCCGAGGACGAACGCCGGTATCTCTACCTGCCCGACATCGCGACCCCTCCGTCGCTGCTGCGCGTCCAGTACGGGTTCGTCGAGGGCGATCGTGATGTCGCCCTGCGCGCCATGGTCTTCGATAGCGACGTCGCCGCGGTCGAGCCTCCCGTCGTCGAGCAGGTCGAGGCGAGCGGTCTCGGGCAGGGGCTCCGAGGCGTGCGGTACGCGGCCGTCGAGGCCGACGCCGGCCTCCACGCCACGCTCGTCTACGCCTTCCGGGCCGAGCCGTACGACCTCCGCGTCACCTGCCAGGTCGGTGGGCCGGAGGGCGTCCTCGGCATGATCGACGAAGTCGACGTGTTCGTGGACGGCATCAGCGTGGTGCCCGCCGCGTGAGGCTGAGCGTCACCGTCCTGCACGTCCCGACCGGCCACCGGGCCGACCGCTCGGTCCTCGTCGATCCGGACACCACCGTCGACGCCGTGGCACGGCACCTCATGTCGTCACTCGGTCACGAGCGGCACGCCCCGACCGCCGAGCTCGGCAGCATCACCGTCGACGGCGTCCCGGTCGATCCGACCGCGCGTCTGAGCTCGGGAGTCTTGCTCGACGGTGCCGTCCTCGGTCTCGGCGGCCCGGCCATGCACCTCCGCCTCCCCGACGACCTGCCCACCATCCGCGTCATCGGAGGCCGCGGTGCCGGGACGATCCACGTCGTCGACGTCGGGCTCGTGCACCTCGGCAGCGGTCCGGACGCGGGCGTGAGACTGGACGACGCGCAGGTGCCCCCGATCGTCGCGACGATCGAACTCGACGGTGCCGGGCGCTTCACGCTGACCCCCACGGCGGACGCCTTCGCCGAATCCGACGACGAGGCTCGCGGGCCACTCGTGCTCGTCGACCGGGTCCCCGTCCTCGGCACGGCCGCGGTCGACGAACACTGCGTCATCACCATCGGCGACACCCTCCTCGCCGTCGCCCCGGCCGGGCACCCGTCCGCCGCCATCACCGTGAGCGAGGGGGGAGGCACCCTCGACCACGCACGCCCCCCGCGCCTCCTGCCGGAGCCGCCGACCACGACGTTCCGGTTCCCTGCCGAACCTCAACAAGGGACGAAACGGCCCCTGCCCATCGTCGCGGCGCTCGCGCCGATGCTGATGGCCGTCGTCATGGTCACCGTGTTCGGGAACGTCGCCTTCCTCGCCTTCGGGCTCATGTCGCCGGTGGTCATGATGGGCAACTACCTCTACGACAAGCGCAACGGCAAGGTCTCGCACCGGCAGCGCCTCGCCGACCACCAGGCCACGAAGGAGGCGGTGGCGGCGGATGCCGAGAGCGCCGTGCGCCAGTTGCAGCGCGAGTTGCGACACCTCAGCCCCGACGCCGCGACCGTGCTCGACATCGCCGCCCGGCGTCGTTCGCGGTTGTGGGAACGTCGTCGTGACGATCCGGACCACCTGCGCGTCAGGATCGGCACCGCGGATCTGCCCTCGGGCGTCACCATCGAGGACCCGGCCGAACTCGAGCACCGTCGGACCGTGGCCCGCCCTGCCGTCGACGTCCCCGTCACCGTCGATCTGGCCGACCACGGGGTCGTCGGGGTGGCCGGCCGATCCGAACACGCGAGACCTCTCGTCGCGTGGATGCTTGCTCAGCTCGCCGTCGCCCAGAGCCCCCGTGACGTGCGCTTCGTCGTCCTGACCGAACACGCTGCGGGCGACGACTGGTCCTGGTTGGCCCTCGTCCCCCATGCCCGTCCGGAGAACGGTCGTCCAGCCGCCGTCTGGGTCGGGAACGACGCGGAGACCGTCGCCCGTCGGATCGCCGAGCTGGGGGCCGAGATCGACGCCCGCCAGCGGGCGGTGCGGGAATCGCGGGGGACGCTCCGGGCCGCGACCGACATCGTCCTCGTCGTCGACGGTGCGCGGCGGCTGCGGGCACTGCCCGGGCTCGTCCGCGTCCTGCGCGACGGGCCCTCCGTCGGCGTGTACGCGGTGTGCGTCGACACCGAACGACGGTCCCTTCCCGAGGAATGCGTCGCCGTCGTCACCTGCGGCCCCACGCGGTACTCCCTCGACGTGCATCGCACCGCCGACGTGCACGAGGTCAAGGCCGACCTGTTGCCCGCCGGTTGGTTCGAGGCCGTCGCTCGGGCGGTCGCCCCGCTGGTCGACGTCGACGACGGTGGCGGAACGGGCGGACTCCCGGCCCGATCACGACTGCTCGACGTGCTGCAGCTCGAACCGCCCACCCCGGAGTCCGTACTCGACCGCTGGGCTCGCACGGGCCCCACGACCGAGGTCGTCATCGGAGAGAGCCTCGACGGCCCGTTCTCGTTCGACCTCCGCCGGGACGGCCCCCACGGTCTCGTGGCCGGCACGACCGGGTCCGGCAAGTCCGAACTGCTCCAGAGCATGGTCGCGTCGCTCGCCGCCGCCAACACCCCGGAGTCGATGACGTTCGTCCTCGTCGACTACAAGGGCGGTGCCGCGTTCCGGGACTTCGCGCCACTGCCCCACACCGTCGGAATGGTGACCGACCTCGACACGCACCTCGTGGAACGGGCGTTGCACTCGCTCGGGGCCGAGCTCCGACGTCGCGAACACCTCCTCGCCGACGTCGGAGCGAAGGACCTAGAGGACTACGTGGAGGGCGCGGTCGACGACGCCGCGAGGCCTCCGTTGCCGCGCCTCCTGATCGTCATCGACGAGTTCGCGAGCATGGTCCGAGAGCTGCCGGACTTCGTGACCGGCCTCGTCAACATCGCCCAGCGCGGGCGTTCCCTCGGAATCCACCTCGTGCTCGCGACGCAACGGCCCACGGGCGTCGTCACGGGCGACATCCGGGCGAACACGAACCTGAGGATCGCCCTGCGCGTGACCGATGCAGGCGAGAGCAGCGACGTGATCGACGCGGGTGACGCGGCCGGCATCTCCAAGTCCACACCGGGCCGCGCCTTCGTCCGGCTGGGTGCGAGCGCGCTCGTACCGTTCCAGGCCGGACGTGTCGGTGGCCGACGTCCGGGCGTGGTCGCCGACGTCGTGCCCGAGGTGTGGTCGAGTCCACTCGGCTGGGACGACCTCGGGCGGGTCGTGGCCGAACCGCCGCCACGAGCGTCGACCGAGTCCGTCGGTCGTACCGACCTCGTCGAGCTCGTCGACGCGCTCGCTTCCGCCTCCGCTCGTCTCGGAATTCCGCGCCCGCATCGTCCCTGGCTCGACGCCTTGCCGGACAGGCTCGTCCTCGACGACCTCGCAGAAACCCCGGGAGACCAGGACGCCGGCGCGTGCGTCGACGGAGACGTGCCCCTGCTGGCCTTCGGCAGGCAGGACTTCCCGGCCGAGCAGCATCAGGCCCCGGCCGCGCTCGACCTGCAGACCGTGGGTCATCTCTTCGTCGTCGGCGCCCCCCGCACGGGACGCTCGCAGGTGCTGCGCACCATCGCGGCTTCCCTCGCCGAACGCACGAGCTGCGCCGACGTCCACCTCTTCGGCATCGACTGCGGCAGTGGTGCCCTGCTGCCGCTCGAGAGCCTTCCGCACGTCGGAGCCGTCGTCCAGCGGACCCAGCTCGACCGGGTCCGACGCCTGCTGACGAAGCTCGTCGACGAGATCTACCGGCGGCAGCAGGTGCTCGCGGCGGGAGGCCACGCGGGGGTGGTCGAGCAGCGGCGCACGGCACACGAGATCGACCGGCTGCCGCACCTCGTCGTCATGATCGACCGGTGGGAGGGGTTCACCGGCACCTTCGCCGAGATCGAGCACGGCAAGCTCGTCGACCAGGTGGGCTTGCTGCTGCGTGAGGGAGCCGCAGCCGGTGTCCACGTGCTCGTCACGGGTGACCGCCAGCTCGTGGCAGGCCGGCTCGCGGCCCTGGTCGACGACAAGCTGCTCCTGCGTCTGACCGATCGGGCCGACTACGCCCTCGCCGGCCTGAACGCGCGAGCACTTCCCGACGTCCTGCCCCCGGGGCGGGGCTTCACCGCGGAGACCTCGATCGAGACGCAGGTCGCACTGATCGACGCCGATGCCACGGGGCAGGCGCAGGCCGAAGCCCTGCGACGACGCGGGGCCGAGGCGGCTCACCGTGACCGTCACGTTCCCGGCGGCCGTCGGCCCTTCCGCGTCGACCAACTGGCAGGCCCCATCTCGTTCGACGACGCCTGGTCCCGACGGATCGCGGCGGACCCGGCGACCGTCTTCGCCTTGATCGGCGTCGGTGGTGACGACCTCGTGCCGATGGGTCCGGACCTCGCCGACGGCCCCGGCAGCTACGCCGTGACGGGCCCCCCGAAGAGCGGGCGCAGCACCGTCCTGAGCGCCGTGGTCCGGTCGCTCACCGCCCAAGGCGTCGGGGTCGTCGTGGTCGCGCCACGGCGCTCGCCGCTGAGGGCGTTCGAGGGGTCGCCCGGCGTGGTCGCGGTGATCACCACCCGGACCGTCGAGGAGGCCCTCCTCGCCCCTTTCTTCGCCGACCACGACGGCCCCCGTGTGCTCGTCATCGATGACGGCGAGCAACTCAAGGACTGCCCTGCGGCCGACTGGCTCGCGGAGTTCCTCCGGTCGTGCCCCGACACCGGTCGAGCGCTCGTCGTGGCCGGGACGACCGGCGAGGTCTTGGCGGGGTGGGCCGGCTGGCAGGTCGACGTGAGGAACAACCGGTGCGGCGCCGTGCTCAGCCCACAGCTGCCAGCCGAAGGTGACCAGGTGGGGCTCCGGCTGACGAAGTCCGACCTCGCCGACCGGCCGACACCCGGGTTCGCCCTCGTGGACGACGGCAGCGGTCAAGCCGTTCGGGTGCAGGTGCCGTTCGATCGGGCCGGATGAGTCCGGACCGACTCGCGGCACCCGCACCCGGGGGTTCATCGCGCCTCGCCCAGCTCGAAGGACGACAGCGCCTCGGCATCGACCGCGAGGGAGGCTGCGTCCGAGCCCTCGGCGAGGCGGCGCCTCCGCACGTGGAAGGCACTCGCCGCGGCCACGAGCACGAAGCCGGTCCCGACGATTCCGAGGGCGACGAGGAACGCCCGCCCGCCACCGTCCGAACCGGTGAAGGCCAGCCCTGCCGGGGGAGCAGGAGCCTCGGACGGCGCCGGCTGCCGTACCGTCGCCATCTCGCTCCGGTGGACGGTCGTGTCGGCGAAGGCCGGCACGACCCGGCTTCCGTCATCGCCGACAGCCGACCCCTCCGACGAGAACAGGAAGACGTAGGTGCCGGGTCGCTCGAGGGCGACGCACGGTGTGGCGTACGTGCCGTCCTCGCCGATGGTCACCGTCTCGCGGGCCACGACGAGGCCCGGGTCGAGGCGGTCGATCGGACCGAGGTCGCTTCCCACGGCCCGGGCCTCGGCGAACGGTCCGACGAGCACCGACTCGACGTCGACCCCACCGGGCACGTCGGGGTGCAGGTCGACGACGGTGAGTTCGTCGCTGACGCAGGCACCCGGGTCGATCTCGGCGTCGGACACCACGGTCGAGATGGTCGGCGTCCAGGGCACGAAGGTCGTCTCGGTCGCCACCCCGAACGGTGACCGCCAGGAACCCACCCGGTCACGCCCGGCCTCGACCGGCGTGTCCGAGGGATCGATGGTCTCGACCCAGGTGTAGTACCCGCCACCGGGCAGTTCGCAGCCCGGCGTCGAGTAGGTGCCCGGACCGTCGGACACGTCGAGGGCGACCTCGCAGACCGACGGAGCGTCGTCCGGCCACTCGGCCGCCGGGGTCACGGGGGCGAGGAAGGGGCCCAGCAGCCGGCTGCGCACCGTGACCGGGACGGGTCGCCACGTGCCGGCGTCGTCGTATCGCCCCCACTCCGACAGGAGCCCGTCACCGGGCCGCACGCCGAGCGTCACCTGGTCGGTGACGAAAGTCCCGGCCTCGGCCACGGTGTCGCTGGTGATCGTCGACACCGTCGGCTGGAACGGCAGGGGCGACAGCTGCTCGACGCTCGCGGACTCGACCGCCGAGGCCGCGACCCCGCCCGAGAACAGGATCATCTGCGAGCCCGCAGGGCTGTTCCCCACCGTGGTCACCCGTCCGTACGGCAGATCGACGAACTCGACCGAGGCGTTCACGGTGAGCTGGGCGGCGTCACCGGTGGCGGTGACGGGCACGCTCTCGCCGTTGCGGACGAGGGCCGTGGTCGAGCCGTCCGCGAACACGGCTCCGTCCAGGGTGACCGTGCCCGCATGCGTGGGCTCGAGGGCCGTCGGCCCACCCGTCACGCGGTCGACCGTGAGGTCGGGGCGGATGAGCCCCGTGCCGTCGTCCGAGAGCTCGACGGTGATCGCTGCCGCGACCGACTTCGACGCGGCGGACGAGGCCTCGGCGAGCATCTGGTTCGCGCGTTCGAGCACGATCGGCCATCGCTCGTTGGCACGGCCGGCGTAGTACCGCTGCGTGTGGCCGTTCAGGCCGGTGATGGTCCAGACCGCGAGTTGTCCCGCGGCGGCCGTGTCGGCGTCGGTCGTGCCGCCCCAGGTGCGGGCGATGTAGGCGAGGCGCGCGTGGTCGTCGGTCGAGACGCCGATCACGTCGCCACCCGTGGTCGTGTCGTAGTGGTTGCCGACGGGAGAGGTCTTGCCCGCTTCGAGGCAGAACGCCTGGGTGCCGTCGTCGAGCCGGTACGTGCCGAGCCACGAGACGCCGTCGCCGCGCCAGAGGTGGCCCGGGCCGAGTCCCGTGCCGGTGACGGCGGCGGCCGGGGCGTGGCCGAGCAGGCCGACGACGACGGAGAACAAGAGGGCGAGGGCGAGCGCGAGGCGCCGTCTGGGGGGACGGAGGGCGCTGTGTGGTGAAGTCATGCACCGACGATCGGGCAGCGACCCCGGCTGCCGAGGCCGGCACCGCGCCTCCTGTGCACTGTTCTCGACGACGCGGGCCGGGGGAGGAGCCGTGACGTGACGACACCCCCGCCGCGAGCTGCGGCGGGGGTGTTGTCAGACGGTGGTGACCGAGGTCACTCGGTCTCGTCGAGGTCGATCTCGTCGCCCTCGAGGTCGTTCGAGGCGTACTCGGGCGAGCCCTCGCGGGGCGCGCCACCGGTGGGGCCGTCGTTGCCCTCGCCGACGCCGGGGAAGACCGTCTCGCCGGCGACCGCGTCGTTGGTCGCGATCTGCTCGGACTCGGCGAACTCGTCGGCCTGGTCGTAGGGCTGGTCGCCCGATGCTGCGGGGGTGTTGGTGTCGCTCATGATGCGTCCTTCCGAAAGCGGTGCGGGGTGGTGGGGAAGCGGCTCAGGCCAGGCCGAGCTGCTGTTTGAGGCCGGCCTCGTCGGTGGCGCCCCAGCGCTCGACCAGCAGGCCGTCCTCGTCGAAGCGGCCGACCTGGATGCCGCGCACGGTGAACGACTTGCCCGTGGGCTCGGCGCCCTGGAACGTGCCCGTGTGCGTGCCCGAGATCGTGAAGACCGCGGTGACGTTCTCGTCGTCGGCGACGAGCGTCTCGACGCCCAGGTCGGCGTCGGGGAAGGCCGCGAAGAACTCGGTCCAGAAGGCCTGGATGCCCGCGAGGCCGGCGGGTGCGTCGGGGGCCGGGTCGTGGTCGACGACGTCGGCGTGGAAGCCCTCGCCGAGGCGGTCGATCTCACGGGCGGTCAGGATCTCGCCGATGCGTTCCTGCGTGGCGAGGTTCTTCTCTTTCGACATGCGTGTCTCCGTCTTCTCGTTCTGTCGGGATGACTCTCGTCTACTCCCCAGGTCATCGGTGGCCGCCGATGCTCACAGCAGACGCGACGCTCGGCGTACCCCTCGGGTCGCCCGCTAGGCTGACCGCTGGCCCAGATGTCTTCATGTCGAGATGGCTCGATGTCGAGACGGATCATGGTGAGACGACGCAGCGATGCGGATTGGAAGAACAGCGTGGATCTTTTCGAGTACCAGGCCAGAGACCTGTTCGAGCAGTACGGCGTGCCCGTGTTGCCGGGCATCGTGGCCGACACCCCCGAGGAGGCGCGAGCGGCGTCCGAGAAGCTGGGTGGCGTCACCGTCGTGAAGGCCCAGGTCAAGGTCGGCGGCCGCGGCAAGGCCGGCGGCGTGAAGGTGGCGAAGACCCCGGACGACGCCGAGGCCGCAGCGAAGGACATCCTCGGGCTCAACATCAAGGGCCACGTCGTCAAGCGCGTCATGATCGCCGGTGGCGCCCAGATCGCTCAGGAGTTCTACTTCTCGGTGCTGCTCGACCGCGCCAACCGCTCGTACCTCTCGCTCTGCAGCGTCGAGGGCGGCATGGAGATCGAGCAGCTCGCCGTCGAGAAGCCCGACGCCCTCGCGCGCATCGAGGTCGACCCCCGCTCGGGCATCGACCTGGCGAAGGCCACCGAGATCGCGAAGGCCGGCGGGTTCCCCGACGAGCTGATCGAGAAGGTCGCGCCCGTGCTGGTCAAGCTCTACGCCGTCTACGAGGGCGAGGACGCCACGCTCGTCGAGGTCAACCCGCTCGTCCTCACCGAGCAGGGCGACATCGTCGCCCTCGACGGCAAGGTCTCGATCGACGAGAACGCAGAGTTCCGTCACCCCGGCCACGCCGAGCTCGAGGACGCCGACGCGGCCGACCCGCTCGAGGCGAAGGCCAAGGCCGCGGGCCTCAACTACGTGAAGCTCGACGGCGAGGTCGGCATCATCGGCAACGGCGCCGGGCTCGTCATGTCGACGCTCGACGTCGTCGCCTACGCCGGCGAGGCGCACGGCGGCGTGAAGCCCGCCAACTTCCTCGACATCGGCGGCGGAGCGAGCGCCGAGGTCATGGCGGCGGGGCTCGACGTGATCCTGGGCGACGCCCAGGTCAAGAGCGTCTTCGTCAACGTCTTCGGTGGCATCACCGCCTGTGACGCGGTCGCCAACGGCATCGTCGCCGCCCTCGGCATCCTCGGTGACGCGGCCACCAAGCCGCTCGTCGTGCGACTCGACGGCAACAACGTCGACGAGGGTCGACGCATCCTGGCGGAGGCGGCGCACCCGCTGGTCACCGTCGTCGCGACCATGGACGAGGCTGCCGACAAGGCCGCCGAGCTGGCTTCGAAGTAAGGACTGCACAGAACAATGTCGATCTTCCTCAACAAGGACAGCAAGGTCATCGTCCAGGGCATCACCGGCGGCGAGGGCACCAAGCACACCGCCCTCATGCTCAAGGCCGGAACCCAGGTCGTCGGTGGCGTCAACGCCCGCAAGGCCGGCACGACCGTCACCCACGGTGACGTCGAGCTGCCCGTCTTCGGCACCGTCACCGAGGCCGTCGCCGAGACCAGCGCCGACGTCTCGATCGTCTTCGTACCGCCGGCGTTCGCCAAGGACGCCGTCGTCGAGGCCATCGAGGCCGAGGTGCCGCTCGTCGTCGTCATCACCGAGGGCATCCCGGTGCAAGACGCGGCCGAGTTCTGGGCGCTCGCCAAGGCCAAGGGCGGCACGACCCGCATCATCGGTCCGAACTGCCCCGGCATCATCACGCCGGGTGAGTCGCTGGTCGGCATCACGCCCGCCTCGATCTCGGGTTCGGGGCCCATCGGCCTGGTCTCGAAGTCGGGCACCCTGACCTACCAGATGATGTTCGAGCTGCGCGACCTCGGCTTCTCGACCGCCATCGGCATCGGCGGCGACCCGGTCATCGGCACGACGCACATCGACGCCCTCGAGGCGTTCGAGGCCGACCCCGACACCAAGGCGATCGTCATGATCGGCGAGATCGGCGGCGACGCCGAAGAGCGCGCCGCCGACTACATCAAGGCGCACGTCACCAAGCCCGTCGTCGGCTACGTCGCGGGCTTCACAGCCCCCGAGGGCAAGACGATGGGTCACGCCGGTGCGATCGTGTCCGGCTCGGCCGGCACCGCCCAGGCCAAGAAAGAGGCACTCGAGGCCGCCGGCGTCAAGGTCGGCAAGACGCCGAGCGAGACCGCGGCGCTGCTCCGCGAGGTCTACGCCTCCCTCTAGGGGCCGACCCGCGCCTCCTCGACGGGCGTGTTCGTCACGGCCGGTCGTCCTCGGACGCCCGGTCACGACGGACACGCCCGTCGTCGTCCGTGTGGGCGCGGTGCAGGCGCGGCACGGCTGCCGACCGGTGTCGTCGTCGTGGGCGGCGGGGCAGCAGGCCGGCCCCGGTCGGCACCGGTACAGTCGCTCGCGATGAACCGCCCAGTCACCGCCCTCTTCTCCGCGCTCGAAGCCCTGCTCGTCGTGGCCATCGGCGTCGGCATCCCCCTCGTCGTGCTGACCTCGCTCTGGGCGTTCCAGTACGGCCTGCAGATCGACTGGGTCGTCTTCTGGCGAGCAGCCGTCGACTCGTGGCTCGTCGGGCACGGAGCCGACCTGACCGTCCAGCTCAGCGCCGACGCGGCCGCGGCGACGGGCATCCCCGGGGCCGACGCCCCCATCGTCGTCTCGCTGGCCGCGCTCGGCTTCGCCCTGCTCACGGTGCTGATGGGGGTCCGCGCCGGCCGCGCCGCCGCCGAGACCGCCCACCGCACGACCGGCGTGCTCGTCACGATCGGCACCTTCGCCCTGCTGTCCCTCGCCCTGGCGGCCTCGGCGCAGCACGAGCTCGCGCGCCCGTCGGTGTGGCAGGGCACCCTGCTGCCCGCGCTCGTCTACGCCGTGCCCGTCGTGGCCATGGCCGAGGTCACGCGCCGTCGACGGGGCGAGACCGCCGACCCGGTCACCGGTGCCGTCGTCGGGCTGCTGTCCCGGCTGCCCGGACAGGTGACCGGCATCGCGGCCGCCGGGCTGCGCCTCGGGACCGCGGCCGCGTCCACCGTCCTGACCGTGTCGGCCCTGGTCGTCTCGGTGCTGATCGTGACGAACTACGCCGAGATCATCACCCTGTACGAAGGCGCGCACGGCGGGTTCCTCGGCGGACTCGCGCTGACGCTCGGTCAGCTCGCGTTGCTCCCCGACGTCGTCGTGTGGGCGGCGTCGTGGCTGGTCGGCCCCGGCTTCGCCATCGGCACCGGGTCGTCGATCTCGCCCCTCGGCACCGCCGTCGGTCCGATGCCCGCGATCCCCTTCCTCGGCGCCCTGCCCACCGCCGACCTGACGTTCGGGTTCGTCGGGCTGCTGGTGCCGGTCGTCGCCGCGTACGTCTGCGCGACGCTGCTGAGGCCGAAGCTGCAGCGGATGCTCGCCGGGCACGGTGTCGACGACATGGTCCGTCGCATCGTCGCCGCGGTCGTCGGCGGGCTCGTCGGGGGAGTGCTGCTGGGCCTGCTCGCCTGGGCGGCCTCGGGTTCGGCCGGGCCCGGGCGACTGACCGAGGTCGGACCGGACCCGCTGCTGGTCGGCGGGTTCGCGGCGCTCGAGTTCGCCGTCGCCGGTGTGCTGGCCATGGTCGTCACGCCGCCGAGGTTCGCGGGAGAGCGGGCCGAGACCACGTCGGACGGGCCCCGCACGAAGCGGCGCGACGATCCGGATGTCGACGCGACCGCGACGACCGGGCCCGTGCCCGTGGCTGCCCCGCGGCACGACGGTGACGACACCGAGCGCATCGAGGGCATCACGCGCTGACGTCGTCGTCCGGCCGACCGACCGACGAGCGAGCCCCGTCTCCGCCGCCCCACGGCGCGCGTGCCCGGCCCGCTAGGCTTGCCGGGTGCTGAAGCTCGTGGTGCTCATCTCCGGTGGCGGCTCGAACCTCCGGGCGCTGCTCGAGGCCGCGAGCGACGCCGAGTACCCGGCCCGCGTGGTCGCCGTCGGCGCCGACCGCGAGGCCGACGGCTTCGAGCACGCCGAGCACTTCGGGGTGCCGACCTTCTCGGTCGCCTTCTCGAACTTCGCCGATCGTGCCGCCTGGGGTGACGAACTGCTCGCCCAGATCGAGCAGTGGCAGCCCGACCTCGTGGTGCTCAGCGGCTTCATGCGGCTCGTGCCGCCGCGGGTCGTCGCCGCCCTCGCCCCGAACCTGATCAACACGCACCCCGCCTACCTGCCCGAGTTCCCCGGGGCGCACGGCGTGCGTGACGCGCTCGCGGCCGGCGTCGAGCAGACCGGCGCCAGCGTGATCGTCGTCGACGAGGGCGTCGACAGCGGCCCGATCCTCGCGCAACGCCGCATCCCGGTGCTGCCCGGCGACGACGAGTCGTCGCTGCACGACCGCATCAAGGTCGTCGAGCGCGAACTGCTCGTCCAGACCGTGCTCGACATCGCCAACGGAACGATCTCTCTCGAACAGGAGCCCACCGCATGAGCGGCCACGCCATCGATCCCAGCCTCTACCGCGACCGTGACGCTGTGCCCGTGCGACGGGCGCTGATCAGCGTCAGCGACAAGACGGGCCTGCTCGACCTGGCCGCCGCCCTGTCGGCCTCCGGCGTCGAGATCGTGTCGACCGGCTCGACCGCCCAGACCATCCGCGACGCCGGCCACGCCGTCACCGACGTCAGCAGCGTCACCGGGTTCCCCGAGTCGCTCGACGGTCGCGTCAAGACCCTGCACCCCGCTGTGCACGCCGGCATCCTCGCCGACCTGCGGCTCGAGGCGCACGAGGCCCAGCTGGCCGAACTCGACATCGCCGCGTTCGAGCTCGTCGTCGTCAACCTCTACCCGTTCGTCGAGACCGTCGCGTCGGGTGCCGACGTGCCGACCGTCATCGAGAACGTCGACATCGGCGGGCCCGCCATGGTGCGGGCCGCCGCGAAGAACCACGCGAACGTCGCCATCGTCGTGTCACCGACGAACTACCCGCAGGTCGTCAAGGCGCTCACGCTCGGCGGCACGACCCTGGCCCAGCGTCAGCGTCTCGCCGGTGAGGCCTTCGCCCACACGGCCGCGTACGACACGGCAGTCGCGGCGTACTTCGCCGCACACGTGGGTGCGCGCGCCGAGGCCGACGCATCCGCCGCGGCGACCGGCGCCTCCTCGTCCGTCGTCGACGAGCAGGAGGCGCGGGCCGACTTCGAGCCCACGGTCACCCTCTCGGCCGAGCGGCAGCACACCCTCCGCTACGGCGAGAACGCCCACCAGGCCGCCGCGATCTACGCGACGCCCGGGGCCCACGGCATCGCGCAGGCGACGCAGCTGCACGGCAAAGAGATGTCGTACAACAACTACGTCGACGCCGACGCGGCCCTGCGCGCCGCGTTCGACTTCGACGAGCCGGCCGTCGCGATCATCAAGCACGCGAACCCGTGCGGCATCGCCGTCGCTTCCCCCGACGCCGTCGACGCCATCGCCGACGCGCACCAGCGGGCCCACGCCTGCGACCCCGTCTCGGCGTTCGGCGGCGTCATCGCGGCCAACCGCCCGGTCACGCGAGCCATGGCCGAGACGGTGAAGGACATCTTCACCGAGGTCGTCATCGCCCCGGCGTTCGAGCCCGAGGCCGTCGAGATCCTCAGCGCGAAGAAGAACATCCGCCTGCTGACCCTGCCCGCCGACTTCACGCGCGACGCCCGCGAGGTCAAGCAGATCTCGGGCGGTCTGCTCGTCCAGGACGCCGACCGCTTCGACGGGTTCACGTCCGACGCCTGGACGCTGGTCGCCGGCGACGAGGCCGACGCCGCGACGCGTGCCGACCTCGAGTTCGCCTGGAAGGCCTCGCGCGCCGTCAAGTCGAACGCGATCCTGCTCGCCTCGGGCGGGGCATCGGTCGGCGTCGGCATGGGCCAGGTCAACCGGGTCGACTCGTGCCACCTCGCCGTCGACCGCGCCGGGGCCCGCGCCGCCGGGTCGGTCGCGGCGTCCGACGCGTTCTTCCCGTTCGCCGACGGCCTGCAGGTGCTGCTCGACGCCGGCGTGGCCGCGGTGGTGCAGCCCGGCGGGTCGATCCGCGACGACGAGGTCGTGGCCGCGGCGAAGGCCGCCGGCGTGACCATGTACTTCACGGGCGAGCGCCACTTCTTCCACTAGGTCGCCGTCGACGAGGGTTCGGAGGCGCGTGTCGCGTCGTCCACCGATCCGAACGATTCCGTCTTGCGGCGGAGTCGACGGCACGCATATCCTGTAAGGCTGCTCACAGCCGGTCGGACACGACCGCACGGACGGACGACGACACTCAGGAGGACATGATGACGACGACGACACTGACCACGGTGGGCACGGCCACCGACGGTGCTCGCGTGGGTCGCGCCTCCTCGGCGTATCCGAGCCCGGCGCCGATCAGCTAGACGAGACGGCCCGCCGCCCACCGGCACCACTCCGACACCCCGCCCGGCGACGCTCCGGGCGAGACCGCGCGACCAGGCATCCTCCCCAGGACGGTCGCCGCACCACCTTTCTCCACAACGGGTCAGCGCTCTGCGCTGTCGCCTGTGCCAGATCACGACACTTGGATCACCCATGTCTCAGAAGTCCTCGTCCGCCCGTCCGCCCGACGCCGCGAAGCGTCCCTCGACGGTGCAGTCACTCACCCGGCTGTACCCGTACGTCAAGCCTGCCCTGCCCCGCATCGTGCTCGGCATGGTCGCGGCCCTGCTCGCCGCCGTCGTCGCCCTGCTGATCCCCCTCGTCCTGCAGCTCCTCGTCGACGGACCGTTGTCGAGCGGTGACCGGTCGCAGGTGTGGCCCGCCTTCGCCGTCGTGCTGGGCCTCGGCGTCGCCGAGGCGATCATGATCGGTGCTCGCCGCCGACTGGTGCTCACCCCGAGCACCCACGTCGAGGCGACCATGCGCAACGCCCTGTACGCCAAGCTGCAAGACCTGCCGGTGGCGTTCCACGACCGGTGGCAGAGCGGCCAGCTGCTGAGCCGGTCGGTCAGCGACCTCAGCCTCATCCGTCGCTGGCTCGCGTTCGGCGTCGTGCTGCTCGTCGTCAACGTGCTCACCATCGTCGTCGGCTTCGTCGTGCTGTTCTCGTACAGCTGGGTGTTGGGCCTGGTCTTCCTCGTCGCGTCGCTGCCCGTGTTCTTCGTCAGCTTCGCCTTCGAGAAGCGGTACTCGATCGTCGCCCGTCGGTCCCAGGACCAGGTCGGCGACCTGGCGACCAGCGTGGAAGAGAGCGTCCACGGCATCCGGGTCCTCAAGGCCTTCGGTCGCGGCAAGCACTCGCTGCGCGAGTTCGCGAAGCAGGCCGAAGACCTCCGTGGCACCGAGATCGAGAAGGCCAAGGCCATCTCGAAGCTGTGGCTCTGGCTGCTGCTCGTCCCCGACGTGGCCTTCGCGCTGTGCCTGCTCGGCGGCGTCTGGCTCGCCGCCGACGGCCAGCTGACCGTCGGCCAGCTGTTCGCCTTCTTCGCGACGGCGACCGTGCTGCGCTGGCCGGTCGAGTCGATCGGCTTCCTGCTGTCGATGACCTTCGACACCCGCACGGCCGTCGACCGCTACTTCGAGGTGATGGACAGCGAGAACACGGTGACCGACCCCGAGAACCCGTCGACGATCGCCGAACCCCACGGTCGCCTCGAGTTCAAGGGCACGCACTTCCGCTACCAGGACTCGCCGGCCCAGTTCTCGGACCTCGTCAACGGGGTCGACCTGGTCGTCGAGCCCGGCGAGACGATGGCCCTCGTCGGTCTCACCGGCTCGGGCAAGACCACGCTCCTGTCCCTCGTGTCGCGGCTCTACGACGTCACCGGCGGGCAGGTCCTGATCGACGGCGTCGACGTCCGCGATCTCAGCCGCGAAGAGCTCCGCCGTCACATCGGCATGGCGTTCGAGGACGCCACGCTGTTCAGCGCGTCCGTGCGGGACAACGTGCTGCTCGGCCGACCCGATCTCGCGGACGACCCCGACGAGGCCGACCGGGTGATGCGCGAGGCACTCGAGATCGCCCAGGCCGACTTCGTCGATCGGCTGCCCGAGGGCGTCGACACCCGGGTGGGCGAAGAAGGGCTCAGCCTGTCCGGCGGACAGCGCCAGCGCCTCGCCCTGGCTCGGGCCATCGCGGCCCGCCCGGCCGTGCTGGTGCTCGACGACCCGTTGTCGGCCCTCGACGTCGACACCGAGGCGCGCGTCGAGGCCGGTCTGAGACGCGTGCTCGCCTCGACGACGTCCCTGATCGTCGCCCACCGGCCGTCGACGGTCACCCTGGCCGACCGGGTCGCGCTGCTCGAGAACGGCACGGTCACCGCGGTGGGCCGCCACTCCGACCTCATCGCGAGCAACGAGCACTACCGCTACGTCATCTCGTCGCTCGACGACGACTCCACCACCAGCCGAGAGGAGGTGCTGGCATGACCGACACGACACTCGAGGACGACCGTCCCGATCGCCCGGCCGTCGCCGACGGCCCCGTCGAACGCGAGGCACTCGACGGACGCACCCCCGCCGAGAAGCGCGCCGAGCAGGGCTCGACGACGCAGGGCGTGCGCGGCGAAGAGCGCGAGAACTTCACCAAGGACGAGAGCAAGAGGCTGCGCCGTCGTTCGCTGCGCCTCCTCGGGTCGCTCGTGCACCCGCTCCGGTGGCGTCTCGCGCTGATGGGCGTCGTCGTCGTCATCAGCACGGCCTCGCAGGTCGCGGGTCCGGCCCTGATCGCGATCGGCATCGACACGGCCCTGCCGGCGCTGATGGACGACCAGGACTGGGCGCCCGCGATCCTCGTCGTGGTCGCCTACCTGGTGACCGGCGTGATCGGTGCGGTGTTGATGGCGCAGTACACGGTGCTGTCGGCGCGCATCAGCCAGGCGATCCTGTTCGACCTGCGCAAGCGTCTGTTCCTGCACACGCAACGGCTCAGCCTCGAGTTCCACGAGACGTACACGTCGGGCCGCATCATCTCGCGCCAGACGAGCGACCTGGACTCGATCCGCGAGCTGCTGGACTCGGGCATCAACCAACTCGTCTCGGGCCTGCTGTACATGGTCTTCACCGCCGTCGCCCTCGTCGCGCTCGACCCGCGGAGCGGCCTCGTCCTCGCCGTGGCCCTCGTGCCGCTCGTGGCTCTGACCAGGTGGTTCCAGGTGCGCTCGCAGAAGCTGTTCCGGGCCACCCGCGTCACGAGTGCCCGCGTCATCGTGCACTTCGTCGAGACGATGACGGGCATGCGCGCGGTGCAGGCCTTCCGCAAGGAGGCGCGCAACGAGAAGGAGTACGCCGGTCACGTCGAGGACTACCGGCAGGCCAACTCGAAGGTGTTCACGCTGTTCGGCACCTTCGACCCGGGCCTGGTGCTCATCGGCAACGCGACCCTCGCGGCGGTCGTGCTCTTCGGCGGCTTCCGGGTGATCGACGGTTCGCTCGAGATCGGCGCCCTGCTCGCGGTGGCGCTCTACGCGAAGCGGTTCTTCGACCCGGCCGAAGAGATGGCCATGTTCTACAACGGCTACCAGTCGGCGTCGGCCGCGCTCGAGAAGATCTCGGGCGTGCTCGAGGAGCAGCCGAGCGTGCCCGACCCGACGCGCCCGGTCGACCTGTGGCACGCGAAGGGACAGGTGCACTTCGACGACGTCGAGTTCGCCTACAACGCCGACACGGTCGTGCTGCCCGGCTTCGACCTCCACGTGCCGGCGGGGCAGACCATCGCCCTCGTCGGGTCGACCGGGGCCGGAAAGTCGACGTTGGCGAAGCTCATCTCGCGCTTCTACGACCCGACGCGCGGGGCGGTGACGCTCGACGGCATCGACCTGCGCGACCTGCACCCGAAAGACCTGCGCCGCGCGATCGTCATGGTCACGCAAGAGGCGTACCTCTTCTCGGGTTCGGTGGCCGACAACATCTCGCTCGGCAAGCCCGACGCGACGCGCGACGAGATCGTGCGCGCGGCGAAGGCGGTCGGGGCGCACGAGTTCATCGAGGCCCTGCCCGACGGGTACGACACCGACGTGAACAAGCGCGGCGGTCGGGTGTCGGCCGGGCAACGTCAGCTGCTGTCGTTCGCCCGGGCGTTCATCGCGGACCCGAGCGTGCTGATCCTCGACGAGGCGACGGCGTCGCTCGACATCCCGTCCGAGCGCATGGTGCAGGAGGCGTTGCAGACCCTGCTCGCCGACCGCACCGCGGTCATCATCGCGCACCGTCTGTCGACGGTGGCCATCGCCGATCGGGTCCTCGTCATGGAGCACGGCACCATCGTCGAGGACGGCACCCCCGACGACCTGATCGCGGGCACCGGCCGTTTCGCGCAGCTGCACGCCGCGTGGCGCGACTCGCTCGTGTGAGATCGCGGCCCGGCTAGCGTGGCCCCGATGATCGACGCGACGACCTACCTGCAGACCTACGACGAGCAACTCCGCACCGACGCCGAGACGCCGAGCGCGATCGGCGTCACCCGGCACGGTCCGTTGCGGCTCGTCACCTTCGCCGGTGGCCGCGGGTTCGTCACCTACCGCGACCTCGGCGTGGCCGACGCCGACGCGGTGCGCGCGCTCGTGGCCGCCGCCGTCGAGCACTTCGACGCCGACGCCGAGATCACCCGGGTCGAGTGGAAGACGCGGGGCCACGACCGGGCGCCCGGGCTGCACGACGCGCTCGTGGCCTCGGGCTTCGAGCCCGGCGAGCCCGAGTCCGTCATGATCGGACCGCTCACGGCGTTGGCGGGTCTCGGGGACGCGCCCGAGGGGGTGACCATCCGTCGGGTCATCACCGGGGCGGACGTGCGGGCGATGAGCGCGATGGTCGACGAGGCGTTCGGCGAAGCGGTCGACGCGCGGACGGCCGACGCGCTGCTCTCGCGGCTGGGTCGCGACGACGGCATGGAGCTCTGGGTCGCCGAGGTCGACGGACGCATGGTCAGCGGTGGCCGACTCGAACCCGTGCCCGGCACGCAGTTCGTCGGCATCTGGGGCGGTGCCACCCTCGAGGCGTACCGCCACCGCGGCATCTACCGGGCGTTGACCGCCGCACGGGCGCGTTCCGCCCTCGCGCAGGGCAAGACCCTCGTGCACAGTGACTCGACCGACGACTCGCGTCCGATCCTCGAGCGGTCGGGCCTGGTCGCCGTGTCGACGACGACCCCGTACGACCGGACGCGCTGAGCGCACCCCGTCAAGGACGGTAGGAGGCGCGCTCGAGATCGACGCGGAAGGTACCCGACCGGCTCCACACGATAGGCGTGCCCTCGACGCGGTACTGCTCGAGGGCCCGCTGCTCGTGGTCGCGCGGGGCATGGCCCGACGCGCGGATCACCCGCCACCAGGGCAGGTCGGCCCCCGCGTACGCCATCACCTGGCCGACGCCACGGGAGGCCCGTGAGCCGAGGGCCGCGGCGACCGAGCCGTAGGTCATCACGTGTCCCGGCGGGATCGACTCGACCACGGCGATCACCCGCGAGACGAAGTCGTCGGGGTGGGGCCGGGAGTCGGCTGCGGGCCCGGGCCCGGGCCCCGGCCCCGTGTCGGGAACGGGCCCCGTGTCGGGAACGGGCCCGGGGTCGCATCCGGTCCCGGCGACGGACCCGGGCTCGTCCCCGGGGCCGGGCGCGTCCGGCGTCACGACGACGGCCCCACGCGGTGCCGACTCAGACCTGCGACGACGCCAGGGTCAACCCTGCGACGTGCTCGCCGTAGGGGGTCTCGCCGATGACCTCGAAGCCGATGTGGTGGAAGAACTCTTCGGGGCCGTCGTCGCCCGGCTCGTAGATGACGGTGACGCGGTCGAAGCCGCGGCTGCGGGCCTCGTCGGCGAGGGCGTGGACGGCGAACCGCCCGATGCCCCGGCCCTGGGCGTCGGCCTCGACGTTGATGCGCCAGATGCAGCTGCGCAGTGCCTCGTCGTCGGCTTCGGCGTCGAAGTTGCCCATGATGAAGCCGACGACCGTGCCGTCGTCGTCGACGACGACGCGGGGCCAGGCCGTGGTCGGGTTGACGTAGGCCTCGGCGATCGAGTGCGAGACGGGGGCGACGAACTGCTCTTGCCCCGGCTTGAGCGTGAGGTTGTTGGCCGCGACGACGGTGGCGGCGGACAGTTCTTCGAGGCGCAGACCAGACATGGCATCAGGGTAACGGGGCCTCCCGACGGGCACCACCGCCGGACGGATGACGGGTCGCGGCGCGCGCGCGACCCCCGACGTCGTGGATGATGACGAGAATGAACCGCGGGACGAACCTGCCGGCGATCGGCGGCTACAACCGGTCGGTCGTGCTCGACGCGATCCGGCGAGAGAGCGCGGGCCTCAGCCGGACCGAGATCGCCGGGCGCACCGGACTCAGCCCGCAAGCCGTGACGAACGTCTCGCGCCGGCTGATCGAGGCAGGCCTCATCCGGGAGAGCGGCACCGTGATCAGCGGCCCCGGCAAGCCCCGCACCATGCTGCAGCTCGAGTCCCGGGGGCGCTTCGCGGTCGGCGTGCACGTCGATCCGGCCGTCCTGACGTTCGTGCTGCTCGACCTCGTGGGCACGGTCGTGGCCCACGCCCGCGAGCTCACCCCGTCCGCCAGCGAACCCGACGAGGTGGTGGCCCTGATGGCGCGGGCCATCGACGGGCTGGTCGTCTCGAGCGGCGTCGACCGCGACCTGCTGCTGGGCGTCGGCATCGCCTCACCCGGCCCGGTCGACATCGGGCCCGGCCTCGTGCTCGACCCGCCGATGATGCCGCTCTGGCGGCACGTGCCGCTGCGCCGGGCGCTCAGCGAGGCCACCGGCCTGCCCGTCCTGCTCGAGAAGGACGTCACGGCCTGCGCGGTCGCCGAGCTCTGGCTGAGCGACGGAGGCGCGGGTGAGCGCAGCGACTTCGCCTTCGTCTACTACGGCACCGGTTACGGCACCGGGCTCGTGCTCGGCGGCGACGTGCTGCGCGGGGCCAGCGCGAACGCGGGGGACTCGGGGCACGTGATGGTCGACGACCACGGTCACCGCTGCACCTGCGGGCGGATCGGCTGCGTGGGCGAGCTGATCACGCCGCACGCCCTCGTGCGCGAGGCCGTCGCCACGGGCGTGCTGGTCGAGGGAGACGTGTCGGACGACGCGCTCGCCGAGGCGGCACGCAGCGGGGACGACGTCGACATGCGTCGCATCGACGAGGCGTTCGGCGCCCTGGTCGGCAAGGCCGACGCGGGTGACGCCGGGGCCTCGCACGTGCTGCACGGAGCCGGGCGCCACCTGGCCCGGGCCCTGGTGACCATCGTCAACCTGCTCGACCTCGACGAGGTCGTCTTCGGCGGGCCGTTCTGGGCGCCGCTGTCGCGGCACGTCCTCGCGGTGCTGCCGGCCGCGCTCCGCGACGACCCGGCGTTGGTCCCGAAGCACCCGATCCGGCTCGTCGAGTCGTCGATCGGCATCGACGTCGCGGCCGTCGGAGCGGCCTGCCTGGTGCTCGACCAGACGTTCTCGCCGCGACCGTCCGCCCTGCTGATCCGCGCCTGACGGGGCCGAGCCGCGCCTCCTGCGGTCGGGACCCGCGCCTCCTGGCGTCGTGACCCGCGACTCCTGCGTGACCCGCGCCTCCTGCGGTCGTGGCCCGCGCCTCCTCGGCCGTCGCGTCGTTACCGGACCGTTGCGCGCGAGGATCTTGACACGAGTTACTCCATACGATGTAGTAATCGAATCGCGGTCGGGCAGAGCAGCCCGACGCCGACGCGACTGGAGCAAGGGAGCACCATGTCACGCACGTTCACCTCGGCCCGGGGGCGCAAGCGCGCACTGGCCGTCGCCGCCGCAGCGGTCGCCACGGCCCTGCTGGCCTCGGGATGCTCGGGGGGTGCCGGTAGCGGCGACTCCGACACCATCAAGGTCGCGTACCAGAAGTTCGGGACGTTCACGCAGATGGACGCCCACATGAAAGAGACCGCGAAGACCTTCGAGGCGGCCAACCCCGGCATGAAGGTCGAGTTCGTGCCCATCGCGGCGCAGAACGACGACTACTTCACCAAGCTCGCGCTGATGAACCGGTCGGCGGCCACCGCACCCGACGTCATGTACGAGGACACGTTCAAGGTGAAGAGCGACGCGGCGGCCGGCTATCTGCTGCCGCTCGACGAGTACACCGACGCGTGGGACGACTGGGAGAAGTTCTACGACAACGCCAAGGAGGCGGGCGTCGGCGAGGACGGCAAGACCTACGGCATCCCGATGGGCACCGACACGCGGGCCCTCTGGTACAACAAGGACCTCTTCGCGCAGGCGGGGCTGCCCGTGCCGTGGGAGCCGAAGACCTGGCAGGACGTGCTCGACGCGGCCGAGACGGTCAAGGCGAAGGTGCCCGACGTGGTCCCGCTGAACGTCTACTCGGGCAAGCCGCAGGGCGAGGGCGCGACCATGCAGGGCTTCGAGATGCTGCTCTACGGCACGCCGACCGGCACCCTCTACGACGACGAGACCGGCAAGTGGCTCACCGACTCGCAGGGCTTCGTCGACTCGCTCGGCTTCATCGAGGACGTCTACCAGGGCGGCATCGGACCGAAACCCGAGGAGGCGCTGGACACCAACATCGCCACCATCGTCGGTGGTGAGTGGCTTCCGCAGGGCAAGCTCGCCATCGCCCTGGACGGCTCGTGGATGAGCGGCACCTGGCTCGAGACCGGCACCAACCCGTGGCCCGAGTGGAACGACGTGATGGGCCAGGCGCCCATGCCCACCCAGGACGGTGCGAAGCCGGGCGCGACGAGCATGTCGGGCGGCTGGACGCTGGCCGTCGGCTCGAAGACGAAGAACCCCGACAAGGCGTTCGAGTTCATCGCCGACGCGCTCGACAAGGACGGCTCGCAGAGCTACGACATCGCCGCCAGCCAGATCGCGGTGCGCAGCGACGTCGCGGAGGACCCCGAGTACGTCGGCAGCAACCCGACCTTCGAGTTCTTCTCGTCGATCGTGCCGGTGACGCACTTCCGTCCGGCGACCACCGACTACAGCCGCATCTCGAACGAGATCACCGTCGCGATGGAGGCCGTCATGACCGGGCAGCAGTCGCCCGAGGAGGCGGCGGCCGCGTTCGACGACCAACTGGTCGGCATCGTCGGCGAGGACCAGACGCAGAAGGCGGGGGACTAGCCGGATGGCGACCATCGCCCCCACCCCGGTCGGCCGTGAGAGCGGCCGACCGGGGGCCTCCGGGCCCGGCCCCGGGCCCCACGGCGAGAAGTCGGGTCGCCGGGCGGGTACGTCGAAGGCGCGCGCCCTGCGCACCGGTGCCCGCACCCTGCCGCTCGTCCCGGCGTTCGTGCTGCTGGCCCTGTTCCTGCTGGGGCCCGTCATCTCGAGCTTCTACGGCTCGTTCACCGACGCCTCGCTGACCGGCTACGCCGCCGGCGGGTCGGAGTTCATCGGATTCCGCAACTACACCGAGCTGTTCGCCGACCCGGACTTCCCGAAGTCGGTGCTGCTGACGCTCGCCTTCGTCTTCTTCTCGGCCGTGGTCGGCCAGAACGTCGTCGGCCTGGGGCTCGCCCTGCTGATGCGGAACGGCCACAAGGTCGTGCGCTCGATCGTCGGCACGTTCGTCATCGCCGCGTGGGTGCTGCCCGAGATCGTCGCCGCCTTCGCGGCGTACGCGTTCTTCAACGACGCGGGCACGCTCAACACGGTCCTGTCGTGGTTCGGCATCACGGGCGCCAACTGGCTCTACGCGATGCCGATGCTCTCGGTGATCCTCGCCAACATCTGGCGCGGCGCGGCGTTCTCGATGCTCGTCTACTCGGCGGCGGTGCAGGAGGTGCCCCCCGAGATCACCGAGTCGGCCGAGGTCGACGGCGCCACCGGCTGGCAACGCCTGGTCTACATCACGCTGCCGGTCATCCGACGCAGCATCTCGACCAACCTCATGCTGACCACGTTGCAGACGCTCTCCGTCTTCACGCTGATCTACGTGATGACCGGCGGCGGACCGGGCACGAACAGCACGACGCTGCCGATCCTGGCCTACCAGGAGGCCTTCCAGTTCTCGCAGCTGGGCTTCGGCACGGCCATCGCCACGATCATGCTGCTCGTCGGAGCGGTGTTCTCGATCATCTACATCAGGGCCCTGAAACCGGAGGTCGACTGACCATGGGCATGACCTCACCCAGCGGCCGCAGCATGAAGGCCGTCTCGAACGCCGTGCTGATCGTCATCGCGATCTGCTTCGCGGTGCCGCTCGCCTGGCTGCTGCTGGCCTCGTTCGACCCGTCGGCGACGCTGTCGGCCAAGGTGCCGTCGCAGTTCACGCTCGACAACTTCACCGCCGTGCTGACGCCCGAGATCTCGTTCGTCCCGCTGGCCAACAGCCTCATCGTGTCGGGTGGCTGCGCCCTGGTGACCGTCGTCGTCGCGATCCTCGCGGCGTACCCGCTCTCGCGGTACCGGATGCGCATCAACAAGCCGTTCCTCTACGGCATCCTGTTCGGCACCGGCCTGCCCATCACCGCGATGATGGTGCCGGTCTACAGCCTGTTCGTCTCGCTGAACCTGATCGACTCGATCGGCGGCACGGTGTTCTTCCTGGCCGCGACCAGCCTGCCGATGGCGATCTGGATGGCGAAGAACTTCATGGACTCGGTGCCGATCTCGCTCGAGGAGGCCGCGTGGACCGACGGGGCCTCGATGTTCTCGACCCTGACGCGCATCGTCGTGCCGCTCATGCGGCCGGGAATCGCCGTGGTGTTCATCTTCGTGTTCATCCAGGCCTGGGGAAACTTCTTCGTGCCGTTCGTGCTGCTGCTCAGCCCCGACAAGCAGCCGGCTGCCGTGAGCATCTTCAACTTCTTCGGTCAGTACGGATCGGTCGCCTACGGGCAGCTCGCCGCGTTCTCGATCGTCTACTCGGTTCCCGTCATCGCCTTGTACGTGCTCGTCTCGCGCACCCTCGGCGGCTCGAACGCGCTCGCCGGCGCCGTGAAGGGGTGACGCGCCTCCCCACCAGTGCCCCCCACGCCCTCTCGATCCACAGAACGACCCGCCCCACCGCGCGCCTTGGCGCGCCCGTCAGGAGACTGATCCCATGCACGACAACACCTCCCTCGTCGAAGCCCGCATCGACCGCTTCGTCCGCGACCGCATCACGCCGGCGGTCTACCGCCGCGCCGTGCCGCTGACGATCACGGCGTGGGAGGCCCCGGGCGAACCCGTCCCGTTCGCCGAGGCCGTCTCGCAGACGTACGTGCCGTTCGCGGTGGGCTCGCCGTGGAGCCGCCCCTGGGGCACGACGTGGTTCCACGTCACGGGCACGGTGCCCGACGACTTCGGCACCGACCCGGCCACCGCCCTCGAGCTCGTCGTCGACCTCGGCTTCAGCATCCGCCAGCCCGGGTTCCAGGCCGAGGGCCTCGTCTGGCGACCCGACGGCACCATCGTCAAAGCGATCGAGCCGTACAACGGCTACGTGCCGCTGACGGCGATCGGTGCGGGTGTGACCCCGGGCAGCACGATCGACGTCTACGTCGAGGCCGCGTCGAACCCCGACATCGGTGGCGACGACTTCCACGGCGAGACCCCGCTGGGTGACCCCGAGACCTCGGGCGACGCCCCGATCTACGCCCTGCGCAGCATCGTGCTCGCCGAACGTGACGAGGTCGTCGCCGAACTCGACCGCGACGTCTGGACGCTCGTCGGGCTGATGCGCACCCTCGAGCTCACCTCGCCGCGACGGCACGAGATCCTGCGGGCCCTCGACCGGATGTGCGACGTCGTCGACCACGCCGACGTCGCGGGGTCGGCGACGGCCGGTCGCGCCGCGCTCGCCGACGTGCTCGCGGCGCCGGCGAACGCGAGCGCTCACCGGGTCGTCGCGACCGGACACGCGCACATCGACTCGGCCTGGCTCTGGCCCGTCCGCGAGACGCAGCGCAAGGTCGCCCGCACCTTCTCGAACGTCGTCGCGCTGATGGACGACGACCCCGACTTCGTGTTCGCCGCCTCGAGCGCCCAGCAGTACGCCTGGCTGAAAGAGCACTACTCCGAGCTGTTCGAGCGCGTGAAGCAGAAGGTCGCCGAGGGTCGGTTCGTGCCCGTCGGCGGCATGTGGGTCGAGTCGGACACGAACATGCCCGGCGGTGAGGCGCTCGCCCGTCAGTTCGTCGCGGGCAAGGGGTTCTTCCTCCGCGAGTTCGGCGTCGACGCCGACGAGGTCTGGCTGCCCGACTCGTTCGGCTACACGGGGGCGATGCCGCAGATCGCCCGGGCCGCGGGGGCGAGCTCGTTCTTCACCCAGAAGGAGTCCTGGAACGAGACGAACCGCATGCCGCACCACACGTTCCTCTGGGAGGGCATCGACGGCAGTCGGGTCTTCACGCACTTCCCGCCGGTCGACACCTACAACTCCGACCTCTCGCCGGCCGAGCTCGCCCACGCCGAGCGCGGCTACGCCGAGAAGGGGTTCTCGAACGTCTCGATCGTCCCCTTCGGCTGGGGCGACGGTGGCGGCGGCCCGACCCGCGAGATGATGGCGGCCGCGCGACGGGCCGGCGACCTCGAGGGGTCGCCGCGCGTGACCGTCGGCACCCCCGCCTCCTTCTTCGCCCAGGCGCGCGACGAACTCGCCGACCCGGCCGTGTGGTCGGGCGAGATGTACCTCGAGTTCCACCGCGGCACCTACACCTCGCAGGCCCGCACCAAGCAGGGCAACCGACGCAGCGAACACCTGCTGCGCGAGGCCGAGCTCTGGAGCGCCACGGCGACGGCGCGCGGCCTGCTCGACTACCCCTACGACGAGCTCGAGCAGATCTGGCACGTCGTGCTGCTGCAGCAGTTCCACGACATCCTGCCCGGGTCGTCGATCGCCTGGGTGCACCACGAGGCCGAACGGCACTACGCCCGGGTCGCCGAGCAGCTCGAGACGATCATCGGGTCGGCCCAGCGGGCGCTCGCCGGGTCGGGGTCGGCGACGACCACGTTCAACGCCGGGCCGGTCCCGGCCGCCGGGGTCGACGCGTCGGCCGGCTCGGCAGCGGGTCAGGCGCAGGAGGCGGGGGTCGGGTCGGTCACGCCGGTCGCCTCCGACGGTGGCTGGGTGCTCGACAACGGGCTCGTGCGCGCCGCGTTCGACGGGGACGGCCTGGTCGCCTCGCTCGTCGACGCGACGTCGGGGCGCGACCTCGTCGCTCCGGGCTCGCGGCTCGGGCTGCTGCAGCTCTTCCGCGACACCCCCAACCAGTGGGACGCGTGGGACGTCGACCAGGCCTACAAGAACGTCCGCACCGACCTGGTCGAGGCCGAGTCGGTCGTCGCCGACGGCGGGGCGCTCGTGGTGACGCGTCGCGTCGGCGACTCGACGATCGTGCAGCGCTGGTGGCTCGACGACGGCGAGGCCGAACTGCACGTGCAGACCGAGGTCGACTGGCACGAGCGGCAGAAGCTGCTCAAGCTGGCGTTCCCGCTCGACGTGCACGCCGACCGGGCCGCCTCCGAGGTGCAGTTCGGTCACGTGCAGCGCCCGACCCACCAGAACACGTCGTGGGACTTCGCCCGGTTCGAGACCGTCGCGCACCGCTGGGTGCACGTCGCCGAGCCCGGCTTCGGAGTGGCCGTGGCGAACGACGCCACCTACGGCCACGACATCACGCGGAGCACCCGCGACACGGCCGACGGCGGTGACGGCGGCACGACGACGCTCGTGCGGCAGTCGCTGCTGCGGGCGCCGACCTTCCCCGACCCCCACGCCGACCAGGGGCGGCACGTGCTGCGCTCGTCGGTGCGGGTCGCCCCCGACGTGCTCGACGCGGCGACCGCGGGCTACCGCCTCAACCTGCCCGTCCGGCGGGTCGACGGGTCGTCCGGTGCGGCCGTCGCACCGCTCGTCACCTCGTCGTCGCCCGCCGTGCTGGTCGAGGCGGTCAAGTCGGCCGAGGACCGCTCGGGTGATCTGATCGTGCGGCTGTACGAGGCCCGCGGCGCGCGGGCGGCGACCACGATCACGGTCGACGCCGACAGCGGGTTCGGCGACGCGTGGCGAACCGACCTGATCGAGCGCGCGCTCGAGCCGGGCACCGCCGGGGCAGGTCGGTGGGCCGCGGGTTCGGCCGTCGAGCTGACGCTGCGCCCGTTCGAGATCGTGACCCTGCGGGTGGCCCGGGCGTAGCGCCTCCGGCCTCCTGTTCCTGCTTCCCGCCTGCCGACGAGGGCGGTCACCCGGTGGTGGCCGCCCTCGTCCGCATGCCCGCCCGGCCCCGCCCGCCTGCCCGCGTGTGCAAATCGCGACAGCTGCAGCCCGAATGCGGCGATCAACCACCTTCCCCCGGCGTGTCGAGCCCGGCTTGTCGGGTTCGGTACGCGATTGCGGGAGGTGCGGGTCGGGTTCGGACCGCGGGTGCGGGAGGTGCGGGTCGGGTTCGGACCGCGGGTGCGGGAGGTGTGGGTCGGGTTCGGTACGCGGGTGCGGGAGGTGTGGGTCAGGTGTCAGACGGCGGCTGCGGTCGCCGTGGCCGTCCCGCGGGCTCCGACCGTGGCCGCGCCCACGGCCGCCACGGGGAACCCCGGCGGCAGCAGCTCGATGCGCGACGAGAGTTCGAGCGAGGCGAGGAACGGCGACCCCGCCGCCCAGCGGTCGAGCACCCCGGCGACGTCATCGAGCAGGGGGCGACCGAGGTTGCTGAGCCCGCCCCCGATCACGACGGAGTCCACGTCGGTCGTCAGGACGAGGAGGCGCACCGCGGCCGCCACCCCCGCCGCGAGGTCGGCACGCACGCGGACGGCCTCGGGGTCGCCGGCGTCGGCCGCCGCGAACAGCGCGACGGCCGGGTACGCCCCCTCGGTCGGCCAGTGACGTGACACCGCGGCACCGGCCGCGACGGTCTCGAGGCACCCACGCTGCCCGCACGGGCACAGCTCGCCCCCGGGGTCGACGGGGACGTGACCGATCTCGCCCGAGACGCCTCGCGAGCCGCGCCAGAGTTCGCCGTCCACGACGAGGCCCGCGGCGAGGCCGGTGCCGAGGTTGAGGTAGCCGACCGACCCCGACAGCGACATGGCGAGGTACGCGCCCAGAGCGGCCGCGTTGACGTCGTTCTCGACCCGGACCGGCACCCCGAGCCGGGTGCTCAACGTGGAGCCCACCGCGACGTCGTCGAAGCCGATGTTCACCGCGTGCCGCACGCGACCGGTGCTGCCGTCGACCAGGCCGGGGATGCCGACGCCGACCGATTCGAAGGCCCCGACGGCGACCCCGACGCGATCCGCCAACGACGTGACCGCCGTGGCTGCGTTGGCCAACACGGCGTCGGGGCCGAACCCCGTGGGCAGGCGGAGCCGGTGGACGGGGGCGCCGGACCCGTCGACGACGACCGCGTCGATCTTGGTGCCGCCGATGTCGAGGCCGACCCTCACGGCCGCCCCGTCGACCCGACTGCGGAGGGACTCGCCAGCGCACCGCCGAGAGCACCGGGAGGCGCGGAGACGATCACGGTGGCGAGCGTGGACATGTTTGTTAGTAAAGCTTACGAACCAGGTCCGGACAAGGGGGTCGCCGCGTCAGGATCACGATGTTTCGGGTGTTGACCGCCGGTGTTTCGTGTGCGTAAACTCGCCGCCACGCACCTTGACACGTGTTTGTAAGGCCTATTTACTAACGGCACGCCACCACGGCGACGCCACCCGGCACCGCTGCCGACGGGCCCTGCTGACGGGTCCGAGGTCGGCGACGATGCCGAGACGAGAGGACGCGCCCGTGACCATCACGACGATCACCCGGCAGCAGCAACCACCCGTCCGCGCGCACAACCGCTCGCTCGTCCTCGAGGCGCTCTACCGCGACGGCTCCATGAGCCGGGCCGACCTGGCTCGTCGCTCGGGCCTGACGCGCCCCACCGTCTCCGCGCTCGTCGCCGAACTGATCGACGACGGCATCGCCCGCGAGCTCGGCGTCCGCGACGACGCCCGGGTCGGCAAACCGGCGACGCTCGTCGGCATCGAGTCGGACGCCTTCCACATCGTCACGGTCGACCTGTCGAGCGCCGATCGCTTCGTCGGGGCCGTCGTCGACCTGCGGGGCGGGGTCGTCGAGCGCGCCAGCGTCGAGCTCGAGGGGGCCGTCGGCGAGGCCGCCGTGTCCCTGGTCGAACGGCTCGTCGACGACCTCGGCTCGCGCACGACCCGCCCGCTGCTCGGTGTCGGCGTCGCGACCCCCGGCATCGTCGACCACGACGGCGTCGTGCGCACCGCCGTCCACCTCGGCTGGTACGACCTGCCCCTGCGGTCCCGGCTCTCCGACCACGTCGGGTTGCCCGTCCACGTCGGCAACGACTCCAACGCCGCGGCCGTGGGCATCCGCACCTTCGGCGAGACGGCCGGGCAGACCGCGGCCGGGCAGACCGCGGCCGGGCAGAGCGCGGCCGGGCAGACCGCGCCCGGGCAGGGCGTGAACGGGCGAGCCCCGGCCGGGCAGAGCCTCATGGTGGTGACGATCGACCACGGTGTCGGCGTCGGGCTGGTCGTGGCCGGCTCTCTCGTCGAGGGCGACCAGTTCTCGGCCGGTGAGATCGGCCACGTGACGGTCGACGAGAACGGCGACGTGTGCGCGTGCGGTCGACGCGGCTGTCTCGAGGAGGTGCTGGCCGCCCCGCAGCTGAGGGCGCGCCTCCTGCAGCACGACGAGGGGTCGCGGGGGGCGGTGCTGCACGACGCCGGCCGCGCGCTCGGCCTCGTGCTCGCCCCCATCATCAGTGCGCTCAACATCGACGAGGTCGTGCTGTCGGGCCCCGCCGACCTGGTCGAGGGTGCCCTGCTGCGGGCCGCCCGCGACACCGTGCGGCAGCGCACGCTGTCGGCCGTGAGCAACGGCCTCACCATGCGCATCGCGGGCAGCGGGACCGACCTCGCCCTGCGGGGTGCGGCGTCGTTCGTGCTGCAGGCCGAACTGGGGCTGACGTGACCCCGGCGAGCGGCTCGTCGGCGGCCCGGGGCGAACGCCCCACCACAGACCTCGGGGGCCCACCCCCGGAGGCGGCGAGGGCCTCGGCCCGTGCCGCATTCCCGACCCGACGCTTGTGCGAGCGCGGGCCGGGACCACAGCGATGCGGCATCCCCGCTTCGAGAACGAGGAGATGAAATTGCGAATCCAACGCTACACGGCGGTCGGGGCCCTGGGCCTGGCCGCGGCACTCGCCCTGACCGCCTGCTCGAGCTCGGGCACGGGCGGCAGCTCGTCCGACGAGCCCCAGGCCGTGCCCACCACCAAGGGTGACGGCAAGACCCTGACGGTCTGGGTGATGACGGGCGACTACACGCCCGAGACCATCGATGCCATCAACGCCGAGTTCACCGAGCAGACGGGTGCCGACGTCGACGTCCAGATCCAGCAATGGGACGGCATCACCACGAAGATCAGCACGGCGCTCGCCACCAGCACGCCGCCCGACGTGCTCGACCTCGGCAACACGCAGGTCGCCAGCTACGCCGCCAACGGCGCGCTCCTCGACCTGACGCCGTACCGCGACGACCTGAAGCAGGGGCAGACCTGGTTGACCGGTCTCGAGGAGCCCGCGACCGTCGACGACTCGCTCTACGCCGTGCCCGGCTTCGCCGGTGCCCGCGCCGTCATCTACAACAAGACGATGTGGGCCGAGGCCGGCGTCACGGAGGCACCCACCACCTACGACGAGCTCACGGCCGACCTCGACAAGGTGAAGGCCGCCAACACGGAGTCCGACTTCTCGGCCTTCTATCTGCCCGGCCAGTACTGGTACGCGGGCATGCAGTTCGTCTGGGACGCCGGCGGCGAGATCGCCACGTCGAAGGACGGCACCTGGACGGCCGGCCTCGAGAGCGACGAGGCGCAGCAGGGTCTGGCCGACTTCACCGAGTTCCAGAACGCCTACTCGACCCCCGCCTCGCAGACCCTCGACACCGACGCCCCCGACCAGACGCAGGTCTTCGCCGACGGCAAGACCGCGACGATCCTGCACACCAACGGCTCGATCGACCTGATCCAGAAGGCCAACCCGGCCCTGACCGACGACGACTTCGGCACCTTCCCGATGCCGGGCAAGTCGGGCGAGACGCAGCCGGTCATGCTGGGCGGTTCGGACTGGGGCATCGCGGCGAAGAGCCAGAACTCCGACCTGGCGCTGCAGTGGACGAAGATCGCCACGAGTCCCGACATCCAGAACGAGTGGGTCGTCGGCAACGACGGGTGGATCCCCAACAGCGAAGAGGGCATCGAGGCGGCCGGCAGCGTGGTGACGCCGATCCAGAAGGGCTTCTTCGACGCCGCGCTCAACTCGAAGGCCACGCCGGCCAGCGCGAACTGGGCGGCCCTCGAGGGCGACAAGAGCATCAACCAGCTCTTCTCCTCGGTGGTCTCGGGCTCGAAGTCGCCCGAGGCGGCCGCGAAGTCCTTCGACGAGGCCACCGACGAGGCGCTGAACGACTAGCACCGAGCCACCGGCAGCACCTGCTGCCTCCGGGGGCGTCGCGCCACCATCTGATCGCGCGACGCTCCCGCATCCTCGACCCGCACCTCCTGGACTCGACCCGAAAGAGGAACCGTGGCCCTCTCGATCGCCCCCGGTCTCACCGAGACCCCGCCCGGCGCGGCGCCCGACCAGAAGGGCGGCCGGCGCCCGAAGAACGAGCGGAAGGCTCCGGTGCGCCCGGGGAAGAAGCGCCAGCTCGCCCCGCTCTGGCTGCTGTCGCCCGCGGGCATCGTCCTGCTCGCTGTCACGGTCGCGCCCATCGTCTTCCTGGTCTTCACCTCGTTCACCGACTACGACCAGCGCTCGCTCTTCACCGGCGCCTACGACTCGGTCGGCGTGCAGCAGTACGCGACCCTGCTGGCCGACACCGACTTCTGGTGGGCGCTCGTCCGCACCCTGGTCTTCACGGCCGCGATGGTCGGCGGCAGCGTCCTGATCGGCACGGGCGTCTCGCACCTGCTGACCCGGCTCGGCACGCCGATGCGCTACACGGTGACGGTCGTGCTGATCCTCGCCTGGGCGATGCCGAACGTGGCGTCGTCGATCGTCTGGAAGTGGCTGTTCCAGCCCGGCTACGGCGTCGTCAACTGGCTGCTCACCCAGACCGGCCTGGTCGGCGACATGACCGACGTCGACTGGTCGAACGACGCCGCGCTCGCCTACACGAGCATCTGGCTGCTGATCGTGTGGCAGGCCGTGCCGTTCATCGCGCTGACCATGTACGCCGCCGAGACGCAGATCCCGCTCGAGTACAAAGAGGCCGCGCGACTCGACGGCGCGAGCGAGTGGCGGGTCTACCGCACCGTCACCCTGGTCTTCCTGAAGCCGACGCTGCTGCTGATCACGATCCTGTCGATCATCTGGGACTTCAACGTCTTCAACCAGATCTGGCTCGTCTCGGCCGGCGGCCCCGACGACGCCACCTCGACCCTCGGCGTCTTCACCTACGTCACCGCGTTCGTCGGCTTCGACATCGGGCAGGGCGCCGCCATCTCGGTGGTCACCACCCTGCTGCTGGTCGTCCTGACCGCGTTCTACGTCCGCAACCTCGTCCGATCCGGAGAAGACCTGTGACCACGACCGCACCCGCCGGCGTCGGCACCACGACGACCGAGACCGTCGCACGCGACGAGAGGACCGAGGAGGCGCGCTCGGGCCACGGCACCGGCCGCCCGTCCGCCGCCCGCCCGACCCGTCGCCGCCGGAAGCCCCGCTGGGTCAGCAACGCGATCGCGATCGTCTTCAGCCTCGTCTGGCTGTTCCCCGTCTACTGGATGGTGAACACGGCGTTCAAGCCGCGCCCGGAGGTGATGACGGCGACCCCGCTGTTCTGGCCGCAGAACCCGACCCTCGACAACTTCGTCGTCGCGGTCACGCAGTCCGACTTCTTCACGAACCTGCGCAACAGCGTGATCGTCGTGGTCGGGGCCGTCGTCTTCTCGATCGTGCTCGGCCTGTTCGCCTCGGCCGCCCTGTCGCGGTTCCGGTTCCGCGGACGGCGCACGATCATGGTGTTCATCCTGATCGTGCAGATGCTGCCGGCGACGGCCCTGTTGATCCCGCAGTTCCTGATCTTCAACAGCCTCGGGCTGCTCGGCACCTACGGCGGGCTCATCCTGGCGTACGTCGCGTCGACGCTGCCGTTCTCGATCTGGGTGATGCGCGGGTTCTTCCTGGCGATCCCGGTCGAGGTCGAAGAGGCCGCGCAGCTCGACGGCGCGAGCACCTGGCAGGTGCTGACGCGCATCATGTTCCCGCTCGTGCTGCCCGGCATGATCGCGACCAGCATCTTCGCCTTCATCGCGGCGTGGAACGACTACCTCGTGGCCTACACGTTCATGAAGGACCAGTCGATGTACACGCTGCCGGTCTGGCTGGCCTCGTTCAGCACGCCGACCAGCGGCACCGACTTCGGCGGGCAGATGGCGGCCTCCGTGCTGTTCTCGTTGCCGGTCGTCGTCTTCTTCATGATCATCCAACGCAACCTGGTGACCGGCATGTCCGCCGGCGCCGTGAAGGGCTGACCCCGTGACGAACGCACCCTCGACCCCCTCGATCACCGCGCGGACCGGGACCGGGACGCCCGAGACCGCACCGGTCGCGATCGTGCCCCGCCCGGCGAGGCTGACCCGCGCCTCCGGGGCGTTCCGGCTCGACTCGGCGACGCGCGTCTCGGCGCCCGACGAGCTGGCGGGCGTCGTCGCCTGGCTGCAGCAGGCGCTGCGTCCGGCCACCGGGTTGCCGCTGCGGGAGGGCAGCGCCGACGGCACCGGCATCTCGTTCGACCTCGACGCCTCCCTCGGGGCCGAGGCCTACCGGCTGGAGGCGCGACCCGCCGGGGTGCGCATCACCGGTGGCGACGCGGCCGGCGCGTTCCACGGGGCGCAGGTGCTACGCCAGCTGCTGCCCGCGGCCGTGTACCGGACGGCCCTCGTGACCGGCGTCGACTGGGTCGTGCCCGCCGTCGACGTCGAGGACCGGCCACGCTTCGGGTGGCGGGGGACGCACCTCGACGTCGCCCGGCACTTCCTGCCGAAGCACGACGTCCTGCGGTTCGTCGACCTGATGGCGCTGCACCGGCTGAACACGCTGCACTGGCACCTCACCGAGGACCAGGGCTGGCGCATCGAGATCACGAAGTACCCGCGCCTCACCTCGGTCGGTGCCTGGCGGGAGTCGTCGCAGGTGGGGGCCGGGCCGGACGCGACCCAGGACGGTCGGCCGCACGGCGGCTTCTACACGCAGGACGACATCCGCGAGGTCGTCGCCTACGCCGCCGCCCGCCACATCACGGTCGTGCCCGAGGTCGACGTGCCGGGCCACTCGATGGCGGCGATCACGGCGTACCCGCACCTGGGCGTCGGCGCCGTCGAGGTCGGCGGCACGCCCGTGGCGGAGCCGCGACAGATCGCCGTCGGCACCGAGTGGGGCATCTTCGAGGACGTCCTCAACACGGAGCAGTCGACGGTCGACTTCTACACCGACGTGCTCGACGAGGTGATGGAGCTCTTCCCGGGCACGTGGATCGGCATCGGCGGCGACGAATGCCCCAAGGCCCAGTGGCAGGCCGACCCGCGCACACAAGAGCTGATGCGCGAACGCGGCCTCGCCGACGAGGAAGAGCTGCAGGCGTGGTTCATCGGCCGGCTCGACGCGCACCTCACGGCGGCCGGGCGACGCACCTTCGGCTGGGACGAGATCCTCGAGGGCAACGCGACGATGTCGCCCGGCGCGACGGTCGCGTCCTGGCGGGGCATGACCGGAGCCGTCACGGCCGCGCGACGCGGGTACGACGTCGTCGCCTGCCCGGACGACCAGGTCTACCTCGACTACCGGCAGTCCGAGGGGCAGGACGAGCCGATCCCCGTGTCGATCCCGCTGACCCTCGCCGACGTGTACGCGTTCGAACCGGTGCCGGCCGTCCTCGACGAGGCCGAGGCCCGCCACGTGCTCGGCGGTCAGGCCAACATCTGGACCGAGCACATGGACTCGCCCCGCACCGTCGACTTCTTCGCCTTCCCGCGGTTGTGCGCCGTCGCCGAGGCGCTGTGGACGACCGAGCCGCGCGACTTCGACGACTTCTCCACACGCCTCGCCGTGCACCTCGGACGCCTCGACGCGATCGGCGTCGAGTACCGGCACGAGTCGGGGCCGCTACCGTGGCAGCAGCGTCCGGGCGTGCCCGGACGGCCGGCCTCGCGGGAGGAACGCGAGGCGTACATCGCGTCGGTCGTGGCGAACATCAGCTGAGGCCACGGCAGCAAGGAGCCCCATGGAGATCATCATCGTCCGCGACGCCGACGAGGTCGGCCGCGTGGCCGCCCTCAAGATCGCGTCGGTCGTGCAGCGCGACCCCGAGGCCGTGCTGGGCCTCGCGACCGGGTCGTCGCCGACCGGCATCTACGCGTCGCTCGCGGCCCGGGTCGCGGCGGGCGAGCTGGACTTCGGCCGCGCCTCCGGGTTCGCGCTCGACGAGTACGTCGGCATCCCGCTCGAGCACCCCGAGAGCTACGCGTCGGTCATCGAGCGCGACGTCGTCGTGCCGCTGGGCATGGACGCGTCGAAGGTGCGCGTCCCCGACGGTCGAGCGAGCGACATCGAGGCGGCCGTCGTCGACTACGAGCGGGCCATCGCCGACGCGGGCGGCATCGACATCCAGATCCTCGGCATCGGCGCGAACGGGCACATCGGCTTCAACGAGCCCACCTCGTCGTTCGCCTCGCGAACCCGCATCAAGACGCTGGCGCCGCAGACCCGGGCCGACAACGCGCGCTTCTTCGACGATCCGTCGCAGGTGCCCACGCACTGCCTGACCCAGGGGCTCGGCACGATCCTCGACGCGCACGAGGTCGTGCTCGTGGCCCAGGGGTCGGCGAAGGCGTCGGCCGTCGCGGGCATGGTCGAGGGGCCGCTCAGCGCGATGTGCCCGGGCAGCGCGTTGCAGCTCCACCGGCGCGCGACGATCGTCGTCGACGAGGCCGCCGCGGCCGACCTGCAGCTGGCGGACTACTACCGCTACACGTACGCGAACAAGCCCGTGTGGCAGCGCTTCGAGTAGCTCGGTCCCCCTCCCGATGACGGCGGTGCTCTCGTGACGGCGGCGGTGCTCTCGTGACGGTGCTGGTGCTCGCGGGCGGGACGGTCTGGGACGGGTCCGGAGGCGCGGGTCGCGTCGCGGACGTCGTCGTGCGCGACGGCGTGGTCACCGCGGTCGGGGTCGGGGCGGCGGCGTCGGTCACGGACACGGGCGGCACGGGCCGTCTGGGCGAGCGGGCCGGGGCGGCGGCGTCCGTCGGCGGCGGGCACCGCGCCTCCTCGTCCGGGACTCCGGACGGTGTCGAGGTGGTCGACGCGACAGGGCTCGACGTGCTGCCGGGGTTCGTCGACGTTCACGCGCACGACGACGCGGCCCTGTTCCGCCCGGGCGGGGTCGCTCCCAAGACCGGGCAGGGCGTGACGACCACTATCGTGGGCAACTGCGGCCAGGGCGTCGCGCCGTCGCCGTCCGACCCCGACGACCGGTCGCTCGAGGACTACTCCCGGCCGGTGCTGGGCGGGTTCCCGGCACGGCGATGGGGGACGTTCGCCGACTACGTGCGGACGCTGGCCGAGGGCGACGCCGACGGGCGGTTCGGCCTGCACACCGCGACCCTCGTGCCGCACGCACCGCTCCGGGCGGGCGTGCTCGGCTTCGAGCGACGCCCGGCCGACGCCGCCGAGCGGTCGCTCGTCGCGGCGTCGGCGGGCGAGGCGCTCGACGCCGGGGCCCTCGGCGTCTCGCTCGGCCTCATGTACGCACCCGGCGACGCCGCCGACCGGCCCGAGCTGGTGGCGCTGGCCCGGGAGTGCGCCGTCCGGGGCGCGCTGTTGGTCGCGCACGTCCGCAACGAGGCCGACGGGCTCCGCGACTCGATCGACGAGCTGGCCTCGCTCGGACGCGAGACCGGAGCCGCCGTGCACGTCAGCCACCTCAAGGTGACCGGACCGCGGAACGTCGGCGGCATGCCCGCGATCGTCGAGCACCTCGACGCCCTGCGGGACTCCGGGGTCGACGTCAGCGCGGACGTCTACCCCTACGACGCGGGCAGCACGACGGTCGCGTCGCTGTTCCCTCCGGCCACGGCCGACCGCGGGGTCGAGAGTCTGCTCGAGGCGCTCCGGCCCGGCACGCGCTCGCGGCGGCAGGTGCTCGACGGGCTCCTCGAGCCCTGGGCCGGATCGACGCTCGAGAACCAGTACGCCGCGATCGGCCCCGCACGCATCTCGCTGGCGGGGTTCACGCGAGCCGAGCACGCGGGCTTCGAGGGGCGGCCGCTGTCCGACATCGCCGCGTCGGTCGGGGCCGACCCGCGCGAGGTGCTCGCCGACCTCGTCCTCGCCGAGCGGGGCGCCCTCACCGTCATCGTGTTCCACACCGACCTCGAGGGCATGCGGACGGCCCTGGCCTGGCCGCACACCCTGGTCGGCTCGGACGGTCTGCCGCGCGAGACCGGCACCGTGCACCCGCGGCTGTACGGCACGTTCTCGCGCGTGCTCGACGAGTACGCCGGGTCGGGGCCGCGGGCCGTGCTGTCCCGGGGCGAGGCGATCGCGCGGATGTCGACCCTCGCCTCCTCGCGGTTCGGGCTGGGCGGTGGCGGTGGCGGTCGCGGTGGCGGCGGTGCGCGCGTCGGCGGGGCAGGAGGCGCGCTCGGCATCGCCCCCGGGGCCGTCGCCGACCTGCAGCTGGTCGATCCCGGGGCCTACGCCGACCGGGCCACCTACGCGACGCCGCGCCTCGGCCCCTCGGGGCTGGTCGGCCTCTGGGCCGCCGGCCGCCGCCTCCGCTGACCCTTGCCCCCGCCCCTCCGTGCAATTCGCGACAACCGCCGGGCGACACGCCGCCTCGGGGGGAAGATGAGCGGCGTGCCGGCCCGCAGGTGTCGGGATTTGCCCGCATCCGGGGTGCCCGGAGGTCGGGTTCGGCACGCATCCGGGGTGCCTGGAGGTCGGGTTCGGCGCGGGTACGGATTCGGCGGTGGAGCTCTCGGCCTGCTCTCGGCCCGTTCTTGGCCGGGCGGTGTTCGCTTCGAGGAACGACAGGAGGCGCGATGAAGGTTCTGGTGCTGGGTGCGACCGGGGGCACGGGCTCCCACGTGCTGCGGGTCGCCCTGTCGGCGGGGCACGAGGTGACGGTGCTCGTCCGTGACGCGTCCACCCTCGACGTGACCGAGGGCGTCCGGGTGCTCACCGGGGACGCGACCTCGGCCGAGGACGTGCACGCCGCGGTCGCCGGCCAAGACGCCGTGCTCGACGCGATCGGTTCGCGGAACATGCGGCACCCGGTCGAGGTCGAGGTCGGCCGCGCCCTGCTGCCGGCGATGCGCGACGCGGCGGTCGACCGCCTCGTCGTCTGTTCGGCCTTCGGCGTCGGCGACAGTCGGGCCGACGCGAACACCCTGCAGAGGATGTTCTTCCACACCGTGCTCGGCAAGGTCTACGCCGCCAAGGAGGTCGCCGACGCCGAGGTGCGCACGAGCGGCCTCGACTGGACGCTCGTCTACCCGACGCGGCTCACCGACGACCCGGCGACCGGGTCGCTCGCCACGGGGGAGCGGCTGCCCCAGGGGGCGGGCATCCACGTGACCCGGGCCGACGTGGCGCGCTTCATGCTGGCCCAGCTGACCGACTCGACGTGGTCACGGAAGACCGTGGTCGTGACGGGCGCGGCGGGCTGACCCGCGCCTCCTGCGGTGACATCAGCCGAGGACGGCGAGCGCGTCGATCTCGACGAGCATGGCCTCGTTCGGCAGCTCGACGAAGACCGTCGTGCGGGTGGGGAACACGCCGCTCGGGACGTTCTGCAGCAGGTAGGTCTCGTACGCGGCGTTCATCTCGGCGAAGTCGTCGCGCGTGGTGAGGAAGACCCGCAGCGAGACGACGTCCTCGAACGTGCCGCCGGCGCCCTCGACGATCGCCTTGACGTTGTCGAGCGTGCGCACGGTCTGCGACGTCAGGTCGCCGGGGTGCAGGTACTCGCTCGTGGCGGGGTCTTGCGGCCCCTGACCCGAGACGCTGAGGAAGCCGTTCTTGAGCACGCCCTGCGAGAAGGTCGAGATGGGGGTGGGGGCGCCGCCGGTGCGGACTTCGGTCTTCTCGCTCACAGGTCTGCTCTTCTCTGATCGGTGGTCCGTGGACCCGACGTGATGTGTCGCGTGTCGGGGGTGACTGCAAAACTACCGTCAGGCACCGACACACGGCCTGACCGCAGCACCACCCCACCCGCCCCGTCGGAAGGCACCATGACCACGTCACCCTCGACCCCGTCCGGCCCCGCCGTCACGTCGATCACCAAGGTCGGTTTCGGCCGCGGACCCCGGCCCGTCCCGCTGATCGACCTCGCGACCCCGCTGCTCACGATCGACCTCGACGCCCTCGACCACAACGTCGGCACCATGGCGGCCTGGTGCCGCGAGGCCGGGGTCGACCTGGCACCGCACGGCAAGACGACCATGGCTCCCGAGATCTGGCGGCGGCAGCTCGACGCCGGGGCGTGGGGCATCACGCTCGCGACGGCGTTCCAGGTCGCCGTCGCCCGCGAGGCCGGGGTGTCGACCGTCGTCCTGGCCGGCACCGCGTTCGCGCCCGCGACCCTGGCGGCGCTCGCCGCACCCGGCACGGACGTGCTCATGTGGGTCGACTCGGTCGAGACCGTCCGGCTCGTCGACGCCGCCCTGGCGCGGGCCGAGGCCGAGCGTCCGCTCGCCGTGCTGGTCGAGTTCGGGTCCCCGCTCGGTCGGACGGGTGCCCGATCGGTGCGCGAGGCCCTGCTCGTCGCCGAGGCCGTCTCCACCGCGTCGCACCTCGTGCTGGCCGGGGTGGCCGGTTACGAGGGCGCCCTCACGCACGACGTCGACACGGCCGGCATCGCCGTGGTCGACGACTACCTGCGAGGACTCCTCGAGGTGCTCGACGGCATCGGTGCCCCGGCCTTCGACCCGTGGCTGTCGTCCGGTCACGACGTGGTGCTCACCGCCGGCGGCAGCGTGTACTTCGACCGGGTCGTCGCCGTGCTCGGCGACCGGCACGACCCCTCGGGGCTGCAGGGGCCGCGCACACGCGTCGTGCTGCGGTCGGGTTCGTACGTCGCCCACGACCACGACCTCTACCGCCGACTGACGCCGTTCGCCCGTGACACCGGGCCCACGACCGCAAGAGGCGCGGGTGGCGCCGACTCGGACGTCACGGTGGTCGTCGGCGACGGTTCCGCGGGGTCGCAGGCCGATCGCGAGATGGGCGGTCCGACCGACGGCGAGCTGACCGGGTTCGACGGAGCGGCCGAGGGGTTCGGGGCCGAGCGGCCCGCGGGGCCGTCGGCCGAGCCCACCGTCTCGCCCCGGATCGGGCCCGCTGGCGAGGCGTCGACCGAGCCGTCGTTCCTGCCGGCCCTCGAGTTGTGGGCGTCCGTGGTGTCCCGTCCCGAGCCGGGGTTGGCTCTGCTCAACGTCGGGCGGCGTGACACGTCGGACGACGAGGGGTTCCCGATGCCCCTCGAGGCGTGGCGTCCGCAGGCGGCCGACCGGCGCCTCCCGGGGGTGCTCGACGGATCGCACGTGTCGGCGCTCAACGACCAGCACGCCTTCCTGCGGCTCGAGCCGTCCTCGGGGCTGCAGGTCGGCGACCTGGTGAGGCTCGGCGTCTCGCACCCCTGCACCACGATCGACAAGTGGAACGAGATCGCCACGGTGCGGGGCTCGGCCGTCCGCCGGGGTGTGCCGCCCGTGGTCGAGGGCAGCATCGTCACCTGCTTCTGATCGCCGCCACGACCGCGAGGGCCGAACACCCGAACCACACCGAGAGCCCGTGCAGCGCGACGAGCAGGTACGACCACTCGGCCTGCGGGCCGGTCGGCACCCACTCGTCGACGAGGGTCAGGCCCGTGCGGACCACCACCACGCCGGCGACGAGGGCGGCGACGAGAGCGGCCGCGACCGTGAGGACTCGTCGAGGTCTCGACCAGGTACTGCTGCTCATGCATCGAGGTTAAGCCCGAGCCGTTCGACCCCGGGTTCGAGCCCGGTCCGACCCCGACTCGGCCCGTGCCCCGGCCGCTGCCCCTCCCCGTGCCCGTGCCCGGCCGACCGGTCAGCCGAGCAGGTCGACGAGCCGGCCCGTCGGGGGGTCAGCTCCCCGTGCCGGACTCCGCGTCGGGAGAGTCGCTCGGAGTCGGGGCGTCGGCGGGCGGCGTCGGCATCGGCTTCGTCGAGTCGTCACCCTTCGCATCGTCGGGTGCAGCCGCGTCCTCGTGCCGGGGGTCGTGGCCGGGTCCGCCCTTCGGCCCACCTGCGGCCGGGCCGGGCTTCGGCCCACCTGCGGCCGGGCCGGGCTTCGGTCCGCCTGCGGCCGGGCCCCCCTCAGGCGCGTCCGGCAGCGCCTTGCCGCCGGAGCCGTCGCCGGGGGTCGGCAGTGCGTCGCCGTCGGGACCGGTGCCCGGCGTCGGCAGCGCCTTCCCGTCGGGGCCGGTGCCCTCGGCAGGCGTGCTCCCGTCCGAGTCGTCGCCCGCGGCCGGCGGGGTCGGCGCGTCCGTGGGTGCACCGGTGGCGCCGTCGTCCGAGCCTCGTCCGCCGGGCTCCTGTCGTGAGCCGTCGCCCTGGCTCGCCGCGTCGTCCTGGCCCGGCGTCGCGGTCGACGAGGCGCTGGTCGAGCTCCCGGCGTTCGACACGGCGACGGCGGTGCTGGTGCCGACCAGGGCGAGGCCGGCGGCTGCGATGCCGATGCCCACGAGCAGGCGCTTGGTGGGGCGGCGGCTGCTCGTCGTCCCGGCGGTCTCCGCCGCCGACGCGGTCCGGAACGCGCTTCCGTCCGCGGGCAGTTCGCGGGTGCGCTGGTCGTCGGCCACGATCGGCGTGGTCGGGGCCGTGGGCTGCCCGGGCGCCGCGGTGGGCAGCTCGGTGGTGGCGCGGGCGTCCTGGTCCTCGTCCTCGCGGCGCAGCCGTTCGGACCACGCGTCGTCCTGCGAGGGGGTGTTCTCGTCGCGACGGTCGTCGCGGCCGTCGGGGGTGGTGTCCTTCGCCATGGTGTCTCCAGATGTCGGGTGCCGGGCGAGCCGCTGGGCGGCTGGCGGTCGGGGCGTTCCCGCCGGCACACACCACTCTCGGAACCGAATCTGAAGCGGGGCTTAAGTCGCGTGGGGCCCGGCTGCTACCGTCGGCGCATGTCCGATCGACGAGTCCTGGCACCCGAGCCGCCGGCTGAGGGCCAGAAGGTCACGGGCCCGGCGTCGTACTTCCCGAGCATCGAGCGCACCTACGGCTGGCCGATCCAGGAGTGGCTCGACCTGACCACCGAACGCCTCGACGACGACGAGCACGCGCACATGCAGGTGGTGTCGTGGCTGAAGTCCGAGCACGACCTGGGCCACGGTCACGCCAACGCGATCGTCGCGTACGTGCGGCACGCCCGCGGCTGACGCGACAGCGCGGCTGACGCGACGGCGCGACAGCGCGGCTGACGCGACGGCGCGACAGCGCGGCTGACGCGAGAGCCAGACGCGGTCAGCGGCCCCCGGCCGACTCGCGGCGCCTCAGCTCGGCGACGACCTGGTCCAGGAAATCGTCGACCTCGTCCTGGCTGTACCCCTCCCGGAACTTCGTCGGGTGGAATCGCGCGTTCACGACGTCCGTCGCCGACAGCACGCCGAAGGCCGTCCCTCCTTCGTAGGCCGTGAGGGCCGCGTGGACGCGCTCGAGGAACCCGTCCACGTCGTCCATCGCATAGCCGTCGCGGAAGCGGGTCGGAGTGAATCTCTTCTCGGTCACGTCGCGTGCGAGCACGGTGCTCCTCGGGGTTCGGGGTTCGGGGTTCGGGGTTCGGGGTCGACAGGTCTGTCCCGATCCTTCCACGCCGCGGCGGGCGGTCGTGCCGGTCCCGGACTCCACGACCCCGACGAACGCTGACGCACTTCCGGCGACCGACGATTCGCGAGCCGTCGCCCGTCCGCCGGAGGTGCGACGATGAACCCATGCCTGTCGTCGAGTCCCGGTGTGTCGTCCCCGTCGACGTGCGCGTCGCCTTCGCGGTGTCCCAGACCCAGGGGGAGGCGCGCAAGCGGTGGGACCCCTTCATCCGTCGGCAGTACCTCGTCGGTGGAGCGACACGGGCCGCCAAGGGCGTCCGGACCTTCACCGTGCAGCGTTTCGGATTCCGGATGGAGAGCGAGTACGTCTCGTACAACCCGCCGTCGAACGTCGGCATGAAGATGACGAAGGGGTCGTGGTTCTTCGAGCGCCTCGGCGGCGGTTGGCGATTCCGCGAGGTCGACGGTGACCCGACCTCGACCGAGGCCGTGTGGCGCTACAACTTCTCGTGCAAGCCGAAGTGGCTGGCGCCGGTGGCCGAGCGCATCGGCGCGGTCCTCCTGCAGCGCGACATCGACCGACGCATCCGTGGCTTCGCCCGGGGCTGCGTCGATCCGTTCGTGCTCGCCCACCTCGACCCCGACCTCGGCGTCTCCGGCGACCCGACCCACACCGCGCCTCCAGCCCGTCCATAGCTTCCGCCCACCGAGGGCACCTACCGTTCGGAGGATGCTCAGCCCCGCCCGCGTCCTCGTGATCGACGACGACGAGACCATCCGCACCGCCGTCGTCACCGCGCTCGGCGCCGAGGGCTTCGCCGTGCACGGTCTGGCCGACGGCTCCGACCTGCCCGAACAGCTGACGGCGTTCGTGCCCGACCTCGTCGTGCTCGACTGGATGCTGCCCGGGGCGAGCGGCATCCGCCTGGCGAGCACCATCCGCACCTCGTCCGACGCCGCCGTCGTCATGCTGACCGCCCGCGACGAGGTCGACGACCGGCTGCGCGGCTTCTCCGAGGGCGTCGACGACTACGTGGTCAAGCCGTTCGCCGTGGCCGAGCTGATCGCGCGGGTCACGGCCGTCCTGCGCCGCCGCGGTCGCATCCCCTCGGTGATCGAGATCGGCGACCTCGTGGTCGACCCCGAGGCGGCCCGCATCACGCGCGGCGGCGAACCGCTCGACCTCACCGCGACCGAGTTCCGCCTGCTCGGCTTCCTCGCCGAGAGTCGCGGACGCACCGTCTCGAAGACGCAGATCCTCACCCAGGTCTGGGGCTACGACGACTACGACCCGAACCTCGTCGAGGTGCACCTCAGCGCCCTCCGCCGCAAGATGGAGACCCGCGGCCCCCGCCTGATCCACACCATCCGCGGCCTCGGCTACCGGATGAGCGCGTGACTCGCCGCCGCCCCGCCGCGCTCTCGACGGGACACCACCCCCGAGGAGGCGCGGTGCCCGCCCCCGACACCACCGCCCCCGGGCTGCGCACCGGCTCGTTGCGCGTCCGCACGGTCGTCGCCGTGCTGCTGCTGCTGGCCGTCCTGCTGGCGGCGCTCGCCGTGACCGTCGAGCTCACCCTCGGCCAGCGGCTCCGCTCCCAGGTCGTCGACCGGCTGTCCGACCGTGCCGCGGCCGCCGCCGCCCTGGTCGGCACGGTCGACGGCGACGAGCTCGCCGACCGGCTCTCGGCCCAGGGGCTCTCGGTCGTCATCCGCGACGCGAACGGCGACGCCATCGTCGCCGGCCCGAGCCCCGACCAGTTGCGCGACGGGCCGCCCTCGCTCGGCGACGGTCCCGGACGCGGCGGCCCCGCCTCGGGTCTCGACGAGGGACGAGGAGGCGCGGGCACCGACGCCCAGGACGGCCCCGGCACCGGCGCGACCGGCTCGGGCACGGGGGCGACCGGCACCGACTCCGGCACCGACGCCGGGGACGCGGGCAGCGCCTCCTCGTCCGACGCGGTCACGGTCACGTCGTCCGAGGTGCGCGGCGACGACGAGGTGACCACGCTCGTCTCGCAGCTCAGCGACGGGTCCACCATCACGCTGACCACGGACTCGCGGTCGGTGGGCGAGACCTTGGTGCAGCTGCGCTGGGTGATGATCGGCGCCTCCACGGCCTTCCTGCTGATCGCGGCGATCGGCCTCGCCCTCGTGGTGCGGGCGACCCTGCGACCGCTCGACCGGATGACGAGCGTCGCCCGGTCGATCGCGCACGGCGACCGCGGTCGACGCCTGCGGCCGGCCCGACGCGACACCGAGATCGGTCGGGTCGCCGTCGCCTTCGACGAGATGCTCGACGGCGTCGAGGGGGCCGAGCGGACAGCCCTCGACGCCGAGACACGGGTGCGGGCGTTCGTGTCGGACGCCGCCCACGAACTGCGCACCCCCGTCGCCGGCATGCGCGCCGCGGCCGACACCCTCGTGCGGTCGCCCGGCACGGCCGACGAACGCGAGCGGTTGGCGACGCACGTGGTGCGCGAGGCCGAGCGCGCCTCCCGGTTGATCGACGACATGCTGATGATGGCCCGCGTCGACCAGGGCATCTCGCTCGTCGTCGCCCCTGTCGACCTCGGGGCGTCGTTGCTCGCCGACGTCGAACGCCATCGGCTGCGGCGGCCGTCGCTCGACCTGCGCGTGGTGCTGCCCGACGGGCCGGTCGTGGTCGCCGCCGACGCGGGACGGGTCTCGCAGATCGTCGGCAACCTGGTCGACAACGCTGCCCGGGCGACGGGGGGCACGGGTCAGGTGACGCTCTGGCTCGACGCCTCCCGGGCCGACGAGGTCGCCGTGTTCGTGTCCGACGACGGCCCGGGCGTGCCCGACGCCGACCGCGAGCGGGTGTTCGACCGGCTGGTGCGGCTCGACCAGGCCCGGCGGTCCGGGGACGGAGGCGCGGGTCTGGGTCTGCCCATCGCCCGCGGTCTCGCGCGCGCCCACGGCGGCGACCTGGTCTGCGAGGCGTCCGGGTCCGGCCGGCCCGGAGCGGTGTTCCGGCTGACGCTGCCGGTCGCGGTGCCTGCGGTGCAGGCCGGCTCGGAGGCGGCTGCCGCGGCGGGCGCCCCGACCGCCGCGCCCGCGCTGCGTCGCACCACCGGCTGAGGTCGCACCATGCATGTGTCGTCGAACCACGCTCGTGGGTGGTTCGACGGCGCGACGGTGGTGCGACCTCGACCTTGAGGGGTGCGACCTCGACCTTGAGGGGTGCGACCTCGACCCGAGGGGTGCGACCTCGCCCCGGAGCTCCCGCAGACCCGGGCTACAGCGCGACGAGCCGCTCGTAGGCGTCGTCGACCCAGGGGTCGACCGTGCGGCGTGAGGCGTCGGCGTCGTGCCAGGCGACGATGTGGCGGGCTCCCTCGGCGAAGGGGACCCGCGCCTCCCAACCGGGCACCAACGCGCGGATCTTCGACGTGTCGAACACGGCCGGGTGGCTGCGGTCACCGCACAGGTCGGCCGTCCACTCGGGCACCTCGTCGGTCAGCACCTGCGTCGTGCGGTGGACGACGTGCAGCGACGCCCCCGCGGCGTCGGCGAGGTCGCGGGCGATCATGTTCCAGGTGAGCAGCTCGGGCGACATGATGTGGAAGGCCTCGCCCAGGGCTCCGGGGTGCCCGAGCAACCCGACGAAGGCGCGGGCGAAGTCGGCCGAGTGGGTCAGCGCCCAGAGCGAGGTGCCGTCGCCGTGCAGCACGACCGGGTCGCCACGTCGCATGCGCTCGATCGTGGTCCAGCCGCCGAGCAACGGCACGGCCGTCTCGTCGTAGGTGTGCGAGGGGCGCACGACCGTCGCCTGCACCCGCCCGGCGAGGTGCTCGTCGCGCAGCAGGCGTTCGCAGGCGATCTTGTCGCGCGAGTACGACCACCACGGGTTGAACAGCGGCGTCGCCTCGGTGATCGGCAACGACACCGGGGGCTTCTGGTACGCCGAGGCCGAGCCGATGAACACGTACTGATCGGTGAGCGGCGCCACGACCCGCAGCATCGACGCGAGCTGGTCGGGCGTGAAGGTCAGGAAGTCGGCCACCGAGTCGAAGCGACGTCCGTTCAGGGCGGCGACCAGCGCCTCCTCGTCCCGGACGTCGGCGACGAGCTGCTCGACACCCGCGGGCACGGGGCGGATGGTGGTGCTGCCGCGGTTCAGCACGGTCACGGCCAGGCCGTCGCGCAGGGCCTGTCGCACGACCGAGGCGCTGATCTGCCCGGTGCCGCCGATCACGAGGAGGGACGTCGATGTCATCGCTCCACTGTGCACCCCCGCGACCGGCGGCGGTCGTCGAGGTCGGCCGGGGCGGGCAGGAGGCGCGGGTCGGGAGGCGCGGGTCGGGACACCGGGACGGGTCGCGTCGCCGGTGCGCGGCGGTGTCGCGGTCGGCCGCGGCCTCAGGCCTGGTCGAGGGCGTGACGGGCGGAGCGGACCAGCTCGGGGTCGGTCTCGAACCACGAGTCGGTGGACGCCTCGGTGCCGAGCGACACGGTCGTCCCCGACCGGGACGAGGAGGCGCGCACGGCCTGTGCCCGCTTCGCCGACAGGTGTACGGCGTCGACCCCCGCGGCCACGAGTGCCGGGACGTCGCCGAGCTGCACCCCGCCCCCGGCCATCACCTGCACGTCGCCGGCGACCTCGATCATGTGGGGCAGCACCCCCGACGCCAGACCCGCCCCGACCCGGGACGCCCCGCCCGACGTCAGCACGCGCGTGACGCCCAGCCCCACGAGGGCCGCCACCGCCGCGACCGGGTCCGCCGCGCGGTCCACGGCCCGGTGCACGGTGATCTCCAGCGGGCGCGGCTCGAGCGGTGAGACCCCGGGAACTCGCCGAGACCCCGGGGCGCGAGCTGGGGTCTCGGCGGATTCCTGGGGTGTCGTGCGCGGCTGATGTGCGGCGGCGTCGAGCGCGGCCTCGACGAACCAGCGGAGGGCGTCGACGTCGAGCGAGCCGTCCTCGCGCAGCGCACCCACGACGACGCCGGCCACGCCCGACCGCACGAGCGCCCGGATCTCGCGCACCATCACGTCGAGCTCGTCCGCGTCGTACACGAAGCCGCCGGGCCGGCACCGCACCAGCGCGTGCACGGGCACGCCCGTAGCGACGGTCGCCTCGACCAGCCCCTGCGACGGGGTGACGCCCCCGAGCTCGAGGGCGCTGCACAGTTCGACGCGGTCGGCTCCGCCGTCCCGGGCCGTGACGGCTCCGGCGGCGCTCGTCACCGCGATCTCGAGGGCGGGCCGCGAGCGTGCGGACGTGGCTGCGGATGAGGAGGCGCGGGTCGCGTCGTTCGTCATGTAACGACCCTAGGCGAGCGGCCCTCCCGCATGCCGGGCCCGGCATGGGTGGGGGTGCATGATGGCGGGATGTCCGACGCACCCGCACCCGCCGACACGCCCGCTGCATCCTCCGAGGCACCTGCACCCGCCGAGGCCCCGGCCACCGCCGCCTACCGCGCTGCCCGCGACCACCTGCTGGGGTTCGGGCACGACCTGGACCGGGCGAGCGACGAGTTCCGCTGGCCGGACGTCGGCGACCGCTTCAACTGGGCGACCGACTGGTTCGACGTGGTCGCCCGCGACAACGACCGCACAGCGTTGTGGATCGTCGAGGAGGACGGCTCCGAGCAGAGGGTGTCGTTCGACGCCATGCGCCGCCGCAGCGACCAGGTCGCCGCCTGGCTGCACGGCCTCGGCGTCGCGACGGGCGACCACGTCATGCTGATGCTCGGCAACCAGGTCGAGCTGTGGGAGGCCATGCTCGCCGTGATGAAGGTGGGCGCGGTCATCCTGCCGACGTCGACCGTGCTCGGCAGCGCCGACCTCGCGGACCGCATCGACCGCGGGCTCGTCCGGCACGTGATCGCCAACGCGTCCGACGCCCCCGCGTTCGCCGGGGTGGAGGGGGTCGAGGCCGTCACGCGGATCGCCGTCGTCCCCGAGGGCGACGGGGCCCCCGCGGGCTGGACGTCCTTCGGGGATTCGCACCGGGCCTCCTGGACTCGTCCCGACGTCGCGACCGCGACCGAGGACGCCTGCCTCGTCTACTTCACGTCGGGCACGACGAGCAAGCCGAAGATGGTCGTGCACTCGCACGCCTCGTACCCGGTCGGGCACCTGACCACGACCTACTGGCTCGGCGTGCAGCCGGGCGACGTGCACATGACGATCTCGTCGCCGGGCTGGGGCAAGCACGCCTGGAGCTGCTTCTTCGCGCCGTGGACCGCCGAGGCCACCGTGTTCGTCTACAACTACGGGCGCTTCCGGCCGGCCGAGCTCCGGGACCAGCTCGAGCGCGCCCGGGTGACCTCGTTCTGTGCACCGCCCACCGTGTGGCGCATGCTGATCCAGTCGTCGCTGGGCTCGCGACCGAGCGCCCTCCGCGAGGCGCTGTCGGCCGGCGAGCCGCTCAACCCCGAGGTGATCGGGCGGGTGCAGCAGGGCTGGGGTCTCGACATCCGCGACGGGTACGGGCAGACCGAGACGACCGCCATCGTCGCGAACGCGCCCGGCGGCTCGATCAAGGCCGGCTCGATGGGGCGCGCCCTGCCCGGCGTCGAGGTCGTGCTGGTCGACCCCGTCACGGGCGTCGTCGGTGACGAGGGCGAGGTCTGCCTCGACCTCACCACGCGGCCCGTCAACCTGATGACCGGCTACCTCGGCGACGCCGCCCGCACCGAGTCGTCGATGCGCGACGGGTTGTTCCACACCGGAGACGTGGCCGTGCGCGACTCCGAGGGCATGATCACGTTCGTCGGCCGCACCGACGACGTCTTCAAGTCGTCGGACTACAAGGTCTCGCCGTTCGAGGTCGAGAGCATGCTGATCGAGCACCCGGCCGTCGCCGAGTCCGCGGTCGTGCCGGCGCCCGACGACACCCGGCTGAACATCGTCAAGGCGTACGTGACCCTGGCCGAGGGGTGGGCACCCGACGCCGAGACCGCCCGGGCCGTCCTGGCGCACGCCCGGGTGTCGCTGCCCGCCTACGAGCGGGTGCGGCGGGTCGAGTTCGCCGAGCTGCCGAAGACGATCTCGGGCAAGATCCGCCGCGTCGAGCTGCGAGACCGCGAGGAGGCGCTGGCCCGGTCGGGCGAGCGGGCTGCGGCCGAGTGGCGCGACGCGGACTTCCCCGACCTGAAGGGGTAGGGCGCTCGACGAGCCCCACGGCCCACGGCGCGGTGGCGTGAGGGGCGGTGCCGGAGGTCAGCCGACGGGCAGTTCGCGGCCGGCGGCCCAGACCCGGGCGACCGTCCAGTCGTCGTGCCACGCGACGGCGTCGGCGGCGTGCCCGGGGGCCAGCCGGCCGAGCGGCGGCCTGGCCTCGCCGACCTGCGCTGCGCGCGCGCCCGCTCGTCGGCCTCCGGCGTCGAGGCCGAGCACGCGGGCCGGGACGAGCGTCAGCGCCGCGACGGCGTCGACGTCCGCGAGCCCCGTCTGCAGCACCGCGATGCGCAGGGCGGCGTCCTGCGTCAGGGTCGAGCCGGCGATCGTCGACGTGCCGGTGAGCGTGGCGACGCCGTGCTCGACCGTCACGGCGAGTTCGCCGATGCGGTAGTCGCCGTCGGCGGCTCCGGCGGCGGCCATGGCGTCGGTGATCAGCGCGACCCGCCGCGGAGCGGACCGCAGCACGAGGTCGGCCACGGCCGGGTGCACGTGCACCCCGTCGAGGATCAGCTCGATCGTCACGCGCTCGTCGCCGACCGCGGCGACGAGCGGCCCCGGGTCGCGGTGGTGGATGCCGGCCATGGCGTTGAACGCGTGGGTCACGAGGCTCGCGCCCCGGTCGAACGCCGCGCGCGCCAGGTCGAAGTCGGCCTCGGTGTGCCCGACGGCGGCGACCACGCCCGAGCTGACGAGGCGGTCGATCGCGTCGAGTCCGCCGGGCAGCTCGGGGGCGAGGGTGACCTGCCGCACGATGCCGTCGCCGGCCTCGAGCAGGCTCTCGACCGTGGCGGCGTCGGGTTCGAGCAGGAAGTGCGGGGCGTGGGCTCCCCGCCGGTCGGGAGCCAGGAACGGCCCTTCGAGATGTGCCCCGAGCACGAGCGGGTCGCGCCGCATGAGGTCGCCCACCAGCCCGAGCGACCGGGACAGCACGGGCACCGGGTTCGCGACGAGGCTGATCAACGAGCGGGTCGTGCCGTGCCGGCGGTGCAGGGCGAGACCGGCGTCGAGGTCGTCCGGCCCGCCGTCGAAGGCGTGCCCGCCGCCGCCATGCGTGTGCAGGTCGATCAGCCCCGGGGTGAGCGTGGCACCCGCGAGGTCGACCGTGACGTCCGCCGGGGGCGGCACCGCGCCTCCTGCGGTCGGGTCGTCGGGTGCACCCGACGGCGCCGAGGAGGCGCGGGTCGCGTCGACCCCGCCCGTCACCTCGGCCGCCGCGCGCGACCCCGGCACCGTGGCACCGGTGGCGACGACGACGTCGCCGTCGACGAGCATCCAGAAGCCGTCGACCTCGCCGTCGGCGTCGACCTTGCGGGCGTTCGTGAACAGCGTGGTGGTCATCGGCGGGCCCCCCGGCGGTTCTCACGACGGAAGGCCAGGACGCCCGTGACGCCGGCCAGGACGGCGAACGCCACGGCGACGACCGGGTAGCCGAGCATGGCCCAGGCCGCGACCACGGCACCCATGATCGCGATCTCGACCAGGGCCTTGCCGACGGCGTCGGTCGCGATCGGTGCGCGCGGTGAGCGGAAGAGGCCCCACACGACGATGGCGAACAGGGGCGCCCCGATCATGAACGCCAGCGACGGGAACGGGAACGGCCAGGCGAGGTAGCCCCAGAAGCCGAGGCTCAGGAAGGCGAGGATCAGCGTGACGAACCGCACCACGTCGAGGGCGTCGACCGGGCCGCCGCGGGACGGGGCGGGGGAGGGGGCGGGGTCGGTCGGAGTCACACGGCCAGCGTACGGCCGGTGTGCCCGCGCCGGGCTAGCGGAAGACGATGGTGCGGGCGCCGTCGAGCAGCACGCGGTCCTCGGCGAACCAGCGGACGGCCTGGGTCAGGGTGCGGCTCTCTTCGTCCTGGCCGATCGCCATCAGTTCGGGGGCGCTGCGGGTGTGGTCGACGCGGACGACGTTCTGCTCGATGATCGGCCCCTCGTCGAGGTCGCTCGTGACGAAGTGCGCTGTCGCGCCGATCAGCTTCACGCCGCGGGCGTGCGCCTGGCGGTACGGGTTCGCCCCTTTGAACCCGGGCAGGAACGAGTGGTGGATGTTGATCGCCCGCCCCTCGAGCGCCGCACAGAGTTCGGGGCTGAGGATCTGCATGTACCGCGCCAGCACGACGAGCTCGATGTCGTACCGGTCGACGACCTGCAGCACGCGGGCCTCGAACGCCGCCTTCGACTCGGGGTCGGTGACGGGGTGGTGCTCGAACCGCTTGCCGTAGAACTCGGCCAGCCCCGACAGGTCGTCGTGGTTCGCCAGGATCAGCGGCACCTCGATCGGCAGCTGGCCGGCGCGCTGCCGGAACAGCAGGTCGTTGACGCAGTGCGCCGCCTTGCTCGCCAGGACGAGCGTGCGGGTCGGGCGACCGACGACGTCGAGCTTCGCCTGCACGTCGTAGTGCGCGAGCACGGGCGCCAGCGCGGCCTCGAACGCGTCGCGCTCGCCGGGGGCCTCGACCTGCAGCCGCATGAAGAACGTGCCCGTGTCGTGGCTCGAGAACTGCGCCGACTCGGTGATGTTGCCGCCGGCCTGCACCACGGCGCCGCTGATCGCGTGGACGATGCCGGGCCGGTCCTGGCAGACGAGCGTCAGCGTCCAGTGCGTCGTCGGGGCGGCGGGAGCGGAGGAGGCGCGGGTGGCGTCGGTCACGTCGGTCACCCGCCCAGGGTAGTGCGGCCGACGGGGGCGGGCGGGCAGGTCAGTACGACGAGACGAGCAGGGTGACGAGGGCGATGAGCGGGAGGGCTCCCTGCGTGATCGCGGCCCGGGCCTTGGTCCGGTCGGAGAAGAGCAGCACGAGCGCGGCGGCGAGCATCGACCCCGTGCCCGCGACCAGCAGGGCGGTGCCCGCGGCTGATGCCTCGTACGCGCTGCCCGCGCCTCCTGCCCCTCCGAGGACGAGGACGACGCCCACGATCGTGACGATCGCGAGGAACAGGTTGTAGAAGCCCTGGTTGTAGGCGAGCGGCTTCGTGTGCTCGGCCTGCGCGTCGTCGGTGATGCCGAAGGTGGCGCGGACCCGCGGGGTGGTCCAGAGGAAGGACTCCATCACGAAGATGTAGACGTGCAGCAGGGCGGCGAGCGAGGCCGCGACGAGCGAGACGATGAGCATGCCCCGACCCTAGGGCCGGGCGGCCCACGCGAGGGTGGCGGCCACGGCGGGTCAGTAGCATCGTGGGGGCGCGGCGGGCGCACCGGGGTAGCGGACAAGGCGAGGACGAGGAGGCGCGGCGTGGCAGAGCGGGTCACCATCGTCGAGGTCGCGGCCCGGGCCGGCGTCGCGATCAGCTCGGTCAGCAGTGCCCTCAACGGTCGCCCCGGCGTCTCGGAGCAGACCCGCGCGCGCATCCGCCAGGCCGCCGACGACCTCGGTTTCGTGCCCAGCGTCCGGGGGCGCAGCCTCAGTGCCAAGCGGGCCTTCACCGTCGGGCTCGTCGTGCACCGCGACCCGTTCGTGCTCGAGTCCGACCCGTTCTTCGGCAGCTTCATCGGCGGGCTCGAATCGGTGCTCGACCCGCGCGGGTACGCGCTCATCCTGCAGATGGGGTCGGCGGCGGACGAGCCGCTCGACCGCTACCGGCGGCTCGCGGCCGGGCGCCGGGTCGACGGCGTCGTCCTGAACGAGCTGACGGTGGACGACCCGCGCGTCGACCTGGTCCGCGAGCTCGACCTGCCCGCGGTCGGGGTCAACCCCGCCGGCGACTTCCCCCTGCCGGCCGTGCGGCAGGACGACTCGGCCGGCATCGGCGAGCTCGTCGAGCACCTCGTGTCGCTCGGGCACCGACGGTTCGCGCACGTCGCCGGACCTGGTCGCTTCGTGCACTCACGGCGCCGCGGAGCCGCCTGGCGGGACGCCCTCGGGGTGGCCGGACACGACCCCGGGGTCGCCGTCGAGGCCGACTTCACCTACGACGGGGGAGCCCGGGCCGCGGCTCGCCTGTTCGGCCCGGACGCACCGGTCGACGGCCGGCCCACCGCCGTCTTCTGCGCCAACGACCTGGCCGCGATCGGGTTCATGACCGAACTCGACCGGCTCGGGGTCCGCGTCCCCGGCGACGTCAGCGTGGCCGGGTTCGACGGCATCGAGCTCGGGTCGTACGTGCGCCCCGGGCTGACCACGCTGACGACGGCTCCGCGGCTGATCGGGGCCGAGGCGGCGCGCCTCCTGCTCTCGGCCGTCGAAGGCGAGACCGTCACCGACGCCGAGATCCAGCCCGCGCGGCTGCTGGTCCGGGTGTCGACGGGCCCCGCCGCCCGTTGACCCCGGGCTGCGGCCGGCCAGGGGGGTGAGGTCGCAGGGGGTTCCGGTCGGACCGTCAGCGTGCTAGCTTCTCGATCTACCGAAACGTTTCGGTACGCGAGCGAGACCGCACACGACGACGTGGGAGCCCCGATGACGACGACAGCCGACGCGACGACGGCGGACGCGACGACGGCCGACGCCGACGCGGCCCGCGCCGCCTCGAAGCCGTACCTCGTCCCGCTGACCCGGGCGCGCCTCCGGACGGTGCTCGACGAGGCCCTCGTCCACCGCAACGAGCTGACCGGCGCCCTCTCGCAGCTGACCTTCTCCAGCCCCGTCGCGTACGAGCCGGCCCGGCCCGACTGGGCGGTCGGCCCCTTCGCCGTCGACCCGGCGTTCACCTTCACGCTCGACGGCCAGTGGCCCGACCCCGACGGCCTGGGCTGGACGAGCGAGTCCCTCTACAACCCCAGCCTGATCGAGCACGAGGGCACCCTGCACCTCTTCTACCGGGCCTCGCCCCGCAAGGAGAGCCTCGGCAGCCGCATCGGCCACGCCACCCTCGCGCTCACGCCCGAGGGCGGGCCCGCCCCCGGCGCCACCTGGGTCGACGACCCGGCCAACCCGGTGGTCCGTCCCACCCTCGACGACGAGCTGTTCGGCACCGAGGACCCCAAGGTCTACCGGGCCGAAGGCCGCTTCTGGATGTTCTACAACGGCGTCTTCCCGATCACCGAGGAGGCGCGGGTCGCGCACCCGAGCTCCGGGTACCCCGTCCAGGCGGTCGGCATCGACATGCTGGTCGCCGTCAGCGACGACCTCGTGACCTGGCAGAAGCTCGGGCCGATCGCGGACCACGAGCAGACGCGCCTGTGGGCCAAGGGCGCCGTGATCCCACGCGACGAGCACGGGAACGCCGTCCGCCTCGGCGGCACCGGCGACGACGACGCCGGCGACTACCTCATGTTCGTCAGCGAGGGGTTCGACGGGGTGCTGCACGTCGGCCGCTCGGACGACCTTCGGCACTGGACCTTCGAGCCCGTGCCGTACCTCGACCTGTCGGGCGTCGGCGGCCACCTGCACGAGGTCGCCGCCGCGATCGTCACGGGCGACGGCCACCTCGTGCTGGACGTCTTCCACGACGTCGACGGGGTCTTCGCGGCGAGCCAGGCGCTGTACGACGTCGACCGCCCGGTCGACCAGCTCGCCCTGACACCGGGCGGCTCGCTCAGCTGGGGCGGCCTGCAGGAGATCGGCGGCCGCTGGACCTTCGCCCAGGGCTGGGACGCCCCTGCCGGTCACCGCGACCTGTACTTCTACCGCGCCGACGCAGCCCGCGCCGACCCCGCCGACCCGCACACCCCCGCACCTCACACGACCCCCTAGTCACACCCGCAGCACCACCCCACCCAAGGAGAACACCGTGCAACGACGCACACGCTTCACCCGCCGTGCCACCCTCGGCGCGACCGTCCTGGTCGCCGCCCTCGGCCTGACCGCCTGCTCGGGCGGCGGCGGAGCCTCGAGCGACGCCCTGACCGCCAAGGGCCCCATCACGATCTGGTACTCGAACAACGAGCAGGAGGTCACCTGGGGCAAGGCCATGGTCGAGGCCTGGAACGCCGACCACCCCGACGAGCAGGTCAAGGGGCAGGAGATCCCAGCCGGCAAGTCCAGCGAAGAGGTCATCGGCGCCGCCATCACGGCCGGCAACGCTCCCTGCCTGGTCTACAACACGGCCCCCAGCGCGGTCGGGCAGTTCCAGAAGCAGGGCGGTCTGGTCGACCTGTCGAGCTTCGACGACGGCGCGAGCTACATCGAGGAGCGCAGCGGCGACCTCGCGAAGCAGTACCAGGACGCCGACGGCAAGTACTACCAGCTGCCCTGGAAGTCGAACCCGGTGATGATCTTCTACAACAAGGACCTCTTCACCAAGGCCGGCCTCGATGCGGAGAACCCCGACCTGTCGACCTACGACGACTTCCTCGCGACGTCGAAGACCCTGGTCGACGCGGGCGTTTCGAAATACGCCATCCACCCGGCGCCGACGAGCGAGTTCTTCCAGTCGCAGTTCGACTTCATGCCGCTCTACGCGGCCGAGACCGGCGGCACCGGCCTGGTCGAGGACGGCAAGGCGACCTTCGCCGACACCGCCGGCGAGGACGTCGCGACCTTCTGGCGCTCGCTCTACGAGCAGGGACTGGCCGGCCAGGAGCAGTACACGGGCGACTCGTTCGCCGACGGCGAGGCCGCGATGTCGATCGTCGGGCCGTGGGCCGTCTCCGTGTACGAGGACGTCAACTGGGGTGCCGTGCCCGTCCCGACCAAGGACGGCACGAGCGCCGACGAGACCTACACGTTCAGCGACGCGAAGAACGTCGGCATGTACACGGCCTGCGAGAACCAGGGCACGGCGTGGGACTTCCTGAAGTTCTCGACCAGCAGCGACCAGGACCGCGCCCTGCTCGAGACCACGGGCCAGATGCCGATCCGCACCGACCTGGCCTCGACCTACGCCGACTACTTCGACGCGAACCCCTCGTACGCGCTCTTCGGCGACCAGGCGGCCCGGACCGTCGAGGTGCCGGCCGGCCCGAACACGGTGGCCGAGCTGCAGGCGTTCCGCGACGCGTGGTCGAGCAGCGTGATCTTCGGCAAGGGTGACGTCGCGTCGTCGCTGAAGGACGCTGCGGACAAGATCGACGAGCTCGCGGCTCAGGGCTGATCGTGTCCACCGTGCACGAGGCGGCGGCAGCGTCGCCGACCGCCGGACGAGCCGAGGAGGCGCACCGCGCCTCCTCGGGGGGTCCCGGCTCCGGGCACCGGGCGGGCCGTCGCCGAGGTGACGACCCGCACGGGCGTCGGCGGGGCGGCCTGCTCGGCAAGCACCCGCTCGGCCTGCTGTTCAGCGCGCCCTACCTGGTGTTCGTGCTGGCGGTGTTCGCGTACCCGTTGGTCTACGCGGTCTACATCGCGTTCCACGACTACTTCTTCACGGCGCCCGGTGCCGTCGTCGCGCGGCCCTTCGTCGGCCTCGAGAACTTCGTCACCGCGTTCACCGACCCCGCCGTGATCCGGTCCTTCGGCAACGTCGGCGTCTTCCTGGTCATCAACGTGCCGCTGACCGTGGTGCTGAGCATGGTGCTCGCCACCGCCCTCGACAAGGTCGCGCACTTCCGGGGCTTCCTGCGGGTGGCGTTCTACGTGCCGTACCTGACGGCGAGCGTCGCCGTCGTCGCGGTCTGGCTCTTCCTGTTCAACGGCGACGGTCTGGTCAACAACCTGCTCGGACCGTTGGCACCGACCCCGTCGTGGCTGATCAACTCGGCGTGGGCCATGCCCTCGATCGCGCTGTTCGTCACGTGGAAGCAGCTCGGGTTCTACATCCTGCTGTACCTCGCGGCGCTGCAGAACGTCCCGAAAGAGCTGTACGAGGCGGCCTCGAGCGACGGTGCCGGCCCGATCCGGTCGTTCTTCACGGTCACCGTGCCGGGCGTGCGGCCGGCCACCGTGCTCGTGCTGCTCGTCTCGACCGTCACGGGGGCGAACCTCTTCACCGAGCCGTACCTGCTGACCGGGGGAGGCGGGCCGAACGGCGCGTCGACCTCGCCCGTGTTGCTGATGTACCAGAAGGGCATCGAGCAGGGGAACCCCGACCAGGCCGCCGCGATCGGCGTCGTGCTCGTGATCCTCGTGCTGGTCATCGCCCTGCTGCAGAACCGGTTCGCCGGCGGAAAGGAGGACTGACGTGACCGTCTCCGACGAGACCACCGCCCGCCCCCGGCGGATCGCGAAGAAGCCGACCCTGACCCGGGCCCAGACCACGCTGCGTGGCGTCGTGCTCGCCCTCGGCGCCCTGGCGTTCCTGTTCCCGTTCTACTACATGGTGATCGGCTCGCTGCAGACCAAGCCCGACCCGACCGTGGCCGGGGCGTTCCCGCACCCGTCGAACCTGACGGTCGAGAACTACGCCGCCATCGACAGCCGCATCGGGCTGCTGAGCGGCCTGCTCAACTCGGGCATCTTCACGGTCGGCGTGCTCGCCTGCACCCTCGTGTTCGGCGTGCTGGTCGGGTACGCGCTGGCCGTGCTGCAGTGGCGCGGTCGCGGGGTCACCTTCGCGTTGGCGCTGCTGGTGCAGGTGGTGCCGTTCCAGCTGTTGATCATCCCGCTGTACGTGCTCATCGCGCGCAACTACGGGCTGAGTGACAACTACCTCGGCATGATCCTGCCGTTCGCGATCAACTCGACGGCGGTGATCATCTTCCGGCAGTACTTCCTGCAGCTGCCGAAAGAGCTGTTCGAGGCGGCACGCATCGACGGCACCGGTGAGTTCCGGCTGCTGTGGAACATCGCGCTGCCGCTCGTGCGACCCGCGCTGGTCACGGCCCTGCTGCTGACCTTCATCGGCCCGTGGAACGAGTTCCTCTGGCCGTTCCTCATCACCAAGGAGGCGTCGATGCAGCCGCTCGCCGTGTCGCTGGCGAACTACATCAGCAACGTGGCGGCGACCGCGGCGAACCCGTTCGGTGCGACCCTCGCGGGCGCCGTCGTGCTGGCCGCACCGGTCGTGCTGCTGTTCATCGTGTTCCAGCGCTACTTCATCTCGACCGACGTCGGCTCGAGCGTGAAGGGCTGACCGACCGCCCCCGGCCTCGAGGAGGCGCGGTGCGCGACCACCGTTCGCCGCGCCTCCTCGGCTCCCCACCTCCAGACCGGGTCGCCGTGCCGGCGGCCCCCACCGCAGGAGGCGCGGTGCGATCCCCCCTCGCACCGCGCCTCCGTCGCCTCCCGCCTCTCGAAAGGGCCTCCCATGGCTGACTTCCCGTACCGACTGACCCGCCTGGGCGTCGTGATGACCCCCGACCCCGACTCGCCCGACGAGGCCGAGGGGGTGCTCAACCCCGGCTCGGGTCGCGGGCCGGACGGCGAGCTCTACCTGCTGCCGCGGCTCGTGGCCACGGGCAACGTGTCGCGGATCGGGCTGGCCCGGGTCGTCGTCGAGGACGGCGTACCCGTGGGCGTCACCCGCGAGGGCGTCGTGCTCGCCCCCGACCGCGGGTGGGAACGCGGCGCGACCCACGCCGGCGTCGAGGACCCGCGCGTCACGTGGATCGACGCGCTCGGGCTGCACGTGATGACCTACGTCGCCTACGGACCGCTCGGGCCGCGCACCGCGGTCGCCGTGAGCGGGGACCTGCGCGACTGGAGACGACTCGGGCCGGCCACCTTCGAGTACGTCGACGAGCTCGACACCGACCTCGGGTTGTTCCACAACAAGGACACCGTGTTCTTCCCGTCGCCGGTCACCGCGCCGGACGGCGTGCTGTCGTACGCCGTCCTGCACCGGCCGATGTGGCACATCGGGGCGACGGTGCCGGGCGAGGGCAGCCCACTGCCGGCCGGCGTCACCGACGGGCGGCACTCGATCTGGATCAGCTACGTGCCGGTCGACGCGGTCGCCGCCGACCCGCGGGCGCTGGCGCGCTGGGGGCAGCACCGGTTCGTCGCCGGCCCCGCGTTCCCCTTCGAAGAGCTCAAGATCGGCGGCGGCCCGCCCCCGCTGCGCGTGCCCGAGGGCTGGCTGCTGCTGCACCACGGCGTCACCGGGGTGATCGAGGACGCGTTCGCCCAGCAGCAGAACGTGAACTACGCGGCGGGCGGCATCATCCTGGACGCCGACGACCCGTCGCGCGTCGTCACCCGGTCGGAGGTGCCGCTGCTCGAGGCCGAGACCGCCGACGAACGCGACGGCATCGTGCCGAACGTGGTGTTCCCCACCGCGATCGAGCAGGTCGACGGCGTCCCGTACGTGTTCTACGGCATGGCCGACTCGAAGATCGGCGTCGCCCGCCTCGACCGGGCCTGAGCTCCCTCACACACCGACGTCGGGCACGGTCCGACGGCGACCACGGATCACTGAGAAGAAGGAGGCGGTCGACGATGATCGCACGCAACTCACGATGGACGGGCGCGGCACTGGCGGCGGCCCTGGCGACCGTGCTGGGGGTGACGGGGGCGCTGCCGGCTGCCGCCGCGCCTCCTGGTCCGGCGGCTGCGCCGAGCGGGACGGCCGCGCCGACCGCGCCGACCGCCCCGCCGACGGCCGCACCGGCCGTGGCGCCGCTGACGAACCTGGCGCACCTGGACTTCCTGCTCGACCGGACGACGCCCGCGCCCGAGGCCGGCCACTCGACCTACCGGCAGAGCAGCGAGCCGACGCTCACGGTGCCGTGGACCTACGCCGACGCCCGTGACGGTGGCACCTTCGCCCGGGTGGGCGGCGGCCCCCTCGACCCCGCGACCGGGTACTGGGGGCAGGGCGCCTACAACAGCGACGACGTCTCGCGGACGGCCGTCGTGTACCTGCGCGACTGGCGGCAGACCGGCTCGGAGGCGAGCCGGGACAAGGCGTACGAGCTGCTGCGCGCGACCGCGTACTTCCAGACCACCACCGGTGAGGACGCCGGCAACGTCGTGCTCTGGATGCAGCCCGACGGCACCTTCAACCGCAGCCCGGTGCCGGTCGAGCTGCCCGACCCCTCCGACAGCGGCAACAGCTACTGGCTGGCCCGCAGCATCTGGGCGTTCGGCGAGGGATACGCCGCGTTCGCCGACGACGACCCCGAGTTCGCCGCGTTCCTGCAGCAGCGGCTGCAACTCGGTGTGACGGCGCTGAACCGCGAGACGCTCGCCCGCTACGGGCAGTACGACGTGGCCGACGGGGCGAAGGTGCCCGCGTGGCTGATCGGCTCCGGTGCCGACGCCTCGGCCGAGGCCGTCCTCGGGCTGGCCGCCTACTCGGCCGTCGTGCCGGGTGACGCGGCCTCGCGCACCGCGCTGACGCAGCTCGCCGAGGGCGTCGCCGCGATGTCGTCCGGCGACGGGCAGACCTGGCCGTACGGAGCCGTGCTGCCCTGGGCGAAGTCCCGCTCGATGTGGCACGCCTGGTCGTCGCAGATGCCCGTCGCCCTGGCCCGGGCGTCGACCACGCTCGGCCGACCCGACCTGCTGAAGCCCGCCGTGCTCGACCAGACCTCGTTCACGACGACGCTGCTCAGCGCGAGCGGGCCCGACAACGCCTGGTACCCGACGCCCGTCGACCAGACGCAGATCGCCTACGGGGCCGACTCGCGGCTGCAGTCGGCGCTCGCCGTGGCCGGCGCCGGTGCGGGTGCGCCGGGCCTGAAGCGGATCGCGGCCGTCGCCGCGAGCTGGTACTTCGGCACGAACCGCTCGGGCACCCCCGTGTACGACCCGGCCACCGGCGTGACGTTCGACGGCGTGCAGGCCGACGGCACGGTGAACCGCAACAGCGGGGCCGAGAGCACGATCCACGGCCTGCTGTCGATGATCGCCCTCGACGGTGCTCCCGACGTCTCGGCCGAGGCGCAGGGGCTGACGAGCGTCACCTCGCGTGACGGCCTGACGGTGGTCGAGGCCGAGACGGCGGCGCCCACGACGGGCACGGTCGTCACGCCCGACTCGGCGTGGACGGGCGAGTCGCAGTACGGCGGCGGCTCGGCCTTGCGGCTCGAGCCCGGGCAGAGCGCGACGATCACGGTGCCCGCGGGCTCCGGGTTGCGGCACGTCGAGCCGGTGCTGCTGGTCGCCGAGGGAGTGCGTTCGACGTCGGTCTGGAAGACGGGACGCGTGCCCCTCGGGACGCTGACGACGCAGGCCGGGGCGCAGGGCGTGACCGCCGCCTCCGGGGCCTTGCTGCCCCAGACGCTGCCGGTGCCGATCGGTGCGGGAGTGACCACGATCACCGTGACCGCCGGACGGAACGCGACCGTGGTCGACGCCCTGATCGTGCGGCCGCTCGTGCAGCGACTCGTGCTCGCGGGCACGGCGGCCGACGGGCGGGCGACGACGACCGAGCTGTTGTCGTCGACCTCGCGGCTGCCGCTGCCGGCCTCGGTCGGCGTGCGCGGCACCCGGTCGTCGGCCTCGTCGTACGACGCGCAGGGCCGACTCGTGCAGCAGCGTGACGTGCAGGGCCGCAGCATCGTGCTGGTCAAGCCCGGCGGCTTCGCCGTCGTCACCCGGTAGCGCGCCCCTGAGACCCCAGGAACCCGCTCAGACCCCACGCCGCGCGCGAGGGTCTCGGCAGGTTCCTGGGGTCTCGTCGCGCCGTGACCCGAGGAGGCGCGGGTACGGTCGAGCGCATGAGCGACGACACGCAGGCCCCCGGTCCCGACGACCGCGACACGAGCCCGGGGCACGAGGTCGACCACGACCCGACCGGCATGACCGACGACGAGAAGCGGCACGACCAGTTGACCCGCGCCCCGAAGTCGGACGAGTCGGACGCCGCCCCGCGCATCACGACCGAGGACCGCGGCGACGGCGTCACCCGCATCGACGTCGCCGACACCGCCAAGGTCCGCCCGGGCAAGGCCGACTGACGCGGGTGCCGGTCGGCGGGCCGTCCGCGGCGGCCGACCCGCGCCTCCTCGGTGTGGCCGCCCCGGGCTTCGCAAACGGGACAGCACACGGGCACCCGCCTGCCCCCAGGCATACCGTGCACGCATGGTGTCCCAGGTCAGCGTAGAAACCAGTCCACCGAGCGCGGGCGCGAACCCGCCCGGCGTCCCGACGACGACGATCACGCTCGACGTGAACGGCAGCCCGCACCGGCTCGAGGTCGACAACCGCACGTCGCTGCTCGACGCCCTGCGCGAGCGCCTCGACCTGACGGGCTCGAAGAAGGGCTGCGACCACGGCCAGTGCGGCGCCTGCACGGTCCTGGTCGACGGACGACGCACCAACAGCTGCCTCGTCCTCGCCGTCAGCGCCGAGGGCAGTGACGTCACGACCGTCGAGGGGCTCGCCGACGGCGACGCCCTGCACCCGGTGCAGCAGGCGTTCCTCGACCGGGACGCCTACCAGTGCGGCTACTGCACGCCGGGCCAGATCTGTTCGACGGTCGGCATGCTCGAGGAGGCGCGGGCCGGCATGCCGAGCCACGTCACCACCGACATCACCAACGGCGAGATCGACCTCGACGACGAGGAGGTCCGCGAACGTCTCAGCGGCAACCTGTGTCGGTGCGGGGCCTACATGAACATCGTCCCGGCCGTGCACGACGCGGCCTGCGCGCACGACGCCGACGCGACCGGGGGAGCCACCCGATGAAGACCTTCGAGTACGAGCGCGCGACCGACGTCGCCTCCGCCGTCGCCACCCTCGACCGCACCCCGAACGCCAAGCCCCTGGGCGGCGGCACGAACCTCGTCGACCTGATGAAGCTCGGCGTCGAGCGTCCCGACCTGCTCGTCGACGTCAGCCGCGTCGACTTCGGCGGGGTCGACGAGCTGCCCGACGGAGGCCTGCGCATCGGGGCGGGGGTCCGCAACAGCGACCTCGCCGCGCACCCCCTCGTCCGCACCCGCTACCCGGCCCTGACCCGTGCCCTCGTCAGCGCGGCCTCGGGTCAGCTGCGCAACCAGGCGACGACCGGCGGCAACCTGCTGCAGCGCACCCGCTGCACCTATTTCATGGACACCACGAAGCCCTGCAACAAGCGCGAACCCGGCACGGGCTGCGGCGCGATCGCGGGGCTGTCACGTGAACTCGGCATCCTCGGCGTCAACGACCTGTGCATCGCCACGCACCCGGGCGACATGGCCGTCGCCCTCGCGGCGCTCGACGCGGTCGTCGTCTTCGAGACCGTCGAGGGCGAGCAGCGCCTGCCGATCGACGAGTTCTTCCGTGAGCCGGGCGACGACCCGACCCGCGACACGAACCTGCCGGGCGGAGCGCTGATCACCGCGGTCGAGCTGCCGTCCCTGCCGGTCGCCACGAACTCCACGTACCGCAAGGCGCGTGACCGCCGGTCGTACGCCTTCGCCCTCGGCTCGGTCGCCGCCGCCCTCTCGGTCGACGAGGCCGGTCTCGTGACCGACGTGCGCATCGCCCTGGGCGCCGCGTCGCCCGTGCCCTGGCGTGCCCGCAAGGCCGAGGAGGCGCTGGTCGGCTCTCCGGCGACGCTCGCCTCGTTCGCGGCCGCCGCGCAGCTCGAGCTGGCCGCCGCGACGACCACCGAGCAGAACGCCTTCAAGGTGCCGCTCCTGACCCGGCTCGTCGTGGGCGTGCTGAGCGAGCTCGCCGGCCTCGACCACCAGGGTGACGACCCGGCCGAGGACGTCGACCCGTCGCCGTTCCGCCCGACCGGCGCCAACGGGTCGCCCCGTCGCGTCGCGGCCGACGTCGAGCCCGGCACCCGGAATGCCACCGGCACCGAGGGGAGCGCGTCGTGACCGCCGTCGACGTCGTCACGCCGGTCGACACGAGCGTCCCCACCGGTCTCGGCGCCCCCGTCGCCCGGCTCGAGGGTCGGGACAAGGTGACGGGTGCCGCCCGGTACGCCTACGAGCACACGCCCGACGGCGTGCTGTACGGCTGGATCGTGCAGTCGACGGTGACGACCGGCACGATCACCGGCTCGAACCGCGACGAGGTGCTCGCGATGCCCGGCGTGCACGACGTCATCACGTACGAGCAGGCTCCGCACCTCGAGGACGCCGAGGACGGTGAGCTGCTCGTCCTGCAGTCGGCCGAGGTCGCCTACCGCGGCCAGCCCGTCGCGCTCGTCGTGGCCGACACCTTCGACACCGCCCGCGAGGCCGCGTCGGCGCTCGCCTTCGAGTACGACGAGGGCGGCATCGACGTCGTGCTGAGCACCGACCACCCCAGCCTCTACGCCCCCGAGACCGTCAACGCGGGCTTCGAGACCGACACCTCGCAGGGTGACGTCGACGCGGCGATGGCCGATTCGTCCGTCGTGATCGACGAGACGTACGAGACGGCGGCCCTGTTCAACAGCCCGATGGAGCCGCACGCCACGGTCGCCACCTGGTCCGACGGCGAGCTCGACGTGCTCGACTCGAACCAGGGCACGAGCGGCGTCGCGACGTCTCTCGCCACGCTGTTCTCGCTCGACCCGTCCGCCGTGCGCGTCCGTGCCGAGCACGTGGGCGGCGGCTTCGGCTCGAAGGGCTCGGCCCGCCCGGTCGTCGTCCTCGCCTCGATCGGCACCATGCTCACCGGTCGTCCGGTGAAGGTCGCCTACACGCGTCAGATGATGTTCGCGATCGCGGGCTACCGCACGCCGACGATCTCGCGCATCCGTCTCGCCGCCGACTCCGAGGGGCACCTCTCGGCGCTGTCGCACCAGACGTGGTCGCACTCGTCGACGCTGCAGGAGTTCACCGAGCAGACGGCCGAGCCGACCCGGCACCTGTGGGCCGCGCCCAGCCGTCTCATGACGCACCGGCTCGCCCGACTCGACGTCCCGACGCCGCGCTGGATGCGTGCGCCCGGCGAGGCCCCCGGCATCTACGCCGTCGAGTCCGCCATGGACGAGCTGGCGCTGAAGTTGGACCTCGACCCGGTCGAGCTGCGCGTCCGCAACGAGCCCGAGGTCGACCCGCACACCGGGCAGCCGTTCAGCAGCCGGCACCTCGTCGACTGCCTGCGGCGTGGGGCCGAGCTGTTCGGCTGGGACGGCCGCGACCCGCGTCAGGCCGTGCACCGGGTCGGACGCTGGCTGGTCGGCACGGGCGTCGCCGCCGCGACGTATCCCGCGAGCGTGATGCCCGCGGGTGCCCGGGTCACCGCGCTGCCGGGTGGTCGCTTCGAGGTCGGCGTCAACGCGACCGACATCGGCCAGGGGGCCCGCACCGTGATGGCGCAGATCGCCGCGGCCGAGCTGGGGGTGCCCCTCGACCTCGTCGACCTGCACATCGCCGACAGCCGGCTTCCGACCGCAGGCGTGGCCGGCGGCTCGTCGGGCACGGCGTCGTGGGGGTGGGCGGTGACCAAGGCGAGTCGGCAGGTGACCGAGCTGCTCTCGCAGGGCCAGCCCGTGCCTCCGGAAGGTCTCGAGGTCGTCGTCGACATCGAGGAGGACATCGCCGCGATGAGCGACCACTCGCGCTTCGCCTACGGCGCCCAGTTCGTCGAGGCGCGCGTGGACCTCGACTCGGGTGAGGTCGTCGTGCCGCGCATGGTCGGCGTCTTCGCGGCCGGGCGCATCATGAACGCCCGCACGGCCCGGTCGCAGTTCATCGGTGGCATGACCATGGGCCTGTCGATGGCGTTGCACGAGCACGGCATGCTCGACCCGACCCAGGGCGACTACGGCAACCACGACTTCGCGACGTACCACGTGACGGCCAACGCCGACGTGGGCTCGATCGAGGTCGAGTGGCTCGACGAGGAGGACCCGCACCTCGCCCCGATGGGCGGCAAGGGCATCGGCGAGATCGGCAACGTCGGCGCGGCCGCCGCGGTGGCGAACGCCGTCGCCCACGCGACCGGCATCCGGGTGCGCGACCTGCCGATCCAGCCCGACAAGCTGCTCGCCGGCCTGCCGACGCGGTACTAGCGCCGACACCCCAGCAATTCGCCGAGACCCCCGTGCGCGCACGGGGGTCTCGGCGAGTACCTGGGGTCTCGCCTCAGCGGATCAGGTGGATGCTGCCGTCGCGGTCGCGCAGCGGGGCCCGCGAGGCACCCGAACGCACGGCGAGCACCTCGGCCAGGATCGACACGGCGGTCTCCTCGGGCGTGCTCGCGCCGAGGTCGAGCCCGATGGGGGAGTGCAGACGTGCGAGCGCGTCCGGGCCCACGTCGCGCGACCGCAGCGCGGCGATGCGACGGTCGTGGGTCGTCCGCGAACCCATCGCCCCGACGTACGCGGCGGGCGACGCCAGTGCCGCCTCGACCAGGTCGGCGTCGAACCGGTCGTCGTGTGACAGCACCGCGATCACGGTGCGCTCGTCGACGTCGGTGCGCGCCAGGTAGTTCGGCGGCCACTCGACGATGACGTCGTCAGCCGACGGGAAACGCTCGCGGGTCATGAACACGGGGCGCGGGTCGCACACCGTCACGCGGTAGCCCAGGACGGCCCCGGCGTTGCAGAGGGCGACGGCGAACTCGACCGCCCCGAAGACGAGGAGGCGCGGCGGCGGCACCGAGCGCTCGCTGAAGACCCGCAGACCCTCGCAGTCGTCGACGGTCGGCACGACCTCGCCGGTGCGGACCGGGCCGAGCACGACATGGGCCGACGCCTCCCGCCCGGCAGCGGCGTCGCGCAGGGCGGCGATCGTCTCGGTGTCATCGGGGGTGACGAGCCGGGCGAGCACCTCGATGCGCCCGCCGCAGCTGAGCCCGACCTCGAACGCCGTCTCGTCGCTGAACCCGAACGTCTCGAGCTGCGGCGTGCCGTCGTCGAGCACCTGCGTGCAGATCTCGTAGACCGCGCCCTCGACGCAGCCGCCCGAGATGCTGCCGATGACGGTGCCGTCGACGGTGACGGCCATCGACGTGCCGACCGTGCGCGGCGCGCTGCCCACGACCGACACGGCCGTCGCGACGGCGAGGCGCTCGCCGGCGTCGAGCCGGGCCAGCAGGCGGTCGGCGATCTCGAACACGGGACTCCTCGGGGGCGGCGTCGGGTGGCGCCAGGTCTCGATGGTGCCACGGCCCGGGCCCCGGGGCACACCGCGCCACCGGACGTTCGCCGCGTGGACAGCCGGACGGTCGGCCCCGGCGCACGGCCTGACTAGCCTGATCGCATGCCCGACGCTGCCCGCCCGACGACCGCCGACGCGCGCGCCGACGCGCCCGCTGCGACGGTCGGCCTCCTCCTCGCGGCCGGTGCCGGGACGCGCATGGGCCGCCCCAAGGCGCTCGTGGTCGACGAGCACGGGCCCTGGCTGACCCGGGCCGTGGGGACGCTGCTCGACGGGGGCTGTGACCGCGTCGTCGTCGTTCTCGGTGCGGGCACGACCGAGGCGCGAGCGCTGCTGGCCGCCGACCCGCGCCTCCTGCCCGTCGAGACGCCTGCGTCGGACGCGGTGACGGGCGCGCCCTCGGCCGACCCGCGCCTCCTCGGGGTCGACGGTCGGGCGAGGGTGTCGGTCGTCGTCGCGGACGACTGGGCCGACGGCCTCGCGGCGTCCCTGCGGGCCGGGCTGGAGGCGCTCTCCGCGGGGGACCCCGAGGAGGCGCGGCTGGCCGTGATCACGCTGGTCGACTACCCGGGTCTGCCGTCGCCCGCCGTCGCGCGGTTGCTGTCGCCCCCGGCCGCCGACGTGCCGCTGGGCCCGGGTGCGCTGCGGCAGTCGGTCTTCCACGGACGCCCGGGTCACCCCGTCGTGGTCGGTCGCTCCCACTGGTCGGCACTCGCGGCGTCCCTCACCGGGGATCGCGGGGCGGGCCCCTACCTGCGGGCCCACGCCGCCGAGCCGGTCGACTGCTCCGACCTCTGGGACGGCCGCGACGTCGACGCGCCCGCCTGACCTGGCTGCACCCGGGGGTCAGTTGCACTTCCCGCTGCCGCTGTAACACGGCGTGTAGTTCGCGGGCAGGGGCTCCTGGCGCGGCGTGGTGGACTCCCACCGGTCGCCGGGGACGGGTGCGCCGACGGCACCGATCACGACCAGCCCGGCGACGACGACGGTCGCCACGACGACGCCTCGGTGCCCGGCGGTGATCGCGGCGAACAGCGCCACGACCAGGCATGCCAGGCAGGCGACGAGGGTCGTCAGCCAGCTCTGCGCGGCCTCCTCGCTGACGGTCACGGGGGAACCGACGAGGCTGAACTCGGCGGAGAACCACTGCCCGGCCAGCGAGAGCGTGAGCACGATGCCCGCCGCGAGGGCGAGTGCCTCGACGATCACGGCGACGCGGTGCACGAGGTGTCGGGGCGCCCGGGCCGCGGGTGCGTCGGCGGGCGCGCGGTCGGCCGGAGGTGCTGCGTGGACGGACGCGTGCTCGGCCGGACGTGCTCCGGCGTCGGACGACCCGTCGCGGCGGCCACGGTCCGAGCGCGCGGCGAGCACGACGAAGGAGGCCAGGCCGACGGTCGCGACGAACGGCAGGCTGACGAAGACCACGGTGGGCAGCGTGTAGAGGGAGAAGCCCGCCCGCAGGCCCGACGTGACGCCCGACCCGACGGTGAGCTCGACGCCGGCCCGGGCCACGGCCGCCGCGGCGACGGAGAGCCAGGCCCGGCGTGACGCGGGGGCGTCGGACCACCGCCACGCGACGACCACGACGAGGACGGACCACACGACGAAGGGCACGAGCGAGGTCTGCGCGAGCGCGGCCGGCAGCTCGAGCAACGACGCCACCACGCGGCCGGCCGAGGCCGTCACGGTGAAGAGTGCCCCGCCGACGACGAACAGGGCCGCGGTGGTGCCGATCACCCAGGCCACCTCACGGCGGTCGACCCGCCGCCTGAGGCTCGCCGCCGCCCCCGCGAGCCGGCCCTCGTGCTGAGTGTTCGTCATGGGTCGACGCTAGCGGCGGGTCGCGGGGCAGACGTCATCCCGGAGGCGGATGTCGGTCGTGCGACGGCCCCGGCACGAGCCGCCGTCCTGCGAGCACGTCCCCGCCCCGCCATGAACCCGGTTTCGAACCGCGCACCCGGTAGCAACCGGGTGCAGGGTTCGAAACCGGGTTCATCGCGTGGTCGCGGTTGGCGCCAGGGGCACCGACGTCGGCAGGAACTCGATGGCGCGTGCCGGGCCGTGCGTCCTAGCGTCGGTCCCATGCCGATCACGCCCGACACGAAGAACTGGACCTGGGTGCTCGAACGCCCCTGCGCCGACTGCGGCTTCGACCCCGCCGAGGTCGTGTTCCGCGACGTGCCGCGCCTCGTCCGGGAGAACGCCGCCGCCTGGCCCGCCGAGCTCGCCCGGCCCGACGCCCGCACCCGGCCGGACGACGCCACGTGGTCGCCGCTCGAGTACGCGGCGCACGTGCGCGACGTGTTCCGGGTCTTCGACACGCGCCTCCGGCTGATGCTGGCCGAGGACGCTCCGACGTTCGCGAACTGGGACCAGGACGCCACCGCGCTCGACGACGACTACGCCGCCCAGCAACCCGCGGTCGTGGCCGACGAGCTCCTGGCCGCAGCCGCCGTCGTGGCCGACGCGTTCGAGTCGGTGCCCGACGACCAGCTCGGTCGCACCGGCCTGCGCAGCGACGGCTCGGGTTTCACGGTCGACTCGCTCGCCCGCTACTTCGTGCACGACCCCGTGCACCACCTGCACGACGTCCGCCGCTGACCGGCGCCCCGGCCGACCGGCCGCCAGGGCTCGACGACCCGAGGAGGCGCGGTTAGGCTCCCGCCATGTCCGTCCGGTCCGAAGAAGGTCGCGTCGTCGTGCGGATGTTCGCCGGGTTCACGGGCACCGTCCTGTGGCTCGGTGATGCGGTCGACCACTCGGACGTCCATCTGTCGCCCGGGCTCGTGGCCAGTCTGGACGCGTGGGACGCCTTCCACCGGTCACGACTCGACCCCGACCTCGGGTCGCCCTCCGAGGCCGACGACCGCACCGTCGCGCTGACCGGTGCCGCCCTCGCCGACCGACTGGCGGACGAGCTCGGCATCGGGTTCGAGGTGCACCTCGTCTTCGACGGCCGCGAGGTCCACCGGTCGTCCGAACCCCCGACGAACCCTCGGGCCGCTCGGGCGCTGAACGCCCGCGCCGAGCAGGTCGAGGCCGAGGCGCGAGAGATCGCTGCGAGACACCCCGGTGGCGGCTGGTACGCCTACGCCCCGCTCTCGGGCCGACGATTCACGCCGTCGAGACGTGTGCGGCCCGCCCCCGGCACCGACCGCCCGCCGCGCTGAGGTCTCGGTCCGCGCCCGACAACCCGCACCCCGGACCGCTGCTGTCGCACCGCCGACCGAACGTCGCACCGCCTGTTTCGACGGTGCGACGTTCATCCGGCGGTGTGACCCCGCCCGAGCCCGAGCCCGAGCCCGAGCCCGACCCCGAGCCCGACCCCGCACGCGCCCTCGACCCGGGCACCCGACGCGGGCAGACTGGGCGACATGACCCGCGCCTCCGTCCTCTCGGTCAACGTCGACGACGCCCACCGGTTCAGCAAGCCGCCCGTCGAGCGGGTCACCCTGCTCGCGGGGCTCGGCGTCGAGGGCGACGCCCACCTCGGACGCACGGTGCAGCACCGCTCCCGCGTCGCCCGCGACCCGAGCCAGCCGAACCTGCGGCAGGTGCACCTGATGCACGCCGAGCTCTTCGCCGAGCTGGCCTCCGTCGGCTACGACGTCGGGCCCGGCGACCTCGGCGAGAACGTCACCACCCACGGGGTCGACCTGCTCGGCCTGCCCGTCGGCACGGTGCTCACCCTCGGTCAGGAGGCGCGGGTCGAGATCACCGGACTCCGCAACCCGTGCCTGCAGATCGACCGCTTCGAGTCGGGCCTGCTGAAGGCCGTGGTCGGGCGCGACGAGGCCGGCGAGCTCGTCCGCAAGGCGGGGGTCATGGGCGTGGTGCTCGCCGGGGGAGAGGTGCGCCCCGGCGACCCCGTCGGCGTCGACCTGCCCGCCGAGCCCTGGTCCGCCCTGCAACCCGTCTGACCGCCTCCCGACGACACCGCGACGCGTTCAGCCCCGGGTCGGAGTTCGCAGCGACCGGTCGAACACGGTCAATGCCGTCGCCACGACCGCGAGCCCGATCACGACGCCGGCGAGCGTGTGCAGCCCGACCGTGGTGGGTGCGTCCCCGTAGACGCCGCCGATCAGGCTGGACGCGCCGATCGCCCCGACGTAGATCGCGGTGCGCGAGAGCCCGGCGGCCGTGCCGATCATCGAGGACGGCACCTGGCGGTAGAGCGCGGCCTGGTTCGAGACCGAGGCGAGGCCCTGCGGGAGGCCGAACAGGGCCGGCACGAGCACCAGCAACCAGACGGGCGACCCGGAGGCGGTGGCCAGCAGCAGCGCGCCTCCCGCGATCGGGACGGTCGCCGCCACGATCAACGGCAGCCGCACGCCCGACCGCCGGGCGAAGACGAACGACACGGCCCCCGCCACGATCGCACCGGGCAGCTGGATGAGTCCGGCCTGCGCGCTGCCGATGCCCCCGACCTGCTGCACCCACTGCGAGAAGCCGTAGGTCACCGTGTAGGCGATGCCGTAGACGAGGAAGAGTCGCAGGTAGGTGCGGGTGAGCGGTCCGTTGCGGGCGAGCACGCGGACGTCGATGAACGGGGCGACGGCACGCAGCTCCCAGGCGATCAGGCCGGCCAGGGCGGCGACGGCCACGGCGAGCAGCCACCACCAGCCCTGCCGCAGGTCGAGCAGGAAGACCAGCAGCGCGGCGATCGTCACGGCGAAGAGGGCGAGACCCGGCAGGTCGACGGCGCGGGCGAACGAGAGCCGGGTGGCCGGGCCGTCGCGGGGCGGGCGCAGCGAGTCGCTCGGCATCCAGAGCAGCGAGAGCACGAGTCCGACGCCGGCGAGCGGCACGTTCACGAGGAAGATCGAGTGCCAGCCGAACAGTCCGATGAGTGCGCCGGCGAGGGCCGGGCCGGCCGCTGCCGACGCGAGCGACGAGATCGAGAGGCCACCCAGCACGAGCGGGGGCGTCGCGACGCCGAAGCGGTCCGACTGGTTGCGGATCGCCGTCATCGCCGCGGGGTAGGCGGCCGAGGTGCCGATGCCGATCAGCACCCGGGCCGCGACCGCGCCGCCGAACGCAGGCAGCAGCTCGGGCAACACGCCGGCGAGCATGACGATCACCATGCCGCTGACGAACACCTTCTTCGGTCCGACGCGGTCGGCGAGCTTGCCCATGGTGGGCTGGCCGATGGCACTGGCCAGGTAGAGCGCGGCGACGAGCCAGATCGCCTGGTCGGCACCGATGCCGAGGTCGGTCGAGATCGGGGCGAGGGCCACCGCGATCATCGTCGTGTTGATCGGGTTCAGCAGCGGCCCGAAGAGCAGGGGCACGACGAAGCGCGGCCCGAACGGACGGGCGTCGTGGGAGGTGCGGGCGACGCGGGAGGTGTGGTCCTGGTGTCGACGGGCCTGCGGCGCCCGGCTCACGACCGGTGCCGGCGGATGCGGATCGGACCCTTCGCCGTCGACGGGTCGACCACCGACCCGCCCTGCGTGATGTCGACCTCGCCGGCGGCGACCAGGCGTCGGGCCGCCCGGCGCACGGGCTCCATGAGGCCGCGCCAGGCGTCCTCGTCGTCGGGGTGCAGCGAGCGCGCGACGTCCGACGGGCAGATGGTCGAGGTCGCCGCCCGGGCCGCCAGCAGGTCGCGGATGCGCTGCTCGAGTTCCCGATCCTGCGCCGTCACCTTGCGCTTGCGGCAGGCGTCGCTGCAGTACGCGACCTCGTCCCAGTTCGACGCCCACTTCTTGCGCCACTCGATGGTGCGTCCGCACGATCGGCAGGTCTTCGGGTCGGGGGTCGCGGCGCTCATGCTGACAGTCAACGCGGGAGGCGCGGTGAGCGTTCCCGGGTACGCTCGGTTCCCGTCCGCACGATCTCGGCCGCCCGGGGGATGGAGGCGCGGGCCCGGTCCGCGTAGCGTCGTACGGATGAGCGGGGTCACGACGGCAGGCAGCACCCGGGGTTCGTGGTTCGAGGTCGACCGGCTGCCGCTGCCCGGGGCCACGCCGATGCAGGCGGTGCGCCGGTTCGTCGGCAACGCGTACGTGGTCCATGCCCGAGCGGGCCGCGCCGAGTTCTGGTGGATCTGGCTCTTCCAGACCGTGCTCGGGCTCGTGGTCAACGTCGGCGTCGGGTCGCTCGTGCGCGGGGCGAGCGTGGTCTCGTGGTCGGTCGGGGCCTACGGCTCGTCGTTGTTCGCGCCCTGGCCGGTCGTCGTCCTCGGTCGCCCGGCCGGTGCGGGCCCGGGCGCCAGTCTGAGCCAGGGTGCCTCCCTCGAGGTCGGGCAGTTCTCGATCGGACCGTTCGGGCCCGCGGGCCCGGCGTGGGGAGGCATGACCTGGGTCGCCCTGGTCTGGGGGCTGTGGTGCCTGATGACCTTCGTGCCCATGGCGACGTTGACCATCCGGCGCCTGCACGGCGCCCGGGCCTGGGGGTGGGGCTGGTTCTGGCTCGGGGCGCTGATCCCGTTCCTCCAGATCGTCGTCGTGTTCCTGCTCGCCCGCGAGACACAGCCGCCGAGCGCCCGCTTCCTCGAGCGCGACCGCGACCGCGAGCGCGACCGCGACCGCGACCCCGACCCACCCCGCGCCTCCTGACACCAGCGCACCGCGTCCCGTGCACCGCACCGCGATCAGTCGAGGTGCGGTGCACGGAACGCGGTGCGCCGCCGCACACCGGGCCCCTGGCCAGGCCGGACGTCAGCGGGTACACTCGACCTCGGTCGGGCGGTACTCCCGGCCCCGGGCGTGCACGACAGCGCGCAGTCGGGATCACCATCCTCCCCGAGTCACCCACGGTCACCAGCGGCACGAGTCGCGAGGGCCGTGCCGCCGACAGATCGTCACGATCAGCCGGCCCGTGGCCGCCATCGGGTCGAGAGAACGGCGCCCGCCGACCACCCCAGGTTCCATGACACTCGCACCCCCGCGCCCCACGGCGCCCACGTCCACCCCGTCCGCCCGTTTCCCGTGGGCCGGCCTGATCGCCATCGCCGTCGCCACGTTCCTCTCGATCTCGGGCGAGATGCTGCCGACCGGCCTCCTCCCCGAGATGAGCGCCGACCTCGGCGTCACCGAGTCGAGCATCGGCCTGCTCGTCAGCGTCTTCGCCTTCACGGTCGTCCTCACGAGCACCGGACTGACCCACCTCACCCGACGCCTGCCCCGGCACCTGATCGTCGTCGGCCTGATCGTCGTCCTCGCGATCAGCGCCGGACTCACGGCCGTCGCGCCGACCTACGAGCTCGTGCTCGCGAGCCGCGTGCTCGGCGGTCTCGCCCACGGCATGTTCTGGGCCATCGGCGGGGCCTACGCCGGTCACCTCGTGCCACGGGCCCAGGTCGGCCGGGCGCTCGCCGTCGCGATGAGCGGCGGCACCCTCGCGTTCGTGCTGGGCGTCCCGCTCGGCACGGCGCTCGGTCAGGCCCTCGGCTGGCGGGAGGCGTTCGGCATCCTCGCCGGGCTCATGGCGCTCGGGGCGGTCTTCGTCTACAAGTTCCTGCCGCCGGTGGGACCGGGGACGGCGCACGAGCCGACCCCCGACCCCGTGACCGACGCGGTCCCGACGCTGGTCGACGGCACCGCGCCTCCTACGGGTGCCGCGGTTCGTCGTGGTCGGTCGCTGCCGAAGCCGAGCGTGCTCGGTGTCGTGCTGAGCTGCGTCATCACGGCGGTGTTCATGATCGGGCACTACTCGTTCTTCACCTACATCACGCCGTACCTCGTGCGGTCGACCGGGGTGCCCGAGCAGGGCCTCGCCGGGTGGCTCTTCGCGTTCGGCATCGCCGGGGCCGTGGGACTCGGCATGGTCGGCTGGTTCCTCGGGGCGCGGCCGCGGGTGAGCATCCCCATCGGGGTGGCCGTGGTCGGGCTCGCCGTGACCGGCATGCTGCTGTTCGAGGGCATGCTCGTGCCGTCGCTCGTGGCGTTCGTGCTGTGGGGCGTGACGTTCGGTGCGCTGCCGCCGCTGTTCCAGACGCGCATGCTGCAGGTCGCCCCCGAGCGGATGCGCGACCTGGCGAGCGCGTTCTACACGACCGGCTTCAACGCCGGCATCGGCGGAGGTGCGCTGATCGGCGCGCTCGTGCTCGACGGGTCGGGGCTCGACTCGCTGCCCGTGCTCTACATCGTGGTCGCCGCAGTGGTGCTGGTCGCGGTGCTCGCGAGCGACCGTCTGCTCGCGCGCCGCTCGGCCCGCCGCGTCGCCTGAGCCCTGGAGCCGGGACGACGAAAGACGCAGGAGGCGCGACTCGCGTGAGTCGCGCCTCCTGCGTCCGGGGTGGAGCGGGGCGTGCGGTGGGTCAGCGGCGCCGACCGGGCTGCTGGTAGCCGCCGCCCTGGCCGTTGCCGCCGCCGCGCTTGTTCATGATCTTCTTGATGACGAAACCCACGATGAGCGGGGCGAAGCGTCGGAGCAGTGATGCCATGGGGTGCCTCCTGGGGCTGTGGTGCACGGGTCGTGCGATCGAGCCGGTCGGCTCGGTGGGGTGCGGCCCGCGGTGCTGCGGGGGACGATCGTGTCGGGACGACCGCCGCACGTCCTAGTGAACTCGCTGTCTACCGAACCCGCTGCGCGTCGGCTTTGTCGCCCTTGTCGTCGTCGTCCTGGCCGGCGATGAAGATGTCGCTGACCTCGATGTTGATCTCGACGACCTCGAGCCCGACCAGCTGGGTGATGGCGTCGGCGACGGCCTGGCGGACGTCGTCCGCGACCTTCTGCACCGACAGCGGGTAGTCGACGACGATGCTGAGGTCCGCCGCGGCCTGTGTCTCGCCGACCTCGACCTTGACGCCCTGGCCGTGGTCCTGCTGGCCGACGGCGGTGCGCAGCGCACCCACGGCACGCGAGGCACCGCCACCGATCGAGTGGACGCCGGGCACCTGGCGGGCGGCGATGCCCGCGACCTTGGCGACGACGCCGTCGGCGATCTGCGTGGTGCCCGCGGCGTCGGACGACACGGTGGACGCACCGTCCACGCGGGCGACGCCGTCGACGCGCGAACTGGTGGTGGCGGGGGTGGGAGTGGCGGTGTTCGACATCTCGGGTCCTCTTTCGGCTGGGGGAGTCGTGCGGATGGTCGTGCGGTGGTCGTCGTGCGAGCGGGCCGTGACCCGGGCTGCACGTCAATGAGACGCCGTGCCCGTCCCGTTCGTCACGGTGAACATGCTGGCAACCCCCTGAGTGCCCGCGTCTACTGTCGGGGCATGCAGCGCACCCGGTGGATCTTCCTCGACCAGCTCGGCCCGCACTTCGACGACGGCGACCCGATGCTGCTGATCGAGAGCCGTTCGTCGTGGCAGGGTCGCACCCTGCACCGCGCCAAGCTGCAGTTGATCCTGTCGGCGATCCGGCACCGGGCGGCCGAACTGGGCGACCGCGTCGACTTCCGGCAGGTCGAGCACTACTCCGAGGCCCTCGAGGGGCGGGACGACCTGCAGGTCGTCGACCCCACCTCGTACCGAGCCCGTCGCCTCGTGCGGTCGGTCGGCGCCGAGGTGCTGCCGAGTCGCGGCTTCGTCTCGAGCGAGGCCGAGTTCGCCGAGTGGGCCGCCGGCCGCCAGGGCGGTCGCGGCTCGGGTCGGTCCGGAGGCGCCGCGGCGGACGCCGACGATGCCCGTCGAGGAGGCGCGGGTCGACCGACCGGCGCGTCCGGCGGTCGACCGGCACCGCGCCTCCTGATGGAGGACTGGTACCGGGCCGTGCGCCAGCGCACCGGCCTGCTGATGGAGGGTCCGCAGCCCGTCGGAGGCCAGTGGAACTACGACCACGACAACCGCGAGAAGCCGCCGAAGGGTGCCGCGACGCTCGGCCTGCCGCCGCAGGAGTGGCCCGCCGGGGACGACATCGACGCCGAGGTGCGCGCCGACCTCGACCGCTGGGAGCGCGAGGGGGTCGTCCGGCTCGTCGGCGACGACGCGCCCCGACGGTTCGCCGCGACCCGGGCCGAGGCGACGGCCGCACTCGCGGACTTCGTCGAGGTGCGGCTGCCCGACTTCGGCCCGTTCGAGGACGCCACTCTGTCGGGCGACTGGACGATGGCGCACTCGCTGCTCAGCGCCCCGATGAACCTCGGGCTGCTCGACCCGCGTGAGGTCGTCGAGGCCGCCGTCGCGTCGTACCACGCCGGTGACGCCCCCCTGCGCAGCGTCGAGGGGTTCACCCGGCAGATCGTCGGCTGGCGCGACTGGGTCTGGCACCTCTACTGGCACCTCGGAGAGGACTTCGCGACCACGAGCAACGCGCTCGGGGCAACGCAGCCCCTGCCCGAGGTGTTCGCCGGGCTCGACGTCGAGGCGGTCGAGGCCGAGTGCCTGAGCGACACGCTCGACGGGCTGCGGCGGCACGGCTGGAACCACCACATCCAACGGCTGATGATCCTCGGCAACTGGGCCCTGCAGCGCGGGGTCGACCCGGCGGCCCTCAACCAGTGGTTCGTCGACATGTACGTCGACGGCACGCCCTGGGTGATGCCCGCGAACGTCGTGGGCATGTCGCAGCACGCCGACGGGGGCATCGTCGCGACCAAGCCGTACGCGTCGGGTGGCGCGTACATCAACCGCATGACCGACCACTGCGGCTCGTGCCGGTTCGACCCGAAGAAGCGGCTCGGCGAGGACGCCTGCCCGGTGACCGCCGGGTACTGGGCGTTCCTCGACCGCGTCGAGCCGGTGCTCGCGGGCAACCCGCGGATGGGCCAGCAGTTCGCCGGTCTGCGAGGGCTCTCCGACCGTGAGGCCGTCGTCGAGCAGGAGCGCACCCGCACGACCTGGTGACGCGCGGCGCGGCGCGGTGGCGTCGGCGTCGGGGCCGGGCCATCGCCTCCCCTCGCGAGCACCGGTCGGAGTGGAACCACCCCTGTGCCGTCGAACCACGCACATGTGTGGTTCGACGGCACATCGGCGGTGTGGCGGTGGCGGTGGCGGTGACGGTGGCGGCGGTGGCGCTGGCGGTGGTGGTGGCGGCGGCGGTCGAGTCGGCCCCGTCGGGGTCCTCGGAGGCGCTCCTCGTTAGGGTGACGACAGCACCGGGCGCAGCGAGCCCGTGGCAGATCACGAGGGAGCTCCCGATGACCACGACCATGCGCAGAACGGCCGTGACGGCCACCACCACGGGCGTGCTCGCCCTCGGCCTGCTGCTCGCCGGCTGCACCTCAGGAGGCGCGGGTGGCGGCGACGACGCCGGTTCCGGCGGGTCGTCGTCCGGCTCGAGCGGCTCGGGGTCGACCGCGTCCGGCGAGGGCACCTTCGACGACCTCGCCAGCTGCGACGACGTCGGCTCGGCGCTCGGCGGCGTCGTGGACGGCCTCGAGCTGCGCGACGACAGCACGTTCTCGGGCGACCAGGCGAACTGCCAGTGGGCGACCCCGACGACCGAGGCCACCGACGCCGCCGACGTGACGGCCATCGTCGTGCTCGCCCAGCGCCAGGAGTTCAGCGCCGACGACATCAGCGCTCAGACCTCGCAGATCGAGGGCACCGAGGGCGTCGAGACCGTCGACGACTCGCGCGTCGGGGCGTTCGGCGGCCAGGCGTTCTCGCAGTCGGTGACGCAGCAGGGCATCACGGCCTCGGCCAGCACCATCCTCTCGCCGCACGGACTGATCGCCGTCACGGCGACGGGTGCGGGCGACTCCGCCCCGCTCAGCACCGACGAGACCCTCGACGCCGCCTACGGCCTCTTCGACTGAGCCGCGCCTTCGACTGAGCCGCGCCGGGGCGGGCGTCGTCCTCGTGACGTGCCCGCGCCTCCTCGTCCGCCTCGACGCGTCGGTCGAATGGTCCCGAAACGTCCTCGCCCGCGGGCCGAACCACGATTCGGGACCACTCGACGGGCCGCGGGTCAGCGGACGCTGAGCTGCTCGAGCACGTAGTCGGCGATGACGCGCTGGCCGGCGTCGTTCGGGTGCACCCCGTCGGCCGAGAGCAGCGAGGCGACCCCGTCGGCCGGCAGGGCGTCGGCGAGGTCGATGTAGGCACTGCCGGTCTCGTCGGCGAGGCGCTGCACGACCGCGTCGTAGTCGTCGGCGTCCCCGGCCAGTCCCTCGGTGAGGTTCGTCCCGGGCACGAACTCGCCCATCAGCACGACCGACGGCGGGTCGTCGAGGCTCTGCAGGCCGTCGATCAGGGTGCGGTAGTCGTCCTCGAACTGGTCCGGCGTGCGACTGAACGCGTCGTTGGCACCGAGCGTGATGGTGACGAGGTCGGGCTTCGTCGCGGCGATCGAGTCCAGGTACCCGGGCAGGTCTGCCGTGAAGGTGCGGGCCGTGGCGCCGGAGCGGGACGAGTCGAAGAGCGTGATGCCGCGGTCGCGATCCCCGTCGAAAGCAGTCAGGCCCTCGATGTCGACGGGTGTCTCGGCGTGGATCGTCACGGTGTGGGCTCCCGCGTCGAGCCCGGTCACGGACGAGATGCCGCTGGTGGCCATCGAGTCGCGCGTGTCCACCTCGACCGCGTCGCCGTCGTCGACGGCGTAGCTGAAGGTGCCGCGGCCGCTCGACCACCAGAGGTCGAGGTCGGTGCCCGTGAACGGGTACGTCGTGGTCGCGCCGGCACCGAGCGTGACCGAGCGGTAGCCGAGGTCGGCGGTGCGGGACGAAGCCGACACCGATCCCTCGCTGCTCGAGGCCCAGCGCGCCCAGGTCGACGCCGGGGGAGCCACGGCGAACGCGGCCGGCCGGTAGCCGACCCCGCCCGGCACGTCGTCGGTCGGGTAGCGCTCGCGCAGGCCGTCGAGGGTCAGGTCGATCCAGCGGGAGTCCACGGTCGAGGCGCCCATGCCCTCGGAGATCGAGTCGCCGACGGCGACCCAGCGGGCGGGGTAGTCGTCACGGTCGTCGAGGGCGACGGCCCAGTCGGCGAGCTCCGAGGAGGCGCGGGTCGGCAGGGCCGACGAGGTCCCGTCGGCGGAGGCGCCGCCCGTGGGCTCGCTCGGGGTGGTCGGGTTCGCGGTGCAGCCCGTGAGCAGGGCAAGGGCGACGGCGACCGCGACCAGTCGGGTGGTTCGGGTCATGACGACGACGGTAGTCGAGGGGCGTGGGAGTCGTTCACCGGCGGCCTCGTCCACGGGCTCACGACTCGGTGACGGTGCCGCCCTCGACCCTCCAGTGGCGGTCGAGCCGGACCGTCTCGAGCATGCGCCGGTCGTGGGTGACGAGCAGCAGTGTGCCGTCGTACGACTCGAGGGCCTGCTCGAGCTGTTCGATGGCGGCGAGGTCGAGGTGGTTCGTGGGCTCGTCGAGCACGAGCACGTTGACGCCGCGGGCCTGCAGCAGGGCGAGGCCGGCGCGGGTGCGCTCGCCGGGCGAGAGTTCGTCGACCGGGCGCGAGACGTGGTCGGCCTTGAGCCCGAACTTGGCGAGCAGCGTCCGTACCTCGGCCTGGGGCCAGTCCGGCACGAGCGCCTCGAATGCGTCGGCCAACGGCACGTCACCGGCCAGGAGCGCGCGGGCCTGGTCGATCTCGCCGACGGCGATGCTGGCTCCGCGACTCGCGCCTCCTTCGCTCGGGGCCTGTCGGCCGAGCAGGCCGCGCAGCAGGGTCGACTTGCCGGCGCCGTTCGGGCCGGTGATGCCGATGCGGTCGCCGCCGTCCACCTGCAGCGACACCGGGCCGAGCACGAACTCGCCCGTGGCGGGATCGCCCTGGCGGAACACGGCCCCGCTGAGGGTCGAGACGACCGAGCTCGACCGCGGGGCCGCGCCGATGGTGAACTCGAGCTGCCACTCTTTGCGGGGCTCGTCGACCTCGTCGAGGCGGGCGATGCGGCTCTCCATCTGGCGGACCTTCTGGGCCTGCTTCTCGCTCGACTCGGCCGAGGCCTTGCGGCGGATCTTGTCGTTGTCGGGCGCTTTCTTCATGGCGTTGCGGACGCCCTGGCTCGACCACTCGCGCTGGGTGCGGGCGCGTCCGACGAGGTCGGCCTTCTTCTCGGCGAACTCGTCGTAGGCCTCGCGGGCGTGACGGCGGGCCGTCTCGCGCTCGTCGAGGTACGCGTCGTAGCCACCGCCGAAGACGCGGTTCGACGACTGCGCGAGGTCGAGCTCGAGGACCTTCGTGACGCACCGGGCGAGGAACTCGCGGTCGTGGCTGACGAGGACGACGCCCCCGCGCTGCCCCTGCACGAAGCGCTCGAGTCGTTCGAGGCCGTCGAGGTCGAGGTCGTTGGTGGGTTCGTCGAGCAAGGCGATGTCGAAGCGACTCAGCAGCAGGGCGGCGAGGCCGACGCGGGCGGCCTGGCCTCCGCTGAGGCCGGTCATGGGGCTGTCGGGGCCGACGGCTCCGTCGCCGTCACGGTCGAGGCCGAGGTCGGCGAGCACCTGCGGCAGACGGTCGTCGAGGTCGGCGGCGCCGCTGGCGAGCCACCGGTCGAGGGCGGTCGAGTAGACGTCGGCCGGCTCGAGGCCGTCGGGACGTGGGGCCGGGTCGGGGTCGCCGAGGGCCGCGGCGGCGGCGTCCATCTCGGCGGTGGCCTGCGTGCTGCCGGTGCGGCGGCCGATGTAGTCGGCGACGGTCTCGCTGGGCACGCGCTCGTGCTCTTGTGGCAGCCAGCCGACGAAGGCGTCGCCGGGGTTCAAGGTGATCGTGCCGGCCTGCGGCTCGTCGACCCCCGCGAGGAGGCGCAGCAGCGTCGACTTGCCGGCCCCGTTGACGCCCACCACGCCCACGACGTCGCCCGGGGCGACGGTCAGGTCGAGGTCGTCGAAGAGGGTGCGGTGCCCGTGGCCACCGGCCAGGCCCTTGGCCACGAGTGAAGCGCTCATCGGGCCATTCTCGCGTACCGAGGAGGCGCGGGTGGCGCCACCCGCGCCTCCTGCGGTCGGTGTCGCTAGGGTCGATCCGGGGTCCCGCCCGCCGGGGGCCGAGAGGGGATGACGTCATGGGGCTGTTCGGACGAGACCGATCGGATGCGGTGCCCGCCGAGCCGTGGCCGCGGGTGCCCGTGGCGCCGTGGAGCGGAGGAGGCTCGACCGCCGAGGCCGTGCCGGTCGCGGTTCCCTCGAAGCGCCGGCCGAGCGTGCCGGGCGTGGTCGTGACGGTGCCCGAGGGGCGGTCCGGGGTTCGTCTCGACGAGCTCGTGCGCTTCTTCGGGGACGAGAGTGTCGTGCTCGAGTCGACCCACGGGCCGACGCTCTACGCCGTGTGGACGCAGGCGTGGCCGAAGCGGTCGGGCACGGCCGTCGGCGACGTGCTCGAGGGCGAGGCCCCGGGCGGGCTGGCCTTCCTGGGGGCTGCGGTGGACGCCCCGCCGAGCGTCGTGCTGCGCGGGGCCGAACTCGAGTCGTTCCGGGCCTGGGTCGCGGCGTTGCCGTCCTGACCGAGGGTCCTCTGTCGTCACCGGACCGGTCTGTCCCGGGCTGCTAGCGTCAACGGGGCGGTCGGCATCCGGCCGCGACACGCCACCTGTAGGGGAGACCACCATGTCGACGACGACGACGAACACGCGAATGCGGGCCTTCGGGGCGATCGGGGCCGTGGCGCTGAGCGTGTTGCTCGCCGGGTGCTCGGCGGGCTCGTCCGAGGAGGCGGCCGGAGGGGGTGACTCCGCCGAGACGAGCGCCTCGACCCCGGCGGCGACTCCGGGCCAGGCGTCGTGCGACCTCGAGGGTGGCGTGACCGGGACGGTCGAGCTGACCGAGACGGCCGACGCCTACGAGGTCGTCTTCACGGGACTGCCCGTCGACGGCGACACGGACAACGCGACGTTCATGCTCGTCCTCAGCGGCGACGACGAGACGGTGTTGTCGTCGGACTACAGCGCCGGCACCTTCCGCTCGGCCACCGTGACGGTCGGAGTCGACGGCGAGCGGGTCGACGTGCCCGACGCGGCCACGGCCTCGGGTGACGTCGTCACGGCCGTCTACCCGAAGAGCACGGGAGCCCTGGCCGACGTCGAGCCGACCGGCTGGTACCCGAACGTCATCTACTCGGTCAGCGGCACGTCGGACTCCGTCCGGTGCGGCAACGGGACGGTCATGCCCTACGAGCCGTTGAGCTGAGAACCGGCGCGGCACGGCCCGACGCGTGCCGGACCGTCACGGACCTCGCGTCGCGGTCGCGCTCGCCGGGGTCTTGCCTCGCCACCAGGTGATGGCGAGGACGACCGGGATCGCGACGAGCGAGTACACCGGCACGCTGAACTGTCTCGCCAGCCTGTTGTAGGTGACGGTGGTCGTCCAGGGGACCTGGACGAGGACCACGATCAGCAGGGCCGTGTCCATCAGCGCCGCGATCAGGTTGACGACCCTGATATGACGCATGAACCGTCTCTGCCCGCCGGCCGCGTCAGGCTTTAGATTCATACCCGTAGGTGAAGGGATGCTTCTTGATGGAGTTCAGGAATCCGCGGATCGCCCACGAACCTTTGCCGACCGAGAACTCGTAGCTCGTTCCAGGGGTCAGAGCTGCGGCCAGTTCCGGGCCGTTCTTCTCAGTCACTCCCTCGCGCAGCAGAAGTGTTCCGCAATCGGGCGTGACGATCTCGATCTGTGCTCGCGAACTTCCTGCACCGACGCGGTTGACGGAGGAACGGACTCCGTACGTGGCTGTGGTCACCTCGCAGTCGACCGTGAGACGGTTGCTCGTGTCGTAGTTGCTCAGGACGGTCGGGCCGACAACGAAGAGTGCGATGCCCATCACGGGTACGACGAACAGCACCACCACCAGATACGCCCTGTTTCTCAGGGTCGTTCGTCTACTGGCTTTCTTGGAATCCGATGCAGAACTCGTGGGCTTCATGTGTCGCCTTGCGGCCTTCCGTTCGTCAGCTATCCAGCAGGTACAGCTCGGTGCGCCGGGGTAGGAGCCACCGCCCCCTGTGTCCCCCTGGTCGCGCATCCGCGACGGTGACGGTCTCGGTGCCATGTCACGAAGCGACGCCCGCTTGGAGGTAGGCGTGGGCGAGCACGGCCTGAGCGCCGAGGAACAGGACGAGGAACGGGACGACGATCGCGATCGCCAGGATCTTCTGCGGCCGGGTGGGGGCGGGCGCGCTCGCCGGGGTCTTGCCTCGCCACCAGGTGATGGCGAGGACGACCGGGATCGCGACGAGCGAGTACACCGGCACGCTGAACTGTCTCGCCAGCCTGTTGTAGGTGACGGTGGTCGTCCAGGGGACCTGCACGAGGACCACGATCAGCAGGGCCGTGGCCACCAGCGCCGCGATCCCGTTCACGAGCCTGATGCGGTTCATGAAACGGTGGTCGGGCGAGGGCATGTCGCTCACGCCCCGGCGGCGTCGAAGAACTGGCGTGCGAAGTAGAGCTGGGCGGCGATCGCGAGCACAATGAAGATCGGGTAGCCCACCATCAGGAAGTGGCGTTCTGCCGTCGGGACCTTGCCCGCGTCCGGCCCCCGGGACTTGAACAGTCCGACCACGAAGATCACGGGCACGAGCAACAGCGCGACGATGGGCAGCCCGAAGTCCGTGCTGTTGCGACGGTACGAGATCGTAGTGTCGAGGGGGACGCTGAACGCGACCACGACGGCGACCGCCACGGACGCCGCGAGTCCCGCGACCAGGGCTCGACGGACCCAGGTCGCGACGACCGTGCCCTTCGCGATCTCGTCGTCGGTCAGGGATCTGTTCGGGGATGCCACGGCTCCAGTACCTCCGTGCTCTTTCGTCAGCCGTGGGTGAGGAACGCGGTGGCGAGGGTCACCTGGGCCCAGGTGAAGGCAGCGATCATGATGGGGTAGACGATGTAGATCACCAGGCGTTCGGCGGGGACGATCGCGGAGAGATCTTGCTTCCTGCCTCGGAGCCATGCAATGGCGAAGATGGCCGGAACGACGAGCAGGCCGACGACGGGGATGCGGAAGTCGCTGCTCAGCCGGTTGTAGCCGAGAGTCGTGGACATGGGGACCTGGGTGAACACGCCCAGAGCCAGGGCGAGAAGTGCACAACACGTGACGGCGAGAGCCCTGCGGCCGAGCACGAAGGCTCTCCTGGCCCTGGCCGCATCGTCAGGATCGGCTGTGGCCATCGCTGACGCCTCCCTGTTGGTGCTCTGTTCCCGCATGCGCCCTGGTCTCGTCCCGGCTAGGTGGGTTGGCCAGCCTGCAGGTAGGCATGACCGAGGACGAACTGCCCGCCGACCAAGACGAGCAACAGGAGGGGCAGGCCGACGACCAGGATGACTCGCTCGACGGGGGGTAGATCTTCATCGGGTGCCTTGCGAGACCGAACCCACAAGCCGAGGATGAGCGCCGGGAAGAGTCCGAGAACCACGATGGGTAGTTGCCACTCTCGCGAGAGTCGGGTGTACGAGATCGTCGTTCCTGGTGGCACCTGTGTCAGGACGTAGAGAGCGACGACGAGGTCTACAGCCAGGCCCACGAGCATCACCGCCCGCATGCGGACGATCAACGTTCGACTGCGAAGGCGATCCGCCTCGGTCGAGTCCATTTGGGCCCGGGGTTCGCTGTCCGGTCTTTCGGCCATCTCACGTGTCCTTAGTTGGCTATTGCGAGTTTCAGGGCGTCGACACCCCATGAGAGCTGTTGTTCTGCTGATGAGGCCGCGAAATGGGCCCCAAGGCTCGCCTCGGGCGCCCCGAGGTCTTTCAAACCGGGTAGGTGCGACATGGCTGAACCTGCGCCAAAGTCGACGAGCCCTTCGGCAAGACCGTACTCGGTGCCCGAGATCGCCTGATCCGTGAGGCCACCAACGACATTGCCACCGCCGCTGAAACCGTATTGAACGACTCCCTTGATGAGCGAACTGCTCACCCGCTCCGAAAGTCCCCCGCCGATCGCGGACAAGGAACCACTCACCAATCCACTCGTTCCTGCGCCACCAAAGCCCTGAAGCGTCCAATCCTCAGCAGGGGTGGTGACCATGTACGTGCCTGTGTTTCCCAAGCTTCCCACCGCCCCGTTTGCGATGACGCTCCGTCCGAGCTGGGAGCTGGCGGCCCGGGCCGTGGCGCCGAACGCCTGCCGGCCGGCGGTGGCCACCGCCGAGCCCACACGGCCTCCGGCATTCGTCAACGTCGATCCGATGCGGCTGGCGCCGCTGCTCAGGAGGCTCGCGGCGCGACCACCGAACGCGCTGACGAGCGAGCTGGCCCCGGCACTGGCCCCACCGAGCACGCCTCCGATCAGGGCGTCCGTCCCGGCCTTGCCCCAGTCGACCTCACCCGTGGTGGCCTTCTGCGAGGCGACCGAGAGGCCGCCCGAGAGCAGGGCTCCCGAGGCCGCCATCAGCGCGATGCCGGCTGGTCCCCCGACACCCGTGGCCATGAGCGCGACACCGCCCACGATCGCGGCGCCGGCGGCGACGTACTCCCAGTTGTCGTCCCACCAGGCTCCGGCCGCCGCCCAGGCGCCCTGGGTGGCCGTGGCGTAGTCGGCGAGGTCGGCGTCCGTCGCCGGGCGCAGCCCGAGCGGGTCGAGGGCGTGCAGGGGGTCGTTGCCCGCGTACGAGTAGGGGTTGCCCGCCCAGGCCGCACCGGTCACCGGTGCGAGCGGGTCGACCGAGAGGAACCCTCGGGCGGTCGGGTCGTAGACCCGGGCCCCGAGCCAGTCGAGGCCGGCGACCTGCAGACCACCCGTGGCCGTGAGCGCCAGTCCGCCGGGCAGCTCCGGTCCGGTCGCCGAGGAGGCGCGGTCGGCGCCCCAGGGGTCCGTCGCGTCGGTCGCATGGGCACCGCGCCAGGCCGGGGCGAGCCAGTCCTCGCCGACGCGGGTCGCGCCTCCCGGGAGCGTCGTCACGGACGAGCCGCCGAGCGAGACGAGTGAGGGGAGGGGGCTGGCGCTGTCCCACCAGACGTCGGCTCCGTCGACGGTGGCGAGCTCGCCCAGGGCGTCGACCCAGAGCGAGGTGCGGTCGAGCACTCGGGCGTCGGCGTCGAGGCGCGTGACGCCGGTCAGCCAACCGAGATCGGACCAGGCGTACTCGGTGTACGTACCGTCGTCGGCGATCTCGCGGACGCGTCGGCCGAGGCCGTCGTGGACGTACTCGACCCGTCGCCCGTCCGCCAGGTCACGGCTGGTGATCTGCCCTGCGGCGTCATGGGTGGACGTCGTGCTGACGCCGTCGAGGGTCTCGGCGACGAGACGACCGGCCAGGTCGTACGTCCAGGTGGCGAGGCCGCCGGGGCCCGTGCGCAGCGTAGTCAGCTGGCAGGCGTCGTCGTAGCCGTACTCGACCGTGCCCGAGGGGCCGTCGATGCGAGCGATGCGGTCGGAGGAGTCGCGGGTGATGGTGGTCGTCGTGGCGCCGTCGACGCCGGTCGTGGTGTGCTCGACGAGGGCGCCGTCGTCATAGCGCCAGGCCTGGAGCAGGTCACCACCGGTCGAGGCGACGATGCGGCCTGCGGCGTCGTACGAGACGGTCGACTCGACCCCGGCGTGCACGATCGAGACGGCCCGCCCGGCGGTGTCGCGGCGGTACTCGGTGCGGGTGCCGTCCGGGTCGACCCGGGCGGTGCGGCGGCCGTCGGCGTCGTACTCCCACGCGATCGCCGAGTCGCCTCGCGAACGACGCACGAGCCCACCGCGCCGGTCGTACTCGAGCCGGTGCTCTACGTCGTGGCCCGCTCCGTTCGTGTGGTCGGTGACCGTGATCGCGCGGGTGACGGGGTCGACGCTGACCGTGCTCGTCTCGCGTCCGTCGACGCGCGTCGTCGCCGGTCGTCCGGCGGCGTCGTGCAGCCACTCGGTGACGTGCCCGTCGGGGTCGCGCTGCTTCAGCTGCCGTCCGGCGGCGTCGTATTCGGCGGTCGTCGTGCGGCCCAGGGGATCGACGACGCTCGTGACACGGTCGACCGCGTCGTATTCGCGACGCGTGACACCACCGAGCGGGTCGGTGATCGCGACGACGCGGCCGCGGAGGTCGTACTCGTAGCGGGTGACCCCGCCCAGCCCGTTGACGGCTTCGACGAGTTGGCCGGCGGCGTCGTAGCGGAAGCGGCGTCGTCCGTAGCGGGTGTCCTGGGTCGAGGTGAGTCGTCCGGCGGCGTCGTAGCCGAACCGGGCGGTGCCCTGGCCGGGCACGCGCCGGGCCACGATGCGTCCGGCGGCGTCGTGGTCGATGCGTTCGACCTCGCCGGTGGGCAGGGTGCGGGCGACGACCCGGGAGTCGGCGTCGTAGCTCAGGGTGGTGCGTGCGCCGAGCGGGTCGGTGCTCGCCGACGGGCGTCCGCAGGCGTCGTACTCGTAGGTCGTCCGGGCGCCGGTCGGGGTGACGACGGCGGTCACGCGTCCGGCGAGGTCGCGTTCGAGGCGAGTGAGGCCGCCTTCGCCGTCGACGAGTTCGACGACGCGTCCGCACCGGTCGTAGGTGGTCAGCTCGGCTGATCCGTCGGGCGCTTCGGTCGCGACGGGGCGGCCGTATTCGTCGAACCGGACGGTGGTCGTGGTGAACGCGTCACGCAGGGTGCCGGTGCCGTCCATCTGGTCGACCCGCGCCTCCTGACGCACGCCCGTCGGATCGACGGTCGCGGTGAGGGCGCCGGTGACGTCGTACTCGCGGGTCCAGTCGTGCCCGGCCGGGTCGGTGACCGTCCGCAGCCGCGAGAGAGCGTCCCAGCCGAAGCGGTTCTCGCCACCGTCGGGCAGGACGATCGCCGACAGGTTGCCCTGGTCGTCGAACCGCCGCGAGACGACGCGACCGAGCGGGTCCGTGGTGGTCTCGAGCTCGCCGTGGGGGCCGTAGCCGTAGTCGGTGCGCGCACCGAGGGGGTCGACCACGGCCGTCACGCGGGCGCCGGGCCCGTGCTCGAACCGCCAGGTGGCACCGTCGGGGTCACGGCGTCCGGTCAGCAGCCCCGCGGCGTCGTACGTGAAGGTCGTCCGTGCCCCGGACGGGCTCGTGGCGACGACCGGTCGTCCGGTGTGGTCGCGCTCGATCCGGGCCACGTCGCCCACCGCGTTCGTGGTCGAGACGAGGTCGCCGAACGCGTCGTAGGCGCAGACGACCGTGACCCCGGTCGGGTCGACCACGCGCTCGAGCAGACCGTCGCGCCAGACGAGCTCGGAACGCCCGCCCTCGGGGTCGACGATCACCGACGGGTCGCGGTCGTCGCCGCCGTACTCGTACTGCACGACCGAGCCCGACTCCGTGACAAGGGTCGTGACGCGGTCGAGGTCGTCGTACCCCCAGGTGAGGTCGGCACCGGCCGGGGTGACCGTCCGCACCTTGCGGCCGCGCTGGTCGTAGCCGTTCACGGTCGTCGACCCGTCGCGCTCGACGACCGAGACGAGGTTGCCGTGCGGGTCGTAGCTCATCGACTGGCGGTGGTCGTCGGTGTCGAGCACGCCGACGAGGCGGCCCTTGGCGTCCGAGATCCAGGTGTTCGAGCGGCTGCCGTCGGTGTCCGACACGACGGTCACGCGACCGCGCAGGTAGGCGAAGCGCACGGTGCGTCCGTGCGGGGTGAGCTGCTCGACGACGCGTCCGCGGTCGTCGTACGTGTTGACGGCCTCGACCACTCCGGAGGCGCTGGTCACCTTCTCGATCAGCCCCGCGTCGTTCCAGCCGTAGCGTCGGGTGCCGACCTCGCTCGTCGCGCCGACCAGGCGGCCGGCGTCGTCGTAGGCGTACTCGACCCGGCGGCCGTCCGAGCCGGTGGCGACCGCGACGCGGCCGTCGACGTAGTCGATCTCGATCCAGCGTCCGCGGGCGTGGGTGAGGCGCGCGGGCAGGCCGTCGGGGTGGCGGGCGACCTCGACGGCCGTACCCGCGCCTCCTTCGCTGCCCAGCCAGACGCCGGACGGGGTGAAGCGCCACCGGCTGCCGGCGTTGTCGCGGACGACGAGGGTCGAGCCCTCGGCGGCGAGCCAGAAGTTTTCACCGACTCCGCGGTCCCAGCCCTCGCCGAGCCGCGGGAACAGCACCTGGCGGCCGTCGGCCATCGTGAACGCGGCACCCTCGTCGTCGAGGGTGAGGCGTGTCTCGAGCACCGAGGCCCAGCCGGGGCCGAACAGGCCGACGTGCGGGTCGAGGCTGTTGTACATGCGGCTGAGGCGCAGTGTGCTGCTCGCGCCCGAGAACGCGAGGTCGACCTCGGTCTCGAGGAAGTTGCCCGTGGTCGTGTTCACCGGGTCGACCGAGTAGCCGCTCGTGGGGGCCCCGCCGAAGGCCTGGGTCGGTTCGATGAGGAGGTCGTCGCGGCCGAGCGCGATGCCGGAGGCCTGCAGGGAGGCCGCGATGGCGGCGTTCGACAGCGTCGAGACCGATCCCTCACCACCGGCCTGGGCGAATTTGTCGGCGACGGTGGTGGCCCACGCTGCATCGTTGGCGTTGGCGCCGAGCCAGTCCGAGAGGGCTCGCACGAGGCCGTCGGCGGTGAACGAGCCCCAGTCGCACTGGGTCGCGAACGTGTCGAGGGCCGCTGTCAGCGTGCCCGGCCGCGAGGCGAGCTCGCCGTCGAGGGCCGTCGTCGTCGAGGAGAAGGACCGGAGGTTCGCAGGGAGGGCCGACGACGTGGGCCCGGCCGAGCCGCCGCCCGTGGGGACCTCGCGTGCCGGCGGCACGTAGGTCGAACTGAGGACCAGCTGGTCCTCTTTCTTCGTGGTGGGGGGTTGCTCGACGCCGTCGAAGCCGTCGATGAACTTGTCCCAGCCGCTGCGGGCCTCGAGGCGTTCGTAGTACTCCCGCGCCTCTCGACGGCGGGCGTTCTCCCGCTTGGCCGACTCCATGATCTGGTCGACGAAGTCCGCGGCTTCGCGGAGGGTCTGGCAGAGACCGGACGCACCCACCGCGGCGGTGTCGGCGTTCTCCTTGAACAGGTCGGCGAACAGCCCCGCGAACTCTTGCGAACCCGTGGTCACCGCCGCGGCGCGCGACGCCGTCTGCCCCTCGACGTCGCTCGCGGCGTTGGTGAACGCCGATTTCAGGTTGTCGGCCGCCCAGAAGCTGAACTTCAGCGGTTCGTTGCCGTGCAGATCGGTCATGTCGTCGTTTCCCCCGGTACAGATGGATCGGTCAGCCGCCGCGTCCCCAGGCCGCGGAGGCAGGAGACACCGGCCGCTCCCGTGGGGAGCAGCCGGTGTCTTCGGTGATGCCTAGGCGCCGCCGCCGGCGGAGAAGATGTTCTGCGAGATCTTGTCGAGCTGGGTGCGGAGCTGCTCGAGTTCGGTCTTGGCCTTGTCGAGGGCGGCCTTGGTCTCGGGCCAGGTCGAGCCGCGGAACGTCGCGGCGAGGGGGCCGTCCCAGACGTTGGGGTCGGACAGGATGCGGCCCTGCGCGTCGAGCTGGCTGATCTGGTCGGTGAAACCGCCGTTGATGATGCCCTGGACCTGGTTGATGGCCGTCTTGGCCTGCTCGGTCGAAAGAACGCGTGACATGGTTACCCCCTGATGGATTGGCCGGTGAGCGAGACGCGCCCCCGAGGCTCGAACGGCTCGACTTTAGCCTGAAATCGTGCCGAGGGTGCAGAACAGTCTGTTGGTCTTTCAGCCGCGGGCGGTCGGGGCCCACGGGACCGAGGGCAGCGGGCCGCCGGTCCGGCTGAAATGGACGGCCGCCGCGACGGCCCGATCGCGGTACGCCGCGGGGGAGGGGTTGGCCGGAACCGGCTGGCCGGGGCCCGGGGCCGAGACGGCGTCGACGATCTCGTACCAGGGACCCGTGCGGACGTCCATCGTGTGCAGGACGGCGACGGGCACGTCCGCCGGCCGCAGGACGTCCAGCCCGGCGGTGTCGCGACGCAGCTCGATGCTGCTCGGGACGTTGCCCTTCGGCCCCCGGATCACGGTGCGCAGCCGCTTCTCGGACGGGTCGACCACCTCGAACTGCTCGCGTCCCATGCGCCACAGCAGCAGGGTGCGGCCGGGCACGGTGGCGGGGTCGGTCGGCGGGGCGGCGGGTTCACGGGCTTCGTGTCGGGCGCGGCTGGCCGTGCCGAGGGCGTGGCCGAACAGGGCGGCGCCGGCGAAGGTCAACACCATGAGGATGTTGGGCGGCCCCGACGACACCATGGGGATGCTCGCGGTGCTGGCCAGGACGATCGGCATCGTGGTGGCCCGGGTCCGGTCGCGCAGCCGGCCCAGCAGGAACGACGCGGCGAGGAGCACGAGCCCGAGGGTGATCACGAGCCCGGGCGTGGCACCGCCCACGAGGGCGATGGCGACGCCCGCGACGAATCCCAGGGCAGAGAGAAGGAGGCGCGTGGACGACGGCATCGCGACCGGCGTCGTCGGGGTCAGCTGTCGGGGTCTCGTCTCGGTCGGTGCCGAGGTGCGGTCGGTGCTCATGGTCCCCCTGGGTGCCCGGCCGTGGGCCGGGGCGTCCGTGCTCGTCAGGACCTCGCCCGTGTCGAGCCGCCCCCGGGCACGATCTTGGCACGAACAGGTCTGTCGGGGTGCCTTTCCGTCCTGTCCCGACGCGGGTCGCTGTCGGCGCCCGCGCGGCAGGTGCTCCGGGGTCGCTCAGCGGAACACGTCGGTCGCCAGGATGACCCCGTCGGCCCTCACGCGGTCCAGAGCCGGAAGCCACGGTGTCAGTCCCTCTCGTGCGGCGACGGCCCGGTCGAGGTAGGCCGGGCTCGACGTGGTCCGAAAGGGCACCGTCTCGATCTCGAGCGGGGTCGCCGATCGACGACGTGCTCCCGGGAAATCCTCGACGAAGAACCGGACCGGGTCGCCTGACGTGATCTTGTAGGCCGGCAGGAACCGCTCCGCGGCCACGGCTGCGCGCCCCACGACCCGCCACGAACCCCGGTCGAGGTGGCTGCTGAGGGTCAGCGCGGCGTAGAGCGGGGAGGCGGTGGCCAGCTCGTCGAGGGAGTCCTGCCCCGGATCGACCCCGCCGACGACGAGGTCGAAGACGACCACGTAGATGCCCGCGAAGTGCTCGGTGACGACCTGGCCGAGGTAGGCCCGGCCGTCACCCACGGGGATCTCGAAGACGAGACCTGCAGGTGTCGGTTCGCGTCCGTCCTCCGCCGGCGTCGCAGGACGGCGGCGTTCAGCGTGGTCTTCTTCGGTCAACTGCGCATCCCGATCATTCTGACGCTCCCGTCATGGGCTCGACGTCCTCTGTCGTGCCGCCTGCGTCGCCGCGAGGATCTCGACGCCGAGTGCCGAGTCGAACGGCCACTCGTCGACTACCTGATGCGCCAGGCTCTCGAGGTGTGAGAGAGCGAGGTCGGGGTGGCCCTCGGCGGTCAGCCGCCTAGCCTTCTCCATCGTCCGCTCGGCGTGAGCTTTGCGGTCGTCGTCACGGGACGAAGCCCCCGCGCCGCTGGTCAGCTCCATGGTCTCTCCTTCGTGATGAGTAACGAGTGCAAGGCACGCAGCGTCTCGTCGTCGTTCATCATCCGGTCCGATCAGTCGCCTCGTGGGTGCGCACTCTCGCCTGTCGTCCATCCTGACCTCTACTCCAGAACTCCACGCGACGTCGGGGGCGGATCACTCGCCGGCGGTGAAGAGGTCTTTCGATGCTCGTCAAGACATCCGCTTGGCGGGCCTTCGGCTGTCGTCGACCAAGGCGACGTACTCGCGGGAGCGCTCGGCGTCTGGTGTGCCATCTTCGTGGACGGCGACTTCGGCAGGTGGACTCAATCTCGGAAGACGGTGGCTGCGCGCCGGGCGTCGGCGGGGAGCAGTTCGTCGAAGCGATCCTCCCAGGGTGCCTTGCCTGCCAGAGCGCGGACAGCTGCAGCGATTCCCGCCGGGGCTCTCGTCGTCCGGAACTGCAGATCTTCGACTTCTTCGGCTGTCGCAGGCCGGCGACGTTCTTCGGAAAAATCCACCACGAACCACGAGTCTGCATCGCCGATGGTCACCTTGTACGCGGGAAGCCATCTGTCTGCATCGACGGGGGCTGTTCTAACGACCCGCCAACCCATGTCGACGAACAAAGTGCTCATTGTCTGACCAGCGAGAACCACCTCGTGCTGAAGCGCTTCCTCAGCGTCGCGTTCGGCCGAGGTCTCGTCAGTTCGGAAGTCGTAGACGACAAAATAGAAGTTTTTCTTCCTGAGGATGCTAACGACATGCGCAACGTATACCGTGCCGTCACCCACAGGAATGGTGAACAAGTCACCCTGGGTCAACTTCATAGGACGGGACCTCCAGCAGCCAAGAATCTCTGGCGGCTCATCTCGTTACGTTTGTTCGACAAGAGGCCGTCCGGATTCGACTTGGTCGCGAGGGCCGAGGTGACCCCGCTCGCGTCGATGGCTCCCCATTCGCACTGCGAGGCGAAGTCGGCCAGCGTGCCGTCGAGCTCGCCCGGGCGGCCCGAGAACTGGGCGTTGAGGCCGACGCTGCCCGTCGCGAACGAGCGGAGGTCGTCGGGGCGGGCGCACGAGGTACCGCCCCCGCCGCCTCCGCCCGAACCGGGCGCCGGCGTCTCACGCGAGCCGACCGAGACGTCGACCGGGGGGCATGACCGGTGCCGACTTCTGCTCGCCGCGAGGCGGGGGTTCACTGCCGAAGATGTCCTGCAGGACCACCTCGACCCCGTTGCGGTCGTCCATCCGTTGCTGCCACTCGCGAGCGAGGCGGCGACGCGTGTTCTCTTCCTTCGCGGCTTGTTTCAGGTCGCCGGCGAACGATGCGACGGTGCGGAGGCACTCGGCGAGGTTCGACGCGCCCTGCCGGGCCGTGTCGGCGTTCGAGGCGAACAGCTCCGAAAAGAGTCCGCGGAAGTCCGTCGACGCCGTCGTGACGAGGCTCGCGCGCGATGCTGTCTGGGCGTCGAGGTCGTCGGCCGCGGCGTCGAAGGCCTCCGTCAGCGCGTCGGCGGTCGCGTCGTCGAACGGGACCGGCTCGTTGCCGTCCGGATCAGCCATGGTGTTCTCCCCCTAGAGACCGTCCCGTGGTCGAACGTCCCCGCCTCCCGAGCGTGTTGCGTCGGGTGGCGGGGACGTCCGGTGGTGCTGGTGGTGCGTGGTGCTGGCGGTGTTGCGCGCCGGGTGGTGCTCTCCGGTCAGGCGCCGCCGCCGGCGGAGAAGATGTCCTGCGAGATCTTGTCGAGCTGGGTGCGCAGCTGCTCGAGTTCGGTCTTGGCCTTGTCGAGGGCGGCCTTGGTCTCGGGCCAGGTCGAGCCGCGGAACGTCGCGGCGAGGGGGCCGTCCCAGACGTTGGGGTCGGACAGGATGCGGCCCTGGGCGTCGAGCTGGCTGATCTGGTCGGTGAAACCGCCGTTGATGATGCCCTGGACCTGGTTGATGGCCGTCTTGGCCTGCTCGGTCGAAAGAACGCGTGACATGTGGGACTCCCCTGTGGTTGATGACGCCCCCGCGTCAGACCTCCCCCGGGGGCTCGAACGCGTCCGACAGTACCTCATGTTGGGGGTACCTGACCGATCCGTCTGTGGAGGGGGTCCAGTAGGGTGGCGGCAGGATTGTCATCACGAGGGGACTGGTCGTCATGACCTGGGGAGCACCACACAAGAACGCCGTCGCGCGCTCGAACCGAGCGACGCACGGCGTCGTCGCGCCACGGAGACACGGCCGGGCGATCGCCCTGGTCGGCGTCGTGGGGGTCGTCGCCGTCGTGGCGACGGGTTGCACCTCGGCCGCGCCCGCGGTGGCCACCCCGACCCGCGTCCTGCAGACCGTCGAGACATCGCTGTCGAGCGACGGGTCGATCACCGCCGTCGACAGCACCGCGATCTCGGTCGACGACAGCACCGGCACGTCGACGTCCGCGACCACCGTGCACACGCCGTCCGACGTCGCCGACGACCTGCCGATCCGCGTCACCACGTCGTACCGCACCGCCGACGGCTCGGGCTCCGACCTGGCCGACCTCGAGGGGCACGACGGCCGGGTCGAGATCGACCTCACCGTCGAGAACCTCACCGTCGCCCCGCAGCAGCTCACCTACGACGCGGCGGGCACCTCGCGCACCGACCCGGCCCTGGTCGGCGCCCCCCTCAGCATCGCGGCCTCGACCGTGCTGACCGGTGTCTCGCCGAGCGCCGTCGTGACCGACTCGTCGGCCGGCGGTACCACGACCGACGGCATCGTCAGCGCCGACGACTCGGGCGACGCCGTGGTCCAGTGGGGCGCCCTGCTGGCCCCGCCCCGCTCGGGAGCGAGCACGACGCTGCACCTCGTCGTGGACGCCGACGACCTCGCGGCTCCCACGTTCGACCTCGCCGCACAGGCGGGCCTGTCGACCGACCTCTCGGTCGACGGCGTGCTCGCGTCGGCGTTCGACTCGAGCCCGACCTCCGACCTGGCCCTGCAGCAGCGCACCATCGACCTGGTGTCCGACGTCAACCTCGTGCTCAGCCGCGCCGGCGAGACCATCACCGAGGTGCGCACCAACCTGGTCAGCACGTCCGACACCCTCGGTGTCCGGACGGCCGAGCAACTGCGGGACAGCAGCTCGTCGCTGGCGAGCACGATGCAGGGGCTCACCGGTCAGCTGACGTCACTCGAATCCGACCTCGGTTCGACGGTCACGTCGACCCAGTCGACCGTCCGGTCGCAGCTGCAGACGACGGTCGCCAGCGTCGACTCGCTGCTGGGCGACACGACGGCGACGGCCCCGACCGTGACGCTCGACGGCGAGGGGTGCGCGACGGTCGTCGCCCCGCCCGCCCAGGCCTCCAGCGTCTACGGCAGCCTGCTGCAGGTGTCGGCCCAGCTCGACGGGTACGCCCAGTCGAACGAGGCCTGCCGCGACGAGGTCGCCGCGGCCCTCGACCGCACGGTGGGCCCGGCCGAGCCCGACCTCGAGTCGTGCGTCGACCAGCAGTCGTTGACCTGCTCGCTGTTCGCGTCGTCCTACCTCGTCACGGACGCCCTCATCGGCCTCGTCGACCAGGGGACCGACCTCGCCGACTCGCTTCAGCCCGAGCTCGCCCAGAACGCCATCGACCGGTACACCGACCTCGAGGCGAACCTGACGGCGATCCAGACCGAGCTCTCCGGCCTCGCCACCGACCCCTCGCGGGCGGACGTGGCGACGTCGTTGGCCGCCCTCGACACGGCCGTCGAGTCGGTCGCGACCGGTGCAGGCACGGTCCGCGGCCAGGTGAGCGACCTGCACGACCGTGCCTCGCGGGCCCGTCAGCAGATCGGTGACGCCGACACGCTCGGCTCGATGCAGGCACAGAACGCCGAGATCGCGGACGAGCTCTGCGAGGTCGTGCGCGCCGACGGGGACGAGACCGGTCTCTCGCTCGACCAGGTCGAGCGCCTGCGGTCGTACCTGACCGATCAGGGCTGCCCGGTGGCCGACGACGGGTCGGGCGAACCCGCTCCCGAGCCCGCCACCCTCCGGCCGCCGTTCCCGTACTCGCAACCGATGGACGCCCGCCTGGCCGACCAGGCCGCGGCGTGGGACGCCGTGGTCACCGCGACGGACACCCGCGACACCACGCAGGGGCTCGGCGCCTCGTTGACGGCCCTCGACGAGCGCATCCAGACGCTGCGCGACGCGGTCGACGACGTCGACGACGCGGTGGAGGGCAACGACGGCTCGGTCGGCGGCTCGGTCGACCGGCTGCGCGCCGAGACCGATGCCGCCCTGACCGACGGAGCGCGCCTCCTCGACCGCCTGAACGACGTCAAGACCCAGCAGGACACCCTCGCCGCGCAGGTGCAGGACGCGTTCGAGAACGCCGGCAGCGAGGCCGACGAGCAGGTGAAGGCCGTCGTCGGACAGCAGGTGCGCGTCGTCTCCGAGCAGGGCGCGATCAGCCGTCAGTCGGTGGTCGACGCGTTCGACCGCTCGATCGCCGGTCTCTCGTCGACGTCCGACGTCGTCGTGGGCGACTCCAAGGCGACGATCGAGCAGCAGCGCGGGGCCCTGGGGGAGCAGACCGCGGGTCTCACCGCGGCCCTCGACCAGCAGACCGCCGCGTCGCTCGAACGCATCGGCCAGAGCACGGCGTCGTCCACCCGCGACGTCGAAGGAGCCCGCACCTTGCTGGCCGCCGACCTCGCCGCGGTGCTGCTCGACCTCGGAGACCGCGAGGTCGACGGCTCGGGCATCCTCGGGGCGATGGCGACCAGCGCCGCGAAGGCCGACACGGCCGACTACCAGCTGGCCCTCGCCTCGAAGAACGCGTCGGGCTACGCGAACGTCCGCTCCGACGACATCGCCGGCATCATGCTGCGCCAGGCCCAGTTCACCGCATCGGTCGAGGCGGCCTCGACCCTGCCCGCCTTCCACCTCGACGTCCCCTCGGGCGCCACGTCGACCACGCTCTACGCCTTCACGATCGGAGCCACCCGATGAGCCACGCGGCCGACGATGTGACGACCGACACGCCCAGCGACGCGGCGACGCGTCGTCGGCGCACACCGCGCCTCACTATCGTCGCGATCGTGGCCGGGGTGGCCGTGGTCGCCGCCGCCTCGGTGGCCGCCGGGGTGGCCGTCCGTGCCGACCGCGAACCCGAGGCGGCCCCCGTGCCGGCCTCGGTGCCCGTCGCACTGACCGCCTCCGGGCTGCCCGACGACACCCGGCTCGGCGTCGTCCTGACGCTGGGGCAGGGCGAGGGTTCCGAGTGGAACGGGGCCGCCCAGGGGGCCCGCGTCGCCGAACGCCGCTTCGAGCTCGGTGGTGCCGACGTCTCGCTCGTGACCGTCGACGACGGCGGCACCACCGACGGCGCCCGCGCGGCCGTGGAATCCCTCGTCGACCAGGGTGTCGCCGGCATCGTCCTCGCCACCTCGGGCTCGCACGTGTCCGGTGCCCTCGACGCGGCGAGCGACGCCGGCGTCCCCGTCGTGCTGCCCTACGGCGCGTCCGACGAAGCCGACGGTGTCTCGGGCGCCTGGTCCACCGCTCCGTCGCAGGCCACCACCGGGGCGGCCCTCGCCGCGGCCCTGGGCGACGCCCGGAAGACGCTCGTCGTCGACCTCGGAGGCGGCTCACCGGTCGGCGTCGAGGTCGCCCGCGTGCTCACGGCCTCGACGATCGGCGACGACACCGCCGTCGCCGACGAGGTCGCCCGACTGACGGGTTCCGCGGCGCCGCTCGACGACCCCGACGCCACGACCGAGGCTCCCGAGCCCGTCACCGACCCGTCCGACGCCGTGGTGCTCAGCGGCTCGGCCGCTCGCCAGGCGGGCCTCGTCTCGGCGCTGCAGGCCACCGACCTCCGCGTCCCCGTCCTGCTCACCCCCGATGCGACGAGCCCGGCCTTCTCGACGGCGCTGAGTGCCGGCGGTGGCAGTCTCTCGAGCGGCTTCGTCACGGTCGGCGTCGACTCGGACGACGCCGTCGCGCTGCGCTCCGACGCCGCGGGGCGATCGATGTCGGCGTACCTCGGCGCCGTCCGGGTGCTCGCCTCCGACGACGCGGCGACCAACCTGACCGATGACCAACCCTTCTCGGCGGTCGCCGCCCAGGCCGACTCGCGCAGCCACGACGCCGTCGTGGCCCTGGTCCGGGCCGTCGCGACCGCCGACAGCGTCGACCCCGCCGAGGTGTCCACCGCGCTGTCGTCGCTCTCGCTCGGTGCGGCCGACGGCGTCGCGGGCCCCGCGCTCGACTTCACCGCGGGCACGGCCGCCGGCGGCGGCGAGCTCGAGGTGCTGCACGCCTCGTCGCAGCCGCTCGGACTGCGACCGACCGCCGACGGCGAGTCGCGCATCGTCTGGTTCGCCGACCCGGCCACGAACTGACACCCCCGCGGGCCGGTCGGCCGACCCGCAGCGCGTCGCCCCGACGCCGCCCCGACCGCACGAGAGGACGACCCGCATGCGCCTGGTGATCGAGCTGGACGACCAGCGGCAGAGCGTCGAGGTCGACCGGTGGCGCGGTGCAGCCACCCTGGGCGAGCTGGTCGAGTCGACCGGGGCCACGGTCGCCGCCGACGGCGACCTCTACGTCGACGGCTCGGCCGTCCCGGTGGCGACCCCGCTGCGCGAGCTCACGCTGCTCGAGGGGTCGCGCGTCGCCCGCACGCCCAGCCGCCGACCGACCCGCGTCACCGGCTGGAGCGTCACCCTCGCCGGGGGACTCACCGTCGGCCCGGTCGTCGAGGTGCCCCGGGGCCGACCGCTCGTCGTCGGTCGCGCGCCCCAGGCCGACCTCGTGCTGCCCACCGCCAGCGCGTCGTGGGAGCACTGCACGATCGAGCTCGACCAGGGCGACGCCGACGCGGGCGACGACGCCGGCGCGGGCGACCGCGCCGCGACCGACGGCGTCCGCATCCGCGACGCGGGCTCGACCAACGGCACCGTGGTCGCCGGCGAACGCGTCGACGCCGACGGCGTGCACGTCGACGAGGCCACGACCGTCCTCGTCGGCGGTGCCGTGCTCATCGTGCGGCCCGAGCTCGCCGAGACGCCCGCCCCGGCACCCGGCGCCCTGCACAACCTGACCCCCGCCGCGACCGCGCCTTTCAACCGTCCGCCCCGCCCCGGTCGCGTGGACGACACCGAGCCGGTGCTCCCGCCGACGCGCAAGGACGTCCCGCCCGCCTCGAAGTTCAGCATCATCACGGTCGCCGCACCGCTGGTGCTGGCCGGGGCGATGGTCCTGCTGCTCGGCGACGCCCGGTTCGCGCTCTTCGCGCTGCTCAGCCCGGTCATGGCGATCGGCATGTGGTTCGAGCAGAAGCAGCGCCGCAAGAAGAACCTCAAGGAAGAAGAGGAGCGTTTCGACGCGGCCGTCGACGACTTCCGCGGCGAGATCGCGACGGCCGCCGCCCACGAGGTCCGGCGTCGACAGGAGCTCGCACCCGACCCCGCGACCGTCTTGCGTCGCGCCGCCCTGCCCACGACGCAGCTCTGGCAGCGGCGGGCGGCCGACGACGACTTCCTCGCCCTACACGCCGGCATCGGCGACGTGCCCTGGCGTCCGCAGGTCGACGACCGCGGCGTCTCGCGACAGGACGAGGCCGTCAAGGAGGCGCTGGCCGCCGGCCGTCTGCCGGCCGCCCCGGTCGTCGTCGACCTGACCGACGCGGGCGTGGTCGGCATCGTCGGCGACCGCGCAGGTGCCCTCGCCCTGGCGCGCAGCCTGCTCGCCCAGGCGACCGTGCACGGCGGCCCCGCCGACCTCACCGTCGGGGTGTTCTGCGACCGCGGTCGCGAGGCCGACTGGGAGTGGGCGTCCTGGCTGCCGCACACCCGTCGCGCCGGCAGCAGCACGGGCGAACGGTGGATGTCGAACCAGCGCGAGGCGAGCGCGTCGATCCTGCGCGGTCTGCGCGAGTCGGTCGACGAGCTGCCGACCCCGGCCCTGCTCGTCGTCCTCGACAGCGAGGTGCTGACCGAGGGGCGCGACGCCCCCGCCCGGTCGCTGCTCGGCCACGGCCGCTCGGTGCCCGGCCTCACGCTGCGTCCGCACGAGCGCCCGCACCGGGTCAGCGGCATCGTCATCGCCACCACCGAGGAGCAGCTTCCGGCCGCCTGCACCTCGGTCATCGTCGTCGGCGAGGACGCGGCCGCGACCGTCCACCGCCCCGAGGACCGCTCCCGCGTCGACGACGTCGTCCTGGCCGGGGTCTCCCTGGCCGACGCCGAGGACTGCGCCCGCCACCTGGCCCACCTCGACGACCCCGAGCTGATCGTCCCGGGGGCGTCGCTGCCCTCGCTCGTGCGCCTGCCCGAACTCCTCGGCACCGAGGCGACGGGGGCACCCGACGCCGCGGCGATCCGCGCCCTGTGGTCCGAACCGTCCGGCGTCTCGACGCCGATCGGCTCGGCCGAGAGCGGCGTGCTGACCCTCGACCTCGTGAAGGACGGCCCGCACGGCCTCGTCGGCGGCACGACCGGCTCGGGCAAGAGCGAGTTCCTCAGGTCGCTCGTCGCCGGGCTCGCCGCCCGCAACGACCCGAGTCGCCTGAACTTCATCCTGATCGACTTCAAGGGCGGGGCCGCGTTCAAGGCCTGCGAGCGGCTGCCGCACACCATCGGCACGATCAGCAACCTCGACGAGCAGCTCGCCGACCGCGCCCTGCGCTCGCTCGAGGCCGAGATGGAGCGCCGTCAGCGCGTCTTCGCCGAGGCGGGCGACGACGTCGACAACCTGGACGCGTACCTGGCGACGCGCCCCGCGGAACCGATGCCGCGCCTCCTGCTGGTGGTCGACGAGTTCGCGATGCTCGCCAAGGACTTCCCCGATGTGCTGACCTCGCTGGTCAGCGTCGCCGCCGTCGGGCGCACGCTCGGCGTTCACATGATCCTCGCCACGCAGCGCCCCGCAGGCGTGGTCAACGACGACATCCTCGCCAACACGAACCTGCGCGTGGCGCTGAGGGTGCAGAGTCGCGAGGACTCGAGCAACGTGATCGGCGTCCCCGCCGCCGCGGGCATCGGCAGGGCCCAGACCGGTCGCGCCTACGTCAAGCTCGGCCAGGACGACATCACCCCGGTGCAGACCGCCCTCGTGACCGGTCGCGCGCAGACGGTCGCGGCCGAGCCGGTCGAGGTGCGCCCGATCGGCACCTTCGGCGTCCCCGACCGCCCGGCCGCGCCTCCGAAGGCCCGGGCGACGGACGCGAACGACCTCGACCTGCTGATCGACGCGATCGTGCAGGCCGACGCCGAGGCGGGCTTCGCGCCGCCGCGCAAGGTCTGGCCGGAGGCGCTGGGCGAGCGGGTCGCGCTGGCGGGCTTCGAGACGGCGCAGGCCGGCGAGGGCACGCCCGACGGGCCCGTATCGGAGACGGCCTCGGCCTCGGCCCCGGTCCCCGTCGTCGGGGGAGTCCGCGGCCCCCTGGTCGCCGCGGCCCTCGTCGACGAGCCCGACCTGCAACGCCAGAGTCCGGCCGGTTGGCGCCTCGACGAGGGCAACCTCATGCTGATGGGCATCGCCGGCAGCGGCACCACGACGACGCTCGCGACGATCGCCCTCACCACGGCGCTCGAGAGCCCGCCCGACGAGCTCGACCTCTACGTGCTCGACCTCGGCTCGCGCGGGCTCGCCCCGCTGGCCGACCTGCCGCACACCGTCGCCTACGTCGGCACGGGCGCCGGCGCGAAGGAGCAGCAGGCGCGGTTCCTCCGGCACCTGCGCACCGAGCTCGAGCTGCGCCGTGCCGCACCGGGGACCAGGAGGCGCGCGATCGTCCTGCTCGACGGCCTCGCCGCCCTGCGCGACGAGTACCAGGACTACGAGGGTCAGCAGCTGCTCGACGTGCTGTACCGCGTTTACGCCGACGGTCCGGGGCTCGGCATCTCGTTCGCGGTCTCGACGACGCGCGCCAAGGCCGTGCCGTCGGCCATGGACGAGGTGACCACGCAGAAGTGGCTGTTCCGCCTGGCCGACCAGTACGACTACGCGACGTACGGCATCCGCGGCGGCAGCGTCCCCGCGGCCGTTCCGGGGCGCTGCGTGAGCGCGCTGACCGGTCTGCAGATGCACGTGGCGACGCCCCCGGGCACGCTCGAGCAGGCCGTGGCCCGGGTGCGCGAGCGCTGGGCCGGCACGCCGCAGAAGGCCAACGCCATCGGACAGCTGCCCGACGACGTGCGCGTCGACGAGCTCGACGTCGCCCCCGACTTCTCGGGCGAGCCGTGGCTGCTGCCCATCGGCCTCGGCGAGGACGACCTCACGCCCGCGACGCTCGAGGTCTACGAGGGCGAGCACGTCCTCGTCGCCGGGCCCGCGCGGTCGGGCAAGTCGACCGTGCTGTGCGCCCTCGCCGAGTCGATCCGGTCGCTGCCGGGGGGCTCGGCCGCAGGTTCGCCGGGTGGCCGGCCCGCACTCTGGGCCATCGTCGACCGACGCTCGCCGCTGGCCTCGGCCGACCTCGACCGGGTCGCCGTCGGAGCCGACGAGGTGCCGGCCCTGCTCGCCTCGCTGCGCCTCGAACGCGGCCCCGTCGTGCTGCTGATCGACGACGCCGAGCGCTTCGACGACACCGACCAGGCGATCGCGTCGCTGCTGTCGTCGAACCGGTCGAAGCTCACGGTGATCGCCGCCGGACGCTCGGCCGACCTGCGCACCCTCTACAGCCACTGGACGAAGACCGTCCGCAAGGCCCGCTGCGGCGTCCTGCTGCAGCCCGACGTCGACTACGACGGCGAGCTGCTCGGGGTGACCCTGCCGAGGCGCGCACCCGTCGCCCTGACGACGGGGCGCGGTTACTCCTGCGTGGGAGGCGCGGTGCGGCTCGTGCAGACCATCAGCCCCAGCGCCTGACGGGCTGCGGCGCCGTGGCGCCGAGGTTCGCCGCGCCGGCGTTCGTCGGCTCGGCCCCGCGGGTCATTCGCGGGTCGTGATGCCGAACGTCGGGCTCTCGAGGTTCGTGAAGTTGCCGACCGTGGCGCGCACCACGCACTGCGGGGCGACCGACAGCGCGGTGACGACCAGGCCGTCCGACGAGACGGCCAGGGCGCCCGAGCACCCGTCCGAGAACCGGACACCGGCCTCGCCTCCTGCGACGTCGGTCAGCATGGTCGACGGCGCCCCGGTGCTCGGGCTCGCGTAGAGCGGGTTGAGCTGGTCGGGGCCGCTCGGCCAGACCGGCAGCAGGGTGACGGGCAACGTCGTCTGGCTGACGGTGCGCGACGGGGTGGACACCTGCACGTCGACCAGGCGTTGCACGGGGTAGGCCGTCCCGGTCACGGCCGGGTCGGAGACGGCGTCGGAGGTGGCTGACGACACGGTCTGCAACCACTCGTCGAGCGCGGTGGCGTCGGCGAGCTCGAGCGGCACCGTCGCCTCGACCTCGACGCGGCCGCCCGCGGGCACCTCGAGGTCGGACAACGTCCAGCCACAGGCCACCGTCAACCCCGTCAGCGACGGTTGGTTGCGCGCGGCCGACACCGTGCCCGAGGGCGCGCGCCAGTCGACCGGCGGACAGCTGTCGCCCTCGGTCGCCCCCGGCACGACCTCGAGCAGCGGTCCGGTCAGCGGCGCGGCCTGCGCCGAGTAGGTCACGGTGAGCGTCACCGTCCCGGCGTCGGGATCGGAGGTCGCCGTCCGGCTGACCCCGAGACCGCTCGGCAGAGCGGGGTCCTGTTGGTTCGACCGGGCCGCCTCGGCGCCGGACCCGCCGTCCTTCTCCGGGGCCGACGAGCCGGGCACCAGCACGACCAGCGCGACGACGAGGGCCGCGGCGAGCACGACGCCACCGGCGGCCCACGCGGCGACCCTGTTGGTCAGCCACTCCGGGCGGTGCCGGAGCAGGGCCTCGACCCGGGTCGCCGGGGGAGCCTCCGTGACCGGGGCCGGGGCGACGACCGGGCGGCGGAGGGGCCGCACGACGGTCGCCGAGCCGTCCGTGCCCAGGTCGGGGCGCGCCTCCTGGTCCGCGGCCTCGCCGTCGCGGGGTGCGTGGTCGTCTCGACCCGCGCCTCCGTCGGGGGAGTCCGGGCCGGTTCCGGCGACGGGCCCGGCCGCAGCACCACGGACGATCGTGGCCGGTCGCTCGATCTCGTCGAAGCCGTCCGGGGCGGTCGCCCGGGGGAGGGCGGCCAGACCCGCATGGGCCTGCGCCAGCCGACGGAGGCGCGCGGCGGCGACCGGGGCGGCCGGTCGCGCGGACGGGTCCTTCGCGAGCATCGCCTCGACCGCGGCCCAGACGTCGTCGGGCACGTCGATGCGGGGCGGACTCGAGGTCACGTGCCGGTAGGCGATCGAGAAGTCGGTGCCGGGGCCGGCGAAGGGCGTGCGGCCGGCGAGCAGCTCGTAGAGCATCACCCCGGTCGCGTACACGTCGCCCGCGGGCCCGGATCGACCCGTGCTGATCAGCTCGGGGGCCATGTACTGCGGCGTGCCGAGCAGCCCCGTCGTCTGGCGGTCGCGCTCGCCGACCACCGAGGCGATGCCGAAGTCGGTCACGCGCACCGCACTGGTCAGCCCGGGGCGCCAGGTCTCGGCGAGCAGCACGTTGTCGGGCTTGACGTCGCGGTGCGAGACGTCGAGGGCGTGGGCCGCGGCGAGGGCGTCGAGCACCTCGGCGGCGACCGTCAGGGCATCCGCGGCGGCCAGGGGGCCGTCGGCCGCGACCACGTCGCCGACCGAGCCGCCGGGCACGAGGTCCATGACGATGGCCAGGCGCTCGCCTTCGACCACGAGGTCGCGGACGCGCACGATGCCGGGATGGCGCAGCGAGACGAGCACGGAGCGTTCCCGCACGAAGCGTTCGACCAGGCCGGGGTCGGCCGCGTGCTCGGGCTTGAGCAGCTTCGCGGCGACCTCGTCGTCGTCGGGGGCGACCGTCGCGCGCCAGACCTCGCCGGCGGCGCCCGACCCGATCAGCTCGACCAGACGGTACGACGCGCCGAGGGCGTCACCGGACCGCGACTGCGCCACTGCTTCCCCTTGTCTCGACACGACGACGGGGCCGACCTGTCTGCCCCCGGCATCATCCTAGGGCGGCGGCCGCGAGCCGTCCGGCCGCGGCTCCCGGGCGTCGGGCAGGCGTGGCTGGCATGCTCGGGGGCATGGCCTCCCTCACTCGTCCCCGCCGCGGCAAGATCATCGCCGGGGTCTGCGCCGCCCTCGCGAACCGCTTCGGCATCAGCGCCTTCCTGGTGCGGCTGATCTTCGTGTTGTCGATCATCCTCCCCGGCCCGCAGGTGCTCGTGTACCTCGTGCTCTGGGTCGTGTTCCCGAAAGAGGACCGCTAGCCCCTCACCTCGCGGCGCGCGTGATCGCGGGCCGCAGGCCGCTCGGCGGTGGGCGCTGCGTCAGCCCCTGGGCAGGGACCGCAGCAGCGCCTCCTGCAGGTAGCCCAGCCAGTCGAAGACGTGCCCCATCGCCTGCAGTTGCCTGTCGTCGCTCGCGGGGACGCCCTCGCCCGTGACCCCGAGGCGCTCGCCGAGGGTGAGCCGCAGGTCGTTCAGGGTGCGCAGCCACGACTGCTGTGCCGCGCGGTCGAGCGTCGAGCCCGGTTCGCCGAGCGCCGCCAGCACCGCGCGGCCGTTCTCGACCTTGCGCCGTGTCAGGTCGTCGGCCGTGAACCGGCGGAACTCCGCCGCCGCCTCGGCGTCGTCGCGGTACGCCGCCGGCAGGAGGCGCGCCAGGGCCGGATCGCCCTCGTCCCCGGCCTCGAGCAGCGACACCAGCTGACCGACCAGGTCGGTGAGCAGCGCCCGCTCGTCGGCGTCGAGCCGCACGCGGACCTCGTCGCCGCCCCGAGGGCGGACGAACGGCACGAGCGTCACGCCTCGTCCTGCTTCGCGAGGGTCGCCCACAGGCCGTAGTCGTGCATGGCCTCGACGTGCCGCTCCATCTCTTCGCGGTTGCCCGTGGCGACGACCGCACGGCCCTCGGTGTGCACGCGCATCATGAGGCGCTTCGCCTCGGCCCGGCCGAAGCCGAAGTAGGTCTCGAAGACGTGGGTGACGTAGGTCATCAGGTTGACCGGGTCGTCCCAGACGAGCGTCACCCAGGGGGTGTCGGGCGAGGTCAGGAGGCGCGGGTCGGCCTCCGTTCCCGTGCGGGTGTCGTCGAGGGTGGGGCTCACCCGTCCAGGGTGTCACACGGTCGCCGAGCGGGTTCCCGCCCGGAGGTCGTCTTGTTATGCTGGGCGGGTCGCGACTGGCGTTCAGATGGTCACCATCGGGGAGCGACTGACACACGTGCGTGGCCGTACGCCTGGGCCACGACATCCGACCTCCGTCCGTCCCGTGTGCCAAGGAGTCCTCCGTGACCATCTCCGACCAGACCTCCGCCTCGACCGCCGGCTCGACCCCCGCGTCGACCGACCGCCAGCCGTCGACCTTCAACCAGCCGCTCTCGGTCGTCGACCCCGAGATCGCGGCCGTCCTCGAGCAAGAGCTCGGGCGCCAGCGCGACTACCTCGAGATGATCGCCTCCGAGAACTTCGTGCCGCGCGCCGTGCTCGAGTCGCAGGGCTCGGTGCTGACCAACAAGTACGCCGAGGGCTACCCGGGTCGCCGCTACTACGGGGGCTGCGAGTTCGTCGACGTCGCCGAGAACCTCGCGATCGAGCGCGCCAAGTCGCTGTTCGGCGCCGACTTCGCCAACGTGCAGCCCCACTCGGGCGCCCAGGCCAACGCCGCAGTCCTCGCCGCGATCGCCGACATCGGCGACACGATCCTCGGCCTCGAGCTGTCGCACGGCGGTCACCTGACCCACGGCATGAAGCTCAACTTCTCGGGCAAGATGTACAAGGCCGTGGCCTACGAGGTCGACCCCGAGACGTACCTGATCGACATGGACGTCGTCCGTCGCCAGGCGATCGAGCACCAGCCCAAGGTCATCATCGCCGGCTGGTCGGCCTACCCCCGTCAACTCGACTTCGCGGCCTTCCGTGCCATCGCCGACGAGGTGGGTGCCTACCTCTGGGTCGACATGGCGCACTTCGCCGGCCTGGTCGCCGCGGGCCTGCACCCGTCGCCCCTGCCGCACGCGCACGTCGTCTCGTCGACCGTGCACAAGACCCTCGCGGGTCCCCGCTCGGGCGTGATCCTCTCGAACCACGAGCCGCTGTTCAAGAAGCTCAACTCGGCCGTGTTCCCCGGCCAGCAGGGTGGCCCGCTGATGCACGTCATCGCGGCCAAGGCGACGGCGTTCAAGCTCGCCGCCGAGCCCGAGTTCAAGGACCGTCAAGAGCGCACCATCCGCGGTGCCCAGGCCCTCGCCGCCCGCCTGACCGCCGACGACGCCAAGGCCGCCGGGGTGGACGTGCTGACCGGTGGCACCGACGTGCACCTGGTGCTCGTCGACCTGCGCGCCAGCGAGGTCGACGGCAAGCAGGCCGAGAACCTGCTGCACGACGTCGGCATCACGGTGAACCGCAACTCGGTGCCGTGGGACCCTCGCCCGCCGATGGTCACCTCGGGCGTGCGCATCGGCACGTCGGCTCTCGCCACCCGCGGCTTCTCGGACGACGAGTTCGCCGAGGTCGCCGACATCATCGCGCTCACGCTGATGCCGTCGCCCGACATCGAGGCCCTCGCGGCCCGCGTCAAGGCGCTGACCGACGCGTTCCCGCTCTACGCGTGAGCACTGACGTCACGGCCGGGGCTCCGGCGGGCGTCGGGGGCAGGGCCTCGGCGGGAGGCGCGGGAGGCGCGGGGGGCGTCGAACGCACCCGATTCGTCCCCGGAGACGACTCGTCGGCGGTGACCATCGACGGGACGGCTCTGGCCGCCGCCGTCAAGGACGACCTGCGCCTCCGGGTGGACGCCCTCATGTCCCGTGGCATCGCGCCGGGCCTCGGCACGATCCTGGTCGGGGCGAACCCCGGCTCGTTGTCGTACGTCGCGGGCAAGCACCGCGACTGCGCCGAGGTGGGCATCGAGTCGATCCGCATCGACCTGCCCGAGACGGCGACCGAGGACGAGATCCGTCAGGCGATCGAGACGATGAACGCCGACCCCGCGGTCACGGCGTTCATCATCCAGCTGCCGCTGCCCGCCGGCATCGACCCGACGGCCATGCTCGAGTTGATGGACCCGGCAAAGGACGCCGACGGCCTGCACCCGGTCAACCTCGGCGAGTTGGTGCTGGCGGTGCCGGGTGGCAAGGGCTCGATCGACACGCCCCTGCCGTGCACGCCGCGCGGCATCGTCGAGATGCTGCGTGCCTACGACATCCCGATCGCGGGGACGCACGTGACGATCATCGGGCAGGGGCTGACGGTGGGGCGCCCGCTCGGCCTGCTGCTGACCCGCCTCGAGGCGACGGCGACGCTGACGCACTCGCGGACGGTCGACGTGGCCGCCGAGGTGCGCCGGGCCGACATCGTCGTGGCCGCCGCGGGTGTCGCCGGGCTGGTCAAGCCGGACTGGGTGAAGCCCGGGGCCGCCGTGATCGACGTCGGCATCACCCGCGTGCTGAACGAGGAGACGGGCAAGTACAAGCTCCGCGGAGACGTCGACCCCGCGGTCGCCGCCGTGGCGGGCTTCCAGTCGCCCGTGCCGGGTGGGGTCGGGCCGATGACCCGGGCGATGCTGCTGAAGAACGTGGTCGAGGCCGCCGAGCGACCCTGACGGCCCGGCTGCACCCACCACGCCAGAAGATGGGCACAGCGCCAGGTTTTCCCCTGGTGCTGTGCCCATCCCGTGGTGCGGTGCCCGTCTCGTGGTGCTGGGTCGGGGAAGTGCCCTCATCCCGCCACGAACCAAACATGCCGCCATGCAATCGTGTGGCGGGGTGTTTACCTCGTGGCGGGGAACGCCGCCGCTGGCCCACCACGCCAGTAGATGGGCACAGCGCCAGGTTTTCCCCTGGTGCTGTGCCCATCCCGTGGTGCGGTGCCCGTCTCGTGGTGCCGTGCCCGTCTCGCGCGAAGCGCGGCGTCAGGCGTCGCGGCGGGCGCCCTCGGCGGCGTGCACCGTGAACACGGTCGGAGCCGTGTAGCCGGCCTCGGCGAAGGCGGCGACGATCGCGGACTCGACATCGGCGCGAGCCTCGGTGGGGACGAGCGCGATGGCCGACCCGCCGAAGCCGCCACCCGTCATGCGGGCCCCGACGGCCCCGGTGGCCTGGGCGGTAGCGACGGCGAGGTCGAGCTCGGGCACCGAGATCTCGAAGTCGTCGCGCATCGACACGTGCGAGGCGTCGAGCAGGTGGCCGATCGCGCGCGGGCCGTCGGTGCGCAGCGTGCGGACGGTGTCGAGCACGCGCTGGTTCTCGGTGACGACGTGGCGGACACGACGGAAGGTCTCGGCGTCGAGCACTTCTTCGGCCCGACCGAGGTCGTCGGCGTCGAGGTCGCGCAGGGAGTCGACGCCGAGCGCGGCGGCGCCCTTCTCGCACGACGCGCGGCGCTCGACGTAGCCGCCGGTGGCGTGGGCGTGCTCGACGTGGGTATCGACGACGAGCACCTCGAGGCCGGCGGCGGCGAAGCCGAGGTCGACGACGTCGGCGTCGAGACTGCGGCAGTCGAGGAACACTCCCGAGTCGGCCTTGCCGAGCAGTGATGCGGACTGGTCCATGATGCCCGTCGGGGCGCCGACGACCTCGTTCTCGGCGAGTTGTCCGACGGCGGCCAGGGCCGAACGGTTGACGTCGAGCGACCAGAGCTCGGCGAAGGCCACGGCCACCGAGCACTCGAGTGCCGCGGACGACGAGAGCCCGGCGCCGACCGGCACCTCGGACTCGACGAACAGGTCGAGGCCCACCACGCCCGACAGGTCGATGGTCGAGAGGTCGCCCCCGGCCGCGGCGAACGAGGGGGAGTCAGCCCGGTCGTGCGCGATCGACAACGCCCAGGCGATGCCGAGGGCGTAGGCCGACCAGCCCGACATCGAGGCCGGGTCGAGGTCGTCGAGCGACACCTCGTGGACGCCGCCCTCGAAGGACGAGGCCACGCGCAGCAGGCGGTCGTCGCGGCGACCGACCGTGACGGTGGTGCGACGGTCGATGGCGAAGGGCAGCACGAAGCCGTCGTTGTAGTCGGTGTGCTCGCCGATGAGGTTCACGCGGCCTGGGGCGGACCAGCGGCCGGCGACCTCGGTGTCGAAGGCCTCGCTGAAGCCCTGGGGAGTGGTGGTGTCGGTCATGATCGCTCGATCGCCTCTCGGATTCGGTCGGCCTGCACCTCGGGGACGAGGTCGCCCACCCAGGCTCCCATCGCGGCCTCGGAGCCTGCCAGGAACTTCAACTTGCTCTCGGCCCGACGAGGCGAGGTGATCTGCAGCATCAGGCGGACGGTGTCGCGGCCGACGCCGACGGGGGCCTGGTGCCAGGCGGCGATGTAGGGCGTCGGGTCGTCGTACAGGCCGTCGACACCGCGCAGGAGGCGCCGGTACATGACCGCGAGCTCGTCTCGTTCGTCGTCGGTCAGGGCCGCGAAGTCGGGGGCGTGGCGGTGCGGCAGCAGGTGGATCTCGATCGGCCAGCGCGCGGCGAACGGCACGAAGGCCGTGAAGTGCTCGCCCGCGAGGACGACGCGCGGGCCGGAGCGTTCGCGGTCGAGCAGGTCGGCGAACAGGGTCGGGCCGTAGGTCTCGATGCTGTCGAGCAGTCGCGTGGTGCGGGGCGTGACGTAGGGGTAGGCGTAGATCTGGCCGTGCGGGTGGTGCAGGGTGACGCCGATGGCTTGGCCGCGGTTCTCGAACGGGAACACCTGCTGGATGCCGGGCAGGGCCGACAGAGCGGCCGTGCGGTCGGCCCAGGCCTCGACCACCGTGCGGGCGCGGGATTCGCTCAGGTCGGCGAACGACCCGTGGGTCTCGGGGCTGAAGCAGACGACCTCGCACCGGCCGACGCTGCGCAGGGTGCGTTCGAGGCCGATGCGGGTCAGGTCGTCGAGGCCCTCGGGGGCGTCGTCGCTCTCGAGCAGCGGCCCGAACGACGGCGATCGGTTCTCGAAGACGGCGACGTCGTAGACGTCGGGGATCTCGGACGGGTTCGTCTCGCTGGCGGGGGCCAGCGGGTCGAGCTCGGCCGGGGGGAGGAACACGCGGTTCTGCCGTGAGGCGGCGATCGAGACCCACTCACCGGTGAGGACGTCCTGTCGCATGGTCGCCGTGTCGGGACGGGGGTCGAGCGTTCGGGCGTCGACGCGTCGCTCGGCCGTGAGCGTGGTGTCGGCGTCGTCGAAGTAGATGAGTTCGCGACCGTCGGACAGGACCGTCGCGCGTTTCGTGATGGACGACATCGCGCCTCCTTCTGTTCGGGGCACTCGCGACCACGACTTGCAGTTGCGAAAGTACGTGAAAGCATACGAAACTAGCCGGGTGAACGGCAACTCGACCCCGCCCCCGGTGCCGCAGTCCGCGCCGCTGCCGGGCGAGCGGCGTCGCGACCGCATCGCCGACCTCGTCGGGCGTCGCGGGTTCGTCCGCACGGCCGAGCTGGCGCGAGAGTTCCGGCTGTCCGAGGTGACGATCCGCACCGATCTCGAGAGCCTGGCGGCCGACGGCCTGTTGTCGCGCGTCCACGGCGGGGCGCTGTCGGTCGACCGGCCGGCCGAGCGACCGTTCGAAGAAGAGAGCTCGGTCTCGACCGAGGCCAAACGGGCCATCGGGGTCGAGGCCGCGTCGCTCGTGCGCTCGGGCGACTGCGTCGTGCTCGACGTCGGCACGACGACCACGCAGATCGCGCTGGCCCTGCTCGAACGGCACGACCTCGAGGGGGTCGTCGTCGTGACGAACGGCCTCACCATCGCGTTGGCGCTCGAGCAGGCGGTGCCGCGGTTCACCGTGATCGTGTCGGGCGGCACGTTGCGACCGCTGCAGCACTCGCTGGTCAACCCGCTGGCGACCAGCGTGTTCGCCAGCGTCACGGCCGACCTGGCGTTCATCGGCTGCACCGGCGTCCACGCGACCCACGGCGTCACGAACGTCAACCTGCCCGAGACCGACCTCAAGCGCCTCATGACCCAGACGGCCCGCCGGTCGTACATCGTGGCCGACGGCAGCAAGCTCGGCGAGGCCCACCTGGGCGTCATCGGTCCGCTCGACACCTTCGAGGGGCTCGTCACGGCGGGTGCCGACGACGACGCCGTCGCCGAGCTGCGCCGAGCCGGCCTCGCCGTCGTGACCGCAGGAGGCGCGGGCGAGGTCGACGCGCCTCCTCGCGACCCGGCCCCCTCGCGTCCCTGAGCCCGTGGTCCCTCGTCACCGAGGGGAGCACGAGATCCCGGACGCCACCGACACCCGAGAGCGAGACTGGAGCGATGACGACGAGCAACCCGACCGGAGAGCAGTACGACCTCACCCTCGAGCACGACGGGCACCACGTCACGGGTGTCGTCACGCAGGTGGCGGCGGGCATCCGCGCGTTGGCCGTCGACGGCGTCGCCCTGACCGAGACGTTCGGCGCCGACGAGGCCCCGCCCTCGGCCTGCGGCATCACGCTCGTGCCCTGGCCGAACCGCGTCGCCGGCGGCCGGTGGTCGCTCGACGGGCGCGAGCAGCAGCTCGACCTCACCGAGCCGGCCAAGGGCAACGCCAGCCACGGGCTGCTTCGCTACACGGCCTACCGGGTGGTCGAGCGCGAGTCCCATGCCGTGACGCTCGGGGCGACGGTGTTCCCGCAGCACGGGTACCCGTTCCAGCTCGACACGACCGTGCGGCACGAACTCGTCGTGGACGGCATGGTGGTCACGCACACGATCACGAACGTCGGCCCCGATCGCGCGCCGTTCGCCGTGGGGTCGCACCCGTTCTTCCGGGTGGGTGACCACGACCCGGAGACGCTGACCGTCACGCTCGCGGCGGCGACCCGGTACGAGACGGACGAGGCCAGCATCCCGGTCGGCACGTCACCCGTGGCCGGCACCGAGTTCGACCTGTCGCAGGGCCCACGCCTGGGCGACCTCGACCTCGACACGGGTTACCGCGATGTCGAGCCCGACGCCGACGGCATCCGCACGACGACCTTCACGGCGCCCGACGGTTCGGCGACCGAACTCTGGCAGGACCCGTCGTTCGAGTACGTGCAGGTGTTCACGCCCCGCAACTTCCCTCGTGGCGGGGTGAAGGGGCTGGCCGTCGCCGCCGAGCCGATGACGGCACCGGCCAACGCGCTGGCCTCGGGTGAGGGTCTGCGCTGGCTCGACCCGGGCGAGACCTGGACGGGCAGCTGGGGTGTGCGGTACCGGGCGGCCGGCGTCTAGCGGCCTTCGTCGAGGAGGGCAGACGAGCGCACTGTCCGGATTGCGCGAACCTGGGACCGGTCGGTTCCGGTGAGCGTAGCGTCCACTGCTGTCTCCCCAGGGTCCCGTAACCCTGGCGTACCCCGTAGCGATGCCGTCGGCTTGTCCGACATCCGTCGCGAGGAGGCCGAGCGCCCCTCCCGGCCCGAACCGGAGGGGCGCTTTCTCTCGTCCTCGACAGAAAAGCCGACACGTGACGCCTTGAGGGCGTAGGTTCTGCGCGTACCAGGTGGGTGGGACCCACCTGAAATCGGGGGACAGGATTCGGGTTCAGTCTCTCGTGGTGGGGCCGCCGCATTCGGGTGCGACGTCGGCCCCGCCTTCCCGGGTGGCGGGTACGACCCGTCGAGGACGGCCATGGGAGACGCGGGGAGGCGGGTCCTCGAGCCGCAAGCATGCGGCCGTGCAAGCGGGGTGACGTCGCCTGTCGCACGTGTGGCGACGGATACAGGTGGGCCCCGTGGGGCTCGAACCCACGACCCGCGGATTAAAAGTCCGATGCTCTACCAACTGAGCTAGAGGCCCGTGCGTATCCAGTTTACGGGATGCCGCGGCTCTCGGTCGCCAGGCCGACCCGCGCCTCCTCGGTGGAGCCGGAGCCGGAACCGGCGTCGCGGGGTGCCGGCGGTGGTGCCGTGGGCGAACGTCCGGCTCGGTGTCGGTGGTCACGCCTATCGTGGGTCCGGTGCCGAGACCATTCCACCGCCCGACCCAGTTCTCGGGGTCCGAGTTCGAAGCCTTCCAGGGCGGAGACGACCCCGCGACGATGAACCGCGTCGCCCACGAGTCGGCCTCGGCCCTCGTCGCCCGCGTCAAGCACGACCCGAGCCCCGAGATCCTCGACCGGCTCGTCACCTTCACCGACCAGCACGGCATCGACGCCGTCGCCGAGCTGTGGGCGCGGGCCAGCCCGCACAGCCTGCCCGGCGCCCTGTGGCGCATCTACCTCGTGCGGGCCGTCATCCGGCAGAACCCGGTCGAGGTCACCCAGCTCTTCGAGCGCGGGGTCCAGGTCGCCACGACGATCGACCCGGTCGTCGCCGGTGCCCCGGCGCCGGCCAGCCCGGAAGAGATCCTCGAACTCGCCGACTTGATCCTCCGTGGCGTCTTCGTCGGGGACTTCGCCATCGCGCTCGAGCGGGGTGCCGCGTTCTGCCGCCTCGCCGCTGCCGGCGCCACCTCGGTCGCCGACGACCAGGACGCCGTCGGCTCCGACCGCGCCGGTGAGCTCACCCGCCGCGCCCTGCGCTTCAGTGAGCTCGGCGTCGACCTCGTCGCCTGCGCCCACCTGTGGCGCGACGACAGCCTCGACTGATCGGCGGCTTCGTGCGGTCGAGGCCCGCGCCGGGTCGCATGCGATCGGGCGGGCTCGACACGCGCGGACCCGTGCGGCGTTCGCACGACGCGAACTCGTCGGACCGCTCGGCCCGAGACGGGTAAAGTTTCTCTGGTCGGGCCGCAGTAACCCCGGGCTCCAAATTTAGCCGCTTCGAGCGGCCTCGCGCCGAGAGGCGTTTCTGCGGTCCGGCACCTCTTCCTCCCGAGACGAGCTCTCGGTCGAGACCCGGCGTGACGACCGACCGCCGCCCTCCTCGCGCCGCGACCCGCGCCTCCTCGTCCCGTCCGAGCCCCGCACAGCGCCCTCGCCCACGTGTGCAAATCGCGACAACTCGGCAGCGTCCGACGACCACAGAGGAAAGTGAGCGGCGAGTCAGGGCCCGGATGTCGGGTTCGGCACGCATCCCGGCCCGCCGCCGGTCGGGTTCGGCCCGGAGCACCGACCGAGCAGCACGGCCACACACGAATGTTCGCCCAATCCGCCCGGCCCCCGGTGCCGAACCATTCACGTGAGGGATCCACGATCCCCCGCCGACACCCGTCCTCCCTACGTTTCGGGCGTCGGCGGGCTGGTCTCCCTGCGATGCACCGGGCCTGAACGCCATCCCAGACGGCCGCATCGCAGGGGGTCCCGCCCGCACCACGAACACCGCACCGCCAAGCACCACGAACACCGCACGACGAACACCGCACCGCCAAGCACCACCCGCCCCACATCACGATCCGCCCCGGATCGTGACCCACGAACCGACGAACAGTGCGACCGGAGGTGAACCCTGACATGCTCGAACTCGTGACCCGAGAGACAGAGACACCCGAGAGCGGGCTCGCTCCTTCGACTCCCGACGAACTGTTGCCGCGAGTCGCACAGGGTGACCAGACCGCCTTCGCCGAGCTGTACGACCAGACGGCACCCCGCGTGCTCGGCCTGGTGAAGCGGCTCCTCAAAGACCACGCCCAGTCCGAAGAGGTGACCCAAGAGGTCTTTCTCGAGATCTGGCAGAACGCCACGCGCTTCGACTCCACCCGGGGCAGCGCCGCGAGCTGGATGCTCACGATGGCGCACCGCCGCGCCGTCGACCGCATCCGTGCCTCCCAGGCCGGTCGCGACCGCGACCTCAAGATCGGCGTGCGTGATCTCGAGACCGACTACGACTCGGTCACCGAGTCCGTCGAGATCCGCATCGAGCACGAGCGGGTCGAGCGGGCCCTCGGACGCCTCACCGAACTGCAACGGCAGGCGGTGAAGCTCGCCTACTACGGCGGCCTCAGCCACAGCGAGGTCGCGAAACTCCTCGACGTGCCGATCGGCACCGTCAAGACCAGACTGCGCGACGGCATGATCCGTCTGCGCGACGAGATGGGGGTCGCATCGTGACCGACCACGACGAGCCCACGCGCGGCCGGCACACGGACGACGCGGGCACCACGAACGTCGACACCGACCACCTGTCCGGTGCCTACGTGCTCGACGCACTGAGCGACGACGAACGACACGCGTTCGAGGCCTTCCTCGACGACACATCAGACCAGCACGACGACACCAGGACGGAGGTGGCCGAATTGAGAGAGACCGCATTGCTGCTCGCCCACGCGGCCCGGCCCGTCACCCCGTCGGCCGGGCTCCGCGCCAGCGTGCTCGACCTCATCGCGTCGACGCCGCAGCTCGCGCCGCTCACGGCGACGGGCCCGACGGCAGACCACGACACCGCGACGACCGCAGGAGGCGCGGGTGACGACGACCACGAACGTCGCGTCGAGCGCACCCCCGCCCCCGAGATGGAGCCGAGCGAGTCCGAGGGTGCCCGCGTCCTCACGCCGACCGGGGCCGCGCACCGTCGCTGGTTCACGCGTCCGGTCGCCGTTCTCGGTGCGGCCGCCGCGGCTGCCGCGCTCTTCTTCGGCGGTGGAGCCCTCGTCGAGGGCCTCGGACAGTCCGGCCAGCAGCAAGAGCAGCAGGCCTCCGGCATCGACGAGATCTACGCCGCGAGCGACTTCCAGCGCTCGGTGGCCGACGTCAGCACCGGGGGCAAGGCGACGCTCATCTGGTCGAACGAACTCGGTCGCTCGGCCGTCGTCGTCGACGGGATGACCTCGCTGCCCGGCGACCAGACCTACGAGCTCTGGTACATCAACGACGACGGAGCCGTGCCCGCGGGCACCTTCGACGCCTCGTCGAACGCCCCGGCCACGCACGTGCTCAAGGGCGAGATGAATGCTGGCGACACGGTCGGCATCACGGTCGAGCCCGCGGGTGGATCGTCGTCGCCGACCAGCGACCCGGTCGTCGCCATCCCCAGCGCCTGACCCGGCACGCCTGACCCGGCAGCCTGACCCGCCACCCCACGCAAGAGGCGGTCCACCACCCGGTGGACCGCCTCTTCTCGTGTGCACCTCGCGGACACGCGACGTGTAGGTGCGCCTCACCCCGAGGAGGCGCGGTGTCGGATCAGCCGAAGCGTCCCGACACGTAGTCTTCCGTGGCCTGCACGCTCGGGTTCGAGAACATCTTCGCGGTGTCGTCGTACTCGATCAGCTTGCCGGGCTTGCCGGTGCCGGCGATGTTGAAGAACGCCGTCTTGTCGCTGACGCGGCTGGCCTGCTGCATGTTGTGGGTCACGATGACGATCGTGTACTGCTGCTTGAGCTCCTCGATGAGGTCCTCGATGGCGAGCGTCGAGATCGGGTCGAGGGCCGAGCAGGGCTCGTCCATCAGCACGACGTCGGGGGAGACCGCGATGGCCCGCGCGATGCAGAGACGCTGCTGCTGACCGCCCGAGAGGCCCGAACCGGGCTTGTCGAGGCGGTCCTTGACCTCGTTCCAGAGGTTCGCGCCCTGCAGGGACGACTCGACGAGGCCGTCCTGGTCGCTCTTCGACATGCGGCGGTTGTTGAGCTTGACGCCCGCGAGCACGTTGTCGCGGATGCTCATCGTCGGGAACGGGTTGGGGCGCTGGAACACCATGCCGACCTGACGGCGGACGAGCACGGGGTCGACGCCGGGGCTGTACAGGTCGTTGCCGTCGATCAGCACCTCGCCCTCGACGTAGGCGCCGGGGATGACCTCGTGCATGCGGTTGAGCGTGCGGAGGAAGGTCGACTTGCCGCAACCGGACGGGCCGATGAACGCGGTGACCGTGCGGGGCTCGATGGTGATGTTGACGTCTTCGACGGCCTTGAACTTGCCGTAGTAGACGTTGAGGTCGTTGACCTCGATGCGCTTGGACACGGTGATTCCTTCGGGGTGGGAGCCGGGCGGGAGCCGGGACGGGGTGTGGGGCGGAGCGGCCGGGTCAGCGGCCGAGCTTGGGGGCGAAGACGCGGGCGATCAGGCGGGCCAAGAGGTTGAGCGCCATCACCATGAGGATCAGGGTGAGGGCGGAGGTCCAGGCCCGGTCGATGAAGGCCGCCGCGTCGGTGCCCTGGCTGACGTACGAGCTGTAGGCGAACACCGGCAGCGACTGCATGCGGCCGTCGAAGAGGTTGTAGTTCATGCTGGCGGTGAAGCCCGCCGTGATCAGCAGCGGAGCGGTCTCACCGATGATGCGCGCGATGGCCAGCATGACGCCGGTCGTGATGCCGGCGACCGAGGTGGGGATGACCACCTTTACGATGGTCAGCCACTTCGGCACGCCGAGGGCGTAGGCGGCCTCGCGCAACTCGTTCGGCACAAGCTTCAGCATCTCCTCGGTGCTGCGCACGACGACGGGGATCATCAGCACGGCCAGTGCCACGGAGCCTGCGGCGCCCATGCGCACGCCTTCGCCGAAGAAGATGACGAAGAGGGCGTAGGCGAAGAGGCCGGCGACGATCGACGGGATGCCCGTCATGACGTCGACGAAGAACGTGATCGCGCGGGCCAGACGGCCCTGGCCGTACTCGACGAGGTAGATGGCGGTCAGCAGGCCGATCGGCACCGAGATGACCGCGGCCAGGGCCGTGATCAGCAGGGTGCCGGTGATGGCGTGCAGACCACCGCCGCCAGCTCCGACGACGTTGCGCATCGACATCGCGAAGAAGTCGGCGTCGAACCGGTTGGAGCCCGACGTCACGACCGTGAAGAGCAGGGAGACCAGCGGGACCAGCGCGATGATGAAGGCGGCACTGACGGCGGTCGTGACGACGCGGTCCTTCGCGCGGCGGATGCCCTCGATCTGCATCGCGACGACGAAGACGAGCACGGCGTAGAGCACGGTGCCGAGGATGATCGCCCCGACCCAGTTGAACGACTCGGTGACGCCGGCCGCGTTCAGCAGCGCGAAGACGACTCCCATGACGACCCAGCTGCCGAGCAGGATGACCAGCGGAGCGGCCTTGGGCAGACGGCCCGTCGTGAGGGCGTTGACGGAGGGGCTGGACCGGCGCACGCCGGCGGTGGTGGTGGCCATCAGTTCGCTCCCGAGAAGGCCTTGCGGCGGTTGATGACGTAGCGGGCGATCGAGTTCACGATCAGGGTGATGACGAACAGCACGAGGCCGGTCGCGATGAGGGTGTTGATGCCGATGTCGTGCGCCTCGGGGAACCGCAGGGCGATGTTGGCCGCGATGGTCGAGGAGTTCGTCGAGGTCAGGATCGCGGGGTTGATGACGAGTGCCGGCGAGAGCACGAGGGCCACCGCCATGGTCTCGCCGAGAGCGCGACCCAGGCCCAGCATCGCGGACGAGATGACACCGGGGCGGCCGAAGGGCAGCACGGCGATCTGGATCATCTCCCAGCGGGTGGCGCCGAGGGCCAGGGCGGCCTCTTCGTGCAGCACCGGCGTCTGGAGGAAGACCTCGCGGCTCAGGGCGGTGATGATCGGCAGGATCATCACGGCGAGCACGATCGAGGCGGTCAGCAGGGTGCGACCCGTGCCCGAGACGGGGCCGGCGAAGAGCGGGAACCAGCCGAACGTGCTGACCAGCCAGTCGTAGAAGGGCTGGATCGCGGGGGCGAGCACGATGCTGCCCCAGAGGCCGAAGACGACCGACGGCACGGCGGCCAGGAGGTCGATCACGTAGCCGAGTCCCTGGGCGAGCTTGCGGGGCGCGTAGTGCGAGATGAAGAGGGCGATGCCGATCGCGACGGGGAGGGCCATCAGGAGGGCGAGGGCGGCGGCGTAGACCGTGCCGAACGCCAGCGGTCCGACGTACTGCCAGAACGATCCCGGGTAACCCGAGAGCGAGACGTCCTCGGGAGCCGCGGTGAGGGCCGGGATGCTCTGCACGATGAGGAAGAGCGCGACGGCCGCGAGGATCGCGAGGATGAGACCACCGGCGACGACCGTGCTGCCCGAGAAGATCCGGTCGGCAGGACGTCGCTTGGGCTTCGGGACGACGGCGGGGGCCGAGGTCGTGGCGGGGGCGGTCATCGGACGGGGTCCTCCGGAGGCTCGGGTGGGGTTCGGGGGTGGTGCGTGGTGCGTGGTGCCTGTCAGGCCGATGGCCCGGGAACGCACGCGGTGCGTTCCCGGGCCCCCGGGGTGGTGCCGTGTTACTTGATCAGTGCGATGGCGTCGGCGACCTGACCCGAGAGGGTGCTCGAGATCGGGGCCGAGCCGGCGGCGTCGGCCGCGACCTTCTGGCCGTCTTCGCTGGTGACGTACGAGAGGTACGCCTTGACGAGCTCGCCCTTGGCGGCGTCCTCGTAGGACTCGCACGCGATCAGGTAGCTGACCAGGACGATCGGGTAGACGCCCGCGGCGGTCGAGGTGCGGTCGAGCTCGATGGCGATGTCACCCTCGGTGCGACCCTCTTCTTCGGGCGACTCGTCGACGATGGCGGCAGCGGCTTCGGCCGAGTAGCCGACGAAGTCGTCGCCGACCTTGACCTTGGCGACACCGAGGTCACCGGCGCGCGAGGCGTCGGCGTAGCCGATGGTGCCGGTGCCGTTGGTGACGGCGTCGATCACGCCGGTGGTGCCCGAGGCACCCTCGCCGCCGAACGCGGTCGGCCAGGTGCCGTCGGCCTCTTCGGTCCAGGTGTCGGCCGCCGTGGCGTGGAGGTAGTCGGTGAAGTTCTCGGTGGTGCCCGAGTCGTCCGAGCGGTGGACGGCGGTGATGCCCGTGCTGGGCAGGTCGGCGTCGGGGTTGTCGGCCTTGATCTCGGCGGCGTCCCAGGTGGTGATCTTGCCGCTGAAGATTCCGGCGAGGGTGGCGGGCGTGAGGTTCAGCTCTTTCACGCCGTCGAGGTTGAAGACGACCGCGATGGGCGAGACGTAGGCGGGCAGCTCGACGATGCCGGTGTCGGGCGTGCAGCCGGCGAAGGTGCTCGACGAGATCTCGTCGGTCTTGAACGCGCGGTCGGAGCCGGCGAAGTCCGCGGCGCCCGAGATGAAGCTCTCGCGTCCACCGCCGGAGCCCTGCGGGTCGTAGTTGATGGTGACGTCGGGGTTGGCGGTCTGGAAGCCCGCGACCCAGGCTTCTTGCGCAGCCTGCTGCGACGAGGCGCCGATGCCCGAGATGGAGCCGGAGAGGTCGCTGGCCGATGCGTCGCCCGAGGGCGAGGCGCCGCCTTCGTTGCTGGCGCAGGACGCGAGGAGCATGGTTCCGACCGCGGCGATCGCGACGATGCTGCCGGTGCGCTTGAAGTTCACAGGGGGGTCCTTTTCGGGATGTGATGGCTGGGTGCTGTGGGCCAGGTGCCGACCCGTGCGAGACGCTACGGCGACGGGTTAACCACGGTCGCCTGCCCCGGTGAACGGAAGGTGAACGAGGGGGGAACATCGGCCGGGACGAGCGCGTCCCGACAGAGGTCGGCCCCCGCCCGTCGCAGGCGGGGGCCGACCCTGTCGATGCCGTGGGGAGCCGAGGAGGCGCGGGTCAGGCGGCCGGGCCGTGCGTCTCGATCGCGACGAGCGCCGTGTCGTCGACCGAGACGTGCAGCACCGTGAACTCGGCCGTGCCGAGCGACGAGGCACGGCGCAGGTCGATGCGGTCGCCCCCCTTGGTGCCCAGCGAGATCTGCCGGATGACCTCGGGCAGCACGGGGCCGTGGCTGCAGATGACGGCCGCGACCTTCTTCTTCAGTCGCTTCTTGACCACCCCGGCGACGTCGTCCGTGCCTTGCTCGAAGGCGTCCTGGCTGATCGCGTCGGTCTGTCGGACGCCGACCCGGGTCAGCTCGGACAAGGGCTCGAGCGTGGCCAGGCAGCGCGCCGCCGTGCTGCTGACGATGCGCGTCGGGGCCCAGGCCGCGATGACCGGTGCGACCGACTTCGCCTGGCGGCGGCCCTGGGGCAGCAGCGGGCGCGTGGCGTCCGAGCCGTGCCAGTCGGACGGCGACGTCGTCTTGGCGTGACGGAGGGCCACGATCGGGAAGGTGCGAGCCCTGCCCGTCGTCACCCGGTCGGCGAAGCGCTGGAGCACGTCGGCGTCGCGGGCGTAGGTCAGCATCGCCTTCGCCTTGTCGATGCCGACCCATTCGATGGCGGCGACCTCGTGGTTGGGCGTGAACGCCCCGGCCTGGGCGACGGACTCGTCGGTCACCTCGGCGGACCAGTAGTGCACGACCTTGTCGCGACCGCCGGGCAGCAGGTACTCGGCCGTGCCGAGCGGGGCGCCCAGCGTGACGCGGTAGCCGGTCTCTTCGTGGATCTCTCGAACGGCCGTCTGGGGCGTCGCCTCACCCGGGTCGACCTTGCCCTTGGGCAGCGAGACGTCGCCGTGGTGGTCGCGGTGGATCAGCAGCACCCGGACCTTGCCCTCGACCAGCCGCCAGCAGACGGCGCCCGCGGCGACGACGGTCGTCGAGGTGACGGTCATCGCTTGGAGCGCTTCCGCTGCGTGATGGCCTTCATCTGGGCGTTCTGCAGATCGGTCAGCGACCGGCCCTCGGCGTCACGGGCGTGGCGGGTCCAGGTGCCGTCGGACTCGAGCCACCAGGAGGCGGTCTCGTCCGACATGGCCTGCTCGAACAGGTCGGCGACCTCGGTGAGGTGGTCGGCCTGCGTCAGGCGCACCAGGGCCTCGACGCGACGGTCGAGGTTGCGGTGCATCATGTCGGCGCTCCCGATGAAGACCTGCGGGTCACCGTCGTTGGCGAACCAGAACAGACGGCTGTGCTCGAGGTACCGCCCGAGGATCGACCGCACACGGATGTTGTCGCTGAGCCCCGGCTCACCCGGCTTGATCGTGCAGATGCCGCGCACCCAGACGTCGACGGGCACACCGGCCTGGCTCGCCTTGTAGAGCGCGTCGATGATCTGCTCGTCGACGATCGAGTTGATCTTGATGCGGATGCCCGCGGGGCGCCCGGCCTGCGCGTTCTCGATCTCGTTCTGGATCTGCTTGAGCAGACCGCGACGCAGGTAGCGGGGAGCCACGAGCAGTCGCTTGAACTTCTTCTCGATCGCGTAACCCGACAGCTCGTTGAACAGGCGCGTCAGGTCTTTGCCGACCTGGTCGTCCGCGGTGAACAGACCCATGTCTTCGTAGATGCGGCTGGTCTTCGGGTTGTAGTTGCCCGTGCCGATGTGCGTGTAGTGCTTCAGCGTGCCCTTCTCCTGGCGGATGACCAGGGCGAGCTTGCAGTGGGTCTTGAGCCCGACGAGGCCGTAGACGACGTGCACGCCGGCCTTCTCGAGCTTGCGGGCCCAGGTGATGTTGTTCTGTTCGTCGAACCGCGCCTTGACCTCGACGAGTGCGAGCACCTGCTTGCCCGCCTCGGCGGCGTCGATGAGGGCCTCGATGATCGGGCTGTCGCCGCTCGTCCGGTAGAGCGTCTGCTTGATGGCCAGCACGTTGGGGTCGGCCGCGGCCTGTTCGAGGAACGCCTGCACGCTGGTCGCGAACGACTCGTACGGGTGGTGCACGAGGATGTCCTGCCGCGCGATGCTGGCGAACATGTCGGGCTTCATGTTCGGCTCGGTCTGCTGAAGCTGGACGGCCGTGGTCGGCAGGTGCTTGGGGTACTTGAGGTCGGCCCGCGCCATCTTGGTGATCTCGAACAGGCCGGCCAGGTCGAGCGGGGCCGGCAGCTTGTAGACCTCCTGGTCGGTCACGTCGAGTTCGCGCACGAGCAGCTCGAGGGTGACCGGGTCCATGTCGTCGGTGATCTCGAGGCGGATCGGCGGACCGAACCGACGGCGCAGCAGCTCGCGCTCGAGGGCCTGGATGAGGTTCTCGGACTCGTCCTCGTCGACCTCGACGTCCTCGTTGCGGGTGACACGGAACACGTGGTGCTCGACGACCTCCATGCCGGGGAAGAGGTCTTGCAGGTGGTTCGCGATGAGGTCCTCGAGGGGGATGAACCGCACGCGCCCGCTGTCGTTGTCGGGCAGCTGCACGAAGCGCGGCAGCATCTGCGGCACCTTGAGGCGCGCGAACTCCTGACGCATCGTCTTGGGGTTGCGGACGCGGACGGACAGGTTCAGCGACAGCCCCGAGATGTAGGGGAAGGGGTGGGCCGGGTCGACCGCGAGCGGCATGAGCACGGGGAAGATCTGCTCGGCGAAGATCTCGCGCATGCGCACCCGGTCGGCCTCTTCGAGGTCGGACCAGTTCTCGATGTGGATGCCCGCGTCGTCGAGGTCGGGCTTGACCAGGTCGAGGAACGCCCGGGCGTGACGTTCTTGCAGCTCGTGGGCCTTCTTGTTGATGTCGGCCAACACCTCGTTCGGCCCGCGCCCCACGTTGGTCGGCACGGCGAGGCCCGTCGCGATGCGGCGCTTCAGGCCGGCGACGCGCACCATGAAGAACTCGTCGAGGTTGCTCGCGAAGATCGCCAGGAAGTTGGCTCGTTCGAGCAGCGGCGTGGTCGGGTCCTCCGCGAGTTCGAGCACGCGCTGGTTGAACGCCAGCCAGCTCAGCTCGCGGTCGAGGTAGCGCTCGGCGGGCAGGGTGCCGTCCTCGAAACTGACGATCTCGTCGAAGTCGTCGAGGAAGTCGGGGGTGACGCCGGCGCCGTCGACGCGGGGTTCGCTGCTGTCCATCGCACCATCGTGCCACCCCCGACCGCCTCGGAGCGTCGTCCCGGGTAAACGCGAGATGACGTGTGGACACCCGACGACCGGGGGAGGAGGCGCGGGCGGGCCCGGTCGCGCCGCCTCAGTGCACGATCAGCCACGTGGCGACCGCGTCGACCCCGCCCCCGTTGCTCAACCGGTGCGGCAGGTCGCACGGGAAGGTGATCGAGTCGCCGGCCCGCATCGTGACGGTCTCGTCGGGGAAGTCGATGGTCAGCTTCTCCCGAGGTGACCGTGCCGACCTCGTAGCCCTCGTGGGTGATGAGGGCGGCGACCTCGGTGGCGAGGGCTCCCGGCGGGTAGGTCGACTCGAAGAAGTCGACGCCGGAGAGATGGGCGGGCGAGAGGCGACGGAAGACCACTCCGCCGCCCAGCAGGACCGGCTGCGCCGCGCCTCCTCGGGCCAGGACGTAGCCGCCCGTGGCGGCGTCCCCGCGGTCGGACGGGGCCGTGCGGCGGGTGGCGGGCTCGGCGCGGTCGTCGAAGACGTCGGCGAGCGGCACCCCGAGCACCTGGACGATGGCGATCAGCCGGCTGACCGAGGGGCGCCGGACACCGCGCTCGATCTGCGAGACCGCGCTGGGCGAGATGTCGAGGGCTCGGGCGAGGGCGCTGAGCGAGAGACCCGCCGCGGCGCGGAGGTGGCGCAGGCGGGCACCGAGGGCGGCGGCGTCGAGATCGCCGATCGCCGGCGTGGGCGCGTCGGGGTCGTCGGGCATGACCCTCCTGGTGCGGGGACGGGTGGTCGGTCGGGCGGGCGCGGTTCCGTGAAGCAACCGCTGTCACGAACCCGTAACACGGCCGACATCAGGCCGAATCCGTGAAGCCATAGATTCACGATCGACCCGTCCCGCCGATCGTCAGACTACAACGCCGCCTGGAGGCACGCCGTGACCACAGACATCGCCCGACCCCCGGCCGACCCGGCCCCGCCCGCCGTCGGAGCCGCCGGCTCACCCGCCCCGCTGACGTCCGTCGCGGCCGCTCGGGTCGAGGGCGCCCGGGACCCCCGGCTGACGAACGACGACCTCGCTCCGCTGGGGAGACAGACCTGGTCGAGCTACAACATCTTCGCCTTCTGGATGTCGGACGTGCACTCGGTCGGCGGTTACGTGACCGCAGGCAGCCTCTTCGCCCTCGGCATCGCGAGCTGGCAGGTGCTCGTGTCGCTCGTGGTCGGCATCGTGATCGTCAACGTCTTCGCGAACCTCGTCGCCAAGCCCAGCCAGCGCACGGGCGTTCCCTACCCGGTCATCAACCGCGCCGTCTTCGGCGTGCTGGGGGCGAACGTCCCGGCGATCATCCGGGGCCTCATCGCGACGGCCTGGTACGGCGTGCAGACCTACCTGGCCGCGGAGTCGCTCAACATCGTCTTCCTCAAGTTCGTCCCGTCGACGGCCTCGTTGCTCGAGCCGTCCTTCCTGGGCCTCAGCGCCCTGGGCTGGATCTCGTACGGCATCCTCTGGTTCGCCCAGGCGGCCCTGTTCTGGCGCGGCATGGAGACCATCCGTCGGTTCATCGACTTCGCCGGTCCCGCCGTCTACGTGCTGATGATCGCCCTCGCGGTCTACCTCGTCTCGCAGGCGGGCTGGAGCGCGATCGACCTCGACCTCTCGGTGGGCGAGCCGCTGTCGTTCGCCGCGTCGCTGCCGGTCATGGCGTCGGCCGTCGCCATCGTCGTCAGCTACTTCTCGGGGCCCGTCCTGAACTTCGGCGACTTCTCGCGGTACGGCAAGAGCTTCGCGGCGGTGAAGCGGGGCAACGTCCTCGGGCTGCCGGTGAACTTCCTCTTCTTCTCGATCCTCACCGTGCTGTGCGCCTCGGCGACGGTGCCGGTGTTCGGGCGGCTCATCACCGACCCGATCGAGACCGTGGACGCCATCGGCACGCCCTTCGTGGTCCTGCTCGGCGGTCTCACCTTCGTCACCGCGACCGTCGGCATCAACATCGTCGCCAACTTCATCGCCCCGGCCTTCGACTTCTCGAACGTCGCGCCGAGGAAGATCAGCTGGCGACTCGGCGGCATGATCGCCGCCGTCGGTTCCGTGCTGCTCACCCCCTGGAACTGGTACGGCAACGCCGAGGCGATCCAGTACACGCTCGGCGTGCTGGGGGCGCTGATCGGGCCGCTGTTCGGCATGTTGATCGCCGGCTACTACCTCGTCGCCCGTCAGCGCGTCGCCGTCGAGGACATGTTCACGATGTCGCCCTCGGGTCGCTACTGGTACCGGGGCGGGTTCAACCCCAACGCCGTCTGGACCCTCGTGCTCGCGGGCACCGTCTCGGTCGCGTCGGCACTCGTGCCCGGCTGGGTCGTGGACGCCGGTGGCCCCTCGCTCACCTGGATCGGCAACTACAGCTGGTTCGTCGGCTGCGGCCTCGGTCTCGTGCTGTTCTGGGCCCTCGAGAAGCGTCGGCCCCGCATGCCCCGACTCGACGCCGACGACCCCACGGTCGACGACGGGACCGTCGCGAGTCCGGCCGAGGGGCGGGTCGCATGAGGCTCCGTCTGATCAACCCCAACACCACACAGGCCATGACCGCCGCGATCGGCCGCACCGCGGCCGCCGTCGTCGGGCCGGGCACCCGCGTCGAGGCGCTCGGTCCGTCGATGGGTCCCGTGTCGATCGAGAGCCATTACGAGGAGGCGCTGGCGGTACCCGGTGTCCTCGAGCTGGTCCGCGACGGAGAACGCGACGGCGTCGACGCCCACGTGGTCGCCTGCTTCGGCGACCCGGGGTTGGACGCCGCCCGCGAGCTGGCGACCGGTCCGGTGCTGGGCATCGCCGAGGCCGGCATGCACGCGGCCTCGATGGTCGGGCGCGGCTTCGGCATCGTGACCACGCTCGGGCGCACCGTCGGGCGGTCCCGCGAACTGGTGCAGCGGTACGGCTTCGCCGACCGGTGCGTCGAGGTCCGGGCGTGCGAGGTGTCGGTGCTGGGACTCGACGACCCCTCGTCGGGCGCGCGCGCCCTGATCATCGACGAGTGTCACGAGGTGCTGGCGTCGGGGGCCGACGCGGTCCTGCTCGGCTGTGCCGGGATGACCGACCTCTGTCGGTCGATCTCGGACGAGATCGGCGCTCCCGTCGTCGACGGGGTCGCCGCCGCGACGGTCTTCGCCGAGTCGCTCGTGCGTCTGGGGCTCGTCACCGGCAAGCGCGGCGAGTACGCGCGGCCGCCGCTCAAGGAGATCACCGGCCTGCTGTCACCGTTCGCGCTGGGCGGTGCGCCCGCCCTGCTCTGAGGTGCACTCGGCCGACCGCCGCCGCATCCCGCGCACGACGAAGCCCCCGCCGGTTCGGCGGGGGCTTCGTCGTGCTCGTGCTGTCGTGCCTACTTCTCTTCGTTCTTCAAGGCGAGGCCCAGGGCGAAGAAAGTCGGCGCCCAGTGGCCGATGAAGATGCCCCAGCGGTCGGACTGCGCCTTGTCGGACGAGTCCTTCCCCTGCGAGGCGATCCAGGCCACGAGGGCGATGACGATGGAGGCGAAACCTCCCCAGTAGGCGTGCTTGCTCTGGAGGCCGAGGTCGGAAAGGAACTTGACGGGGTTCATGGTGTTCTCCTGACGATGGGATGCGTGCCGTACGCGGTGCCTCAATCCACTCCACGGTGCTGTGAGCGCGATGGCAGATCCGCTCGGCCCCCTGGAGTAGGCCCCGCCGAGCCGTTCGTGTACCCCGGTTGTACCCCTCGGGTCAGGTGAGCGGCGTGGCGACGCTCGAGGTGAACGTGGCGCCGTCGGCGGTCACGTCGCTGATCAGGCCGCCCACCCGCACCGGCACCGGTGCGAGCGAGCCGTAGACGCCGCTGTTGCCCGCGGCGTCGACCCCCTGGGCGGTGAAGGAGGCCGAGCCCGGTGTCGTCGTGCTGACCGTCCAGCCGCCGTCCTGCCAGTCGCCGACGGTGAACTGCGGCGCGGACTCGAGGGTCCACTTCTGTCCGGACAGCGTGTACCGGCCCGACTCCGTGTCGTAGAGGCCGAAGCTGCAGCCCTCCGGACGCAGGTCGGTCGAGGCGATGCAGCCCGCGACCCAGGCGTCGACGGCCGCGGTCGCCGCCGTGGTGCCCGCCGGGGTGAGGGTGGTGGTGAGCAGGGTCGGCGGGGCGGCGACGTCGGCACCCTCGACCACGGCCGTGGCGGCGGTGGCGGAGTACGACTCGTTCTCGGCGGCGAGGGCGACCTCGTAGCTGCCGGGGAAGGCCTTGAGGCTCACCGAGCCGTCGGCCCCCCGTGTGACGGGCGTGCCGTCGACGGCGATCTCGGCCGACGCCGGGCCGGCGACCTGCACCGAGACCGTGCCGAGGTCGACCGGCTGGAGCGCCCAGCGGTCGAAGAACAGCAGATCGCGCCCGTCGCGCACGAGCGTGAAGTCCTGCGCGTGGGTCGACCCGTCGGCGCGGTGCACGACGGCCTCGACCTGCGCGTCGTCTCCGTCGGTCGAGACGGCGCCCAGCTGGAATCCGTCGACCTGGTCGTCGGCTGCGGCGTAGGCGTCGTCGGTCAGCAGGACGTCGCCGTCGGCGACCTCGGTGCCGTCGAGGGCCAGGGCGCGTTCGACCTCTCCGGCCTGGACCGCGCCCAGGTAGTCGCGGACGGTCGCCTCGGGCCGGTGGGAGGCGCTCATCGTCGCGAACGTCACGGCACCCGCCACGACCAGCACGAGCAGCAGGGCTGCTCCACCGATGAGGCCGATCAGCAGTCGCCGACGTCGCGCGGCCTGCTCGGGCGTCCTCGGAGCCGGGGGCGTCGGAGCCTGCGCGTACGCGAACTGCTGGGTCGGCTGGCCGTAGGCATCCTGCCCGGGCGCCTCCTGCGGGTGCCCGGAGGCACCGTAGGGTTGCTCGTACGCACCCTGCGGCTGCCCGTACGCACCGTGAGATGGGTCGTACGCACCCTGCGGCTGCCCGTTCGCACCGTACGGTTGCTCGTTCGCACCCTGCGGCTGTCCGTGGTCGCCCGGTTGCGGTGCCGAACCGTAGAGCTGGTGCCCGTAGCCGGACGACTGCTGCGCCTGCCCCTCGGGCTGCTGCCCGTACGGGAGGCCCTGGTACGGGAACGCGGCTGGCGCTGCCGGCGGCTCGTGCCCCTGAGGCTGCTGCCCCGAGGGCTGCTGCCCCTCGTGCTGCTGCCCCTCGGGCGGCGGCCCGTCGTGCCCCTGGTCGTCGCCGCTCGGTCTGGTCTGATCGGTCATGATGCCCCCTCGATCGCTGTCATCCGACCCGCAGCATATCGGTGGACCGGATCGGCGCGCACCCCCCGATCGAGAACGGGGCGTCCAGGGGCAGCGGTCAGCGCGTGAGCGTGTACTGGACGTCGACCGCGTGGTCCGTGAACCCGCGAGCCGCGTAGAGCCGGAGGGCAGCGGTGTTGTCCCCTTCGACGTACAGTGCCGCGGTGCCGGCCCCGCGCTCGGTGAGGCGGGCGAACCCGGCGTCGACCACCGCGCCTCCGAGCCCTTCGCCCTGGTGGTCGGGCGAGACGCCGACCGCGTAGAACTCTCCGGGCTGACCTTCGTCGAGCTTCAGCCAGCAGAAGGCGAGCAGCTCGTCGCCGCGCCAGAGCAGGACGAAGTCGCCGGCGTCGAACCACGGCTCGGCCTTCCGGGCGTCGAGGTCGGCCTGGACGAGCGAGCCCTGCTCGGGGTGGTCGGCGAACGCCCGGGCGTTGAGGTCGAGCCAGGCCCGGTCGTCGACGCCCGGTCGGAACGGGGCGACCCGGTCGCCGTCACGCAGGCGGGGAGCGCGGGGCTCGTCGGGGACGTCGGCACGCTGTTGCAGCAGGCGACGCGTCTCGGCGAGGCCGAAGCGCGCCGCGAGCACGCGCGAGCCCGGGTGGTCGCCGTGGGCCCAGAGCAGCAGCGGACCCTCGGTCTCGTCGACGAGTCGCTGCAGCAGCTCGGCACCGCGCCCTTGTCGGCGGTCGTCGGGGTGCACGACCAGTTCGGCCTCACCGTCGCGCAGCACCGCCGCGGCGTGCTGGTCACCGATCACGGTCGCCGCGCCCGACCGGACGTCGACCAGCGTCTGGTCGGAGAACGGCGGGCTGCCGTCGGCCTCGGTGGCCGCGCGAGCGAGCGTGGGCACGAAGGAGGCGCGGGTCGCGTCGTCCGCGCCCGTCACCACGCCACCGTGCTCACGAGACGACCGCCTGGGCGTCGTCGTCGTAGACGTTGAACCGGTAGCCCACGTTGCGCACGGTGCCGATCAGCGACTCGAGGTCGCCCAGCTTGGCCCGGAGGCGCCGCACGTGCACGTCGACCGTGCGCGTGCCGCCGAAGTAGTCGTAGCCCCAGACCTCGCTGAGCAGCTGCTCGCGCGTGAAGACGCGGGACGGATGCGTGGCGAAGAAGCGCAGCAGCTCGAACTCTTTGAAGGTGAGGTCGAGAGGTCGGCCGTGCACCTTGGCCGAGTAGCTGGCCTCGTCGATGACGACACCCGAGGCGTGGATCTTCGAGCCGTTCTGCGACTGCGCGAGACGACCCGTGACCAGGCGGATGCGGGCGTCGATCTCGGCGGGACCGGCGGTCTCGAGGATGACGTCGTCGACGCCCCACTCGCTGTTGACGGCCGTCAGCCCGCCCTCGGTGAGCACCAGGACGAGCGGCACCGTGACGCCGGTGGTGCGCAGGATCTTGCACAGCGACTTGGCGCTCGCGAGGTCGGCGCGGGCGTCGACGAAGATCAGGTCGCTCGAGGGCGCGTTCACCAGTTGCGCGGGTTCGGCCGGGATCTGCCGGGTACGGTGGCTGAGAAGAGCGAGCGACGGCAGGACGTCGGGGCCGCCCGCGGAGGTCAGTACCAAGAGCTGCGCCACACGACCTCCAGTGAATGTACTGTCGAGCAGTCTAAAACATGAGACCCCGCCACTCCGACCATCCGATGCTAGGGCAGGTCGGCAGAACGGCGGACACGAACGAGGGACGAACGGTGCAGGCAGGCGAACGAGACGTCGACGCGACGACGGCACGGCTCAAGCCGATCACGGTCGTCCCGGTCTGGGCCGCGACGCTCGTCGTCGCCGTGCTGATCGGCCTGCGGTCGCCCGCCTCCGAGTACTGGGACCACGTCGTCCTCGCCCTCGGCGGGGCCATCGTGCTCACCTTCGTGCTGCAGCTCGCCACGAGCCAGAAGGACGGCCTGGTCTCGCGCACGATGCTCAGCACCTGCGGCAGCCTGGTGATCCTGGCCGTCGTGACGGGCGTCTTCGCGCTCGTGTGACCACCGGCCCCTCGGCTCGTCTGAACGGTCGCCCCGAAGGACTGGGCACGTCGGTGGTCGCCGGGTAGGCTCGACGACATGGATTCCCTGCTCGCACTCGAGGTGTTCTACATCGGGCTCCTCGGCCTCGCCACCCTCGCCATCGGCTTCGTCTCGGTCGTCGTCCTGCTGAAGTTGTTCAAGGGTCAGCGCTGACCGCTCCATGATCGACATCCCCACCGACCTGCCGTCCGAGCTCGTCCCCCTCTCGTGGTTGATCGGCGTCTGGCAGGGCACCGGCGTCGTCGACTACAAGATCGGCGAGGGCGACCCCGACTCCGAACCGGGCACCGAACGTCGCACCCACGAGTTCGGCCAGCGCATCAGCTTCAGCCACGACGGCCTGCCCTTCCTCAACTACAGCTCGTTCACCTGGCTGCTCGACGACGAGCACACGCCTCTGACGAGCGAGACCGGTTACTGGCGCCTCGAACGTCCGGCCGAGCCGGGTGATCGCGGCCCGGGCATGCTGCCCGGTGTCGGCGTCCAACCGTTCACCTCGGCCCGCGCGGTCGAGATCCTGCGCACGCCCGACGACGGCTTCGGCCTCGAGGTGCAGATCGCCCACCCGACCGGCGTCAACGAGCTCTACCTCGGTCGGGTCAAGGGTCCGCGCATCGACCTCGCCACCGACGCCGTCGTCCGGTCGAGCAACGCGAAAGAGTACTCGGCGGCCACCCGCATGTACGGCCTCGTCGAGGGCAAGCTCTTCTGGGCGTGGGACATCGCGGCCCTCGGCCAAGAGCTGCGTTCGCACGCATCCGGGCAGCTGGCGCGCGTTGACTGACGCCGGCGACCCGACCCTCGAGACCACGGGCCCCGTGGTCTCGCCGTTCTCGTCGCGCGACGGTTTCGTCGACGACGGTTCGGGCGTCGCGGCGCACTACGGCAACCCGCTCGGCGAACAGCGCCTGCTCGCCCGGGGGGCGGCGGTCGTCGACCTGTCCGACCGCGGCGTGCTGACCGTGACGGGGCCCGACCGGCTCAGCTGGCTCAACTCGCTGACGAGCCAGGCCCTCGTCGGTCTCGCGCCGGGAGTCTCGACCGAGACCCTGTTGCTCGACGCCAACGGTCGCCTCGAGCACGCCGCCCGCGTCCTCGACGACGGTGAGACCACCTGGCTGCTCGTCGACCGCTCCGAGGTCGAGCCCCTCGGCACCTGGCTCGACCGGATGCGCTTCATGCTGCGCGTCGAGGTCGCCGACCGCACGGGTGACGTCGCGACCATCGGCTCGATGCACGACCTGCTCGGTGGTGGCGATGGCGCCGACCCCCTCGTCCCGGTCATGACGTCGCACGACACGGCGCTCGTCTGGGTCGACCCCTGGCACGAGGTGACCGCCGGCGGCCACAGCTACGCCGACTCCGACCGTCACCCGGGCCACGACTGGACCTACCGCGAGAGCCTCGTCCGACGCCCCGACCTCGACGCACTCGCGGCCCTCCCGGCCGAGCGGCTCGCCGTGGCGGGCGCCCTCGCCCTCGAGGCCCTGCGCATCGAGGCCTGGCGTCCCCGCCTCTCGACCGAGGTCGACGAACGCACCATCCCGCACGAGCTCGACTGGATGCGCAGCGCCGTGCACCTCACCAAGGGCTGCTACCGCGGTCAAGAGACCGTCGCCAAGGTGCACAACATAGGCCACCCGCCGCGGCGGCTCGTCATGCTCCACCTGGACGGCAGCGACGGCGTGCTGCCCGAGCGCGGTGCCGAGGTCGTGCTGGCCCCGGTCGCGGGCAGCGCCCCCGACGAGGCCGACACCGCAGGAGGCGCGGTGCCCGTCCCCGAGGCGACCGCACCCCGGTCGGTCGGTCACGTCACGAGCGTCGCCCTGCACCACGAGCTCGGCCCGGTCGCCCTCGCGCTCGTGAAGCGCGGCACCGACGAGTCCGCCCCGCTGGCCGTCGTCGTCGACGGCCTGGTGATCGCGGCCGCGCAAGAGATCGTCGTGCCCGCCTCGGCCGGTGCCGCCGCGGGTGTTCCCCGGTTGCCGCGCCTCGGCGCCGTCCGCCGCTGACGGCCCGGTGAGGCAGTGCACCCGGGCCCGGTCGTGACCGGGCCGACGCGCGGCGGCGGGCTGCGACGCGGCTGGCACCGCGCCTCCTCGTCCTTCGACGTGCGCGACGCGACGGCGCGCACGATCGCGTCCGGTCCGGCGATCGTACAGATCGTGCTCGCCGTGGCCGGGGCCTACGCCATCACGCACTACGGGCTCGGGCACGCGATCCCCCTGCTGGCCGTCACGATCACGATCTCGTCCCTCGGCCTGGCCCGCGACGCCCGCCCGCGACGGGTGCTCGAGAACGCCGTCGGCGTGCTGATCGGCATCGCGCTCAGCGAGGTGCTGCTCATGGTGGTGGGCAAGGGGCTGTGGCAGATCGCCCTCGTGCTGTTCGTGACGCTGCTGGTCGCGCGGTTCTTCTCGTCGAGCAGCGCCTTCGCCGCGGCTGCCGCGACCCAGTCCATGCTCGTCATGCTGCTGCCCGACCCCGACGGCGGGGCGTTCGTGCGCAGCATCGACGGTGCCGTCGGGGGAGCGGTGGCGTTGCTCGTCACGGCGATCGTGCCCCGTGACCCGGTCGGCCTGGCCCGTCACGACGCCCGGCGCCTGTTCGACGAGGTCGACCGGGCCTTCGCGGCGCTGGTCGGCGCCCTCCGCACCGACGACGCCCCACGGGCCGACGACGCCCTCGAGCGCCTGCGGTCCACGCAGCCGGTGCTCGACGACTGGTCGTCCACCCTCGAGTCCGCCGAGTCCATCGCCCGGCTGTCGCCGTTCCTGCGGTCTCGGCTGCCCGACCTGCGGCAGCAGGCGACGGTGCGGCGCTACGTCGACCTCGCCGTGCGCAACCTGCGGGTGGTCGCCCGGCGGCTGGACACCCAGCTCGGCGACGGTGTCGACCGGTCGGCTCTGGCCGACCTGCTCGAGTCGACCTCGCGAGCGGTCGCCGTGCTCGGCCGGTCGGTGCACGACGTCGAGCAGCGGCCCGTCGCCCGTGAGGCCCTGTCGGCCGTCGCCCGTCGACTCGACCCGACGGTCGTGCTGCCCGGCGCGCCCGTGACCGAGGCGATGATCGTGCTGATGCTGCGCCCGCTGCTCGTCGACCTCCTGATGGCCACCGGACTGGACCACGACGAGGCCCGCGCCCGGCTGGCCCGCGTCTGAGCAGACCCGCCCAGGGTCAGTCGCGGGGGGCGACCGCGGCCCAGGGCAGCGAGAGCTCGCCGAGCCGCCACCGTGACCGCCCGCCCTGCACCGGCCAGCCCGCGTCACGCAGCCCGTGCACCGTCGCGAGCCACCGCTGGACCGGCCCGTAGACCGAGAGCGGGGCCGCCACCGCCCACTGCCGGTCGAGGTCGACGAGCAGGTCGTGCACCCGCTCGCCCGGGACGTTGCGGTGGATCAACGCCTTGGGCAGCCGTTCGGCCACGATCGAGGGCAGCTCGAGCCCGGCGAGCCGCAGCGAGATCGTGAAGGTCGTGGGCCCCGCGGGCGTCACGTCGGCCCAGCTCGCCACGCGCCCCACCTCGTTGCACGTGCCCTCGACGAGGACGCCACCGGGCTGCAGCCGTGCCGTCATGAGCGCCCAGGCGTCGGCGACCTGCGACTCGTCGTACTGCCGCAGGACGTTGAACGCCCGGATTACCGCCGGTCGTCGGTCGCCGTCGAGCGGCACCTCGAAGCCGCCTCGTCGGAAGCTCACACCGGGCCGCGCCGACAGGCTGGCCAGTCGGACGCGCTCGGGCTCGATCTCGATGCCCACGACCTCGACGTCGTCGCGCACCTCGAGGAGGCGCTGGTGCAGTTCGAGGGGAGTCGTCGCGCTCGCCCCGTACCCCAGGTCGACGACCAGCGGGTCGTCCGCCCGTCGGAACGACGGGTGCGCGGCGATCCAGCGATCGACGCGCCGGAGGCGGTTGGTGCCGGTCGTGCCGCGGGTGACGGAACCGATGGGCATGCGCCAAGTCTGCCATCGGGCCGTCGCGATACGCTGGCGGCATGACTTCGACCCTCATCCTCCTGCGTCACGGCAACAGCGAATGGAACGCGAAGAACCTCTTCACCGGATGGGTCGACGTGCGGCTCACCGAGCAGGGCCGCCGAGAGGCCAAGCGTGCCGGCGAGCTGCTGCGCGAGGCCGACCTGCTGCCCGACATCCTCTACACGTCGCGCCTGACCCGGGCGATCCAGACCGCCGACATCGCCCTCGAAGAGGCCGACCGCCTCTGGATCGACGTCAAGCGCTCGTGGCGCCTCAACGAGCGTCACTACGGTGCGCTCCAGGGCAAGGACAAAGCGCAGACGCTCGAGCAGTACGGCCCCGAGCAGTTCCAGACCTGGCGTCGCTCGTTCGACGTGCCGCCGCCCCCGCTCGACGACGACAGCGAGTTCTCGCAGGCGCACGACAAGCGTTACGCCGAACTCGGCATCGACGCCCCGCGCACCGAGTCGCTCGCGCTCGTCATCGAGCGCATGCTGCCCTACTGGCACAGCGACATCACCGAGAGCCTGGCCGCCGGCGACGTCACCCTCGTCGTCGCACACGGCAACTCGCTGCGTGCGCTGGTCAAGCACCTCGACGGCATCAGCGACGACGAGATCGCCGAGCTGAACATCCCCACGGGCATCCCGCTCGTCTACGAGCTCGACGACGACTTCGTGCCGACCGGCCCGGCCCGCTACCTCGACCCCGAGGCCGCCGCCGCCGGTGCCGCCGCGGTCGCGAACCAGGGCAAGAAATAGCGCCTCCTGAAGTCCCCGCGCCCCGCGCCCCGTCCTCGGGGGCGTGGGGCGCTTCGGCGTCCGGCACCCCCGGCACGACAGGGTTCGGGGCGGCGGTCAGACGAACCGGGCGCTGATCTGCATGACCAGGTCGTCCATGTCGACGGGCGCGCTCGTGTCGACGCGGATGACCGGCCACAGCCCGAGGGGCTCGGCACCGGCCACCCGGGCCGGCCAGGCGGCGCGGGCCGATTCGACCGTGCCGTGCGCCGGGTGCCGGCCGCCCGCGGCGAGCCGGTCGACCACGCGCTGCAGGGCCACCTCGGGGTCGACGTCGCACCACACCTCGACGGTGCGGGGCGAGCCGGCACGCTCGACGCCGGCCCGGGCGAACTCGAGGTCGCGCTCCCGGTGCCAGAACGCGTCGACCACCACGCCCGCCTCGACCTCGCCCGCCATCGCCCAGACGGTGTCCATCGCGATGCCGCCGAGGGCCTCGGGGGCGATCATCGGCCCGGCCAGGTCGACCAGCGCCTCCTTGACGGGGTCCTTCGCGAGCAACGGGCACCCGAGCACCCCCGCGAGCGTGGCCGAGAGGGTGGTCTTGCCCGATCCGGGCAGACCGTTGACGAGGATCGCGACTGAAGCCATGCTCCCATCCTCGCGGACGGCGGAGGCCCCGACCGAACGCAGGAGGCGCGGTGCCCGTCGAACGGACACCGCGCCTCCTGCAGGTCGCAGTCGATCAGACCTCGGGTGCGACCCAGTCGCCGGTGGCGAGGTACTGGACCTTCTTGGCGATCGACACCGCGTGGTCGGCGAAGCGCTCGTGGTAGCGCGACGCGAGGGTGGAGTCGACCGTGTCGACGGCCGCGCCCTTCCAGGTCTCGCCGAGCACCTTGTCGAAGACGCTGAGGTGCAGCTCGTCGATGCGGTCGTCGTCGTTGCGGATCTCTTCGGCCAGGCGGACGTCCTCGGTCGTGAGCAGCTCGGTGAGCTTGTTCGCGATGGCGACGTCGAGCTCGCCCAGCTCTTTGAAGGTCGGGCGCAGCGACTTCGGCACGACCTTCTCGGGGAACCGGTAGCGGGCGAGCTGGGCGATGTGCTCGGCCATGTCGCCCATGCGCTCGAGCGAGGCGCTGATGCGGAGCGCACTGACCACGATGCGCAGGTCGCGGGCGACCGGGTTCTGACGGGCCAGGATGTCGATGGCCAACTCGTCGAGGGCGATGGCGCGCTCGTCGATCTTGTCGTCGTCGGCGATGACCTGCTCGGCCAACGAGACGTTCGACTCGTTGAAGGCCGTGGTCGCGTTCGCGATCGAGACGGCGACGAGGCCGGCGATCTCGACGAGACGCTCCTGCACCTCCAGGAGTTCCTGCTGGAATACCTCGCGCATGTCGTGTTCGACCCTCTCGTCGTGGGGGCTCGGTGGCCCTGGGAGCACGGTGGCTGTGAGCGACGTGCGGGACGCACGCTCGGCTCGTGACGTGGGGGCAGAGTCGCCCGCACAGTCCCGACGATGCTCTCCGGTGAAGGTTAACGACCGGTGATCACCGCCTGAACTCTGACCAAAGTACAGCGGATGGGACGACCTCCCGTTCATCCACCCACCGGGGGGTCACTACTGTGAACGACATGGAATCCGCCTGGCTGGTGCCGTTGTCGCTGGCCTTCGGGGTCGTCGTCGGCGCCGCGATCGTGGTGGTCGTCGTCTCGGCCCACCGACGGGCCGTGCGTGCCGCGGCGCTCGTCGACGTCGCCCTGCCCGACGGCATCGACGCCGTGCTCGACGCGCTCGAGTCGGCCGGCCTCGTGGTCGATCCCTCGGGGAACGTGCTCAAGGCCTCGGCCGCGGCGCGCCAGCTCGGCCTGGTCTCGGCCCAGCAGCACCTCGTGCACCCCGAACTCGAGACGATCGTCGACGCGGTGCGTCGGCACGGCGACCCCGTGGTCGAAGAACTCACCCTGCCGCGCCTGCCCGGCAGCGAGGCCACCATCGCCGTGCACGTGCGGGCCGCGGCGCTCGGCGGACGATTCGTGCTGGTGCTCGCCGAGGACCGCACCGAGGGGCGTCGGCTCGACGACATGCGTCGTGACTTCGTCGCCAACATCAGCCACGAACTCAAGACGCCCATCGGCGCCGTCGGCCTGCTCGCCGAGGCGCTCGAGTCCGCGTCGGCCGACCCCGAGCAGGTGCGCCACTTCGCCGCCCGTCTGACCCGTGAGGCCGGTCGGCTCGGTCGCCTCACCCAGGACATCATCGAGTTGTCGCGTCTGCAGGCGACCGACGCGCTCGAGACCAGCGACTCGGTCGACGTCCGCACCGTGGTCGACACCGCCGTCGACCGCAACCGCGTGGGTGCCGAGGCGCGGGGCATCGACCTCGTCGTCCGGGGCGGCAAGCACGCGCACGTGATCGGCGACCAGGCCATGCTCGTCACGGCCGTCGACAACCTCGTCGCGAACGCCATCAACTACTCGCCCGACGGGTCGCGGGTCGGCATCGGGGCCACCCTCGACACGGGCGGGGTGGTCGAGATCTCAGTGACCGACCAGGGCTACGGCATCCCCGACGACGAGCTCGACCGGGTCTTCGAGCGGTTCTACCGGGTCGACCCGGCCCGGTCTCGACGGACCGGCGGCACGGGCCTCGGGCTCGCCATCGTCAAGCACGTGGTGCAGAACCACGGTGGCGACGTGCGCGTCTGGTCGCAGGTCGGCAAGGGGTCGACCTTCACCCTGCGCCTGCCGGCCGCGGACGTCGACCCCGACACCCGATCGATCCCGACCACGGCCGCCTCGGCACCAGAGCCCCAGGAGACACGATGACCATGGAGACCCGATGACCCACATCTTGATCGTCGAGGACGAAGAGTCCCTCAGCGAGCCGCTCGCCTACATCCTGCAGCGCGAGGGCTACCAGGTGAGCGTGGCCGAGGACGGCCCGGCCGCCGTCACCGCCTTCGACAAGACCGGTGCCGACCTCGTGCTGCTCGACCTCATGCTCCCGGGCATCCCGGGCACCGAGGTCTGCCGCGTGATCCGCACCAAGTCCCAGGTGCCGATCGTCATGCTCACCGCGAAGGACAGCGAGGTCGACATCGTGGTCGGTCTCGAGCTCGGTGCCGACGACTACGTCACCAAGCCGTATTCGACCCGAGAGCTGCTCGCCCGCATCCGGGCCGTGCTGCGCCGCCGCGTCGACCCCGACGACCTGTCCGACTCGATGCTCGAGGCGGGCGACATCCGCATGGACGTCGAGCGGCACGTGGTGACGGTCCGCGGCGACGACGTCGCCATGCCTCTCAAGGAGTTCGAGCTGCTCGAGCTGCTCATGCGCAACGCCGGCCGCGTGCTCACGCGCGGTCAACTGATCGACCGGGTCTGGGGGTCGGACTACTTCGGCGACACGAAGACCCTCGACGTGCACATCAAGCGCATCCGCTCGAAGATCGAGGCCGTGCCGTCCGAGCCGAAGGCGCTCGTCACGGTGCGCGGCCTCGGTTACCGCATCGAGGCCTGACCCGAGGGCACGGGCCGAGGGTCCACCCGACCGCGTCGAGAACCCAGGAGGCGCGGTGTGCGTCAGACGCGAGAGGCCCGGCACCGCACACGGCGGGCCGGGCCTCTCGGCTGACGGGGGAGGGACGCTACGGCGTCGGCGACGAGGACGGTGCCTGCTCGGTCGCCTCGGGCAGCGGCGTCGACGACGGCGTGGCCTCGGTGGACGGCGTGGGCGAGGGCAGCAGGGTGGCGTACTCGCCCAGCGCGCCGGTGAGCACGGGGACGACGAACGACTTGCCGGTCTCGGTGCCGTACTGGACGAAGATCGTCACGAGGGCGCCCGGGTCGGAGTCGAGGGACTCCATGAGGAACTGGTCCTGGCCGGGCTCGGTGCCGAGCGAGACCTGCGACGAGCCGTCGACCTCGACGGTCTGCGTCTTCTTGCCCGAGGTCGTGGGGTACTCGAACGAGACCTCGGCGGCCTCGTCGCTCGTGTTGAGCACGACCATGCTGAGGCTGGCGGTGCCGCCGTCACCCTCGCTCGCGGTGAGGGCGATCGCGTTGCGCACCTGGATGTCGCCGACGTTCACGCTCGTGCCGTCGCTCGCGTCGTACTGCTTGGTGGTGGCCTGCGGGCTGATGAAGTTGCACCCGGCGGCGGTCAGGACGACCGCGGCGCCGACGGCGGCGGCCGAGACGAGCCGCGTCGTCAAGCCGCGCGACTTCAGGGTTGGGGCTCGCACAGGTGTCCTCCAGGATCAGCGTCACGACAAACGTACGTCGTCCAGCTTATCCGCGCCCGCAGGGGTCGGTTCCTTAGGGCAGCCTTACCAACGACTGCTTATGGTATCCTGGGTGTCGCAGAATGGAGCCTGATTCATGCAGTTCGAGGTCGGCGAGACCGTTGTATACCCGCATCACGGGGCAGCGACAATCTCAGAAGTCAAGAAGCGGATCATCAAGGGCGAAGAGAAGCTGTACCTCAAGCTTCGCGTCACCCAGGGTGATCTGACCATCGAAGTACCCGCAGACAACGTCGACCTGGTCGGCGTGCGAGACGTCATCGGCAAAGAAGGGCTGGACCGCGTCTTCGACGTGCTCCGCGCCCCCTTCACCGAAGAGCCGACCAACTGGTCGCGCCGCTACAAGGCGAACCTGGAGAAGCTGGCCAGCGGTGACGTCATCAAGGTGTCCGAGGTCGTCCGCGACCTCTGGCGTCGCGATCAGGACCGCGGCCTCTCGGCCGGCGAGAAGCGCATGCTCGCCAAGGCTCGTCAGATCCTGATCAGCGAGCTCGCGCTCGCCGAGAAGACCGACGAAGAGAAGGCGTCGAGCGTCCTCGACGAGGTCCTTGCGTCCTAGCACTCCCGACGACCGCTCGGTCGACGACGGTGGGGTCCACACCCCGTCCGGCGCCGGTCGGGCGGTCGTCGTCGTTGCGGCCGGCAGCGGTACGCGCCTCGCCCTCGGAAGGCCGAAGGCCTTCGTCGAAGTGGCCGGGCGCAGCATCCTCGAACGTTCGCTCGACGCGGTCTTCGCGTCGGTCGTGCCGACACAGGTCGTCGTCGTCGTCCCCGAGGCGCTCGTCGACGAGTCCCGCGCCCTCGTCGACGCCGTCGCCGGCCCGGCCCGCGGCTACGCCTCCGTCGTCGTGGGCGGCGTCACGCGTCAGCAGTCCGTCGCGGCCGGCCTGACGGCCCTGGGGCCCGACGTCGAGATCGTGCTGGTGCACGACTGCGCCCGGCCGTTCACGCCCACCGCCCAGTTCGACCTGGTCGCCACGACCGTCGAGGCGACCGGCGACGGCGTCGTGCCGGGCCTGCCGGTCACCGACACGATCAAACGCGTCGACGGGGACGCCGCCTTCGTCGTCGACACCGTCGACCGCAGCGAACTCGTGGCCATGCAGACGCCGCAGGGTTTCCCCCGTGCCGCCCTCGACCGCGCCTACAGGGCGGCGTCCGGCGAGCACACCGACGACGCGGCGCTCTTCGCCGCCGCCGGCCACCGCGTCCGCATCGTGGCGGGCGACCCCGTGGCCTTCAAGATCACCACCCCGTGGGACTTGCGTCGGGCCGAGACGATCGTCGCCGAGGGCGAGGCGACCGGGCCGGGGCGCGAGACGACCGGTCGACCGGGCCCGCGCCTCCTGACCGGGGTCGGCACAGACGTCCACGCGTTCGACGCGACCCAGCCGATGCACCTCGGGCTGCTGCACTTCCCGGGCGAGGCGGGCCTCGCGGGCCACAGCGACGGCGACGCGGTCGCCCACGCGATCGTCGACGCCCTGCTCTCGGCGGCGGGTCTCGGCGACATCGGGTCGAGTTTCGGCACCGACGACCCCCGCTTCGCCGGGGCGTCCGGCGACGTCTTCCTCTCGGCGACCCTCGAGCTGCTCGCGGCGGCGGGGGCCGCACCGGTCAACGTCGCCGTCCAGGTGATCGGCAACCGCCCCCGGCTGTCGTCCCGACGCGTCGAGATGCAAGTCGGGCTGACCCGCGTGGTCGGTGCCCCGGTCAGCGTGTCGGCCACGACGACCGACGGGCTCGGCTTCACCGGCCGAGGCGAGGGCGTGGCCGTGATCGCGACGGCACTCGTCACGCGCGACGGGTCGTCCGCGGGCGACGCGGCCGGAGCCGCGTCAAATAGGCTGATCACGTGACCATCAGGCTCTACGACTCCCGTCAGCAGGCGCTCGTCGACTTCGTCCCGCTCGTGCCCGGCCAGGTCGGGCTGTACGTCTGCGGACCCACCGTGCAGTCGTCGCCCCACATCGGACACCTCCGCTCGGCCCTGGTCTACGACCTCTGGCGCCGCTGGTTCACCTACCGCGGCCTCGACGTCACCCTCGTGCGCAACGTCACCGACATCGACGACAAGATCCTCGCGCTGGCCGCCGACACGACCGAAGAGTGGTGGGCGCGCGCCTACCGCTACGAGCTCGAGTTCACCGCGGGCTACCAGGCGCTCGGCATCCTGCCGCCGACCTACGAGCCCCGGGCGACCGCCAGCGTCAGCGAGATGCAGCAGATCATCACGACGCTGCTCGACAAGGGGCACGCGTACGTGGCCCCCGACGGCTCGGGCGACGTCTACTTCGACACCGCCAGCTGGCCGACCTACGGTGCCCTGACCAACCAGTCGATCGACGACATGGCACCCGCGGCCGACGCCGACCCGCGGGGCAAGCGCGACCCCCGCGACTTCGCGCTGTGGAAGGGCCACAAGTCCGACGAGCCCCAGTCCGCCTCGTGGGCCTCGCCCTGGGGCGAAGGGCGACCCGGCTGGCACATCGAGTGCTCGGCGATGTCCGCTCGCTACCTCGGCGAGGCGTTCGACATCCACGGCGGTGGGCTCGACCTGCGGTTCCCGCACCACGAGAACGAGCTGGCGCAGTCGACCGCGGCCGGCATGGGCTTCGCCTCGCACTGGATGCACAACGGCCTCGTCGCCGTCGAGGGCCAGAAGATGTCGAAGTCCCTCGGCAACTCCATCTTCGCCGCCGACTTCCTGGCGCAGGCCCGGCCCGTGGTCGTGCGCTACTTCTTCAGCGCCGCGCACTACCGGTCGACCATCGACTACCACGAGGGCGCGTTGCTCGAGGCCGAGGCCGCGCTCGACCGCGTCGAGACGTTCCTCGAGCGGGCGCGGCGCCGCCTCGCCGACACGCGCTTCGCCGGGGTCGGAGCCCGCGTCGTGCCCGACGAATTCGGCGAGGCGATGGACGACGACCTCAACGTGCCCCAGGCCGTGGCCGTGCTGCACGACACGGTACGGGCCGGCAACGTGGCCCTCGACGACGGCGACCTCGACGCCGCCGCGCGCGCCTGGCAGCACGTGGCCGCCATGGTGGCCGTGCTCGGCATCGATCCGACGGCGCCCGAGTGGCGTGCCGGGGACGAGGGCGACGCGCACCGCGCGCTCGGCACGCTCGTCGACGTACTCTTGGCCGAACGCCAGCAAGCCCGGGCCGATCGCGACTTCTCGCGGGCCGACGAGATCAGAGGCGTCCTGACGGGCGCCGGCATCACCATCGAAGACACCCCCAGCGGGTCGCATTGGAGCCTCGAACAGTGAAGAACACCAGCGGAGCACGCAAGGGCCGTCCCGGCAGCAGTGCCGTGCGTCAGGGCAGCAAGGGCAAGCAGGTCGGCAGCGGCGGGCAGGGGCGCCAGGCGCTCGAGGGCAAGAAGCCCACTCCCGCGGCCGAGGACCGCCCGTACCACCCCGCGGGCAAGGCCAAGGCGGCGCGCGAGCGGCTCGAGGCGGCGCGCGGTCGTGGCGGAGCCGGTCCCCGCGCCGGCTCGCCGATCGCCGGTCGCGGCGGGCCCGACGCACCCCGACGCCGTCCGAAGTCGGCCGACGACCACGAGATGGTGACCGGGCGCAACTCGGTCGTCGAGGCCCTCCGGACGCGCATCCCGGCCACGACCCTCTACATCGCCGCCCGCATCGAGATGGACGAGCGCACCAAGGAGATCCTGCAGCTCGCCACCCGTCGCGGACTGCCGATCCTCGAGGTCATGCGCCCCGAGCTCGACCGCATCACCGGGCACGACTCCGTGCACCAGGGCGTCGCGCTCAAGGTGCCGCCGTACGAGTACGCGCACCCGGTCGACTTGCTCGAGGCCGCGGTCAAGCGTCAGCAGAAGCCGCTCTTCGTCGCGCTCGACGGGATCACCGACCCGCGCAACCTCGGGGCGATCATCCGGTCGGTGGCCGCGTTCGGCGGGCAGGGCGTCATCGTCCCGCAGCGTCGCTCGGTGGGCCTGACGGCGTCGGCCTGGAAGACCTCGGCCGGTGCGGCCGCGCGCATCCCGGTCGCGATGGCGTCGAACCTGACGCAGACCCTCAAGTCGTTCAAAGAGCAGGGCGTGTTCGTCGTGGGCCTCGACGGTGACGGCGACGTCATGCTGCCCGGTCTCGAGCTCGCCGACCGCCCGATCGTGGTCGTCGTCGGCAGCGAGGGCAAGGGTCTGTCGCGCATCGTCGCCGAGACCTGCGACGCGATCGTGTCGGTGCCCATCACGGGCGCCGTCGAGTCGCTGAACGCCGGCATCGCGGCCTCGGTCACGCTGTACGAGATCTCGAAGCTGCGCGCCGAGCGCAAGAAGAAGTAGGCACGGGCACCCGCGAGACACGGGGCCTCGAGGAGGCGCGGGTCGGCTGGGTGCCGACCCGCGCCTCCTGCGTCCTCAGACCTTGCTGCGCCAGTCCTCGTCGGCCTCGAGCTGGGCGGCCTCGGGCAGCGTGATGGACTCGGTCGCCGGCTCGATGACCATCTGCTCGTCGCGACGGTGCCGCAGCACGTCGTTGATGTACGAGGTGAGGGCCTCGGCGATCGGCACGTCGCGGTTCTCGGCCTGCGACTGGTACCAGCGGTGCTCGAGCAGCTGGTGGAACACCTCGGCCGGTTCGAGCCGACCGCGCAGGTCACGGGGGATCGACCGCACGACGGGCTCGAAGACGCGCGAGGCCCACTCGTGGGCGATCATCTCTTCGTCCGAATCCGACTGGTCGGTGCGCATGCGGTAGGCGTCGAGGTCGTTCAGCAGGCGACGGGCCTGGTTCTCTTCGACGTCGAGGCCGGTGAGTCGCAGCAGGCGGCGGGAGTGGTGCCCCGCGTCGACGACCTTGGGCTGGATCTTGACCTGGCTGCCGCCCTCGGCCGTCTTGATCGCGAGTTCTTCGATGTCGAAGCCCAGGTCGTTCAGGCGCTCGACGCGGTCGTTGATGCGCCAGCGCTCCGAGCTGTCGAAGGTCTCGGCACCGGTCAGCTCGGTCCAGAGGCTGCGGTACGCGGCGACGATGCCGTTGCTGACGTCGACCGGGTCGAGGTTGTCGTCGAGGCGACCACCGGCCTCGAGGTCGAGCAGCTCGCCGGCGATGTTGACGCGGGCGACCTCGAGGTCGTTCTCGCGCTGACCGTTCGAGAGGCCGCCCGGGTAGAGCTTTCCGGTCTCGGCGTCGACGAGGTACGCGGCGAACGCGCCGGCGTCACGCCGGAACAGCGTGTTCGACAGCGACACGTCGCCCCAGTAGAAGCCGATGATGTGCAGCCGGACGAGCAGCAACGCCAGTGCGTCGACGAGGCGACGGGCCGTGTCGGGGCGCAGCGTCTGCGAGTACAGCGCCCGGTAGGGCAGCGAGAACTTGAGGTGCCGGGTGACCAGCACGGGGTTCAGCGGGCTGCCGTCGGCGTCCTGACGGTTGGTGATGACGGCGAGCGGATCGACGCACGGGATGTCCATGCGCTGGAGCGTGCGCAGCATCTCGTACTCGCCACGGGCCATCTCGCCCGACGTCTCTTTGATGGCGATGACGAAGCCGCTGAGGTGCGCGAACCGGACGAGGTGCCGCGAGATGCCCTTGGGCAGGGTCGCGATGGCCTCGTCGGGCCACTCGTCGAGCGGCAGGGACCAGGGCAGGTCGAGCAGTGCCGGGTCGGCGGTGGCCGAGGTGATGTTCAGGGAGTCGGGCATGAGGGCCTCTCGTGCGGGGGAGCGCCGCCTGAGGCGAGGCGGCGGGGGAGGTCAGGAGGCGCGGGGCCGGAACGCGGGACGGCCCGCCGGGTCGATCGGAGGAGTGCTCCGAGCGGACTCGACGGGCCGACCCGACGGGGTGCTACGCGCTGACGACGGCCTTGTCGCCGAGGCGCTCGCCGCTCTCGGTGTCGAAGACGTGCACGTGGTGCGCCTGCGGGGTGACGTAGATCGTCTCGCCCAGCTTGGGGTGGTTGCGACCGTCGACGCGGACGACGACGTCGACGCGGTTGCCGTCGACCTCGGTGTGACCGTAGAGGTAGCCGTCGGCGCCGAGCTCTTCGACGACGTCGACGGTGACCGCGAGGCCTTCGCCGGTCGTGTTGACCACGACGTCCTCGGGGCGGACGCCCACGGTGACGCTCTTGCCGTTGGCCTGGCCGACGGTGTCGCGGTCGACCGCGGTGACGGCGGTGCCGAACTGGATGCCACCGTCGACGACGTCGGCGGGCAGCAGGTTCATGGCGGGCGAGCCGATGAAGCCGGCGACGAAGACGTTCTGCGGTTTCTCGTACAGGTCGCGAGGTGTACCGACCTGCTGCAGGACGCCGTCCTTCAGCACGGCGATGCGGTCACCCATGGTGAGGGCCTCGGTCTGGTCGTGCGTGACGTAGACCGTGGTGACGCCCAGGCGGCGCTGCAGCGACGCGATCTGGGTGCGGGTCTGCACGCGGAGCTTGGCGTCGAGGTTCGACAGCGGCTCGTCCATGAGGAACACCTGGGGCTGACGCACGATCGCGCGGCCCATGGCGACGCGCTGACGCTGACCACCCGAGAGGGCCTTGGGCTTGCGCGAGAGGTAGGGCTCGAGGTCGAGCAGCTTGGCGGCCTCGAGGACGCGGGTGGCGCGCTCTTCCTTGCCGACGCCGGCGATCTTGAGGGCGAAGCCCATGTTCTCGGCGACCGTCATGTGCGGGTACAGCGCGTAGTTCTGGAAGACCATCGCGATGTCGCGGTCCTTCGGCGGGACGTCGGTGACGTTGCGGTCGCCAATGTAGATGTCACCCGAGTTGACCTCTTCGAGGCCCGCGAGCATGCGCAGGGTGGTCGACTTGCCGCAGCCGGAGGGGCCGACGAGCACGAGGAACTCGCCATCGGCGACCTCGAGGTCGATGCCGTCGACCGCGGCGCGCGTGGAGCCGGGGTAGAGACGAGTTGCCTTGCTGAACGTGACTGACGCCATGATCTTCTCCTTCACCGGCAGGTACGTGCCGGACGATCCGTTGTGAATGGACGGTGATCAACCTCAGAGGTCTGCGGTGACCACCACCGATCAGCATGCCATGAAAATCTCTCGGTTCGCCACGAGCGCACCTCACCTCCACCCCCGCCTCGCCCCCGCCTGCGGACTTCTGCCAGGCTCGCCTCGTACCATGTTTCGTGGCCACGACTCGTGGCGACCGTCCCCACCACCCGCTCGACGCGACCATGCGAGGCCGTCGCGCACCGGAGCCCCATGACTGACCTGAATCCCGACGACTCGTCGTTGACCAAGAACCAGCGGCGCGCGGCGGCTCGCCAGAAGGCCCAGCTCGCCCGCCAGAAGCAGAAGCGTCGCCAACGCGCCGGCAAGTGGGCGCTGCAGGGCGGCCTCGCCCTCGTCGTGATCGCCATCGTCGTGGGCGTCGTGCTGGTCATCACGAACAGCATCCGTCCGGCCGGTCCCGGGCCCGCCAACATGGCGAGCGACGGCATCAAGATCGGTCAGGGCTTCGAGGCCGTGCAGACCGGCGCCCTGGGCCCCGACGACGAACCCACGGCGTCGGCCACCACGGCGTCCAGCGACACGGTCGACATCGTCGTCTACCTCGACTACCTCTGCCCCATCTGCGGCGAGTTCGAGCAGGCCAACAACGACTACATCAGCGGGCTCGTCGAGTCGGGTGCGGCGACGGTCGAGTACCACCCGGTCGCCATCCTCACGAACCAGTCACTCGGCACGAAGTACAGCAACCGGGCGGCCAACGCGGCGGCCTGCGTGGCGAACTACTCGCCGAACTCGTTCTTCGACTTCAACACCGCCATGTTCGAGCAGCAACCCGAAGAGGGCACCCGCGGTCTCGACGACTCGCAACTCGCCGACATCGCGACCGGCGTCGACGGGGTGACGAAGGCGAGCGACATCACGGGGTGCATCGACGACGACGAGTTCGGCTCCTGGGTGACGGCGTCGACGCAGCGCGCCATCGACGGGCCCCTGCCGAACAGCGACCTCGACGCCCTGACGGGCACCCCGACGGTCCTGGTCAACGGTCAGAAGTACGACGGCAGCCGGCCGTTCACGGTGCAGGAGTTCCGCAGCTTCGTCGTCACCGCCGCCGGCAACAGCTACACCGAGTCGGGCACGGCCAGCCCGTCTCCGACCCCGGCTGAGTCGGCCCCGGCCGAGACGCCCGCCGGCTAGGTCGTCATGCGGGGGTGCGGACGCACCCCCGTGCGGTCCCGTGCGGCCACGGGCAGGTCGTGCAGCACCACGTCGCGCACCTCGCCCGCGTCGAGGGTCAGCGTGAGGTAGGTGGCGTGCGGCTGGCGTCGGCGGTCCGTGGGCGACCCCGGGTTCAGCAGGCGCAGGCCCGCAGGCGTCGTCGTGTCCCACGGGATGTGGCTGTGCCCGAACAGCAGCAGGTCGGTCTCGGGGAAGAGGCGGTCCATGCGTTTCTCGCGCGCCTCCTTGGCTCCCGTCTCGTGCACGACGGCGAGGCGCACGCCCTCGATCGTCGTGCGGGCGACCTCGGGCAGGCGGGCGCGCAGCCCGTCGCCGTCGTTGTTGCCCCAGACCCCGATCAGGAGGCGCGCGCGGGCCTCGAACTCGTCGAGCAGTGGCTCGCCGGTCCAGTCGCCCGCGTGCACGACGACGTCGGCCCGGTCGACCGCGGTCCACACGACCCCCGGCACGGCCTTGGCCTTCTGCGGGACGTGGGTGTCGGACACGACGAGGACGGAGGTCGGCATGCCCTCCACGCTAGGCGCGCGTCGAGCCGCGGGGGCACCGATCCGGCCCGATGTTCTCGTGACGGGGTTGGCTGTCCTAGTCGGGCCGATCACCCCCGACGCTTCCGCAAGCCCTCGGGCATCCGGCCCCCGGGCCGTGCCCCGTCCGGCACCCCTCTCGACCCCCGCACCACCAGAAACGAGGACGACACCGTGGGACTCTTCCGCAGCCAAGAAGCCGAGGTGGCCCGCGAGGACGCCGCCGTCCGGCACTCCCTCTGGGCCGACGCGTTCGGCACCCTCGCGACGCGCGCCGTACAGATCATCGCCGTCCTGATCGTCACGATCGGCGTCATCTACGTCTTCCTCAGCCTGAGCCTGGTCACCCTGCCGGTGCTGCTCGCGCTGATCTTCGCGTCGGCCATGCTGCCGGTCGTCGCCTTCCTCCGCCGTCACAAGGTGCCCTCGGTGCTCGCGACCCTGATCTGCCTGTTCGCCGTCCTGATCATCCTCGGCCTCGTCGCCTGGCTGATCGTCTGGGCCGTCGAGAACCAGGCCAGCTCGCTCGCCGACTCCGCCACCTCGGGCTTCAACAAGCTGCAGGACTGGATCACGACCCTGCCGTTCTCGATCAGCGACCAGCAGATCGACGACGTCCGCAACGCGGCCGTCGACTTCGTGACGAGCTCGCAGTTCGGCTCGGGCGCACTCGCCGGGGCTTCGGCCGTCGGCAGCTTCGCGACCGGCCTCGTCCTGATGATCGTCGTCCTGTTCTTCTTCCTCAAGGACGGCCCGGCAATCTGGGAGTTCCTGCTCCGCCCGTTCAAGGGTGAGAACTATGCCCGCGCCCGCCGCATCGGCGACAAGACGGTCACGACGCTCGGTGGCTACGTCCGGGGCACTGCGACGGTCGCCGCGGTCGACGCCATCGGCATCGGCGTCGGCCTCTGGATCGTCGGGGTGCCGCTGGCCCTCCCGCTCGCGGTCATCGTCTTCCTGACGGCGTTCATCCCGCTCGTCGGCGCCACGGCCGCGGGCATCCTCGCGGCACTCGTCGCCCTCGTCGCGCTCGGCCCGGTCCAGGCGCTGATCGTCGTGGGCATCGTCGTGGTCGTCAACCAGCTCGAGGGCAACTTCCTGCAGCCGGTGCTGATGGGCCGCACGCTGCAGCTGCACGGCCTGGTCATCCTCGTCGCCCTGACCGCCGGCACCATCCTCGGCGGCGTCGTCGGCGCCGTCATCGCCGTGCCGCTCATGGCCGTCGCCTGGGGCATCACCCAGGTCTGGAACGGCGAGCACCAACCGGCCGAGATGTTCCGGCAGAAACGGCCCGAAGAGGTCCGCTGACCCGGAAGACCCTGAAGGAGGCGCGGTGCGAGGAGGACTCGCACCGCGCCTCCTGCGTTCCCCCCCCCCCCCCCCCCCGCGACCGCGTCGCGGAGCTCGAGAAAGATTTCTGCAGCAACTGCAGCGAAATGGTTGCGAATCGTCAACGAAAGCGTATGGTTGACGTTCTGCAACCAACGGACCCGGCCAACGGCGGTCAGTCCCTCACCATCTCGAACCACCGGAGCGCACCTTGTCGCAGACCACGACCGCCGCGGGCACGAAGCCCGCGGCACCCCACGAACCGGGCGAAGCGCCCGGCATGAGCCACCGCGAAGTCCTCACGGCCCTGTCGGGCCTGCTGATGGGCATGCTCGTGGCGATCCTCTCGTCGACCGTCGTGTCGACCTCGCTGCCGCGCATCGTCAGCGACCTGAACGGCAGCCAGACCTCGTACACCTGGGTCATCACCGCGACCCTGCTGGCGACCACCGTGAGCACCCCGCTGTGGGGCAAGTTCTCGGACCTCACGAACCGCAAGGTGCTTCTGCAGGTCGCGCTCGTCCTGTTCGTGCTCGCCTCGGTCGCGGCCGGCTTCTCGCAGAACACCGCGACCCTGATCACCTTCCGCGTCTTCCAGGGCCTCGGCGCCGGCGGACTCACCGCCCTGGTGCAGGTCGTCATGAGCGACATCATCAGCCCGCGCGAGCGCGGCCGGTACATGGGCTACCTCGGCGCCGTGATGAGCGTCGGCACCATCGGCGGCCCGCTGCTCGGTGGCGTGCTCACCGACAGCATCGGCTGGCGCTGGAACTTCTTCGTCGGCGTGCCCGTCGGCGTCGCGGCCCTGATCGTCATCCAGCGCACCCTGCACCTGCCCCCGAAGCCCAAGAAGACCGTCGTCGTCGACTACTGGGGCGCGGGCCTGATCGCCGGCGGCGTCTCGCTGCTGCTCGTCTGGGTGTCGCTCGGCGGCAAGCAGTTCGAGTGGGCCTCGACCACCAGCTGGCTGATGGGCGTCGGTGCGGCCGTGCTGCTCGCCCTCGCCGTCGTCGTGGAGTTCCGCTCGAAAGAGCCGATCATCCCCCTCACGCTCTTCAAGAACCGCACCTTCACCTTCGCGGTCGTCGCCTCGCTCAGCGTCGGCGTCGCGATGTTCGGCACCAGCGTCTTCCTCGGGCAGTACATGCAGCTGGCCCGCGGTCAGTCGCCGACCATGGCGGGCATCCTGACCCTGCCGATGGTGCTCGGCCTGCTCATCTCGTCGATGGTCGCCGGTGCGCTCATCTCGAAGTACGGCAAGTGGAAGCCCTACATGATCGTCGGCTCGGTGCTGCTCGCCGCCGGCCTGTTCCTCATGTCGACCATCGAGTACGACACGAACTTCGCGATCGTCTCCGTCTTCATGGCGATGATGGGGCTCGGCATCGGCATGGTGATGCAGAACCTCGTGCTCGTCGTGCAGAACTCGGTCGACGTCAGCGTCGTGGGTGCGGCCTCGTCGAGCGTCGCGTTCTTCCGCAGCCTGGGCGGCACCATCGGCGTCTCGGTCATGGGCGCCGTGCTCGGCACCAAGGTCTCGGGCTACATCGGCGACGGCCTGGCCGACGCCGGGGTCGACCCGAGTGCGCTCGGGAGCGGCGGCTCGACGAGCATCCCCGACCTCAGCACCGTACCCGGCCCGATCCGCACCATCATCGAGTCGGCCTATGGGCAGGGCGTCGCCGACGTCTTCCTCATCGCGGCCCCTCTGGCGATCATCACCATCGTGTTCGTCTGCCTCTTGCCGAACGTCGAGCTCGGCACCAAGACCGGCCTCCAGCGCGCGGCGGCGAAGACGGACGGCCCGACCGACGGTCCGACGTCGGCTGGCACCTCCGAGGCGGACGACGGAGGCGCGGCTCCGGTCGACGCGAACGCCGCGTCCCCGGCCGCCAAGGGAGTCGCGGCCACGGCCGGCCTGGCCCCCGCCGTGTCGAGCGCCCCGGCGACGGCCTCCACGCCCGCCACGGCGTCCGCCCCGACCTCGGGCCTCTCCGGTTCGCCCGCACCGGTCTCGCCCGTCGACGGAGGGGACGGCGTCGCCGAGGCGCAGCGCCGTCACCACAGCCACACGACGACCGCCACCGGTACCATCGACACGATCATCGCGACGGGCGCCGCCGAGGTGGCGGGTCACCCGGTGCCCGCCGACGAACTGGCCGAGAGCCCGGTGTTCTCGTCCCTGGTCGAGGAGAAAGATGTCGCAGCCGACCGTTGACGGCCAGCCCGAGGGCGCGGTGCTCGACGCGGCGCGCCCCTCGGGGGGCGACGCTGCCGACCAGGCCGCACCGCGCCTCCTCGGGGCCGAGAGAGCTGACCAGGCCGCACCGCGCCTCCCGGGTCCGGACGACGACGGGCGTGAGGGCCTCATGGCCGGCGTGGTCGACGAGATCGGCTCGATGATGGTCGAGGCCAAGCGCACGATCGCGGCCGCGGCGTCGCGCTTCGACCCGGACGTGCCCCCCACGGCCTTCTACGTGCTGCGGTACGTGATGAAGCACCAGCCGTGCAGCGCCGGCGACATCGTCAAGGCGATGGCGATGGACAAGAGCGCGGTCAGCAGGCAGGTCACCCTGCTGCGCGAGGCCGGGTTCGTCGACGTGGTGCCCGACGCGGCCGACGGTCGCGTGATGACCCTGCGCAGCACCGAGCGCGCCGAGAGCCGCATGCTCGAGGTGCGGCACGAGAACCGTGCCGTGTTCCGCAACCACGTCGAGGGCTGGTCCGACGACGAGCTCGCCGAGTTCGCCGGGTGGCTGCGCCGCTTCAACACCCCCGCCGGGTAGAGCGCGGATCCGTCTGACGCCGGCGGCTCCGCACCGACGAAGGCCCCCTCCCGTGACGGGAGGGGGCCTTCGTGCGTGCAGGCAGGTGCTAGATCGTCGCGGTGTCGATCACGAAGCGGTAGCGGACCTTGCTGGCGACGACGCGCTCGTAAGCCTCGTCGACCTCGTCGGCGCCGATCGTCTCGATCTCGGCACCGATGTGGTGCTCGGCGCAGAAGTCCAGCATCTCTTGCGTCTCGGGGATGCCGCCGATGTTCGAGCCAGCGAGGCTGCGACGGCCGCCGATCAGCGACCCGGCGCGGAACGACTGGGGGTTCTCGGGCAGGCCGACGAACACCATCGTGCCGTTGAGGCGCAGGGTGCGGGCGTAGGCGTCGATGTCCATGTCGGCCGAGATCGTGTTGATGATCAGGTCGAACGAGTTCTTCAGCTTTCCGAAGGTCTCGGGGTCGCTCGAGGCGTAGTAGTGGTCGGCGCCGAGCTTGAGGCCGTCTTCCTGCTTGGACAGCGTCTGGCTGATCACGGTGACCTCGGCACCCATGGCGTGCGCGATCTTGACGGCCATGTGGCCGAGCCCGCCCATGCCGACGACGGCGACCTTCTTGCCGGGGCCGGCACCCCAGTGCTTCAGCGGCGAGTAGGTGGTGATGCCGGCGCAGAGCAGCGGCGCGGCCTCGTCGAGCGCGATGCCCTCGGGGATCGACAGGACGTAGTTCTCGTCGGCGACGATCTGCTTGGCGTAGCCGCCGTAGGTGGGCTCGCCCGAGTACTGGCGGCCGTTGTAGGTCGCGACGTTGCCCTTGACGCAGAACTGCTGCTCGCCCGCGAGGCAGTTCTCGCACTCACGGCAGCTGTCGACGAAGCAGCCGATGCCGACACGGTCGCCGACCTTGTGCTTGGTGACGTCGGAGCCGACCTCGGTGACGATGCCGGCGATCTCGTGGCCGGGCACCATGGGGAAGATGGCCTTGCCCCACTCTTCACGGGCCTGGTGGATGTCGCTGTGGCAGATGCCGGCGAACGCGATGTCGATCTGGACGTCGTTCGGGCCGACGTCGCGCAGCTCGACGGTGGAGTGCTCGAAGGGTGCGCCGGCGGACGGCGTGAGCAGGACGGGGACGGTGGTGGGCATGAGATGACCTCTCTGCGAGTGGTGGTGCGGTGGTGGTGCGCGCCCCGAGGGCGCGACGGACTCCGACGACGTTGTGGGATGCAACCCAGCCTAGGCCGGGCCGCCGACGACCGTTCCCAGAGAAGCGACCGACGCCGGGAGGCGCGCGTCACCGACCGCAGGAGGCGCGGCTCAGCCGAGCAGCTCGGCCCGCCACACGAGCGCGGCGGCCCCGACGAGGGGGCTCTCGTCGCTCAGACCCGAGCGGACGACGCGGACGCGACGGGCGTACTCGTTGACCGGCGCCTCCTGGACCGTGGCCCGGACCAGGTCGAGGTAGTCGTCGCTGACGCGCGAGAACCCGCCGCCGATCGCGACGACGTCGAGGTCGAGCAGCGTGGTGACCGACGAGACCGCCTCGCCCACGGCATTGGCCGAGCGGCGGACGGCCGCGACGGCGATCTCGTCGCCCGCGACGTAGCCGGCCGCCAGGTCTTCGCCGCGCTCGCCCTGCCAGCCCTGCTCGCGGGCCCAGGCGACGACGTTCGGACCCGAGGCGATGACCTCGAGGGTGGCCGACCAGGCGTTCTCGCCCGCGGGGCGGTCGGCGATCTGGATCTGGCCGATGTGGCCGGCGTTGCCCGTGCCGCCCGAGAGCAGGCGGCCGTTGACGATGAGGCCGCCGCCGACGCCGGTCGAGACGGTGATGGCCAGGGCGTTGTCGGCACCCTGCGTGGCACCGACCCAGTGCTCGGCGAGGGCGAGACTGACGCCGTCGAGTCGCAGGGTCACGGGCGCGGCGTCGGGCAGGGTGGAGGCCGCGAGGGCCGCGACCTGCTCGCGCAGCGGATAGCCCCGCCAGGCGTGCAGATTGATCGGTGACACGGTGCCGTGCACGAGGTCGACCGGCCCGGCGCTGCCGATGCCCGCCCCGACGAGGGCGTCACCGTCGGGCAGGGCGTCGAGGGCGTGCGCGACGACCGCGCGGACCGCCTCGGCGAGTTCGTCCGACGTCGACGCGGCGCCGGTGGGGCGTCGGTCGCGACTGCCGTCGAGCAGGGTTCCGTCGGAGGCGACCAGCGCCGCCTCGACCTTCGTTCCGCCCACGTCGACGGCCAGTGCGTAATCGGTCACGTCGGCCAGCGTAGCGGGGGAGTGCGACCCGGCCGCGTGCCGGAATAGGGTGGCTGCCGGCACGCTGACGAAAGGCACCCCCATGGACACCACCGACGGTCGGGTCGCCGTTCTCGGCGACGCCCTCATCGACGAACTCCGCACCGACGACGGTTCGACCGACCACGTCGGCGGGGCCGGCCTCAACGTCGCCGTGGGGCTCAGCCGCCTCGGCGTCCCCACGACGCTGCTCGCCTCGATCGGCGACGACGCCGACGGCGAGTCGATCCGCGCCTTCCTCGCCGAGCACGGCGTCGACCTCGTCGCGACGATCAACTCCCTCGGCACCGGCCGGGCGGTCTCGCTGCGAGTGGACGGCGAGCCGACCTACGTCTTCACCGACGCCGCCGTCGCCCGCGGTCTCGACTTCTCGCCCGAGCAGCTCGCCGTGCTCGACGCCGCCCCCGTGGTCGCCGTCAGCTCGTACCCGTTCGACGACGCCGCCCTCACCGAGCGGTTGCTGCGGGTGGTCGGCACCGACCCCGTGCGGCTGGTGGTCGACCCGAACCCGCGGCCGGGGTTCCTGCCCGGTGGGGCGGCCCAGATCGCCGACTTCGCCGCCGGCTTCGAACGGGTCGCGGCCTCGACCCTGCTCGTCAAGATCGGCGACGACGACGCCGAGCTCGTCGCCGGGCGCTCCCTCGACGACTGGCAGGAGGCGCTCCTCGCGTCGGGCACCGGGGGAGTGCTCGCGACCCGCGGCTCGGCCGGGGCGAGCCTGGTGCTGGCCCCGTCGGCGGACGGGACGGACGGCACCGCCCTCACGCGGGGCATCTCGTCGGCCGAGGGCGAGGTCGTCGACACGATGGGTGCGGGCGACGCGACCTTCGCGTCGATCGTCGCCTCGCTGCTCGCCGCGCGGCGCGAACCCGGCTCCGTCGACTGGTCGGCCGCCCTCGAGCGGGCCATGGACGTGGCCGCGGCGACGGTCAGGGCTCCGGGGGCGTTGCTGCGGCTGCCCCGCTGACGCCTGCGTGGTCTGCCGACCCGCGCCTCCTGCGCTCTGTCGGCGGAGGCTCAGCCGAGCGACTCGGCGACCGCCCGCGCCTTGCCCGAGAGGTACCAGTGCGACCGTGCTCCGGTCTCGACCGGCTGCATGCCGACGACGACCTTGCCGCGTGAGTGCTGCTCGGCGAGGTCCTCGAACGCCTGGGCGATGTAGTCGAACGGGTAGAAGCCCGAGACGAGAACGCGCAGCTTGTTCTCGGCGATGAGCTTCGCCAGGGCCGACAGGATCATCGCGGGCTCGGTGTCGTCGCGTTCGGCACCGATGAAGCGGATCTCGCGCTCGAGGCGGTCCTCGCTCGAGCTGAACCGCGCCGGCAGCACGCCGAGGTCGGCACTGAGCGCCGGGTTGTCCCCGCCGAAGTTGTCGATGAACGCCGTCACGTGGCGATCGGTGCCCGCGGCCTTGTCGATGCGCTCGCGTAGGCCCTCGCCGTAGTCGACGGGCACGACGCCGATCGAGCGCAGGTAGTCGTGGTTGCCCGGGCTGCAGGTGCCGATCACCTTCGCGCCGAGCTGCAGGGCGAGCTGGCACTCGATGTGGCCCACGCCACCCGCCGCGGCCGTGATCACGACGACGTCGTCCGGCCCGAGGTGCAGGCTGCGGACGGTGTCGTACGCGGTGGCTCCCGCGAGGTAGAGGCCGCCGGCGACCTCCCACGGGACGTGCTGCGGCTTCGGCACCACCGCGCTGGCCGGCACGGCGATGTAGGTGGCGTGCGCGCCACCGCCGACCGCGTGGCCGATCACCTCGGCACCGACCGAGAAGTTGCGCACCGCGGCGCCGCGCTTCTTCACGATGCCCGCGAAGCACGAGCCCTCGCGGGCCGGGAAGTCGAGGGGCAGCCGGTCGACGAAGTCTCCCCGCCGGATGAAGTTCTCGATGTGGTTGAGGCCCGCGCAGATCACCTCGACGACGACCTCGTCGTCGGCCGGTGTCGGCAGCGGCTGCTCGACGAAGTGCAGTTGGTCGACGTCTCCGTACCCGTCGAACTCGATCGCCTTGCCCGGTCGTGCCATGACGTGCCTCCACTGCTGTCGTCGCGGCGGCGCCTGTGCCGTCGCGAGGGTGAGTGAAGTGTGCGCCCTCCACGCCGTCGTCGTCCGGCGGGCTCACTTCGAGTTGTCTGGAAGCGCCGTGCCGGGCTGGCGGTGACGTCGTGGCGGCGTCGCCGGTCAGGAGGCGCGGGTCGGCCTCGCCGTCAGAGCTGGTCGGTCGGCACCGAGAACGTGTCGCAGGCCGTCGCGCCCTGGTTTCGGCCGGTCTCGAACCACCTCTGGCGCTGCTCGGCCGAGCCGTGCGTCCAGGTGTCGGGATCGACCTGGCCGCCGCTGGCGGACTGGATGCGGTCGTCGCCCACCGCGGCCGCCGCGTCGAGTGCGTCGGCGACCTGCTGGTCCGTCACGGGCTCGAGGAACGTGGTGCCGTTGGCGTCCTGCACGGTGGAGGCCGCGCCGACCCACGCGCCGGCGTAGCAGTCGGCCTGCACCTCGAGCCGGATGGTGTCGGAGCCCGGCCCCGTGCCGCTGCGGTCGGCGCGGTCGAAGGCGCCGGTCAGCTGCTGGACGTGGTGACCCCACTCGTGGCCGACGACGTACATCTGGGCGAGGGGGCCGCCGCTGGCGCCGAACTGCGACCGGAGCTGCTCGAAGAAGTCGGTGTCGACGAAGAGTGCTTCGTCGGGCGGGCAGTAGAACGGGCCGGTGGCACTCGTCGCCCCGCCGCAGCCGGTGTCGGTCGAGCCGCTGAAGAGGAAGAAGTCCGGGGTGCGGTAGTCGGTTATTCCGAGGGTCGGGGCCTCGGCGGCCCAGTACGCGTCGAGCGAGTCGGCCGCACCGACCATGCGGCAGTCGACGCTGTCGTTGGCCTGCGCGCCGGTGGTGCACTCGGACGACAGGTCGCCCTCGCTGACCGGCTGGGCGCCCCCGCCGGCCATGCCGCCGCCGAGCAGCCCCGCCACGTCGACGCCGGTGGCCTGGCTGATGAGGAAGACGGCGATCAGGCCGACGATGCCGATGCCGCCGCCGGCGACACCCACCGTGCGACCACGACCGCGTCGCTTGACCTTGCTGCCGTCGAGGCGCGCGTCGTCGTTGAAGGACATGTCGCCGACGGTAGCGCAGGGCGGGGGTCAGTGCCCTTCGGCGGCTTCTTTCGCCTCGCGCTCTTTGCGGAGGACCTCGCGGCCGGCGTTGCGCTCTTTCACGCGCAGCTCTTCTTCGCGCACGTCGGCGTGGATGCCGCGTTCGGTGCGCAGCCAGTCGGGCATCTCGTCGAGCAGGGCGTGGATCTCGTCGGTGGTCATGACGTCGTCGACGCCGGCCCGGGCGAGGCCCGAGGTCGAGATGCCGAGCTTCTGGGCGACGACGGGCCGCGGGTGGGGGCCGGTGCGGCGCAGCTCGGACAGCCACTCGGGCGGGTTCGTGCTGAGCTCGGCGAAGGCCTCGCGCGTGACGGGGGCGGCCTGGAACTCGGCGGGCGTGGCCGGCAGGTACACCCCGAGCTTCTTGGCGGCCGTGAAGGGCTTGAGGGTCTGCGGCTGCTTGCCGGACGGCGCGTCGGAGGTCATCTGCCCAGGGTACCGGGCCGATACCCTCGACCCATGACGACCGAGCCGACCCGCGCCCCGTTCCGCATCGGGGTCGTGCCCGGCGTGACCCTGTCGAAGTGGTCGAGGCTCTGGGAGGAACGCCGCCCCGAGACCCCCCTGGCCTTCGTGCCGCTCGCCGACGCGGACGCGGTGCCCGCCCTCGACGACGCCCGGGGCGACGAGCGGGTCGACATGGTCCTGGCCCGCCTGCCGATCGAGGTCGAGGGATTGTCGGTCATCCGCCTCTACGACGAGCGGGCCGTCGTCGTCGTGCCGAAGGACCACGCCGTCGCCGCGGCCGGCGTCGAGGACGAGGTCGAGGCCGCCGCGTTCGCCGGCGACCACCGGCACGACCTCGATCCGTCCCTCTCGACCGCCGACGCCGTGGCCGTCGTCGCGACCGGGGCCGGCGTCGCCGTCATGCCGCAGTCCCTCGCCCGGCTGCACGCGCGCAGAGAGGTGACCTACCGCTACGTCGCCGACCTGCCGCCGACCACGATCGCGCTGGTCTGGCCCGAGGGCGAGCTCACCGACGACCTCGACGACTTCATCGGCGTCGTGCGGGGCCGCACGGCCCGCAGCTCGCGATCGAGGAGGCGCGACGAACCCGAGCAGACCGCCACGGCCCGCAAGGGGTCGGCTCCCGACCCGCGCGGAGCGAAGCCGAAGCGCACCCCGCCGACAGGCCGTGGGCCGCAGCGAGGCACGGGCCGCAGCCGACCCCGCCGAGGGCGCTGACCCCTCTCGCGCCGACCCCTCCGGCGCCGACCGGTCTGGCAAGCTGAGCGGACGTCGAAGGAGACCCGCATGTCGAAGAAGATCTGTCTGCTCACCGGTGCCGGCCGCACGAACTCGATCGCGAACGGCATCGCCCGCGAGCTCGCCGCCGACGGGTGGGACCTCGCCCTGACCACCTGGGACGGTTACGACGCCGCCATGCCCTGGGGTCTCAAGGCCGTCGACGTGGGCTCGCTCGTCGGCGAGCTCGAGGCCGCGGGTGCGCGCGTGGCCGTGTACCCGGCGGATCTGGCGGACCCGGGGACTCCCGCGCGCCTCCTCGGGACGGTGAACGACGACCTGGGTCCGGTGACGGCACTCGTGCTGTCGCACTCGCACAGCGTCGACTCGTCCATCCTCGACACGACGCTCGAGAGCTGGGACGCGCACTACGCCGTCAACGTGCGGGCGGCGTGGCTCGCGATCAAGGCGTTCGCCGAGCAGCTGCCGCCGGTCGACCGGCTCGACGACGGGGCGCGCATCGTCGCCCTCACCAGCGACCACGTCGTTCACAACCTGCCCTACGGGTCGAGCAAGGGCGCCCTCGACCGTCTCGTCGTCGCGGCGGCGCGCGAGCTCGGGCACCTGGGCGTCTCGTCGAACGTGCTGAACCCCGGCCCGATCGACACGGGGTGGATGGACGACGCGATCCGTGCCAGCGGCACCGAGCGTCAGCCGACCGGTCGTCTCGGGACGCCCGCCGACATCGGACGGGTCGTGCGCTTCCTGCTGTCGCCCGAGGGGCGCTGGATCTCGGGCCAGCTGCTCAAGGCCGACGGCGGCTACTCGGTCTGAGCGGTCCGGGCCGCCGCCCGACCGGAGATCGCCCCACCCTGTACCCCGCGACGCTGGGTGGCGGGTCGGCGCGAGCGGGGTACCGTCCACGCCACCACCGCGCGGCACCGGACGCCGACGGACGGACCGACACACCAAGGAGGCGCGATGTCGTTCAGCAAGGGAGACCACGTCACCTGGAACACCCCCCAGGGCGAGACCCACGGCACGGTCGTGGAGAAGCGCGTCAAGGAGTTCCAGCTCGACGGGCAGAAGTTCAAGGCCTCGGACGACGAGCCGTACTTCGTCGTCGAGAGCGACAAGAGCGGGGCGAAAGCCGCCCACAAGGGCTCGTCGTTGAGTCCGAAGAAGAAGTAGCAGCAGCACCCCACCCACCACCGCCCCACACCCACGAGGAGAACACCATGGCCGACCTGAACGACGTGCGCTGGAACGACGAAGCCCGCGACAAGATCCTGACCGACGCCGACAACGTGCTGCGCGACGCCGTCCGCGACGCCGCCGCCGCCCACTCGGGCGAGTCGTGGGAGGAGTCCTTCAAGGCGATCAACGACGCCGTCAAGGACCGCTTCATCGACTACGAGCCGGGCCCGGACGTCCGCAAGTACGCCGAGGCGATCGAGCGCGGCGACTTCAGCTGACCCGCGCCTCCTGGCCGGCGTCGACCCGTCGCACCCGTGAGCTGAGCGCCACGGCCACCGCGACGGCGACCACGAGGCCGGCCAGGGCGGCGAGCGTCGCCGGGGTGCCGACGAGTTCGGTGAGCGGTCCGACGAGGACCTCGCCGACGGGCACGCCGGCCAACGAGGCCAGCGTCAGGCACGAGAAGACGCGACCCAGGTAGGCCCCCGGCACCTGACGCTGCACGACCACGTCGAGCGGCACCGTGAAGACCTCGAGCCCGACGCTGGCGGCGAAGAGGCCGAGGCTGATCCAGAAGAACCAGTGCAACGGGTCGAACACGACCGGGTCGGTGCCGTAGGCGAACGACAGCAACACGAGCGGCAGGGCGAGCGCCGCCGCTCCGAGGCAGGCCGCCCAGAGGCGGAGCCGTCCGCGTAGCGCACCGGCCCAGTACGCCCCGACGATCAGGCCGAGGGTCTGCAGGGCCCCCGCGAACCCCCAGAGCAGGCGACCGAACGACTGGTCGGCCACGAGTGGGCCCACCACCTGCACCCCGCCGGCGAAGGCGAACTGGAACGTGAAGGCCAATGCCGCGGTGGCGACCAGCCAGCGCGTGCGCCAGACGAAGCCGAGACCGCTGCCGAGGTCCTCGAGCACCGACGTCCCCCCGGAGGCGCGGGCACCGTCCCGAGGCAGCCCCACGAAGACGACCGCCGCGGCCACGAAGACGACCGCCCCGACGGCCAGGGCCGCGCCCGACCCGGCGGTCGCGACCACGGCGCCGCCCACCGCCGTCCCGATCACCAATCCGACGTTCATGCCGACGCGGCTGAGCACCGTCGCGTCCCGGAGGCGTTCGTCGGGCACGGTCTCGCGCAGCAGGGCGCTCGTCGCGGGGCCGAAGAAGGCGGCCGCTGCACCGTTCACCGCGCCGACTGCCGCGAGGGTGGGCAACGTCTCGGTCTGCGTCAGCATGAGGGCGGCCGCCACGACGAGCGACGCCGCCGACAGCCACGACGAGGCGATCGCGACGGTGCGCTTCGAGAAGCGGTCCGCGAGGGCCCCGCCGACCAGCACGAGGGCGATGTTGGGCACCGAGCGGGCGACGACCACGAGCCCGAGGTCGACCGCGTCGGCCCCCAGGTCGATGGCCGCGAAGACGATGGCCAGGGGCGCGAAGCCGCTGCCCACCCACGAGAACAGGCGCCCGACCCAGAGGGCCCGGAAGGCAGGCGTTCTCAGCAGCGACCACGGCACCGCTGAACTCTATGCCGACGCACCGTGTGCGGACGCCTCGTCCCGAGGCGTCGTCATCCGCGTGGGCGACGACCTAGGCTGGCCCCGATGGACGCCCCCGCCTCCGAGCCCGACACGACCCGCGCCGACGTCACCGACGTCCCGCCGGTCGGCGTGGTGCGCGAACCCGGTCGGTACCGCAAGGGCATCGCCAAACGCGAGGCCATCCTCGACGCCGCCCTGCCGGTGTTCGGCAAGGTCGGGTTCCACGGCGCCACCCTGCGCGAGATCGCGCGTCGGTGCGGCGTCTCGCACCAGTCGCTCATGCACTACTTCCCGACGAAGGACGAGCTGCTGATGGCCGTGCTGCGTCGGCGCGACGAACGACTGCGACGCCACTTCGACGACGACGGGGGCATGAGGGTCGACGAGCTCGTCGCGCTCGCCGAGTACAACGTCGACGTGCCCGTCGTCATCTCGCTGTTCATCACGGCGTCGGCCGAGGCCACCTCACCCGACCACCCGGCGCACCACTACTACGCCGACTACTACGAGCGCATCGTCTCGTCGACGTCGGCCTACCTCGGGCTCGCCCAAGCCCGCGGGTGGTTGCGCGACGGCTACACGGCCGAGTCGGCCGCCCGCGTCGTGCTCGCCGTCCAGGACGGGCTGCAGCTGCAGTGGTTGTACGAGCGCGACGCCGTGGACGTCCCCGCCCTGATGCGCCTCGTGATCGGGAGCGTCCTCACGGTGCCGACGAGCGAACTCGACGCCGCCGTGCGCGAGGCGGCCGGGCGCGCGGGCTGACCCGCGCCTCCTCGGCGGACGCGCGACGGCCGACGGCCGACGCCGGCTACTTCGCGCTGATGCGCTGGAACTTGCGGATGCACAGCGGTACGAAGACCACGAGCATCACGGCGATGCCGAGCAGGACGGTGGCGTAGGGGTGCTGCATCGTCCAGATGTCGGGCACCGGGGTGGCGCCCAGGTTGCCGAACGAGGTGCGGGCCGCCTGGACGAGCGACGACACCGGGTTCCACTCGGCGAAGACCCGCAGCACGGTCGGCAGGGTGTCGCTCGGCACGAACGCGTTCGAGACGAACGTCAAAGGGAACAGGATCATGAAGGACGCGTTGTTGATCGTCTCGGGCGTCTTGACGCTCATGCCGAGCAGGGCCATCACCCAGCTGAACGAGTAGCTGAACAACAGCAGCAGGGCGACTCCGCCGACGAACGAGGCCGGTGACGCGTTCACCCGCCAGCCGACCGCGAGGCCGGTGAGCATCATGATGACCATCGAGATCGTGTTGAGCGCGAGGTCGCTGTTCGTGCGACCGATCAGCACGGCCGACGGGCTCATCGGCAGGGTGCGGAACCGGTCGATGATGCCCTCCTTCAGGTCTTGGGCCATCGCGGCACCCGAGAAGGTCGAGCCGAAGACCACGGTCTGCGCGAAGATGCCCGCCATCAGGAACTGCGTGTAGTCGGTGCCCTGGACGGCGATGGCGCCGCCGTAGACCTGGCTGAAGAGCAGGACGAACATGATCGGCTGCAACACGGCGAAGATGAGCATGTCGGGGGAGCGCTTGACCTTGATCAGGTTGCGCTTGGTGACGGTCCAGCCGTCCGAGGCCCACGTGCCGACGCCCGTGTCGGTCGACGGGACGAGCGTCTGCGCGAGGGCGGAGGTGGTTCCGGTGGTGGTCATGCCCGTGCCTCTCTCTTCTTCGCACCGCGCCGACCGCGACCCCGACCGCCGGTCGGGTCGTCGTCGGGGGAGTCGTGGTCGTCTGCCGCGTCGTCGTCTGCCGCGCGGTGGCCGGTGAGCTGCAGGAAGACGTCGTCGAGGGTGGGGCGTCGCATGCCGGCGTCGTGCAGCTCGATGCCGGCCGCACCGAGGTCGGCGAGCGTCCGTTGCAGGGCGGTCGGGCCGTCGGTGACCGCGACCTCGAGTTGACGGCCGTCCGCCCCGACGGCCGGTTCGGAGTCGCCGTGGCGCCGGAGCACCTCGACCGCCTGGTCGGCCCGCGCCTCGTCGACGAGGGCGACGACGAGCCGGTGCCCGCCGACCTGGGCCTTGAGCTGGTCGGCCGTGCCCTCGGCGATGACGGCCCCGCCGTCGATGACCGAGATGTCGTCGGCCAACCGGTCGGCCTCCTCGAGGTACTGGGTGGTCAGCAGCACCGTCGTGCCCCCGTCGACGAGTCCGGTGATGATGTCCCACAGCGCGAGGCGGCTGCGCGGGTCGAGGCCCGTCGTCGGCTCGTCGAGGAACAGCACGCGGGGGTTCGTCACGAGCGCCCCGGCGAGGTCGATGCGTCGTCGCATGCCACCCGAGAAGCCCTTGACCGGGCGGTCGCCCGCGGCGGCCAGGTCGAAGACGTCGATCAGCTCGCGGGCGCGGTCCCGACTGACGCGGCTGCCCAGGTGGTACAGCCGCCCGATCATGTCGAGGTTCTCGAAGCCGGTGAGGTTCTCGTCGACCGCGGCGTACTGCCCCGAGACGCCGATCGAGCGGCGTACGGCCTGGGCGTCGGCGACGACGTCGAGCCCGGCGATCGTGGCCGTGCCGGAGTCCGGCCGTTCGAGTGTGGTGAGCATCTTGACGCCCGTGGTCTTGCCCGCGCCGTTCGGCCCGAGAAGCGCCTTGACGGTGCCCTCGGGCACGATCAGGTCGAGCCCGGTCAGGGCGTGGACCGGTCCGGACTTGGACCGGTAGGTCTTCGTGAGGCCGCGGGCCTCGATCATCGCCATGGGTGCTCCCGGTGCGTGGGGCCCGTCCATCCGCAGACGGGTCGGTCTTGGCGGCCGCTGTGCACCGCCTGAACGCGCCCAAGGTAGCGCTCTCCGGCCCCCGCCGCCAGTGCCGATCGTCCCCCTGTGGAGAAGGAGGCGCGGCGCACGTTACGGTCTCGTGTCAAACCTTGCCAGGTGGCAAGTTCCGCCCTACATTCATCCCATGACCACCATCGACGAGACGGCGGGGCCGTCCACCGCTGAACAGCTCCTGCCCGTCGGCATCGGCGACGACGCCGTCGCCCTCGCCCGCCGCTGGGCGCACGAGGCGTCCGGCGCCCCGAGCACCGGCTCGGCCCATCTGCTGGCCCAGGTCCTGAAGGACGAGTCCGGCCTCGCCTTCACGATCGGCTTCGTCGACCGGGTCGTCCGTCCCGAAGACCTCGGCGTCGCCGCCCGCAACCTCTCGACCCTGGCGAAGCAGGCACCGGCCTTCCTGCCGTGGCACATGCGCTCCGCCGTGCGCCTCGGCGGCGTCATGGCGCCCGTGCTGCCGGGCGTGGTCGTGCCGATCGCCCGTCGCGTCCTGCGCGGCATGGTCGGCCACCTCATCGCCGACGCCCGCCCCGCCAAGCTCGGTGCGGCCATCGCGAACATCAAGAAAGACAGGACGCGGCTGAACCTCAACCTGCTCGGCGAGGCCGTCCTGGGCGACGCCGAGGCCGAGCACCGCCTCGCCGGCACCCGGGCGCTGCTCGCCCGCGACGACGTCGACTACGTGTCCATCAAGGTGTCGTCCATCGTCAGCCAGCTCTCGATGTGGGCCTTCGACGAGACCGTCGAGCGCGTCGTCGAGAAGCTCACCCCGCTGTACGAGCTGGCCGCCCGGTCGCCCAAGCCGAAGTTCATCAACCTCGACATGGAGGAGTACCGCGACCTCGACCTGACGATCGCGGTGTTCACGCGCCTCCTCGACCAGCCGCAGCTGAAGGGCCTCGAGGCCGGCATCGTCCTGCAGACCTACCTGCCCGACGCCCTGGGCGCCCTGCAGCACCTCACCACCTGGGCGACCGAGCGGGTCGACGCCGGCGGGGCCGCGATCAAGGTGCGCATCGTCAAGGGTGCGAACCTCGCGATGGAGACCGTCGACGCCACCGTGCACGAGTGGCCGCTCGCGACCTACGGCACCAAGCAGGACAGCGACACGAACTACAAGCGCGTGCTCACCTGGGCCTTCACGCCCGAGCGCACCCGCGCCGTGCGGGTGGGCGTCGCCGGCCACAACCTGTTCGACATCGCCTTCGCCCACCTGCTGGCCGAGGCCCGTGGCGTGAGCGACCGGGTCGAGTTCGAGATGCTGCTCGGCATGGCCGAGGGGCAGGCCGAACTGGTCAAGGCCGACGTCGGCGGACTCCTGCTCTACACGCCCGTCGTGCACCCCCGCGAGTTCGACGTCGCCATCAGCTACCTGATCCGCCGCCTCGAAGAGAACGCGTCGAGCGAGAACTTCATGTCCGCCGTCTTCGAACTCGCCTCGAACGAGGCCATGTTCGAGCGCGAGAAGGGCCGGTTCCTCGCCTCGCTCGCCGAGGTCGACGGTGACACCCCGGCACCGCACCGCGTGCAGAGCCGCCTCGACGCGGCCCAGGCGCTCCAGCCCCGAGAGGCCGGCAGCGGCTTCGACAACGAGCCCGACACCGACCCCGCCCTGGCCGACAACCGTGTCTGGGGTCGCGAGATCGCCGCGCGCTCCGCCGACTCGCGCCTGGGCGTCGAGCTGATCGAGTCCGCCCGGGTGACCGACGGGGCCACGCTCGACGCGATGGTCGCCGACGCGGTCGCGGGGTCCGCCGACTGGGCCGCCCGGGGAGGCGCGGGTCGGGCCGCGATCCTGCGCGAGGCCGCGGCGACGCTGTCGGCCCGCCGAGCCGACCTGATGGAGGTCGCGGCGAGCGAGACCGGCAAGACCGTCGCCGAGGGCGACGTCGAGGTCAGCGAGGCGATCGACTTCGCGAACTGGTACGCCCACCTCGCCGAAGAACTCGACCGGGTCGACGGCGCGACGTTCGTCCCCGAGCGACTCACCCTCGTCACGCCGCCCTGGAACTTCCCGCTGGCGATCCCGGCCGGCTCGACCCTCGCGGCGCTCGCCGCGGGCAGCAGCGTCGTGATCAAGCCGGCCGGTCAGGCCAAGCGCAGCGGGGCCGTGATGGTGCAGGCCCTCTGGGACGCCGGCGTGCCCCGCGAGGTGCTCAAGCTGGTCGACGTCGACGAGGGCGAGCTCGGTCGTCACCTGGTGTCGCACCCGTCGGTCGACCGCGTCATCCTCACCGGCGCCTTCGAGACGGCCGCGCTGTTCACCAGCTGGCGCACCGACCTGCCCCTGCTCGCCGAGACCAGCGGCAAGAACGCCATCATCGTCACCCCGAGTGCCGACCTCGACCTGGCAGCGTCCGACGTCATCAAGTCGGCGTTCGGTCACGCGGGCCAGAAGTGCTCGGCGGCGAGCCTGGTGATCCTGGTCGGCTCGGTCGCCACCTCGGAGCGCTTCCGTCGCCAGCTCGTCGACGCCGCGTCGACGATGCGCGTCGGACTGCCCTCCGACCCCACGACGCAGATGGGCCCGATCGTCGAGCCGGCGCACGGCAAGCTCGAACGGGCGCTCACCACGCTCGGCGCGGGCGAGACCTGGCTGGTCGAGCCGAAGCAGCTCGACGACACCGGACGCCTCTGGTCGCCCGGCGTGCGCGCCGGCGTCGCCGCGGGCAGCGAGTTCCACCTCACCGAGTACTTCGGCCCGGTGCTCGGCATCATGACCGCGAAGACCCTCGACGAGGCGATCGAGTTGCAGAACGCGACCGACTACGGCCTGACCGCCGGCTTGCACACCCTCAACCCCGCCGAACTATCGACCTGGCTCGACCGCGTCGAGGCGGGCAACCTCTACGTCAACCGCGGCATCACCGGGGCGATCGTGCGGCGCCAGCCGTTCGGCGGCTGGAAGAAGTCCTCGGTCGGTGCCGGTGCCAAGGCCGGTGGGCCGAACTACCTCGTGCACCTCGGCTCGTGGCAGCCGACGACGCTGACCGAACCGCAGGAGGCGCGCCCGGGTCGCGAGGCCCTGGCCGCCCTCGAGGCCGCGTCGCCGCTGCTCGGGGCGTCGGGTGCGTCGGCTCCCGACGACCTGCGGGCCGCCGCCGCGAGCGACGAGCACTTCTGGACCACCGAGTTCGGCGTGGCCCGCGACGTCAGCGACCTCGGCCTCGAGCGCGACCTGCTGCGCTACCGCCCGTTGCCCGTCACGATCCGCGCCGCCGACGGGGCGGCCCCGGCCGACCTGGTCCGAGTGCTCCTAGCCGGCCTGCGCTCGGGTGCGCCGCTCACGGTGTCGTCGTCGGTCGAGCTGCCCGACGCCCTCGTCCGGGCGCTCGGCCTCGCGGCCTCCCACGTCGTCCACGAGGACGACGCGGCGTGGCACGCCCGGGTGCGTGCGGGTCGCCTGACGACCGAGCGCGTGCGGTTGGTGACGGACGCGGGTGACGTGACCGGCGCCTCCTCGGCTCTGGCGGACGCCCTGGGCGGCGACCCGTCGGTGGCCGTCTTCGCGGCTGCCGTCACGCCGACCGGGCGCCTCGAGTTGCTGCCGTTCCTGCGCGAGCAGGCCGTCGCCATCACGGCGCACCGCTTCGGCAACCCTGACGCCTGGAGCGCCGCCGTCATCTGACCGCCCACCTGACACGACATGCCGCTCACGTTCGAACGTGAGCGGCATGTCGTGTCATCTCGTGGGCCGAGCCGGGACCGGGCCGGGTCGGCAAGTCAGCCGGCGACGACCTCGACCTTGGTCCAGCCGGGCTCGCGGCGGTCGAAGGCCTCGTAGGCCTCGATGGCCGAACCGATGCCCTCGTGCTCGGTGATGAACGCCGTCGGGTCGAACTGGCCCGAGGCGACGAGGTCGATCAGCGGCGGGGTCACCGAGTGGTGGTCGCAGTTGCCCATCCGGATGGTGAGGTTCTTGAGCATCGCCTCGCCGAACGGGAACGACGTGACGGTCGGTGAGTAGACGCCGATGACGCCGATGCGGCCGTACTTGGCGACGACCTCGACGGCCCAGCGCAGGGCCTGGGTCGGCGCGTTGCCGGGAACCCACTGGTCGCCCTGAGGGTTCGCGTCGGGTGCGACCTGCTCGACCTCGGCGGCGAACTCGGCGGCCGTGTCGGCGTCGGGGGCGGCCGGGCCGTGGCTCGCGTGCTGGGCGTCGACGCCGACCGCGTCGATGACGGCGTCCACACCGGCGCCTCCGGTGAGGCGCTTGATGGTCTCGACCGGGTCCTCCTCGTCGAAGTTCACGATCTCGGCGTTCTGGGCGAGGGCCTGCGCGAGGCGGGTCTCCTCGCGGTCGACGACGATCACGCGGCTCGCACCCTGCTTGAAGGCCGAGGCGATCGCGAACTGGCCGACCACGCCGGCACCGAACACGGCCACCACGTCGCCGCGGGTGACCCCGGCGAGTTGGGCACCGAACCAGCCGGTGGGGAAGATGTCGCTCAGCAGGATCGCCTGCTCGTCGCTGACCGTGTCGGGCAGACGGTGCATCGTGTTCTGCGCGAAGGGCACGCGCACCTGTTCGGCCTGCAGGCCGTTCACCGGGCCGGTCGAGGCCGGACCGCCGAAGAAGCAGGTGCCGGCGTCGGGGCCGTTGGGGTTCGCCACGTCGCATTGAGCGGTCTGGCCCTGGCGGCAGTAGCGGCACGTGCCACACGACACCGTCGAGTTGATGACGACCCGGTCACCGGCGCTGAAGCCGCGGACGTCGTCGCCGACCGCGGTCACGACGCCCACCGCTTCGTGACCGAGGATCGTGCCCTCGGCCATCGGCGCCATCGTGCCGCGCACGAAGTGCAGGTCGGTGCCGCAGATCGCGCTGCGGGTGATGCGGACGACCGCATCGGTCGGGTCGACGATCGTGGGGTCGGCGACCTCGTCGAGTCGGATGTCGCCGATGCCGTGCCAGACGACTGCCTTCATGGTGGTCCTTCCGTCGATTCGGGGTGCCGGCTGCTCGCCGGGCCGTGCCCGGCCTCCGTCGGCCGTGCCGGCCGCTGCCGTCACCCGGGTGACGGTAGGCCGGGTCCGCGTGGCGGGACGTGTGGCCTCGCACAGAGAACGGGGGACGCAGCCCGGCCCCGGGTCCCGGTCCGGGCACGGACTCGCCGAGATGTCACGACGTGCCGCTCGCGTTCGAAGGTGAGCGGCACGTCGTGACACCTCGACGGAGAGGGCGGGGCTGGCGGGGCCGGCCTCAGACGGCGGGCTGGCCGGCGGCGTACCAGGCGGCGAGCCGGCGCAGGCCCTCGTCGACGCTCACCGCGGGCGTCCACCGGAGGTCGTGCTGCGTGCGCCGCTGGTCGAACCAGTGTGCGGTGGACAGCTGCTCGGCGAGGAACCTCGTCATGGGTGGTTCGTCGGTGCCCGGTCGCACGGCCCAGACGCGCTCGACGAGTGAGCCCGCCGCACGCGCGACCCCGGCCGGCACCCGTAGGCGAGGGGCGGGCACCCCGGCGGCCGCGCAGATCCCGGCCATCAGGTCGGCGACGGTGCGGGGCTCGCCGTTGGTGATCACGTACGACTCGCCGCTGACCTCGTCCACGCGCTCGAGGGCCGCGGCGATGCCGGACGCCGCGTTGTCCACGTAGGCGGAGTCGATCAGGGCGGCGCCGTGGTCGAGCAGCGGCAGGCGCCCGGAGCGGGCCCGGTCGACGATGCGCTCGACGAGCTGGGTGTCGCCCGGGCCCCAGACGAGGTGCGGACGGACGGCCACGACACGCAAGTCGGCGTCCGCCGCCCCGAGGGCGACGCGCTCGGCCGCGGCCTTGGTGCGGGCGTAGTCGCCGCGGGCATGGCCGGGCGAGGCGGGCAGCGCGTCGTCGCCGACGATCGACGATCCGGCGTGCGCCACGGACGGCGACGAGACGAAGACCAGCCGCGACACCGAGGAGGCGCGCATCGCCTCGACGAGGGAGCGCGTGCCCCCGACGTTGACGGCCTCGAACTCGGCGGCGTCACCCGCGAGCGACACCTTCGCCGCGAGGTGGACGACCGCGTCCTGGTCGCGGACGGCGGCGGCGACGGCCCGCGGGTTCGTCATCGATCCGAGCACGTCGCGGGCACCGGGCACGCCCGAGGCCCGGCGCTGGAAGGTGGTGACCTCGTGCCCGGCGTCGGCGACGGCCCGGGCGACGGCTCCGCCGAGCAGGCCGCTCGCCCCGGTGACCAGCACCCTCACGGGCGGCGCATCCGACCGCCCGAGAGCACCGACGTCGCCCACGCGCCGAGGCCCGTGCGGTCGATCTTGCTGTTGTGTCGCACGTCGGTCGGCAGCTGTGGCACGACGAGCACCGCGGCCACGGGCCGACCCGACGCCGAGCCGACGGCCGACCGGACCGAGGCCGCCAGGGCCGCGGACGCCAGCCCCGGGCGACGAGCCGGGGGGACGGTCTCGGCCACGACGACGACCTGCTGCGTGCCGGCCGGGCCGACGCCGACCACGGCGGCGCGGGCGATGCCGGCCCGCGCCTCCACGGCCTGTTCGGACGCCACCGGCGTCAGCACGCCGGTGGCCGTCGTGATCACGTGGGGCAGGCGGCCCTCGACCCAGAGTCGACCCTGCGCGTCGAGGTGCCCGACGTCACCGGTGCGGTGCCACCGGGTCTCGGCCGTCGAGCCCAGGCGGCTGATGCGGTGCGTCAGCCAGAGACGGTCGTAGTGGTCCTCGACGTGCGGTGCCGAGACGACGATCTCGCCGGTCACGCCGGCGTCGTCGGTGAACGCCGAGGAGGCGCGGCCTGCGTCGTCGAGCGGAGCGATCCGCACCGTCGTGGTCGCGCCGGGCAGCCCGACGCAGACACCACCCGCGTCGGGCGCGCCCGCGGCGACGGCGGCCTCACGGTCGGCCGCCGCGGAGCGCACGCCCTCGAGCGTGACGTCGGTCATCAGCAGGCCCTCGGTCATGCCGTAGGGCGTGTGGGGCGTCGCGTTCGGCATCAGGTCGCCGGCCGCGGCCAGCAACGTCTCGGAGACGGGCGCACCCGCCGACAGGAACGTCTCGACGCCGGCCAGGGCGCGGTGGTCGGCGGCGTCGAGCTCGTCCGACGTCGCGACGACGTTGGTGAGCGCGGCGGGGGAGAGGAACACCACTGTGGCGTCCACGGCCCCCGTGGCCGCCGCGACCGCCCGGGCGGTCAGGGTGCGCGGCTTCGTGACGTCCATGTCGGGGGTGACGCTCGTCGCCCCGAGGGCGGGGCCGAGCAGGGCGAACGGGGCGAAGCCGGCCACCAGGCCGGTGCCCGGACCGACGCCGTACTGCGCGGCCAGGGCGTCGCGCAGGGCGGTCAGCTGGCCGTGCCGGTAGACGACGCCCTTCGCGGGGCCGGTCGAGCCCGAGGTGAACAGGATCGCGGCCTCGGCGTCGGCCGTGGGGGCGGCGGGCAGCTCGGCGAGGGCGCTGCGCGCGCGTCGGCCGAGGGCGGCGATCTCGGGCAGCGACGCCTCGACGCCGAGTGCCCGGGCGGCGACCGGCGACAACGTCGTCGTCGAGATCTTGCGGCCCGGCCAGCCGAGGGCGGTCGCGGCCGTGAGCCCCGGGAGCTGGCCGATGACGTGGTCGGGCCAGGCACCCCGGACGGCGCGGGTCAGGCCGCGCACGCCGAGACCGGCGTCGGCCACGACCACGACGGCACCGAGGCGGACGCAGGCGTAGAGCACGGCGGTCAGGTCGGCGCCGGGCTGCACGAGCAGCGAGACGCGGTCGCCGGGGCGCACACCGTGCCGGCGCAGACCGAGGGCGATCTCGTGGACGCGACGGGCGAGCAGGCTCCAGCTGACCGAGCGGGGGCCGTCGGCACCCGCGGGGGCCATCTCGACGAGCGCGGTGGCCGGGCTGTCGGCCAGGGAGTCGAGGTACCACCAGAGCGGGCGGTCCTGCGGGGAGGCGACCCGCGCCTCCTCGGCTCTTGCGTCTTCGGCTGCGGCGGCTCCGGCCGGGGCGGCGACCGCGGCCGCGCCGTCGGGCAGTCGATCGCCCAGCCAGGTGAGCACGGCCCCGGCGTAGTCGACGTCCTCGGCGACGAGGTGGCCCGCACCCTCGAAGCGGTGCACGTCGGCGTGCGGCAGGCGGTCGACCAGGTCGTCGAGGTACCGGTCGGAGAAGATCGGGTCGCGCGGGCCCCAGAGCATCAGGGCCGGCACGGTGAGGTCGCGCAGACCCTCGGCGATGCGGTCGAGCTCGGGGCTGCTGACGTGCTCGGCGTCGACCGGGATGTCGGCCACGAAGCCGCCGATGCCGCCGCGGCGGTCGGCCTGGCGGTACGGAGCCCGGAAGCCGGCCTTCACCTCGGCCGAGAGCGGCGGGTGGGCGAGACCGAGGGTCACGTCGAGGAAGCCCGTCGTGCCGACGGTCGCCCGGCCCAGCACGCCACGGGCCAGGGTGAGGCGCAGGGGTGCGGGGATCTTCTCGCCCTCGGGCTGGTGGATCGCGGTGTTGAGCAGCATGAGCCCGGCGAGCTGGTCGGGGTGGTCGACCGCCCAGCCCGTCGAGACGACGCCGCCCCAGTCGTGGCCGAGGGTGACGACGGGCCCGGTGACCTCGAGGGCGTCCGTCAGGTCGCCCAGGTCGGAGACGCGGCGGGCCAGCGTCTGCGGCGAGCCCGTGCGCTCGGAGAAGCCCATGTCGAGCTGGTCGACGGCGACGACCCGCCAGGCGGGTCCGCCGGCGGAGGCCGTCTCGACCGTGCGGGCGACGAGGCGGCGCCACAGGTAGGACCAGGTGGGGTTGCCGTGGACGCAGAGGATGGTGCCGACCGGTTCGGCACCGGCGGCGGCCAGCGCCTCGGCGTTGTCGAGGACGTGCCACGTGCGGGAGGCGCGGTGTGCGCCGAGCCCGTACGGCACGTCGACGAGACGCGACCACGACGGGTCGAGCCCGTCGAGACCCGCGGGGGGACGTGACGCCGGCGCCGTGGCGGAGGCGGACCGCGGGAGCCGACTCACCAGGCGAGTTCCATCATCGCGGTGTTGATGCCCGAGCCGACGCCCATCAGCAGCACGCGGTCGCCCTTGCTGAGGGTCTTGCTCTCTTCGACCAGGGTGATCGGGATCGACGCCGGGCCGACGTTGCCGAGGGTCGGGTAGGTGAGCGGGACGAGCTTCTTGTCGATGCCGGCGGCCTTGACGAAGGCGCCGGTGTGCACGTCGCTGACCTGATGCATGATGTAGCGGTCCATGCGCTGCCAGTTCCAGTCGCGCTTGGCCTCTTTCCAGGCCGAGACGACGAGTTCCATGCCGCGCTTGAGCAGGGCCTTGGCGTCGGTGAACATGCCGTCGACGCTGCCGACGCACAGGTCGTAGTTCTCGGTGGCGGCGCGGGTGACGCCGCCGACGATGCGGTGGCCCTCGGGGTGCAGGTCGGCGCGGCCGATGACGGCGGCGGCGGCCCCCGAGCCGAGGGTGAGGCTGGCGAACTCGCTCATGAAGTCGTCGCGGCCGTAGCCCTTGGTGAGCAGACGGTCGATCGTGTTGACCTGGACGTCGTCGGCGTCCTCGCCGTCGATGATGACGGCGTAGTCGATCTGGCCGGCGTCGATCAGCTGGGCGGCGAGGGTCATGCCGTTGACGAAGCCGAGGCAGGCGTTGGCGATGTCGAAGTTCGTCGCCGACGAGGGCAAGCCGAGACCGTGGTGCAGGCGGACCGCGACCGAGGGCTCGAGGTGGGGGCGCGTGACCGACGTGTTGATCAGCAGGCCGACCTGGTCGGGGCGGATGCCGGCCTCGGCCATCGCACGCTTGCCCGCGTCGATCGCCGCCGAGTCGAAGCTCTGCTCGGTGCTCCAGTTGCGACGCTCGTAGACGCCGGCGACGCGCTGCAGCAGACCCGTCGGCAGCTTGAGGCGTTTGAGCACGGGGGCGAGCTTCTCGTCGATGCTCTCGGAGGTGGTGACCCGGTCGGCCATGGTGCTGGTGACCGACAGCAACGCGACGTTGCTGTGCCGGGTCGTAGCGTTTCCGTTCAACGGAACTCCCTGTCGAGTTGTGGCGGGGTGGGGCTGCACGCGCGCGCGGGGTCGCGAGCGGAGCCGAACGTCGTGGGCACCGGTTCGGTGCATCCGTCAGTTTACGGCGACGGACGCTGGGTGGTTGCCAGGTTGACGGGGCACGTCCATGCCCTGAACGGCATGTGACCGGGGGTTCCGGAGTCAGGCCTCGGGGTCGCGGGGCAGTCGGACGACGCGGCGCCGGTCGTCACGCGTCCACCAGACGAGGTCGGCCACGGCCCAGGTGACGGCACCCAGACCGGCGGCCACGACGATCACGGTGACGACGGTGACGTGGCCCCCGCCGACCGTCAGGGCGGCGACGATGCTCGCGATCACGACGAGGGCGCAGAACGTCGTGACGAGGGGCAGGGCGATGCCGCCGCGTTTGGTGAGCAGCCAGTTCGGCACGTCGGGGTCGACGTGGACGTCTCGTCGTCGCACGGTGCCTCCTCGGCGGATCAGGGTCCCGGCGATCGTAGCCCGCGCACCTTGTACCCTCGGGTGCATGAGCGACCTGCGGCGACCCTGGTTCACCCTGACGAAGACGGGCGCCGTGGTGCCCGCCGTGTTCGAGGTGCTGATCGGCCTGTTCGGCCTCGTCGTGCAGGTGCTCAACATCGCCTCGGGGGTGCCGGTCCAGGCGCTGACCGTCATCATCCTGGTCGTGGCCGTGCTGCTGATCGCGCAGGGCGTCGCCGACCTCGTCTGGTGGAGCAAGGACGGCCGTCGGGCGAGGGCGCGGCAGGTCTGACCGCAGCGCGGGGACCGTCCCGGCCACCCGCTCAGACGGTCGCCTCCGGGCGGGGCCGCCGCAGTCGGTGCGTCACGATCAGCACGACGACCACCACGCCCACACCGATGGCGGTGTCGGCCGTCCGGGCCGTCACGAGGGCGCCCACGTCGACGGGTGCGCCGCCGAGTGCCCGCATGCCGAGCGCCATGGGCGTGATGAACACGAGCGCCAGTCCGTAGTTGCGGACGATGAGCAGCTCGGTCGCGAACTGCAGCACCCCGAAGGCGACGATCAGGGCCGCGACCCCGGGCTGCCAGGCCAGCAGCAGGGCCGCGAGGCCGACCCCGACGAGGGTGCCGAGGAGGCGGTGGCCGGCCCGCACGAGCTGGCCCGCCGTCGCGGTCCCCACCACGGGCACCACGGCCGACACCATCGCCCAGTACGGGCTCTGCACGCCGAGACCCAGGCTGATCAGCCCGGCGACGATCGAGGACACCAGGCAGACCGTGGCGTGGACGACCGTCCGTCGGCCGTCCAGGGGGCGGGGGTCGCGCCTCCATCGGCGTCCGTCGTCGGTGGCGAGCGCGCGGCGACCGGCGGGCAGCACCACGCCTGCGACCGACGCGAGGAGGGCGAGCGCGAGACTCGCGGGGGCGACGACCGCGGCCACCGCGACGGTCGACGCGCTCGCGGGCACGAACGCCGAGACGCCGAGGCCGAAGACGAAGAAGAGCGGGCCGGGCGGGCTCCAGCGGCGCAGGTCGGAGACGGCGGACGTGACGCCGGCGACGAGACCGATCGTGACGACCAGCACCCAGACCGGGGCCGACGAGGCGGCCAGTGCGGTGCCCAGCACCACGCAGGCGACGAGGACGAGCCCGGCCTCGAGCTGCATCTCGAGCCGCTGGAAACGGGGGAGTCCTCGGCCGAACGCCGAGGCGAAGGCCCCGAAGACCGCGTAGGGCGTCCACTCGACGTGACCGATCAGCGCCAGCACGACCATGGGCGCGAGCACGGACGCGGCGACGCGGGCGGCCGGGCGGTGTGCGCCGTCGTGCGGGCCGAAGCGGACCAGGTCGCGGGGGTGCGGCAGCAGGCGGTGGGTGGGGGTCGTGGTCGTGATGGGGCGGTCCTCTGGTCGACGCGGCGTGGGCGCTCGTCGTCGAACTGCTTCACGGGTGAATGATCTGTCGTCTACTTTACTCGTGAACCATCGGTAGGCTCAAGCGCATGACCGATCCCGGGCCCCGCGACGTGATCGACGACGTCCACGACCGGTGGCGCGAACTCCGACCTGACCTCGACGTCTCGGCCATCCCCGTGATCGGCCGCGTCAACCGGCTCGCCCGCATCGTGCAGCGGCGCAGCGACGACCTGCTCGCCGAGTTCGGCCTGGGGCGGACGGACTTCGACCTGCTCGCGGCCCTCATCCGACGCGACGCCCCGATGAGCCCGACGCAACTGGCCGACGAGACGCTCCTGTCGCCGCCGGCCGTCACGAAACGCCTCAAGGGCCTGCTCGGGGCAGGTCTCGTCGACCGTACGGCGAACCCCGCCGACCACCGCGGCTACTTCGTCGCGCCGACCGCAGCCGGGCGCCGCCTGATCGACCGCGTGCTCGAGGTGCAGCTCGCCGACGAGCGGGCGATGCTCGCCGCCCTGCCCGAGGAGGCGCGCGCGGCCGTCGCGGACGGCCTGCGTCACCTGCTCGTCGCCCTCGAGGGCTGACTCGTGACGTCCGCTCGGGACGACAGGAAGAAGAGAGCCGGCCACGGGACTTGAACCCGTAACCTTCCGATTACAAGTCGGATGCGCTACCAATTGCGCCAGGCCGGCGAGACTCGCCCATCTTACCCAGCCCGCGCCTCCCCACTCGGCGTCGAGGATGCGGTCGGTGCAGGATTGGCGCTCCGAGGCCGAGAAGTGGTGAAGTAGATGGAGCGCACCGCGCCTGCCGGACGCACCGACCTGAGGAGCCCCCTTTGTCCACGATCTTGACCGCGCTCGGTTCGCTCGCCCTGCTCTTCGTCAGCTTCGCCCTGTTCGCCTACTCGTTCGGCTCGGGCGAGCCCAACGCCTTCGTCTTCTTCGGGGGCATCGTGCTGATGACCGGGTCGTTCTGGCTGCCCATCACGGTGATCGGCAACAGCCACAAGACCTGGTGACCGGGTCGGTGCCCGCAGGGGCATCGACCGACTACGGCGTGCTGACGAACTGCTCGGGGTCGAGCAGCTTGCGCGGCTTGGCGTCGTCGCCGTCACGACCGCCGACGTAGAGCCAACCCAGCAGCTGTTCTCCGTCGCGCAGGCCGTGCGCCGTCGCCACCTCGGGGGTCCGGGTCAGGACACCGGTACGCCAGAACACGCCCCACCCCTCGTCGTCGAGCACGAGCGACAGCAGGTGTGCCACACCCGAGGCGACCGACTCTTGCTCCCAGTAGGGGACCTTGCGGCTCTCGCGAGGCGACACGACCACCGCGACGATCAAGGGCGCCCGCAGCGCCTTCTGCGTCAGCTTGTCGCGGGCGTGGCCCTCGGCCCCACCCGCGTCGGCCAGCGATCGGCCCACGACGAGACGGTCGTCGCCGCGGAACTCGATCAACCGCCACGGGCGCAACTCGGAGTGGTCCGCCACCGTCGCCGCCGACCGCACGGCGTCGAGCAGCTGCTCGTGCGTCGGCGCGACGTCGGTGACCTTCGACCGGGACCGTCGACGCCGGGCGGCGTCGGCGACGGCGCTCACTACTCGGCGGCCTTGAAGTCGAGCGAGATGCTGTTCATGCAGTACCGGTCGCCGGTCGGCGTGCCGAAGCCGTCGGGGAACACGTGGCCCAGGTGCGAGCCGCAGTTCGCACACCGGACCTCGGTGCGGGTCATGCCGAGCGAGTTGTCCTCGATCAGCTGCACCGCTTCCGGGTCCACCGACTCGTAGAAGCTCGGCCAGCCACAACCGCTGTCGAACTTGGTGCCGCTCTTGAACAGCTCGGCGCCGCACGCCGCACAGGCGTAGACGCCGGCACGGCTCTCGTCGAGCAGCTCACCGGTCCAGGGGCGCTCGGTGGCGGCCTCCCGCAGGACGGAGTACTGCTCGGCGTCGAGCTCTTCGCGCCACTGCTCGTCGGTCTTCTCGATCTTGTACGCCACGATGATCTCCTCGCTAGTCGGGACTCCTCATTCAACACGGTCGGCCGGTGCACGATTCCCCGGCCCCCACCGGGCTGCCAGACTCCTGGTCGTGAGCACCTCCGACCGCTTCCTGGCCGCGGCCCTCGCCTTCGACCGCGAGGGGTCGCCGTCGCAGGCCGAGCTCGCGCGGGGCATCGCGGGCGATCCGGCGGCGCTCGCGGTCGTCGACCGGGCCGAGGAGGTGCGGCGCCAGCCCGTCCTCGTCCTCGCGGTCTGCCGCTGGCTGGGTGCGCCGCACGGGTCCTGGTCGGTGCTGAGGCCCTGGCTGCTCGCCCGCTCCGACGACGTCGTGGCCGAACTCGGTCGGCGACTCACCCAGACCAACGACGTGCGCCGCTGCGCCCCGCTGTCGATCGCGCTGGCCCGCGTACCCGGCCCGATCGCCCTGATCGAGGTCGGCGCCTCGGCCGGCCTCTGCCTCGGTGTCGACCGCTACGGCTACCGCTCGGGCGACCGGACCTGGGGTGACGCGTCGAGCACGGTGCAGCTCGGGATCGACGTCGTCGTCGAGGGCCCGACCCGGTCCCGGGCGGAGCTGCCGACGGGACGGCTGCCCGAGGTCGTCTGGCGGGCGGGGATCGACCTCGACCCGGTCGACGTCCGTGACCCCGAGCAGGTGGCCTGGCTCGAGACGCTGCTGCCGCCCGAGCGCGGTGACCGGCGGGACCTGCTGGGGAGGGCCGTCGCGCTCGCCCGCACCGCGCCTCCTCGGCTCGTCGCGGCGGACGCCGTCGACGGTCTCGCCGCACTCGTGGACGAGGCCCCGTCGGGCGCCACGCCGGTCGTGGTCTCGACGGGCACGCTCGTCTACCTGCCGGGTCGGCGGCGCCAGGCCTTCGTCGACGAGGTCGGCCGGTTGGGTGCGCGGTGGATCTCGTACGAGCGCCGCGACCTGCTGACGGACGTGGTCGCCGAGGTGCCGCCGGGGGTGTCTCCCGACGACGCGTTCGCGGCCCTCGCCCTCGACGGCCGGGTGCTGGGCGTGGGAGACGCCCACGGCACGCGGCTGCACCTCACGGCCTGACCGTGAGCCGGCTCGCGGCACCGGGTGACCGACGGCGCCTCGGTCGGGTGGGTGCGTTGTCGGACCACGCCCCCGGCCTCCGCGATCGCTCGGGGTGCCGCCCGTAGGATGACCCGGAACCCAGGGGAGGGCCGCCACGATGGACGAGAACGCGACAGGTGACGACGTGCGCTCGAGCGTGCTGTCCGAACGCGACCGCGCCGTCCTCGACTTCGAGCAGCGTGCCCCTGCCTCGGCCGGTGCGCGAGAGGCCGCGATCCGTCGCGAGTTCGGCCTCGGGGTCGTCCGTTACCAGCAGATGCTCAACTCGCTCATAGACCGACCCGCTGCACTGGCCTACGCACCCATGCTCGTCGGCCGCCTGCAACGCCTGCGAGTCGCCCGCCGCGACGCCCGATCGACTCGTTCGTTCGGTCCGACCCGCTGACCCACGAAAGACCACGCATGCCGAAATTCGACCGAGACCGGTTCGACGACGTCCCCGCCGACCTCGACCGCGTCGGGGCCCATAGGGCCGAGAAGCGTCCCGGCAGCGGCTGGATCGGCTTCGCCTGGGCGGCCCTCGCCGTCGGCGTGCTCGTCGGCGCCGGGGTCGTCTACCTCGGGGTCGCGAACAACAGCTTCCAGTTCGTCAATCCGTCGTCGTCGAGCACAGCCGAGGCCCAGGCGCCCGACACCGAGACGGCGACCCCGACGGCCACGCCGACGGTGGCCCCGCTGACGGACCCCTCGCAGGTCGACCCCTCGGTCACCACCATCACCGTCCTGAACGGCACGGCCACCGCCGGGCTCGCCGGTTCGGCCTCCGAGCGGCTCGAGACCGCCGGCTGGGTCGTCGGCACCCAGGGCAACGCCAGCGAGCGCGTCGCGACGTCCACCGTCTACTACTCGGCGGCCGACGACGAGGCCGCGGCGCTCGGACTCGCCCAGCAGCTCGGCATCACCGACGTCGAGGCGAGCGACGCCTTCCCGGGTGCCGCCGTCACGATCGTCCTCGGGGCCGACTACAGCGCCTGACGACGCCGCCCCGGCGGTCTCGATCCGAGGAGGCGCGGGCCCCGTCGGGCCCTCACCTCGCCTCCCGTGTTACGCCCACGTTTAATAACCGGTGAAATCCTCGTTTTCTGCGGGTGTTTCTCGGATGAGGTGCCCTTTTCCGCTTTTCGCGTGATTAGCATCTGGAATTGGTCGCCCCCCACGGCTCGCCGACCTGGTGTTCTGCACGAGTGACGCTGTCCCGTCCGGGCTCGCAGATGACTGCGTCGACGACCCGGCTCTGCAGCACCGCACGCGCCGTACCACCACAGCAAGGAGAGCGACACCATGGCAAACGGGACCGTGAAATGGTTCAACGCGGAGAAGGGCTACGGCTTCATCACCGTCGAGGGAGACGGCCAGGACGTCTTCGTGCACTACTCGGCGATCGACATGAGCGGGTACAAGGTCCTCGAAGAGGGTCAGGCCGTCGTGTTCGAGGTCGGCACGGGTGACAAGGGGCCGCAGGCGGAGTCCGTCCGGCTCGCCTGAGGCCCGTCGGTGCGCGTCGACGCACCCACCCCCTCGCCGCACGCCGTCACGGTCCACCGTGGCGGCGTGCTCGTGTGTCCGGGCCCCGCCACGTCACTTGCACTCTCATCGGGCGAGTGCCAGAATCGTTGCTGGCACTCGCGACACGTGAGTGCCAATGCTTCTGCTTCATGACGTCCGGGAGGGACGAAAAACACACATGGCTAAGATCATTGCTTTTGACGAAGAGGCCCGTCGTGGCCTCGAGCGTGGCCTGAACATCCTGGCCGACGCGGTGAAGGTCACGCTCGGCCCGCGTGGTCGCAACGTCGTGCTCGAGAAGAAGTGGGGCGCCCCCACCATCACGAACGACGGCGTCTCCATCGCCAAAGAGATCGAGCTCGACGACCCCTTCGAGAAGATCGGTGCCGAGCTCGTCAAAGAGGTCGCGAAGAAGACCGACGACGTCGCCGGTGACGGCACGACCACCGCGACGGTGCTGGCCCAGGCCCTCGTCCGCGAAGGTCTGCGCAACGTCGCGGCCGGTGCCGACCCCATCTCGCTGAAGCGCGGCATCGAGAAGGCCGCCCAGGCCGTCTCCGACCAGCTGCTCGCCGACGCGAAGGACATCGAGACCAAAGAGCAGATCGCTGCCACGGCCTCGATCTCCGCTGCCGACCCCACCATCGGTGCACTCATCGCCGAAGCGATCGACAAGGTCGGCAAAGAGGGCGTCGTCACCGTCGAAGAGAGCAACACCTTCGGCACCGAGCTCGAGCTCACCGAGGGCATGCGCTTCGACAAGGGCTACCTGTCGCAGTACTTCGTCACCGACCCCGAGCGCCAGGAAGCCGTCTTCGAAGACGCCTACGTGCTCATCGTCAACTCGAAGATCTCGAACATCAAAGACCTGCTGCCGATCGTCGACAAGGTCATCCAGTCGGGCAAGCAGCTGCTCATCATCGCCGAGGACGTCGACGGCGAGGCCCTGGCCACGCTCGTCGTGAACAAGATCCGCGGCATCTTCAAGTCGGTCGCCGTCAAGGCCCCCGGCTTCGGCGACCGTCGCAAGGCGCAGCTGCAGGACATCGCGATCCTCACCGGTGGTCAGGTCATCGCCGAAGAGGTCGGCCTCAAGCTCGAGAACGCGACGCTCGACCTGCTCGGTCGTGCCCGCAAGGTCATCATCACCAAGGACGAGACGACCATCGTCGAGGGTGCCGGTGACGACGAGCAGATCGCCGGCCGCGTCCGTCAGATCCGCAGCGAGATCGAGGCGACCGATAGCGACTACGACCGCGAGAAGCTCCAGGAGCGTCTCGCGAAGCTCGCCGGCGGCGTCGCCGTCATCAAGGCGGGTGCCGCGACCGAGGTCGAGCTGAAAGAGCGCAAGCACCGCATCGAGGACGCCGTGCGCAACGCGAAGGCCGCCGTCGAAGAGGGCATCGTCGCCGGTGGTGGCGTCGCCCTCATCCAGGCCGGCAAGACCGCTCTGGCGAACCTGCAGCTCGAGGGCGACGAGGCGACGGGTGCGAACATCGTCCGCGTCGCGATCGACGCTCCCCTGAAGCAGATCGCCTTCAACGCCGGCATGGAGCCCGGCGTCGTGGCCGACAAGGTCCGTGGGCTCGACATCGGTTGGGGCCTCAACGCCGCGACCGGCGAGTACGTCGACATGCTGGCCGCCGGCATCATCGACCCCGCCAAGGTCACGCGTTCGGCTCTGCAGAACGCCGCGTCGATCGCCGGTCTGTTCCTCACGACCGAGGCCGTCGTCGCCGACAAGCCCGAGAAGAACCCGGCTCCGGCCGGCGACCCCTCGGGTGGCATGGACTTCTAGTCCGCAGCCGCGCGGCTCACACCGCGCACACGCTCAAGGGCGGTTCCCCTCGGGGGGAGCCGCCCTTCGGCGTTGCCGGGGGAGGGGCGTGAGCCGGGGTTCGGCCGGGCTCCGGCGCCGGCTCCGGACGGCGCCACGGAGTGGACGCGATGCCCGGATCTGGACACGACGCCAGGATGTGGTCACGACGCCAGGGGAAAACGTGGTGCAGTGTCCACTTCCTGGCGCTGTGGGACGGGTGCGGGGCACGTGGTGCAGGCCGCAGGGTTCGGCGGTGGGGCCGGGGCCGGGGCCGGGGCCGGTCGGGCTAAGCGGTCGCGGCGGCGGGCTCGGCCGCGGTGACCGCGTCGGCGGGCATGAGCGGCAGGGCGACGCGGAACGTGGCTCCACCCCCGGGGGTGTCGTCGACGTCCACCGAGCCGCCGTGGGCCGCGACGATGCCCGACACGATGGCCAGACCGAGGCCGCTGCCGCCCGTGTCGCGGGTGCGCGACGAGTCGGCACGCCAGAAGCGCTGGAAGATCTTCTCGCGGATCTGCGGGGGGATGCCCTCGCCGTGGTCGACGATGGCGACGGTGGCGACACCGCGCCCGGGGTCGGACTGCACCACGAGCTCGATCGGGCTGTCCGGCTCGGTGAACCGCATGGCGTTGCCCATCAGGTTGGTAATCACCTGGCGGATCTTGTTCTCCTCGCCGTGCACGATGGCCGGGGCCTCGAACCGCTGCACCTCGTCCTGGAGCTGGGCGGCGGTGGCCGTGTCGCCGTTGCGGACGGCCCGAGCCCTCAGGCTGCGGAGGCGGGCGAGGGTCGCGCCCGCGAACGAGATCGCACCCGTCGCGCCGGCCGAGGCATCCGTGGGCGAGGTGCCCGCGGCGGCGGTGCTCGCGGCTGGCGGCGCGGTCTCGGGAGAGCGTCCGTCGGCCGATGTCTCGTCGCCGTCGGTCGGAGCCTGCGCCGAGGCGAGGACGGGCTCGAGCACGATCACGTCGATGTCTCGATCGGGGTTCGACGCCATCGTGTCGAGGGCCGAGTCGCGCGCCAGCTGCACGAGGTCGACGGGACCGAGCTCGAGCGGCTTGGACTCGTCGAGACGGGCGAGGGCGAGGAGGTCCTGCACCAGCACGCCCATGCGGATGGCTTCTTTCTCGATGCGATCCATGGCCTGGGCGACGTCCTCGGGCTTGGTGAGCGCACCCATGCGGTACAGCTCGGCGTAACCGCGGAGGGAGACGAGCGGCGTCCGGAGTTCGTGGCTGGCGTCGCCGACGAAGCGGCGCATCTGGTCGATCGTCCTGGCCCGGTCGTCGAAGGCGCTGTCGATCCGGTTGAGCATCGTGTTGAGGGACCGGTTCAGTCGTCCCACCTCGGTGTTCGGCGTCGTCGAGTCGAGTCGTTGAGTGAAGTCGCCGTCGGCGAAGCGGGCCGCGGTGGCCTCGACGTCGCGCAGCGGCGCGAAGGTCGACGTGACGAGCAGGCGGGTGAGCGCGGCGCCGAGCACGACGACCGAGAGGCCGAACCCCAGGAAGATGCCGCCGAAGCGCCCGATGGTGGCGTTGGTGCCCGCCAGGTTGGTGCCGGCCACGATAACGGCCGGCACGGTCGTCACGCCGCCCTGGGCGTCGGTGGAACGCAGGTTGGCCGCGTGGGCGAAGAGGCGCCACTCGTTGTCACGGGTCGCGTTGTACCGGTTGAAGGCCTCGTCGAGGGGGGCGCCGGCGACGCCGACGCCGGAGAGGTCGGGGGCGTCCGTGGCACTCGACAGCTGTGAGCGGGTGTCGCAGATCAGGTCGCCCTCGTCGTCGAGGATCGCCACGTAGCTGCTGGTCAGGCCGGCGAAGTTCACGGTGCACGACCGGGAGTCCGCCTGGTCGAAGGAGGCGCTGGTGAAGTTCGTCGCCGAGTTCCGCAGGGACGTGTCGACCTGCCCCATCAGGTAGGTGCTGAGGACGGTCATCGTGCCGAGGCCGGCGACGACGAGGCCGAGGGTGACCAGGGTCACCGTGATGCCGGTGATCTTGGTGCGGATGGAGATCTCGTTCCACCACTGCGAGAGGCGAGCGTGCATGAGGTCAGACGTTATCGGAGCCGGCTGGGCACACCCCGCTCGTCACCGCACGCGCGACGAAGCCCGACCGCTCGGGGCGGTCGGGCTTCGACGGGTGGACGGGCCGGAGGCGGTCCGTCAGGCCTTGGAGGCCTTCAGCATGTAGCCGAAGCCGCGCTTGGTCTGGATGATCGGCTCGGTCGAGAACTGGTCGAGCTTGCGACGCAGGTAGGAGATGTAGCTCTCGACGATGCCGGCGTCGCCGTTGAAGTCGTACTCCCACACGTGGTCGAGGATCTGGGCCTTCGACAGCACCCGGTTCGGGTTGAGCATGAGGTAGCGCAGCAGCTTGAACTCGGTGGGGCTGAGCTCGATGGCCGTCTCGCCGATGGTGACCTCGTGGGTGTCCTGGTCCATCGTGAGCTCGCCGGCGCGGATGATCGCGTCCTCGTCCTCGTTCATCGTGCGCCGGAGGATCGCCTTGATGCGCGCGACGATCTCGTCGAGGCTGAAGGGCTTGGTGACGTAGTCGTCGCCGCCGACCGTGAGGCCCGTGATCTTGTCCTCGGTGTCGTCCTTCGCCGTGAGGAAGAGGATGGGCGACGTGTAGCCCGACGAGCGGAGGCGCTTGGTCACGCCGAACCCGTTCATGTCGGGCAACATCACGTCGAGGATGATCAGGTCGGGTTCTTCTTCGAGGACCGCCGAGATCGCCTGCGCACCGTTGCCGACCGCACGGACGGCGAAGCCCGCGAAACGCAGGCTGGTGGTCAACAGGTCGCGGATGTTCGGTTCGTCGTCGACGATCAGGATCTTGGGGCCGTCACTCATGCGCCCAAGTATCTGCGCGCCTCCTCGGTGTTTCCTGTGAGCCGGAGGCACGTCACCCGCACGTGGACGGAGCGGCAGCCCTCAGGCGGCCGTGACGGCAGGACGCTCAGGCGTCGGGGCCGGACCACTCGACGTTGGGCACCAGGGCGACGCGCGTGGTGAGCTCGAGCAGCTCGTCGGGCACGGCCAGGGTGAAGTCCACGCCCTCACGCCGCTCGAGCACCGCCGTGTAGCCCGAGGCCCGGGTGATCTGCCACCCCGGGAACTCCTCGACGGAGGCGGCGACGACCTGGGCCTCGGAGGCGTCGTCGGTCGCACCGATCGCGCTGAGGCCGGCGAACAGGTGGTCCTTGACGGGCGACCCGGCGAGCAGGTCGCTGCGTTCGATGACCTCGGGGTCGGGGCTCCAGGTCACGATGCTGAGGGTCGCCCCCGCGTGGAGTCCGCCCTGCACCTCGTAGGTGCGGGCGACCGACACGACGACCGACGGGTCCCACTCGGCGAACCGGGCGACCTGGCCGCGGAACTCCATGGCGTCGTGGTCCAGGGAGGCGACGAGGGGTCCGAACGTCGCGAACGGGGCCTGGTCGGCCGCGAACACCCGGCGCAGGCTGTCGCGCCAGAGCTCGTCGTCGCCCAGGGGCAGGTCGGCGCCCTGCTCGTCGGTCACGCGGCGACCACCGGTGAGTCGAGGATCGTGTAGCTGTAGCCCTGCTCGGCCAGGAAGCGCTGGCGGTTCTGCGCGAAGTCCTGGTCGACCGTGTCGCGGCTGACGAGCGTGTAGAACGAGGCCGGCAGGCCCGACTTCTTCGGCCGCAGCAGGCGACCGAGTCGCTGCGCCTCTTCTTGCCGGGACCCGTACGAGCCGCTGACCTGGATCGCCACGGTCGCCTCGGGCAGGTCGACCGAGAAGTTCGCGACCTTCGAGACGACGAGCACCTTGAGGTCGCCGTCGCGGAACTGCTGGTAGAGCCGTTCGCGCTCGTCGACGGGCGTGCTGCCGGTGAGCGTCGGGGCGTCGAGCACCTCGGCGAGCTCGTCGAGCTGGTCGAGGTACTGGCCGATGACGAGGATCTGCTCGCCGTCGTGCCGCGCCACGAGGTGCTTGACCACGTCGAGCTTGGCCGGGGCCGTCGCGGCCAGCCGGTAGCGCTCGTCGTCGGGGGACGCCGCGTACTCGAGCCGCGCCTCCTGGGGCAGGTCGACCCGCACCTCGTAGCACGATGCCGGCGAGATGAAGCCCTGCGCCTCGATCTCTTTCCAGGGGGCGTCGAAGCGCTTGGGGCCGATCAGGCTGAAGACGTCGCTCTCGCGACCGTCCTCGCGCACGAGCGTCGCGGTGAGGCCGAGGCGACGGCGGGCCTGCAACTCGGCGGTCAGCTTGAAGACCGGCGCGGGCAGCAGGTGCACCTCGTCGTAGACCACGAGACCCCAGTCGAGGGCGTCCAGCAGAGAGAGGTGCGTGTACTTGCCCCCGCGGCGGGCCGTGAGGATCTGGTAGGTGGCGATGGTGACCGGCTTGACCTCTTTCACCGAGCCGGAGTACTCGCCGATCTCGTCCTCGGTCAGCGACGTGCGCTTGAGCAACTCGTCGCGCCACTGCCGTGCCGAGACGGTGTTGGTGACGAGGATCAGCGTGGTCGTCCCGGCGGCCGCCATGGCCCCCGCGCCCACGAGGGTCTTGCCGGCACCGCAGGGCAGCACGACGACGCCCGAGCCGCCCTCGAAGAAGTTGTCGATCGCCTTCTGCTGGTAGTCGCGCAGGTGCCAGTCGCTCTCGTCGAGGTCGATGGCGTGCGGGGTGCCGGGCGTGTAGCCGGCATGGTCCTCGGCGGGCCAGCCGAGCTTGACGAGCTGCTGCTTGACCTCGCCGCGGGCCCAGGGCAGGAGCTCCCACAAGTCGTCGGCCCGTTTGACGCCGAGCAACTCGCCGACCTTCTTGGCCCGGGTCACCTCGCTCAACACGGAGCTGTCGGTGCCGCGCAGCAGCAACTGGTCGCCGTCGCGCTCGATGACGATGCGGCCGTAGCGCGCGACGGTCTCGGCGATGTCGACGCTGACGCTCTGCGGCACCGGGAACTTGCTGTACTTCTCGAGCGTGCCGAGCATGTCGTCGGCGCTGTGCCCGGCCGCCCGTGCGTTCCACAACCCCAGCCGGGTGATGCGGTAGGTGTGCACGTGCTCGGGGGCGCGCTCGAGTTCGGCGAAGACGCTGAGGTCGTGCCGCGCGTCCTCCGCCTGCTCGTGGGCGACCTCGAGCAGGACGGTGCGATCGCTCTGCACGATCAGGGGTCCGGTCATGAGGGACGAGTCTAGGCGCGCCTCCTGCCGCCTCTCACAGCCGGGCGGGGGCCGCCCGTGGACGAGGAGGCGCGGGTCGGCCGGCGAGGGCCGCCCGCCTCAGTCGCGACTCGCGACCGCCACCACGTTCTTGAGCGGCAGCGTGCGCTCGACGTCCGATTTCTTGTCGCGTCCGCGGACGCGTCCGCCGCCTATGCCGGTGGGCTCCATGTCGAGCGTGGTGGTGCTGCCGTCGGGCATCGCGACCGTCACGGTGACCGTCAGCCGACCCTTGACGGCGGCGTCGAGCTGGCGGGCGATCCAGGCGCGGTCGGTCGACTCGTCACCGGAGCCGGCGTCGGTGTGCAGGCGCTGGACGAGTTCGCGCAGCGGGTCGCGCGTCTCGACCGGGACCGGCCGCCGGGGTCGACGGCGGGACGGCGGGACGACCTCGGCGCCGCCCTCGTCGACCACGACGACGGGATAGCGCTCGTCGCTCAGCGACCAGAAGACGGTGTCGCGCTCGAACCGGCTCGCCACGGTCGTCGCGTCGACCCGCGTCAGGGCGAGTGGTGAGAGCGACTGGTCGACCTCGAGCGTGTCGAGGCTCGCGCGGTCGTCGGCGACCACGAGGGACAGCGCGTCGCCCGGCACGCCCTCGGGCGCGCTGCCCGGCGCGATCGCCCGCACGCGGTAACGCCCGTGCCGTTCGGCACTCTGCTGGATCAAGTAGTCGAGGGGCTGGGGGATGCCCGTCGACGAGATGCCGCCGAGGAACTCGCGCAGCGTCTCGGCCGTCTCGCCCTCGCTCAGGGCACGTTGCAGTCCGCCCTCGGTGATGCGGTAGGTGGCCGCCAGGCCCGCGCTCTCGACCTCCGCGATGACGCGGAGCCGGGAGTCGATGGCCGGCGACAGGGGCCCGGGTGACACGACGCTGAGGTCGTGCTGCAGGTAGACCTGCTCGACCGCGTCCGGCAGCAGGGTGGCCACCCGGGTGCGGGCGGCGGCGGGACCCTCGCGGAACAGGGCGACGGCCGCCGAGGTGGGCGTGTCGTCCGAGGTCAGGCCCAGCACCTCGGCGCTGCGCGAGAAGGCGGCGATGCGATCGGTGATCCAGCTGCCCCCGGCCGGGTAGGACCAGTCGGAGAACTCGCGCAGCGGCAGCCCCCACGAGGTGTCGACGCGTTGCTCGAGCACCGTGAGGATCTCGGCCGGCAGCGAGCCCAGCCAGGCCCGCGTCAGCGTCTGCCACCGGTCGGGCCAGGAGGCGCGGAGCCAGTCGGTCGCGTCGGGGGCCACGACCCAGCCGTCCGGGCTCGGTGCGGCCAGGCCGGCCCGCACGGCGATGGCGAGCACGGTCGCGACGTCGTCGACGTCGATGCGGGCGGCCTCGGCGAGCCGCCTCGTCTCGGGCAGCGCCAGGCCGCCCTTCGCGAGTTCTCGGGCCGGCGACTGCTCGAGGGCTCGGAGGATCTCGGCCACCTCGATGACCACGGCGTAGAGCCGCTCGGCCGAGCGCGCGTCGGCGTCGTCGCGAGCCTGGTCGAGGACGGTCTCGAGCACCACCGGGGGTCGCGCGGAGGTCAGGACGTCGAGGGCCAGGGCGGGGTCGTCGTCGAGGCGCTCGGCCACGGCGTCGAGGGTCGCGACGGAGTCGCCGCGGCGGACGACGAGGAACGCCTCGTCGATGCGGTCGAGCGCGGCGGACACCGTCTCGCGGTCGACCTCGAAGGCGGCGTCGATGCGGTCGTGGACCGCGTCGACGTCGCCCGGCACCCGGAGGACCTGCAGCACGATCAGCGCGACGCGGTCGAGGTGGGCCAGCGCGTCCCGCACGCTGGCCGGCTCGAGGAGGACGTCCGCCAGGTCGAAGGCGTCGTGGACGCTCGACGCACGGACCTGCCGCCGCGCGAGGCGCCGCAACAGGTCGTCGTCGCCGATGGCGCGCAGGACGCCCGCGAGGTCGAGTGCACTAGCCATGGTCGAGGCCTCCAGCCGTCGTGCAGCCCGGGTCTGCGGTTACCGTCTGGTGCCCCGTGAGTCGCGGCTGCGACGCACGGCGCTCGCCACCACGAATGCGAGGAGCATCGCGAAGGCGATCGGGAGCCCGATGAGGGGCAGGATCGTGAGAGCGGGCCAGACGCCCGCGGTGAAGTCGGTGACACCCGTCGCCACGCCCACGAACCTCGTGAAGAACGCGAGGACCGAGACGACGACGATGGCGAGGATCATGAAGAGGAGGACGCGCTCTGTACGATTGACGTCAGAGGGCGCACTCGGTTCGATCTTCTTGGCCACGGGTCAACGATAGTGCGGTGCGGCCCTACCCGGCGATCTAAGCTGGGGCGACCCACCCCCAGGGTCACCCGTCTTCACGAGAGGTCCAGTCATGCCCACCGGCAAGGTCAAGTTCTACGACGACGAGAAGGGCTTCGGCTTCATCAGCAGCGATGACGGCCAAGAGGTCTTCCTCCACGCGTCGGCCCTGCCCGCCGGCACCGTGGGTGTCAAGGCGGGAACCCGCCTCGAGTACGGCATCGCCGACGGCAAGCGCGGCGCGCAGGCCCTGTCGGTCCGCGTGCTCGAAGCCGCCCCGAGCCTCGCCAAGATGAACCGTCGCTCCGCCGACGACATGGCCGTCATCGTCGAAGACCTGGTCAAGGTGCTCGACAAGGCCGGCGGCGACCTGCGCCACGGCCGCTACCCGCAGAACGGCGCCCGCATCGCCGTGCTGCTGCGCACCGTCGCGGACTCGTTCGATGCCTGAGGCCGCCCCGCGCACCCCCTGGTCCGAGCTCGCCCGTCGCGCCCTGACCGAGATCACGCCCGACGAGACCATCGGCGCCGAGGCCGACCCGGTCGACGACGAGCCCGGCGTCACCTCGGTGCGCTTCGCCACCCTCCTCCCCGGGTACCCGGGCTGGCACTGGACGGTCAGCGTCGCCCACCTCGACGGTGAAGAGCCCTCGGTGCTCGAGGCCGAGCTGATGCCCGGCGACGGTGCCCTCCTCGCCCCGGACTGGGTGCCGTGGGCCGACCGTCTCGCCGAGATGAAGGCCCAGGAGGCGCACGACGGCGACGAGGACGACGACGAGTCCGAAGACGACGACGAGGACTCCGAGGACGACTCGGACGACGAGGACGAGGACGACTCCGACGACGAGCACGGGTCGATCGTGCACGGCGGTGACGTGGACGGCGTCGACATCGACGACCTCGTCGAGGATTCCGACGACTCCGACGCTGACGGCGACTCCGACGACGACTCCGGTCCGGCGGACGCCCCCGTCGTCCCCGCCGCGCACCCCGAGGCCGACCTCGACGACGAGTCGCACGACGACGACTGGGACGGCGAGGACGAGGACCCGTTGAGCAGGCGACGGAAGTAGTCCCACGAACGCGACCCGCGCCTCCTGCGTCCGGGTCGGATCACGACGAAGGCCCCGACACGATCGTGTCGGGGCCTTCGTCGTGCGGGCGATCGGTCAGAGGGCGTCGACGACGAACTCGATCGACCGGATCAGCTGGCGGACGTCGTCGGGCTCGATGGCCGTGAAGGTCGCGACGCGCAGCTGGTTGCGGCCGAGCTTGCGGTAGGGCTCGGTGTCGACGATGCCGTTGGCGCGGAGCACCTTGGCGATGGCGGCCGCGTCGATCGACTCGGCGAAGTCGATGGTCGCGACGACCTGCGAGCGGTGCGACGGGTCGACGACGAACGGGGTGGCGTACTCGGAGGCGGTGGCCCAGTCGTACAGCGCCGACGACGACTCGCGCGTCCGGGCGTCGGCCCAGGCGAGGCCGCCGTTCTCGAGCATCCAGCGGGTCTGGTCCTCGAGCAGCAGCAGGGTCGTCAGGGCGGGCGTGTTGAGCGTCTGGTCGAGCCGCGAGTTGTCGACGGCGTTCTTGAGGCTGAGGAACTCGGGGACGTACCGGCCGCTGGCGGCGATCCGCTCGACGCGCTCGATCGCCGCGGGGGAGAAGAGCGCGAACCAGAGGCCGCCGTCGCTCGCGAAGTTCTTCTGCGGGGCGAAGTAGTAGACGTCGGCCTGCGAGGCGTCGAAGTCGATGCCGCCCGCCGCGCTCGTCGCGTCGACGACGGTGAGGGCGCCGGGGTCGCCGACGACCCGGGTGACCGGTGCCATGACGCCGGTCGAGGTCTCGTTGTGCGGCCAGGCGTAGACGTCGACGCCCTCGAGCACCTCGACCTCGGCCAACGACCCGCCCTCGGCCGTGATCACGTGGGGGGCCTCGAGCCAGGGGGCCGCGTTCGCCTTGGCGAACTTCGAACCGAACTCGCCGAACGCGAGGTTCTCGGCGCGCTTCTCGACGAGGCCGAACGCCGCGGCGTCCCAGAACGCGGTCGAGCCGCCGTTGCCCAGCACGACCTCGTAGCCGTCGGGCAGGCGGAAGAGCTCGCCCAGTTCGGCGCGGACGCGGCCGACGAGGTCCTTCACAGGGGCCTGGCGGTGCGAGGTGCCGAGGATCGTCGCCCCGGCGGTGACGAGGTGCTCGAGCTGGGCGGCCCGCACCTTCGAGGGGCCGCAGCCGAAGCGGCCGTCGGTGGGCAAGAGGTCAGTGGGAATCCGGATGTCCGCCATGCGCTCGATCCTACTGACGCGGCGCGGGGCCCAGCGTGCAGCCGGTAGGCTGACGGGGTAGTCCACGTGTTCCACCGGGAGGCCCCTGTTGACCGATCTCGTCGACACCACAGAGATGTACCTGCGCACGATCCTCGACCTCGAAGAAGAGAACATCGTGCCTCTTCGTGCGCGCATCTCCGAGCGTCTCGGCCACTCCGGTCCGACCGTGTCGCAGACCATCGCCCGCATGGAACGCGACGGTCTCGTCGTCGTCTCCGGCGATCGTCACCTCGAGCTCACGCACGACGGGCGAGCCAAGGCGACGCACGTCATGCGCAAGCACCGCCTCGCCGAGCGCCTGCTCGCCGACGTCATCGGCCTCGACTGGGCCTACGTCCACGACGAGGCCTGCCGGTGGGAGCACGTCATGAGCGAACAGGTCGAACGTCGCCTGCTCGACATGCTCGACCACCCGACCGAGTCGCCCTACGGCAACCCGATCCCCGGGCTCGACGAGCTCGGCGACTCTCCTGCGGGGCGCTTCCTCGACGGCGTGGTCAACCTCGTGGCCGTGCTCGCCGAGCACCCCGAGGGCGTCACGCGTCCGATCCGTCGCCTCGCCGAGCCCGTCCAGTTCGAACCCGAGCTGCTGCAGCAACTGCAGGGCGCGGGCGTGCTGCCCGGCGGCATCGCGACCCTCCGCTCGGCGGGGTCGTACGTGTTCGTCAAGGTCGAAGGTCACGACGAAGGGCTCGAACTGCCGACCGAGGTCGCGCAGCACATCTACGTGGGGCTCTGACCCGCCCGACGAGTTCTGGCCGCCCGACGGGTCGCGCGGGATTCTTGCGTTCAAGCGCCGTGCCTCCTGCGATCTGCGCCGGATCATGCAGTCAGTTACCGATTCGTTACAAATATCCCTCTCGAGGATGATTCCCCAGGGTCCGCTCGGCTACAGTCGCTGAGTCCCCAGGTCACTGAACCGGCCGCCGGACCCGTGGCAGGACGTCTCTCACGCCCGTCTCCTGCCGTGTGTCGTCTCGATGCGAACGAACGGACGGGGCAGCTTCCCGAAAGCTGTCGAGATGCAGGAGACCCACCCTCTTGACCCTCCCCGGCTCAGACCACACCCCCGACGTGCGCCCGAACCGCACCGTCGCCACCCGTACACCGGCCGACCTGCCGACCCGCTCGTCGTTGCGCCGTGCCCAGGCTGCCGCCGCGCCCGCGACCCGCACGGGCAGGCCCTCGGTCAAGCGAAGCGTCGTCTCGGTGACCGTGATGACGCTCACCGCCGGCCTGATCGGCACGATGGCCCTACCGGCCTTCGCATCGAACCCCGCCGCCGCGAACGACCCGAGCGTCGGCGCGGCGTCGACGAGCGTCTCGACCAGCCACGCCCAGAGCGTCGCGGTCGCCGACGACGTCGCCCTGGCCGACGCCACCCGCGACGGTTACACGGCGACGTCGCAGGCCGACCTCAACGCGGCGGCCCTGGCCACCCAGCGCGAGGCCGAGCGTGCCGCCCTGGCCGCGAGCTACGCCAGCTACACCGGACCGACGGCTGCCGAGAACGTGGCCGCCGCGGCGAGCGGCACCGTGGCGACGCCCGGCGCCTTCAGCCTCAGTGCGGTGTACGACACGGCCCTGCAGTACGTGGGCACCCCCTACGTCTTCGGCGGAGCGACCCCGGCCGGCTTCGACTGCTCGGGCTTCGTCATGTACGTCTACTCGCAGTACGGCATCTCGCTTCCGCACTCGGTCACGCGCCAGGGCGCCATGGGCACGCCGATCTCGGCGGCCGAGGCGCAGCCCGGAGACGTCATCATCTTCAACGACGGGTCGCACGACGGGTTCTACGCCGGCAACGGCATGATCCTGGACGCGCCCAAGCCCGGTGGGTCGGTCAGCGTGCGCCCGCTGTGGACCTCCGCGGTGCACTACGTGCGCTACGGGGCGTAGGCGACCCGCGCCTCCTGCGCCTGAACACCCTGTGAAGAGCCGCCCTGCCCCTTGGCAGAGCGGCTCTTCGGGGCTTAGCCTGGCGATCTCGGAGTTCCGCTGAGACCAGGAGCGTCAGATGCCTCGTTCGACCGCCACCCGCACCATGGGTGCGCTGTCGCACGAGCGCATACGACACCCCGCCATGTGACAGAGCACCGTCCCCGTGACGGTGCTTTTTTCGTATCGGTGGGCCTGCTGGGCCTGCGCCACCCCGAGAGATCGAATCCCTGGAAGCCGTCCAGGGTGCTTCGAAAGGGAAAGCATGCGCACTCTCGTCCTGAACGCCGGTTACGAGCCCCTCGCCGTGGTGTCCGATCGGCGGGCCCTCGTCCTCGTCATGAGCCGGAAGGCGACGGTCGTCGCCGCCGATGCGCAACACCCCGTGCTCGGGGCGGTGACGTCGTGGGATCGCCCGTCGGTGATCGTGCTGACGCGGTACGTGCGCATCCCGCACACGCGGCAGATCCCCGTCTCGAGGCGGGGTGTCATGCGGCGTGACTCGCACCGCTGCGCCTACTGCGGGCGGTCGGCGACGACGATCGACCACGTGCAGCCGCGGTCACGAGGTGGGGCGGACAGCTGGGAGAACCTCGTCGCGTGCTGCCTCAAGTGCAACAACCTCAAGAGCGACCGCACCCCGCACGAGATGGGCTGGGAGCTGCTCTTCACGCCGAAGCCGCCGCACGGGGTCGGCTGGGTCGTGCGCGGCATGGAGCGGACGCAGGCGGACTGGGACGAGTACCTCGCCGCCGCGTGAGCCCGGGCGGCCTGCCTGCCTGCCTGCCTGCCTGCTTGCCTGCCCATGAACCCGGTTTCGAACGATGCACCCGGTTGCTTCCGGGTTCATCGTTCGAAACCGGGTTCATCGTGCGCCGGACGGCAGGAGGCGCGGCTTCGGTAGACTCGGACGGTCAGCCTCTGTAGCTCAATGGAAGAGCAGTTCCGTCCTAAGGAAAGGGTTGGGGGTTCGAGTCCCTCCAGGGGCACCTGACGTCGCTTCGCGACGATGCCCCTTGGAGGGACTCGAACCCCTGCGGCCCCGCGCTTCGCGCGCCCGTCCAGGGGCACTCCTCGCTGGCGCTCGTCGCGCCCCTTCCGGGCCACGAACCCCCGCGGCCCGACAGCGCTGGCGCGCCGTCCCCTCCAGGGGCACCTGACGTCGCTTCGCGACGATGCCCCTTGGAGGGACTCGAACCCCTGCGGCCCCGCGCTTCGCGCGCCCGTCCAGGGGCGTGCCTCGCGGGCGCCGATCGGCTATGCCGGGAGCTCGGGGAGGGCCAGGAGGGCGATGCCGAGCGCAGCCGCCACTGCTCCCAACACCGTGATCGCCACGCCCGGCACGGCACTGCCACCGTCCCGCCGCCGCACGATCAGGACTCCGCCGACGATGCCGACGAGCCCCAGGGCGAGGAGGGTGATCGAGAACACCATGAGGAGCCTTCCGGTTGGTGGGAACGGTGCTGACATCGGCGAGCCTGCTTCGGGGGAGCGCTCGGCGCGCACGCCACCGTGAGTGTCCGTCCGAGCTCGGACCACCGGGAGCAACGCTACCTGGAGGTCCCGATCGCCGAAGGGCCAGAGTGGGCTCATGCCGACCGCCGCAGAGACCGCCCGCACGACCCGCTACGACCGGCAGATCGGTCGCCGCGACCTCACCGAGTGGCGATCGAGGCCGGGCCGTCGGCTCGCCTCACGGCACAAGACCGTCGCGCAGAAGGTCGGCGCTCGCCGCGCCCTCGTCGCGACCCTCGCCGTCGGGGGCGGCATCGCGATCGCGGCGACCGCCGGTGCGGCCTACATCTACGACGGCGTGACGGGCCGCGACGGCATCGAGAGCCTCGACCGGCCGGCGCTCGCGCGTGCGAAGAAGCTCCGCTCGCCGTTCACCAACGGCGCGGCCGCGACCATCGCCCACGTCTTCGGGCCCGTCGCCCTGCCGGCCCTCACCGTCGGCGCCGCCGCGGCCTTCGGCATCCGGGACCGTCACCCCAGCCCCGTCGCCCTCATCGTGGCGGCGGGCGCCGGCTCGCTCGCCATGACGGTCGTGGGCAAGAGGCTCATCAAGCGCAACCGGCCCGACCGGCACGAGGCCATCCCGCCGTACGAGAAGTCCCCGTCGTTCCCGTCGGGCCACACGCTGAACACGACCACGATCCTCGGCGTGCTCGCCTACCTCCTGGCGCTGCGGCAGGAGAAGCAGGCGCCGCAGGTCGCCCTCGTCGGAGCCGCGGCCGGGACGGCCGGCGTCGTGGGGTTGTCCCGGGTGCTGCTCGGGGCCCACTGGTTCACCGACGTGGCCGTCGGCTGGGTCAGCGGCATCGGCTGGCTCTCGCTGATCGTCACGAGCCACCGCCTCTACCTCAGCACCCAGGACGACGACGACGTCCACGAGTGACGGCCGTGTGGTCGACGTGACCCTCGAGGCGGGCGTGCGCCGCGCCTCCTCGTCCTGGGCCTCGGCCGGAGGCGCCGGGCGTCACGCGCGGTCGTGCAGGGTGACGTGGTAGCCGTCGGGGTCGACGAAGGTGAAGGTGCGGCCGAAGGGGCCGTCGACCGGGGCGGTGGCGATCTCGACGTCGGCGGCGACCAGGGCGTCGTGGATGGCCTGCGCGTCGGGGGCGAGCAGCCAGAGGCCGACCCCGCGACCGAGCGGGGCCGCGTCGAGGTCGACGCCGGGCAGCGGGCCCCGCACGGCGAACGCGATCGGCGTCGTGGCGAAGACGATGGCGTGCGGCGGGCCGTCCTGGCGAGTCAGGCCGAGGTGCTCTTCGTAGAACGCGGCCGAGCGCTCGACGTCGCGGACCTGGAGGGAGATGAAGTCGGGACCGGTGGCGGTCATGGTGCGCCTGCTCTCGTATGAAAAGTGAGTGTCAGTTAGCTGACATAGACGAACCTATGTCAGACTACTGACATGAGTCAAGTCGGATCGGCGATCGACCTCGAGACCTCGGTGGGCTATCTGCTGAAAGAGGCGTCGAGCGCCCTGCGCGCCGCCATGGAGGCCGAGCTGCGCCCGCTCGGCATGACCATCACGCACTACTCGTGCCTCGAGCTGCTGGCCCAGCGGCCCGGGCTGTCCAACTCCGAGCTCGCCCGCGGCGCCTTCGTCACGCGGCAGTCGATGAACGTGCTGCTGCAGTCGCTCGAGCGTGACGGGTTCGTGCGGCGGGCCGACCGTGCCCCGTCGGGGCGGGCGTTGCCGACCGAGCTGACGGCGGCCGGGCGGCGTCAGCTGACGGTCGCGAGTGCCGCCGTCCGCGGGGTCGAGGACAGGATGACGGCCGGGCTCACACCCGCCGCGCGTCGTCAGGTGGCCGAGGCGCTGCGGGGGTTCGTGTCGGCGCTGCGCTGACTCAGGTCGCGAGCGTGCGTCCGAGCGACACCGTGCCCGGGTCGTCCGCGTAGTGGCCGTAGGCCGCGATCGGCCGGTACCCCGCCGACTCGTAGAGGCGGATGGCGGTGTCGTGGGCCACGTTGGTCTCGATCACCATCTCGGTGACGCCGGCGTCCGCGGCCGACCGTTCGAGCCAGTGCAGCACGCGTCGTGAGAGGCCGCGTCCGCGCCGGTCGGGCCGCACGTACATCCGCTTCAGCTCGGCGCGGCCGTCGGACAGCAGGCGCCAGGCACCCAGGGCCACGGGGTGGCCCGCCTCGTAGGCGACGGCGAACGTGCCTCTCGGCAGCTCGAACTCGGAGCGGTCGATCGGGCTGTCGTCGCGCCCGCCGTAGATCTCGACGTACAGCTCTTGCAGCCCCTCGACGAGCTGCTGCACGTCGGGGTGGTCGTAGGGGCGGGGTTCGATGCTCGTCGCGGGCGCCGGGGTGGTCACCGGACCATCTTGGCCGATCGCCGGACGTCGGGCTTGGTCGGGCTCGGCCCGGTCGGGCTCGGATCGGTCCGGTCCGGTCCGGTCCGGTCCGGCTCGGCGCGGTGTGTCAGCCCGCGTCGCGCCCGGACACCCGGTCGAGACCGGACGAGGAGGCGCGGCGCGCGTCCCCGAGATCGCACCCGAGGGCCACGAGCACGCGGGCGACCAGCTCGACCGTCCACTCGGGGGTGACGAGCTCGGGGCTCGACCACCAGGTGTGCAGCCCGCCGAGGAGGCTGCCGCCGACCAGGGACAGTGCCAGGTCGACGTCCAGCTCGGCGAACGAGCCCGCGGCCTGCCCGGCCTGGACGAGCGCCCGCGCCTGCGGCACAAGCGCCGCCTCGGCATCGAGCAGGCGCAGCCCGTTGCGCGCGACGACCACGGCCACGGCCGGGTCGCTCTGCGCCAGCCCGAGCACCACGTGCATCGCGATCGCCGCCGTCGTGACGGGGGAGTCGTCCGCGTGCCCGAGTGCCGACATCCGCTCGGTCTGCTCGTTCAGCACGCTCTGCACGGCCTCGTCGAAGAGCTCGTCCTTGCCGGCGAAGTGGTTGTAGAACGTGCCGAGGCCGACGTCCGCCAGCTGCGTGATCTCGGCGACGGGGACGGCGGCGTAGTCGGCCCGCCGGAGCAGGACGACGCCGGCGTCCACCAGCTTGCGACGCGTCTCGCGGGTGCGGCGGGACGTCCTCGTGGGCTCGACCCGCGCCTCCTCGTCGTCCGGTTTCACAGGGGCCTCTCACGTGTCTGGCGGGATGTCTCGATACATTCTGTCATGACTGACGAATTCGTCAGTTCTGACGATTCCATCTCAGGAGGCACCATGCCCGACGTGACCATCAGCGCCGCCCGCCCTGACCAGCTCGATTCCGCCGCCGCCGTGCTCGCCGAGGGGTTCCGCGACGATCCCGTCCTGCTCGGGTTCGTCCCGCGCGGGCCGCGGCGCCACGCACGGCTGGTCGACCTCTTCGCGGCGACGATGCGCTCGATCCCGGCGGGCCGTCGTGCGGTCGACGTGGCCGTCGTCGACCGCGACGGGGGCGTCGTGGGCGCGGCCGTCTGGGAGGCGCCGCGCGCTCGAGCGTCGTCGCCGCTGCGCCTGCCGGTGTCGTGGGCGGAGCTCGGGCAGCTGCCGCGGTACCTGCGTGCGCTCGGGCTCGGCGGGCTCGTGCCGGCGGCCCGCCACCAGTCGGTGCTGGCGGCACCCCGCCCGCGGCTGCCGCACTGGTACCTCGGCGAGATCGCGGTCGGCGACGCGGCCCGAGGGCTCGGCGTCGGCACCTCGCTGATCGAGCACCGCCTCGCGACCGTCGACGAGCGCGGTGAGGCCGCCTACCTCGAGTCGTCGACCGAGCGGAACAGGGCGCTCTACCGGCGGATGGGCTTCGTCGAGCTGGGGCCGATCCGCGGGCTGCCGGGGGTGACGCCCGCCGCGATGTGGCGCCCGGCGACGCGGACGACCTGAGCCGCGCGGACGGGCCGTCCAGACGGGGCATGTATCTTCATGTCGAGAGACTTCTGCGCGGTAGCGTAGGGGCAGCACCACCGAGCACACGCATGCCCGACCACGAGGGAGCACCTGCCGCATGGCGAAGATCATCTACACGCTGACCGACGAGGCGCCGATGCTGGCGACCTACTCGTTCCTGCCCATCATCCAGGCCTATGCCAAGACCGCGGGGGTCGACGTCGAGACCCGCGACATCTCGCTGGCGGCCCGCATCATCAGCCAGTTCCCCGAGCGCCTCACCGACGAGCAGCGCCAGGGCGACGCCCTGGCCGAGCTGGGGGCCCTGGCGAAGACGCCCGAGGCCAACATCATCAAGCTGCCGAACATCTCGGCCTCGATGCCGCAGCTCAAGGCCGCGGTGGCCGAACTCCGGTCACAGGGCTACGACCTCCCCGAGTACCCCGACTCGCCGTCGACCGACGCCGAGCGCGACGTCAAGGCCCGCTACGACAAGGTCAAGGGCAGCGCGGTCAACCCCGTGCTGCGCGAGGGCAACAGCGACCGCCGCGCCCCCCTGTCGGTCAAGAACTACGCCCGCAAGCACCCGCACCGCATGGGCGCCTGGACGGCCGACTCCAAGACGAACGTCGCGACCATGGGCGTCGACGACTTCCGCTCGAACGAGAAGACCGTCGTCATCCCGGCCGACGACACCCTGCGCATCGAGTTCGTCGGCACCGACGGCGAGACCCGCGTGCTGCGCGAGTCGATCCCCGTGCTGGCCGGCGAGGTCGTCGACGGCACCGTGCTGCACGTCGCCGCGCTGCACGAGTTCCTCGCCGCACAGATCGCCCGGGCCGAGGCCGAAGGCGTCCTGTTCTCGGTGCACCTCAAGGCCACGATGATGAAGATCAGCGACCCGATCCTCTTCGGTCACGTGATCCGCGCGTTCTTCCCGCGGGTGTTCGAGCAGTACGGCGCCGCCCTGGCGGCCGCCGGGCTCGACCCGGCCAACGGCCTCAACGGCATCCTGCAGGGCCTCGCGGCGCTGCCGAACGGCGACGAGATCAAGGCCGCCTTCGACCAGGGCATCGCCGACGGGCCCGACCTGGCCATGGTCGACTCCGACAAGGGCGTCACCAACCTGCACGTGCCGAGCGACGTCATCGTCGACGCGTCGATGCCCGCCATGATCCGCACCTCGGGTCACATGTGGGGCCCCGACGGCGGCGAGCACGACACCCTGGCGGTCATCCCCGACTCGAGCTACGCCGGCATCTACCAGGCCGTGCTCGACGACTGCCGCGCGAACGGCGCCTTCGACCCCGCCACCATGGGCTCGGTGCCGAACGTCGGCCTCATGGCGCAGGCCGCCGAAGAGTACGGCTCGCACGACAAGACCTTCGAGGTGCCCGGCGACGGGACCGTCCGCGTCGTGAACCAGGCCGGCGAGACGCTGATCGAGCACGAGGTCGCCACGGGCGACATCTGGCGTGCCTGCCAGACGAAGGACGTCCCGATCCGCGACTGGGTCAAGCTCGCGGTCACCCGTGCGCGCGCCAGCCAGACGCCCGCCGTGTTCTGGCTCGACGAGACCCGTGCCCACGACGCCACCCTGATCGGGCTGGTGCGCACCTACCTCGCCGAGCACGACACCGAGGGCCTGCAGATCGAGATCATGTCGCCCGTCGACGCGATGGCGTTCTCGCTCGAGCGCATCCGCCGAGGCGACGACACCATCTCGGTCACCGGCAACGTGCTGCGCGACTACCTGACCGACCTGTTCCCCATCATGGAGCTCGGCACCTCGGCCAAGATGCTCTCGGTCGTACCGCTGATCAACGGCGGCGGACTGTTCGAGACCGGTGCCGGCGGTTCCGCCCCGAAGCACGTCTCGCAGCTCGTCGAGCAGGACTACCTGCGGTGGGACAGCCTGGGCGAGTTCCTCGCCCTCGCCGTCAGCTTCGAGCACCTCGCGACGTCGACCGGCAACGCCCGGGCGCAGATCCTCGCCGACACGCTCGACCGCGCCACCGGCACCTTCCTCGACGAGAACAAGTCGCCCGGCCGCAAGCTCGGCTCGATCGACAACCGCGGCAGCCACTTCTACCTGGCCAAGTACTGGGCCGACGAGCTCGCCGCCCAGACCGGCGACGCCGAACTGGCCGCCGCGTTCGCCGGTCTGGCCGCCACCCTCGGTGGGGCCGAAGAGGCGATCGTCGCCGAGCTGATCGAGCCCCAGGGCACGGCCGTCGACATCGGGGGCTACTACCACCCCGACGCCGCCAAGACCGAGGCCGTGATGCGCCCGTCGCACACGCTGAACGAGGCGCTCGCGACGCTGTAGGTCGCGGGGCGCAGGTCGCTCGAGAACAGGAGGCGCGGTGCCGGCTGGCACCGCGCCTCCTGTCGTCCGTCGGGTCGGGCGCTCGTCGGGTCGGTCGCCGAGTGGTCCCGAATCGTCCTTGAGGGGGCGCGCGAAAGACGATTCGGGACCACTCGACCGGCGGGCATGCGTCAGGGGTGCAGGGCGTTGCGGGCGGTGGCGCGGACGGCGTCGGTGACGGCGTCGAGGAGGGGCGAGGCGAGGGTCCAGCGCTGCCAGAAGAGGGGCACGTCGACGGGGTCGGCGACGGCCAGCTCGACCAGGCGCCCGGCGTCGAGTTCGGGGCCGGCCTGGGCCTCGGGGAGCATGCCCCAGCCGAGGCCGAGCACGACGGCCCGGGCGAAGTCGGCCGACGCGGGCACGTGGTGCCGGGGCGCGAGCGGCTCACGGCCCGTGAGGCGACGCACGAAGTCGTGCTGCAGGTCGTCCGTGCGGTCGAAGACCACCATCGGGGCGCGGTCGAGCCTCGCGCGGTCGATCCTCCCGTGGTCGAGCTTCCCGTCGTCGGGCCGCCCGTGGTCGAGCGGCCCGCGCGCGGGCGTCCTCGGTTCGTCCGGCCCGCCGCCCAGCCACCGCTCGACGAACCCGGGGCTCGCGACGGCGCGGTACCGCATGACGCCGAGCGGTTCCGAGCTGCAGCCCTGCACGGGCTCCCGGGTCGCGGTGACCGCGGCGAGCACGTCTCCCGACCGCAGCAGCTCGGCCGTGTGCTGCTGGTCGGCCCGGCGCAGGTCGAACACCACCGGCACGGTCGGCGGGACGACGGCCAACGCGTCGAGGAACCAGGTCGCCGTCGAGTCGGCGTTGACGGCGATCGGCAGGGTCGTGGGCACGGGGTCGCCCGACGCGCCGTCGCCGCCGTCGTCGCCGTCCAGCCGGCCACCGCCGAGCCGCGCGAGCGCGTCCGAGGTGAGCAGGTCGACCTGGCGGGCGTGGCGCAGCAGCACGTCACCGGCGTCGGTCGTGGTGACCGGCGTCGTCCGACGGAGCAACACCTGCCCGGCCGCACGCTCGAGCTGCTTGATGCGCTGCGACACGGCGGACTGCGTCACGTGCAGGCGTCGCGCGGCCGCCTCGAAGGTGCCCTCGTCGACGATCGTGCGCAGGGTGTCCAGTTGGTCGAGTGCGAAGCGGGCCATGAGCAGAGCTTATGCAGCATCGCGAACATGAGTTAGCGCGATGCCCCGCGGCGGCCCTAGCGTGGCACCATGACCTTCGCGACCGTGCTTCCCGCCGTCCTGTTCGGCTTCGGCACGAGCCTCGCCCTGATCGTCGCGATCGGTGCCCAGAACGCCTACGTGCTCCGCGTCGGGCTCCAGGCCGTGACCCGTGTCGTGGTGCCGGTCGTCGTGGTCTGCGCCGTGAGCGACGCCGTGCTGATCAGCGCCGGGGTGGCCGGGGTCGGAGCGCTCGTCGAGGCGGCACCGCAGGCGGTGGTCGTCGTCCAGCTCGTCGGGGCCGGGTTCCTGCTGGTCTACGGCGCCTTCGCCGCCAAGCGGGCGATCCGGCCGGTCGGCGCGTTGACGGTCGACGTCGCGCCGGAGTCGGCTCTCGTCGGCGTCACCGCAGGAGGCGCGGTGCCGGCCGGCGGCACCCCGCCCGTCGCGCAGGGTCCCCGCCCCTCGGCCGCGCGCGCCGTCACGCCCGCCCGGGTCGTCCCGGCCGTCCTCGGCGCCCTCGCCTTCACCTGGCTCAACCCCCACACCTACCTCGACACGATCGTCTTCCTCGGCTCGGTCGCGAACCACCAGCCGCCCGAACTGCGCTGGTGGTTCGCGGCCGGGGCGATCGCGGGCAGTCTAGTGTGGTTCTCGGCGCTGGGATTCGGCGCGCGCCTCCTGCGTCCCCTGTTCGCGAAGCCGGTCGCCTGGCGGGTGCTCGACGCGGTCATCGCCGTCGTCATGGTCGCCCTCGGGCTGCGGCTGCTGTTCGGGCTCTGACGGTGCCCGGTCGGTCGGCCCGGTTCGATGTCGAGCCGGCTCGACGTCAGACCGGACGCTCGGCGACGGCTCGCTGCCAGCGGACGAGCATCACCCGTGCGTAGTGCACGGCCGACACGTAGTGGAACACCAGCCCGACCAGGAAGACCAGGTACCCGACGCCGATCACGGCCGTCGACTCGGGGCCGCCGAGTGCGACGCCGAGCAGCAGCACCGCCAGGCCGACGAAGCACAGGCCCGTGCGCAGCCGGCCGGCCCACCAGACCGGCAGGGCCGGGTCGCCGCGGAAGGCCAGCACCGCTCCGACCGCGAGCAGCACGTCCGGCACCATCAGCAGCACGGCCTCCTGCCAGCCGAAGACGTCGGCCGTCGCGAACGCCACGGCCACCACGACGACGGTCAGCCGGTCGGCCACGGGGTCGAGCCACGACCCGAGAACCGAGACGGAGTCGGTGCGCCGGGCCACGAACCCGTCGAGCCAGTCGGTCGCGAAGACGACCGCGATCACGACGAGGGCCGGCCACCAGAGCTCGGCGATCAGCAGGCCGGCGAAGACCGGCAACAGCAGGAGGCGCGCAGCCGTGATCGCGTTGGGTACGGTCCGCCAGTCGTCCACCTCGAAGAGGCGGTGGCGCAGGGCGCCGAGCCGACGGGACGACAGGTGTTCCGCGACGAACTCGCCCGAGGCGGACGCACCCGCGACGACGGGATCGGCCACGGCGTGCCCGGCCGCGTGGACGGCCGTCGCGACGGGCCCGCGGTCGTCGACCCGCGCCTCCTCGTCCGCTGCGTCGTCGAGGGTCTCAGGGGCGTCGCGGACCTCCGCGTCGTCGGCGGCGACCGTCTCGTCGACGGTGCCATCCACGTCGTCGGCGGCTGCCGCGCGACGCCGGCGCACGAGCCGCACGACGAACACGATCGCGACGATCACCGCGGCCCCGATCAGCGCCCACGACGAGAACTGCCCGAGGTATTCCTGTGCCGCCTCGAGCGACGACCGCAGCAGGAACCCGATGCCGACGTAGACGGCGGCCCAGGTCAGCGCCCCGCCGAACGACGCGGGCAGGAACGACCGGTAGGGCACCTTCGCGACCCCGGCCGCGGCCGGCGTGAGGGTGCGGACCACGGGCACGAGGCGGGTGAGGAAGACCGCAGCCGCCCCTCGCCGCTCGAGGACGGCGACGGCACGGTCCCAGCTGTCGACGCCGATCCTGCGGATGATGCGCGTGTCCCGGAACCCCGTGCCGAAGCGGCGGCCGAGCAGGTAGCCGACGTGGTCGCCGAGCGAGCCGCCGATCGCCACGGACACGAAGAACGCGACCGCCGGCCAGGGGTCGTCGAAGGTCGCGGCGAGCAACAGCACGATCGTCTCGCCCGGCACGAAGACGCCGAGGCCCAGCCCGGACTCGGTGAACGCGAACAGGGCGCCCAACGCCCAGACGAGCGGGGTCGGCAGAGACGAGCCCATGTCGGTGATCCACCCGATGAGGTCCATCCCGCCAGGCTAGGGGAGGGGTGCTGAGGGGTACGTCGCGACCTCTCGCTGCGGCGGTAGGGTCGCCGCATGGTCAGCTTCGCGGACAAGCCCGTGCTCGACGTGACGGTCGAACAGTGGCGCGAGTACCTCGAGGGCGACCCCGACGTGGGTGGGGTGCGACTGACGCTCCGGAAGGTGCGGTCGACGAGGCCCGGCATGACCTGGTCCGAGGCGCTCGACGTCGCCCTCTGCCACGGCTGGATCGACGGCCAGACCAGTCGGCTCGACGACGATTTCACGCTCACCGCGTTCCAACCGCGGCGGAAGAACAGCCCGTGGTCCCAGGTGAACCGCGAGCACGTCGCCCGGCTGACCGCCGAAGGGCGCATGACCCCGGCGGGGCAGGCCGAGGTCGACCGGGCGAAGGTCGACGGGCGCTGGGACGCCGCCTACCGGCAGAAGGACGCCGCGCCTCCGGACGACCTGCAGGCGGCGCTCGACGCCGACCCGGCGGCGGCCGCCCACTTCGCGTCGCTGACGAAGACCGAGCGGTTCCGCGTGTACTTCCGGCTGGCCTCGCTCAAGCGGCCCGAGACCCGCGCGGCGCGCATCCGCGACGTGGTCGCCGCGGCCGCCCGCGGCGAGCAGCACTACCGCTGAGCCGGCACGGGCCGCGCGCTGGCTCGGGCCGGGTGCTCCGGGGGCCTACGCCGCCACGAAGTGGACACTGCGCCACGACTAGACGTGGTGCGGTGTCCACTTCCTGGCGGGGTGGAGGGTGGGACATGGCGGTGCGGCGCGGTGGGAAGTGCGAAGCGCAGGAGGCGCGGGTCGCGTCAGCGGCGCGAGCGCTGCTTCCAGAAGCGGCCGGCCAGCCGCGCCAGACCGACCAGCGCGAGCGACAGCACGGCGAGTGCGACGAGCAGCACCACCATGTAGACCGCCACGGGGCCGTAGCCGCCCAGCGCCTCCGGGTCGTAGAAGGGGTACGGGTAGAACGACGTGACGGCGCCGCGGACGAGCGAGTACACGCTGTACGCCACGGGCACGACGAGCCCGAGGGCGGCGGCCGACCACGGCAGGCGACGGCCGGCGGGCAGCACGAGCCAGTCGACCAGCACGGCGACGGGCATCACCATGTGCACGACGACGTCGACCCAGGGCAGCACGCCGCCAGCCACGTCGGTCAGCAGGACGTTGAAGACGAGGCCGACGAACACCATGTTGACGACCGAGATGAGCCGCACGGTGTCCCACGCACGGCTGCCGGGGCGACGGCGGAGGGTGCGGACTCCGCCGACGGCGAAGACCACGACGGCGAACAGGTTGCTGAGGTTCGTGAAGAACGAGAAGAAGTTGACGATGCTGTAGTCGTTCTCGATCGAGTCCGCGAACTGGGCGGCGACGGCGACGAAGCCGAGCGCCGCGAAGGCGAACCGAAAGGGAGCCATGAGCTGAGCGCGCGTCATGTCCTCACCCTAGTGAGGCGGGCAGTCGTGGTGGCGCGGGCGGGTGGCCGGCCGGTGCCCGCCGAGCGGGTCGGCTTCGGGTCAGGCCTGCTCGATCTTCTCGATCAGGGTCGCCTTGGGGTACCGCGACACGTTCGCGACGCCCTTGCTGCGGGCGAGGGCGCGCAGGGCGACGAGGGTCTGCGCGTGCAGGTCGACGTGGGCGTCGTGGCCGTCGGGCAGCTGCACGGTGGTCTCGTCGACCTCGGGCAGGGGCGGGGTGTAGATCGAGCGCGGCTCGGCCGGGGTGGCGGACGACGGCGTCGACGACGCCCCCTTCGAGGCCTGGCCCGCGCCCTTCGCCGTCTTCTTCGCGTCCTTGAGTCCGGCGGCGGCGTCGTCGAGCGCGTTCTCGAGCGGCTTCACCGACGGACGCGCCTTCTTCGCGAGCTTCTTCGCCCGGCGCTTGGCCTCGGCGACGGCGGCTCGGGCGTCGGTGACGGCGTCCTCGGCCTTGTCGTAGGCCTTGGCAGCGGATTTCTTGAGCTTCTTCTGGTCGGCCATGATGGGCGATCCCCTTCGGTCGGACGTGTCGGGCGTGTGGCCCCACGCTGGCACGACGGCCTGGGACGTCGTCCAGCCGTGGCGCCTCGGCGGCTAACGTGTCGCCATGACCGACCCGACCCCGGCTCCCGTGATCGCCCTGCTGCGCGACCTCGTCGCCATCGACTCGACGAGCGGCACGCCCGGCGAGGCGGCCGTCCTCCGCCGCGTCGCCCTCGAGTTCGAGGGTGTCGAGGAGGCGCGGGTCGCCTTCGCCCCCGGGGTCGACGGTGAGCCCACGGCCCTCCTGGTCTCGCCGACGAGCGTCGCCGCCGACAGGCCGCTGCTCGTCTTCGCGTCGCACGCCGACGTCGTTCCCGTGACCGACGCCTCGGCGTGGTCCCACGACCCCTTCGCCTCGACCGTCGTCGGTGACCGCCTGCACGGACGGGGCACGTCCGACATGAAGTCCGGTCTCGCGGCCTCGGTCGTCGCTGTGCGCGACCTCCTGCGGCAGGGCGCACCCGTCGCGCTCGCCGTCTCGACGGGTGAGGAGGTCGGTTGCCTCGGGGCTCCCGCCGTCGTCGACCTGCTCGCCGGTCTCCGGGTCGGAGCCGTCGTGATCCCCGAGTCGACCGACGGGCGGGTCGTGCTCGGCCACCGCGGCGCGCTCTGGTTGACCGTGCGCACCTCGGGCGTCGCCGCGCACGGCAGCACGCCCGAGCGGGGTCACAACGCGATCCTCGACCTCGTGGCGGTGCTCGGGCGCCTGGACGACCTGCCGCTCTCGGCGCACGCCGACCTCGGCCGCGAGACGGTCAACGTGGGCGTCGTCTCGGGCGGCAGCGTGCCGAACATCGTGCCGGACGTCTGCGAGGTGCGCATCGACCTGCGGGTCGTCCGCGACGACGTCGGCGAGCTCGTCGGCTGGTGGCGGGACCAGCCCGAGGTGACCGACGTCCGCGTCGACCTCGACCTGGCCGCCGTGTGGACCCCGCGCGACCATCCCTGGCTCGCGGGGCTCGATGCCCCGGTCTCGGAGGCGCCCGCCTCGTACTTCACGGACGCCTCGGTGCTCGTGCGATCGCTCGACGACGGGGTGCCCGTCGTGGTCTGGGGCCCGGGCGACCCGACCGTCGTGCACGCGGTGGACGAGTCCGTGTCGGTCGGCGCGGTGCTGAGGGCCGTCGAACAGTTCGGTCGTGCCGGCGAACGGTGGGCTGCCGAGCACTGACCGACGGCCGACGGGCGCGGGCACGGGTCAGGCGGGCGCGGAAGCCGTCGGCCGCGTGCTCTGCCTTCGGACCAGTCGGGGCGCGAACGAGACGCGCGCGCCTCCTCGTCCGCCGTCGTCGGACCCGCGCAGCGAGAGCAGTCGCAGCGCCTCGCCGGCCATGCGGTCGGTGGGCTGGGCGAGGGTCGTCAGGGCCGGGGTCACGTACGAGGCGAAGACGATGTCGTCGAAGCCCGTGACCTGCAGCTCGTCGGGCACCGACACCCCGAGTTCGCGGGCCGCCCGCAGCACGCCCATGGCGATGAGGTCGTCCGCGCAGACGATGGCGTCCGGGCGGTCGTCGGAGGTGAGCAGTCGGCGGGCCGCCGCGTCGCCGCTGTCGACCGAGTAGTCGCCGAGCACGACCCCGTCGCGCACCTCGCGGATGCCGAGCTCGGCCGACCAGTGTCGGAAGCCCCGGAGCCGCAGGGTCGTCGACGAGTTCGTCAGCTCGGAGGTGACGAACGCGGCCGAGCGGGCACCGGTCTCGGCCAGGTGCGTCAGGACGAGCTTCATCGCCTCGGCGTCGTCGAGGCCGATCCAGTCGGTGCCCGGGACGTCGACCCGGCGGTCGAGCTGCACCAACGGCACGGCCCGGGCGGACGCGGCGACGGCGGCCGCGCTCTCGGTGTCGTGCACGGGGCTGACCACGATGCCGTCGACGTGCCGTTCGATGAGCGACCGCAGGTGCTCGGCCTCGACGGCGGGGTCCTGCCGGGAGTCGCAGAGGAACAGCTGCTTGCCCTCGCCGTGCAGCGCGCTCTCGAGGCTGTCGACCAGGGTCGTGAAGAACGGGTTGAGGATGCTCGGGACGACCATGCCGACCGTGTCGGTGCGGCGGGTGCGCAGGGCGCGGGCGATGCCGTTGCCCGAGTAGCCCAGCTCGTCGGCCGCCTGTCGCACGCGGACCTCGACCTCGCGGCCGACGGGACGGGAGGCCGACATGACGCGCGAGACCGTCGCGGGGGAGACGCCCGCCCGGCGGGCGACGTCCGAGATGGTGACGGCGTTCATGGGCTCCTCAGGGCGTGGCCGCCGGGGGCGACGGGTGATGCCGTCATCGTATCGTCCCCTCACGGGAAACCGATTGCCCGCCCCGGATCTCTTTTACACGTCGGAAACACAAAGGTGTTGACACTCGAAACACGAAGGCGTCACTCTTGACGCAGTTCCCGACGGAAATCGATTGCCCATCGATCCCGACCCCACCGAGATCGCCCCCTCGCCAGTCCCGCATGCTCCACCTCGTCCTCCCCAGGAAGGCTCCTCATGCCCACGACCCGTACCGTCCTCGCCGCATTCGCCGTGGGCGCCATCGCCATCGGCACCCTCGCCGGCTGCGACTCGTCCTCGACCACCGCCTCCGGCTCCGCGTCCGGCGGCTCGACCTCGACCCGCCCGGCCCCCACCGACGTCCCCCAGGCCTGTGCCCCCGACGGCGGCGGCACCCTCCAGCTCGGCATGGTCGACATCAACGAGCAGACCGCCTTCTTCACCCAGATGAACGAGGGCGTCCAGGACGTCGCCGACGAAGCCGGCGCCGACCTGCAGATCGTCAGCGGTGACAACGACAGCGCCACCCAGGTCTCGGGCGTCGAGAACCTCGTCGCCTCGGGCGTGGACGCCCTGATCGTCGACCCGGTCGACGCGACCGCGCTCGTCCCCGCCCTCACCGCCGCGAAGGCCGCGGGCATCCCGGTCGTCGCCGCCGACGGCTCGGTCGACGACGCCTCGGCGATCGACTCGTACGTCGGCACGGCGAACGAGGACGGCGGCGCCCAGCTCGGCAAGGCCTTCCTCGACATCACCGGCGGCGAGGGCGAGGTCGGCGTCGTCGGCGCGCTCAACAGCGCGATCCAGATCCAGCGGCAGAACGGCTTCACCGACGCCGTCGAGGCCGGCGGCATGACCATCGGCACGATCGTCGACGGCCAGAACGTCAACGAGGACGCCCAGGCGGCAGCCGAGAACCTGCTGACCGGCAACCCCGACCTCGAGTACATCTACGCCACGGGCGAGCCCGCGCTGAACGGCGCCATCGCCGCGGTCAAGAGCCAGGGCGCCCAGGACCGCGTGAAGATCGTCGGCTGGGACCTCTCGCCCTCGGCCGTCGAGGGCCTGCAGGACGGCTACGTCGAGGCCGTCATCCAGCAGGACACCTTCGGCTTCGGCTACGAGGCCGCCAAGGCCGCGATCAACCTCGCCTGCGGCACCGCCGAGGTGCCGGCGACCGTCGACGTGCCGATCACGATCGTGACGCCCGACAACCTGGCCGACTTCTCGTACTACCTGGAGGGCTGATGACCGACGCGACCCGCGCCTCCTCCGAGCCCCTGCTCGTCGAGCTCGAGGGCATCCGCAAGTCCTACGGCGCCGTCGACGTCCTGCGCGGCGTCGACCTGCGCCTCGCACGCGGCGAGGTGCTCGGCCTCGTCGGCGACAACGGCGCCGGCAAGTCCACCCTGATGAAGGTGCTCGCCGGTTCCGTCCAGCACGACGGCGGCCGCATCAGCATCAAGGGCAAGGAGGTGCGGTTCCAGTCCCCGAGCGACGCCCAGGCCGAGGACATCGGCATCGTCTACCAGGACCTCGCCCTCTGCGACAGCCTCAACGTCGCCGCCAACCTGTTCCTCGGCCGCGAGCCGCGGGTCGGACCCTTCCTCAAGGTCGGGGCGATGCACGCCGAGGCCACGGCGGTGCTGAAGGAGTTCGGCGTCCGCGTGACGTCCACGCACCAGCTGATCTCGCAGCTCTCGGGTGGCCAGCGCCAGTCGGTGGCCATCGCGCGCGCGGCCTCGGTCGACCCCGACGTGTTGATCCTCGACGAGCCGACCGCGGCCCTCGCGGTCACCGAGGTCGAGTCGGTGCTGCGCCTCATCAAGGAGGTCGCGGCCCGAGGGGTCGGCGTCATCCTGATCACCCACCGGCTGCAGGACCTCTTCCGGGTCTGCGACCGCATCACCGTCATGTACGAGGGGCGCAGCGTCGACGACGCCCGCATCGACGACCTCACCATCGAGTCGCTCGTCGACATGATCACCCGTGAAGGGAGCGCTGCCGCATGACCGCGACGACCTCTGACCCCACCCGCACCGACGGCCCCGAGCCGGGGCGCGGCCCCGGCGGCGCCGACGCGCGCGAGCGCCGCTGGGAAGCGCTTCAACGCGTCAACAAGTCCACCCTGCTGATGCTGGTCGTGACGCTCGTCGTCATCGTCGTCTTCTCGGTGGCGACCCCGACCTTCCTCACCGGCACGAACCTGCGGAACGTCGCCGTGCAGGTGGCTCCCGCGGCGATCGTCGCCGTCGCGATGACCTTCGTCATCACGGCGGGCATGATCGACCTCTCGGTCGGGTCGACGCTCGCCCTGGTGTCGGTGATCGGGGCGGTGCTGCTGCGGGCCGGCCTCGAATCGGTGCTGGTCATCGTGATCTGCCTGGCCGTCGGCGCCTTCTGCGGGTTGGTCAACGGCTGGTTCTCGAGCTACCAGGGCATCCCGTCGTTCATCGTCACCCTGGCCACGATGTCGATCGTGCGGGGCGTCGCCCTGCTGATCACCAAGGGTTACTCGATCGCCATCGGCTCGGGCCTGATCTTCGCCCAGGTCGGCCAGGGTCGACTGTTCGGGCTCGGCTATCCCGCCTGGCTCGCGCTGATCATCGTCGGCGTCGGCATCGTGGGGCTGCAGCGCATGCGGTTCGGCCAGTACATCACCGGCATCGGCTCGAACGAGGAGTCGGTCCGTCGGGCCGGCGTGGACACGCGCTTCGTCAAGATGATGGCCCTCGTGCTCAGCGGCACGGCGGCCGGCGCGGCCGGCATCATCACCGCGGCCCGCCTCGGGTCGGGCGACGCCAACTCGGGCGTCGACTTCGCCATGACGGTCATCACGGCCGTGGTGATCGGCGGGACGAACCTGCTCGGCGGCAAGGGCAGCGTGATCGGCACGGCGATCGGGGCCATCCTGACCGGCGTCATCACCAACGGCCTCACGCTGCTCGGCCTGAGCCCCTACATCGTGCCCATCGTGACGGGCAGCCTGCTGATCGTCGTCATCTGGATCAACCTGCGCGGCGGCTCGTTCACCGACCTGGTGCGCAAGCGGGTGACCCGATGAGCCGCGTCGGTGGCTTCGGCGTCGAGACGACCACGGTCGTCGACGTGCAGACGGTCACCGGCCCCGTGCCGAGCGACCGCCTCGGCTACACGCTGCCGCACGAGCACCTGATCAACAGCATCGAGGAGGGCGGGCTCGAGCCCGACCCCGACTTCCCCGAGCTGTTCGACGCGCCGGTCACGCCCGAGATCGCCTGGTTGCTGCGCGACCGCCCGCTCGCCTGTCGCGACAACTGCGTGCTCGACGGCGACGACGACGCGGTCGACGAGCTCGTGGCCTTCCGCGAGCTCGGCGGAGGCACCGTCGTCGAGCTGACCTCGGACGGTCAGGGCCGTGACCCGCGCCGCCTCGCCGAGATCTCGCGTCGTAGCGGGGTGAACGTCGTCACCGGCGGCGGCTGGTACCTCGAGCGGTTCCACCCCGAGGCCACGGGCCGCGACACCGTCGACGACCTGGCCACCCACCTGGTCGCGCAGTACCGGGCCGACCCGGCCGAGACCGGGGTGCCCCGCTCGGGCGTGATCGGCGAGATCGGCGTCTCGCCCGGCTTCACCGAGCGCGAGGAGCGCTCGCTCCGGGCGGCCTGCCGCCTGCAGCGCGAGACCGGCCTGCCGATGTTCGTGCACCTGCCCGGCTTCGTCCGGCACGGTGGGCGCGTGCTCGACGTCGTGCTGCGCGACGAGGGCGTCGACCCCACGGCGGTCGTCCTCTGCCACATGGACCCGTCGGGCAGCGACCCCGACTACCAGCGCAGCCTCGCCGAGCGCGGGGTCTGGCTCGAGTTCGACATGATCGGCATGCCGTACCGCTTCTCGCTGCCCGGCGAAGGGCAGTCGCCCTCACCGGTCGAGACCGCGACGGCGATCGCCCGCCTGGTCTCGGCCGGGTTCGGCCGCCGCCTGCTGTTCAGCCACGACCTCTTCCTCAAGAGCATGTTGCGCAAGCACGGGGGCAACGGCCTGTCGTACGTCCCCGCGGTGTTCCTCGACCGGCTGACCGACCTCGGCGTCGACGCCGACGTCGTGCACGGCGTCGGCACCCGCAACGTCCGCGACCTCTTCGAGGGCGCGGCCCTGACCCGCTGAGGGGCGACGTCGCGGCACCGAGCCGCGCGCGCCTCCTCGTCCCGTACCGTCCCGTCACCACCGGAAGGCTCCACCATGTCCCGCATCCTCATCGCCGGCGAGAGCTGGATCACCGCGACCACCCACACCAAGGGCGTCGACGAGTTCACCGCCCACTCGTACACCGAGGGCGTCGCGCAGCTGCGGACTGCCCTGCAGGCCGGCGGCCACGAGGTCGTCCACCTGCCGGCCCACCTCGTCGCCACCGACTTCCCCGAGACGCAGGAGGCGCTGGACGCCTACGACGTCGTGGTGCTGTCCGACATCGGCGTCAACTCGCTGCAGCTCGCGCCCGACGTGTTCGAGAAGAGCATCCCGGGTCGGGACCGCGTCCGTGAGCTCGCCCACTGGGTGGAGGCCGGAGGCGCGCTGCTGATGATCGGCGGCTACCTGTCGTTCTCGGGCTGGCAGGGCCGTGCGGGCTACGCCCGCACCGAGATCGCCGACGTGCTGCCGGTCGAGCTGCTGATCGGCGACGACCGCGTCGAGCGCCCGGCCGGCGTCGTCGCCACCGTGCTCGACGCCGAGCACCCCGCCCTCGGCGGCGCGGGCACCGGGTGGCCGCTGCTGCTCGGCTACAACCGCACCGTCGTGAAGCCGGGCGCGATCGAGCTCGCCCGCCTCGACGGCGACCCGCTCGTCGTCGTCGGCGAGGCCGGTGCGGGACGCACGGCGGTCTTCACGAGCGACTGCTCGCCGCATTGGGCGCCGCCGGCGTTCTGCGAGGAGTGGGACGGCTACGCCAAGGTGTTCAACGGCATCGTGTCGTGGCTGACCGGCCGCTGACGGTGGCGATCCCGACCCGGCCCGAGGGCCCCGGCGCGGGACGGGCGGCCGCTCTCGTCGCCCGCTGCTCGGCCGAACTCGACGCCTCCGCGTCGGGGCCGCTGCTGGCCCGGATGGCCGACGGCACGATCGACGATGCGGCCTTCGGCCGGTACCTCGCGATCGAGCAGGCGTTCGTCCGGACGGCGGCCCGACTCGCCGGCTACTGCCTGTGGCAGCAGCCGGAGTGGTCCCGGGCCGAGCGGCACGCCGAGGCCGTCGTCGACCTCGTCGGACCGCAGAGTGCCTACTTCGCCGACCTGCGCGCGACGCGACCGGTCGACGAGGCGGGGCTGCCCGCTCTGCTGGCCCGCGCCTCCGTGCTCGAGGCCACGGTGACGACCGCGCTCGACGAGGGCGGCTACGCCGGGGTCGTCACCAGCCTCGCGGCGGCCGAGACCCTCTACCTGCGGTGGTGCACGCGGGCCGCGGAGCGGTCGGTGCCGCGAGCGGGCGACGTGCAGCGGTGGATCGAGCTGCACGTCACCGACGGCTTCCGCGCCCAGGTCGCCTTCCTGCACGAGCTGGTCGACGAGCTGCCCGCCGACGTGACCGACGATCGGCTGGACCGCTGGTTCGTCGCCATGCTGCACGCCGAGGACGCCTTCCACGCGAGCGCCCTCGCCGAGGTCACCGCGTGACCGGCCCCGTCGTCGACCTGGCCGCCGTCGAGGCGCGCCTCGCCACGGCCGGCATCCCCTTCGAACGGCTGGCCGTCGGACCCGACGCCGTCGTGGTCGTCTCGTCGTACGGGGGCCGCGTCTACGGTCCGTTCTTCGCCGCCGGCGAGGCCGAGAACTGGCTGCCCGACGCGTTCGCCTCCGACGACGCGTTCGGCGCGCTCCTCGGCGGCGGCGACTGGAACGTCGGCGGCGACCGGGTCTGGATCGGCCCCGAGATCGCCTACATGATCCGCGACCGCGACGACTACTGGGGCAGCTACGAGATGCCGCCGTCGCTCGACCCGGGCCGTCACGACCTCGACCGCACGGGCGACCGCGTGACCCTGTCGCGGGTCGCCGAGCTCGAGGCGTTCACCGCGCCGACCGGGCACGTCCGCGCCGACCTGACGCTGGTCGTGCGGCCCGCGGCGCATCCGCTGCGGCACCTGCGCGGCGCGTCGGCCGCGGGCCCCGACGGCACACCCCTCGTCGACGCCGTCGAGTACGGCGGCTACGTGACGGAGGTGCGGCTCGGGATCACCTCGGACGGCGCGCACGAGGCCGAGTCGTGGATGCTCGACCAGGTGCGGGCGGGCGGCACCGCGTTCGTCGCGGCCGTGCCCGACACCCAGGTGACCGACTACTACGAGCCGGTGGGGGACCTGCTCGCCGAGGTGCCCGGCGGGGTCGCCGTGTCGCTGACGGGCACCGACCGCTTCAAGATCGGCTTCGCCGCACCGCACGTCACCGGACGGCTCGGGTACGTGCGCGCGGTCGGCGACCCGACCGACGACCGGGCGGTGCTCTTCGTGCGCGGCAGCCACAGCGACCCGTCGGCCGAGTACTCGGAGGAGCCCGACCCGTCGCCGGGCGTCCGCGGCGACTCCCTGCACCTGTACGACGACGACGGCGGGCTCGGCGGGTTCGCCGAGATCGAGGCCCGGGGCACGCCCGTGCTCGGCCCACGTCCCGAGGCGGTCACCGACCGGTTCGGCAGCTGGTGGTTCCGCGGGCGGACGGACGACGTCGCCCGCGTCGCCCAGCACCTGCTCGGGGTGCCCGCGCCGACGGTGGCGCAGGCCGCCCGGGGGGCCGCGCCGCGCCTCCTCGGTCCGTCGGTCGCGTCGTCGACCGCTGCGTCGACGCCGTCCCCGTCCCTGTCCCCGACCCCGACCCCGACCCCGACCCGAGAGCCGTCCCCGAGAGGAACGACATGACCCACGACACCGATCCGGACGCGGCGCAGCGCGCGGAACGCGCCTACGACGACCTCGTCGCCCTGGTGCAGCACGGCCCCCGGTTCCACGGCACCCCCGGCATCGCGGCCGCCGGCGACTGGCTCGAGCAGCGGCTGACCGCGGTCGGGTGGCCGGTCGCACGGCAGCCCGTGACGCTGCCCGGCTGGCAGCCCGGTCGGGTGCCTCGGGTCACCGTGCGGCAGCCGATCGCCCGCGACCTGCCCGCCTGGCCGATGCTCTGGAGCGGCTCGACCGACGGGCCTCGCCGGGGCACGGTCGAGGCCGTCGGCCCGCAGGGACTCTGGGGCGACTCGATGGTCTGGCAGAAGTTCGTCGTGCGGGGTGACGACGGCGACGTGGTGGCCTACCTGCACGCGCGCGACGACGGGCCCGCCGCACCACAGCCGCTGCCGTCCGGGTCGGACCACGACGTGGCCCACCTCGCCCTCGGCCGCCTCGACGGTCTGCAGCTCACCGAGTGGATCGCCGACGGCAAGCCCGTCGAGCTCGAGGTCGAGGCCGACAGCGGTCCGGTCGAGGCCGCGACGAGCGACAACCTGATCGTCGACGTCCCCGGCACGGGCGAGGGGTCGGTGCTGCTCTGCGCGCACTACGACTCGTTCTTCAACACGGTCGGCGCCTACGACAACGGCAGCGGCACGATCGCCCTGCTGCAGCTGGCCGAGCGGTGGGCGGCGGCCCCGCCGGTCGCGTCGGTCCGACTCGTGTTCTTCACCGCCGAGGAATGGCACCTGGGCGGATCGCGGCACTTCGTCGACAGCGCCTCGACCGGCGAGCTCGACGCGATCGACTACGTCCTCAACGTCGACGGGCTCGGTCGCGGGTCGTTCGTCGAGGCGTTCGGGGCACCCGAGGCGTTCTCGACGGCGTTCCGCGGTGCGCTGCTGCAGCACGCCGCGGCCACCCGGCCCGACCTCGAACTCGTCACCCGGTTCCCCCCGACGACGGGCACCGACGACGCGTCCTTCTACCGGGCAGGCGTACCCAGCGCGTTCCTGACCTTCAACGACCTGCACCGTCTGCACCAGCCCGACGACGAGCCGAACCGGGGCATCGCGGCGAACGTGGCCTGGACCGTACCGCTCGTCGAGCACCTCGTGGCGAGCCTGGCGCGGCCGACCCGCGCCGCGCCTCCCGGGGTGCTCTAGGCCCGGGCCGGGCGGTCAGGCCACCGGCTCGGCGAAGACGATCCGGTTCTGGTCGTAGTGGCCCGAGTCGCGGTCGAACACGCCGCCGCAGGTGATCAGCCGCAACTGGTCGGTCGGCTGCGCCCCGAAGACCCGGGCGGTCGGGAACTCGGCCTTCGGCACGTCGACCACCTCGGTGACGGCGTAGCTCACGGCATCCCCGTCGACGGTGGTCACGTCGACCCGGTCGCCGACGACGAGCTCGTCGAGCCGCGCGAAGACCGCGGGGCCCGAGGCGGAGTCGACGTGGGCGGCGATCACGGTCGGACCCCGCCCGCCGGGCTTGCCGCCGCCGGTGAACCAGCCGACGTCGTCCGCGTCGACAGGCACCTCCATGGCGCCGTCGTCGGCGATGCCGAGGTCGATCAGCGGGGCGTCGAGTCCGATGGTCGGCACCGAGACGGCGGCCGGAGCGACACCCTCGCCGACGCCCCCGACGACCCCGGCGACCGCAGGAGGCGCGGTGCCGGTCGCCGACGGAGCCGCGGTCGGCGAGGCGCTCGCCCCCGCCCCCGGGGTCGGCGCCGCCGTCGGTGCGACCGCCCCGGGCGCCGCGCACCCGGTCAGGACCAGCACGACGGCGACGACGACCGCCGGGGGCAGGGAGCGACGCACGTCAGGCCCGGGCCGCGCGCTGACGACGGGTCAGGACGTACGCACCCGCACCGAGCAGGGCGAGGGCCCCGGCGCCACCGGCCGCGAGGCCGAGACCGCCGGCCGACGCGCTCTCGGTGGCCGCGCCTCCGAGTCCGGTGTCGACGCCGCCGACGGGCACCTGCGTCAGCTGGCCGCGGACGACGCCGGCCGCGAACGAGGCCGTGTGCGAGTCGCCCGTGAAGCCGGCCGGGTTCGCCTCGAGCTGCTTCAGGCTGAAGCCGGTGCCCGTGTCGGCACCCGCGGCGCTCATGACGCCGGTCGTGAACGGCCCCTGCAGGCAGCCGCTGCTCGTGCGCGTGCCGTCCCCGCGGTCGACCGGGTTCGGGAACGCGATGCGCGGAGGGCCGGCCTGGCCCCGGGCTGCCTCGTGGATGTGCGTCGCGGTCTTCGCCGGGCTCTGGTAGTCGCCCGTCACGCCGCGCAGGGTGATGTCGTAGCAGATCACCTCGGTGTCGCTGTTGACGCGGAAGTCGAACGTGCCGGTCGCGCCGGGCTCGCCCGGGGTGGCGACCCCGTCGTTGTCGATGACCTGGTCGGGCGTCGCCATCACCGTGTAGGCGCTCGTGAAGGTCGACGGTTCGGGCACCTCGGTCTCGGCGAACGCGGGCGTCACGCCGAACAGGGTGACGGCGGTCGCGGCGGCACCACCCATCGTCAGGGTGCGGATGGCGGTCTTCTTGGTCGTGCGCGTCATCTTCGGCATGCTCCGGGTCCTCTCGACGGGGCGGCGCCCGGGCGGGTGCCGCTCGACAGGGCCTACGTCGGGCGGGGCCGATGCGTTCACGTCGGTCGCGAGAAAGTTCGTGCCCGGTCCGATGAACGCGGGAGGCGCGGCGCACGTACACCCCGTCGGCATCCGCGATCGGCGTGGATAGGCTGGAGGACAGGCGGATGATCGCCGTCATGGGTCGCGCGGGCCCCGTCCCGGGCCGCGCGCCAGATCGGAGCCCGATGAGCGAGGGGTCGTCCGGTCTCGACGTCCGCGCCGCGTTCGTCGAGCACGGCTCGTCGCTGCTCGGTTTCGCCGTCAACGCCCTCCGCGACCGGACGCTGGCCGAGGACTGCGTGCAAGAGACCTTCGTGCGCGCCTGGCGGGCCCGCGACTCGTTCGACGCCGACCGCGGCAGCGTCCGCACCTGGCTGTTCGCGATCGAACGCCGCGTCGTGCTGGACGTGCACCGGGCACGGACGCGCACGCCGTCGGTCGTGCCGCTCGAGCACGCCCCCGACCCCGTGGCGCGCGTGGCCGATCCGCTCGAACGGCTGGGCATGGCCGAGGGTCTCGCCCGCCTGAGCGACGACCACCGGGCGGCCGTCGTGGCCGTCCACCTCGAGGGGCTGAGCTACCGCGAGGTCTCCGAGCGCACGGGCGTCCCCGTCGCGACCCTCCGCACCCGCGTGTTCCACGCGCTGCGCGCCCTCCGCACCCACCTCGACGACCAGGAGACGACCGATGACTGACCGCACGCCAGGGGTGGGGGCCGGTGACGGCGACGCCCGTCGCGACGAATTGGTGGCCGCGGCGCTCGCGGACGACCTCTCGCCGAGCGAACGCGTCGAGTTCGACGCGCTCCGGGCTGCCGACCCGTCGATCGATGCCGAGCTGGCGTCGCTCGGGGGGATCATCGGAGGACTCTCGGACTTCGGTCGCTGGGACGACGTGGCCCCGAGCGACCGGCTGCGCGAGCGCGTGGAGGGCATCGGACGCGCCTCCGAGGCCCCGGACCCGCGCGGGACCGACGTCACTCTCGACGCCGACGTCCCTCTCCGGGCCGACATCCCTCGCGACCCCGGCACCGCGGCCGACGAGGCGTCGGTCACGCACATCGGTCCTCACATCGCCGCGGCCCGCTCGGGTCGGGGCCGACGCCCGCTGCTGATCGCCGTGGCCGCCGCGGCGTGCCTGGCGATCGGGGCCGGAGGCGGAGCCCTGCTCGCGACGCCTCGCGACACGGTGGTGGCCGGTCCTGCCGGCACCCTCGGCGCCGTCGAGCACGTGGACTTCGTCGGTCAGCCCGCCGGGGTCGACCTCGACGGAGACCTCGTCGCCCACACCTGGGGCACCGAGACGGTGCTCAGCGTCGACGGCCTGCCGACGGGCTCGGCGTTCACGGTCGTGGTGGTGGGGGGCGACGGGCGCGAGTACGAGTCCGGTGCGTTCCTCGGGTCGGACGTGCGCGTCGACTGCCGGTTGAACGCCGCCGTGCTGCGGTCCGACGTCGCGTCGGTCGAGATCCGCGCGGCCGACGGCCACGACGTCGCGGTGGCGTCGGTGCCTCCGGTCGCGAGCTGAGCCGCGCCTCCCCGGCGGGCTCAGACGACGGTCAAGGAGGCGCGGGTCGCCTCGATCGTCGCGAGCAGCGACCTCGAGTCGGCCAGGGAGTGCAGGGGCGAGTCGCGCAGCCCGGCGTCCACGTAGGACGCGAGGGCGGTCGCCTGGTAGGCGAGCCCCCGGCGGCCGGTCGGGACGGTCGGGTCGCTCCAGACGGCTGACCCGGCACCGGTCGTCAGCTCGAACGTCGCGGGGAAGACGAGGTTCTGCAGGGTGCGGATCGACCCGGTCGTGCCCGAGATCGTGCCGAGCCCGGGCGACGTCGTGAGCAGGCTCGTCGCCGCGGTGGCGAGCACCCCGTCGGCCGTGCGGGTGACGACGGCCGCGTCGAGGTCGACGCCGTCGGCCCGGGTCGAGCCGGTGGCGTGCCACTCGACGGGGTGGCCGGTCGCGAACTGGGTGAACCAGAACGCGTAGACGCCGATGTCGAGCAGCGCGCCGCCGCCGAGCGCCGGGTCGGTCATGCGTCCGCCGGACGAGAGGTCGTTGGCCCAGGCGACGTCGGCGGTCGCGAGCCGCACGTCGCCGATCGCACCGTCGGCGAGCAGCGAGGCGATGACGGTGGTGTGCGGCAGGTAGCGCGTCCAGAGCGCCTCCATCGCGAGGACACCGGCGGCGCTCGCCGCGGCGGAGATCTCGTCGGCCTCGGCCGTGCTGGTCGCCATCGGCTTCTCGATCAGGACGTGCTTGCCGGCCCGGATGGCGGTCAGGGCGTCCGGCAGGTGGCGGGTGTGGGGCGTGGCCACGTAGACGACGTCGACGTCGGGAGAGGTGACCAGCGCCTCCCGGTCGCCGTACGCCGTGTCGACGCCGTGGGCGCGGGCGAAGGCCTCGGCCCGGTCGAGGCTGCGGGAGGCCACGGCGACCACGCGCTGGTCGGTGTGCGCGTGCAGGGCGTCGGTGAAGTCGCCGGCGATCTCGCCCGGGCCGATCACGCCCCAGCGCAGGGTCGGACCGCCGCGCAGCGGGACGGCCGTCGCCGCGGGGAAGCTCGGGGTGCTCGGGGTGCTCGGGGTCTGCGTGGACATGCGGTCTCCTCGGTGTCACATCGTCGTGGGTGCGTCCATCTTCGCGGGTGCGGAGCAGGCCGGGGCGTCGAGAGCCGTCAGCCCTGTTCGGCGAACCGCCCCACGCCGATCACGTCGAGCAACCGTAGCTTGGCGTCGTCGTCGGACCCGGGCGTCGCCGTCAGCACGAGCAGCGTCTGTGACTGGTCCTCGGTGAAGAGAGCCTGGCAGTCCACCTCGATGCGGCCGAGCTCGGGATGCAGCAGCGTCTTGCGGTCGTCGAAGCGCTGGTGCACGGAGTGCCGAGCCCAGATCGTCGCGAACTCCTCGCTCGACGCGAGCAGCGCCTCCACCAGTTCTCGCGGTCGGCCCCCGCCGCCCGCCATGCTGAGTGCCGCCCGCAGCCCGGAGGCCTGCAGCTCGAGCTGGTGCGCGTGGTCCTCGACCGGGTAGGAGGCGCGCTCGGCCGGGTCGGTGAACCACCGGTGGAACGCGCTGCGGGCCAGCCCCTCGTACCGCATCTGGTCGCCGAGCAGGGCGACCGCGAGCCGGTTCTGCGCGAGCGTCTCGGCGAGGTCGCTGAGGACGAGCGCGGGGGTGTCGACCAAACGATCGAGCACGCGCCGCAACGCGGGACTGACGTGGTCGCCGCCCCGCGTGCGGCGTGGCGGGTGGTGGCCGGTCAGGCGGTAGAGGTGGTCGCGCTCGTCGAGGCTGAGTCGCAACCCCCGGGTGAGGGCGACGAGCATCTGCTCGGAGGGCTGCGGGCCGCGCTGCTGCTCGAGCCGCGCGTAGTAGTCGGTCGACATGCCGACGAGCCCCGCCACCTCTTCGCGACGCAACCCGGCGGTACGCCGACGCACGCCCTCGGGCAGCCCCACGTCGGACGGTCGCAGCGCCTCGCGGCGGTGGCGGAGGAAGTCGGCGAGGTCGGCGCGGTCCATGGCCCCATGCTGTCAGCCGCGGCACCCGCCAACCAGGGAGCGCCGATCCCTGGACGAGCGCTCTCTGCCGAACCGCGCCTCCCCGGGTCAGAGTGGTGGTCGTCACCCCGACGGTCGTCGGCGCGACGACCACCACCTGCCGCGCCGAGCGCGGCACACCCGAAGGAGCAACCGTGAAGATCAGCGGCAACACCGTGTTCATCCCCGGCGCCACGTCCGGCATCGGCCTGGGCCTCGCCCTGCGCCTGCAGGCCGCCGGCAACACCGTCGTGGTGGCGGGCCGACGCCGGGCACTGCTCGACGAGATCGTCCGTGACCACCCGGGCCTCGAGGCCGTCGAGCTCGACACCACCGACCCGCAGGCCGTCGTCGACGTCTCGGCCGAGGTGCAGCGCCGCTGGCCCGAGACCAACGTCGTCGTCGCGATGGCCGGCATCATGCAGACCGAAGACGTCACGACCGGCGACTTCCTCGCCACCGCCGAGGCGACGGTCACGACCAACCTGCTCGGTCCGATCCGACTGATCGCGGCGTGGACGTCGTTCCTCCAGACGCAGCCCGCCGCTTCGATCGTCACCGTGTCGTCGGGGCTCGCGAGCGTGCCGCTGCCGATCACGCCGACCTACAACGCGACCAAGGCCGCCATCCACTCGTTCAGCGAAGGCATCCGCGTGCAGCTCGCCGACACGAGCGTGCAGGTCGTCGAGCTCGTGCCGCCGGCCGTGCAGACCACCCTGCTCGGTCAGCAGGACGACCCGTCGGCCATGCCGCTCGACGAGTACCTCGACGAGACGATGGCGCTGCTCGAGGCGCAGCCCGACGCCCACGAGATCCTGGTCGAGCGCGTCAAGTTCCTGCGCAACGCCGAGGCCGAGGGGCGGTACGACGCGGTGCTGGCGCTGCTCAGCGGTCACTGAGGCCGGGCTGGGGGCAGCGCCCTAGGCTGGGTGGATGAGTGCATGGGGTGACTGGGGTCCGGCGGTTGCGGCGGTCGTCGTGGCTGTCGTGTACCTCGTCATCGTGGTGAGCATCGTGCGTGCGGTGCGGCGACGTGCCGACACGACGCAGCTCGAGCGTACGGTCTGGACGGTCGCCGCAGTCCTCTTCCCGCTCGGGGCCGGCGCCGTGTGGCTGCTGCTCGGGCCGCACCCACTGGGTCTCCGCATCGACCACGAGCAGGACTAGGGCCCGCCCGGCCCATCTCCGGTCGTGGCGAGGTGTCACGACGTGCCGCTCACCTCCAGAGACGAGCGGGAGCCGTGACATCTCGACAGGCCGACCGGGTGTCGGTGGCCACACCTAGCCTGCGGGGATGACCCGCCCGACACCCCGACCCGACGGCTGCCGAGGAGGCACGGGTCGACTCGCCGACGACTCCTGCGGTCGTCCGGTCGACCCGTCGTCGCCCGTGCCGCTCTGCGACCGGCACCTCGCGCTCGCCGCCGACTGGGTGGCCTCGCTCGAGGGCTCGGGCGAGGGAGTGACCGATCTGCTGCCGTCGCCCTGCCTCGCGTGCGGGTCGCGGCTCGGCGTGCACTGGCCGTCGGGGTGGCTCTGTGCCGTCTGCGAGTGGCGCCAGGGCGACGTGCCCGACGCCGAGTTGGGCGTGGTGAGGGTCGACGTCGTCTACTACATCCGGTTCGACGACCGCATCAAGATCGGCACCTCGTCGAACCCCCGGCAGCGCCTCGGCACGCTCTGGCACGACGAGCTGCTGGCCTTCGAGCGTGGCGACCGCCTCGTCGAACGGCGGCGGCACGGGCAGTTCGCGGCGTCCCGGTTCGGACGCACCGAGTGGTTCGCACGCAGTGCCGAGCTCGATGCCCACGTGGCGGCGCTCGCGAAGGGTGTCGAGGACCCGTGGCAGCGGTACGCCCGCTGGCGCAGCGAGGCACTGGCCCTGCGCGGCTGAGCAGGCTGCCGCCTGCCGAACCCGGCCGGGGTACCGGCTGCCGACGGGCCGAACCCGACCAGGGCGCCAGCCGGTTGCGTACCAATGCCGACATCGCGGGCGCGACACGCCGCTCAGCGCTCCCTCTGGGGTGCCTGTCTGCCTCGGGTTGTCGCGATTTGCACACCAAGGGGGAACGAGGGGTGTCAGGTCGGGGGACTCCGGGCCGCGGCGCGGGCTCAGCAGCGGAGGTAGGCGTCGACGAGCAGGGGGCCTCGGATGGCGCGCAGCTCGTCGAGCAGCAGGGGCACCGTCTGCCGGGTCAGCCCGGACAGCTGCAGGTCGTGCGGTCCGAGCGGGGGCAGCTTGCCCGTCCGGAGTCGCACGACCTCCCAACCCGCAGCCCGGAGCGCGGCGTCCTTGCGGCGGTCGGCAGTTTCGCGGTGTCCGACGTGTTCGAGTCCGTGCCGCCCGGTCGAGTCGTACTCGATGGCGACGCGCAGTTCGCTCAGCACGATGTCGGGCCACACCTCGACGTGGTCGAAGAACGGACGCCCCACGCGCACGGCGTTCAGACCGGGCTCGAATTCGAGCCGGGCGGTCAGCTCGGCCCGCAGCTCGGCCTCGACCGCCGACGCCGGCTTCGGGGCACACACGCTGACGAAGGGCGTGCCGGTCGGCAGCGCCGGCGTCTTGTCGCACACCGGCCGGGAGGCGCGGGTCGGCCGGGCGGCGCGGTCCGGCCGGGAGGCGCGGGTCGGCTGGGCGAGGCGGGTCGCTTCCGCCCGCGGGGTGGGGGGCGAGGCGAGGGGTGGGGACTGCTCGGGTCGGCGCGCGGGGTCGGCCGGGAACGGAGGAGTCGGAGGCGCGGCTCGCGCCGCGTCGGCCTGTGCGCGGACGACCGCCGCCGGTGCCATCGGCGGCCGCATCGGCAGCGCACGCGGCGCGGCCAGTTCGCTGCACTCGGGGCACCACGACGACCGACGTCGCTCGCGGCCCGGCCGGTGCCGCTGCTCGTCGGGGGTGGCGACGAACACGTGGCCCGCGTCGCAGAGCCAGCACAGCCACACGTCGGCCGCGGGCGGGATCTGGCTGAGCACGATGCCGCCGTTGTGCTCGGGACGGTACTGCCGCACGAGCACCGGGTACGACGCCCAGGCCTCGCGGTAGCTGCCCACGGGGTAGGGCACGGCGAGGCCGCGCGACGTCCGGCGTCGCGCCCACCAGGCTTCGATCGGCTCGGGCACGCGCACACGCTACGACGGGCCACCGACACTCGGGCCCGGCCCGACGCGCCCCGGCCCGACCGCCGCCGACACCCGTAGCATCGACCGAATGCCCGACACCGCATCTCCCGACGTGCCCACGCCCGCGATCGACGTGCCCGACACCCCGACCGCCGTCCCCACCGACGTCCACGCCCGGGGCTTCGTCCGCGTCCGCGGCGCCCGCGAGAACAACCTGCGCGCGGTCGACGTCGACGTGCCGCGCGACAGCATCGTCGCCTTCACCGGCGTCTCGGGCTCGGGCAAGTCCTCGCTCGCGTTCGGCACGATCTTCGCCGAGGCGCAGCGCCGCTTCTTCGAGTCGGTCGCGCCCTACGCGCGGCGGCTGATCGCCCAGGGCGGCGCCCCGCACGTCGACGAGATCACCGGCCTGCCCCCGGCCGTCGCCCTGCAGCAGCGCCGCGGCGCCCCGAGCTCGCGCTCGACCGTCGGCACCCTGACCACCCTGTCGAACTCGATGAGGATGCTCTACTCGCGGGCCGGCAGCTACCCTGCCGGGGCCGACCGCCTCGAGTCCGACTCGTTCTCGCCGAACACCGTCGCCGGGGCCTGCCCGCGCTGCCACGGACTCGGCATCGCGCACGAGGTGACCGAGGCGTCCGCCGTGCACGACCCCGACCTGAGCATCCGCGACGGTGCGATCACGGCCTGGCCGGGAGCCTGGCAGGGCAAGAACCTCCGCGACGTGACGAGCGTGCTCGGCTACGACATCGACCGCCCCTGGCGTGAGCTGCCGCAGACCGACCGCGACTGGTTGCTCTACACCGACGAGCAGCCCGTGGTCGAGGTGACCCCCCAGCGCGACCGCGTCGCCAAGCCGTACAAGGGCCGGTTCTGGAGCGCCCGCGCCTTCGTCATGCACACCCTCGCCGACTCGCAGAGCGAGACCCAGCGCACCAAGGTGTTGCAGTACGTCGAGAGCGGTCCCTGCTCACTCTGCGGCGGCAGCGGCCTGACCCGGGCGGCGCTCGCCGTGACCTTCGCCGGCCGCACGATCGCCGAGCTGAACGCCCTGCCGATCGCCGAACTGGGCGACGTCCTGCGGCCGACGGCCACCCTGACGAGCGCGTCGGCCGCGGTGTCGAACGCCTCCTCGGGCGAGGTCACCGAGGTGGCCGTCCGCATCGCCGCGGACCTGCTGGCCCGGACGACCGTGCTCGACGACCTCGGGCTCGGCTACCTCAGCCTCGGCCGTGCGACGCCCACCCTGTCGCCAGGCGAGATGCAGCGGTTGCGCATCGCGACGCAGCTGCGCTCGGGCCTGTTCGGCGTCGTCTACGTGCTCGACGAGCCGAGTGCTGGCCTGCACCCCGCCGACGCCGAGTCCCTCGTCGAGGTGCTCGAACGGCTGCGGGCGAGCGGCAACTCGGTGTTCGTCGTCGAGCACGACATGAGCATCGTGCGTCGCGCGGACTGGGTCGTCGACGTCGGCCCGGGGGCCGGCAGCCAAGGAGGCGCGGTGCTCTACAGCGGGCCCGTCGCCGGGCTCGCCGGGGTCGCCGACTCCGTCACGAGGCGCTTCCTCGACCCCTCCGTCGCCGGTCACGCCCAAGGCGGGTCGCCCGTCCGCCGCGAACCGACCGCCACCCTCGAGCTGCGCGGCGTCACCCGGCACAACCTCGACGGCGTCGACGTGGACCTGCCGCTCGGCGTGCTCACCGCGGTCACGGGGGTGTCGGGTTCGGGCAAGTCGACGCTGGTCGGCGGCGTGCTGGCCGAGACGGCGACCGACCACGAGCGGGTCGACCGCGTGGTGCAGGTCGACCAGAAGCCGATCGGCCGGACGCCGCGCTCGAACCTCGCGACCTACACGGGCCTGTTCGACGCCGTGCGCCAGGCCTTCGCCGCGACCGACGAGGCGCGGGCCGGGGGCTACGGCGCCGGACGCTTCTCGTTCAACGTCACCGGAGGCCGCTGCGAGGTCTGCCAGGGCGAGGGGTTCGTCTCGGTCGAGCTGCTCTTCCTGCCCGGCAGCTACTCGCCGTGCCCCGAGTGCCACGGAGCCCGCTACAACGCCGAGACCCTCGAGGTCACCTGGCACGGCGCGACCGTGGCGGACGTGCTCGCGATGACGGTCGACGAGGCGGCGACGTTCCTGACCGAGGTGACCAGCGCCTCCCGGGCTCTCCAGACTTTGCGGCAGGTCGGGCTCGGCTACCTGCGGCTCGGCCAGCCCGCGACCGAGCTGTCGGGTGGCGAGGCACAGCGCATCAAGCTGGCGACCGAGCTGCAGCGCGCTCGCACCGGGCACACGCTCTACCTGCTCGACGAGCCCACCACGGGCCTGCACCCGGCCGACGTCGAGCTGCTCGTCACCCAGCTGCAGTTTCTCGTCGACGCGGGCAACACCGTCGTCGTGGTCGAGCACCACATGGGCGTCGTGGCGGCGTCCGACCACGTGATCGACCTGGGCCCCGGGGGAGGGGACGCCGGCGGGCGCGTGCTCGCCGTCGGCACGCCCGAGCAGGTGGCCGGGGCCGCGGGCAGTCGCACCGCGCCGTACCTCGCGGCGGCGCTGCCCGCCTGACCCGGCGAGAGCCGGGACGCCGAGAACCGAGGAGGCACGGTGCAGCCGACCCGCGCCTCCTGCGGTCCCCGGCGAGGCCGGTCTACGGCGAGACCATGCCGCCGTTCACGTTCAGCGTCTCGCCCGCGACGAAGCTCGACTCGGCCGACGCGAGGAACACGTAGGCGGGTGCCTGCTCGGCGGGCTGGCCGGCGCGGCCGAGCGGGGCCTCGCTCGAGCCGAACTCGGGGAGCGACTCGGGGTCGACGCCGTCGGTCACCTGCAGGACGGTCCAGGTCGGGCCGGGCGCGACGACGTTGACGCGGATGCCCTTCGAGATGAGCTGCTGGGACATGCCCTTCGACAGGTTGTTGATCGCTCCCTTGGTCGCGGCGTAGTCGAGGCGGTCGGGGGCGGGCGTGTGGGCCTCGGCCGACGCGGTGTTGATGATCGTGGAGCCGGGGGCGAGGTGCGGCACGGCGGCCTTGACGATCCAGAACGGCGCGTAGACGTTGGTGCGGAAGGTCAGGTCGAACTGCTCGTCGGTGATGTCCTCGATGTCCTGCTGCCAGACCTGCTTGCCGGCGACGTTGACGACGGCGTCGAGGCCGCCGAGTCCGTCGACCGCCTTCTGGACGAGCTCACGACAGAAGGAGGCGCTGGTCAGGTCGCCGGGGAGAGCCACGGCCTTCTGCCCCGCGGCCTCGATCAGCGCGATGACGTGGTCGGCGTCGGACTGCTCGCTCGGCAGGTAGTTCAGGGCGACGTCGGCACCCTCGCGGGCGTAGGCGATCGCGACGGCGGCGCCGATGCCCGAGTCGGCACCCGTGATGAGGGCCTTGCGACCCTGCAGGCGTCCCGTGCCGCGGTAGGTCTCCTCGCCGAGGTCGGGGACGGGAGTCATCTGCGACTGCAGCCCCGGCTCCTCTTGGTGCTGCACCTCGGGGCTGATCGTGGGGTAGAGCGTGCGCGGGTCGGCGAAGGTGTACTGGTCGCGGGTCATGCGGGGTCCTCTCTGGTTCGCGGTGCCCTGGACGGACGGTGCCCTGGACGCTACGCCCGGCGCCTCCGTCGACGCGGCGCGTCCGGGGTACGAAGCCCGGCACGACGAACGAGTGGCCCCGAACCGTCGTCCGCGCGGGGCGGAGGACGGTTCGGGGCCACTCGACGAGGTGCGTGACCTGGGGTCAGAGGCCCTGGGTCATGATGAGCGCGCCGGCGATCATCGAGCCGATGTTGGCCAGGATGCCGATGAAGCCGAGCACGATGCCGACCGTCGCCATGGTGCGGGCGGCGGGCTCGCGCTTGCGCGACAGGAAGCCGAGCACCACGGCCGCGATGGCCAGGAGGATCCACAGCACGGGCAGGAAGAGGCAGAACACGATGCTGACGATGCCGAAGACGAGCGACAGGACGCCCATCGTCTTCTTGGTCGTCGTGGCGGGGCCGGTGGTGCCAGGGCCGGGGTAAGGGGTGGCGTCGGTCATGTCGGGTCTCCTCAGGATCGGGGTGAGCTTTTCTCGTCGACGCTAGCGACTTTCGGGCCGTGAGGGCCACGTGACCGACCTCGGAGCCGGAGCACCGGCGACGGAGGTGGCCGGACGGCTCACGGCGTGTGGGTGGGGCCGTCCCCACTCCGCGGCCGAGGCGAGGGGCGGCATCGACTTCTCACAGGTCGAGGAACGCCCGCAGGTGATCGACGAGTTGGCGGCGCCACGGTCGTGACGACCAGGCGTGGTCGGCGCCGGCGACGGAGGTGAACCTGGCCTGGGGGAGGATGTCCGCGTAACGCCGCGCGTACTCGAGCGGCACGATCTGATCGGCCGTGCCGTGGAGGATCTCGACGGGGCCGCCGTATCCCGCCGCTTCTGCGTAGACGTCGAGATCGTCGCGGACGTCGTCGACGAAGGCTCGGCCGAGCCACAGGCCACCGAGGTCGAGGCCGCCGTGCTCTGCGACGGACTCGAGCGACCGGCCCTGGATCTCGTTCTTCACCGTGATGTCGTCGACCACGACACCCGCGGGGGACCAGAGCGTGACGCTGGCCACGAGGTCGGGGAGCCGGGCGGCGACGACGGCGGACTCGACCGCGCCGAGGCTGTGTGCCACCAGATGGACCGGGGTGCCGCGGTCGCCGGCGAATGCGCGGACCATGGCCGTGACCTGCGCGATCTCGTCACGGAGGGTGATGTCCTCGAACTCGCCGTCGCTCGTGCCGTGCCCCAGACGGTCGTAGGCCCGGACGACCACGCCGGCTCCCACCAGGTGCCGGGCGACCTGGACGAAGAGGCGCTGCGGGCCGATGTGCGAGTCGGCGAAACCGTGCACGAGCAGGACGGACGGGTGGGCGGGGTCGGCGTCGCGGGGGCGGAACTCGGTGCCGCGGATGACCCGCCCCTCGTGCGCGAGTGTCAGGGCCGTGACGTCGGCCTCGGGGGCGCCCATCTCAGTTGGTCCTGTCCGCGAAGCCGGCTGGCAGGTCGCCGGGCGCCGTGTCGATGACCGTCTCGTCGTCGAGGCCGACGAACTCGAAGAGCGTGATGTGCGCGAACTCGGGGACCACGTAGATCGGGTAGGTCGGGCCCAGGTCACGGAACTGTCGCATCTGCTCGAGGTGGTCGTTCTGGAAGAGGACCGTCTTCGACCCGTCGAGTTCGACCCAGTGGGGGAAGAAGATCGTCCCGTGCAGGACCCGGTCGTCGGGCACGACGTTGACGACGACGCTGGTGCCGGTCGGTTCGTTCCACGACACCTTGTAGACACCGCGGCCCAGGCCGACGAGGTCGACGTGCTGGTCCTTGACCCAGCGGCCGCCGACCATGCCCGAATGGATGCGGTAGTCGATCGTGGTGGCGTTCTTGACGTACATCTCGTACTGCCATCCGTTGGCGTAGGTGTAGATGAACCGATGGCCGACGATCGCGTCCAGGCCCTGCTCGGGGGTGGGGTCGGCAACGCTGGTGTGAGTGCTCATGGATCGATTGAACACCCAAAATGCGTTTGTCACAAACGTATTTGTTCGTGCTCGAGTAGTCTCGCCCTGTGGACGACTCCGACGACCCCTCCGGCCTCGGCGCGATCGCACGACGTCTGAGCGACGAGATCGGCCCTTTCCGTCGGACGCTCCTGAACAGCTCCCGGGTACGCGCCGGCCTGCCGTCGATTCCCGATGCCCAGATCGAGGTGTTGCGACGGCTCTTTCCCGACAAGTGGCTGAGCCCCACGGTTCTCGGGCAGCAGCTGGGACTCGCGCGCCCCACGGTCAGCAACCTCGTCGCGGCGATGGAGAGCCGCGGTCTGGTCGTGCGCCGTGCCGACGAATCGGATGCCCGGAGCACCCACGTGGGTCTCACGGAGTCGGCCCGGGAGCAGCTCCGCGTCTACGACGCCGCGGCGGAGGGATTGCTCGTGGGCATCCTGCGTGACCTGGCGCCCGGGGAACAGCGCACCCTTCGAGAGGCCCTTCCCCTCCTCGGCCGCATCCGTACGGCGCTGGAGCGCGACGAGGACGCGCCGCCGAACCACACCGCGGTCGACGGGGCGTCGGGGCGAGCTCAGGACTGAGGCATCGCCCTGGGGGAATCGACGGTGGAAGGTGGCTCCGGCCCGGGAGGGTTCGTTTCGGGGTCCGTGCCACGCGGCCGTCCCCGAGCCGGTAGTGGTTCCCCCCGATGTTCGGCATCGACAGGACCGCCCCGAGAGTCCTCGTCCTCGAGCCCTCCCATGACGGTCTGCGACGGGGTCTGGACCTCATTCGGGTGTCTGAGACGGTCGCCGATCGGCCGCCCGTGTGACGGTCGTTCATCGGGACACTCTGCGCGACCATGTTCGGCCGGCTGAGGCCAAGTGGTGCCTGGCCTGCGGATTCGCGTATGCCTGTCCCGCAAAAATGCCCGGTGAAGGGGGTACAAACGCTACAGTCCTTGAATGCTCATCGGATACGCGCGTGTGTCGACCTCGGGACAAGATCTCGCAGCACAACGTGACGGTCTTGCAGCACTGGGTGTTGACGATCAACACGTGCATGTGGACCACGGGCTGTCGGGAACAACTCGAGCCCGCCCGGGCCTCCGGGAAGCGCTGGCGGCATGCCGTGCCGGCGACGTCTTGGTCGTCACCAAGCTTGATCGACTTGCCCGGTCGCTGCGCGACGCGACGGACATTGCGGACGAGCTGACGAAAAAAGGCGTCGCCCTGAACCTCGGGGGAGCGGTCTATGACCCCACCGACCCCGTCGGTCGGCTCCTGTTCAACGTCCTCGGCATGGTCGCCGAGTTCGAAGCCGACCTCATCCGCGCCCGCACCCGCGAGGGCATGGCGATCGCCAAGGCCGCCGGCAAGCTCCGTGGTCGCAAGCCCAAGCTCACCGCCTCGCAGGAGAAGCACCTCGTGCAGCTGCACCGCACCGGTGCGCACACCACGAGCGACATTGCCGAGTTGTTCGGCGTTGCCCGGTCGACGGTCTATCGAGCGATCCAAAGAGCAGAGCAGGCCTAGATGGCACCCGGAAGAACGGAACCGCCCCGCCGAGAGCGGCTGAGGAACGGCCGCCGCCGTCCAGCGCCACCGCGGACACGCGCTGAACGAGACGAGTGGCGACGGGCTCGCGCCAACAGTGGAGCTCCTGCCTGGTGGCCTCGATCGTCATTGTGGCTGTGGAGGTGGTTTGTCCGGCCCGTCCTGCGGTTCTTTGAACGCTTCCTACGCTTCGTGTTCGACGGCCTGTAGGACCCAACACTGGTCCATTAGCCCATCGGCCACCGGGGGCGACCTCGTAGGGTCGTTGCATGGATCAGGGCGAAGTTGTCGAGCATGTCGCGCTTAGGGCCCGGTCGGCAGGCCGCCCGGTTGTGGTCGGTATCTCGGGCTTCTGCGGGTCGGGGAAGTCCACGCTTGCGCGCCGGATGGTCGAGGCTCTGCCTGGCGCAGTGAGGATGCGCGGTGACGACTTTCTCGATCCCGCACGCTCTCACCTTCGCTCTGCAGACTGGGACGGAGTGGATCGGCAACGTCTTGTTTCGAGTGTCTTGGAGCCCTTCCGCGGCGAGCTGCAGGGCGAGTTCCGACGGTATGACTGGGCGGTAGGGGCCCTCGGCGCTCCGGAGCCGGTTCCTCGCGCCGAGATCCTCGTCGTCGATCTCATCGGCCTTTTCCACCCTGAGGCCCTGCCTTCCCTCGACGTCACGGTCTGGTGCGATGTCGAGCTCGACGTCGCCGTCAGCCGCGGCATGGCCCGCGACAGGGAACTAGGCCGACGCCACGAGGCGTTGTGGACCGACGTCTGGGCTCCGAATGAACGCGACTTCGCCCAGGAGTTCATGCCGCGAGAGCACGCAGAGATGCTGTACGCATCGTCTCAGTAGGGGATCCCCCACTGGATCACTTGCTGTGGGGCGAGCGCACTCGGAGAGGACGCCGTCGTGGTCGTTCCGTGTCGTCGGTGAGCGTGGGCGGAAACGGTCCCTAACGTCGTAGCGTCTAGGGATGCAGCAGCCCAGGGGCCTCGATCAGCTCGTATCGGAATGGCGGAGCTCCGGACCAGGACGTGCGCGCTTCGTGCCGGGCTTCGACCCATCAGGTGGAGGAGCAGCGGCGACAGTTCTCGTGCTGATGGAATCACCCGGTCCTGCCACGATCAAGCAGGGCGAGGACGCGATCAGCAGTGAGGACAACCCGGGGCCGACGGCGTCTGCGTTCAGGCGAGCACGGATCGAGTCGGGTCTGGGCAGGAACGTCTACCTGCGATGGAACATCGTCCCGTGGGCCCTTGGTCGGGCGCCGACCGTCACCGATCTCGACGAGGCACGCCCTGCCCTGGCTCAGCTGCTCGTTTCTCTGCCGCAGCTGCGGGCGATCGTGACCTTCGGCACTCCGGCCCTGACGGGCGTGATGAGGTACTTCACCCTGGAACCGCGTGCGAGGGTCGTGCCCGTGCTCGCGGCACCCCATCTGTCGCCGGCGAACGCCACCCGCGCCGGCGAGAAGCACCTGCGGGCCGTCACGGCCCTACGGCACGCTTCGCTTCTCTGATCATCTCGGCGAGGAGTCGGGGCTGTGCTGCGACGCGGCGATCACGGCCAGGAGATCCTGCGCCCCGGCGCTCAGACCGGCCGACCACACGGCGCGGAACGGGCGCCTCAGGTCGACGGCTGCCGGGACGGTGACGAGGCGCCCGGCACGGAGGTCGTCCTCGACCAGCAACGAGCTGATGACTCCCGGACCCACACCGCCGGCGATGGCCGCCCGGATGGCGCCCGTCGACGACAACTGCGCAGCGGGTTCTGCCATCAGGGCAGGGTCGATCCCCAGGGCGAGCTCGAGGGTCCGGCGGGTGCCCGAGCCCGACTCCCGAGACACGAGCGGTGTGGATGCGAGATCCGCTGCCGTCACGGGATCGGACTTCGATGCCCATGCGTGCCTCGGCGAGACGACGACGAGCAGTTCGTCGACACCCAGGACGGTCGTGGCGAGCCCGTCGGCCTCATCAGGGGTCTCCGTAAACCCGAGGTGCGCGCGCCCCGAACGGACCTCGTCGACGACCCAGTCGCTGTTGCCCGATTCCAGGCGTACCCGGACACGATCCGCTGCCGCTGTCATCCAGCGTGGCATCAGCGCCTCTGACACCGTCTGACTCGCCGCGACGAGGAGAGCGTCGGAGGCGCCGGTCATCAGGGTGTGCAGCGATCGTTCGAAGGTGGTCGCCGCCTCGAGCAGGGGTCGGCCCCACTCGCACACCAGGAGTCCGTGCTCGGTCAGCGCCGAGCCCGCCCGAGAGCGGACGAGCAACGTACGACCCAGCCGCCGCTCGGCGCCCGTGATGCGAGACGACGCCGCCTGCTGGCTGATGCCCACCGATGTCGCGGCCCGGCCCAGACTGCCCGATCTCGAGATCGCCTCCAGCAGTCGGAGCGTCTCGAGATCAACAGGGAGTCCGGTCACAAGGATCGATTGTGACACCACAAGCATCCGCCCGTATCGGCAGCCGGACGCACGTACGAAGATCGAGGCATGCCTGCCGCGATCACACCGACTGTCGCCCCTCCCCGCACGCACGGTCTGTTCCGCCAGCTCGAGCACCGCGGGCAGATCGTGTCGAACCTGACCCCGAACTGGTTCGCGTCGATCATGGGGACCGGCATCGTCGCCAACGCCGCGGCGACCCTGCCGTTGCAGTTCCCGGGGCTGCGCCCTGCCGCGACCATCGTCTGGGCACTGGCCAGCGTGTTGTTGGTCGCTCTCAGCACGGCGACCGTCATGCACTGGGTGCGTTACCGAGCCACCGCGCGGGGGCATCGACTCAATCCGGTGATGGCGCACTTCTACGGGGCACCGCCCATGGCGCTGCTGACCGTCGGCGCGGGCACCCTGCTCTTGGGCAGAGACGTCCTCGGTACGCCCCTGGCGGTCGGCATCGACTGGGTGTTGTGGACCATCGGTACGGTGCTCGGCCTCGTCAGCGCGATCGCGGTCCCGTACCTGACGTTCACCCGGCACGACACGGCCCCCGACAGTGCGTTCGGCGGCTGGCTCATGCCCGTGGTTCCCCCGATGGTGTCTGCCTCGACCGGTGCGCTGCTGCTGCCCTTCCTGCCCGCGGGGCAGGCCAGGCAGAACATGCTCTGGGGGTGCTACGCGATGTTCGGGTTGTCGTTGCTGGCGTCGATCGTGATCATCACGCTGATCTGGTCACGCCTGGCCCAGCACAAGATCGGCCCGGCCGGCATGGTCCCGACCCTCTGGATCGTCCTCGGCCCCCTGGGGCAGTCGATCACCGCGGCCAACCTGCTCGGTGGCAACGCCCACCTCGCCGTCGACCAGGGAACCTCGCACGCCCTGTTCGTCTTCGGGCTCGTCTACGGTGTGCCCACTCTGGGATTCGCCCTGATGTGGGCGGCACTGGCATCGGCCATCACCCGCCGCACCATCCGCCAGGGGCTCCCGTTCTCACTCACCTGGTGGTCGTTCACCTTCCCCGTCGGCACCTGCGTGACAGGCCTGAACGGTCTGGCCCTGCACACGGGACTCGTCGCGCTGCAGGTACTGGCGGTCGTGTTCTACATCGGGCTCGTCGGGGCCTGGGTCACGGTCGCCGTGCGCACCTTCCACGGCAGCGTCATACGCGGAACGCTCCTCGCGCCTCCCCGTCCCCTGCCCTGACCGCGGACGACGAGGGTGCGTGGGGGAGTGGCTCAGATCGAACAGGCGTCGTTCCAGTCACGGCGATAGGCCTCGGGGTCACTGACGTCGACGATGGCCGAGGCGGCGCCCTTGGGCTCGTCACGCGACCGGTAGCTCTCGAACGCCACCGCACTGCGGTCGTTGCTCGCCGGATCACGCACCCCGGAGGCTTCGACCCACAGAGTCCAGTTCCACCGCGTCCGGACGCCAGGCTGCAACGCGCCTTCGCCGACGACCAACAGCACGTCCGTGCCGGCGGGTGAAGACTCGAAGTCTGCGCCCGTGAATGATCGGACCGACGACGTGAGGCCTCTCGCGCTGATCTCCCGAGCTAACTGACTGCCCATGTCCGAGAGATGCTCGCCAGCATCGCCATCCACAGCCACGATGCCTCCACCGGACGGAAGCTGACTCAGCATCTCGGAAACCAAGTCATGGATGACGGTGTTGCTCATGATGCTTTCTCCTGCTCACTCGTTCGTCGAAACGGAAAAGGGAGTCGGCGGCCGCCGACTGATGCGGCTGCACGAAGCGGTCGCGAACCTGATGCAACCACGAGCATGCGCCGACGTTCAGCCCTGTAGAAGCGCGTGCTTGGAGCGCCCGATAGGGGATCCTCAACTGCTCACGCGTCAAAGACGGAGAGACTTGAGCCTGACGTTGCGTGAGGCTCTACGTTCTCGGCCATGACGATCACGATCCTTGACACGTCCTACGGCATCGCCGAAGTGCTGGCGACGCCGGCCTCGAAGCGGGCCGACGTGCTCCGCGACATGCTCGCGCCCATGACGGGGATGTTTCGTTGGTTTCCCGTCGATGTCGACCTCGTGGCGATACACACGGCGAGTTTCGGCTTCTCCCTCGACGCCCCGCCGGTCGAGATCCGCTGGGCGTTGGACCAGCTGCGTGCGGCTGATGCGTGGCAGCGGATCGAACAGGCGCTGAACGAGGCCCTCGAGATGCAGTCGCTCGCGGTTCCAGGCCTTGAGGTTCCCGACGTGACGGTCCTGCTGATGGTGGGCGATGCCAGCGATGACTATTTCATGGGTCCCGCGCGCGGCTTCAGCGGCAATGGGAGCATGCCCGGTTTCATCACGCTGACGCTGTGGCCAACGGAGGAGAATCTCGGTCGTCTCGAAGCGGCCGCCGTCCACGAGTTGCACCATAACCTGCGGTACTCCCCAGGGGGCGTCGTGTGGGACCCGGCGACTGTCCGGGTCGGTGAGCAGATCGTGTCCGAGGGCCTCGCCGACGCTTTCGCGCGCCAGCTCTACGGTGAGGCCGGCTACACGCCCCTGGGGCGGCCCCATCTCGCCGACGATCAGGTCCTACGTCGCGTCGTCGACGGTCTCGACGTGACCGGCATGCAGGAGTTCGTCGCGTGGGTCCACGGCGACACAGCAGCGCAGAGGTTCGGGGCGACGCCGGTGGGCCTGCCGACGGGGGCCGGTTACGCCGTCGGCAACCGCATCGTCGACGCCTATCTCGCATCGACGAGGACCACGGCTGCCGACGCGTTGCACGTACCGGCGAGCACGATCATCGAGGTCGGAGTCGCGCAATTGGTCGGCTGAAGAGCACACGAGGCCAGCGGGGTGCCGAGATCACTCCCACAGTGCCTTATCGGGCTGCACCCCGTGCTGACGTGCGGCCTCCTCAGCAGCCAGCCGGAGCCACGCGCCGAGGCCCTGCTGGATACCCTCGTGGTACTCGATGAACCCGGTCTCGTCGGTGAACCGTCGTGTGATGAGCACGTGCATCGACCGGCTGCAGGTGAAGTACCCGCTCATGGCTGACCGGTGACGCTCCGCGGCCTCCACGCCAGCTTGGCTTCGCGGATCCACGCCGGCCCGCACAGCCTCGGCCGCTGCTCCCGTCGCCTCCGTCACAGCCAGGGTCACGGCATTCCAGTCCTCCGCAGTGCGATCGGCAGACCGCTCGGCCCACTCTGCCCACTGATGTGTGTCGCCCCATAGGGCTCGCGCCTCGGCGGTCCTGCTCGGATCCCACCCGCTACCGAGCACGTGGGCTCGTTCGTTCGCGTCGACGAGGGGGCCGTGCTCGTCTGCGACGAGAAGGCGATCAAGACCAGCGGTAGCCTCCTGGAGCTCGTCGACCCTCGAGAGCAGGGCGGCTCGGTGCAGCTCGAGCCGTCGGCGCCGGCCGCCGGTGTCCACGTCCAGCAAGGCTCGGACGTCGTCCAAGGTCATACCCAGCTGCCGGTATCGCTGCACACGACGGACCCTGTCAACGTCTGAGGGAAAATAGACGCGATACCCAGCTGCTGTCCGACCTGAGGCCCTCGCGACACCCTCCACATCCCAGTGATGCAAGGTGCGGACGGTGAGACCAGTGGCCTTCGACACCGCCCCGACGAGCTCGCCGGCTGTCACGTCCTTAGAGTTCATCCGAACAGGCTCGCACGGACCCAGGTGAGTAAGCGGAGGACGCAGGCGAAGACTTCACGGGCCTCACATGCGACGCCACTCTGTGAATGCCGTCCGATAGGGGATCGGGCACCGGACGCGCTCATAACTCGGATCACTGAGAATGCGAGCCCATTCGAAGGGTGCTCGTGCCCTGAAGTGGTCGTGCCATCGCTAGGGTCAGGACATGGACGAGGCCGACCGAGAACTGCTCCGCCGGGCCGAGGCCGAAGTGGCAGCGCTGCCCCACCGCGACCCCCTCATCGACCCGCCACCCCGTCTGGGCGGCGGCCCCGCCCCCGCCCCCGAGCCCGAGGCCGAGCCGGCTGGTCGGGCTCGGCTGCTCGCCCCGCTGACCCTCATCCTCTGCTTCGTCACGGCCTGCGCCGAAAGTTCGTGGCTGTGGTTCTCAGCCGCAGATTGGACGACCGTATTGTGGTTCGCCGTGCCGCTGCTCCTGGTTGCGTCGATCGTGCTCGCACTCATCGCCGGCGCGCTGGGCGGCCGCGCTGGCCGGTGGGCAGGAATCTGTGGCGGCGTCGCCATCGTGCCGCCCGTGTGTTTCGTGGTGTCGCTTCCCCTCGCGCTCTTCACGTAGACCGAAGCGGCATGGGTCGTTCAACGGTCCGACAGCCGCTCGATAGGGGATCGACCAGCGGACTCGCTTGGAATGTTTCGGCCGAGATGGCCGGGGGTGATCTACCAGTCACGACATAGCCGCGCTCTCAAAGCGACGCGGGTCCAATAGTGGCGGTGTCGCGCGACTCCGCCCGATGAGTCGTGCGGAGTCCTTCGCGATGCCTCTGCGCCCTCGGGCGTCCGCACTGATCACGACCTTATCCACGACCAAGATCCAATCCGCTAGCGGCCCAAAGAACTGGGAATAAAAAAATTAAACGGAGGGTTCTTCCGTATAATCGGGGCGGCCATCAGGACCCCTAAGGCCCACGACGTGAGGATGTCTGACATGAGCAACAGCTCGTTTTTGCTCGGAGCCGTGCTCGGAGCGATGCACGGCAATCACCCCGGTGCCTGGCGGATGCCGTCAGCCGATCCGGGTGCCTACACAGACACCACTTTCATGGTGCGGGCCGCTCAAGCAGCGGAACGCGGCGGCCTTGACTACATCTTTCTTCCTGATCGCGTCTTCATCTGGGGAGACCTGGAATCTGGACCGCCCATCGTGTCGATGGAGCCGACCCTGACCCTGGCCGCGATCGCGCCCGCAACTCGCCGCATCGGCCTGGTCACCACGCTCTCCACCTCATTTGTCGAGCCGTACTCGATCGCCCGCCAGGTGCGCGCGCTGGACGTGATGAGCCATGGTCGTGCCGGCTGGCAGGCGATCCCGAGCTACGAACCGGAAGCCTTCGCCAATTACGGCCTTCCGGTCCCGGGGCGCGAGGAGAAGTACGAGCGCTTCACCGAGAGCGTCCAGATCACCCAAGCGCTCTGGGGAAGTTGGGGAAGAGCGGCAGGGGTCCCCGACAAGGCGACGGGACGCTTCGCCGACACCTCACAGATCCATCCCGTCAATCTTCAAGGCCGCCACGTCGCCTCGCGGGGCCCCCTGCAGATCCCGCCGTCGGAGCAGGGGCAGCCGGTGGTCTTCATGCCCTTCGCCAGCGGCCTGGGTGTGCAAGCGGCAGCCAAGTACGCCAACGGCATCATCGGGCACGCCCCCTCGATGGAGCAGGCCAAGGCGTACCGCGAGACGATGCGCTCCATGGCGGTGGAAGCTGGCAGGGGCGCCGACGAGGTCAAGTTCCTCAACTTTTTCACCCTCACGGTCGGAGCCACCCTGGAGGAGGCCGTCCGGCGTCGCATGGTGCTGGAGGAAGCCGCTGGGGTCGAAGGGCGTGTGGCTCACCTCTCCGCCGTCCTGGGAGTGCGCGTCGATCCTGCTGATCGCGACAAGCGACTCACCACCACACAGACCTTGCAGCTGCGACCCCATCCCGGAGTCCCGCAGGCCGCCTTCGCCATCGATCTCGCCCAGCAGGGGCGGACCCCGATGGAGATCCTCGGTCACGGGGTGCTCGACCCGGCGCCGTCTGTGGTTGGAACGGCCGAACAGATCGCAGACACACTGCAGGAATGGGTGCAGACCGGGGCTGCTGATGGCTTCACCGTCACCATCGACGACCTGCACGACGGAATGGATGCCTTCGTCGATCAGGTCGTGCCCGTTCTGCGGCGGCGCGGTCTGCGTCCTGAGGACTACACCGGCACGACACTGCGTGATCACCTCGGTCTGCCCGAGCAGCTCGGGGTGGACCCGCGACTCACTGCGGACCACTGACTTCGACGACCGCAACACCAGGAGAACATCATGCCCCAGAAGGCCACGACTCGTGTCGTGAAACCACCTCGCTCGACCGTGCAGCACAGGTCGTCCTGGCCGGGGGACCGGCTCTGATGGTCGAGCCCGGACCCATGCGCCACGCTCTTGCCGGCTTCGCCACCGGATTGGCTGCTGTCGCCGCGGAGATCGATGGCGAGATCATCGGAATGCCGGTGAACTCCCTCCAGTCGGTCTCCCTCGAGCCGCCGCTGGTTTCGTTGTCTTTCGCGCACACGTCAACCACTTGGCCACGACTTCGCCTGGCCTCTCGCTGGGGCATCAGCGTGCTGAGCGAACAGATGGGGGCTGCCGCGCAGGATCTGAGGCGACCGGCGGGCCAGCGATTCTCAGGCTTGCCAGTGGAGGTCCGGGATGGCGCAGCCTTCATCGAGGACGCCTTAGTCCGGATCAGTGTCGCACCGCGATCCGAGGTCGTGGCGGGGGATCACACCCTCGTGATCCTCGACGTCCTAGCGCTCGATCGCGATGACGCACGCGACCCCTTGATCTTTTTCGGCGGCAGGGTCCGAACTCTCGCCCAATGAACCAAGTTCCCCGGACGAGGGAAAGTCAGACAGCCCCCGGTAGTCCCTCATGTGCGAGCAGGGCCCTGGAAGCTGCCGCGACGTAAACTAACGGAGCCCGGCTCCGTATAGTGGTGCGGCGGTGCCGGAGGTCGTCTCGCACCGCAGTTCTAGTCAGCACGAGGAGAAGCAGCATGTCCGCTACGCCCACACACCCTGTTGTGGATCAGCCGCGCTTGACCGTCGTCGGGACGGGCTACCTCGGCGCGACTCACGCGGTCTGCATGGCCATCCTCGGTTACGACGTTCTCGGCGTCGATGTGGACGAGGACAAGGTCGCTCTCCTGAACTCTGGGGTGGTGCCTTTCTTCGAGCCCGGGCTGCCGGAGAAGCTTCGCGAGGCTCTGGGGAGTGGTCGGTTGCGGTTCACGACGGACCTCGATGAGGCCGCTGCCTTCGGTGACGTGCACTTCATCTGCGTGGGCACCCCTCAGGCGCACGGTTCAGCGGCTGCCGACATGACCTTCGTCGATTCCGCGTTCTCGGACCTCGCCCGCCGCATCACCGGCAGGAGCCTCCTCGTCGGCAAGTCGACCGTGCCCATCGGCACTGCGGCACGCTTGACGGAGCTGGTGCAAAGCGTCTCACCCGCCGGCACGGACCTCGAGGTCGCCTGGAACCCGGAGTTCCTTCGCGAGGGGTTCGCAGTGAAGGACACCCTGCACCCCGACCGACTCGTGTTCGGCGTCGAGTCCGACTGGGCGCAGGCACAGCTCACCGCTGCGTACACCCCGATCCTTGCCGAGGGCACCCCTCTCGTCGTCGGCGACCTCGCAACGTCCGAGCTGGTGAAGGTCGCCGCGAACTCGTTCCTGGCCACGAAGATCTCGTTCATCAACGCCATGGCGGAGGTGTGTGAAGCGACCGGCGCCGACGTCAACCTCCTCGCCCAGGCGCTGTCGCTCGATTCCCGCATCGGTGGCCGCTTCCTCAAGCCCGGTCTCGGCTTCGGCGGGGGCTGCCTACCGAAGGACATCCGCGCGTTCGCGCACCGTGCCGACGAGCTCGGTGTCGGTCAGGCAACCGCGTTCCTTCGCGAGGTGGACGGCATCAACAACCGGCGCCGCACCCGCGCGGTGGACCTCCTCCGCGAACTCGTCGGAGGAGACCTTCGAGGAGCACGCATCGCGTGCCTCGGGGCGGCTTTCAAGCCCGACTCCGACGATGTCCGTGATGCGCCTGCGCTGCACGTCGCGCAGCTGCTGCACGACGAAGGTGCTCTCGTCACCGTGTACGACCCGGAAGCCAACGACAGCGCCCGCCGGAAGTTTCCTGATCTCTCTTACGCCGGCAGCACCGACCAGGCCGTCTCTGGCGCGGACGCTGTGGCACTGCTCACCGAGTGGCAGGAGTTCCGCGACGCCGACCCTGCGAGCCTTGGAGCCCTGGTCGCACACCGGCGTCTGCTCGATGCCCGGCACGCCCTCGACGCTGACGCGTACCGGGCCGCAGGCTGGGAAGTGCGAGCGCTCGGCCGCCCGGCGGCCTCACCCACTGTCGCTCTCGTGTCCGATGCGCAAGATCAGCGCGCCTGACCCGAGTGCCGTCACACCGGTCGCAGACCCCGCATCACGATGCGCTGCACCGCGTCGGCCGACTGGACGTCCTCGCCGGCAGTCCGACGCGCCCACGCGATCGCGAACGCCGCGTAGAGAATGTCCTTGCCACGCAGATCCGCCGCGACCGCACCGACACGGTGCGCCCGATCCACCACCCGGTCCGAGGCGTCGATGAGCCACTGGCACGACACGGCGATCGGCGACTGGTCATCACTCAGTGCCCGCCCGATCGGCCCGACCAGATCGTTCAACGTGTCCAAGTACGACTCGACCGCGGCGATCCACTCATCCAACGCACGAGCACCGTCGGAGAGCTGCTCGATCTCGTCCAGGCGCTCGACGACCTCGCCGTCACGCAGAGCCAGTACCGCCGCGATCAGATCATCCCGCGCCGGGAAGTGACGGTACAAAGTGCCCGGCCCGACACCCGCCGTGCGGGCGATCGCCTCCATCGACGCTGAGGTTCCGTGCTCACGGAAATGGTCCCGCGCAACGTCCACGAGCACTGCGCGATTGCGCAGCCCATCGCTGCGCGGTTTACGCGACACGATCTCCGCTGTCATCACCCCAGTCTCCCACCGTCACCGAAAGGCTCTGCATGCCCACCACGAACCATGACTTCATCGCGACACTCCGCGCCCGCCACTCCGCCCGGAAATTCCTGCCCGAGACGATTCCCCCGGCGGAGATCCGCGCGATCCTCGACGACGCCCGCACCGCACCCTCCAACAGCAACACACAGCCCTGGCAGGTGCACCTGGTCTCCGGCGCCACCCGCGACGCCCTCGCCGAGCAGCTCGTCGCGGCTTTCGAGGAGGGCCACCGAAGCCCCGACTTCACTGACGACTACGGCGACGGTGTCCACGCGAAGCGTTCCCGCGACTTCGCCGCCCTCCACTACGGCGTCCGCGGCATCGCCCGCGCCGACCATGAGAGCCGCCACCGCGTCCTGCTCGACAACATGCACTTCTACGGCGCACCCCACGTCGCCCTTCTCTTCACCCCGCTGATCGGAGACGGAGTGCGCGCTGCCGGCGACGTCGGCATGTACGCGCAGAACTTCCTTCTTTCCCTCACCGCCCGCGGCTACAGCGGCGTGCCCCAGACAATGATCGGGGGCTATGCCGACACCGTCCGCGCCGCCCTGGGGGTCCCCAACGACCTCAAGCTCCTGTTCGCGATCTCCTTTGGAGTCCCCGACGAACAGTCCCCTCTCCGCAATCTCGACACTCCTCGCCTTCCTCTCGAGGAGAGCGTCACCACGTACGACACCCCCGGTGTACTCACAGAGCCCACGTCGCCGGGGGAAGTTCGTGCGTGACGCGTTCCTGCGGCACTGCTGACGTGTCCGTCCGTCGTGAGCGGCCTCAGCTGGCGAGCCGGTTGAGCTTCCGGATCTGCTTGTCGAAGACGCTCGTGGGGGCGTACCGGCGCAGAATGCTGACCCGCGCGGCAGTGGAACCCGCGGTGGAGCGCAGGCGGGGTCGAGCGGCGGTGGCCGCGGTGACGATGACCTTCGCGACCACTTCAGGGGCGTCGGCGGTCCGCATCGAGGCCGCCATCGCGTCTCGGGCGGCGTCCCGGCCTGCGGAGTACACCGCCATCGGGGCATCGGCTTCGAGGCTGCTCGCCTCGAAACCCGTACTCGTGAAGGCGGGTTCGACCAGGAGCATCCGGATGCCGTGTTCGCGCAGCTCGTGGTCCACGGATTCCGAGTAGCCCTCGATGGCGTGTTTCGCCGCGGCGTAGCCGGCCATGAACGGCGCCGGAATCAGACCGAGTACCGATGAGACGTTGATGACGCGACCACGACGGTTCGCGCGCATGTGGGGCAGGACGGCATTTGCCATGCGCATCACGCCGAAGACATTGACGTCGAACACGTCACGGATCTGACCGATGCTGCTCTCCTCGCCGGCGCCGAGGGCGCCGACGCCCGCATTGTTGACGAGTACGTCAATTCGGCCGAACCGCTCCACCACCTCGGCGACCAAGGAGCGCACGGACTCGTCGTCGGTCACGTCGAGGTCGAGGAACGTCACCCCGTCGAGTCGTCCTGCCTTCGCCGCCTTGCGACTCGTGCCGACCACCGTGTATCCGACGTCAACTAATGCCTGCGCTGTGGCGCGGCCGATGCCTGAGGACGCGCCCGTCACGAGAGCCACGGGAGGAGTTGTCGTCATGCTGTTTCCTTTGCTGAGGGGTAGATGAGGGCCAGCTGGCCCCGACCGCCATGAGGTTGTGTACCGAACAGTACGAAACGTAGAGAGTTCTGTACTGATTTGTCAAACCCGCCTTCGCGGGGCTACGGTTCCCCTATGGCAAGACCCCGTTCTTTCGATCGCGAACACGTCCTGCACGCCGCCGAGCGGCAGTTCCGGTCGACGGGCTACAACGGGTCGAGCGTCGATGACATCAGCTCCGCCACCGGTCTGGGTCGGGGCAGCTTGTACGCCGCGTTCGACGACAAGCACGGCGTGATGGTGCAGGCAATGGCCGAGTACTCCACCCGCATCGCGCTCATGACGCCCCTACTCCTGGCTGGACCGGACGAGGGTGCCCTCGAGCGGCTCCGTGGCTATCTGTTCGGAGCCGTTCACGGTGTTCCCCTCGCCGACGATGTGCCCCCCGCCCCCGACCGGGCGACCGCAGCCTGCTTCGCCAGCAAGATGGCCCTCGAGCTCGGGGCGTCCGATCCCGAGGTGCGGCGCATCGCCGGTGACTGCTTCGCCGCGCTCACCGCGGCCGTGGCCGACTGTTTGCGAGCGGCGCAACGACACGGCGATGTCGACGCAGGCGCCGACCCCGAAGACGTGGCACGCCTCCTGCTGACGGTCATCAGGGGAACCGACATCGTCGGCGCCTACGGCCATGACCCCGAGCGTCTGACATCCATCGCACGAACCGCTTTCGCGTTCATCCCTCGCCCGGCCGGTCGCTGACGATCGCGTCCTGCCCGTGGTCAGGAGCCGTCGCGAAGGTTCGTGATCGACGTTGGTGCAAGTGCCGGAATGTCAAAGCTCACGTCGCAGCCGTTGCCATAAGGTGATTGCGCCACGAAGCCGACCTCAAGTGCTCCGTGGGTGCCCGGGAGGGCGAAAGCTCGGACAAAGCGCCAGCGGAAGCCGTCCGATGAGGTGTGGAACGCGAATACGGCACCGTGGCGCGAGATGCGAAGGTGGAGGGTCTTGGCCTTGACGGTGAAGGCGATCGCGTTGTCCGAGACGCCGTCGGTGACGACGCTGACGACCGTCGCCTCGCGGTCGGGGGAGAGCTCGAGGCGCAGTGTCGCCCACGTGTTCTGATCGTGGCGAAGGAAGAGGCCGCCCGCGTCGAATGCATGACGGAAGTCCCCGGTGACCTCTGCGCTCAACGCGAAGTCCCCAGCAGGTGCGTCGGTAAGCAAAGTCGCCGCGTCGTGAACAGCTGCTGCCGTCGCCCCAGCAGCTGCCGCGCCCGGGCCGGTGAAGATGTCGCTGCCCGGCAGGCTCTCGACACAGATCAAGGCGGTGACAGGGTCGACATGCCAGCGGCGCACGGGGAACGGGCGAAAGGGCGTTGCGATCCCGGGCACGCTGATCATGCGCGGGCTCTCAGTGGATCGTGGGCGCGTCGGCCGATGAGCGGTGCCAGGAAGGCTGCGGCCGCGACGAGGGCCAACGGGACGATGAGCGCGGCCCGCAGCCCGTGCTGCTCGCCCAGGAAGCCGAGAACGGGTGGGCCGACGAGAAACGCGATGTACCCGATGGTCGCCACGAGCGACACTCGGGCGGCGCTGTCGGCCCCGGAGGCCCCGGCCGCGCTGAGCGCGACGGGGAACCCGAGTGATGCGCCGAGGCCCCACAGGACCACGGCGGCACCGGCGGCGACCTGATTGTCGACGAAGATCACGACCGCGAGACCTGCCGCCCCGGCGACGGCGCTGGCGGTGAGCACTGCTGCACGGCCGAAGCGGGCGATGAACCAGCCGCCGCAGAAGCGCCCGAGCGTCATGGAGGCCGCGAACACCGCATAGATCGTGGACCCCAGAGCGGCGTCGAAGCCATGCCCGTCGACCATCACCAGCGGCAGCCAATCGTTGGCGGTTCCCTCGGCCAGGGCCATGGCGAGCACGACCGCGCCGATGATCAGAAGTCGACCGTCGCGCAGTAGGGAGCCAATGCCGGTCCCCGTCCTGGTGGAGCGGTCCGCAGCTGCGATGTCGGCCTTACCCACCCCGGGCGAGAGGGGCTTGATAGCGAGAACGAGGACGAGCGTTGCGAGGGCACCGACGATGAGAAGGTGACCCACCACGGGGAAGCCCGTCGCGGTGAAGGCGATTCCAGCGGTAGCGCCCACGACGGTGCCGAGGCTGAAGAAGCCGTGCAGCGCCGGCAACACGGGTCTGTCGAGGATCTGCTCGACGTCGGCCCCTTCGACGTTGAGAGCGACCTCGCCACCACCCATGCCCGCGCCGAACAAGAAAAGCCCCGCTGCGACGACGACACCCTGCCCGGCCGCAGCCCCGACGCCAATGGTCGGCATGCTCAAAATGGTCAGCAGGGTCCCAAGCATCACGATCGGTCGGGTGCCGAATCGGGATACCAAGGCGCCCGAACTGAGGATGCCCGCCATGGACCCGGCTGAGAGCCCCAGCAGCACTAGACCGATCTCGGCCGTAGATGCACCGAGCAGATCGCGGACGGCTGGGGTCCTCGTCACCCAGGACGAGATGCCGAGTCCGGGCACGAAGAAGAGTGCGAACAACGCCGCTCGTCGCTGGAGTGCATCCCTGGTCACGTCTCGAATCGGCATGTGAACAAACGTACACACTTTGCGGACGTGCGACGATGACCACGGAGGAAGAGGGGCACATGGGCACTAGACGCGTCGCAAACGATCCGGAACGACGGGACCGCATCGCCGAAGCTGCCCTCGCGGTCATCGTCGAACACGGCGTACACAAGACAACGCATCGCAAGATCGCCGAGGAAGCCGCCGTCCCCCTTGGGTCCGTGACCTACTACTTCCAGACCCTCGATCACGTCATCCGCGCAGCGTTCTCCCGACTAGTCGCGTCGATGTCGGCGAGGTACGCCGCCGCCCTGAACGCCGCGGTGGACCAGGACGCTGCCTGTGATGCCGTGACGGAGCTCATCTGTGGAGAGGGCTACGCCTCGGGCCGTGAACTCGTCGCGATCTACGAGATGTACTCCTTCGCCAATCACGACACCGCGGTTCGCCAGATGATGGCGGACTGGGTGGAGGCCAGCCGTGCCTCGCTGTCCCAGCACTTCTCAGCCCGGGCGTGCAGCGCCCTCGACGCGCTCATCGAGGGCTGGCCAATCCACCGATCGCTCGCCTCTGGTGGCCTAGACCGCGACGTCGTCAGCACGACGATCAGGGCAGTCGTCCGCGCTCTGCCCTAGCCCGGGTGGGCCCTCCCCCCACTTCCACGTCCAAGGGACTTTTGCCTGATGCCGTGCCTGAAGAGGCCGTCTTGTTTATATCTGCTGGTCGGAAAGTGTGGGGCGCCAAATTACAGAACATGTGGGGTAAGGCAATGCCGCCATAGGCATCCCGATAAGGGATGGCTTACCAGGGCTCAGCGAGGCCTGTTTCCAAGCACCGCAGCGACGAACGCAGCATCTTCTGGAGCTGGCCTAGTTCCTGCGAGCTCCATCTGTTCAGCGCGTTCGAGCGGCTGTCATCGGTGAGGTACGGGAACTGTCGTTCGACCAGTTTGTCGTAGACGGCTTGCGCGGCCCTGGATCGCGACCGGGGGAGGTGCAGTGAGTGGCGGACATCGTCGGCCAAGTTGATGCAGGTGAGGGCCGCCTCCTCGTCGAGCTTGTTCACCTTGCGATCGAGGTAGTCCTTGACCCCACGCACGTCGACGATGCTGAGGGCCTCCGGCGGGCCGCTCGGCCAGGACTGCTGCTCCGCATGGCGACGTGCCGCGTCTTCGGTGGGGAAGGTCTCGACGAGGGTGGCTTGGGTTGCGATGGCATCTCGTGTCTCGTCGTCGATGTCCTGTCCCCACCAGATGAAGCGGGGGCGAGGGCCGAGATCGACCCGGACAGGCCGCCCGTCATGTATGCGCATCTCCTTGGTCTACAGGTGTCGAAGCAACGCTGCCTAATGCTGCAGGGAGGTATTTGCGCATCTTCGTAGATGGAGAAGGAGCGCCTCGGCTTTCGCAGAGTGTCGTTGTCTCGATAGGGGATCGGCCATCGGTCCCGAACGTCGCATGTCAGCTCAGCGCGGCAATGACGCCCGCTACGAGGATTCCGGTCCCAAGTCCGATCGTGATGGTCGTGGCCGGGAACGGGCGACTTCCCGCTCGCACCCCGCCGCGCCTCCTGAGTGTGAACGCGTAGGCCAAGCCTGCCGCGACGATTGGAGCGCCGATGATGGTCAAGACGAGCGGAACGGTCTCCATGCTCGAACCTCATGGCAGGGCCATGCTCCGTGGCCTCACTGACACGGCACGCAGCTCCTCCACGAGTCCGTGGAGCCGGTCGGTCCGATTCACGGAACCATCACGCGACAGGTCGCTCGCTCGAGCATGTCTGCGCTCGCCTCTTCACGGGTGGGATCGACGCCACGCCCGGAGGGTCCTCGGTCTGATCCGCCTCAGACCGCGGTCGTCGCACCGAGTCGTCGAGCTGCTTCGACGACGAAGCGGCGGCGGCGAGCTCGTTCTTCGTCGTCAGGTGAGGCTCCCGTGATCAACTCCGCGAGTTGCGGCACGGTCTGCCACCAGGCGGCCAGGGCGATGAGGGCGAAGACCAGATGGGCCGGGTCCAGGGCTGCATCGAGAGCACCATCTCGTTGAGAGGAGCGGAACTGCTCGATCTTGTCCTGGTAGTGCGCCCTTCGACCGATCGCGTCGGCAGGCGGTCCGCCCCGCAAGCCCTCCCATTGGAGCAGACGACTGAGTTCAGGGTGGGCTGCGTGGTAGTCGAACAACGCCCCGGCGAATGTGCCGATGTCCTCTAGATCAGTCCCCGTGACGCTCACCGCCGCCGCCAGGCGCTCGAGTTCCGTCCCGAGTACGAGGTCCCACAGGGCCTTCTTGTCGCCGTAATAGCTGTACAGGCGTTCTTTGTTCACCCCTGCCCGATCGGCGATCGCCGCCACCGTGGTGCCGTCGAATCCGAATCGAGCGAATTCGGTCAGTGCCGCTTGCCGGAGTCGGCGACGCGTCCCCTCTGTGTCCCAAGCCATCCGACGACAATACCAACGCCGCGGTTGGCATTTCTGAGGGCCACTGTTATTCTCCAACCGAAGCGTTGGAGTTGGAGAATGGGAACGGAAACGACATGGAAACTGAACGCCTACCGGAGATCCGCCAGCACGCTCGCCCTGGTGCCGTGGCCCTGGTGACCGGTGCGACGAGTGGCATCGGCTTGGACGTCGCGCGCCAGCTGATCCGACACGGCATGACCGTCTGGTTGGGAGCCCGCGACGTCGAGAAGGGTGAGCGGACGGCGCGTTCCCTGGGTCCGTCCGCGCGAGTCGTGCAACTCGAGGTGACGGACGCCGTGTCGGTCGAGGCCGCCGCCGCGGAGGTCGGCGAGCTGGACGTGCTCGTCAACAATGCGGGCGTGAATCCGGGCGGAGACGACATCGACGGCACGACACTGGAGCAACTTCGAGCCGCGTACGAGACCAACGTGTTCGGCCTCATCGGAGTCACCCAGGCGTTCCTGCCGGCGCTGCGCCGTTCGGCGCACCCGCGCATCGTCAACGTCTCCAGTGGCACGGGGTCGCTGACGTGGAACGGCGGGCCGAATCCGCAATTCGACTGGGCTGCTGTCAAGGGTGGCGGGCTGGCCTATCGGACCTCGAAGACCGCCGTGAACGGCGTGACCTTGCTCACCGCCCAAGCACTCGGTGACCGGTTCAAGGTCAACGCAGTCGCACCCGGCCTGAGAAGGACGGGCATCGTCCCGGGCATGTCCGTCGGAGGGGATCCGGCCGAAGCGGCGGCAGGAATAGTCCGTCTGGCCCTCCTGCCCGACGACGGCCCGACCGGTGCCCTCTGGTCGTGGGACGGCACGCGCGCGCCCTGGTGACGCGCCCCGTACAGGCCGAGATCGAGCGTGATGGATGTGGGGCGAGGCGCGGGGGTCAGGGCTCCTCCTATCGGGGAGCTGGTCGCGTCCTCGATCGCTGCATCCATGAGTGCCCGATGGAGGATCGGTCAGCGGTCATGCAGGAGGCCCCCATCCCGCGGGTCTTCCCGTCGGTTCGACCCCGCTTACAGAGAGACGGGCAGGGGAGGCTGGTTGTGAACAGGAACATGCTCACGTGGCGCTGGTTCTCGGAGCCGCTCGTCCTTCGACTCGGGCCGCGCCGAGCAGCCGTCGGTGCGGCCCGTCCTTCCGGCCTTCCTCTCAGCCCTGGTCGGCGGCCCGCTGCTCGGCCGCGATCACGTCGACCTGGTCGGTCGACACCGTGGTGGTACCGGCGGGGGTGTCGACCTGCAGGGTGGCCGGGCCGTACTCGTCGGCGGAGCCGTCGGCCGTCCAGACCGCTCCCCAGATGCCGTCGGCGAGGGTCGCCGGCGTCGTGACACCGGATGCGCTCACGATGCGGACCGCGGTGATGTCGGCCCCGGCCTGTCCGCTGAGCTGCGCGTGCTGCGCCCCGGTGTCGGGGTCGCCGAAGCCGGCCACGTACCCGAACGAGACGACCTCGTCGGCCGCCAGGCCGTCGCGCAGGCTCGTCGTGCCGGTGGAGACGACGACACCGTCCTGTTCGAACGACTCCTCGAGGGTGTCGCCCTCGACGGCCCACTTCCCTCGGTAGCCGTCGGCCTGCTGCGACAAGAGGGGCGTGGCGACGGCGGTGAGCTGGTCCTCTGCCGAGGCGGTGGAGCCCGACGAGACGGCGGACGGGGCGGCCGCAGCGGTCGTGACGGCGGCAAGGCCCGTCGCGACCAGCAGGGCTGAGACGGCGACGACGGTGCGGGGCTTGTTCATGGGGTTGCTCCTCGAGTCGGGGTGTCGGACGGGAACGGTCGTCCCGTCGCGTTCTCAGCCTCGCTGTCGTGCCGGGTCCTGCCGTCGGCCGCAGGTCGCCAGATGATCCGCCTGAGGGGCCACGACGGGTCCTCCTCGAGAGGCCCCCGTGCGGGACGTAGACGGCATCATGGGACGGCTGGCCACCCTCGACGTCACGACCATCCGTGCCCGGGAGGTGATCGACTGCCGGACGCCACCGGCGCTAGTACGTGGTGGGTTTGCTGAACAGGTTGACGATGTTGCCGTCGGGGTCGCGCAGCAGTGCGGACCGGTTGCCCCAGGGCATCGTGGTCGGTTCGAGGACGACGTCATCACTCATGGGCTGCAGCTTGGCGAACTCACCGTCGACGTCAGCGACTTCGAACTCGATGAACACGGATCGGTTCGTCGCAGGGGCCAGTGCGCCGTCGAGCATGGCGACGGTGGCGGTGCTCGCGATCGCGAGGTTCGCGCCCGGGCCGTTGAACTGGGCGAAGACCGGTGTGGAGCGCTCGGCTCGTTGGCCGGTGACCTGCTCGTAGAAGGCGACGAGGCCGTCGAGGTCGTCGGTGACGATGCGGATGGAGGCGAACGGCATGGGGTTCCTTCGGTGGAGCTGACGAGATGTGAGCATCAGCTTCACCGGTCGTCGCGACAGCGTCCTGTCGGTGATTCCAGAAGTCACCTACCGCGACTCAGTCGTCGATGACGGATCGCAGCCGCCCGGAGGAAATGGCGAGGTCCTCCGATCGCAGCGTTCGTCGCGGCGGGCGCTCGTCGGTCACCTCGACGGAGAGCATCCGGTCTCCCCGGAATGCTCGCACCCCGTCGCGGAGTCGACACCACGCGATCAGGTACCACTGGCCGTCCTTCCCGATCGACCCCAATGGTTCGACGTCTCGGGTGGAGTCGGCGCCGCTGGCGTCCTGGTACCGAAGCCGCACGACACGGTCCGCGCGGAGGGCCGCCACGAACTCGGCCGGCGCGACCGTGTCCCCCTCGTCCTCCAGGAAGTGGACCCGGGAAGCCAGCGCGCTGGCGCGTGCTGCGTCCCGGTCCGGCATGACCGCCAGCATCTTCCGGGCGGCGGTCTGGGCGGACTGCCGGAACGGGCTGTGTCGGAGGGAGCCGAGACCGATCAGCACGGTGAGGGCCTCGTCCACCGTGAATCCCGCCGGTCCGAGCGTCGCCGACGCGTCGATGACGTACCCACCGGTTCGGCCGGGCTCGGCCCAGATCGGCAGACCCGATCGTTGCAACGCAGCGAGATCCCGCTCGATCGTGCGCACCGACACCTCGAACCGTTCCGCGAGACGACGCGCGCTTCGTGGCCGCGGTGACACGGCACGCAACTCTTCCACGAGGCCGTAGAGCCGATCGGTCCGATTCACTGACCCATCATCCGACAGGTCGCTCTCTCAGCCGTGTCGGCAGCTCCGCCGTTGTCCCGATGGACGATGGGAGTCCGGTCGACCTGCGAAGCTCGGGTCATGTCGTGGCCCAGAGCTGTAGCCCTCCGAACGGATCGTCTTTCTCTGGAGCCGCTCGCCGTGGAGCATGCGAGCGAGATGGTGGCCGCTCTGGCACCTCAGGATCTGTATCGGTTCACGGGCGGGGAGCCTCCGACGCTCGAAGAGCTCGAGAAGCGCTACCGCCGCCAGTCGCGAGGTCAGTCCGAGGACGGACGTGCCGGGTGGTCGAACTGGATCATCCGACCTGCTCGGGGTGGCTCGGCCGTCGGTTTCGTCCAGGCGACGCTGACACGCGAGGACGCTGGCCTCGTGGCTGACTTGGCGTGGCTGGTCACGACGTCGGAACAGGGCCGCGGTGTCGCGGGGGAGGCAGCCTCCGCCGTCGTGACGTGGCTGACCTCGATGGGTGTCGGGTGCCTGCAGGCCTACGTCCACCCCGATCACACCGCGTCCGCGCGGACAGCCCGTCGGCTCGGGCTCGTACCCACGACCACGCTCGTCGACGGAGAGATCCTCTGGGAGGCCGCCACCACGTCCATGACCGATCGGCAGGAGGGTGCCGGCTAGAAGATCCTCCACCGGGATCGATTCCGGACCGACCTACCGAGACGATCCGGGTCCAGCAGCGAGCGGGTGTGTGGCGGCCGCCGCCCAGCGTCCGACGACCGATGCGTTGCCGTCCGCGTCGATTCAGGGCCGGGTGGTCTCTACGGTGGTGGCATGCGTTCTCTCACCACACTCGACGACTGGTCTGCCGCAGATGTCCTCGCGGTGTTCGCCCTGGCGGATGCGTACAGCGAGGGCCGCGGGCCGGCCAAGGAGGGAGCAGCGGTCATGTTCTTTCCGCCGAGTAGTCTGCGGACGAGAGCCACGTTCGAGCGCGGAGCCTCGCTGATGGGGCTCCAGCCGATCGTCTTCCCCGACACCACGCTCGACAAGCCCGAGGCGCTCAGGGATGTCGCCCAGTACCTGGACGCCTGGGCCGACATCATCGTGGCCCGGCACCGTGACCTCTCCGTCATCGAGGGCTTGGCGGCGTCTCATGCATTGCCCGTCGTGAACGCGATGACCGACGTTAACCACCCGTGCGAGGTGCTCTCCGACCTGTACTCCCTCCGCCACAGGGGCGACATCTCAGAGCTCCGCTACCTCTTCGTCGGAGCCGACGGCAACATCGCCAGGGCGTGGCAAGAGGCCGCAAGGGTGCTGCAGCTGGACCTCGTCCAGTGTTGCCCGGCTGGGCTCGCGACCCCTGGCGCCCTCTGGACGGATGACTTGGATGCGGCAGTCCGATCAGCGGACGTCATCCTCACGGACGGTCCCGGCCCTCACGCGGAGCTCCTCGAGCCCTATCGGATCACGGCGGCCCTTCTCGACCTCGCGCCGGCAGGGGTCCGCTTCGCTCCGTGCCCACCTTTCGTGCGTGGCCGGGAGGTGAGCGCCGACGCCGTGGCGCACGCGGCCTTCGTCGGTCACGCGTTCAAGGCCCCACTTCTCCCTGTGCACCAGGCGGTCATGGCGTTCTGCCTCGACCTCGGATGACGACGCGTCCCGGTAGACGATCGGCTGCCGGACTTCCAGGGTGGTGCATCTGCGGCCCGACAGAGATCGTTGACAGGGTGGTGACGCGCTTCTGGCGTGCCACCGCGTGGGAACTCGACCTCTCGAGCGCGATCGAGCGTCACGACGTCCCCGGTCGCCCAGATCGTCGCTTCTGTAGCGCCGTGCCGTGCCGGCCTCGGGAGGTCAGGCCGACGACCTGTTCGCGCTCGCGCGCTCCGGCCACCGGAACCGTCCGATGAATGCGGCGAGCAGCGTCGAGCGCATCATGAGGACGAACAGGCCGTAGCCGATGATCCCGCCCAGCGTGTTCGTCATCCAGTCGTTGATGTCGGCGAGGTGTCCGCCGAAGGCGAGCCGGGAGGTGGCCATCTGCACGAGCTCGATGGCGAGACTCGTGCCGGCGACGATCGCCAGCACCCTCCACCAGGTGGGTCGGATGACGAGCAAGGGGATGAGGACACCGAGCGGTACGAACACCGCGACGTTGATGAGGGCGTCGTCGAGCCCGTAGTCGCGGAACGGCTCGAGATAGAGCGGCAAGGGGCGCGGCCCGTAGTCCGGCCACGTCCCGACGTGGATGAAGATCGGGAAGACCGTGTTGGCGAGCACTCCGCCTGCGTAGAGAGCGAGGACGGCGGCGACACCCGCCCGTGCAGGTGTGACCCGGCCGCGAGAGCGGAGGACCCGGAGGAGCACGAAGAAGATGACGATGCCGAGGGGGATCACGATGGGGAGCGTGGGGATTTCGATGGACTTCATGCTTTGCTTCCGACTATTGCTTGGTGCGGTGCGGCAGCACCCGTCCGATCGTAGGGCTGCCGGGCTCGGACTCTACCTCGACGATCACTCCACCTCTCCGTCATGTCGAGGACGAGGTGTCGCGACGGCGCTCCTGCGCGAGCCCGCGTCGATCGCCGAGCAGGAAGGGCCGAACGTCGTCCGCTGGATCACCGCGGACGACGACCACACCGCCCGCCGTGTCTACGACGACGCTCTCCGACCACCGACGGGTCCTCGCCGTCGTGCGCTTCCTCGCCGCCTGAGGGCCTCGGGGACCGGCACCGCGCCTCCTGAACGACGGACGTCCCCGCCTGCTCGCCACCTCGGGACGAGGGGAGAGCGGACGGGGACGTCGAGCCGTCGGGGCCCTACTCGACCCGGCGACGGCCTCGGATCGGGCCGACCACGCGACGGCCGCGACGCGAGAGCGCCAGGCCGAGGGCGACCCCGAGCAGCGCCATCGCGGCGATGCCGAGCACCGACGCGCTGCCGGTGAAGGCCAGCTGCGTCGCCGACAGGATCATCGGGAACGACACCGTGACGACGGCCTGGACCGTCATGCCGGCCGTGTCGGTCACGCGGTACTGCACCGAGGCCTTCGAGTCGAAGCCCGTCGCGGGGGTGAAGACGACGTCGCCGTCGACGACCGTCCAGGTGCCCTGGTCGGGCACGGTCAGCGTGCTGACCCCGTCACCGGTCACCGGGTCGACGATCACGACGGTGCCGCGGTCGAAGGTCGCACCCTCGGTGGGGGCGTCGTTCGCCGTGACGTCGACGGCGACCGCGTGGTCGGTCGTGCCGCGCTGCTCGTCGTCGACCGCGACGGCCGCGCCCAGCACCGTGATGTCCACGGTGGCGCGGGCGGTCTGCCCGGCCTCGTCGGTCGCCGTGTAGTCGAAGGTGTCGACCCCGACGAAGCCGGCGCGGGGCATGTAGTCGTACGACCCGTCGAGGTCGAGCGCCACGGTGCCGTGCGACGGCTCGGACGCCAGGGCGACCCAGAGGGCCGAACCGTCGTCGTTGCGCATCACGCCGCCGACCCTGCCCGAGACGAGTCGCTTGCCGGCGATCGTCCTGCCCGAGTCGTTCACGGCCTTGACGCCGACGGTGATGGTGACCGTGGCGGTCGCGGTGCCGCCGTCGCGGCCGGTGACCGTGTACGTCACGGCGTCCTTCCCCGAGTAACCGGGGGTCGGCGTGTAGACCAGGCGGCCGCTGGGGTCGATCGTGACCGTGCCGTGAGCGGCGGGGCCCGTCGAGGTGACGCGGAGGCCCGTGCCGAGGTCGTTGCCCAGCACGCCCGGCACGGCTACGGTCAGCGTCGTCTCGGCCGGCGTGGAGGCCGCGTCGTCGACCGCCGTCGGCAGCACCGTGATGGTGACGGTGCCCGTGCGCGTCTGACCCTCGCCATCGGTCGCCGTGTAGGTGAACACGTCGGTGCCGGAGAAGCCGGCCTTCGGCGTGTAGACGTACGAGCCGTCGCGAGCGAGCTCGACCGTGCCGTGCGTGGGCGCGGCGTCGAGCGTCGCGGTGAGCGCGCTGCCCGAGTCGTTCGAGAGCACGCCGTGTGCGGCGTCGACGGTCAGCGGGGTGCCCGCTCGGGTGCTGCCGGTGTCGTCGACGGCCAGGGCGCCGACGACGATGGTCGCGGTGGCCTTCGTCGACCGGCCGGCCGAATCGGTCACGGTGTACTCGACCCGGTCGGTGCCCGAGAAACCGGCGACCGGCGTGTAGACGAACGACCCGTTCGACCGGGTGTCGATCGTGCCGTGCGCCGGGGTGCCGACGCCCGTCACGGTCAGGCCGGTGCCGAGGTCGTTCACCAGCAGACCCGGGGCGGGCACCGAGAGCGCGGTGCCGGCAGGCGTCGAGTAGCGGTCGTCGAGGGCGCGGGGCGTCACCGTGACGGTGACCGTCGCCGTGGCGCTGCCGCCGTCACGGTCGGCGACCGTGTAGACCACGATGTCGTCTCCCGAGAAGCCGGGGGCCGGCGTGTAGTCGACGGTGCCGTCCGGCGCGATCGTGACCGTGCCGTGCGCGGCCGGGGTCGCCGCGGTGACGGTCAGGCCGGTTCCGACGTCGTTGCCGAGCACACCCGGTGCGGCGACCGTGACGCGGTCGCCGGCCACGACCGTGGCGACGTCGGGGGCGGCCTCGGGGCTGACCACGATCGTCACGGTGCCCGTGCCGGTCTGTCCGTTGCCGTCCGTGACCTCGTAGCCGAACGAGTCCTTGCCCGAGGTGCCGGGCTTCGGCGTGTAGGTGTACGAGCCGTCCGGTGCCATCGTGACCGTGCCCGCCTTCGGCTGGTCGGAGACGGTCGCGGTGAGGCCGGTGCCCGTGTCGTTCGACAGCACGCCGTGGTCGGCGTCGACGACGAGGGGCTGGTCGGCGGTCGTGCCACCGGCGGGGGAGTCGTCGACGACGATCGGCCCGACATGGATCGTCACCGTGGCGACGTCCGACTCGCCGTTCGCGTCGGTGGCGCGGTAGGTCAGCCGGTCGGTGCCTGAGAAGCCGTCGGGGGGCGTGTAGCTGAGCGTGCCGCCGGCCGCGATCGTGGCCGTGCCGTGGGCCGGGGCGTCGACGAGCTCGGCGCGCAGCCCGGTGCCGAGGTCGTTGCCGAGCACGCCCGGGGCGGTGACGGTGACGGTGGTGCCGGCCTTCGTCGACGTGACGTCGTCCACGGCGTCGGGCAGGACGACGATCGTCACGATGCCCGTGCTCGTCTGCCCCTCGGCGTCGGTCGCGGTGTAGGTGAAGTCGTCGGTGCCCGAGAAGCCCGTCGCCGGGGTGTAGACGTACGAGCCGTCCTTCGCGACGGTCACGTCGCCGTGGCGCGGGGTCCCGTCGAGCGCGGCGGTCAGGCCGGTGCCGCGGTCGTTGGAGAGCAGGCCCTCCTTCGAGCTGACGGACAGGTCGCGACCGGCGGTCGCGGTGCCGCGGTCCTCGACCGCGAGGCCGCCGACGATGACCCAGGCGCGGGCGGTCGCGGTCTGCCCCGCGGCGTCCGTCACCTGGTACTCGAACGAGTCGGTGCCCGAGGTGCCGGCGTCCGGCGCGTAGCTCCAGGTGCCGTCGGCGGCCACCGTCACGGTGCCGTGCGCGGGCGTGCCGTGGTCGGTCACGCGCAGCCCGGTGCCGAGGTCGTTGCCGAGCAGGCCGGGAGCCGCCGTGGTCACGGGCGTGTCGGAGGGGATGGTGACCTGGTCGTCGACGGCCACCGGCTTCACGGTGATCGTCACGGTCGCGGTCGAGGTGCGGCCGGCGGCGTCGGTGACCTGGTAGGTCACCGTGTCGGTGCCCGAGAAGCCGGGCGTCGGCGTGTAGTCGAACTCGCCGTTCCGGGCGATGGTCGCGGTGCCGTGCTGCGGGCCGGTCACGATCGCGGCGCTGAGACCGGTCCCGAGGTCGTTGCCGAGGACGCCGGGTCCGTCGACGTGGGCGTTGCCACCCGCGAGGACGGTGACGATGTCGTCGACGGCCTTCGGGGCGACGGCGACGGTGACCGTCCCGGTGCTCGTCACGCCGTTCGCATCGGTCAGCGTGTAGGTGAAGCTGTCGGTGCCCGAGAAGCCCTTCGCCGGCCTGTAGACGTACGAGCCGTCGGGGTTGACGACGACGGTGCCGTTCGTCGGGGCCGTGGCGAGCGCCGCGCTGAGCGGGCCGCTGCCCCCGTCGTTGCTCAGCAACCCACGCCCGGCGGGCACGTCCAGGGGTGAGCCCGCGACGGCGTCGGCGGTGTCGGCCGAGGCGCGCGGCGCGACGGTCACGGTCACCGTGCCGGTGTCGGTGCCGCCCTTGCCGTCGGTGACGGTGTAGTCGACGGTGTCGGTGCCCGAGGAGTCGTCAGCCGGCGTGTAGAGCACGTCGCCCGCGGGGGTGACCGACGCGGTGCCGTGGCCCGGCGTCGAGGTGGCGGTGACCTCCAGGCCGGTGCCGTCGTCGTTCGCGGTCAGGGCGCTGCCGGCGATGGTCGTCGGGGTCCCCGCGACCGCGCTCGCCGTGTCGTCGACGGCGGTGGGCAGGACGGTGAGCGTCACGGTGCTCGTGGTGCTCCGGCCGTCGGCGTCGGTCGCCGTGTAGGTGAACGTGTCGGTGCCCGAGAAGCCGTCGGCCGGGACGTACCGGAACGAGCCGTCACGGCCGAGCACGAGCGAGCCGTGCGAGGGTCCGGTCGCGACGGCCGCGGTCAGCCCGGTGCCGGAATCGTTCGTCAGCACGCCCGAGGAGGCGTCGACCACGAGGGCCTGGCCGGCGCGAGCCGTCGCGACGTCGTCGCTGCTGGCCGGGGTGACGGTGATCGTGACCGTCGAGGTCGACGTGCCACCGCCTCCGTCGGTCGTCGTGTACTGGAAGGTGTCGGTGCCCGAGTAGCCCTTCGCGGGCGTGTAGGTGTACGAGCCGTCGGCCGCGACGGTGGCCTGGCCGTTCGCCGGCTGCGTGTTCGACGTGACGGTCAGGTCGGTCCCGGCGTCGTTGGCGAGGACGCCCGGGGCGTCGACGGTCAGAGGGGTTCCGGAGGCGGTGGTCCCGGTGTCGTCGGAGGCTGCGGCCGACGCGGCGGCCACGGTGTTCGTGAACGTGCAGACGACGTCCGTGCCGTCGGCGCTGGTCGCGGCGGGGAACGTGAACTGAGCGGTGTTGCCCGAACCCGAGGCGACGGTCGCTTCGTCGTTGACGTTCGCGCAGCGGTATGTCGTCGAGTAGTCGGCCAGGCGCGTCGTGCTGTTGCCCGCCGTCTGCGAGACGGTGTAGGTGCGCGCGGGTATGGCGAGTGCGGCGCCGGCCTTCTGGGCCTGGACGCCCTTCGCCGTGCCCGAGGTCGTCGCGGTCGACGGCGACGACAGGTTCCCGCCGTCGACCTTGAGGGCGAACTGGTCGCTCGACTTCCACCGGCCGACGACGTCCGCCTTGCCGGTCAGGGTGTTGGCGTAGTTGCAGCTCGCGAGGTCGGAGTAGCCGGTGATGTTGCTGATGGCCGGCGTGGTCATGCGGCCGGCTTCGGCACCCGAGCTCGAGTCGAGCTTGATGATCTGCAGGCCGGACGAGACGTAGAGGTAGCCGTCGGACGAGAACGCGATGCCCGGGCTGTTGGTGCCGGTGGGCAGGTCGGTCAGCTTGGTGGCGGCGAGCGAGGTGGTGCCGGCCGTGGTCGGGATCGTCTCGTCGTTCAGTCGGTAGACCGCGTTGCTCGCCACCACGAAGAGCAGACCCTGCGTGCTGAAGGCGAAGTCGCCGTTGCCGGCCTGCAGGCCGGGGATGCGGCCGACGACGCCGATCTTGTCCCCGGTCTTCGGGTCGTACGCCGAGATCGTGGAGGGGTCGCCGCCGGTCGCGTAGTAGTAGATGCCGGTCACCGGGTTGACGGCGCCCCGCAGCGTCGAGGCGGGTGCCCCCGACGGGTTCGCGTTGGCTACCGTCGTGACGGCCCCGGCCGCCGAGTCGTAGCGCGCGAGCGTGTTGCCGTTCGAGTTGTTGGCCGTGCCGTTGGTGAAGGCGTAGGCGTCGAGGCCGTTCCGCCCCACGCCGAGACCGTTGTTGGCCGGCGAGAACGGGTTCGCCGTGCCGGCGATCACGTCGGACACCGTGTTGGCCGCGACGTTGATGGCGACGAACTGTCCCTGGCCGGCCGTGGCGTAGATCGTGTTCTGGTCACACGAGAGCGCTGCCGCGGCCTGCGCGGGCGCCGGCGCGACGGCCTGCGTCACGGCGACGGCCGCCAGCAGGGAGGCGGTGGCGAAGGCCGCGAACGAGAGGGCGCGACGACGGGGGCGCACGGAGGCGCGGAGAAGCGACATGGGCGGGTGGTGTCCTCGGGTGGGGGCGTCCGGCCGGGTCGGATCCGGTCGGACGTCGGTCCTGCTCGACACGCGGGGGTTCAGGCGCCCGCGTGTCGCCCCCACGGGAACGGGGGCTCCACGAAAGTGGATGTTTCGACAATAAAGCTTCTTGCTTGTCGAGTGGAGTCCCCAGAGCAGGGGTGATTTCGTCCTCCTTGTGGGGGACATCGGGGTACAAAGGGACCGATCGAGCGCGGGTCACGGTGCCGAGGACGTGACCCGCGCCTCCTGGTGTCCTAGCGGCGGGGGCGACGCCCGCGGCGGCCCTCGCCGACCGTCGGGATCGACGTCGTGACCACCGCGACCGACGACGTGATGACGGCGAGCGACGAGGTCGACAGGTTCGCCTGGGCGTGACCGGTCAGCGGGAACCCGCGTCGACCGGCGACGATGACGACGAGGCTGATCGCGACGATCGCCGCGGCCGCGAACGGCACCGTGGCGAGGCCCGACATCCCGTAGACCTGCCCGCCGATCGCGGCACCCGCGGCGATGCCGACGTTCGAGCCCGCGTTGATCAGCGCGCCCGCGATGTCGGGGCTGACCCCGCCGGTGCGGATCGCGGCGGCCATGAAGAGGGTGCCGGTCGTGCCGTTGGCGGCCATCCACAGGCCGGCGACGACGAAGGTGCCGACGAGCGAGCCGTGCACGAACGGCAGGGCCGCGAGGGCGCCGATCATCACCGCGACCGCGACGATCAGGGTCTGGCGAGGGGCCCGGTCGACGAACGCGCCGGCCGCGAGCAGGCCGACCACGCCCGTGCCGCCGAGCACGAGCAGGGCACCGCCGACGAGGTCCTCGCCGAGGCCGGCTCCCGTCAGGTACGGGCCGATGAAGGTGTAGACGACGTAGTGGCCGGCGAAGAGCATGAGGTCGGCCACGACCACGGCCAACAGGCCCGAGCGCGCCCACGACCGCACCGAGCCGACGTGCGGCGACGACTCGCCCTGGACGTGCGGCAGGAACAGCGCGGCCACGACGGCCAGCACCGCGGTGGCGACGGCGACCGCGCCCACGGCGGGACGCCAGCCGAGCTGGTCGCCGACCGTCGTCGCGAGCGGCACGCCCACGACGAAGCCCAGCGAGCTGCCCGAGTAGACGAACGCGATCGCGCGGCCGGCCAGGCGCGGCGGCACGATGCGCGTCGCATAGGCCGACGCCACCGAGAAGAACAGGGCGTGCGCGATGCCGCCGACGACGCGACCGGTCAGCAGCACGCCGAAGCTCGGCGCGAGCGCGACCATCAGGTTCGAGGCGGTGTAGCCGACCAGGGTCGTGACGAGCACGGCCTTGCGGGGGAAGCGTGCGGTGGCCCAGGTGAGCGGCAGGGCGAGTGCGGCGACGGCCACGGCGTAGACCGTGACGACGACGCCCATCCGCGCCTCGCTCACGCCGAGGTCGCCGCTCATGGTCGAGAGCAGTCCGACCGGACTCAGCTCGGTGGTGATCGCGAAGAACGTCGCCAGGCCGAGCACGGCGATGCCGACGACGCCGGAGGCCGTCAGGCGGCGCGGCTGGGGCGTGGGGCGGGTGTCGCGCGGGTGCTTCGTCGACGAGCGCGGGGGAGGCGCAGCGGCGGGCGTGCGCACGGCGGGCGTGCTCGAGGTCTCGGGCGGGCGCAGAAGGGTGTCGGTCACGGGATTGCCTCCGGGCCCGTGGCGCGTGCGCACGACGATGATCTCGTCGGGGGCATCGTGGACGTCGGCGGCCGACTCGTGGTCGACCCCGGTCTGCACGATGCAGCACACTCGTCGCGGGCCATGCTGCTGGCGGGTGGATTGGGGGATTGCCACTCCACGACGAGGGCGCTCATCCAGTGTGACATGCCACCCCCCGGGGCTCGCAAGGCCCCCGAACGAGACTCCGCCTTCTTTCACGGGAACGCCGTTCGCTCGCGGCGAGCGGGCGAGCGGGCGAGCGGGCGAGCGCTCGCCGTGGCCCGTCGAGGACGAGGAGGCGCGGGTGGCGTGCCCGCGCCCCGTCACCGCGCGTACCCTGGTCGCCATGAGCACCGACACCGCCCCCGACCGCATCCTGATGTTCGGCGCCGAGTGGTGCCGTGACTGCCGCCGCTCGAAGGCGCTGCTCGACCGCGAGGGCGTGGCCTACGACTACGTCGACCTCGAGGCCGTCGCCGACGGCGCCGACCGCGCCTACGCCGTCAGCGGTCGCACGCAGATCCCCGTCGTGGTCTTCCCCGACGGCAGCCACCTGGTCGAGCCGACCGACGCCGAGCTCACCGCCAAGCTCTAGCCGGGCAGGCGCTCGTAGGTCGTGAGCGCGTCGTACGACTTGGCCGGGCCATGTACCGTCCACCCTTCGATGAAGGACGTCGGCGACAGCACCCGGGTCTCGACCAGGTAGCTGTCCGGGGCACACGGGTGGTGCGCCTCCCAGGCCCCCGACCGCAGGTCGAGGTCGACGAAGTGTCGGCCGTCGGCGAAGCGCACGTCGAGCGACCCGTCACCCCGGGCCGCGTAGCCGAGCCGCCGGGTGGCGGGCGTCCGCCGGCCGGCCACGACCAGCTCGCCGGCCTCGTCGTAGGTCGCCACGAGGTCGGAGCCCGCCCGCGCCTCCTCGATCGTCGCCGTCCCGTCGAAGCGGGCGTGCTCGCCGGTGCGGTGGTCGTCGATCTCGCGCGCGACGGCCCACCGGCCGAGCAGCAGCGCCAGCGTCTCAGCCGGCATGTCGGTCGAGGAACTCGTAGACCTCGGTGTCCTCGACGCCGGGGAAGGTGCCGGACGGCAACGGTGCCAGCACGTGCGCGTGCAGACGGGCGCTCGGCCAGGCGGCGTCGCGCCACCTCGCCGTGAGCCCGGCCGGAGGACGACGGCAGCACGACTCGTCCGGGCAGGTCGAGGTCTCGCGACGCTCGGTGTCGCGTCCGCGGAACCACTTCGCGTCGGCGAACGGCACGCCCACCGTGATCGAGAACTCGTCGTGCTCGGTCGTGCCGGTCTGCGACGCCGACCAGAAGGTGCCGGCCGGGGTGTCGTCGTACTGGTAGTGCTCGGTGGTGCGGTTCGTCCGCGCGAAGGCCGTGCGCGCGGCCCAGTGCCGGCAGACCAGCTGGCCCTCGACGGCCCCGGTGACGTCGGTCGGCAGGGGCAGCCCGTCGTTCTCGGCCGCCTTGGCGATCGCCCCGTCGCCCGTCACCCGCAGGAAGTGCATGCGGATGCCGAGGTGCGACGTCAGCAGGTTGCTCATGCGCATCGCCGCCGCCTCGTGGGTGACGCCGAAGCCGTCGCGGAAGTCCTCGACCGAGACGTCGCGCTGTGCCTTGGCCTTCTGCAGCGACTCGACCGCCGCACCGAGCGGCATGAGGCAGGCCGACGAGAAGTAGTTGATCTCGAGCCGCTGCTTGAGGAACTCGGCGTAGGTCGAGGGCCGTTCGTGGCCGAGCAGACGGTGCGCCATCGCCTGCAGGGCCAGCGCCCGCAGGCCGTGACCGCCCGGGATCGAGGCGGGTGGCAGGTAGATGCGCCCGTTGGCCAGGTCGATCACCGAGCGGGCCGAGTGTGGCAGGTCGGAGACGTGCATGATCTCGAGCCCGAGGCTGCCGGCCATGCGGCTCACGCTGCTGTGCGACAGGGCACCCGAGGTGTGGCCCACGGTGCGGAGCAGCTCGGCCGCCGCCTCCTCGACGTAGGGCAGGTGGGAGTCGCGCCCACGCATCCAGAGCCGCAGTTCGGTGTTCGCCCGCCGCGCCTCCTCGGGGGTGGCGCTGGCCTCGCTGTGCCGGCGGGCGAGCTCGCGGTGCAGCCCGAGGATCGTCTGCAGCACCGGTGTGCTCATGCCCTTGTTCGCCTTCACGTCGGGCAGGCCGAGTGACCGGTACAGCGACCCGCGCTGCGCCTGCGCCAGCTCGATCTCGAGGGCCGCCCGCTCGCTCGGCGGCTCGGCGGCCAGCAGTGTCGCGAGGGGCACGTCGAGGGCGTCCGACAGCGCTCGGACCAGACCGATCTTGGGCTCGCGACGACCCGTCTCGATCAGCGAGAGCTGGCTGGCGCTGACCTCGACCCGTGCCGCGAGCTGGTCGAGGGTCAGGCCACGGGCCGTGCGGGCGTGCCGCACCGCCTGGCCGAGCAGCAGGGGGTCGGCATCGACCACGGGCACCCCTCTCGGGCGGTCTGCTTTGACGATCGCGAAAGAACACCCGATCTTTACGCATCGGGCATCTGTAGATCAAGGGAGCGGGCGTTCATCGTGGAGAAACACCCCTTTCGACGACGAGAGAAGAGATGATGGCACCGACCCCCACCGCCGATCCGGAGTCGCTCGACGACACCACCGCCCGGTACGCCGACCGTCAGGCCGAATGGGCCGGGCGCATGGCGCTCGCCGAGGCGATGATCCCGGTGATCGGTCGGCTGTGGCGCCGGGACGGCGTGGTCGTGTCGATCCACGGACGCAGCCTGCTCGACCGGTCGCCGGTCGGGGTGCTCAAGCTGCACCGCTTCGCCCGCCAGCTCGACGACCACGTGCTCGATCCCGCCGAGACACTCGCTGTGCTGCAGCTGCTCGACGGCCTCGAGCTCGGCCCGGCGTCGATCGACCTCGCCCGGCTGAGCGCCCGGCACCGGGCCGCCCTCGTCGAGCAGCCCGAGAGGCCGCTCGTCGACGTCGTGCACGCCGAACTCGCCGAGGTGGTCGGACGCCGTGGCGACGGCGGACCCCCGTCCCGCGACGTCGTGCTCTACGGCTTCGGCCGCATCGGCCGGCTCGTCGCACGGCTGCTGATCGAGCACGCCGGCGAGCGCGGCGGTGCCCGGCTCCGCGCGGTCGTCGTGCGTCGGGGCTCGGCCGACGACCTCGTCAAACGGGCCAGCCTGCTGCGCCGCGACTCGATCCACGGCCCGTTCGCGGGCACGATCGTCGTCGACGAGGCGGCCAACACGATCGTGGCGAACGGCACGACGATCCAGGTGATCTACTCGGACGACCCCGCGACGGTCGACTACGAGCGGTACGGCATCCGTGACGCGATCGTCGTCGACAACACGGGTCGGTGGCGCGACGATCCGTCGCTGCGGCGACACCTGGAGGCGCGGGGCACGTCGCGCGTGCTGCTCACGGCCCCCGGGAAGGGCGCGATCCCGAACGTCGTGTTCGGCGTGAACCACGAGGCGGCAGGTGACGACGTCGTGGTCGCCGCGGCGTCCTGCACGACGAACGCGATCACGCCGGTGCTGGCCGTGCTGGACGACCGCTGGGGCGTCGAGTCGGGACACGTCGAGACCGTGCACGCGGTGACGAACGACCAGAACCTGACGGACAACTTCCACCCCGGTGACCGGCGGGGGCGGTCGGCTTCGCTCAACATGGTGCTCACCGAGACGGGGGCGGCGAAGGCCGTGGCCGAGGTGTTGCCGCAGCTCGCCGGGCGCCTGACCGGCAGTGCGATCCGCGTGCCCACGGCGGACGTCTCGGTCGCGGTGCTGAACCTGCGACTGAGGACGCCCGTCGACCGTGACGAGCTCAACGCACACCTGCGTCGGGCCTCTCTCGACTCGCCCCTGCGCCGCCAGATCGACTACGTCGAGTCGCCCGAGGTCGCGTCGACGGACTTCGTCGGCTCGCGACACGCGGGCGTCGTGGACGGGCTCGCGACGGTGGTGTCCGGGGACGGGGACGGCGGAGACGGCGGGGATGGTGCGGGCGACCACGGCTCGGGCCGCCGGGTGGTGCTCTACGTCTGGTACGACAACGAGTTCGGCTACAGCTGCCAGGTCGTCCGCCTGCTCGAGCACCTCGCCGGCGGCACGCCCCCGTCCCTGCCCCGTCCGGCCCGGGCCGCCTCCGGCTCGGCCGACGAGGCCGCACCCGCGACGCTCGACGTGTCCCGGACGACATCCCCCTCCCGGGCTGATCCGGTACGTACCGGATCACGTGAAGAGGTAAGTACATCCCGGTCGGCGGCGGCGCCGCTGACCGGACCGACCGACGACCTGCTCGACCTGACCCTGGAGGCCACGCGATGATCACCACCCGACCCCTCGACCCCGGAGTCCTCGGCGACGCGACCCGCGCCTCCTCGGTTCCGCCCTCGGCGCCGAGCACCGACTGGGCACGGGCCGCGCGGCGCCGCCACGTGCCCGCCCCGTCGTGGGCTCCCCGCACCCTGGTCGCGTGGGTCGCCGAGCAGGTCGACCTGCTCGAACCCGACGGTGTGCAGTGGATCGACGGCTCGGACGCCGAGGCCGAGCGACTGACGGCCGACCTCGTCGCGACCGGGGCGCTGATCCCGCTCGATCCCGACCTGCGTCCCGGCAGCTACCTCGCCCGGACCGACCCCGGCGACGTCGCCCGCGTCGAGGACCGCACCTTCATCTGCACGACCGATCCCGCGGGTGCCGGCCCGACCAACAACTGGCGCGAGGCCGGTGCCATGATGCGCGAACTCCGGCCGTTCTTCGCCGGTTCGATGCGCGGGCGCACGATGTTCGTCGTGCCGTTCAGCATGGGCCCGGTCGGCGGCCCGTTGTCGCAGCTCGGCGTGCAGCTGACCGACTCGGCCTACGCCGTGCTCAACCTGCGCATCATGGCGCGGGTCGGTTCCGAGCCGTTGGCGGCGTTCGGCGGCGCCGACGGAGACGTGCCGTTCGTGCGCGGCGTGCACAGCGTCGGCTACCCCCTGCGCGACGCCGACGGCACCGCGCGCGACGACGTGGCCTGGCCGTGCAACGAGACGAAGTACATCACCCAGTTCCCCGAGACGCGCGAGATCTGGTCGTTCGGCTCGGGTTACGGCGGCAACGCGCTGCTGGCCAAGAAGTGCTTCGCGCTGCGCATCGCGTCGACGATGGGGCGAGACGAGGGCTGGCTCGCCGAGCACATGCTGCTGATCAAGGTGACCAGCCCCGAGGGTCGGGCCTTCCACGTCGCCGCGGCGTTCCCGTCGGCGTGCGGCAAGACCAACCTCGCGATGATGCAGCCCACCCTGCCCGGGTGGCGGGTCGAGACCCTCGGCGACGACATCACCTGGATGAAGCCCGGCGCCGACGGTCGTCTGTGGGCGATGAACCCCGAGACCGGATTCTTCGGGGTCGCCCCCGGCACGGGTGAGGCGTCGAACCCCATCGCCATCCGCACCCTGCACGCGAACACGATCTTCACGAACGTGGCGCTGACCGACGACGGCGACGTCTGGTGGGAGGGGCTCACCGACGAGGCGCCCGCGCACCTGACCGACTGGCAGGGGAACGACTGGACCCGCGCCTCCTCGTCCCCGGCCGCCCACCCGAACTCGCGCTTCACCGCGCCGGCCGAACAGTGCCCGTCGCTCAGCCCCGACTGGGACGCGTTCGACGGCGTGCCGCTCGACGCGATCGTCTTCGGCGGGCGACGGGCGACGAACGTGCCGCTGGTGACCGAGGCGCGGTCGTGGCGGCACGGCGTGTTCGTGGGCGCGACGGTGGCGTCCGAGCAGACCGCGGCGGCCGAGGGCGTCGTCGGCGAGCTGCGGCGCGACCCGTTCGCCATGCTGCCGTTCTGCGGCTACGACATGGGCGACTACTTCGCGCACTGGCTGCGGCTCGGGGCTGAGCTCGGCGACCGGGCGCCGCGGGTGTTCCAGGTGAACTGGTTCCGCAAGGGTGCCGACGGCTCGTTCCTCTGGCCCGGCTTCGGTGAGAACTCGCGGGTGATCGCCTGGATCGCCGGTCGCCTGGCGGGCAGCGCCGACGCCGTCGAGACGCCGCTCGGCCTCGCCCCCGCACCGGGAGCCCTCGACCTGACGGGTCTCGACCTCACCGAGGAGGCGCTGGCCGAGTCGTTCGCGGTGCCCACGGACGCCTGGCTCGCCGAGTGCGACCTCACCGACGAGTTCTTCGACCGGTTCGGGTCGACCCTGCCGGACGCGCTGCGCCACGAGTTGGCCGTCCTGCGCGCCCGGCTCGAGGCGGCGTAGCCGCGCGCCCGCCGAGGTGTCACGACATGCCGCTCGCGTCCGGAACTGAGCGGCACGTCGTGACGTCTCGCCGGGCCCGACGACTCCCGTCGCCCGTGATCAGCGGGTGACGGGGCCGGGGCTCCGCGTCGTGGGGACGCGGAGCCCCTTCACACCACACCGCGTTTCGTGCACCGCGCCCCGACCAGTCGCGGTGCGGTGCACGAAACGCGGTGCGGTGCGAGGCGGCGCCTAGTGGCGCGTCGGGTCGTCCGAGTCCTTGGCGACCGTGACCTTCTCGCCGTCGATCTCGTCGCGCTTGGCCTTCTGGGCGTCGCCGCGGGTCTTGGCGAGGCTGGCGATCGTGGCGACCGTGATGGTGACGCCGATGAACAGCAGCGAGAACCAGATCGGGATCTCGGGCACCCAGAGCAGCGGTTCGCCGCCGTTGATGAACGGCACCTCGTTGACGTGCAGGGCGTGGAAGACGAGCTTCACGCCGATGAACGCGAGGATGATCGCGAGACCCTGCGACAGGTAGACGAGACGCTCGAGCAGTCCACCGATCAGGAAGTAGAGCTGGCGCAGACCCATCAGGGCGAAGGCGTTCGCGGTGAAGACGATGTACGCCTCGTTCGTGAGCCCGTAGATCGCGGGGATCGAGTCGAGGGCGAACACCAGGTCGACGAAGCCGATCGCGATGACGCAGAGCAGCAGCGGCGTGACGAAGCGCTTGCCGCCCTTCTTGACCGTGAACTTGTCCTCGTGGAACTCGTCGTCGACGGGCAGCACGCGGCGGGCGATCTTGACGAAGGCGTTGTCCGCCGCGTTGCCGCCGTGGTCGCCCTTGATCTGCTGGTAGGCCAGGACGAAGAGCAGGGCGCCGAAGAGGTAGAAGACCCACGAGAAGTTCTCGATCAGGGCGGCGCCGGCGGCGATGAAGCCGGCGCGCATGATCAGCGCGATGACGATGCCGATCATCAGCACCTTCTGCTGGTACATGCGCGGCACGGCGAACCCGGTCATGATCAGCAGGAAGACGAACAGGTTGTCGATCGAGAGCGCCTTCTCGGTGAGGTAGCCGGCGAAGTACTCGCCACCGAAGCCCCAGCCGCTCGTGAACCCGATGCCGACGCCGAAGAGCAGCGCGAGCCCGATGTAGAACGCCGACCAGCGGGCGGACTCGCCGATCGTGGGCTCGTGCGGCTTGCGCACATGGGTGAAGAACTCGAACACGAAGAACGCGACGGTGACGGCGATCGTGATGAGCCAGGTGGTCAGTGTGACGTCCACGGGGATGCTCCGGGTGGGTCGGGCTGATGAGGCGGGTCGGGCTGCACGGCGCGATCGGCCGAACAGCGGAGAAGGCTCCTGAGAAGACGGTACGTGGGGGTCCGCTGGGGGCGTGCCCTCAAGCGACCGTGACAGTGCTGAGAAGCTGCAGTGCATGCAAGGCTCGGGCCCTCGTCAGCGAGTCCGCAGCGGAGGCGACAGCGGCGGCAGGTGCACCCCGGCCAGCATGCAGCGCACCGACCCGCCGGCCAGTTCGATCGTCGGCACCTCCAGCGGCAGGGGCCGGGCGTGCCGCGAGATCGTCCGGCGCTGGGCCGTCGTGAGGGACGCCCAGCCGCGTGCCGAGATCGCCAGCACGGGCCCGTCGGCCCCCCGCAGCTCGAGCGCGTTGCCGGCGAACTCCCCGAGCTGGGCGCGGGTCAGGGCGACCACCTCGCGGCCGGAGGTCGACAGGCGATCGGCCACGCGCCTCCGTTCGATCGTCGACTCGATCGACTCGAGGCCGACCAGGGCGAACCGCGACGCCACGCTCATCATGACGTTCGTGTGGTAGATCGGCACGCCCGTCTCGTCGGTCGCGGTGAAGGTCAGGGGCTCGTGGCCGAGGTCGGAGCAGACCAGGGCGACGGCGGCCTGGTCGGCGCGGTGAGAGAGCGCGACGTAGGCGACGCGCTCGACGTGGTCGAGGACGAGCGCGCCGGTGCCCTCGACGACGGTCCCGCGTCGTTCGAGCGGCGAGCGGTCGAGGACCTCGGTGACGGCGTACCGCTCGCGCAGCAGGTCGACCACGTCCGCACGCCGCTCGCCCCGGCGGTTCGGCGAGTGCATCGGATAGAGCACCACCCGGCCGTCGGCGTGCGTCGAGAACCAGTTGTTCGGGAACACCCCGTCGGGCCGGTCGGTGCGCTCGTCGTCGACGAGGTGCACCGTCACGCCCGCCCGCCGCAGGGCCTCGGCCGCGCGGGTCACCTCGTCGAACGCGCGCGCCGCGAGCTCGACCCGGGTCGCGTCCACCTCGGCCGGGTCGGTCTGGAACGCGTTGTCGGCCGAGGTCTCCGGGTTCGGCGTGAAGTGGCGCGGCCGCACCATGACGACCGCGGCGGGCGACTGGACGGCCGTCCGCGCCTCCTCGTCGGCGCTCCGGGTGCGCGAGGAGGCGCGGAGTGCGGGGGTCGCCGCCGCCGTCGCGACCACGGCGGTCGCCGGGGACGAGGAGGCGCGGGGCGGGGGAGCGAGGGTCGTCACGACGGTCTCGGCGCCGTTCGTGCGGCGGGTGCCGGTCAGGGTCGGCCGACGACTCAGACGCCGACGGGCCGACGGGCGGCGACGAGGCCGAACAGGTCCTTCGGGTCGTCGGGATCGGCGACGAGGTCGATCTCGACGGCGTAGTCCGTGCCCGCGACGTCCCCGCGCAGGTACTTGAGGGCGCAGACGTCCTCGACGGCGAAGCCGACCGAGTCGAAGATCGTGATCTGCTCGTCGCTCGTGCGCCCGGGCCGCTGCCCGGCGACGACCTGCCACAGTTCGGTCACGGCGAAGTCGGCGGGCTGGTGCTGGATCTCGCCCTCGACGCGCGTCTGCTCGGGGTACTCGACGAAGACGTCGGCCCGGCGGAGCGTCGCGGGGTCGAGCTCGGTCTTGCCCGGGCAGTCACCGCCGATCGCGTTGACGTGGACGCCGGGGCGGACGGCCTCGTCGGGCAGCACGACCGCGTTCTGCTTGTCGGCCGTGCAGGTCGTGACGACGTCGGCGCCGTCGGCCGCCTCGCCGGGGCTCGCGCACACCGTGATGTCGAACCCGAGCGGCGCGAGGTTGCGGACGAACTTCGCGGTGGCGCGGGGGTCGACGTCGAAGACGCGGACCGTCTCGAGCCCGAGGGAGGCGCGCATGGCCAGGGCCTGGAACTCGGCCTGCGAGCCGGCACCGATCAGGGCGAGCACGCGCGAGTCGGCCCGGGCGAGGCGCTTGGCGGCCATGGCGCTCGTGGCGGCGGTGCGGAGCGCCGTGAGGATCGTCATCTCGGCGAGGAAGGTCGGGTAGCCCGTGTCGACGTCGGCGAGCACGCCGAAGGCGGTGACGGTCTGGTAACCGCGGCCGGGGTTCGACGGGTGGCCGTTCACGTACTTGAAACCGTAGGTCTCGCTGTCGCTGGCGGGCATCAGCTCGATGACGCCGATCGGGCTGTGCGAGGCGACGCGGGGCGACTTGTCGAAGGCGGGCCACCGGGCGAAGTCGCGCTCGAGGGCGGTCACCATGCCGCTGGTGATCGGGCCGACGCCACGGTCGGTGACCCATCGGATCATGTTCTGCACGTCCACGAAGCGCACCACGGCGACCTCCTCCTGCTCGGCCCGGCTCGGTCGTCGCGTCCGGGTGGCACCACGTTAGGACTGGGCGATGTGCAGCCACAATCACCATCGAGCGTCATTCCGCTCGTCCGATCACGCGTTCTGCGCGGTCGTGCTGTACGTTTCGGGTCATGGCTGATCTCGACGAACTGGACCGGCGCCTCCTGGCCGCCCTGCGGGTCGACGCGCGCGAGTCGGCGGCGAGCCTCGCGCGGCGGTTGGGCGTGACGCGGGCGACGATCACCTCGCGGCTCGACCGGCTCGAGGCGACGGGCACGGTGCTCGGCTACACCGTGCGGGTGCGTGAGGCCGACGACCCCGACCTGATCCGCGCCATCGGCTTCATCGAGATCGAGGGCCGGTCGACCGACCACGTCATCCGACAGCTGCGGGGCTTCCCCGAGGTGGCGTCACTCCACACGACGAACGGCGGCTGGGACCTCGTCGCCGAGCTGCGCACGTCGTCGCTCGGCGAGTTCGACCGGGTCCTGGCGCGCATCCGCAGCGTCGAGGGCGTCGTCAACAGCGAGACGAGCCTGCTGCTCAGCTCCGTCCTCCGCTGACCCGGTGCACCCGGCGGCCGCGTCGCCTGTCGAGGCTCCCCGGTCCACCGAGCGAAGGAGGCGCGGGCCGGCTCGCTGAGGCACCCTGGACAGGGTGAGCCCCGCGTCCGAACCCGTGCCGTCCCCCGTCCCGCCCGAGCTCCGCGCCGACCCGGCCCCTGTCGCTGTCGCGTACGGCGGCCCGACTCGCTCCGAGGAGCGCATGCTCGCCCCCGACCTGGCCCGGGGTCTGGCCTTGCTCGGCATCGCCCTCGCGAACTGCGTGTACTACATCGGCGGCCGCGACCTCGGTCCGTTGGCGCGGCCGGTCGACGGCACCGCGGGGGACCGCGTCGTCGACGTGCTCGTCGGCCTCCTCGTGGACAACCGCGCCTTCCCGCTGTTCACGATCCTCTTCGCGTACGGCTTCACCGTGATGATCCGACGCCAGGCGGCACGGGGTGTGCCGTACGGCCGGGCGCGATCCCTCTTGCTGCGTCGCAGCCTCTGGTTGGCGGTCCTCGGTGCCGCCCACGTCGTCCTCCTGTTCGAGGGTGACATCCTGTTGAGCTACGGCTGCCTCGGCATCGTCCTCGCCATGCTGTTCGCGGCCCGGGACACGACGTTGAGGGTGATGGGCTGGTCGCTCGCGGTCGTCTTCGTCGTCACGGCCGGAGTCGACGGGCTCCCGCAGGGGTCACTGGACGCCGGTCTGCCCGGGCTCGATCCGGGCACGTTCCTCGGGGCGCTGCTCTGGCGCGTCGTGGCCCTGCTCGCGCTCGTGTTCGGTGCCCCCTTCGTGGCGGCGACCTTCCTGCCGCTCGCCGTCATCGGCACCCTGCTCGGCCGCCGTCAGGTGCTCGAGCACCCGGTCGAGAACCTCGGTCTGTTCCGTCGTCTCACGCTCGTCGGCCTCCCGGCCGGCGTGCTCGGCGCGGTGCCCCTCGTGCTCGCGGCCGTCCAGGCCTGGCAGCCGCCGTGGTGGGCGCTGTACCTCCTGGGCATCCTGCACGGGGTCAGCGGCGTCGCGGGCGCCCTGGGCTTCTTCGGCGCGGTCGGTTGGTTCGTCGCGAACCGCACCCGCGCCTCCTCGGCTGCGACCGGCCCTGCCACCACCGGCCCTCTCGCGACCGGCCCGATCGTGCGGGCCCTGGCAGCCGTGGGCCGGCGCTCGCTGACCTGCTACCTCCTGCAATCCGTGCTGTTCGTCCCCCTGCTCGCCCCGTGGGCCCTCGGGCTCGGTGTCGGGGCGGGCACCCTCCGGGTCAGTCTGATCGCCGTCGGCGTCTGGCTCGTGACCGTCGTCGTGGCGGTCTCCCTCGAGCGAGCGGGGCGTGACGGCCCCGCCGAGTCGTTGCTCCGCCGCCTGAGCTACGGCCGCAGACCTGAGCCCCTGGCGGTCCGGCTCCCGGGCTGATCCGGTCCGTACCGGATCGACGACACCGCGACGCCTGCCGCCGGTGCCGTGCCGCCGCGATCGAGGTCGGGCGAGCGGGGGAGGCGCGGGCCGACTCCCCGAGGCGCCCGAGATCAGGCGCCCGAGACCAGGCACGCTCAGACCGCGCCGCGCCTCCCGGCGACGATGCTCTTCAGGGCCTCGTCGAGGTGCGGGTGGACGAACTCGTACCCGCCGTCGACGAGGCGCTCGGGCAGCATCCACCGGCTCTTGAGCACGAGCTCGGTCTCGGTGCGCAGGACGGCGGTGCCGAGTTCCAGCATCCAGCGCCAGGCGGGCAGGCCGAACGGCACGCCGAGGACGCGGCGCAGGGTGCGCATCACGGTGCGGTTGTCGCTCGGGTTCGGCGACGACAGGTTGAGCACGCCCTCGACCGACTCGTCGTCGCGGGCGAACCGGATCGCCCCGAGCACGTCGTCGACGTGGATCCAGCTGAACTTCTGCCGCCCACCGCCACGACCCTCGTGGTGGTACGTGCCCGCCGCGAGTCGTGCCCGGGTGGCAGGCCAGGGGCCGTCGAGCTGGGGCCCGCCGAGACCCGCCCGCACGAGGTTCATCAGCGGCACGAGTGCGCTGCCGTCACCCAGCACGATGGCCATGCGCAGGGCCACGCGGCGGGTGGCGGGCAGCTCGCCGGAGAAGAACTCGGCCTCCCACGCCGTCGCGACGTCGACCGAGAACCCCGAGCCGATCTCACCGCCCGACTCGGTCATCGGGCGGTCCTCGGCGTGCCGGTAGACGGTCGCCGTCGACGAGTTCATCCAGACCCGAGGAGGCGCGGTGCACGCGAGCACCGCCTCCTTCAGTTCGCGCGTGGTCTCGACGCGTGAGCGCACGATCTCGGCGCGGTTCTCGGGGCCGTAGCGGCAGTTCACGCTCTTGCCGGCGAGGTTGACCAGCAGGTCGGCCCCGTCGAGCAGCGCGGTGATGCCGGCGGTGTCGCCCCACGACGCGTCGGGTCCGTGCCGGCCGATCAGGCTGACGCGGGCGCCCTCGGCGCGGAACGCGGCCGCGAGGTGCTGCCCGATGAAGCCGCTGGCTCCGGCGAGGACGATGTGGTCGGTCATGGGGCTCACGCTAGGGGACCGACCGGTCTCCGGCCGCGTGATCCTTCGACGTCGAGAAGTCCTCACCTGGGGGTGCGCGTTAGCCTCGTCGGCATGAGCCATCCCCTGGTGACCGCCGCCGAGCTCGACGCGACCCTCACGGGCGGGGAAGCGGTGCGCCTGCTCGACGTCCGGTGGCGGCTCGACCGGCCGGACGGCCGCCCCGCCTACCGCGAGGGGCACCTGCCCGGCGCGGTCTACGTCGACCTCGACTCCGAGCTCGCCCGGCACGGCGACCCCGTCGAGGGGCGTCACCCGCTGCCCGTCCGGGCCGACCTGCAGGCCGCCGCCCGCCGGTGGGGGCTCCGCGACGGGGACGCCGTCGTCGTCTACGACGACCTCGGCGGGCAGTCGGCGGCTCGTGCGTGGTGGCTGCTGCGGGCCTCGGGCATCGCCGACGTGCGTCTGCTCGACGGGGGACTCGCGGCCTGGACGGACGAGGGCCTGCCTCTCGAGCGGGGAGACGCGGACGTCGTGCCCGGCGACGTCACCCTCGGCGACGAATCGTGGCCCGTGATCGACGCCGACGCGGCAGCCTCCTGGCCGAGCACCGGCGTGCTGGTCGACAGCCGGGCCGCCGAGCGCTATCGCGGCGACGTCGAGCCGGTCGACCCGCGGGCCGGCCACGTCCCGGGTGCCGTGAACCTGCCCACGGCGGGCAACCTCGACTCCACGGGCCGGTTCGTCGACGCCACCGCGCTGCGCGTGCGGTTCGAGGAGGCGGGGGTCACCGCCGCCACGCCCCTGGCCGTCTACTGCGGGTCGGGGATCACCGCGGCCCACAACGCCCTGGCTGCGACGATCGCCGGGTTCGACCCCGTGCTCTTCGCCGGTTCGTGGAGCGCCTGGTCGAACGACCCCGCGCGACCCGTCGCGACCGGCGGCCGCCCCGGGTGACCCAGGGGCGGGGCCGTGCTCAGTCGGCGTGGCCCGGGACGGGGACGTCCGTCCGGTCGTCGACCACGGCGTCGACGGCCGTGAGACGCAGGGCGTCGATGCCGTTCATCGCCGAGCCCTTCTGTTTGTAACCCCCGGACGAGGCGAGGATCTCGCCGTTGCCCGCCGTCAGGACGAAGCGGTACTCGCCCGAGGCGTCCTGGGTGACGACGAAGGTGCCTGCCATGTGGGTCCCCTTGCACGAAGTGGTGCACGCGCTCTGCGTGGCGACAGCATAGGGCTGCACCCCGACCGTGGGCGACGCGCGTCGCCCGGCCGACCCGCGCCTCCTACCCTGGGCCCCCCTTTGGCCGACCGTTTGACATGTGAAATTCCAAGTGGCATACTCGATGAGTCGGTGCGGCCGCCCGCGAGTCTCGTTCCCCCCTCCGAGACCGGGCGGTCGCGCCGGTCCGTCTCGGTCGCGCACCGAGCAGACGAGAGCGCCCGGCCCCGGATGGCAGTCGCGGGGTCGGGCGCTCTCGTCGTCCCCGGGCGACCGCCCGGGGCAGGTGCCGTGTCAGTCGGCCAGCAGGACCGCCATGGCGCTCTTCAGGGCCTCGCGGTCGCGGCGCAGCTTGGCGACCTCGGCCTCGAGTTCGGCGACGCGCTCCGCCGTGGCGGCCGATCCCGAACCCGGGGGCCGACCCCGGCGCGGGGCCGCTGCGGCCGATGGGGCGGCCTCGTCGTCGTCCGAGGTGACGTCGAGTTCTCTCTCCACCGCGTCGTCGGGTGCCGGCGTCGGGGCGATCGACCGCTCGTGGGCGCGGATCCACCCGCGCAGGGATTGCTCACCGACCTCGAACTCGGACGCCGTCTCGCGGATGATCGCCCGGTTGCCCGGCTCGGCCTCGCGACGCTCGAGCACCCGGGCGAGCGACTTCTCTCGCGTCTCGTCGCTGTACTTCTGTTCGAAAGGCATGTGCGCTCCTGGTGTCGAGACACGGTGTCGTGTCAGCTCATTGAATAGCCCCCGTGATGACCGTACTGTACGTTGACGTGGTAGCGCACGGTTATGACGACAACTCACGTAACCGTTCGTGTCGCGCATCATGACGAATGCTGTAACACGACCGTCGATGGGCATCGGGTGTCGCCGAACGGCCCGCCGACGTGTGGCCCGCCCGCAGTGACGACTCGCGGCGGAACCGCCCGTCCTCCGGGTGTTGTCGGGGCGGACCGCTTAAGGTGTCAGGGTGTGGCGAGCCGACAGACAGCATGACAACGACGACGACGAGAACGACTCCGTCGCCGTCCCGACCGGCGCGCCCACGGGCGTGATCACACCCCATGCCGTCAGCCTCGGCCACCCGGGGCAGTCCCTGGGCAACGTGGCCGAGCCCGTCTGGAACACCTGGCGCGAGTCCCTCCGGCGGGTCGGCGGCCCCTCCGCGCTGCTGCACTTCGGCGACTCGCAGCGGTCCCGCATCGAGCTGAGCACGACCCACCCCGGTGGCCTCGCCCAGTTCATCACGGGCAAGACGACCCTGCTGTCGAGCCTGATCCGTGACGACCTCGCCCTGCGCACGGCCCGGGCCGCGGCCGGCGAGATCGCCGCGAAGGGGCTCGAGCTGAGCACGGTCCGCGGCATCGACGCCGTGCACCTGGCCATCGGCGTCGCCGCCTGGTCCTTCGCCGGAGAAGACTTCCGGGCCCCCGTGTTGCTGCGCCCGTTGGCGATCCGGCGCCACGGACGTGACTTCGAGGTCAAGCTGCTCGGCGAGCCCTTCCTTAACCCGGCGCTGGTCGACGCCCTGCACGACCAGTTCGGCATCACGCTCGACGCCGAGTCCTTCGTCTCGCTCGCCAGCCGAGAGGGGTCGTTCACGCCGAACCCGGTCATCGACCGCCTCCGCGGGCTGACGGCCCACCTCGAGTGGTTCACGGTCCAGCCGAGGCTCGTGGTCTCGACCTTCGCCGAGGTCTCGACCGAGATGGCCCTCGACGCCCGCGAGCTGGGCCACCCCGTGCTCGACGCGCTCGCCGGCAACCCGATGGCCATCCGTCAGGTCGAAGAGGCCTACCGTCCGACCACGGCGACGCCGCAGGACGAGCGCAGCCCCGAGACCGACACCCTGTTGCTCGACGCCGACCCCGAACAAGAGAACGTCGTGGCGCAGATCGCCGCGGGCAACTCGGTCGTCGTCAAGACCTTGCCGGGCACCGGCGGCACGCAGACGATCGTCAACGCGGTCGGTCGTCTCGTGTCACAGAACAAGCGCGTCCTCGTGGTGAGTGCCCGCCGGGCGACGCTGCGGGGCATCACGAGCCGTCTCGCCGACGTCGGCCTGCCGGGTGTCGCCGTCAGCCCGACCACGCTGCGCCGTGACGTGATCCGGTCGATCTCCCGCAACGAGAAGGCCACCCACCCTCACATGGGAGAAGTCGACGACGCCCTCGTGCGCCTCCGCAAGGTGCTCGTCGACTACCGTGGCGCCCTCAGCCGCCGGGACCCCGAGCTCGGCGTCTCGGTGCTCGACTGCCTCACCGAGCTCTCGCGGCTGGCCCTGCTGCCCGCCGCGCCGGCGACCACCGCCCGGCTCAGCCGCCGCAGCATCGCCGCCATGGTCGACGGCCGCGGGCGGGTGGCCGAGACGATGGTCGGTGCCGCCAACCTGGGCGAGTTCAAGTACGGCCCGGGCGACTCGCCTTGGTACGGCGCCCGCTTCACCGAGAGCGTCGGGGCCGGTGACGCGCACCAGCTCGCCAAGAACCTGCACCACCGCGACCTCCCCCGCCTGCTCGAGCGCGCGGAAGAGGTCATCGGCAGCACCCGCATGCGCCCGTTCGAGAGCGTCTCCGAGCTCGGCGTCTACTTGCGCCTGCTCACCGAGATCCGCGACACCCTCGACAAGTTCATGCCCGTGGTCTTCGACCGTTCGGTCGCCGAACTCGTCGCCGCGACGGCGCCCAAGCGTGAGGCGCCCGACATGTCGAGCGCCAACCGCCGTCGGCTCAAGAAGCTCGCCCGCGAGTACGTGCGACCCGGCGTCCACATCGCCGACCTGCACGGCGCGCTGCAGCGCATCCAGCAGCAACGCGTCGTCTGGCAGCGCTACGTGTCGGCCGGCACCCCGCCCGAGGTGCCCACGGGCATCGCCGACACGCACGTGCTGCACCAGCAGGTGTCGCAAGACCTCGAACGACTCGACGGCCCCCTCGGCCTGACGGGCGACGACGGACTGACCGAGATCGGCATCGTCGAGCTGCAGCAGCGGCTCGAGGCACTCGCCGCCGAGAGCGACGTCCTGCAGAACCTGCAGGAGCGCACCGAGCTCATGACGACCCTGCGCGATCTCGAACTGACCCCGCTCATCACCGACCTGGCCAACCGCCACGTGCCGGAGCACCAGGTCGCCGCCGAACTCGAGCTCGCCTGGTGGCGCTCGGCCCTCGAGTCGTTGCTCGAGGCCGACCGTGCCCTGCTCGGCGCCAACACCGCGATGCTCGACCGGCTCGAGGCCGACTTCCGCCTCGTCGACGAGGCCCACGCCGCGGGCAGCGCCCAGCTGCTCGCGTGGCTGCTGGCCGAGAACTGGAAGATCGGCTTGGTCGACTGGCCCGACGAGGCCTCGGCCCTGAAGGGGCTGTTGCGTCAGGGCCACCTGACCGCCCGTCTGCTGCACGACGCGGCCCCGCACCTGTCCCGGGCGATCGCCCCCGTCTGGGTCGCGTCGCCGTACGAGGTCCACACCATCGCCGACACCGTGCCGTTCGACACGGTCGTGCTCGTCGACGCCGGCGCCACGACCCTGGCCGAGAACGTCGGGGCGATCCGCCGCGGTAAACAGACCGTGGCCTTCGGCGACCCCGTGACCCAGACGCCGTCGGAGTTCGACATCGGCGTCGTGCCGGGCAAACCGCCCGTCGACGCCGACGAAGAGGCCCTGGCCGCGTCCCACTCCGAGAGCGCCCTCGCGCGCCTGGCGACCCTGCTGCCCACGCTCTCCCTCACGCGCAGCTACCGTGCCGGCGGAGAAGACCTCGCCGAGCTCGTCAACCGTCGGTTCTACGGCGGGCGCATCGAGTCCCTGCCCTGGGCGGGCAGCTTCCTCGGCCACGGCAGCATCGCGCTCGACTACGTCTCGGGCGGCACCGCCGTCCCCGACCCCGAGTCCGGCGCCGTCGAGAGCGTCGACGCCGAGGTCGACCGCGTGGTGTCCCTCGTCCTCGAGCACGCCCGCACACGGCCGAGCGAGTCGCTCATGGTGCTGACGGCGTCGGCCAAGCACGCCATCCGCGTGCAGCAGGCCGTCCTCACCGCGGTGTCGGGCCACAAAGACCTGACCGAGTTCGTCGTGGGCGACCGCAGCGAACCGTTCATGATCGCGACCCTCGAGCAGAGCGTCGCGCAGAGCCGCGACCACGTCGTGTTCTCGATCGGCTACGGCCGCACCCCGCACGGCCGCGTGCTGAGCGACTTCGGTCCGCTCGGCCAGCCGGGTGGCGAGCGTCTGCTGGCGGTGGCCATGACGCGTGCGCGTCGGTCGATGGTCATCGTCACCTGCTTCCAACCGGGCGACATCGACTCGAGTCGCATGGGCCACGGGACGGTCGCGCTCAGCGAGATCCTCACCGAGGTGCAGGCCCGGACGTCGGCCGAGCACGTCCCCGACGACAGCGAACCCATGCTCGTCGACCTGGCCCGCCGGCTCGAGGTCAAGGGCATCCCCGTCGCGCTCGGCCACCGGGGCAAGCTCGGTCTCGTGGCCGCGCACGACGGCGTCTGCGTCACGATCGAGACCGACACGACGCTCTCGCGCACCAGCCTGCGCGAGTCGTTGCGCTCACGTCCCGAGGTGCTGCGGCGGCTCGGCTGGCACTACATCCGCGTGCACGCGTTCCAGCTCTTCACCGACCCCGACGCCGTCGCCGAGCGCGTCGCCGAAGTGCTCGGCATCGGTGACTCGCACACGCACGAGGTGCCGGCCCTGTCGGCCAGCCAGCACGTCAACCGTCGATGACCCCACGAGGCAGGGCGTCCGACGGCGACGCCCCTCACGCGCTCGAAGCGGTCGAGCAACGCCCCCTGGTGGTGCGTCGACGGGCCGGGCGTCGCGTGACCACCGACCCGGTGCCGGGCAGCGACCCGACGCCCGCGCCCGAACCCGGTCGGCAGGGGTCGAGCGAGAACGACCAGCGATTGCGCGCCGACGTCCCACCCCACTGGGGCTGACCCGTCGCTCCCCGTGACACGACGAACCCGCCACGAGATCTCTCGTGGCGGGTTCGTCGTGGCGGGGTGTGGCGGCGGTCTCAGCGGCTGCCGAGCGGGCCGTTCTCGCTGTGCGGGTCGCGCGACTCGAGCACGGGCGCCGCGTGCGAGCCACCGCCGACGGCCGGCGCGGCCTGGGCGCGCAGCAGGTCGCGGATCTCGCTGAGCAGTTCGACGTCGGTCGGCGGGACGTCCGCCGGGATCTCCTCCGCCTTCTGCTTGGCGAAGGTGCGCTTCAGCAGGTTGTTCACCGGCAGCACGAGCACGAAGTAGACGACGGCCGCGATGATCAGGAACTGGATCGCGGACCCGATCACGGCGCCGAACTTCAGCTGGGCCTCGCCGCCGTCGAGCGTCGGGATGGTGACGATGAGCGCCTCGTCGAGCATGGTCGCGTTGAACGCGGCACCGATCAGCGGGTTGAACACGTTGGTCACGAGCGACGTCACGATGGCCGTGAAGGCCGCTCCGATGACGACGGCGACGGCGAGGTCGATGACGTTTCCGCGCAGGATGAACTCTTTGAAACCCTTCACGGGCGACTCCTTCTGATCCGACGAGACGAGGTTCTCGGCGTCCAGCAAACCACGGAGGCGCGCTCGGGTGATCCCGTCGGTCGCCTCGACCGGGTCAGGACGAGCTGGAGGAACCGCCCGACGAGCCGCTGCCGGACGAGCCCGAGCCGGACGAGCCGGAGCCCGAGCCGGAGCCGGACGAGCCGCTGCCGGACGAGGACGAACCCGACCCGCTGCCCGAGGCGCCCGACGTGGACGAGCCGCTCGCGCCTCCTGAGCTCTTCTCGGACGAGCCGGACGCCGACGCCTTGTCGCCCGATCCGGACGACCCCGAGCCCGACGTGCCCTTCGAGCGCGAGTCGGTGCGGTAGAAGCCCGACCCGTTGAAGGTCACGCCGACGGGGCTGAAGACCTTGCGCAGCTTGCCCTCGCAGACCGGGCAGACCGTGAGGGTGTCGTCGGTGAACGACTGCACGATGTCGAACGCGTTGTCGCATTCGGTGCAGCGGTACGAGTAGGTGGGCACGGAGGCGCTCCTGAGGGAAGGCGAGTCTAGAACTCGTGGATGCCGGAGGGGGTGACGACGCCGTCGACGGGCTGGTCGTGCCGCTCTCGGGGCACCGACTCGACGTACTCGGGGTCGAACACCACAGCATAGACGGGCGGGCGGCGCTCCATCGAGCCGAGGGTCTTGTCGAAGTAGCCCCTGCCCCAGCCCATGCGCATGCCGCCGTGGTCGATCGAGGCCGCGGGCACGACGATCAGGTCGACGTCGTTGACCGCCATCGGGCTGAGCACCTCGCCGACGGGCTCGGGCAGGTCGAAGAGGCCGCGGGTCTCGCTCTCGCCGTCGCCCACCGCCCAGTCGAGCAGGCCGTCGGCCCGGGTGATCGGGAACAGCACGCGGATGCCGTTCGCGAAGGCCCAGTTGAGGAACGGGCGCGTGTTCGGCTCGACGTCGGTCGACAGGTAGGCCGCGATCGAGCGCACCGACAGGCCCGTGGCGAGGTCGGTGAGGTGCCGGGTGATGCCCTCGGTGGTCTGGTCCCTCTCGTGCGCACCCAGGGTGCGACGCTTCTGGCGGATCTCGGCTCGCAGGGCGCGTTTGGCGTTGCCGACGTCGTCAGTCATGACGTCGAGCTTAACCGTCCGAGTATTAACCTCCGCGAAACGTCGGGGATGGATACGCTGACCCGCATGGGCTTCACGATTTCTAAAGCAGTCATTCCCGCCGCGGGCCTGGGGACACGATTCCTGCCCGCCACGAAAGCAATGCCGAAGGAGATGCTGCCGGTCGTCGACAAGCCGGCGATCCAGTACGTCGTCGAGGAGGCCGTCAGTGCCGGCCTCACCGACGTGCTGATGATCACGGGGCGCAACAAGAACGCGCTCGAGAACCACTTCGACCACGTCAGCGAGCTCGAAGAGACGCTGAAGAAGAAGGGCGACCACGACAAGCTCGCCAAGGTCAACCAGTCGACCGACCTCGCCGACATGCACTACGTGCGTCAGGGCGACCCGCTCGGCCTCGGCCACGCGGTGCTCCGCGCCAAGATGCACGTCGGACGCGAGCCGTTCGCCGTCCTGCTCGGTGACGACATCATCGACGCCCGCGACCCGCTTCTGACGCGCATGGTCGAGGTGCAGGGGCGGAAGAACGCCACCGTCATCGCCCTGCTCGAGGTCGATCCCTCGCAGACCCACCTCTACGGCATCGCCACGGTCGAGAAGACCGACGAGGACGACGTCGTCAAGGTCACCGGCCTCGTCGAGAAGCCGGCACAGGGCGAGTCGCCCTCGAACCTGGCGATCATCGGCCGCTACGTCATCCGCCCGGAGGTCTTCGACGTCCTCGAGAAGCAGGAGCCGGGCAAGGGCGGCGAGATCCAGCTGACCGACGCTCTCATGAAGATGGCCGGCGCCGAAGAGTGGACCGGCGGCGTGTACGGCGTCGTGTTCCGTGGTCGTCGCTACGACACCGGTGACAAGCTCGACTACATCAAGGCCATCGTGCAGCTCGCCTCCGACCGGGACGACATCGGTGGCGAACTGCGCCCGTGGTTGCAAGAGTTCACCGCCGGGCTCGAGAAGTAAGCAGGCGACACGTTCCGTGACGAACATCCCCACGCTGACGGAGGGGGCGGTGACCATCCGCCCCCTCCGTCTTCGTGACACCCGCGACCTCGACCAGGCCCTGACGGAGAACAGGTCGTGGCTGCGGCAGTGGGAGGCCACCAACCCGAACGGCTTCACCAGCCACGACGTGCGCGGCAGCATCCGCTCGCTGCAGACCAACGCCCGGGCGGGGCTCGGTCTGCCGTTCGCGATCGAGCTCGACGGCCGGTTCGTCGGCCAGCTCAACGTCTCGGGCATCGCCTACGGCTCGCTCGGCTCGGCCACCATCGGTTACTGGGTCACCCAGGCCGCGGCGGGCCACAACGCGACCCCGATCGCGGTGGCACTCGCGACCGACCACTGCTTCCGGGCCCTGGGCCTGCACCGCATGGAGATCTGCATCCGGCCCGAGAACGCCCCCAGCCTGCGCGTCGTCGAGAAGCTGGGCTTCCGCTACGAGGGTCTGCGGCGGCGCTACATCCACATCAACGGGTCGTGGCGCGACCACTTCTGCTTCGCGCTGGTCGCCGAAGAGGTGCCCGAGGGGGTCCTGCGTCGCTGGACCACGGGCACCGTGCCGGTCGGGCAGGGCAGTGTGCCGGCCGACGCCCTGGCCGAGGCCGGGCGCACGCTGCCGCTGTAGCGACTCCGCCCGCTCGGGTCGTCCGTCGGGCCGCGAGGCGGATCCGTCCCGCGACACGCGGACACACCTGTCGATCAGCGGCCTCCGGGGCCCGCCCGCTCATACCTTGGTCACCATGAACATCGAGTCGTGGGGTGGAGGCGTCGTCCTCGCTCTCGTCGCCGCGCTCTGGCTCGTCTACCTCGTGCCCACCTGGCAGCGCCGACGCGAGTACCTCGCGACCGAACGCAACGCCGTGCGGCTGCAGCAGACCCTGCGCATCCTCGCCCAGACGGCCGAGGTGCCCGACGAGGTGCGCATCGAGGCGAACGCCCGCTCGGTCGCCGACGCGCAGAAGATCCTGCGACACGAGGAGGCGCGGCGCGAGGCCCTGAGGCGTGCGCACGAGGCGGCGCGGCAGCGTGCCGTCACCCGCGAGCTCGCCGCGGCCGCCCCCGTGTTGCGGGCCGCCGACCGCGACCCCGCCCTCGCCGCCCGTCGGCTCCGGCGCTCGCGTCTGGTCTCGACCGTGGTGCTCGCCCTGAGCGCCGTCGCGATCGTCGCCGGCCTCGCCGCGGGCCTGACGTCGTCGTGGGTGCTGGTCGTCGCCGGCCTCGTCTTCGGCGGCGGTGCCGTCACCATGCTCTCTCAGCTGGCCGCGGTCTCGCGAGCCCGCGCCCGGCGTGCGGTGGTCGCGCCGGTGGCGCAGCCGCTGAAGGACTTCTCGGGCGTCATGGGGGAGGGCGTCGTCCTCCGCGACGACGAGGCCACGGTCGAGTCCCGGCTCTGGACGCCCGTGCCCGTGCCGAAGCCCCTCTACCTGCGACGCGGACGCCAGCGTCCCGCCTCGGCCGCGCCGGCGGACGACGCCGCGGCCGAGTTGAGGCAGGACTCCCGCCGCTCGGTCGAGTCACTGCGTGCCGCGCAGCACGACGCCCTGCGCGAGGCCGCCCGGGCCGAGGCCGCGCTGCAGTCGACGCGACGGGCGCCGGTGGCCGCCGCCGCGCCTCCTGCACCGGCCGCGGTCGTCGCCGACCCCGCCGGGGAGGCGCGGGTCGAGCCGGTCGCACCCCCTCGCCCCCCGAGTCGTTTCGCCCGCATGGGCATCATCGACGACCTGCCGCAGTCGGACTTCTCGCTCGACGAGGCCCTGCAGCGGCGTCGCGCCGTCTGACCCGCGGAGCGTCCACCCGGGTTCATCCGGCGGTCGACGAGGTGCTATCGTGGCAGAGCAGTTTCTGGGGCTATGGCGCAGTTGGTAGCGCGTCTCGTTCGCAATGAGAAGGTCAGGGGTTCGAATCCCCTTAGCTCCACCACACGAAGGCCCGGGTCGACCACGACCCGGGCCTTTCGCATGCCGGCCACCGCCGAGACCCCACGAACTCGCCGAGACCCCGGGACGCGTCCAGGGGTCTCGGCGACTTCCTGGGGTCTCGCCTCGGCGGTGGCCCGGGCGAGCTGATGGATCAGCTGTGAGCGGGCGCGGCGGGGGCGGGCCGGTCGTAGCATCCAGGCATGTCACTCGCAGTCAGCATCGTCCAACACGACGAACACGATCGTCCGGTCTGGTACCTGCAGTACTCCTACGCACGCACCCTGCCCGGAGCACCGGCCCGGGGTCCGTACCATTCGCGACTCGACGCCGAGGAGGCCCTGCACCACCTCCGCGACGCCGCCCACATGTACGGCGAGTTCGAGATCTCGGTGCTGACCGCCTGACCGCCGCCGGAGTGTGCGCGACCGACGAGAGGTTGCGCAGGGTGAATCGAATACGACAGATCGGTAACGAAAACGGGTCGCACAGCCTGTTCGGCTCGTCGGAACCACCAAGGCGCGACATGCTTGCCCCATGAGCACTCCGCAGCCGCCCTACGGTTCGTCCGACGAGCCCCGTGACCCCCGCGACGAGAACGGCCGCGGCGACCAGACGCCTCCGCCGTCGGCACCCCAGCCCCCGCAGCCGGCGTACGGCACGACGCCCCCGCCGAGTGCACCCCAGCCCGCCTACGGAGCACCCCAGCAGCCCTACGGTGGGCAGTCGCAGCAGCCCTACGGCGGCCAGCAGGCACCCTACGGTGCCGCCCCGACCGGTGCACCGGCCTACGGCCAGGCCCCGCAGTCGCCGCAGGGCGGCAACGGGCTCGGCATCGCCTCGATCGTCGTCGGCGGCGTCGGGCTGCTGTTGTCGTTCATCGGATTCGGTGTGATCCTCGCGATCGTCGGCCTCGTGCTCGGCATCATCGCGCTCGTCAAGAAGAAGGGCGCGCGCATGCTCGCCCTGATCGGCACGATCGTGTCGGGGCTCGGCGTGCTCATCGGCATCGCCGTCGTGATCGTCGGACTCGTCATCGGGCTCGCCTCCGTCCAGGCCGTCAACGACTCCCTGCCCACGAGCGGCTCGATCGACTCGGGTGACTCCGGGGAGGCCGACAGCGACGCCTCGGCCGAGAACAACGCCTTCGGCGACACCTTCACCTACGACGACGGCATCGCCGTGACGGTCTCGGCGCCCGAGGCGTACACGCCCGGCGAGTACTCGAGCGGCGCCGACCAGGCGGCCTCCGTGGTCTTCACCGTGACCATCGAGAACGGCACCGACGCGAACTTCGAGCCGATGCCCTACGAGACGGCCACCTCGGGCGGCGTCGAGGCCAGCAAGGTCTACGACTCCGACATCGAGAACTCGCCCACGACGGTCGTCCCGGCCGGCCAGACCATCACCTACCGCGTCGTGTTCTCGGTGGCCGACGCCGACCAGATCGTCTTCCAGATGTCCCCGTCGTTCGACTACGACGACGTGGTCTTCACGAGCTGACCCGTCCCGCGTCCACCGGCCCGCTCCGGGCGGAGCCCCCGTCGACCCTCGACGGGGGCTCCGTGGCGTCCTCGGTGACCGGCGCCGCGCCTCCTGCACCATGATGGTCGGGTGCCTCCGACGACCCCGACCGACGCCTCGACGCCTCACCTCTCGACCGATCCCGAGCTGCTCGCGCGGCTGAGGGACGACCTGGCGTCGTCCGGGTTCACGGTCGAGCGGCTGCAAGGTGCCGACGCCTGGGGTTCGCACGCCGGCGCCGCACTCTTCCGCGGCGAGCGGGTCGCCGCCCGTCGTGCCCTAGCCCGCAGCGCCGCACGCGACGAGTCGGTGCGTCCGGCCGCCACGCTCGCGTCGCTGTTCGTGCTCGGCTACCCGCAGGGCCTCGACGCGGTCGCCGACGCCCTGCCGACCCTGGGTGCCGAGGGCGCGGTCGCCCTCGGGCTCGTGGCGAGCGAGGGCGACTCGGTCCGTGCGCTCGTCGACCTCCGCCCGTACGCCTTCGTCGACGCCTCGGGCGAGGCGAGCTGGTGGATCGCCTCCGACCTCGGGGAGCTCGTCGTCGAGGGGGCTCTGCGCGAGGACCACGTGCTCGGCGTCGGGGGAGCCTCGGCCACGCTCGCCGGCCTGATGATCTCGCGCCAGGTCGACCGGGCGCTCGACCTCGGCACGGGCTGTGGCATCCAGGCCCTGCACGCGGCCCGGCACGCGCGGCACGTCGTGGCCACCGACATCTCGCAGCGTGCCCTCGACTACGCCGCGTTCAACGCCGCGCTCAACCTGGTCGACGGCATCGAGCTGCGCCTCGGCAGCCTCTTCGAGCCCGTGACCGGCGAGACCTTCGACCACATCGTCTCGAATCCGCCGTTCGTCATCACGCCGCGGGCCGAGGGCGTGCCCGAGTACGAGTACCGCGACGGCGGCATGGTCGGCGACGACCTCGTCGCCTCGGTCGTCGAGGGCCTCGGCCGCCACCTCGCGCCGGGCGGCGTCGCGCAGCTGCTGGGCAACTGGGAGTCCGGAGGCGCGGGTGCGGTCGCCGGCAAGAGGGGCGCGTACTCGGTCGCCGACTGGGCGGCCCGGGGCGGCGTGCCCGTCGACGTCTGGGTCGTCGAGCGCGAGGTGCAGGACCCGACCGCCTACTCCGAGACCTGGATCCGCGACGGCGGCACCCGACCGGGCTCGGCGGACTTCGAGCGCCTGTACGAGGCGTGGCTCGGCGACTTCGAGGCCCGGGGCGTCGTCGAGGTCGGCTTCGGCTACCTGACGGTGCGGCGGCCCGCGGACGACGCGAGCCTGCCCGTGGTGCGCACGGAGCGCCTCCTCGGCGGTCTCGGTCAGAACGACGTCGGTCTCGGCGCCCACCTGCTCGGCACGCTCGACGCGATCGAGCTGCTGCGCGACCTCGACGACGAGCAGCTGGCCGCGCGTCGGCTGGTCGTCGCGGGGGACGTCACCGAGGAGCGACACTACTGGCCCGGCAACGACGACCCCACGGTCATCTCGCTGCGACAGGGCGGCGGCTTTGCCCGGACGGTCGACTCGGGCACGGCCCTGTCGGCGCTGGTCGGCGCCTGCGACGGCGAGCTGAGCGTCGGCGCGATCGTCGGTGCGCTCGCCCAGTTGCTCGGGGCGGACGAGGCCGCGTTGCGGTCGGAGCTGCTGCCGCAGGTCCGCGAACTGGTGACGACGGGCATGCTGCGGGCCTGAGCCCGGCGGACGTGCCGGGCGGCGGGCCCGCGGGGTCAGGCGGGAGTCGCCACCGCCGCCAGGGCCAGACGCCAGACGAGCTCGACGTGCTCGGCCATGTCGGTGCCGGGGTCGAGCATCCACTGGATCTGCATGCCGTCGCTGACCGCGAGCAGCACGGTCGCGAGGCGGGTGGGGTCGACGCCCGACGGCACCTCTCCCCGCTCCTGTCGGATGGTGATCGCCGCGGCGACCTGGGCTCGGATCGACGCGTAGCGCTCCACGAAGTACGCGTGGGCGGCGTGGCTCGGGTCGCTCGTCGCGGCCGTCGACATGCTCGCGAACAGCTGGACCAGCCCGGGCACGTCGGCGTTGTGGCGGATGACCGCGATCAGCTGCTCGACGATGTCGACGTGCGGGTCGGCGAGGGCGTTGTCGACCTCGTCGCGTCGGCGGAGGATGGCCGTGAACAGCTCGTCCTTGCTCTCGAAGTAGTGCAGCAGCCCGGCCTGGCTGAGGCCGACCGAGTCGGCCAACTCTTTGACCGACGTGCCACGGAACCCGTTGCGGGCGACCACGTCGAGCGCCGTGTCGAGGATCTCGGTGCGCTTGGCCACACCCTTCGCGTACGAACCCCGTTGTGCCATGCGGTCAGGCTAGCGCGACCGTCGCCGGTCCGGCCCGAAACCCACCGTCGCTCGGTTTTCGCTGGTAGCGTCACGTCATGACCCTCCACAGCGACGGCGACGCGGCCGACGACCAGACACGACACGACCAGGCCCGACTCGTCGAGCTCCTCGGGCGGCTGACCCTCGACGAGAAGGTGCAGCTGCTCACCGGCCGCGACTTCTGGACGACCCACCCGAACGAGAAGATCGGCCTGCGGCGCATCCTGGTCAGCGACGGCCCCAGCGGGGTGCGCGGCGAGGTGTGGGACGAACGCTCGCCGTCCCTGAACCTGCCCAGCGCCTCCTCGCTCTCGTCGGCCTGGGACCCCGACCTGGCCCGCCGCTACGGTGCCGCGGCCGCCGTCGAGGCCCGCCGGAAGGGCGTCGACGTCGTGCTCGGCCCGACCATCAACCTGCACCGGTCGCCCCTCGGTGGTCGGCACTTCGAGGCGTTCAGCGAGGACCCCGTGCTCACCGCCGAGCTCGCCGCCGCGTACGTCCACGGCGTGCAGGACAACGGCGTCGGCGCGACGCCCAAGCACTACGTCGCCAACGACTACGAGACCGACCGCTTCACCGCGAGCACCGTGGTCAGCGACCGGGCCCTCCGCGAGCTCTACCTGCTGGCGTTCGAGAAGGCCGTCACCGAGGCGCACGCCTGGCTGGTCATGTCGTCGTACAACTCGATCAACGGCGTCACCGCGACCGAGAACGAGCTGCTCGAGACCCCCCTGAACAGTGAGTGGGGCTTCGACGGGGTCGTGGTCAGCGACTGGACGGGCGTCCGCAGCGTCGAGAGCGCGAAGCACTCCCAAGACCTGGTGATGCCCGGCCCGGACGGCCCCTGGGGCGACGCGCTCGTCGCCGCCGTGCGGGCGGGCGAGGTGTCCGAGGACGCGATCGACCGCAAGGTGCTGCGCCTGCTGCAGCTCGCCGCCCGCGTCGGCGCCCTCGACGGCTTCGAACCCGTGGCCGCGACGCCGACCACCGTCGAGGACGGCATCGCCTTCGTCCGCGAGGCCGCGGCCGCCGGCACCGTCCTGGCCCACGACCGAGGAGGCGCGGTGCCGGTCGACCCCTCGACCGTCCGGTCGATCGCGGTCGTCGGCCACAACGCCCGCTTCGCCCGCACCCAGGGCGGCGGCAGCGCCACCGTGCTGCCCGAGAAGGTCGTCACGCCGATCGAGGGCATCGAGGAGGCCTTCCCCGACGCGACCGTGACGTACTCGGTCGGTGCCGTCGTGCAAGAAGGGGTGGCCGAGCTGCCCCTCGACCGCATTACCAACCCCGAGACGGGCGAACCCGGCGTCCGGGTGTCGTTCCGCTCGGGCGACGACGAACTGTTCGCCGAGGACCGCCGGGCCACCGCGCTCGTCTGGTTCGGCGGCGACGCTCCCATCGAGCGCAGCGACACCGTGCGGTTCTCGACCCGGTACACGCCCGAGGTCACGGGCGAGATCCTGCTCGGCGTCGCCTCGGTCGGCCACTCGGTGATCCGGGTCGACGGCGAGGTCGTGCTCGACGGCACGAGTGAGGCCGTCGGCGACGACCTCGGTGCGGCGTTCCTCGCGCCCCCGTCGCAGTCGGCCGCCGTGGCGGTCGTCGAGGGTCGGCCGATCGACGTCGTCATCGACCACACCATCGGGGCGAGCGCGCTCGGCGGAGCCCTGAGCTACACCTTCGGCATCGAGCCCGACGACGGCGACCCGTCCGGGCTGATCGACGAGGCCGTCGCGGCCGCGGCGGCCGCCGACCTGACGATCGTCGTCGTGGGGACCAACAGCAAGGTCGAGTCCGAGGGTTTCGACCGCACCTCGCTCGGGCTGCCCGGCCGTCAGGACGAGCTCGTCTCGCGCGTGGCCGCGGCCGCCGCGACGACCGTCGTCGTGGTCAACGCGGGGTCGCCGGTCACCATGCCCTGGCGCGACGAGGTCGACGCGCTGTTCCTCACCTGGTTCGGCGGTCAGGAGTACGGCCACGCGCTCGGCGACGTCCTCACCGGAGCCGTCGAGCCCGGTGGGCGCCTACCCACCACCTGGCCCGCCACCCAGGAGGACGTGCCCGTCATCGACGTCACTCCCGTCGACGGCGAGGTCGTCTACGACGAGGGCATCCACATCGGCTACCGCGCCTGGCTCAAGGCCGGGACGACGCCGGCCTACCCGTTCGGGCACGGCCTCGGCTACACGACCTGGTCGCTGTCGGGCCTCGACGCGACGCCGTCGGTGACCGTGGGAGGCGCGGTGCAGGTGGCCGTCGACGTCGCCAACACCGGTGCTCGCGAGGGCAAGCACGTGGTGCAGGTCTACGCGTCGCGCGCCGACTCCGTGGTGGACCGTCCCGCGCTCTGGCTGGTCGGGTTCGCGTCCGTCGTGGTGTCGGCCGGCGGGACGCGTCGCGTCGAGCTGAGCGTCCCGGCCCGGGCCTTCGCCGACTGGCGGGACGGTGCCTGGGCTCACGAGCCGGGTGCGTTCACGCTGCACGTCGGCTCGTCGGTGGCCGAGCTGCCGCTCGAGGCGACGGTGGTGCTCGAGGGGTGACGCGCGCCTCCTGACGCGACCCGCGCCTCCTGGTCTCTCGGATCGGGAGGCGCGGGTCGTCGGTGCGGGGAGCGAGCGTCAGCCGCGGTGGTTGCCCGTGCGCTCGCCCCACTCGCGCCACGAGTACTCGGGCACGAAGCCGAGCAGGTCGCGGGCCTTGTCGCTGCTGAGCAGCGGCTCGACGCCCTCGACGGCCCGGCGCTTCTCGACCTGCGGCCAGTACTGCTCGGCGAGCACGGCCGTCGGCGTGTTCATCACGGTGTCGGACGCCGCGATGATGAACGCCTCGAAACCGACGAGGTCGCTCTCGAGCGCCTTCCGCACCGCCTGGGCGCCGTCGCGGGCGTCGATGTACGAGAACAGGTTGAAGGTGCGCTTCTCGGGCGCCTCGTCGAAGGGGTACTCCGAGTAGTCGCCGTCGTCCATCACGTTCGAGAAGCGCAGGCCGATCAGCTTGAGCTGGCGGTCCCAGCGCGTGAAGTGGCGCGCCATCTCTTCCTCGACGGCCTTGCCGAGCGAGTACGACGACTCGGGGCGCACGGGGTACTCCTCGTCGAGCGGCAGGTAGGGCGGGTCGATGTCGAACGGGATGCCCAGCAGGGTCTCGCTCGAGGCCCACACCACGTTGCGGATCTTCGCGGCGCGGGCGGCGGCGAACACGTTGTAGCTCGAGGTCACGTTGTTCGTGAAGAGGGCGGCGTTCGGCACCAGGCCGGGGGCCGGGATCGCGCCGAGGTGCACGACGGCGTCGATGTGGTCGTACCGGTCGTCCACGCTGGTCAGAGCCTGGGCGACCTGGCCGTAGTCGGTCAGGTCGACCTTGACGAACACGACGCCCTCGACGGGGTCGGGGCTGGGCACGCGGTCGAGCAGGACGACCTCGTAGCCGTGCTCGGCGAGGTCGCGCACGACGGCACGGCCGAGCTTGCCGCTGCCGCCGGTGACGGCGACTCGGGTGGTGGGGGTGCGGGGAGACGACATCGTCGGCCCTTTCTGCCGGGCGCCCGGCGGGTCTGGAGGTGCGCGGATCGGGCTGCGCGCCTCCCACGTTTCTACTAGTCGGCGGCCGTCCGTGGTCGGACGCGGGTGGTCGGGTCGACTCCGTCTCGACACCCGGGAGGCGCGGTGCCGGTCCTGACCCGCTGGGAGCCGTGTCGGAGGCGCCGGGTAGCTTCGGGCTCACCGGGGTCGAGCGTCGGCCCCCGAGAGAGGCCCCCATGAGCACGCCCGCGAACCCCACGAACCCCGCGAACCACGACGCCGACGAGCGCACCGACCCGGCGGCCGTGCACGGCGACAGCGCGGAGACCGTCGAGCTGCACGGCGAGTCCCCGGCCGACGAGGCCGCCGTCGAAGGTGCCGTCGAGCAGGTCGACGGTCTGCTCGGTGGCCCGGGGCGCATCGCCTGAGCCGTCGGCACGTCGGGGCCTCGGCGCGTCGGTGCTGTCGTGCTCGGGTGTGTCAGCCGATCGGCTGCAACGAGTGGAACGCGGTGCCGTGGTAGACGAGCGGTGCCGCCGTGTCGTCGACCTCGGCGCCGAGCACCTGCAAGATGACGACGACGTGGTCGCCGGCCGGCACCTCGCGGTGCACGACGCACTCGAGCCGCAACGGCGTGCCCGACACCAGGACGGCCCCGTCGTCGGTGACGACGTGGTCGACGTCGGCGAACCGGGCGGCCCGGGTGCGCGACGAGAGCTGACGACAGAGCAGGCCCTGGTCGGCGGCGAGCACCGAGACGCCCAGGCTCGGTGCCGTGCGCAGGCGAGCCCACGTGGCCGAGTCCTGACGCGCGGCGAAGGTCACCATCGGCGGGTCGAAGGACGCCCCGACCGTGAAGCTCGAGACGACCATGCCGTCCGGGCCGTCGACCCCGGTGGCGGCGAGTGCGGCGACCCCGCTCGGGAAGGCGGCGAACGCCGAGTGTTCGACCGGGGCGAGCGACGTGGTGCGGGTCATCGGGGGCTCCCGTCGTGAGATGTGAACCAGTTGGTTCACCCTGGACGCTAGCCGTCGGGTGTTTCATCCGGATTACGAGGTGGGCCAATCACCTGGAAGTCACCCACCGCCTCGAGGGCCGTCCGAGGTACGGTGTAGTGCGCTCACCGGCTGGTTACCGGGGCGCCCGTTCCCGACAAGCGGCCGTCGAACGCAGCGTGGTCTCCTGATCCGACTTCGTGAGGTCCTCGGCCGTGGGTCCGGTGGGCACGCCCTGGTCCGAGTTCTGCTCGTCGACCGGGGCGTGCCCTCTTCTCGTCCCGGGGCGTCGTGGACCGCGCCTCCCCGGGGTCGCGCACCGCGCCTCCTCGGGGTCGCGCGCCGCGCCCCCTCGTGATTTACTTGAGTTCCTCTCACCTCGTGGAGGTTCAGGGCACGAGGCAGGGGACCGGCCGCGGGGGCGCCGCCCCGCCCTCGCGGTCGGGCGACCCGGCCGTCGTCGTCGCCGACGGCCCGGTCGATGGTGCAGGGTTGACTCATCATGTCGCCCGCTCCCGTCGCCCCCCTCGCCGCCCTGCTCCCGTCGACGCCGGGTGCGGACTCGTACGACGCCGACACGGCGTACACGGCCTTCGCCGAATGGGCCGAGTCGCGCGGGCTGCCGCTCTACCCGGCCCAGGACGAGGCGATGATGGAGCTCGTCGGCGGCGCGTCGGTGATCCTCAGCACGCCGACCGGCACCGGCAAGTCGCTCGTCGCGGCCGGTGCCCACTTCGTCGCCCTGAGCCAGGGTGGCCGCTCGTACTACACGGCCCCGATCAAGGCGTTGGTCAGCGAGAAGTTCTTCGCGCTGGTCGAGCTCTTCGGACCCGAGAACGTCGGCATGGTGACCGGCGACTCCTCGGTCAACGCCGACGCGCCCATCATCTGCTGCACCGCCGAGATCCTCGCGAACCTGGCGCTGCGGCACGGGGCCGACGCGGCCGTCGACCAGGTCGTCATGGACGAATTCCACTTCTACGGCGACCAGTCGCGCGGGTGGGCCTGGCAGGTGCCGCTGTTGCTGCTGCCGAACGCGCAGTTCCTGCTCATGTCGGCCACCCTCGGAGACGTCACCCGCATCACCGACGACCTGGCGCGACGCACCGGTCGGCCCGTCGCGCGGGTCACCGGCGTCGAGCGTCCGGTGCCCCTGCACTACTTCTACGCGCAGACCCCCGTGCAAGAGACGGTCGAAGAACTGCTCTCGACCGGCGAGGCACCCGTCTACGTCGTCCACTTCTCGCAGGCCGCGGCCCTCGAGCGGGCGCAGGCGCTCTCGAGCATCAAGGTCGCCAGCCGCGAGCAACGCGACGAGATCGCCGAGCTGATCGGCGGGTTCCGGTTCAGCACGGGCTTCGGCAAGACCCTCAACCGCCTCGTGCGCTCGGGCATCGGCGTGCACCACGCGGGCATGCTGCCCAAGTACCGACGCCTGGTCGAGCAACTCGCGCAACGCGGACTGCTGCGGGTCATCTGCGGCACCGACACGCTCGGCGTCGGCATCAACGTGCCGATCCGCACGGTGCTGCTGACGGCGCTGACCAAGTTCGACGGCACCCGCATGCGCCAGCTGAGCGCCCGCGAGTTCCACCAGATCGCCGGGCGGGCCGGTCGCGCGGGCTACGACACCTCGGGCACGGTCACGCTGCAGGCGCCCGAGCACGAGATCGACAACCTCAAACAGATCGAGCGGGCGGGCGACGACCCGAAGAAGAAGCGCAAGATCGTCCGCAAGAAGGCGCCCGACGGGTTCGTGTCCTGGGGTGAGCCCAGCTTCACCAAGCTGATCGCCGCCGAGCCCGAGGCCCTGACCTCGCACATGCAGGTCACCCACGCCATGCTGCTCAACGTCATCGGACGCGGCGGCGACGTCTTCTCGAACGTGCGCTCCCTGGTCTTCGACAACCACGAGCCGCTCGCCAAGCAGTACGCCATGGCCCGACAGGCCATCTCGATCTACCGCACGCTGCGCACCGCCGAGGTCGTCGTGCAAGAGGCGTCACCCGACGGGGGTGCCCCCACCATCCGCCTGACGGTCGACCTGCAGGCGAACTTCGCCCTGAACCAGCCGCTGTCGCCCTTCGCCCTCGCGACCTTCGAGGTGCTCGACGTCGAGTCGCCCACGTACGCGCTCGACATGGTGTCGGTGGTCGAGGCCACCCTCGACGACCCGCGGCCGATCCTGTCGCAACAGCAGTTCAAGGCCCGGGGCGAGGCCGTGGCCGCGATGAAGTCCGAGGGCATCGAGTACGACCAGCGCATGGAACTCCTCGAAGAGGTCACCTGGCCCAAGCCGCTCGACGCGTTGCTGACGGCCCTCTTCGAGACGTACGCGGCCTCCCAGCCCTGGATCGGCGACTTCGCGCTCAGCCCCAAGTCGGTCGTTCGCGACCTGTACGAACGCGCCATGACGTTCGGCGACTTCGTGAACTTTTACGGGCTGGCCCGTTCCGAGGGCCTCGTGCTGCGCTACCTGTCGGACGCCTTCCGCGCCCTGCGCCAGACCGTGCCCGACGAGGCGAAGACCGACGAGCTGGTCGACGTCATCGAGTGGCTCGGCGAACTCGTGCGGCAGGTCGACTCGAGCCTGCTGGACGAGTGGGAAGAGATGGTGAACCCGCGCGAGGTCGAAGCCCACGATGAGATCGTGCCTCCGACGCTGCGCAACCTCACCGCCAACGCGCGGGCCTTCCGCATCATGGTGCGCAACGAGCTGTTCCGTCGCGTCGAACTGGTCGCCCGGGACGACGCGGACGCCCTCGGCGCCCTCGACGCGGGCTCGGGCTGGGACGCCGACCGCTGGGGTGAGGCCCTCGACCGGTACTACGACGAGTACGACTCCATCGGCACGGACGCCGCGGCCCGGGGGCCGCAGATGCTGCAGGTCGAGCAACTGCCCACGGTGTGGCGTGTGCGGCAGATCCTGGCCGACCCCGAGGGCGACCACGACTTCGGCATCTCGGCCGTGGTCGACCTCGCCTCGAGCGACGAGCGGGGCGAGGCCGTCGTGACGGTCACGGCCGTCGGGCCGGCCTCCGAGCGGAGCCGACCGTCACCCGTCGAGGGGTAATCTCGTAGGGTCCTGCCCCACCCCGGCAGCCGACCAGCTCCACCCGCGTTCCACCACGAAGAGGTCGCCATGTCTCGTCTGTCCGGCAAAGTCGCCATCGTCACCGGGGCAGCCTCGGGCATCGGCGAGGCGATCGTCCGTCGGTTCGCCGACGAGGGGGCCCGGGTCGTCGCGACCGACATCGTCGACGGGGCGGCCGTTGCCGCCGAGACGGGTGCCGAGTTCGTGCAGCACGACGTCGCCAACGGCGGTGACTGGAAGCGCGTCATGGACCGCATCGCCGAGCACTACGGGCGACTCGACGTCCTGGTCAACAACGCCGGCATCGTCTCGGGCCAGTCGATCGACGTGACCCAGCTCGAGAGCTGGAACCGCGTCTTCGCGGTCAACGTCACCGGCGTCATGCTCGGCACGCGCTTCGCCATCGAGCAGATGCGCGCGAACCCCGACGGCGAGGGAGGGTCGATCATCAACCTGGCCCCGGCGACGTCCTTCCTCGGCTTCGGTGACGACGCGGCCTACACGGCGAGCAAGCACGCCCTGGTCGGGCTCACCCGGTCGAGTGCCGCCCACGCCGCCCAAGAGGGCTGGAACATCCGCATCAACTCGCTGCACCCCGGCCCGACCGACACCGCGCTGTTCCGCCGCCAGGTCGAGGCCCAGCCGCAGGTGCTCGACGCGTTCCGCGCGATGAGCCCGCGGGGTCGCCTCGCCAAGCCCGACGAGGTCGCCGGGCTCGCCCTGCACCTCGCGAGCGACGACTCGGCCTTCTCGACCGGCGCGCAGTTCGTCGTCGACGGTGGCCTGTCGAGCACGCACCCCTCGATGTAGCTGCACGCCGACGCGACGCCGGCACGACGCCGCACGGCACGACGCGGCCCGGCACGGGACGGCGCGGCGGCGCGGCGCGGCACCGCGTTTCGTGCACGGCACCGCGTCTCGATCAGGTGCGGTGCACGATTCGCGGTGCGGTGCGTCAGAAGAGCGTCGCAGGAGGCGCGGGCGGGGTCGCCGGCGCCGTGATCGGGTCGGTCGTCGCGACCGGCGCCCCCGGCCACCCGGGTCCGGACGGCACCTCGGTGCGGTTCTGGAACGCCGTGGCCGCGCCCCGGGCCCGCACGTCGGCCGCCTCGTTCATCTCGTGCCCGACGTGACCGCGGACCCACTCGAAGCGCACCTTCCGTCCGGCCAGGGCGGCGTCGAGCTCCTTCAGGATCTCGACGTTGAGCACGGGCTTGCCGTCGGCCTTGCGCCAGCCCTTGCGTTTCCAGCCGGGCATCCACTCGGTGCAGGCCTTGATCGTGTACTGGCTGTCGCACAGGATGTGCAGGTCGTCGTCGGTGCCGGCCGTGGCGCGCAGCAGCTCGAGCACGGCGGTGAGCTCGCCCTGGTTGTTCGTGGCACGCGGCCAGCCGCCGGCGGCCCACCGCTCGTCGTCGACGTACCAGGCCCATCCGGCGGGGCCGGGGTTGCCGAGGGCCGATCCGTCTGCTGCGGCGGTGATGGTCATGCGGGGTGCTCCTTGCGTCGACGGGTTGCCGGTCCACGGTAACGTGCCGGGCGCGACCGACCGGACCCGCGCCTCCTGCGGGGGTGTCGGGATCGGACGGCGGGGTCGCGCCCGACCGGGTCAGCCGTTGTGGTCGGGGTGCGAGCCCGTGCGCTCGCCGGTCTCGATGCCCGCGATGGCGGCCAGGTCGCCCGCGTCGAGCTCGAAGCCGAAGACGTCGAGGTTGGCCCGGATGCGTGACGGTGTGACCGACTTCGGGATCACGACGAGGCCCTGCTGCAGGTGCCAGCGGATCGTCACCTGGGCCGGGGTGACCCCGTGCTTCGCGCCGATGCGCACCAGTGCCGCGTTGTCCAGGATGCGCCCTCGTGCCAGCGGCGACCACGCCTCGGTCACGATGCCGTGGGCGGCGTCGAAGGCCCGGAGTTCGTGCTGCTGCAACCACGGGTGCGCCTCGACCTGGTTGACGGCCGGTACGACGTCGGTCTCGGCCATCAGGCGTTCGAGGTGCGGGACCTGGAAGTTGCTCACGCCGATCGAGAGCGCCCGGCCCTCGGCCCGGAGGGTCTCGAGGGCACGGTACGTCTCGACGTACTTGTCCTGCTTGGGGGCGGGCCAGTGGATCAGGTAGAGGTCGACGTGGTCGGTGCCGAGTTTCGTCAGGCTCTCGTCGAACGAGCGGAGCGTCTCGTCGTAGCCCTGGGCGGTGTTCCAGACCTTGGTCGTGAGGAACACCTCGTCACGGGGTACGCCCGAAGCCTGCAGGGCCCGGCCGACGCCCCGCTCGTTGGCGTAGAACTCTGCCGTGTCGAGGTGGCGGTAGCCCTCGCCGAGGGCGGTCTCGACGACCTGCTCGGCCTCGTCGTCCGCGACCTTGTAGACGCCGAGGCCGAGTTGCGGGATCGTGCGGCCGTCGTTGAGGGTGATCTGGGGCACGTCGATGGAGGGCATGCCCTCAACTCTGCCAGCCTCCGACCGTCAGGCGTCGCAGGGCCCGGGCGACCGTCCGGTGAACGGTGCGTGCCGGGCCCGTCGTCCGGTGGACGAGGAGGCGCGGGTCAGCTCGTCTGGACCGGCACCGGTTCGGTGTCGGGCAGGGGGCTCGCGTCGCGACCGCGGAGGTCGGGCAGGGCCTTGTGGAACGCGGCGCCGACGACCATGCCGACGAAGGCGAAGCAGGCGGCCACGATGAGTCCGCCCTGGCCGCCGATGTGGTCGATCGCGAAGCCGGCGATGGCCGAGCCCAGCGCCGAGCCGATCAGCTGGCCGGTGCCGGCCCAGCCGTAGGCCTCGGCCGTGTCGCTGAACTTCACGCTCGACGACACGACGGCGAACATGACGGCGAGGGCGGGCGCGATGCCGACGCCCGCGATCAGCAGTGTGATGCTGATCGGCCAGAGGCCCGTCGCGAAGATCGCGAGGGTCATGCCGACGAAGACGATGGCGATGCGGCGCCCGAGAGCCCACGGGCCGACCGGGACGTGGCCGAGCGCGAGGCCGCCGACCAGCGACCCCGCGGCGAAGATGGCCAGCGCGATGCCCGAGTCGGCACTGCCCTCGCCGAAGAGCGCGACGACGCCCGCCTCGACCGCGGCGCAGGCGCCGATGAGCAGGAAGCCGGCGACGGTCGCCAGCAGCACCGTCGGCCGCGCGAGCACCTTGCCGAAGGCCCGTTTGCTGCGGGGGATGCGGACGCGCCCGACCTCGGGCGACGCGATGAACCAGATGCCGCCGCCCACCAGGAACGCGGCCGCGAGCCAGATGGCCTCTCGGGTGCCGATCTGCGTCCCGACGAAGGTCGTGATGACCGGGCCGGCCACCCAGATGATCTCTTGCGCGGACGCGTCGAGCGAGAAGAGGGGAGTGAGCTGGTTCGAGGTGACCATCTTGGGGTAGATGGTGCGGACGGCCGGCTGGACGGGAGGCACGCTCAGGCCGGTCACGAAGCCGAGCGCCATGAACACCGGCACCGAGAAGTCGTAGAGGGTGAAGGTGACCATCGTGATCAGGCAGACGATCAGCGTCAGGGTCAGGACGGGTCGCATCGCCCAGCGGCCCATCCAGCGGCTGGTGAGCGGGCCCGAGATGGCCTGGCCGATGCTGGTCGCGGCGAGCACCAGGCCGGCTGCAGCGTACGAGTGGTGCACGTGCTCGACGTGCAGCAGGAACGCGAGCGACAGCATGCCGAACGGGAAGCGCGCGGTCAGCTGGGCCGCGATGATGCGCGAGACGCCGGGCGTCTTCAGCAGGGTCGAATAGGTGCTCACGAGGGGACAAGTCTACGAGTGGGTCCAGGGTGCGCGACACGCCGTGGTCCCGAACTGGGGACACGGATCGACGAGTGTCGGTGGTGGGGACGAACATGTGGAGAACAGCCCAGAACCGGGGAGAACCGCCCTCGTTCTGTGCAAAACGTGTGCGGTTCCCTGTGGAGAACTCCGTGAGACGAACTACAGGCGTGTAACACCGCATCTAGTTGTGGGGGCAACTCCGGGCCACTAGATGTAGTATCGAAGAGTCGCCACGGGCACTACGCCCCGAGGCTCACGAACCACCGATCCGGCCTCAGGGGCCGGCCAGAACACAGGGGATCCCATGGCCATCACCGTCTACACCAAGCCGTCCTGCGTCCAGTGCACGGCCACCTACCGAGCCCTCGACAACAAGGGCATCGAGTACGACGTGCTCGACGTCACCGCCGACGACGCGGCCCTCGAGAAGGTCCGTGCCCTCGGCTACATGCAGGCCCCCGTGGTCATCGCCGACGACGACCACTGGAGCGGCTTCCGCCCCGACAAGATCGCCGCCCTGGCCGCCAAGGTCGACTAGTCGACCGGGCGCCCCGCGCCCGACCCGTTGCATCGTGATCCGGGGTTCGGCCCCACACCACCTCGGAGGCGAGGACTCGTCGTGACGAACGAACTCGTCTACTTCTCGAGCGTCTCGGGCAACACCGACCGCTTCGTCAAGAAGCTCGGTGTGCCGGCCCAGCGCATCCCGCTGTTCCCGTCCGAGCCGCCGCTCCACGTCCATGACCCCTACGTCCTCGTCCTGCCGACCTACGGTGGCGGCGAAGGTCGAGGCGCCGTCCCGAAGCAGGTCATCCGGTTCCTCAACGACGAGGGCAACCGACGCCTCATCCGAGGCGTGATCGCGGCGGGCAACACCAACTTCGGAGAGGGCTACTGCCTGGCCGGCGACATCGTCGCGGCCAAGTGTGACGTTCCCCTTCTCTACCGTTTCGAAGTCTTCGGAACACCAGACGACGTACAAGCCGTACAGACAGGATTGGAAGAATTTTGGACGCAGCAGTCGATGACCTCGAAGTGATCGCCGCACCGGGGCAGGGCCTCAGCCAGGGGATGGACTACCACTCCCTGAACGCGATGCTGAACCTCTACGGTCCGTCCGGCGAGATCCAGTTCGAGAAGGACCGCGAGGCGGCGAAGCAGTACTTCCTGCAGCACGTCAACCAGAACACGGTCTTTTTCCACAACCTGCGCGAGCGCCTCGACTATCTCGTCGAGAACGAGTACTACGAGGCCGCGACCATCGAGCAGTACGACTTCGCCTTCATCGAGAAGCTCAACGACCTCGCCTACTCGAAGAAGTTCCGCTTCCAGACCTTCCTCGGTGCGTTCAAGTACTACACGTCGTACACGCTCAAGACGTTCGACGGCAAGCGCTACCTCGAGCGCTTCGAAGACCGCGTGGTCATGACCGCCCTCGGCCTCGCCCAGGGCGACGAGGCACTCGCCGTCGACCTGGTCGAAGAGATCATCGCGGGCCGCTTCCAGCCGGCCACGCCGACCTTCCTCAACACGGCGAAGGCCCAGCGCGGCGAGCTCGTCAGCTGCTTCCTGCTGCGCATCGAAGACAACATGGAGTCGATATCGCGCGGCATCAACTCGTCGTTGCAGCTGTCGAAGCGCGGCGGCGGCGTCGCCCTGTCGCTCTCGAACATCCGCGAGGCCGGTGCCCCGATCAAGCAGATCGAGAACCAGTCGTCGGGCATCATCCCCGTCATGAAGTTGCTCGAAGACAGCTTCAGCTACGCGAACCAGCTCGGTGCCCGCCAGGGTGCCGGCGCGGTGTACCTCAGCGCACACCACCCCGACATCATGCGGTTCCTCGACACCAAGCGCGAGAACGCCGACGAGAAGATCCGCATCAAGACGCTGTCCCTCGGCGTCGTCGTGCCCGACATCACGTTCGAGCTCGCCAAGAACAACGAGGACATGTACCTCTTCTCGCCGTACGACGTCGAGAAGGTCTACGGCGTCCCCTTCGGCGACGTCGCGATCAGCGAGAAGTACCGTGAGATGGTCGCCGACTCGCGCATCAAGAAGACCAAGATCAAGGCGCGCGACTTCTTCCAGACGATCGCCGAGATCCAGTTCGAGTCGGGCTACCCCTACATCGTGTTCGAAGACACGGTCAACAAGGCGAACCCGATCAAGGGCCGCATCAACATGTCGAACCTGTGCTCCGAGATCCTGCAGGTCAACACGCCGACCACGTTCAACGAAGACCTCTCGTACAACGAGATCGGCAAGGACATCAGCTGCAACCTCGGCTCGATGAACATCGCCCTCTCGATGGACGCCCCCGACCTCGGCAAGACCGTCGAGACCGCGATCCGCGGCCTCAGCGCGGTCAGCGACATGAGCCACATCGCCTCGGTGCGCTCGATCGAGGTCGGCAACGACCAGTCCCACGCCATCGGCCTCGGCCAGATGAACCTGCACGGCTACCTGGCCCGCGAGCGTGTCCACTACGGCACGCCCGAGGCGATCGACTTCACGAACATCTACTTCTACACGGTGCTGTTCCACGCCCTGCGTGCCTCGAACACCATCGCGATCGAGCGTGGCGTCACCTTCGGCGGCTTCGAGGACTCCACGTACGCGTCGGGCACCTTCTTCGACAAGTACACCGAGACCGAGTGGAAGCCCGAGACCGAGCGGGCGGCCGCACTGTTCGCCGACGCCGGCGTCGCGATCCCGACGCAGGACGACTGGCGTGCGCTCAAGGCCAGCATCATGCAGCACGGCATCTACAACCAGAACCTGCAGGCCGTGCCGCCGACCGGGTCGATCTCGTACATCAACCACTCGACGTCGTCGATCCACCCGATCGCGTCGAAGATCGAGATCCGCAAAGAGGGCAAGCTCGGCCGCGTGTACTACCCGGCGCCGTTCATGACGAACGACAACCTCGAGTACTACACCGACGCGTACGAGATCGGGCCCGAGAAGATCATCGACACCTACGCCGCGGCGACGCAGCACGTCGACCAGGGCCTGTCGCTCACGCTGTTCTTCAAAGACACGGCGAGCACGCGCGACATCAACAAGGCCCAGATCTACGCATGGCGGAAGGGCATCAAGACGATCTACTACATCCGTCTGCGTCAGCTCGCGCTCGAGGGCACCGAGGTCGACGGCTGCGTCAGCTGCATGCTCTAGGCCCTGCGCCTCACGGCTCTCGCGCCACCCGGCGCGGGCCGGCCTCGACAGCCGGCCCGCGCCTCCTGAACTCACGCTCTTCCCTCTGAAAGGCACGTCATGACCCTCACCGATCCGGTACACGCCACCGGCAAGTCGGTCCCGCTGATCACGTCGGTCAGTGCGATCAACTGGAACCGCATCCACGACGACAAAGACGTCGAGGTCTGGAACCGCCTGGTCAACAACTTCTGGCTGCCCGAGAAGATCCCGTTGTCGAACGACGTGCAGTCGTGGAACACCCTCACCCCCGAAGAGCAGCAGATGACGATGCGGGTCTTCACCGGCCTGACGCTGCTCGACACCATCCAGGGCACCGTCGGCGCGATCAGCCTGATCCCCGATGCGATCACCCCGCACGAAGAAGCCGTCTACACGAACATCGCGTTCATGGAGTCGGTGCACGCCAAGAGCTACTCGTCGATCTTCTCGACCCTCGCGTCGACCCCCGAGATCGACGACGCCTTCCGCTGGTCGACCGAGAACGTCAACCTGCAGAAGAAGGCCCAGATCGTCCTCGACTACTACACGGGCGACGACCCGCTGAAGCGCAAGGTCGCCTCGACGCTGCTCGAGTCGTTCCTGTTCTACAGCGGCTTCTACCTGCCGATGTACTGGTCTTCGCGCGCCAAGCTGACCAACACGGCCGACCTGATCCGCCTCATCATCCGCGACGAGGCCGTTCACGGGTACTACATCGGCTACAAGTTCCAGAAGGGTCTCGAGGGCGCGTCCGAAGAACGCAAGCAAGAGATCAAGGACTACACGTTCAACCTGCTCTTCGAGCTGTACGAGAACGAGATCCAGTACACGCAAGACCTGTACGACGGCGTCGGCCTCAGCGAGGACGTCAAGAAGTTCTTGCACTACAACGCCAACAAGGCGCTGATGAACCTCGGCTACGAGCCGATGTTCCCCAAAGAGACGACCGACGTGAACCCGGCGATCCTGTCCGCGCTCTCGCCGAACGCCGACGAGAACCACGACTTCTTCTCGGGGTCGGGCTCGTCGTACGTCATCGGCAAGGCCGTCAACACCGAAGACGAGGACTGGGACTTCTAGCCCACCCCCGCACCACGCAGCAGGCGTCGCCCACCCCGGGCGGCGCCTGTTCTGCGTCCGGCCCCACCTCGCACCGTCCCGGTGTGCATTTCGCGACCGTCGAGGGCGGACACGCGGCTCATCTTCGGCCGCAAACGTTTTCGGTGGAGCCGAGTGTCGGGTTCGGCCCGCGTGGCGGACTCGGGGAGGTCGGGTTCGGCCCGCGTGGCGGACTCAGGGAGGTCGGGTTCGGCCCGCGTGGCGGACTGGCGGAGGTCGGATTCGGGCGGTGTGCCGGGTGCGTGCTCAGTCGGCGAGCAGGGCCGCCCGGATCGCGGCGATGCCGATGCGCACCTCGGCGAACGAGGTGCTGAGTGGCGACAGGCCGATGCGCAGGGCATCCGGGTTGCGGAAGTCGGGCACGACGCCGGCGTCCCAGAGCCGGGCCACGACCTCGCGGAACGACCCGTGCGTGATCGTGACGTGGCTGCCGCGTTCCGCCGCAGCCCGGGGCGTCGCCACGGTCACCCCGAGCGGCACGAGCCAGGCGTCGACGAGGTCGAAGGCGTAGTCGGTCAGGGCGAGCGACTTCGACCGGATGGCGTCGATGCCGGCTTCGTCGATCAGGTCGAGCATGTCGTGCATCGCGAGCATGCCCATCACCGGGGGAGTCCCGCTGACGAAACGCCGGATGCCGGCCGCCGCCTCGTACCCGTCCGCCATCGCGAACACGTCGGCCGCGCCCATCCAGCCCTGGATCGGCTGGTCGAGCTCGGGCAGCAGCGAGGCGCGGGCGTACGCGAAGGCGGGGGCACCCGGCCCGCCGTTGAGGTACTTGTACGTGCAGCCGACCGCGAGGTCGACGCCCCACTCGTCGAGCTGCATCGGCACGACGCCGACGCTGTGGCACAGGTCGGCCAGCACGAGACCGCCGGCCTCGTGCACGATCGTGGTGATGGCAGGCAGGTCGACCAGCCATCCCGACCGGTACGACACGTGGTTGACGAGCAGCAGCGCCGTCTCGGGCCCCACGACGTCGCGCACCTGCGACACGGTCACGCCGGTCGACTTGTCGACGGCGATCCAGCGGATCGTGGCCCCGTGCTCCCGCGCGATGCCCTCGACGACGAAGCGGTCGGTCGGGAACTGGTCGTCGTCGATCACGATCTCGCGGCGGTCGGGTCGGGCCCGCAGACCCGCGCGGATCGCCTTGTAGAGCAGCACGGTCGTCGAGTCGGCCACGACCGTCTGACCCGGGGCGGCACCGAGGCAGGCCGCCGCGATGCGGTCGCCGAGCTCGGTCGGCAGCGACATCCAGCGCTCGTCCCACGAACGGATCAACCGCGTGCCCCAGGCACCCTCGACGAACTCGGACAGTCGTGACAGCGTGGCGGTCACGGGTCGCCCCAGCGAGTTGCCGTCGAGGTACGAGACCACGTCGACGGCCGGCACGAACCGGTCGACGAACGACGCCAGCGGGTCGGCGGCGTCGAGCGGGCCGGCCGGATGCGCCGAGGCCTGCTCGTCGGGATCGGTGGAATCGGCGGGGTAGGCGAGCGGATCGGTCATCGGGTCTTCTCCTCGAGGGCGACGGCGAGGAGCTCGTCGGCGGTCAGTGCGGTCGCGCGCGCGAGCCAGGCGGCGCGCTCGTCGGAGGACGCGGAGGCGCGGGGCGCGTCGGCGATCCAGGTCACGCGGGTGAACGGCAGGCGTGCGCCGCCGGTCGGCTCGGCGACGTCGGGGGCGAGGGCGTCGAGAAGTCCCGCCAGCCCGAAGCCGGCCCGGCCCATCGCACGCAGCTCGCGCTCGTTCACGCCGAGCGGCAGGTCGCCGTTGCCGAGATCGGTGCCGTAGAGCACCCGGCCGCCCGCGGCACGGAAGCGCGAGAGGTTGTCGACCGCCGTCTCGTGCGCGACCCCACCCACACCGTGGCCGTGGATGTCCAGGGTGCTCACCCACGTCGTCGACGCGGCCAGGCGCGCGACCAGCTCGTCGTCGAGTCGTTCGCTGAAGGGGGTGTGCGCGAACCGGTCGACCCCGGCGTCGGCCGCGCGAGCGGCCTGGCCGACTCCCTGGACGTGCGCGACCACGGCCAGGCCGAGTCCGTGCGCGGCGTCGACGACGACCTGCAGCGTCGCGTCGTCGAGCACGGGCCCGGCGTCGGTGTTGAGGGCGACCTTGACGATCGAGGCGCCGAGGGCGTGCTGCTGCTCGACGAGCCGGGCCGCGCGGCGCAGCCGGGTCGAGGCGCGCAGGCCGCCCACCACCAGGGAGGCGCGGGGCGGCGCCCAGCCGGACCGGCTCGGGTACCCGCCCGGTGCGGTGATCAGCCCGCCGGCGATGGCCACCTCGGGCCAGCCGTCGCGCCCGGGCCGGCCGAGCCAGCCGTGGGCGATCGCCGGGTCCCACCCGAGGTCGACGACCCGCGAGATGCCGCCGACGGGCAGCTGCGCGGCGTCGATCAGGCCGAGGTGGACGTGCGAGTCGGTGAAGGGGGCCAGCACGGTGCCCGGCACGTGCGGGAGTTCGGCACCGGCCAGGGTGTCGGCGTCGTGCGCGTCGGCCGACCCGGCGAAGACGACGCCGTGGGCGTCGAGCCGCAGCAGGCTGCGACCGGACCACCGGCCCGACCAGGCGTGGTCGACCGTGACGAGCCGCGCCTCCTGGTCCATGACCCGACCCTATTCGTGCGTGCTGCCCGTGCCCTGCAGGCCCGCCCGCGTCCGGGGACGACGAGGCGGGCCCACAGGGCGGAGGCGGGCAGAGGAGGCGCGACCTAGGAGGTCAGGACGGCCCGCGAGCACCGCGCCACGTACGGCAGGCGGATGAGGTCGACGCCGCGGGTGTCGGGGTGGGTGTCGAGCAGCTGCTCGACGTCGCGCAGGAGGGCCGCGCGGTCGTCGGGTGAGAGCGTGATGACGTAGCTGCGGGACGCGATCATGGCGAGGAACTCGTCGCGACCCAGCTCGTGCACCCAGGCGACGTCGTGTCGCTCGACGGTGCCGAACGGTGCACCGACGACCGGGGCGTCCGACCCCATGTCGCGCTCGCGCGGCTGGTGCATCACCCGGCTGAGCTCCGCGACCCACGGCACCGACTCGTCGCGGATGTTCCAGATGAGGCCGAGCGTGCCGCCGGGGCGCAGCACGCGGGCGATCTCGGGCACGGCTCGGTCGGTGTCGACCCAGTGCCAGGCCTGCGCGACGAGGACGGCGTCGACCGAGTCGTCCCCCAGGGGGATGCTCTCGGCGGACCCCGCGACCGACGTCGCCCCGGGGACGACCTGCTCGAGGGTGGCGCGCATGCCGGGCGAGGGCTCGACGGCCGTGACCGACGGAGCGCGGTCGAGCAGCAGGCGGGTGAGCTTGCCCGTGCCGGCCCCCAGGTCGACCACGTGACAGGCGCCCTCGGGCAGCAGCCAGTCGACGGCCTCGAGGGGGTACGACGGGCGGCCCCTCTCGTAGACGTCGGCGGCCAGCCCGAACGAGGCGGCGAGGTCGGAATCGGGTCGTGCGGGGTCGAAGCCGTGGGCGGCCGGGTCGAACCCCTCCTGGGTTGGTTGATGTGTCACCGGAACACTGTCGCACGTCACGATCCGTCACACACCCTGTGTTACGTCGGCCTCGGGCGCAGCATGGACGGGATGACTTCCACGCTGCCTCCGACCCCCTCGTCCCCGCGTCCGACCCGGCCCCTGCGGGTCGTCGCCGTGTCGGGCACCCTCAGCACGCCGTCCAAGACCGACGCCCTCGTGCACGAGATCGTCACGGCGCTGGGCGACGTCCTGCCGATCGAGGCGCACGTGATCCGGGTCAGCGAACTCGGGCCGCTGTTCGCCGGCGCGCTCACCCGTGACCAGCTCGACGAACGGGTCGAGCGCGAGCTGGTCGCCATCGAGACCGCCGACCTGCTGATCGTCGCCTCGCCCGTCTACCGCGCCTCCTTCACCGGGCTCTTCAAGCACCTCTTCGACTTCGTCGAGCAGTACGCACTCGTCGACGTGCCCGTGCTGCTCGCCGCGACGGGTGGTAGCGAGCGACACGCGCTGATCATCGAGCACTCGCTGCGACCACTCTTCGGGTTCTTCCAGGCCCTGACGCTGCCGCTCGGCGTGTACGCGCACACGACCGACTTCACGGCGACCGGGGGTGCGGAGAAGTACGCGGTCACGGCTCCGCTGCTGCAGGAGCGCATCCGCCACGCGATCCAGCGCGGCCTGCCCCTCATCCGGTCCAGCATCGCCGAGAAGGGGCGCATCGAGCGGAGCCTCGACGACGGTGGCACGGGCGACGGTCCGCGGGTGGACGACCTGCGCGCGAGCGAGCTCGACCTCTCGACGCCCACACGGCTGTTCAGCTGAGCGCACGACCCGAAGGCGGGGCAGCCGCCCAGGATGCCCACGGGTATCGTGGTCGTCGTGACTGCCGACCCGACGCCCCGTGACCCGTCCGTCGCCCGCGCCGAGATCCGCGACAGCGAGGCACAGCGCCGGCTCGGCCTGTTGCCGTCCGGGGTGCTGCCGGGGCGTGCCGCCCGATGGGTGGCCGACGGTGTCGACGACCTGTCCGTGCGCGCGCTCGCCGAGGCACAGACGAGCACCGACGACGACCGTGAGGCGCTGCTCGCCCGGGCCGCGGCCGGCCTCGGCCTCGGCTTCGACTCGGTGCGCGAGGCACGGGCCCATCACGGCCAGCGCGTGGTCGAGTCGATGACGGCCGCGTCGGCCCCGAACGACGCCCTGGGCTTCTCGAACGGCTTCACCGACACCATCGAGGAGTCGGTGCGCGACAGCATCGCCCGCCTCTTCAAGCCCCGCGGCTGAGCCGGGGCCGCGCCGCCGAGCGTGAGGTCGGCGGCTGAGCGAGGGCTCCGCGGCCGAGCCGGGGCCTCGCGGCCGAGCCGCGCACCCGACGCGACCGGACGCAGGAGGCGCGGTGCCGGTCACGACCGGCACCGCGCCTCCTGCAGTCGGTCCGTGGGTCAGGCCTTGCCGACTTCGAGCTCGACGACGGCCCATGACAGGGCGGGGAGGCGCAGGCGTGCGGTGCCGCCGTCGACCGTGACGCCGGTCAGCGGGACGAGCCCGACCGTGTCTTGCGCGTTCTCGGTGTTGGACGAGAAGCGGTCGCCGCCCTCGGGAACGGCCAGCACCTCGGCGCGGGTGACGCGTCCGCCGCTGAAGCCGCGCAGGGCGACCTCGACGTCGGCGGTCTCGTCGAGACCGCGGTTCGCGAGGAAGAACGCGACCGTGCCAGCCTCTTCGTCGTAGGTCGCGCTGACGTCGACCAGGTCGGCGTCGCCGTACTTCTCGGTGTCGACCTTGTCGCTCGTCACGAGGGTGCGCAGGATCTGACCGGTCGCGAGCGTCGCCATGCGGGCGAACGGCCAGAAGATCGACTGGCGCCACGCGGGCCCACCGGCCTCGCTGCGGATCGGCGCGATGACGTTGACGAGCTGCGCCTGGTTGGCGATCTTGACCCGGTCGCCGTGACGCAGCAGCGAGTTGAGGAACGTGCCGACCACGACCGCGTCGGTGACGTTGTACTGGTCTTCGATCAGTCGGGGGTGCTCGCGCCAGCCCTTCGACACGTTGTGCGGCTGGTCGTCCGAGTCGAGGCCGGTCTGGTACCAGACGTTCCACTCGTCGAACGAGATGTCGACCTGCTTCGAGTGCTTTCCGGCGGCCTTGACCCCGTCGATGGTCGACACGACCTCCTCGATGAAGGCGTCCATGTCGACGGCCGTCGCGAGGAAGCTCTTCGCGTCGCCGTCGTGCTCCTGGTAGTAGGCGTGCATCGAGACGTAGTCGACCTCGTCGTACGCGTGGGTGAGGACCTCGTGCTCCCAGGTGCCGAAGGTGGGCATGCCGCGGCCCGAGCTGCCGACCGCGACCAGCTCGATCGAGTCGTCGACGAACTTCATGGCCTTGGCGGCCTCCTGGGCGAGGCGGCCGTACTCGGTGGCGGTCTTGTGGCCGATCTGCCACGGGCCGTCGAGCTCGTTGCCGAGGCACCAGAGCTTGATGTCGAAGGGGTCCTTCGCACCGTTGGCGATGCGACGGTCGCTGAGCGCCGTGCCCCCGGGGTGGTTGGCGTACTCGACGAGCTCGCGGGCGGCGTCGACGCCGCGGGTGCCGAGGTTGACGGCCTCCATCACCTCGGTGCCGGCGAGCTTCGACCAGGCGACGAACTCGTGCAGGCCGAAGGCGTTGGTCTCGACCGTGTGCCAGGCGCCGTCGAGGCGACGCGGGCGCTGGTCGACCGGCCCGACGCCGTCCTCCCAGTTGTAGCCCGACACGAAGTTGCCGCCGGGGTAGCGGATGACGGTCGCGCCGAGCTCCTTCGTGAGGTCGAGGACGTCCTGACGGAAGCCGTTCTCGTCGGCGGTGGGGTGGCCGGGCTCGTAGATGCCGGTGTAGACGCAGCGGCCCATGTGCTCGACGAACGAGCCGAACAGGCGGCGGGGGACCGGGCCGATGGTGAACTCGCGGTCGACGGTGATGCGGGCGGTGGACATGGATCTCCTAGCTGAGGGGAACGGCGTGCGTGGGGTGGGGACGAGGAGGCGCGGTGCGGCAGGGCCGCGGGGTCCGGGGCGGTCGGGTCACTGACCTCCGAAACCGGTGGTCGAGATGCCCTTGATGATCTGTCGTTGGAAGAACAGGAACACGAGGATCAGCGGCAGGGCGGCGAGGACGGCGGCGGCCATGTTCTGGGCGTACTGGATGCCGTAGGCGCTCTCGATGGTCTGCAGTCCGACCGGCAGCGTCAGCAGCGAGGCGTCGTTCGTGACGATGAACGGCCACAGGAAGTTGTTCCAGGCGCCGATGAACACGAAGATCGACACCGCCCCGAGGATGGGCCGCGACAGCGGCAGCAGGATCGTGAAGAACACCCGGATGCGCCCGGCGCCGTCGACGCGGGCGGCGTCCTCGAGCTCGATCGGCACCTGGTCGAAGAACTTCTTCAGCACGAAGACCATGGCCGGGGCGATGGCCTGCGGCAGGATGATGCCCCAGTACGTGTCGACCATGTCGAAGGCGAGCATCTGGTAGAACAACGGCACGATCAGCACCTGCGGCGGGATGATGATCGACGCGATCGTCGCCACGTAGAGCCACTTCTTGCCCCGGAAGTCGAGGCGCGAGAAGGCGTAGGCGACGAGGGCCGAGGTGGCCACGACGATCAGCGTGATGACGATCGACGTGAAGAGGCTGTTGAAGAGCCACACCGGGATGTTGCCCTGCTCGAGGACCCCGCGGTAGGCGTCGAGCGTGAAGCCGCCGGCCGGTATCCAGGTCTGCGGTGTCGCCGCGGCGTCGGTCTCGCTCTTGAACGAGGTGGCGAGCGACCACAGGAACGGCAGCAGCCAGAGGACGGCGAGCACGACCAGGATGACCACGCTGAGGACGGCCATCGGGCTGAACGGCTTCTGGCCGGGCTTGTGGCCCTTCCGGCCGCGGTCGGCGGTGGGGGCGCGCAGGTCCGACGTGGGGGCGATGGCGGGGGCGGTCATTTCTGGGCTCCCTTGCGGTTGCGGGCCGTGATGCTGAACTGTGCGATCGAGATGACGACGATGACCGCGAAGAAGATGTACGAGATCGCCGACGAGTAGCCGAAGCGGTAGCCGGTGAACCCGGTGTCGAAGATGTACTGCACGGCCGAGCGGGTGCTGCCTGCCGGTCCGCCGGTGGTCATCTGGTAGATCTGGTCGAAGACCTTCAGTGAGGCGAGCACCTGCAGGATGACGATCAAGCCGGTGGTCGGGCCGAGCTGCGGGATGGTGATCGACAGCAGCGAGCGCCAGCGTCCGGCGCCGTCGAGCGACGCGGCCTCGTACTGCTGGTCGGGGATGTTCTGCAAGGCGGCGAGGTACAGCAGGAAGTTGAAGCCGACCGTCCACCAGACGGTGGTCGCGACCACGGCGATCATGGCGGTGTCGGGGTCCTGCAGCCAGGCGGGCTGCGGCAGCCCGAGCGTGCCGAGCACGTTGTTGATCGGGCCGAGGGTCGGGCTGTAGAGCTGGATCCAGAACAGCGAGACGACCGTCGAGGCGAGCAGGTACGGCAGGAAGAAGCTCAGCCGCCAGAGCCACTGCCCCGGCAGCCCGGTGTTGACGAGGATGGCGAGCACGAGGGCGACGACGACGAGCGGGATCGTGCTGAGCACCGTGAACCACAGGGTGTTGAGCATCGAACGCCACATGTCGCCGTCGGCGAAGGCCTCGGCGTAGTTGGCGACGCCGATCAGCTCGCCGCCCTGGCCGGTCAGGCTCTGGCCGGTGAAGCTCAGGTAGAAGCCGTGCACGAGCGGCCAGACCAGGAACACCGCGAAGAGCACGGTGAACGGGGCGGCGAAGCCCCACCCGATGCGGTTGTCGGACGGGCCGGTCCGCTTGCGGGAGGCGCGGCTGCGGTCGGTCGCGCGGGCGTCGGACCGCGCGCGGTCGGCGGTGGCCCGGGGGGCCTTGACCGTGGTGGAGGTCACAGATCGACTCCTTCGTCGTCGTGATGGTCGGGTCGTGCGGAGGGGGAGGAGAGCGGTGTCGGGCGTGCGGGGTGGCCTGATCGGCCGGTGGCGCGGGGGTGTCCCATGGCCGTCACACCGGGGCCGGGCGCGACAGCTGGGTGTTCACGCGCGCGACGAACCGCCGCATGCCGTCGGCCGCGTCGTCCTTGGCGAGGATCACCGACTGGATCGAGTCGAGGAAGTACGTCTGGAAGTCCGAGCCCGAGCCGGTGAACCAGGCGGGCGGGTCGTAGTTGAGGTAGTCGGCGGCCTCGGCGTAGTTCGCCTGCGGTCGCAGCTCGGCGTACTCGGGGCTCTCGACGATGGGCAGGTAGGCGGGGATGTGCCCGGCCGCCGCCCACGAGAGGGAGTCCTTGAGGATGGTCGAGACCATCTTGTAGACGTCCTCGCGCTTGACGTCGTCGACCTCGCTCTGCCGCGGCAGCACGAACGCGTGCGAGTCGGCGTAGACGGCCGGCGTGCCGAACAGCGTCGGGATGATGCTGCCGTCGAACGGGATGCCCGCGTTCTCGGCGCTCGGGACCTCCCACACGCCGGTGAAGAGCATGCCGCTCTCGCCGCTGACGAACTCGGCGATGCCCGACTGGATGTCGCTGGCGGTGGCCATGGCCGTGCCGTCGGTGAGCTGCTGCATGAACTCGAGCGCGGTGACGGCGGCCTGTTCGTCGTACTCGACCGTCCCGCCCTCTTTCAGCACCATGTCGGCGCCCTGCTGCTTGTAGAACGTGTAGAACATGCGCCACAGCTGGGCGCCGTCGTTGAGGTAGCCCCACGAGGCGCCGTGCTTGCCGGTCACCTGCTGCATGGCATTGGCGACCTCGAGGAACTGCTCGGGGCTGGTGATCTCGACGAGCTTGCCGTCGGGGCCGAGGGCGCCCGCCTGCGCGGCGATGTCCGTGTTGTACAGCAGGATGAACGGGTGCGAGTCGAGCGCGACCGAGTACAGGTCGCCGCCGTTGAAGCCCTTCTTCCAGACCGCTTCGGCGAAGTCCTGCTCGCGGACGCCGTACGACGCGAGCTTGTCGACGTCCCACGGGTCGAGCAGCCCACCGGGGGCGTAGCCGGGCACGCGCGACGCGTGCATGATCGCGACGTCGGGGGCCCGCCCACCGGCCGAGGCCATGGCCAGCTTCGTGTAGTACGGGGTGCCCCAGGCGAGCACCGTCTGCGTCGCGTGGAACTCGGGGTTCTGCTCGTTGGCCTGGTCGATCAGCGCCGACATCTTGATGCCGTCGCCACCGCTCAGCAGGTGCCAGAACTTGAGCTGCGCGACGTCCGTGCCCGAGCCGGTGACGGCGCCGGGGGCACAGCCCGAGAGGCCCGTGGCGACGAACGCTCCGCCGACGAGTGCTGCCGAGCCGAGCAACATGCTGCGGCGACTGAGGCCGCGTGGGGTGGCGGTGCCGCGGGTGGTGCCCGGTCGCGGTGCCGGGGTCGTCCGATGGTTCTCGGTCATCTTCACTCCTTTGTGATGTGTGACGAGAGCGACTATTCCATCGTTGTAACGGAAGCGCAAGGGGAGTTCGGCACAACGCCGGGACGTGGTCACGACGCCAGGCTTCCTCGTGGCGCCGTGACCACCTCGTGGTGTCAGCCGCGGGCGCCGCTGCTGGCTCGGACGACGATCTCGTGCGGGATGAGCACGAGCTCGGCCGCGCCCTGCCGGTCGGCGATGCGGGCCGCGAGCAGCTCGAGGGTGCGGTCGACGAACTGCCGCTTGTCGAAGGTGACGGTCGTCAGCGGCGGCACGGAGAACCTCCCGTCGACGATGTCGTCGAAGCCGGCCACCGCGACGTCGTCGGGGACGTGCAGGCCCGCCGAGCTCAGCGCGCTGACGGCGCCGATCGCGAGCGAGTCGGTGAAGCAGAAGATCGCGTCGGGACGGTCGCCGCGATCGATCGCCGCGCGCACGACGGCGAAGGCGTCGGCCGACGTCCATTCGGGGCACGAGTACTGCAGGGCGCGGTCGACGGGCAGCCCGGCCTCGGCCATCGCCTGCTCGAAGCCGCGGGTGCGGGCGCGGGCCGTGGCCGTGTCGAACTCGCCCGCCGAGTCGCCCAGGGTCGCGATGCGGCGGTGTCCGACGGCGATCAGGTGGGCCGTCATGTCGCGGGCCGCGGCGACGCTGTCGACCCGTACCTGGTCGACGAGGGTCTGTTCGACCTCGCCGATCACGACGACGGGCGGCAGCGAGTCGGTGGCGGCCCCGGTGCCGGAGCCGGTGCCGGCCGACGACAACGCGCTGGCGTCGAGGGTGATCGGGTTGAGGACGAGGCCGTCGACGAGGTGTTCCTTGCCCCGCGAGAGCAGCTCGCCCTCGCGCTCGGGCCGCGAGCCGGTCTGCTCGAGCTGGATCGACCAGCCGCGCTCGTGGGCCTGCTCGACGAACCAGTGCGTCATCTCGGCGCTGTACGGGGTGCTCAGGTCGGGGAAGGCCAGCGCGATCGAGCCGGTGCGCCCGGTGCGCAGGCCGCGCGCGCTGAGGTTCGGCACGTAGTCGAGCTCGGCGAGCGCGCTCTCGACCCGGGTCCTGGTGTCGGGTCGCACGAAGACGACGCCGTTGATCACGTTCGAGACGGTCTTCGGCGACACCCCGGCGAGTGCCGCCACGTCCTTCACCGTCGCGCGCATCCCCACAGGCTAGTGGCGGCCACGAGACCCCGGGCCCCGCTCAGGCGGAGGCGAGCACCTTGACGATGCGCTGCAGCGAGACGCTCTCGCTCGGCCGCAGGTCTTGCGCGAACAGGCTGAGGCGGAACTCCTCGAGCATCCAGCGGGCGCGGACGAGCGCAGGAGGCGCGGTGTCGGTCGGCGGGAACGTCCCGCCCGCGGCCTCGTACCGCTCGGTCGCCTGCTGCACCTCGCTCAGCCAGACGCGGTCCCGCCCGGGGTTCTCGAGCAGCTTCGCCGTGCGCTTCGTGATGCCCACGAGGTACACCGGCACGCGCTGCAGCTGCTGGAGCCCGGTCTGCGACACGAAACCCGGTCGGATGAGCCGGTCGCGTTGCTGGCGCATGTCGGTCAGCGCGGCGAGCAGGGTCATCGACGTGGCACCCTTCATCGCCCTGTCGGCGTCTCGGGCGGCGGTCAGCGTGCGGGCGACGAGCGAGACGGTCTGGAACATCTGGTCCATCACGGCCCCGGACACCCGGTCGCGCGTCGAGAGGAACTCTTTCTTGGTCATCACCATGCCGTCGGGCTTCACCCGGAACAGCACGTCGTCGACGACGGCCACGAGGCAGTCCGCGAAGAGCGCCGACGTGTTCTGGTACGGGCTCGTCGCGAGGATGAGCTTCTCGGCGCTCGTCAGGTGCTGCTGCACGTAGGCCACGGGCGACGGGGTCGCCAGCATGAGCAGGCGCCGCACGCCCTTCGGCGTCGCGAGCGCCTGGTCGGCGGGCGTCGCCATCAACGTGATCGAGACCGAGTCGCCGTGGTCGACCAGGGCCGGGTAGGCCCGGATCACCGTGTCGCCGTGGCGGGTGTCGACGACGGCGGGGAGCTCGTCGAAGTCCCACGACGTCAGGCCCCCGCGCTCGATCGAGCTCGTGGGGCGAGGCGCGACGGGCGTGGTGGCGCCACCCGCGCCTCCTCGTCCGCGACCCCGGCCGCGGCCGCGCTCGTCGCGCCCGCCGCCCTGCGTGACGCGGGCGACGCTGTCGCGGGTGGCGTCGCGCAGCCGGTGCTGCAGCGCGTCGAGGTCTTTGTCGGCCCCGACCGTGCGACCCCGCTCGTCGACCACCGCGTACGTCACCCGCAGGTGTGCGGGCACGCGGTGCAGGTCGAAGTCGTCGGTCGTGACGGGCGTGTAGGTGAGCTTCTTGATCGCCGCGGCGACGGTCGCCGTGAACGGCTCGTCGACGTCGGCGGGCGGTGCGTCGGGCAGCTCGTCGGTGATCTTCGAGGCCCAGTCGGCGGCGGGGACCACGTTCTTGCGGATCTGCTTCGGCAGCGACTTGATCAGCGACGTGACCAGCTCGTCGCGCAGCCCCGGCACCTGCCAGTCGAACCCGACCGGACGGAGGCGCGGCAGCAGCGGCAGCGGGACGATCACGGTCACGCCGTCGTCGTCGGCCCCCGGCTCGAACTTGTAGCGCAGGGTCAACGTCTGGTCGCCCTGCTGCCACGTGCTCGGGAACCCCTGTTCGTCGACGTCGGGTTCGTCGTCCCCGAGCAGGTCGGCGGCGGTCATGGTGAGCAGGTCGGGGGTGTCGACCTTGGCCTTGCGCCACCAGCCCTCGAAGTCGCGCATGCTGGCGACGTCGGCCGGGATGCGCCGTTGGAAGAACTCGAACGCGGCGTCGCCGTCGACCAGGATGTCGCGCCGACGCGTCCTCTCCTCGACCTCGGTCAGCTCGCGGATCAGCTGCCGGTTCTTCTGCTCGAAGGCCTGGTGCCCCTCCCAGTCGCCCTCGACGAGCGCGTGCCGGATGAACAGCTCGCGGGCGTAGGCGGGGTCGATGCGCGAGAACTGGATGCGCCGACGCTCGACGATCGGCACGCCGTAGAGCGTGACGCGCTCGTAGGCGACGACGGCGCCCTGCTTCTTCTCCCAGTGGGGCTCGCCGTAGCTGCGCTTCACCAGGTCGGGTGCGAGCGGTTCGGCCCAGGCCGGGTCGATCGAGCCGGCGACCCGGGCGAACAGGCGGCTGGTCTCGACCAGTTCGGCGGTCATCACGGCTGCCGGCGGCTTCTTCGCGAGGCTGCTGCCCGGGAAGATCAGGAACCTCGTCTGGCGGGCGCCGACGAAGTCCTTCTTCTGCGGATCGAACAGGCCGATCTGGCTGAGCAGGCCGGCCAGGAGGCTGCGGTGCACGCCGTCGGGGTTCGCGCTGCGCTCACCGACGTGCAGCCCGAGGGGACGGGCTGCTCGGGAGAGTTGGCGGTAGACGTCCTGCCACTCGCGGATGCGCAGGTAGTTGAGGAACTCGTCGCGGCACAGTCGCTTGAAGGCGTTGCCGCTGAGCTCCTTCTGCTTGTCCTCGAGGTATTCGAACAGGTTGAGCAGGGTGAGGAAGTCGCCCTTGGGGTCGCGGAAGCGCGAGTGCTTCTCGTCGGCCTGGGCTCGTCGTTCGAGGGGACGCTCGCGGGGGTCCTGGATGCTCAGCGCCGAGACGATGGCGAGCACCTCGCGCGTCGTGCCCTGCGTCTTCGACTCGACGACCATGCGGGCGAGACGCGGGTCGATCGGCAGCCGCGTGAGCTGCTTGCCGACGCGCGTGATCTGGCCGCCCTGGGTGACGGCACCGAGCTCGCGCAGCAGGTCGAGGCCGTCCTTGATGCCGCGGGAGTCGGGCGGCTGCAGGAAGGGGAACGCGGCGATGTCGCCGAGGTTCAGCGAGATCATCTGCAGGATGACCGCGGCGAGGTTGGTCCGCAGGATCTCGGGCTCGGTGAACTCGGGGCGCTTCTCGAAGTCGGTCTCGCTGTAGAGGCGGATGGCGATGCCGCTGCTCGTGCGGCCGGACCGACCGGACCGCTGGTTGGCGCTCGCCTGCGAGATGGCCTCGATCGGCAGGCGCTGCACCTTGGCCCGGGTCGAGTAGCGGCTGATGCGGGCCGTGCCGGCGTCGATCACGTACTTGATGCCGGGCACGGTCAGGCTGGTCTCGGCGACGTTGGTCGCGAGGACGATGCGCCTGCGGGTGCCGGCGGTCGTGCTGGGCTGGAAGACGCGGTGCTGGTCGGCGGCGCTCAGTCGGCCGTAGAGGGGCAGCACCTCGGTGTGCGGCAGGTTGCGGCCGCGGATGCTCTCTTCGGCGTCGCGGATCTCGTTCTCGCCGCTGAGGAAGACGAGAACGTCGCCGCTCGACTCGCGCGCGAGTTCGTCGAGGGCCTCGTTGATGCCCTGGAGGTAGTCCTTGTCGTCGGCGCGCTGCCTGCGGTCGTCGGCCCGCGCCTCCTGCCGGTCGCCCTGCCGACCCGAGGGGCGGTCGTCGTCGTCGAGGTCGCCGTCGTCGTCGCTCGTGGTGTCGTCGGCGACGAGCGGTCGGTAGCGGACCTCGACCGGGTAGGTGCGGCCCGAGACCTCGACGATGGGCGCGTCGCCGAAGTGCTTCGAGAACGACTCGGGGTCGATCGTGGCGCTGGTGATGATCAGCTTGAGGTCGGGTCGGCGGGGCAGCAGCTGCTTGAGGTAGCCGAGCAGGAAGTCGATGGTGAGGCTGCGCTCGTGGGCCTCGTCGATGATGATCGTGTCGTAGCGCTCGAGCTCGCGGTCGAAGTGGATCTCGTTGAGCAGGATGCCGTCGGTCATCAGCTTGATCTGCGTGTCGGCGCCGACCTTGTCGGTGAAGCGCACCTGGTACCCGACGACGCCGCCGACCTCGTCGCCGAGCTCTTCGGCGATGCGTTCGCTGATCGTGCGGGCCGCGATGCGTCGCGGCTGGGTGTGGCCGATCTTGGTGCGACCGAGCTCGAGGCAGATCTTGGGCAGCTGGGTCGTCTTGCCCGAGCCGGTGGCACCGGCGACGATGACGACCTGGTTGTCACGGATCGCCGCGGCGATGTCGTCGCGCCTCTGGCTGACCGGCAGCTCGGCGGGATACGTGATGGTGGGAATCATGAGCCCTCCATCGTAAGCCGCCCCGGCTGAGCGGGGGGCCCGCCAGTCGTGCCTCGTCGTAGGATCGCGGCAGACCGTACGTCGACGGAGACGGAGAGACACAGATGTCATCAGCACACACCCCCCGGGGCCACGCCACCGCGTCGGTCGCGGCCATCCTCGCCGAGTCGGCCGCCAGGTACCCCGACGACGTCGCCGTGATCGTCGGGCCCACCTCGACCACGTACGCCGAGCTCTGGCAGCAGACGTTGGCCTACGCCGGGGCCCTCCGCGCCCGGGGCGTCGGCTCCGGCGACCGGGTCGCCATGCTGGTGCCCAACGTCGCCGACTTCCCGCGGGTCTACTACGCGACGCTCGCGCTCGGCGCGGTCGCCGTGCCCGTCCACGCCCTGCTCAAGCGCCACGAGATCGAGTACGTGCTGCGCGACAGCGGCTCCCGCCTGCTCGTCTGCGCCGCGCCGCTGCTGGGCGAAGGAGGCGCGGGAGCGCAACTGGCCGGGGTCGACGTCCTGACCGTGCTCGCGCCTCCTGCCGTCCGGGAGGAGGAAGGGCCCGACCGTCTGGAAGACCTCGCCGCGGCCGCCGAACCGCTCGACACCTACGTGCCCCGCGACCCGTTCGACACCGCCACGATCCTCTACACCAGCGGTACCACCGGCCAGCCCAAGGGCGCCGAGGGGTCGCACCTCGCCCTGATCGAGCAGGTCAACACCAACCTGATGACGACCTTCGACATGCATCGGGGCGACGTGCTGCTCGGGGCTCTGCCGCTGTTCCACACCTTCGGGCAGACCTGCACGATGAACACCGGGTTCCGGGTCGGCGCGACCATCGTCATGCTGCCGAAGTTCGACGGAGACGCGGCGCTCGCCGCGATGGTCGAGCACGGGTGCGAGATCTTCATGGGCGTGCCGACGATGTACATGGCCCTGATAGCCGCCGCCACCCGCAGCGAGGCGCGTCCGCCGCTGCGCTACGCCGTCTCGGGCGGGGCGTCCCTGCCTCTCGCGGTGCTCGAGAAGTTCCAGCAGGTGTACGACGCACCGATCCACGAGGGCTACGGGCTGACCGAGACCTCGCCCGTCGCCACCTTCAACCACGTCGGGGTGCCGCCGCGGCCCGGCACCATCGGCACGCCGATCTGGGGCGTCGACGTCGAGATCGCCGACCAGCACGTCGAGGACTCGATCGTGCTGCTGCCGCGCGGCGAGATCGGCGAGCTCGTCATCCGCGGCCACAACCTGATGAACGGCTACCTCGACCGTCCCGACGACACCGCGAAGGCGATCGTCGACGGCTGGTTCCGCACGGGCGACCTCGGCACGAAGGACGACGACGGCTACCTGACGATCGTCGACCGCACGAAGGACATGATCATCCGCAACGGCTACAACGTGTACCCGCGGCAGGTCGAAGAGGTCCTCGCGCAGCACCCCGACGTCACGATGGCGGCCGTCTTCGGCGTGCCGCACGAGCTGCACGGGCAAGAGATCGAGGCGGCCGTCGTCCTGCGCGACGGCGCCACGGCGACGCCCGACGAGCTGGTCGCGTTCGTCTCCGACGAGATCGCGGCCTACAAGTTCCCCCGCGTCGTCCACGTCCTCGACGTCTTGCCCCTCGGGCCCAGCGGCAAGGTGCTCAAGCGCGAGCTCGTCGACCGCTTCGGGTCCCCGCAGGAGGCGCGCTCGGGCAGCTGACGCCGGGTCGCGTCGACCCCGAGCCCCTCCCGTCCCGGGGTGCCCGCCACCTAGAGTGGAGCCTCGACGATCGTGTCGTGGCCCCCGGCCGCGCGCGACCGGCCCGTCCCGGCGGGCCCGCCTCATCACGAAGGAGTGACATGAGCGACACCATCACCGCACCCGCCCCGGCCGCCTCCGACGGTCCCGAGATCCACAAGGGCCTGGCCGGCGTCACGGTCGACCGGACGGCGGTCTCGAAGGTCGACGCGGCCAGCAACTCGCTGCTCTACCGCGGTTATCCGGTGCAGCAGCTCGCCGCCGAGCGGGACGTCGAGGACGTCGCCTGGCTGCTGCTGCACGGCGAGCTGCCCACCGCCGACGAGCGGCGCGACTTCGACGCCGAACTCCGCGCGCACCGCGCGCTCGCCCCCGGGCTGCAGCACCTGATCGACCTGATCCCGACCTCGGCCCATCCGATGGACGTCGTCCGTACCGCCGTGAGCGCCATCGGAGCCGCCCGGCCCGAACCGACGACCGGTGCGGGCGTCTACGACGTCGCCGACACGCGCCGACTCGCCACGCACCTCTTCGCCGTGCTACCCGCCGTGATCGCCTACGACCAGCGGCGCCGCCACGACCTGCCTCCCGTGCCGCCGCGCGACGACCTCGGCTACAGCGCCGACTTCCTGCACCAGGTGTTCGACCGCGAGCCCGACGCGCTCGACGTCGACGCGTTCGACACCTCGATGACCCTCTACGCCGAGCACTCGTTCAACGCCTCGACCTTCACCGCGCGGGTGATCGCCTCGACGCTGTCCGACCTGCACTCGTCGATCGTCGGGGCGATCGGCGCCCTCAAGGGCCCGTTGCACGGCGGTGCCAACGAGGCCGCGCTCGAGCTGCTCGACCGCGTCGGACCGGCCGACGGCGCGGTGTCCTGGCTCGACGACGCGTTCGCCCGCAAGGAGAAGATCATGGGCTTCGGCCACCGGGTCTACAAGAACGGCGACAGCCGCGTGCCCACGATGGAGGACGCCTTGGGCCGCCTCGTCGACCGGGCCCGTGAGCAGGGCGACGACCGGGTCGACGGGCTCAAGGAGACCTACGACGTCGTCGCCGCGACGGTGTTCGAGCGCAAGGGCCTGAAGCCCAACGTCGACTACCCGTCCGGGCTGGCGTACCACCTGATGGGCTTCGAGACGCCGGTCTTCACGCCGCTCTTCGTCGCGTCGCGCGTCCTCGGCTGGAGCGCCCACGTCATCGAGCAGCGAGGGGCCAACTCGCTGATCCGCCCCCTGAGCGAGTACGACGGCGCACCCCTGAGGGACGTCCCCGCGCGCTGACGCCTACCGTGGCCCGCATGCCGAACCAGCTGCGAGACGCCGTCAGTCCCTACCTCAGGTCGCACGCCGACAACCCGGTCGAGTGGCGCGCCTGGGGGCCGGGGCCGTTCGCCGAGGCCGTCGAGCGGGACGTGCCCGTGATGGTCTCGATCGGCTACTCGACCTGCCACTGGTGCCACGTCATGGCGCGCGAGAGCTTCTCCGACCCCGAGGTCGCGGCGCAGCTCTCGGCCGGGTTCGTCTCGGTGAAGGTCGACCGCGAGGAGCACCCCGACGTCGACTCGAGCTACCTCGCCGCCGCCTCGGCCTTCACCGAGGGGCTCGGCTGGCCGCTGACCGTCTTCGTCACGCCCGAGGGCCGGCCCTTCTACGCCGGCACGTACTTCCCGCCGGTGCCCGTGCAGGGTCGACCGTCGTTCCGACAGGTGCTCGACGCCGTCACCGACGCCTGGACCACCAGGCGGACCGAGGTCGACGCGACCGCGTCCGCGGTGCAGGAGGCGCTGGCTGCGGGACCCGCGTCGGTCACCGGCACCGCGCCTCCTGGTCCCGACGCCGGGGTCGCCCTGCCGGGGCGCCCCGAGCTCGCCCACGCCGTCGCCCGGCTCGCCGCCCACGAGGACCGCGAGCACGGCGGCTTCGGCGGGGCCCCGAAGTTCCCGACGGCGCCGGCCCAGCTGGCGCTGCTCTCCCTCGGCGCCGGGGGAGACGACGGCGCCCTCGAACTCGTCTCGCGGACGCTCGCCCGGATGGCCGCGTCGCCGCTGCGCGACCCGGTCGAGGGCGGGTTCTTCCGGTACGCGGTCCGACGCGACTGGTCCGAGCCGCACTACGAGCGCATGCTGTACGACAACGCCCAGCTGCTGCTCGCCTACTCGCGGCTCTCGGTGCTCGATGCGGGCCCGGACGCTGCTGCCGCCCCGGGTGCCGACGCCACGTCGGGCACCGCGCCGATGTCGGCAACTCAGGAGATCGACACGCATCCGGCCCGGGTCGCCGCCGGGGTCGCCGATTTCCTGAGTTCGCGACTGCGCACGGCCGACGGGGCCTTCGGCTCGGCGCAGGACAGCGAGAGCACGATCGACGGCGTCCGCGACGAGGGCGGCTACTACCGGCGGGACGCCGCGGGCCGGGCCGTCCTCGACCCGCCGCCCGTCGACGACAAGGTGCTCACGGGCTGGAACGGCCTCGCGATCGCCGCGCTCGCCGAGGCGGGGGCACGGCATGGGCGGCCCGAGTGGGTCGAGACCGCGCGGGGCGCGGCCGACCTGCTGCTCGCGCGTCACGTGACGGACGACGGTCGACTGCTGCGCGCCTCCGTGGGCTCGACCGTGTCGGACGCCGTGGCGACCCTCGAGGACCACGGCCTGTTCGCGTCCGGCCTGCTGGCCCTGTCACTCGCGACGGGCGAGGTCCGGTACGCGGTCGCCGCCCGCTCGTTCGTCGACGCCTGCCTGCTCGACGACGCCGACCCGAGGATCGTCGCGGCCCCCTCGGGCGGTGACCCGGTGCTCGTCTCGCAGGGCGTCGCCCTGTCCAGCGACCCGAGCGAGGGGGCCTACCCGTCGGGACGCAGTGCGGTCGCGGCGGCCGCGCTCACGCTGCACCAGCTCACCGGGGAGGCGCGCTACCGGTCCGTCGCCGAGCGGCTCGTCGCCGAGGTGGCCGGTTCGGCCCTCGACAACCCGCTCGCCTACGGAGCCGCCTTCGGGCTGCTCGTCGAGCTCGAGGCGCCGCTCACGCAGCTGGTCGTGGTCGAGCCCTCACCGGCGGACCGCACGGATCACGTCGACGACGGCCTCGCCCGGCGGGCGAGGGGTCTGGTCCGCCCCGGCAGCGCCGTCGCCGTGATGGACGAGGAGGCGCTGGTCGCGTTCGAGCACGCGGGCTTCGAGTTGTTCGCGGGTCGATCGGCCCCCGGGCGCGTGCCCACCGCCTACCTGTGCCGCGACTTCGTCTGCCGCCTGCCGGTCACGACCGTCGACGACCTCGACGGGCTGCTGCTCGAGGAGTGACCGCCCGAGCGCATCGGTCGGCGTCGTCCCGGGCGGGATGTCGGACGGGGTGGCTAGGGGACGCCCGGAGGGCTCAGGCGGCGGCGGGCAGGAGCGGCGCCGACGGATCGGCGACCCACTCGGAGAGCGAGCCGTCGTAGACCGAGACGCCCGATCGACCGAGGACCGCGAGGGCGAGCGCGTCGACGCTCGCCGAGACACCCGTGGCGCAGTAGACGACCGTGCGCGGCTCGTCGGGGACGAAGGCGAGGCGGTCGCGGAGCACGGGCTCGCGGGCCAGCGTGCCGTCGTCGGCCAACAGGGTCTCGGCCGGCACGTTGACGCTGCCGGGGATGTGCCCGGCACGGGGCAGCCGGCTCGACGTCCCGTCGAACTCGTCGCGGGGCGAGCCGGAGACGAGGGTCGCCCGTTCGTCGCCGGCGAGGACGGACTCGACGAAGGCCTTGTCGACCCAGTGCTCGGGGCGTTCGGTCGCGGCGAACCGTGCCGGCACGGGCTCGGTGCGACCCAGGTCGTAGGGCTTGCCGTGGGCGAGCCACTGCGACCACCCGCCGTCGAGCACCGCCACGGCGTCGTGCCCGTAGGCGCGGAACAGCCACCACAGGCGGGACGCCCAGCGGCCGTCGACGGTGTCGTAGACCACGACGGTGCTGTCGTTCGAGACGCCGAGGGCAGCGACCGCGGCCTGGAAGCGCGCGGCGCCGGGACGGGTGAAGGGCAGGCCGGAGTCGGGATCGCTGAACTCGGCGACCAGATCGGCCAAGACCGCCCCGGGGACGTGCCCGTCGCGCTCGAACCCGTCACGACCGGTGGCGTAGGCGACGGACGCGTGGTCGGCGTCGCCGTCGAGTCCGAGGTCGACGAGCACGGTCGCGTCGACGATCGTCAGGTCGTCGGCGCCGAGGTGGTCGGCCAACCACTGCGCGGAGACGACGGGTGAGGTGAGGACGGGTGCCATGCGGGCCACGGTAACGCCCACCGGTGACATCGCCCCGTGAACCCGCAATGAAGCGTCACAGGGTCTGCGGTGCAGCGACCCCGAGCGGGTGGACGGGCCCGGTCGGTCGCCTCAGCGACCGGCCTTCTTCGCGGTGATGACGCCGGTGTCGAAGCCCATCAGGTTCAGCCCGCCGTTGAACCGGGCGTGCTCGACCTTCATGCAACGGTCCATCACGACGGTCAGACCCTGCTCTTCGCCGTGGCGGGCGGCGTCTTCGTTGTAGATGCCCAACTGCACCCAGATGGTCTTAGCCCCGATGGCGAGCACCTCGTCGACGACCGACGGGATGTCGGCGGCCTTGCGGAACACGTCGACGATGTCGGGGACCTCGGGCAGCGACGCCAGGTCGGGGTAGGCCTTCTGACCGAGGATCGTGTCGGCGCGGGGGTTGACGAAGTAGACGCGCAGGTCGGTCGACTGCTGCAGGTACGTTCCGACGAACGAGCTGGACCGGCTCGGGTTCGGCGAGGCACCGACGACGGCGACGCTCTTCGCCGACCGCAGGATGGCCTGCCGCTCGCGGGCCGACGGCCCGACCCACGTCCGCTGCGACTTCAGCAGCTTGGCGAGGGGCGACGACGAGGGCAGCTCGCAGGTCAGCCCGTTGGTCAGCTGCGTGGTGACGGTGTCGGTCACGTCGGGTCACTCGCCTTTCGTCGCCGCGGCCAGCGCTTGGTCGAGGTCGTGGATGATGTCGTCGGGGTCTTCGATGCCGACGCTGATGCGCACCGAGCCGGGCAGCACGCCCGCGTCGACGAGTTGCTGCTCGCTGAGCTGGGCGTGGGTGGTCGAGCCCGGGTGGATGACGAGCGTCTTGGCGTCGCCGATGTTGGCGAGGTGGCTGGCGAGCTCGACCGACTCGATGAAGGTCTTGCCGGCCGGACGGCCGCCCTTCAGTTCGAAGGTGAAGACCGAGCCGGGCCCCTTCGGCAGGTACTTCGCCGCACGGTCGTGGTGCGGGTGCCCGGGCAGCCCGGCCCAGCGGACGCGCTCGATGCGCGGGTCGGCGTCGAGCCACTCGGCGACCTGGCGGGCGTTGTCGACGTGGGCCTGCATGCGGAACGGCAGGGTCTCGACGCCCTGGGCGAGCAGGAAGGCCGAGTGGGGAGCGAGGGCCGGGCCGATGTCGCGCAGCTGCTCGGCGCGCAGTCGGGTGAGGAAGGCGTACTCGCCGAAGTTGCCGGACCAGTTGAGCCCGCCGTAGCTCGGCACGGGCTGGTCGAAGAGCGGGAAGCGCTCGCTGTCCCAGTCGAAGCGGCCGGACTCGACGACGACGCCGCCGAGGGTGGTGCCGTGCCCGCCGAGGAACTTCGTGGCCGAGTGCACGACCACGTCGGCACCCCACTCGATCGGCCGGTTGAGATAGGGCGTGGCGATGGTCGAGTCGACGATCAGCGGCAGGCCGTGCGCGTGGGCGACGTCGGCCAGGCCCTCGAGGTCGGCGACCTCGCCGGACGGGTTGGCGACCGTCTCGACGAAGAGCAGCTTCGTCTCGGGGCGGATCGCGGCGGCGTAGTCCGCCGGGTCGGAGGACTGCACGAAGGTCGTCTCGACGCCGAAGCGACGCAGGGTCACGTCGAGCTGGGTGATCGACCCGCCGTAGAGGTTCGCGCTGGCGACGATGTGGTCGCCCGCGCCGGCGAGCGAGGCGAAGGTGACGAACTGGGCGCTGAGCCCGCTCGCCGTGGCGACGGCGCCGAGGCCCCCCTCGAGGCTGGCGACGCGCTCCTCGAAGGAGGCGGTGGTCGGGTTGGCGAGGCGGCTGTAGATGTTGCCGTACTTCTGCAGGGCGAACCGCGCCGCGGCGTCGTCCGTGTCGTCGAACACGAACGCGCTGGTCTGGTAGATGGGCAGCGCCCGCGCTCCCGTCGCCGCGTCGGGGATGTTGCCCGCGTGGATCGCCCGCGTGCGGAAGCCGTACTCACGATCTGCCATGCCCCCACGCTAGCCGTTGGGCGTCACGCGGGGACCCGGGACGTCACACGGCGGAACACGGCCGACCCGCGCCTCCCGCCTGGGGACGAGGCATCGTGCGTCGGGGGCGCGACCCTCGTCGCAGGCCGGCTACTTCCAGCTCGGGATCCAGTAGTGCAACCGGATGAACTCCCAGTCCTCGAGCTGCCCCGTCCACAGCGGGTAGAAGAAGACCGACACGGCCACGGCGACCACGACCACGATGGCCGTGACGCCGATCCCGCTCAGTCGACGGGACCGGTCGTCGGTGCGTCGTCCGAGGACGATGCCGAGCACCGCGGCCAGACCGAGCACGAGATAGGGCTCGAAGGCGACCGTGTAGAACTGGAACACCGTCCGGTCGGTGAACGCGAGCCACGGCAGGTAGGCCGCGGCGACGCCGACGAGGATCGCCCCGTACCGCCACTCGCGGTACCGCACCACGCGGTAGACGAGGTAGAGGCAGGCCGCGACCGCCGCGTACCAGATCAGCGGGTTCGCGACCGAGGTGATCGCCTCGCCGCACCGGGCCACGTCGCAGCCGCCCTGGCCCTCGTCGAACCCCTGGTAGTACATGCTCGTCGGTCGCAGCATCAGCAACCAGGTGAGCGGGTTCGCCTGGTACGCGTGGGGGGTGTGCAGGCCGACGTTGAACCCGTAGACGCCTGCCTGGTAGTGCCAGAAGTTCTGCACGACGTCGGGCACCCACGCCAGGGCGCCCGTCCACCGGGCGCCGCCGTCCTCGACCCAGCTGCGGTAGTAGCCGCCCGACGTCACGAACCAGCCGGTCCAGCTCGCCAGGTAGGCCACCACGGCGACGGGGACGGTCAGCAGGAAGCTCACCGGTGCCTGCGTGAAGAGCGTGCCCGACAGCCAGAACTCCACGCCGGCCCGGCGGCGCGCCACCATGTCGACCACCACCGTGTAGACCGCGAAGAACGCCAGGAAGTACAGGCCGTTCCACTTGACGGCCGTCGCCAGGCCGCACATCAGCCCGGCCGTCACCAGCCAGGGACGCGCCCAGAGGGCAGGACCCCAGGCGATGTCGCGACCGGCACCGCGCCTCCTCGCCCGCCAGGCCTCGAGCCGCCGGGCGCTCTGCCGGCGGTCGAGCAGCACCGCCCCGAAGGCCAGCAGGCCGAAGAACATCACGAAGTTGTCGAGCAGGGCCACCCGCGACATGACGATCGCGTGCCCGTCGATCGCGAGGAAGAACCCCGCCAGCGTGCCGAGCAGCGTCGACCGCAGCAGCAGCGACCCGATGACCGCCACCAGGGCGACCGCGAGGATGCCCACGACGGCCGTGCTGATGCGCCAGCTCGCCGGGTTCTCGGGTCCGACCGCCGCCATGCCGAGGCCGATCAGCCACTTGCCGAGGGGCGGGTGGGCGACGAACGACGGAGCGGCGAGGAACCCGTCGACCCCGCCGGCGGCGAAGGTCGGGTCGTAGTCGGCCGGCCACGACCCCTCGTAGCCCAAGTTGAACAGCGACCAGGCGTCCTTGACGTAGTAGGTCTCGTCGAACACGAGGGTCGCGGGGGAGTTCAGGTGCCACAGGCGCAGCACCGCGGCCAGCAGCGTGACCGCGAGGGGACCCGCCCAGGCCCAGACGCGCCTCCTGACCGGGGTCCGCAGCACGCGTCCCCACCAGGCGTCGAGCCGGGTCAGGGGAGCCTCTCGCGTGTGGGCCGCCGTCGTGTCGTCGACCGACATTGCGACGGCCGTGACGACCGCCTGGCCGGCGAGCGGACCGGGCGGCACCAGGCCCGGCTCGCCGGCCAGCGGACGGGCAGGAGGCGCGGTGTCGGTCTCGACGAGTGCGTCGAATTCGCGCTCGGGCCCGGTCGTCATCGGGCCATCGTAAGTGGGCGGTCCGGGGCCGGGGGACAATGGGCGGGTGATCGTGCTCGCCGCCACCCCCATCGGAAACCTCGGCGACGCCAGCCGCCGCCTGATCGAGACGCTGTCGAACGCCGAGGTCGTCGCCGCCGAGGACACGCGCACGGCGATCCACCTGATGCGCGCCCTGGGCGTCGAGAACCGCCCCCGCCTGATCGCCCTGCACGAGCACAACGAGCGCGAGAAGGCGGGCGAGATCGTCGAGCTGGCCCGCACCTCCGACGTGGTCGTGCTCACCGACGCCGGCATGCCCGCCATCAGCGACCCCGGGTTCCCGCTCGTCGAGGCCGCCGCCGCCGCGGGCGTCACCGTCACGGCGATCCCCGGCCCGTCCGCGGTGCTCACCGCGCTCGCCGTCTCAGGACTGCCCACCGACCGCTTCAGCTTCGAGGGCTTCCTGCCGCGGAAGCAGGGCGACCGGCTGCGCGTGCTGGGCGCGCTCGCCGACGAGCGCCGCACCATGGTGTTCTTCGAGTCGCCGCACCGCCTGGCCGATTCGCTGGGCGACCTCGTGACGGCCCTCGGGGCCTCGCGCCGCGTCGTCGTCTGCCGCGAGCTGACCAAGCTGCACGAAGAGGTGCGCCGGGGCAGCGCGGAAGAGCTCGCCGAGTGGGCGGCCGAGGGCGTGCGCGGCGAGATCTGCATCGTGGTCGAGGGCGCCCCCGAGCGCGTCGTCGACCTGGCCGCCGGGCTCGCCCAGGTGCAGGCCCTCGTGGCCGACGGCACCCGGCTGAAAGAGGCGACCACCGACGTGGCCGCCGCCACGGGCCTGTCGAGGCGCGACCTCTACCAGGCCGCCCTCGCGGCCCGCCCGCCCCGCGCGTAGGGCGTCGCGTACCCCTCGCAGGGCGGCGGGTGCAAGCTCGACGCAGGCACGTGCCCGAAGGAGGCGCGGCCCACCACGATCAGGAGGCACGGCATGAAGGCGGTCCGTTTCGAGCAGTACGGCGACATCGACGAGCTGAAGGTCGAGCAGGTGGCGAAGCCCGAGGCGGGTGCCGGCCAGGTCGTGGTCGCCGTCAAGGCGGCGGGCCTGAACCCCGGCGAGGCGGCGATCCGCGCCGGTCTGGTGCACGACGCGTTCCCGGCGGCGTTCCCGTCGGGGCAGGGGACCGACTTCGCCGGCGTCGTCGACGAGGTCGGAGCGGGCGTCGACGAGTGGTCGGTCGGCGACGAGGTCGTCGGCTGGGCGAACCGGTCGTCGCACGCCGAGTTCGTCGTCGTCGGCCACGACGAGCTCGTCGCCAAGCCCGAGAACGTGCCGTGGGAGGTCGCCGGCAGCATCAGCGTGACCGGCCCCACCGCCTACGCCGCCCTGCGCGCCGTGCAGGCGACCGAGGGCGACACGCTCGTCGTCTCGGCCGCGGCCGGAGGCGTCGGCGTGATGGTCTCGCAACTCGCCGTCCTCGGCGGGCTCACCGTGATCGGCACGGCGAGCGAGCGCAACCACGACTTCCTGCGTCAGCTCGGCGTCACGCCCGTCGAGTACGGCGACGGCGTCGTCGACCGCATCCGCGAGGCCGCCCCGCAGGGCGTCGACGCCTACGTCGACTGCTTCGGCCAGGGCAACGTCGGCTACGCGCTCGAGCTCGGCGTCGCCCCGCAGCGCATCGACACGATCATCGACTTCGCGGCCGCCGAAGAGCACGGCGTGAAGGCCGAGGGCAGCGCCCAGGCCACGAGCCAGGCCGTCCTGTCCGAGCTGCTCGAGCTGATCTCGACGAACAAGATCATGGTGCCGATCGACGGCATCTTCCCCCTCGACGAGGTGAAGGACGCCTACCGCGACCTCGAGGACGGCCACGCCCGCGGCAAGTACGTGCTCGGCATGGACGTCGTCGAGTACCCGGGCGAGCACGCGGGCGAGCGGGCGGGCTCCGACGACCGCACCGAGGAGCACGACGCGACCTGAGCCATCGACGCGACCCGCGCCTCCTCGTCCCCGACGGTGGACGCAGGAGGCGCGGGTCGCGTCATCACGTCGGTGCCCCCACCTAAGATGGTCCCCATGCCCGCCGGCGACTCCTTCTTCATCGCAACGCCCATCTTCTACGTCAACGACGTGCCGCACATCGGTCACGCCTACACCGAGGTCGCAGCCGACGTGCTCGCCCGGTGGCACCGTCAGCGGGGCGACGACGCCTGGCTGCTGACCGGGACCGACGAGCACGGTCAGAAGATCCTGCGCACCGCCACGAGCCACGGCGTCACGCCACAGCAGTGGGCCGACAAGCTCGTCACCGAGGCCTGGAAGCCCCTGCTCCAGACGGTCGACATCGCCAACGACGACTTCATCCGCACCACCGACGCCCGCCACGAGGCCGGCGTCCAGAAGTTCCTGCAGAAGCTCTACGACGACGGCTTCATCTACCAGGGCGAGTTCGAGGGCTTCTACTGCGTCGGCTGCGAAGAGTACAAGCAGCCGAGCGACCTCGTGCCCGGCACCGGCGCCTACGAGGGCGAGCAGGTCTGTGCGATCCACAGCATCCCGGTCGAGGTGCTGCAAGAGAGCAACTACTTCTTCCGCATGAGCGACTTCGAGCAGCGACTGCTCGACCTCTACGAGTCCCAGCCCGACTTCGTGCAGCCCGACTCGGTGCGCAACGAGGTCGTCTCGTTCGTCAAGCAGGGTCTGCGCGACCTCTCGATCTCGCGACAGAGCTTCGACTGGGGCGTCAAGGTGCCCTGGGACGAGAAGCACGTCGTCTACGTGTGGTTCGACGCCCTGCTCAACTACGTCACGGCGATCGGCTACGGCGTCGACGACGACGAGTTCCGGCGGCGCTGGCCGGCGGTGCAGCTCGTCGGGAAAGACATCGTGCGGTTCCACGCCGTCATCTGGCCCGCCATGCTCATGGCCGCCGGGCTGCCGGTGCCCGCGAACGTCTTCGGTCACGGCTGGCTGCTGGTCGGCGGCGAGAAGATGTCGAAGTCGAAGCTCACGGGCATCGCTCCGCAGCAGATCACCGACGTCTTCGGGGCCGACGCGTTCCGCTACTACTTCATGCGCGCCATCACCTTCGGCCAGGACGGCAACTTCAGCTGGGAAGACATCGCGGCCCGCTACCAGGCCGAGCTGGCCAACGGGTTCGGCAACCTCGCCTCGCGCGTCGTGGCCATGATCACCCGGTACTTCGACGGCACCGTTCCCGTCGCCGGCGACCTGACCGAGGCCGACCTCGCCGTGCGCGAGACCGAGCTGCGCGTCACGGCCGAGGCCGACGCGGCGATCGACCGCTTCGCGATCAACGAGGCGTTGGCCTCGATCTGGCAGCTCGTCGACCAGCTGAACGGCTACATCACCGAGCAAGAGCCCTGGGCCATCGCGAAAGACGAGTCGCAGCGCGACCGTCTCGCGACCGTCCTCGCCACCGCCCTGCGGGGCCTGGGCACCCTCACCGTGCTGCTGTCGCCGTTCATCCCGACGGCCACGCACACCCTGTGGCAGTCGATCGGGCAGGGCGAGCTGACCAGCCAGCCCGTCGACCGGGCGGCCGAGTGGTCGAGCGCTCCCGAGGTCCAGCCGCTCGCCGCCGGGCTCTTCCCCCGCATCGAACAGCCCGAGCCCGCGGCATGAGCGACGACACGGCCGGCGGCGTCGTGGCCGGTGGCGGCGCGACCGACGGCGGCACGCCTGCCGCAGACCCGGCGACGCACGTCCGGCACCGCTCGTCGGGTGCCGACGGGCAGAAGCGCGATCTGACCTACCCCGCGCCTCCTCAGCCGCTCGTCGTGCCGGTCTACGACAACCACACGCACCTCGAGATCGCCGACGGCGTCGGAGACGACGGCGACGGCCCCCTGGACTACCGCGAGCACCTCGACCGGGCCTCGGCCGTCGGCGTGCGCGGTGTCGTGCAGGTCGGCACCGACCTCGAGACGTCCCGCTGGTCGGCCGAGATCGCCAGCCGCGAGCCCCGGGTGCTCGCCGCCGTCGCGATCCACCCGAACGAAGCACCCGCCCTGGCCGCCGCGGGCACCCTCGACGACGCGCTGGCCGAGCTCGACGGGCTCGCCGCCCGACCGCGCGTTCGTGCGGTCGGCGAGACCGGCCTCGACTTCTTCCGCACCGGTGAGGACGGTCGCGCGGCCCAGCTCGAGGCCTTCCGCGGCCACATCGAGATCGCCAAGCGCCACGGCCTGGCCCTGCAGATCCACGACCGCGACGCCCACGACGACGTGGTCGACCTGCTGCTCGAGGTGGGCGCTCCCGAACGCACCGTCTTCCACTGCTTCAGCGGCGGGCCCGAGCTGGCGAGCATCCTCGCCGAGAACGGCTGGTACGCGTCCTTCGCCGGCACGGTGACGTTCAAGAACGCCCAGCCCCTGCGCGACGCCCTCGTGCAGCTGCCGCGCAACCTGATCATGGTCGAGACCGACGCGCCCTACCTGACGCCGGTGCCCTACCGCGGACGCCCCAACGCGCCGTACCTGATCCCCTTCACGCTACGGTCGATGGCCGAGACGATCGGCACCGACGTGTCCATGCTCGCCGCCCAGATCTCGTCGACGACCGAGCTGGTCTACGGCACCTGGGATAGCGAGCCCGTGACGGTCGAGGGCTGATGTCGCGCGCCACCCTGCTCGGCCCCGCCGAGATCCGCGACCTCGCCGACCTGCTGGGCGTGCAGCCGACCAAGAAGCTCGGGCAGAACTTCGTCCACGACGCCAACACCGTGCGTCGCATCGTCGCCGCGTCGGGCGTCTCGGCCGGCATGACGGTCGTCGAGATCGGCCCCGGGCTCGGCTCGCTCACCCTGGGCCTGCTCGAGGCGGGCGCCAAGGTGGTGGCCGTCGAGATCGACAAGCGCCTCGCCGAACAGTTGCCGAAGACCGTCGCGCAGCTGCAGCCGGCGGCCGACCTCACCGTCGTGGTCGACGACGCCCTGCGCGTGACGACCCTGCCCGACGAACCCACCCACCTCGTGGCGAACCTGCCGTACAACGTCAGCGTGCCGGTGCTGCTGCATTTCCTCGAGCACTTCGGCGGGCTCGAGCACGGGCTCGTCATGGTGCAGTCCGAGGTCGGTCTGCGTCTCGCCGCCGAGCCCGGCTCGAAGGTCTACGGCGGCCCGAGCATCAAGGCCGCGTGGTACGGCGAGTTCCGCGCCGCGGGCCAGGTCAGCCGGCAGGTGTTCTGGCCGGTGCCCAACGTCGACAGCATCCTCGTCGCCTTCGACCGCAAGCCGGCCCGGGGCAGCGACCTAGAGCGTCGGGCGACGTTCGCCCTCGTCGACGCCGCGTTCCAGCAGCGTCGGAAGATGCTGCGCCAGTCGCTGTCGTCCCTCTACGGCTCGTCCGCCGCGGCGTCCGAGGCTCTCGAGCGGGCCGGCCTCGCTCCGACGCAGCGGGGCGAGCAGCTCACCGTCGACGACTTCCTCGCCGTGGCCCGGGTCAGTGACGTCGACGCCCTCGCCGGGGCGTCCGTCGCCGCCGTGCTGCACTCCGACGAGGGCGAGGCCGGCTGAGCCGTGCCCCGACGCAGGAACGGCTCCGGCGGCGTGCCCTCCGGTACGGGCGGGGGCGAGCGTGAGCGCGGCGAGCAGCGGCTCAGCGACGCCCGGCTCGGGTCGGGCACCGGGCGCGGTGCGGCCGAGTGGTTCGCACGGCTCGACGCCGCGGGGGCGACGCGACTGTCCCACGAGCAGATCTCGCGCCTCCTGGTCGACGAGTTCGAGGTCGTGCCGTGGTGGGCCGAGGGCATCACGGTGCGTTACGAGCAAGAACGCGGCATCGAGCCGCCGGGGCGCCAGCCCGACGGCAGCTACGCGGTCACCGTCGGCCGGAGCCTGCGAGGTGCGCCGCTCGACCTGTTCGACCTCGCCGTCGACCGGTTCGCCCGGTACGCCGGGGGTCCGCCCGAGGTCGTCGCCCGGTCGGCGACGCGCCCGACCGCCGACTGGACCCTCGCGCACGGGGACACCCTGCGCCTCCAGGTGGTGTCGACCGGCGGTCCGAAGTGCTCGGTGTCGTTGACGCAGGGCGGCCTGCGCCTGCCCGAACGGGTCCAGCCCGTGAAAGAGGGGTTGACGCGGGCGTTCGACGTCATGGGTGATCGCCAGAACTGACTAGGTTGGACGCATGACGTCCGTGGCCGCCCCGACCGTGGTCCACACGCGTGCGCCGGGCAAGATCAACGTCTTCCTCGCCGTCGGCGATCTGCAGGACGACGGGTACCACGACCTCGCGACCGCCTACCAGGCCGTGTCCCTCTACGAAGACGTGCGCGCGCGGCACGCCGACGGCTTCACGGTCAGCGTCACGGGCGGCCCGTCGATCGACGTGTCGGGCGTGCCGACCGACGAGTCCAACCTGGCGATCAAGGCCGCGCGCCTGCTGGCCGAGACGACCGGCTACGCCGGAGGCGTCGCACTGACCGTCGACAAGGCCGTGCCGGTGGCCGGCGGCATGGGGGGCGGTTCGGCCGACGCGGCCGCGACGCTGCTCGCCTGCGACACCCTGTGGGGCACCGGCGTGGGCCGCGACGAACTGCTGCGGCTCTCGGCTCGGCTCGGTGCCGACGTCCCGTTCGCCTTCGCCGGCGGCACCGCGATCGGCACCGGCCGCGGCGACGAACTCAGCCCGGCCCTGGCGAAGGGACAGTTCCAGTGGGTGCTGGCCGTCGCCGACGTCGGCCTCTCGACGCCCCGCGTCTACGACGAACTCGACGCCCACCGGCTGCGGCACCAAGGCGAGATCCGGTCGGTGCGGCATCCCGTCGTCGACGCCGGCGTCCTGCAGGCCCTCCGTGCGGGTGACCCGGGCATGCTCGCGGACGCCATGCACAACGACCTCCAGGCACCCGCCCTGCACCTCCAGCCGGGCCTGGCCGACGTCCTCGAGCTCGGCGAGGGCAACGGTGCCCTGGCGGGCATCGTGTCGGGTTCCGGCCCGACCGTCGCGTTCCTCGCGCCCGACCTCGACGGCGCCCTCGAGCTGCAGATCGCCTTGAGCGCCGCCCGTCTCACGGTGGTGCGCGCCACGGGCCCCGTGCACGGCGCCCGCGTCGTCACCGACTGACTCCGTCGCCGCAGGCCCTGAGACCCCAGGAAGTCACCGAGACCCCTGTGCGCGCAGAGGGGTCTCGGCGCATTCCTGGGGTCCCGGTGACTCGCGGGGCTCAGCGCTCGTACTTGAGCACGTTGGTGCGGGTGAGGTGCCACTCGTCGGCGACGTGGAAGCCCTTCGCGGCGAGGTCGGCGGTGACGCGGGGGCGCCAGTCCTGCTTGTCGCTCGTGATCAGCCAGACGACGTCGAGGTCGTCGGTGCGGTCGATGACGTCCTCGAGCGGGTGCTGGACCTCCCACAGGCCGCCGGTCTCGGCCGCGGGGGTCTCGAGCGTGAAGTCGGACATGCCCTCGAACGCCGCGGGGTAGGTGTTCTCGATGATGCGCGACGTCGCCTTGGGGTGCCGACGCACGGGGCCGAACACGACGCCCTCGGTCGTACCGGCGGGCTCGAGGGCGCGCTGTCCGGCGACGAGGTCGGCCACCTGGTTCCAGGCGGCGGAGTCCTTCGCCTCGGGCTGTCGTTGACGCTCCCAGGTCGGAGCGGTGAGCACCAGGGCGAGCAGCAGCACGAGCGCGACGACCCGCCGCCAGGGGATGGCGGCCACCGCGACGGCCATCATGATCGCGACGGCCGGGGTGCCGAAGGTGAGGTAGCGCGGCGAGTAGAGCGGCTCGGTCACGAGCGAGACGCCCACGAGACCGACGGTGGGGACGATCATCCACGGCAGGACGACCTCGGCGAGGCCCCGGGCGCGGGGCACGAGACCGGCGACCACGACGACCAGGCCGGCGACGACCAGCATCCAGCCGAAGACGGCGAAACGGTCGTTCTGGTAGAACCACTGCGTCGTCAACACCTGGTTGATCGTGGCGAAGCTCGGTCGGTCGAGCCAGCCGACCTGGCCGCTCTGCTCGGACGTGAAGTACACGACGGGCAGGCTCGCGAGACCGGCGACGGCCGCACCGGCGAACCAGCCGAGGAACGAGCCGCGCGCGCCGTGCGGTCCGCCGACGAGCGGGGCGGGGTCCGCCGCGTCAGTCGACCCCGCCACCGACCCGGAGGAGGCGCGGAGGCGGCGCTCCCGTCGCCACTGCACCAGCATGGTGACGCCGTGCCCCACCACGACGAAGGCGACGTACAGGAAGAACAGCACCGAGACGACGGCGAGCACGGCGTAGGCGACCCACCAGCGCACCGCCGACGCCCGGGTGCGGGTCTCGCCCACCTGGGCCGTGCGACGCGAGGCGGTGACGAGCACGAGGGTCAGGGCGACGGCGAACATCGCCGAGAAGGCGTACGAACGGCCCTCGCCGCCCATCCAGGTCACGCGGGGGATCAGGCAGAACAGCAGGCCGGCCACGACGGACGTCCGGCGGTCGGCGAGGGTGCGAGCCAGCACGACCGTGAGCGCGGCCGCGAGCCCCGTGACGAGCGTGCTGGGAACCCGGAGCGAGATCGGCGAATACGGGAAGACGTCGAACCACAGGTGCATGAACGCGTAGTAGGTGGCGTGCACCAGGTCGACGGTCTGGACCATCTGCCAGAGCTGGCCCCAGCTGCGGGTCGCCGAGATGACCGTCGCCGCCTCGTCGTACCAGACCGAGGGCACCCAGAGGAAGGCTCCCGAGATCACGGCGGCCAGCAGGCCGATCAGCAGGGCGTCGAGGTGTCGCCAGTGCCGGAGGCGCGCGAGGGTCGTGCCCCGACCGGTGTCGGACGTCGTGGGTACAGTGGGCGCGGTCGATCGACCGTCGGCCGGATGCAGGAGGTTCGTCATGTCGTCTCTTCCCCCTCTCGGCGGATCTCGCGCGCGACACGGTGGTGACGCGCCCGGGGCGGCCGTGCGCGACGGTGGCGTGCACGGTGCCGACGTGCGCGACGGCGGACACGGCGGCGACCCCGCCGAGGGCGAACGCTACTCGCGAAGCGTGCGCCTGCCGGGGTTCGGTCTGGGCTCCCAGGGGCGTCTGGCGACGTCGAGGGTGCTGGTGGTCGGGGCCGGCGGGCTGGGCGCGCCGGTCATCCAATATCTCGCAGCCTCGGGTGTGGGAACCCTGGGAATCGTCGACGACGATGCCGTCGACCTGTCGAACCTACAACGCCAGGTGCTGTTCCGACCCGACCAGCTGGGCTTCCCGAAGGCCCGCGCCGCCGCCGACTGGGTGCGGGCCGCGAACCCCGACGTGACCGTCGTCGCCCACCCGTTCCGCCTGAGCGAACGCACCGCCGACCTGCTCGACGACTACGACGTCGTGGTCGACGGCAGCGACTCCTTCGACACCTGCTACCTCGTGGCCGACGCCGCGGCCGCTCGCGGCCTGCCGGTCGTCTGGGGCAGTGTCAACCGCTGGGACGGCCAGTTCAGCGTCTTCTGGGACGACGCCCCCGACGGCCGGGCGGTCGACTACCGCGACCTCCACCCCGCCCCGCCCGCCTCGGGCTGGGACGAGTCCTGCGCCGACGTCGGCGTGCTGGGGCCGCTGTGCGGCACGGTGGGCACGGGCATGGCCAGCGAGGTCGTGAAGCTGCTGACCGGACTCGGCGAGCCGCTGCTCGGCCGGGTCGTGACCGTCGACGCCCTGGGCGGCACCTGGCGTGAGAGCCGGTTGGCCCGTGCCCCGCACCGGGTCGAGGCCCGGGCCACGGTGAACGGCGCGCGCCGCGCCTCCTCGTCCTCGGTCCCGGGGGCGCACACGACCACCGCCGACACACCGGTGCATGGTCGCAGTGTCGGCCCCGACGTCGACGCCGACGAGCTGACGACCTTGCTCGGGGCACGCGCGACCGGCGACACCGATTTCACCCTGCTCGACGTGCGCGAGGTCGACGAGCACGACTTCGCCCACATCGCGGGTGACGTGCAGGCTCCCGGGTACGGCACGCGCACCCGGCAGCGGCCCGAACTCGACCCGGCGCAGCGGGTGGTCGTCTACTGCGCCCGAGGGCCGCGGGCCCGAGCCGCGGCCGACCTGCTGGCGGGCGACGGCTTCGACGTGTCGGTGCTGCACGGGGGCATGCTCGGGTGGCAGCTCGCGCAGGGGGCGCCCGCGCGACCGTAGGCGGGCGGTGCTCAGCCGCCGGCGAAGGGCGGCATGACGTCGATCACCGTGCCGTCGGGCACGAGCTGCTCGCGGTCCCGCGTCGTCAGTCCGTCGACGAGGAACGAGCAGCGCAGCAGGACGTCGCGGAAGTCCGCGGCCGACACGCCCTCGACCGGGCGGACCTCGGTCAGCAGGCGTCCGATGGTCGGGCGTTCGCCCGCGGGCACCTCGACGCGCTGATCGTCGCGGCCCACGGTGGTGCGGGCGGCCGCGAAGAAGCGCAGGGTCGCCGAGACGGAGGCCGAAGCGGCTTCGCCGACGGTGGGGGCGGGGTTCGTGGTCGTCATCTCAGCCTCCGATGGCGCTCATGGTGCGTTCGGGTTGCACGAAGTCCGGGTCGTCGATGCCGTGGCCCGAGGGCTTGGCCCACATGGCACCGCGCCAGGCGTCGGCCAGTTCGAGGTCGCTCGCCCCGCTGCGCAGCAGGTCGCGCAGGCCGGTCTCGCCGCCGCTGAAGAGGCAGCTGCGGATGCCGCCCTCGGCGGTCATGCGGGTGCGTCGGCAGTCGGCGCAGAACGGCTCGCTGACCGACGCGATGATCCCGACCCGACCCGTCAACCCGGCGTCGTCACCGCGACCGACGGCGTCGAACAGCTCGGCGGGGGCACCGTCGCGCGGGACGTCGGCGGGGCTCAGGTCGAACCGGGTGGCGATCAGCGAATGGATGTCCCGCGAGGTGACGAACGAGGCGCGGTCCCAGCTGCGGTCGGCGTCCAACGGCATCTGCTCGATGAAGCGCAGCTCGTGGCCGCCGCGCAGCGCCCAGGCGAGCAGGTCGGGGGCCTCGTGGTCGTTGATGCCGGGCAGCAGCACCGCGTTGATCTTGACCGGGGTGAGGCCGGCCGCGGCCGCGGCGTCGACCCCGGCGAGCACCTTGTCGAGGAAGGGGCGACGCGAGACCTTCATGAACGTCTCGGCGTGCAGCGAGTCGAGCGACACGTTGACCCGGTCGAGCCCGGCGTCGGCGAGGGCCTGCGCGCGGTGCGCCAGGCCGATCGCGTTCGTGGTCAGCGAGACCTCGGGTCGCGGCTCGATCGCGGCGACCCGCCGCACGATGTCGATCAGGTCGGCACGCAGCAGGGGCTCGCCACCGGTGAACCGCACCTGGCGGATGCCGAGGTCACGCACGCCGATGCCGACCAGGCGCACGATCTCGTCGGCGTCCAGCGCCTGCTCACGGGGGAGCGCCGGCAGGCCCTCGGCCGGCATGCAGTAGGTGCAGCGCAGGTTGCACTTGTCGGTCAGCGAGACCCGCAGGTCGGTCGCGGTCCGACCGAAGCGGTCGAGCAGTCCCGGTGCCACGTCGTTCGTCGGCCGCGGGGGCAGCAGGGCGTCGGCGGAGGCCCGGCCGGGCATGGTGGGCAGTCCGAGCGAGACGGTCATCCGTCGAGGTTAAGCCCGCGGGGCCGAACGCGCGGTGTCCGGGGGAGGCGACCCGCGCCTCCGTTCGTTCCCCGGCGCACGACGACCGGCGTCGCAGGCTCGATCGACGCCGTCCATCACGTGCGCGCGTCCGCGCATTCGGAACTAAGCTCACCCTCATGGCGCAGATACGGATCAAGGACGCTGCGGCGTTCCTCGGCGTGAGCGACGACACGGTGCGTCGCTGGATCGACCTCGGACTGCTCGAGAGCGTGAAGGACGACGCCGGGCGCGGCGTGGTCGACGGCCTCGCGCTCGCGACGCTCGCCCGGAAGAACGCCGTCCTGCCCGCCGACCCGTCCGAGGTGGGGCGCTCGGCACGCAACCGCCTGGTGGGCGTCGTCACCGAGATCACGGCCGACCGGGTCATGGCCCAGGTCGAGCTGCAGTGCGGACCGCACCGCATCGTCTCGCTGATGAGCAGCGAGGCCGTCCGCGAGCTGGGCCTCGAGCCCGGCTCGGTGGCCATCGCCGTCGTGAAGGCCACGACGGTCATCATCGAGACCCCCGGCGGGAAGGCCTGACCCGTGGGAAGAACCCGCTCGAACGTCACGACGCTCGCCGGAACCCTCGCGGTGGCGACGGCCCTCGCCCTGACGGGTTGCTCGGGTGCGACCGTCGACCCGGCGACCAGCGCGACCCCGACGGCCTCCGGCTCGGCCCTCGAGGGGTCGATCACGGTCTACGCCGCCGCCTCGCTCACGACCACGTTCACCGAACTGGCCGACGAGTTCGAGAAGGCCCACCCCGGCACGACCGTCGAGCTGACCTTCGCGGGCTCGTCCGATCTCGTCACGCAGATCACCGAGGGTGCCCCCGCGGACGTCTTCGCCTCGGCCGACGAGGAGAACATGGCGACGTTGACCGACGCCGGACTCGTCGACCCGTCGGCACCCGAGGACTTCGCCACGAACGTCCTCACGATCGCGGTGCCGTCGTCGAACCCGGCCGGCGTCACCGACTTCGCCGACCTCGCGAAGCCCGACGTGAAGACCGTGATCTGCGCCGCCCAGGTGCCGTGCGGGGCAGCGACGGCGACGGTCGAGAAGGCGACCGGCGTGACGATCTCGCCGGTCAGCGAGGAGTCCTCGGTCACCGACGTGCTCGGCAAGGTCACCTCGGGCGAGGCCGACGCCGGGCTGGTCTACGTCACCGACGTCGAGGCCGCCGGTGACAGCGTGCAGGGCATCGACTTCCCCGAGGCCGACCAGGCCGTCAACACGTACCCGATCGCCCCCGTGGCCGACACGGCGAACCCGGCGGTGGCCGAGGCGTTCGTCGCCTTCGTCACCGGCGAGGTCGGGCAGGGCGTGCTGCAGGACGCCGGCTTCGGCACGCCGTGAGGACGGTCCCGTGACACGACGTCCCCGGTCGCCCCGGCCCGGAGCGACCCCACCCGAGGCCACCCGACGCGTCCTCCGTCGACGTCGCCGGGCGTACGCGAGCGTCCCGGCGTGGGTCGCGGTCGTCGCGGCGCTCGGTGCCGCCTTCGTGCTGCTGCCCCTGGTCGCCATGGTGTCGAGGGTCGACTGGGCCGAGTTCGTGCCGCTGGTCACGTCCGAGTCGTCGGTCGACGCGTTCTGGCTCAGCCTGCGCACCTCGGTCGCGGCGACCCTGATCTGCGTCGTGCTGGGCGTCCCGATGGCCGTCGTGCTGGCCCGTACCGAGTTCCGGGGCCAGAAGGTGCTGCGGTCGCTCGTGCTGCTGCCGTTGGTGCTCCCGCCCGTCGTCGGGGGCATCGCGTTGCTCTACACCTTCGGGCGCCGTGGCCTGCTGGGTCAGACCTTCGACGCTCTCGGCGTGACCATCGCGTTCTCGACCACGGCGGTCGTGCTGGCCCAGACCTTCGTCGCCCTGCCCTTCCTGGTGCTGAGCCTCGAGGGTGCCCTCCGCACGGTGGGCACGCGCTACGAGGCCGTCGCGTCCACCCTGGGGGCCCGGCCCACGACCGTGCTGCGGCGGGTCACCCTGCCGCTCGTGCTGCCCGCCCTCGTCTCGGGAGCCGTGCTGTCGTTCGCCCGGGCACTCGGCGAGTTCGGGGCGACGCTGACCTTCGCCGGGTCGCTGCAGGGCGTCACGCGGACCCTGCCGCTCGAGATCTACCTGCAACGCGAGACCGACCCCGACGCCGCCGTGGCGCTGTCGCTCGTGCTCGTCCTCGCGGCGGTCGTCGTCGTCGCCCTCGCGCACCAGGCCGGCCAGTCGTCCCGTGTCGCCACGAGGAGGCGCGGGTCGTGACGCTCGAGTTCGCGGCGGTCGTCGAGGACCGCGGCTTCGACGTCGAGTTCACCGTCGCGGAGGGCGAGACGGTGGCCGTCCTCGGCCCGAACGGTGCGGGCAAGTCGACGCTGCTGGCGCTGATCGCGGGCCTGCTGCGACCCGACCACGGTTCGGCCCGGCTGGGTGACCGCCTGCTCTTCGACGTCGACGGCCGAGGACGCGGACCTGCGCTGCGCCCGCACGAGCGTGGCGTCTCGATGCTCGCCCAGGACGCCCTGCTCTTCCCGCACCTCAGCGCCCTCGACAACGTCGCGTTCGGGCCGCGCAGCGCCGGCGTGCCGCGCCGCGAGTCCACCCGTCGCGCGGCCGACTGGCTGGCCCGGGTCGACGCCACGGCGCTCGCCGACCGTCGGCCGGCGCAGCTCTCGGGCGGCCAGGCGCAGCGCATCGCCGTCGCGCGGGCCCTGGCGGCGGCCCCCGACCTGCTGCTGCTCGACGAGCCGATGGCCGCCCTGGACGTGTCGGTCGCGCCCGCCCTGCGACGGACGCTGCGCGACGTCCTGGCCGACCGCACGGCGGTCGTCGTCACGCACGACGTCCTCGACGCCTTCACCCTCGCCGACCGGGTCGTCGTGCTCGAGGGCGGTCGGGTCGTCGACGTCGGCCCCACGCGGGCGGTCCTCGAACGCCCGACCACACCGTTCGCCGCCGGGCTCGCGGGTCTCGACCTGCTGACCGGCACGGCTCACGGGGGAGGCGTCCGGCTCGACGACGGCACCCTGCTGACCGTCCGCTCCGCCGACGCGCTCCCGTCGGGGGCGGCCGCGGCGGTGGCCGTCCGGCCGAGCGCCGTGCGCGTGACGACGGGGGCCGCTCCGGGGGCGGCACCGCTCGAGAACGTCCTCGATCTCGTCCTCACCGACCTCGAACCCCGCGGTGACGTCGTCCGTGTCCGGGCCGGCGACGTGTCGGCCGACGTCCCGCCCGGCGTGGTCGCCGGCCTCGACCTCCTCCCGGGCAGCCTCGTCCGGTTCTCGTTCGACGCCGAGGACGCCGTCGCCTACCTGGTCTGAGCGGGGGTCGACAGGGAGCCGGGACGTCTGCGTCCGACGACGCGTCGCACCCGGTCGACGTCGCGCTCGATGCCGTCGAGCAACCGGTCGGTGAACCCGGGCCCGGCCCGCCAGAGCGTCACGAGCAGGATGACCAGCACGGCCGAGGCGAGTGACGCGCGCTGCAGCGCCATGCCCGGCTCGAGCTGGCGGACGAGCAGCGCGAGTGGGATCGCCAACCACTCGACCCGCCCGGTCAGCGCGACGAACGGCACCAGCAGCAGTGCGTACCAGGGGTAGCGCGGGCTGACGGTGACGAGCGTCACGCCGATCATCGCGAGCTGCCCGAGCCACGGGTCGTGTGCCGGGGTCTTCACCCACACGAGCACCGCCGTGACGCCGACGATCAGCACGGCGACCGGTGTCGTCCACGCGTCGGGCAGGAAGGCCGACAGGAACACGAACCGGGAACCGTCCTCGTAGCCCTCTTCGGTCAGGTACCCCGGCAGGTACCCCAGCACCCCCCACCCGGTCATCGCGACGTAGGGCACGTAGAGGACGGCGAAGGTGACGACGGAGGCGCTGATCACCTTCCAGGGCTGCCCACGCAGCAGGGCGGGTGCCGCGATCACCGGGATGAGCTTGGTCGCGATCGCGGCCCCGAGCGCGATGCCGCCGCGGAAGCGCCGACCGGTCGCGACGAGCAACGACGCGGCGACCACGAGCACGGCGCCGAGCAGGTCGACGTGCGAGTTGGTGATCCCCTCGCCGACCACGAGCGGGCACCAACCCCACAACGCCGCCCAGCGCGGGTCGAGACCCCGACGACGCAGCGTCGCCAGCAGGGCGAGGGTCGTCCCCAGCACGAGCACGAAGCCCATGGCCTGCAGCGGGAAGAACCCGGCGTCGGGGCCGACCACGGCCGACACCGCCCAGAAGTACAGCTCGGCCATCGGCGGGTAGATGGTCGGCACGTCGGGCCGGTTGATCAGCGTGCAGACGACGTCGCCGGTCTGGCTGTCGTAGGCACGGTGCACCTGGCGGTCGGGCTCGCCGCAGCGTTCGCCGATCGTGCCGTCGTCGCGGGTGAACGGCGTCGACTCGGGGAAGATCCACGTCGGGCGCAGGTCGCGCAGTTCGCCCGCGTCGGGCGTGTACTCGTAGGGCGAGACGCCGGCGGTCTGCACGATGCCGTCCCAGGCGTAGCGCGCCGGGTCGGTGCTCGTGTTGGGCACGCCGGTCAGGCCTGCACCACCGACCAGGGCCGTGCCCGCGATCACGAGTGCCGTGACGTGTCGCACGGGCACCCGCCGCAGCAGCACGACCGCCACGGCGAACAGCGCCCAGCACACGGCGGTCCAGACGACGAAGTCGGTGCGCAGCTCTTTCATGAGGAACCCGACGTTCACGACGCCCCAGGCGATCGCCCCGGCCAATCCGAGGACGGCAACGGCCGCGAACACAGTACGCACGCCCCCAGTCTGGCCGAATCGGCCCTGGGAGTCCGTCCGAGTCGTGCGCATCGGAGATGATGGGCCACATGAGACGACCGACACCATGAGACGCCTGCTGTACGAGGCGCGCCGCGCGGCCTCGTCACCGAACCGCAACGCCCGGTCGGCGACCGTCTTCGGCCGCCTCCTCGGTGCCGCGTTCGTCATCTGTCTGCTGACCGGCCTCTACAGCCACTTCCTGCAGGAGCCCCTCGACGGGATGCGGTTCCCGACGAGCCCCGTCTGGCTCTACCAGGTGAGCCAGGGCGTCCACATCACCGCCGGGATCGCCTGCATCCCCCTGCTGCTGGCGAAGCTGCACTCGGTGTTCCCGCAGCTCTTCCAGCACCCGCCGATCAAGCACCCGGTCGACGTGCTCGAACGCGCCTCCATAGCTCTGTTCGTCGCCGCGACGATCTTGCAGCTCGTCACCGGGCTGCTCAACACGTACCAGTACTACCCGTGGCCCTTCCCGTTCAAGCAGGTGCACTTCGCCCTGTCGTTCGTCATCATCGGCTCGCTCGCGATCCACATCGCGGTGAAGCTGCCGCTGATCACCCGCTACTGGCGGGCGCGCGACAGCTACGACGACGACGGACGCTTCGTCGAGCCGTCGGCCGAGCTGGACGAGGCCCGGGCCGCGTTCGTGGCCGAGAGCGAGGCGACCGCCGAGCTCGCCCGCTTCCGCGCGGTGCGCGACGCCGACGGGACGCGACGCGACCGTGACCCGCACGCCGCGCCTCCTGCTCCCGCCCGGGGGCTGACCGGCCGGCTGACGCGCTGGATCGATTCCGCGCACGAGGTCGACCGCGAACCGGGGCGGGCACGCGTGTCACGGCGCGGCTTCTTCACCGCCGCCGGCGTCGCCACCGGGGGAGTCGTCGCGCTCACGGCCGGGCAGTCCTTCGCCCCGTTCTCTCCGCTCAACGCCTTCGCTCCGCGGCAGCGCGGACTCGGTGCGAACGACCTGCCGATCAACCGCACGGCCGCCGCGGCCCAGGTGCTCGAGACGGCCATGGACCCCGACTGGCGGCTCGACGTCGTGGTCGGCGGCGTCGCCACCTCGTTCACGCTCGACACGCTGCGCGGGTTCAACGGGGCGGACGAACGCCTCCCGATCGCCTGCGTCGAGGGCTGGAGCCAGACCGGCGCCTGGCGCGGGGTCCGACTCGTCGACCTGCTGGCCGCCGCCGGAGCCCCGGCCGACCACCGCCTGCGGCTCACCAGCCTCGAGAAGAAGGGGGGCTACCGCGTGACCGAGATGGGCCCCGAGTACGCCTCCGACCCGCGCACCCTCGTCGCGCTCGAGCTGAACGGCGAGCCGCTCAGCATCGACCACGGCTACCCGGCACGCATGATCGCCCCGGGGCGCCCCGGCGTGCTGCAGACCAAGTGGCTCAGCTCGATCGAGGTGCTCTCGTGACCGCGCGCGTCCCCTCGGCCGCGTCGAGCGCAGGAGGCGCGGGCACGTCGCGCGCCGTCCGTGTCGTGCGCGGGGTGCTGATCGCCCTCGGCGTCGCCCTGATCGGCCTCGGCGGCTGGGTGCTCACCGACACGGTCAACCCGAACCGGTACGGCGGGCTGCTGCTCTGGCTGGTCGGATCGGTCGTCGTCCACGACGCCGTGCTCGCCCCCGTCGTGGCCGTCGTCTCGCTGGTCGTGCGACGGACCGGGCGTCGCGTCCGACCCGCGGTCCTCTGGATCGTGCAGGGCGCGGTCGTCGTCGGGGCCGTCTTCTCGCTGATCGTGGTGCCCGAGATCGTCGCGAAGGCGAAGGGCCCGAAGAACGACACGGTGCTGCCGTTCGACTACGGCCTGCGCCTGGCCGTGCTCTGGCTCGTGATCGCGGCGGTGGCAGCCGGTCTCGTGGCGCTCTACCTGGCGCGCAGGCGGCAGAAGGTGCGTCCGTCGACCGACCAGGTCTGAGCGACCCGCAGGCCGGACCGCCCCGCGTGGAGGTGCAGGGCCTCGCGGCCGACCTCGGCCCAGGGGAAGGTCGCGCTGGCGTGACCCTGGTCGTCGACCACGTGGGCCTCGTAGCTGTCGTCGAGCGACGCCTCAGGCGCGGTCTCGACGACGATCGATCCGGTCGTGGTGAGGATCTCGGCACAGCGGGTCAGCAGTGCCGTCGGGTCGCCGCCGATGCCGACGTTGCCGTCGAGCAGCAGGGCGAGGTTCCACTCGCCCTCGCGGGGCAGCGGGTCGAAGACCGAACCGCCGGCCACGGGCAGGCCGGCCTCGCGGGCCATCGCGACCGCCGTGGGCGAGACGTCCAGGCCGAGCACGGTCAGTCCGCGGTCGACGGCGGCACGCACCATGCGGGCGGGCCCGCAGCCGATGTCGAGCACCGGGCCGGTCTCGTCGTCGAGGGTCGTGAGGTCGGCGGCGTCGGCGTCGGCGCTCCAGCGCGCGACGTCGAACGCGTCGTCGGTGTCGCCCGGGGCCGGAGGCGACGCCGGGTGTCCGGCACCGCCGGTCACGCGGACGAGTTGCAGGAGTCCCTCGTGACGCAGGGCGCGCGCGTACGGCTCTGCACCTCCTGATCCGAAGGTGGCGGGTCGGTCGGGGGCGATGGTCACGAGGTGACCCCTTCTGTGGCGGGATCGGTCGTGCGGGCGACGCCGTTCGTGGTGGTGGAGGTGGCCTCGGCGTGCCGCAGGGCGGCCGCGAACCGGCTGTCGGGTGCGGTGGCCGCGACCAGGCGGGCGTCGTCGATGGTGTCGACGTCGACGAGTTCGGGCAGCATGCGCACGCTGAGGCCGGCGTCGGCGAGCCGACGGAGCTGGTGGGCGCCCGTGTCGTCCCGCGACATCGGCACGCCGCGCAGCAGGTCGCCGGTCGGTCGGGCGAGACCCAGGGCCCAGAAGCCGCCGTCGTTCGCCGGCCCGAACCAGGCGTCGACGTCGTCGCTCCACGCGTCGAAGACGGGGGCGAGGGCCTCGACCGTCACCTGGGGGGTGTCCATGCCGATCAGCACGGTCTTCCCGTCGACCTCGTCGAAGAGGGCGCCTAGGCGTGCGTCGAGGTCGCCACCGATCTGAGGGATCACATCGAAGTCTTCGGAGCCGACGGGCCTACGGTTGCCGTCGAACAGCAACACGCGCCGGGTGGCCGGCAGGCGGCGGACCACGTCGAGGGTGTCCTGGATGGCGGCGGCGGCCACGTCGGCGGCCTGCTCGAGGCTGAGCGGGGGGTGCAGGCGCGTCTTGACCTTGCCCGGGATCGTCTCTTTCGCGATCACCACGAGGGTCGTCATCGGCCGACCTCCCGCAGCAGTCGGGACATGTCCTTGATCGCGACGGACGTGCCGCGGATGGTGCCGGTCACCTTGCTGCGGCCGACCCGTGGCGAGTAGGGGGCGTCCTGCTCGACGATCCGCCAGCCGGCTTCGCTGGCGCGCAGCACCATCTCGAGCGGGTAGCCGCTGCGGCGGTCCTTCAGGTCGAGGTCGAGCAGCGCCCGGCGTCGGGCGACGCGCATCGGGCCGAGGTCGTGCAGGTCGACGCCGCTGGCACGCCGCATGAGGTGTGAGAGCGCGAGGTTGGCGAGGCGGGCGTGCACCGGCCAGGCGCCACGGGTGGTCGGGCGTCGACGACCGAGGACGAGATCGGCGTCACCGGCCATCACGGGAGCGGCGAGGGCGACGAGGTCGGCGGGGTCCATCGAGGCGTCGGCGTCGCAGAACGCGACGTAGTCGGCCGTGGCGGCCTCGAGACCGGCGTGGGCGGCGCTGCCGAAGCCGCGCCGCGCCTCCTGCACGACGGTCGCGCCGTGCTCGGCGGCGACGCGGGCGGAGTCGTCGGTCGAGCCGTTGTCGACGACGATCGCGTGCCAGCCCTCGGGCAGGCGGCCCAACACCCAGGGCAATGCACCCTCTTCGTCGAGACAGGGAAGCACGACGTCTACTCGGGGGCTGCTCATCCTCTCGACTGTACGGACGCGTTCCCATGAAGGTGATGGGAGCGGCGGCCCGCGCCCCGAACGGGGGGAGTGCTGTCATTCTGCTAGCATCAGCGACAGGAGGTGGTCCCGATGGCGACGTTGACGGTGCGAGGTCTCGACCCCGAGGTGATCGAGGGGCTGAAGGCCCTCAGCTCGAGCCACGGGCGGTCGATGGAGGCCGAGGTGCGACTGATGGTGACGCGACTCGCCCAGGGGGTCGAGGGGCCGGTCGTCAGTCCGGCTCCGGCGGCCGCCGGCACGGCACCGACGGCCGAGAACTGGGTCCACGCGTTCCGTCGCCGGTTGGCCGAGAGGGGCTCCTACCTCGACGACGAGTTCGTCGAGGGGCTCGAGCGCGATCGGCGGGCGCAGGCCCCGGCGAGATCGGTCGACTTCGGATGATCGTCGTCGACACGAACGTGGTGTCCGAACTCGCCCGTCCTCGTCCCTGCCCCGAGGTGCTGAGCTGGTTCGAGCGGCAACCCCTCGACGGTCTCTACCTCAGCGTCGTGACCGGCGCCGAGATGCTGGCCGGGCTCCTGGCCATGCCCGAGGGGCACCGCCGTGAGCGCGTCGAGGACTGCGTGATCGACATCCTCGAGCACCAGTTCGACGGTCGGGTGTTGGCGTTCGATGCGCATGCCGCGATCGAGTACGCGACGGTGCTCCTGCGGCGTCGGACCGCCGGCCGCCCGATCGCGACGGCCGACGCCATGATCGCGGCACACGCCCTCGTGGGCGGCGCCGCCCTCGCCACGCGCAACACGAAGGATTTCGAGGGCCTCGGTCTCGAGCTCGTCGACCCCTGGGCCGGGTGACCGCGAGGTGGCCGACTTCGCCTAGCGGACGACCGCCGCGCGCAACGGTGCCGTGGCGAACTCACGCATGCCCTGCTCGAAGGTCACGCTCGGCCGCCAACCCAGCTCGCCCTGCAACCGGGCAGACGAGGCCGTGACGTGCCGCACGTCTCCCGCGCGGTACTCGCCCGTGACGACGGGCATCGGTCCGCCGGCCTCGCGAGCCAGGGCCTCGGCCATCTCGCCGATCGTGTGCACCGTGCCGCTGCCGACGTTGAACGCGCGGAACGTGTCGGTCGGCTGGTCGGCCGTCCACTCGAGGGCCGCGAGGTTGGCGGAGGCGATGTCACGGACGTGGACGAAGTCGCGACGCTGGGCGCCGTCCTCGAACACGCGCGGTGCCTCGCCGCGTTCGAGGGCCGAGCGGAAGAGCGAGGCCACGCCGGCGTAGGGCGTGTTCTGAGGCATGCCCGGACCGTAGACGTTGTGGTAGCGGAGGGCGGCGGCCCGACCTCCGGTGCTGCGCGCCCACGAGGTCGACAGGTGTTCCTGGGTCAGCTTCGTGATGGCGTAGACGTTGCGGGGGTCGAGCGGGGCCTCTTCGGTGATCAGCTGCGGCTCGAGCAGCTCGCCCGCCTCGTCACGCGGGTCGAAGACGCCCGCGTCGAGGTCGGCGATGCGGCGGGGTGCGGGTCGCTCGGTCGCGCCGGACGAGGTGCGGTAGCTGCCCTCGCCGTAGACGACCATCGACGAGGCGACGACGAGACGGTCGACGCCGGCGCGGTCCATCGCGGCGAGCACGACGGCCGTGCCGAGCTCGTTCGACGAGACGTAGTCGGGGGCGTCCTGGAAGTCCACCCCGAGGCCGACCTTGGCCGCCTGATGGCAGACCGCGTCGACGCCCACGAGTGCCCGGTCGACGGTCTCGGCGTCGCGCACGTCACCGTGCACGAAGTCGACGCGCGGGTCGACCGTCGGCTCGCCGCCGTGCACGTCGGGCCGCAGCGAGTCGAGCACGCGCACCCGCCAGCCGCGGTCGAGCGCGAGGTCGACGATCGCCGACCCGATGAAGCCGGCCCCGCCGGTGACGAGCAGCAGACCGGGACCGTCGGCTGCGTCGGTGGTGGCGGCCGACGCGGACGAGGAGGCGCGGGTCGCGGTCACAGCGCGGCCTTCCGACCCGAGACGGGCCGCGCGAGCACCTCGGCCACCGCCTCGGGCGGCATCAGCTCGCGCGGAGAGTAGTCGTCGGGCATCGCGGCGACGATCGACTCGATGGCCGCGACGATGCGCGGCTGGGCGGCCGCGAGCCGTTCGAAGACGAGCGAGGCGCTCACGGCGTCGACGTCGGGCGCGTCGCCCTCGGCCGGGGCCAGACCGGCGTCGCTGTCGGTCACGTACGAGATGTTGACGGCTCCCATGCCGAGCTCGAGGGTGAGGGGGATCTCGGGGTACATCGTCATGTTGACCGTGTGCGCCCCCGCGGCCCGGAACCAGAGCGACTCGGCCCGGGTCGAGAACCGCGGCCCCTGGATCACGACGCAGGTGCCGGTCGGGGCGAACGGCTCGCCCTGTGCCTCGAGGGCCTCGATCGCGGCGGCCCGCAACACGGGGTCGAACGGGTCGGCGGCGATCAGGTGCTGCACGTGGCCCTCGACGTCGAAGAACGTGTCGCGTCGTCCCCAGGTGCGGTCGATGAACTGGTCGGTGACGACCATGGTGCCCGGGGCGACGTCGGGGCTGACCCCGCCGACCGCCGACGACGACACGACGGCCTTGGCTCCGAGCGACGCGAGCGCCCACACGTTGGCCCGGTAGTCGATCAGGTGCGGCGCGACCGCGTGGCCCGCGCCGTGCCGGGTCAGGAACGCCACGCGCTTGCCGCCTAGCTGCCCGATCGTCACCTCGCTCGAGGTCGGGCCGTAGGGCGTCTCGACGACGTGCCGGGTCGCCTCGCCCTCGGCGAAGAGCGAGTACAGCCCCGATCCGCCGATGACGGCGACGTCGACGGGCGGCGGCCCCGAGGAGGCGCGGGTGGGCTGGGGGACGTCGGTCTCGGTCGCGGGGTCGGTCACCCCCGATACGCTACTGACCATCGCCCGAGAGGAACCGCGTGCGCACCATCGAGACCCACCTCGCCGAGGTCACGGCAGTCGTCGAGGCCGCCGTGCGGGCCCGGCCGGTCGACGCGCTCGTGGTCAGCCCCGAGGCGCTCGCCTCGCGCTCCGACCGGTACCGCGACCGGGTGCTCGCCGCCGACGTCGTCGCCCCGATCGACCTGCCGCCCTTCGCCAACTCGCAGATGGACGGCTACGCCGTCTCGACCGACGGGCTCGACCCGGCCGGTCCCACCAGCCTCCGGGTCGCGGCACGCATCCCCGCCGGCCGGGCCGCCCCCGACCTCGGCGCCGGCACCGCCGCCCCGATCATGACCGGTGCCGCCGTCCCTGCCGGCGCGGACGCGATCGTGCCCATCGAGAAGGTCTCGCCCGACGCGTTCCCTCCCGTCGGGGTGGACGCCGTCGTCGAGGTGCCGACCGGCATCACCGCCGGGGCCTTCGTCCGGGCCGCGGGCAGCGACGTCGCCGCGGGTTCCGTGCTGTTCGCGGCCGGGACGCGACTGACACCCGCCCGGTGGGGCGTGCTCGCCGCCTCCGGGATCGACGCGGTCGAGGTACGGAGCCGCCCGCGCCTCCTGCTGGTGTCCACCGGCGAAGAGCTCGCCGCACCCGGTGCCCCGCTCGGGCCCGGCCAGATCCACGACGCGAACGGCGTCGCACTGGCCGCGGCGCTCGCCGAGGTCGGCGTGATCGTCACGACCGCCCGGGTGACCGACGACGCGGCCGCCCTCGTCGCCGTCGTCGCCCGCCACGCCGCCGAGGTCGACCTCGTGCTGACGAGCGGCGGGGTCAGCGCGGGGGCCTACGAGGTCGTCCGCGACGCCTTCGAGGGCTCGGGCGTCACCTTCGGCTCGGTCGCGATGCAACCCGGCGGTCCGCAGGGCTGGGGCACCGTCCGGGTGCACGACCGCGAGCTGCCCGTCGTCTGCTTCCCCGGCAACCCCGTCAGTTCGCTCGTCTCGTTCGAGGCCTTCCTGCGTCCCGCCCTGCACGGCGTCACGGGCGTCGGCCTGCCCCGGCGGCGGTGGACCGTGCCCATGGCGCACCCCGTCGACTCGCCGGTCGGCAAGCACCAGCTGCGTCGCGGGCGGGTCGACGTCGACGGGCGCGCCCACCTCGTCGGCGGGCCCAGCTCGCACCTGCTCGCCGCCCACGCCGAGGCCACCGTGCTCGTCTCGATCCCCGTCGGGGTCGACCGCCTCGACGAGGGCGACCGGGTCGAGGTCTGGGCGCTCGACGACCCCGCCCCCCACGAGAAGGCCGACCGATGACCGAGACCCCGCTGCCCGATGTGCCGCCGTCCGACACCCCGCTGTCCGACACCCCGCTCTCGCACGTCCGCGAGGACGGCACCGCGCACATGGTCGACGTGACCGGCAAGTCCGAGACGAAGCGCATCGCGACCGCCCAGGCCGTGCTGACCACCCGGCCCGACGTGATCGCGCGCTTGGTCGACGGCTCGCTGCCCAAGGGTGAGGCCCTCGGCACCGCCCGCATCGCCGGCATCCTGGCCGCCAAGCAGACGCCGACGCTCATCCCGCTCTGCCACCCGCTGCCGCTCGGCGCGATCACCGTCGACTTCGAGACCACGGAGGCGCAGGTCACCGTGATCGCACGCGTCTCGACCCGGGGCGTCACCGGGGTCGAGATGGAGGCCCTGACCGCCGCGTCGGTCGCGGCCCTGACGCTGTTCGACATGATCAAGGCGGTCGACGCGCTCGCCGTCATCGGCGACATCAAGGTGCTCGACAAGCAGGGCGGCAAGTCGGGGGACTGGTCACGATGAGCGACGCCGCACCCGAGGTCGTGCAGCGCCGTGCCGTCGTCGTGGTCGCCTCGACGCGAGCCGCCGCCGGCACGGCCGACGACACGACCGGCCCCGTCATCCGCGACTGGTTCGTGGCGCGCGGCTGGCTGGTCGAGGGCCCCGTCGTCGTGGCCGACGGCGAACCCGTCGGCGCGGTGCTCGAGGCCGCCCTCGAGTGGGGCGTCGACGCCGTCGTCACCACCGGCGGCACGGGCGTCTCACCGACCGACGCGACGCCCGAGATGACCCTCCCCCTGCTCGACCGCGCACTGCCCGGCATCGCCGAAGAACTCCGGAGGCGCGGCGCGGCCTCGACGCCGCTGGCCGTCCTCTCCCGCGGGCTCGCCGGCGTGGCCGGAGGCACCTTCGTCGTCAACCTGCCCGGCTCGCGCGGCGGGGTGCGCGACGGGCTCGCCGTGCTCGACGACGTCCTCGACCACGTGGTCGACCAGCTGCACGGTGTCGACCACGCCCAGAACCGCCATCCCAGTCCCGAAGGGGCCGCATGACCGACGACGATCCGACCACCCTTCCCGGCGGAGCCCACGGCGGCCCGTCCGGTTCCGGCACCGCGTCGCCGGGTGGCACCGCACCCGCGGCCGACCGCGTGCTGCTCGCCCGCGTCGTCGACGTGACCGTGTCGGTGGCCGAGTGCTCCGCGCTCGTGACGAGCCGCGCCTCCGGAGCGGTCGTGACGTTCGAGGGGGTCGTCCGCGACCACGACGAGGGGCGCGGCGTCGAGGCCCTGCACTACGAGGCGCACCCGACCGCGACCGAGGTCATCCGTGAGGTCGCGCTGGCCGTCGCCGAGGCGCACCCCCAGGTCGCGATCGCGGTCGAACACCGGTACGGCGACCTGGTCGTGGGCGACGTCGCGCTGGCCTGCGCCGTGGCGTCCGCCCATCGCGCCGAGGCGTTCGCGGCCTGCGCCGCCCTCGTCGACGAGGTCAAGGCCCGCACCCCGATCTGGAAGCGCCAGGAGTTCACCGACGGCTCGGACGAGTGGGTGGCGTCGCTGGGCTGACACCGGCTGCGCACCGTCGAGTCGGCCGCCCGGCCCGGGCCGTCTACGCTTCTGTGGTGGCTCATCTACTCGGCGCAGAAAACCTCCGTCTCGAATTCCCGACCAAGGTCGTCCTCGACGGGGTGACCCTCGGCATCGACGAGGGCTCCCGCATCGGTGTCGTCGGCCGCAACGGCGACGGCAAGTCGACGCTCATGTCGGTGCTCGCCGGCCGGCTCGAACCGGACGACGGCCGCGTGACGACCCGCCGCGGCCTGACGATCGGCATGCTCGACCAGCGCGACGTGCTGCCCGAGGGCGCCACGGTCGGCAGCTTGATCGTCGGCGACCGCGACGAGCACGAATGGGCCGGCGACGCGCGCATCCGCGACGTCATCTCGGGCCTCGCCACCGACATCCCGTGGGAGGCGCGGGTCGAGGACCTCTCCGGCGGCCAGCGTCGACGCGTGGCCCTCGCCACCCTGCTGGTCGGCGACTGGGACGTCCTGTTCCTCGACGAGCCCACCAACCACCTCGACGTCGAGGGCGTCGCCTGGCTGGCGCAACACCTCTCGCGCCGCTGGTCCACGAACTCGGGCGCGCTCGTCGTCGTGACCCACGACCGGTGGTTCCTCGACGAGGTCTCGACCGACACGTGGGAGGTCCACGACGGCATCGTCGAACCCTTCGAGGGCGGCTACGCGGCCTACGTGCTGCAGCGCGTCGAGCGCGACCGCATGGCGTCGGCCTCCGAGGCCAAGCGTCAGAACCTCATGCGCAAAGAGCTCGCCTGGCTGCGTCGTGGCGCCCCGGCGCGGTCGACCAAGCCGAAGTTCCGCATCGACGCGGCCAACGAGCTGATCGCGGACGAGCCGCCCGTGCGCGACGCGGTCCAGCTGTCGCAGATGGCGACCGCGCGACTCGGCAAGGACGTCGTCGACCTGGTCGAGGTCGGTGTCTCGTTCGGCGACAAGCGCGTCCTGCAGGACGTCGAGTGGCGCATCGCTCCGGGCGAGCGCACCGGCGTGCTCGGCGTGAACGGTGCCGGCAAGTCGACGCTGCTCAAGGTCGTCACCGGGGCCATCACGCCCACCGAGGGGCGCGTCAAGCAGGGCAAGACGGTCAAGTTCGCGATCCTCGACCAGCAGCTCGCCGACCTGCACGAGGTCGCGCACGAGCGGGTCAACGACGTCATCGGGCGTCAGCGCACCTCGTACGTCACCGGCGGCAAAGAGATGACGCCCGGGCAGCTGCTCGAGCGCCTCGGCTTCACCAGCGCCCAGCTGCAGACGCCGATCAAGGACCTGTCCGGTGGCCAGAAGCGCCGCCTGCAGTTCCTGCTCATCCTGCTGAACGAGCCGAACGTTCTGATCCTCGACGAGCCCACCAACGACCTCGACACCGACATGCTCGCCGCGATGGAGGACCTGCTGGACGGCTGGCCGGGCACCCTGCTCGTCGTCTCGCACGACCGGTACCTGCTCGAGCGCGTCACCGACCAGCAGTACGCCGTGCTCGAGGGCCGTTTCCGGCACCTTCCCGGCGGCGTCGACCAGTACCTCCAGCTGCGTCGCGAGGCGACCCAGAACCAAGGAGGCGCGACCGACCGCCCGACGGCCGTCCAGGGGGCCTCGGCGTCGGTCGCGGCCTCGGCCGCCGCGTCGGGCCTGTCCGGCGCCGAGAAGCGCAACGCCGAGAAAGAGTTGGGCTCGATCGACCGCAAGCTGGCCAAGGCGTCGGGCGAGCGCGAGGCCGTGCTCGCACAGTTCGCGTCGTTCGACCAGTCCGACTTCGACGGCCTGGCGGCGTTGCAGGCGAAACTGACGGCGCTCGACCACAAGACGGGCGAACTCGAGGTGCGCTGGCTCGAGCTGAGCGAGCTGCTGGCGTAGGTCGCGGGGCAGCGGCCGTTCAGCCGCCGAGCGTCAGGCTCAGCGTGCGCAGCAGCTCGGTCAGCCGGCGGCGGTCGTCGTCGCTGAGATCGCTGAGCAGGGCGTCCTCGGCCGTGACGAGTCGTTCGATCGCGGCGTCGACGGCGCGGCGCCCCTCGGTCGTCATCGTGACCAGGATGCCCCGACCGTCGTTCGGGTCGGTCCGGCGTTCGACCAGGCCCCGCGCCACCAGCCGGTCGATGCGGTTGGTCATGGCGCCGCTCGAGACGAGCGTCTGCTGCAGCAGGGTCTTGGGGCTCAGCTGGTAGGGGTCGCCGGCGCGGCGCAGGGCCGAGAGCACGTCGAACTCCCACGACTCGAGGTCGCTGGCGTGGAAGGCCTCGCGTCGTGCCCGGTCGAGGTGCTTCGACAGACGACCGACGCGCGAGAGCACGTGGAGCGGCGCGAAGTCGAGGTCGGGTCGCTCGTGGCGCCACGCCTCGACGATCCGGTCGACCTCGTCCTGCTCGGGCATCCGCCCATCATGCCCGAGGCCGTCGTCGGACGCGGGAGGCGCGGTGCGGCCCGGCGGGCACGTCACCCCTCGCGGTCACCTCGGTCGAGTCGCGGTCTGGCAGAATGGTCCGGCGCGCATGCGCGGTCCGCCATGGTGTAACGGCAGCACGACAGCCTTTGGAGCTGTTAGGTCTAGGTTCGAATCCTGGTGGCGGAGCCCCGAGCGTCGCAGGTCGCGGTCGGCTCGTCGGTCCCGTCCCGCTCCCGATCGTGGGCGCCCCGGCGTCCGCCTGACGACGAGGACTCCCGTCATGTCGAAGACCAGTTCCGTGCCGCCCCTCCTCCGTGCCGCCCTGCTCGGCATCCTCAGCGGATCGCGTTCGGCGACGCCGCTCGCCGTCCTCGCCCTGAACCACGACACCCCGGAGGCGCGGGGTCGGTGGCAGCGTTGGCGCCTGTTCCGTTCGCCGCTCGCTCGTGGTGTCCTGGTGGCCGCCGGCGTCGGTGAGCTCGTCGGTGACAAGCTGCCGGCCACGCCGAGCCGGGTCGGCGCCGGGCCTCTGTTCGGGCGCGCGATCTCCGGTGCCGTCGCGGGGATCGCGATGGCCGGCACCGGCCGTCGAGGAACCCCCGTGGCCGCAGCCCTCGCCGGGGCGTCCGGTGCCCTCGTCGGCAGCTGGCTCTTCTACCGGGCACGGAAGGCCGTCGTCGAGAAGACCGGCGTGCCCGACGTCGCCGTCGCGCTCGTCGAGGACGCCGTCGCGATCTCGGGTTCGGTCGCCGTCGTCCGGTCGCGCTGACTCGGCTCGTCCCCACCTGGTCGCGTCGTCGGCGGCGTCCCCACGCCGGGCGGGTGACCCGCGGTCGGGCGGCATCCCGTGGGAGGATCGGCGGTGATCACGCGCCACCCCTCACCAAGGAGCACCATGCCCGAACGCCAGCTCGCCGTCGTCGTCCTCGCCGCAGGGCAGGGCACGCGCATGAAGTCCTCGACCCCGAAGGTCCTGCACCGCCTGGCCGGGCTGCCGTTGATCCAGCACGTGCTCGAGAGCGCCGGCGCCCTCCAGCCCGACCACCTCGTCGCCGTCGTCCGGCACGAGCGCGACCTCGTCGTCGCGAGCGTGCTCGACACCGCCCCGCACGCCCTCGTGGTCGATCAAGACGAGGTGCCCGGCACCGGTCGTGCCGTCGAACAAGCGGTGGAGGCGCTGCCCGCCGAGTTCACCGGCGACGTCGTGGTCGTCAGCGCCGACGTGCCCTTCCTCGACCACGAGACGCTCACGGCCCTGCTCGACCAGCACCGCGCCGCGTCCGCCTCGGCGACGCTGCTGAGCGCCGTGCTGCACGACGCCACCGGCTACGGGCGGGTCGTCCGCCGCGACTCGGGCGACGTCGACCGCATCGTCGAGCACAAGGACGCCACCGACGCCGAGCGTGCCGTGCGCGAGATCAACTCGGGCACCTACGTCTTCACGGTCGCCGCCCTGCGCACCCACCTGCCCCGCATCGGGTCGGCCAACGCGCAGAACGAGAAGTACGTCACCGACATGGTCGGCCTGCTCACCGGTGCCGGCGAGGTCGTCGCCGCCCGGGCGATCGACGAGACCTGGCGCCTCGAGGGCATCAACGACCGCGTGCAGCTCGCCGCCGCGGCCCGTCGCCTGAACGACCGCATCGTCGAGCACTGGCAGCGCGAGGGCGTCTCGATCGTCGACCCGCAGACCACCTGGATCGACCGCGACGTCTCCCTCAGCCCCGACGTCGAGCTCTTGCCCGGCACCCAGCTGCGCGGCGCGACGTACATCGCCCCGGGCGCGGTCGTCGGCCCCGACACGACCCTCGTCGACACCGAGGTGGGCGAGGGGGCGACGGTGAAGCGCACCGACGCGACCCTCGCGGTCATCGGTGCCCGCGCCTCCGTGGGTCCGTTCGCGTACCTGCGGCCCAACACGCTGCTCTCGGCCGACGGCAAGATCGGCACGTTCGTCGAGACCAAGAACGTGCAGATCGGCGCCGGGTCGAAGGTGCCGCACCTCAGCTACGTGGGCGACACCGAGGTGGGCGAGGGGTCGAACATCGGCGCCGGCACCATCACGGCCAACTACGACGGGGTGGACAAGCACCGCACCGAGGTCGGGTCGCACGTCCGCACCGGGTCGCACAACGTCTTCGTCGCCCCCGTTAGGATTGGCGACGGAGCGTACACAGGCGCCGGAACGATCGTCCGCAAAGACGTGCCGGCCGGTGCCCTGGCCTTGAGCATCGCTCCACAGCGCAATGCGAGCGGATGGGTCGAGGCGAACCGCCCCGGCTCGGCGGCTGCCGAGGCCGCCGCTCGTGCCGAACGAACGACCGACTGAACCCGGTCGGGTTGGCCCCTCGGGGCCGGAGAGCGAGTGACGTGTCCGGAATCAAGATCACCGGCGAGAACCGACTCGTTCTGATCTCGGGGCGTGCGCACCCCGAACTGGCCAACCAGATCGCCGCCGAGCTCGGCAGCGAGCTGATCCCGACCGACGCCCGCACCTTCGCCAACGGCGAGCTCTACGCCCGCTTCGACGAGAGCGTCCGCGGCTCGGACGCCTTCGTCATCCAGTCCCACTCGGCCCCGATCAACGAGTGGCTCATGGAGCAGCTGATCATGGTCGACGCGCTGAAGCGGGCCTCGGCCAAGCGCATCACCGTCGTGGCGCCGTTCTACCCGTACGCCCGCCAAGACAAGAAGGGCCGTGGGCGCGAGCCGATCTCGGCCCGGCTCGTCGCCGACCTCTTCAAGGCGGCCGGCGCGCACCGCATCATGAGCGTCGACCTGCACGCCCCGCAGATCCAGGGCTTCTTCGACGGCCCGGTCGACCACCTCTTCGCCATGCCCGTGCTGCTCGAGCACTTCCGCGCCAAGCTCGACAACACCACCCTGACCGTGGTCTCGCCCGACATGGGGCGCGTCCGCGTCGCCGACATCTGGAGCGAGAAGCTCGACGCCCCCCTCGCCATCATCCACAAGCGTCGTGACCCGCTGGTGCCGAACCAGGTCACCGTCCACGAGATCGTCGGCGACGTCGCGGGTCGCGTGTGCCTGCTGGTGGACGACCTGATCGACACCGGTCGCACCATCGTCAAGGCCGCCGAGGCGCTCAAGGCCGCCGGCGCGATCGGCGTCGTGGTCGCCGCGACCCACGCGGTCTTCAGCGACCCAGCCCCCGAGATCCTCAACAGCGAGTTCATCGACTCGGTCGTCGTCACCGACACCCTGCCGCTCACCGAGCACCAGAAGTTCGACAAACTCGAGATCCTGCCCATCGCGCCGCTGATCGCCCGGGCGATCCACGAGGTCTTCGACAACGGCTCGGTCACCTCCATGTTCGACGGCGCTGCCTAGTCTCACCCCGGCTCCGCTCGTGGCTGCTCAGCCGTAGCCGCCCTCACGGAGCAGCCATCCCCGTCGGCCCTGCCCTGCCCGCTCGTCTGTGGTCGGCAACTCCGGAGTTCGGCTGCGCCGCGCCTCCTGCGGGTCGTTCCGGTGGTCGTTCTGCTGAGTTGTCGACGCGGACCGGGTGGCGTGGGGAGGGCCGAGGTCTGCCGCGGCGGGACGACGAACGGGCGTGCCTGCCGAGACGGGCCGCCGCAGCGGCACCGCATCGACGGGCACGCCCGTCAGGGCGCAGGAGGCGCGGTGAGCGCCCCTGGGGACCTCCGTCAGTGGGTCGACGGCTCCGTCTCGATCTCGGACCGGTCGCCCGACCAGAGGGTGTGGAACGTGCCCTCCTCGCCGACGCGCTGGTAGGTGTGCGCCCCGAAGAAGTCGCGCTGCCCCTGGATGAGCGAGGCGGGCAGGCGTTCCGACGCGAGCGAGTCGTAGTACGACAGGGCCGAGGAGAACCCGGGCACGGGGATGCCCGAGAGGGCGGCCTTGGCGACGATGCGGCGCCAGGCGTCCTCGCCGTCGCGGACGGCCGCGGCGAAGTAGTCGTCCTCGAGCAGGGTCGCGATCGAGGCGTCCTTCTGGTAGGCGTCGACGATGCGGTTGAGGAACTGCGCGCGGATGATGCAGCCACCGCGCCAGATCTTGGCGATGGCGCCCTTGTCGATGTCCCAGTCGTACTCGTCGGCACCGGCGATGATCGCGTCGAAGCCCTGGGCGTAGGCGACGATCTTCGAGGCGTAGAGCGCCTTCTGGACGTCGTCCTCGAAGCCGTCGCCCGCTTCCTGGATCGTGGGCCGTCCCTGCAGGGTCTTCTGCACGGCGGAGCGCTGTGCGGGCTTCGACGACACGGCGCGGGCGAAGACGGCCTCGGCGATCCCGCCGACCGGCACGCCCAACCCGACGCTGTTCTGCACGGTCCAGACGCCCGTGCCCTTCGAGCCGGCCTGGTCGACGATGGAGTCGACGAGCGGGCCGTCGGTCTTGGCGTCCGTCTGGCGGAGCACCTCGGCCGTGATCTCGATCAGGTACGACTCGAGCTCGCCCTTGTTCCATTCCTCGAAGACCGAGGCGATGGCGGCGGGCTCGTGGCCGCCGACCCGGCGCAGCAGGTCGTACGACTCGGCGATGAGCTGCATGTCGGCGTACTCGATGCCGTTGTGGATCATCTTGACGAAGTGGCCCGCGCCGTCGGCGCCGACGTGCGTGACGCAGGGTTCGCCCTCGGCCACGGCCGCGATCGACGCCAGGATCGGGCCGAGCGTCTCGTAGGCCTCCCTCGAGCCGCCGGGCATGATCGACGGACCCTTCAGGGCGCCTTCCTCGCCACCCGAGATGCCGGCGCCCACGAAGTTGAGTCCGCGCTCCTTCAGGGCGGCCTCCCGTCGGCGGGTGTCCTGGAAGTTCGCGTTGCCGCCGTCGACGATGATGTCGCCCTCGTCGAACACGTCGGCGAGCTGGTCGATGACGGCGTCGGTGCCGCGACCGGCCTGCACCATGATGATCGCGGTGCGCGGCTTCTGCAGTGAGGCCGCGAAGTCCTCGATCGACTTCGAGGGGATGAACCCCGCGTCGCCGTGCTCGTCCATCAGGGTGTCGGTGCGCTCGGGGGAGCGGTTGTAGACGGCGACCGTGTTGCCCTCGCGGCTGGCGAGGTTGCGCGCCAGGTTCGAACCCATGACGGCCAGGCCGACGACTCCGATGTTCGCCTGGGCGCTGGACTGCGATGCTGCTCCGTGTTCGGTCACGGTGCCTCCTTCTCGGTCGGTGGTGCCCGCAGACTATGCCTCGGTGCCGAGCGTCCGACAGGCACGGTCCGTACCCCTCCCGGACGGCTCACCTAGGGTTGACGCGACCGTGTCCCCGATCGAAGGCCGTCCGTGACCGACCAGCCCCATCCCGCTCCCTTCCCGCCCGTCGTCGTGATGGGGGTGTCCGGTTCGGGCAAGTCGACCGTGGGCGAGCTGCTGGCCGAGACCCTCGGCATCCCGTTCGTCGACGCCGACGACCTGCACCCCGAGGCCAATCGTCGCAAGATGGCCGAGGGGCACCCGCTCGACGACGACGACCGGTGGCCGTGGCTGCACATCGTCGCCGACCGCATCGCCGCCGCGGGTGACGAGTCGGTCGTCGTGGCCTGCTCGTCGCTGAAGAGGGCGTACCGCGACGTCCTGCGCGAAGGCGACCCGCGCCTCCGGTTCGTCCACCTGACCGGCGTGCGCGACCTCGTCGCCCGTCGCCAGCGCGAGCGCAAGGGACACTTCATGCCGCCCGGACTGATGGAGTCGCAGTTCGCGACCCTCGAGCCGTTGGCCGACGACGAGGCCGGTTTCGAGGTCGACGTGCGTCCCGGCCCGGACGACGTCGTGGCGGCCGTCGTGGCCCATCTCGAGGCCGTGCGACGCGGCGAGCTCGAGCACTGACCGTACGCCCGGCCGGGCGGACGAACGCGCCCTGACGGGCGGACGAACCGAGGAGGCGCGGGTTGGCGACACGCCCGGCCGACGTGTAACCTGGGTAGCTGAACCTCGGCGAGGGGTGCTCCGGCACCCGTGATCGACGCGGTAGGCAGGCGCTCGGTGCTCAGGCACCACTCGTGCAGCGGTGATCGTCCTCCGGGCGGCGCCCCTCGGGTTGCGGGTCCTTCCTCACGCGATGCGCGTTCGAGTTGACACCGACCACACACCCCCGGGCCGTCCGCGGCCCCTGCAAGGAGACGACATGTCCGGCCAGAACACCCTCAGCGCCCTCGTGCGCACCAGCTTCGGCAAGGGCGCGGCCCGCAAGATCCGCGCGAAGGACCAGATCCCCGCGGTCATCTACGGTCACGGCACCGACCCCCAGCACGTCACGCTGCCCGGTCACGAGACCATGCTGATCACGCGTCGCGCCAACGCCGTCATCACGCTCGACATCGAGGGCACGAACCAGCTCGCCCTCGTCAAGGACATCCAGCGCGACCCGGTCAAGCAGACCATCGAGCACATCGACCTCATCGTCGTCCGCCAGGGCGAGAAGGTCACGGTCCAGGTGCCCGTGCACGTCGAGGGCGAGTCGGCTCCCGGCACGATCCACGTCGTCGAGCTCAACGTCGTCGAGCTCGAGGTCGAGGCCACGCACATCCCGCAGAGCGTCGTCGTCTCGATCGAGGGCCTCGAAGAGGGCGCCCAGGTCTCGGCCGCCGACCTCGTCCTGCCCAAGGGCGCGACCCTGGTCAGCGAGCCCGAGACCCTCGTGCTCGCCGTCTCGGTGCCCCAGCTCGACCTGACGACCGACGCGGTCTCCGACGAGGACGGCGAAGCCGCCGAGGCCGAGGGCGACGTCGACTCCATCGAGGACGAAGAGCGCTCCGAGTAGCACGGCGCACCCCGAACACCCTGCCGGCGCAGACCCACTGAGAGAACGACGACCACGACGATGGCACTCGACGACCAGTGGCTCGTGGTCGGGCTCGGCAACCCCGGGCCCGGCTACGCCGGCAACAGGCACAACGTCGGGCAGATGGTGCTGGCCGAACTGGCCGAGCGTCTGTCCGCTGGCTTCAAGAACCACCGCACGAACGCGACGGTCGCCGAGGGGCGCACCGCTCCCGGCGGCCCTCGCTTCGTGCTGGCCAAGCCCGCGACCTACATGAACGTCTCGGGCGGCCCCACGCAGGCCCTCCTGCGGTACTACGACCTCGACGTGTCGCGGCTGATCGTCGTCCACGACGAGCTCGACATCGACTTCGACGTCGTCCGGCTGAAGCACGGTGGTGGCCACGGCGGCCACAACGGCATCCGCGACATCATCGCCGCCACCGGCTCGAACGAGTTCACCCGGGTGCGGGTCGGCATCGGCCGTCCCCCCGGCCGCCAACCCGCCGCCGACTTCGTCCTCAAGGACTTCTCCTCCGTCGAGCGCAAAGAGCTGCCGTTCCTGATCGGTGACGCCGCCGATGCCGTCGAGATGATCGCGACCGACGGGCTCACGGCAGCGCAGCTCAAGTTCCACACCGCCAAGAGCTGACCGGCTCGCCGGATGCCGGCCGCCCCGGGTCCTTCCTCGGTGTCGCCGTCAGCGAACCCCGGCCGCGGTGTCGGTGGTGCCGCGTAACATCGTGCGGGTGATACTCGCGGGCTTGATCCAGGCGCTCTCGCGCGCCTCCACGTTCTCCGCGGCCCTCGACCGGGCCGCACGCAGCACCGACTTCTCGGTCGTCGACGGTCTCCGCGTCCCGTTGCTCGCGGGGCTGCTCGACCGTCGCGAGGGTCCGCAGGCGATGCTGGTCGTCACCGCCACGGGCCGCGAGTCCGAGGCCGTCCGGGGGTCGCTCGACAGTTACCTGCCCGAGGCCGAGGTCATCGAGTTCCCGGCGTGGGAGACCCTGCCGCACGAACGCCTCAGCCCCAGCGCCGAGACGGTCGGCAAGCGCATCCACGCCCTGCGACGCCTCGCCATCTGGCAGCGCGAGGCGGCCGAGGCGCCCGGCTCCGTGCGGCCGATCGTCGTCGTCGCCGGCGTGCGCGCGGCGCTCCAGCCGCTCAGCGACAACCTCGTCGAGCTCGACCCCGTGCGGCTCACCGTCGGCGAGCGCGGGCACGACCTCTCGGGCATCGCCGTCCATCTGGTCGACCTGGCGTACGCCCGGGTCGACATGGTCACCCGACGGGGCGAGTTCGCCGTCCGTGGCGGCATCCTCGACGTCTTCCCGCCCACGGCCGAGCACCCCGTCCGTGTCGACTTCTTCGGTGACGAGGTCGACCAGATCCGTCGCTTCTCGGTGGCCGACCAGCGCAGCCTCGACGGCGAGGTCCCGTCGGTCGAGCTGCCTCCGAGCCGCGAGATGCTGCTGACCGAGCCCGTCCGTCAACGCGCCCGCGAGATGCAGCACGAGTTCCCGAGCCTCTCCCAGATGCTCGCCAAGATCGCCGAGGGCATCCCGGTCGAAGGCATGGAGAGCCTGGCGCCCGCGCTCGTGCACCGGCTGGTGCCGGTGACCCACTACCTGCCGGCCGGCGCCTCCATCGTCGTCCTCTCGCCCGAGCGGGTGGTGTCGCGCGCGCAGAGTCTGGCCGAGACCAACCGCGAGTTCCTGTCGGCCGCCTGGAACGCCGCCACCGCCGGTGCCGAAGCGCCGATCGACCTCGACTCGGGCGACTTCCTCAGCCTCCGCGACCTGCGTGAGGCGGCCGGCGACAGGTCCTGGTTCACGATGAGCGGCTTCGACTCGGGCGAGGTCCTGTCCGACGACGAGGCCGTGGCGTCGGCCGGTGACTACGTGCGGCTCGACGCCGCCGTCGTGCCGAGCTTCAGCGGCCACGCCGAGGGAGCCCTCGAGCACGTCGTCGAGCGCGTGCGTGACGGCTGGTCCGTCGTCGTCACGGCACGCGGCGTGGGTCTCGTCGAACGGGCCCGCGACGTGCTCGCCGAGCGCGAAGTCGCCGCCCGTCTCGAAGAGAGCCTGCCCGAGACCCTCGAACCGGGCGTCGTCCACCTCGTGGCGGGTGGCGTCGAGGCCGGATTCGAGCTGTTCGAGTCCAAGATCGCCGTCCTCGGCGAGTCCGACTTCTACGGTCGTTCGGCCAACTACGACTCGCGTCAGGTCAAGAAGCTCGCGACCCGTCGCAAGAACGTCGTCGACCCCCTGCAGCTCAAGCCGGGCGACGTCGTCGTGCACTCGACCCACGGCATCGGCAAGTTCCTCGAACTCACCAGTCGCGAGGTGTCGAGCGGCGGGAAGAACGCCGTCAAGCACTCCCGTGAGTACCTCGTGCTCGAGTACGCGCCCTCGAAGCGCGGTTATCCCGGCGACAAGCTGTACGTCCCGACCGACCAGCTCGACCTGCTCAGCCGCTACGTGGGTGGCGAGGCCCCGTCGCTCAGCAAGATGGGTGGCGGCGACTGGGCGGCCGCCAAGGGCAAGGCGCGCAAGGCCGTCCGCGACATCGCCGTCGAGCTCGTCAAGCTGTACTCGGCCCGCATGGCGAGCAAGGGCCACGCGTTCCCGCCCGACACCCCCTGGCAGCGCGAGCTCGAAGAGGCCTTCCCGTTCGCCGAGACCCCCGACCAGCTGACGACCATCGACGAGATCAAGGCCGACATGGAGCGCCCGATCCCGATGGACCGCCTGCTCTCGGGCGACGTCGGCTACGGCAAGACCGAGGTCGCTGTCCGCGCGGCGTTCAAGGCCATCCAAGACGGCAAGCAGGTCGTGATGCTCGTGCCGACGACCCTGCTCGTGAAGCAGCACTTCGACACCTTCAGCGACCGATTCGCCGGGTTCCCCGTGCACCTCCGCAGCCTCAGCCGGTTCCAGACGGCCAAAGAGTCGAAAGAGACGATCGCCGGGCTCGGCGACGGCACGGTCGACATGGTCATCGGCACGCACCGGCTGCTCAGCGAGAGCATCTCGTACAAGGACGTGGGCCTCGTCATCATCGACGAAGAGCAACGTTTCGGCGTCGAGCACAAGGACGCCCTCAAGAAGCTCAAGACGAACGTCGACATCCTGGCCATGTCGGCGACCCCGATCCCGCGGTCGCTCGAGATGGCCGTGACGGGCATCCGCGAGATGTCGACCCTGGCCACCCCGCCCGAGGACCGCCACCCGATCCTCACCTTCGTCGGCCCCGAGAGCGACCGACAGAAGGCCGCGGCGATCCGGCGCGAGCTGCTGCGCGAGGGGCAGGTGTTCTACGTGCACAACCGTGTGTCGAGCATCAACCGCATCGCGGCCCAGATCGCCGAGCTGGTGCCCGAGGCCCGCGTCGCCGTCGCCCACGGCCAGATGGCCGAGTCGACGCTCGAGCAGGTCATGGTCGACTTCTGGGAGCGCAAGTTCGACGTCCTCGTCTCGACCACCATCATCGAGACCGGCCTCGACATCGCCAACGCCAACACGTTGATCATCGACCGGGCCGACAAGTACGGCCTCAGCCAGTTGCACCAGCTGCGCGGTCGAGTCGGCCGAGGCCGGGAACGCGGCTACGCGTACTTCCTCTACGACGCCGACAAGCCGCTCAGCGAGACCGCGCAAGACCGGCTCGAGACGATCGCCGCCAACAACGAGCTCGGGGCGGGCATGCAGGTCGCCCTGAAAGACCTCGAGATCCGCGGGGCCGGCAACCTGCTCGGCGGCGAGCAGTCCGGGCACATCGCGGGTGTCGGCTTCGACCTGTACCTGCGCATGATCGGTGAGGCCGTCAGCTCGTTCCGCGGCGACGTCGCCGAGGGTCAGACCGAGCTGCGGCTCGAACTGCCGGTCGACGCCCACGTTCCCGAAGAGTACGTCGAGAGCGAGCGACTGCGCCTCGAGGCCTACCAGAAGCTCTCGACGGCCAGCTCGCCCACCTCGACCGACGACCAGATCGACTCGGTGCTCGACGAACTCACCGACCGCTACGGCGAGCCCCCGGCACCCGTGCTCGCCCTGATCGAGGTCTCCCGCCTGCGCCGCGCGGCCCAGAAGGCCGGGCTCAGCGAGGTGGTCGTCATGGGCAGCAACCTGCGCGTCGCGGGCATCGACCTGCCCGACAGCATGCAGGTCCGGCTGCAGCGCATGTACCCGGGCGCGCGGTGGTTCGCGCAGGCCAACGCCGTCAGCGTGCCCCTGCCGCGCGCTCACGGGCAGGCGCCGAGCGACGACGAGTTGATCGTCTGGGTCGAGCAGCTCCTGTCGGCGATCTACTCCGCCCCGGTCGCCCGTCCGGCGACCGACACGGCCGCGGCGAACTGACCGTGTCGGCCCGGCGGGCAGGCGGCGCCCCGGACGAGGAGGCGCGGGGCGGCCTCGGGTCTGGGGCAGGTGCCCGGCTCGACGAGCTCGCCGGCGTGGTCGACGCCCTCCTCGCCGACGAGGGCGGGTGCGCCTGGAACAGGGCGCAGACCCCTCGATCCCTCGTGACCTACCTCGTCGAAGAGACCTACGAACTCGTCGAGGCGATCGAGGACGGCACCGTGGACGACCTCCGGGAAGAGCTCGGGGACGTGCTCTACCAGGTGGTCTTGCACAGCGCTCTGGCTGCGCGCGCCTCCTCGGGGTCGTTCGAGCTCGCCGACGTCGTCGGCGACGTCGCCGAGAAGACCGTGCGGCGTCATCCCCACGTGTTCGGGGCCGACCGGGCCGACGGCGTCGACGACATCGTCCGTCTCTGGTCGGCGGCGAAGGCCGTCGAGAAGTCGCAGCGGACGAGTGCCTACGACGGCGTCCCGGTCGGGCAGCCGGCTCTCGCCCGGGCGCAGAAGCTCGACGCGCGTCGGGCTTCCGCGGGCGTGGCACGGCCCACGCCGCTTCCTGCGCCGACCTCGACGTCGGGCACGGAGGACTCCGTCGCCCGAGCCGGGTCGAGCGAGCTCGCCTGGGGCAGGGCGCTGCTGGCACGGGTCGACGAAGCCACCGATCGCGGCATCGACGCCGAGCGTGCCCTTCGGGCGGCCGTGCGCGAACGCGAGACGCTGCTTCGACGAGATGAGGCAGGACCGGCCCAGGCGGGACCGGCCGAAGTGGGCCCGGCCGAAGTGGGCCCGGCAGAGAACGGATCGTCCGAACGGGGGGCGTCTGAGGACGCCCCGGTCGAGCAGGTGCCCCCTCAACCCGAATGAGGGGGCACCTCGGCGTCGCCTGCTCAACCCGAATGAGCGGCGCGGCCGGCGCTCGTCCACCAGCGGATCGGCCCGAGGGGCAGCGACCCGACGAAGACCGAGTGGTGTCCTCAATGTAGAGGATGAGTGCTGACATGTCAAAAGCCGACATGTCGGTCCGCACGTCGTCCGGGTTCGGGTCCGCGGAAGGGTGGTGAGGCCGTCGGTCGACCGACCGGTCGGCCACGACAGACGTCTGTTATGGTCCACTACGACGACGGCGACCGCGCAGGGCGAGTACGACTCGTCGGCACGAAGGAGCGGCACCATGCCTCGCAAGCCTGACCCCACCCGCAAGCCCGAACTCCTCGGTCAGATCCTCGAGCACCTTCGAGGTCGCTCCCTCGCCACCGTGTCCTTCCGCACCCTGGCCGAGGCCCTCGGGGTCAGCACGTACGTCTTCGTCTACCACTTCGGCAACCGGGCGGAGCTCGTCGCCGAGATCGTCCGTGCCGTCGTCGCCCGCAACGATGCACTGCTCGCGGTCGCGGTCTCCGAGCTCGACCGTGAGGCGTTCGGCAAGCACCTGGCGAAGGTCTGGCACGACGTCTCCACCGAGCGGGGACGCGACCTGCATCGCCTCGAGCTCGAGGCGGCCCTGCTCGAGACCGTGGCGGGCGAGGCCGACGGCACCGCCCGCGGGGCGGTCGGTCGGTGGGTCGACCACGTCGCCGACTGGCTCTCGGCGAACGGGGTCGCGACGGCCGAGGCCAAGGTCGCGGCGCGGGTCTTCGTCGATGCGCTCTTCGGCCTGCAGTACGACGCCATCGTCTCGGGTGACGGGCGTCGAGCCTCCGCGGCGTACAAGCAGGCGGTCGAGATCTTGGTCTCGCGCGTCCCTCGGCGCTGACCCTGCCTGGCGCAGGTTTCGGGAGGGCGGGGGCCTGATGGTCTCGGCGGGGTGTCCGGTGGATCGGAGCCGGGCCGAGCGCATGGCGCCCGACCCGGCCCGGGCCCTCACCGCAGGGAAGGGAGGGCCTCGAGGTGTGACCGACACGCAACCCGATTCGTGCCGACCACCCGAATGAACCATAACGTAGAATGTGACATGCCTGCAAGTCGCCTCTGACGTCGAGGGCTCGGTGTCTCTGGGAGGATGTCCTCATGCCGACCCCCGTCAACCCGCCGCGCGGCATGCGCGACCACCTGCCCGCCGACAAGAGGCGCCGTGAGGGCGTCCTCTCGGTCATCCGGGGCGTGTACCGCTCCTACGGCTTCGACGAGATCGAGACGCCCGTCGTCGAAGAGAGTTCGCGCCTCCATTCGGGTCTGGGGGGCGACAACGAGAAGCAGGTCTTCGCCGTTCTCAGGCGGGGCCTCGACCTCGACGACCTGCGGTCGGCCGAGAGCGTGCTCGGACTCGCCGATCTGGGGCTCCGTTTCGACCTCACGGTGCCGCTCGCACGCTTCTACGCGTCGCACCGAGCCGAGCTGCCGACGGTCTTCCGCTCCGTGCAGATCGCCCCGGTGTGGCGGGCCGAGCGTCCGCAGAAGGGGCGCTACCGGCAATTCGTCCAGTGCGACATCGACGTCCTGGGCGAGGCCGGGCCCCTGGCCGAGATCGAACTGATCCAGGCCACCACCGCCGTGCTCGACGCCCTCGGTCTCACCGGGACGACCATCCGCGTGAACGACCGCCGCATCCTGCTGGCGATGCTCGCGCACTGGGAGGTGCCCGAGGCGCTCACCGACCAGGCGCTGATCGTCGTCGACAAGCTCGACAAGATCGGCGTCGACGGCGTCGTGGCCGAACTCGACGACCTCGGCGTCACCACTCCCGGTCTCGGCGAGGCGCTCACCCAGCTCGCCGACGCTTCCTGGGCCACCGGTGAGGCCGACGACGCTCCGTGGCTCGACCGGGCGGCGTTCGCCGACCTGGTCGCGCTGCGTGAGGCGTTGCCGGGATCGACCCTCGAGTTCGATCCGACCCTGGTCCGCGGCATGGGGTACTACACGGGCACGATCTTCGAGATCGCCCACCCCGACGTGCCCTACTCGCTCGGCGGCGGGGGTCGATACGACGGCATGATCGGCCGCTTCCTCGGCAGCGACGTGCCCGCGGCAGGTTTCTCGCTGGGGTTCGAACGCCTCGTCGACCTGGTGACCCTCGAGGCCGGCGACGACGAGGGTCTCGCGCTGGTCTACGACAAGAAGGTCGAACCGGTCGAGTTGCTCGCCCTGCAGCGGGCGCTGCTGGCGGGCGGCGAGCGACGCGTGCGCCTCGAGAAGAAGGCCAAGAACTTCACCAACCAGCTCGACGGTCTGGCGGCGGCGGGGTTCGGCCGGTTCGTGACCGTGCGCGGGGGCGAGTCGGTCGCCGACCTCGAGGTCCGCACGATCGGCTGACCGCCTCCCCACGGCTCCTCGCCACGAACCACGGCAGGAGGCGCGGCTAAGCTGGGCCACGGACCTCGCGTCCCCAGACGAACGACTACTAAGGAGCTCTCCAGTGGCAGCAATCGACGCCGTAGGCGCCCGCGAAATCCTCGACTCGCGGGGCAACCCCACCGTCGAGGTCGAGGTCCTGCTCGAGGACGGCACGGTGTCGCGTGCGGCCGTCCCCTCGGGTGCATCGACCGGGGCCTTCGAGGCCTACGAGCTGCGTGACGGCGACACGAGCCGTTACCTCGGCAAGGGCGTGCTCAAGGCCGTCGCCGCCGTCATCGACGAGATCGGCCCCGAGGTCGAAGGTCTCGACGCCACCGACCAGCGCCTGATCGACCAGGCCATGATCGAGCTCGACGGCACCGACAACAAGAAGCGTCTCGGCGCGAACGCCATCCTCGGCGTCTCGCTGGCCGTGGCCCGCGCGGCGGCCGACTCGGCCGACCTGCCCCTGTTCCGCTACCTCGGTGGGCCGAACGCGCACACCCTGCCCGTCCCCATGCTCAACGTGATCAACGGTGGTTCGCACGCCGACAGCAACGTCGACATCCAGGAGTTCATGATCCTGCCGGTCGGCGCGTCCTCGTTCGCCGAGGCGCTGCAGTGGGGCGCCGAGACCTACCACGCCCTCAAGAGCGAGCTCAAGGCCAAGGGCCTCTCGACCGGCCTGGGCGACGAGGGCGGCTTCGCGCCGAACCTCGACAGCAACCGCGCCGCGCTCGACCTGCTCGTCGAGGCGATCACCAAGGCCGGCTTCACCCCGGGCAAGGACCTCGCCCTGGGCCTCGACGTGGCCTCGAGCGAGTTCTACGCCGACGGCAGCTACACCTTCGAGGGTGAGAAGCGCGACTCGGCCTTCCTCGCGAACTACTACGCCGACCTCGTCGCGTCGTACCCCCTCGTCACCATCGAGGACCCGCTCGACGAAGACGACTGGGAGGGCTGGGCCCACCTCACGAGCGAGATCGGCTCGAAGACCCAGATCGTCGGCGACGACCTGTTCGTCACCAACCCCGAGCGCCTGGCCAAGGGCATCAAGGCCGGCGCCGCCAACTCGATCCTCGTCAAGGTCAACCAGATCGGCACGCTGACCGAATCGCTCGACGCCGTGGCGCTCGCCCAGCGCAGCGGCTACACGACGGTCCTCTCGCACCGTTCGGGTGAGACCGAGGACACCACGATCGCCGACCTCGCCGTCGCGACCGACGCGGGCCAGATCAAGACCGGCGCCCCCGCCCGCAGCGAGCGCGTCGCGAAGTACAACCAGCTCCTCCGCATCGAGGAAGAGCTCGGCGACGCCGCGGTCTACGCCGGGTACAGCGCTTTCCTGCGCTTCTCCGCCTGACGCGACCCGCGCCTCCTCGGGGCCCGTCCTGCTCGCGCGGGGCGGGCCTCCGTCGTTCCCCAGAGACGTCGTTTAGGCTCGTCGCATGCCCCGTGAGACCGCGAACCGCCGTGTGCCGGTGACCCTGCCGACCGGCGAGACGCCGACGGGCCATTGGCTGCGCTCCATCCGGTTCTCGGGATTCAGTGTGCTCATGCTGGTCATCCTCGTCATGTTCGTCGTCATCCTCGCCCCCTCGTTGCGCACCCTGATCCAGCAGCAGCAGCAGATCGCCGCCCTGCAGGACGACGTCCGGCAGCAAGAGCAGTCCGTCGACGAGTTGAAAGGGGACGTCGCGCGGTGGAGTGATCCGGCCTACATCGAGGCGCAGGCGCGTGACCGCCTGCTCTACGTCTACCCGGGCGAGTACAGCTACCTCGTGATGGGTGACGACGCGGCTCAGACCCCCGGCACGGCTCCGGGCACCGGCACGACGATCAGCGACTCGTTGCAGACGCCCCAGGTCGACTGGGTGGCGGCCATGACGGCCTCGGTGCTCGACGCCGGCCTCAGCGACGAACCCGCGACCGAACTCGTCGCGCCCGACATCAGCGGCAGCCAGGTGCCCGCCCCGACCTCCGAGCAGACAGGTGGCACGCCGTGACCACGCCCCCCTTCGACCCCGTGACCGATCACGACGTCCGTGTCGTGACGGCCCAGCTCGGGCGCCCCGCGCGCGACGTGATCGGCATCGCCGCGCGCTGCGTCTGCGGTGCACCCACCGTCGTGGCGACGAGACCGCGTCTGACCGACGGCACGCCCTTCCCGACGCTCTACTACCTGTGCCACCCCGGCGCCACGGCCGCCGTGTCGACCCTCGAGGCCACCGGGGTGATGGCCGAGTTCACCGACCTCCTCGAGTCCGACCCCGAGTTGCGAGGCCGCTACCAGGCCGCGCACGAGGCCTACCTGGCCGACCGCGAGGGCATCGAGCACGTCGACGAGATCGACCACGTCACGGCGGGCGGCATGCCCGAGCGGATCAAGTGCCTGCACGCCCTCGTCGGACACTCGCTGGCCGCCGGGCCGGGCGTCAACCCGTTCGGCGACCTCGCCCTCGAGCGGGCGTCGTGGAGTCCCGACGTGTGCCGGTGCCCCGACTTCCTGGCCGACGACGAGCCGTCCGTCGCCGCGCCCGCGATCGGCGGGGGAGCCTGACGCGCGTGCGCCGATCCGGGGGGTTCGTGGTGGCGATCGTGCTGGGGGCCCTGGTCGCCGCCGTCGTGCCGGCATCGGCCGCGTCGGCCGATCAGGTGCGCGACGCCGAGTACTGGCTCGCCGACTACGGCATCCAGAGGGCCTGGCAGACGACACGTGGTGCGGGGACGACCGTGGCCGTGATCGACACCGGCGTCGACTCGTCGGTGCGTGAACTCCAGGGCGCCGTCGTCGGCGGCACCGACGTCTCGGGGCTCGGCTCGCCCGACGGCCAGACGCCGGTCGGCGAGGACCCCAACCACGGCACGCTGGTCGGATCGATGGTCGCGGGCCGCGGCACCGGATCCGACGACGGCGTGATCGGTGTCGCGCCCGAAGCCGACCTGCTCTCGGTGTCGGTGGGCTTCGGATCGACGGCCGTGGACTCCGACGACCAGATCGCGCGAGCCGTGCGCTGGGCGGTCGACGCCGGGGCGGACGTCATCAACATGTCCCTGACCCGCAACACGCTCGACTGGCCGACCAGCTGGGATGACGCTTTCCTCTACGCCATGCAGCACGACGTCGTCGTCGTCGCGGCGGCCGGCAACCGCGGCAGCGGGACGACCGAGGTGGGTGCGCCGGCGACGATGCCGGGCGTCCTGACCGTCGCCGGGGTGGACCGGCAAGGAACGGCGAGCTTCGACGCGTCGAGTCAGGGCATCACGATCGGCGTGGCCGCCCCCAGCGAAGACCTGGTGGGTGTCGGTCCCGGCGACGTCCACTACAGCTGGAGCGGCACGAGCGGGGCCACACCCCTCGTCGCGGGCATCGTCGCCCTCGTGCGCAGTGCCCACCCCGAGCTCGACGCAGACGACGTCATCAACCGTGTCGTGGCGACGGCCACCCCGAAGGGCACCACGACGCCCGACCCCCTGTACGGCTACGGGCTCGTCGACGCCGCGGCGGCCGTCACCGCCTCGGTGCCGACGGTCGCCGAGAACCCGATGGGTGACCTGGCCGAGTGGATCCGCGTGCACCGGCGGGCGGACGTGCCGGCGCCGTCGGCGCAGGCGACGAACCCGGCCGTCGAGGCGCCCGTGCCGACGCCGGTGACCGATCCTGGCCAGCCGTTGGCGGTCCTGCTGCCCACCGTCGAGACCATGAGGTCCACGGGCATCCCCTTGATCGTCTTCACGGTCTTCGGCGGAGCGGCCGTTCTCGTCGCCGTCGGCGCGGTCCGCCAGTTCAGGCGTGCGCGGCGGTCGGGGTAAGGTCGTCTGCGACACCCCCACCTCAAGGAGACATTCGCCGTGCCCAAAATCCTGATCGTCGGCGGCGGCTACGCCGGTTTCTACACCGCCTGGAAGCTCGAGAAGTGGCTGCGCGCGGGTGAGGCCGAGGTCACGATCGTCGACCCGCTGCCCTACATGACGTACCAGCCGTTCCTGCCCGAGGTGGCCGCCGGGTCGATCGAGCCGCGCCACGCGGTCGTCGCCCTCCGACGCCACCTCAAGAAGACGAACGTCGTCACGGCCAAGGTCACCGGCGTGGACCACGCTTCCAGGACCGCCACCATCACACCCGAGGTGGGCGACGCCTGGACGATGCAGTACGACCAGATCGTCATGACGGCCGGTGCCGTGTCCCGCACCTTCCCGATCCCGGGCGTCGCCGACGAGGCCATCGGCCTCAAGACCATCGAAGAGGCCGCCGCGATCCGCGACAAGGTGCTCACGAACTTCCAGAAGGCGGCGAACCTGCCGGCCGGTCCCGAGCGCGACCGACTGCTCACGGTCGTCGTCGTCGGCGGTGGCTTCGCCGGCATCGAGGTCTTCGCCGAACTGCGCAGCTTCGCCAGCGACCTGCTCAAGAACTACCCCGACCTCACCATCGACGACACGCACTTCCACCTCGTCGAGGCCATGGGCCGCATCATGCCCGAGGTCTCGCTCGAGACCAGCCACTGGGTGCTGAAGAACCTCGCCGAACGCGCCGCCACGGTCCACCTCGACACGCAGCTGCAGTCGGCGGTCGGCGGCAAGATCGAACTCTCCACCGGTGAGTCGTTCGAGTCCGACCTCATCGTCTGGACGGCCGGCGTCATGGCCAACCCGATGGTCCGCGGCACCGACTTCCCGCTCGAGCAGCGCGGACGCATCACCGTCAAGGCCGACCTGCGCATCGTCGACGGCGAGACCGTCGTCCCTGACGCCTGGGCCTGTGGCGACGTCGCCGCCACCCCCGACCTCACCGGGAAGGGCGTGGGCGGGTTCTGCGTACCGAACGCCCAGCACGCCGTCCGGATGGGCAAGCGCCTCGCGAAGAACATCGTCGCGTCGCTCCGCGGCGAGGGGCTCGTCGACTACAAGCACGAGAACCTCGGTGCCGTGGCCGGCCTCGGTCTGAACGTCGGAGTCTTCCAGAGCGGCAAGTTCGCCATGAAGGGATTCCCGGCCTGGGCCGCCCACCGTGGGTACCACGGCATGGCCATGCCCTCGTTCGAGCGCAAGTTCCGCGTCGTGGGTGGCTGGTGGAACAACTTCTGGTTGGGGCGCGACATCGTCTCGCTCGACAACCGTGAGCGTCCCCGGGCGGCCTTCGAGGAGTTCGCCTCGCGTCCCAAGCCGGCCGTCGAGACGCCCGTCGAGGCGGCCGCTCCGGCATCCGTCGGTGCCGGCCAACCCGCCGGCGAGGCCGGACCCGCCTATGCGAACCCGGTCGAAGACGACGGCACGGCGAAGAAGGGCACGGCCGAAGGGGGCGAGGCCGCCGCGAAGGCCCCTCGCAAGGCTCCCGCTCGCAAGCCGGCCGCCAAGAAGACGGCCGCCGGCGAGACCGCGACAACCGACGGGGCACCAGCCTCCGAATGACCCTCGAGCTCGTTCGAGACGCCCGCCCGCTGCCTGCAGCGTGGCGGGCGTCTGCGTCTCGTAGGCTGGTCGTACGGGCCCCCGTAGCCCAATCGGCAGAGGCAGGCGACTTAAAATCGCTTCAGTCAGGGTTCGAGTCCCTGCGGGGGCACCTGCCACCCGTCCGGCACGGGTGCACCTGTCCCGTGTCGGCCCGGGGGCACCTGCCCCGACGCCGGACGGGCCCGCCCGCGCCTGAGACCACGTGCTGAACGCAGCCTCGTGTCGTCGACCTCGCCCGCGCCTCCTGATCGCGGCTGCGCCTGTCGCCCGCCCGCCCGCCGCGTACCAACCGCCGGCCCGGCCCGGCCCGGCCCGTCGAGCCCCGTGCCTCGCCAGGGCCGTCGCGGGCGTCGGCAACTCAGGAGATCGGCGTGCTCGGGGGCGCGCAGCGCCCGCTGCGGTGTCGTTCTGCTGAGTTGCCGTCTGGGGGCGGGGGCTGGTCCGGAGGCCACTCCGCCTCGGCGTCCGCCCCGCCGCGTTCCGCCCCGCCCCGCCGCGCCGCGCCGCGCCGCGCCCCGCCCCGCCCCGCCTCGTCCCGCCCCGCCTGCGCGTTGTCGGCAACTCAGCAGATCGGCGCATTCGCGGGCCCGGCGAGCGCGTTCGTGCGTCGATTTCCTGAGTTGCCGACGACGAGGGTCGCAGGTTGCGCGGCGCGGCGGGACGCCGGACCGCAGTCGGCGGGACCGTCGTCACCGGGCTGGCGGCCAGGCGGGTCCGCAGTCGGCGCGGCCGACGGCAGGGGCGCGCGCCGGGTCAGGCGTCGTCGGTGCTGACCTCGACGAACGACGTCCAGAGCCAGACCGCGACGCAGAGGCCTGCCGTCACGGCGGCAGCCACGACCGCCCCTCCGACCGGGAACGACGAAGGCCCGCCTGTCAGCACGGCGGCCGCTGCGGCCACGCCGACCACGGTGAGCCCCACGTGCAGCGAGCGAGACCAGGCCCAGATCCGACGACCCGGTAGCGAGCCCACCGGCACGAGTGCGAGCACGAGTGACCCGAGCCCGGTCAGGCAGACCGTCGCGCTCGTCTCGAGGGCCAGCTCGATGACGAACCCTCCGGTGGCGGGCAGGGCCCCGTGGATGGCCCAGGCCACGGCCGACACGGCCACCAGGGCGACGACCTGGACGAGCGCCAGCAGCCCGGCCTCGCGATCGTCCACCGCGTCGGTCCGGCCGTGGCGCGCACAGGACAGGGGCGCCACCGACCGGGGCGCCGCGGCGAGGCTGCCGACGAGCACCACCCCGAGCACGAGGGGCGGGTCGAGGCCGAGCAGCCGTGTGATCGCACACGCGACGACGGCGACGAGAAGGAGGCGCGGTGACATGCGGACGCGCGCCTCGCGCTCCCGGGAGCGCCCCATCAGCCGGGTGGGGACGACGACGGCGAGCAGGTTGATCAGGGCGACCCCGATCACGATCCCGGCGAACAGACGCGCGTAGCGGACCTCGTCGTCGAGGCCGGCTGCCAGACCGACCACGGCGGCCCCGGCGGCGACGGTCAGCCCGGCGGCGAGGCGGGGGTCGAGCGTGGCGGTCGAGAAAGAGGTGGGGAGTTCCCGGCGACGGTTCCGGCCCGTGAGCCGCAGGCCACGAGGCGCCAGCCGACCTCGCAGCGCCGTCGCCAGCAGGCGTGCCGGCGCGACGACGAGCAGGACGAACGCTGCCGCGAGGCCCAGGGCGAGCAGCCATCCCGTGCCGGTCATCGTCTGGCCGAGGGAGGGCAGGTCGCGGCCGAAGGTCGTCGCCGCCGCCCAGGAGCCGGTCGTCGGCGTGGTCGCCTCGGGCAGGCCCCCGCCGTCGTCGCCCGAGGTGCCGCCGGAGCCGTCTCCGGGAACCGGCCCCCCGGGCGTCCCGGGAGACGGCTCGGTCGGGCCGGCCGGACCACCCGACGCACCGGGCCCCGGTGTCGGTGCCGGGGCGGCCGAGGACGAAGGAGGCGCGGGTCGCGCGGTCGACGACGCCACCGTGATCGAGATGCCCGCGCTGGGCGGCCCGACGTTCACCGCCGCGTCGATCTGCGCGGCCTGGACCCCGTGCTCCCCGTCGGGGAGCGCCGCGTCGGACGACGTGCAGCGCCACGATTCACCGGCGACCGTGGCCTGGCAGACGGGGGTGCTGTCGACGTAGGCGGTCACGGTCGCACCGTCTTCTCCCGTTCCCGAGAACGTGAGCGGCTGCGTGGTCACTCGTTCGCCGGCGCGGGGCGCGGTGACGACGGGTGCGGCGGGCGCGTCGCGGTCGATCGTGACGGTCACGCCGGTCGAGGTCGCCGACCGGGGCACGGCGGGAACGGAGCCCGAGGACTGTGACGCCGTGACCGTGTACCTGCCGGTCGGCCAGGTCGTGGAGGGGAGCACGGCCGACCATGCCCCGGAGGCGTCGGCCGTCGCCGAGACCGGCGCCGCGCCTCCGTCGACGGTCACGCGCGCACCCGCGAAGGCGGTGCCCGTGACCTTGCCGCCGATGGCGGGTCCGCCCTGGACCGTCGGCGGGCCGAGCACCGAGAACGGAGCGCTGATCGCGTCGCCGACCACGGCCGAGTTCGTGACGTCGCGGACCGTGAGGGTCTGGTCGGCGCCGTCCTCGAGTGTCACCGAGCACGACCAGGGAACGCTGGTCGTGCCTCCGGTGGGCAGGGAGACCTCGCAGAGGGCCCGACTGGGGACGCGGGGGTCGAGCACCCTCACGGTGGCCCCGGACGTGCCCGTGCCGCCGACCACGACGGCGTTCACGTCGTGGTCGCCGACGTCGCGGATGGTCGGTGCGACCGGATCGGGACCGGGCTGGCCGGTCGACGGGACGGGTGTGGGCGTGCCCGAAGGGCTGCCCGCGGCGTGGGCGCCGACACCGACCGACAGGGCGAGCGCGAGACCGAGCGCGACCGCCGCGAGGGTCGACACGATGCGCCGCCCGCGTCGCGGCACGACCAGGAGCCGTCCGTCGACGGAAGTCGACGGACGCGTCGGATGCAGGGTCGGCGACTCGAACACTGTCACCCATTCAGCACGTTCTCGGGGTACAAGTCAATCCGTTGCGCGGGGGAGATGGCCGGACGAGCGCTCGTCGGGAGTCTGCTCCGAGATCTCTCGACGGGCAGGGAGCCCACATGCAGCGCATTTATAGTGTCCAACGGGCTCCCGACGACCCGACCCAGGTCGCGGGCGACCATCCGGCGCCCGCCGTCATCGGTCCACCACCTAGGAGTGACACGTCATGCAACCGGCCACGATCGGCATCCTGGTAGCAGCAGGCATCATCGTCCTGCTCGCGGTCATCATCGGCATCTACCTCTGGGCCACCTACAACTCGTTGGTGACCCTCAAGGTGCGCGTCGACGAGGCGTGGAGCGACATCACGATCCAGCTCAAACGCCGGGCCGACCTGATCCCCAACATCATCGAGGCGGTCAAGGGATACGCCTCGCACGAGTCGTCGGTGTTCCAGAACGTCACGGCGGCGCGTGCCGAGACCATCGGGGCCGGCACACCGGCCGAAGCCTCGGCTGCCGAGGGGCACATGCAGACCGCCCTGAAGAGCATCTTCGCCGTGGCCGAGGCCTACCCACAGCTCCAGGCGAGCCAGAACTTCCTCCAGTTGCAGTCCGAGCTGGTCGACACCGAGGACAAGATCCAGGCCGCCCGCCGCTTCTACAACGGCGGCGTGCGTGAGTTCAACACCAAGAACCGGGTCTTCCCCAACTCGCTCTTCGCGAAGCGCCTCGGCTTCAGCGAGCGGGACTTCTTCGAGGTCTCCGAACCGTCGGCGATCGCCGAGCCGCCGCGCGTCCAGTTCTGACGCAGGCCGAGTCGCTCTCGACACCATGTACTCCGCGATCTCGCGCAACAAGCGCAACACCGTCTTCATCGTCCTGATCTTCCTCGTGATCGTCGGAGCGCTGGGGTTCGCCGCGAGCGCCATCTGGAACAACGGGTCGATCGGCTTCCTCGTGCTCGGCGGTGCCGCGGTCTACGCGCTGATCCAGTACTTCGCCGCCAGCGGGCAGGCGCTCTCGATGAGCAACGCCCAGCAGGTCGACGGCGTGACGGCTCCGCGCCTGTACCGCACGGTCGAGAACCTCAGCATCACGATGGGCATGCCGATGCCCAAGGTCTACGTGGTGGTCGATCCGGCCCCCAACGCCTTCGCCACGGGACGCGACCCCGACCACGCGGTCGTCGCCGCCACGACGGGCTTGCTCGAGATCATGGACGACGCCGAGCTGCAGGGTGTCATGGCTCACGAGCTCGGCCATGTCAAGAACTACGACATCCGGGTGTCGACCATGGTGTTCGGCCTCGTCGTGGCCGTGGGTTTCCTCGCCGACATCCTGTTGCGCATGTCGTTCTTCAGCGCGTTGTCCGGGGGGAACCGCAACTCCAACAACAACGGCGGTGGCGGCGGGAACCCCGTCTTCCTCGTGCTCGGTCTGGTGGCCATGATCATCGCCCCGCTCGCCGCGGCAGGCGTCCAGGCAGCCGTCTCGCGTCAGCGCGAGTACCTGGCCGACGCCACCGGGGCGTTGACGACGCGGTACCCCGAGGGTCTCGCCCGAGCCCTCGAGAAGCTTGGTGCCCACGGTCGGCCCATGCAGCAGCAGAACACCTCGATGTCGCACCTCTGGATCAGCGATCCGATGAAGCCCGGCGTGATGGACCGGCTCTTCAGCACCCACCCACCGCTCGCCGACCGCATCCAGCGGTTGCGGCAGAACGCCGGCACCTTCTAGTCGAGGTGGCCGACCGCCACGTCGGCGTCGGAATCGGCACGGCCCGCCAGGGTCGCTCGGAGCGCACCTGCCAGGTCCCCTCTGTCGGCGACCTCGACCCGGTCCAAGCCTTGCCAGGCCGCCGCTCGGCGCAGCGTCGTCGCGAGCCGTTCGACGTCGATCGGGAGGTCGCGCTCGCGCCATGCCGACTGCAGGCGCAGGACGCCCGCCTGACGATCGCTCTTCAGGTCGACCCGCCCCACGAGCTGGTCGTCCTGCAGGACGGGCAGCACGTAGTAGCCGTGCACTCGCTTCTCGCGGGGGGTGTAGATCTCGATCCGGTAGTGGAAGTCGAAGAGCCGTTCGGCACGGGGCCGGTGCCACACCACGGGGTCGAACGGTGACAGCACGGCGTCGGCCTCGAGTCGGCGGGGTACGCGGGCGTCTCGATGCAGCCACGCGGTCGCACCCCAGCCCGGCACGACCACGGGCTCGACGACTCCTTCGTCGTGCAGTTCGCGCAGGGCAGGCGCGACGTCCGCGGCCTTGAGCCGGAAGTAGTCGGCGAGGTCGGAGGCAGTCGCCACCCCGGAGGCGCGGGCTGCGTGGGCGACGAGGCGGCGGTGGGCCTCGTGGCGGTCGACGTCCACGGCCAGCACCTCGGCCGGGAGCACCTGTTCGGGCAGGGCGTAGACGCGCTCGAACCGCCGACGCCCGGCGCTGACCAGGGCGCCGGTGCGGAACAACGACTCGAGGCCGCGTTTGACGTCCCCCCACCCCCACCACGGGCCCGTCCGGTCGGGCTGCGGGAAGACGGCGGCGTCGGCCTCGACCAGGCTGGCGGGCAGCGGGCCCTTGTCACGGATCTCGTCGAGCAGCCAGCGCTCCATCCGAGGGCTCGTCGACAACCACGACGAGGCGTCGCCCCGCCACTTGACCTCGTAGTCGCGCATCCGCCACCGCAGCAAGGGCCATGTGGTGACCGGGACGATGGCCGCCTCGTGGGCCCAGTACTCGACGTACCGTCCACGGGGAGCGAAGGTGAGGCGGTCGAGGGTCGCCCGGTCGTAGGAGCCGAGGCGGGCGAACGCGGGCAGGTAATGACTACGCTCGAACACGTTCACCGAATCGATCTGCAGCAGGCCGAGGCGGTCGACGAGGCCGTTCAGCTGACGCGTCCCCGGGCGCACGGGGCCGTCGACGTTGCCGCCGAAGCCCTGGGCCGCCAAGGCCACGCGTCGGGCCTGGGTGGGGGAGAGCTGCTGACGGGGCACGCGGACGACTGTAGCGACGGCCACCGACAGGCGCCGCGCCTCCCCGTGTCGTCTCGTCCCGGACGGCACATGCCGCCGACGGCATGTGGACGGGTGGATGACCGGCCTCGCGGGGCCATAAACTGACGCGATGATCTGGCGGAACCGCCCCACGCGCGGCGACGAGACGCAGGGCGACGCGGTGGGCGGATGCACGCCCGGCACCGTCGCCGACCCGTCCGTGCCCCGGGGCATGGTCATCGCCGGGGCCTGGTCGTGGCGCATCCTGCTGCTCGTGGCGGTGGCCGGCGTCCTCGTCTGGCTGGTCACCCAGCTGCGGGTCATCGTCATCCCCTTCCTGGTGGCTCTGCTGATCTCCGCCCTGCTCGTACCGCTGTCGGGGTGGTTGCAGCGGCACGGCTGGCCCAAGTGGCTGGCGGTCGTGTCGGTCCTGGTCGGGTTCTTCGTCTCGGTCTCCGGCCTCCTGCTGCTCGTCGTGCTCCAGATCGTCGACGGCTGGCCCTCGTTGCGTGATCGGTCGGTCGCCTCGTACGGCGACCTCAAGGACTTCCTGCTCACCTCGCCGTTGCACCTGACCGAGGCGCAGATCAACGGGTACGTGTCCGACGCCGTCGCGGCGATCCAGCAAGACAGCCAGCCGCTCGTGCGGGGTGCCCTCTCGGTCGGGTCGACGGCGGGGCACGTGGGTGCGGGGCTCGTGCTCGGGCTCTTCGCGACGATCTTCCTGCTCATCGGCGGGGCCGAGATCTGGCGATGGGTCGTCCGGCTCTTCCCCCGGGTCTCGCGTCCGGCGATCGACGGGGCGGGGCGTGCCGGGTGGCTCACGCTGACGAACTTCGTCAAGGTGCAGATCTTCGTCGCCTTCGTCGACGCCGTGGGCATCGGTCTGGGGGCGTTCTTCCTCGGCTTGCCCCTGGTGGCGCCGATCGCGATCGCGGTGTTCCTCGGCTCGTTCGTGCCCGTCGTGGGTGCCGTCGCGACCGGGGCGGTCGCCGTCGTCGTCGCGCTCGTCTACAACGGCTGGGTCGTGGCCCTGCTCATGCTCGCCGTGGTCATCCTCGTGCAGCAGATCGAGGGGCACCTGCTGCAACCCTTCGTCATGGGCAGCGCCGTCAAGGTGCACCCGTTGGCCGTCGTCTTCGCCGTCGCGGCCGGCACCCTGGTCGCCGGGATTCCCGGCGCCCTCTTCGCGGTCCCGTTCGTGGCCGTGCTGAACGTCATGATCACCTACGTCGCGAGGGGCACGTGGCGAGAACAGCCACGACCCGTCGAACACGACGTCACGCAGCCCGGAGGCCTCACCGATGTCTGAACGCACCCTGGCCGGTCCCACCCTCGTCCAGATCGAGGAGGCACGAGATCGCGTCTCGCAGGTCGTCCGCGTCACCCCGATGGAGACCTCGCAGTACCTCGCCGACGTCCTCGGTTCGCGGGTGCACCTGAAGTGCGAGAACCTGCAGCGCACCGGGTCGTACAAGATCCGAGGCGCCTACAACCGCTTGACCCAGTTGACCGACGACGAGAAGGCACGCGGGGTCGTCGCAGCCTCGGCCGGCAACCACGCTCAGGGTGTCGCCCTGGCCGCCCGCGAGCTCGGCATCGCGGCCACGATCTTCATGCCCGTGGGCGTGGCCCTGCCCAAGCTGCAGGCGACCCGGCACTACGGGGCCGACGTCGTCCTCCGGGGGCACACGGTCGAGCAGTCGCTCCGAGCCGCTCAAGAGTTCTCCGACACGACCGGCGCCGTGTTCATCCCACCGTTCGACCATGCCGACGTCGTCGCCGGCCAGGGCACCCTGGGGCTCGAGATCCTCGAGCAGGTGCCCGACGTCGACACCGTGATCGTGCCCGTCGGCGGGGGCGGGTTGGCGGCCGGCGTGGCGAGCGCCTTGAAGCAGAGCGCGGCACTCACCGGGCGTGACGTCCGGATCATCGGCGTGCAGGCGGCCAACGCCGCCCCCTACGCCGTCTCGATGAAGCTCGGCGTGCGGACCGACATCGACGCCCAGCCCACGATCGCGGACGGCATCGCCGTCGCGAAGCCCGGGGTGCTCAACTTCGAGATCATCCGCGACACGGTCGACGAGATCGTCACGGTCAGCGACGACGACACGGCCCGGGCGATGCTCGTGCTGCTCGAGCGCGCGAAGCTCGTCGTCGAAGCCGCGGGTGCCGTGGGCATCGCAGCCATCCTCACCGAGCAGGTGCGCGACCTCGGCACGACCGTGGTGATCCTCAGCGGCGGCAACATCGACCCGCTCATGATGGAGCGCGTGATCGGTCGAGGCCTCGCGGCCGCCGCCCGTTACGTCAAGCTGCGCATCGGCATGCCCGACCGTCCCGGCCAGCTGACCCGGGTGAGCGAGGTGCTGTCCGACGCCAACGCCAACGTGGTCGAGGTGCTGCACACCCGTCACGGTCGCGGTCTCCAGATCAGCGAGGTCGAGCTCGAACTCAGCGTCGAGACGCGCGGCCCCGACCATGTCGAAGAGGTGCTGCAGCGGCTTCGCGACGCCGGGTACGAGCCCAACGTCGACTTCTGAGCCGCCTCTCCCTGACGCGACCCGTGCCTCCTGCGCGACCCGCGCCTCATGACGCGACGCAGGCCTCATAGCGGGCTCGTGTCCCTGTCGGCAACTCAGGAGAACGACGCCCCGCGGGCGCGGGACGGGTGTTCCGCACGTCGTCCTCCGGAGTTGCCGACATCCGCGACGGCAGTCCTCGCCACGGGCCCGGGACGACGAAGGCCCCCGCTCCGATCGAGCGGGGGCCTTCGAATCGGGCGACCTACGGCTGGTAGGTCTCGACGTTCGTGATCGAGACCGAGATCTCCTTGCCGTTCGGGGCGGTGTAGCTGGTCGTCGTGCCGACCTTGAGGCCGTTGATGGCCTGCCCGAGCGGGCTGGTCTCGCTGTAGACCGACAGGTCGCTGCCGGCGGCGATGATCTCGCGGTTGCCGAGCAGGAACGTGCTCTCGTCGCCGGCGATCGTGGCCGTGACGACGGTGCCCGGCCCGACGATGCCGTCGGCGGCCGTCGAGTCGCCCACCGTCGCGTGCTTCAGCAGGTTGATCAGCGTGCGGATGCGTGCCTCCATCTTGCCCTGCTCGTCCTTCGCGGCGTGGTAGCCGCCGTTCTCCTTCAGGTCGCCTTCTTCGCGGGCGGCCTCGATGCGCGACGCGATCTCACGACGTCCCTCGCCGCTGAGGGTGTCGAGCTCGGCCTGCAGACGGTCGCGGGCGTCCGTCGTGAGCCAGGTGGTCTCGTTGTCAGTGCTCATGGTGTCTCCGTTTCGTGCGGCGGCCGAACCCGGTCGGGCGAATCGAGCCGAGGAGGCGCGGTGCCGGGAGCCGGGGCGAGGTCGCCCACCGAAAAAAGGAGACCGGCCGAGTGGCCGGTCTCGTCGTGCGATTCTGAGCAGTCTAGGGAAGCCAGCACCGGTAGATCAAGCCCGTGACCGCCCGCTCCGACGTCGCCAGCGAGGTCGTGTAGGTCACCGAGCGCTGCTCGGAGGCGGGCAGGTGCACGATCTTCCAGCCGACGACCGCGAAGCCGCTGTTCTGGGCCTCGACCGCACAGTCGACCGCCTCGCCCGTGTCCGCGGTGACGGTGTACTGAACCTCGACGGCCCGGTCCGAGGTCACCTGGTAACCCACGTCGGCGGATTCGAGCTGGGACGAGGTGCCGTCGAACGCGGCGAACACGACCCAGGCCGCGAAGACCACGACGAAGGCGACGGCCACCGAGAGCCCCACGACCAGGCGGCGGCGTCGACCCCGCGGGGAACGCCCGTACCGGGCGTCGAGGCGCGACGAGGGCGAGGTGACACGGGGCGTGGACGTCACGCGGATCTCCGTCCGATTAAGCTGTCCTCAGGGTAGCAACGTCTGCCCGACATACATTGCGAGGAAGAATTGACCCTGCGCCTGCTGGCGGTCCACGCCCACCCCGACGACGAGTCCAGCAAGGGCTCGGCGACCTACGCCTACTACCGCAGCTTGGGCGTCGACGTCCTGGTCGTCAGCTGCACCGGCGGCGAGCAGGGGTCGATCCTCAACGAGCAGCTCGAGGCCCGCGCCCACGCCGAACGAGACATCGCGGGCCTGCGCGTGCACGAGATGGCGGCCGCGCAGGCGGCCATGGGCATCGACCACCTGTGGCTCGGCTACGCCGACTCGGGCCTTCCGGCCGAGGGCGAGTCGGTCGCGGTGAACTCGTTCTCGACCATCCCGCTCGAGATCAGCGCCGAGCCCCTCGTCGCGATCATCCGCCGGTTCAAGCCCCAGGTGCTGGTGACCTACGACGAGAACGGCGGCTACCCGCACCCCGACCACATCCGCACGCACGAGATCTCGATGGCCGCCTACCGTGACGCCTCCGACCCCGAGCGCTACCCGGCCACCGGTGACGCCTGGCAGATCGACAAGGTCTACTACGACCGCATGTTCAGTGCCGGGCGCATCGGTGCGATGATCACGCACCTGCGCGAGAGCGACCCAGAGTCGCCCCTCATCGAGTCGCTGACCGAGATGCTGGCCCGCTTCAGCGATCGTCCCGACCTGGCCACGACCCGCGTGCCGGTCTCCGACTTCTTCCCCGTGCGCGACGCCGCCCTCCGGTCGCACGCCAGCCAGGTGCCGCTCGACAGTGCGTTCTTCTTCTGGCCTCACGACCTGCAGGTCGCCGCTTGGCCCACCGAGGACTTCCAGCTCGTCGAGTCGAACGTCGAGTCCGACCTGCCCGAGGACGACCTGTTCGCAGGCGTCGTCGACCCCGAGACCGGCCTCGTCGGGGTGCAGCGATGAGCGCGCTCTCCGACTCGGTGCTCACGGTCACGACCCGTCTTCTCGCCCAGCCGCAGACACCCGACCCGACCCTGCCTCCGTCGACCATCCCCGACGAGGCGGTCACGCCCGGCGTCTGGGGTTTCGTCGCCATCGCGTTCGTCGCGATCGCGACGGTGCTGATCGTCGTCGACATGACCCGGCGGGTCCGCCGTACCCGCTACCGCGGCGAGGTGCGTGAGCGCATCCAGGCCGAGCGCGACGAGGCGACCCTGGCGGCTGCCGCGCTCGACGACGAAGAACTGCCCGGAGACGCCGACCGGCGGGCTCGCCCCGTCGAGGGCGACCTCGACGACGACGACCGCAGGAGGCGCGAGGGCGACTCGTGACCCACGCGACCGGTGCCGGGGCGGCGACCCGCGCCTCCTCGGCTCGGTGACCTCGCCCTAGAAGGTCGGCGGGTCCAGGGCGACCAGCAGGATGCCCGTCCAGTGGCAGAGGTACGCCAGCACCGTCATGGTGTGGAAGAGCTCGTGGAATCCGAAGTGCCCCGGTACGGGGTTCGGCTTCTTGATGCCGTAGAACACGGCGCCCGCGATGTAGAGGGCACCGCCGACCAGCACGAGCACCATCATCGCGACGTTGGCGTCGAGCAGGTCGACGATGAAGCCCAACGCGCCGACGCCCAGAAGGACGTAGAGCGGCACGTACAACCACCGCGGCGCGTTCAAGAAGAACACCCGGAAGAGAATGCCGAGCACGGCGCCCGTCCAGACGAGCACGAGCAGGGTGACGCCCTTCGACGGTGGCAGGGCGATGACGGCGATGGGCGTGTAGGTGCCGGCGATCAACAGGAAGATGTTGGCGTGGTCGAGGCGCTTGAGGAAGCGTTTGGCGTTCGGGCTCCACGGGAAGCGGTGGTAGGTCGCCGAGATCCCGAAGAGCAGGAGCGACGTCGTCATGAAGACGGCGCAGGCCCAGGTCGCCGCCACACCCTGCGCGAGGACGACGAGGACGATGCCCGTCGCGATCGCGACCGGGAACGTGGCCGCGTGGATCCAGCCACGCCAGCTCGGCTTGCGCTCGATCGAGGGGTAGGCGAGGGCGTCGTCGAGCAACGGCAGGTTGGGGATGTCGGCCTCGTCGGCCTGGAGACCCGCGCGATCTCCGTCGGTGTGGCTGCTCATGGGGCCGAGCCTAGGGGAGCGTCCGAGGCGGCGGGCTGAGAATCGTCGGCTCTGTGGAGGGCCCGCCGTGGGCTACCGTAGCCCTGTGAAAAAGCGCCGTCCTTCTCCCCTCGCCAGGGGAGTCCTGTACGGCCTCTACCAGAACCGCATCCGCCGCAGCCTCGACGGTCAAGAGCTGCCGCACCACGTCGCGATGATCGTCGACGGCAACCGGCGATGGGCCAAGCAACGCATGCTCGAGACGGCCGCCCACGGACACCGCGCAGGTGCGGCGAAGATCAGCGAGTTCCTCACCTGGTGCGACGACCTCGGCATCAAGGTGGTCACGCTCTACCTCCTGTCGGCCGACAACCTCGGCAACCGCCAGTCCGACGAGTTGACCGAGCTCTTCGGCATCATCGGCGACGTCGCCGACGAGCTCTCGCGCCAGCGGGACTGGCGCGTGCAACACGTCGGCGCGACCGACGACCTGCCTCCTTCGCTCTGCTCGGCCCTCCGCGAGGCCCAGGCCCGAACCGCCGACAAGACGGGTCTCCACGTGAACCTGGCCGTCGGCTACGGCGGGCGGCGTGAGATCGCCGACGCCATGCGCAGCATCGTGCGGGCGCACGACGCCGCGGGGGGCACGCTCGACGCCCTGGCCGCGGTGCTCACCCCCGAGCTCATCGCCGACCACCTCTACACCGGCGGCCAACCCGACCCCGACCTGGTGATCCGCACGTCGGGCGAGCAACGGTTGAGCGACTTCATGCTCTGGCAGAGCGCCCACAGCGAGTTCTACTTCGTCGAGGCCTTCTACCCCGACCTGCGCGAGGTCGACTTCCTGCGGGCCGTGCGCGACTTCGCCCTCCGGCACCGCCGCTACGGCAGCTGACACAGGCGCGCCTGCTGCATCGGTGACGGCGCTGGTGTCGGCAACTCCGGAGTTCGGCTGCGCCGCGCCTCCTGACGGGGCGTGGGTGTGCCGTTCTCCTGAGTTGCCGACGGCCAGCGCGACGGCCGCGCACGCACTCGCGCCGACGACGGGACGAGGAGGCGCGGGTCGGCGGATCACGGACGGCACTACGGTGGACCAGTCACCGCCGCCTAGGAGAACACCGTGAAGACCATCGACGACCTTGCCTCGGGGTTCACCGACGAACCCGGATACTTCGACTTCGCGAAGTGGGGGCCCATCTCGACCTCCGTCGCCGAGGAGCAGCGCTCGCTCGTCGAGGTGCAGGCCCGGGCCCGCTTCGGGTCCGAGATCGCCCTGACCGAGCAGGCGGGGCGCGTCGGGCGGGCGATCTCGTCACTCGTCGGCTTCGCCCCCGACCACGTCGTCTTCCAGCCGAACACGAGCGCGGGACTCACGCACACCCTGTTCGGTCTGACCGGGCAGGTCCTGATGTCGCCCCGGGACTACCCGAGCATGCCCGTCGCGGCGACCCGTTCGGCGGAGGCGCTGCGCGTGCTCGAGCCGGTCTGGATGGACCTCGACCACGACGTCGTGACGCCGGCCGTGGTGCAGCGCCACCTGACCGACTCGGTCACCGCCGTCGCCGTCAGCCTGGTGGACTACCGCACGGGGTATCTGGTGGATCTCGAGGGCATCCGCCAGGTGATCGGCGACCGGTTGCTGATCGTCGACGCGATCCAGGGATTCGGCGTGGTCGACGCGCCCTACGCCGTGGCCGACGTCGTCGCGTCGGGCGGCCAGAAGTGGGTCCGGGCCGGGTGGGGGACGGGCTTCCTGGCCTTGAGCGATCGGGCTCTGTCGGCTCTGACCCCGGTGTTCAGCGGTGTCGCCGGCAGCGACCTGACCCTCGGCGGCTCGTACCACGAGCGGCAGCCGACCCGGCCGGGGGCCGCAGCGTTCCAGCTGACGCATCCCGACCCCATCGCCCAGGCGCGGTTCGCCACGGCCCTCGAGGACCTCGCCGACGTGGGCGTAGCCGCCGTCTCGCGAGCCGTGGCCGAGCGGGCCACCCGGGTGATCGACCTCGCCGACGAGTTCGCCGTGCCGGTGGTCTCACCCCGCGACGAGGCGGAACGCGCCGGCATCGTCGTGCTCGAGCCCGCCCTCGACCAGATGACGACGCTGACGGCCGCACTGATCAACCACGGGGTCACGGCGACCGTCCGCGACACGACCGTGCGGTTGAGCGTGCACGTGTCCACGGGCGACGACTCGTTCGAGATGCTGCGGGGCGCGTTCACCTCGTTCGGCACGAGCGTCTTCTACTAGGGCGGATCCGGTGGGCGGGGGCGACCCGCGCCCTCGACCTTCGACCCCAGACCCTCGACCAGCCCATGAGGGTCGTTCACCTGATCGTCACACGACACGGCCGCGTCGGTGATGCGGATGTCGGAGGCGCGTCGTAGGTTCGTCACATCGGGCAAGGAGCCCGATCGAGACGGCCACGAAAGTTCGCCTCGCAACTGCTCCGCGGCCGTCTCTGCCGAAGGTACCCGGGTGCCCAGCCGCCCGAGGACGGAGTGGTCGTGACCGCGTCGAACATCACCTCAACCGAACGCAACACCGCATCAGCCACGGGGGGTGACCAGGCGGTCGCCCAGCGCACCTACGTGCTCGACACCTCGGTGCTGCTGTCCGATCCGCAGGCGCTCTTCCGCTTCGCCGAACACGACGTGGTGCTGCCCGTCGTCGTCGTCAGCGAACTCGAGGGCAAACGTCACGACCCCGAGTTGGGCTACTTCGCCCGTCAGGCCCTGCGTCTGCTCGACGATCTCCGCCTGAAGCACGACCGTCTCGACTTCCCGGTGGCCGTGGGCGACGGGGGTTCGCTGCGAGTCGAGCTGAACCACTCGAACATGTCGGTCCTGCCGTCGGGCCTGCAACTGAACGACGCCGATTCGCGCATCCTCGCCGTCGCGTCGAACCTCGCCGCCGATGGGCTGGCCGTCACGGTGGTGTCGAAAGACCTGCCCCTGCGGGTGAAGGCCGCTTCCATCGGACTGGCCGCCGAAGAGTACCGGGCCGAGCAGGTCGTCGACAGCGGGTACACCGGGCAGGCCTCGATCGACGTCTCGAGCGAGCAGATGGCATCGTTCTACGAGTCCGAGAAGATCTCCGCTCGTTCGCTCGCGGACGTCCCCGTGAACACCGGGGTGGTCGTGCACTCGGATCGTGGCTCGGCACTGGGGCGGGTGTTCGCCCGCGGCGAGGCACGTCTCGTCCGGGGTGATCGCGACGTCTTCGGGCTGCACGGTCGCTCGGCCGAGCAGCGCCTGGCGATCGACCTGCTGCTCGACCCCGAGGTGGGCATCGTGTCGCTGGGCGGCAGCGCCGGCACGGGCAAGTCGGCCCTCGCGCTCTGCGCCGGCCTCGAGGCCGTGCTCGAGAAGCAACAGCACAAGAAGATCATGGTCTTCCGCCCGCTCTACGCGGTGGGCGGCCAAGACCTGGGGTTCCTCCCGGGCGATGCCGGCGAGAAGATGAACCCCTGGGCGCAGGCCGTCTTCGACACGCTCGGCGCGATCGTGTCCCAGAACGTCCTCGACGAGGTGGTCGAGCGGGGCATCCTCGAGGTGCTGCCCCTGACGCACATCCGGGGACGATCGCTGCACGACGCGTTCGTGATCGTCGACGAGGCCCAGTCCCTCGAGCGCAACGTGCTCTTGACCGTGCTCAGTCGCATCGGCCAGAACTCGCGGGTGGTGCTGACCCACGACGTGGCGCAGCGCGACAACCTGCGCGTCGGCCGGCACGACGGGGTCTCCTCGGTCATCGAGACGCTCAAGGGCCACCCGCTGTTCGGTCACGTGACGCTGACCCGCTCCGAGCGGTCCGCGATCGCCGCCCTCGTCACCGAGATGCTCGAGTCGAACGACCTGATGTGACAGGGGTGGCAGGAGGCGCTGGTCACCCGACCCGCGCCTCCTGCCCGCTCGGACGGTGCCGGGTGCGCTCGGCGTGAGCGGGCCGAGCGGTGTCGAGCCGCGCGCGGCCTCGGCAACTCAGGAGATCGGCGCGCTGACGGCGACCGGTGCCGCACCTGGTCGTCGTTCTCCTGAGTTGCCCGCGGTGCTCGGCGTCGCGTCGTGCTCTGCCGTCCGCGACGGGCACCCGGCGCGGTGCGATCCGCGCGTCGCCCGGCCACCGCCTACCGGGTCGGCAACTCAGCATGTCGACGAGGTTCGAGTGCGGATGACCGTCCGCGCGTGTCATTCTCCTGACTTGCCAGTGCGTGTGGGGGTGGGGCCGTTGACGGCGTGGGACGTGGGACGTGGGGCGTGGCCGAGCAGGGCGGGGCGGGCCGAGCAGGGCGGGGCCGGGCAGGGCGGGGCCGGGCAGGGCGGAGCCGTGCGGGCCGGGCTGCCGACGTGCGCAGGGCCTCGGTCGCGACGCGGACGCGGACGCGGCGAGGGTGTGCGGGCGCGGCGCGGGCACAGGCACGGGCACTCCCGCTTGGTGGGTGCCGGTGAGCCGTCGAGCCGGAGTGCGGAACGCGCCGGCCCCAGCTCGCTCGAAGCCGTCCTTTTCCACCGGCGAGCTCTCACGCACCGCTGAGGAGGCGCTGGTCGCGTCACCCTGTCGGCATGCAGCAGACCGCGAACCACGTCAGGAATGCCGGCGGCGTCCTCCACAAGCGGGATCTCGTCGTTCTAGGAGCCACCGACCGGATGCTCACCGCAGCCGTGCGCTTCGGGCACGTGCATCGGGCCCGTCGAGGCTGGTACACGACCTTCCCGCCGGGTGACGCGAGGTACGAGGCCGTGCGCATCGGGGGCAGGTTGACCGGGGCGTCGCTCTCGGCCCTGCTCGGAGCGTGGATGTGGACGGCCGCTCCCACCCTCAGCGTCGTGGTGCCCCCTGGGGCGTCACGACTCCGGCCACGGCGTGGCGCGGCGGTCCGGTGGCGTGCCGACGGGCGGGTGCCCCCTCGACCGTCAGCCGGAACGGCGTCCCGTCACCCGGACGAGGACGAACACGCGGTGGACGACGCACACCGGGCGGCCTGGGCCGTACCCCTTCGAACCGCTCTGGTGGACGCCGTCGTGGCCGCACCTCTCGACGAGGCTGTCGCCCTGCTGGACTGGGCGCTGTCCATCAGTCATTTCTCGGTCGTCGGACTGCACGAGGCCTTCGCAGGGGCACCGGCCGACGTGAGGGGCATCGTCGACTGGGCCGACGCCCGGAGCGAGAGCTTCCTCGAGAGCGTCATGCGGGTGACCTTCGTCTGTCTGGGACACCGGGTCGAGTCGCAGACCCGGGTCGGCCCGGGGGATCGTCGTCGCATCGACGTCGTCGTCGACGGTGTCGTCGCCCTCGAACTCGACGGCCGGAGCTGGCACGGCGACATGTTCGATGCAGATCGGCTGAAGGACCTGGCCATCACGATCCAGGGTCGGACCGCCCTTCGAGCCAGTTACGAGATGGTGCGCGACCATCGACCGCTCGTCATCGAGGCCGTCCACACGGTGCTCGGGGAGGCCCGACGACCTCGACGCCGTCTCGTCGTGCCCCGCGGTCGTGCCCGCCGTCCTGGTGTCCGGCGCACACGGGGGCGACGCCCGTGGCATCTGGTTCGGCTGGCACGAGGGCGCGCGTCGCCCCCGGGTCCGCCCGGACCGGTGACGGCTTCGACATCGGAAGCGCCGTGATCTCGTCGGACGGTCTCGAGAACGGGACGATGCCGGCGGACGAGACGCGCTCGTCGGGCGGGGGAGCAGCTCGACGCGGTGGCGGGCCGCTGCCCGAGCGCACACAGGCCCGCGACGCAGTTGCCGTGGCCGCACTGTCTGCGATCGCGGTCGCGGTCGCCACGCCTCACGGCGATCCGCTGGCGGGCGCGAACGCGGGTGCGGTGACGCTCGTCGGGTTCCTCGGAGTCGCGGCCGTGACACCGGCCCTCGTCCGGATCGACCTGGCCGAACGTCGACTGCCGAACGTCCTCGTCGGAGTGGCCGCGGGTGCGTGGGGTGTGTCGACAGCTCTGCGCGTCGCCGGGGGTGACCCCGCCCAGGCGGTGACGAGCCTGGCCCTCGCCCTGGCCGCCGCTGTGCTCGGTCTGCTGGCTGCCGTCGCCGGCGGCCTGGGCATGGGCGACGTCAAGCTCGGGGCCGTCCTGACCGGTCTCCTGTCGACGGGTGACCTGACGGCTCTGATGGATTTCTGGGGTCTCGCCGGAACGCTGGCGATCGGGGTAGCCGGGCTTCGGGCGTTCGGCACGAGGTCGCGCCGGTCACGGTCGCATCCGGTGGCAGACGCGGTACGGCCAGGTCGGGGCATCCCTTTCGGGCCGTGTCTTCTCGCGGCGTTCTGGTGTGTCGTGGTCGGGCGTTCGGCCGGCGTCGGCATCGAGGCCGTCGTGACGATGCTGTGACGTCCCGGCTGCGGGTCGACTGCGGCCTCAGGACGAGGAAGAGCTGGAGGCGAGGCCGCGACGCCGAGGAGGCGCGTGTCCGTCGCTGACGGACGCGCGCCTCCTCGACGTGCTTGAGGGCACGACGCCCCGGCCGAGGGCGCTCGACGGTCTGCTGCCACGGCCGCGACCGTGGCTAGAGCGACGCGGCACGCGCACATCGCACCGCGCGGTCGGGACTCGGCGCGGGGCCGGCCTCAGCCCGGCAGGGCTCTGCACGGGTCGGGCTCAGCACCGGCGGGGCCCGGCAAGACTCGGCGCCGGGCGGGGCTCAGCCCGGGTGGGTCATGCTGAGCACGTCGAGGGCGGTGTCGAGCTGCTGCTCGGTGACCTCGCCCCGCTCGACGAAGCCGAGGTCGACGACGGCCTCGCGGACGGTGAGCTTCTGGGCGACCGCGTGCTTGGCCACCTTCGCCGCCGCCTCGTAGCCGATGACCCGGTTGAGCGGGGTCACGATCGAGGGAGACGACTCGGCGAGGGCGCGGGCGTGCTCGACGTTGGCCTCGAGTCCGTCGACGGTCTTGTCGGCCAGGGCGCGGGTGGCGTTCGAGAGCAGGCGGATCGACTCGAGCAGCGCCGTGCCCATCACGGGGATCGCCACGTTGAGTTCGAATGCTCCGGACGCACCGGCCCAGGCGATCGTCGCGTCGTTGCCGATCACGCGTGCCGAGACCATGAGCACGGCCTCGGGGATGACCGGGTTGACCTTGCCGGGCATGATGGACGAGCCGGGCTGCAGATCGGGGATGTGCAGCTCGCCGAGGCCTGCGTTGGGCCCCGAGCCCATCCACCGGATGTCGTTGTTGATCTTCGTGAGGCTCACGGCCAGCACACGCAAGGCTCCGGAGGCCTCGACGAGCGCGTCGCGCGCGCCCTGCGCCTCGAAGTGGTCGAGCGCTTCGGTGACGGGCAGTCCGCTGTCGTCCGCGAGGGCGGCGATGACGCGTTGCGGGAAGCCCTGGGGCGTGTTGATGCCGGTCCCCGTGGCCGTTCCGCCCAGGGGGACCTCGGCCACGCGGGGAAGAGCGCTCTGCACCCTCTCGATCGCGAGACGGATCTGCCGTGCGTAGCCGCCGAACTCTTGACCGAGCGTGACCGGCGTGGCGTCCATGAGGTGGGTGCGGCCTGCCTTCACCACGTCGGACCAGGCCGAGGCCTTCGTCTCGAGGGCGATCGCCAGGTGGTCGAGGGCGGGGACCAGGTCGTGCAGCAGCGCACCCGTGACGGCGACGTGGACGGAGGTGGGGAAGACGTCGTTCGACGACTGCGACGCGTTGACGTGGTCGTTGGGGTGGACGGCGACACCGTCGACCGTTCCGGCGAGGGTGGCGAGCACCTCGTTCATGTTCATGTTCGACGAGGTGCCGCTGCCCGTCTGGTAGACGTCGACCGGGAACTGGTCGTGGTGGCTGCCGCCGATGATCTGGTCGGCGGCCGAGACGATCGCGTCGGCGACGGGCCGGTCGATGATGCCCATCTCGCCGTTCACCAGGGCGGCCGCCCGCTTGATGCGTGCCAGCGCCACGATCTGCGCGGGCTCGAGACCGGCCCCGCTGATGGGGAAGTTCTCGACGGCACGCTGCGTCTGGGCGCGGTAGAGCGCCGATGCAGGAACGCGCACCTCGCCCATCGTGTCGTGCTCGATGCGGTACTCGGTCTCGGATGTGGTCACGACGTCGTGGTCCTTTCCTCGGGCCCTGCCGGGCTGCTGCGCCCGTCGAGGGCGCGGGGCGTCGGAGCGTTCGCCCCGACTCGGTTCAGAGTCGGCCGACGACGACCGAAGGGTCGACCCGCCCGTTGGCGAGGTCGTAGTTCGCGCCGACCACGGCCAACCTACCGTCCGCGACGGCGGACGCGATGAGGGCGGACCGGTCGACGAGCGTGCGGACGGACGCCTCGATGTGCAACTGGCCGACCGTGCGGGGGTCGAGGTCGGCACCGTTCTCGAGGTCGAGCTGGGCACGCTCGACCGACGGCATGATCATGTCGATCAGCCCGCCCAGGAACTCCGACCCGGGGGCGGCGTCGGAACCGATGGAGTCGATGGCCGAGGCGACGGCGCCGCAGCTGTCGTGGCCGAGGACCACGATGAGGGGGACGTGGAGCACCGAGACGGCGAATTCGAGCGAGGCGATGACGGTGTCGCCGACCACCTGGCCGGCGTTGCGCACGACGAAGAGGTCACCGAGACCGACGTCGAAGATGATCTCGGCAGCGAGTCGCGAGTCGGCACAGCCGAAGAGGGCGGCCACCGGTTCTTGTCCGGCGGCGAGGGACGATCGGCGGTCGCTGTCCTGGTGAGGGTGGTGCGGCGCCCCGTCGACGAAGCGGTGGTTGCCCTCGACCATGCGGCTCCACGCGGTACCGGGGGCCGAATCCTCGGCGGGGCCGGTCGTCGGCTCGTACGTCGAGGCGGAACCGGAGAGGGAGCCGGAGGCGGAAGGGATCGTGGCTGCCGCGGCAGGGGCGTCGGCGGCGGGGTCGTGTCGGGTCACGTCATTCGCTTTCTTGGCTGGAGATCTGTTCGGCCAGGGAGGTGGCCAGGACGTCGAACTCGGAGTCGTCGGCCGTGCCGTACAAGACGTACGAGCTGCGGTCGACCGTGGTGGTCAGGGCGTAGGCGTAATTGCCCGGGTCGTCGGCGTCGCGCCGGTCGTAGACGTCCCAGGTGAGACCGCCGATCGACCGGGTCGACGTCGCCGCGGCGTTCTGCACCTGCAGGCTGACCCAGGTCGGGTTGGCGTCGATGCCCTGTTCGAGGCCGATGAACTGCTGCTCGGGGGTGATGAGCCCGACGTACCAGGTCGGCACGTCGTCTCGGGTGGACGACCGGACCTCGGCCGCGTTCGAGGACCACCCGTCGGGCAGCGGAGGCGCGGCGAGGGGAGCGTCGACGCTCGCTTGCGCCTGCGCGGCGACCTGGACGTAGTCGATGGCCTGACGGTTCACCGTGCCGCTCGGGCGGACCACGACGAGCACGAGGAAGAGCACGATGCCGAGCGAGGCGACGATCGACAGGGTGAGGTTGATCGCCGTCTGGTTCGCGTAGTGCTTGCGCGTGTTCTCGGCCTTGCGCGCCGCGGTCTCGTCAGGGGTCTCGGGTCGGCCGAGCTCGGCGACGACGCGGGGCTCGCGAGGACGTCGCGGGCCCCGGCGGCCGCCGTCGGAGGGGGAGGTCATTCGGCGGGCACCTGGCGTCGGGCCGCCTCGAGGCGCTCACGCGCCCCCATCAACCACTCTTCGCAGCGCCGGGCGAGTGCCTCGCCGCGTTCCCAGAGCGCCAACGAGCGTTCGAGGGTCGAGGCGCCCTGCTCGAGTTCGTTCACGACCGACACGAGCTCGTCGCGGGCCTGCTCGTAGCTGAGCGAGGAGACGTCGGGAGGGGTGCTGGTCGGGGTGGTGTCCACGTGACGATCCTAACGAGGGGTGGTGACGGAGGACGCGGCGGACGCCTCGGGCGAGGAGTCGTCGGTCGCGGTGGAGCCTGGGGAGGAGGCGCCGGTGCTGACGGCGCCCACCGCGCCTCCACCGGTGGTCACGAGGAGGCGCGTCTCGGCGGGGGCCTCGTCGGGAGACCGCAGCACGCTGCCCGACGGCAGCTGCACGATGGCGTAACCGCGGCGCAGCGTGCCCTGTGGCGACAGGGCGCGCAGCTGCGCCGTGAGCTCGGAGACCCGGGTGTGCGCCCTCTCGACGGCCCGCCCGACGAGTTCTTCACCCCGGGCCACCGCCCGGACGACCTCGTCGGCCCGGACGTCGACCAGGGTCTGGGGTGATGCGAGCACCGGCCGGCTGCGGATCTGCTCGAGCCGATCGATCTCGGTCGCGACCAGGGAGGTCAGGCGGACGCCGATGCGGGTGCGCGCCTGTTGCACGCGCGACAGCTCTTCGGTGACGTCGGGAACGACCCGTTTGGCGGCGTCGGTCGGGGTGGACGCACGCAGGTCGGCGATGTCGTCGAGCAGTGGCCGGTCGGCCTCGTGCCCGATCGCACTGACGACCGGCGTCGTGCAGGCCGAGACGGCGCGGACGAGACCCTCGTCGCTGAATCCGAGGAGGTTCTGGAAGTCGCCTCCGCCTCGGGCGACGATGATGACGTCGACCTCGTCGTCGGCGTCGAGACGTCGGATCGCGGCCGTGACCTCGCCGACCATGCGGTCGCCCTGCACCGCCGCGTGCACCACGCGGAACGAGACCGAGGGCCATCGCAGCTGGGCGTTGCGCAGGACGTCTTTCTCGGCGTCGCTGTCCTTGCCGGTGACGAGGCCGATGCACCCGGGCAGGAACGGCAGGGCCCGCTTGCGCTCGGGGGAGAAGAGCCCCTCGGCCGTGAGTTGGCGGCGGAGGCGTTCGAGTCGCTCGAGGAGGTCGCCGAGCCCGACGTGGCGCATGTCGAACACCTGCATCGTGAGGCTGCCGCCCTTGACCCAGTAGTTCGGCTTGACGGCGGCGATGACGCGGTCGCCCTGCTTGAGGTCGGCGGGGACACGCGACTTCACGCTGGACCAGATGGAGAACGAGACGGTGGCGTCCTGTTCGAGGTCGCGGAGCTTGCCGTAGACGTTGCCCCCCGAGACGTTCCACTGGGTGATCTCGCCCTCGACCCAGGCCGTACCGAGGCGATCGATCCAGTCGCGCACCTTGCTCGCGAGGAGCCCGACGGGCCACGGGGACTCGGCGGTGGGGGGAGGGGGAACGATCGTCATGGAGCTCCGTTCGAGGGGTGGTCGACACCGGCAGGACGAGCGACGGCCCGGGGCCGTCGACGGTTCGCGCGGCCGCTCCCAGTACGCGACCAGTCCGGCACACCTAGACTCGTCGGGTGAGCCACATCTCCAACGGCGCCCTCGCCATCGACCTGCCGACACCGCGTGTTCCTGCGGTGCGGAACAGGCTAAAGGATACCCCTGTCAACGGACGCAAGCGGGTGCTGCTCGCAGCGCCCCGCGGGTACTGCGCCGGCGTCGACCGCGCGGTGATCGCCGTCGAGAAGGCGCTCGAGCACTACGGGGCGCCCGTCTACGTCCGCAAGCAGATCGTCCACAACGTGCACGTGGTCGCGACCCTCGAGAGCCAGGGAGCGATTTTCGTCGACGAGGTCGACGAGGTCCCCCAGGGGTCGCACATCGTCTTCAGCGCGCACGGCGTCTCGCCGGCCGTCGTGAAGGGTGCGGCCGACCGCGAGCTGCAGGCCATCGACGCGACCTGCCCCTTGGTCACGAAGGTGCATCGCGAGGCCGTGCGCTTCGGGAGCCAGGGCCGTCACATCATCCTGATCGGCCACGCCGGGCACGAGGAGGTCGAGGGCACGATGGGGCACGCGCCCGACCGCACCACGCTCGTCCAGAACCCCGGCGAGGTCGACGACCTCGTCGTCGCCGACCCCGAGAACCTCGTCTGGCTGTCGCAGACGACCCTCAGCGTCGACGAGACGATGGAGACCGTCCGCCGTCTGCGCGAGCGCTTCCCGAGCATCCAGAACCCCCCGAGCGACGACATCTGCTACGCCACGCAGAACCGCCAGGTCGCGATCAAGAAGGTCGCCCAGGGCGCCGATCTCGTCATCGTCGTCGGTTCGGCGAACAGCTCGAACAGTGTCCGTCTCGTCGAGGTCGCCCTCGAGCACGGGGCCAAGGCCGCCTACCGCGTCGACTACACGAACGAGATCAAGCAGGAGTGGCTCGACGGCGTCGAGACGGTCGGGGTCACCTCCGGCGCGTCGGTGCCCGAGGTCCTCGTCGACGAGGTGCTGGCCGACCTGTCCGACGCCGGTTACGTCGACGTCGAAGAGGTCGTCACCGCCGAGGAAGACCTGATGTTCTCGCTGCCGAAAGAACTGCGCAAGGACGCGACGGGCCAGGTCGACGCGCGCGGTCTGGGCGGCCGCACCCGATGACCGACGACCGCCCGAAACCGCGCTACGGCGAGTACGCGCCCGAGGGGTGGGTCAATCCCGTCACGGCCGAGGCCGACAGTGCCGAGGAGGCGCGGGTCGCCGAGCAGGACGCGCGGCCCACGGCCTCGACCGACGTCCGCCCCGGTGACGAGGCCCGCACCGCACCTCCTGCGCTCACGACCGGGCGTCGCGTCGACCGGGTGGCGACGTTCGCCCTGATCGGCCTGGGTGCCTTCGGCGCGATCCAGGCGATCGCCCGCGTGCCCGGTTACGCGACGACGCAACTCGCCCAGTTCGAGACGTTCGGGCTCGACCTCTCGGGGTTCGGCTCGTCGGCCGCGCTGCAGACCTTCGGTGTCGTCATGGCCGTGCTGGCCGTGGCGCTCTTCGCCGTCTCGACCTGGTGGACCCTCAGGCGACTGCGCGCCGGGCGTCTCGGATTCGTCGTGCCCCTCCTCGCCGGTGTCGTCTTCGGTCTCGTGCAGGGTTTCGGAGCGGCGGCCATCCTGATGGGTGACCCGGCCTTCGCCGAGGCCATGCAGAGCTTCACGAACGGCTACTTCTCGGGGTCGAACTGACTCTCGTCCCACGCCCTGACGACGAAGCCCCCGAGCACTCGCTCGGGGGCTTCGTCGTGCGACCAGGAGGCGCGGGTCAGCTCGCCGACTGACCGTACGACCCGAGCTGCTTCGTCGCCTCGACGACGCGGGCGGCCATGGCCGTCTCGGCCACCTTGCCCCAGGCACGGGGGTCGTACTGCTTCTTGTTGCCGACCTCGCCGTCGACCTTGAGGAAGCCGTCGTAGTTCTTCAGCACGGTGTCGGCGATGGAACGGCTGAAGGCGTACTGCGTGTCGGTGTCGAGGTTCATCTTGACGACGCCGTTCGAGACCGCCTCGGCGATCTCGGCGTCGGACGACCCCGAGCCGCCGTGGAAGACGAGTTCGAGGGGCTTGGCCGCCGTGCCGAACCTCTCTTGGATGCCCTGCTGGATCTCGCCGAGCAGTTCGGGACGCAGTTTGACGTTGCCCGGCTTGTAGACGCCGTGCACGTTGCCGAACGTGAGTGCGGCGATGTAGCGGCCGTGCTCGCCGAGGCCGAGCGCCTCGACCACGCGGGTGACGTCGCCCACCGTGGTGTAGAGCGCGTCGTTGGTGCCCTCGTGCTGGACTCCGTCTTCTTCGCCACCGACGACGCCGATCTCGACCTCGAGGATGGCGTTGATCGCCTTGGTGCGCTTCAGCATGTCCTGCGCAATCGAGATGTTCTCGTCGAGGGGGACGGCCGAGCCGTCCCACATGTGCGACTGGAACAGCGGGTTGCGACCGGCACGGACCTCTTCTTCGGAGGCGGCGATCAAGGGCAGCACGAAGCCGTCGAGGGCGTCCTTCGGGCAGTGGTCGGTGTGCAGCGCCACGGTCACGGGGTAGTTCTTCGCGACCTCGGTCGCGAACTTCGCGAACGCGATGGCCCCCGCGGCACGGTTCTTGACGGTGTGGCCGGCGAAGTAGTCTGCGCCGCCGGTGGTGACCTGGATGATGCCGTCGCTGCCCGCCTCGGTGAGGCCCTGCAGGACCGAGTTGATCGTCTGCGACGACGAGACGTTGACGGCGGGGTAGGCGAAGCCCTTGTTCTTCGCCTTGTCGAGCATCTCGGCGTACTGCTCGGGGGTTGCGACGGGCATGGAATCTCCTTCGATCGGTGACCCTGGTCTTGTTCGGGCTGCGTCACCAGCCTACCGACGGGTGCGGTGCCCCGTGCCCTGTGCTGCGGAGCCCCGGGACGACGGGCGGGCGCCTGCTCGGACCTCCGCGGGACCGGGTGCCCTCCGTGCGGCACCCGGCCCCGCGTCGCCTCACTTCTCGAGTCGGCGTCGGCGGATCGTCAGGACCCCGAGGGTGAGCAGGGCGAGGCCCAGGGCGAGACCGCCTGCGAGGAGAGCTGCCGACGTGCCGGTGAAGGCGAGCCGAGCCGGGGTCGAACCCGAGCCCGTGTCAGAGGTGTCCACCGGCCCAGTGTCTCCGGGCGTCTCGGTGTCGCCGGAATCGCCCTGGTCTCCGTCGGCAGGAGGCTCGGTGACCGGGGGGTCGATCACGGGCGGATCGGGGATCAGGCCGGCGTCGACGTCCGACGTCGACGTGACGCCGACCAGGGTGCCGGTGTCGTCGTCGACCCGGTCGATGCTGATCGTCGCCCGGCCCTCTTCGTCGACGTCGGAGTCTCGCCGGGAGTCGTCGCCCTGATGTGCTGCGGTCCAGACGCGGCCCGCGGCACCGGCGTCGAGGAGATACGTGCCGGGCCGGAGCGCGTCGAACGTGTACCGACCCTCGGCGTCCGTCGTCGTCTCGCGGTCGACGTCGTCGCCTCGATCGTCCACTCCGGTCAGAACGAGGCGCAGATCGGCCACTCCCGGCTCGTCGCCCTGCAATCCGTCGCCATCGACGTCGGCCCACACCCGGTCGCCGATCGAACCCGAGACGAACGTCGTCGAGACCACCTGGGACGACAACGCCGTCGAGATGCTGGGAGTTCGGAGGGTGAAGTCGGAGGCCAGGACGGCATCTCGCGCACCACCTTCGGCGACCCGGACCACCAGGTCGTGTCGGACGATCTGTGAGGGCGCCACGGCGTCGTCGGTGTCGATCCGGACAGCCGTCACCTCGGCCCACGACGACGGGCAGCCGACCGACCCGAACAGGTCGGCGACGCACCAGGTCGTTCCGTCGTCGTCGGGATCGCTCGGCACGCTCGACGCGGCGGCCGTCGTGTATCGCACCTCTTCGCCGCTCGACACCGCGGCGACGGGCCCGACCAGTTCGACGCGGGTTCCGACGACGGTTCCCCGACCGTCATCATCGTGGGGCAGGACGGTCACCAGGGCGGACGAGCTCATGTCGGTCGGCGCCAGGTTCTGGTATCGCAGGGTGAACGTCACCTCGTCTCCGAGGACGTGTCGTTCCCCGTCGACGGTCTCGCCGACGCTGAAGCCCGCTCCGGCCAGGACATGGAGCCCCCGGGTCGCCTGTTTGCGGGGGTCGTCGGACACGTCACGGTCCCACACCACGGAGGCGGTCGAGACGACGGGGCCGACGGCGGCCCCGAGGACGATGTCGAAGGTCACGGCCGGCAGGGCGTCGTTGGGGTGGACGGCCGGGAACCGCCAGGTGATGCGCTGCTGGACGACACCGTCGGCCCCCGACTCGTCGACGATGGTCTCAGGCCGATGGGACGAGCTGCCCTCGACGTAGGACGCACCCGGTGGCAGCAGGTCGGTGACCAGGAGGTCGCCCGGCAGGCCGTTGCCGGTGGCGTTCGTGACCGTCGGGTAGACGGCGAGCGTCACGGTCTCGCCTGCTCGCGCGAAACGGGTCGCATCGGGGGTGTCTTCCGCATCGTGCCCCGGGTCGACGACCTTCGTGGTGACCCGGGCCAGGTCGGAGGTCATCGTGAGGAAGTCCGCCCAGCCGCCGTTGGCCTCGTCTGCCGGGTTACGGTCGTGCACCCACGCTGCGCCGGTCACCCGCTGCACGCTCGTGAAGGATCGGACGCGCTGCAGATCGGGGAGATCGTCGTGGAGGGAGACGAAGACGTTGAACCCGATGGTCGCGTCACCGGGGTGGTCGAACGACCAGACCACCTTGCCGACGGCCTCCGGGCCACCAGGGACGTCGGTCGGGTCGTCGTACCAGTCGTCACCGGGGCCGCACTCGGCATCCCGGAGAGCCGAGGGGTCGTCGGCGCCGAACGCGGCGAATGCGGGGCGTCCGGTCGCGGCACGGTCCGAGGAGACGGCCCAGTTCGCACCGACCTGCCGGAGGGACTGGACGTCCCGGTCGAACACGGTGCAGAGCTTCGTCCCCGACCAGGTCGTCGTCCCGGCGTTGCGCAGGGTGCCCCGGATGACGAGGTCCTGGCCAGGGGTGACGTAGGGCTGGTCGTACTTGCCGGAGGCGTTCCACGTCGTGGCCGTGCCCTGCTCGGCTCCGAAGTAGCGCTGTGAGCCCTGCACACCCGCGAACTCACCGACGTTCCGGTCGACCACGTTGTTGCTCGCGGGTTCCGCGCCGTCGAGGTAGTTGGTCTGCCCCGAGACGGAGGGTGCCGCGAGATCCCGGTAGACGTTGCGGGCCGTGAAGGAATCGCCCGTCGCCGGTCGAGGCACCCACAGGCTCATGTAGCCGGAGACGACGTACGGCTTGACGCCGCCCGTGATCGGCGTACCCGAGACGGACCGGGTCGGGACGGATGTCAGTGACGAGTCGATGCCGGCGATGCTCACCGTGACGGGTTCGCCCGGACCGGATTGCGTGCACGTGAATTCTCCGGAATCGACCACGGCGTCGGTCCCGCCGCCTCGACCGCCCGGTGCCCCGGTTATCTGCCCGGTGTTGATCCCGCAGGCGGGGGCGTCGTCGAGGGGTGACAGGACCGCCGGACTGCGGTTCGAGCCGTACATCCTCGAGACGTCGTCGACGAACGAGATGCTGCCGCCGAGGGACTCGAGCCCGAGGGGGCCCTGTTCGGGCTGCAGCCCATCGCCGTGGAGGAGCACCGGATAGACGATGCGGAACCCCGGCGTGAGGCCGTCGGGCCCGACCGTCTCGGAGAAGACGGGCACGACCGTCGACGCCGAGAGGTCCCATCGGGGGGCGGCACTGACGACGATGTCGTCGGAGGTCGCGGGGACGGGGGCGGAACCCGCCGCGACCAGCTGCCCGGCGATGGCTGCGATCGAATTCGCCGGAGCGGTCTGGGGCACCCGGGTCACGACGGGGATGGCGAGGATGCCGCGCTCGAGGGACCCGATGCGACAGGTGAGGTGCTCGGGGGTGACCCGGGAACCTGCGCCGCATTGGTCGGGCCGCTCGGAGAAGACGGAACCCGAGACGGAGTCGAGCTCGAGCACGACGTCGTCGGCTCGGCCGGAACGTGCCCCGAGCTGGACCGACCACGTGACGGCGTCGGCCGTCCGGACGCGCCCGTTGTTCGCGGAGGAGTCCGCCCCCGGGGTGTCGGCGCCCGGGGTGAACGGACCGTGGCCGTCCTCGGAGGACTCGATCGAGAGGGTGAGGTCGGCGTCGGAGAGCGTCGGGTCGGCCGACGCGGAGACGGCGCCGGAGGCGAGCACCGTCGTCATCACGGCGAGGGCCGTGGCGCGGCGTCGCCACGGGAAGGAGGGGGGCATGGACAGCCTTTCGACGAGAGTCGATGGAATGAGGTACGCGGAATGTCGCAGTGGAGGTTGTCATCCAGAATGTCATTAAAACGCGCCTCATGTAAGCCCTGATCCGAGTAAGGTCGTCGACATGGCTGACACGGATTCCGGAACCCTCTATTCGCACCCCGATCGCAACCTGGGCATGGAACTGGTCCGGGCCACCGAGGCGGCCGCGATCCGTTCCGCTCCGTTCATCGGCAAGGGCGACAAGAACGCCGCCGACAAGGCAGCGGTCGACGCCATGCGCAAGTTCTTGGGCACCGTGGCCTTCGACGGCGTCGTCGTCATCGGCGAGGGCGAGAAGGACGAAGCCCCGATGCTCTTCAACGGCGAGCACGTCGGCAACGGCTTCGGCCCCGCCTGCGACATCGCCGTCGACCCGATCGACGGCACCAGCCTCACCGCGGCGGGACGCATGAACGCGCTCTCGGTCATCGCCGTCAGCGACCGGGGCAGCATGTACGACCCCAGCGCCGTCTTCTACATGGACAAGATCGTCACCGGTCCCGAGGGCCGCGGCATCATCGACCTCGACCGTCCGATCGGCGAGAACATCACCGCCCTGGCCGCGGCCAAGGGCATCGACGTCGAGGACATGCAGATCGCCGTGCTCGACCGCCCCCGTCACGCCGACCTGATCGCCGAGATCCGCGCCGTGGGCGCGTCGACCCGGCTGCTGCTCGACGGTGACGTCGCCGGCGGCATCAACGCGGCCCGTCCCGATTCGCGCATCGACATGTGCGTCGGTGTCGGCGGCACCCCCGAGGGCATCATCACGGCCTGCGCGGTGAAGGCCCTCGACGGCTTGATCCTCGCCCGTCTCGCTCCGAAGGACGACGCCGAGCGCCAGAAGGCGATCGACGCCGGTCACGACCTCGACCGCGTGCTCGACCAGGACGACCTCGTCACGGGCGACAACGCGTACTTCGTCGCCACGGGCGTCACCGACGGTGCCCTCGTCGCCGGCGTCACGCGGAAGCAGGGCATGATCCGCACGTCGAGCATCGTGCTGCGCTCGCACTCGGGCACCATCCGTCGCGTCGAGGCCGATCACCTCGTCTCGAAGTGGTACGGCGAGAAGGCCTGACCTCCACGGCGCCTCACGACACGACGAACGCCCGGCCTCGGTCGGGCGTTCGTCGTCTCCGGCGACGACGGTGGCGAGGAATCAGTCGCGGCCGGTGCTGCGCTCGTCGAGTGCCGAGGCGAGTTCGGGTGCGGTGAGCTCGCGCGGTGACTCCTCGACGGTCGTCGGGGTCGCGAGGACCTTGGACTCGTCGAGCATGCTGAGCCGACGGGCCGACGGGAGGACCGTCCGCTCGAGCGACCCGACGAACCGGTTGTAGTCGGTGACGCCGGCGCGCAGGGACCGGCCGAGCTTGTCCACGTGACCTGCCATGGTCGACAGCCGCCCGTAGAGCTCGCGGCTGAGGTCGAACAGTTCTTTCGCCTCGGCGGTGACGACGTCCTGCTGCCAGCTGAACGCGACGGTCTTGAGCACCGACCAGAGGGTCACGGGCGACGCCAGGGCGACGCGCTTCTGGAACGCGTAGTCCATCAGAGCCGGATCGGCCTCGAGGGCGGACGACACGAGCGACTCGCTCGGGATGAACGCGATGACGAGTTCGGGCGAGGAGTCCAGCCCGGCCCAGTAGGTCTTGCCCGCCAGGGCGTCGACGTGGGCCCGCAGCGCCTTGACGTGCTGCCGCACGAGTTGGTCACGTCGGGCGCCCTCGTCGCCGGTGGCGGACGCGGGGATGGCGCTGGCCTCGAGATAGGCCGAGAACGGCACCTTGGCGTCGACCGCGATGTTCTTGCCTCCGGGGAGGTGCACCACCATGTCGGGTCGGCCGGAGCCCGCGTCCGACGAGATGGACGTCTGGACGTCGAAGTCCACACGCTCGACGAGACCGGCTGCCTGCACGACGTTGCGCAACTGGGTCTCGCCCCAGACGCCGCGCGTGCTGTTGGACTTCAGTGCCGAGGCGAGCGACTCGGCCGTCCCGCGGAGCCGTTCGCCGGATTCGGCGGCGGTGCGCAGCTGCTCGCTGATGGCGCCGTACTGGAGGGTGCGTTCGGCTTCGAGCTCGGCCACCTTCTGCTGGACGGCCTGCAGGCTCTCGGCCACCGGGCTGAGCGCGACGAGCACCTGACCGTCGGTGCGCGCCCTCTCGGCCTCGGCGATGCGGACGTCGCGGAGGCGGTCCTGGAACTCGCGGAGTCGGTCTTCTTGCTGCGCGATCTGGCGTCGGTACTGGTCGTCCTGGCCGTCGAGGCGCTCGCGGGAGGCGTCGGCAACGGCCCGGGCCGCCGCGAGGTCGGACGACAGGCGCGCCGTCGTCTCGGCCGCGCGGGTGCGGGTGACGAGCGCGCCGACGACGATGCCGAGCACGAGGCCGAGCAGCAGGGCGAGGAACAGGGCGAGCGGGAGGGGCATGACGGCAGTGTGGCAGGGGCCACCGACACCGGCTGGTGGTCGGCACGGTCGAGGCGGACGCGGTCAGCGCGCCGCGGAGGCGTCGTCGTCGAGAAGCTGGAGGCCTCAGCCGAAGGCCATCGGGCGCCGGTCGGCCCGAGGAACGGCGGATGCCGTCGGTTCCCCGGCCGGCTGCAGCACCTTCACCTTGACCGATGCTATCGCCGCGAGTTGTGTCAGGTCGTCGGCGCCGTGGAACAGGGCCGAGTGGGCGACGATGGCCGCGCAGGCCTCGGCGTCGGCGAGGGCGTCGTGGTGTGAGAAGGAGTCGAAGCCGGCGGCCGTCGCGGCGACCGGAAGCCGGTACGAGTCGAGCGAGTAGGTCTTGCGGGCGACCTGCAGGCTGCACAGGTACGACCACGGGGGAGGGGTGAGCCCGGTCGCCGCGCAGGCCGCCTTGATGACGCCCATGTCGAAGCCGGCGTTGTGGGCGACGAACACGTCGTCGCCGGCGAAGTCGGCGAGCAGCTCGAACTGCTCGGCCCAGCCGAAGGCGCCGATCACGTCGCTCGCGACGATGCCGTGGATGCGGGTGTTCCACTCGGAGAACTCGTCGTGCCCGGCCGGTGGCTGGATCAACCAGCCGACCTTGTCGACGACGACCCCGTCGCGGACCTTGACGAGGCCGACGGAGCAGGCGCTGGCGCTGCTCGAGTTCGCGGTCTCGAAGTCGATCGCGGTGAAGTCGATGGGCATTGACTCATGCTCTCACGCGCCTCCGACACCGCCTCCCCAGGCACGGTCGGATGCCGTTCCGTCCCCAGCCGGCTCGACGCCGACGGCACGGCTCGACAGGGCCGGTACGCTTGACCCTCGTGGCTCTCACTATCGCGATCGTCGGACTGCCCAACGTCGGCAAGTCCACCCTGTTCAACGCCCTGACCAAGAACCAGGTGCTGGCGGCGAACTATCCGTTCGCGACCATCGAGCCCAACGTGGGCATCGTCAACCTGCCGGACCCGCGCCTCCAGGTGTTGGCCGGCCTCTTCGGCAGCGAGAAGATCCTGCCCGCGCCGGTGTCGTTCGTCGACATCGCCGGCATCGTCAAGGGGGCGAGCGAGGGCGAGGGGCTCGGCAACAAGTTCCTGGCGAACATCCGCGAGGCCGACGCCATCGCCGAGGTCGTGCGCGGCTTCGACGACCCCGACGTCGTGCACGTCGACGGCAAGGTCGACCCCGAGAGCGACATGGGCACGATCAACACCGAGCTGATCCTCGCCGACCTCGAGACGGTCGAGAAGGCGCTCGTCCGGTACGAGAAAGAGCTGCGGCTGAAGCGCGTCGAGCCGATCGTGCACGAGACGGCCGTCGCCGCCCGAGATGCCCTGCAGCGTGGCGAGGCGCTCTCGGCCACGAACATCGACCTCGAGCCGATCCGTGAGCTGGGACTGCTCACCGCGAAGCCCTTCATCTACGTCTTCAACGTCGACGAGGCCGTCCTCACCGACGAGGCGCGCAAGGCCGAGCTGCAGGCGCTGGTCTCGCCGGCCGAGGCGATCTTCCTCGATGCGCAGGTCGAGTCCGAGCTGATCGGCCTCGACGACGAGGACGCCGCCGAGCTGCTCGCGTCGCTCGGGCAGGACGAGTCCGGTCTCGACCAGCTCGCCCGCATCGGGTTCGAGACGCTGGGGCTGCAGACCTACCTGACGGCCGGCCCGAAAGAGACCCGCGCCTGGACGATCGGCAAGGGCTGGAAGGCCCCGCAGGCCGCCGGAGTCATCCACACCGACTTCGAGAAGGGCTTCATCAAGGCCGAGGTCATCTCGTTCGACGACCTGGTCGAGACCGGCTCCATCGCGGAGGCGCGCTCGGCCGGCAAGGCCCGCATCGAGGGCAAGGAGTACGTCATGCAAGACGGCGACGTGGTGGAGTTCCGCTTCAACAACTGACCCGCCGGCTCGGGGCCGAGCGCCACTCATCTACTCTCAAGCATGAGCCAAACGGATTTCACGCCCTCCGGCACCACCTCCGGCAACCCCGCACTGCTGCGCCTCGGCGTCCTGGCCACCTCGCGCAAGCCCGACGAGCGGCGCCTGCCGATCCACCCCGCGCACCTCGACCGCATCGACGCCGATCTGCGGGCGAACATGACCCTCGAGCGCGGCTACGGCCTGCGCTTCGGCATCCCCGACGCCGACCTCGAGCCCCTCGTGGCGATGGCCGACCGTGACCAGATCGTCGCCGACAGCGACGTCGTCCTGCTGCCCAAGCCCCAGGCCGCCGACCTCGAGGGCCTCCGCGACGGCCAGACCCTCTGGGGCTGGCCGCACTGCGTTCAGGACCGCGAGATCACCCAACTCGCCATCGACAAGCGCCTCACCCTGATCGCGTGGGAGGCCATGAACCACTGGCAGCCCGACGGCGGCTACGGACTGCACGTCTTCCACAAGAACAACGAGCTCGCCGGCTACTGCTCGGTGTTGCACGCCCTCCAGCTCTGCGGCTCGACCGGCGACTACGGCCGTCGCCTCAGCGCCGTCGTCATCGGCTTCGGCGCCACCGCCCGCGGTGCGGTCACCGCCCTCAACGCCCACGGCATCCACGACGTCCGCGTGCTGACGAACCGCAACATCGCCGCCGTCGGCTCGCCGATCCCGTCGGTCGACATCTTCCAGTTCGAGCACGACCCCGAGACGCCCGGCGCCAGCACCGTGAACACCCCCGACGGGCCGGTCGCCCTCGCTCCGTTCCTCGCCGCCGCCGACATCGTCGTCAACTGCACCCTGCAGGACCCGAACGCCCCGCTCACCTACCTCCGCGAGACCGACCTCGACGCGTTCCGCCCCGGCAGCCTCATCGTCGACGTCTCGGTGGACGAGGGCATGGGCTTCGACTGGGCCCGCGCCACGACCTTCGCCGAGCCGCTCGTCACCGTCGGCGCGACCACGAACTACTACGCCGTCGACCACAGCCCGTCACTGCTCTGGAACTCCACGACGTGGGAGATCAGCGAGGCCCTCCTGCCCTTCCTCCGCACCGTCATGGAGGGGCCGACCTCGTGGGCGTCGTCCGACACCATCCGCCGCGCCGTCGAGATCGCGGAGGGGCGGGTCGAGAACGAGGCGATCCTCGAGTTCCAGCACCGCGCCTCCTCGTACCCGCACGCGCCGCTCGCCTGAGCGGAGAGGCAGGCCGGGCGGTCGAGCCGGACTAGACCGCAGGAGGCGCGGCGAGGGCCGCCAGGACGCGCCCGGCCCCGAAGTCCCACGCCTCGTCGACGTCGCCGCCCAGCTGGAAGCCGCCGTTGAGCTCCATGATGACGAAGCCCGCCACCCAGGCCGTCAGGGTGCGGGCGGCGTCGAGGGCGTGCGCCGGCCCGACGAGTTCCTCGCCGACCCGGAGCGCGGCCGCACTCGCCGCGGCACCGAACTCGCGCCGCGCGGTGGGGACGCCGGGCCCGGGCGTCATGACCAATTGGAACGCGGCCGGGCGCTCGTGACCGAAGGCGCGGAAGGCGTCGAGCACCTCGCGGGCCGACCCCGCCCCGTCGAGCCGCGCGGCCAGGTCGGTGAGGGTGGCCTCCGCGACCGACCGCAGCAGCGCCTCCCGGTTCTCGACCCGCTTGTAGAGCGAGGGGGCGCGCACGCCGACCCGCGCCGCGACCGCGGCCATCGTCAGGCCGGCGGGGCCGTCGGCCTCGAGCAGCTCGCGGGCGGCGAGGAGGATGGCGTCGAGCGAAGTGCGGTCCGGTGTGGGCATCCGTCGAGTATAGCTATTGACAATAGCCATGATGGCTAAGTACCGTAGCCATCATGGAACTCGCACCTTACCTCCACCGCATCGGCAACGACATCGTCGCCGCCTACCTCGTCGTCACGCCCGAGGGCGTGACCGTGATCGATGCCGGTCTGCCCGGCCTCTGGTCCGAACTCGTCACCGAACTCGCCGCCGTCGGACGCACCCTCGCCGACGTGAAGGGCGTCGTCCTCACCCACGGCGACTCCGACCACGTCGGTTTCGCCGAGCGGCTGCGTCGCGACCACGGCGTGCCCGTGTACGTCCACGCGGCCGACGCGTCCCGTGCGAAGGGCGGACCGAAGCCGAAGAACGGCATGCCTCCGATGAAGCTCGGCCCCCTGCTGGGTTTCGCCGGCTACAGCCTCCGCAAGGGCGGGGCGAAGACCGCCTGGCTCACCGAGGTCGTCGAGGTGCACGGCGGAGAGACGCTCGACCTGCCGGGCTCGCCCCGGGTCATCCCGATGCCCGGGCACTCCGAGGGCAGCATCGCCGTCTTCGTCCCGAGCGTCGACGCCGTCTTCGTCGGCGACGCCCTGACCACTCGCCACGTGACGACCGGTCACGTCGGGCCCGCACCGGCTCCGTTCACCGACGAGCCCGACCGGGCCCTCGCGTCGCTCGACGCCTTGCTCGAGACGCGTGCGACCTGGGTCCTGCCGGGGCACGGCGCCCCCTGGGGCGGTGGCGTCGACGCGGCGGTGCGCGCCGTCCGAGCCGCCGCCCACTGACCCGGTGGTCCGAGCTCAGACCCCGACCGGCACCGCCGCCGGCGTCACGCGCACCAGCACCGCTTTCGACACCGGCGTGTTGCTGCCGATGGCCGCGCTGTCGAGCGGCACGAGCACGTTCGCCTCGGGGAAGTACGCCGCGGCGCACCCCCGGGCCGTCGGGTAGGCGACGATGCGGTAGTCGCGAAGCACCCGCTCGACGTCGTCGGTCCAGACCGTCGCCACGTCGACCTTCTGGCCGTCGACGAGCCCGAGGTCGTCGAGGTCGAGCGGGTTGACGAACACCACGTGCCGGCCCTTCTTGATGCCGCGGTAGCGGTCGTTGAGGCTGTAGATCGTGGTGTTGTACTGGTCGTGCGAGCGCAACGTCTGCAACAGCAGCGTGCCCTCGGGACGTTCGACGCGCTCGAGGTCGTTGACCGTGATCATGGCCTTGCCGACCTTCGTCGGGAACGTCCGGGAATCGCGCGGCCCGTTCGGCAGGACGAACCCGTCGCGGCTGCGCACCCGCTCGCTGTAGCGCTCGAAGCCCGGCACGACGCGACTGATGTGGTCCCGCAACGTGTCGTAGTCGTCCGCGAAGGCCTGCCAGTCGATCGACAGGTCGTGACGGTCGCCGAGGGTCGCCTGCGCGAGACGGCTGACGATGGCGACCTCGCTGAGCAGGTCGGGCGCGACGGGCGGCACCTGACCGTGGCTGCCGTGCACCGAGCAGACGGTGTCCTCGACCGAGACGAACTGCGGCCCGGCCGCCTGCACGTCGATCTCGGTCCGGCCGAGCGTCGGCAGGATGAGCGCCTCGGCGCCGACGACGGCGTGCGATCGGTTGAGCTTCGTCGACACCTGCACGGTCATGTCGGTGCCGCGCATCGCGGCCTCGGCGAGCCGGGTGTCCGAGATCGCGGCCACGAGGTTGCCGCCCATGCCCATCCAGAACTTGATCCGCCCCTCCTGCATGGCCTTGATGCCCTTGAGGGCGTCGACGCCGTGCTCGCGGGGCGGGTCGAAGCGGAACTCCTTCTGCAGGGCGTCGAGGAACTCGTCCGAGACCTGCTCCCAGATGCCCATCGTGCGGTCGCCCTGCACGTTGCTGTGCCCGCGGATGGGCGAGGCTCCGGCGCCCGGCTTGCCGATGTTGCCCCGCAACAGCAGCAGGTTGATGATCTCCTTGATGGTGTCGACGGCCTTGCGGTGCTGCGTGATGCCCATCGCCCAGGTGATGATCACGCGGTCCGAGGCCAGGTAGCGGTCGGCGAGCTCGTCGATCTCGGCGCGGTCGAGACCGGTGGCCAGCAGCACCTCGTCGTCGTCGACCTGCGCGATGTGCTCGCGGAAGGCCTCGAGGCCGACGGTGTGCTCGGCCAGGAACTCGTGGTCGAGCACCGTGCCGGGCGCGGCGTCCTCGGCCTCGAGGACGCGCTTGGCGACCGCCTGCAGCAGGGCCATGTCGCCGCCGAGCCGGATCTGCAGGAACTGGTCGGCGATCTCGGTGCCGCGTCCCGCGACGCCGCGCGGCAGCTGCGGGTTCTTGTAGCGACGCAGGCCGGCCTCGGGCAGCGGGTTGACCGCGACGATCTTCGCGCCCTTGAGCTTGGCGTCCTCGAGGGCCGTCAGCATGCGCGGGTGGTTGGTGCCCGGGTTCTGCCCGAGGATGACGATCAGGTCGGCCTGCTCGAAGTCGTCGTACGCGATCGTCGACTTGCCGATGCCGACCACCTCGGCCATGGCGAGGCTCGTCGACTCGTGGCACATGTTCGAGCAGTCGGGCAGGTTGTTCGTGCCGAACGCCCGCACGAACAGCTGGTAGGCGAAGGCCGCCTCGTTCGAGGTGCGGCCCGAGGTGTAGAACGAGGCCTCGTCGGGGCTGGCGAGCGACTTCAGCTTGTCGCCGATCAGGCGGAACGCCTCGTCCCACGACACCTCGCGGTAGTGGTCGCTGCCGGCCGGCTTGTGCACGGGCTTGGTGAGGCGACCCTGCATGCCGAGCCAGTACTCGGTCTTGTCGAGCAGGTCGGTCACCGAGTGCTCGGCCCAGAACGTGTCGGGCACGAGCACCGGGTTGGCCTCCCAGGTGACCGCCTTGGCGCCGTTCTCGCAGAACTCGGCCACCTTGCGGTGGTTCGGGTCGGGCCAGGCGCAGCTCATGCAGTCGAAGCCGTCCTTCTGGTTCAGCGACGTCATGAGCTTGACGGTGCGGGCCAGCCCGAGCTGTTTGACGGCCGGGTCCATCGAGTGCAGCACACCGGGCACGCCGGCGGCCCACTCGCGCGGGGGGCCGACCTCGATGTCGGCGTCTGTCACGTCGGAGACGGGCGGTTTCTCGGTCACGGTCTGGTTCCGATCGTCAGGGGGACGGGCGAGGAGGCGCGCGTCGCGCCACCGGGGGAGTCGGGGGAGGACGAGGAGGCGCGGGTCGCGTCGCCGGGGACGCTCGCGTGGGCCGCGGGCTCGGTCCCGTCGGGCTCGCCGAGCCGGTCGGGCCGTGAGTACACGACCATGGACCGACCTCGGAGGAACCCCACGATCGTGACGCCGAGCTCGGTCGCGAGGTCGACGGCGAGCGAGGACGGCGCCGACACGGCGGCGAGCACCGGGATGCCGGCCATCGAGGCCTTCTGCGTCAGCTCGAACGAGGCGCGACCCGAGACCATCAGGACGGTCCCGCTCAACGGCAGCCGCGCCTCCTTGACGGCCCAGCCGACGACCTTGTCGACGGCGTTGTGTCGTCCGACGTCCTCGCGCAGGACGAGCAGCTCGCCGGTGCGACCGTCGAAGAGGGCCGCGGCGTGCAGCCCGCCGGTCTTCTCGAAGACGTCCTGGCCCTCGCGGAGGCGGTCGGGGAAGGTCGCGAGCAGGGCGGGGTCGACGACCAGCGGGTCGTGCAGCACCTCGTGTTGGGACGTCGTGCGCACGGCGTCGATGGAGGCCTTCCCGCAGAGCCCGCACGAGCTCGTCGTGTAGAACGCCCGCTCGAGGCTCGGGTCGGGTGCGGGCACCCCGGGCGCGAGCGTGACGTCGAGCACGTTGTAGGTGTTGAGGCCCTCGGCCGTGGCCCCGGCGCAGTAGCGGGCCGCGAAGAACTCGTCACCGGTCGAGATGACGGCCTCGGACACGAGGAAGCCTGCGGCGAGGTCGAAGTCGTGCCCGGGCGTGCGCATGGTGATGGCGAGAGACGTGCCGCCGACGCGGATCTCGAGCGGCTCCTCGACGGCGAGGGTGTCCATGGTCTTGCGGACCCCTGCGGTGCCGTCGTCGCCGACCGTGATGCGGGTCACCGGCTTGCGGGACGTGATGCGTGCCATGGGTCAGGTCTACCCCTCGAACCCGGGATCCGAAAGCCGGCGAGGCTCGCGTCTCACCACGGCAGGCCGAGCGACGGGACGACGTCGCCGGCCCGCGCGCCACCTTCAGGCACGATCAGCAGCCCGTCGGCGTCGGCCAGGCCGCGCAGCATCGCGGACGACTGGCGCTCGGTCGGCACGGCACCGTCCGGCGTCAGCCGGTACGCCTGCACGAGCGCCCCGGCTCGCGGGTGGGCCACGTCGACGGCGAGCGTGACGGACCCGGGAGGCGCGGGTCGCCTGCCGAGGAGGCCGTCCACCACCGCGGTCCCCACGACCACGAGCCCCACGTAGGCGGCCATCGGGTTGCCCGGCAGGCACAGGTACAGCGTCCCGCCCCGCCGCGCGACGACCAGGGGCTGCCCCGGACGCATGGCGAGGCCGTCGACGACCAGCTCGGCGCCCAACCGGTCGAGGGCGGCACGGACGTGGTCGGTCGGGCCGTGGGCGGTGCCTCCGGTCGTCACCACGAGGCGACTGTCCGGGCGGTCGAGCGCGGCGACGGTGGAGTCGAGGTCGTCGGCCACGCGCGTCGTCGTCGCGGGCGCGGTCCCGAGGGCCTCGAGGAGGCGCGGCACCGGCACCGAGAACACGTCGCGGACCGTGCCACGCGCGGGCACGCCCTCGGCCACGACCTCGTCGCCGAGCACGGCCAGGGCGACCGACGGCCGCCCGACCACGGACACGTCGTCGTGCCCACCCAGGGCCAGCACGGCCACGCGGGGCGGGGTGAGGAGCGTGCCCGCGGCGACCAGGGCGTCGCCTCGGTCGATCTCCTCCCCGGCCCGGCGGACGTGCGACGGGCGGCGCGGGTCGTCGTCGGCCGTGAGGACGTCGTCGGCCACGTGCCCGGACTCCGAGCGCAGCACGCGGTCGGTCCCGGTCGGCACGACGGCTCCCGTGGTCACCGGTCGGGCGACCCCGGGCACCAGCGACTCGGCGTCCTCGGCGACCGGGCCCGCGACGATCGACGGGCCGAGTCGCCACGGCCCCTCGCCGGCGACCGCCCAGCCGTCCATCGCCGAGACGTCGGAGCCGGGCACGCGCGCGAGGCTGGTCACGTCGTGGGCCAGCGTCCGGCCGACGGACTCGCCCAGCAGGACGGTCTCGAGCTGCCGGGGCAGGGCCCGGGCGGCGTCGGCCGCCTCGGCGCGGGCGACCCGCCAGTCGGCCCGCCGGACCGTCACGCCGGGTCGGCCGTGGCGAGCGCGGTGGCGGTCGCGACCGCGCGGTCGAGCTCGGCCTGCGAACCGCCGGCGAGTCCTGCGGCGTAACCGACGAGGAACGTCGTCAGCGGAGCGGCCGGGCGGGCGACGCCGTGCGCCGCGTCGCGGGCGAGGTCGAGCACCTCGGGGATGTCGACCACGAAGTCGTCGGGCAGGCCGAGGGCCCGGACGAGTCGTGCGGCCCAGGCGTCGAGTTCGGCAGGTGTGTCGGTCATGGTCGACACTCAACCAGTCGCGTCGGACTCGCGCCGGACGACACCCAGGCGCTCGGCGTCGTCCGCGGTGTCGACGTCGGCGCAGAGCTCGTCGGGCACGGGCACCTCGAGCAGGTCGAGCCCGTCGAGCAGACGGCGCAGCGAGAGGCCGGCGAGGGGGCCGTCGGCTCGCAGCGCCGCGAGTCGGGTCTCGAGGGCGCAGGTCCGGTAGAGCCCGAGCAGCGGCTGACGTCGCCCGTCCGAGTCGATCGCCAGCAGGCCGTCGCGGCGCTCGCCGTCGCCGTCGCCGGCGAGCAGGGCCTGCACCGCCTCGGGTGCCCGCGGCACGTCGCAGGCCAGCACGAGGGTCCACGGCGCCGCGACCTCGACGACGTCGAGACCGGCCGCGAGGGCCGCGACCGGCCCGGACCGGGCGGGCTCCTCGCGGGTCAGCAGTGCCCCGGCGGGCGGCACCCGGCCCTCGCGCAGACCGACCACGACGAGGGTGCGGGCGCCGGCCGAGGCCTCGACGGCCCGGTCGAGCAGTGTCGCGTCGCCGCTGGTGAACCCGGTCTTGTCGGCGCCCTGGACCCGGGAGGCGCGACCCCCCGCGAGCAGGACGGCGTCGAACACGAGGCTCACGATCACCCGCGCGGTCCGGTCGCGGCGAGCCGGGCGGCCAGCGCGCCTTCGTCGGGGACGAACCAGACGTGCCGACCGCGGTTGGACTCCCGCACCCGGTCACGGAACGCGGCGCTCGCCGCCTCGTGGCGCCCGACGTCGCCCAGCACCACCAACTGCACGCGGTAGTCCACGAGCTTCTGGGCGAACTCGCCCGCCCGGCGGGTGCTCAGGTCGAAGAAGGCCGGGTCGAGACGGGCGACCGGCACGACGAGGACCGACGCGTCCGCCCCGAACGCCTCGCCGACGAGGTCGACGGCGTCCGTCTCGGTCGACAGCCGCGGCCCGACCGGGTCGACGTGCAGGACGCGATGAGGGCCGTGGTCGTCGATGCGCATGCCCACAGGGTAGGTCGTCCAGGTACGACGACTTCTCGGTCGTCAGACCGAAAACCCCCGAACCGTACGGCAGCGTGCCGTACACTCGCGGGATGGCCACCACCAAGAACGACCGACTCGACCTGCGCCTCACGTCGCAGCAGAAGCGCGAGATCGAACAGGCGGCCGCGATCAGCGGCCGGTCAGTGACGGACTTCTCCGTCTCGGCCCTCGTCGAGAAAGCCGAGGGCACGATCCGGAGCGAGCGCGAGATCGCCATGTCTCAGCAGGGTTTCGACGCGTTCTCGGCCGCGCTCGACAGGCCCGCGCGTTCCGTCGCCGGTCTCGCCGATCTGCTCGCTCGTCCTTCCGTCTTCGAGTGACGGTCCTGCGGCGTCCTCGGCCCGTCACCGCCGCCGACGACACGAGTCACTTCGACTGCGGCAACGCCTCGCTGACGAGCTGGCTGCAGATCCGGGCCATCCGCAACGAGGCCGGGGGAGCGTCGCGGACGTTCGTCTCGATGGACGACGCGGCCGGGGTGATCGCGGGGTACTACTGTCTGGCGGCGAGCTCGCTGCGGCCGGACGAGGCCCCGGGCGGACTCCGTCGCAACATGCCCGACCCCATCCCGGTCGTCCTGATCGGGCGACTCGCGGTCGGTCTCGACTACCAGGGGCGAGGTCTCGGCGCGTCCCTGCTCCAGGACGCGGTCCTCAAGAGCGTCGAGGCATCACGCTTGGTGGGGGCCCGGGCCGTCATCGTCTACGCGATCGACCACGAAGCGGTCTCGTTCTACGAGCGTTTCGGGTTCACCTCGATGCCCGGCTCCGAGCGGTGCCTCTACCTGCTCATGTCCGATGCCGAGAAGACCCTGGGCGAGGTCGCCGAGGGGACGGGCTCGACCCGGGGCTGAGAACCTCCCGCCACCGGTGTGGTCCGGCGCACGCGACCGGACGCAGGAGGCGCGGTGCCCGACGAACGGACACCGCGCCTCCTGCAAGCCTGACGGGCGTCAGCCCGCGGCGACCTGCTGGTCGCGCTTCGGGAGCACCCAGCCCGGGCGCACGAAGTGGCAGGTGTAGCCGAAGGGGTCCTTCTCGAGGTAGTCCTGGTGCTCTTCCTCGGCCTCCCAGAAGTCGCCGGCGGCGGTGACCTCGGTGACGACGGTGCCCGGCCAGATGCCCGACGCGTCGACGTCGGCGATGGTGTCGAGGGCCGTCGCACGCTGCTCGTCGTTCGTGTAGAAGATCGCCGAGCGGTAGCTGTCGCCGACGTCGTTGCCCTGGCGGTCCTTCGTCGACGGGTCGTGGATCTGGAAGAAGAACTCGAGGATCTCGCGGTACGAGGTCAGGCCCGGGTCGAACACGATCTCGACGGCCTCCGCGTGACCGCGGTGGTTGCGGTAGGTCGCGTTCGGCACGCTGCCGCCCGAGTAGCCGACACGGGTCGAGACGATGCCCGGTCGACGGCGCAGCAGCTGCTGGGCACCCCAGAAGCAACCGCCGGCGAGGATCGCGGTCTCGGTCGTGCCGCTGGGGGCGGGGGTGGATTCGGGGGAGAAGAGCGTCATGTAGGCACCGTATCCTTCGGTTTCGAGTGAGGCGTAGGGGACGAAGCGGAGAGCCGCCGAGTTGATGCAGTAGCGCAGCCCGCCGGTGGCGGTGGGGCCGTCGCGGAAGACGTGGCCGAGGTGGCTGTCCCCGGCGGTGGAGCGCACCTCGGTGCGCTTGAAGAACAACCCCTCGCGCTTCTCGACGACGTGTTCGGCGTCGATCGGGCGCGTGAAGCTCGGCCAGCCCGTGCGGCTGTCGAACTTGTCGACCGAGGCGAACAGGGGCTCGCCCGAGACCACGTCGACGTAGATGCCCGCGTCCTTCGAGTCCCAGAACTCGTTGCGGAACGCCGGTTCGGTACCGCCGCCCTGGGTCACGCGGCGTTGGGTCGAGGTGAGGCGGGCGACCGCCTCGGGGTCTTTCCGGTACTGGTTCGACATGATGCCTCCTGTTCGTCGGCGTCGGGGCGATCGGATGGGGTCGGGTGCCCGCGATCGCGTCGATGCCTCTCACGACAACAACCGGGCGGCGCCGGGTGTTCCGTCGGCCTGCGAGGATCGACGCATGAGCCTGATCCGACTGAACGACGTGACCGTCCGCTTCGACGGCACCCCGGTGGTGCGCGAGGCGTTCTTCCGCCTCGACGAGAAGGAGCGCGTGGGGATCGTCGGTCGCAACGGCAGCGGCAAGTCCACGCTGCTCAAGCTGATGCTCGACCAGGTGCAGCCGGACGAGGGCACGGTCACCCTCGAGCAGGGCGTGCGGGTGGGGTACTTCTCGCAGTTCTCCGAGTTGGACGGCACGCAGACGATCGTCGAGGTGCTGACCGGACTCTTCGCCCACGAGCGGGCGATCGAGGCCGACCTGGCGCAGATCGACGCCGACATCGCCGTGGTCGCGATGGACCCCGACGGCGGGGACGCCCTCGACCAGCTGATCCACCGGCAGTCCGAGCTGTTCGCCGAGATGGACCGCGTCGACGGCTGGGAGTACCCGCGCCGCATCGACACCGCCCTCAGCGTGCTCGGCTTCAGCGAGGCCCACCGCACGAGCTCGATCGACGACCTCAGCGGTGGCTGGCGCAACCGGGCGGCCCTGGCGAAGATCGTCCTCGAGGACCCCGACGTGCTGCTGCTCGACGAGCCGACGAACTTCCTCGACGTGGCGGGAGTCGAGTGGCTCGAGTCCTGGTTCCGCGACTTCCACGGCGCGGCCGTCGTCGTGTCGCACGACCGCAGCTTCCTCGACGCGGTCGTCACCCGCATCGTCGAGGTCGAGAACTTCCACCTGCACGACTACCCGGGCGACTTCGCCGAGTACGTCGTGCAGAAGCAGTTCCGGTTGAAGAGCCTCGAGCAGCAGTTCGTGCACGAGTCCGAGCTGCTCGCCTTCGAGGCCGAGGGCATCTCGGACCGCCGCGACGCCGCGAAGGCCGCCAAGCGGCAGGACGGCGGCGACCTGCTCAAGCAGCTGGCCAAGGTGAAGAAGTCGCGGGCCCCGCGCCCGGTCGACCAGATCATCACCGAGATCTACTCGGGGCTGCACGTCAAGGACGTCCTCTGCCGGGTCGACGGCCTCGGCAAGGCCCGCGACGACCGCACGCTCTTCGACGACCTCACCTTCGAGCTGCGCCGGGGCGACCGCCTGGTGATCACGGGGGCGAACGGCAGCGGGAAGAGCACGCTGCTGCGGGTGCTGACCGGCGAGGAACGCGCGGACGCCGGTCGGGCCGCCTGGGCGGGCGGGGTCAAGGTGGTCTCGTACGACCAGGTGCTCGCCGAACTCGACGACGACGACACCGTCACGCACTCGGTCAACGCGATGCCCGACAGCCTCGCCCTGACCGCGACGCGCAAATCGGTCGGACGGTTCCTCGCGATGTTCCAGTTCAGCGAGGCCGATCTCAAGAAGCGCATCGGCGCGCTCTCCGGTGGTCAGCGGGCCCGCGTCGCGATGGCGCAGTGCCTGCTCTCGGGTGCCTCGGTGCTGCTGCTCGACGAGCCCACCAACCACCTCGACGTGCCGAGCGCTCAGGTGATGGAGCGGGCGCTGCAGCACTTCCCCGGGGCGGTCGTCGTGGTCAGCCACGACCGGTTCTTCGCCGACAAGGTCGCCACCCGCCGGCTGGTGTTCGGGGCGGATGCCGAACGGCCCGAACGGGTGGCGGTCACCGCGGCCTGAGCCGCGGGGCGCCGGGCGCGAGGCGCGGCGCGCGAGCCGCGTCGGCGGGCGTCGGGGCTCAGCCCTCGGTCGTGAGCGGCCCGACGACGTCGGCGACGCCCGACACGACGAGCCCGTCGGCACCGTGGTCGAGGGCGGTGTGCGCCGCGTCGAGGTCGGGCACGATGTGGCCGTACACGGGCTTGCCGGTCGCCGCGAGGGTCGACCAGGTGGCGGCCGGGGCGGCCCAGTCGAGGCCGAGCATGCTCCAGGAGCCGGAGGTGCGGGTCAGCAGCTCGGGATCGCCCGCCAACTCGTCGGCGTAGTAGTACCCCCAGGTCTCGCACCCCCGCGCGGTGGCGAGGTCGCCCCACTCGGTCTGCGTGCAGTAGCCCTTGCCGACCAGGGTCTGCGTCAGGTCGGCGGTACCGAGCTGGGTCCGGGCGATCTCGAACAGTTCGGGGTAGAAGTCGGCCCCGACGTACTTCGGGTCGACGAACAGGGCGTGGTCGCGGCCGAACTCGAGCACGATCTCGTCGAAGCGCGCGTAGGGCTGGTCCGACTGCCCGGGGTCGCTCGTCCCGGCCGCCGAGATGCGGTACCGCTGCACCTCGCTCCAGGTGTGCTCTGCGGCGACGAAGCCGGACGTGCCCGAGGTGCGGTCGAGGGTCTCGTCGTGCAGGCCGAACCACACTCCGTCCGAGGTGCGGGAGAGCGACATCTCGAGGGCGTCGACCCCGGCCGCGACCGACTGCCGGTAGGCGAACAGAGACATCTCGGGCCAGTCGCGTGATCCGCCGCGGTGCGCGACCGTGGCGGGACGCGCGGCCCGCAGGGCGTCGACCGGCCGAGGAGGCGCGGTCGGCGTGACCTGCGCCTCCCCGGTCACCCGCGCGGTCCGCAGGGCCACGCCCGCTCCCACGGCGCCGAGGACGGCCACGCCGCCCACGCCGAGCAACACGGTGCGTCGGTCGACGCGGGCTCGCGGACGCGGGGAGGAGGGCATGAGCCCATCTTGGGGGTCCCCGATCGCGGTCCGTGACGTGGCCGGCCGGGATCACCCGGCGTTCGCCCGGGTCAGTCGGCCGCGTACTCGTCGAGGGCGGGCAGCGGACGACCGTCGAAGTCCCACATCGCCTGGTTCTCCCACGCGTTGCCCGAGGTCGGGTCGTCCGGGTCCCAGCCGGCCCCGTCGACCGCCGTCCACGCGGGCTCCCAGGCCACGACGCCGATGCCGCGGCCGCCGGGGGCCGACGCCACGACGTCCTGGATCGCCCGGAAGTTCGCGGCCTGGCCCTCGGGCGTCGCCGGGTAGCCGGCGACCAGCTGTGACGGGTCGACGACGACGTTCTCCCAGGCGTGGTCGGGATCGTCCTCGAGCGTCCACGGGTACGAGGTCTCGACGATGAGCACGTCGCGGTCGTAGCGCGCCGCCAGCGTCGTGACCGCCTGCTGCATGCCCGACAGCCCGCCGTGCCAGTAGCCGTAGTACGACAGGCCGATCAGGTCGAACGGCACCCCGCGTGAGGTCGCCTCGTCGAACCACCAGGTCAAGCCGTCGATCCCGTTGTTGATGTTCGTCAGGTGCAGCACCACCTGCGTCGTCGGCGAGACCTCCTTCACCGCCGTAGCACCGGCCGTGAGGAACATCGCCAGGTCGTCCCATTGCGCGCCGCTGACGCCGTCGCTCGGGTCGACGTCCCAGGTCTGGCCCAGCGGCCAGACCATGCCGGGGTTGATCTCGTTGCCGACCTGCACGGCGTCCGCGGTGATGCCCTCGGCGGCGAGGGCGTCGAGCACGCTGCGGGTGTGGTCGTGGATCTTCGTGGCGACCTCGGGGGCGCTCAGCCCGAGCCAGGCCTTCGGCATGGTCTGGGCGCCCGGGTCGGTCCAGCGGTCGCTGTAGTGGAAGTCCACGAGCAACTGCATGCCCGCCGCCTTCACCCGCGCGGCCGTCGCGACGACGTCGTCCTGGTCGTTGTAGCCGTCGGTCGGGTCGACCCAGACCTTCAACCGCACCATGTTCGCGCCGTGGTCGGCGAGCTGCTGCACGGCATCCGTCGGACGACCGGCGGCGTCGAGGTAGACGGCTCCGCGGTCCTCGTTGCGGGGCAGACCCGAGAGGTCGGCGCCCCGCACGTCGCGGGTGACACGGCCCGGCGTGAAGGTCACGTCATCCATGCTCGCCCAGGCCCCCGCGGCTCCCGACGTGGTGAGCGTGGGCGTGCACTGGCTGTGCGTCACCTCGGCCGAGACCGACAGGTGCAGCCAGCCGTCGTCGGACTCGGTCGAGGGGACGACCGTCGTGCCCGCGGCGTCCGTGCTCGCGCCGGAGCCGCACCCGGTCAGCGAGAGCGTGCTCGTGGCCAGGCCGCCACCGCTCTTCACCCAGGCCGAGAAGGTCCACCAACCGGGCGTGACCTTCTTGAGCTTCTGGCTGGTTGTGGCCGTGCCGGCCGTCGACAGCACGTGCGTCAGGCGCGTGGGCGAGTCGTGCCCACCCGCCTCGAGCGTCGTGGTGCCCTTCCCCTTCGAGACCCAGCCCGCCGCTCCCTGCTCGAAGCCGGGGTCCTGCACGACGACCGGGCGTGGGGCCGGGCCGCCGGGGGCCGCGGTCGCGGGGGCGCCCGACAGCAGGCCGGCTCCCAGGGCCGCCGTGGCGAGGGCGGCGCCGACGGCGAGACCGCGTCGGCCCCTCCGGTCGATCCGGGTACGGGGTGGGGTGGTGGATTGTGTCATCGTGTCGTCCTCCTTGACGATCGGTGTGGCGGGGTGCTGCGGGTGCGGGGTGGGGCTCTCGAGGGGTGGGTGCAGGAGGCGCGGCGCCGGTCTCGGCACCGGCACCGCGCCTCCTGCGGTCGCCTCGCGTCGCGGCTCAGCCGCGCGGGCGGCTCACGACGCGGACCGCCCCGGCGGGCACGACGACGCGGCCGTCGACGGCGTCGCCGGTGATCAGCTCGGTGCCCCGACCGACCACGACGTCGGTCGCGGCCTCGGCGTGGTTGACCAGGAAGGTGAAGTCGGCGTCGTCGCCGTGGCGCACGACGACCTCGAGCCCGTCGGGCTGCTCGACCGGCAGCGGCACGCCGGCGTCGTCGAGCACCGACCGGACGAGCCCCTCGAGGTCGGCCCCCGTCGTGCGCGTCGAGACGTACCAGGCCGACCCGTCGCCGTGCTCGTGGCGGGTGACCGCCGGACCTCCCGCCGCCGGGCCGTCGACGTAGCTCGCGACCGCCACGGCGCCTTCGAGGACGATGTCGTCGGACCAGCCGGTGCCGGTCGTGCCGTTGTCGAGCGTGACGACCTGGTCGGCGTACAGGGGCAGGAACTCCGGCACCGAGAGACCGAGCACCTCGCGCAGAGCACCGGGTGCTCCGCCGACGTGGACGGTGTCGTTCTCGTCGACGACGCCCGAGAAGTACGACGCGACGAAGGTGCCGCCCCCGCGGACGAACGCGCCGAGGGCGTCGGTGGTGTGCCGGTCGGCCAGGTACAGCGACGGGGCGAGCACGAGGTCGTAGCCCGACAGGTCGTCGTGCGGGTGACGAAAGTCCACCGTCACGCCGAGGTGCCAGAGGGCTGAATACCAGGCGACGACGCGCTCGCGGTGCTGGAGCTCGACCGACGGGCGCCACTCGAGGTCGTGGGCCCAGAACGACTCGACGTCCCAGAGGATCGCGACCCGCGCCTCCACCCGGCTGCCGCGGACGGCCGCGAGGCGACCCAGGTCGGCGCCGAAGTCGACGACCTCGCGCCAGGTGCGGGTCGCGGTGCCGGCGTGCGGCAGCATCGCGGAGTGGAATTTCTCGGCGCCGTACCGTGACGCCCGGAACTGGAAGAACAGGATCGCGTCGGCGCCACGCGCGAGGTGGCTCGCGGCGTTGCGGGCGAGCTCACCGGGGCGCTTGGCGATGTTGCGGGGCTGCCAGTTGACGGCCGAGGTCGAGTGCTCCATGAGCATCCAGGGCGCACCACCGGCGAGCGACCGGGTGAGGTCGGCATCCATGGCGAGCAGCACGTGGTTGTCGCGGCGTTCGGCCACGAGGTAGTGGTCGTTCGCCACCACGTCGACCTCGCGGGCCCACTTCCAGTAGTCGATCGACGGGCAGTTGGTGGCCATGAAGTTCGTCGTGACCGGGAGGTGCGGTGCGTGTCGCTTGATCGCGTCGCGTTCGGCCGTGAAGCAGGCCAGCAGGGCGTCCGAGGTGAACCGGGCGAAGTCGAGGCGCGAGGTCTGGTTGACGACCGTGGCCGAGGTGCGCGGCACGTCGATCTCGTCCCACTCGCCGTAGGTCTGGCCCCAGAACCGGGTGCCCCAGGCCTCGTTGAGCGCGTCGAGGGTGACGTACTTCTCCTCGAGCCAGGTGCGGAAGGCGAGCACCGAGTGGGGGCCGTAGTCCTCGCTGATCGGGGCGCCGTACTCGTTGTGGACGTGCCAGAGCACCACCGCGGGGTGGTTCGCGTAGCGCTCGGCCAGCCGCTCGGTGATCGCGAGGGCCGCGCGACGGTAGTCGGGGCTGCTCGGGCTGACCATGCCGCGGGAGCCGCGGCCGAGGGTGACGCCGTCACGAGTGACCGGGTGGGAGTCGGGGTAGGCCTTCCAGAACCAGGCCGGGGGGACGGTCGTCGGGGTGGCCAGGTCGACGTCGATGTCGGCGTCGTGCAGCAGGCCGAGGATGTCGTCGAGGAAGCCGAAGTCGTACTCGCCCTCGCGGGGCTCGAGCAGTGCCCACGAGAAGATGCCGACGCTGACCAGGTTGACGCCCGCCTGCTTCATCAGGGCGATGTCCTCGAGCCAGACCTCGCGCGGCCACTGCTCGGGGTTGTAGTCCCCGCCGTAGCGCAGGTCGGCGCGGCCGGGCAACCAGGTCGTGGTGGCCTGGGGCGTGGGCCGGGCGTCGAGCTCGAGTGACATGCGGTGATCTCCTTTGACTGTGTGCGCTCCCAGTTGTAACACACCGGTATCGACTGCCGGAAGGGTCCGCATCGGTGTTGACAAGCCAAAAGCGCTGTGCGTAACTGTAACCGCTCACAGGCACAGCGACGTGGTTCTCCGAAGTCCGCGCTGTCCCGCCCCACCACAGCTCTTGCTTTCCTCAAGGAGGACGAATGCGCAGCTCATTCCGCCGTCTCGGTGTCGCCACGGTCGCGACCGCCGCCCTACTGCTCACCGCCGGGTGCTCCGGTGCCGGGGGAGGCGCGGCCGACGACGGCCCCGTCGAGCTCAGCTACTGGGCCTGGGCCCCGAACCTCGACAAGGTCGTCGACCTCTGGAACCAGGACAACCCCGACATCCAGGTCACCGTGAACAAGCAGGACGGCGGCGACCCGGCCATCACCAAGCTGCTCACGGCCATCAAGGCCGGCAGCGGTGCTCCGGACCTGATCCAGGCCGAGTACCAGAAGATCCCGACGCTCGTGTCGTCGGACGCGCTCGCCGACATCTCGGACCAGGGTGCCGCCGACCTCGAGGGCGACTTCTCGGAGGGCACCTGGTCGTCGGTGACCCTCGGCGGCGACGGCGTCTACGCCATCCCGCAGGACTCCGGCCCGATGATGGCCTACTACCGCACCGACATCCTCGACCAGTACGGCCTGAGCGTCCCGACCACGTGGGACGAGTACGCCGACGTGGCCACGAAGCTGCACGCCGCCGACCCGACGAAGTACCTCGGCACCTTCTCGGCCAACGACGCCGGCTGGTTCGCCGGCCTCGCGCAGCAGGCCGGCGCCTCGTGGTGGTCGATCGACGGCGACAGCTGGGGCGTCGACATCGAAGGCGGCCCGACGGAGAAGGTCGCCTCGTACTGGGGCGGGCTCGTCGAGAGCGGTGCCGTCGACAACAAGCCGATGTACACGCCCGAGTGGAACGCCGGACTGAACGACGGCAGCCAGGTCGGCTGGATCAGCTCGGTCTGGGCCCCCGGCGTGCTGGGCGGCAACGCCCCCGACACCGCCGGCAAGTGGACCGCGGCCCCGCTGCCGCAGTGGGACGCCTCGAAGCCCGCGGACGGCAACTGGGGTGGCTCGACGACGGCCGTCACGACGCAGTCCGAGCACAAGGAGGCGGCGGTCGAGTTCGCGACCTGGCTCAACACCGACCCCACGGCGGTCGCGGCCCTCGCCGACATCGCCGGCGTCTACCCGGCGGCGACCGACGCGGCGGCCGACGCCCTGACGACGAGCCCCGAGTTCTTCAGCCAGCAGGACGACTTCTACGACATCGCTGCCGAGGCGTCCGAGTCGGTGAACCCGTTCACCTACGGCCCCAACGTCAACGTCGCCTTCAGCGCGTACAACGACGAGTTCGCCAAGGCGGCCGACGCGAAGACGCAGGCGGCGTTCGAGGACGCGGTCACGGCCATGCAGGAGATCACCGTCGACGACCTGACCAAGAGCGGCTTCTCGGTCGAGTAGCGACACCGGGTGGGGCGGCGAAAACCGCCCCACCCGCCGTCGTCACACCCGTCTTCCCCGTCACGTTCGTCTTCCCCGTCACACCCGTCTCGACCCAAGGACCCGGCATGGCCGACACCCTCACCCCTCTCAGCCCCCGCACCGACGGCGCCGGCCCTCCGCCGTCGTCGTCCGGTCGCGAGGCGCCCCGGCCCGCGACGCGCAAGGGCAACGGAAGCTTCCGCACCCGGGTGCTGACGCCCTACGCGATGCTCGCCCCCGGCATCGTGCTCTTCGTGCTGTTCATGGCGGCGCCCATCGTCTACACGCTGTTCCTCAGCTTCCAGAAGAAGCAGGTCGTCGGCCTCGGGCTCGGCTCGGGCGGGGACAGCCAGGTGTTCGCCGGCTTCGAGAACTACGTCGGTTCGCTCACCGACCCCGAGTTCGCCGCCAGTGTCGGGCGCGTCCTGCTCTACGGCGTCGTGCTGATCCCGTGCATGCTCGGCCTCGCGCTGCTCTTCGCCCTGCTGCTCGACTCGAAGCGCACCCGGGCCACGGCGTTCTCGCGTGTGTCGATCTTCCTGCCCTACGCGGTGCCCGCCGTGATCAGTTCGCTGCTCTGGGGCTTCTTGTACCTGCCCGCCGTGAGCCCCTTCTACTACGTGTTCGACCGGCTGGGCTGGGACGTCGACGGCGTGCTCGGCTCGGGCACCGTCCTGTTCGCGATCGCCAACATCGCCCTGTGGGGCGGCGTCGGCTTCAACATGATCGTCATCTACACCTCGCTCAAGGCCGTGCCGACCGACGTCTACGAGGCCGCCCGCCTCGACGGTGCCAGCGAGGTGGAGATCGCGCTGCGCATCAAGATCCCGATGGTGGCTCCCGCGCTCGTCATGACCGCACTCTTCTCGATGGTGGCCACCCTGCAGGTGTTCGCCGAGCCGACCACCCTGCGCCCGCTCACGAACAGCCTGTCGACCAGCTGGTCGCCGCTCATGCTCGTCTACCGCGACGCGTTCACCCGCGACGACATCTACTCGGCGGCGGCGACCTCGGTCGTCATCGCGCTCGCCACCTTCATCGTCAGCTTCTTCTTCCTCCGGGTCGTCCAGAAGCGCGCGTTCGGCCAGGAGGACTGACCATGACCACGATCGACCTCGACGGTTCCCGCGACGCGGCGGCCCCGGTGCCCGACCCGACCCGCGCCTCCTCGACGGGCCGGCGACCCTCGGGCAAGGTGCCGCGCGACCCGGCCGCCCCGCGCCTGCACGCCGAACGGCCGAGCGTCGTCTCGACGGTGCTGCTGCTGATCGGCGCCGTCTACTGCCTGTTCCCGGTGCTCTGGGTCGTCATGGCCTCGACCAAGGACGGCGGCGAGCTCTTCTCGACCTTCACCCTGGCGCCGAGCGGTCACCTGCTCGACAACGTCGTCGCCCTGACGCAGTACCGTGACGGCCTCTTCTGGCGCTGGATGCTCAACACGGCCCTCTACGCCGGCATCGGTGCGATCGCGTCGACGTTCGTCTCGGCGCTCTCGGGCTACGTGCTCGCGAAGTTCGAGTTCCCGGGCAAGAAGGTCGTCTTCAACGTGTTGCTGATGGGCGTGCTCGTGCCCGGCGTGATCCTGGCGATCCCGCAGTACTTCCTGCTGGCGAACGTCGGCCTGACCAACACGTTCTGGGGCGTGCTGCTGCCACAGATCATCAGCCCGTACGGCATCTACCTCGCCCGCATCTACGCCGCGGCCGCCGTGCCGACCGACGTGATCGAGGCCGCCCGCACCGAAGGTGCCCGTGAGATGGGCATCTTCGGCCGCATCGCGGTCCCGATGCTGCTGCCGGGGCTCGTGACGATCTTCCTGTTCCAGTTCGTCGCCATCTGGAACAACTTCATGCTGCCGTACATCATGCTCGGCGACGACTCGCTGTTCCCGTTGACGGTCGGCCTCAACGGCCTGCTCAACCAGGGTGCGTCGGCGCCGGCGCTCTACACGCTCGTCATCACCGGGGCGCTGCTGTCGGTCATCCCGCTGATCGCCATCTTCCTGGTGCTGCAGCGCTTCTGGAAGGTCGACCTCGCCGCCGGCGCGGTCAAGTAGTGCCGGCGGGCCCGGCGCCGGCGGCACCCTATGCTGGCCGCGTGAGCAGCGCGACGGGTCGGGGACGACCGACCATCGACGACGTCGCGACGGCGGCGGGCGTCTCGCGGGGCACCGTCTCGCGGGCGCTCAACGGCGGTCGCTGGGTCAGTCCCGAGGCGAAGACCGCCGTCGAGGCGGCCATCAAGGCCACCGGGTACCGCGTCAACCCGCACGCGCGCAGCCTGGCGACGAACCGCACCGGCTCGGTCGCCTTCCTGCTCACCGAGGACCACCAGCAGCTCTTCGAGGACCCCAACTTCTCGATCCTGCTGCGCGGGGCCGCCGCGGCCCTCGCCGACCGCGACGTCTCGCTCGTGCTGATCATGGCCGGGTCGCCGGCCGAGCAGCAACGGGCGCTGGCGTACATCGGCGCCGGCCACGTCGACGGAGTCCTGCTCGTCTCGGCACACAGCGGCGGCCGCCTGCTGACCGACGTCGTCGAGTCGGGCGTGCCGGCGATCGCCTGTGGCATCCCGCTCGGGCACGAGAAGAAGATGGGCTGGGTTGCCGCCGACGACCGTGAGGGCGCCCGTGAGATGGTGGCCCACCTCCGCGGTCTCGGGCGTCGCCGCATCGCCACGATCACCGGCCCCGCCGACACTCCCGGCGGCATCACCCGGCTCGAGGGCTACCGCGCCGAACTGGGCGACGACCTCGACGAGTCGCTCGTGCGCCACGGCGACTACGGCCGTGAGAGCGGTCGCGTCGCGATGGTGTCGCTGCTCGCCGACCACCCCGACGTCGACGCCGTGTTCGCGGGCAACGACCGCATGGCAGCCGGGGCGATCGACGCCCTGCGGGCCGCCGGTCGTCGGGTGCCCGAGGACGTCGCCGTGGCCGGGTTCGACGACTCCCGCGTCGCGACCGAGACGACACCGGCGCTGACGACCATGCGTCAACCGTTCGACCGCATCAGCAACGAGATGGTGCGCCTGCTGCTGCAGGTGATCGACGGCGAGAAGCCCGCCGCGATGACGCTGCCGACCGAGCTGGTGGTGCGCGCGTCCACCTGACGCGACCCGCGCCTCCTGCGGTGCCCTCCTCTCCCGGCGACGTCGCGCCCGACGTCACGGCCGGCGCGCGTAGGGTCGGCGACATGACCGATCTCGACGGAGCCGTGGTGCTCGTGGCCGGCGCGTCCGGCGGACTCGGCGTGCGAGTCGCCGCGATGCTCGAGGACGAGGGTGCCGTCGTCGTGCGCGCCGCGCGAGGCCCGGACTCGCTGTCGGGGCCCGGCGCCTACCTCGCCGACCTGCGCGACCCGTCAGGAGGCGCGGCGCTGGTCCGTTCGGCCCTCGACGAACACGGACGCCTCGACGGCGTCGTGGTCGCCGCGGGCGTCGTCGCCTTCGGAGCGGCGAAGGACCTCGACGACGACACCCTCGACGAGCTCGTCGCGACCAACGCGCTCGGGCCGATCCGGTTGCTGCGCGACGCCCACACGGCGCTCGCACGGTCCGCCGCGGCCGGCCGGAAGCCGTTCGTCGTGACCATCAGCGGCGTCGTGTCCGAGGCGCCGACCGTCGGGATGGCCGCTTACTCGGCGTCCAAGGCGGCCCTGGCGGCCTTCGTGTCGGCCGCCGGACGGGAGTACCGGCGCGACGGCATCCGCGTGCTCGACGCGCGCCCGGGGCACACCGACACCGGACTCGCGACCCGGGCCGTGGCGGGGCAGGCCCCGGCGTTCGGCGCGGCCCTCGACCCGGACGCCGTGGCCGAGCGCATCGTGCGGGCGATCGTCGACGGCGAGAAGGACCTGCCCGGCTCGGCCTTCTCGAGCTGAGCCCTGGGCGGCTCGACGCGGGTCAGCTGAACTCGTCGCCGACCAGGCGCAGCAGGTCGGCCAGCTGGGCCTGCTGGGCGGGTGACAACGAGTGCAGCCGGGCGCTCTCGGCGTCGACGAGGCTGAGCATGGCGGCGTCGACCCGAGCGATGCCGTCCTCGGTCACCCGGACCAGCACGCCGCGGCCGTCGCTCGGGTCGCCGCGACGTTCGACGAGTCCGCGCTCGACGAGACGGTCGAGGCGGTTGGTCATCGTGCCACTCGTGACCATGGTGGCCGTGACGAGGTGCTTCGGGCTGAGCTGGAAGGGGTCGCCGGCCCGACGCAGGGCCGAGAGCACGTCGAACTCCCAGATCTCGAGGCCCGCGTGGGCGAACGCCTCGCTGCGGATGCGGTCGAGGCGTCGCGACAGGCGGCGGAGGCGCGAGAAGACGTCGAGGGGTGCGAAGTCGATGTCGGGGCGCTCGCGGGCCCAGGCGTCGATGATCAGGTCGACTTCGTCGTTCGTGGCCACGGTGCTGCGTTCCCATCGGTCGGTTTCGGACTCCTCATCTTCGTCCACCTGCCGGTGAATCGTCCGCACGGGTCGCCGGGTCGACCTCGACGACGCGCTACTGGTACGTCACCAGGTCGGGCGTCGGCGACACGTCGGCCATCGTCTGCTCGGGCGAGAGCATCGGGGCGTCCTCGTCGAAGAAGTTCTTCCAGCCCCAGGCGACCCCGGCCGGAGCACCGTCGTGCAGCGTGCGCCAGGTGGCCTGCTTGTCGGGCTGCGAGCCCTGGCCGTCGGCGTGGATCAGCGTGGCCAGCTCGGGCCGGGACGTGTCGATCGACGCCCGATCGCGCAGCATGTCGAGCCGGAACTGGTGCAGGACGAACATCTTCGGCGGCAGGCCCTTCGACGCCACGAGGTCGGCCAGCCAGGTCGACACGGCGTTCACCTCGCCCGCCTCGACGCCGCCGATCTGTCGCAGCGGCACCTGGTCGGCCTCGAGGCGCCATTCGGGGTCGAGGGCCAACCCGACGTTCGGCCGCGACAGCAGCGACTCGTAGCGCTTCGCCTGGCTCAGGAAGTCGGCGCGCCCGGGCTGCAGGTCGATCACCACGTACTGGCCGGCGGCGGAGGCCGCGTCGACGTAGGGCTCGATGCTCGCGACCGACAGCTCGTTCGAGTAGTCGCCGTCGTCCCCCGCGGCACCGGCGGCGACGGTCGCGATGACCTCGAGCATCGGCACGACGGGCCGGTCGCTCGCCGCGTCGTAGCTCGCCGCGACGTCGGCGGCCCGCTGCACGGTCGCGGCGACGTCCTGCTCGCCGAGCACCCCGAGCGCCCCCGTGCCCGGCGCCCCGTAGAGCGCCACGAACCGCCGGTCGGGGAAGAAACGCTGCCCTCCGCCGGGCAGCTGCGCACCGGACCGGGCCGCCGCGACCGACCACCCGGGGTCGCGCACGGTCGAGAACGAGGAGCCGATCAACACCGTGTCGGTCGTCGTCGAGGCGTGCAGTGCCTCGATCGCCTCACCGGAGGCCTGCAGGTCGACGACACCGTCGGGCAGGGTCTGCACCTCGGCACCCGCTCCCCTCGCGGTGGCCGTGGCCGCGACGTCGTCGGCCCCCGCCACGACGGCGAGGACGTCGTCGAGGGGCGTCGCCGCGTCGGGCACGTCGACCGAGGAGGCGCTGGTCGCCACCTCGACGCGCGCCCCGTCGATCGCTCCCACGTCGCCCACCGCCAGCACCGTCTCGACGCCGAGCCGGTCGAGCTCGGCCACCAGGACGGAGGGCCCGGTCGACGGGCCGCCGGACGGCGACCCGGTCGACGTCCCGGCCGGGGCGAGCAGCATCGGCACCCCGAGTCGTACCGCCTCGTCTGCCGCCTCCGCCTGGCCTGCCTCGTCCCCGTCCGGGGCGACGACCGCCACCGGACTCGAGGCGAACATCGCCCGGCTGGCTTCGACGGCCCTCTCGGGGGCGGTGGCGGCGCCGACCACGGTGACCCGCGCCTCCTGCTGGTGGGTGACGAGGGCCGTGCGCCCGTCGGCGTCGTCGACCGAGGTCGACGTGCAGCCGGCCGCGGCGAACAGGGCCACGGCGGCGAGCGTCGTCGCCACGGTCAGGTGGGTCGGGGTGGCGGGGATCAGGGAGCGGCGGGGACGGGAAAACACCGATCCACGGTAACCGCGACCGCCGACACCGGCGCGCCGACGGGTCAGCTCAGGACGTCCTTGGTGGTGAACCGGCCGAGCGCCAGGGCACCGAAGACCACGACGTAGCCGGCCTGCAGCAGGGCGTTGGCGCCGAACGAGTCCCACGAGACCGGGTCGCGAATCAGGTCGGCGAAGCCCAGCCAGTGGTGCGTGAACAGCCAGGGGTCCAGGACGTCCAGTTGCGGTAGCGCATCGACGATCTGCGCGACGGTCGAGAGCACGATCGTGGCGGCCATGGCACCGACCGGCACGCTCGTCAGCGTCGAGGCGAACAGGCCGATGGCGGTCAGGCCGAGCAGCGACATCGTCACGTACAGCGCCATGAGCAGCAGCCTCAGCGCGTAGTCGCCCAGGCCGATCGTCTGCCCCGAGAGCAGGGTGACCGGCCCGACCGGGAACAACGCGGCACCGGCGATCGCCCCGAAGACGACCACGACGAGCGTGGCGGCGAGGCAGAACGCGGCAGCGGCCGCGTACTTGACGAGCAGGAGGCGCACCCGGCCCACCGGGGTCACCAGCAGGTAGCGCAGGGTGCCCAGGCTCGCCTCGCCCGCGATCGTGTCGCCGGCGACGACCCCCACGGTCAGCGGCAGGAAGAGCGGGATCGCCACCGCCAGGGCGGTGAGCGAGACGAAGAGGCCGTTCTGCGTGATGTCGCCGAGGAAGGCCGGTCCGCGACCACCGTCGCCGTCGGACGACGTGACCCGGACGGCGACGGCGAGCAGCACCGGGATCAGGGCCAGCGCGGCGAGCAGCGCGATCGTCCGGACGCGGCGGAAGAGCACCGCCAGTTCGCTCCCCAGCAGGGCGAGACCCAACCCGCCCCGCGGGCGGTCGGCGGGGAGGACGTCGTCGGGACGCCCGCCGCGGGGGTCAGCCGGCGACATCGAAGCCCTCGCCGGTCAGGTCGACGAAGCGGTCCTCGAGGCTGGCTCCGGCCACCTCGAACCCGCGCACGCGAACGTCCGCGGCGACGAGGGCGACCACGATCGACTCGGGCGAGAGCCCCTCGACGGCGAGCTCGGCCTCCACGCTCACCGAACCGCCTGCGGTCGCGGGCGTCGCGTCCGGCCGGGCCCGCGCCTCCGGGGTGAGCCCCAGGCGGACGAGGACGTCGCGGGCGGCGTCCGGGTCGGGCGTGAGCAGGCGGACCCGGTGCGTGCCGAGTGCTCGCAGGTCGTCGAGCGTGCCCTGGGTGAGCAGCCGGCCGGCGCTCATCACGCCGATGTGCGTGCACATCTGCTCGACCTCGCTGAGCAGGTGGCTCGAGACGAAGACGGTCGTGCCCTCGTCGGCGAGGGAGCGGATGAGCGTGCGGACCTCGCGCGTGCCCTGCGGGTCGAGGCCGTTGCTGGGCTCGTCGAGCACCAGCAGGTCCCGCGGCATGAGCAGGGCGTTCGCGATGCCGAGGCGCTGCTTCATGCCGAGCGAGTACGCGTGGGCCTTCTTCGAGGCCGCGTGTCCGAGCCCGACGCGGTCGAGGGCGGCGTCGACACGGGCACGGCGCGTCGCGGCCGGGGCCGAGCGGTCGCCCGAGTCGAGGCGGTGCAGGTTCGCCCGGCCGGACAGGAACGGGTAGAACGCCGGACCCTCGACCAGGGCGCCGACGCGCGGCAGGACGCGGCGCAGGTCGTCGGGCATCGACCCTCCGAGCACCCGGATGACACCGCTCGACGCCGAGGTGAGCCCCAGCAGCATGCGGATCGTGCTGGTCTTGCCCGAGCCGTTCGGGCCGAGGAACCCGTAGACGCTGCCGTGCGGCACCGCGAGGTCGACGCCGTCGACGGCGCGCTGGCGTCCGAACTGCTTCGTCAGACCGGTCGTCTCGACGGCGAACGCCCCTCGGGACGCATCGTCGTCGGTCGACGCCCGGACGGTGGCGGTGTCGTGGCTCACCGGCCGGAGATCACTGACGGGCGACGGCGGCCTGCAGCGTCGAGGCGTCGACCGCCCCGGCGAAGACCCGGCCGTCGTCGGTGAGCAGGACCGAGACCAGCGAGGTCTCGAGCACGCGACCCCCGTCGACCTTCGTCGTCAGCTGGTCGAGCAACCCCGTGATGTCGGCGTCGGCCGACGAGGTGCCGTCGGTCGACCCCGCTGCCGGGGTGACCCCGACGATCGTGCTCCAGCCGGAGCCGATGACGGTCTTCTCGGCGGGCGCCGCGTCGCCGTCCGACCGTCCGGAGGCGCCGGTCGGCACGGTCACGTCGGTCACGGTCGCGTCCGCCGGCGGAGTGAACGCGAAGACGGACGCCGCAGGGGCACCGAAATCGACCGAGGTGAACCCGGCCGACAGGGCCGGGTCGCTCTGCCCCTTCGCGGCGACGACGACCTTGAGCGGGATGCCGGTCTCGGCGTCGACGGCGAGGGTCGCGCTCGCGACGAGCGTCGAGGAGTCCTTCGGGGTCAGGACGACCTGGTACGCGTCCCGTCCGGCCACCCTGACGTCGGAATCGGCCGTGACGGTCGTCGTGGGCTCGACCGACGACAGGACGAGATCGGCCAGCTCGGCCGGGGTCTGCGGCACGGAGGTTCCGTCGGGCAGGGCGCTCGGCTTCTCGGTGGCCCCCTGGTCGGGCAGCGTCGCGTGCGTCGCGTCCTTCGTCTTCGAGTCGTACGCCCACACGCTCGACCCGTTGCGGATCACGTTGCGCTCGGCGAGGTCGTCGATGACCTGCACCCTCTGCTTCGTGGCGCCGTCGGCGTAGACCTTCGCGGTGTGGCTGCCGGTCAACAGGTCGAGGGCGCCGGCGGCGTCCGACGACGACCCGCCGCCCGTGGCCTGGGGCGACACGTCGGGCAGCCCGAGGTCGGAGGTCTGCTCGATCGTGCCCGAGTAGGACGCCCCCGAGCTCGAGGCGGCGAGGGCCAGCACCTGCTGCGGGGTCTTGTCGGGCAGGTCGACGTCGGCCGTGGCCGAGACGGCGGGGACCACGATGCTCGCGGCGATGACGGCCACGGGGACGGCGGCGGCGGTGGCCCAGCGGGTGGACTTCTTCATGACGATCGCGACCTCTCACGCCGGGCCCCGAGCGGGTCGGCGATTGGGCAGGAGACTACGCGCGAAGCCTGGAGATCGCTGTCATCCTCGGCACCGGTCGCTCGACGTCGAACGAGCCTCGCCGGGCGCGGGTGCGCGCGTCGTCGCGACCACTCCGGTCAGAGCTCGACGACCTCGAACTCGAGCAGGTCGGCACCGGTCGCGACGGGGCCGCGCGGGGCCTCGCCCGACCCGGCGGGGCGGGCGTGGGCGGCCTTCGCGCCGTCGGCCGACCAGGCCGCGAAGTCCTCTTCGCTGCGCCAGGTCGTCACCACGAAGTAGCGGTCGTCGCCCTTGACGGGACGCAGCAGCTGGAATCCCTCGAACCCCTCCGCCCCGTCGACCGAGTGCTTGCGCGCGGCGAAGCGCTTCTCGAGCTCGGCGCCCGAGCCTTCGGGGACGTGGATGGCGTTGATCTTGACGACGGACACGACGGTGCCTTTCGGTGGAGGGGCTGGGGGCGGGAGGGGACGGCGGGAGGTGCGGTGACGGTCTGCGGGACGGCCGCGCGTCAGGCGGTCTTCATGACGTTGGCCGTGAAGCCCTGCACCCGCTCGGCGAGGCCGGCCGAACGGCGGGCGATCTGCTCGGGCGGGTTGAGGTGCGGGGGAGCGACCCGGATCAGCAGCGAGCAGGCGAGGTCCTCGCAGATGTAGGTGCCGAGCGTGTTGCCGTTCAGCCCGGCCTCGCCGGCCTTGGGGGCGGTGAAGAGGCGCACCTGCGTGGCCGGCTGCGGCGAGTGGCAGAGCGAGCACATGGCGGCGATGCCGGGGCGCAGCGAACTGCTCGACGAGCGGACGACGAGACCGACCGGCCGGTCGTCCATCCAGTGGACCATGTAGCCCCGGTGGTGGGCCTGGGGGTCGCGCCAGCCCAGGAACTCGCGGTCCTCCCAGAGCATCTCGTGCAGTCCGGGGATCGGCAGGCGGTCGAGGTCGCCCGGCAGGGCGTTGACGAACGACTCGCGGATGTCGTTCTCGGTCAGCGGCTTCATGTTCTCCCTCGTGCCGTCGGGTCTCGTCAGCCTACGCGTCGGTCTAGCGTGGGCGCGTGACGATCCCCGAGGCCGACCGCGAGCGGATCGTCACCCGACGCCTGAGGGCGGCGGGCTGCGTCTTCGCCGAGGACGAGGCGCGGTTGCTGCTCGACGGGGCCGACGACGACGACGCGCTCGAGTCGATGGTCGCCGAGCGCGTCGCGGGACGACCCCTCGAGCAGGTCCTCGGCTGGGCGGCCTTCGCCGGGCGACGGATCGTCGTCGAGCCGGGTGTCTTCGTGCCCCGCCGCCGGACCGAACTGGTCCTGCGGCAGGCCGAGGCGGCGCTCGCCGAGGCAGGAATTGCCGAGGCGGTGCTCGCAGCCGCGGTCGCGCGCGACCGTCGCGCGACTCGTCCCCTCGCCGTGCTCGAGCTCTGCTGCGGTGCCGCCGCCGTCGCGACCGTGCTCGCCGCCGAGCACCCCGGTGTCGACCTCTGGGCCACCGACCTCGACCCGGCGGCCGTCCACTGCGCCCGTCACAACCTCGACGAGCGGGGGACGGTCGTCCGGGGAGACCTGTTCGACGGCCTGCCGGTGTCGTTGCGCGGTCGGTTCCGGGTGATCGCGGCGAACGCACCGTACGTGCCGACCGACGCGATCCCGTCCATGCCTCCCGAGGCGCGACTCCACGAGTCGCCGCTCGCCCTCGACGGCGGGGCCGACGGGCTCGACCTCCACCGGCGGATCGCCGCCGAGGTCGGCGACTGGCTGGCGCCCGGCGGCACCCTCGTCCTCGAGACGAGCGAGCGTCAGGCCGCCGACACGCAGGAGGCGCTGGTCGCCGCGGGCCTCCGGGCCCGGGTCGTCCGCGACGACGAGATCGACGGCACGGTCGTCGTCGCCGTCGCGCCCTAGCCGGACGAGCGGCGGCGACCGCGGGTCAGAGGTCGGCAGGCAAGACGAAGTCGACGACGGGGGACTCGGGGGTGCCCGAGATCCGGCAGGTCCACACGGTGGCCGGCCGGCCGTCGGCCAGGTGACCCATGGTGACCGTGGCCACCGCGCCGACGTCGCTGTCGCGCACGTCGTCGGCTTCGTACGCCCAGACGTCGTCCAGGTACGGCAGGTCGGGGTACTCCTGGCCGATCGCCGTGACGCACGCGTGCCACGCGGGGGGCGCCTCCTGGGCCTGGGCCGTGGAGGGAGCGGGCGGCTCGGTCGTCGGCAGCGCGGTGGCGTCGGGCAGCGCCGTCGCGTCGTCCGAGGCCGTCGGCGTGGGCGTCACCGACGCGGTGCTCGTCGGGTTCGGCGACGAGGCCGGGTCACCGCCGGCGCACCCGGACACGAGCAGCACGAGGGCGAGGCCCGCGGTGGCCAGGGCCGGCGCGACGGAGCGGGGGGGCAGGCAGAGGCGGGGGCTGCGGGGCACGAGGGCTCCTCGAGGTGGGTGCGACACGGCGGGGTGCTGCACAGGGTAGCGACCAGCGGGGCCGCTCACCACGCGGGACGCTGAGCCGACACGGAGGTTCGCCCGGCAGGCTGGTCGGATGACCGACACGGACAACCGCGAAAAGACCGCACTCGAACAGGCCATCAGCAAGGGCCAGGCGGGTGAGGGCGACATGAACAGCGTGCTCGCCGAGTTCGTCAACGCCCAGGTCGTCGTCGCCACGGCCACCGACGCGCAGGAGTCGCTGAACGACCTGCAGCCCGTGCTCTTCGACCGCGAGGGCGTGCCGATGCTCGCCGCCTTCACCCACGTCGACATGATCGGCGAGCAGGTCAAGGGCGTGGCCGAGTTCTCGGCGACCCTCCCGGCGGCTGAACTCGTGCAGGCCATCCCGGCCGAGACCGGCCTCGTCGTCAACCCGGGCAACCGCGAGGGCTTCGAGATGCTGCCCGAGGGCGTCGCCCAGCTGGCGGACGACGTCCGCAAGCTCGTCGCCGAGCACGAGGCCGCCGGGTCGCCCGAGCCGGGGCAGCCCTCGCGCGCCGTCTGACCCAGGCCACGACGACCCCATGACGCCCCGACCACACCCGGTCGGGGCGTCGTTCGTCGTCCGGGCGTCAGGAATCGCGTGCACACCCGAAACCTGCGCGTCACACGACGACGCTAGGCTGACGCCACAATCGAACATCGGGCCACGAACACGTCGCGGGAGAGCTCCGGTGCGCAGAGACTGCGCCGACCGGGCACCGAAGGAGCAAGCTCCCCGCCAATCTCTCAGGTACGCGTACCGCGACGGACTGGCCACTCTGAAAAGCAGGAGGCGCGAGGCGGTCGACAGACCCCTCGCCGGTCCTCGCCCACGGTGAAAACCGGCCCCGGCCGGTGAAGCTCTCAGGCCCATGACAGAGGGGGAGCCCCGATCGGCGGACCGCCGGACAGGGCTGCCCCGTCGTGCCCCATCCGCACGGCACCGTTCCCGGCCGAGACACCTGGCGGCCGGTCCGTCCCTCTCAGGAGCACCGATGTCCGACGCAGCCTCGAACCTTCCCGCCGCCCCCGGGCCCGACGACGACGACCTCCGCGGTGCCGAGGCGTCCGCCGCGCTCGACGGCGACGTCGTCCTGTCCGACGACGGCACCGAGGGCATCGCCACGGGGCCGGGCGACGCCCACGACCTGAGCGGTTCCGACGAACCCGACGAGCCCGACGAGCGCCACAGCCCGTTGCACGAGGTCCACGTCGCCGCCGGCGCCGTCTTCACCGACTTCGCGGGGTGGCAGATGCCGGTCCGCTACGACTCCGACCTCGCCGAGCACCACGCCGTCCGCACCGCCGCCGGGCTCTTCGACCTCTCGCACATGGCCGAGATCGCCGTCGTCGGGCCCGAGGCCGGGGCCTTCCTCGACCACGCCCTGGCCGGCACCCTCTCGACCATCGCCGTCGGGCGGGCGAAGTACTCGCTCCTGCTCGCCGCCGAGGGCGGGATCGTCGACGACCTCGTCGTCTACCGCCTCGACGAGCACGACTACCTCGTGGTGGCCAACGCGGGAAACCGCGAGGCGGCCTTCGCGGCCCTCGCGACCCGCGCCTCCGGATTCGACGTCACGGTCGACGACGAGAGCGACGACACCGCGCTGATCGCGGTCCAGGGGCCCGAGAGCGAGGGCGTGCTCGACGAACTCGTCACGGCCGACCGCCTCCAGCCCGACGCCCCGCTGTCGACGCTGCGGTACTACCGCGTGCTGCAGGCCACCTTCGACGACGCCCCCGTGCTGATCGCGCGCACCGGGTACACCGGCGAGGACGGCTTCGAGCTGTACGTCGACCCCGAGACCGCCCCGTCGCTGTGGGCCGCGATCGCCGAAGCCGGCGGACCCCGGGGGCTCGTCCCCGCGGGGCTGGCCAGCCGCGACACGCTCCGTCTCGAGGCGGGCATGCCGCTCTACGGCCACGAGCTCGGCCTCGACGTGCGTCCCGACCAGGCAGGGCTCGGCCGGGTCGTCGACACCGCGAAGGACTTCGTCGGGCGCTCGAACGTCGAACCCGCCGCCGGCGCCCGCGTCCTCGTCGGGCTGACGCTCACCGGGCGTCGGGCCGCGCGGGCGGGGTACCCCGTCGTCACGGACGACGGCACCGTCGTCGGCGAGGTCACGAGCGGCGCGTTGTCGCCCACCCTCGGCCACCCGGTGGCCATGGCCTACGTCGACCCCGACGTCGTCGACCGCGGTCCCGCGCTGGCCGTCGACGTCCGCGGCACCGCCGTCGCCGCCACCGTCGTCCCGCTGCCCTTCTACAAGCGCTCCTAGGCACCCCCTCCCTCGAAAGGACCGGCCATGACCGATCTCACCGCACTGAAGTACACCGCCGAGCACGAGTGGCTCCTGATCGACGGCGACACCGCCACCGTGGGCATCACCGACTACGCCGCCGACAAGCTGGGCGACGTCGTCTACGTCGACCTGCCCGCCGAGGGCACCGAGGTCGAGACCGGCACGGTCGTCGGCGAGATCGAGTCGACCAAGTCGGTCGGCGAGCTGTTCGCCCCCGCGCTCGGCACGGTGCTCGAGGCCAACCAGGCCGTCGTCGACAGCCCCGACCTCGTCAACAGCGACCCGTTCGGCGAGGGCTGGCTCATCAAGATCACCCTGTCGTCGACCGACGGGCAGGGCCTGCTCTCACGCGACGAGTACGTCGCGCTGACCGCCGAATGAGCGCCGAGCAGACGGGCGGGTCCGTCTTCGGCGGCTGGTCCGACCAGGTCGCCACCGGCTTCGTCGACCGCCACGTCGGCACCACGCCGGGCGACCAGGCGACCATGCTCGCCGCCGTGGGGCACGACAGCGTCGAGTCGCTCGTCGCGGCCGCCGTGCCCGACGCGATCCACGCCGCGGCCGTCGAGGGCAGCGTGCTGCCCGAGCCGATCGGCGAAGAAGAGGCGCTCGCCGAGTTGCGGGCCCTCGCGGGGCGCAACCGCGTCTCGCGCAGCCTCCTCGGTCTCGGGTACTACGACACCGTCACCCCGGCCGTCATCCAGCGCAACGTGCTCGAGAACCCCAGCTGGTACACCGCGTACACGCCGTACCAGCCCGAGATCTCGCAGGGTCGACTCGAGGCCCTCATCAACTTCCAGACGATGGTGGCCGAGCTGACCGGGCTCACGACCGCGAACGCGTCGATGCTCGACGAGGGCACGGCCGTCGTCGAGGGCATGTTGCTGGCCCGTCGTGCGTCGAAGGTGAAGACCGACGTCTTCGTCGTCGACAGCGACACCTTCCCGCAGACCAAGGCCCTGCTCGCCGGCCGCGCCGAGGCCGTCGGCATCGAGCTCGTCGAGCTCGACCTCTCGGTGCTCGACCCCGCCGAGCTGCCCGAGTCGTTCGGTCTCTTCGTGCAGTACCCCTCGGCGTCGGGCTCCGTCTGGAGCCCCCGCGCCGTCGTCGAGGCGGCCCACGCCCACGGCGGCCTGGCCGTCGTCGCCGCCGACCTGCTCGCGCTCACGCTGATCGAGGCACCCGGCGAGTTCGGGGCCGACGTCGCCGTCGGCACCAGCCAGCGGTTCGGCGTCCCCATGGGCTTCGGCGGTCCGCACGCGGGCTACATGGCCGTCCGCACCGGCCTCGAGCGTCAGCTGCCCGGTCGCCTGGTCGGGGTCTCCCAAGACGCGGTCGGCCAGCCCGCCTACCGCCTCAGCCTGCAGACCCGCGAGCAGCACATCCGCCGTGAGAAGGCCACGTCCAACATCTGCACCGCGCAGGTGCTGCTCGCCGTGATGGCGTCGATGTACGCGGTCTACCACGGCCCCTGGGGGCTGCGGCACATCGCGGCGCGCGTGCACGGCCACGCCTCCGACCTGGCGGCCGCGATCGGGGCCAGCGAACTCGAGCTCGAGAACGACTCGTTCTTCGACACCCTCCAGGTGTTCGTCCCGGGGCGGGCGACCGAGATCGTCGCCGCAGCCCACGACCGTGGTTACCTGCTGCACGCCGTCGACGGCGACTGCGTCCGCTTCTCGTTCGACGAGACGACCACGCGGGACGACGTCCGCGTCGTCGCCGAGGTGCTCGGCGTCGACCTGCTCGACGGCGCGGCCCCCTCGGGCCTGCAGGAGGCGCTGCTGCGGACGAGCGACTACCTCACGCACCCGGTCTTCCGCACCCATCGCAGCGAGACCAGCATGATGCGCTACCTCAAGCACCTCGCCGACAAGGACTACGCGCTCGACCGCGGCATGATCCCGCTCGGCAGTTGCACGATGAAGCTCAACGCGGCGACCGAGATGGCCGCCGTCACCTGGCCCGAGTTCGCCGGCGTGCACCCGTTCGCACCGGCCGACGACGTGGCGGGTTACCTCGAGCTGATCGGCCAGCTCGAGGGGTGGCTGGCCGAGGTCACGGGCTACGACACCGTCTCGCTGCAGCCCAACGCCGGCAGCCAGGGCGAGCTGGCCGGTCTGCTGGCCATCCGCGGTTACCACCTGTCGAACGGCGACGGCGAGCGCACGGTCTGCCTGATCCCGCAGAGCGCGCACGGCACCAACGCGGCCAGTGCGGTGCTCGCGGGCATGCGCGTGGTCGTGGTCGCCTGCGACGAGGGCGGCAACGTCGACCTCGACGATCTGCGGGCCAAGGTCGAGCAGCACGCGGCCCAGCTCGCGGCGCTGATGATCACCTACCCGTCGACGCACGGCGTGTACGAGCACGACATCGTCGCCCTCACCGATGCGGTGCACGCGGCCGGCGGCCAGGTCTACGTGGACGGGGCGAACCTCAACGCCCTGCTCGGGGTGGCGCGCTTCGGCGACTTCGGCGGCGACGTCTCGCACCTCAACCTGCACAAGACCTTCTGCATCCCGCACGGTGGCGGTGGTCCGGGCGTGGGTCCTGTCGCGGCGAAGGCCCACCTCGCACCGTTCCTGCCCGGCCACCCGATGGCCCAGCAGGCCGACCGCCGCACGGGGGCTGCCCTCGCGGCCGACGGCGACCGCCTCGCACACGCCGGCGTGCCGGTCTCGAGCGCTCCGTACGGGTCGCCGAGCATCCTGCCGATCAGCTGGGCGTACGTGCGCATGATGGGCACCGAGGGCCTCACCCGGGCGACCGGGGCGGCCGTCCTGGCGGCCAACTACGTCGCCGCCCGCCTGCGCGAGCACTTCCCCGTGCTCTACGCGGGTGAGAACGGCCTCGTGGCGCACGAGTGCATCCTCGACCTGCGACCGTTGCGCGACGCGACCGGGGTCACCGTCGACGACGTGGCCAAGCGCCTCATCGACTACGGCTTCCATGCCCCGACCATGTCGTTCCCCGTGGCAGGCACCCTCATGGTCGAGCCGACCGAGAGCGAGGACCTGGCCGAGATCGACCGCTTCGTCGATGCCATGATCGCGATCAAGGGCGAGGCCGACGAGGTGGCCTCCGGTCGGTACACGTCCGAGTCGAGCCCGTTGCGCGGTGCGCCGCACACGGCCGAGTCGGTCGTCGTCGGCGAGTGGACCGCCGAGTACGGGCGCGAAGAGGCCGTGTACCCGGTCCGCTCGCTCGTTCGCGGCAAGTACTGGCCGCCGGTGCGCCGGATCGACCAGGCCTACGGTGATCGCAACCTGTTCTGCAACTGCCCGCCGGCCGAGGCGTTCGCCTAGGCCACGGCCCGCTCCACGGACGGGAAACCGCCACCGCCCGATCCCGTCGGGCGGTGGCGGTTTCCTCTTGGTCCCTCGGACGTCGGCCGCCGAGTGTCGCGGAGGGCGTTCACGTAGCGGCGACCGTCCCGATCGACGCCCGGGGGACAGCTCACGCTGTGTGGCTAGCTCGGATCCCTACGACCCGTGCGTACATCAGACTCGCCCCCCGGACGGGTGTCAAGGCCCAGTTCCGGCCGTGGCGGTCCGGGGCGGCCCGCCGGGGCGTCAGGACGGAAGTCCGAAGAGGGTCGGGAAGGCGGTGGCGGCCCACGGATAGCCGACGAAGACGGCCGCGTCCATCAGGACGTGCGCGACGACGAGCGGCAGCACCCGGCCGAAGCGCACGTAGAGCCAACCGAACGCGACGCCCATGACGACGTTGCCGACGAACGCGCCGAACCCCTGGTAGAGGTGGTAGCTGCCCCGCAGCAGGGCCGCCGTCACGATGATCGGCCAGGTCCGCCAGCCGAGGTCACGGAGGCGCGCGAACAGGTACGCGACGACGATCACCTCTTCCGTCACCCCGGCTCGGAGGGCGGAAAGCAGCAGCACGGGAACGGTCCACCAGTGCTCGCCGAGGTTCGTCGGCACCACCGTGACCGTGAGGTCCAGGGCCTTGCCCACGAGGTAGAGGCCGATGCCGGGGATGCCGATCGCGAGGGCCAGGCCGACGCCACCGAGGGTGTCCCGGCCCGCGCGCGAGAAGTCGACGCCGAGCCGGCCCAGGTGTGGCCGCTCCTCGCGCCACAGCAGGAACGCCACGAGCAGCACGGGCACGAGGTCCACCGCCACGCCGAGCACCTGGTAGGCGAGGTCGAAGAATTCGCGACTGCTCAGCGGCGAGTTCAGCGTGGCCGTCTGCTGCGACAGCGCGGTCTGCTGGGTGAGCCGGTTCACGATCGAGAGCACCGAGTACACGGCCGACGCCCCGAGCGAGAGACCGAGGACGATCGCGATCTCGACCCGGAGGCGCGCTCGGGTCATCGGGGCCGGGCGCGGTGCGAGGGCATCGGGCGGTGTCACGGCGGAGGCGGGGTCGTGGGGGCGGCTCACGGGGGTGATCGTACGGGACCGGCGTGGGTGGGCCGACCCGCGCCTCCAGCGGTGGCGGAGAACAATACCTGCCAGGTGGCGGATTTCTCGCAGCCGATTCATGCGAACTTCAGGCCCTGTACGCAACGAACTGGGCGTCGACGCAATGATCCCGCGAGTTGGTTTCCGTCGTGTAACCGTTGACGTCGGGGTTTGGTGATGCCCGAACAGGGTGCCTAGGCTCACACCATCCAACGCGGCACGGCCCCTGGGCACAGTGCTGCGTCCTTTCCCGCATCAGGAGGAACATTGAAGAAGACGCGCATGGGCCTGTCGGCCGTCGCCGTCGTGGGGACGGCAGCACTCGTCCTCACCGGTTGCGCCAGCGGCAGCGGGGACGACGACTCGTCGTCCGGTGACGCTACCGCGATCATCAAGACGAACGGCACCGAGCCCGAGAACCCGCTCGTCCCGTCGAACACGACCGAGACCGGTGGTGGCCGCATCGTCACCTCGATCTTCGCCGGTCTCGTCAGCTACAACGCCGACGGCACCACCAAGAACGAGGTCGCCGACAGCATCGAGAGCGACGACGCCACCGTGTGGACCGTCACGCTCAAGGACGGCTGGAAGTTCACCGACGGCACCGACGTCACGAGCGAGTCGTTCACCAAGGCCTGGAACTGGGCGGCCAGCTTCGACAACGTCGCGAACTCGTCCGGCAGCTCGTTCTTCGAGAACTTCAAGGGCTACAGCGACACCGCGCAGAGCGACCTCGACCTCACCGTCGAGAGCCCGACCGTGTTCACGGTCACGCTCAACACCCCCGAGGCCGACTTCCCCCTGCGTCTCGGCTACTCGGCCTACTCGCCGCTGCCCGAGTCGTTCTACGCCGACCCCGCCGCCTTCGGCGAGAACCCGGTCGGCAACGGTCCGTACATGCTCGACGGTGAAGGCGCCTGGACGCACAACCAGGGCATCAAGCTGAAGACGAACCCCGACTACGACGGCAACCGCAAGCCGAAGAACGGCGGGCTCGACATCAACTTCTACACCTCGCTCGACTCGGCCTACGCCGACGTGCAGGGTGGCAACCTCGACGTGCTCGACCAGATCGGCCCGGCGGCGTTCCAGACGTACCAGAGCGACTTCCCCGACACGAACGTCAACCAGCCCGCCGCGGTCTTCCAGGGCATGACGATTCCGCAGTACCTGGCGCACTTCGGTGACGACGAAGAAGGCAACCTGCGTCGTCAGGCCATCTCGATGTCCATCAACCGCGACGACGTCACGAAGGTCATCTTCCAGGGCACGCGGACGCCGGCCAAGGACTTCACCTCGCCCGTCATCCCCGGTTACACCGACAAGCTCGAGGGTGAGAGCGTCCTCTCGTTCGACGCTGACAAGGCCAAGGACCTCTGGGACCAGGCCGACGCGATCTCGCCCTACGGCGACACCACGTTCACCATCGGCTACAACTCCGACGGTGGACACCAGGAGTGGGTGGACGCGGTCACCGCGAACATCTCCAAGACGTTGGGCATCAAGGCCGAGGGCAAGCCCTACCCGACCTTCGCCGAGTTCCGCACCGACGCCTCGGGTGGTGCCATGACCGGCGCCTTCCGTTCGGGCTGGCAGGCCGACTACCCGTCGCTGTACAACTTCCTGTACCCGACGATGGCCACCGACGGCAGCTCGAACGACGGCAAGTACTCGAACCCCGAGTTCGACGACCTGCTCGCCGAGGGCAGCGCGGCGAGCGACGTAGACGACGCGAACGCCTCGTACCAGAAGGCCCAGGAGGTCCTGCTCAAGGACCTGCCGATCATCCCGCTCTGGTACGCGAACGTCAACGGCGTCTGGGCCGACACGGTGAGCAACGTCGAGTACGGCTGGGACTCCGTGCCGATCTACGAGAACATCACCAAGTAACCAAGTAAGGTCGTCGCTCACGCGCTCGACCGACGCTCGACGGGGTCCGGGCAGTGTTCGCACTGTCCGGGCCCCTTCGGCGGGCCCACCCACCCCTCCCTCCACACGATTGCGATAACGATGCACGCGCAGACGTCCGAGGAAGCCTGATGCTCTGGTACACCGGACGCAGGCTCCTCCAACTGATCCCCGTCTTCTTCGGGGCGACGTTCCTCATCTACTTCATGGTCTTCGCGCTGCCCGGTGACCCCGTGGCAGCGCTGTTCGGTGACAAGACCCCGTCGCCGGCCGTCATCGAGGCCATCCGCGCCGAGTACAACCTCGACCAGCCGTTCATCGTGCAGTACCTGCTGTACATCGGCGGCCTGTTCACCGGCGATCTCGGCACGACCTTCTCCGGTCGTCCCGTGGTCGACGAGCTGATCCGCGCGTTCCCCATCACGTTCCGACTCGCGATGCTCGCCCTGCTCTTCGAGGCCGTCGCCGGCATCGTCGTCGGTCTGATCGCGGGCCTCCGCAAGGGCAAGCTCTTCGACACGAGCGCCCTCGTCGTCAGCCTGCTGCTCATCTCGGTGCCGACGTTCGTCATCGGCTTCCTGCTGCAGTACGTCTTCGGCATCCAGCTCGGCCTGTTCCGCACGACGGTCAGCTCGCAGGCGCCGTGGGACGAACTGGTGTTGCCGGCCATCGTGCTCGCCTCGGTGTCGTTCGCTTACATCGTCCGGCTGACCCGCGCCTCCGTGTCCGAGAACTCCAGCGCCGACTTCGTGCGCACCGCGTCGGCCAAGGGGCTCACCCGTGGCCGCGTCGTCACGGTGCACATCCTGCGCAACTCGCTCGTTCCCGTGGTCACCTACCTCGGCGTCGACATCGGTTCGCTGATGGTCGGTGCCATCGTCACCGAGGGAATCTTCAACATCCAGGGCGTCGGCGGCACCGTCTACCGGGCGATCACGCTCGGCGAAGGCCCCACCGTCGTCTCGTTCGTCGCCGTGATGGTGATCATCTTCATGATCGCCAACCTCCTCGTCGACCTGCTGTACGCCCTTCTCGACCCGAGGATCCGCTATGCCAAGTAACGACTCGTCGGCGTTGTCCGCCGACCACTTCGTCGCCGATCTCGACGAGACGCCCGTCAAGGCCGTCGACGCGATCGACGAGTCCGAGAAACCCCGCAGCAGCTGGAACGACGCGTGGGACGCCATGAAGCGTCGCCCGACGTTCTGGATCGCGGCGTTCCTCATCGTCGTCGTCATCGTGGTGGCGCTCTTCCCCGGGCTGTTCACGAGCGTCTCGCCGACGGCTGCCGACCTGCCCCGGAGCAACGAGGGCCCGTCGGCCGGCCACCTGCTCGGTTTCACGTTCCAGGGCACCGACGTGTTCGCCCGCATCGTCTGGGGCACGCGTGCCTCACTCACCGTCGGTCTGATCGCGACGATCATCGTCACGGTCGTCGGCATCGTGATCGGCTCGCTGGCCGGCTTCTACGGTGGATGGCTCGACGCGGTCGTCTCGCGCATCGGCGACATCTTCTTCGCGATCCCCACCGTCCTCGGTGCCATCGTGCTGATGTCGATCCTGCCGACGCGGACGCCCCTCACCGTGGCCCTCGTGCTGTCGGTCTTCGCCTGGCCGCAGATCGCGCGCGTCATGCGCGGTTCGGTCCTCAGTGCCCGTGCGGCCGACTACGTCACGGCCTCGGCTGCGCTCGGGGTGTCCCGCTTCCGCATCCTGGTCCGGCACGTCGTGCCGAATGCCATCACCCCGGTCATCGTCGTGGCGACCGTCTCGCTCGGCACGTTCATCGTGGCCGAGGCGACGCTGTCGTTCCTCGGCATCGGGTTGCCGCCGAGCACCATGTCCTGGGGCAACGACATCAACGCGGCGCGCAACTCTCTCCGTGTCGCGCCGATGCCCCTCTTCTGGCCCGCCGCGGCGCTGTCCGTGACGGTGCTGTCGTTCCTCCTCATGGGCGACGTCGTGCGCGACGCCCTCGACCCGAAGGCGAGGGCACGTCGATGACCGACACCTCCACCCGACCCGAGACGGCGGGCACCGCTTCGTCGTCGACGCCCCTGCTCGAGATCAAGGGCCTCAAGATCGGCTTCAAGACGCAGGCCGGGTACGTCGACGCCGTGCGCGGGGTCGACCTCACGATCCGTCAGGGCGAGAGCCTGGCGATCGTGGGCGAGTCCGGCTCGGGCAAGTCGACGACCGCCACGTCGATCATCGACCTGCTGCCCGGCACCGGCGAGGTCACGGGCGGCCAGATCCTCTTCGAGGGCAAGGACCTCACGAAGGTCACTGCTTCCGAGATGCAGGCCATCCGCGGTCGTGACATCGGCTACGTGCCGCAAGACCCCATGTCGAACCTCAACCCCGTGTGGAGCATCGGCTTCCAGGTCGAGGAGGCCATCCGGGCGAACGGTGTCGCGACCGGCAAGCAGGCCGTGCGCCAGCGAGCCGTCGACGTCCTGAAAGAGGCCGGACTCGCCGACGCGGGCGACCGTCTCAAGCAGTTCCCGCACCAGTTCTCGGGCGGCATGCGGCAGCGTGTGCTGATCGGCATCGGCCTGTCGTCGCGGCCCAAGCTCCTGATCGCCGACGAGCCCACCTCGGCCCTCGACGTCACGGTCCAGCGCCGCATCCTCGACCACCTCGAGACCCTGACCCGCGACTACGGCACCTCGGTGCTCTTCATCACGCACGATCTCGGTCTCGCCGCCGAGCGGGCCGAGAAGCTCGTCGTCATGTACAAGGGTCGCGTCGTCGAGTCGGGGCCGTCGAAAGAGATCCTCGCCAACCCGCAGCACCCGTACACGCAGCGGCTGGTCGCGGCCGCGCCGTCGCTCGCCAGCCAGCGCATCCAGTCGAGCATCGCGCCCACGCACTCCCACGGGCTCGAGATCTCCGACGAGGGGGCCGACGACGCCGAACTCATCGCTCGCGCCCGTCAGCGCGAGGAGGCCGGGAAGAAGGACTCCGAGTACATCTCGGTGGCGAACCTGTCGAAGGTCTACAAGATCCGCCAGGGTGGCTTCAAGACGACCGACCTGCGGGCCGTCGATGACGTGTCGTTCTCGATCCCGCGGGGCACGACGATGGCGCTCGTGGGGGAGTCCGGCTCGGGCAAGTCGACCGTCGCCAAGCTCGTGCTCCAGCTCGAGTCGATCACGTCGGGCACCGTGTCCGTCGGTGGTCAGAGCGTCGGAGCGCTGAAGGGCCGAGACCTCTTCGACTTCCGACGTCGGGTCCAGCCGGTCTTCCAGGACCCCTACGGTTCGCTCGACCCGATGTACAGCGTGGGCAACACGATCGCCGAGCCGCTCGTCACACACGGCATCGGCGACCGCTCCAGTCGTCAGGCCCGCGTCCGAGAGTTGCTCGACCAGGTGTCCCTGCCCGCGTCGACGGTCAACCGGTACCCGAACGAGCTCTCCGGTGGTCAGCGTCAGCGCATCGCCGTGGCCCGGGCGCTCGCGCTCAAGCCCGACGTCATCGTCCTCGACGAGGCGGTCTCGGCCCTGGACGTCCTCGTCCAGGGGCAGATCCTCGACCTGCTCACCGACCTGCAGACCGAACTCGGGCTGACCTACCTCTTCATCACGCACGACCTCGCCGTCGTCCGCCTCATCGCGGACAACGTCAGCGTCATGCAGAAGGGTCGCGTCGTCGAGGCGGGCACGACCGACGACATCTTCGCAAACCCGGCCCAGCAGTACACGCGTGAACTGCTCGAGGCGATCCCGGGCGCGAACTTCGAGTTCGGCCGCTGAGCCGTTCCGTGACCACGAAGGGCCCCGCCGGACGGCGGGGCCCTTCGTGGTCGCGGAACGTCGGTCGGCGTCAGGCGCTGTAGGTGAAGTTCCAGGTCTTGGAGCCCGAGTAGTACGTGCAGGCCGACGTGATCGTGAGTCCGGCCTGACGGTACGTCTTGGCCCCGGCGTTGCAGGCGTTCAGGGACGAGTAACCGGGTGAGGTGCTGGCGACCGCCGCTTGTGCCGCAGCAGGAGCGGCGACGGCTCCGGCGACCAGGCCGAGCCCCAACAACACGGATGCGATGCGCTTCTTCATGGTGTCCTCCGTTCGGTGGGCGAGTGGCCCAGGACTTCACGCTCCCACCGGGACGAAAAGGTGACAAGCGGTCATGTGGGGGACCGGAAGCGTCCCCCTCGCCCTCGGGAAAGCCATGACGGAGGGGTCCCTTTACCACGTGCCGTAGACTGTCTTCGCCGGGCTCTGACCCGACCACTTCCCCCCTCTCTCTTCTCGTAAGGAACACATCCATGGCGACTGCCATCCGCAGCGACCTGCGCAACGTGGCGATCGTGGCCCACGTCGACCACGGCAAGACGACCCTCGTCGACGCCATGCTCAAGCAGACCAACTCCTTCGACGCGCACTTCGACACCGAAGACCGCATGATGGACTCGAACGAGCTCGAGCGCGAAAAGGGCATCACGATCCTCGCGAAGAACACCGCGGTGCTCTACAACGGCGAGCACGCGACCGACGGCCCGATCACCATCAACGTGATCGACACCCCCGGCCACGCCGACTTCGGCGGCGAGGTCGAGCGCGGCCTGTCGATGGTCGACGGCGTGGTGTTGCTCGTCGACGCGTCCGAGGGCCCCCTGCCCCAGACGCGCTTCGTGCTGCGCAAGGCCCTCGCGGCCAAGCTGCCCGTCATCCTGCTGGTCAACAAGACCGACCGCCCCGACGCGCGCATCGACGAGGTCGTCGCCGAGTCGCAAGACCTGCTGCTCGGCCTCGCCAGCGACCTGAGCGAAGAGATCGACGACCTCGACCTCGACGCCATCCTCAACGTGCCCGTCGTCTACGCCTCGGGCCGCAACGGCGCCGCGTCGACGAACAAGCCCGCCGACGGCTCGCTGCCCGACAACGACGACCTCGAGCCGCTCTTCGACGCGATCCTCACGCACGTGCCCGCGCCGACCTACGACGACGAGCACCCCCTGCAGGCGCACGTGACCAACCTCGACGCCTCGCCGTTCCTCGGTCGCCTCGCCCTGCTGCGCGTCTTCCACGGCACGCTGAAGAAGGGCCAGACGGTCGCCTGGGTCAAGGCCGACGGTTCGGTCGTCAACGCCCGCATCACCGAGCTGCTGATCACCAAGGCGCTCGACCGCTACCCCGCCGAGAGCGCGGGCCCCGGTGACATCGTCGCCGTCGCCGGCTTCGACACCATCACCATCGGCGAGACGCTGTCCGACCCCGACGACGTGCGGCCGCTGCCGACCATCACGGTCGACGACCCCGCCATCTCGATGACCATCGGCACGAACACCTCGCCGCTCATCGGCAAGGTCAAGGGCCACAAGCTCACCGCCCGCATGGTCAAGGACCGCCTCGACCGCGAGCTGATCGGTAACGTCAGCCTCAAGGTCGTCGACATCGGACGCCCCGACGCGTGGGAGGTCCAGGGTCGTGGCGAGCTCGCCCTGGCCATCCTCGTCGAGCAGATGCGCCGCGAGGGCTTCGAGCTCACCGTCGGCAAGCCCCAGGTCGTCACCCGTCGCGACGAGAACGGCAAGCTCCAAGAGCCGTTCGAGCACATGACCATCGACGTGCCCGACGAGTACCTCGGTGCCATCACGCAGCTGATGGCCGCCCGCAAGGGCCGCATGGAGAACATGGCGAACCACGGCTCGGGCTGGGTGCGCATGGAGTTCATCGTCCCCTCGCGCGGCCTGATCGGCTTCCGCACGCAGTTCCTCACCGACACGCGCGGCACCGGCATCGCCAACGGCATCAGTCACGGCTACGGCCCCTGGGCCGGCGAGATCTCGACCCGCACCAACGGTTCGATCATCGCCGACCGCTCGGGTGTCGTCACCCCCTTCGCGATCATCAACCTGCAAGAGCGCATGTCGTTCTTCGTACAGCCGGCCGAAGAGGTCTACGAGGGCATGGTCGTGGGCGAGAACTCGCGCGCCGACGACATGGACGTCAACATCACCAAAGAGAAGAAGCTGACGAACATGCGTCAGTCGACGGCCGACAACTTCGAGTCGATGACGCCCTCCAAGGTGCTGTCGCTCGAGGAGTCCCTCGAGTTCGCCGGTGACGACGAATGCGTCGAGGTCACCCCCGACGCCATCCGCATCCGCAAGGTCGAGCTCGACGCGTCGGCCCGCCAGCGCAGCACCGCTCGCCTCAAGAAGCAGAACGCGTAAGCACCACCGCAGCACCGCACCACCCGCCGAGGAGGCGGTCCGCATCACCGCGGACCGCCTCCTTCGTGCATGGTCGGCACGTTCTGCGCCCGCCCCCAGCGACCACGGCTAACCTCACCGGGTGCTGATCCAGAAGACGACCCTCGCCCGTTCCGCCGCCACGCTCGCGCTGGCGGTCGGCCTCGTGTCCGGTCTCACCGCCTGCGGTGAGGGCTCGCCCGTCGACAACATCGTGGGCGGCGCGGTCGACAGCGGCATCGAGAACCTCAAGGGCACCGCGCAGAAGGCCGTCGAGGACGCCGCCGGCGAGGCACTGAACGGTGCCGGCATCACGACCGACGGCACCCTGCCCGCGAGCTTCCCGGCCGAGGTGCCGCTCGTCCCCGGGACGACCCGTGGTGGGGGAGCAGGTCCCGACGGCACCGGATGGGTCGCCCAGATCACCGTCTCGGGCGCCGACCAGTTCGCCGTCGCCCAGCAGCAGCTCGAGGCCGCCGGCTTCGCGGCCTCGGGGGTCGACACCGACGCCGAGAGCGGCTTCGGCACCTTCACCGGCGCCGCGTACCGCGTCGTGCTCACCGTCTCGACCGACAGCGAGGGTCAGGCGATCGCCACGTACGTCGTCACGTCCGTCTGACCCCTGCGGGTGGGTCCCTCGGCCTCGGCGCGTCCCGAGCCGTCGGGTACCGCGTCAGCCGAAGAGCGTCTCGCCGACCCAGCCGCCCTCCGACGCTCCCGGCGGCACGGCGTAGATCGCCGAGCCGACGTGCTTGACGTACTCGTTCATCCGGTCGTTCCTCGAGAGCGCCTGCTGGATCGGCACGTACTGCCGCCGTGGGTCGCGGTTGAACGCGATGAAGAACAGCCCGGCGTTCAGGCGGCCCAGTTCGTCGTTGCCGTCGACGAAGTTGTAGCCGCGGCGCAGCAGCGTGGCCCCGTCGTTGTTTTGCGGGTGCGCCAGGGCGACGTGCGAGTCGGGCGCGATGGCCGGACCGCCACCGGTCGAGGCGGCGGCGGCGAAGTCGGGCGCCGTGAACTCGGTCCCGCCCGAGAGCGGGGCCCCCTCACCCTTGTCGCGGCCCACGACCGTCTGCTGCTCGGCCAGGGAGGCGTGGTCCCAGGTCTCGATCGTCATGCGGATCTTGCGCGCGACCAGGTACGAGCCGCCGTCCATCCATCCCGCGCCGTCGGACGCGGTCGCCCAGACGCCGTCGTCCACCGCGGCGACGTCCTCGGCCTTCACGTTGGCCGTGCCGTCCTTGAAGCCGAAGAGGTTGCGAGGCGTGGTCTGGCCGCGGGTGGTCGACGAGGTCCTACCGAAGCCCAGCTGGGACCACCGCAAGGAGGCGCGGCCGAAGGCGATCCGCGAGAGGTTGCGGATCGCGTGCACCGCGACCTGGGGGTCGTCGCTGCACGCCTGGATGCAGAGGTCGCCGCCGCTCGCGGCCGCCACGAGCTGGTCGCCCGAGAAGTGCGGCAGGTCGACGAGGGCCGGAGGCCGCTTCGAGGCGAGCGCGAAGCGGTCGGTGCCGTCGGCGGTGGTGAACAGGGTCGGCCCGAAGCCGATCGTGACCGTGAGTCCGGCGGCGGGCAGACCCGTGGCCTCGCCCGTGTCGTCCGGCGGTGCCAGGAGGCTGCCGCCCGTGGCACCCGTCGGGCTGACGTCGAGGCCTGCCGTGAGTCTCGACGCCGCGTGGCTCCAGTCCTTCAGCAGCTCGACGAGGTCGGCGCGGGAGAGGCCGTCCGCGACGTCGAACGAGGCGAAGTGCAGGCGGTCCTGCGCGGCGGTGACGATGCCCGACTGGTGTCGACCGAAGAACGGGTACGACGCCGAGGCCCCGGACGACCCGCCGGCGTGCGCCTGAACGGCGCGGTCGGTGCCGACGCCGACCCCGAGACCCAGGACGCCGGCCCCGACGCCCGTGCCAACGAGCCCCAGCAGACCGCGGCGCGAGAGGCCGCCTCCGTCCGTCACCGTCAGGCGACCAGCGCCGAGGTCAGCTTGCTCAGCGGCTCGCTGAGCGCGTTGACGGCGTCCGACAGCTTCTTCTTGTCGGCGTGGGTCAGGTCGGTGTACGAGGGGTAGCCCGAGTCGAGGCTGCCGTAGCCGGCAAGCAGCGTCTCGACCTTCGTCAGCTGCGTGTCGATCGAGGTGGCCAGGTCGGGGTCCTTCTGGTCGACGATGTCGCGCACGCCGTCGAACGCCACCCGGGCGCCCTCGAGGTTGCCCTGGAAGTCGTAGAGGTCGGTGTGCGACCAGATCTCCTCCTCGCCGGTGATCTTGCCGGTGGCCACCTCGTCCATCAGGCCGACCGCGCCGTTGGCGATCGTGTCGATGCCGACGGTGAAGTCGCTCGCCGTGACCTCGTCGTAGAGGTCCTTCGTGTCGGTCGTCAGCAGGTCGGCGTAGTGCGTGCGTTCGTCGGCCGTCAGGGGGACGTACGCCGCGCCTCCGTCGTCTGCCGCCGAAGGCTGCCAGAGGTCCTTCTCGATGCGGTGCCAGCCGGTCCACTCGGTGCCGGGCTCGACGTCGGCCTCGCGGAAGTCGATCTTCGGGTCGAGGTCGCCGAAGGACTCGGCCACGGGCTCGATGCGCTCGTAGTGCGCCCGCGCGGAGGGGTAGAGCGATCGCGCCTTCTCGTCGTCGCCGGCGGTGTACGCGGCGAGGAACTCGTCGGTGGCCGTGACGAGCTGCCCGGTCTGGTCCTTGACGTAGCCGACGTAGGCCGTCGCCGCGGCGTCGATCTGCTGCTTCTCGGTGCCCGTGGCCTCGACGGCCGTGCCCGAGTCGGTCACCGTGAAGGAGGCGCGCACACCTTCTCCGACGAGCCCCGGCACGCAGGCGGTCCAGTAGTCGCCGGCCGGCACCGAGACCGTCATCGAGGCCGTGGTGCCGGGGCCGATGTTCTCCTTCTCGCTGATGATGCGGAGGCCGTCGTCGGCGAGCAGCTCGAACTCGCTGTTGTCGCTGCCGGTGTTCGTCATGGTGAACGTGACGGGGCCGCTCGGCACCGAGGTCGTCGACAGCGAGCACGAGTCGTCGGAGCCGTCGACGGTCACGGCGGTGGCCGCGGAGGAGCCGGCGGGGGCGTTCGCGACGCACCCGGTCAGGGCCAGTGCGAGCGCGGCGACGCCCGAGGCGACGGCGAGGGGGCGGAGGGGGCTGGCGGTCATCGGGATGCTCCTGCGGTGCGGGGGGACGGGGCGGTCGGGGAGGCGGAGGTGCCGCGGGTCGTGGACGGGTCGGACGTGCTCGGGGTGCCGGGGCGACGGCGGCGGGTCGCCCGCACGAAGAACGGGACGACGACGGCGAGGTAGGCGAGCCAGACGACGACCTGCAGCCAGCTCGGTGTCGGCGTGAAGTTGACGAGTCCCTGCAGCAGGGTGCCGTACCAGCTGGTCGGCGGCACCGCCGCGCTCACGTCGAAAGCCAGGGAGGCGCGGCCCGGCAACACGGACGCCTCCTGCAGGTCGCCCACCCCGTAGGCGAGGACGCCCGCCGCGACGACGACGAGGAAGTAGCCGGTCACCCGGAAGAACCGGGCGACGTCGAGGCGGACCACGCCGCGGTAGATCGCCACCTGGATCGCGACCGCCGTGAGGATGCCGAGCAGGGCGCCCACCAGCGGCGTCGCGCCGCCGCCGGTCGACTGCACCGTGGCCCAGACGAAGAGGGCGGTCTCGATGCCCTCGCGCCCGACCGAGAGGAAGGCCAGGGCGACGATCGCCCCGGCACCGCCGACGAGCGCCCGGTCGAGGCCCGACTCGAGTTCGCCGCGCAGGCCGCGAGCGGTCCGGGCCATCCAGAAGACCATCCAGGTGACGAAGCCCACGGCCACGATCGAGAGTCCGCCGCCGATGACCTCTTGGGCCTGGAAGGTGAGCCCGTAGGTGCCGAAGGTCAGCACGGCGCCGAGTCCGAGGGAGAGGACGACCGCGGCGCCGACGCCCAGCCAGAGGCGGGGGAGGACGTCGCGCCGGCCGATCTTGACCACGTAGGCGATGAGGATGCCGACCACGAGAGCGGCCTCGAGGCCCTCTCGGAGTCCGATGAGGTAGTTGGCGAGCACGGGGACGGCTTTCTCGGAGGGGAGTGGAGCTCGTCGTCGAGCAGGGGCGGGATCGGGCTCACGGTGGACGACGCCGGGCCGGGCCGGAACGGGACCGAACGGCCTGGTATGGTTAGGCTAACCTCACTTAGGGCACCCTGAGCCAGACCGACAGTAGTGCGGCGCGGCATATCCTGTCCAGTGATGAACTCCTCCGCCTCGCCGACGCCCGCGTCGCCCTCGACCGCCGGCGACCCGCGGCTCGAGCGCGTGCTCTTCGTCCACGCCCATCCCGACGACGAGACCATCACCACGGGTGGCACGATCGCCGCGCTGGTCGAGGCCGGTGCCGCCGTCACCGTGGTGACCTGCACCCGAGGTGAGCTGGGCGAGGTCATCCCCGACGACCTCGCCGTCCTCCGAGACGACCAGGCCGCCCTCGCCGTCCACCGTGAGGGCGAGATCGCCGCCGCCATGCACGACCTCGGCGTCGACGACCACCGGTTCCTCGGTTCGCCCGGAGCCCGCACGCCCGGCCTCCCCGAACGGGCCTACCGCGACAGCGGCATGGTCTGGCGGTCGGACGGCGTGGCCGGGCCGACGCCCGACCTGCACCCCGCGGCCTTCTGCGCCGCCGAGTTCGGCGAGGTCGTGAGCGACCTGTCGGCCGTCGTGCAGTCCGTGCGCCCGACCGCGATCATCAGCTACGACGAGGACGGCGGCTACCACCACCCCGACCACGTCCGGGCCAACCGGGTCGCCGTGCGCGCCGCGCGACTCGTCGGCGTGCCGTTCTTCGCGATCGTGGCCGGCGCCGAGTCGGCCGAGGGCGCCGAAGCCGAGGCCCTCGCCACCGACGACACCGTGCTCACGATGGACGCCCGGCACGTCGCACCCCGTAAGCTCGCGGCGCTGCGCGACCACCGCAGCCAGGTCGAGGTGGTCGACCTCCCGGGCGGCCGAGCCGGCATCCGCTTCCCCCACGGGGTCGTCGAGCCCGTGACGGTCCGCGAGTCGTTCCGCTTCGTGCCCGAGCCGACGGCCGACGGGGGCGCCTCCGAGATGGCGCAGATGACGACGGGCGGTCGCGTCGCCGCGCTCGTGCTGGCGCTCGCCGCCGGGGCCGTGTTCGGCACCATCGGCACCGTGATGCACCAGTCGACGATCACCGTCGCCGGCTCGCCGGTCTGGTCCGGGCTCGTGCTCGCGCTGCTGATGAGCCTCACGCTCCTCGCCGGTCTCCGCTCGGTCTTCGGTTCGCGGGCCATGGCCGGCGCCGCCGCCGTCGGGCTGCTCGGGGCGCTCGTGGTCCTGTGGCAGGCGAGTCCGGGCGGGTCGATCCTCGTGCCCGACAACACGCCCGCCCTGGTCTGGCTCGGCGGGGTGTTCCTGATCTGCCTCGTGGTGCTCGGCTGGCCGCGGTTGCGGGGCCCGGTCGCCGGGGGCGCGACGCCGTCCGGCGGCTCGACCCGCGCCTCCTCGGTCGAGGCACAGCCGGCAGACGATAGGCTGGACGCCCTGCCCGACGCGAAGGGAACCCCCCAGACGTGACGTACGTGATCGCACTTCCCTGTGTCGATGTCAAAGACCGTGCCTGCATCGACGAATGCCCCGTCGACTGCATCTACGAGGGCGAACGCTCGCTCTACATCCACCCCGACGAATGCGTCGACTGCGGTGCGTGCGAGCCGGTGTGCCCCGTCGAGGCCATCTACTACGAAGACGACCTGCCCGACAAGTGGGCCGAGTACTACAAGGCCAACGTCGAGTTCTTCGACGAGATCGGTTCGCCCGGCGGCGCGGCCAAGGTCGGCGTCATCGCCAAGGACCACCCCGTGATCTCGGCGTTGCCCCCTCAGGGCGCCGGCGCCTAGGTCGGCCTCCGTGGCACTCGACCTGCCCGAGTTCCCCTGGGACGCCCTGGTGCCGTACGCGGCGACCGCCAGGCGTCACCCCGGCGGCATCGTCGACCTCAGCGTCGGCTCGCCCGTCGACCCGACGCCCGACGTCGTCCGCGAGGCCCTGGCCGTCGCGACCGACGCCCACTCGTACCCTCAGGTGGCCGGCACCCCGGCCCTGCGGTCGGCCATCGCCGAGTGGTACGAGCGGCGCCGCGGAGTCACCGGGCTCGGCGACGCGAACGTGCTGCCCACCATCGGCTCCAAAGAACTCATCGCCGGCATGGCCCTCTGGCTCGGCATCGGCCCGGGCGACACGGTGGTCCATCCGACGAACGCCTACCCGACCTACGCGCTCGGTGCCGCCCTCGTCGGGGCGACGGCCCTCGCCTCCGACGACCCGGCCGAGTGGCCCGCGTCGACGAAGCTGGTCTGGCTGAACAGCCCGGGCAACCCCGACGGAGCCGTGCTCGGCGTCGAGGGCCTGCGTGCGGCCGTGGCCCGTGCACGCGAACTCGGTGCCGTGATCGCCGGCGACGAGTGCTACGCCGAGCTGGGGTGGACGGGCGACTGGGCCGATCGTCCTACGCCCTGCATCCTCGACCCCCGCGTCGTGGGTGACGACCTCCGCGGCGTCGTCTCCGTCTACTCCCTCAGCAAGCAGTCCAACCTCGCCGGGTACCGCGCGGGTTTCGTCGCGGGCTGCGACCACGTCGTCGGTCAGCTGCTCGCCGTGCGCAAGCACGCAGGGCTCATGCCGCCGGCCCCGGTGCAACAGGCCATGGTGGTCGCATTGGCCGACGAGGTCCACGTGGTCGAGCAGAAGGCGCGGTACGCGGCCCGCCGAGCGCGCCTCCTGCCCGCCCTCGAGGCAGCCGGGTTCCGCATCGACCACAGCGAAGCCGGGCTCTATCTCTGGGCCACGCGAGACGAGGACGCCTGGGTCACGGTGGCCTGGCTCGCCGAGCGCGGAGTGCTCGTCGCCCCCGGGTCGTTCTACGGGCCGGCCGGCGGTCGTCACGTCCGCGTGGCGCTCACGACGACCGACGAGCGCATCGACGCCGCCGTGGGGCGACTCGGCAGCTGACCGCTAGGCTGACCGGGTGACTGACACTGCCAACGACGCCCAGAAGGCCACGCTGCAGTTCCCGGGGGGAACAGCCGAGTTCCCGATCGTCGCGAGCACCGAAGGTGCCTCGTCGATCGACATCTCGACGTTCACCAAGCAGACCGGTTACACGACCCTCGACACGGGGTTCGTGAACACCTCCAACGCCCGAAGCACGATCACCTACATCGACGGTGATCAGGGCATCCTGCGCTACCGGGGCTACCCGATCGAACAAGTCGCCGAGAACTCGACCTACCTCGAGACGGCCTGGCTGTTGATCTACGGCGAACTGCCCACCCCCGACCAGCTCGCCGACTTCGACGCGCGCATCCGGCGGCACACGCTGCTGCACGAAGACCTGCGCCGCTTCTTCGACGCCCTGCCGCACAACGCGCACCCGATGTCGGTGCTGTCGAGTGCGGTCGGTGCCCTGTCGACGTTCTACGAAGACAGCATGAGCGTGCACGACCCCGAGCAGGTCGAGTTGCAGACCGTGCGACTGCTGGCGAAGCTGCCGGTCATCGCGGCCTACGCGCACAAGAAGAGCCTGGGTCAGGCCTTCCTCTACCCCGACAACTCACTCAGTTTCGTCGACAACTTCCTCAAGCTGAACTTCGGCACGATGGCCGAGCCGTACGAGGTCGACCCGGTCCTCTCGAAGGCTCTCGAGCGACTGCTCATCCTGCACGAAGACCACGAGCAGAACGCGTCGACGTCGACCGTGCGCCTCGTCGGCTCGACCCAGGCCAACATGTTCTCGTCGATCTCGGCCGGGATCAGCGCGCTCTACGGGCCGCTGCACGGTGGGGCCAACGAGGCCGTCCTCAAGATGCTCGCCGAGATCCGCGACAGCGGCCAGGGCGTCGAGCGTTTCGTCGAGCGGGTCAAGAACAAAGAGGCCGGCGTCAAGCTGATGGGCTTCGGCCACCGCGTCTACAAGAACTACGACCCTCGCGCCAAGCTGGTCAAAGAGAGCGCCACCGAGGTGCTCGAGTCCCTCGGCGTGAAAGACGACCTGCTCGACATCGCGATGGAGCTCGAGGGGATCGCCCTGGCCGACGACTACTTCGTCGAGCGCAGGCTCTACCCGAACGTCGACTTCTACACGGGCGTCATCTACAAGGCGATGGGCTTCCCGCCGCGCATGTTCACCGTGCTCTTCGCGATCGGGCGCCTGCCCGGCTGGATCGCCCACTGGCGCGAGATGAACACCGACCCGACGACCAAGATCGGCCGCCCCCAGCAGTTGTACCTGGGCGCGACCGAGCGTGACTGGCCGCACCGCTAGCCCGTCCGAGCAATCGGTACGACGCCGGAAGGTGGGCACGGCGCCAGGTTCAGGCCTGGCGTCGTGCCCACCTTCCGTCGTCGTGCTGGTGCTGCCCCGTTCGACTACGCGTGCAACTGCGAGTTCAGCGTGATGCCGTGGCCCTTGCGGGGCAGCACCTCGACGGCGCCGGTCAGCGAGTTGCGGCGGAAGAGCAGCCCGGGCTGGCCCGAGAGCTCGACGGCCTTGACGGTCTGCGGCGAGCCGTCGTGGGTCGGGGTGCCGCCCACGACGACGACCTTGGTGCCGGCCGTCACGTAGAGCCCGGCCTCGACGACGGTGTCGTCGCCGATCGCGATGCCGATGCCGGCGTTGGCGCCGAGCAGGGCGCGGGCACCGATGGTCACCCGCTGGGTGCCGCCGCCCGACAGCGTTCCCATGATCGAGGCGCCGCCGCCGATGTCGGAACCGTCGCCCACGACGACGCCCTGCGAGATGCGGCCCTCGACCATCGACGACCCGAGGGTGCCCGCGTTGAAGTTCACGAAGCCCTCGTGCATCACGGTGGTGCCCGGGGCCAGGTGCGCACCGAGCCGCACCCGCGAGGCGTCGGCGATGCGGACGCGGTCGGGGGAGACGTAGTCGAGCATTCGCGGGAACTTGTCGATGCCGGTCGCGACGATGCCCGCTCGCTGCAGCGTCGGACGCAGGCGCGCGAAGTCGTCGGGGTGGACCGGGCCCGCGTTCGTCCACGTGACGATCGGCAGGTGCCCGAAGACGCCGTCGAGGTTGATCGTGTTGGGCTTCACGAGCAGGTGGCTCAGCAGGTGCAGGCGAAGGTAGGCGTCGGGCGTGGACGCAGGAGGCGCGCTCAGGTCGATCTCGACCGTCACCGGGACGAGGTCCACCGCGCGGCGCTCGTCGGGGCCGGCCGCGTCGGCCAGCTCGGCCGGGACGATCTCGGGGTCGCGGTCGGTCGGCAGGGTGCCGAGCCGGGGGGAGGGGAACCAGGTGTCGAGCGTGGTGCCGTCGTGCGAGACGGTCGCGAGGCCGTACCCGTAGGCGTGGGTCGGGGCGGTGGCGGTGGCGTCGGAAGTCATGGACCCGAGCGTATCGGCAGCCGCCGACGACCCGGTTCGGAGGCGACCCGTGCCGTCGGCCCGTAAACTCGCCCGCATGGCACCGATCGACCTCACCGTCTCGCCCGTCGACGTCACGAGGCAGCTCTGCGACATCCGGTCCGAGTCGGGCGACGAACGCCTCGTCGCCGACGAGATCTGGGCCACGCTCGAGGGCTGCGACCACCTCGAGCTGTTCCGTGACGGTGACGCGATCGTCGCGCGGACGCAGTTGGGCCGGGCCTCACGGGTCGTGATCGCCGGTCACGTCGACACCGTGCCCATCAACGACAACGTGCCCACGCGCTACGAGACCGAGGATGACGTCGAGTACCTGTGGGGCCGGGGGACCGTCGACATGAAGGCCGGCTGCGCCGTGCACCTCCGCCTCGCGGTCGAGCTGACCGAACCGAACGTCGACGTGACGTGGGTCTGGTACGACCACGAAGAGGTCTCCGACGCGCTGAACGGCCTGGGGCGCCTCGCGCGCCTCCGGCCCGACCTGCTGGCCGGCGACTTCGCCGTCCTGGGCGAACCGAGCAACAGCGGGGTCGAAGGCGGCTGCAACGGCAACCTCCGCGCCGAGATCCGCACCTTCGGTGCCCGCTCGCACAGCGCGCGGTCGTGGGTGGGCGACAACGCCATCCACAAGGCCGCGCCGATCCTCGACGTGCTGGCGGCCTACGAGGCTCGCGAGGTCGAGGTCGACGGGCTCGTCTACCGTGAGGGCCTCAACGCCGTGGGCATCACGGGTGGCGTGGCCGGCAACGTGATCCCCGACGAGTGCATGGTGCACGTCAACTACCGATTCGCCCCGAGCCGCAGCGCCGACGAGGCCGTCGCCCACGTGCGCGAGCTCTTCGAGGGCTTCGACGTCACGATCGTCGACCTCGCGCCCGGCGCCCGGCCCGGCTTGGACGCCCCGCTCGCGCAGCAGTTCCTGCGCGCCGTCGGCGGCGAGGCCAAGCCCAAGTACGGCTGGACGGACGTCGCGCGCTTCTCCGCCCTCGGCGTGCCCGCCGTCAACTACGGGCCCGGCGACCCGATGCTGGCCCACCACGACGACGAGCGCGTGCCCGTTCAGCAGATCCTCGACAACGAGCGCGGACTGCGGGCGTGGCTGACGGCGTGACCGTCGACGAGGCGAGCCGCGCCTCCTCGTCCCCGCTCCCGCGTCACGCCCCCCGACGGCCGATCTCGCCGTCGAGGAATCTCGTGCTGCGTTACCGGTTGACACCGTGGTGGGCCCGGGTGCTGGTGGTGTTCGTGGTGTCGCGCGTCGTCAGCACGATCGCACTGCTCACCTTCGCCGGCGCCCAGCAGGCCAACGCGTGGACCCTCGCGAGCCCCGACTACGGCAGCTTCGCCACCATCTGGGACGGTCACTGGTACTACATCATCGCCGTGGTGGGGTACCCGAGCGACCTGCCGATCACGGGCGACGGTCACGTGGGCGAGAACGCGTGGGCGTTCATGCCCGCCTACCCGTTCGTCGTCCGTGGACTGATGACCCTGACGGGCCTGCCCTTCGCGACGCTCGCCGTCGTCGTGTCGGTCGCCTGCGCCGCGGGGACGGCCCTGCTGTTCTACCGCCTCATGCGGCACTCGCTGCCCGAGTCGACCTCGCTGTTCGCGGTCGTCCTGTTCTGTGTGGCGCCCCTGTCTCCGCTGCTGCAGGTGGCCTACGCCGAGTCGATGTTCCTGCTGCTGCTCTGCGCGAGCTTGCTCCTGCTGGTGCGGCGACAGTATCTCGCGATGCTGCCGGTCGTGCTGGTCATGTCGTTCACACGGCCCGGGGCCCTTCCGCTCGCCCTAGCGATCGGCCTGCACGGGGTGCTGCGCTGGTGGCGACGGCACGACGATCCCTTCCCGGTGCGCGAGCGGGTCCGGGTGGCGGCTGCGGCCGCGGCCACGGCCGTGTTCGGCGTCGCGTGGCTGATCGTCGCCGGTGCGGTGACCGGCGTGCCGGGTGCCTACACCGAGACGGAGCTCGCGTGGCGGGCGCCGTACATCGGTTACGGGCCGCTCGTGCCGTTCACCCCCTGGGTCGACGGGGCGAACTGGTGGTTTCCGGGTGGTTCCGGCATCGCCCTGCTCGTCCTGTCCGCGCTCGCCTTCACGGCCCTGATGCTGTCGCCGTGGGCGCGCCGGACGAGCATCGACCTGAGGTTGTGGGGCGTCGCCTACGCGCTCTACCTACTGGCCGTGTTCTTCCCGCAGTCCAGTACCTTCAGGCTCCTGATGCCGCTCTTCCCCCTGCTGGGTGTGCTCGCGGTGCCGCGCTCGAAGGTCTACCGCGCGCTGCTCGTCGCCGTGTTCGTGGCGGCCCAGTGGCTGTGGCTCTACTACTGCTGGTGGGTGAACGGGTACGACTGGACGCCACCGTGATCGGTGGTCGAACGGCGTCGTTTAGGTCGGGGGCTGGAAATCACGGATAATGGGACCAGCAACTTGCGAAAGGGGACTATCTGATGGCAGCCATGAAGCCGAGGACCGGCGACGGGCCTATGGAAGCCGTTAAGGAGGGCCGTCTCATCATCGTGCGTGTTCCGCTCGAGGGTGGGGGACGCCTCGTGGTGTCGGTCAACGACGACGAAGCCAAAGAGTTGCACGACGCCCTCGCCGGCGTCGTGAGCGCCTAGTCGGCCACCTCCTTAATAGCCCCGGACGCCCCGCCCGTCGCACCTGCGACGCGCGGGGCGTCCGTGCTTGTGCGCGCCGTCTGCTGCCCGCCGCCTGCCGCCCGCCGCACGGGCCCCGGGCGCGACGCCGGACGTGAGCGTCTCAGCGCTTGACGAGGGAGAGCAGGCCGTCGCCCGCGGTCGAGAGCGAACTGATCACGGCCGGTGAGGTCGACACCTCGGTCAGCAAGGTGCGGAAGCCCGTGGTCGTGGTGTCGCGGACGGCGGGGTTGGCCACCCTGCCGTGCCAGAGCGCGTGCGCGACGAGGACGAGTCCGCCGGGACGGGCGAGTCGCAGACCGTGCTCGACGTACTCGATCACCGAGCCGGGGTCGGCGTCGACGAAGACGATGTCGTACGAGTTCTCGTTCATGCGAGGCAACACGTCGGCGGCGCGGCCGGCGATCAGGCGGAAGCGGCTGGCGGGGACCCCCGCCTGCAGGTAGGCGTCACGAGCGGCCTGCTGGTGCTCGATCTCGCGGTCGATGGTCGTCAGGACGGCACCGGGTGCACCCGAGAGCAACCAGAGTCCGCTCACGCCGAGGCCCGTGCCGACCTCGATGATCGACGAGGCGTTCGAGGCGGCGGCGACGACGGCGAGCTGGGCACCCACCGCCGGCGAGACGGCTTCGACCCCGACCTCGAGCGAGTGCTGTCGAGCCTCGGCGATCGCGTCGCTCTCGGTGACGAGTTCTTCCGCGAACTTCCAACTTGACTCTATCTGCGACACACCCACTCCTCGAAAGGCCAACTCTAGGGGGTTCCCCGAGTCGTCACCGGTTAGTCTGCATGCGTGTCCATGTTCGGTCTGACGTTCGACAAGCTGCTCATCATCGGTGTGCTCGCGGTCTTCCTGCTCGGTCCCGAACGGCTGCCCGGATACGCCTCGAAGCTCGCCCAGCTCGTCCGGACGCTGCGTGACATGGCGAACGGCGCCAAGACGCGCATGCGCGACGAGATGGGCCCCGAGTTCGACGACGTCGAGTGGCAGAAGCTCGACCCACGGCAGTACGACCCGCGGCGCATCATCCGCGACGCGCTGCTCGACGGCCCGGACGCCGCTCCCAAGCCCTCGGCACCGGGCATGGCGACTGCCGGTGTCGCCGCGGCCGTGTCCGCGGGGTTGCCCGGTGGTCGCTCCACCGCTCAGGTCGTGCCCCTCGCGACGGGCGAGGTGCCGCCGTACGACTCCGAGGCGACCTGACGCACCTGCTGCGCCGCGCCTCCTGACCTCGTCCGCTTGGCGGCCCCTCCGGCCTCAGGGTCCGACGCGGCCTTGAAGCCCGGGCGACCCGTCAGACGCCGCCGTGCAACGCCGCCACGCGGGAGGCCTCGGCCCGGAGGGCGTCCACGACCCGACGCACGGAGGGGCGCTCGGCCCGGTCGCGCCGCATCAGGGCCGATACCCAGCGCACGGCCCGGATGCTCTCGAGGGGCACGAGCACCATGTCGTCACGGGCGTCCTTGGCGGTGAAGCGCGGCAGCACGGCGATGCCGAGGCCGGCCCCGACGAGCGACTCGGTCACCTTGGTGTCGCTGAAGCGCTGGGCGACGCGCACGGGACTGCCGGTCACCCGTTCGATCTCGCGGTAGACCCACTCGAACGGGAAGTCGTGGGGCACGCCGATCCAGTTCTCACCCTCGAGGTCGCCGGGCGCGAGCGAGGCGCGACCGGCCAGGCGGTGGTCGGCGGGCAGCGCGATGTCGAGGGGCTCGGTCAGCAGCGGGACGGTGACGAGCCCACGGCCGGGCCAGGGCTTGTCGTCGGACGAGTGCGCGACGACGACGTCGTGGTCGGCGGCCAGTTCGGGGAACTCACGGATCGACGGATCGTGGTCGCTCGCGACGACCACGAGGCCCGGGGTCTCGGCCACCGTGCGCAGCAGCCCCGGCAGCAGCATCTGCCCGCCCGTGGGGAAGGTGGCCAACGTGACCTCGCCCTGCGGGGTCGCGATGAAGTCGTCCCAGACCGCCTGGGCGCGCTCCAGGGCCACGGCGACGTCGGTGGCCGTCTGGGCCAGCACGCGCCCGGAGCCGGTGAGCACGATGCCTCGTCCCACCCGCTCGGTCAGTGCGACCCCGGCCTCGCGCTCGAGCACCTTGAGCTGCTGCGAGACGGCGCTCGGCGTGCGGTGGGTGGCCCGGGCGACGGCGGCCACACTGCCTCGTTCGGCGAGCTCGCGGAGCAGTTCGAGGCGCTTGACATCCATGTAGCGAAACTACCCTGTTTCGGTAGAAACGTGAGATTGATCTACTGCTTTAGGAGGCGCATCATTGAGGAGTCCCCGGAGCGCGTCGTAGCGCTCCCGAGCTCCGGTCGACCTGGTCCCGGGCTCGGTGGCGAATCCATCCCACCACGCAGAACCGCGCGTCGAACCGCGCCAGAAAAGAGTGCCTCATGCTCACCGGAATCATCGTCCTCGTCATCGCCGCAGTCGTCGGAATCGCCGGCTCGCTCGTGTCCGTCGCCCGCGACGGCTTCCGGGCCATCCCGACCAAGACCTACAACCGCTGGTCGTAGTCCACTTCGCGGTGATCGGCGCGTCTCCCTCCTGAGCGTGCCGTCGCCGCGTGTGCCGCCCCCGTGCTGGGGTGCGGCACGAGCACGTCGCCGCCCCCGGGCGAGACGCTGTGACGAAAGGGCACCTCGCCACGCGAGGTGCCCTTTCTGCACGCATCGAGTCGTCGACCCGGTCAGGTGACGCTGAGTCCGAGCTTCCGACCGGCCAGGCCCCTGGCCCGCACGGCCAGCCGTCCCGCCAGCTCGTCGATGGCCGCGGCCGCAGGATCGTCGGGAGCGGCGAGCACGACCGGCACACCGTCGTCACCGCCCTGCCGCAGGCCCAGGCTGAGCGGCACGCTGGCGAGCAGCGGCACCTCGGCCTCTTGCCCGGCCGACAGTCGGCGTGCCGTCTCGACCCCGCCGCCCGACCCGAAGAGCTCGAGGACGCTGCCGTCGGACTGGGGCAGACCGGCCATGTTCTCGACCACTCCGAGCAACCGCTGACCCGTCTGGCGTGCCACGAGCCCGCTGCGCTCGGCGACGTCGGCGGCGGCTGGTTGAGGCGTCGTGACGACCAGCACCTCGGCGTGCGGCAGCAACTGCCCCACCGAGATGGCGACGTCGCCCGTGCCGGGAGGCAGGTCTAGCAGCAACACGTCGAGGTCGCCGAAGTACACGTCGGTGAGGAACTGTTGGATCGTGCGGTGCAGCATGGGCCCGCGCCAGGCGACCGCGGTCGAGGCGTCGTCGACGAACATGCCGATCGAGATGACCTTCACGCCGTGGGCCACGGGCGGCAGGATCATGTCGTCGACGCGGGTGGGCTTCACGGACGCGCCGTCGGGGCCGACGAGGCCGAGCAACCCGGGGATGCTGAAGCCGTAGACGTCGGCGTCGACGATGCCGACCGCCAGGCCGCGGGCCGCGAGGGCGACGGCGAGGTTCGCGGTGACGGTGGACTTGCCCACGCCACCCTTTCCGCTCGTGACGGCGTACACCCGGGTCAGCGTGTCGGGCCCGAACTGCATGCCCCGCGCCGCCCGGCCCGCCCGCAGCTTCTCGGTGAGGGCGTGTCGTTCGTCCTTGGTCATGACGGTCACGTCGACGATCACGCCGGTGACGCCGACCACCGAGGCCGTGGCCTCGCGGACGTCGCGTTCGATCGTGTCGGCGGCGGGACAGCCCACGATCGTGAGCTTCACGGCCACCGTCGCCGCGCCTCCTGCGTCGACGACGACGTCGCCGATCATGTCGAGCTCGGTGACGGGCTTGCGGATCTCGGGGTCGAGCACCCGACCGAGCGCGCGGCGCACGTCGTCCGGAGTCGGCACCGGTGGCCGGGCCGCCGGGGACGCCTCAGCCACGGTGCCCGTCGCGCCGGGTCTCGCGTCGTGACGGGGACGAGGAGGCGCGGGTCGTCTCGACCCCGGAGGTCTCGTCGTCGTCGCGACGGTCGAGCTCGTCGAGCAGCGAGCGCAGTTCGGCCCGGATGAAGTCCTTGCTCGCCATGTCGCGGATCGCGATGCGGAGGGCGACGACCTCGCGGGCCAGGTACTCGGTGTCGGCCAGGTTGCGCTCGGCGCGCTGACGGTCCTGTTCGAACTGCACGCGGTCGCGGTCGTCCTGACGGTTCTGTGCGAGCAGGATCAGGGGAGCGGCGTACGAGGCCTGCAGCGACAGGATCAGCGTCAGCGCCGTGAAGCCGATGGCGGCGCTGTCGAACCGGATGTCGACGGGGGCGACCGTGTTGTAGATCATCCAGACGACGCAGAACAGGGTGAGGGCGATCAGGAAGTAGGGCGTCCCCATGCCGCGGGCGATGGACTCGGTGGCCCGGCCGAACCGGTCGCTGCTGACCCGCTTGCGCCCGGGGAGCACCCGCGTGCGCAGACCCTTCGGGGCGTCGAGGCGGACGTCGTTGCGGTTATCGCGAGCCATCGTCGCTCCTCGTGCTCTGGCCGATCGCCGGGCGACGGGCGCGACCCCGCGGTCGGCTCGCGGTCAGGGGCTGGTCGGGGTCTTGACTGCGCCAGTCGTCGGGCAGCACGTGGTCGAGCACGTCGTCGATGGTGACGACGCCGACCAGGCGGTGTGCCGAATCGACGACGGGTACCGAGACGAGGTTGTAGGTCGCCATGACCCGCGTGACCTCGAGGGCCGTCGCGTCGACGCGGACCGGCTCGGTCGTCTGGTCGAGGATCGTGCCCAGGCGTTCGTTCGGCGGGTAGCGGAGCATCCGCTGGAAGTGCACCATGCCGAGGAACCGGCCGGTGGGCGGCTCGTACGGCGGCAGGACGACGCAGACGGCCGCGCCGAGCGCGGGGGCCAGCTCGTGGCGACGGATGAGGGCGAGGCCCTCGGCGACGGTCGCGTCGGCCGAGACGATGACGGGCTCGGTCGTCATCAGGCCGCCGGCGGTGTCGGAGTCGTAGCTGAGCAGCATGCGCACGTCGTCGGCTTCGTCGGGCTCCATCAACGTGAGGAGTTGCTCGGTGCGCTCGTCGGGCAGCTGGGCGATGAGGTCGGCCGCGTCGTCGGGCTGCATCTGGTCGAGGACGCTCGCCGCGCGGTGGTCGTCGAGGCCCGTGAAGATCTCGACCTGCTCGGCCTCGGGCAGCTCTTCGAGCACGTCGGCGAGGCGGTAGTCGGACAGTTCGCCGGCGACCTCGAGCCGCCGTTCGGGCGTGAGGTCGAGCAGGGTGTTCGCGAGGTCGGCGGGCACGAGGTCGGAGTACGCGGCGATGAGGTGCTCGGCGCTCTGCGCCTCGCCCGGCCCGGCCTCTTCGACCACGTCGTCCCAGGCCGCGAACGCGGTGGGCGGTTTGACGAACGGCGACGGAGACGTCTTGGGCTTGCGCAGGAAGAGCTGACCGACCTCCCAGTCGCCCTCGCTCACCTCGTCGATCGCCACGTCCTCGATCGTGGCGTGGCCGCCACCGTGCCGGAACGACACCCGGCGACCGAGCAGGTCGGCGATGACCCGGGTCTCGCCGCCACGCTGCTCGAAGCGGCGGAGGGTGATGACGCCGTTCGTGATGATCTGACCCGAGCCGATGCTCGTGACGCGGCCGATGCCCACGAAGACCCGGCGCTTGCCGGGGACCTCGACGACGAGCCCCACCACGCGGGGCGCCCCGGTGCGGCGGTAGACCACCAGCACGTCGCGCACCTTGCCGACCTTGTCGCCCGCGGGGTCGAAGACGGAGCAACCGGCCAGCCGGGCGACGAAGACTCTGGTTGCACTCACGCGTCCAATTTAGTCGCTCGCACCGTCGTCGCCGACGGGGGCTCGGCAGGGGCACCGTGTTTAATGCAGGGATGACGAACCCGGGCCCCGTGGGGCGACGTCCGCCGATGGTGCCCACCCTGCCGCGGGGCGACGTCCTCGGCACCTACGACACGTATCCCGAGGCCCAGCGCGTGGTCGACCGGTTGTCGCAGGCCGAGTTCCCGATCAAGCGGCTGGCGATCATCGGCAACGACCTCAAGACCGTCGAACGCGTCACCGGTCGGCTGAGCTACGGGCGCGCCGCGCTGGCGGGGGCCGTGACCGGACTCTGGCTCGGGGTCTTCTTCGGGCTCGTCATGCTCGTCTTCGCGACCGAGACGGCGACCGCGGCCACCGTCGGGGCGGCCGCCCTGCTCGGCGCGGGCTTCGGCATGCTCTACGGCATCGTCAGCTTCGCGATCACGCGACGTCGCCGCGACTTCACCTCGACGCACCAGGTGCTCGCGTCGAACTACCAGATCGTGGTCGACCCCGAGGTCTCCGGTCGGGCGCACGAGATCCTCGCCCGTCCCGAGACCCCGCGCCGCTGACGTACCCTGGTGTCGACATGGCACCCCGCGACCCCTCCACGACGGCCACCCGGGCCGAGCGCTTCGCGCGTGGTTGGCTGACCGCCGGCGCCTCGACCCTCGTCGCGGCCTTCTCCCACGTGGCGGGCGGCGGCATGCAACCCGGCGTGCTCGGCGTCGTCCTCGCTCTCGCCGTGGCCGTGCCCGTCTCGATCGCCCTGGCCGGCGTGCACCTCTCGACCGTGCGGCTGGCCGTCGCGGTCGCGCTCAGCCAGGTCGCGTTCCACCTCCTCTTCTCACTCGGCGCCGAGGGCGGCGGCGGAGCCTCCGCCACGGGCGGGCACCACTCGGCGCTCGTCATCTCGACGGCCGCCGACGGGTCCGTGTCCGGTGCGGTCGCGGGTGCCATGGTCATGGGCGGCCCCACCATGTGGCTGGCCCACGCCCTCGCGGCCGTGGTCACGATCATCGCCCTCCGGCGGGGCGAGGGTGCCGCCTGGGCCCTGGTCCGGCTGGCTGTCCGCGGCCTGACCGTCGCGCGCCTCCTGACGGCCGGGCACCGGCCCGAGGCGCCCGTCGTCCGCCGCCCGCCGACCCCGACTGGTCTCCGTCCGCGCCCTCCCGGGCGGCGACACCTCACGGCCCGGCCCCGCCGCGGTCCGCCCTGCCCTGCCTGACCCCTCACGCCGTCGACCTCCGTCGTCGGTGACCCCGTCGTGCGCGCCCCCCGCGCCGTCGGGCCCCATCGTCATGCACCGCAGACCGATCGCACTCGCGATCGAGAGGACCAGATCCATGAACCGCACCACCGTCCCCGCATCCGTCACGACCCGACGTCCCCGCTCGTCCGCCGTCGTCGCCCGGTCGGCCGCCGCGCTCGGCGCCGCCGCCCTGCTCGCGCTGGCTGCGCCCCTCGCGGCGTCGGCCCACGTCCACGTCGAGCCCGGCCAGGCCGAGGCCGGCTCGTACGAGACCCTGACCTTCAAGGTGCCGAACGAATCCGCGACCGCCGGCACCGTCGGGCTCGTCGTCGACCTGCCCACCGACACCCCGTTCACCTCGGTGTCGTACCAGCCCCTGCCGGGGTGGACCACCGAGGTCACCACCAGCACGTTGCCCGAGCCGGTCGAGCTCGACGGCACGACGATCACCGAGGCGCCGACCCAGGTGACGTGGACGGCCGAAGGTGACACGCAGATCGCCCCGGGTCAGTTCCAGGAGTTCGTCATCTCGGCCGGTGCGGTGCCCGACACCGGGTCGATCGCCCTGCCGGCCCACCAGCGCTACTCGGACGGCACGGTCGTCGACTGGGCCGACGCGACGCCGGCCTCGGGAGAAGAGCCCGAGCACCCTGCACCGACCCTCTACGTGAACGACGCCCCGCCGGCCGACGAGCACGCCGGGCACGAGACGGACGGCGACACGACGACCGCGGGTCTCAGCACCTCCGGCGACTCGGCGTCGGGTTCCGGCGACGCAGCGGTCGGACCGCTCGCGATCGGCCTCGGCATCGGCGGGCTCGCCCTCGGCGCCCTGGCGCTCGTCGTCTCGGTCGTGGCACTGACCCGTCGGCCCCGCGCGACGGCGTCCGGTGCCTCGACGAGCGGCCGGGTGGACGCGTGACGGCCGCTCGCCTGCGGGCACCGCGCCTCCTCGGCGTCCTCGCGATCGCCGGCCTCGGTGCCGCGACCGGCGCCTTCGCCCTGGTGCCGGCGGGCCCGGCCGCGGCGCACGACTACGTCGTGAGCAGCACGCCCGCCGCCGGGTCGACCGTCGACTCGTCCCCGTCGGCCGTGTCGATCACGTTCAACGACGTGATCCTCGACCTCTCGGGGACCGGCAGCTCGAACGTGCTCGAAGTCACCGACGCCGCGGGCCTGCACTACGAGGACGGCTGCTCGACCACCTCGGGGCCGACCCTCACGACCGGCGTCGCACTGGGGTCGCCCGGCGCGTACACGATGACCTACCAGGCGGTCTCGGCCGACGGCCACACCGTGTCGGACGCCGTCCCGTTCACCTACGCACCCGCCGCGGGCATCGCCGAGGGGGTCGGCTCGCCGACCCGTCCGAGCTGCGGCAGCGCAGGAGGCGCGGGGGGCGACTCCGGCGCATCCACCGGTGACGAGACCGACGCGGCCTCGCCCTCGGCGTCGACCGAGCCCGAGATGACGACCCTGGCGACCCCGGGTGACGACACCGTGGCGACACCGTCGGCCGCGTCCGAGTCGGGCTCGGTCGACGCCGGTCTCGTCATCGGCATCGCCGTCGCCATCGTCGTGCTGGCCGCCGCCGGTGTGTTCGTGGCGATCGTCACGGGTCGGCGACGGGACGGGACGCCCGCCGAGGCCGAGGTCGACGACCCGTCGGCCCCGGACGGCGACGAGTCGTCCGACGGGCGATGACCCTGCCTCGCTGATCGGGGCGTGGGCGGACGAAGGGCCCCGGGTGCGATGCACCCGGGGCCCTTCGGCGTCGGACCTCAGTCGCGCGAGATCCACGCCTCGACGTCGGCGACCGTGCGGGGGATGCCGACCGACAGGTTCTCGGCGCCGTCGGCGGTCACGAGGACGTCGTCCTCGATGCGGACGCCGATGCCGCGGAACTCTTCCGGGACGGTGAGGTCGTCGGGCTGGAAGTACAGGCCGGGCTCGATCGTGAACACCATGCCGGGCTCGAGCACGCCGTCGAGGTAGAGGTCGCGGCGGGCGGCGGCACAGTCGTGCACGTCGATGCCGAGGTGGTGGCTCGTGCCGTGCACCATGTAGCGACGGTGGTACTGGTGGTCGGGCTCCAGCGACTCGTCGGCGGAGACGGGCAGGAAGCCCCATTCGGCCGTGCGTTCGGCGATGACCTTCATGGCCGTCGCGTGGATCTCACGGAACGCGATGCCCGGGCGCACGATCGCGAACGCTGCGTCGGCCGCCTCGAGCACGGCCTCGTAGACCAGGCGCTGCACGTCGGTGAACCGGCCCGAGACGGGCAGCGTACGGGTGATGTCCGCCGTGTAGAGGCTGTCGAGCTCGATGCCGGCGTCGATCAGGATGAGGTCGCCGTCGCGCACGACACCGTCGTTGCGCGTCCAGTGCAGGACGCAGGCGTGGTCGCCCGACGCGGCGATCGTGTCGTAGCCGACCGTGTTGCCGTCGGCGCGGGCGCGACGGTTGAAGGTGCCCTCGACGAGGCGTTCGCCGCGCGGGTGAGCGACGATGTCGTCGAAGTCGGCGATCACGTCGGTGAAGCCCTTGCCCGTCACCGTCACCGCCTGGCGCATCTGGGCGACCTCGTACGCGTCTTTGACGAGCCGCAGTTCGCTCAGGTCGCGGGCGAGGTCGGCGGAGGTCGCCCGCCCGGGGGTGCTGTCGTCGTCGGGTGTCACGTCGCCCGCCGCCGCCGAGGCGGGGGACTGCTCGGCTGCGGCCTCGACGACGGCGTCGAGACGACGGGTCAGGTCGGGATCGGCTTCGCGGACGACGAGGGTCTCGGCGTCGACCGTGCTGACCACGGCCTCGAAGTCGGCCAGGTCGCGCGTGGCCAGACCCAGGTCGGCGGCGACCTGCGTCAACGAGGGGCGGGGGCCGATCCAGAACTCGCCGATCTCGGGGTTGGCGTAGAACTCGTCCGAGTCACGGCCGGCGCTCGCGCGCAGGTACAGGGTGGCGTCGTGCCCGTCGGCCGTGGGCTCGAGCACGAGCACCGAACCGGGCACGGTGTCCGAACCCCAGCCCGTCAGGTGCGAGAACGCCGAGTGCGCGCGGAAGGGGTAGTCGCAGTCGTTCGAGCGGACCTTGGCGGAGCCGGCCGGCACGACCAGGCGGGTGCCCGGGTGCAGTGCGGACAGCCGCGCGCGGCGGTCGGCGGCGAACGGCGCCTGCTCACGCGGCTCGGGCAGCACGTCGGGGCGGTCGGCCCACTGCGACGAGATGTAGTCCTTGAACGTGTCCGACCCGGGAGTGGTGGAGCGGTTGGTGGTCGCGCGCGGCGCCTTCTGATCTGCCATGCCCACCATTGTCCCGCCAAACGGGCCCGACGCCCAGTCGGCGCGGTCAGGCCCCCGTGCGACTGAGCTGGGCGACGACCGGACGGTGGTCGCTGCCGGCGTCGTCGAGCCCGGTCACGACCCGGTAGCCGGTCGGCAGCCACTGCTCGGTCGCCATGACGTGGTCGATCGGGGCGCCGAGGAGGGGAGGGACGTCGGTCGGCCAGGTGCCGACCCCGGCGTTGGCGGTCGCTTCGGCGGCGTCACGGCAGGCGCCGAGGGCCCCACCGTCGGAGCCGAGCCCGGCCATGTGGTCGAGCGTGGCGTTGAAGTCGCCCGCCATGATGACGTCGCCCGACCGGCAGACGTCGGCGAGGTACCCGAGGCCGGCGCGCCACTGCCCCATGTGATCGGGCGTCGGCGACACGGGGTGGGCGGCGACGATGGTGGGCCCTTCGCCCGACACGGGCGTCGCCACGACCGTCGGGAGCACGGGCGTCGTGCGTGCGTCGGTCGTGCCGTCGTCGCCGACCGCGACCTGGTAGTCGCCGAGCGCGGCGCTGATCAGCAGGGTCGTCGAGCGGCCGCTCGCGATCTGGTCGTAGGCCACCGTGTGCACCCACATGGGCTTGCCGGCGGCGGCCATGGCCTCGGCGACGGCGACGCCGACCTCCTGTCGGGTCTCGGGGAGGGCGATCACGTCGGCGCCGACCTCGGTCGCGAGGGCGACCACGGCGTCGGCCCCGGTCGCCGCGCCGAGCGTGTTCCACGACAGGACGGTGACGTCGGTGGGCGTCTTCTCGACGAAGTCGGTGCGGCCGAGGCCTCGAGCCGTCACGACGCCGGCCGAGAGGACGCCGAAGACGAGGAGCAGCACGGCCGCACTCGCCGTCAACGACCGGATCGGTCGGGCGATCAGGCCGAGCACGAGCAGCAGCACCGTCAGGACGATCGCCACGGCCGCGGCGACGAGGCGGAACGACACCACCTGAGCGACCGGGAAGACGCGCTGCAGCCCGACGGCCTGAGGCCAGAGGGCGGCCACCAGCACGGCGGCGACGGCGAGGACGAAGACGAGAGCGACGAGACGACGGATCATGGCCCCTGGAGCCTAGGGGAACCCCCCACCGCAGGTCGGGCGCCGCACGGACGGCTCGGAAGCGCGCCGCCTACGATGGGGGGATGCCCAAGCGCCTGGTCGACCTGCACACTCACTCGAGCGTGTCGGACGGCACCGAGGCGCCCGCCGCCTTGATCGCGTCGGCCGTGCGGGCGGGGCTCGACACCGTCGCCCTGACCGACCACGACAGCACCGCCGGGTGGGCCGAGGCCTCGGCCGCCGTCGCCGGGACGGGGCTCACCCTCGTCCCCGGCATGGAGCTCAGCACCCGACTCGGCTTGAACAGCGTGCACATGCTCGGCTACCTCTTCGACCCCGCGCACCCGGGTCTGGTCGCCGAGACGGCACGCCTCCGCGACAGTCGTCTGCACCGTGCCGAGCGCATCGTCGAGCGCATCGCCGCCGACTACGACCTCACCTGGGGCGACGTCCTCGCCCAGGCCAGCTCGGGGGCGACGCTGGGCCGGCCGCACATCGCCGACGCCCTCGTCGCGAAGGGCTACGCACCCGACCGCAGCGCCGCCTTCGCGGGCATCCTGCACTGGCGGTCCGGGTACTACGAACCACACGAGGCGCCCAGTCCCCTGATCGGCGTCCGGCTGATCCGCGACGCCGGGGGAGTCCCCGTCATCGCCCACCCCGCGACCCGGGGGCGCGAGCCCAACGTCTCGAGCGAGGGCTTCGAGGCCCTGGTCGACGCCGGCCTGCTCGGCGTCGAGATCGACCACCGCGAGAACACCACGGCGGGCAAGGCGCGACTGCTCGAGCTCGCCCGGCGGCACGATCTCATCGTGACCGGGTCGAGCGACTACCACGGCGACGGCAAGCCCAACCGGCTGGGCGAGAACACCACGGCTCCCGATCAGCTCGACCGGATCGTCGACGCGGCGACCGGGTGGGTGCCCGTCCGGGGCTGAGCCGACCCGCGCCTCCACGTCCTGGACGGCGGCGGGCCGGACAACGAGGGGCCGGACGCACGAGACCCCCTCGCCGCGGACGGTCGAGGGGGTCTGGGTGTAGGACGAGCGTCAGCCCTGGGGCTGCGACGAGGAGTCGCCCGCGGGGCGGCGGCGACGGTTGCGGCTGCGCTTGCGCGGGGCCTCACCCGTGCCCTCGCCGGCCGGAGTCGCCGCGTCGGGTGCCTGGCCGGCACCGCGACCCGTGGCCGAGGGCTCACCCGAGGTGCGGACGGGAGCGTCGCCGCGACCGCGACCACGACCCCTGTCTCGGTCGCCCTGCGGGCCGCCGGTGCGCTCGCGCGTGCCGGCCGAACCCGCCTTGACCGCCGACAGGGAAGTCGCCCGCAGGCGCCCCTTGGTGCCGGCGGGGATGTCGAGGTCGGTGAAGAGGTGCGGGCTCGACGAGTAGGTCTCGACCGGTTCGGGCTGACCCATGTCGAGGGCCCGGTTGATCAGGGCCCACTTGTGCAGGTCGTCCCAGTCGACGAACGTCACGGCGATGCCGGTCTTGCCCGCACGGCCGGTGCGGCCGGCGCGGTGCAGGTACGTGTCGTGGTCGTCGGGCACGGTGTGGTTGATGACGTGCGTGACGTCGTTCACGTCGATGCCGCGGGCCGCGACGTCGGTCGCGATCAGGATGTCCTTCTTGCCCGCCTTGAAGGCGGCCATGGCCCGCTCGCGCTGCTCCTGGTTGAGGTCGCCGTGGACGGCGGCCGCGTTGAAGCCGCGATCGTTCAGCTCTTCGACGAGCTTGGCGGCCGCGCGCTTGGTGCGGGTGAAGACGACGGTCTTGCCACGACCCTCGGCCTGGAGGATGCGCGCGATCACCTCGTCCTTGTCGAGCGAGTGGGCGCGGTAGACGACGTGCTTGATGTTCGCCTGCGTCAGGCCCTCGTCGGGGTCGGTCGCGCGGATGTGGATCGGCTTCGACATGAAACGGCGGGCCAGCGCCACGATGGGGCCGGGCATCGTCGCCGAGAACAACATGGTGTGACGGGTGGCCGGCACCTGCTGGAAGATCTTCTCGATGTCGCTGAGGAACCCCAGGTCGAGCATCTTGTCGGCTTCGTCGAGCACGACCTCTTGCACCTCTTTGAGGTTCAGGAGGCGCTGGCCGGCCAGGTCGAGGAGGCGCCCGGGGGTGCCCACGACGATCTGCGCGCCGGCCTTGAGCTGCTCGACCTGGCCTTCGTAGGCCTTGCCGCCGTAGATGCTGACGATCTTGGTGGCACGGTTCGCGGTGGCGACCTCGAGGTCGTCGGCCACCTGGACGCACAGTTCACGCGTGGGGACGACGACGAGCACCTTGACGCCGGGGCCCGGGTCGAGGCCGATGCGCTGGATGATCGGGAGGCCGAAGCCGAAGGTCTTGCCGGTGCCCGTCTTGGCCTGGCCGATGATGTCCTGGCCGGCGAGGGCGAGGGGGATGGTCTGGGTCTGGATGGGGAAAGGTTCGAGGATCCCCTTCGACGCCAGAGCGTCGACCATGTCGGGGTCGATCGCGAGGTCAGTGAATGTCAAAGTGTTGCCCTGTCTCATATAGGGGGATGCGAGGAGTTTAGCCCGTCGCGACGGGCGGCCTCTCGGACCCCGTAAGATGTGGGCGTGGTGTCCTGGCCCGGTCGAGGTGCGAAACGCGGCGTCCCGTCCCTGCAGTGGCCGCGGCCCGCAGCGAAGCCGACCCCCGTGGCGCGGGTCGAGCTCGACCAGTTCACCCCCGACCTGCTGGTCTTCCTCGGGCACGCGGCCTATCTCGAGCTCGCGCTCTTCGAGACTCTGGGGCGCTCGTCCGCGTTCGCCCCCGACGTCCGCGCGAAAGAGACCACCGGTCGCATCGCCGAGACGACGTTGGCACGACACCGTGGCCTGGTGGCCGAGATCGAACGGTCGGGGCACGACGCCACCGAGTCGATGGAGCCCCACATCGCCGCGATCGACGAATTCCGGGCCCGGACCGAAGGCACGGACTGGTACGAGGCGATCCTCGCGGACTACGTCGCGGCCGGCCTGCTCAACGACGTGTTCGTCCGGTTGGCGGCCGGACTGCCCGCGGACCACCACAAGCGCATCGTGGCGGTGCTCGAGGCCCATGACGACGCACCGCTCGTCGTGCGAGAACTCTCGGCGGCCATCGAGGCCGACCCGCGACTCGCGTCGCGGCTGGCTCTCTGGGGACGCAGGCTGGTGGGCGACACCCTGTTGGTCGCGCGCGCTGCCGTCTCGGCGTCGCACGTGTCGGCGGACGACGAGCGTCTCGAGCCGGTCTTCACCGAACTCATCGCCGCCCACACCCGCCGCATGGACGCCCTCGGGCTCACCGCCTGACCCGTTCCCTGGGGTCGGCTCCCGGGCAGACCCGACGCCGGTCCGCCGGCAGACCGCTCGTCAGAGGTGGTCGACGGGAGGCGCGGTGTCAGGAAGAGGAGCGCACCAGGCGGGCGAAGTGCTGACTGTCGCGGGCGCGGCGACGGCCAGCGGCGACGCGACAGACCACGATCGCGACGACGCCCGGCAGGACGAGCCCTGCCACCCAGATCCAGCCGCCGTCCGCGGGCCACCCTGCCCAGGTGAGGGCCTCCCACACGATCGCGGCCACGACGGCACCGGAGGCCGGCGCGAGCAGGACGCCGCGGGTGTCGGTGTCAGGCAGCGCGTAGTGGAACACGAAGCCGAGGATGGCGCCGCCCAGGACGACGAAGAGGAGTTCCACGGCTAGCTGACGAACCCGACCTTGCGGCTCTCTTCGCTGCCGACCTCGACGTAGGCGAGAGACGCGGTGGGGACCAGGTAGGTCTTGCCCTTGGAGTCGGCGAGGGTGACGTACGACTTGCCGCCGTCGAGGGCGTCGCCGACGACCTTCTCGACCTCGTCGGCGGTCTGCGCCGTCTCGAAGCTGATCTCACGGGGGCTGTTGGTGATGCCGATGCGAATGTCCACGTGGTCACGATAACCGACCTCGCCGCCCCGGTTCTGCACGTTCACTGTCGGCGCACAGGCGGTTCCCCCTCGGGTCGTCGCCCATCCACCGGACCGACCTCGATGTCGGTGCGAGCCGGTAGCGTCGGGACATGGCCTCGACCGTCTCCCCGCCCCTCCCGGGCCCGACGCGAGCCGTGGTGCCGACGGCCCTCGACGACTCGCAGCGAGCCGTGCTCGACCTCCCCGACGGGCGGTCGGCGGCCGTCCTGGGTGCCCCGGGCTCGGGCAAGACCCGCACGCTCGTCGAGTTCGTGGTGGATCGGGTCGAGGTGCGCGCGTGGGGCCCGGCGGCCGTCATGGCGCTCGCGCCGACGCGTTCGACGGCCACGACGCTGCGTGACGTGATCGCGTCGAGGCTCACCGTCCCCACCCCGGGGCCCTTGGCCCGCACCGTCTCGTCGCTCGCGTTCGACGTCGTCGGCCACGCGGCGCGACTCGTCGGCCTCCCCACACCGACCCTCCTGACCGGCGGCGATCAGGACAGCATCGTCCGTGCCCTCCTCGACGGGCACGAGATCGACGGCACGGGGCCCTCCTGGCCCGACGGGCTCGGCCCGACCGTGCGTCGGCTCCGCGGTTTCCGCACGGAGCTGCGCGAGGTCCTCATGCGGTCGACCGAGCACCGCATCGGGTCCGAGGGGCTCCGACGCGCCGCCGAGCGGGCCGACCGGCCCGAGTGGGCGGCGGTGGCCGACTTCCGCGACGAGTACCTGGGCGTTCTCGACGCGGCCCGGGGGCGGCACCTCGACTCGGCCGACCTCGTCGACTACGCCGTCGCCGCCCTCGACCGCGGCGAGACCTCCCCGGTCGTCGACGGTCTGCGGGTCGTCCTGGTCGACGACGCGCAAGAAGCGACCGAGTCGACCGTGGCGTTGCTGCGAGCCCTGACCCGGCGGGGCGTCGCCGTGGTCGCGTTCGGCGACCCCGACCTGTCGACCAGCGCGTTCCGGGGCGGCACGCCCGACGTCCTCGGCCGGCTCGGCCCCCGCCTCGGCCTGTCCGACGTCGAGACGCTCTACCTCTCGACGGCCCACCGCCACCAGCCGCCGCTGCGGGACCTCGTCCAGCGCGTCACCTCTCGCATCGGGACGGCCGGCGCCGGCCGTCAGCACGCCGCCGTGGCTGCGCCGGTGGCCGCGCCCTCCGAGGTCGGTGACGGGTCCGACTCCCCGGTGCCTCCGATCGTCACCGTCCGGGCCGACAGCCCGACCCACGAAGTGGCGTCGGTGGCCCGACTCCTGCGCGAGCACCACCTGGTCCGCGGGGTGCCGTGGTCACGAATGATGGTCGTCGTCCGCAGCGGCGGGCAGGTGGCCGGCGTCGCGCGGGGGCTGCAGCTCGCCGAGGTGCCGACCCGCACCTCCGTCGCCGGACGCGCCGTGCGCGACGAGCACGCGGCACGTCACCTGTTGCTCGCCGCTTCCGTGGCCGTCGGACGCGACGAGCTCAGCGTCGAGCTCGCGACCGAGTTGCTGCTGGGGCCTCTCGCCGGCTTCGACCCGCTCTCGCTGCGACGCCTGAGGCTCGCCCTGCGTGCCGACGAGCTCGGGGCGGGCGGCGTCCGCTCGGCCGACGACCTGCTCGTGGAGGCCCTCGAGGGGGCCGGTCGGTTCGTCACGATCGACTCGAGGTTCGCAGCCCGTGCGGGGCGTTTCTCGTCCAGTCTCGACGCGGCCCGTCGTGCCGCCGCGACCGGGGCGAGCATCGAAGAGGTGCTCTGGGGTCTGTGGGAGCGCAGTGGACTCGCGGCCGAGTGGTCGGCGCAGAGCGACGGCCACGGCATCGTCGCCGCCGAGGCCGACCGTCACCTCGACGGCGTCGTCGCGCTCTTCACCGCCGCCAAGCGCTTCGTCGAACGCACCCCCGAGGCCCCGGCCGGGGCCTTCCTCGACTCGTTGCTCGGGGCCGAGGTGCCCGAAGACACGCTCTCGCCACAGGCGACGGCCGAGACGGTGCTGGTCTGTTCACCGTCGAACGCCGTGGGGGTCGAGGTCGACGTGGTCGTCGCCGCGCGCCTGCAGGACGGCGTGTGGCCGAACCTCCGCATCCGTGGCGGGCTGCTCGCGCCCGACGAACTCGTCGCCCTGGCCGAGCGCGGTCTGCTCCGCGGCGGCCCACCCGACGACCGTGACGACGAGCCCGCCGCCCCCTCCGATGCCCGGGCCGCGGTGCTGTCCGACGAGCTGCGCATGTTCGCCCTCACGGTGTCACGCGCCACCCGGCAGGTCGTGCTCTCCTGCACCTCGAACGACGACGAGGGCCCCTCGCCGTTCTTCCGGCTGCTGCCCGACGGCTGCCCGGAAGCCCCCGCCGGGCACCCGCTGTCCCTGCGAGGGCTCGTGGGGCACCTCCGGCACGTGCTCGTCTCGTCGCCTCACGGCCCCCGGGCCGACGACGCGGTCGGGGCGTTGGCCCGACTCGCCCACGAGGGCGTGGCCGGGGCGTCCCCGGACGACTGGTTCGGGCTGCTCGAGCCGACCACCGTCGAGCCGCTCATCGACCTCGACGCCCCCGAGGCCCACGTCCCCGTGTCGCCGTCGCAACTCGGGTCGTTCGAAGAATGCCCCCTGCACTGGTTCGTCGACCGGTTCGGCGGCTCCCCTCCCAACGCGGCGATGGGTCTCGGCACGGTGCTGCACGACGTCATGGAACACGCCGAGGGCACGGACGTCGACTCGCTCTGGCGGGCGGTCGAGGCACGCTGGCCCGAGCTCGAGTTCGAGTCGGCCTGGATCGCCGAGTCCGAGAAACGCCGGGCGCACGACATGACCGAGAGCCTCTCCTCCTACTTGCGGGACTTCGAGGCGTCGGGTGGCAGCCTGCTCGGAGCCGAGTCGACCTTCACCCTCGACATCGGTCCGGCTCGTCTGCGCGGGTCGATCGACCGGGTCGAGCGCACCCGCGAGGGCGCCGCCGTCATCGTCGACCTCAAGACGGGGCGGTCGGCCCCGACGTCGCCCCAGGCCGTGGCCGAGCACCCGCAGCTGGGCAGTTACCAGGTCGCCCTCGCCGACGGTGCGGTCGAGGCCGTGCCCGAGGGCACACCCCCCGGTGGGGCGAAGCTCGTCATCGTGTCGTCGGGCGTCCGGGGCAAGCTCTACCGAGAGCCGACCCAGGGGGCGTTCGACGACGACCGACTCGCGGCCTTCCGGGCCCGGGTCGTCGACGCGGCCGAGCACATGGCGGGACGGGTCTTCGTCGCCCGCCTCGACGACCACTGCGAGGGCCGACACGGTGGATCGTGCCGCATCCACGTGGTGGGCGAGGTGAGCGGCTCGTGACGGCCGTCGGTCGGGCCACCGACGCGGCCGGCGCCGCGGGTGCAGGTGCGGGTGACGGGAGCAGCGTCGGCGACACGACCCGCGCCTCCTCGTCCCTGCTCGGGGCGGCCGAGATCGCCGAGGCACTGGGATTGCCCACCCCGACCCCCGAGCAGCAGGCCGTCATCGAGGCCCCGCTCGAGCCTGCCCTCGTGGTGGCGGGCGCCGGCAGCGGCAAGACCGAGACCATGGCCAACCGCGTGGTGTGGCTGCTCGCCAACCGCCTCGTCGGCGTCTCGCAGGTGCTCGGCTTGACCTTCACCCGGAAGGCCGCCGGCGAGCTCGGAGAGCGCATCGAGCGGCGCATCGCCCAGCTCGCCGCCGTCGGGCTGCTCGGCGACGAGGTCGACCCTTTCGACGTGCCCACCGTCTCGACCTACAACGCGTTCGCCAACGCGATCTTCCGTGACAACGCGCTGCGGGTGGGTCGCGAGAGCGAGTCGCAGGTGCTCGGCGACGCGTCGGCCTGGCAGCTGGCGCGCTCACTCGTCGTGGGCAGCCACGACGAGCGCCTCGCCGGGCTCGGCCGTAGCGTCGACGGCATCACCGAGGCCGTCCTCCGCTTGAGCCACGCCCTCAGCGAGAACGTCACCGGGCCCGAGCCCGTGGCACGCCTGGCCGACCGGTTCCTCGACCTCGCGAGTCTGCCGTCGACCAAGGGCAGCGCCTACAAGTCGGTTGTCGACGCCGTCGGCGCGGTGTCGGCCCTCCCGCCGCTGCTCGACCTCGCCGCGGCCTTCGCCGACGAGAAGGCCCGTCGCGGCCTCGTCGAGTACTCCGACCAGGTGGCCCTGGCCCTCGAGGTCTGCGACACGGCGCCGAGCGTCGTGGCCGAGCTGCGAGACCGCTACCGCGTCGTGCTCCTCGACGAATACCAGGACACCAGCGTCGTGCAGACCACCTTGCTGTCCCGCCTCTTCGAGGGCACCGGGGTCATGGCGGTCGGCGACCCCCACCAGTCCATCTACGGGTTCCGGGGGGCCAGCGCCGCGAACCTCGGACGGTTCCCGGTCGACTTCGGGGCCCGACCCGACGCCGTGTTCACCCTCTCGACGAGCTGGCGCAACGCCTCGCGCGTCCTCGACGCCGCCAACACCGTCGTGGCCGAGCTGGCACGGTCCGCCGGTGCGGTCGTCGGCGAGCTGCGCCCCCGGCCGGGTGCTCCCGAGGGTCGTGTCGAGCTGCTCTTCGACCAGACGCTGCCGGGTGAGGCCGACCAGGTCGCGGCGTGGCTGCAGCGAGAGTTGGCCGTCCCCACGGTGGTCGACGGCGAGCCCGCCCGCCGGACGGCGGCCTTGCTCTTCCGGTCGAAGAAGACCATGCCCGTCTTCGTCGAGGCGCTGGCTGCGCGCGGGGTGCAGTACCACGTGCTCGGCGTCGGCGGTCTCCTGCAACGCCCCGAGGTCGTCGACCTCGTGTCCTGCCTCCGGGTGCTGCACGACCCGTCGGCCGGTTCCGAGGCGATCCGTCTGATGGCCGGAGCCCGATGGCGGATCGGTGTGCGAGACATCGCGCGGTTGCGCGACGTCGCCTCGTGGCTCTTCGCGCACGACCACGCCCAACAGCGCCTCGACGACGACGTCGCCGCCGGGTTCCGGGCGTCGGTCGCCGCCGGCGAGCACGGGTCCATCGTCGACGCCCTGGACTTCGTGGCCACGGCACCCGTGACCCATGGTCAGCTCGCTGAGTTCAGCGACGAGGGACTCGTGCGCCTGAGGCGGTTGGGGTCACACCTCGCGTTCCTCCGGGGCCGCACCGGGCTCGACCTCGTCGACCTGGTGACGCTGGTCGAACACGAGATGCTGCTCGACGTCGAGGTGGCGGCGGCCACCGGGGCGCCTTCGGGCGGTGCCTGGTTGCAGGCCTTCGAAGACGAGCTGGCCGGGTACGTCGCGACCGATGAGAACGCCGGGCTCGGGGGCTTCCTGTCATGGCTGGCGGCAGCCGAGCGTCGTGACGACATGGGGCCGCGGTCCGAGCAGGCCGAGCGGGGTACCGTCCAATTGCTGACCATCCACGGGTCGAAGGGGCTCGAGTGGGACGTCGTGGCGGTGCCCCGGCTGGTCGAGGGCGAGTTGCCCGGCACGTCCCGCGAGGGCGTGGGGTGGCTCGGTTTCGGCGAACTTCCGTACGAGTTCCGCGGCGACGCGGCCGAGCTGCCCGTGCTCGGCTGGCAGGGCGTCGCCGACCAGAAAGAGTTCGACCAGTCGCTGAAGGCGTTCAAGGACGAGCTCGTCGTCCGGCATCAGGCCGAAGAGAGACGACTGGCCTACGTCGCGCTCACCCGTGCCCGTGACGCCCTGCTCGTGAGCGGTTCCTTCTGGACGAGCGCCGTGCGCCCTCGTCCGGCGAGCCGGTTCGTCGTCGAGCTGGCCGAGAGAGGACTCGTGCCGACCGACGACCTGCCCGAGCGACCCGACGACGACGAGAATCCCCTGGCCGCCGCATCCCGCGAGCTCAGCTGGCCGCTCGACCCCTTGGGCCAGCGCCGCGCGGTCGTCGAGGACGCCGCGGCACGGGTCGCCGCGGCCGTGGACCGGCGCTCACGAGACGAACCCGCCGACACGGAGCGGCGAGGGCCGCTGTCGAGATGGTCGTCCGACATCGACCTGCTGCTGCTCGAGCGCGACGCTGCGCGAGCGGGCGCGGGGACGGTTCCCCTGCCACAGCGCATCCCCGCCTCACGGTTCAAGGACTACGTCGACGACCCGGCCGCGGTCGCCGCCGCTCTCCGTCGTCCCTTGCCCGAACGGCCCTACCGGGCCACCCGCCTCGGCACGCTGTTCCACGAGTGGGTGGAAGAGCGCTTCCGGCCGACGGGGCGTGCCGAGACCCTGAACGCCTGGGGCGACGAGAGCGATCTCGACGACGAGCGGATCGGCTCACCCGGGTCCGGGCCGGTCGACCCCGACGACGCGAGGAGGTTCGAGCAACTGGTCACGACCTTCGAGCGCTCGGCTTGGGCATCCCTCGAGCCGACCGACGTCGAGCTCGAGATCCACCTCCCCCTCGGCAGCCGCACCGTCATCTGCAAGATCGACGCCGTGTTCGAACGCGACGGCCGGTTCGAGGTCGTCGACTGGAAGACGGGCAAGGCGCCCACCGGCGACGCCGACCTCGAGCTCAAGCAGCTCCAACTGGCGCTCTACCGCGAGGCCTACGCCCAGTTCACGGGCATCCCGGCCGACAGGATCGACGCGGTCTTCTATTTCGTGGCCGACGACGTGGTGCTGCGGCCCCAGCACGTGGCCGACCGGGGTGAACTGGTCGAGCTCTGGCAGCGGGTCGAGGCGTCGTCTCAGACGTGACGGCGCTCGGTCGCCTCGAGCAGGTCCTCGACGCCGTCGGCGTCGAGGGCGGCGGTCGAGCCCGAGCCGATGCCGGCCCGTCGATCACCGGGCAACGAGTCCACGAGCTTCGTCATCATCTCGACGGCGTCGTCCACGACCGACGTGTTCTTGGTGCCGGTGCCGTGCAGCAGCCACTTCGCCAGGTCGAGTTCGCGGTACAGGGTCGCCCGGTGCCGTAGCTGGTGGTCGCTCGTGCCACGGGCGGTGTTGTAGGCGTCGAACGCCGCGTCGACCGCCGTCGGGCTCGGGGCGCCGAGCAACCAGGCCAGGTCGCGGGCGGGGTCCCCGACCTGCAGGTCGTGCCAGCCGAGCACGCCGCTGACGGTGTCGCCGAGCACCAGCACCGAACCGGCGTCGAGGGAGCCGTTGACGACGGTCGGCTGGAATTGCCACAGCACCGAGTCCTGGATGGCGGCCTCCCATCGCTCGAGCAGCGCGGCGGGCAGCAGGCGCGTCGAGGCCGCGCGATCGACCAGCGCCGCCGATGAGCGCATCGCCTCGAACGGGGTGTGGCTGGTCAGGCCGGCGTCGGTGACGAAGCTGGTCGGCAGCGAGTGGATCGCCGCCACGGCACGGCCCAGCGCCGTGGGCAGGTCGCTGGTCGCGGTCAGTCGCGAGATCGACAGGTGCTCGCCGGGGACGACGTCGTAGACGATGCCGCGCGTTCGACCGAGCGGCGCCTGGCCGCGGTACGCGGGCACGTCGAACGAGAGCCGCCCGCGCACGCCGGCGCTCAGGGCGCGCAGGGCGACGAGATCGGCCGACTGCTCGGCCTCGGCTCGTTGCGACCGGGGGACACGGACGATGCAGTGCTCTCCGGCCCGGCCGTGGACGAGTGCGGAATCGAAGTCGCCACCCGTCTCGCTGCCGTGGCGTGACGCACGCGTGACGTCCAGGTCCGCGACGGCGGCCGTGGCCAGCGCGGCTAGAGTGAGATGAGATCTGGCCATGCCCTCAGGGTAGGCCGCCGCACGCGATGCCCTGCCGTGCGCCACGCTGTCAACTCGCGATGATTGGTCGTCCGATGTCCTCGCCACTCACGTCCCGGCTCCCGTTGTCCCGCCACCAGGTCGACCGTGACTACCTCACCCGCGAGCGCGCCGGAGTCGTCGACGAACTGCTCGCCTCGGCGGCCACCCGGGTGCTGCCGGTCTGGCGGGGACGCACCCTCATGGCGTCGGCGGATTCACTGGCCCTGCTGCCGGCCTCGTCGGTCCCGCCGGCCGACGACTACGTGTACCTCGGCGTCTCGAAAGACCCCGCGGCCGCCGAACCCGTGGGCACGCCGGTCCTGGCGGCACTCCTGGACGACGAGCGCGCGAAGTCGATCGCGGCCGACGACTCGGCCTGGGGCAGTCCTCGAGTGTCGGGCACGGCGTTGAGCGCGCGCGACGCCGGCCTGGCCGTCGAGGCCGTCGCCGTGGCGAACTGGCACGACTCCCACCGGTTCTCGCCGCGGACCGGTCGGCGGCTGGTCACCGACAAGGCGGGCTGGGTGCGTCGAGACCCGGACGACGGCCACGAGATCTTCCCCCGCACCGACCCCGCGATCATCGTCGGCGTGACCGATGCCGACGACCGTCTCCTGCTCGGTTCGAACGCCCTGTGGGAGCAGAACCGCTACTCCTTGCTGGCGGGTTTCGTCGAGCCCGGCGAATCGCTCGAGCACGCCGTGCAGCGCGAGATCTTCGAGGAGTCCGGCATCAACGTCGTCTCACCCCGCTACATGGGTTCGCAGCCCTGGCCGTTCCCGGCGAGCCTCATGCTCGGTTTCCGGGCCGAGGTCGACACCGACGATCCCGGCACGCTCACCCCCGACGGCGCCGAGATCCTCGATCTGCGCTGGTTCAGCCGCGACGAACTCGTCGCGGGCCTCGGTGAGATCGTCCTGCCCGGGCGCACGTCCATCGCCCGCGCGATCATCGAGGACTGGTTCGGCGGCGAGATCGACCAGTGACCGAGGCCGCCGACCTGATCGCGGGGCTCGACGAGCAGCAGCGCCGGGCGGCGTCGAAGCTGCTCGGCCCCGTGTGCCTGCTCGCGGGCGCCGGGACGGGCAAGACCCGCGCCATCACCCACCGCATCGCGTACGGGGTCGCCACGGGTGTCTACGCCCCGAACCGCGTCATGGCGCTCACCTTCACCTCCCGTGCGGCCGCCGAACTGCGCGGTCGGTTGCGTCACCTGGGTGCCGGGGGAGTCTCGGCGCGCACCTTCCACGCCTCGGCCCTGTCCCAGCTGTCCTATTTCTGGCCGCAGACGATGGGCGGTCAGATGCCGCGCCTGCTCGACAGCAAGGCCAAGGCGCTCGCCCACGCCGCCGAGTCGCTGCGTCTCAAGATCGACACGGCGGCCTTGCGGGATCTCGCGGCCGAGATCGAGTGGCGGAAGGTCTCGCGGCTCACCCTCGAGGACTATGCGAAGGCCCTACCGGGCAGGTCGCTGCCGCCGTCGATCAGCGTCGAGAAGGCCGTCGACCTGCACCGTGCCTACGAGGCCGTCAAGGACGAACGGCGCCAGCTCGACTTCGAGGACGTCCTGCTCGCGACGGTCGGCATGCTCGAACTCGAGCCGCGCGTGGCCCAGCAGGTGCACGAGCAGTACCGCTTCTTCGTCGTCGACGAGTACCAGGACGTCTCGCCCCTCCAACAAGACCTGCTCGACCTCTGGCTCGGCGGTCGGAACGACCTCTGCGTCGTCGGCGACGCCAGCCAGACCATCTACTCGTTCGCCGGTGCGTCGTCGGACTACCTGCTCGGGTTCGGCGCGCGCTACGACGACGCCACGGTCGTCCGTCTCGAGCAGAACTACCGATCGTCGCGGCAGATCGTCGACACGGCCAACCAGCTCATGCGGGGTCGGCCGGGGGCGTTGCACCTCCACCCGGCCGTCGAGACGACGGGTCCCGTGCCACCCGTGACCGAGTACGCCAGCGATTCGGCCGAGGCCCGGGGCATCGCCGAGACGATCGCCGACGAGATCCGCTCGGGCGTCGCCCCGGAAGAGATCGCCGTGCTGTACCGGGTCAACGTCCAGGCCGCGGCGATCGAGCGCGCGCTCGCCGATGTCGGCGTGTCGACCCGCATCCACGGTGCGACACGGTTCTTCGAGCTGCGCGAGGTGAAAGAGGCCCTGATGATGATGAAGGGCGCGGCGGTCAGCATCGTGGGCGAGCCCCTCTTCAAGACCGTCAGTGACGTCCTGCGGTCGCTCGGCTGGACGCAGGAGGCTCCCGACCAGAGAGGCGCGATCCGCGACCGCTGGGAGTCCTTGAACACGATCATGGGCCTGGCCGAGGCGTCGGCACCCGGGACGACCCTCCGCCAGTTCGTCGACGAGCTCTTCGCCCGCCAGGCCGGACAGCACGAGCCGACGATGGCCGCGGTCACCCTGGCGACGTTGCACTCGGCCAAGGGACTCGAATGGCGCAGCGTGTACCTGATCGGTCTCAGCGAGGGCCTCGTCCCGATCAGCTACGCGAAGGACGACGCGGCGATCGACGAAGAACGCCGCCTCTTGTACGTCGGCGTCACGAGGGCGCGTGAGCGGCTGCGGCTGTCGTGGAGCCGGTCGGGGCAGGGGCGCGGCGGCGAACGGCGCGTGAGCCGGTTCGTGGAAGAGCTGCGCACCCGCACTCCGGGTGGAGCGGCACGTTCGCGCGACTGACGAGACCGTCGGCGATCGAGATCGACTCGACCTCGGAGTCCTCCGGTGTGCCGTCCGCACCGCTCAGACGCGACCACACACGGCGGGCGGCTGTCGTGGCGACCTCGTGGACGGACAGCAGCGGAGGCGCGGCGAGGGGACGCACGCTCAGCTGACCGGCGATCGCGGGCCAGGCGCGGTCGGCCTCACCGGCGTGGAGGTCGAGACACCGGGCACAGGCCGTCGTGCCGGGCACCGTCACGGGGCCGATCCGCGCGTGACGATCTCCGAGCCGCACCACGAGGTGCGTCAGGTCGGACCTCACCCACTCTCGGACCACCCCGGGGTCGACGACGTGCCCGCCGACCAGGACACCCGTGGCGTTCCTCGGCGGAGGCAGATCGGCGTGGGCCCGGCGGACGTCGGCCCCGCAGGAGCCCAGGAGGCGCGCGACGGCATCGGCCACGGGGCCCGGCCCGCCGACGACGACGACCGGCGGGACGATCGGCTCGGTGTCGCCGCCCAGCGCGGGTCGCAAGCGCTCGACGGAGGCCTCGACCGCGGCGCGGTCGACGCCGAGGTGGGCGACGAGGGTGGGCAGGCCCCCTGCGCCGTGGCCCGCGGCGACGGCGGCGACCACCCGTTCGTCGAGTCTGCTGACCGGACTCAGGACGAGCGTCGGGCGGTCGACGCCGACCTGGAGGGTCGACGGATCGCGCCAGACGACGGGGGTGCGGGGATCGAGGACGAGGGGCATCGTCCGATCATGTCGTGCAGCCGGGGCAGATCAGGGGTTGTCCACAGGTGACCGGGGACCGAGGTCTCGCGTGGTGTCAGGACCGGGGTGCGTCCGGGTCGGGCCCCGACCCGTCGGGCTCGATCGCCGACCCGTCGTCGCCCTCTCGGGGACGGTCGTCGGTCGTGTCGTCGAGCAGGTCCTGGATCGCCTGGTCGACGTCGTCGAAGGCGGGTTCGTTCGACGTCAGTCGAGCCACGAGGGCTTGGGGGTCGTCGACGTCGGCACTGGTGGGCACGATGTCCGGGTGCGACCAGAGGTCGTCACGACGTTCGGCCCCGACGGCGTCGGACACGGTCTGCCAGAGGACGGCCGCCTCACGAAGACGTCGCGGCCGCAGTTCGAGGCCGACGAGGGTGGAGAAGGCCGACTCCGCCGGCCCGCCGGCAGCGCGCCGACGACGCACCGTCTCGGCGATCGCCGCGGACTTCGGGAGGCGCGCCGTGGCCTGGGCGGTCACCACGTCGACCCAGCCCTCGATGAGGGCCAGGGTCGTCTCGAGGCGGGCGAGTGCGGCGAGCTGCTCGTCGGTCTTCGGAGGGATGAGGGCACCGCTCTTCATCGCCTCTTGGAGTTCGCCGGGGTTCGAGGGATCGAAGTCGACCGCGAGCTCCTCGAGCCGGGACGTGTCGATGCGGATGCCCTGGGCGAACTCGCGGATGGACGAGATGAGGTGCAGCCGCAGCCATCGTGCGTGGCGGAACAGGCGGGCGTGGGCGAGCTCGCGGACCGCCAGGTACAGCTGCACCTGATCGGCTTCGATGTCGAGGCCCTCGCCGAAGGCGGCGACGTTCTGGGGGAGCAGCGCGGCCTGCTGCTCGTCGAGCAGGGGGATGCCGACGTCGCCGCCGGACACGACCTCGGTCGAGAGCTGGCCCACGACCTGACCGAGCTGCATGGCGAAGAGCGTGCCGCCGACGCTGCGCATGACCTGGCTGGCCCCGGCGAGCATCGAACGCATCTCTTCGGGAGCCTGCTCGCTGAGGACACCGGTGAGGGAGTCGGCGATCGACGTGGCCACGGGCTCGGCGAGCTGGCTCCACACGGGCATGGTCAGGCGGGCCCACTCGGCCCGGGTCACCAGGCGTGGCGTGGCGGTGAGCTCGGCCACGAACGTGACGTCGTCGAGCCACAGCGCGGCGACGTGGAAGGCCTGCTCGTGGGCGGCGGTCTCGGCCGCGGTCGGTGCGACGGCGGTCTGGGTGCCCACGGCGGTCGCCTGCTCGGTGGCGATCGACCAGTCGATGCCGTCACCGCTGCTGTTGACGGCGTTCTGCAACTGGCTCATGAGTCGTGCCACGAAGGCCGGGTCGTCGGGCAGCCCCGCGGCCCCGGCGAGCTGTGACGGATCGATGTCGGAACCGCCGGACAGGAACTGCCGCAGCATGTCACGGAACTCGTCCTCAGGCCCGCGCGGCGAATCATCGGTCATGCTGACTACGCTAGCTGCTGGCCGCACGAAGATCCTGGGATTCGGCCACCGCCCCGGGGCCGGCGCTCCGCTCGTGGCGAACGCGACCCGCGCCTCCCCGGCCGATCCCGAAAGGACCCTCCGTGGCCTTCTTCACGCCCCCGCGCACCTCCCCGTCGACCGCTGGCCGTGCGAGCCGGGTCGGATGGCCCCTCCTGGGTGTGGCCGTCGTCTCGGCGGTCGTCCTGAGCCTGCTGCCGGGGCCGTACCTGATCGAACAGCCCGGCCCGGTCTTCGACACCCTGGGCAGCGCCGAGTACGAGGGCTCGTCACAGCCGCTCATCACCGTGTCGGGCCACGAGACCTACCCCACCGCGGGCACACTGGACCTCCTGACCGTCAGCGTGCAGGGCAACCAGAACGTCCGGCCGGGATGGGTCGACGTCGTCCGTGCCTGGGCGGACCGCAGTCGTTCGGTCATCCCGGTCGAGGCCGTGTACCCGTCGGGGGTGACGAACGACCAGGTCGACGAGCAGAACGCCGTGGACATGCAGAACTCGCAGAAGTCCGCGATCGCCGCGGCGCTGATCCACGAGGGGTACGCCATCCCCAGTGCCGTGACCGTCAGCCAGGTCTCCCAGGGCAGCCCGGCCGAGGGCGTCCTGCGCGAGGGCGACGTCCTGGTCAGCGTCAACGGCACGAGTCTCGCCACCGACGCGGACGTGGACGTCCTCCGCGGCCTCGTCGCGGCGAACGGTGCGTCGACGCCGGCCGAGGTCGTCGTCGACCGGGCAGGGACGAGCGTGACCGAGCAGGTCACCCCGCAGGAGGTCGACGGCACGCCGCTGCTCGGGGTCGGGGTCAGCGTGGACTACACGTACCCCTTCGACGTGACGCTGAAGCTCGACCAGGTCGGAGGGCCGAGCGCCGGCATGATGTTCGCGCTCGGGATCATCGACAAGACGACACCGGGCGAGCTCACCGGCGGCGAGAAGGTCGCGGGCACGGGCACCATCACGGCCTCGGGCGAGGTGGGCGCCATCGGAGGCATCCGGCAGAAGCTCTACGGTGCTCGCGACGCCGGGGCGACCGTCTTCCTCGCGCCGTCCACGAACTGCTCCGAGGTCGTCGGGAACGTGCCCTCCGGGTTGGACGTCTACTCCGTCGCCACGTTGGACGACGCGGTCACGGCGCTCGAGACGGTCGCGGGCGGGGGCGACACGTCGTCGCTGCCGACCTGCACGGCCGGTCGATAGCGTTCGTGCAGCCCACGCAAAGCTGGGAAGGGAACGCTGGGTCGACCAGGCTGGACACGTAGGATGGCCGTCCACGTCCCCGTCAGCCAGGAGCACACCCTTGACGTCACCCGCATCGTCGCGAACCGCACGACGCTCGCCCCGACTGCCCGTCCTGGTCACGGTGGCCGTCCTCGCCGCCCTGGTCATCGCCTTCTTCATCTTCTCGTCGCTGCTGACCGACTACCTCTGGTACCAGCAGCTCGGGTTCACGGGGGTCCTGACGACGCAATGGATCTCCCGCCTCGTGATGTTCGCGGTGGGCTTCGTGGCCATGGCGGTGCCGGTCTACGTCAGCATCGAGGTGGCCTTCCGGTTCCGTCCCGTGTACGCCAAGTTGAACTCGCAGCTCGATCGGTACCAGCAGGTCATCGAGCCCCTGCGTCGTGCCGTCGTCATCGGCGTCCCCGCCGTGCTCGGCCTCTTCGCCGGCATCGCCACGTCGACGCAGTGGCAGACCGTCCTCGAGTGGATCAACCGCACCCCCTTCGGCCAGACCGACGCGCAGTTCGGGCTCGACATCGGGTTCTACGTCTTCGAGCTGCCGCTGTACCAGGCCGCGGTCGGCTTCGCCTCGGCCGTCGTCCTCATCGCCGGCATCGCCGCCGTCGCGACCAGCTACCTCTACGGCGCCCTGCGCTTCACCGGGCGCGAGGTGCGCATCTCGAAGGTCGCTCGCATCCAGCTGGCCGTCACCGCCGCCGTCTACCTCCTGCTGCAGGGCGTCAGCCTCTGGCTCGACCAGTACGCGACCCTGTCCGACGGCACCAACAAGCTGCTCACGGGTGCCACGTACACCGACGTCAACGCGGGCATCCCCGGCAAGCAGATCCTCGCCGGGATCGCCGTCGTCGTCGCGATCCTCTTCATCGTGACCGCGATCGTCGGCCGCTGGCGCCTGCCGGTCATCGGCACGGCCGCGCTCATCATCATCAGCATCATCGTCGGTGGCATCTATCCCTGGATCGTCCAGCGGTTCACGGTCGAGCCCAGCGAGCGGACGGTCGAATCGCCGTACATCGAGCGCAACATCCAGGCGACGCGTGAGGCGTACGGTGTGGCCGACGTCGAGGAGCAGACCTACGACGCGAAGTCCGACGCCGAGGCCGGTGCCCTGGCAGGCGACGCCGTCACCACCGCCAACATCCGCATCATCGACCCCGCGCTCGTGACCGACGCCTTCGCCCAGCTGCAGCAGTACCGCCAGTACTACAGCTTCCCCGAGCAGCTCGCGGTCGACCGGTACACGATCGACGGCAACGTGCAAGACACGGTCATCGCCGTGCGCGAGTTGAACACCTCGCAGCTCGGCAACTCGGCCACCCCCTACAACACGACCTTCGTCTACACCCACGGCTACGGCGTGGTGGCGGCGTACGGCAACCAGCGGTCGGCGGACGGCCAGCCCGTCTTCCTCGAGTCCGGCATCCCCGTGACCGGCGCTCTCGGCGACGCCGGTGACTACGAGCCGCGGATCTACTTCGGCCAGGAGTCGCCGACCTACTCGATCGTGGGTGGCGACGGCGGCAACGACATCGAGCTCGACTATCCGTCGGGCAGCAACGACAACGGCACGAACGAGACGACGACCTTCGAGGGCAACGGCGGGCCCAAGCTCGACAACGTCTTCAAGAAACTCATCTACGCCATCAAGTTCCAGTCCGAGCAGATCTTCCTGTCCGACGCCGTGAACGACCAGTCGCAGATCCTCTACGACCGCGACCCCACCGAGCGCGTCCAGAAGGTTGCTCCTTACCTCACCATCGACAGCGCGCCTTACCCGTCCGTCGTCGACGGCAAGGTCGTCTGGATCGTCGACGGATACACGACGACGAACGAGTACCCGTACTCGAAGCCGCAGGCGTTGTCCGATGCGATCGCCGACACGTACAACGACCGCCCGGTGTACGCGTCGAACAACATCAACTACATCCGCAACTCGGTGAAGGCCACGGTCGACGCCTACGACGGCTCGGTCAAGCTCTACGCGTGGGACACCAGCGACCCGATCCTGCAGACGTACGACAAGATCTTCCCGTCGACGCTGTCGCCCCTGAGCGACATGTCTGCCGAGTTGCTCCAGCACGTGCGCTACCCGCAGGACATGTTCAAGGTGCAGCGGGCGATCCTCGGCACCTACCACGTGACGGACGCCGACTCGTTCTACTCGAGCGACGACGCCTGGGTCACACCCAACGAGCCGACGAGCAACGCGCAGAACCCGCCGTTGCAGCCTCCGTACTACTTGACGCTGCAGCTGCCCGACCAAGACCCGGCGTTCTCGATCTATTCGACGTACATCCCTCAGCAGTCGGGTGAGAACGCGCGCAACGTCCTGACGGGCTACCTCGCGGCGAACGCCGATGCGGGGTCGACGCCGGGTGAGATCTCGTCGGACTACGGCAAGCTCACGTTGCTGGCGCTGCCGCGCACCGACACCTTGCCCGGCCCCGGACAGGTGCAGAACAACTTCAACACCGACACCGCGGTGGCGAACCAGCTCGCACTCCTCACCCGGGGTGACACGAGCGTCGTCCGAGGCAACCTGCTGACCCTGCCGGTCGGTGGCGGTCTGCTGTACGTGCAGCCGATCTACGTGAAGTCGAACTCCGAGACGTCGTATCCGGTCCTGCAGCGCATCCTGGTGTCGTTCGGCGACAAGATCGCCTTCGAGGACACCCTCGACGGCGCCCTCGACTCGCTGTTCGGAGGCAACTCGGGTGCGACGGCCGGAGACAACGGCGTGCCGACCACGGGTGACGGCGCCGACGGAACCGGCACGGACACCGGCGACGGGGCGACCGACGGGGGCGCGGCGACGCCCGACACCGGTGACACGGGGACGGGTACCGACAACGCGGCGCTCGACCAGGCCCTGGCCGACGCACAGCAGGCCCTGACCGACCGTGCCGCGGCCTACGCCGAGAACGACCTCGTGGCAGCAGCGGAAGCCGACACGCGCCTCCAGACGGCCCTCGAGGACGCGGTCGCAGCCAGCGGTCAGTAGTCACGCGACAGGCAAGTCGACGAACCCCCTCCCAGCACGCCGGGAGGGGGTTCGTCGTGTGGGCGGCGAAGTGACGATCGCCGCCGGGGGTGCTCGATTGGACGGCGTCCGAATGCCGTGCTAGTGTTTCTTCTTGTGCCGCGGGGTGGAGCAGTTCGGTAGCTCGCTGGGCTCATAACCCAGAGGTCGTAGGTTCAAATCCTGCCCCCGCAACAAGAAAGAAGAAAGCCCCGGTCGAATGACCGGGGCTTTCGTCATGCCGTCAAGCCCTCGGCCGGTTCTGTACGGTCGTGGCTGATCATGCCAAGGTTGACGCATGTCGAGACTCCGGGTGGTCCTCGCCCCCGATTCGTTCAAGGGCAGCCTGGATGCGTCCGAGGCCGCGGCCGCCCTCGCCTCAGGGTGGTCCCGGTCACGGCCCGGTGACGTCGTCGTGGCGCTGCCCCTCGCCGACGGCGGAGAAGGCACCCTCGATGCGTTCGAGCGCGCCGTACCCGGAAGCATCCGTCACGAGGTCGTCGTGGAGGGCCCCGACGGCCGTCGCGTCGACGCCCCCTGGCTGGCGCTGCCCGACGGCACGGCTGTCGTCGAACTCGCCTCGTCCTCCGGGCTCGGCCTCCTGGCCCAGGCCGCTCCGCACGACGCGGACACGCGCGGCCTGGGTGACGTCATCCGCGCAGCCGTCGACGCCGGCGCTGCGCGCCTCCTCGTCGGACTCGGGGGCAGCGCATCGACCGACGGGGGAGCAGGCGCCCTCACCGCACTCGGTGCCCGGATCGTCGATTCTCTGGGGGAGCCCGTCGGTCCGGGCAACCACGGGCTCACCACGGCTGCCCGGGTCGATCTCTCAGGCCTGATCGACCTCCCGCCCGACGGCGTCACGCTGCTGGTCGACGTCGACAGTCCCCTGCTCGGCCCCCACGGTGCCGCTGCCGCGTTCGGGCCGCAGAAGGGTGCTTCGGCCGACGACGTCCTCGCACTCGAACGGGGTCTCGAGCGCTTCGCGAGCCTCGTCGACGTCGATCCCACGACCCCCGGGGCGGGAGCCGCAGGCGGGACGGGCTTCGGTCTGCTCGCCTGGGGTGCGCGTCTGCAACCCGGAGCCGTCGCCGTCGCCGAGGTCGTCGGACTCTCGGAAGCCCTGGCCCACGGTGACGTGGTCGTCACCGGAGAAGGGCGGTTCGACGGTCAGACCGCCGCCGGGAAGACCGTGTCGCTCGTGCGGCGGATGGCCGACGCCGCCGGAGTCCCGGTCGTGCTCGTCGCCGGTTCCGTCGATGCCCCCGACGACGGATTCGCCGACGTCGTGTCGACCACGCAGCTGGCGGGCGACGTCCTCGAGTCGACGACCCGCGCCTCCTTCTGGCTGGGCGAGGCGGCCGCGCTGGCGGCCGGGCGGTGGGCGCGATGAGCACCGGCGGCACCGCCGGCGCGCCCGACGTCGTCGTCGCGGTGGTGCAGACCGCCCCCGGTGACGACACGGCGCGCAACCTGCGGACCATCACGGCCCTCGCCGAGGAGGCGGCCCGACGGGGCGCGCAGGTGGCCGTCTTCCCCGAGTACTCGTCGTACTTCTCGGCCGAGCTGGGGACGTCGTACCTCGAGGCCGCGGAACCCACGGACGGGCCGTTCGTGCGCCACCTGGCCGCACTGGCGGATCGGCTCGGCGTCGTGCTCGTCGCCGGCCTGGTCGCGGTGTCGCCCGATCCGGCGCGGTTCGAGAACCTGCTCGTGGCCGTGGCACCCGGTCGGGGCCTCGTCGCCACGTACTCGAAGCAGCACCTCTACGACGCGTTCGGTGGGCAGGAGTCCCGCTGGATCGTGCCCGGCCCGCTGGCCGTCGCCGCGACCTTCGAGGTCGCCGGGCTCGTCTTCGGCCTGCAGACCTGCTACGACCTGAGGTTCCCCGAGGTCACGCGGACGCTCGTCGACGCCGGGGCCGACGTCGTCCTGATGCCGGCCGAGTGGGTGCGCGGACCGCTCAAGCAGCACCACTGGACGACCCTGCTGACGGCCCGGGCGCTCGAGAACACCGTGTACGTCGCGGCGGCGGACCACGCTCCGCCCGTCGGTGTCGGCTGCAGCACGATCGTCGATCCGACGGGCGTGGCACTCGCGTCGGTCGGCGACGAGGTCGACGTCATGGCACTGGGCAGGGTCTCGGCCGACCGGATCGCGGCCGTGCGCCGGACGAACCCGTCCCTGGCCCTCCGTCGGTACGACGTCATCCCGCGCCGTGACGGCAGCGGTCCGCCCTCGGCGAGGGGCTCAGACCGAGAGTGACGCGAGCTGGGCCGACGCCTGCTCGAGCACCTCGATGCGCTTGCAGAAGGCGAACCGGACGAGGGACGACTGCTCGGCGGCGAGCACCGGGTGACAGAAGGCGCTGATCGGCAGCCCGACGACACCGGCCAGCTCGGGAAGCCGCCGGCACAGGTCGGCCGCGTCGTCGAAGCCCAGGGGGGCGGCGTCGGCGACCACGAAGTACGAGCCGTGGCTGGCGCGCACGGCGAACCCGGCACGACGCAGCCCGTCGGACAGGACGTCGCGTTTGTGGGCCAGCGTGCGTGCGATCCCCTCGAAGTAGGCGTCGGGGAGTCCGAGCCCGACGGCGATCGCGGGCTGGAAGACCGAACCGTTCACGAAGGTCAGGTACTGCTTGACGGCGACGATGCGGTCGACGAGCTCCGCCGGACCGGTCAGCCAGCCGATCTTCCACCCCGTCGTGTTGAAGGTCTTGCCCCCCGACGAGATGCTGATCGTCCGAGCCGCCGCGCCGGGCAGGGTGGCGAACGGCACGTGGACCGCACCGTCGAAGAGCAGGTGCTCGTAGACCTCGTCGGTGACGACGAGTGCGTCGTGCTCGACGGCGAGCTCGAGCAGGAGGCGCCTGGTCGCGTCGTCGAGGACGCTGCCCGTGGGGTTGTGCGGATCGTTCAGCACGACGAGCCGCGTGCGCGGTCCGAAGGCCCGGCGCAGTTCGTCCGGGTCGACCGTCGAGTCCGGACCCCGGAGCGGAACGGTGACGTGGACGCCGCCCGAGAGCCCGATGACGGCTCCGTACGCGTCGTAGAACGGTTCGAGCGTGACCACCTCGTCACCCCGGTCGACGAACGCCAGGATCGTCGCCGCCAGTGCCTCGGTCGCCCCCGCGGTCACGAGCACCTCGCGTCGCGGGTCGAGGTCGAGGCCGTAGAACCGCCGCTGGTGGGCGGCGACCGCCTCGAGCAGGACGGGCATGCCCCGGCCCGGCGGGTACTGGTTGAGGCCGGAGCGCAGGGCCTCGTGCGCCGCCTCGAGGACCTCGACCGGGCCGTCCTCGTCCGGGAAGCCTTGCCCGAGGTTGATGCTGTCGGTCGCCGTGGCGAGGGCCGACATCTCGGCGAAGACCGTCGGGGCGAGTCGGCCCGCGCCGTCGAGGAGCATCGCGCCGCTCGCCGCGCGCTGCCAGGGTGCTGGAGGAGTCATGATCCCGTCACCGTATCTCCGCAGGACGGGTGCCGGGGTGGTCGTGTCCAGCCGCCGCATAAGCTGGGTGCAGTCCGCTCACAGGCTCGCCGTATGATCCGCCCAGCTTGGGCGACCAGGCTGTCAGGGCTTGGAAGGAGCACCATGACCGACACCCCCCGCCACGACGACACCGACGACGGCGCCCCGCGCACGCCCGAGGGCACCGCCGACGGTTCGCAGGGCGTCCCGGGCGACGACCGGAGCGCGCACGACGGCGCCCAGCCCACGACGCCGTACCCGGCCGACCAGGGCGTCACCTACGGTGCTCCGCCGCTGCCCGGCAGCACCCCGCAGGCCGGGTCCTTCGAGTCCGGGGCCGACGAGTCGCGGCACGACCGGGCCCACGACCGGACTCAGCCCCACCCCGGCTCGTACCAGCAGCCGCCGTCGTACCAGCAGTTCGGGTCGTACCAGCAGCCCGGCTCTCAGCAGCAGCCTGCTTCGTACCAGCAAGCCGGATCTCACCAGGAGCCCGGTTCGCATCAGCAGCCGGGTGCCTACCCGCAGCCAGGGTCGTACCAGCAGCCAGGGTCGTACCAGCAGAACGACCCCTACCAGCAGCCAGGGTCGTACCAACAGGGCGACCCCTATCGCCAGCCCTCCGACCCGTCGGCGTTCGCGTACGACACGACGAACTCGTACGCCGCGGCGGGTTGGCAGGCGCCCTCGCAGAAGCCGAAGAAGAGCCGGCGTGGCGTGGGGTCCGTCGCCGCGGCCCTCTTGGTCGGCGTCCTCGTGGGCGGCGCGGCGGGTGGTGGCGTCGCTGCCGTGCTCTCCCGCGACTCCGGGGCCGGTGTCTCGGCGACCGGTGAGTCCCGCGACCTGACGGTGAACGACTACGACGACGCGACGGTCGTCACGGCGGTCGCGGCGAAAGCGACGAAGTCGGTCGTCACGATCAACGTGACGGCGGGTGAGTCCGGCGGCACCGGCTCGGGCGTCATCCTGAGCGACGACGGGTACATCGTGACGAACACGCACGTCGTCACCCTGGACGGGGCCAGCGCGTCGGGCACCGTCACCGTCACGCTCAGCGACGGCAGCATCCTGCCGGCCGAGGTCGTGGGGCTCGACCCCACGGTCGACCTCGCCGTGCTGAAGGTCGACGCGACGGGGCTCACCCCGATCGAGTTCGCCGACTCGTCGAAGCTGAACGTCGGTGACACGGCTGTGGCCATCGGAGCACCGCTCGGCCTGTCGAACACGGTGACCGACGGCATCGTCTCGACGCTGAACCGCAGCATCACCGTACAGTCCTCGGCAGCGCCGACCGACGGCAGCGACGAGGGCCAGCAGAACGACAACAACGGCCAGGGGCCCTTCTCGTTCAACAACGGTGACGGCTCCCCGCAGAACCAGGCCAGCTCGGTCATCTCGCTGCCGGTCATCCAGACCGACGCGTCGATCAACCCGGGCAACTCCGGTGGTGCGCTGCTCAACTCGCAGGGCGAGCTGATCGGCCTCAACGTCGCCATCGCCAGTTCAGGGGAGTCGTCCGGCAGCATCGGCGTCGGGTTCTCGGTGCCGTCGAACCTCGTGCAGCGGGTCGCCAAAGAGATCATGGCGAACGGCAAGGCCAGTCATGGCCTCCTCGGTGCCAGTGTCAACGACGCCACGAGCGACGCGGCGGCCACCCGGGTCGGTGCTCTCATCGTCCAGCTCAGCCCCGGTGGTGCGGCACAGAACGCCGGCCTGCGGCAGGGCGACGTCGTGACCGAGTTCAACGGCGTGCCGATCAGTGACCGGACCGACCTCACGGCGCAGGTCAGGTTCCTCGCCGGTGGCGCGACGGCCGACCTGACCTACGTCCGAGACGGGACGACCGACACGACGAAGGTCACCCTCGACACCTTGACCAGCTGACGGGTCACCCCGATGGGCACGGCGGGGGTCGGGACGCGACGGCGTCCCGGCCCCCGTTCGGGTGTTGCTAAGCTCGCCACGATCCCTGCGGCCGTCCGCAGTCCCGACCCGCGCCTCCCCGGCGCTCACGAGCCCGAGAAACGCGATCCATGCAAGCAGGCGACGCCACCCGACCCGGTGTCTCGTACGTCATGCCCGTCCTCAACGAAGAGCGTGAGATCCGGGCCGCGGTCGAGAGCCTGCTCGTCCAGGACTACGAGGGCCCGTTCGAGGTGATCCTGGCCCTCGGCCCGAGCGTCGACCGCACGAACGAGGTCGTGGCCGAGATGGCGGCGGCCGACCCCCGGGTCCGGAGCATCCCCAACCCCGTCGGCTCGACCCCGGCCGGCCTCAACGTGGCCATCCGCGCCTCGGTCCACCCGATCACGGTGCGCGTCGACGCCCATTCGGTGCTGCCGAGCGACTACACGCGCATCGCGGTCGAGACCCTCGAGCGCAGTGGAGCCGACAACGTGGGCGGCATCATGGCCGCCGTCGGGCGCACGCCCTTCGAGAAAGCCGTGGCCCGGGCCTACGGCAGCAGGGTCGGCCTCGGGGGCACGCCCCACCACGTCGGCGGCGCCGAGGGCCCGACCGAGACGGCTTACCTGGGCGTCTTCCTGCGGCACCGACTGCTCGAGGTCGGGCTCTTCGACGAGGGCGTCAAGCGCGGTCAGGACTGGGAGCTCAACCGGCGGCTCCGGGCCACGGGCGGGACGGTCTGGTTCACCCCGCGGCTCGTGGTCACCTACCGACCTCGCCCGAGCCTGCGCAAGCTGGCCCGACAGTTCGTCGCCACCGGGCTGTGGCGGGGCGAACTGGCCCGACGGTTCCCGAAGGCGAACACCTTGCGGTACCTGGTGCCACCCGTCATGGTGGTCGGGGTGGCCCTCGGCCTGTTGGTCGGTCTGGTCGGCGTGGGCGGGCTGGCGCTCGGCAGCCCGCTCGGGTGGGCGACGCTCGCCCTCGTCGTGCCCGGTGTGTACGTGGTCTTCGTCCTCGCGGCGGCACTGCTCGCCGCCCGCGGCGACGACCTCCGCACCCGCCTCTGGTTTCTCGTAGTCTTGCCTTCCATCCACTTCGGGTGGGGCGTCGGCTTCGTGCTCGGCTTCCTCGACCTCACGAAGAACATCACCGCCCAGACCGGAAGGTAGCCGCCGATGACCGCGCTGCCCACCAGACCGTCTTCGATCGCCGAGTTGCGCCGCGTCGCCCAGCCGCCCGAGGTGCGCAGTCGTGCGAACGCCGAGCACTGGACGGCCTCGTTGTACCTGCGCGACGTCTCGCCCTACCTGACCTGGTGGCTGCTCAAGACGAGCGTCTCGGCGAACGGCGTGACCGGGCTGATGATCTTGGTCGGCTGGTGCACCGCCCTGTCGCTGCTCGTGCCGGGCATCACCGGTGCGTTGCTCGCCCTCGTGCTGGGCCAACTGCAGATGCTCGTCGACTGCTGTGACGGCGAGGTCGCCCGCTGGCGGGGCACCAGCTCGCCGGCCGGGGTCTTCCTCGACAAGGTCGGCCACTACTCGACCGAGGCCCTCATCCCGATCGTGCTGGGCATCCGCGCCGCCGGGTTCCCGTTCGAGACGCCGGGCGACTTCCTCTGGACGACCGCGGGCTTCGCCCTGGCCCTCGTGATCGTGCTCAACAAGGCCCTCAACGACATGGTCCACGTCGCCCGCGCGAACGCGGGCCTCGACCGGCTCGAAGACAAACGAGGAGGCGCGACGCAGCCGAGCGGGCGCCTCCTGTCCCGACTGCGCAGCGCCGCGCGCTTCGTGCCGTTCCACCGGCTGTACCACTCCGTCGAGCTGACCATGCTCGTCTTCCTCGCCGCGCTCGTCGGCCTCGTCGTCGGAGGCGTGACCGCCGACCGTGTCCTGCTCGTCGCCCTGCTCCCGCTGTCGGTGCTGGCGCTGGTCGGTCACTTCGTCGCGATCATGGCGTCGAAGCGGGTGCGCTCCTGAGCGAGGTCCTGCCCCGGGTCGGAGTCGTGAGCCTGACCCAGGGGCGACGCCCCGGCGACCTGCGTCGGGGGCTGGCCTCGCTGCTGGCCCAGCGCGACGTCGACCTGGACGTCGTCTGCGTGGTCAACGGACGCGACGCCGCGACCGCGGAGGTCGAGGTGCCGACCGGAGTCCGCCTGCTCGAGCTCGCCGAGAACGTGGGCATCCCCGCCGGCCGCAACCGGGGGGCCGAAGCCGTCTCGGGCGACTGGATCTTCTTCCTCGACGACGACGCGAGCCTGCCCTCCGACCGGTTCCTCGCCGATGCCGTCGCGTTGTTGCGGGCCCGACCCGAGATCGGGCTCCTGCAGCCACGGGTCGTGGACCCCGACGGTGCCGTCAACCCGCGTCGATGGACGCCTCGCCTGCGCAAAGGTGACCCTCGCCGGTCGAGCGACGTCTTCTCGGTCTGGGAGGGGGCGACCCTGCTGCCCCGCGACGTCTTCGACGCCTGTGCCGGCTGGGGCGAGCCGTACTTCTACGCGCACGAGGGCATCGAGCTGGCGTGGCGGGTCTGGGCCCAGGGCAGGCGCACCTGGTACGAGGGCTCGCTCGTGGCGAACCATCCGGCCATCGACCCGGCGCGCCACGCCGAGTACTACCGGCTGAACGCCCGCAACCGGGTCTGGTTGGCCAAGCGCAACCTCCCCTGGCCGCTCGTCCCCGTCTACGTGGCGTCCTGGACGGCGGTCCAGCTGCTGCGGTGGGCACGGACCCCGCGCCGCCTGCGGCCGTGGTTCGCGGGCTGGGCGGAGGGGTGGCGAGAGGCGCCGGGCGGTCGACGGTCCATCGGTTGGGTAACGGTCCTCCGCATGTCCAGGGCCGGCCGACCTCCGGTCCTCTAGGCTTTCCGGGGTCCGGCGCCGATCGGGGTGGCGGACCGACCCGAGGAGGGCATGTGCCGTTGACCCGAGACCTGGGGCTCGCCTGGAGCCTCGCCCGCCGCGCCGTCCGTTCGCGCAGCAGTCGACGCCGGCTCGAGCGCGACCCACGGGCCGCGGCGACGCCCGCTCCGGGCACGGTCCGCGTCGCCGTGTACTTCGCCGACACAACCGTGAACATGTACCAGATACGGCAGTGGTACGCACCGCTCGCCCGCCTGGCCGAGACCTTCCCCGTCGCGATCGTCGTCCGCTCGCCGGGCACGATGGTCACGATGCTCGACGAGAGCCCGGTGCCCCTCGTGTACGCCCGCAAGGTGGCCGACCTCGAGGACTTCGTCGCCGCTCAACCCCTCGCCATGACGCTGTACGTCAACCAGAACGCCAAGAACTTCCAGATGATGCGGTACGGCCGCATGTGGCACGTCTTCGTCAACCACGGCGAGAGCGACAAGATGTACATGACGACGAACCAGTTCAAGGCGTACGACTACGCCTTCGTCGCGGGCGACGCCGCGAAGGACCGCCTGGCCGCCAAGCTCTGGGACTACGACCTCGACAAGCGTGCCGTGCCCATCGGTCGGCCCCAGGCCGACCACTTCTCGGGCGAGGTGCCCTACCCCGACGACGACCGTCTGGTCGTGCTCTACGCCCCCACGTGGGAGGGCGACCGTCCTGCAGCCGCCTACGGATCGATCGCCACGCACGGCCTCGCCCTCGTCAGGGCCCTGCTGGCCTCGGGGCGTCACCGGGTCGTCTACCGGGCGCACCCGCGCAGCGGTGTGCTCGACCCCGAGTACCGGCGAGCCCACGAGGCGATCATCCGGGCCCTGGCCGAGGCCAACACGCGTGATCCCGGGGCCCACCACGTCCACGACGAGGGGCCCGAACTCGGCTGGCAACTGGCCGCGGCCGACGTCGCCGTGACCGACATCTCGGCGATGGTCTACGACCGCCTCGCGACGGGCCGGCCCCTGGTCGTGACCCGTCCGGTGGCCGTCGAGGCCGACGTCGACGAGTCGGGCTACCTCGGCGACGCCGAATGGTTGACGGCCGACGGCGCGGGCGACATCGTCGCCGTCGTCGACCGGGTCGTCGACGATCCGGAGGCGCGGGACCGTCTCGAGCACTGGGTTCGACGTCACTTCGGCGACACGTCGCCCGGTGCGGCCACGCATCGCTTCGAGAACGCGGTGGCGGATCTCGTGCGGCTGCGTGACGACTACGCCGCGCGCCGACCGTCGTTCGACGAGCCACGCTCGACCGGTGCGGCCGAGGATGCCGACCACGACGCCGGAGACACCGAGGCGTCCGACCTCTGACCAGGGGTACGAGACATCGGGAGTCTCTCATCGCTGAGGCATTCATGTCTCAGTGATGTGGACTCTGGATCTCAGGTGCTGAGCAGCGTATCCATGAGGCATGCCTGAACCGACGTCCGCCGCTGCCCGTCTCTTCGGAGAACGCATCCGCGACGAGCGCCTGCGGCTCGGTCTGAGCCAGGACGAGGTGGCGCACCTCGCGGGCATGAACGTGTCGAACTACGGAAAGATCGAGCGCGGCATCGGCAACCCCGTGCTGCACACGATCGTCCGGCTCGCCGTGGTCTTGGGGGTCGACCCGGCCGTCCTGGTCGCCGGCCTCGGAGTCGATCACCTGCCGCCCGTCCTCGAGGCCTTCACCGCGGCTGACTACGTCGCCGAGAGACGGGCTCGCCTCACCAGCTGACGCGGCCCCTCACACGACAGGGCTCGCCCCCGGGTCAGAAGCTGAACCGCCACAGGTACTCGTCGCCGTCGGGCCGGAACCACCGCACGACGGCGATCGCGCTGCGGGTCAGTTCGACGCCCAGCACGCAGAGGTCGACGGAATCGCCGGGGTCGAGTCGGGTGGTCGCGACGGGGACGAGCAGCCCCGTGCCCACGAGGGTGACCCGGACGCCGGTCACGGTCTCGGGGGAGTCGTTGACCAGTCGGTAGACACGGGGTGCGCGGGAGCGGTCGAGGGTGAAGGGGACGGTGTATGCGAGGGTCGTCGACGTCATGTCGACGACCCTAGGAGCGACCGCCGAGGGTCGTCTCGAGTCCCTGTGGACCACGGCCGCCTGGGGAGGACCCGTCGAGGGAGAAGTGACGGGCCACGCCGGCCGACGGGTCGCCCGTCACGAGGCGACCGCTCAGAGGGACTGGTCCACCGGGAACTCGGCCGGCGCCGCACCGAACGCCGTGCGGGCCGTCGTGACGACCTTTCGTCCGAGCAGGTGGTTGCCGGTCCCACCCACGACGGCCCCGATGCCGAACGGGAGGGCCCGGCCGAGGACGGAGGCCCCCTGCGAGGCGGCGAACCGTCGGATGAACTGTTTGCGGATCGTGTCGGTGAGACCGCTCATGGCCGCCTTCGGCAGCTTGGAGGTGACCAGTTCGCCCCAGAACGCGGTCCGGGCCGGAGCCGTGCCCATGGCCTCACCGGCGAACTGACGGACGAGGCTGGCACCGGGACCGCCGAGCAGCATCGCCATGACCAGTGCCCGGGCGCGGTCGGGGTCCGAGACGGCGATGCCGTGGACCTCGGTCACGGACTGCGCGAAGAGGGCGCTCGCCTCGAGGAAGCCGGCGGTCTCGACGCCCGAGAGTGCCAGCGACACGCCCCAGCCGACACCGGGGATCACCGCGCTGGCCCCGACGGCGGCCCCGCCGGTCGTGACCGCGGCGAGGTATTCGCGCTCGAGGATGGTGATCAGCTTCTGCGGCGTCGCCTTCTTGTGACGGCGACGCAACGTGGCGACGTGCTTGACGACGACCGGGCGCTGGACGGCCAACAGCTTGTCGAGACGGCGCACCCAGGCGGCGTCGTCCGACCGGTCGGGCGCCGACGTCTGGTAGTGGTACTCGGTCGAGTTCGCTGCGTCGCGGGCGGCGAGCTGTGCGTCCGTCGTCGAGGCGGCGTGATCGGGGCTGTGGGGCTGACTGCGTTCGGGCACGGGTCGACACTACGCCGAGGGGCGGGGAGGGTGATCGGAGGCGTACCTGGCGAGGGCGTCGTCGAGTGGGCCGTCGAACACCAGGGCACCCTTGTCGAGGTAGAGGCCCCGTCGGCAGAACCGCTTGAGGTCGCGTTCGTTGTGCGACACGAGGAAGAGCGTGCGACCGTCGGCCAGCATCTCGCCGATCCGGGCATAGCACTTCTCGCGGAAGGCCTTGTCCCCCACGGCGAGCACCTCGTCGACGAGTACGACGGGCTCTTCGAGGCGTGAGATGACGGCGAACGCGATGCGGACCTTCATGCCGCTCGAGAGGTGCTTGTAGGGGGTGTCGACGAAGTCGCCGATCTCGGCGAAGTCGATGATCTCGTCGAAGCGCTGGTCGATCTCGGGTCGGGTCATGCCGTGCAGGCCGGCGGTCAGGTAGACGTTCTCCCGCACCGTCAGGTCGGCGACGAAGCCACCGGTGATTTCGATGAGAGGGGCGACGCCGCCCGACACCTCGACGGTGCCCGTGTCGGGCAGGATCACCTCGGCAACCAGTTTGAGCAACGTCGACTTGCCCTGACCGTTCCGTCCCACGACGCCGATGGCCTCGCCCGGCTGGACCTCGAAGCTGACGTCGCGGAGGGCCCAGAACTCGCCCGGTCGCGACCGCCTGCTGCTGTCGGCGAAGAGGTCCTTGAACGATCGCCGCCCGCGCCGGTTGCGGCGGAAGCGGATGCCGACGCCGTCGACGCGGATCACGGGGCGCTGTCCGGTGGTGGACATCAGATCTCCTTCAGGACGGCACGCTCGCTCGATCGGAAGACGAGCAGCCCGACGGCCAGGACCACGACGCACACGGCCCCGCCGACGAGCACCTCGGTCAGGTCGAACTGCTCCGGGAAGAACGCCGACCGGTAGAGGCCGAAGATTCCGCTCAGTGGGTTGAACGCGGCCAGAAGGTGGAGGCCCTCGGGGAGGTCCTGGGTGCCGTAGATGATGGGCGAGGCGTAGAAGGCGAACCGCAGGGCGAGCTTCGTGGCGCGCTCGAGGTCGCGGAAGAACACGACGAGCGGCGCGACGATGAGCCCCACCCCGGCGACGAGCACGGTTTGCATGACCATTGCCAGGGGGAAGAACACCACCTGCCAGTGCAGCTGCGCCCCTCCCACGGCGGCGAACAAGGCCAGGACGGGCAGGCTCAGGGCGAATTCGATGCCCTTCGAACCCACGAGTCGGAACACCCAGATCGTCCGGGGGATCTTGGTCGACCGGACGAGCTTCGCCTCGCGGATGAACGCCCGGGTGCTGTCGGAGACCGCGCCGTTGAACCACATCCAGGGCAGGAGGCCGGACAGGAGGAAGACGATGTACGGCTCGTCGCCGACCGAGCGCTTGAAGACGACGGAGAAGACGAAGAAGTAGATGCCCGACATCACGAGCGGGTCGAGGATCGACCAGAAGTAGCCGAGCTTCGACGTGGAGTACCGGACCTTGAGGTCGCGACTCGTCAGCAGCCAGAACGTCTGGCGGTACCGCGCGAAGCCGCTTCGACGGGGCCGTTCGGCCAGGTCAGTGCTCACGGACGCCCTTCTCGTTCAGGACATCACACAAGGCCACGCAGCCGTCGGGAGACGGCCCGGTTCAGACGAACAGGTTCGCGCGCTCGAGGTCTTCGGCGAAGTCGACCTCGACGGCGTAGAGGTCGGAGATGTCCACGGGCTCAAAGCGTAGCCCGTCCTGGCCGATGGCCAGTTCGATGCCACGCTCGAAGTAGTCCTGGTTGTCGACCTTGGAGAGCTGGTGCACGAGCGTCGCCTTGTCGGCCTTGGACACGTAGTTGATGCCCACGGCCTCGCCGAGTCCGCCCTTGACCTGCTTCGACAGCTCGGCGATGTAGCCCTCGGCGTCGGTCGTGTACTTGACCTCTTCGTCGGACACCTTGGAGGTGTTGACGGTGACGAACGACTGGTCGTCGCGGACGAGTCGAGCCGCGCGGGTGAGGGCCGTGGGGTCGAAGACGACGTCGCCGTTCATCCACAGGACGCCGCCGGAAGCGCTGGCCCGCAGGGCGCGGAGCAGGCTCTTCGACGTGTTGGTCTGGTCGTACATCTCGTTGTAGACGAACGAGGCCGACGGGAACGCCTCGACGATGTGCTCGAACTTGTAGCCGACGACGACGGTGACCCGGGCGTCGGGCCCGAATGCGTCACGGATGTTGTCGAACTGCTGCTGCATGATGGTGCGGCCGTCGTTCAGCTCGGTCAGTGCCTTGGGCAACGAGCGGCCGAGGCGGCTGCCGAGCCCGGCGGCCAGGATGACGATCTGCTGGCGGTGGTTCGTGTCGTTCTTGCTCACGCTGGTCTCCTCACAAGGGGCGAGCCCATGCGGGACGGGCTCTGCGGTGGCCCCGGCGGTGCGGACCGGACCCGTCTCTGGGTGCGGTTCGCCTCGTGTTCGAGCGGTGTTCACCGCGGAGCGTCGATCTGGACACGTCGTCGTGCTGTTGCAGACTACCCGATGAGGCCAGGGGCGGCCAGGGAACTGGCCCGAAGCGTGTCCCATTCGTGATATGCGTCTCCCGTCGTCCGGTCGGCGTCGTGGCCTTGGTACGGTGGGGCGATGGCTGGACGGCGCGAGGACGAAGTGGGTGACATCGCCCCCGACTCGACGCCGGGTGACGACACGGTCGGAGCGGTGGCCGCGTCCGACCAGGGGGAGAACACAGTGGACGACGACGCGACGACTGCGGGGGACGCGGCCGAGGGGACGGCCACCACGACCGACGCCACGACGGCCCGCGTGCCCGTGACGAAGGCCGCGACGGCCCGCAAGTCCTCGGCTTCCCGCAAGCCCGCCTCGCCCCGCAAACCCTCGCAGCGCACCGCTGCCGACCGGTCGGCGGCGGCAAAGAAGGCGGCAGCGACCCGCGCCGCGAACGCGCGCGCCCGGGCCGAGGCGGCGGCGAGGGCCGCAGAAGAAGAGGTCGTCGCCGAACTCGCCGATGCGGGCGTCACGACGGACGGCACCGTCGTCGTCCCCGTCTCCGCCGACGACTACTTCGGTGACGCCCTGTCCGCCGAAGAGGAGTCGGCCGCCGCCCTGGACGACGCGCTCGCCGGTGACGCACCGTCGGCCACCCCGGCCGACGACGCCGGGACCGCGCCCGACGAGACCGCCATCGACCTCTCCGAGGCTGAGGCCGAGATCGAGGCCGACGGCGTCGTCGTCGAGACCGAACGGGCCCCCGCCGACGAGGGCGCCGTACGACCGGCCCGCGTCGTCGACGCCGAGGCCCCCGTCGTGCTCGCGATCTCGGGGCTCATGAAGCGCTACGGCGGCACGGTCGCGGTCGAGAACGTCGACCTCGAGGTCCGGGCCGGATCGTTCTACGGCATCGTCGGTCCGAACGGGGCCGGCAAGACGACCACCCTGTCGATCGTTACCGGTCTCCTGAGGCCCGACGCCGGCACGGTGACCGTCCTCGGGGCGGACGTCTGGCGTGACCCGGCCGCGGCGAAGCGGTCGCTCGGTGTCCTCCCCGACCGCCTTCGACTCTTCGACCGGCTGACCGGTGCGCAACTCCTCTACTACTCGGCGACCCTCCGCGGGCTCGACGGCGTCACGGCACGCAAGCGCTCCTCCGACCTCGCCACCGCCTTCGGCCTGCACGACGCGCTCGGACGTCTCGTCAGCGACTACTCCGTGGGCATGACGAAGAAGATCGCCCTGGCCGCCGCGATCATCCACTCGCCGCGGGTCCTCGTGCTCGACGAGCCGTTCGAGTCGGTCGACCCCGTGTCGGCCGCCACCGTGACGGACGTCCTGCAGCGCTACGTGGCGGGGGGCGGGACCGTGCTGCTCTCGAGCCACAGCATGGACCTCGTCGAGCGAATCTGCGACAGCGTCGCGGTGATCGTCGACGGTCACGTCCTCGCCAGCGGCACGGTCGACGAGGTCCGGGCCGGGCGCTCCCTCGAGCAGCGGTTCGTCGAGCTCGCCGGCGGGCGCGCGGTCACGGAGGGCATGGAATGGTTGCAGAACTTCTCCGACTGAGGCTCCAGACGATCGGCAACACGGTCCGCTTCGGGCCGCGCCGCCTGACCGTCGCCGTGGCTTCCGTGCTCGCCGTCCTCATCGTCACGATCGCGGTCGCGAGCCTCGTGAGCGGCCTGCGCGACGCGCCCCTCGACGACGTCCGCGCCCTCGCGGTCGGCGGGGGCGCCCTGCTGCTGGTCGGCTTCGCCGTCGTCCCCTTCGCGACCGTCCGTCCCGCCTGGAGCGACCCCCGCCGTCTCGCCGTCCTCGGCGTGCCCGAGGCGCGGGCAGCGGTCGGCCTGGCGCTCGGTGCCGCGATCGGCCTGCCCACGCTGGCCCTGCTCGTCCTCTCGACCGGGTACGTCCGTGCCTGGGGTGAGGGCGGCGGCGTCGCGGCGGTCGCCGTCGCGGGCGCCCTCGTCGCCGGAGTCACCGCGCTGTTGCTGGCCCTCGTGGCCTCGACGCTGAACAGCGTCGTCCTGACGTCCCGTCGCGGTCGTGAGCTCGCGCTCGTCGGCGCCGTGCTCGTCGTCCTGCTGGCCGTTCCGGTGATCGTCGACCTCGTCCGCCTCTCGTTGCCCGGTCGCTCGGGCACCGGAGTCATCGCGGACGCCCTCGCCTGGACGCCGTTCGGGGCCGCGCTCGCGCTCCCCGGTCACGTCGCCGCCGGCCAGACCGGTCGCGTCGTGGCCGACGTCGCCATCGCCGCCGTCACGCTCGTGGCCCTCTGGCTCGCCTGGCGGGCACTCGTCGCTCGTGCGTTCGTCGACCGACCCGAACCCGAAGAGGTCGACGACGGCGACGGCCTCGGCTGGTTCGAGTACGTCCGGGCCTCGCCGACCGGGGCCGTCGCCGGCCGCAGCCTCACCTACTGGATGCGCGACGCCCGTTACCGCATGTCGCTCGTCATCATCCCGTTCCTGCCGCTGCTCGTCGTCCCCCTCGGGATCGCGGGCGTCAGCTGGAACTGGCTGGCCCTCGTGCCGGTGCCGATCATGTGCCTCATCCTGGGCTTCCTGCCGCACAACGACGTGGCCTACGACAGCACGGCGCTCTGGATGCACGTGGCGTCCGACACGCGGGGTCTGGCGGACCGCGTGGGGCGACTCGCGCCTCCTCTGCTGATCGGTGTCCCGCTCGTCGTTCTGGGCTCGGTCGTCGCGACCTGGCTGTTCGGCGACTGGCAGGCGCTGCCGTCCGAGCTGGGGGTGAGCGCCGGCTTCCTGCTCAGCGGCCTCGGTCTGTCGAGCCTGGTGTCTGCCCTCATGCCCTATGCCACGGTCCGCCCGCACGACGACCCGTTCCAGCAGCCGCAGTCGAACGGCGCCACCGCGGCGTGGGCGCAGACCGTCATGATCGGAGGAGCGGTCCTCGCGACGGCACCCGCGCTCTGGTTCGCCGGTCGCGGCCTGATCACGGGCTACCCGGCGGGTGGCACGTGGTCGCTGGTCCTCGGCGTCGGAGTCGGACTCGTCGTGCTGGTCGCGGGTGTGGCCCTCGGCGCCCGGGTCTTCTCGCGCCGGGCGCCCGAGCTGCTGGCGTTCGCCCTCCGCAGCTGAGTCGAGGTCGACGTACGATGTCTGCATGACTGACACGCAGACGGGCGGCGGCCTCGACGTCATGGACCGCGAGCTCGAGAAGCTCCTGAACGACGAGGCGATCGATCCCGGCGACCACGAGCGTTTCTCGCACTACGTGAAGAAGGACAAGATCATGGAGTCCGCGCTGAGCGGCAAGCCCGTCAAGGCGCTCTGTGGCAAGAAGTGGACCCCCGGTCGAGACCCCGAGAAGTTCCCGGTGTGCCCGACCTGCAAAGAGATCTACGAGAAGATGACGTCCGAGTGATTCCGGCGCCGGGTCAGGCGTAGACGGTCGGCACGACCGGCTCGCCACGACCCAGCCGCAGCGCCTGGTCGGGCAGTTCGGCCACGGCCGCGGCCCGATGGAGGCGCGCGCGGGCCACGCCCTCGGCTCCCGTGTGACGGGTGTCGATCTCTCCGGCCGACACGAGCGGCACGTGCAGCGAGCGCTCTCCGGCCGCGACCTCGGACGATCCGACCCGGATGAGCTCGCGGGTGGCGACCCCGTCGACGATCACGCGCACGGGGGACTTCCGTCCACCGACCGAGGCCTTGTCGGCCGACTTCTTGGCCACCGAGACCCAGTCGCCCTCATCGCCGCGACGGGCGACCAACTTGAAGACCATGCCGGCTGCCGGGTGGCCCGAGCCTGAGACGACCGACGTGCCCACGCCGAAGGAGTCGACCGGGGCCGCGCGCAGCGCGGCGATCGTGTACTCGTCGAGGTCGTTCGTGACGGTGATCTTCGCCCCCGTCGCGCCGAGCGCGTCGAGCTGGGTGCGGACCTGTCCGACCAGCGACGGCAGGTCGCCACTGTCGATGCGCACGGCTCCGAGCCCCGGCCCGGCCACCCGGACGGCCGTGGCCACGGCCTCGGGGATGTCGTAGGTGTCGACGAGCAGGGTGGTGCCCGGCCCCAGGGTGTCGACCTGGGCGCGGAAGGCATCCTCTTCGCTGTCGTGCAACAGCGTGAACGCGTGGGCCGCGGTGCCCATCGTCGGGACGCCCCACGTCCGGCCGGCCTCGAGGTTGCTCGTGGCGCCGAAGCCCGCGATGTAGGCGGCCCGGGCCGCGGCCACGGCGCTGCGTTCGCCCGTGCGGCGTGAGCCCATCTCGGCGAGGGGGCGCCCGTCGGCGGCCGAGACCATGCGCGCCGCCGCGCTGGCCACGGCCGAGTCGTAGTTGAAGACGCTCAGCGCCAGGGTCTCGAGCAGCACGGCCTCGGCGAACATCGACTCGATGACCAGCAGCGGCGACCCGGGCAGGTACACCTCGCCCTCGGCGTAGCCCCAGATGTCGCCCGAGAACCGGTAGTCGGCCAGCCAGTCGGCCGTCGTGGCGTCCACGACCCCCGCCTCGCGCAGCCAGGCCACCTCGTCGTCGCCGAAGCGGAAGTCGGCGAGCAGTTCGAGGAATCGACCGGTACCCGCGACGATGCCGTAACGCCGCCCCTCGGGCAGGCGCCGGGCGAACACCTCGAAGACGCTGTCCCGGTGGGCCGTGCCCGCCTTGAGGGCGGCCTCCACCATGGTGAGCTCGTACCGGTCGGTCAACAGTGCGCTGGTCACCCCGCCAGCCTAGGCTCGCCCGGTCGTCCCGGGGGTCGCGGCTCGCGACGGGTAGGCTTCGTGGTCGTGACGGACGCACCCATCGGAGTCTTCGACAGCGGCGTCGGCGGCCTCACCGTGTCGCGGGCGATCATCGACCAGCTGCCCCACGAGTCCATCCGGTACGTGGGCGACACGGCCCACTCGCCGTACGGACCGAAGCCCATCGCCCAGGTGCGCGAGTACGCCCTCGCCGTGATGGACGACCTCGTCGCCCAGGGCGTCAAGCTGCTCGTCATCGCCTGCAACACGGCGTCGTCCGCCGTGCTTCGCGACGCCCGCGAGCGGTACACGGTCGGCGCGGGCATCCCCGTGGTCGAGGTGATCCAACCGGCCGTCCGCGCGGCGGTGCAGCAGACGCGCAACGGCCGCATCGGCGTCATCGGCACCGAGGGCACGATCAACTCGCGGGCCTACGAGGACGCGTTCGCAGCGGCCTCGGGTCTCGAGCTCGTCACGCAGGCCTGCCCGCGTTTCGTCGAGTTCGTCGAGGCGGGCGACACGTCGAGCCCCGAGCTGCGGGCCGTCGCCGAGGGGTACCTCGCCCCGCTGCGCGACGCCGGCATCGACACCCTCGTCCTGGGCTGCACCCACTACCCCCTCATGTCGGCCGCCGTGCAGTACGTCGTGGGCCCCGACGTCCGGCTCGTGTCCAGCGCGGAGGAGACCGCGGCCGACGTCTACCGCACGCTCGTCCAGCACGGGCTCGAGCGCACCGACCGTGGCGAGCCGCACCACGAGTTCGAGGCCACCGGGCCCGACGAGAAGGCGTTCCTGCGCCTGGCCCGACGGTTCCTGGGGCCCGAGGTCTCGCGCGTCGGCCACCTCGAGACGGGCGCGATCGAGCTGCCCGCGGGCCGCCGCCCCGTCGACCGGACCTGACCCGCGCCTCCTGCACCCCCCCGCGGGGCAGACGGCCCCGCCCACACCGCCCACCACCGCCGAGAGAAGGCACCATGACCGACACCACGAGCACGACCGTCCGCGCCGACGGGCGCAGCACCACCGACCTGCGACCCGTCACCATCGAGACCGGCTGGAGCGCCCACGCCGAGGGGAGCGCCCTCATCACGTTCGGCGGCACGAAGGTGCTGTGCACCGCGTCCTTCACGAACGGCGTGCCCCGCTGGCTGACGGGCAAGGGCAAGGGTTGGGTCACCGCCGAGTACGCGATGCTGCCCCGGGCCACCAACTCGCGCAACGACCGCGAGAGCGTCAAGGGCAAGATCGGCGGACGCACGCACGAGATCTCGCGCCTGATCGGCCGCAGCCTCCGGGCCGTGGTCGACACCAAGGCCCTCGGCGAGAACACGATCGTGCTCGACTGCGACGTCCTGCAGGCCGACGGCGGCACCCGCACCGCCGCGATCACGGGCGCCTACGTCGCCCTCGCCCAGGCGATCGAGTGGGGTCGCGAGAAGAAGTTCGTCGGGCAGAAGGCCACGCCCCTGACCGACAGCGTCTCGGCCGTCTCGGTCGGCATCATCGACGGCGAGCCCATGCTCGACCTCGCCTACGTCGAGGACGTCCGGGCCGAGACCGACATGAACGTCGTCGTCACGGGCAGCGGGTCGTTCGTCGAGGTCCAGGGCACGGCCGAGGGCGCGCCGTTCGACCGCCGCGAACTCGACTCCCTGCTCGACCTCGCCGTCGCCGGCGCCGTCGACCTGAGCCGCTTCCAGCGCGAGGCCCTCGGCCGATGACCCGTGTCGTCATCGCCACGCACAACCAGGGCAAGGTGGCCGAGCTGCGGCTGCTGCTCGCCGAGACGGCGCCGGGCGTCGAGCTGGTCGCCTACGACGGCCCCGAGCCGGTCGAGGACGGTGACACCTTCGCGGCCAACGCCCTGATCAAGGCGCGTGCGGCAGCACGTCACACCGGGCTGCCCGCGCTCGCCGACGACAGCGGCATCTCGGCGGCGGCCCTCGGCGGTGCTCCGGGCATCCACTCGGCGCGCTACGCCGGCACGCGCGACGCGGACGACAACATCGACAAGCTGCTCACCGAGCTCGACGGTGCCGACGACCGCTCGGCGTGGTTCTCGTGCGCCGCCGCCCTCGTCGTGCCGCCGCCCGTCGGTGCCGAGGGCCCAGACCGGCCGCCCGAGGCGAGCGAGTGGGTCGAGCACGTCGAGTACGGCGAATGGCACGGCGAGGTGCTGGAGGCGCGGGTCGGCTCGAACGGGCACGGTTACGACCCCGTGTTCCGGCCCGAGGGCGAGAGCCGCAGCGCGGCCGAGCTCACCGCGGACGAGAAGAACGCGGTCAGTCACCGCTCCCGGGCGTTCCGGGCGATCGCACCCCGGGTGGCCGCGCTGGCGGACTGAGCCGCGCGCGCCTCCTCGGGGTCGTCCGACCCGCGCGCGCGTGCGTGTCCGAGGTGCTCAGGCGTCGTGCGGCGCCGACGAGACGTGCGGCGTCTCGACCTCGTCCGAGGCCTCGGCCTTCTTGGCCTGGTGCACCCCGTGGAAGTAGTGGATCGCGATGGGGATCACCGTGGCCAGCACGGCCCCGAGCAGGATCAGGTCGATGTACGAGCTGACGAAGTCCGCGACGGGCGGGATGTGCCCGATGCCGAAACCCGCCAGCGTGATGCCCACGCCCCAGACGACGGCACCGACGGCGTTGAACAGCGAGTAACGCCGGTAGCTCATGTGGCCGACGCCGGCCATGATCGGCGCGAAGGTCCGGATCACCGGGACGAACCGGGCGATGATGACGGCCATCGGGCCGAACCGCTCGAAGAAGGCGTTCGTGCGGTTGACGTTGGCGACGCTGAACAGACCGCTCTCCTTCCGCTCGAAGATGCGCGGGCCGACCTTGTGGCCGATCAGGTAGCCGAGCTCGCCACCGGCGAACGCGGCGATGCTGATGAAGATCGCGATGAGCCAGATCGGCAGGCCGAGGGCACCGGGGTTGGTCGCGGCGAGGATGCCCGTGATGATCAGCAACGTGTCGCCCGGGAACAGGAACCCGACGAGCAGACCCGTCTCGGCGAAGACCAGCAGGCAGACGCCGAGGACGGCCCACGGGCCGAAGGACGTGAGCAGGTACTCGGGGTTCAGCCAGGGGATGGAGACGAGGGGCAGCATCGGGTGTTCTCCGGTCGTGGTCGCCGGCGTGCCCGGGGCCTCAGATGGGTCGTGCGGGAGAAGGGACTTGAACCCTCACGCTCGAAAGCACAGGAACCTAAATCCTGCGTGTCTGCCAATTCCACCACTCCCGCGGCAGACCGAGTGTACCGACGACGGCCCCCGGCCGGAACGGCGGACGAGGAGGCGCTAGCGCTTCGAGCGGGGCACGTGCGGTGAGTACCGGGGCACGTAGCGCACGAGGATCGCCGCACCCACGAGACCGAGCACGCCCATCACCCCGCTGGCGAGCGAGATCGACACGACGGCGGTCACCCCGGAGATGAGCAGCGGAGCGGCCGCGCTGCCGGCGTCCCCGGTGAAACGCCAGGCGCCGAGGAAGGGCGCGGGGTCGCCCTTGTCGGCCAGGTCGGCGCCGAGTGTCATGAGGATGCCGCTGCCGACGCCGTTGGCCAGGGACATCAGGATCGCGACGGTGACGAACCAGCCGACGTTCGCGTCGAGGTCGTGTGTGACCGACAGCGCGAGGTACGAGAGACCGAGGCCGACCATGCAGGGGACGGCGCTCCAGAGACGCCCGAAGCGGTCCATGATCTGGCCGCTCGTGTAGAACAACGCGAAGTCCACGGCGCCGGCGATGCCGATGATGATCGCGGTCTCGGACGCTCCGAGGCCGATGCTGACGGCCCAGAGGGGCAGCATGACCTGACGGCCCGAGCGCATGGCACCGATCAGGGCCGCCCCGCTGCCGAGCTTCACCAACACGCCGCGGTGACGCCAGAGGGTGCCGAAGAGCCCCTGGGCCTCCCTCGCGACGAGGTCGGCGCCGTCCTCCGTGCCGCGGCCCGGCCGGACGCCGAAGGCCGCCGACGGGTCACGCAGCACGAGCAGCGCGACGGCCGCACCGAGGCAGCCGACGATGTGCACGACGAACGCCGACTGGACGGACCCGGTCAGTTCGATGACCCCGGCCGACAGGAACGGGCCGACGAAGTAGCCGAGCCGGAAGACGCCGCCGAGGCTCGACAGCGCCCGGGCGCGGATCTCGACGGGCACGAAGCTGGTCATGAAGGCGTGCCGAGCGAGGGCGAAGACCGCGGTCGCGAGGCCGATGACCATCACGCCGACGGCGAGGACGATCTCGTTCGGCGCCAGCAGGCAGGTGACGAGACCGCCGATGCTGACGAGCGACGCGCCGATCATCGCGGTGCGCTCGCCGATGCGGCTGACGAGCCATCCGCTCGGGATGTCGCCGATCAGCTCGCCCACGAGGATGAGCGCGGCGACGAAGCCGGCGAAGGGGAGCGAGGCGCCCAGCTCGCTCGCCGCGACGGGGATGATCGGGATGATGGCCCCCTCGCCGATGGCGAAGAGCGCCGCGGGCAGGAACGCCGCGAGGGCCACCGACCGCATGCTGAAGGCGGGGGAGGAGGAAGACATGTCGTCCGCCACCCTAGGCCCGCTGCGTACACTTGTCGGATGAAGGTCTTGGCAGCGATGAGTGGTGGAGTCGACTCGGCGGTCGCCGCGGCGAGGGCGGTCGAGGCCGGCCACGACGTGGTGGGGGTGCACCTGGCGCTGAGCCGCATGCCGGGCACGCTCCGGACGGGCAGCCGGGGGTGCTGCACCATCGAGGACTCGATGGACGCCCAGCGCGCCGCCAACAAGATCGGCATCCCGTACTACGTGTGGGACTTCTCCGAGCGCTTCAAGCTCGACGTCGTCGACGACTTCGTGGCCGAGTACACCGCGGGCCGCACTCCCAACCCCTGCATGCGCTGCAACGAGCGCATCAAGTTCGCCGCCCTGCTCGAGAAGGCGCTCGCGCTCGGCTTCGACGCGGTCTGCACGGGGCACTACGCGACCATCCTCACCGACGACCAGGGCAACCGCGAGCTGCACCGCGCCTCCGCCTGGGCGAAAGACCAGTCGTACGTCCTGGGCGTGCTCACCACCGAGCAGCTCGCGCACTCGATGTTCCCGCTCGGGGCGACGCCCTCGAAGGCCGAGGTGCGGGCCGAGGCGGCCGAGCGCGGTTTCAGCGTGGCGTCGAAGCCGGACAGCCACGACATCTGCTTCATCCCCGACGGCGACACCCGTGGGTGGCTCGCCGAACGCGTCGGTGCCGAGACGGGCGAGATCCTCGACCGCAGCGGCGCCGTGGTCGGCTCGCACGAGGGAGCGCACGCGTTCACGGTCGGCCAGCGCAAGGGCCTCAACATCGGGTTCCCCTCGGACGACGGCAAGCCGCGCTTCGTGCTCGAGGTGCGGCCCGTCGACAACACGGTCGTCGTCGGTCCGAAGGAGGCGCTCGACATCGCCGAGATCGCCGGTGGCTCGTACACGTGGGCCGGGCTCGCCCCGGTCGACCCGACGGTCGCCTTCGACTGCGACGTGCAGATCCGTGCCCACGCCGACCCGGTTCCCGCCGTCGCGCGGGTGTCGGTGGTCGAGGGTAAGAAAGAACTCGTGATCACACCTCGCGAACCCCTCAACGGCGTGGCCCCCGGGCAGACCGCCGTCGTCTACGTCGGCACCCGCGTCCTCGGGCAGTGCACGATCGACCGCACGGTCAGCGCCGTGCCGGTCCCCGCAGCCGCCATCGCCTGAGACGACCGACGATGAGCGAGACCGATTCCGCCTCCGGGTCCGCGGTCGACGCCGACGGCGGCCCCGACGACCTGCCCCAGGCGCGAGACGAAGCGGAACGGCTGACGACCCGCATCCTCGAGCTGCGCGACCAGTACTACGAGGGCAACGGCTCGACCGTCGCCGACGGCGACTACGACGGCCTCGTGCGACGCCTCGACGCCCTCGAACGGGCTCACCCCGAGCTGCAGAAGCCCGACAGCCCCACGCAGACGGTCGGCGGCCGGGCCGAGACCACCCAGTTCGCCCCGGTCGAGCACGCCGAGCGCATGCTCAGCCTCGACAACGTGTTCAGCGACGACGAGCTGGCCGAGTGGGCCGGCAAGGTGCAGCGTGACGCCGGGGCCGAGCGCGTGCGGTTCCTCACCGAGCTGAAGATCGACGGCCTGGCGATCAACCTGCGCTACGAAGACGGGGTGCTCGTCACCGCTGCCACGCGCGGCGACGGCGTCGTCGGCGAGGACGTGACCGGCAACGTGCTCGCGATGGGCACGATCCCCGAACGTCTCGAAGGCACCGGGCACCCGCCGCTCGTCGAGGTGCGGGGCGAGATCTTCTTCCCCGTCAGCGAGTTCGACGAGCTCAACGCGCAGCAGCGCGAGGCCGGCGAACGTGTCTTCGCGAACCCCCGCAACGCCGCCGCCGGCTCGCTGCGTCAGAAAGAAGAGGGCAAGAGCCCCGAGAAACGCGAGTTGATGCACGCCCGCCTGCGGCGCCTGCGCATGCTCGTGCACGGCATCGGCGCCTGGCCGGTGCGCGAACTCGAGCGCGCGACCGAGGTGCGGTCGCAATCCGAGGTCTACGACCTGCTGGGCGGGTGGGGTCTGCCCATCTCGACCCACTACCGCGTCTTCGACTCGGTCGACGAGGTCGAGGCGTTCATCCACGACTACGGGGTACGGCGATCATCGGTCGAGCACCAGATCGACGGCATCGTCGTCAAGGTCGACGACCTAGCCCTGCACGAAGAGCTCGGAGCCACGAGCCGGGCCCCGCGGTGGGCGACGGCGTTCAAGTACCCGCCCGAAGAGGTCAACACGACGCTGCTCGACATCGTCGTCAGCGTCGGACGCACGGGACGCGCCACGCCGTTCGCCGTCATGGAGAAGGTCGAGGTCGCCGGCAGCGAGGTCCGCCAGGCGACCCTGCACAACCAGCAGGTCGTCAAGGCCAAGGGTGTGCTCATCGGCGACACCGTCGTGCTGCGCAAGGCGGGCGACGTCATCCCCGAGGTGCTCGGCCCGGTCATCGAGCTGCGCGACGGTACCGAACGCGAGTTCGTCATGCCCGTCGACTGCCCCGAGTGCGGCACCCCGCTCAGGCCCGCGAAAGAGGGCGACATCGACCTCCGCTGCCCCAACGCCGAGAGCTGCCCGGCGCAGGTGCGCGGGCGCGTCGAGCACATCGCCTCCCGCGGCTCGCTCGACGTCGAGGGCCTCGGCGAGGTCGCCGCCGCCGCGCTGACGCAGCCCGTCGAGCCGGCCACGCCGCCGCTGCGGACCGAGGCGGGCTTGTTCGGTCTGACGATGGCCGACATCTTCCCCGTACGGGTCGTCGTGCGTGACGCCGAGACCGGCATGCAGAAACTCGAGGCCGACGGGCAGCCGAAACTCGTCACCCCGTTCCGCCGCAAGCGGGCCAAACGCGACGGCACGTACGACCCCACGGCGGCCGAGTTCTCGGGTGACGAGACCTCGGTGCCGTCCAAGACGGCGATCGAGATGCTCGCCAACCTCGAGAAGGCGAAGACGAGCCCCCTCTGGCGCATCCTCGTCGGCCTCAGCATCCGGCACGTCGGACCGGTCGCGGCTCGCGCCCTCGCGAACCACTTCGGCTCGCTCGACGCCATGCGGGCGGCCTCACGCGACGAGCTCGCGGCCGTGGACGGCGTGGGCGGCATCATCGCCGACGCACTGCTGGCCTGGTTCGACGTCGACTGGCACGCCGAGATCATCGATCGGTGGACGGCCGCGGGCGTGCAGTTCACGACTCCCGGTCACCCCGGCCCGGGTGCGGCCGAGGCATCCGGTGGCGTGCTCACCGGGGTGACCGTCGTGGCGACCGGCAGCCTCGAGGGCTTCACCCGTGAGGGCGCACTCGAGGCCATCGTCGAGGCGGGTGGCAAGGCCGCCAGCAGCGTGAGCAAGAAGACCGACTTCGTCGCGGCCGGACCGGGAGCCGGCTCGAAGTTGACGAAGGCCGAGCAGCTCGGGGTGCGGATCATCGACGCAGAGCAATTCGCTGTCCTCCTTAAGGAGGGCCCGGCGGCTCTTGTTGTCCCCCAGGTGGGGGACGAGGCTTCGTCTGATTCGTGATTTCCCTGGTCAGGGGCACTTTGCCTTCCTAAGATGTGAGGACGTGTCGTCCTCCAGCAGTAGGGAGCCGGGGTACAGGCACGTGACGAGGGGGAAGACCCGACGTGCTGTTCCTCGCTGCAGCAATGCTCTCTGCCTCGGTCCACCTCGCCGGGGTGGCCGATGCCCCGACCGTGACTTCCGCGACGGTCCCGACGGTCGACCGCTCGACAGCCGCGCCGCTCGTCCAGGCGTCCGTCCGCGACGTCCCCGGGCCCGCCCCGGTGCGGGACGGTCGGGCCGTGCCCGAGCTCGACGGCTGCCGGGGGGTCGAGGCGACCACGTTCTCGGCCGAGGCCTGCCTCGACCAGCTGGCCCGCGCCTCCTCGGCCGGGGTCGAGCGGTTCGCGGCGTCGCTCGACGCCGACGGTGACGACGCGGCGGCACTCGTGGCAGCGGTCGGCGGACAGGTCCAGCCCGAGGACGCGGCGGCCTGGTGGTCCGAATTGGATGACGGCCGGCGGACGGTCCTCGCGCATGCCGTGCCCGGCGTCGTGGGCAACCTCGAGGGTGTCCCGTACTCGGTGCGCGACACGGCCAACCGTCAGTTCCTGCGGTACGCGACCACGGCCGTCGCCGGGCGCATCGGCTCCGACGCCGAGCGACCGGACGACCCCAGGCGCCTCGCGATGCTCGAGCAGGTGCGGGCGACCCTCGACGGTGCGACCCACGACGTGCCCTTCGCCGGGACGGCCGACCGGCACCTCGTCGCCCTCGACACGGTCCTGCCCGGCCGGGCGGCCGTCACCGTCGGCGACCTCGACACGGCCGACGACGTCAGCGTGCTCGTGCCCGGCATGCTCTTCACCGTGTCGGACCAGCTCGTCGACTGGACCAACACCGCCGGCGCCCTGCACGACGAGCAGGCCACCTGGGCGACGTTGCTGGGGCGCAGCGGCCCGGGCCCCGTGCCGACCGTCGCCGTCGTGGCCTGGATGGGCTACCAGACGCCCGACCTGACGAACTTCTACGACCTCGGCCTGGCCCAGCGGGGGGCCGCCCACCTCGAGGGTGCCCTCGAGGGGCTCGACGCGGCGCGCGCGGACGACGAACCGCGGGTGTCGGTCATGGCGCACTCGTACGGTTCGACGACGGCGACGATCGCCCTGTCGTCCGGCCGCGTCGCGGTGGACTCGCTCGTGCTGCTCGGGTCGCCCGGCAGCGTCGTGCCCGACGCGGGCGACCTGGCCGTCCGCGGAACCGACGTCTACGCGGCGGCCGGGAGCTTCGACCCCGTGGCGGGCAGCGGCTTCTTCGGGGCCGACCCGGCCACGGCGTCCTTCGGTGCCGTCGTCCTGCACATGGGCGGCGGCTCCGACACGGTGACGGGCCGTGCCCTGGCGGGTGCCCTCGGCCACAACGACTACTTCCGCGCCGGCACCGAGTCGATGCGCAGCCTGGCCCTGATCGGGTTGGGGCACGGTGTGCTCGTCGACGGTCGAGCCGGCGACCCCGGCCGGGGTGAGCCCGACGTGCCGGTCCTCACGCTGGTGCGCCCGCAGGACGTGTACTTCCGCGACTGAGCCGGGCGCGCCTCCTCGACCGGTGCCGCCCCGTAGAATCGTGCGGTACCCCCGCCGCGGTACCCCCGCACGACCACGTGAGAGAGAAGCATGTCCGAAATCACGCGCGAGCAGGTGCAGCACCTCGCCGGTCTCGCCCGCATCGCCCTCACCGAGGCCGAGATCGACACGATGACCGCCGAGCTCGGCCACATCGTCGACAGCGTCGCCAAGGTCCGAGAGGTCGCGACCGACGACGTCCCCGCGACCAGCCACCCGATCCCGCTCGAGAACGTGTTCCGGCCCGACGTCGTGGGCGAGACGCTCACGGCCGAGCAGGCGCTGTCCGGCGCCCCCGACCACGACGGCTCGCGCTTCCGGGTGAGCGCGATCCTGGGAGAAGAGCAGTAGCCATGACCGACACCACCTCGCTCGTCCACCTGTCCGCCGCCGAGCTGTCGACCCGTCTCGCCGCCGGCGACGTGTCGTCGGTCGACGTCACGCGCGCCCACCTCGATCGCATCGAGGCGGTCGACGGCGACGTCCACGCCTTCCTGCACGTCAGCGCGGCCGCGCTCGACACGGCCGCCGACGTCGACCGTCGTCGTGCCGCGGGCGAGGCCCTCGGCCCGCTCGCCGGCGTCCCGATCGCCATCAAGGACGTCCTGTGCACGATCGACATGCCGTCGACCTCGGGCAGCAAGATCCTCGAGGGCTGGGTGCCGCCCTACGACGCGACCGTCGTCGCCAAGCTGCGCGCGGCCGACCTCGTCCCGCTCGGCAAGACGAACATGGACGAGTTCGCCATGGGCTCGTCGACCGAGTTCTCTGCCTACGGGCCCACGCACAACCCCTGGTCGCTCGACCGCATCCCCGGCGGGTCGGGCGGTGGCTCCGCGGCCGCCGTCGCCGCCTTCGAGGCGCCCCTCGCCCTCGGCAGCGACACCGGCGGGTCGATCCGCCAGCCCGGCGCCGTCACCGGCACCGTCGGGGTCAAGCCGACCTACGGGTCGGTCAGCCGCTACGGCGCGATCGCCCTGGCCAGCTCGCTCGACCAGGTCGGTCCCGTCAGCCGCACCGTGCTCGACAGCGCCATGCTGCACGACGTCATCACCGGGCACGACCCTCGCGACTCCACCTCGCTGCGCGACGCCTGGCCGTCGTTCACCGAGGCGGCCCGCACCGGTCTCGCCGGCGGCGCCCTGGAGGGCGTCCGCGTGGGTGTCGTCCGCGAGCTGAACGGCGAGGGCTTCCAGGCCGGCGTCAAGGCCCGCTTCGCCGAGGCCCTCGAACTCATGAGCGCGGCCGGTGCCGAGATCGTCGAGATCTCGGCTCCGAGCTTCGAGCACGCGATCAGCGCCTACTACCTCATCCTGCCGGCCGAGGCCTCCAGCAACCTCGCGAAGTTCGACTCGGTGCGTTTCGGCCTGCGGGTCGTCCCCGAGGGCGGCGGCACCGTCGAGGACGTCATGGCCGCCACCCGCGAGGCCGGATTCGGCCCCGAGGTGAAGCGCCGCATCATCCTCGGCACCTACGCCCTGAGCGCCGGCTACTACGACGCCTACTACGGCAGCGCGCAGAAGGTGCGCACCCTCGTGCAGCGCGACTTCGCGGCCGCGTTCGACCAGGTCGACGTGCTCGTCTCGCCCTCGGCGCCCACCACGGCGTTCCGGCTCGGCGAGAAGATCGACGACCCGCTGGCGATGTACCTCAACGACATCACGACCATCCCCGCCAACCTGGCCGGCATCCCCGGCATCACGGTGCCGATGGGCCTGGCCGACGAAGACGGTCTGCCGACGGGGTTGCAGTTCATGGCCCCCGCGCGCGGCGACGCCCGCCTCTACACCTACGGCGCCGCCCTCGAGCAGTTGCTCGAGCAGGGCTGGGGCCACACGCTCATCTCGCGCGCGCCCGACCTGAGCGCGACCGAGCAGACCGCCGCCACCGAGGGAGTCATCTGATGGCCAAGGCAGACCTGATGGACTACGAGAAGGCGCTCGAGCAGTTCGAGGTCGTCCTCGGCTTCGAGGTGCACGTCGAGCTCGCGACCAAGACCAAGATGTTCTCGGACGCCCCGAACTTCTTCGGTGGCGAGCCCAACACCAACGTCACCCCGGTCGACCTGGGCCTGCCCGGCTCGCTGCCGGTGGTCAACGAGCAGGCCGTGCGCTACTCGATCAGCCTCGGCCTGGCCCTGGGCTGCTCGATCGCCGAGAGCTCGCGCTTCGCCCGCAAGAACTACTTCTACCCCGACAACCCCAAGAACTACCAGGTCAGCCAGTTCGACGAACCGATCGCGTTCGAGGGCGAGGTCGAGGTCGAGCTGCCCGACGGCACGATCTTCGCCATCCCGATCGAGCGTGCCCACATGGAAGAGGACGCCGGCAAGCTGACGCACGTCGGCGGGTCGACCGGTCGCATCCAGGGCGCCGAGTACTCGCTCGTCGACTACAACCGTGCGGGCATCCCGCTCGTCGAGATCGTCACCAAGCCGATCATCGGTGCCGGCGCCAAGGGCCCCGAGCTGGGTGCGGCCTACGTCTCGACCATCCGCGACATCGTGCGGGCCCTGGGCGTCAGCGAGGCCCGCATGGAGCGCGGCAACCTGCGCTGCGACGCGAACGTCTCCCTGCGTCCGCACGGGCAAGAGAAGCTCGGCACCCGCACCGAGACCAAGAACGTCAACTCGTTCCGCTCGGTCGAGCGTGCGGTCCGCTACGAGATCCAGCGTCAGGCCGCGATCCTCGCCGCGGGCGGCACCATCACGCAAGAGACGCGCCACTGGCACGAAGACACCGGTCGCACCTCGGCGGGCCGCCCGAAGAGCGACGCCGACGACTACCGGTACTTCCCCGAGCCCGACCTGCTGCCCGTCGTCCCTCCGCGCGAGCTCGTCGAAGAGCTGCGCCTCGCCCTGCCCGAGGCGCCGGTCGCCCAGCGTCGCCGGCTCAAGTCCGAGTGGGGCTTCGCCGACCTCGAGTTCCAGGACGTCGTGAACTCGGGGCTCCTCACCGAACTCGTCGAGACCGTCGCCGCCGGTGCCTCGCCCCAGGCCGCCCGCAAGTGGTGGACCGGCGAGATCGCCCGCCTCGCCAACGCCCAGGGCGTCGAGGCCTCGAGCCTCGTGTCGCCGCTGCACGTCAGCGAGCTCATCGCGCTCGTCGACAGCGGCGAGCTGACCGACCGACTGGCCCGCCAGGTGCTCGAGGGCGTCGTCGCCGGCGAGGGCAGCCCGTCCGAGGTCGTCGAGGCCCGCGGGCTCGAGGTCGTCTCCGACGACGGCGCGCTGATCGCGGCCATCGACGAGGCCCTGGCCGGCCAGCCCGACGTGCTCGCGAAGATCCGCGACGGCAAGGTGCAGGCCGCCGGTGCCGTCATCGGCGCCGTCATGAAGGCCATGAAGGGCCAGGCGGACGCCGCGCGCGTCCGCGAGCTGGTGCTCGAGCGGGCGCAGGCCTGATCGACGTGACCACGGCCGCGGCAGGGTGCGGCGCACGATGAACCTCGTCGCGCGTCTGCGCCCCGCCGTGCCCGTGGCGGTCGCCCTCGTCGGCGTCGTCGTGGCGCTGGCCGTCGCCTCACGCGTCCTGCCCGGTCGGGTCGTGATGGTCCACCTCAGCGAGACCGGGGGGTCGGCCTTCGCGGCCAGCCGCAGCGACCTCGTCCTGCTCGGTGCAGTCCTCGTGGTCGGCATCGTCGTGACCTGGCTGGTCTCGGCGCTGTTCCTCGCGGTGACGCCCGTCCGCCACGTGCTCGTCCCGCACGCCTCGTTCTGGAAGAAGCCGCCGAACCGGGCCGAGATGAGGCGCCGGTACGCGCGGTACCTCGCCGTGGCGACCAGCGCCTCCTTGTGGTTCGTCGCCGCGCTGTTCGTCCTCGCCATGGTCTCGCAGAGCGGGCCCCTCGCCGCCTGGTGGCTGCCGGCGGCCGTGTCGGCCGCGTTCGTGCTCTTCGTCCTGGGTGGTCTGATCTGGGTGTTCACCGCCGGGTTCACGCCGACTCCGACGGGTGTCGCGGCCCGTGCGGCCGCGTCCGAGCAGGAGGCGCGGGTCGCGTCCAGACCGTCAGCCGCCGTCGTCGAGACCCCCCGGTCCGGCCCGTCGGCGGCGCGCCCGCCGCGCGCGAGCCCGCGTCCGACGGCCGAGAACCCCAGGACCGGCACCGCGCCTCCTGCTCCGTCATCCCGACCGGGCCGTGCGCCCGGACGACCCGCGACACCGACCGGAGACGGTCCGCGCACGGGTCCGCCCCGCCCCTACCAACCCCGACCCCGCTCCGGAGGCCCCCGTGGATGACGACCGATACGGGGCCGATGTGCTCGCCGGCGACTGGAAGCGATCGTCGAAGCCCGCGCCGACGCCGACCGACGCCGTCCGCGACCTCGTGGTCGAAGAGGTCCGGTCGGGTTTCACCGGGGCGATCGTCCGCGTCGAGGCCGGTACCGTCGAGCTCGAGGACTGGAAGGGCCGGGTGCGGGCCTTCCCGATGACCGGGTCGTTCCTGATCGACGGCGCCCCCGTCGCCCTGCGCGTACCGCGGGCGGCACTGCAGGGCCGGGCACGCACGGCCTCCGGCTCGTTCGCCGTCGAGGGGGCGAAGGCCCGGGTCGCCCGTCAGAGCCGAATCTTCGTGGAGGGACGACACGATGCCGAGTTGGTCGAGAAGGTCTGGGGCTCCGACCTGCGGGTCGAGGGTGTCGTCGTCGAGTACCTCGAGGGCGTCGACCACCTGGCCGACGTGCTGCGCGACTTCCGGCCGGGGCCCGAACGGCGCGTCGGCGTGCTCGTCGACCACCTCGTGCCGGGCTCGAAAGAGAGCCGCGTCGCCGAGGGCATCGCTCGCAGTCCGCTCGGCCGCCACGTGCTCGTGGTCGGGCACCCGTTCGTCGACGTGTGGCAGGCCGTCAAGCCGGCCCGGCTCGGCATCGACGCCTGGCCCGTCGTGCCCCGCTCGGTCGAGTGGAAGCACGGCGTCTGCGAGGCGATGGGGTGGCCGCACGAGGACCAGGCCGACATCGCCCGGGCCTGGCAGCACATCCTGTCGCGCGTGCGCAGCTACGCCGACCTCGAACCGTCGGTGCTCGGCCGGGTCGAAGAGCTGATCGACTTCGTCACGTCCGGCTGAGCCCGGGCGTCTGCGCCGAGAGGCCACCTCGGGACGACGATCCCCGGGAATCGCCCGGGCGTGTCGGCTCTCGGGCCGCTTTTCGCCCTAAGTTCGAGGGCATGGCCGAGCAGATCGAGGGACGCGTCAGCTCTGCGGTCGACGCGTGGCTGCGCTGGCTGCCCCGATGGCACATCGGCACCGCCCGGGGTCGCACGCGGCCCTGTCGGGTGTGCCTCGGCTCACCCGTGGCCACGGCCGCGGGTTTCGACCACGACGTCCCGCACGCCGTGCAGCACGCGCTGCTGAACCGGATGCGGCAGATCGTCGACGACGACGTCGACGAGTACACGGCCCGCAACCTGCCGCTCGTGACGCGCGAGCTGCGACTCGCCGAGGCCCAGGAGGCGCGGGGTTACCGACCCGAGCAGGGTCTCGACCCCGAGTTCCAGGGTCTCGACCTCGACCCGGAGCCCGAACCGGGTCAGCCGTTCCTCTTCACGCTCGCCGGTCTCGCGGGGATGCCCGCGGACGACGGCCTCGTCCCGCCCGATCCGACCGTCGCGGGTGGCGAGTCCGCGGGGCCGACGTCCCAGCCCGACGTCGGTGCCGCCTCCTTCGACGTCGACGACCTCGACGGCTGGTTGTTGCCGCCCGACTCGGCGACGCCGAACGACGCGCTCCCGCCGGTCGCGCCCGGCCCGGCGGTGCGAGGGGAGCACCAGCCCGAACCCGCGCCGCGCGCCGAGCCCGAGCCCGAGTACTCGGACGAGGCCAAGGCCGCGCTGCGACACGAGATCATCCTGGCCGGCGACCACGCCGAGTCGGTCGGCACGAGCCTGTGCCTGGCCCTCGTGCAGCACCGCCCTCGCATCGCCGAGGCGATCGACCGCCTCGTGGCCCCGCAGGTCGACGAACTGCTGGCAGAGTTGTCGCGCGCACTCGAGCAGCCGCGGTCCCGGTGAGACGGCACCGCCCGACCTGCTGCGGGTGCCGACACCACGAGAGGACCCCGAGATGACCCGCCCCACCCCGACCTCGACCACGACGACCCCGCGACGGGCCGCCGACCCGGCCTGGTGGCCCGTCGTCGTCGATCTCGTCGCCGTCCTGGCCTTCGTCGTGATCGGGCGCCGCAGTCACGCCGAAGGGCTCGACCTGCCCGGGCTGCTCGGCACCCTGTGGCCGTTCGTCGTCGGCGCGGTCGTCGGTTGGGTGAGCGTGGCGGGGGTCCGCTGGCCGCTGTCGGCCCTCCGCTCGGGCGCGGTCGTCTGGGTCTCGACCGCCGTGATCGGGGTGCTGCTGCGGGTGGTCGCCGGGCAGGGCGTACAGCTCAGCTTCGTGATCGTCACGATCGTGGTGCTCGGTGTGTTCCTCGTGGGCTGGCGGGCCGTGGTCGCTCTCGTGCGACGGGTGCGCGGCAGCCGGAGCTGAGGTCGCGGCGGCAGCCGACCCGGGTCAGCTCCGGCGCTTGACGCTGTTGTCGAGGCTGGGCTCGTCGGTGAGCACGAGGCCGGACGAGCTGTTCGACGAGGCCGTCAACTCGGTGAGCCAGTCGCGGTTGATCGACGGCACGCGACCGCCGGAGTACTTGAAGTAGAGGGGGATGCCGGCGTCCAGCCAGATGCTGCTGCGGCCGTCGCCGACCTTCTGCGTGTCACGCCACGAGAAGAAGAACGACTCGCGTCGGCGCAGCTTGGTCGCGATGACGATCTGGAGGTGTTCGAGCACGCGGTCCTCGAACTCGACCTCGATGCCCGAGGTGCCGTAGATGAGCGATCCCATGGGGGTCCTGTTTCGTGAGTGTGGCCGGCGTCGGCAACGAGTCCGACACAGGTCAATGTACCTTGCGATCAGGTGTCCACCGACAGCCGACCTCGTGAGGGCGTTGTGGGCGGACGTGCAGGCTGCCCCGCCATACTCGGGGCTGCCGATCCGTCGCGCCCCCGAGCGCCCGACCGACCACCTGGGACCCATGACCTCGACCGCCTCCGTCCTCCGCGCCTCCTCGTCCTCGAGCCAGGACGTCGTCGCCGACCTCGACGGCCTCGTCGGGTTCGCCGCCCGCGTCATCGACGCCCTCGGCGAATGGGGCGTCGCCCTGCTGACCTTCGTCGAGACGGTGTTCCCGCCGATCCCGAGCGAGATCATCCTGCCGCTGGCCGGCTTCCTCGCCGGCGCCGGGTCGATGAACATCGTGCTGTTGATCGCGTTGAGCACCCTCGGCGCCTACCTGGGCGCCCTGGTGCTCTACGGACTCGGGGCCGGGCTCGGCCTCGACCGCAGCATCCGGTGGCTCGCCAAGCTGCCGCTCGTCGACCGGCACGACTTCGAGCAGGCGGCCGGCTGGTTCGAGCGCCACGGGCGGTCGGCGGTGTTCTTCGGCCGGTTCATCCCGGGCGTGCGCAGCCTCATCTCGCTGCCCGCGGGGGCCGAGCGCATGCCCCTGCTGGTCTTCTCGATCTTCACGATCGTGGGCAGCGGCCTCTGGAACGGCCTGCTGATCGGCCTGGGCGCCGCCCTCGGCACCCAGTACGAGCTCATCGACCGGTACGCGAAGTACCTCGACTACGTGGTGTACGCGGCCATCGCGGGCGTCGTGGTGTTCCTCGTCGTCCGGTCGGTGCGCCGTCGTCGGGCCGGTGTCGACGACGCCTCGCGTGACGCCGTCGATCAGGACGTTCGCGGCTGACGCTCCGTCGCCGTCCAGGCGGCAGGCCGGGACGGTCCGTACCGTGGTGGGCAGACCGACGTCGCGCTCCGCGTGCGGCACCGAGCACACGATCCGACAGGACACCACCATGGGATTCCTCGACCGCCTCCTCGGCCGCGAGCCGCAGCAGGGCCAGCCGCAGCAGCCCTCCGCTCCGCAGGGCTACCGGTACGGCCAGCAGAGTTACGAGCAGCCCGCCGCCCCGCAGCAGGGGTACGGCCAGCAGGGGTACGGCCAGCAGGGGTACGAGCAGTCGGGATACGGCCAGCAGCCGTCGGCCCAGCCCGCCGGCCCCGGCGGTGGCCCGACCCGCAGCGACGACGAGATCGCCGTCGAGCGGTACCGCTACCTGCTGAAGACCGCCCCGCCCGAGACGATCGAGCAGGTGCACGCCGAGGCGTTCGCCAAGCTCAGCCCCGAGCAGCGCCGAATCGTCTTCGACCAGCTGACGGCCGAGTCGAGCCCCGGCGAGGCGCCCCGTGGCGACGACGCCGGCTCGCTGGCCCAGGCGGCGACCCGCTCCGAACTGCGTCGGCCCGGCACCCTCGAGCGCACGCTCGGCGGCGGCGCGCCCGGCCAGCAGCAGGTCGGCCCGAACGGGCAGCCGGTTCGTCAGGGGCCCGGCATGGGCTCGATCATCGGCGGGTCGATCCTCGGCACGGTGGCCGGCTACGTGATCGGTTCGACCCTGATGAGCGCGTTCCTCCCCGACGCGGGCGCGACGGCCGACGGAGGCGCAGGAGACGACTCCGGCGCCGACCAGGGCACCGAGGGCGACGGGGGAGCAGACGGCGGTGCCGACGCCGGCACAGAGACGGCGAGCGACGGCGGCGGGGACTTCGGCGCCGACGGGGGTGGCGACTTCGGCGGGGGCTTCGGGGACTTCGGCGGAGGCGACTTCGGCGGCGGCTTCGACATCTGACACCTGGGCGTCACCCGGGACGGACCCCTCGACGCGGACTACCGTCGAGGGTCCGCCCACCACCCGCCGCCAGGCCCCAGGGAGCACCATGACCAGCACCAGAGTCGCCGTCGTCACCGGAGGGTCCGCCGGCCTCGGCCGGGCCACCGTCCGAGAGCTCGCCGCGCGCGGGTGGGACGTCGCAGTGCTCGCCCGAGGCCAGGACGGACTCGACGGTGCCGTCCGCGACGTCGAGGCCGCAGGGCGTCGGGCGCTGGGCATCTCCACCGACGTGGCCGATCGGGCCCAGGTCGAGTCGGCCGCCGACCGTGTCGAGGCCGAGCTCGGCCCCATCGACCTGTGGGTCAACGACGCCATGGTCGGCGTCTTCGGCGAGTTCCTCGAGACCGATCCCGACGACTTCGAGCGCGCGACGGCCGTCAACTACTTCGGCTTCGTCAACGGCACCCGTGCGGCGCTGTCGCGCATGGTGCCCCGCGACCGCGGCCACGTGATCCAGGTGGGGTCGGCCCTCGCGCACCGCGGCATCCCGCTGCAGGCGTCGTACTGCGGGGCGAAGCACGCCGTCCAGGGCTTCACCGAGTCGGTCACCACCGAGCTGATCCACAACAAGAGTGCGGTGCGCATCAGCACGGTCGACATGCCGGCGCTCAACACGATCCAGTTCAACTGGGTGCGGTCGACGCTGCCCGAGCACCCCCAACCGGTGCCGCCGATCTTCGAGCCCGAGGTCGGGGCCCGGGCCATCGCCGACGTCGCGGACAAGCCGCGACGCCGCACCTGGCTCGGTGAGCCGACCGTCATGACGGTCCTCGGCAACCGCTTCGTGGCGAACTTCCTCGACGTGTACCTGGCCAAGAGCGGGTACTCGGGTCAGCAGGCGCCCGACAAGACCGAACCCATGCTGGCGGACAACCTCTACGAGCCCACGGCCGGCGACCACGGCGCCCGGGGCATCTTCAGCGACCGCGCCCGCAGCACGAGCCCGCAGGTCTGGTACACCCGCCACCGTGCCCTGACCGTCGGCGCCGCACTCGGTGCCTCCGCGGCCGCCACCGCTGCCGTCGTGGGCCGGGTGACCCGGGGGCGTCGGGCATGAGCGCCGCGCCCGAGGTCGACGCGGTCGTCGTCGGCGCGGGTCCGAACGGGCTCGCCGCGGCCGTGGTGCTCGCCCGGGCGGGCCTGCGCGTCGAGGTCGTCGAACGCGCGGACACCATCGGGGGAGGTGCCCGGACCCAGGAGGCCACCCTGCCGGGCTTCCGCCACGACATCTGCTCGGCCGTGCACCCCATGGCCCTCGCCTCGGGTTTCTTCCAACGCTTCCAGCTCGACCGCCGCATCGAGTTGACGGTGCCCGAGATCTCGTACGCGCACCCGCTCGACGGCGGTCGGGCCGGCATCGCCTACCGCGACCTCGACCGGACGGCCGAGGGCCTCGGCAGCGACGGGGCGGCCTGGACGCGTCTGCTGCGAGGACTCGTGGAGCGCGAACCCCGCATGTCGAAGTTCACGATGCGCGAGCTCGTCCGAGTGCCGGATGATCCCGTGACCCTCGCCCGCTTCGGGCTGGCCGCCCTCTCGCAGAGCGGCCCCTGGTGGAACGCCGCATTCACGGGCGACGAGGCCCCGTCGATGCTCGCCGGCGTGATGGCCCACGCCATCCGGCCGATGCCCAGCCTCTCGACCTCGGCCGCCGGACTCGTCCTGGCCGTCCACGCGCACGCACGGGGCTGGCCGGTGCCCACCGGCGGCAGCCAGTCGATCGTCGACGCCATGGCCGACGACGTCCGGGCCCACGGGGGCACGATCACGACGGGCGTGGACGTCACGTCGATCGACGAGCTGCCCAGGGCGCGCGCCACGATTTTCGACACGAGCGCGCGCGCCCTCGCCGACATCGCGGGCAGCCGTCTGCCCGACCGGTACGAGCGCGCCCTCCGTCGCTTCCGGTACGGCAACGCGGCGGCCAAGGTCGACTTCGCCCTGTCGGGCCCCGTGCCCTGGGCGAACGAGGAGGCCCGGCGCAGCCCGACCCTGCACCTCGGGGGGACGCGCGCCGAGATCGCCTCGGGCGAGCACGACGTCGCGTCCGGCCGACACGCCCGCACGCCCTACGTGCTGGTCGCGCAGGCCGGCGTGGTCGACGGCACGCGGGCGCCCGAGGGGCAGCAGTCGCTCTGGGCCTACACGCACGTTCCCCGCGGCTCGACCGTCGACCAGACCGAGACCGTCATCGAGGGCATCGAGCGCTTCGCCCCGGGATTCCGCGACACGATCCTCGCGACGAACAGCCGGACGGCCGTCGAGCTCGAGCGGCACGACCCGAACTACATCGGGGGCGACATCGCCTCCGGGGCGCCGAGCGTCTGGCAGCTCGCGGCACGACCGACACTGTCGTCCGAGCCGTGGCGCACGCCGACGCCCGGCCTCTACCTCTGCTCGTCGTCCACGCCACCCGGGCCGTCGGTCCACGGTCTCGGCGGGGCGTACGCCGCGCGCAGTGCGCTGAAGCACGAGTTCGGCATCGACCGGCTGCCCTACCTCGGCGTCGACGCCTGATCAGGTGACCGTCGGGGTGGGCACCCCGACGCGATCGTGCCAGGATCGACGGATGAGCACCACGCACCGCTTCATCGGGGCCTCGCCCCACGACGTCTTCGACGTGCTGAGCGACGGCTGGCTCTTCCCGAGCTGGGTCGTCGGATCGGCGCGCATCCGCGAGGTCGACCTGACCTGGCCGAGCGTCGAGGCCAACATCCACCACTCGTTCGGCGTCTGGCCGTTGGTCATCGACGACGTGACGACGATCCTCGAGTGGGACCCTCCGGTCCGTGCCGTGTTCCACGCCAAGGGCTGGCCGATGGGCGAGGCCCGGGTCGAGATCGACGTCCGCAACCGCATGGGCGGCTGCTTCGTCACGATGACCGAGTATGCCGTCGCCGGCCCCGGACGACTGGTGCCCAAGCCCCTGATGGACCCTCCGCTGCACTGGCGCAACAAAGAGGCGCTGCAGCGTCTCGCCTGGCTGGCCGAGGGACGCGTCAAGGACCGCGTCTCGCCCAGCTGAGCCGCGCCTCGTGAGGCGACCGCGCCTCGTCGGGCCGACCCGCGCCTCCTGACCGTCGTCCGGTCGAGGAGGCGCGGGTGCGGTCTCAGCGCTCGGCGAGCGAGTCGCGCACCTTGCGCCGCAGCACCTTGCCGATCAGCGACCGGGGCAGGTCGTCCACGACGACGATGCGTCGCGGCACCTTGTAGGGCGTGAGGTGCTTGCGGGCGAACGAGCGAAGGGCCGCGACGTCGACGTGGGCACCCGGCTTGGTGACGATGGCCGCGGCCACCTGCTCGCCGCCGGGGGTCGGCAGGCCGACGACGGCCGCCTCGGCGACGCCCTCGAACCGGGTCAGGACCTCTTCGACCTCGGACGGCGAGACGTTGAACCCGCCGGTGATGATCAGTTCTTTGATGCGGTCGACGATGCGGACGAAGCCGTCGTCGTCGATGGTGACGATGTCGCCGGTGCGGAACCAGTCGCCGTCGACGAAGACCTCGCCCGATTCTTTCGGCTTGCGGTAGTACCCGCTGAAGACCTGCGGGCCGCGGACGATCAGCTCGCCGCGTTCGCCGGCCGGCACGTCGACCGTGGGGTTCTCGGGGTCGACGACCCGCACCTCGGTGCCCGGCAGGGGCAGGCCGACCGTGCCCGCGCGACGCGTCGGCCCGACCGGGTTGGCCATGAGCACGGGCGAGCACTCGGACAGCCCGTAGCCCTCGACCAGCCAGCCGCCGGACTCGGCCTCCCACGGCTCGACGACGTCGGCCGAGAGGGGCATCGCGCCCGAGATCGCCACGTCGACGCCCTCGAGCGAGACGCCCGCGTCGAGCGCGGCCTTCTGCAGGCGCGCGTAGATCGGCGGCACGGCGGGCAGGAAGGTCGGCGGGTGCTTCTTCATCACCTTGAGCACCAGTGCCGGGTCGAACGCCGGGAAGAGGACGAGGCGGGCACCCATGCTCATGGCGAACGTGAGGCAGAGCGTGAGGCCGTAGGCGTGGAACATCGGCAGCACGGCGTAGACGACGCAGGTGCCGCGCTCGATCGTCGGCACCCAGGCCTGGGCCTGCGCGGCGTTCGACAGCAGGTTGTGGTGCGTCAGCTGGGCGCCCTTGGGCGTGCCCGTGGTGCCGCTCGTGTACTGGATGACGGCGAGGTCGTCGGTGGTCGGACGGGGGTGCTTCGCCTTGATGCGCGAGGAGCCGACGATCTTCTCCCACGGGGTGGTGCCCGACACGGTGGTCGTCAGCCGCTCGCGGGACTCACGGGCCTTCTTGATCGGCAACGTCAGGGCCGCGCGCGTGGCGAACGGCATCGCGCGGGTGACGTCGACCGAGACGAGGTGCTCGACGGCGACGTCGTCGGGGAAGGCCTGGATCGTGTCGACCACCTTGTTCCAGGCGATGGCGACCTTGGCACCGTGGTCCTCGAACTGGTGACGCAGCTCGCGCGGTGTGTAGAGAGGGTTGTGCTCGACGACGATCGCCCCGAGGCGCAGCACCGCGTAGAACGCGACGACGTGCTGCGGACCGTTCGGCAGCACGATCGCGACCGTGTCGCCGTGCCCGACGCCGAGCTTGCGCAGCCCCTCGGCCGCCCGCGAGATCTGGTCGACGAGCTCGGAGTAGGTGGTCGTCGCTCCGAAGAACTCGAGCGCCACCGCCTTCGGGTACCGCGCCGCGGAGGCCTCGACCAGGTCGAGCAGCGAGCCACCGACCGGTTCGAGGTCGTGGGGCACGCCGGGTGCGTAGGAGTCGAGCCAGGGACGAGCGCTGTCGGTGGTCACCGGGCCACTCTATCGACCACCGGGCGTACCCCGTCGGCTCGGTGCCGCCTGACAACCTGACCGGCACGAGGAGGCGCGGCGCAGCATGGTCCTCGACATCACGGAGAGAGGAACGACACATCGTGAGCAAGGTCTGGTTCATCACCGGTGCATCCAAGGGCTTCGGCCGCGAGTGGGCCGAGGCGGCCCTCGAACGCGGCGACCGGGTCGCGGGCACCGCACGGAAGATCGACGACGTCACACCCTTGGTGGACGCGTACGGTGACTCCTTCCTGCCCCTCCAGCTCGACGTGAACGACCGCGCGGCCGACATCGCCGCGGTGCAACAGGCCGCGGAGCACTTCGGTCGCCTGGACGTCGTCGTGAACAACGCTGGCTTCGGCCACTTCGGCATGATCGAGGAGATCACCGAGGACGAGGCCCGCGCCCAGCTCGAGACGAACCTGTTCGGCGCCCTCTGGGTGTCGCAGGCCGCCTTGCCGATCATGCGCGAGCAAGGATCGGGCCACGTCGTCCAGGTGTCGAGCATCGGCGGCATCAGCGCCTTCCCGACGGTCGGCATCTACCACGCCTCGAAGTGGGCCCTCGAGGGCTTCAGCCAGTCGATGGCCCAGGAGGTCGCGGGCTTCGGCATCAAGGTGACCCTCGTCGAGCCCGGCGGCTTCTCGACCGACTGGTCGGGCCCGTCCGCCTCGCGCAGCGACGAGCTCGAGGCCTACGCCGAGGTGCGCGAGGCCGCGTCGAAGCGTCCCTCGGCCGCCGACCCCGGCGACCCGACCGCCACCCGCTCGGCGATCCTCACGGTGGTCGACGCCGACGAGCCGCCGCTGCGCATCTTCTTCGGCAAGGCGCCGCTCGAGATCGCCACGAAGGACTACGAGTCGCGTCTGAAGACGTGGAACGAGTGGCAGCCCGTCTCGATCGAGGCCCACGGGAACTGACACCCGCCCCGTCCCGCACGCCGCGCCTCTTGCCTCCCTGCCCGGGACGCAGGAGGCGCGGCGTCCGTCCGTGGGGACGACGCGGTGCTCCGTCTCGCGGCTCACCGGTCCTTGAACCACCGGACGAGATCGCGGCGGCGGATCGTGGCCGTGGTCAGGGCGGAGGTGAGGACCGCCCCGGCGGCGGCGGCCAGTGGTGCCGCCGTGAGCAGGTGTGCAGGGGAGTCGACGAGCGAGCCCGCATCGAGCAGCAGGGTGAGTGCCGCGACTCCCGCGGCGACGACGGCCCCGCAGACGGCCCAGGCCGCGGTCTCGACGACCACCACGGCGAGCTGCGCCGTCCGGCTCTGACCGGCCTGACGGGCCCCGCTGAGTTCGAGCCGTCGACGACGGACGGACACGACGCCGAGCACGGCGGCCGTCACCGCGGCGACGGCGGGGGCCCCGCGGGTGAGGCGCTCGCCGACGGCGTCGGAGTCGAAGGTCGACCCGAGCGACGCGTTGAGCTGGCCGAGCGACAGGGGAGCGGTCGGGCCGGCCGACGACGATGTCGTGGACCTCAGGAGGTCGTCGGTACTGCCGCCCTGCGGCCAGGCACGGGCCCAGCACTCGTCGAACGGGCGTGATGCGTCGCCGGGCAGCAGCACGGCGGACGAGAGCCGGCTGTCGCGCCCGTCGTCCGGGTGCACGAAGACCCCGGCGACGGGCAGCGGGCCCTGCGGCGTGCCGAGCTCGTCACCTGCGGCGGCTCCGAGGCGCTGGGCGAGCGTGGGGGAGAGCCAGGCGCCGGCGCGCCCGTCGGAGTCGGCGATCAGGGCCGCCAGACCGGGGGTGACCTCGAAGGTCGACAGTGTGGCTCCGGGTAGGGAGCTGAGCGCGAGGCCGGGGCCCGGGCGCAGGGCGCCGGCGGCGAGGACGTCGCCGTGCCCGGCGAGGGCGTCGCAGGCGGCGCCGTCGACGCCGCCTTCCAGAGCGGCGGTGCGGGTCGCGGCGCCCGAGGCGACGTAGGCGGAGGCGTCGCGGGTCAGGGACGCCACGGTGCCGACGTCCGCGGCGCCGGCGATGCCGGAGGTGGCGGCGAGCAGCAGGGCGAAAGTCGCGAAGCGGGTGGTGCCGGAGCGGATGTCCCGGCCGGCCTCGCTCAGCACGCTCGAGAGTCTCACGGGGTCGTCTCGACGGTGCGCGGTGCCGACCCTGCCTCGGCGTCGAGCCCGGTGGCACGGTCGGTCGGGCCGAGGTCGATCACCCGGGTGCAGGCGTCGCGGGTCTGCGGGTCGTGGGTGGCGACGACGACCGTCGCACCATCGTCGGCCGCGGCCCGCAGTCGGTCGTTGACGGTCGCGGCGGACCGTCGGTCGAGCTGCGCGGTGGGCTCGTCGACGAGCAGCAGGTCGGGTCGGGTGGCGACGGCCCGGGCGAGCATGAGCCGTTGCGCTTCGCCGCCGGAGAGCTGGGCGAACGGTCGGTCGGCGAGGGGCAGGAGCCCGAAGCGGTCCAGGGTGTGGCGGGCGACGGGCTCGGCGTCGCGACGTCGCGAGCCGTCGGTCAGCAAGGGGAAGACGACGTGGTCGAGGGTGCTGCGGCCGGGGACGCCCCAAGGGTTCTGGAACACCCAGCCCGTGCGGGCGACGCCGGTCAGGTCGACGCTGCCGGCCGCGGGGGTCAGCGTGCCGGCCAGCACCGAGAGCAGCGACGACTTGCCGCAGCCCGAGGGGCCGCAGACGGCGACGACCTCGCCGGGGGCGAGGCGGAAGCTGAGGTCGCGGAAGAGCTCGGGCCCCCGGCCGTGTCGGACGGCGATCCGGTCCGCCGTGACCGACGGCCGTGGAGCCCCGTCACCCGCAGGAGGCGCGGCGGTCGTCGACACGGAGGCTCACCTCCGTCGGTGGCTCAGTGCCCTCGGGCAGTCGGACGAGGGAGGCGCCGAGGGTCGCGCCCACGATGTCGACCGGGACGGTGCCGCCCGGCAGGGCGAGGCATCCCGTCCCGGGAGCGTCGCCCGTTCTGACGGAGGCGGCGGGGACCTGGAGGACCGGGATCGGCTCGCGCAGCACGAGGGTGGCGGGGATGGCGTCGTCCGCTGTCGCGACGAGGTCGTCGAAACCCTCGGCACCCGCGAGAGCGGCGATGAAGGCGGGGTCGGTGCTGCCGGACTCGTCGGTCATCGGGCCCGTGGCACCGAGCACGGAGAGGTCCCTCGCCCCTGGAGCGAGGTCGGCCGGCACCGACGAGAGCCGGACGGCGCTCACCGTCGCGGGTGCGGACGCGAGTTCGTCGCCGGGTCCGACGACGGAGCCGAGGTCGGCGCAGCTGGTGACGGGTGTCGTGACGCGGGGGAGGCGGACGACCTGGTCGAGAGGGAGGACGAGGGGCGCGTCAGGACGGGTGATGCCGACTGTCTTGAGCAGTGCCGCCACGGCGCGGGCGGTGCCGGCGCCGAGACGGCCGTCGCTGCCGACGGGGTGTCCGAGCCTCGTCAGTTCGTCTTGGAGGGCGCGGACGTCGGCGCCGCGGTCGCCGAGCTGCAGGTCGCGGTAGAGCGGCACGCTCGTGTTCAGGCCGAGCAGCGGCCGTTCGTCGACATGGGCCACGACCGTGCCCGAGTCGAGGCTGCCGCCCGGTGTGCAGGGGCGTCGGGTGAGGACCCCGCCGACCGGGCTCGTCACGCCGACGGGATCGCCGCTCACGAACGAGACCTGCACCTTGCGACCGTCGTCGAACGAGCTGTGTGTCGCCGGCGCCGTGTCGCCGGGCGTCGCGGTGGCGAGCACCGACGGCGGTTCGACGGGGGCCAGCCCGACCGCGAGGCAGGCCCCCGCCGCGACGAGCGCGACCCCGCACACCGCCGCGACGGCGACGACGTGTGCCTTCACCTCTGCCCGGACCCGACGGCGAAACCGACCCGGGTGAAGCAGTCCTGGGCCTCGGGTGAGTCCGCGTCGAACGGGAACGGCTCGTCGCTCTCGAGGTCGGACTTCAGTGCTGCCTCGTCATAGCCCTCTTCCGTGACACCGAGCTCGGCCAGACAGCGCGTGGCCACGGTGAGGGGATCCGCGATGAGGTCCGGGTTGCTCTGCTGGACGGAGAACAGCGACTCGATGGGTGCCAGCTGTGCCGAACACTCCTTGCCCGCCTCCATGTACTCCTCGACGTCGTCTCGAGTCGAGAGACCGTCGGGTGGGGTGATCTTCATCGTGCCGTTCTTGTTGCGGGCATGCTCTTCGTCGGCATAGCCGACGTCCTTCATGCACCGTGTGTAGAGGTCGAAGGCGGCGTCGTAGTCAGCTTGAGGGATGCTGCCCGTCGTGACGGCACGTTCCAGGACCTCGATGACGAACGGGTCCTGTTCTTGCTGGAGTTGGCGTTCGAACATCTCGATCAGACTTCCCGCCATCTTCTCGTCGCCCTTTCCGTCGTCGTAGGTGCTCGACGTCGTCGAACAACCGGCGAGGAGCAGGGTGGCGATGAAGATGGCGCTGAGCGTTCGTGTGCGCGACATGAGACCTCTCGATCCGGATGACAGGTGGGTGAGGGGAGGGCGGGCGTCCGGACCCGCCCTCCCGGAGTGGATCAGCGGAACTGGTACCAGGCCTCACCGGAACTCAGGCCGCAGCTCGCTTTCGCCCACGTGCTCGACGAGGCCCAGCCCGACAAGAACGACGCGCATCCGTGCTGCGCGTACGAGCGACCCTGAGTTCCGCCGGATGTCGTCGTGGAGGCGCTGGCCTCGACGAGGGACACGGACGCTGTGCCGGACCCGGCGGCCTGGGCCGGGACGCTCGTGGCGACGGCACCGCCGAAGGCGAGCGCGGTGGCGAGGACGACGGTGCCGAGAGAGCGGCGTCGCGTGATCTTCATGGAATCTCCTTCGACTCGATCGTCGCCCGGCTGGACGACGTGACCGATACTTCTCGTGTTCGACAAACATGTCAAGTGTCGGAACGACTCGGGATTCGCCGACGCGAGAAGGCGTCGGGATCACCCAGCCACCGCGGCGCATGATCGAGGCATGCCCGCTCTGACCGAACCGCTCCGCGCCCGCCTGCAGTACACCTTCAACGGGCAGTACACCGGCACGCCCGAGTGGGTCACCGACCTCGAGAAGGGCGACGACGAGGGGTTCTTCCTGCCGGGCTCGGCGGTGTGGGCCGTGCACGGTGCCATGTCGACCATCCCCGCCGGCGTGCGGGCCCTGCTCGTCCAGGCTCTGCACCCGGGGGCGCTCGCCGGCGTGCACGACCACTCGCGCTTCCGCGAGGACCCGCTCGGTCGCCTGGCCGGCACCATCCGCTGGATCTACACCGTCTCGTACGGCAGCCGCGAGGCCGCCACCCACGCGTCGAACTGGGTGTCGCGTCTGCACACCAAGGTCGTCGGCACGTACGACGACCGGAACGGCGTGAGCCACGACTACGCCGCCAACGACCCGGAACTGCTCAGCTGGGTGCACATGGCCTTCGCCGACTCGTTCCTCGCCGCCTACCTGGAGTGGGGCCGCGAGCCGATCCCGGGTGGGCCCGACGCCTACGTCCGCGAGTGGGCGACGGCCGGCGAGCTGATGGGCGTGCCGAACCCGCCGCGCAGCGTCGCCGAGATGCAGCAGCAGCTCATGGACTTCGACCGTCGAGGCGTGCTCGAACGCACGGCCCGGACCGACGACGTCGTGAAGTTCATCAAACGTCCGCCCCTCTTCCCCGCGCTCAAGGTCGGCTACCCCGTCCTCTTCAACGGCGCGGTCGGCACGCTGCAGCCGCGCTTCCGCGAGCTGCTCGGGCTGCGCGCGCCGCACGTCGGGCCGATCGACCTGCCGACCCGGGCGCCGGCCCAGGCCATGCTCGCCGGCGTCGGGGGAGTCCTCGGCAAGCGACCCGTCGCCGAGGAACACGCCCTGGCACGGCTCGACCGCATCGGGTGGACGGCCGCCTGACGCGTGGCTCGACTCCGGGCGGCCGCGACCGTACGGCCCCCTGACCGGGGAGGGCGGGGCCGGGCGCCCGCTGGCAGGATGAGCCGGTGACCGACACCAGCCCCCTCGCCGACGCGACCGACGAGGGCGAGGCGACCCGCGCCTCCTCGGCTCGTCGGGGTTCGACGGGACGGCACTCGACGGCGCGGTGGCTGCTCGAGCTGCTGGCCATCGTGCTGGTCGGGCTGTTGTTGTCGTGGGGCGTCCGCACCTTCCTCGTGCGCAGCTTCTCGATCCCGTCGGGGTCGATGGAGCAGACGCTCATGATCGGCGACCGCATCATCGTCAACGAGCTCGCCCCCGGCCCGATGCCGCTGCACCGCGGCGACATCGTCGTCTTCGAGGACCCGGGCGGGTGGCTCGGCTACGGCGACGACGCCGGGCAGGACCTGGTCAAGCGCGTCATCGGGCTGCCGGGCGACCACGTCAGCTGCTGCGACGCGGACGGGCACGTGCTCGTGAACGGCGAACCGCTGGACGAGCCGTACCTGACCCTCACCGAGGGCGGCCACCGGGCCTCGGCGACCGACTTCGACGTGGCCGTGCCCGAGGGGGCGCTCTGGGTGCTCGGCGACAACCGTGACCATTCGGCGGATTCGCGCGCCCACCAGAGCGGGCCCTACGCGGGCTTCGTGCCCGTGGACGACGTGATCGGGCGGGCCTTCGTGATCAGCTGGCCGATCGAGCGGTGGCAGCGGCTCTGACCCCGCCGGCAGGACCTGCCCCGGGGCTCAGCCCGCGGCGATGAGCCGGTCGCGCACCTCGCGCCGCAGCACCTTGCCGATCAGCGACTTCGGCAACTCGTCGAGCTGCACGACCCGACGCGGCACCTTGTAGGCCGCCAGTTGGCCGCGTGACGCGTCGCGGATGGCCTCGGCGTCGAACGAGGCGCCCGGTTCGAGCACCACCGCCGCCACGACGTCCTCGCCACCGCCCGACCGCGGCAGGCCGACGACGGCCACCTCGGCCACGCCGGGGGCGTTCCGCACGGCCTCCTCGACCTCGGAGGGGGCGACGTTGAAGCCGCCCGTCACGATGAGCTCTTTGATGCGGTCGACGATCGTGACGTAGCCGTCGGCACTCATGGTGACGATGTCGCCGGTGCGGAACCAGCCGCCCTCGAGGAAGGCCTCGGCGGTCTCGTCGGGGCGGTTCCAGTACCCGCGGAAGACCTGCGGCCCCCGAAGCAGCAGTTCACCCGCGGCCCCGGCGACCACCGGGCGGCTCGGGTCGGGGTCGTCGCGGTCGACGACCATCGCCTCGGTCGACGGGAACGGCACGCCGACGGTGCCCACGCGGCGGGTCGGGCCGATCGGGTTTCCCAGGGCCACCGGCGAGGTCTCGGTCAGGCCGAAGCCCTCGACGAGCATGCCGCCCGTGACGCCCTCCCAGGCCTGGACGACCGCCGTGGGCAGGTTCATCGCGCCCGAGATGGCGAAGCGAGCCGACGACAGGTCGACCCCGCGCTCGCGGGCCGCGTCGGCCAGGCGCTGGTAGATCGGGGGCACGGCCGGCAGGAAGGTCGGCGGGTGCTTCTTCGCGGCCTTGAGCACGAGGTCGACGTCGAACTTCGGGAAGAGGACGAGACGTGCTCCGATGCTCATCGCGAAGGTGAGGCAGAGCGTGAGGCCGTAGGCGTGGAAGAACGGCAGCACGCCGTAGACCGTCTCGTCGCCGTCGACCAGGCCGGGCACCCAGGCGCGGCCCTGCGCGGCGTTGCTGCGGAGGTTGCGGTGCGTCAGGATCGCGCCCTTCGGCGACCCCGTGGTGCCGCTGGTGTACTGCAGCAGGGCGATGTCGTCGACGTCGGGGCGCGGGTGCTTCTTGCGCAGCGGACGGTTCGACAGCAGGCCCTGCCAGGTGACGTCGCCCTCGGCGCCGTCGGTCAGGGCCGCCCGGCTCTTCTTGGCGGCGGGCACCGGCAGCTTGAGGGCGAGGCGCGTGCCGAGTGGCATGCCCTTCGTCACGTCGACCGAGACGACGGTCGAGAAGCCGATGTCGGCGGGGAGGGCTCGCAACCGGTCGACCAGCTTGTCCCACGCGATGGCGATCGTGGCGCCGTGGTCCTCGAAGAGGTGGCGCAGCTCGCGGTCGGTGTAGAGCGGGTTGTGCTCGACCACGACGGCGCCCAGGCGCAGCACGGCGTAGAACGCCACCACGTGCTGCGGGCTGTTGGGCAGGATCAAGGCGACCCGGTCGCCGCGACCCACGCCGAGCCTCCTGAGGCCCTCGGCCGCGCGCGCGACCTGGTCGCCCAGGTCGCGGTAGCTGGTCTCGCGGCCGAAGAACTCGAGGGCGGGCTTCTGCCGGTACGTCGACACGGCGTCGTCGATGAGGTCGACGAGGCTGCCCGTCACGGGCTCGATGTCGGCGGGGACGTCGGGGGCGTAGCTGTGCAGCCACGGGCGATCGATCGGGGCGGTCATGCCACCACCTTGGCAGGGCCGGGTGATGAACCCCCGGGAGGCGCGGGTCGCGTCCCCGGAGACGCCCCCGGTCGGGCCCGCGCCGGGACGGTGGGCCCGCGCCACCTCAGCGGGCGTCGCGCCCGGTGAGGGCGAGCAGGCGGATGCGCAGCGGGGCGTCGTCGTCGACCGGGACGGGCGAGGCGAACAGGCCGGAGGCCTCGAGCGCGTCCTTCTGCGGCGCGAACACACCCCAGACGGCCTCGACCAGCGCGTCGTCGAGTTCTTCGTCGGTGCCCACGGCACGGGCGAGGTCCCAGGTGTGGATCGTGACGTCGGCGACCTGCTCGGCGAGGTACTCGTGCACGGGCACCACGTCGGCGCTCAGCCGTACCTCGGCATGGGGGTCGGCCTCGCTCCAGGCGGCGGTGGCCGCACTCGACCACCGGTGCCAGGCCTCGACGAGGTCGTCGCCGAGCGGCTCGATCGAGTTCTCGGCCTCGGCGGGGTCGCCGCCCTCGAGCAGCAGCGGCACCCACTGCTGCTCGCGCGTCACGTGCCGTACGAGGTCGCGCACCTTCCACTCGGTGTCGGGCGTCGGCGCGTCCCAGTCGGCCACGGCCTCGACGCGGCGGGCGAACTCGTCGTGGGCGGTCTTCTGCAGGGTGATCCAGTCGACGGTCATCGGGAGTCCTCTCGGGGTGGGGCGGTGGCTCTCGGCGTCAACCGCGCGGGACGGCACGGTGTTCCCGAGAGCACTGCCCCGATGGTAGGACCGTCGGCTAGGGTCGTCGGCATGACCCTCGGCCTCTCGATGCTGGCGCCCCTCGCGGCGTTCGTGGAGGCCGTGCTCTCGTCCGGCGGGGCGCCGCTGTCGGCGGTCGTGCTCGTCGGCCTGCTCGGCGCCGCCACCGCGGCGGTCGCGCTCGGCGTCGCCCGTGTCGTGCTCACGCTCTGCGGGCTGGCCGGGGCGGTGCCCGAGGTGACGCTCCGCGAAGAAGCCGGCACGCGCCTCCTCGTCTGGCGACGCGACCCCGACGCCCGTGGGCACGTGCGGTCCCGGGCTCCCGGGCGGGCCGTCCCGGCCGCCTGAGCGCACCCGCGCCCGCGTCGATCCGAGATCCGCGTCGATCCGACGCACCCGGCGGCCAGAAGACACCCACCGTCTCTCTGACCGAGGAGCCCTCATGGACCTGTCCACCTTCCCCCCGATCGCCGTCGTCCTCGGCGGTCTGCAGTCGCTCGTCACCACCCTCGGCGTGCTCGTCGAACCCGTGGTCGGGGCGTCGGCCTCCGCCGTCGGCATCGTGCTGCTCACCCTGCTCGTCCGCCTCGTGCTCGTGCCGGTGGGCGTCTCGCAGGTGCGCGCCGAGATCGCCCGCCGTCGACTCGCCCCGGCGATCGCCGACCTCCAGCGCCGGATCACCGACCCCGAGGCCCGGAGCAAGGCGCTCATGGCGCTCTACGCCTCGGAGAAGGTGTCGCCGCTGGCCGGCTGCCTGCCGACGCTCGCGCAGGCCCCCGTGCTCACCGCGGTCTACTCGCTGTTCACGCACTCCGAGATCGCCGGTCACGCCAACACCTTGCTGACGCACACGCTCGGCGGTGCGGCGCTCGGGGCGAACCTGTTCGTCACGCTCGGGACGGGGCTCGCGGCGGTCTGGCCGTACCTGGTGCTGCTCGTCCTGCTCGCGATCGTCGTCGAGCTGAGCCGGCGCGCCACGGTGCGCTTCACCGGATCGGCGGCCGGCCCGACGGCGGGGCAGGGGCAGGGGCAGGGGCAGGAGGCGCTCCCCGGCATGGCGGGCGTGCTGCGGTGGTTGCCGTTCGTCAGCGTGCTGTTCGCGGCGTTCGCGCCGCTCGCCGCCGCTCTCTACCTCGTGACGAGCGCGGCCTGGACGCTGGGGGAGCGCGCGGTGCTGCGTCGAGTGCTCGCGCGGTGACGCGGAAGGGCCCGCCCTCGCGATGCGAGAGCGGGCCCTTCGGGACGCTGCTGCCTACGCGGCGAGCGTGAACTGGATCTCGAGCGTGACGGTGACGTCGTTGCCGAGGGTGAAGCCGCCGGCCTCGAGGGCCGCGTTCCAGGTGACGCCGAACTCGGTGCGGTCGATCTTGGTGGTCGCCGAGAAGCCGAGCTTGGTCTGGCCGTAGCCGTCGACGACGAGGCCGCCGAACTCGCTCTTCAGGGTGACGGGCTTGGTGACGCCGCGCAGGGTCAGGTCGCCGTGCACGAGGAACGCGTCGTCGCCCTTCTCCTCGATGCTGGTCGACACGAAGGTCATCTTGGGGTGCTCTTCGGCGAGGAAGAAGTCGCCGGTCTGCAGGTGACCGTCGCGGTCCTTCTGGTTGGTGTTGACCGAGGCCACGTCGATCGAGGCGGTGACCTTCGAGGCGGTGTGGTCCTCGGCCGTGACGAGCGAGGCGTCGAAGGACTCGAACGAGCCCTTGACCTTGCTGATGGCCAGGTGGCGGACGCTGAACGATACCTCGCTGTGCGTGGGGTCGAGGTTCCAGGTGCCGGCGGGGATCTTCTCTGCGGTGATGGTCATGGTGTTCTCCTGAATCTGTGAGGTCGAGGTCGATGACGTGTCATCGAAGCTGGTACGAGTATATGCAAGCGCATCCAGCCGGACAACATTCCCGGGGTGTCCGGAAGATGTCGAGGGGGTGTCGGCCGGCCCGTCCGAGGTCGGGCCGGCCGCGGGGTCACGCCGGGCGACGCTCGGGCGAGACCGTCTTGCCGGGGTCCTTCTCCGCGAGGTCGCCGAGCGCCTCGTCGATGCGGGACATGACGTCGGCCGGCAGCACCACACCCGCCGCCTTGACGTTGTCGGCCACCTGCTCGGGGCGCGAGGCCCCGATGATCGCGGACGCCACGTTGTCGTTCTGGAGCACCCACGCGATGGCCAGCTGGGCCATCGAGAGGCCGAGGTCGGCGGCGATCGGCTCGAGCTTCGCGACGCCGGTGAGCACCTCGTCGGTGAGGAAGCGCTTGATGGTGTCCGCGCCTCCCTTGTCGTCGGTCGCGCGGCTGCCCGCGGGCAGCTCGGCACCCGGCTTGTACTTGCCGGTCAGGACACCCTGGGCGACGGGCGACCAGACGATCTGGCCGAGGCCGTGCTGCTTGCTCGCCGGCACGACGTCGGACTCGATGACGCGCCAGAGCATCGAGTACTGCGGCTGGTTCGAGATCAGCTGCACACCGTGCTCGACCGCGAGCTCGTGGCCGGCGCGGATCTGCTCGGCCGTCCACTCGCTGACGCCGATGTAGAGCGCCTTGCCGGCACGGACCACGTCGGCGAAGGCCTGCATGGTCTCTTCGAGCGGGGTCTCGTGGTCGTAGCGGTGGGCCTGGTAGAGGTCGACGTAGTCGGTGCCGAGGCGACGGAGCGACCCGTCGATCGACTCGAGCACGTGCTTGCGGCTGAGGCCGACGTCGTTGTGTCCGCGGGGGCCGGTGGGCCAGTAGACCTTCGTGAAGATCTCGAGGCTTTCGCGACGCTCGCCCTTGAGGGCGTCGCCGAGCACCTGTTCGGCCGCCGTGTTCGCGTAGGCGTCGGCTGTGTCGAAGGTGGAGATGCCGGCGTCGAGGGCCGCGCGGACGCACTGCGTCGCCACGTCGTTCTCGACCTGGGACGCGTGCGTCAGCCAGTTGCCGTAGGTGATCTCCGAGATCTTGAGTCCGCTGTCGCCGAGGTGTCTGAATTCCATGACCCCACGCTACGCGTCGCGGCGGGCGCAGCGAAGGGGGGTGCGGTCGACTCGAAAGGCGTACAGTGACGATTCATCAGATCGTGTCCCCCGGCTGGGGGACACGATCCGTCGGACGCCGCGGTCCCACCCGGGGGCGGGCGTCCGGAGCTCCCGCTGACCCGACCCGACTGGAGCACCACCGTGACCTCCGCCCCGCCCCTCGCGGCGCCCGGCCCCGTCCTCACGCCGACGCTGCCCGCGACGCCCACGCCGTTCGTGCCCAACCGAGGCGGCCTGCCCTCCGGCCCGGTGGAGGACGCCTCGGCCGCCCTGCCGTGGGCCGACTGGTCGAGCCTGCAGTGGGCCGGTTTCCTGCTGCTCGCCGTGCTCGTCGCCCTGGTCCTGCTGGTCTCGATCCGTCGCATCGTGCACAGGCTCCACCTCGTCCGCGAGCAGGAGGAACTCGGCCACCGCGACCTCGACGGCCCGGTGCTGCCCCCGGCGCACGCCTTCACCGCGCTGGTGCCGGCGCGTGGCCCGGCCGGTCTGGCCGTCACCCTCGACCTGCTGGCGAGGCAGCAGCACCCCCACGTGCGCGTCCTCGTCGCCGTCGATCCGGACGACACGCTGACGCTCGACGTCGCGTCCTCCGCCGTGCGGCGGCACCCCGGGCGTGTCCAGGTCGTCCGAGCGGGGCCGCGCGCCGGACGTCCGCCCGGGGTCGCCTCGTCGCTCGTCGAGGCGCTCGCCGAGGTCGGCGACGGCGTGGTCGGGGTCTTCGCGGCGGGCGACCGCCCCCACCCACGGCTCTTCGCCCTCGTCGACTCGGTCCTGACCCGCACCGACGCCGACGCGGTCCAGCACGCCAGTCGGCCGGCACTCGAGGCGGCGCCCTGGTGGGCGCCCCGGTCGGCCGTCGACCGGTGGTGGTGGTCCCGGTCGGTGGTCCGCTCCCACGGTCGGGCCGGCTTCGTGCCGCTGTCGGACAGCACGCTCTTCGTGCGTCACTCCTGGCTCGCGTGGTCGGGGGGCTGGGATGCGACCTGTGTCGAGGCGGGCCTGGACCTCGGCGTCCGCATGACGGTGGCCGGGGCCCGCGTCGTCGTCGCGACCTCACCCGAGACGACCACCGTCGAGCGTTCGCCGGGCGGGCTGCGCGACCTGGCCCGTGCCCGGTCGTCGTGGGTCCGGGGTTGCCTGCAGGTGCTCGGCCACGGGGACTGGCGTCGGCTCAGGCCGAGGGTGCGTCGCCGTGCCCTCGGTGTGCTCACCGAGCCGCTGCTGGACGCCGGCGTGACGATCGTGACGGCCTCGGCACTCGTGTCGACGGTCCTGGTCGGCGCGCCCGCCCCCGTGATCGCGCTCGCGGCGGTGCCGGTGCTGCCCTGGATGCTCTCGCAGCTCCTGGACGTCGGGGGCACGACGGAGGCGGCCGCGGAACAGGGGCGGCGGGCGACGGGGCGGGAGCGCCTCCTGGTCGTCGTCGGTTCGGTGCCCGACCGGCTGGTCACCCTCGTCGCCGTCGCGGCGGCGGTCGGGGCGGAGCTCGCGACCGTGCGGCCGAGGGTCGAGGGTCCGTCCGCGTCGGGCGACCCGATCCGCGGCGGTCGACCCGTCGGGGTCGACGGACCCGCCCTCGGATGAACGGCAGATGTCGGCTCTCTGGCAGTTGGCCCTGATGTGCGTACCCCGACCAAACCGATTCCGTGATCCCCCCCGAACCGGTGTCATGCCCGAACCCGAGTACCCCGTTCAGGGGGCACGTCCCGCCCGTGCCGCCTCGACGAACCCGACACCATCCCTGCGCCTCGTCGCCCGGGTGAAGGAGCTCGCGACCTTCGGCGCCGTGGGCGGGATCGCCTTCGTCGTCGACGTCGGCGTGTACAACCTGCTGCGCGCCACCCTGCTCGACGACAAGCCCATCGGCGCCAAGGTCGTCTCGGTGATCGTCGCGACGGCGGTCGCCTGGCTCGGCAACCGCTACCTCACCTTCCGTGAGGGCCGCAACCAGGCCGTCGTCCGCGAGGCCGTCACCTTCGGCCTCGTGAACGTGGGCGGCCTGCTGATCGCCTCGGCCTGCCTGTTCGTCTCGCACTACCTGCTCGGCTTCACCAGCCAGCTCGCCGACAACGTCGCGGCCAACGGCGTCGGCCTCGTGCTCGGGACGGCCTTCCGGTACGTGGCCTACCGCCACCTCGTCTTCCGCGGCTCGTCCGCGGTCACCACCCCGGCCGACACCCCCGACGCGTCGGCCGCGTTCGCCACCGTCACCGGCTCCCGGCCGACCGACGAAACCACCCGACAGAACACCACGCAGACCCACCTGCACCCGACCCACTGACTGGAGAGTGATCCTGTGTCGACTGACCCGACCCAGATCCCGACATCACATCTCGCGGCAGGCGAACCCGCGCCGCTGCTCACCCCGCAAGCACCCGCCGACCCGTCCCAGTTCGTCCCGAACCGTGGCTCGACCGGTGCCGCCGAGTCCATGATCGGCTTCCAGTTGCCCGACTGGTCGCCCCTCGAATGGATCGGCTACTCGTCCCTGATCGTCGTGACGATCCTGCTGACCGCCGTCGCCGTGTCGACCCTCTGGTGGATGCTCCACGCCTGGCGGTCGAAGGACAACCTCGACGACAGCCAGTTCAGCGAGAACCCGCTCGACGCCGCCCATTCGTTCACCCTGCTCGTCCCCGGCCGACACGAGGAGGAGGTCATGGGCCAGACCCTCGACCGTCTCGCCCAGCAGGACCACCCGGACTTCGAGATCATCGCCATCGTGGGCCACGACGACCCCGGCACCGAGCGGGTCGCCCGCGAGGCCGCGGCCCGTCACCCCGAGCTCATCCGCGTGGTCGTCGACTCGAGCGTGCCGAAGAACAAGCCCAAGGCGCTGAACCTGGCGCTGCAGTCGTCGCGCGGGGAGATCGTCGGCGTGTTCGACGCCGAGGACGAGGTCCACCCGCGCCTGCTGACGCTCGTCGACTCGCGGTTCACCGAGACCGACGCCGACGTGGTGCAGGGCGGCGTCCAGCTGATGAACTTCCAGAGCAGCTGGTGGAGCCTCCGCAACGTGCTCGAGTACTACTTCTGGTTCCGGTCCCGCCTGCACTTCCACGCCAAGGAGAAGTTCATCCCGCTCGGCGGCAACACCGTCTTCGTGCGCAAGGACTGGCTCGACTGGTCCGAGGGCTGGGACGCCGAGTGCCTCGCCGAGGACTGCGAGCTCGGGGTCCGCCTCTCGAGCGCCGGCGCCAAGGTCGTCGTGGCCTACAGCCCCGAGGTCGTCACCCGCGAGGAGACCCCCGGCACCTTCGTCTCGCTGCTCAAGCAGCGCACCCGCTGGAACCAGGGCTTCATGCAGGTGTACGGCAAGGGCGAGTGGAAGAAGCTGCCCCGTCTGCGCCAGCGCCTCATGGCCCGCTACCTGCTGACCATGCCGTTCATCCAGGCCGCCACCGGTCTGCTGATCCCCGTCTCGATCATCCTGATCCTGACCACCAAGGTGCCGACCGCCATCGCACTCGTCTCGTTCGTGCCCCTGGCTCCGACGCTCGTGCTGCTGGCCGTCGAGTTCACCGGTCTGCGCGAGTTCGGCCGGGTCTACGGGCAGAAGGTCCGGGCCCGGGACTACTTCCGTCTCGTCTGGGGCCTGCTGCCGTACCAGATCTTCCTCGCGCTGGCCGCGGTCCGGGCGGTCTTCCGCCAGCTGAAGGGCCTCAACGCGTGGGAGAAGACCGAGCACACGGGAGCGCACCGCGACGAGGTCGCGACCGAACCGCAGGAGGCGCCCCGCGCCTCCCAGCAGGAGCCCGCCCTGGCCATGACCGGAGGTGACCGATGACCAGCACGCTGAACCGCCCCCGCGCGGCCGACACCACCGTGTCGAACGGCCCGGGCACCCCCGTGGTCCCCACCAAGGACCCGCGGCGCTCCGAACCCGCGTCGTGGTTGCGTCGGCACGGCGCGAGCCTCGCGTGGCTGCTGCCCGTGCTCGCGATCGCCGCCGTCGTCATGGCGTTCAACATGGACGGCTCGCCTCAGCGCATCGACGACGAAGGGACCTACGCCGCCCAGGCCTGGGCGATCCAGAACCTCGGCGAGATCACCCACTACACCTACTGGTACGACCACCCACCCGTCGGCTGGCTGCAGATCTCGGCCTACACTGCCTTGACCGGTGCCTTCTCCCGCTACGACGTCGCCGTGCTCGCGGCTCGTGAAGCGATGCTCTTCTTCACGGCCGTCTCGGTCGCGCTCGTCTGGCTGCTCGGCCGCAAGCTCGGGCTCAGTCGTCCCGCGGCCGCCGTGGCCGGTCTCGTGTTCGCCGTGTCGCCACTGGCCCTGCAGTTCCACCGCACGGTCTACCTCGACAACGTCGCCACCCCGTGGTTGCTCGCCGCGTTCGTCTTCGCCCTGAGCAAGCGGTACCAGCTCGCCGGATTCGCTGCGGCCTCGCTGTCGTTCGGCATCGCGGTGCTCTCGAAGGAGACCTACCTGCTCGCGCTGCCCTTCCTGGCCTGGATGATGTGGCGCGGGGCCGACACCTCGACCCGTCGGTACACCTTGTCGATCGCGGGCAGCCTGCTCGTGCTCGTCGGCCTCGGCTACGTCGCGCTCGCCGCGGTGAAGGGCGAACTGCTGCCCGGCGCCGGCCGGGTGAGCCTGCTCGAGGGCATCCAGTTCCAGCTCGCGACCCGCGAGGCCAGCGGCTCGGTCTTCGACACCGGCAGCCTGTTCTTCGCCACGGTGTCGCAGTGGTGGCAGCTCGACCAGGTGCTCATCGTGCTCGGCACGCTCGCCTCGATCGTCGCGGTCTTCATCAAGAAGGTGCGTCCGCTGGGCGTGATGATGGTCTTCCTGATCGCGTTCATGTTCCGCCCCGGCGGCTACCTGCCGGTGCCCTACGTGATCATGCTGCTGCCGTTCGCGGCGCTGCTCGTCGCGGCCGTCACGGACCACGCCGTCAAGGCGTTCCGTGCCCGCCGGGCCGGCGCGCTCTCGACCGCGGCCACCCGCACCGGCTCGGTCGCCTGGCTCGCCCTCACCCTCGCGGCCGTCGTCGCGATCGTCCCGCTCTGGGCCGTGCAGTTGCGCGGCTTCCTCGACGCCGACCTCGACGCGCCCATGCGCAACGCCGAGAGCTGGGTCGAGACGAACGTGCCGAAGGACAGCCGCCTGCTGGTGGACGACGCCGTGTGGGTCGACCTGGTCAAGGCCGGCTTCTCCCGCGACAACGTGATCTGGTTCTACAAGATCGACACCGACGGTGCCGTCCAGGCGCAGTCGCCGAACGGCTGGCGTGACTCGGACTACCTGTTCGAGACCGAGTCGGTCCGCACCTCGGGGCCCACCTCGCCCGAGATCCGCGAGGCCCTCGCGAACTCGACCGTCATCGCCTCGTTCGGCGACGGCGACCAGCAGGTCAACGTCCGGCAGATCGACAGCCAGGGCGCCGCCCAGGCGCAGACCGAAGCGGACGACGCCGCGTCGGCCCGCGCGCAGGCCGGGGCCGAACTCGCCCAGAACCCGAACCTGCAGATCTCGTCCACCCTGTCGTCGGCGCTCTCGGACGGCCGGGTCGATCCGCGCGCGATCATCGTGCTCGGCCAGCTCGCCGCCCTGGGGCCGATCTCGGTCGCCGATCCCGAGGCCCTGCCGGGCGAGCAGGACGCCCTGTTCCGGCAGTTCGACGTCACCCCGCAGGGCGGTCAGTCCGTCGACGAGCTGCAGGCGACGCTCGAGGGTCTGGGCAGCGTCTACGTCCCCGAGTCGGTCGTCCCCTCGGGTGACGGCCTCCGCGTCACCTTCTCGGCCGTCGCCCCGACCGGCGTCCTCTCGAACTGATCGCCACGCCGGTGCCCATCCTCGGGCGGGCACCGGCACCTCCTCACCGCGTCCCACCCGTCCCGGGTGGGACACCCGACCGGAAAGGACCAGCCTCCGTGGCTTCCCTCTCACGCACCACCGGCGCCCCCGCCGCCGTCACCGCCGTCCCGACCCGGCGCCGCCGTCTCGCGACGGTGCTCGCCCTCACCGCCGCCACCGGGGTCGCCCTCGCCGGCGCCCTCGTGGGCACGTCACCCGCGCACGCCGCCGACGGCGACGGCTGGGTGCGCGTCGGCCACCTCTCGCCCGACACGAAGGCCGTCGACGTGACCCTGACCTCGCTCAAGGGCGGGCAGGTCGTCATGGACCTCGACGACGTCACCTACGGTCAGGTCAGCCCCTACCAGGCGCTGGCCGCCGGCACCTACGTGGTCGCGATGACCGCGGCCGACGCTCCCGCCAGCGCGAAGCCCGTCATCACGGCCAACGTCACGGTGGCGAGCGGCCAGCCGATCACGGCCGTCGCGTACGGCCCGAACGACGACCTCGAGACGCGGGTCTTCAAGGACGACCTGACGCCGCCCGCCGACGGCCAGGCCAAGGTCCGTCTCGTGCAGGCCGCGAACGTGAGCAAGACCGTCACCGTCGCGACCAGCACGGGCACCACCATCGCCGAGAAGGCGCCCTTCGGCAGCGCGAGCGGCTACGCCCAGGTCGCGGCCGGCCCGTGGACCCTCGACCTGACCGGTCAGAAGGTCACCGGCACGAGCGACGTCGACCTCACGGCCGGCAGCACCAACACCCTGTTCGTGCTCGACAACTCGACCGGCGGCCTGACCGTCGTGCCCGTGGTCGACAGCGCGGCCACCGCCCAGGCACCCGTCGGCGGCGTCCAGACGGGTGGCGGCTACCTCGCCGAGCACCCGCAGAAGAGCGAGCCCAAGGGCCTCTGGGCCACCGTGCTCGGCTGGTTCGGGGTCTGACGACCCGCACGACCCGGCACGACGAGCACGCCCCGGCCGGACGAGGAGGCGCGGTGAGCGCCACACCGCACCGCGCCTCCTCGGTTCCCCGCCCCACCGCACGACCGACGCCCGGCACCATCGGGCAGGAGAAGAGGACGACATGACGAAGAAGACGAAGGCGCTGCTCGCAGCGGCCGTCGTGGTGGCTCTCGCCGTCACGGCCGGCATCGCCTCCCTCGTCGTCGGAGGGCCCGGCGGCCCGTCGACGGACCAGGCAGGCGGCGGTGCGGACGCGACCGGCACCCCCGGCGCGGGCACCGCGACCCCGCAGGCCCGGACGGCCACCGAGATCGGTGAGGACTTCCTGGCGGACTACGTCGACGACGACGGCCGCGTCGTCCGGCGCGACCAGGGCGACGACACCGTGAGCGAAGGGCAGGCCTACGGGCTGCTCGTCGCGGTCGCCGTGGGCGACGAGAAGCGGTTCGACGCCATCTGGCGTTGGACGGAGGACGAGCTCGTCCGTCCCGACGGACTGCTCGCCTGGCAGTGGAAGGACGGCGCGGTGGTCGACGACATGCCCGCCAGCGACGCCGACGTCGACGCGGCCCGGGCCCTCGTGCTCGCCGGCTCGACGTTCGACCGACCCGACCTCACCACCGCGGGCGTCGACCTCGGCACGGACGTGCTCGACGAGATGACGGTCTCGACCGACGTCGGCCGCATCCTGCTGCCCGGCCCGTGGGCGGCGGGCCCCGGCCCGTGGTCGTACAACCCCTCGTATGCCTCGCCCGCCACCTTCGCGCAGCTCGGCGCCGTCAGCGGCGACCCTCGGTGGGCCGAGCTCGAGGCCGGTTCGAGGGCCGTGACCACGAACATCCTCTCGTCGACGGCCCTGCCGAGCGACTGGGCCCAGGTGCGGCAGGACGGCACGACCGTCCCGCTGCCGAGCGCCGACGGCTCGTCGGGCACCGTGCAGTACAGCTACGACGCCGGCCGGCTCGCCCTGCGCTACGCCGAGTCGTGCCAGCCGGACGACGTGGCCCTCGCCGCGTCGATGGCCTCCGTGCTGCAGCGTTACGACGAGCTGCCCATGCAGCTCGACCTCGGCGGTCAGTCGGTCGGCTCGGACCAGAGCCCGCTCGCCTACGCCGCCCGCGCGGCGGCCGAGGCCAGCGACGGCCAGCACGACCGGGCCGCCGCCGACCTGCGCACCGCCGACGCCCTGTCGCAGTCGACCCCGACGTACTACGGCACCGCCTGGGCGGCGCTGGCCGCCCTGCAGCTCGAGGGCACGAGCCTCGGCGCGTGCTCGCCCCTGGCGGTGGCCGGATGAGCCTCGCGACCTTCGTGACCGGCCATCGCGCCGCCGCCCTCGCCGTCGGTGCCGCCCTGGTGCTCGTCGCCGGCGGGGTGACCGCGGCCGCCGTCGCCGACCGGCCCGATGACACGGGCACCTCGACCGCGGCCACGTCGTCGGCCACCGCGACGCCGGACCCAGCCAGCGGGTCGGCCGGTGCCTTCCAGGACCCGGCGGCACCGTCGTACACCGCACCCCCGGCGGACGCCACGCCCGTCCGCGTCCAGATCCCGTCGATCGGCGTCGACTCCGGCCTCGAGGACCTCGGGCTCGGGGCGCAGGGCGAGCTCGACCCGCCGAAGGAGTGGCAGTCGGCGGGCTGGTACCAGGACGGAGTCGTCCCCGGAGCGGTGGGACCGGCCGTCATCGCCGGGCACGTCGACTCGGGCTCGGGCCCTGCGGTCTTCGTCGACCTGGCGAAGCTCGTGCCCGGCGACGAGGTGCAGGTCACGCTGTCCACCGGCTCGGTCGAGACCTTCCGCGTCACCGGCAGCGAGCGCACCCCGAAGGCGACGTTCCCGACCAGCGACGTCTACGGTGCCAGCCCGACCCCCGGCCTGCGGCTGATCACCTGCGACGGGACATTCGACCGGTCCACCGGGCACTACGTCGACAACCTGATCGTGTTCGCGGACCTCGTGACCTCGTGACCGGCGGCCGCCTCCGGGCGCCGCGCCGCGCCTCCTGACCTCCCGGCACCCGACCCAACCCGAACACCGACACCCGACACCCGACACCTCCGACTCCCACCCGACGGGAAAGGACCCCACCATGAACGACGCCCTCGTCATCATCCCGACCTTCAACGAGCGCGAGAACCTCGACTGGATCGTGGGGCGCACCCTCGCCTCCGGTGCCTCGGTCGACGTGCTCGTCGTCGACGACGGCTCGCCCGACGGCACCGGCGAGCTGGCCGACGCCTACGCCGACCGCGACCCCCGTGTGCACGTGATGCACCGCACCGCGAAGGCCGGCCTCGGCGCGGCCTACCTGGCCGGCTTCGCCTGGGGACTCGAGCGCGGCTACGACGCCCTCGTCGAGATGGACGCCGACGGCTCGCACCACCCCGAGTACCTGCCCGGCATGCTCGAGCTGCTGCGCGAGAACGACCTCGTGCTCGGCTCGCGGTGGGTACCCGGCGGTGCCGTCGAGAACTGGCCGCTGCGTCGGAAGCTGCTCAGCCGCGGCGGAAGCTGGTACACGCGCGGCGCCCTGGGCATCCGGGTGGCCGACACGACCGGCGGGTTCCGGGTGTTCCGGTCGTCGGCGCTGCGCCGCATCGACCTCGACCGGGTCGAGTCACGCGGTTACTGCTTCCAGGTCGACCTTCTCTGGCGCGCGCTCCAGGCGGGCCTGCGGGTCGTCGAGACCCCGATCACGTTCACCGAGCGCATCCACGGCGCCTCGAAGATGAGCGGCTCGATCGTCCGGGAGTCGCTGACCAAGGTGACCCTGTGGGGTCTGCGACGACGGGCCCGCGCCGTCGTCGAACTGGTCGTGCGACACCGTCGCCTGCCGAGCGTCCGCGCCACCTCGCACCGGGTCGGTCCCGTGCGCGGCGACGTGTCGACGCGCTAGCCGGGAGGCGGCACGCGCGCGCCCGGGGTGGTCAGCCCCGGGCGCGCATCGTCCACGCCCGCGTCGTCCGTGCCCGCGTCAGCGGACGATCGCGACCGAGTGCGCCGGGAGCAGCAGGCTCGCACCCGGGACGATCGACTCGTCGCTGGCGAACAGGACGGTCTCGGCGCTCACCGCGACCCGCGCCTCCTGGTCGGCGAGGTTGATCGCGATCCGCAGGTCGCCACGCGTCAGAACCAGCCAGCGGGCGTCGCCGTCGTACTCGACGCCGGTCTCGCCGAAGCGGGGGTCGGTGAGCGCGGGCTCGCTGCGGCGCAGGGCGCCCAGGCGGCGGTACGCGTCGAGCAGCACCGCGTGACGGCCGGTCTCGAGCTCGGACCAGTCGAGCTTGCTGTTCTCGAAGGTCGAGGGCTCCTGCGGGTCGGGCACGGACGACTCGTCCCAGCCCATCTTCGCGAACTCCTCGATGCGGCCCTTCGCCGTCGCCTCGCCCAGATCGTGCTCGGGGTGCGAGGTGAAGAACTGCCAGGGGGTCGAGGCGCCCCACTCCTCGCCCATGAAGAGCATCGGCGTGTACGGGCCGGCCAGGGTGAGCGTCGCGGCGATGATCAGCTGCCCGTCGTCGAGCGTCGCCGCCAGGCGGTCACCGATCGCCCGGTTGCCGATCTGGTCGTGGTTCTGGTTGGCCACCACCAGTCGCCAGGTCGGCATGTGCTCGGTGTCGACCGGGTGCCCGTGCGTCGCCTCGCGGAACGACGACCAGGTGCCGTCGTGGAAGAAGCCCTTGGTCAGCACCTTGGCGAGGGCGCCGAGGGGCTCGAAGTCGGCGTAGTAGCCCGTCGTCTCGCCGGTCAGCGCGACGTGCACCGCGTGGTGGAAGTCATCGCTCCACTGCGCGTCGAGGCCGTAGCCCTGGCGGTGGTCGGGGCCGAAGCCACCGCCGTCGCGCGGGGTGATCAGACGCGGGTCGTTGAGGTCGCTCTCGGCGATCAGCGAGAGCGGGCGGCGCAGGTGGCTGCTGAGGGCCGCGGTGCGCTCGGCCAGTTCTTGCAGCAGGTGGACCTCGCTGTCGTCCTTGAGGGCGTGGACGGCGTCGAGGCGCAGACCGTCGACGTGGTAGTCGTCGAGCCACATGGCCGTGTTGTCGAGGATGAACTCGCGCACCTCCTGGGCGCCGTCGTCGTCGAGGTTGACGTTGTCGCCCCAGGTGTTGGCGTGCTTGCTCGACAGGTAGGGGCCGAAGAGCGGCAGGTAGTTGCCCGACGGGCCGAGGTGGTTGTAGACGACGTCCTGCACGACGCCGAGCCCGGCCGCGTGCGCGGCGTCGACGAAGCGCTGGTAGGCCTCGGGGCCGCCGTAGTTGTCGGTGACCGTGAACCAGTCGACGCCGTCGTAGCCCCAGTTCCAGCGGCCGTTGACGCCGTTGACCGGCAGCAGCTCGACCAGGTCGACGCCGAGGTCGACGAGGTACGGCAGCTTCTCGATCGCGGAGTCGAGCGTCCCCTCGGGCGTGAAGGTGCCGACGTGCAGCTCGTAGACGACCGAGCCGGCCAGCTGGCGGCCGGTCCATGCGTCGTCCGTCCAGGCGAAGGCGCTCGGGTCGTAGGTCTCGCTGAGCCCGTGCACGCCGTCGGGCTGGCGACGTGAGCGGGGGTCGGGCAGCGGCGTCTCGCCTTCGGGGGAGTCGCCGCCGTCGAGCACGAAGCCGTAGCGGTGACCCGGGCCGCGGTCGAGGTCGGCGGGGGCGCGCCACCAGCCGGTGTCGGGCTCGGCCGCCAGTGGCAGCAGCTCGCCGTCGAGGTGCAGGTGCACGGTGGTCGCGTTCGGGGCCCAGACGTCGTAGACGCTCATCGGTCTCCTCGGGTTCGGAAGGGGCGGGGGAGGGGAGGGGCGAGAAGGCACGACATGCCGCTCACATCAGGAGGTGAGCGGCATGTCGTGACGTGTCGCCGGGGGCGACGGTAGTCGGGCGCGACGCGGCGCGACCCGACGGGGTCAGTCCTCTGCGGGGATCAGCAGGGCGACGGGGTACGTGTCGAGCACGTCGGCCAGGCGGAGGCGACCGCCCTCGTGCCGGCGGCCGGTGAGCACGTCGCGGTACGCGCCTCCTGCGGTCAGGACGACGGTGTCGTCCCAGCCGCCGGCCTGCTCGAGGGCGACGGGCAGGCGGGTCGCGATCGCGAGCGCCCCGCCACGGTCGACGGCGACGGCCGACGCGGCCTGCTCGCCGAAGACCGGCAGCGCGGCGTACCGCGTGAACAGGTCGGGGCGGTCGCGGCGCAGCGTCAGGGCGTGGTGCGTCACGACGAGCTTGGCGGCTCCGGTGTCGTCGATCGCCGGCGTCGCACCGCCGCGGACCTCGTCCAGGAGGCGCCGGCGCAGCCCGAAGTCGACCTCGCGTCGGTTGTCGGGGTCGACGAGCGAGAAGTCCCACAGCTCGCCGCCCTGGTAGACGTCGGGGCTGCCGGGGCCGGTGAGCTGCATCAGCGCCACGCCGAGCGAGTTGCTGTAGCCGGGTGCGCGGAGGACGTCGACGATGCGCTCGACCTCGTGACGCACCTCGTCGTCGTCGAAGGCGGCGTCGACCGCGGCGTGCATCCGCCCTTCGAAGGCCTCGGCCTCGTCGGTGCGGTCGGTCCACGTGGTCGACGTGCTCGCCTCGCGGGACGCCTTCTCGGCGTAGGCGTGCAGGCGCTCGCGCGACGCGGGCCACGAGCCGACGATCGTCTGCCAGAGGATGTTCTCGAACGGGCCGTCGCCGACCGGGGCGAGCTCGCGCAGACGCTCGAGGGTCGCCGCCCACTCGGTGGCGACCTCGGCCAGCACCGAGACGCGGGCACGGACGTCGGCGCTGCGCTTCGTGTCGTGCGTGGACAGGGTCGTCATGCCGAACGGGCGCTCGGCCAGGCGGACCTGCTGACGCGCGTGGAACTCGTCGGACGTCAGCGAGAACTCGCTCGGGTCGGCACCCACCTCGGTCAGCGTCGCCAGGCGGCTGTAGCGGTAGAAGGCCGTGTCTTCGACGCCCTTGGCCATGACCATGCCGCTCGTCTGCTGGAAGCGCACCGAGGCGGGGTGCGACTCGTCGCGCAGCACGGCGACGACGCGCGCGACGGCGTCGGCGAGGTCGGGGCGGTGGGTCGTGGCGACCGCGGCGGCCTCGGTCAGCCGGTCGGCACCCTGCGGCAGGTAGCTGCGGTACACCGGGAAGGCCGCGGCCAGCTCGGCCAGCGTGTCCACCACCGACGGGTCGACGGTGCCGCCCTCGGCGATCAGCCGGGCGAGGCGGTTGATCTCGCTGCCCAGGATGCCGTCGGCGATGCCGCGCTTCGTGCCGAGGATCATCTCGTGCCAGTCGACGGGCTCGTCGCCGGTCGTCTCGTCGGCCCCGGCGGCGTGCTCGTCGGCGTCGACCCCGCGGGCCCGGCGCAGGCGCGCGTCGAGGGCGTCGAGGGCGGGTGCCCCGTTCGGGTCGACGAAGAGGCGGTCGAGGTCGGCCAGGGCGTCGTAACCCGTCGTGCCGGCCGTCGCCCAGTCCTCGGGCAGGCGCTCGTCGCCCTCGAGGATCTTCTCGACGAGCACGTGCGCGTCGCCGGTCAGGGCGGCGAGCAGGTCGAGGTAGCCCTTGGGGTCGGCGAGGCCGTCCGGGTGGTCGACCCGCAGACCGTCGACGAGGCCCTCCGAGAACCAACGGCCGATCTCGGCGTGCGACTCGGCGAAGACCCCTCTGTCTTCGACGCGGATGCCCGCGAGGGTGTTGACCGCGAAGAAGCGACGGTAGTTGAGGTCGGTGTCGGCCCGCTTCCAGTGAACCAACTCGTAGTGCTGGCGCGAGTGCACCGTGGCGGCGTCGTCGCCGGGCGAGCTCGTGCCCGGGGCGATCGGGTAGACGTTGTCGTAGTAGTGCAACTCGTCGCCGTCGACCGTGAGGCCCTCGATCGACCCGTCCGTCGCGGCGGGCTCGCCGAGCACCGGCAGCAACACCTTGTCGGCACCCGCGGCCCAGTCGACGTCGAACGCGTCGGCGTAGCGGGACGCGCGGCCGTGGGTCAGGAGGTCCCACCACCAGACGCTCGCCTTCGGGGTCGCGACGCCGACGTGGTTCGGCACGATGTCGACCAGTACGCCGAGGCCCTCGGCGTGGGCGCGCGTCGAGAGCTCGTCGAGGCCCTCGGCACCGCCGCGCTCGGGGTCGACCCGACTGTGGTCGACGACGTCGTAGCCGTGGTCGCTGCCCGGCTCGGCGGCGAGGATCGGCGACAGGTAGACCCAGTCGGCGCCGAGGTCACGCAGGTACGGCACCAGGTCGGCGGCCGCGTCCAGATCGAAGGAGGCGCGCACCTGGAGTCGGTACGTCGAACGCGGGTGCATGGTCGGTTCGTGTCGGGTCACAGTTCTTCCTCGGCCGTGGCACGCAGGACGACGAGCGAGCGACCCACCACGGGGAGTCGGTCGCCGGCCCGCAGGGCCGCGGGGGCCTGCGGGGTCGAGGGCGGTTGGGGGGTGGTGGCGGCGCGGGTGGCCGTCGGGGTGCGGGGAGCGGCGCTCGCGGGCGGCGGGGGAGCGGTCACGGTGCTGTCGACGACGACCTCCCAGCCCTGGGCGTACTCGTCCGGCGGCAGGACGAACGTGACGGTCTCGGCGCTGGCGTTGAAGTACAGGACGAAGTTGACGTCGGTGATGCGGCCGCCGCGGGCGTCACGGCCACGGATGCCGTTGCCGTTGAGGAACATGCCGACCGCCTTGGCGTAGGACTCGTTCCACTCGCCCTCTTGCATGGCGTCGCCCTCGGTCGTCAACCAGACGATGTCGGGCAGGGGCTCGCCCTCGCCGCGCGTCACGGGTCGGCCGTTGAAGTAGCGCTGACGCCGGAACGTGGGGTGGTCGTGCCGCAGCTTGATGACCTCGGCGACGAACTCGATCAGGTCGCGGTCGGCGTTCGGCCAGTCGATCCAGCTGATCGGGTTGTCCTGCGCGTAGGTGTTGTTGTTGCCGCCCTGGGTGCGACCGAGCTCGTCACCGTGCAGCAGCATCGGCACGCCCTGGCTGAGCAGCAGCGTCGCCAGGAAGCTGCGCTGACGCTGCTCGCGGAGGGCGCGGATCTCGCCGTCCTCGGTCTCGCCCTCGACGCCCGAGTTCCACGAACGGTTGTGGCTCTCGCCGTCGTTGCCGTCCTCGCCGTTGGCGTCGTTGCGCTTCTCGTTGTAGCTGACCAGGTCGCGCATCGTGAAGCCGTCGTGGGCGGTGACGAAGTTGATGCTCGCGACCGGCCGACGGCCGTCACGCTCGTACAGGTCGGCCGAGCCCGTGATGCGGCTGGCGAACTCGCCCAGGGTCGAGGGCTCGCCGCGCCAGAAGTCGCGGACGGTGTCGCGGTACTTTCCGTTCCACTCGGTCCACTGCGGCGGGAAGTTGCCCACCTGGTAGCCACCGGGGCCGACGTCCCACGGCTCGGCGATCAGCTTGACCTGCGAGACGATCGGGTCCTGCTGCACGAGCTCGAAGAAGGTCGAGAGGCGGTCGACCTCGTAGAACTCGCGGGCGAGCGACGCGGCGAGGTCGAACCGGAAGCCGTCGACGTGCATCTCGGTGACCCAGTAGCGCAGGCTGTCCATGATCAGCTGGAGCGAGTGCGGGTGACGGACGTTGAGGCTGTTGCCGGTGCCCGTGTAGTCCATGTAGTGCTGCTGGTCGCCGTCCATCAGCCGGTAGTACGCGGCGTTGTCGATGCCCTTGAACGACAGGGTCGGGCCCAGGTGGTTGCCCTCGGCCGTGTGGTTGTAGACGACGTCGATGATGACCTCGATGCCGGCTTCGTGCAGCACCCGCACCATCGTCTTGAACTCCTGCACCTGCTGGCCGATGTCGCCGGTGGCCGAGTAGGCGGCGTGCGGGGCGAAGAACCCGATGGTGTTGTAGCCCCAGTAGTTGCTGAGGCCCTTCTCGAGCAGCGTGTTGTCCTGCACGAACTGGTGCACGGGCATCAGCTCGAGGGTCGTGATGCCGAGCTTCTTGAGGTGGTCGATGATCGCCGGGTTCGCGACGCCGGCGTACGTGCCGCGTTCTTCCTCGGGGATGTCGGGGTGCGTCTCGGTGAGGCCCTTGACGTGCGCCTCGTAGATGACGGTCTCGTCGTAGCTGTATTTGGGGGCGCGGTCGCCCTGCCAGTCGAAGAACGGGTTGATGACGACGCCCAGCATCATGTGCGGGCCGCTGTCCTTGTCGTTGCGCGAGTCGGGGTCGCCGAACGTGTAGGCGAACAGTGCCTCGTCCCAGTCGATCTCGCCGCAGGTGGCCTTGGCGTACGGGTCGAGCAACAGCTTGTTCGGGTTGGCGCGAGAGCCGTTCGCGGGGTCGTACTCGCCGTGCACGCGGTAGCCGTAGCGCTGGCCGGGTTGCACGGTGGGCAGGTAGGCGTGCCAGACGTAGGCGTCGACCTCGGTGAACTCGACCCTCGTCTCGGTGCCGTCGTCGTCGAACAGACACAACTCGACCTTGCTGGCGGCTTCGCTGAAGATCGCGAAGTTGGTGCCGCTGCCGTCGTAGGTCGCGCCGAGGGGGTAGGGGTTGCCGGGCCAGGTGTGCATCGAACCTCCGATTGGGACTCGCTCAGCCTAGAGGCGAACGGGCGCCCCGTCCGCGCGAGGACGGGACGCCCGCCGGGCCGCTCGGGCCGGTCGGACGCCCCGTCGGGGTGGCGCTCGCTACTTCGTGACGGCCGCCAGAGCGTCGACGATCCCCTCACCGAACCAGCCGTTGTCGGCCGGGGTACCCGTGCAGGTCGTCGTGCCGGTGGGGCACGGGGTGTCCGTCGCCTGCTGCTCGAGCAACCCGGTGAGGGCCGTGCCGCTGAGACGCGGGTGGGTGGACTTCAGCAGGGCCAGCACGCCGGCGACGTGCGGCGAGGCCATCGAGGTGCCCGATTTCGTGCCGTAGCCGCCGCCGGTCACGGTCGACAGGATCGCCGAACCGGGAGCCGCGACGTCGATGACGCCCTCGCCGTAGTTCGAGAAGCTCGACTTCGCCCCGGCCGAGGTGGTCGACGACACGGTGACGACGCCGTCGAGCTCGGTCGGGATGTCGAGGCAGCGCGAGTCGATCGGCCGGGACACCGGCGTGGTGTCGTTCGGGCTGGCGGTGTCGACCGTCTTGTTCGCGAGGTCGATCGACGAGTTGCCGGCCGCCGCCACGTTCACGATGCCCTTCTTCTGCGTGAACTGCACGGCGCGGTCCACGGCGGTCAGCACGGCCGCCTGGTCGACGTCCGAGCCGCACCAGAACTGCCACGGGTCGACGTAGTAGCTGTTGTTCGTGATGTCGGCGCCGGTCGCGGCGGCCTGCATGAAGCCGCAGATCGCGGCCTCGGGGTAGATGAAGCCGTCGTCGCTGACGACCTTGACGGCCGACATCGTCACGCCGGGGGCCACGCCGACGATGCCGACGCCGTTGCGGGCGGCGGCGATGGTGCCGGCCACGTGGGTGCCGTGGTCGCTCGTCGTGGGCTGCCAAGCGGCGTAGCTCGAGTCAGGCGTCCCGGTCAGGCAGCTCGCCGAGGCGGCCACGTCGATGTTCGGCTGCAGGTCGGGGTGGTCGCCCTCGATGCCCGAGTCGAGCACGGCCACGAGCACGTCGCGGCTGCCGTCGGTGACCTGGTGCGCCTGGTCGGCCTTGATCGCCGTGAGGTCCCACTGCTGGGCCTCGAGGGGGTCGGCGACGACGGTCGTGGCCTCTTCGAGTCGCTGCTCGGGCGAGGTCGCGGCCTTCGGCTTGCCGGGGTGTCCGGGGCCACCGGGCTCGCCGGGGCCACCGGGCTTGCCGGGACCGCCCGGGTGGCCGGGCCTGACGGGCTTGCCCGGGCCGGGGGCGGTCGTGCCGACGCCGTAGGTCGGGTCGCTCTCGGCGACCGCGGCGGTGCGGGTGGCTCCGGCCGACGAGACGGCCTTGTCGCCGCGCACCGAGGCGGAGAAGTTCGTGTTGCTCGACTGCGCCACGACCACGCCGAGATCGGTGTACGCGGCGATGACGCTGCCGCCGGAGGCGGCGACCGCACGCTCGACCTGCTTGGTCGCGCCCGGGTTCGCCTTCGTCGCGTTGACGACGTAGTTCATCACCGGTCCCTCGACGACCGGCAGTGTCGGCGCGGGGCCCGGCTTGCCGGGTGCGGCCGGTGCGGCCGGTGCGGACGCAGGAGGCGCGGCGACGGCGGCGCCGGAGCCCACGGCGACGAGTCCCAGGGTCAGGGACGCCGCGAGGCAGACGGTCGTCACGCGGCGGCGGGTGCCACGGGCGCGGGGGTCGGTGAAGGTCATGGTTCTCCTCGTCGGGTCGCGCGTACCGGGCGGGACGCGCGGAGGGGGTGACTCGTGGAGCGCCGTGCCCGGCGATCCGACGAGCCGCTGTGCTCCTCATAGGAAGTGTGAAGAAAACGGGGCCCGGGCACAGTGGGCACTTGGGGGGACGCCGGGCGACCCCCATGCGGGGTACACCGGTGTCCGGGGTGCGGGGTAGCGTCGGGCCATGTCCTCCGATGCCGTGCGCAGCGCTGCCACTCTTCCTCCCCGCCGTCCGCTCCAGGCCCTCTCGATCGTGTCGGGGGTCGCGTCGTGAAGGTCGTCGTCATCGGGTCCACCGGCCACGTCGGTGGCTTCCTCGTCCCGAGACTCGTCGAGGCCGGCCACGAGGTGGTCGCCGTCAGCCGCGGGGCCTCCGAGCCGTACCGGCAGCATGCGGCGTGGTCACGCGTGACGCGCCTCCTGCTCGACCGCGAGGCGGGCGACGCCGACGGCACCTTCGCGGGCGAGATCGCCGGGCTCGGGGCCGACGTCGTGATCGACATGATCTGCTTCACGGTCGCGTCGGCACGCCAGATGGTCGACGCCCTGCAGGGCACGGGCACCGTGTTGGTGCACTGCGGCACGGTCTGGGTGCACGGCCCGTCCCGTGAGGTGCCGATCACCGAAGAAGCCGAGCGCACCCCGTTCGGCGAGTACGGCACGCAGAAGGCCGCCATCGAAGAGCTGCTGCTCCGCGAGTCGCGGCGCCCGGGCGGAGTGCAGAGCATCGTGTTGCACCCGGGGCACATCACCGGTCCGGGCTGGCCGATGATCAACGCGGTCGGCAACCTCGACCTCTCCGTCTGGGAGGCCCTCGCCGCCGGCCGCGAGATCGCGATGCCCGGCCTCGGGCTCGAGACCGTCCACCACGTGCACGCCGACGACGTCGCGCAGGCCTTCCAGCTCGCCGCCGAGCGGCACTCGCAGGTGGTCGGCGAGGCGTTCCACGTCGTCAGCGAGCGAGCGGTCACGCTGCGCGGGCTCGCCGAGGCGATCGCGCGGCACTTCGGTCAGGAGGCGCGGCTGCGGTTCGTCTCGTGGGCCGAGTTCCGAGACCAGACGTCCGACGAGCACGGCGACGCGTCGTGGCAACACGCCTCGCGCAGCCACTCGATGAGCATCGAGAAGGCCCGCCGCCTGCTCGGCTACGCCCCGCGCTACACCTCGGTGCAGGCGGTCGTCGAGGGCCTCGAGTGGCTCGAGGCCGACGGGCAACTGACGCTGGGCTGACCCGGGCGTGTGCCGATGGGGGGTGGTCGTCCTTCGGGTCGCCTGCTCGCCGTCCGGCGAGGTCAGTCGTCCGGGGTCGTGTCCGAGCCGCCTTCTTCCTCGAGGACGATGTCGAGCCTGTCGGCGACCTCCCGTGCTCGCCTCTCTGCGTCCTCTGCCGTGCGCTCGATTCCGGGCAGGTCCTCCGGGCGGAAGAACCAGGTCGATCGGTCGCCGGGGGGCACCTCTCGTTCCCGGTCGGTGAGTTGCGCGTCGGCGCGGGCCTTCTCGAGGTCGGCCGCGGCGCGATCGCGCTCGTCGAAGGCTCGTGACGCGAGAACCACGTCCCGCGCGGGCAGGTCCGCCGCGGCCCCGGCGGCGACAACGGGATGGACCAGCACGGACGGCAGTGGAGTCGGGACGGGTGTGGCCGATGTCGTCCGCGAGACGATGACCGCGGTCACCGACGCGCCGATGACGAAAGACAGCGCGACGGCTGCGGCTGCTGCTCCGGACGAGAGGTGGATCGACGCGAGCCGGACCAGCGTCTCGGCTACGACGGCCAGGACGAGTCCACCGGCGATCGGGACGAGGCACCCGGTCGCCTCCTTCCGGCCACGGGCGGCGCGCGCCCGCGCATGGCTCGCGACGATCGTCGACGCGTCGGCCACGCTGTCCGGCGGTACGAGGTGCAGTCGATCCGGGCCCGTCCGGATCGCCGCGGCGTCGACGGCCGGCAGATGGAAGCAGTCGGGGCGGTCGGAGGAGAGCGGCACCGAGCCATCCTCCCGCGTCACGGCCGTGGGGCCGACTGGGTCGGGTGACCGGTGATCCTCGACAGCTCGTGCACTTCCACCGGAAGCACCACGATGCGACCGTCCGTGGTGAGAAGTGACAACGGTCCGGTGGGGCGAGGCGATCCGAGGGTCCGCCGTCAGCCGCGGTGGAGGAGGTGAGCCGTGACGGCGGCCTGCCACGAGTGGCCGTAGCGGGTCGTGCCGGCCGCGATGCGGACGACGAACGCCCCGGCCCGGTAGGTGAGTCGTCCGTGGCTGACGAGCTGCTCGCCGAAGCGCTCGGCGATCGACCACGTGTCCGACGACTCGAAGCTGATCGCCACGGGGAACCGTGAACGCGGCAGGTGCACCTCGACCGGGGCTGCTTCGGCATGGGTCGGGAGGCGCCCGAGGAGCATCGGGGGAGTCAGAGCTGAGGCGGGGTGGACCACGGAGTTCCGTTCGTCGGTCGGCGGTTGGGCCAGGGCAGAGGAAACCCCCTCCCGCACGAAGGCGGAAGGGGGGACCACCGGGATGACCGGCCCTCGAGGAGCGAGGGCCGGTGCGTCGTCACGGAGACGACCCGGGTTCCGGGTGACACCACGCCAGGCGCAGTGCGACCCGGGGGTCGGGCCGGCGGCAGCCGGCCCGACGGGTACTACTCCGTGGCGGCGGTGATCTTCGCGACGCCGACGAGCATCTCGTCCTGGACGGCGTCGGTCTTGAAGGTCTCGTTCAGCAGCGCGGCGGCGTCGGGGCTGATGTGGACGGTGGTGCCCTCGAGGACGGCGTTGGCGCCTTCCATCTGGATGGGCTTCAGGGTGCCACCCCAGAGGTTGAAGAGGTAGGCGTCCTCGGCGGCGACGGTGCCGTTGGCGGTGACGGTGCCGTAGAGCTTCGACTCGCCCGGGTCGATGCGGAAGTCGGTGAGTTCGACGACGGTGCCGTCGGCCGAGGTCAGCGACAGGCCGGAGCCGTCGTGGTCGATCTCGCCCTGGACGTAGGGGCGGACGTCGCTGTCGGGGCCGTAGTAGTCGACGTTGCCGCCGGTGATCGGGAACGAGAAGGTTCCGTCGGTGAAGGTCGCGGTGCCGACGACGCCGGGGGTCAGGCCGAGCGAGGTGATCGCGTCGACGAAGGACTGGTCGACGGCGACCTGGGTGTCGACACCGTTGCTGAGGTCGGCGATCGACGCGGCGGGCGTCGAGGCGGCCGACGGCTCGGACGAGGACGAGCTCGAGGACGACGTGTCGGAGGACGAACCGGAGTCCATCGAGCAGGCGGCGAGCGAGAAGACGAGGGCACCCGAGGCCACGAGGCCGAGCGTGGTCTTGGTGATGTTCTTGCGAGTGAAGGCGTTCATGGTGAAGCTCCTTGTCTGTTGGTCCCGGTGGGGATGTACAGGGTTCGCCACCGTCACCGAAATGGATTGGAACGCATCGACTTCGTTACCCCGCCGTGACCTTCACCCCTCCCGTGCTGCCTCAGCCGGCGAGGAACTCGTCGGTGTCGTCGGCGATCCGTGTCGACTGCGTGTGGTGCAGGTAGTGGTCTCCGTCGAGCGCGACGACCTGGCCGCGGTCGACACTCGCGGCCTGGCTCTCGTGCAGCTCGAGCCAGCCGTCGTCGTCGGTGCCGTCCTGCACCACGAAGAGGAGGACCGGCAGGTCCGCCGGGAACGTCCGCCCGCTGACCGACGCGAAGTTGCTCGCGGTGTGGTCCATCTCGTCGAGCAGGGTCGGTGCGTTCGAGTTCTTCGTCGTCAGGAGGCGCATCTGCTCTTTCGTGGCCTCGTCGTACGGCAGCCCCGCGTAGGTGTCGCCGGCGACGGCGGCCGCCACGCGGAGCAGACCGAGGTCTCGCAGGGCGACGAGCCCGTCGGTCGGCGTGGGGTCGTCCGCGCCGGGTTGGTCGGGGACGCTGCTGTCGATCCCGATGAACGCCGTGAGCTCGTTCGCGTAGAGCCGGCTGTACTCGAGGGCGTAGACACCCGAGATCGAGTGCCCCATGAGCGCGTAGCGGTCGATGCCGAGCTGGCGCAGTGCCTCGTGGACCTCGCCCGCGATGTTCTCCGCCGTGCGGGGGGAGTCGGTCTGGTCGCTGAGCCCGGTGCCGAACGGTTCGACGGCGACGACGCGGTGGGTGTCGTCGAGCTCGGAGATCAGCGGCCGGAAGTCCAGGCCCGGTGCAGCCGTCCCGAGGCCCGGCAGCAGGACGATCGTGTCCGGTCCGGACCCGCTGACGACGACGTTCATCTCTTTCCCGTCGACGGGGACGAGCTCGCCGTACGAGGTGATGGCGGCCAGCTCCGACCTCGTGGCGACGACGTTGACGATCGACGTGGTCGCCAGCGTCAGGACGGGCAGGGCCACCAGGGCACCGACGGTCCACAGGGTCGCCTTCAGGGATGTCCGCACGAGGTCCTCTCTCCGGGCGTTCCAGTCGGGTCCGAACGCTCCTCCGGAAGCACACCAGAGGGCGACGGCCTCGAGAAGTGCCGAGGCGTCACCACATCGTGTGACGGATGTCATCACCGGCCGTCCCCGCCCTCGCCGGCCGTCGACGTCTCGTCCTGAGCGCCGTCGCGCGTCTCCTCAGGGGGCCGAGCGCGCCTCCTGGGGGCTGCGAGGCGTAGCGTCGTCCGGGTGGATGCTCCGGCCCTCGGCGCATCCCTCGATCGAGGGAGCGCGTCATGAAGGTCGTCATCACGGGATCACGCGGCAAGGTCGGACGTGCCGCCGTCCGCCGGTTCGTCGAGGCCGGGCACGACGTCCTCGGCGTCGACCTCGTCCGGCCCGTCTTCGACACGGGCGTCGACGAGCCGGGCCGGTACGTGATGGGTGACCTGACCGACGCGGGGACCGCCTTCTCGGTCGTCGCGGGGGCCGACGTCGTCGTCCACGTCGCGGCCATCCCTCAGCCCACCGCGCATCCGGCCCATGTCGTCTTCCAGACCAACCTGATGTCCACGTTCAACCTGGTCGAGGCGGCCGTGCGGTTCGGCGTGCCCCGCTTCGTCAACGTGTCGAGCGAGAGCATCGTGGGCAACTTCTTCCCCGAACGGCCCTTCCTGCCCGACTACGTGCCGGTCGACGAGGAACACCCCCTGCACCCGCAGGACCCCTACGCGCTCTCGAAGACGTTCGGCGAACAGCTGATGGACGCCGCCGTCCGCCGCTCCGACCTGCGCGCGATCTCGATCCGTCCGAGCACGGTGCACGACGAGAGCAACTACGAGGCCAACCTCGGCCCCCAGGTGCGCGAGGCCGACCCCGAGAGTGCGAACTTCGGCAGCTACATCGACGCCGACGACCTCGCCGACGCGCTCCTGCTGGCCGCCGAGTCCGACCTGCCGGGTCACGAGGTCTTCTACATCGCCGCAGCTGACAACGCCGGCGGCCACGACTTCGCCGCCACCCTGCGCGAACACCACGGCGACCGCATCGAGCTGCGCGAGCTCGACCGGGTCGACGCATCGGGCATCTCGACCGCCAAGGCCGGCCGCTTGCTCGGCTGGACGGCGAGGCGATCGTGGCGAGACCACCTCGACGCCGACGGTCACGCCCTGCCCAAGGCCTGACCGACCGCGGAACTCAGAGCAGCTCGGCCAGCAGGGCGAAGGTGCGGTCCGGTGCCTCGAGCTGCATGTCGTGGTGCACGCCCGGCAGGCGGCGGATCTGCCAGCCGGCCTGCTGGTAGCCCGACACGAGCCGTTCCGGCAGGACGGCGGGGGAGTCGTCGGACAGCACGATGACCGAGGGCACCGCGGGCGCCGTCGTCGCGACCGGGTGGAAGGCCACGTCGCGGAACACGCCCGTTGCCATGCCCGAGTCGAACCGGGCACGGGCCTGATCCGAGGAGGCGCGGGTCGCGTCGTCGTACCCCGCGCGCAGTCGCGCGCCCTTCCGCGCCTGGGCGAGGGCCGCGACGCCCATCGTCACGGTCGGCACGGCCCAGAACAACCGTCCGGCGAGGCCCGTCGTCGGCAGGGCCAGTGAGAACCCCGGGTCGAGGTAGACGGCCGTCCGAGGCTGCAGCCGCTCGACGGCGCGGACGAGCACCGAGCCACCGAGCGAGTGCCCGACGACACCGTGCAGGCCCCGGGGCAGGGCCGAGGCGACGTCGTCCGCGAACTCGTCGAGCCGGTACGACGACGCCCGGTCGCTCTCGCCGTGACCCCGCAGGTCGAGGGTGGTGACCGTGTACGAACCGGTCGCGACGAACCGGTCGACGATCGGCTTCCAGGTCGCGCCGTCGGCGCCGAGCCCGTGGACGAGGGCGACGTGGCGGGCGCCGTCGCCGGTGGTCGTGAGGTTCAGGTGCATGACGACCATCCTGCCTGTCACCATGGGGCGTACGCCGGCCCGACCGAGCCGACGCACGCACGCACGAGAAGGGCATGATCATGGCCGACGCCGGGTTCAGCAAAGAAGAGAAGGCCGCCATGAAGCAGCGCGCCGCCGAGCTGCGGGCCGAGGCGAAGCGCCAGAAGCTCGCCGACAAGTCGGCCGCCGAGGCGCAGGACGCCGCGGACGCCATCGCGGCCATGACCGACGTCGAGCGGCCGATCGCCCGGATGGTGCACGAGGTCGTCGCCGAGCACGCCCCGAACCTCGCCCCCAAGACCTGGTACGGCTTCCCCGCCTACGCGAAGGAGGACGGCAAGGCCGTCGTCTTCTTCCAACCGGGCGCCAAGTTCGGCACGCGCTACTCGACGCTCGGCTTCCAAGACGGCGCCCAGCTGGACGACGGCACCCTCTGGCCCACCTCGTATGCCGTGACCAGCGACGACGACGCGACCCGCGCCTCCGTGGCCGCGCTCGTCCGGAAGGCCGCCGGGCTCTGACGCGTCAGTACGCGTCGGCCGACAGGGCGATCAGCAGGTAGGCGAACGGAGCGGCGACGGCGATGAGCACCGCCAGGGTGACGGCGGTGATGGGCAGACCCTTCAGGCGCTGGCGCAGGGCGAGGGACACCACGCCGACGACGACGGTCACGACCGCGAGGACCCAGCACAGGACCGACGCCACCGTCGCGACGCCGAAGGCCTGGATGCCGTAGGCCGCCGCGTCACCGCGGTAGGAGTGGATCATCGGCTGGAGGACCACGAAGGGAACGACCCCGGTGACGACGACGAGCGCCACCGAGGTGATCGGCAGGACGAGCCGGGCGGGGTGGTGTCGTCGCGCCGGAGTCGGGGCCGGCGGGGGAGCCGGAGGCGCGGGCGGTGCGACGGGAGGTCGACTCATCCCGCCACGATAGGCGCCTCGACAGGTCGTCGGAGGCGCGGCCACGCCGGCCGGGGTCGGCGCTATGATCGACCCCACAACACACGGGAGTCCGGTGAGCCGGGCTGAGAGGAAGCGAACCACGCTTCGACCGTCGAACCTGATCTGGGTCATGCCAGCGCAGGGAGGAGAAGAACAGATGTCCACGTCCACGCCCGAAAACCGTTCCACGGCGGCTCGCGACAGCTCGACCGGCTTCACGCCGAAGGCCCGCACCACCCCCACCCGGCGCTGGCGCGTCGTCGACATCGTGGTCGCCAGCGTCATCGGGGTCGCCGCCGGCGTCGTCTTCTGGGCCTGGGGCCTGGCCTACACACCCATCGACAGCGTCCTGAGCTTCTCGGGCGGCTTCGAGGGCATCCTCAACGGCGGCTGGCTCTTCGCCGGGGTGCTCGGCGGCATCGTGATCCGCAAGCCCGGTGCCGCCGTCTACACCGAGGTCGTCGCGGCGGTCGTCTCGATGCTGATCGGCACCCAGTGGGGCTTCTCGGTGCTCATCTGGGGCATCGTCCAGGGCCTGGGCGCCGAGATCGTGCTCGCGGTCTTCCTCTACAAGTCGTGGCGGATCGGCACGGTGCTGCTCGCCGGTGCCGTCGCCGGCCTCGCCGTCGGCCTGATGGACACGAGCTTCGCCTCGGCGGCCGCCTACGCCGCCGGGTCGAAGACGATCTACGTCGTCACCTCGGTCGTCTCGGGCACCGTCCTCGCCGGCCTGATCTCGTGGCTCGCCGCCCGCGGCCTCGCCCGGACGGGTGCGCTGTCGCGGTTCGCCTCGGGACGCTCGGCGGACGCCCGGGTCTAGGCGCGCCTCCTCGTGGTCCTTCCCGTGAGCGGAGCGAGCGGCGGACGTCGGGCACCCGAGGACGGTGCCCGCGTCACCGCCCGTGGCTGGGGCTGGCGACACGCCGGCCGACGACTGCCCGCCGTCTCGCAGCTCGACCTCGACGTCGCCCCCGGCGAGCGCGTCCTGCTGCTCGGTGCGTCCGGCGCGGGCAAGTCGACCTTGCTCGCCGGTCTCGCCGGGGTGCTGGGCGGCGACGACGAGGGCGACGAGGCCGGCGACCTGCTGGTGGACGGCCGAACCCCCGCCGAGCAGCGCGGCCGGGTCGGCCTCGTGCTCCAGGACCCCGACTCGCAGGTCGTCCTCGCGCGGGTGGGCGACGACGTCGCCTTCGGCTGCGAGAACCTGGGCGTGCCCCGCGACGAGATCTGGCGCCGCGTCGGGCACGCCCTCGCCGCCGTGGGACTCGACTTGCCGCTGTCCGCGTCGACCTCCGAGCTGAGCGGCGGCCAGAAGCAGCGGCTCGCACTCGCCGGGGCCCTCGCCATGCAGCCGGGCCTGCTGCTCCTCGACGAGCCGACGGCCAACCTCGACCCCGAAGGCGTCGTCGAGGTGCGTGACGCCGTGGCCCGCGTCGTCGCCGACTCCGGGGCGACGCTCGTCGTCGTCGAGCACCGGGTGTCGGTCTGGCTGCCCGTCGTCGACCGCGTCGTCGTGCTCGACGCCGGTGGGGGAGTCCTGGCCGACGGTCGACCCGACGACGTGTTGCGCGCCGAACGTGACCGCCTCGTCGACGCGGGGGTGTGGGTCCCCGGCGCCGCGCCTCCTGCGCCCGTCCGGTCGCGTACCACCGGTGACCTGCTGCTCACGGCGAGCGGACTCGACGTGGGGCACAAGGGGCCCGAGGGTCGCGCGGTCGCGGCGGGCATCGACCTCACCGTCACCGCGGGGCGCGCGCTCGCGGTGACCGGCACGAACGGCTCGGGCAAGTCGACGCTCGCCCTCACCGTCGCGGGGCTGCTCGCCCCCGTCGCGGGTGCCCTCGAGGCCACGCCGTCGTTCGCCGACGGGGCCGGCCCGTCCCCGATCCGCTGGAAGCCCCGACAGCTGCTCACCCGCGTCGGCACGGTCTTCCAGGACCCCGAGCACCAGTTCCTGACGGCGACCGTCCGTCGCGAGCTGGCGGTGGGTCCGGAGGCGCTGGGCGCGTCCCCGAGAGAGGTCGCGTCGCGCGTCGACCTCCTCCTCGACCGGCTGCGGCTCGACCACCTCGCCGGCGCGAACCCGTTCACGCTCTCGGGCGGTGAGAAGCGACGGCTCTCGGTCGCGACCGTCCTCGCGTCACGCCCCTCGATGCTCGTTCTCGACGAACCGACCTTCGGGCAGGACGCCCGCACCTGGCGAGAACTCGTGACCCTGCTCGCCGAGCTGCTCGACGAGGGCCGGGCGGTCGTCGCCGTCACCCACGACGCCGAGTTCGCGTCGACCCTCGCCGACGACGTGCTCGACCTGAGCGCACACGCCCGCCGCACCGACCCCGCCGAGGTGCGCCGATGAGCGTCCTCACCCCGGTCGTGGCGACCGGCGTGGTCGGGCGCGTCAACCCGGTCGCCAAGCTCCTCGCCGCCGTCGTGCTCGCGATCGCCCTGCTGCTGTCGATCGACTGGGTCTCGGCCGGCACCGCGCTGCTGCTCGAGGCCCTGCTGCTGCCCTTCGCCGGTCTGTCCGCCCGGCAGCTGCTCGCCCGCACGGCACCGCTCTGGATCGCCGCCCCGACGTCGGTCGTCGCCATCGCCCTCTACGGGCGCGACGGAGGCGCGTCGGTGGTCGAGTGGGGGTTCCTCTCGGTGACCGAGGGGTCGCTGGCCCTCGCCGGGGCGATCGGCCTGCGCATCCTCGCCGTCGGGGTGCCCGGCATCGTGCTGTTCGCGACGACCGACCCGACCGACCTCGCCGACGGTCTCGGTCAGGTGCTGCGACTGCCGGCACGCTTCGTGCTGGGGGGCCTCGCCGGGTTGCGTCTGGTCGGGCTGTTCATGGACGACTGGCGGCAGCTCGCCCTGGCCCGTCGCGCCCGGGGCGTCGCGGACTCGGGTGGTCCGGTCGGGGCCCTCAGGCGTTTCGGGCAACAGGCGTTCTCGTTGCTGGTGCTGTCGGTCCGGCGCGGCAGCAAGCTCGCCACCGCCATGGAGGCCAAGGGTTTCGGCAGCGACACCCCGCGCACCTGGGCGCGTCCGTCGTCGTTCGGGCTGCGCGACGGCGTGCTCGTCGCCCTCGGCGTCGTCATCGCCGCCACGTCGGTGACCGCGGCCGTCCTGGCCGGCACGTGGGAGTTCGTCCTTGCCTGAGCGGGTCGCCGTCGACGACGCCGTCGGGGCCCTGCTGCGCCGAGCCGAGGAGGCGCGGGTCGGGTCGCGTCGCGTGGTCGTGGTGATCGACGGCCGCTCGGGTTCGGGCAAGACCACGCTCGGCCGTGCGGTGGCCGCCGCGTGGCCCGTCGACCGGCTCGGACCCGTGCGCCTGGTGCACCTCGACGACGTCTACCCGGGGTGGCACGGCCTCGAGGCGGCGTCCCGCGTGGTCGAGACGTCCATCTTGTCGCCGGTCGCCCCGGGATGGCGGCGGTGGGACTGGGAGCACGACCGCGCGGCGGCGTGGGAGGTGCTCGACCCGACCGTCTCGCTGATCGTCGAAGGGGCCGGGGCGTTGACCCGCGCCTCCTCGTCGCTCGTGGACGTCCGCGTGTGGCTGGAGCTCGACGCCGTGGCCCGGCGTGCTCGTGCCATGGCCCGCGACGGGACGACGTACGAGCCGTGGTGGGACGTGTGGGCCGAACAGGAGGACGCCCACCTGGTCTCGGAGGACCCGGCCTCGCTGGCGGACGTGGTGGTGGAGGGTCAGGCCCAGCCGAGCTCGTGTAGTTGCTCGTCGTCGATGCCGTAGAAGTGGGCGATCTCGTGGACGAGCGTGACGTGGATCTCGTCCGCGAGCTGGTCGAGGTCGTCGACGGCGGCGAGGTGCGGTTCGCGGTAGAGGATGACGCGGTCGGGTAGCTCGCCGAAGCCGTACTGGCCACGTTCGGTGAGGGCGACGCCGTCGTAGAGGCCGAGCAGGTCGAGCGTGCCGTCTTCGGGGCGGTCTTCCGTGACGAAGACGACGTTGTCGAGCCCGTCGACCATGTCGTCGGGCAGCAGATCGAGCTGGTCGACCACCATCGCGTCGAACGCCTCCGCGCTCACCTCCGACGGGTCGATGCCCGCTGCCTGCCGTTCGTCGTCCACGTCACCACCCTCCCACGCCGACGCCCCGGCCCCCAGAGTCGACGAGCGAAGCGACTTCTCCCTCGCGATGTCTCGACCGTGACGAGCGAAGCGATGTCCTGACCCGCGACCGTGACGAGCCAAGCGATGTCTTGACCTGCGACGTCGGGGATGCGCTCGCGCATCCACGACCAGAAGGCGCCAGAGCCCGAAAAATCCCCTGCCCATCGGAGGGCAGGGGATTCCATTCGGGTGAGTAACGGGGCTTGAACCCGCGGCCTCCTAGACCACAACCAGGCGCTCTACCAGCTGAGCTATACCCACCATGCGCGACCGCCGAAGCGATCGCAACGAGAAGACTCTACTACAGCCTGGGGGCCCATTCGTCCACGACGGCCTTCGAGATCGCTTGGACGTCGTCGGTGGTGGGGCCGGGGTCGGCGACGAAGCCGGCACGACGGTAGTACTCGAGTTCGCGGATGGACTCGAGGATGTCGGCGAGGGCGCGGTGGCCGCCGTGCTTCTGGGGGGCGTTGAAGTACACGCGGGGGAACCAGCGGCGGGCCAGTTCTTTGATGGACGACACGTCGACGCTGCGGTAGTGCAGGTGGCCGTCGACGCGGGGCATGTATTTCGCGAGGAAGGCCCGGTCGGTGCCGATGGTGTTGCCGGCGAGGGGGGCGTGCTGCTCGGTGGGGACGTACTTGAGGATGTACTCCAGCACCTCGAACTCGGCTTCGGCGAGGCTGACGCCGTTCGGGATCTCGTCGATGAGGCCCGACGAGCGGTGCATCTCGGTGACGAACTCGCCCATGTTGTCGAGGGCGGACTGGTCGGGTCTGATGACGATCGTGAAGCCAGGGTGGACGGGCGTCAGGTCGAAGTCGGTCACGACCACGGCCACTTCGACCAGTTCGTCGACCGAGAGGTCGAGCCCGGTCATCTCGCAGTCGATCCAGACCAGTCGGTCGTTGCTCGTAGCCATTCCGCGAGTCTAGTCCGGTGCCCTTCCGGCACCGCGCCTCCTGCCCCCGGACCCGTGTAGGAGGCGCGGTCCGGGTCGGTCAGATCGCCTCGCCGGCTCCGATGGCCTCGGCCTCGACGCGAGCCGGTTCGGGGCCGTCGTCGACCCGGCGCAGGGCGCCGCGCGCGGCCACCACGACGACGAAGGCGACGGCGACGCTCGCGGCGGCGAAGACGTAGGCGGCGCTCGGGGCGATCGTGTCGGCGAGCAGGGTGGCGACGGGCGGGGCGACGGCGCCGCCGAGGAAGCGCACGCCCGAGTAGGCGCTGGACGCGACCGAGCGGGGCAGGTCGGTGGCCTCCATGACGGACTCGGTCAGCACGGTGTTGAGCACGCCGAGCACGAGGCCGCCGACGACGACGCAGACCACGAGCGCGGCCGGCGTCCCGACGACGACCGCGGCGGCGACGAGGTCGAGCGCGAGCAGGGGGAGGGCGATGCGCAGCACGGTCGTCCGGCGCAGGCGTGCGGTCAGCAGCGGGGCGACCCAGACGGAGGTGATCGCGAGGCCGACTCCCCAGCCGAAGAAGGTGAAGCCGATGCCGAGCGCGCCGAAGCCGAGCGGGTAGGGCGTGTAGGCGAGCAGGACGAAGAAGCCGATGTTGTAGAAGAGGGCGGTCGCGGCGAGGGCGCCGAGCGCCGGGTTGCCCAGGGCGCGGAACGGTGCAGAGAGCGCTGTCGGCGTGGGTTTCGCCATGGCGTCGCCCTTCAGGAAGAGCGCGATCGCGATGAAGGCGATCGCCATCAACGTGGTGACACCGAAGAACGGGCCGCGCCAGCTGACCGAGCCGAGCAGGCCGCCGATCAGCGGGCCGATGGCGATGCCGAGGCCGAGTGCCGCCTCGTAGAGGATGATCGCCGAGGCCGTTCCGCCGGACGCCGCCCCGACGATGGTCGCGAGCGCGGTCGAGATGAACAGGGCGTTGCCGAGCCCCCAGCCGGCACGGAAGCCGATGATCGACCAGACGTCGCCGCTGGTGGCGGCGAGCAGGGCGAAGACGACGATCAGGGCCAGCCCGATCAGCAGGGTGCGCTTGGCGCCGAGTCGGCTCGACACCCAGCTGGTGAAGAACATCGCGACGCCCGTGACGGCGAGGTAGCTGGTGAAGAGCAGCTCGGTCTGCGTCGGGCTGGCCTTCAGCGACTCCGCGATGGCGGGGAGGATCGGGTCGACGAGGCCGATGCCCATGAAGGCGACGACGCAGGCGAAGGCGATGGCCCACACGGCGGTCGGCTGCTTCAGGATGCTCGGCTTCGGTTCGGGCGTGGTGCGGGCGGAGGCGGAGGCGGGCGCGCTCACGCGAACACCGCCTCGGTGTCGGCGCGGACGTCGGCACGGGTGCCGACCCGCGAGGCCAGCAGGCGGGTCGCGTGCTCGAGCACGGCCCACTCGTCGTCGTCGAGGTCGGCGAACAGGCCGCCGAGCGAGTCGGCGAGTTGCCCCCGCCATTCGGTGAGGGCCGCCGTGCCCTTGTCGGTGATGGCGATCAGCCAGGCCCGGGAGTCGTCGGTGTCGGCGATGCGCTTCACCAGCTCGTCGTCGGTGAGCCCTCGCACGAGCTTGGTCATGGTCGGCTGTGAGACGCGGCTTGCCCGGGCGAGGTCGCCGACGCGCAGCTCGCCGTCGGTCGTCAGGATCGAGAGCGTCCGCCAGACGGCGGGTGAGGTGGTGCGGCCGGTCTCCTGCGCGGCGATGCGCGTCAGGCGATGGGTCGACGTCAGGAGTGATTCCAGGATGTCGGACGGCTGGGAAGTCATCCGCCAAGTGTATAGCCCAGCTATATAGCTCGGCTATCTGTTTCCGGCGAAGGGAAGCTGGGCGCCGACTCCGCGCCTCCTGGTAGACCTGTGGGCATGACAGACAGCAAGCCCACCGTGGCCGAGGGTTCCGAGTACGTCGTCTTCTTCGACGGTGGTCCGAGCGACGGCTCCACCGACACCCGCATCAGCACCGACGGTTCGTACGACGAGCAGATCACCGACTTCGTGTTGATCGACGGCATGGAGACCGGCATCGTCTACACCGCCACCGAGGCGAAGATGGTCGGCGAGCAGCTGCAGGTGCACTACTCCCTCGACGCGAAGGACAGCGACCCGGTCGACGACCCGGAAGACCGCAACGACGACCGCGACAACTGACGTCCGCGGCTCCGGCCGCGACCACGCACGAGACCGCAGGAGGCGCGGGGGAAGTTTCCCCCGCGCCTCCTCGTTGTCCCCGGCATGATGCTCGAGCTGTACACGTCCGCCTTCTGCGGTCCCTGCCACGCGGCCAGGGCGGTCGTGGCCGAGGCGGGCGCGCTCGTGCCCTCCCTCGTCGTCGACGAGGCCGACGTCGCGGCCCGGCCGGAGGCTGCCGAACGGCGTGACGTCCGCAGCACGCCGACCATCGTGATCACACGGGACGACGGCGAGGTCGTGTTCCGCTCGCCGGGAGTGCCGACGCTGGACCGCCTGCTCGGGGCCCTGTCCCTCGCGATCTGATCGCGGCGCACCCGTCATCGAAGGCTCATAGGATCTCTGCGGCGTCGCCATCGACTGGTGCGAGGCCGCTGATGGGGTGGCGACCGATCGTGGTCCCATGCCTGACACCGACATCCTGCGTCTCGACATCGTGGTGCCCGTCTTCGACGAGGTCGCCACCCTCGAGGCCAGCATCACGAGCCTCCATGACCATCTGAACCGCCACGTCACCGAGACCTGGCGCATCACCGTGGCCGACAACGCCAGCACCGACGGCACGTCGGCCCTCGCCGACGACCTCGCCCGACGCCTGCCGGGCGTGACCGCCGTCCACCTCGCCGAGAAGGGCCGAGGCCGTGCCCTCAAGCAGGTCTGGGCGGCCTCGCCCGCCGACGTGCTGGTCTACCTCGACGAGGACCTCTCCACCGACCTCTCGGCGCTCGGCCCGCTCGTCGCACCGTTGCTCTCCGGCCACTCCGACCTCGCGATCGGCACGCGGCTGAGCCGGTCGTCGCGGGTCGTGCGCGGCGGCAAGCGGGAGTTCGTCTCGCGCAGCTACAACTTCCTGCTGCGTCGCACGATGGGGGTCGGGTTCAGCGACGCCCAGTGCGGCTTCAAGGCGATCCGGCGCGAGGCCGCCGCGCGACTGCTGCCCCTCGTCGAGGACACCGGGTGGTTCTTCGACACCGAACTGCTGATCCTCGCCGAGCGCTCGGGTCTGCGCATCCACGAGGTCCCCGTCGACTGGATCGACGACCCCGACAGCTCGGTCGACATCGTCTCCACGGCCGCCGCCGACCTCCGGGGGATGCTGCGGGTGGGCTCGGGCATCGCCCGGGGCACGATCCCCGTCCAGGCCGTGTACGACGCGATCGGGAGGCGTCCGTTCGAGCCGCCCGCGCCTCCGACGTTCTTCGCGCAGGTCGTGCGGTTCGGCGTCGTCGGGGTCGCCTCGACCGCCGCGTACGCGCTGCTCTACCTCGTCGCGCAGCAGGTGGTGCCGGCCCAGGCGGCGAACTCCGTGTCGTTGCTCGTGACGGCCGTGGTCAACACGGCCGCCAACCGGCGGTTCACGTTCGGGGTGAGGGGAGCGTCGGGCGTGGCGCGACACCAGCTGCAAGGGCTGATGGTCTTCGCGCTCGCCTGGGTGCTGACCTCGGGGTCCCTCGTCGTGCTGCACGCCGCGGCGCCCGCGGCAGGAGCCCAGGCCGAGCTGCTCGTGTTGACGGCCGCGAACCTCGCCGCGACCGTGCTGCGCTTCGTGCTGTTGCGCGTCTGGGTGTTCCGGTCGGAGGCGACGCACGTCACGCTGGGACCGGCCGACGAGCGGGTCGGTGCCACCGACCCCGTGTCCGACCTCACCACCCGCTTCGCCGCCGTGGCCGGCGACGACGACGTCACGGCGGTCCGTCGATGAGCGCCGGGACGACGCCGGTGCTGCTGAGCGACCGACGCTCGCCGTCCGGCTCGGCCGGCCCGCGCCTCCGTTCGCTCGCTCGCCGTCTGGTGCGCGGGCGCGAGGACGCGGCACGGTGGGAGCGTCCGGCGTTCCTCGCGCTGCTGGTCGCCACGGGTGCGTTCTACCTGGTGAACCTGTCGGCGAACGGCTGGGCGAACTCGTTCTACTCGGCCGCGGTGCAGGCCGGTTCGCAGAACTGGGAGGCCTTCCTCTACGGCTCCTCCGACGCTGCGAACTCGATCACGGTCGACAAGCCGCCCGCGAGCCTGTGGGTCATGGCGCTGTCGGTCCGGGTGTTCGGGCTGTCGTCGTTCAGCATCCTGCTGCCCGAGGCCCTGATGGGCGTCGCGACCGTCGGCCTCGTCTGGGCCACGGTGCGGCGGCACTTCTCGGCCGTCGCCGCGTTCGTCGCCGGCGGAGTCCTCGCGCTGACCCCGGTCGCCGTGTTGATGTTCCGCTTCAACAACCCCGACGCGCTGCTCGTGTTGCTGCTGACCCTCGCCACGTACCTGACCCTGCGCGGCGTCGAGACGGGCCGCATCCGCTGGGTCGTCTGGGCCGGCGTGGCGATCGGCTTCGGCTTCCTGACCAAGCAGCTGCAGGCGTTCGTCATCCTGCCCGTGCTGGCCGGGGTGTACCTCGTCGCGGCGCCCGTCCTGCTGCGCAAGCGGGTGCTGCACCTGCTGGCCGCGCTCGGTGCGGTCGTGGTGTCGGCCGGCTGGTGGGTCGCCCTCGTCGAGCTGGTGCCCGCGAGCATGCGGCCGTACGTCGGTGGCTCGCAGACGAACTCGTTCCTCGAGTTGACCTTCGGCTACAACGGCCTCGGACGGCTCACGGGCGACGAGACGGGCAGCGTGACGGGCGGGGGCGGTGGCACCGGCGCGGCCACGACAGGCATGTGGGGCGAGACCGGCATCACCCGGCTCTTCACGGGCGAGTTCGGAGGCCAGATCACCTGGCTGCTTCCCGCCGCCCTCGTGATCGGCGTCTCGGCACTCGTGCTGCTCGGCAGGCGACACCGGACCTCGGCCCGTCGGGCGACCCTGCTGCTGTTCGGTGGCTGGACGGTGCTGACAGCCCTCGTCTTCAGCTTCATGTCCGGCATCTTCCACGCGTACTACACGGTGGCCCTCGCCCCGGCCGTGGCGGTCACCCTCGGGGCCGCGGCCGACGTGCTGTGGCGGCGACGGGCCCGGCTGTGGGTGCGGATCGTGCTGGCGGTGTCGGCTCTGCTCACGGGGGTCTGGGCCTGGGTGCTGCTCGGACGGGCTGAGGACTGGCACCCGTGGCTCCGGTACGTCGTCGTCGCGCTCGCCGTGGTGGGCGCCGTGCTCGTGCTGCTGCCGCGAAGGGGTCGGGCGCTCACGGCGGCGACGCTCGCCGTGCTGGTCACGGGCGGCCTGCTGGCTCCGGCGGCCTACTCGGTCGAGACCGTGTCGACCGCCCACACCGGCTCGATCGTCACGGCCGGGCCGACCGTCTCGGGTGGCACGGGCGGGTTCGGCGGTGGCGGCGCAGGCGGGTTCGGCGGTGGCGGCGGTGCCGCGGGTGGCGGGCCCGGCGGTACGGCTGGCGGCACGCCCCCGCAGCTGCCGGGCGGCACCGGCAGGGGAGCGGGCACCGGCACCGGAGCGGGAACCGCAGGAGGCGCGGGTACGGCCACGCGAGGATTCCCCGGTGGCGGGGGCGGAGCCGGCTCGCTGCTCGGCTCGGGCTCGGTCAGCGACGAGCTCGCCGCCCTGGTCGGCGCGGACGCGGACCGGTACACCTGGGTCGCCGCGGCCGTCGGGTCGAACACCGCGGCGGGCTACCAGCTCGCGACCGGCGACCCGGTCATGGCGGCCGGCGGGTTCAACGGCAGCGACCCGTCACCGACCCTGGAACAGTTCGAGCAGTACGTCACCGACGGACAGATCCACTGGTTCGTCGGGGGGACCGTCGGGCAGTCGAACGGCGGCAGCTCGTCCTCCAGCGAGATCGCGGCGTGGGTCGAGGCGAACTTCAGCCCGACCGAGGTCGACGGGGTCACGCTGTACGACCTGACCAGCCCGCTGGGTTGACCGACGCCGTGCCCGACCCGGCTCGCCGGGCCGGGCACGGTATCGTGGACGGGTCCGCCCCCGTAGCTCAGCGGATAGAGCAGGAGCCTTCTAATCTCTTGGTCGCAGGTTCGATTCCTGCCGGGGGCACCACACCACCGATGATCCACGCGGTGCTTCTCATCTCTTGGTCGCAGGTTCACTGTGTTGATGACGCTGGCTGCCGGGGGCACCACGCCACCGATGATCCACGCGGTGCTTCTCAGCTCTTGGTCGCAGGTTCACTGTGTTGATGACGCTGGCTGCCGGGGGCACCACGCCACACCCCCTCAACGACGACGCGCCCCCGACCTCGGTCGGGGGCGCGTCGTCGTCCACGTGGTCAGTCGTCCGCGGGTTCGGGTGCCGTGCGGCGGCGGACCTGGCTCGCACTGACCGGCTGCTCGTAGCGCTCGTCGTCCATCGGGTCGTCGCGGGTGTCGTCGTGGGACGCATCACCCGACGTGACGGCCGGTGCCTCGGGCGCGGACACCGGCGACGGTCCGGCCAGCGGGGCGGGAGCCGTGGGTGCTCGGTAGGCCTCGTCGCCACCCCGGACCGGGGCATCGTCGAGGGCCGCGGGGCGGAGCGCTGCCGAGGGTGCGGCACCCGAGGGTGCGGAGGCCTCGGTGCGTCGCTTCTCGGTCACCGCCGCGGCGCGCTGCTCGGCCTCCCAGGCCTTCTGCTTCGCGGCCGTGTCGCGGTCGACGTCGGCTTCTTCGTACTTCCAGCGGGCGAGATCGTCGCGGAACAGCTTCTTTGCCCGCCCGGGGCGGTCCTGCCACTCGACGAGGCGGTCGCGGAGTTCACCCAGCGTCTGCTCGGACTGGAAGCTGAAGGACGCCGAGTTGCGCTTGATCTCGGCCAGTTCGTGCGCGGCCCAGTCGGCGGCGAGGGTGCTGCCGGTCGCGGGCAGCAGCCGCAGGCGGACGTCGGCTTCGTGGCCGAGGTGATCGGCGTAGGTGCGCTCCTCGACCCCGAGCGAGCTGTAGACGGCACCCTTGCGGGCCGCCGAGACGAGGGCCGCGACCGCCGCCGCTTTCGCCTCGTCCTCGTGCAACGACACGACCCGTCGCGTGCTCGCGCGGCCGATGAGAGCTGCGACGACGCCGGCCACGACGATGGCGACGAAGGGGATCACCGCGTCGGTGACGACGCGCCACCCGTTGTCGGAAGAGAGCCATTCGACGAAACCGTTCCACCACTGCATGGGGCGAACACTACAGCCGAGGTCGAAGGTTGCGCGGCTGCGACATGCTGGCGAGCCCACCGTCGGGCAGGCCGTCACGGCCCCTGGGGGGCGTCATCGGGATCAGGCGAACCGGAAGCAGTCGGTGGCGTCGTCTCGACTCCAGAACTCGCCGATCTCGACGAATCGACGCTGACGGGGGAGGAACCGTTTGGCTCGGTACCGATCACCCTGAGGGTCGTCGAAGCGCTCGACGTAGCCCACGATCTCGCCACCGGGTCGGGTCACCCGTGCGAGGTCGTCGTGCACCTGGACGAGCTGCAGGCCGCCCCGGGTCGAGCGCAAGGCGGGGAGGGGAACGCCTGCGTGAGCGTGCGGGGCAGGTGGGACGATCGCGTGGTCGAGGGTGCTGCTGGTCATGAGGTGCTCCTGAGGTCATCCGGCCGATGCTGTCGAGAACACCCCTGACGGTAGGGGTGACCACCGACATCGAGGTCGGACGCCTCGGAGGGCGCGGTGCCCGACCGGCACCGCGCCGTCCCGTCAGCGACCGGTTCCGTCGACCGCCAGCGGCTCGATCGCCGCGAGCTCGTCCTCGGTGAGCTCCGCACCGTGGAGCGCGTCCAGGCTGTCGTCCAGCTGGGCCACCGACGAGGCGCCGATGAGGGCGCTGGTCACGGCGGGTTGGCGCAGCACCCAGGTGAGCGAGAGCTGCGCGAGCGACTGGCCCCGCGCCTCCGCGATCTCGTTCAGGCCGCGGACGCGCGAGAGGTAGGTCTCGTCGAAGGCGTCCTCGGAGAACCAGCGGCCCTCGGCCGCGCGCGAGCCCGCAGGAGCGCTGCCCGAGAGGTAGCGGTTCGTCAGGAGGCCCCCGGCCAGCGGCGAGAACACGATCGAGCCGACGCCCCGGGTCAGCAGGGTGTCGAAGAGCCCTCGCTCGGGCCGGCGGTCGAACATGTTGTACCGCGGCTGGTGGATCAGCAACGGCACGCCCTCGGCCGCCAGGGCGTCGATCGCGGCCTCGGTCTGCGCCGGGTCGTAGTTCGAGATGCCGGCGTAGAGCGCTTTGCCCTGCCGGACGGCCGTCGCGAGCGCCCCCATCGTCTCGTCGATCGGGGTCTCGGGGTCGGGGCGGTGCGAGTAGAAGATGTCGACGTGGTCCATGCCGAGCCGCCCGAGGCTGGCCTCGAGCGAGTTCAGCAGGTACTTGCGCGACCCCCCGTCGCCGTACGGCCCGGGGGTCATGTCGTAGCCCGCCTTGGACGAGACCACGATCTCGTCACGGTAGGGGCGCAGGTTCGCCGCGGCGATGCGGCCGAACTGCTCTTCCGCCGAACCGTAGGGCGGGCCGTAGTTGTTCGCCAGGTCGAAGTGGGTGACCCCGCGGTCGAAGGCGCGGAGCACGATGTCGCGCTGGGTCTCGAGTCCGCGGTCCGAACCGAAGTTGTTCCAGAAGCCCAGCGAGATGCGGGGCAGCTTGAGCCCGCTGCGGCCCGTGCGGACGTAGTCGAGTCGTGAGTACCGTGCGTCGTCGGCGACGTAGGGCGTGAAGGGTGATCTCATGCGGTCAGCCTAGGGCGGGGCCCGGACACGGGAGTAGGTTCACGGGCATGACGACATTCGTTCTCGCCGGCGGTTGCTTCTGGTGCCTCGACGCGGTCTACCGCACCCTCGACGGCGTCACCGAGGTGGTCTCGGGCTACACCGGCGGAGACACCGTGCAGCCGAGCTACGACGACGTGTGCACCGGCCGCACGGGGCACGCCGAGGCCGTCGCGGTCACCTTCGACCCCGAGAAGCTCCCCGCCGACGTCGTCCTCGACGTCTTCTTCACCCTGCACGACCCGCGTCAGCTGAACCGGCAGGGCGCGGACGTCGGCACCCAGTACCGTTCGGCGATGTTCCCCGCCGACGACGAGCAGGAGGCGCTCTTCGAGGCGGCCCGCGATCGTGCCTCCGAGGCCTGGGACGGCGGTGTCGTCACGACGATCGAGCCGCTGCCCACCTGGTACGACGCCGAGGAGCACCACCAGGACTTCTTCGCCAAGAACCCCGGCCAGGGCTACTGCACGGCCGTCGCTCTGCCGAAGGTCACGAAGATCCGCAAGTCGTACGCGAAGTACGTGCTCGCCTCGTAGACGGGCCGCGCCGACCGGCGCGACCGACCGAGAGAAGAGGAAAGGGGCGCTCGACGATGAGTGACCAGAACACCTTGCACCGACAGACCTGGGTGGCCGTGGGCCCGGCAGGCGCGGTCGGCACCATCCTGCGGACCGACGACGGCTTCGCCGTGCGCGTGTCCGCGAAGGGGGCCGACGGCGGCGTCTATCCGACCCTGGCCGTGGCCAAGAGCGCCCTGTTCGCGGCGTTGGGGCCGGGCGCCGACTACCCCGAGTTCCGCGAACACTGAGGCTCGGTCGTCGACGGACGACCTTCTGTCGCGTCGTCCCCCGGGCGGCCCCAGCGGTTCTTCTCCACAAGGAGGCGCGGGTGCCGTCCCGGGGGCGTCCCGCCTTCGCGAGACTCCCGTCATGACAGACACCATCACCCTCACAGGGATCATCGCGACCGACCCCCGGGCCCTCGTCACGCAGACCGGCCTCTCCATCTCGAGCTTCCGGCTCGCCTCGTCGCAGCGGCGCTACGACCGTGTCAAGGGCGAGTGGGTCGACGGCGAGACGAACTGGTACACCGTCACGGCCTTCCGCCAGCTCGCCGACAACGTCCTGGCCAGCCTCCGCAAGGGGCAGCGGGTCGTCGTCACCGGGCGCGTCCGCATCCGCTCGTGGGAGTCCGGCGAGCGCAGCGGCATGACGGTCGAGGTCGACGCCGACGCGATCGGGCACGACCTCGTCTGGGGCAGGTCGACCTTCGAACGGCGGGTCGCGTCCGCCCCGACCGCCGCGCCGGTGGTGCCGTCGTCCGTGGGTGGCGACGATCCGGCCGCGACCCCCGACCAGGGCGGGTCTGCACCCGAGACGGAGGGCGACGGCGGGGCCGGTCACGGAGGCCCCTCGGACGCTTCCGCGTCGGATGCGTCCTCGTCGGACCCCGACCGGGCGGCGGTCCCGGACGACGGTGCCGACTGGGGTGCCCCACCGACCGTCGGCGCCGACGAGGTGCTGGCGCCGTTCTGACCACCCGGGCGCTCCCGTGCTCCCGGCCCGCGGGTCGGCACGCCGTAGACTCGACACGGCTCGCCGACCCGCGGCCGCCACCCGCGACGAAGGGCACCCGTGACCGGTTCGAGACCCCCACGCGGCCTGGCGCTCGCCGCGATCCTGCTGGCCGTGGTGGTCCCCCTCGCGGGCTGCACGTCGTCACCCGAGCCGGCGCCGACGACGCCGCCCACGGCGACGTCGACGGGCGCTCCGGCGTTCTCGTCCGAGTCCACGGCGGCCGAGGCGCTGGCCCACTTCGACGAGGTGAACGCCGCGACCGTCGCGGCGAACGCCCGCCCGGGCGGGCGTGCGGTCGTCGACGCGCTGGTGGCCGCGGGCTTCGACAAGTCGACGATGCAGGTCACCGCCGACACGACCTCGATCGGCCGCGACGCCGACGGTGTGCAGTTCTCGGTGCTCTGGGGCCAGGACTGCCTGATCGGGCAGGTCTCCGGTGCGGGGTACTCGAGCCAGACGGCGCCGGTGCTCGGCACGGGCGCCTGCCTCGTGGGGTCGACCCGAGCCATCGACTGGTGACGTCGGGGGCGGGGCCCCGCCCGATAGACTCGCTGCCATGGCCGAATACATTTACTCGATGGTGCGCGCCCGCAAGGCGGTCGGCGACAAGCTGATCCTCGACGACGTCACCATGTCGTTCATCCCGGGGGCGAAGATCGGTGTCGTGGGGCCGAACGGCGCCGGCAAGTCGACGATCCTCAAGATCATGGCGGGCCTCGACACCCCCAGCAACGGCGAGGCGAAGCTCAGCCCCGGCTACTCGGTCGGCATCCTGATGCAAGAGCCCGAACTCGACGAGACCAAGACCGTCCTCGAGAACGTCCAAGAGGGCGTGGGGCCGATCAAGCAGAAGCTCGACCGCTTCAACGAGGTCTCGGCCGCCATGGCCGAGCCCGACGCCGACTTCGACGCGTTGCTCGCCGAGATGGGCATCCTGCAAGAAGAGATCGACGCCGCCGACGCGTGGGACCTCGACTCCCAGCTCGAGCAGGCCATGTCGGCCCTGCGCACGCCTCCGGGCGACCTCGAGGTCGCGAACCTCTCCGGTGGTGAGAAGCGCCGCGTGGCGCTGTGCAAGCTCCTGCTGCAGAAGCCCGACCTCCTGCTGCTCGACGAGCCCACCAACCACCTCGACGCCGAGAGCGTGCTCTGGCTCGAGCAGCACCTGAGCAAGTACCCCGGCGCCGTGCTCGCCGTGACCCACGACCGGTACTTCCTCGACCACGTCGCCGAGTGGATCGCCGAGGTCGACCGCGGCCGCCTCTACCCCTACGAGGGCAACTACTCGACCTACCTCGAGAAGAAGGGCGAGCGCCTCCAGGTCCAGGGCAAGAAGGACGCCAAGCTCGCCAAGCGCCTCGCCTCCGAGCTCGAATGGGTCCGCAGCAACGCCAAGGGCCGCCAGGCCAAGTCGAAGGCACGTCTGGCGCGCTACGAAGAGATGGCGAACGAGGCCGAGCGCACGCGCACCTTGGACTTCGAAGAGATCGTGATCCCCGTGGGCCCGCGCCTCGGCTCGCAGGTCATCGACGCCAAGAAGCTGCACAAGGCGTTCGGTGAGCGGGTGCTCATCGACGACCTGTCGTTCACCCTGCCTCGCAACGGCATCGTCGGCGTCATCGGCCCGAACGGCGTCGGCAAGACGACCCTCTTCAAGACCGTCGTCGGCCTCGAGCCGCTCGACGGCGGCGAGCTGAAGGTCGGCGAGACGGTCGACATCTCGTACGTCGACCAGAGCCGTGGCGGCATCGACCCGAACAAGAACCTGTGGGAGGTCGTGTCCGAGGGGCACGACTACATCCAGGTCGGCAAGACCGAGATCCCGTCGCGCGCCTACGTGTCGCAGTTCGGCTTCAAGGGCCCCGACCAGCAGAAGAAGGCCGGCGTGCTGTCCGGTGGTGAGCGCAACCGCCTCAACCTGGCGCTGACCCTCAAGCAGGGCGGCAACCTGCTGCTGCTCGACGAGCCCACCAACGACCTCGACGTCGAGACCCTGGGCAGCCTCGAGAACGCGCTGCTCGAGTTCCCCGGTTGTGCCGTCGTCATCACACACGACCGGTGGTTCCTCGACCGCATCGCGACGCACATCCTCTCGTGGGAGGGCCTGAACGAGGACGGCACCCCCAACTGGTACTGGTTCGAGGGCAATTTCGAGGCGTACGAGGAGAACAAGATCGAGCGCCTCGGTGCCGACGCGGCGAAGCCGAGTTCGGCCACGTACCGCAAGCTCACGCGCGACTGACCGGCACCGCACCGTCATGACCCGCCTGCACGTGCCGACCCGAGTCCGCTGGAGCGATCTCGACGGGTACCGACACGTGAACAACGCGTCGATGCTGCGCCTCCTCGAGGAGGCGCGCATCGACGCGTTCTGGTCGGCCGACGGGGCGATCGACGAGCGGTCGTCGGCCGCCGTACTCGACGGCAGTCCGAACGCCACCACCATGACGCTCATCGCCCGGCAAGAGCTCGAGTACCTGATCCCCATCCCGTACCTGCGGGCCCCGCTCGACGTCCAGATCTGGGTCGGACGTCTCGGCGGAGCGAGCCTCGAGGTCTGCTACGAGGTCTGGTCGCCCGAGGGCGTCGAACCCCGGCAGCTGTTCACGAAGGCCGCCACCACGATCGTGCTCGTCGACTCGGCGAGCAACCAGCCACGACGCATCTCCGACGTCGAGCGCGACGCCTGGTCGCCGTTCGTCGAAGAGCCCCTGGCCTTCCGTCGGCGCTGACCCGGCGCTGAACCGGCGCGAGTCGGATCAGCCTCGCGGCACCCGCACCATGCCCTCTTGCGCGACGCTCGCCACGAGCGTGCCCTCGCGGTCGTAGATGCGCCCGAGCGAGAGCCCGCGGCCACCGACCGCGTTGGGGCTCTCTTGCACGTAGAGCAGCCACTCGTCGACTCGGGCGGGGCGGTGCCACCACATGGCGTGGTCGAGGCTCGCGACCTTGAGTCCGGGGGTGACGAACGCGACGCCGTGACGCCGGTAGATCGGTTCGAGCAGGGTGTAGTCGCTGGCGTACAGCAGGGCGGCGCGGTGCAGGTCGGCGTCGTCGGGCAGCGGGCCCGTCGCCTTGAGCCAGACGGCCTGGTGAGCGACGTGGTCGCCCTCGACGCTGAAGAACACGGGCGAGGGCACGTGACGCATGTCGAACGGACGCCGCGCCCACGACTGGGCGACGGGGTTGTCGACGGCCGACAGCAGCTCGGCGTCGCTCGGGACGTCCTCGGGGTCGGGCAGCCCGGTGGGCATGGCGACCTGGTGGTCGAGCCCCTCGTCGGGGGTCTGGAAGGACGCGATCATCGAGAAGATCGGCACGCCGTCCTGCGAGGCCTGGGTGCGGCGGGTCGCGAACGAGCGACCGTCGTGGATGCGGTCGACCGTGAAGGTGATGGGGATCGTGAGGTCGCCGGGCCGCAGGAAGTACGAGTGCAGCGAATGGACGTCGCGTCCGCCCCCGACGGTGCGCTGGGCGGCGACGAGGGCCTGGGCGGCGACCTGCCCGCCGAACACGCGACCGAGCGGCTCGGGCTGTGACCCCCCGGTGAAGACGTCCTGCCCGCCGACGTTGCCCGCCGGCGAGAGGTCGAGGGTGGACAGCAGGCTCTGCAGCGGATCGACGGTCACCCGATGTAGTTTAGGGGGCCGATGAACGACGCATTCACCCTCCCCGACTCCCTGTCCCTCAGCGATCTCGCGACCTATCTCGGGCGTGCCGGCCGGGTGGAGGACGGTTCGGTCCGGCTCATCGCCGGCTCGGGTGTCCTCGCCGTCTACGTCGCCGTCTTCTACCCGATGGGGCTGCTCGACTCGAGCCCCACCGTGCTGGGGCTCCGCACCTTCCAACTCGACGACCGTCCCGAGTTCGACGCCGTGGTGCCGGTCCGGTCGCTGAAAGAGCGCCTCCTGCGCCTGCAGAACGACGTCGTCGACCCGACCGCGCCGGTCACCGTGTCCGTGCCGGCCACGGTGAACACGGTGACCTGGGCAGCCATCTCGCCGCCTCGCGGCGGCTGGGCACGGCTCGGCCCGATCGAGGCCGATCGCCTCCGCTCGACGGCCGAGGCAGGAATCGCCCGTGTCGCCGAGGCGATCCCCACGGGCACCGGCGAGCAGATCGTCCACCGGGTGCGGGCCGACGTGTGGTCGGCCCCCGTCGAAGGCGCCGAGGGGGTCCCGGCCGGCGCCGGCTTCGGTGCGCTCAGCCTGGGCTTCCTCGACGGCGAGGACGAGGTCGCCGTCTTCGAGACCGGCACCTGGACGCGCCTCACGACTCCCAAGGGCCACGTCCTCGTGAAACGGCGGTCGTCCCTGCTCTGACGAGCGGTCCGATGCCGAACCGTCCGAGACGAGCGGTCCGTCGGCGAGCGGTCAGCGCTCGAACGTGTTGACCATGGCCTGGGCGGCGCGGTCGAGGTAGCCCCAGAGCATCGCGTCGTCGAGGGGCGCGAGTTCCAGGTCGTCGACGGCCACCCGCATGTGCTGCAGCCAGTGGTCGCGTGCCTCGGGCGTCACCCGGAACGGCATGTGCCGCATGCGCAGGCGGGGATGCCCACGCTCCTGGCTGTAGGTGGTGGGTCCGCCCCAGTACTGCTCGAGGAACCCCGTCAAGCGCTGGATCGCCCCTTCGAGATCCGACTCGGGGTACATCGGCCAGAGCACGTCGTCGGTCCGGACGCCCTCGTAGAAGCGGCGGACCAGCTTCTCGAAGGTCGGCCGCCCGCCGATCTGCTGCCAGAAGTTGCCCTGGGCGGCGTCGTCACCGAGACCCCGCCGGACGGTGACCGGCACGGCCGACGGCGGGGGAGCCGCGGGCTGGTCGGTGGACGGGCGCGGCGTCAGCGGGAGGTCGCTCACTTGCGCTTGCTCCGCGGCACATGGGGCGTGGGCACCGTACGCGGCGCCCGGGCGCCCTGGACCGAGGAGGCGCTGTCGAAACCGGTCAGGACGACGCTCGTCAACGAGGGCAGCACGATGTCCATGGCGTCCAGGGTCTTCTTGAGACGTGAGCGCAGTTCGCGGTCGACGTTGTCGCGATCGGAGGACCGGGTCTTGGCGACGATGCGGATCACCACGTGCTCCTCGGCGATCGACTGGATGCCCCAGACCTCGGGTTGGTCGATGATGGCGCGTCGCCACTTCGGGATCGCGGCGAGCTCGTTGGCCGTGTTGAGCATGGCGTCCTGCACCTGGTCGACGTCGGCCGAGTACGGCACGGCGAGGTCGATGACCACGCGCGTCCAGCCCTGGGACATGTTGCCCACCCGCAGGATCTCGCCGTTGCGCACGAACCACAGCACGCCGTTGACGTCACGCACCTGGGTGACCCTGATGCCCACCGCCTCGACCACGCCGGCGGCGGGTCCGACGTCCACGACGTCGCCCACGCCGAGCTGGTCCTCGGCGACCATGAAGATGCCGTTCAGCATGTCCTTGACGATGTTCTGGGCGCCGAAGGCGAGACCCGCCCCCACGACCCCGGCCGCGCTGACGATGGCGACGGCGTTGAAGTTGAGTTCGCCGAGGATCAAGACGAGCGCGATGCCTGCGACGACGACCGTGACCACGTTGTTCAGCACGCTGCCGAGGGTGCGAGTGCGCTGCACGACCCGGACCGCCTGGAGCGGCGAAGCCATGAGGGCCTGCGTGTCGTCGACGTTCTGCTTTCGCTTGATGCCGTTCACGACCTGGTCCACGACCCGACGGATGGTGAAGTGCAGGGCGACGCGCAACAACACCGCGACGAGCAGGATCGCGACGATCCGGATGGGGACGCGCCACGTCGTCCAGAACGCGTCCCAGTCGAAGGCGATCGGGGCGGCGGGGTCGGTGGCAGCTGCGAGGAGGAGGTCCATATGAGCGACAAGTCAAGCACGCCGCCGCAACCCCACCCGAGAGGCGCCTGGACGCCGGAACGGCGGGCCCTGTGAGAGGGCCCGCCGTCCGGGTCGATCATCGGGCCGTCGGGCGGCCCGGGTCGTGACTACTGCTGGTCGACCGCCTGCACCCGCAGGGCCCGCTCGACGCCCGCGACGCTCTCGCTCACGATGCGGCGCAGGGCCGGCGTCTCGGGGTTCGCCTCGAGCCACGCGTACGACGCGTCGACGAGCGCCTGATCGGCGAGGCCGGCCGGGTAGAGCCCCGAGACGAGGGTGTCGGCGATGTGGTAGCTGCGCGACTCCCAGATGCCGGTGAGCGACGAGAAGTAGCGCTCGACGAGCGGCTGCAGGATCGCCGGGTCGTTCGTGTGCTGGAACCCGAGGGTCGTCGCGCGGACGATGGCGTTGGGCTGCTCGGCGCTGTCGACGACCGACGCGAAGGCGGCGAGCTTGCCCTCGGTGGTCGCGATCGTCGCACGGGCCCGTGCGGCCGCCTGGGCGCCGTTCGCCGTGTTGTCCTCGGCGAGGGCGGCGTCGATCTCGGCCTCGCCGGCGCCGCCGACGAGCACGAGGCCCTCGAGCAGCTGCCAGCGCAGGTCGGTGTCGACCGTGAGGCCCTCGAGGGCGCGAGACCCGTCGAGCAGACCGGCCAGCGCCTCCTCGTGCTCATCGGTCGACGCGATCGCGGCGAAGAAGGTGACGAACTGGAACTGGGCGTCCGACCCGGCCTCGGCGCCCTGGGCCAGGGCCCAGAGACCGTCGCCGACCTCGGTGATCGTGGAGGCGCGGCGTGCGGGGGCGACGTAGCTGCGGGCGGTCTGCAGCAGCTGCGAGAGCGTGGTGCGGATCGTCGTCGACTCGGTCTCGGTCGCGATGTTGTCGAGCACGAGCCGCACGTAGTCGGAGGCCGAGGTCTCGGCGTCGCGCGTCGCGTCCCAGACCGAGCCCCAGACGAGGGCGCGGGCCAGAGGGTTCGAGATCTTCGACAGGTGCGCGATCGCGGTGGCGAGCGACACCTCGTCGAGGCGGATCTTCGCGTAGGCGAGGTCGTCGTCGTTGATCAGCACGAGGTCGCCGCGGTTCAGGCCGACCAGTTCGGGCACCTCGGTGCGGGTGCCGTCGACGTCGATCTCGACGCGGTCGGTGCGCACCAGCGCGTCGCCCTGCAGGGCGTAGAGGCCGATGGCGAGGCGGTGCGGCCGGATGGTGGGGTGGTCGGCGGGCGCCTCTTGCAGCACGGCGAACGAGGTGATCACGCCGTCCTCGTCCACCTCGAGCTCGGGACGCAACGTGTTGACACCCGCGGTCTCGAGCCAGAGCTTCGACCAGCTGGTCAGCTCGCGGCCCGAGGTCGCCTCGAGCTCGACGAGCAGGTCGCTCAGCTCGGTGTTCGAGTGGTGGTGCTTCTTGAAGTACGCGGCGACGCCGGCGTAGAAGGCGTCGATGCCGACCCAGGCGACGAGCTGCTTGAGGACCGACCCGCCCTTGGCGTAGGTGATGCCGTCGAAGTTGACCTGGACGTCCTCGAGGTCGGTGATCGTGGCGACGACGGGGTGGGTCGACGGCAGCTGGTCCTGGCGGTAGGCCCAGCTCTTCTCCATCGCCTGGAAGGTGGTCCAGGCCTCGGTCCACTCGGTCGCCTCGGCGGTCGAGATGGTCGAGGCCCACTCGGCGAACGACTCGTTCAGCCAGAGGTCGTTCCACCACTTCATCGTGACGAGGTCGCCGAACCACATGTGGGCGAGCTCGTGCAGGATCGTGACGACGCGGCGTTCCTTGATGGCGTCGGTCACCTTGCTGCGGAAGACGTAGGTCTCGACGAAGGTGACGGCACCCGCGTTCTCCATGGCGCCGGCGTTGAACTCCGGCACGAAGAGCTGGTCGTACTTCTCGAAGGGGTACGCGTAGTCGAACTTGTCCTCGTAGTAGGCGAAGCCCTGACGGGTCTTCTCGAAGATGTAGTCGGCGTCGAGGTACTCCGTGAGCGAGCGACGCGTGAAGATGCCCAGCGGGATCGTGCGGCCGTCGGAGCTGGTGAGGTCGCTGCGGACGACGTCGTACGGGCCGGCGATGATCGCCGTGACGTAGCTCGAGAGCACGGGCGTGGGCGAGAACGTCCAGGTGCCGGTCTCGCCGTCGACGACGGGTTCAGGGGTGGTCTGGTTGCTGACGACCTGCCAGCGTGCGGGCGCGGTGACCGTGAACTGGAACGTCGCCTTGAGGTCGGGCTGCTCGAAGACCGCGAAGACGCGGCGGCTGTCGGGCACCTCGAACTGCGAGTAGAGGTAGACCTCGCCGTCGACCGGGTCGACGAAGCGGTGAAGGCCCTCGCCGGTGTTGGTGTACTCGGCGTCGGCGACGACCTCGAGCACGTTGTCGGCGGCCAGCTCGGCGAGCTGGATGCGGACGCCGTCGGAGACCGCGTCGACGTCGAGCGCGGCACCGTTGAGGGTCACCGAGTGCACGGTGCGGGTGAGCGCGTCGATGAAGGTCGACGCGCCGGGGGTGGCGGTGAAGCGCACGGTGGTCGAGCTGCCGAACACCTCGTCGCCGCGGGTCAGGTCGAGGGCGATCTCGTACGACTGCACGTCGACGACGTTCTTGCGCTCTTGCGCCTCGACGCGGGTGAGGTTCTCTCCGGGCACGCTGGCTCCATCCGTCTGGGGGGTGAGGGGGGACTCGTGGTCCGCTGAAAGCCTAGACCGGCTGTACGACACCGGGGTGTTGACTGGAGGCATGACCGACACCCCCGTCCCCGCGCCCCACACCGTCGTCGACTTCTGGTTCGACCCCTCGTGTCCCTGGGCCTGGATGACCAGTCGCTGGGTCGACGAGGTCGCGCGGCACCGCGACCTCGACGTCACCTTCCACGTCATGAGCCTCGCGGTGCTGAACGAGGACGCCGACGTCAGCGACGAGTACAGGGCGAACTTCGCCCGCATGCTGCGCTACACGCGTCTCGTCACGGCCGCGGGCGAGCTCCACGGTCAGCAGATCGTCAAGCCGCTGTACGACGCCCTCGGCACCCGCATCCACCACGAGGGCGAGAAGGACGGCGACGTCGTGATCGCCGGGGCCGTGGCCGAGGTCGGGCTGCCCGCCGACTTCGCGCGGTACGCCGACGGCGACGAGTACGACGAGCAGATGCGCGCCAGCCACTTCGACGGCATCGGCCGCGTCGGCCAGGACGTCGGCACCCCCGTCATCGCGGTCGACGGCGTGGCCTTCTTCGGCCCCGTCATCTCGCCCGCACCGAAAGGCGACGAGGCCGTCCGCCTCTGGGACGGCGTGGTCGCCGTGGCGTCGTACCCCGGGTTCTTCGAGATCAAGCGCTCCCGCACGGTCGGGCCGATCTTCGACTGAGGACCCGCGCCTCCTCGGGCCCCGACGGCGGACCACGAGGAGGCGCGGTGCCGGTCGGCCCCGTCGTGGCCCGGTTCTAAGATGGTCACCATGCGCATCCACGTGGCGACCGATCACGCCGGCCTCGACTTCAGCACGACCGTCATCCAGCACCTCACCGACGCGGGCCACGACGTGACCGACCACGGTCCGACGAGTTACGAGCCTCTCGACGACTACCCGTCGTTCTGCATCGCGGCGGCGCGGGCGACCGTGCGTGACCAGCGTGCCGGCCACGCGGCGCTCGGCGTCGTCTTCGGCGGTTCGGGCAACGGCGAGCAGATCGCCGCGAACAAGGTCGAGGGGGTCCGGGCGGCCCTGGTCTGGAACGACTCGACCGCGAAGCTCGCCCGTCAGCACAACGACGCGAACGTCATCGCCATCGGTGCGCGTCAGCACACCGAGGCCGAGGCGCTCGCCTTCATCGACGCGTTCGTCGCCGAGCCGTTCAGCCACGACGAACGCCACGTGCGCCGCATCGCGCAGGTCGGCGAGTACGAGACCACGGGCGCCATCGCCGGTCACCCGGTCGACTGACGACGTAACGTCGAGAGCGGCGAGACCCCGTTGGGGGCCTCGCCGCTCCGTCGTCTCCGCCGTCACGCGTGAGACCGTCACCACCGACCACCGAGAGAGGTGCCGCCGTGCCCGAGGGCCATTCCGTCCACCGCATCGCCAACCAGTTCGAGCAGAGCTTCGTCGGCCACCGCGTCGAGCTGAGCTCGCCCCAGGGGCGGTTCGCCGACGGGGCGACCCGGCTCGACGGCGCCACGATGGTCGACGCGAAGGCCGTCGGCAAGCAGATGTTCCTCGAGTTCGACAACGGGCTCTGGCTGCACGTGCACCTCGGGCTCTACGGCGCCTGGGACTTCGCCGGTGACATCGCCACGGGCCACTCGATGGCCGAGTCGCGCACGCGCCGGGCAGCGACCCGCAAGGCCGAGAACGCTCCCGACGACGACGGCGAGGACTCGATGGCCAGCATCGGTGCCCCTCGCAGGACGCGCGTGCGCATGGCCGAGCAGGAGAAGACCGAGGACGACATCGAGTCGTTCCCGCCCGAGCCCGTCGGTCAGGTCCGCGTGCGTCTGCTGACCGACACCGCCGTCGGCGACCTCCGTGGCCCGACGAAGTGCGAGGTCCTCGACGCGGCCGGGGTCGACCTGGCGATCTCGAAGCTCGGCCCCGACCCCCTGGTCGACGCGCCCAAGAAGGGCAGCGACCGCTTCGTCACGACCGTCCGCAAGAAGCGCACCCCGATCGGTCTGCTGCTGATGGACCAGAGCGTCGTCAGCGGCATCGGCAACATCTACCGCGCCGAGCTGCTGTTCCGCGCCCGGCTCGACCCGCACACGCCCGGCAACCAGGTGCCCGAAGACGTGCTGCGCGCCCTCTACGAGGACTGGACGAAGTTGTTGAAGAGCGGCGTCGAGCTCGGCCAGATGATGACCATGGACGGCCTCACCAAGGCCCAGCACGCCAAGGCGTTGCGCAGCAGGGCCGACCGGCACTGGGTCTACCACCGCGAGGGCCTGCCCTGCCGGGTCTGCGGGACGAACGTCGTGATGGAGATGGCCGCGGGTCGCAAGCTGTACTGGTGCCCGACCGACCAGGTCTGACCGGCCCGCCGTGTTACGTCCGTGTCACAGCTTTCAAGCGCGGCTGAAAGCTGTGCCAGGGTGACATCATGCGGCACACCCCCACGTTCGTCTTGTCCGACGTCGACGAGGTCAAGCGGTTGATCCGAGAGAACCCCTGGGCCACGATCGTGTCCCACACGGCCGCGGGACTCGTGGCGTCGCACTACCCGGTCGTGCTCGAGCAAGACGACGCCGACCCCGATGCCATCGTGATCGTCAGCCACGTCGGCCGTCCCGACGAGCGGTCGCACGAGCTCGGTGAGCACGAGGTCATGGTGATCGTCCAGGGCCCGCACGGCTACGTCTCACCGGGCTGGTACCCGGCCGAGCAGATCATCCCCACCTGGAACCACGTCACCGCGCATCTGTGGGGCACCCCCGAGATCCTCTCCGACGACGAGAACTTCCGGGTGCTCGGCGAGCTCGTCGACCACTTCGAGCGCGTCATGCCCGAGCCCTCGACCCTCACCCTCGACGACGAGGGCTCTCGGCGGGTCGCGAAGGGCACCGTCGGCATCCGCCTGCGCGTCACCCGGTTCGACGCCCGCGCCAAGCTCAGCCAGAACAAGGCGCCCGAGGTCGTGGACCGCATCGTCGACGAGCTCGAGCACGGCGAGCACTACGCGCAGCCCGCGCTGGCCGCCGAGATGCGCCGGGTGCGCGACCGATGACGGTCGGCGTCGGCACCCCGGCCGATGAGGCGCGGCGCACGCTCCTGAGGGACGTCCGCCTCGTCGGCGGCGGGCCCGCCCCCGTGGACGTCCTGCTCGACGGCGGCCGTGTCGTCGCCCTCGCGTCCGGTCTCGCCCCCGACGGCGCCGAGGTGGTCGACCTCGACGGCCGCTGGCTCGCCCCGGGCCTCTGGGACTCCCACGTCCACATGGACCAGTGGGCGCTGGTGCGCCGTCGGCTCGACCTGTCGCGGGCGCGGTCCGCCGCCGAGGCGGCCTCGATCGTGGGGGAGCGCTTGCGCGACGAGCCGGTCGAGGCGGGTGGCACCCTCGTCGGCTACGGCTTCCAGGACGCGCTCTGGCCCGACGCCCCGAGCCGTGCGCTGCTCGACTCGGTGGCGGGCGACGTGGCGGTCGTCCTGGTCAGCAACGACCTCCACTCCGTCTGGCTCGACTCGTCCGCCCTGGCCCGTCACGGTCACGCCGACCACCCGACCGGTCTGCTGCGCGAGCAGCCGGCCTTCGACGTCAGCGCCGCCGTGAGCGTCGTCCCGGACGAGCAGCTCGACCGGTGGGTGGCCGAGGCCGTCGACGCGGCTGCCGCGCGGGGGGTCGTCGGCGTCGTCGACCTCGAGATGACGCTGTCGCTCGACCGCTGGAGCCGCCGCGTGGCCGGCGGGACCCGCGGACTGCGCATCCGACCCGGGGTCTACCCGCGCGACCTCGACGCCGTCGTCGCCCGCGGGCTGCGCACCGGCGACGAGATCCCGGGCACCGACGGCCTCGTCACCATGGGGCCGTTCAAGATCATCACCGACGGCTCCCTCGGCACCCGCACCGCGTGGTGCCACGACCCGTACCCCGGGCTCGAGGGCGACCCCGCGGCCCGGGGGGTGCGCATCTACGAGACCGAGGAGCTCGTCGGGTGGCTGCGCCGCGCCTCCTCGGCGGGGTTCGTGCCGGCCGTGCACGCGATCGGCGACGCCGCGAACGCCCAGGCGCTCGACGCCCTCGAGAAGGTCGGCTGCGGCGGCAGCATCGAGCACGCGCAGTTGCTCGACGCGCGCGACGTCGACCGGTTCGCGCGCCTCGGCATCGTGGCCAGCGTGCAGCCCGAGCACGCCATGGACGACCGTGACGTGGCCGACCGGCTCTGGGCCGGCCGGACCGACCGCGCGTACCCGTTCGAGAGCCTCGTCGCCGCGGGGGTGACCCTCAGGCTCGGGTCGGATGCGCCGGTGGCCCCGCTCGACCCCTGGGTGGCGATGGCGGCGGCGATCTCGCGGTCGCGCGACGGACGCGAGCCGTGGCACCCCGAGCAACGCGTGGTCGCCTCGGCGGCGCTCGCGGCCTCCACGGGCGGCCGGGCGAGGGTGGAGGTCGACTCCGTCGCCGATCTCGTCGTCACCGAGGCCGACCCGCTCACCGCGACCGACGACGTCCTGCGCGCCCTCCCCGTCGCGGGCACGCTGCTGGCCGGGCGGTGGACCCACCGGACCCCCTGACCATCGGCCCGGGTGTTTCCCCGATGTTTCGTGGCCATGAAGGTTTCAAAAAGTAGTGAAACTTTTGACGCCCAAGTCTTCCGCCGGGCGGCCACCCCTCCCTAGCGTGGCGTCACACCGTCTCGTCACGGCATCGGAGTGCACCACCCGACCCGCCCCGCCCCGGGCGCTGGAGGACACATGAGAGTCACCCGTACGACCCTCGTCACCGCCGCCGCCACCGTCGTGGCCCTCACCCTCGGGGGCTGTGCCGCCGGAGGCGACAGCTCGTCCGCCGACGCGGGCGGCACCTTCGTCTACGCGACGGGAGAGCCGGACCACCTGACCCCCGGGCGTCAGACCGTCGCCTTCACCCAGGTCATGAGCCTGTTCGCCCCGCTCGTCTCGGTCGACGCGGACAACGCGATCACCTACGTCCAGGCCGAATCGGTCGAGTCCGACGACAACGTGACCTGGACCATCACCCTGCGCGACGGCTGGACCTTCCAGGACGGCAGCCCCGTCACCGCCACGAGCTACGTCGACGCGTGGAACTACACGGCCGACGCCGCCAACGCCTTCGAGAACAGCGGCCAGCTCGCCGGCATCGTCGGCTACACCGACCTCAACCCCGCCGAGGGCGAGCCCACCGCGAGCACCATGAGCGGCCTCACCGTCGTCGACGACACGACCTTCACGGTCGAGCTGACGCACGCCGACAGCCAGTTCCCCCTGCAGATCAGCCAGGCCCAGACCGGCTTCTACCCGATGCCCGAGTCGGCGTACGACGACATGGACGCGTACGACCGCGAGCCCGTCGGCAACGGCCCGTTCGAGATGACCGAGCCCTGGGTGGACGACGCCGAGTTCACGGTCGAGAAGTACGCCGACTACCAGGGCGACGACGCCGCCCAGGTCGACAGCATCACCTACCGCAGCTACAGCGACCAGAACACCGCGTACACCGACGTGCTCGCGGGCAACGCCGACGTGCTGTTCCTCCCTGCATCCAAGATGACCTCGGCCGAGGCCGACTTCGGCGACCGGCTGTACTCGTTCGACGCCCCGGGCATCGACTACCTCGGCTTCCCGCTGACCGACGAGCGCTACTCGGACGTCCGCGTGCGACAGGCCATCTCGATGTCGATCGACCGCGACGCCGTGAACACCGCCATCTACGGCGGCCTCTACGAGCCGGCCACGGCCTTCACCCCGTCCGCCATGACGGGCACGCCGGACGGCCTCTGCGGCGAGTACTGCGAGTTCGACCCCGATGCGGCGAAGGCCCTGTTGGCCGAGGCCGGGGGCTTCGACGGCACCATGGAGATCGTCTACCCCGGCGGCAGCGGCGTCGACTCGCTCTTCGAGGCATACGCGAACCAGATCCGCCAGAACCTCGGCATCGACGACGTCGTGGCCAAGCCGAGCACCGACTGGGCCGAGTACTACCAGGGGCTCGTCGACCGCACCACGGCCGGCCCGCACTTCGGCCACTGGGGCGCCCTCTACGTCAGCCAGCAGAACACGCTGCGGTCGCTGTTCACCGAGGCCGGCGGCTGCCACGACTGCACCTGGTACAGCTCGCCCGACGTCGACGCCCTGCTCGACGCGGCCGACCAGGCCGCGACGCCCGAGGCCGCGACCGACGCGTACCGGGCCGTGCAGGAGCGGGTGCTCGAGGACTTCCCGGTCGCGCCCACCTTCTCCGACAAGTACTCGTACGTGACCAGCGAGAAGATCGCGACGCTGCCGCAGGCCGCGGGCAGCCCGATCGTGCAGGGGATCACCCTGAAGTGACGATCCACGACCGCGTCACCCGCGCCTCCTCCTCCGCCGTCCTCGGCTCGACGGACGACATCGTCCGTCGGGCCGGGGCGGTACCCCCGCTCGACGGCTTCCCCACCCTCGACGACCTGGGGCGGCACTTCGCCCGCCTCGGGCGCGAGAACCCCGGTCTCGTCTCGAGCCGGCGGGTGGCGACGAGCCGCCTGGGCGAGCCGATCCTGATGTACTCCGTCGGCTCGGGCTCGCGCGACCACCTCATCGTCGGCGGTGTCCACCCCAACGAGCCCATCGGGTCGTGGACGGCGATCCACCTCGCCGAGACGCTCTGCGCCGACGACGAGCTGCGGACGGCGCTCGACGCCACCTGGCACATCGTGCCCAGCATCGACCCCGACGGCGGCCGCCTCAACGAGGGCTGGTTCGCCGACCCGGGCGACCGGGGCCACTACGCACGGCGTTTCTACCGGCCGGCACCCGACGAGCAGGTCGAGTGGACCTTCCCGACCTCGTACAAGGACGCCTACTTCGACCGCGTGATGCCCGAGACGCTCGGGTTGATGCGCCTGATCGACGAGCTGCGGCCCGATCTCTACGTGAGCCTCCACAACGGCGAGATGGGCGGCGTCTACTACTACCTGAGCCGCCCCGTGCCCGAGTTGACCGAGGTGCTGCACGCGGTGCCCGCGTCGCTCGGGCTGCCGCTCGACACGGGCGAGCCCGAGTCGCCGTTCCTCGAGCGGTACGCGCCGGCGGTGTTCGGCACCGGCACGATCGCCGACGCCTACGACTACCTCGAGTCGCTCGGGGTGGACCCCACCCCCGAGATCGCCGGCTCGTCGTCGAGCGAGTACGCGAGCCGACACGGCACCCTCGGGGTCGTGGCCGAGCTGCCGTACTGGAAGCACCCCGACGCCGACGACGGGTCTCCGACCGACGAGTCGTACGCCGACCTCCTGCGGCGGACGGGCGGTGAGATGTCCGCCACGGGGGAGGCGCTCGTCGACCTCCTCTCGCGGGCGGAGCCCCTCCTCACGTTCGAGTCGCCCTTCCTGCGGGCCTCACGCGCCTTCGTCCCGATGCTCGTCCGCATGGGGGCCGTCGACCGTGCACGGGCCGCGAGCCCGGAGTCCGCCCGTCCCGCCACCGTCGCCGAGCGCTTCTCCTGCGAGGACCTCGTGCACTGCTTCCGGCTGCGCTACGGCGGCATGCTCCTGCGTGCGGTCGAGGCCGAGGCGGTCGCCGGCACGGCGACGGCGGCCCTGCGTCGCCTGGTCGACGAGACCGCGGTGCTCTACGCCGCCTGGCAGGCCGAGGCCGCGGCCGTCGACCGGGCCGAGGTCATCCCGATCTCGAGCCTGGTAGGTGTCCAGTACGGCGCCGTGCTGGCGGCCGCGGCCCACCTCGCGGCCGGGGGCGCCGCGGGGGACGAAACCGGGTCGGCCCCGCGATGAAGACCGTCCTCGCCGTGGTCGAGCGCGTCGGCGGCCTCGCCGTCGTCTTCGTCGGCGTGACCTTCGTGATCTACGTCATGGTCTTCGCCCTGCCCGGCGACCCGATCAGGGCGCTCGGCGGGGACCGTCCGCTCAGCGACGCGGTCGTCCGCGCCCTGCGCGCCGAGTACCACCTCGACGAGCCGCTCTGGCAGCAGTACACCCGCTACATCGGCGGGCTCTTCCGGGGCGACTTCGGCACGACCTTCACCGGGCAGTCGGTCGCCGACCAGATGGCCAGCCGGTGGCCGGTCACCGTCACGCTCGCCCTGTCGGCCTGGCTGCTCGAGATCGTCGTCGGCATCGGCCTCGGGGTGGTGTCCGCGCTGAAGCGCGGCACGCTGGTGGACCGGACCATCCTCGGCGGCACCATCGTCGCCAGCGCGATCCCGGTCTTCGTGGTGGGCGTGACGCTGCAGCTCGTCTTCGCGGTCCGGCTCGACTGGTTCCCCGTCGCCGGCGTGACGACCGGGTGGCCGACGGCCTACGTGTTGCCCGCGATCGTCATCGCGCTGTTCGGCCTGGCCTCGGTGTCACGCCTGACCCGCGCCTCCGTGCTCGAGAACCTGAGCTCGGACTACGTCCGGACGGCTCGGGCCAAGGGGCTCACGCCGCGTCGGGTCATCGGGGTGCACGTGATGCGCAACTCGTTGATCCCGACCGCGACCTTCCTCGCGACCGACCTCGGCTACCTGCTCGGCGGCACGGTCATCATCGAGGGCATCTTCAACCTGCCGGGCGTCGGCAACCTGCTCTTCGGGGCCATCCGAAGCCACGAGGGCGCCACGGTGGTCGGCATCTCGACCGCGCTGATCCTCGTCTTCCTCGTCACCAGCCTCCTGGTCGACGCGATCCATGCCCTGCTCGACCCGAGAGTGCGCCGATGACCGAGAGCTTCACCACCCCCGTCGCCCCGTCCCTCGCCGACGGTCGTCGTCACCCCTTGAGGCGTGCCGTCCGGCGTCCGGGGTTCTTAGTGCCGGCCGCCGTGATCGCCCTGCTGGCCCTGATCGCGATCTTCCCCGGTCCCTTCGCCGGCCTGTTCGGCCACGGCGACCCGCGCGCCTGCGACCTCAACCTCAGCGGCGCCGACCCGACGGGCGGGCACCCCTTCGGGTTCGACCTGCAGGGCTGCGACGTCTACGCCAACGTGATCCACGGCACCCGCGCCTCCTTGTCCGTCGGTCTGCTGACCACGGTGCTCTCGATGGTCGTGGCGATCGTCGTGGGCACGATCGCCGGCCTGTACGGCGGCATCGTCGACGCGGCCCTGTCGCGCCTGACCGACGTCTTCCTCGGCTTCCCCCTGCTGCTGGGCGCCGTCGTGGTGCTCAACAGCGCCGGCGAGCGGTCCGTGCTGACGGTCTCGCTGGTGCTGGCGCTGTTCGGCTGGCCGACGATGGCGCGCCTCGTCCGGGGCTCCGTGTGCTCGGTGCGGCAGGCGGACTTCGTCCTCGCCGCGCGCACCATGGGTCTCTCGACCTGGCGCATCGTGACGCGCTACGTGCTGCCGAGCTCGCTCTCGCCGGTCTTCGTCGTCGCGACCATCACGGTCGGCGGCGTGATCGTCGCCGAGAGCTCGCTGACCTATCTGGGCATCGGTCTCGAGGCGCCCGCCATCTCGTGGGGGCTGCAGCTCTCGAGCGCGTCGAGCCAGTTCCAGAACGCGCCGCACCTGCTCGTCTTCCCGGCGCTGTTCCTGGCCGTGACCGTGCTCAGCATCATCAGCCTCGGTGACACCCTGCGTGCCGCCCTCGACCCCCGCCGCCAGCAATGACGCCCCCCACCGGAGGACCCGTGACCCCCTCGACCGCCACCCCCGCCCTCACCGTGCAGCAGGTCGCCGACCTGCGGTCCGCCCTGCCCTACGTCGACGGGTGGCTGGCCTACCGCCGCTGGCGCGAGCGGGTCCCCGGGGTGCAGACCGCGGTCTGGTTCGACGGAGGCCTGCAGCTGTCGTCCGCCCACGGCCTGGCGGACGAGGAGGCGCGGGTCCCGCTGACCACGGAGCACCTGTTCCGCATCGCCTCGCACTCGAAGACCTTCACCGCCACGGCCGTCCTGCAGCTCGTCGAGCGGGGAGCCCTCCGACTCGACGACCCCGTGGGGACGTTCGTGCCGCGGCTGGCCGAGGCGGGGTCGCCGCTGGCCGACGCCACCGTCCGCGAATTGCTCGAGCACGGCGCCGGGGTCATCCGGGACGGCCTCGACGGCGACTACTGGCAGCACGGCCGTCCGTTCCCCGACGAGGACGAGCTGCTCGACATGCTGGTCGACCACGGCGACAAGGCGCCCGCGGGGTCCGCCTTCAACTACAGCAACCTCGGGTACTCGCTGCTCGGCCTGGTCGTGGCCGCGGCATCCGGCCGGTCGTACGGCGAGTTCGTGACCGAGTCGATCGTCGACCGCCTCGGCCTCACCCACACGGGGCCCGAGTGGGACGACGCACGCGCCCCCGAGTACGCGGCGGGCCACAGCGGCCGCCACGTGTCGCAGACCCGGGTGAGGCTCGACCACGTCGACACCCGGGCCATGGCGGCCGCGACGGGTTTCTACGGCACGGCCTCCGACCTGGTCCGCTACGCTTCGGCGCACTTCGACGGCGACGAGCGCCTGCTGAGCGAGCACAGCAAACGGCTCGCCCAACGGGAGGCCTGGCAGTCCGACGCGTCGCAGCCGGCCTCGGCGCACTACGGCCTCGGGTTCGTGATCGACCGCGTCGGCGGGCACCGCGTGGTCGGGCACTCCGGCGGGTACCCCGGACACATCACCCGCACGCTCTTCGATCCCTCGATCGGGCTGGCTGTCTCGGTCCTCACCAACGCCGTCGACGGACCCGCCACCTCCCTCTCGTCGGGCGTGCTGCGCCTGCTCGACCTGGCGCGGGAGGCGGCCCCCGCCGGGTTGGCGACCCGCGCCTCCTCGTCCGGTGTCGACCCGGCCCGGTTCACCGGCCGGTTCGCGGGCGAGTTCGGCATCGTCGACGTCGCCCTGCTGGGCGAGAACCTGGTCGCGCTGCACCCCGGTGCCCCCGATCCCGTCGAGGGGCTCGACCGCCTGCGGGTGACCGGGCCCCGCGAGGTGCTCATCGCGCAGGGCAACGGCTTCGGGTCGGTGGGTGAGACCATGCGCTACGAGTTCGACGACGACGGCCGGGTCACGCTGCTCCGCGGCTCCGGAGGCATGAGCATGCGCCCGGTGACGGAGCTCGACGGATGACGACGTCCGCGACCGTCGATCTAGGCTGGCGGCGAAGCGCCCGCCCTGCCGAGACGGGACCCCACGGATCGAGAGAACGCATGCCGAGCGACGACGCCACGACCGCCACGACCGTCACCCCCGTCGGCGACGCCGCCCGCCGCGAGTTCGTCGAGCAGTTCGCCGTCATGTGGGAGATGGCCGGCTCGGCCCTGATGGACGGGCGCATCCTCGGCTACCTGATGATGATGCGCGAGCCCTACGTCTCGTCGGCCGACCTGGGCTCGGCCCTCAGCGCCAGCGCCGGCTCCGTCTCGATGTCGACGCGACGCCTGGTCGACTCGGGGTTCATCAAGAGGCACGTCGTGCCCGGTGACCGCAGCCACTACTTCCGGGCCGAGGACGACATCTGGGGCAGCTGGCTCGCGGGCGAGCGCCGCTACCTCGACCGGCAGCGCATCACGATCGAGCAGGGACTCTCGGTGCTCGACCCCGCGAACGGACAGGACGAGGAGGTGCGGCGCCGGTTGGTCAACGGCCGCGACTACATGGCCTGGGTCTCGCAGTACCACCGCAAGATGCTCGCCGATTGGGAGGCCTTCAAAGCCGATCGCGACGAGACGGCCCCGGAGGCCGAGCCCACGCAACCCGACCCGAGCCAGGAGCCCCGATGACCGACCCGCTGCTGAGCGTCCGCGACCTCACCATCCGCTTCGACGTCGACGGGGTCGACCAGGTCGCCGTCCAGGGCGCCTCGTTCGACGTGCGCCGGGGGGAGGTGCTCGCGGTGGTCGGCGAGTCCGGCTCGGGGAAGAGCGTCAGCGCGATGTCGGTCCTGGGTCTGCTGCCCGCCAACGCCACCGTCGGCGGGTCGATCGTGTTCGACGGCGACGAACTGGTCGGGCGGCCCGAGAGCGCCGTGCGCCATCTGCGGGGCGAGCGGATCGCCATGATCTTCCAGGACCCCTCGGCAGCCCTCAACCCCGTCTTCACGGTCGGGTTCCAGATCGAGGAAGCCGTGCGGCGGCACGAACCCACCGCGAGTCGGGCGGCCGTGCGGGCCCGCGCGGTCGAGCTGCTGGCGAGCGTCGAGATCCCCGAGCCCGAGGCACGGCTCAAGTCCTTCCCTCACCAGCTCTCGGGGGGCCAGTGCCAGCGGATCATGATCGCGATGGCCCTGGCCTCCGACCCGGCCCTGCTGATCGCGGACGAGCCCACGACCGCGCTCGACGTGACGGTGCAGGCCGAGGTGCTCGACGTTCTCCGCCGCCTCCAGCGCGGGTCGGGCACCAGCATCCTGCTCATCACGCACGACATGGGGGTGGTGGCCGACCTCGCCGACCGCGTGGTCGTGATGCGCTCGGGCGAGGTCGTCGAGACGAACGACGTCGGACCCCTGTTCGCGGCCCCGGCGGCCGACTACACGCGAGACCTGCTCGATGCCGTGCCCCGGGTGGGCGACCGGGTCGCGGTCGAGCCGCGTCCGACCGACCCGGCCGCGCCCGACGCGGGGGTGACGGGCGAGGCGACCCCGGCGCTCGCCGTGCACGACCTCGTCGTCGAGTACGGCAACCGCCTCGTGGGCCGGTTCCGTGCCGTCGACGGGGTGAGCTTCGAGGTCGCCCGCGGTGAGATCGTGGGCCTGGTCGGCGAGTCGGGCAGTGGCAAGACGACGATCGGACGGGCGGCGATCGGCCTGGCCCCGATATCGGCGGGGAGCGTGCAGGCGACGGGGGTCGACCTGAGCACGGCCCGCCGGCGCGAGATCGCCGTCACGCGGGAGCGGGTCGCCGTCGTCTTCCAGAACCCGACGACGTCGCTCAACCCGAGGTACAGCATCGCCCAGACCGTCGCCGAGCCCTTGCAGGTGCGGCGGCGCCTGCGTGGCTCCGAACTGACCGACCGGGTCGACGCCCTGCTGGCCGACGTCGGGCTGGGCGGGGCGTGGCGTGAGAGGTACCCGCACGAGCTGTCCGGCGGTCAACGTCAGCGCGTGGCGATCGCCCGGGCGGTGGCGCTCGACCCCGAGCTGCTCATCGCCGACGAGCCCACGAGCGCTCTCGACGTGTCGGTGCAGGCCCGGGTGCTGGACGTCTTCCGCTCGCTGCAGAGCCGGCTGGGCTTCGCCTGCCTGTTCATCAGTCACGACCTCGCCGTCGTCGACTCGCTCTGCGACCGGATCGCCGTGCTGCGCTCCGGCCGCCTCGTCGAGATCGGCGACCGCAGCGAGATCTTGACCTCACCCTCGGACGACTACACCCGCCGCCTGATCGCCTCGGCACCGGTGCCCGACCCGGTCGAGCAGCGCCGACGTCGTGAGGAGCGCGTGAGCGCCTGAGCGCCTGAGCGCCTGACGCATCGTCGCCGCGACCCCGCCGCGCGTCGCTGAAAGGGCGCCGCACGGCGAAGGCCGCCACCCCCGGGCGGGGCGGCGGCCTTCGTCCGTCTGGCGGAGTGGGTCAGCCGGCGACGTGCGCGGCGAGGAACCAGCGGTCCTTCTCGAGGCCGCGCGAGATCTCGATGGCGACGTCCTGGCTCGAGGCATCGAGCTCGCCGAGCTCGTCGATGGCCTCGCGGACGGCGACGAGCGAGGCGTCGATCTGGGCGACCAGCTCGGCGATGGTGACGTCGATCTGGTTGAAGCCGGGGGAGGTCGGGGGGATGACCGTCTTGGCGGCGACGGTCTCGATGCGTCCGTCGACCGGCAGGCCGAGGGCGACGACGCGCTCGGCGGCGAGGTCTGCCCATTCGCGGGCGTGGTCGACGACCACGTCGATGAGTTCGTGGACGGCGACGAACGCGATGCCGCGCACGTGCCAGTGGGCCTGCTTGCCGTTGACCGACAGGGCCGTCATGTCGGTGACGATCTGGCTGAGGAACTGGGCGACGCCGGCGGCGACGTCGGGGTCGACGGAACCCTGGGGGACGGTGCGGGTGATGTCGGTCATGACGTGGTCCTTTCCTAGACGATGGAGGCAACGCTAGACGTCTGGGAGGATTCCGCAAGCAAGCTGAGGCTCGGCTCACCTAGGACAGCCTCACCTGACCCGGCTCGTGAGGGGGGATAACCCCACCGGCGTTCCGGGCGCTGGCACCATGGGGTGGACGCCCCGCCCAGACCAGGCTCGAAGGCATGATCCAGGAGACCACCATCACCGCCGCGAACCCCTACCTCTCGCCCCCGTCCCGCCCCGGCGGCTACCGACGACGCTGGCGAGAGCTGCCGCGCGAACTCGGCTACGTCGCCCTCTCGGCCGTCCTCGTCGTCATCGTGACGGTGGCCGCCTCGTTGTTCCTGCACACGGTCAGCGGGTCGAGCGACTCGCTCTTCACCCTCGTCTTCCTGGCGGTCGTCGTCTTCGGCGCCCTCTGGATCGCCCGATGGGTCGGCACCTTCGAGGTGCTCCGCCTGGGCTGGGCCAGCGACCGTCCGATCCGACCCGTCGACTGGACGCCCAACACCGAGTGGGGCCGGTCCACGAACCGCTTCGTGCGGGCCGTCTCGGTCTTCGCCAACCCCCACTACTGGCTCTACCTGCTCTACGGCGTCGTGGTCTTCCCGATCGTGGCGGGCTTCTCGACCTTCGTCCTCGTGGGCCTCGTGGCAGGCCCGGTGCTCGCGGTCCTGGGGGTCGTGCTCGTCTTCCAGGCCCTGCCTCCGTTCGACACCTTCAACTGGGCGTCCGCGATCGGCAACGGCGGAGGCGCGGTGCTCGTCGTCCTCGCACTCGCCCTCTTCGCCGGCGTGGTGCTGGTCTACCCCTACGTCGTGCACGGGTTCGTGGTCATGCACCAGGCGATCGCCGCCGTCATGCTCGGTGGGTTCCGCAGCGAGCAACTCGAGGTCGAGCTCGCCGACCGCGAGATCTCGCGCACGGCCGCGCTGTCCGCCGAGGGCACGGCCCTCCGACGGCTCGAACGCGACATCCACGACGGCCCGCAACAGCGGCTCGTCCGCCTGCAGATGGACCTCGCGGCGGCCTCCCGTGCCGTCGACACCGATCCCGAGAAGAGCAAGACCCTCATCGAGGAGGCGCGGGTGCAGTCCCGCGAGGCCCTCGAGGAGCTGCGCGCCCTGTCCCGCGGTTTCGCGCCTCCTCTGCTGTTGGACCGCGGCCTCGTCGCGGCCCTCGAGTCGCTCGTCGACCGCTCGGTGGTGCCGACCACGATGCTCAACCGGGTGCCCGCGCACATCGTCATCCCGAGTGACATCGAGCGCAACGCGTACTTCATCGCGTCCGAACTGGTGACGAACACGGGCAAGCACGCCGAGGCGGCCAGCGCCGACCTCGTGCTGCGCACGCGTCAGGCTCCGGACGGCATCGGCACGCTGCTCGAGCTCGTCGTGACGGACGACGGACGCGGCGGCGCCGGCCTGCGCGACGGTCACGGTCTCGCCGGCGTGCAGGAACGCCTCGTGGGCCTCGGCGGCTTCCTCGACATCAGCAGCCCGCAGGGCGGGCCGACCATCGTCACGGTGAGCATCCCCATGGCGGTCGAGGTGCCGAGCAACCCGACGCTGCCCCTGCCGACCGAGCCGCTGCCGCCGTTCTCGTCGACGCCCGCCACCGAGCCGTTGCCCGACACGGCACTGCCCGACACGGCACTGCCCGACACGGCACTGCCCGACGCGCCGCTCGACCCGCCGGCCGGGCCGCCCGCGCGACCGTAGTCGGTGGGCTGCGCCCGTAGTCTGGACGCGTGAGTCTCGAGAGCCCCTCCCGTCAGCCCCTCCGCGTCGTCGTCGCCGACGACTCGGTGTTGCTGCGGGAGGGGCTCGTCCGACTGCTCGACGAGATCGGGGTCGAGGTCGTCGGGGCGTACGGTGACGCCGACTCGTTGCTGGCCGACCTCGACGAGGTCCGTCCCGACATCGCCGTGCTCGACGTCCGCATGCCGCCCACCCACACCGACGAGGGCGTCCGGGCCGCCATCGAGGCGCGACGCCGTCGGCCCGACCTCGGCATCCTCCTCTTGTCGCAGTACGTCGAGGTGGCCTACGCCCGCGACCTGCTCGAAGCAGGCTCGGGCGGGGTCGGCTACCTGCTCAAGGACCGCATCGCCTCGTTCGACGAGTTCCGTGACGCGCTCGGCCGGGTGTCCGACGGCGGGACGGTCCTCGACCCGCAGGTGGTCTCGCAGCTGCTGGGCCGTCGCAGCGATCCGCTCGCCGCGCTCACGCCGCGTGAGCGAGAGGTGTTGACGCTGATGGCCGAGGGGCGCACGAACGCCGCCATCGCGGCCGAGCTGGTCATCGGCACGGGTGCGGTGGAGAAGAACGTCACCTCGATCTTCCAGAAGCTCCTGCTCGAGGACAGCGGCACCGACCACCGTCGGGTGCTGGCCGTGCTCGCCTTCCTGCAGCACTGAGTCGGCTCGTCTCCGGTTCGCCGGAGTTCCCGCGACCGGCTGCCGGAGCGTCGGACGGGTGTCGTCAGCTGGTCGTGCCCGGAGCGGCGTCGGCCGGGTCGGCGGGGGAGTCCGCCTGCGGGGCGACGGCCCGCGGGCCAGCCACGTCGAGGACGGTGTCGCGCAACGCGTGGCCGAGGGCTTCGTAACCGGCCGTCGTGGGGTGGATGCCGTCGAGGGTCGTGCCGGCGGCGAAGACGTCGCCCGCCCGCGCGAACCCCCAGGGGTCGGTGAAGGTCCAGCCCGCGTCGGCGACGTAGCTCTCGAGTTGCGCCTCGTACCGCGCCGCGGCCCGGGGTGCACGGTCGTAGGGCGGGATCGCGGCCACGACGACGTGCCTCGGCCGGATCGTGTCGACGATCGCGTCGTAGGACGCCGCGGACTCGGCGAAGGTCAGTCCGAGGCGCACGTCGTTCGTGCCGGACATCAACACGAGGACGTCGACGTCGTCGATCGGGCGCACCGCCGCGGCCTGCTGTTGCACCGTCGAGCCGCCCTTGGCGTAGCCGCCCACGTAGTCGATGCCGTCACCCTGGGCGTAGGTCATCCAGGTGTCGGCGGTGAGCCCCTCGCTGAGCAGGCGGCCACCTCCGGCGGTCAACGAGTCGCCGACGACGGCGACCCGCACGCCGCCCGAGCTCGGTGCGACGGCCACGCCGGGTGCGGCGGCGGCCTGAGCCATCGTGCCGGACCCGGAGGCGCTGGTCGCGTGGGTCGGAGGAGCGGCGCACCCGGCCGCGAGGGTGGCCACGACCGCGCCGACCAGCGCGACCCGTGCGAACGTCGCGCGTCTCATGTGGCCATCTTGGGTCACGTCGCGCCAGGAAAAATCATCCGCCAGCACGACTTCCCCCCCGAGCCACCCCAGAGACCCCTGAAAGGCGCCGACGCCTGCGTGCAAGGTGCGGAGAAAATTGCATCGAAGGCGCCTACCGGCGCCGACACCTGCGTGCAGGGCGCGGAGAAGATTTCATTGAGGGCGCCTACAGGCGCCGACGCCGGAGGCGTCGAATGATTCGAGAGGGGATGACGGGAATCGAACCCGCGTGATCAGTTTGGAAGACTGAGGCTCTACCATTGAGCTACATCCCCGTGAGCGGCCGAGCCGCACGGGTGAGACCAGCATAAGGCATCCGACGAGGTCGCTCAGTCACGGGCCCTCGGTGTCGGCTAGACTCGACGCGGCCTTCACGTACCCGACCTCAACGGGGCTCACGCGTGCCGGCCGGTTCCAGGCTGATACACGGGGCGTAGCGTAGTGGCTAGCGCGTCCGTTTTGGGGGCGGAAGATCGCAGGTTCGAGTCCTGTCGCCCCGACGATCGTCTACCTGCTGTCTCGGATGTGAGTTCAGCGCCACCAACACAGGAGAAGCCCCACATTGGTCCAGACCACGGTTGAGAAGCTCAGCCCCACGCGCGTCAAGCTCAACATCGTCGTCACCCCCGACGAACTCAAGCCCAGCGTCACGCACGCCTACGGTCACATCGCCGAGTCGGTCAACATCCCCGGGTTCCGCAAGGGCAAGGTGCCGCCGCCCATCATCGACCAGCGTGTCGGTCGTGAAGAGGTCCTCAACCACGCTGTCAGCGAGAGCCTCGACAAGTTCTACCGCGAGGCCGTGACCGAGACCGAGATCCGCGTCCTCGGTCGTCCCGAGGCCGACGTCGTCGAGTGGCCGAACGTCAAGGACTTCTCGGGCGACCTGAAGATCGCCGTCGAGGTCGACGTGCGCCCCGACTTCGACCTGCCCGAGTACGACGGCCTCGAGCTGACGGTCGACACGGTCGACATCACCGACGACGAGATCGCCGAAGAGCTCACGAACCTGCGTACCCGTTTCGGCACGCTGGTCACCGTCGACCGCCCAGCCACCACGGGGGACTTCGCGCAGATCGACCTCACGGCGACCATCGGCGACGACGTCGTCGACACCGCCAAGGGCATCTCCTACGAGCTCGGCTCGGGTGAACTGATCGAGGGCATCGACGAGGCCCTCGAGTCGCTCACCGCCGGCGAGAGCACCACCTTCGAGTCGAAGCTGCTCGGCGGCGACCGCGAGGGCGAGACCGCCCTCATCGCCGTCGACGTCACGGCCGTCAAAGAGCGCGAGCTGCCCGAGGCCGACGACGACTTCGCCCAGATCGCCAGCCAGTTCGACACGATCGACGAGCTCAAGGGTGACCTGAAAGAGCAGCTGGCCAAGTCGAAGACCTTCGGTCAGGGTGCCCAGGCACGCGACCAGGTCGTCGAGAAGCTGCTCGAGGCCGTCGAGATCCCCGTTCCCGAGAAGCTCGTCGAGGACGAGGTGCACCGTCACCTCGAGCAGGAGAACCGCCTCGAGGACGACGAGCACCGCGCCGAGGTGAAAGAGAGCAGCGAGAAGGCCTTCCGCAACCAGATCCTCCTCGACGCCATCGCCGAGAAAGAGGCCGTCAAGGTCGAGCAGGACGAACTGACGCAGTACCTCATCCAGGGTGCGGCCCAGTACGGCATGGAGCCCGGCGAGTTCATCAAGGTCCTCGACCAGAACGGCCAGATCCCCGCCATGGTCGGCGAGGTCGCTCGCAGCAAGGCCCTCGCGGTCGTGCTCAGCAAGGCCAAGGTCGTCGACGGCAAGGGCGACTCCGTCGACCTGTCCGCCTTCACCGCGACCGCGGGCGTCGGCGGCGACGACGACCACGCGGGTCACGACCACGCGTAAGCAGCAGGGGCGGGACGACTGACCCGTCACGTCGAGAGGGCCGGGTGCGAGATCGCACCCGGCCCTCCGTCGTTTCCGGCGCCGCGCCTCCCGGGCTCTCGGACGCGCCCCCACGAGGCCGTGGAGGCGCGGTATCTGCCGTGGGCGAACAGCCCGGAACCCGTGCGTTGGCTCCGATAGATTCGACGACAAGCGACAACGAATGGGAGCTCCACCATGGCCGACGTGACACTGCCCAACAGTGTTTTTGACCGACTGCTCAAAGACCGGATCATCTGGCTCGGCTCTGAGGTCCGCGACGAGAACGCCAACGAGATCGCCGCGAAACTGCTGCTGCTCGCTGCGGAAGACAGCGAGAAGGACATCTACCTCTACATCAACTCGCCCGGCGGGTCGATCACGGCGGGCATGGCGATCTACGACGCCATGGAGTTCGTGCCGAACGACATCGTCACCGTCGGCATCGGCATGGCCGCGTCGATGGGCCAGCTGCTCTTGACGGCCGGCACCAAGGGCAAGCGTTACATCACGCCGAACGCGCGTGTCCTGTTGCACCAGCCGCACGGCGGGTTCGGCGGTACCTCGTCCGACATCCAGACGCAGGCGCAGCTCATCCTCTCGATGAAGCGCCGACTGGCCGAGATCACGGCCGCGCAGACGGGCAAGACCGTCGAGCAGATCAACGAAGACGGCGACCGCGACCGCTGGTTCACCGCCGAAGAGGCCCTCGAGTACGGCTTCGTCGACCACATCCGCGGCTCGGCCACCGACGTCGTCGGCGGCGCCGGCACCGACCAGGCCTAGGCCCTCCGCCCCTTCGTCAGAACGAGAAAGAGAAGAACTCATGGAACTCCCGATGATGGGTGGCGCGGGTCGAGTGCAGACCCCCAGCTCCCGGTACATCCTGCCCAGCTTCGAAGAGCGCACGGCCTACGGCTACAAGCGTCAGGACCCCTACGCCAAGCTGTTCGAAGACCGCATCGTCTTCCTCGGCGTCCAGGTCGACGACGCCTCGGCCGACGACATCATGGCCCAGCTGCTCGTGCTCGAGAGCATGGACCCCGACCGCGACATCACGCTCTACATCAACTCGCCCGGCGGCTCGTTCACGGCCATGACGGCCATCTACGACACGATGCAGTACATCCGTCCCGAGATCCAGACGGTCTGCCTCGGTCAGGCGGCGTCGGCTGCGGCCGTCCTGCTCGCCGCCGGCCAGCCCGGCAAGCGTCTCGCACTGCCCAACGCCCGCGTGCTGATCCACCAGCCCGCGACCGGTGGCAGCAGCGGCGGTCAGGCTTCCGACATCGAGATCCAGGCCGCCGAGGTGTTGCGCATGCGCACCTGGCTCGAAGAGACCCTGTCGAAGCACTCGAACAAGACGCCCGAGCAGGTGAACCGCGACATCGAGCGCGACAACATCCTGGGCGCTCAAGAGGCGCTCGAGTACGGTCTCGTCGACCAGGTCCTCGGTTCGCGCAAGAACCAGCCGGCGGCGCTGACGCGCTGATCTCGGCACGACGACGAAGGCCCCGGGCACCTGTCCGGGGCCTTCGTCGTGGCGATCGGCACGTCCTCCTCCGACCATCCCCGTCGGATGTGCTCGAACCACCCGGGTCGGTCCGTGAGTGTCGGCGGATCGGGTTAGGCTCGTTGCACACGACGACCGGTCCCGGTCGATGACCTCAGCCAATCAGGGAGGCCGAGCATGGCACGCATAGGTGAGAGTGCCGATCTGCTCAAATGCTCGTTCTGCGGCAAGAGCCAGAAGCAGGTCCAGCAGTTGATCGCCGGTCCTGGCGTGTACATCTGCGACGAGTGCGTCGAGCTCTGCAACGAGATCATCGAAGAGCGCCTCGCCGAGGCCGGTGACGAACCCGCGAGCGAGTTCGACCTGCCCAAACCCCGCGAGATCTACTCGTTCCTCGAAGAGTACGTGATCGGGCAGGACGCGGCGAAGCGTGCGCTCTCGGTGGCCGTCTACAACCACTACAAGCGCATCCGTGCCGCCTCGACCCTCACGGCCGCCGAGTCCCTCGCCGACGAGGTCGAGATCTCGAAGTCGAACATCCTGCTGATCGGTCCGACCGGGTGCGGCAAGACCTATCTGGCCCAGACCCTCGCCAAACGGCTCAACGTGCCCTTCGCCGTGGCCGACGCCACGGCCCTCACCGAGGCCGGTTACGTCGGCGAAGACGTCGAGAACATCCTGCTCAAGCTGATCCAGGCCGCCGACTACGACGTCAAGCGGGCCGAGACCGGCATCATCTACATCGACGAGATCGACAAGATCGCCCGCAAGGCCGAGAACCCGTCGATCACGCGCGACGTCTCGGGCGAGGGCGTGCAACAGGCGCTGCTCAAGATCCTCGAGGGCACCGTCGCCTCGGTGCCGCCGCAGGGTGGTCGCAAGCACCCCCACCAAGAGTTCATCCAGGTCGACACGACCAACGTGCTCTTCATCGTCGCCGGGGCCTTCGCCGGGCTCGAGGACATCATCTCGAACCGCGCCGGCAAGCGCGGCATCGGTTTCGGTGCCCCGCTGCACAGCAAAGAAGACGAGGCAGCCCTCTTCAGCGAGGTCCTTCCCGAAGACCTGCACAAGTTCGGCCTCATCCCCGAGTTCATCGGTCGTCTGCCCGTGGTCACCACGGTCACGCAGCTCGACCAGCCCGCCTTGATGCAGATCCTCACCGAGCCGAAGAACGCGCTCGTGCGGCAGTACCAGCGCATGTTCGAGATCGACGGGGTCGAGCTCGACTTCGACCGCGGCGCCCTGGAAGCCATCGCCGACCTGGCCGTCCTGCGTCAGACCGGCGCCCGCGGGCTCCGTGCCATCCTCGAAGAGGTCCTCGGTCCGATCATGTTCGACGTCCCGTCGGACGACACCGTCGGACGAGTCGTCATCACACGGGCCTCGGTGCTCGAGAACGCCGCGCCCACGATCGTGCCGCGCCTCGTCGAACAGCGCACCGAGAAGTCTGCCTGAGACCGGCTCGCAGGCCGCACGGTACGACGAACGCCCCCGCTCCACGAGTGGGGGCGTTCGTCGTCCCGAGCGCGCGCCCTGGTGTGCGGGGCCTGGATGACCGCAGCGGCGGGCCGGGCGCCACGACACCGTGTTTCGTGCATGGCACCCCGACTAGTCCGGGTGCCATGCACGAAACGGGGGTGCGGTGCAGTGCGGTGCGCGCCGAGCCCGAGCAGCAGTTCGCGGCCAGCCCGCCGTCAGGCGAGGCCGCGGCGCGCGAGCAGGGGCTCGACCCGGGCGTCCCGACCGCGGAAGTCGCGGTAGGCCTCGAGCGGGTCCTTCGAGCCGCCGACGCCCAGCAGCCGGGAGCGGAACCGGTCACCGTTCTCGCGGGTGAGCCCGCCGTTCTGCTCGAACCACTCGACCGTGTCGGCGTCGAGCACCTCGCTCCAGATGTACGAGTAGTAGCCGGCGTCGTATCCGCCCGAGAAAGTGTGGGCGAAGTACGTGCTCGAGTAGCGGGTGGGGACCGACGCGAGGTCGAGGCCCACCGCCGCCAGCGCCTCCTGCTCGAACGCCTCGACGTCGGTGACCGCCGCCGCCTCGGCCGACGACAACGCGTGCCACGCCTGGTCGAGCAGCGCCGCGGCGAGGTACTCGCTCGTCTCGAAGCCCTGGTTGAACCCCTGCGAGGCGATGAGCGCGTCGACCAGCGGCTGGGGGAGGCGTTCGCCGGTCTCGTGGTGCACGGCGTAGTTCGCGAGCACCTCGGGCCAGAGCATCCACATCTCGTTCACCTGGCTGGGGAACTCGACGAAGTCGCGGAAGACGTTCGTGCCCGAGAAGCTCGGGTAGGTCACCCGGGCGACGAGACCGTGCAGGGCGTGCCCGAACTCGTGGAAGAACGTCGTCACCTCGTCGAGCGTCAGCAGGGTCGGCTGGCCGGCCGGCGGTTTCGGCACGTTGAGGTTGTTGACCACCACCGTCGGCAGTCCGGTCAGGGCGGACTGCGAGACGAGCGGGTTCATCCAGGCGCCGCCGCGCTTGCTGTCGCGCGTGTACAGGTCGAGCACGTAGAGGCCGACCTCGGCGCCGTCGGCGTCGGTCACCTCGAAGACCCGCGCCTCGGGGTGGTACGCGACCAGGTCGGGGCGCTCGGCGAACCGCAGGCCGTAGAGCAGCCCCGCGGCGAAGAAGACGCCGTCGTGCAGAACGCGCTCGGCCTCGAAGTACGGGCGCATGGCGGCCGTGTCGACGTCGTGCTTCTCGGTGCGCACCCGTTCGGCGTACAAGGCCCAGTCCGAGGCTCGGACCGGCCGCCCGGCGACGCGCTCGAGCTCGGCCTGTTCGGCGCGCGCGTTGCGGGCGGCAGGAGGCGCGAGTCGCCCGAGCAGGTCGGCTACCGCCTCGGGGGTGCCCGCGGTCTCGCCCGCCGTGACGTAGGCGGCGTGCGACCGGAACCCGAGCAGCTCGGCCCGCTCGGCGCGCAGGCGGGCGATCTCGAGCACGAGCTCGCGGTTGTCGTGGTCGCCGCCGCAGCGTCCGCGCGAGAGCGACGCCTGCATGATCCGCTCGCGCAGCGCCTCATCGGTCAGGCTCGCCAGGTAGGGGTGGCCGCTGAACAACACGAGGGTGATGACGTAGCGCCCCTCGAGTCCACGCTCTCGGGCTGCCTCGGCGGCGGCGGCGATCGCCCCCGGGTCGAGTCCGTCGAGTTTGGCGACGTCGTCGACCACGACGGCGAGGTCGTTCGTGTCGGCCAGCAGGTTCTTCTCGAACCGCGTCGTCAGGGTCGAGAGCCGGCCGTTGAGGTCGCGCAGGCGGTCCTTGTCGTCGTCGCCGAGGGCAGCCCCCGAGCGCGTGGCCTCGGCGACGAGTCGCTCGACGAGGTAACGCTGCTCGGCGGTGAGGTCGAGGGCGTCCCGACGCTCGTGCACGCTGCGGAGCCGGGCGAAGAGACGCGGGTCGAGGCGGATGGCGTCGGCGTGTGCCGCGAGCCGTGGGGCCAGCTCGAGTTCGAGGGCGTCGGTGGCCTCGGTCGAGTCCGACGAGGTCTTGTTGAAGAAGACGTGCTCGACGCGGGTGAGCGTGGCGCCGCTGCGTTCGAGGGCGGCGACCGTGTTCTCGAAGGTCGGCTCGGCCGGGTCGGTCGCGATGACCTCCACCTCGGCCAACTGCTCGGCGAATCCGGCCTCGAACGCGGGGCCGTAGTCGTCGTCGGTGATGCCCGCGAACGGCGGCAGCGAGTACGGCAGCGTGCTGGGGGAGAGGAACGGGTTCGTCATCAGCCCACACTAGGAGGCGCGCTAGGGTCGCCGCATGAGCGAACGCCCGGAGACGCCCGCCCGGTACACCCACGGCCACCACGAGAGCGTGCTGCGCAGCCACTCGTGGCGGACGGTCGAGAACTCGGCCGCGTACCTCGAGCCGCACCTCGTGCCCGGGGTCAGCGTCCTCGACGTCGGGTCGGGGCCGGGGACCATCACCGTCGACATCGCCGGACGCGTCGCGCCCGGTCGGGTGATCGGCATCGACGCCGCGGCCGGCATCGTCGAGCAGGCGACGTTCCTCGCGGTCGAGGCCGGCCTGCACAACGTGCAGTTCGAGACCGCCGACCTGTTCGCCCTGCCGTTCGACGACGACGCGTTCGACGTCGTCCACGCGCACCAGGTGCTCCAACACGTGGGCGACCCGGTGGCCGCCCTGCGCGAGATGCGTCGGGTGACCCGCCCCGGGGGAGTCGTGGCCGTCCGTGACGTCGACTACCACGGCTGTGTCTGGGCTCCCGAGAACCCCGGTCTGGACCGGTGGATGGACGTCTACCAGGCCGTGCACCGCGGCAACGGCGGCGAACCCGACGCCGGGACGCGCCTCAAGGGCTGGGCGCTCGAGGCGGGCTTCGTCGAGGTGGCGAGCAGCGCCTCCGTGTGGTGCTTCGCCTCGGACGAGGACCGCACCTGGTGGGGTGACAGCTGGGCGGCCCGGGCGACGGAGTCGGCGTTCTACGCCGACGCGATCGAGAAGGGTGCGGCCACGCACGACGAGCTGTACGCGATCGCCGACGCCTGGCGCACCTGGCGCGACGCCCCCGACGGCTGGTTGATCATGCCGCACGGCGAGCTGCTCGCCCGCGCCTGACCGCGACCAGCAGCCGGCGACCAGCGGTCGGCGAGTGATCGAGAAGACACGACATGCCGCTCACCCCCAGAGGTGAGCGGCACGTCGTGACATCTCGGCCGACGTGGCGCTAGTCGTCGTCGCCCTCGGCGTCGACGGGCTCGTGGATGCGGGCCTCGCCGGTGACGGCGTCGACCCGGATGACCGTGCCGTCGTCGAGCTCGACGACGGGACGGTGCTCGAGCCAGGTCAGCGTCCAGCGCCACGAGGTCGCGTCGACTCGCTGGTCGGCGAGCTCACGCTCGACCTGGGCGACCGCACCGAGGACGGGAGCGGGCAGCTCGGCCGGAGCCGCGCCTCCCACGCTCCACCGCGTGCCGAGCTGCATCAGGCACCCGCCGTCGGGGCCGGAGCGGCGCCGGCACCGGCGTCGGCCGGCACCTCGGCGAAGACGATGTCACCGACCGCCAGCTCGTCGCCCTCGGCGAACGACAGCTCGGCGATCTTGCCGACCGCCGCGAGGTCACCTGCCGCGAGCTTCACGAGCTCGAGCTGGGCCGAGGGGCCCGTGATGACGGCCGAGGCCACCGGGGTCTTCTGCGAGGCCTTGGCGTCGGACTTCGCCCGCCGGACGAAGATCAGTGCCTGCCCGACGAGCCCCACGAGACCGGACGAGGTCTCGCCCTCGGTGAGGCCGAGCTCGTCGACGGTCGGCCACGCGGCCCGGTGCACCGAGTCGTCGTGCGTCCAGGACCAGACCTCTTCGGTGGCGAACGGCAGGTAGGGCGCGAGCAGACGCAGCAGGCCCTCGAGCACCGTGCGCAGCGCGAGCACGGCCGAGGCCTGCTCGGCCGGCGTGGTGGCACCGTAGGCGCGCTCCTTCACGAGCTCGAGGTAGTCGTCGCAGAACGTCCAGAAGAACTTCTCGGTCGTCTCGAGCGCCCGGGCGTGGTCGTAGCCCTCGAGCGCCTCGGTCGCGGTCTCGATCACGGCGGCGAACGACGCGAGCAGGTCGCGGTCGAGCGGCTGCGTGATCTCGAACTCGCCCGAGGGCAGCTCGAACGAGTAGACGAACTTCGCCGCGTTGAGCACCTTGATCGCCAGACGGCGGCCGATCTTGATCTGCTTGGGGTTCTGCGGGTCGAACGCCGCGTCGGTGCCCAGTCGGCTCGACGCCGCCCAGTAGCGCACCGAGTCCGAACCGTGGTCGTCGAGCATGGCGGCCGGGGTGACCACGTTGCCCTTCGACTTCGACATCTTCTTGCGGTCGGGGTCGACGATGAAGCCCGAGATCGACGCGTTCTTCCACGGCACGGTGCCCGACTCGAGCTGTGACCGGAGCATCGTCGAGAACAGCCAGGTGCGGATGATGTCCTGACCCTGGGGGCGCACGTCGTACGGGAACACGAGGTCGAACAGCTCGGGATCGCGCTCCCACCCGCCGGCCAGCTGCGGGGTGAGCGACGAGGTCGCCCACGTGTCCATCACGTCGACCTCGCCGACGAAGCCGCCGGGCACGCCCCGCTGCGACTCGTCGTAGCCGGGTGCCGCCTGGGACGCCGGGTCGATGGGCAGCTGTGCCTCGGTGGGCACGATCACCTGGTCGAAGACCGGGTTGCCGTCGCCGTCGAGCGGGTACCAGACCGGGATCGGCACGCCGAAGAACCGCTGGCGCGAGATCAGCCAGTCGCCGTTGAGGCCGTTGACCCAGTTGTCGTAGCGGACGCGCATGAAGTCGGGGTGGAAGGCCACCTCGCCGCCGCGCTCGAGCAGCGAACCCTTGAGCTGCTCGTCGCGGGCACCGTTGACGATGTACCACTGGCGGGTCGAGACGATCTCGAGCGGCTTGTCGCCCTTCTCGAAGAACTTCACGGGGTGCGAGATCTTGCGGATCTCACCCACGAGCTCGCCCGACGCGGTCAACTGCTCGACCACGGACTGCTTGGCGCTGAACACCGTCTTGCCGGCCAGCTGGGCATAGGAGGCGCGCCCCGCCTCGGACGTGATCGCCTCGGGGGCCTCGCTGACGAAACGACCGTCGAAGCCGATCACGGCGCGGTTCGGCAGCTGCAGCTCGCGCCACCAGACCACGTCGTTGGTGTCGCCGAAGGTGCAGACCATGGCGATGCCGGAGCCCTTGTCGGGCTGGGCGAGGTGGTGGGCCACCACGGGCACCTCGACGTCGAACAGCGGCGAGCGGACGGTCGTGCCGAACAACGCCTGGTAGCGCTCGTCGTCGGGGTGTGCGACGAGGGCCACGCAGGCCGGCAGCAGCTCGGGCCGCGTGGTGTCGATCAGCACGTCGCCCTGGCCGTCGGTGCGGTGGAAGGCGAGCTTGTGGTAAGCCCCGGGCATCTCTTTGTCCTCGAGCTCGGCCTGGGCCACGGCCGTGCGGAACGTGACGTCCCAGAGCGTGGGCGCGTCGGCCTGGTAGGCCTCGCCGCGGGCCAGGTTGCGGAGGAAGGCCTTCTGCGCGATGGCCTGCGAGTCGTCGTCGATGGTGCGGTAGCTCTGGGTCCAGTCGACCGAGAGGCCGAGCTTCCGCCAGACGTCCTCGAACTGCTTCTCGTCCTCCACCGTGAGGCGCTCGCACAGCTCGATGAAGTTGCGACGCGAGATCGGCACCTGGTCGGCGGCCTTCGACGACTTGTTGTCGCCACCCTCGAAGGGCGGGGTGAAGTCGGCGTCGTAGGGCAGCGACGGGTCGCAGCGCACGCCGTAGAAGTTCTGCACGCGACGCTCGGTCGGCAGGCCGTTGTCGTCCCAGCCCATCGGGTAGAACACGCGCTTGCCGCGCATGCGCTCGAAGCGGGCCTTGACGTCGGTGTGCGTGTAGCTGAACACGTGGCCGATGTGGAGGCTGCCCGAGGCGGTCGGCGGCGGGGTGTCGACCGAGAACACGGAGGCGCGGGTCGCGTCGGTGCGGTCGAAGCGGTAGGTGCCGTCGGCTTCCCAGACCTGACCCCAACGGGCCTCGAGTCCTTCGAGGGCGGGCTTCTCGGGCATCGCTGACGTCATGGTCTTCTCCGGTTCTGTGGACGGCACCGTGTCGGTGGGGAGGTGCCTGGTTGTGGGACTCCGACCAGTGTACGCACCCTCGCGAGGGCTCCTCGGGAGCCGCCACCGCGCCTCCTGCAGGGCTGCGGTCACTGCACGCCTGCGCACGCTGCACTGGTACTGACATGGCGGTTCTGCTAGGCTCGCGGGGTTTTGCCGACGCTGGGGTCGACTGCCACCGCCCGACGACCTGGAGGCCTCATCCGATGTCAGCCAAGAAGAACGACAGCAAGAAACCCGCCCGCCGGAAGCTCACCACCGACGACGTGACCGTCGTCGAAGAGGGGCTGCTCAAGCGCGCGGTCAGTGCCGCCGCCCTCGGCAACGCCATGGAGTGGTTCGACTTCGGCGTCTACGCCTACATCACGACGACGATCGCCCAGGTGTTCTTCCCGCCGGGCAACGACGCGTTGAACATCCTCTTCACCTTCGGCACCTTCACCGCCGCCTTCATCGTGCGCCCGATCGGCGGCGCGTTCTTCGGCCCGCTCGGTGACCGCATCGGCCGCCAGAAGGTGCTCGCCCTGACGATGATCCTCATGGCGGCCGGGACGCTCGCCATCGGCCTGATCCCGTCGTACGCGACCATCGGCCTCTGGGCGCCCGTCCTGCTGCTGCTGGCACGCCTCCTGCAGGGATTCTCCACCGGTGGCGAGTACGGAGGCGCGGCCACGTTCATCGCCGAGTACTCGCCCGACAAGCGCCGCGGCTTCATGGGCTCGTGGCTCGAGTTCGGCACGCTCGCCGGCTACGTGCTGGGTGCCTCGCTGGTCACCGGCCTGCAGCTCGGCATGAGCGAGGAGGCGCTGCTCGCCTGGGGCTGGCGCATCCCGTTCCTGATCGCCGGGCCGCTCGGACTGATCGGGCTCTACCTGCGCCTCAAGCTCGAGGAGACGCCGGCGTTCCAGAAGCAGCAGGAAGAAGCGGCCGGGCGCGAGCACGTCAAGGTGCCGTTCGTGAAGCTCTTCGCCGAGAACTGGCGTGCGCTGATCGTCTGCATCGGCCTCGTGCTGGTCTTCAACGTGACCGACTACATGCTGCTGTCGTACATGCCGACCTACCTCACCAACACGCTCGGCCGCAGCGCGACCTCGGGGCTGCTGCTCGTGATCGTCGTGATGGTCCTGATGATGATCGTCATCACGTTCAGCGGGCGACTGAGCGACCGGTTCGGGCGGCGCCCGGTTCTGTTCGCCGGCTGCATCGGATTCCTGGTGCTGTCGTGGCCGGCCCTCAAGCTCGTGCAGTCCGAGAGCACGCCCCTCGTGTTCGTCGGCCTGCTGGTGCTCGGCCTGGTCCTCGTCACCTTCACGTCGACCATGCCGTCGACGCTGCCCGCGTTGTTCCCGACGATCATCCGCTACGGCGCCCTGGCCATAGCGTTCAACGTGTCGGTCTCGCTGTTCGGCGGCACCACGCCCCTGGCCACCGAGGCGCTGGTCGTCTGGGCCGAGGGGAAGGACTTCTCCTGGGCCCACGACATCCCCGCCTTCTACCTGATGGCCGCGGCCGTGATCGGCCTCGTCGCCGTGTGGTTCACGAAGGAGACGGCCAACGAGCCGCTGCTCGGCTCGGGCCCGTCGGTCGCGACCGACGACGAGGCGCGCGAATTGGTCGAGGCCTACGCCGACGAGTCGAGCGAGGTCGCGAAGTCGGACTGGGCGCTCGAGTGGGCGCAGTCCGGGCTGATCGACGTGGTCGACCCGAAGGCCGCCGAGGCCGACGCCGCCCGCCGCGCCCGTCCCTGATCTCACCCGCCGCGTTCGAGACATCACGACGTGCCGTTCACCCTCGGAGGTGAGCGGCACGTCGTGTCATCTGGCCGGGCCGGGCCGGGCCGGTCGGGCGGGGCTAGGGGCGAGCGGCGAGCAGAGCGCGGGTGTGGGCGTGCTGCGGGGCGCCGAACACGTCCGCCGTGCGGCCCTGCTCGACGATCCGGCCCTCGTGCATCACGGCGACCCGGTCGGACATGTGCTCGACGACGTCCAGGTCGTGCGAGATGAAGACGTAGGCGAGCCCGTCCTGCCGCTGCAGCTCGTCGAGCAGGTCGAGCACCTGGGCCTGCACCGAGACGTCGAGCGCCGAGACCGGCTCGTCGCAGACGATCACGCGGGGCCGCGGTGCGAGGGCCCGGGCGATGGCGACGCGCTGACGCTGGCCTCCCGACAGCGTGTCGGGTCGTCGCGCGGCCGTGTCGGCGTCGAGACCGACGCGCGCCAGCAGGGCGACGACCTCGGTCGCGACCGGCCGGAGGCGCGTGCTGCGGCCGGCCGTCAGCGCGTCGGCCAGCAGGCGACCGACGGTGAAGCGCGGGTCGAACGAGCTCGAGGGGTCCTGGTAGACGGCCCCGAGGTCGCCACGGCGGGGACGGCGATCGCGCTCGCGCGCCGGGGCCCAGGTCGTGCCGAGCAGGTCGACCGTCCCTGCGTCGGGGTCGTCGAGTCCGAGCAGCAGACGAGCCGTCGTCGTCTTGCCCGAGCCCGACGCTCCGACGAGGCCGAGCGTCTCGCCGGCCCGCAGCGAGAGCGAGACGTCGTCCACGGCGACCCGGTCCGGCCCCCGGCGCCCCGCGAAGACACGGCGCAGGCCCGTCGCCACGAGGACGGGGCCGTCGGGGGGAATCGTCGACGCGGCCGGCGTCGACGAGCCGCGCGCGCCTCCTGGTGGGGGTGCGTCGGAGGCGACCGGCGTCGTCGACGCTCGCGCGCCTCCTGCGTTCGGGCCGTCGAGCGTCACGGGGGCGGACAGGCGCCGACCCCGCGGGGCACCACCCGGCAGGGCGGCCAGGAGCATGCGCGTGTAGTCGGCCTGCGGCGAGTCGAGCACGGTCTCCGTGGGGCCCTGCTCGACGACGCGCCCGTCGCGCATCACGACGACGCGGTCGGCCAGGCGGCGCACGACCCCGAGGTCGTGGCTGATCGCGAGGACGGCCGTGCCCCCGTCACGCAGGGCGGCGAGCCGGTCGACGACGAGGCGCTGCACCTCGGCGTCGAGGGCGGTGGTCGGTTCGTCGGCGACGATCACGCCGGGCCGCAGGGCGAGGGCCGCGGCGATGAGCGCCCGCTGCCGCAGCCCGCCCGAGAGCTCGCCCGACCGCAGGCCGCGGCGCACCTCGGGGTCGGGCATGCCGACCTCGGTGAGGACCTCGAGCACCCGGGCCCGACGGGCGGTCGGCGAGAGTCGCGTGTGCAGGCGCAGGGCGTCGTCGATCTCGCGGCCGACGGGTCGCAGGGGGTCGAGCGAGACCAGGGCGTCCTGCAACACGAGCCCGATGCGCGGGCCACGCAGCCGGCGCCAGCGGCGCTCGGTCAGCGTGAGCAGGTCGTCGTCCCCGAGTCGCAGGGCGCCGGCCTTCACGGTGCCGCCGGTCAGCCCGAGCACGGCCCGGGCGGTCACGCTCTTGCCCGAGCCGGACTCGCCGACCAGGGCCACGCACTCGCCGGGCCGCAGCGAGAAGGACACGTCGTCGACGGCGGTCACCCCGTCGAACGCGACGTGCAGACGGTCGACGACGAGGTCGTCCGAGGAGGCGCGGTGGGGGTCGCCGAGAGCGGCGCCGGTCGGCGGCGGTTCCGTGGTCATCGCCGTCCTCCTCGTCCCCGTCGCGCCAGACCGCGCCCCAGCACCGTGGCCGACGCGGCCGTCACCACGACGGCCAGCCCCGGGAAGACGGTCATCCACCAGGCGACCGCGAGGTACGTGCGCCCGGCCGAGAGCATCGCACCCCACTCGGGCGCCGGGGGTGGCGACCCGAGTCCCAGGTAGCTCAGCGACGAGGCCCAGACCACGGCCTGGCCGAGGCCCAGCGTGGCGAGTACGACGACGGGGGCGAGGGCGTTCGGCAGCACGTGGCGCAGCAGCACGACGCCGGGACGGCGCCCGAGCACGGTCGCGGCCTCGACCATCGGCGACCGGCGGACGGACGCCACCTGGCTGCGGACGATGCGGGCGTACCCGGGGGCGGTCGCGAGGCCGACGGCGATCGTCGCCGGCACGGCCCCGGGCCCGGTGAACGCGATGACGACGAGCGCCAGCAGCAGGCCGGGCAGGGCGAAGAGGACCTCGAGCACGCGACTCACGCCCGCGTCGGTCGCCCGGCCGACGAGGCCGCGACCGCCGAGGCCCGCCAGGACGCCGAGCGCCACACCCAGCCCCGTGCCGATCAGCGTGGCGACGAGCCCGATCGTCAGCGAGGCACCGGCCCCGTGGACGACGCGGGTCCACACGCCTCGCCCGGACTCGTCCGTGCCGAACGGGTGCGCGGGCAACGGGCCGGTGAACGCGTCGGTCGGCGACACGGCGAGCGGGTCGGCGGGGGCCAGCAGGTGCGGTGCGACCGCCATCGCGACCACGAGCAGCAGCAGAGCGGCCGCGACGAGTTCCGCCGGGCCGAGCGGCAGGCGCCGCCGGGCGACCCGGGACGAGAAGGCGCGGGCCGGGTCGGCGCCCCGGGGCAGGTCGGGCAGCGCGGTCATGCCGCGCGCCCTCTCGGGTCGACGGCGCGCTCGGCCAGGTCGCCGAGGGCGACCACGACGACGTAGGCGAGAGCCGAGACGAGGGCGACACCGGTCACGAGCGGGATGTCGCGCAACGTGACCGCCCCGAGCAGGGTGCGGCCGAGGCCCGGGCGCGCGAAGACCGACTCGACCACGACGGCGCCGCTGAGCAGCGAGCCGAACGCCCAGCCCGACAGGGCGAGCCCGGGCAGGGCCGCGTGTCGGAGCAGGTGGCGGACGAAGAGCCCCGACGGGCTCTCGCCCCGGGCACGAGCCGAGAGGGCGAACGGGGTGGCCGCGGCGTCGAGGAGCGAGTCGCGGGTGACCTGGCCGAGGAACCCCGCGACGGGGATCGCGAGCGTGACGACCGGCAGGACGAGCCCCGCGGGGGTGCCCGTGCTCACCGGGGGCAGCAGCCCGAGCTCGGTGCTGAGGACCAGGATCAGCAGGCTGGCCAGCCAGAAGTGCGGCACGGCCGAGGCGACGACCTCGAGCCCGGACGACACCGCCGAGGCGACCCGGCCGCTGAGGGACGCCCACCAGGCCGTCGCGATCGCCAGCAGCCAGGCCACGACCAGGGCCAGCAGGGCGAGGCCGATCGTGCCCGGCAACTGGTCGAGCAGCAACCGGCCGACGTCGGTGCGCAGCGAGTACGAGGTGCCGAGGTCACCCCTCGCGAGTCGACCGAGCTGCGCGAGGTACTGGACGAGCAGCGGCTGGTCGAGGCCGTACTGCCGGCGGACCGTGTCGAGGGCCTCGGCCGACGCCTGCGACCCCGGACCGCCGAGGATCGCCTCGGCCGGGTCGCCGGGTACGAGCCGGATGGCGAAGAAGATCAGCGTCGCGACGGCCCAGAGCACGAAGACCGCACCGAGCAGGCGGCCGACGAGCCACCGACCCGCCCGTCGCCACCGCCCCGGACGCACCCGGTCAGCTCGCCTTGTACGCGTCGTACATCGTCGGAGCCTGGACCGTCGGCAGGGCACGGACGCCCTGGACGGCCGAGCGCACCAGGTAGTGGTTCTGCTGGTCGTACAGCGGCAGGACGTGCCACCCCTCGAGGATCATCTGCTGCGCCTGCTGGTAGAGGTCGGCGCGCTCGTCGGCGTCGCTCGTCTCGGAGGCGCGGGTCAGGAGGTCGTCGAGGGCCGGTTCGCTCGTCTGCGACAGGTTGGCGAAGTAGCCGCTCGGGGCCGGGGTGATGCCGTCGCTGTCGTAGAGGATGCGCAACACGTCGGGGCCGACCTTCGTGTACGGCGCGCTCACCAGGTCGTACTCGTTCGCGGCGAGGGCGCCGTACCAGCTCGAGAGGTCGAGGGGCTCGAGGGTGACGTCGAAGCCGAGATCCTTCGCGCCGGCCTGGACCTGCTCGAACAGCGACTGCTCGGCCGGGATCGACTGGTTCGTGCTCACCGGGAACGTCGCGGCGAGGCGCACGCCGTCCTTCGTCCGGTACCCGTCCGCGTCGCGGGTGGTCCACCCGGCCCGGTCGAGCAGGTCGTTCGCCGCGTCGGTGTCGACGTCGAAGAGCGACTCGTCGGAGAACGCCAGCGGCTCGACGCTCGACAACGGGCTGTAGGACCGCGTCGCCGTGCCGAAGAACAACGAGTCGATGCCCGAGTCGACGTCGACCCCGCGGATGAACGCCTCGCGGACGCTCGGGTCGTCGAAGGGCGCCTTGCCGGCGTTGAGCTCGATGCGGTTGGAGGCGCCCGGGCGCGGGGCGTCGATCTCGTCGAGCGAGTCGTCCTTCGCCGCGGCGACGAGGGTGTCGGGCTGCGCGTTGTCGATCACGTCGACCTGGCCGGCCTGCAGCGCGGCGTAGCGGGACGCCGAGTCGGGGATGAACCGCCAGACGATCTCGTCGAGGTACGCGGGCCCCTGGTGCCCGGCGTCGGCCGGGGGCGAGGCGTAGTCGTCGTTGCGGGTGAGGACGACCTGCTGCTGTTTGGTCCACGAGTCGACCACGAACGGGCCGGTGCCGACCGGCGACTCGCAGTTGACCTCCTGGCTGCGGGTCAGGGCCTCGGGCGACTCCATCGCGAGCCAGGGCTGCGAGAGGGACTCGAGGAGGGCGCTGTCGGGCTCGCTCAGGTTGAAGCGTGCCGTGCGGGCGTCGACCGCCTCGACGCCCGTGACCTTGCCGAGGGCGAGGTACCCGGTCGACGACAGCGTCGTGGGGTCTTGGAGGTGGGCGACGTTGGCCGCCACGGCGGCGGCGTCGAACGGCGTGCCGTCGGTGAAGGTCACGCCGTCCTTCAGCGTGAAGGTCCAGCTGAGGCCGTCGGAGGCCTCTTGCCAGGAGTCGGCCAGCCACGGCACGATGTCACCGTTCGCGTCCTTCGAGACGAGCGACTCGAGGTACTGCGTCGACACGAGCGCCTGCGGGTAGTTGCCGCCCACGTGGGGGTCGAGGCAGGTCGGCTCGGCGTCGCCCGAGGCGTAGGTGAGCGTGCCCCCGGAGACCGGGGTGGAGGAGACGTCGGGGTCGCCCCCGCTCGTGCAGCCGGCGAGCACGAGGCTCGCGACGGCGGTGGCGGCGATCAGGACGGGCAGGCGGCTGCGCATGGGGCTCCGGGCGTGGGGAGTGACGGGACGTCGGGTGTGATCCGACGACGCCGAGGAAGAGGACGACATTCGTGGACCGGGTGCAACAAGTGCGCCGTCGAGTCTAGCGGCATGATGGTGGCCATGTCAGATGGACCAGGCCCGACCCGCACCCGGCGGCCGGTCGGCCGACCTCGCCGCTCGTCCGCCGAGATGCTGGCCGACGCGGCCGCCGAGCTGTTCCTCGAGAACGGATACGCCGGGACGACCGTCGACGACATCGCCCGCCGGGCCGGCGTCAGCCGCGGCACCTTCTTCAACTACTTCGAGGCCAAGTCCGACCTCTTCTGGCTCGACCTCGACCGGAGCCTCGCCGATCTCGGGGACCTGCTGCGCGCCTCCTCGGGGCTCTCGCCGGTCCGGGCCGTCGAGGCGGCGCTCGTCGCGCTCGCCGAGGGCCACGACCCCGAGCGCGTGCCCTGGGCACTGACCCAGTCCGAGGCGATGGCCCTCGGCGACGACCTCGTCGCGTCGGCCGCCGTCCGGTTCGTGCGCCAGCAGGGGGTCGTCGCGTCGTACGTCGCCGAGCGCTCGGACCGCGATCGGTCGGATCTCTCGTCCCAGGTCGTCGGATCGGCCCTGATCGCCGCCGCGGCGGCTGCGATCGCCACCTGGGCTCGTGCCGGGGTGTCGCGGGGCCCCCTCGGGCCGGTCGTCGCGGCGGCCGTCGGGCCCGTCGCGGACGGGCTCGACGCCCGGGAGGCGCGCTCGGCCTAGACGGTGGGTGTCGGCGACGTCGAGGGGGACGTGGGCGAGAGAACGTCGACGAGCTCGGCGCGCTTCGGGAAGACCCACTTGTTCATGGCCCAGTAGCGGAAGACCATGGCGAGCATGGTGCCTATGATCGGGCCGCTGACGAAGTCGGCGATCTCTTGTGTGGCCAGCGACACGTTCGGCACCTCGAGGCCGAGGCCGTATCGGGACAGGTAGGCGGGGGCCGAGTTGATGGCGACGCCGACGAGGCTGACGATCACGAACAGCAGCATCTCGTGGGCGGTGTGACGCTCGCTCCGGTCGTCGAACGACCACTTCTTGTTCATCCAGTACGAGAAGACCGTCGCGACGATGATGCCCAGCGCGAGGGCGGTGACCGGGTGCTGGGGGATGACGAACAGCTTGAGCCCGTAGTTGATCACCATGGTGATCACGAAGCCGATGCCCCCGACGACGAGGAACCGCGCCGCGGAGGGGTGCTCTCTGATGAGCTTGATGACTGCTTGCACTGCATCACGGTAGCCGAGAGCGTCATGAAGTGGCTGGAAGCGACCACGGGATGCGTCACAAATCATCCCCCGAACGAGAGGGTGAGCCCGCGCGACGCCGGAGGAGTGAGGCGGTCTCACACTCGCGGATGACATCTGGTCACGGCCTGGTCACGGCGTGAGGAATCGTCGTCAGTCCTGGCTAACGTCGTGCTCGTCGGACCGGGTCACCGGGACGACGACCGGTCGCCCCGGGGTGGGTCAGGGCGACCGGTCCACCCTGACTCACGGAAGAGGACACCACTCATGAAGAAGACCGTGTCGACCGCCACCGCGCTGTCGACGGCCATCGTCATCGCCCTGGGGGGCATCGCACTGAGCGGACAGGCGGCCTCTGCGGAGTCGCTTCCGATCGAGCAGGAGGCGGCGGTCACCCCGTCGGTCACCGCGCCGGTGGTCGAGGCGGTGGAGGAGCCCCCGGGCATCGTCGGACCCGCCGAGCAGCCCGTCCCCGGCGCCGATCAGCTCGTGGAGCCTGCCGTGGAGCCCACGGTCGAGCCGGTGGTCGGTCTCGATCCGACGGACGACGAGCTGCCCGAGACGATCGACGCGACCACGGTCGTCCCTCCCGCCACCGCCGGCGTCGTCGCCCGGGCCGCGGCCTTCTCCGTCGCGAGTCCGCAGCAAGGTGCCGTGTACCCGGCCCTCGGCTACGAGCTCGTCATCGACACGACCGAGGCGCTCGTCTCGTACGAGCTGTTCGACTCGGCCGGAGAATCGCTCGGTGGCGAGTTCGAGGCGCAGGGTCCGCGTGTCTCGCGGTACGTCCACCTCGACGACGACGCGCCGGCCGACCAGTCGGTGACCGTGGTCGTGCAGGACGAGCGCGGTGTCGTGATCGGGTCCGAGATCCGGTCGTTCCGGGTGGAGGTCCCGACCTCGCCCGCCGTCGCCATCAGCTCCCCTCGTCAGGGTGAGGTCCTCCGGACGCCGTCCACGACGTGGCCGGGTGGCGGCTCGTTCGTCCTCGAGGGCACCGCGGTGGCGGGCTCGTGGCTCCACTACTCGTACGAAGCGCTGTCGGCGCAGACCGGATGGGGAAGCGACTACGACGCCCCGGTCGTTCGATCCGACGGTACCTGGGCCATCGCCGACGGCCTGCCCTACGGCTCGTGGCGGGCCACGGTGCAGCAATACGTCGGAGTCGGGGACCCCGCCCTCGGGGGCGAGGCGCAGCCCTCACTGAGTCGCCTGTCGGCACCGGTGACCGTCGAGTTCACGCTGGCCGCGCCCGTGGTCACGGCTGCTCCGACCGAACCCGCTGCCGTGCCGGTCACCGTGCGACCGGCGGTGGTGGGCAGCACCCGCGTCGTCGCCGCCGCGCACCGCTCCGACCTCGCCTTCACCGGCCCGTCCGAGACGGCGCCGTGGGCGGGTCTCACCGGCATGGTGCTCGTGGGTCTCGGGGTGGCGACCGTCTTCGTCGCCCGGCGCCGCGCCTCCCGGGGCTGAGCCGCCGCGCGGCCGTCAGCGACGAGCCGGGTCGGATGCCCTCCGGGGCGTCAGGCTCGGCTCGTCCGGCGTGGAGAGGGTGAGCACGGCTTCTTCGACCGCGTCGTGGTCCTCGAGCTCTCGCTCGACCCTGCGGAGTGCCACCGCGACGTGCTCTTCACGGTCGTTGCCGGTCATGTCGACCGCTGCGACCAGGTAGAGCCGGCCGGGGCCCACGAACTCGGTGTGCAGATACGTCACGCGAGCGATCTCGGGGCGGGCCAGGAGGCGCTCGAGGACGGTCGACTCGAGTTCGTCCGACGGGCTCTCGCCGACGAGGAACCGCCGGTTGCGGTCGACCAGCACGAGAGCCACCACGCCGAGCAGCACGCCGACGGCGATCGACCCGATCGCGTCGAACACCGCCGACCCGGTGATCTGGTGCAGGAAGATCCCGAGGAACGCGATGAGGAGTCCGACCAGCGCGGCCGCGTCCTCGGCGAAGACGGCCCGCAGGGTCGAGTTCGAGCTGCGCAGGACGAAGCGCAGGGTCGGCGCGCCCCGCTCGCGGGCCGAACCCCTGGCCTGGCGGAAGGCCTGCAGGAACGACGTTCCCTCGAGCGCGAATGCGATCGCGAGGACGACGTAGTTGATCAGGTAGTTCTCCGCCTCCTCGTCGGCGGTCAACTGCGAGATGCCGTGCTGGATCGACACGACGGCGCCCACGGTGAACAGGCCGAAGGCGGCGAACATCGACCAGACGTACGTCTCCTTGCCGTAACCGAGAGGGTGCGCGTCGTCCCGGCGCTTGATGCCGCGCTTGTCGGCGATGAAGAGGAAGACCTCGTTGCCCGTGTCCGCCCACGAGTGCGCCGACTCGGCGACCATCGAGGCCGACCCCGTCAGGAACGCGGCGACCGTCTTCGCGACGGCGATCAGCAGGTTGGCGAGGAACGCCACGATCACGGTGACCGTGCTCTCGGGCTTGGCCGGCGATCCGGACGGGGTGGAGGACATGGCCTCGATCCTGCTCCTCGGGACGGCCTCGCGCCTCCCCGGCTCTGACGGTAGGATCGACCACGCATCGATCCGGCCATCACCGGGGAGCACCCGGAAGAAAGCGACCGGCGGGCCACGGCCCGGTGGTCGTCGGTAGAACCGGGCGGGGCAGGCCCGTCACAGCCGCAGCAGAGCGGTCGCGGTCGCCGTCCGAGAGGGCGACGACGGCGGCAAGCGGGGTGGTACCGCGTCACCCGGGTCAGGCACCCGGACGGCGTCCTCGTGGTCAGAAGGTCCCTCGGCCAGTGCAGCGGGGGCGACCCACCGCACGACCTGGAGAACCGATGACCTACCCCAAGGGTTCCGACGCCACCGGCGTCCCCGCCTCGCCGCGATTCCCCGAGATCGAGACCGGCGTCCTCGGCTTCTGGAAGCGCGACGACACCTTCGCCGAGTCGATCCGGGCGCGCGAGGGCTGCGACGAGTGGGTCTTCTACGACGGCCCGCCGTTCGCCAACGGCCTGCCGCACTACGGACACCTCCTGACGGGCTACGCCAAAGACGTGTTCCCGCGGTACCAGACCATGCGCGGCAAGCAGGTGCACCGACGCTTCGGTTGGGACACCCACGGGCTGCCCGCCGAGCTCGAGGCGATGCGCCAGCTCGGTCTGACCGAGAAGCACGAGATCGACGACATGGGCATCGACGTGTTCAACGCCGCCGCCCGCAAGTCGGTGCTGCAGTACACCGACGAGTGGCAGCAGTACGTCACCCGTCAGGCGCGCTGGGTCGACTTCGACCACGACTACAAGACCCTCGACGTCGACTACATGGAGAGCGTCGTCTGGGCCTTCAAGCAGCTGCACGACAAGGGCCTCGCGTACGAGGGCTTCCGTGTGCTGCCCTACTGCTGGCACGACCAGACCCCCCTGTCGAACCACGAGCTGCGCATGGACGACGACGTCTACAAGAACCGACAGGACCAGACGGTCACCGTCGCGTTCCCGCTCGTGGGCGCCAAGGCCGAGGCGCTCGGCCTGACCGGCGTCGAGGCGCTGGCCTGGACGACCACCCCGTGGACCCTCCCGACCAACATGGCGCTCGCCGTGGGGCCGGCCATCGACTACGTGGCCGTGCCCCACGCCCTGTTGCCGGGCGAGCGCACCGGTGACCAAGAGCTGCTGACCGGCAGCGTGTTCCTGCTCGCCGCCGACACGCTCGGCGCCTACGCGCGTGACCTGGGCTACGAGTCCGCCGAGGCCGCCCAGTCCGCCGTCACCGCGACCTTCACCGGCGCCGAGCTCGAGGGCGTCGAGTACGACCGCATCTGGGACGTCTACGCCGACACCGAGGAGTGGGGCACCGAGAACGCCTGGCGCATCCTGGCCGCGGACTACGTCGCCACCGGCGAGGGCACCGGCATCGTGCACCAGGCCCCGGCCTACGGCGAGGACGACCAGCTGGTCTGCGCCGCCGCCGGCATCCCCGTCATCGTCTCGGTCGACGACGGGGGGCGCTTCCTGCCGATGTTCGACGAGCTGGGCGTCGCCGGCCTGCAGGTCTTCGAGGCCAACAAGCCGTTGGTGCAGCGCCTCCGCGCCGACGGCCGCCTGCTGCGCCTCGCCAGCTACGAGCACAGCTACCCGCACTGCTGGCGCTGCCGCAACCCCCTGATCTACAAGGCGGTGTCGAGCTGGTTCGTCCGCGTCACCGAGTTCCGCGACCGCATGGGCGAGCTGAACCAGCAGATCACCTGGGTGCCCGACAACGTCAAGGACGGCCAGTTCGGCAAGTGGGTCGGCAACGCCCGCGACTGGTCGATCTCGCGCAACCGCTACTGGGGTTCACCGATCCCGGTGTGGAAGAGCGACGACCCCGCCTACCCGCGCGTCGACGTATACGGCTCGCTGGCCGAGATGGAGGCCGACTTCGGTCGACTCCCGACGAACGCCGACGGCGAGCCCGACCTGCACCGCCCCTTCATCGACGAGCTCACCCGCCCGAACCCCGACGACCCGACCGGGCAGAGCACCATGCGCCGCATCGAGGACGTCCTCGACGTCTGGTTCGACAGCGGCTCGATGCCGTTCGCCCAGGTGCACTACCCGTTCGAGAACCAGCAGTGGTTCGACGAGCACAGCCCCGCCGACTTCATCGTCGAGTACATCGGTCAGACCCGCGGCTGGTTCTACACGCTGCACACGCTGTCCACCGCGCTGTTCGACCGCCCGGCCTTCTCGAACGTCATCAGCCACGGCATCGTGCTCGGCTCCGACGGCCAGAAGATGTCGAAGAGCCTGCGCAACTACCCGGACGTCAGCGAGGTGTTCGACCGCGACGGGGCCGACGCCATGCGCTGGTTCCTCATGTCGAGCTCGGTGATCCGCGGCGGCAACCTCGTCGTCACCGAAGAGGGCATCCGCGAGGGTGTCCGACAGTTCCTGCTGCCGCTCTGGAGCACCTGGTACTTCTTCTCGCTCTACGCCAACGCCGCGTCCGGAGGCGCGGGTCGCCACGCCGCCCCCGGTTACGACGCGCAGTGGCGAACCGACTCGAGCGACGTCCTCGACCGCTACCTGCTGGCGAAGACGCGCCTCCTGGTCTCCGACGTCGAGGCCGCGCTCGACGCCCTCGACACGCCGCGGGCCACCGCGACGCTGCGCGATTTCGCCGACGTGCTGACCAACTGGTACGTCCGTCGCTCGCGCGACCGGTTCTGGTCGGGCGACGACGTCGACGCGTTCGACACCCTCTTCACGGTGCTCGTGACCCTCACCCGGGTCGCGGCCCCGCTGGCCCCGCTCGTCGCCGACGAGGTCTACAAGGGCCTCACCGGGGACCGCTCGGTGCACCTGACCGACTGGCCCGACGCCTCGGCGTTCCCGGCCGACGACGCCCTCGTGGCCGCGATGGACGCCGTCCGGGCCGTCGCCTCGAGCGGTCTGGCCCTGCGCAAGGCCCAGGGGCTGCGCGTCCGGCTGCCGCTGGCCCGCCTGACGGTCGTCACGCCCGATCCGGCCGGCCTCGAGGCGTTCGCCGACATCCTCCGCGACGAACTCAACGTCAAGCAGGTCGTCGTGACCCGCCTGACCGAGGAGAGCCTCGGCGAGTACGGCGTCACCCGGAAGCTCACCGTCAACGCCCGGGTCGCCGGCCCCCGCATCGGCAAGCAGGTGCAGCAGGTCATCCCCGCGGCGAAGAAGGGCGACTGGCAGCCCGCGGGCGAGAACGTCGTCGTCGGCGGTGTCGAGCTGCTGCCGGGGGAGTTCACCCTCGAGCTGGCGGTCGCGGACGCGTCGAGCGCCCTCGCCTTCGTCGGCGACGGCGGCTTCGTGCTGCTCGACACCGCGACCACGCCCGAGCTCGAGGCCGAGGGCCTGGCTCGTGACCTCGTCCGCGCCGTCCAGCAGGCCCGCAAGGTCGCCGACCTCGACGTGTCCGACCGCATCACGACGACGCTCACGACCGACGCCGTCGCGGCCGCCGCCGTCGAGGCACACCGCGAACTGATCTCTCGCGAGACCCTGACCACCGAGCTGATCGTCGACGTCCACGAGGGCGTCGACGAGAGGCCCGAGAAGACCGTCGTCGGATCGGGCCCCGGCTCGGCCGTCGTCGTGGAGGTACGACGCGCATGACCCCCGAGAAGAACGACCGTGCCGGCGAACCCGCTGACGACCGCGGGGGCGAGTTCGCGGTCGGGGCGCAGCGTGTCTCCGACGAGCTGACGGCGCGCATCGGCGAACAGGCCCCGCAGCCCCGGCTCGAACCGACCCGGCGCGCCGTCGAGCTGCTCGGCGACCCGCAACGGGCGTACCCGGTGATCCACCTCACGGGCACCAACGGCAAGACGTCGACCAGCCGCATGATCGAGAGCATCCTGCGGGCGCACGGCCTGCGCACCGGCTTGATGACGAGCCCGCACCTCGTCCGCCTCAACGAGCGCATCGTCGTCGACGGCGAACCGATCAGCGACGAGCGCCTGGTCGCCAACTGGGACGACATCCAGCCCTACCTGACCATGGTCGACACCGACCTCGAGGCCTCGGGCGAACCCGCCCTGACCTTCTTCGAGGCCCTGACGGTGCTCGCCTTCGCCTGCTTCGCCGACGCCCCCGCCGACGTGGTCGTGCTCGAGGTCGGCATGGGAGGCGAGTGGGACAGCACGAACGTGGCCGACGGCCAGGTCGCCGTCTTCACCCCGATCGCGCTCGACCACCAGAACCGACTCGGCTCGACCGTGGCCGAGATCGCCCGCACCAAGGCCGGCATCGTCAAGCCCACCGCCGCCGTCGTCTCGGCGTCGCAGACCCCCGAGGCCCTGGCCGAGCTGGAACGAGCCGTCGAGCTGAGCGAAGGGTCGCTCGCGGTCGAGGGAAGCGCCTTCGGCGTCGAGTCGACCACCGTCGCGGTCGGCGGCCAGGTCGTCACCATCCGCGGGCTCGCCGGCCGCTACGACGACCTCCTGTTGCCGCAGTTCGGTGACCACCAGGCCCAGAACGCGGCCGTCGCGGTCGCGGCCGTCGAGTCCTTCCTCGGCGGCGGGTCGCAGCCGCTCGACCACGAGGTCCTGGCCGAGGGCCTCGCGAGCGCGACCTCGCCCGGTCGCCTGCAGATCGTGGCCAACGAGCCGACGATCCTGGTCGACGCCGCGCACAACCCGCACGGCGCCCGCGCCCTGGCCAAGGCGCTCGACGACTACTTCCAGTTCGGCGGGGTCGTCGCGGTGCTCAGCGTGCTCGCCGACAAGGACGCCGCAGGCATCGTCCGAGCCTTGGCGCCCACGGTCACCCAGTTCGTCGTGACCAGTTCGCAGTCCGACCGGGCGATCGACGCCGACGAGCTCGCCGCCATCGCGGTGGGCGTCGTGGGTGCGGACCGCGTCGTCGTCGAGACCGACCTCGTGGCGGCGCTGCGCACGGCGCGCGACCTGGCCGACGAGGTCGAGGGCGACGAGCCCGGCGGGGTCGTCGTGACGGGCTCGATCACGCTGGTCGGCGACGTCATCGCCCTCTCGCAGCAGCCCGAGGGGCTCTCGTGACGACCGCGCCGCCCCCCGCCGCAGCCGGCCCCGGCCCGGGTGGGCGATCGCGTCACCCGCGCCGACGTCGCGGGGCGGCCGAGAGCCTGCTCTCGATCGTCCTCGTGCTCGAGGCCATGACCCTGTTCTTCGTCACCCTCGTGGTGTTCGGTCGGCAGCTGCTGCCGGCCGGCGTCGCCTGGGGCGGTGGCCTCGGCGCGATCGTGCTGACGCTGCTCATCTCGCAGACCCTGCGCTGGCGCTGGGGGGTCGGCCTCGGCTGGCTCGTCCAGCTCGGCCTGGTGGCCTGCGGGTTCCTCGACCCGGTCATGTTCGTCGTGGCCGCCCTCTTCGTCGCGATCTGGACCTACTGCCTCGTCAAGGGCACGCAGCTCGACCGCATGAACGCCGCCCGGCTGCGCGACGCCCCCGGCGACGGGGCCTGAGCCGGCACCCACCGACCCGTTCGCCGGGCGTCCGCCCGCGAGCCACCCGCCACCCACCGAAAGAGGAGCAATGTCCGATCTCGAAGAAACCCTCGTCCTCGTCAAGCCCGACGGCGTCGCCCGTGGCCTGACCGGCGAGATCCTGCGCCGCATCGAGGCCAAGGGGTACTCGCTCGTCGACGTCCGCCTCGTGCAGGCCGACCGCGACCTGCTCGCGAAGCACTACGAGGAGCACGTGGGCAAACCCTTCTACGAGCCCCTCGTCGAGTTCATGCAGAGCGGCCCGACGGTCGCGCTGCGGATCGCGGGCAACGCCGTCATCACGGGCTTCCGCTCGCTGGCCGGCACGACCGACCCCACGACCGCGGCTCCCGGCACGATCCGGGGTGACCTCGGCCGCGACTGGGGCCTGAAGGTGCAGCAGAACCTGGTGCACGGCAGCGACAGCCCCGAGAGCGCCGCGCGCGAGCTGGCCCTCTGGTTCTGAGCCACCCGCCGGCGTGACGCCGGAGACCACCGAGCCCGCGCCTCCTGATCGACTCAGGAGGCGCGGGCTCGGTCGTGTCGACGGCTCGCGTCGTCAGGGGGTCGGCGTCGCCGTCGAGCCCTCGGTCTCACCCGTGCTGGTGTCGTCGGTCGAGGCGCCGTTCTGCACCTCGGCGACGAACTGGGCGAAGGTGCTGGCATCGGTCAGCGAGCCCTGGTACTGCTGGCCGTTGACCAGGACGAGCGGGGTGCTCGCGAGCTTGTCGAGCGACGAGTTCGGGATCGGGTCGTTCAGCGCCCGCTGGGTGGCCGAGGCGACCCAGTCCTCGAAGTCACCGCCCTTGATGCACGAGGGGATCTGGTCGTCGGTCGCCCCGGCGCCCTGCACCAGGGTGACGAGCTCGTCGTTCGTCAGGCCCCGGGTGTTCTCCTCGGGCTGCTGCGCGAACAGGGCCGTGTTGACGTCGAGCGCCTTGTCGGGCTCGTAGTTGGCGACGCAGGCGAAGGCGTTGGCGGCCCGGGTCGAGTACCGGCTGCCCTGCGAGGCGTTGTCGAGGAACCCGATGGGGTGGATCGCCAGCGTCGCGGCTCCGCTCGACACGGCCTCGTCGAGCTGCTGGGCGTTCGTCGTGTCGAACTGGCCGCAGAACGGGCACATGTAGTCGAGGTAGACCACGATCGACGGCACGTCACCGGAGGCGCTCGGGGCCGGGGTCGGTGTCGCGTCGGCCGCGAGGGCGCCGCTCGGGACGGCGGTGACCGCCCCGTTCGAGCCTTCGAGCACGAGGCCGTCGCTCGCCATGTTCGCGGGGCCGGGACCGGCGGGCTTGATCGACTGTGTGATGACGAGGGCGACGATCGCGAGGACGGCCACCACGCCGACGACCAGGCCGCCCTGCAGGAGCCACTTGTTGCGTCGGCGCCGTCGGGCCTCGGCCTCACGGGTGATGCGGGCCTTCTCGCGGGCCGCCTCTCGGCGTTCCTTCTTGCTGGCGGGGGAGTCGGTGGGTGGCGTCATCAGTCCTCGTCGTGGCTCGGGGGTCGTCGGACCAGACTGGCGAGGCCGTCCTGGATTCTGCTGGGAGCACCCTGAGTGCGACGCACGGTGTCGGCGCGACCGCGCCGGGGACGAGAGGAGGCGCGGGTCACCCGAACAGCGTCGGCAGCAGCAGCGGGAACACGACGACGATGGTCGTGGCGACGACGATGTAGTTGAGCACCGGCAGCACCCACGAGTAGGGGAGGAACCGTGCCGCCGCCCGCTGGAGCGGCCCCTCGGGGACGGTGACGCCCCGAGCCGCGCCCCACACCGTGAACACCCAGAACAGCGGGATGGTGAAGAGCCAGACGAGCATGCACCACGGGCAGAGCGCGCCGATGACGAACACCGTCTGCGTGAAGAGCCAGGTGACGAAGACCCAGGCGAGCAGCAGCCCGAGGTTGAACGCGAGCCAGAACCAGCGGGCGAAGCGGGCGCCGGCGAGGAGGCCGAGGCCCACCGCCACGGGGGCGGCGAAGCCGATCAGGCCGAGGATCGGGTTGGGGAACCCGAAGAGCGAGGCTTGCCAGCTGTTGATGACCGGCGAGCAGCCCACGAACGGGTTGACGTCGCAGCCGAGCGCCGCGCCCGGGTTCTCGAGCAGCCGGAACTTGTCGAGGGTGAGGGCGAAGGCCCCCACCAGGCCGCCGAGGCCGGCGACGATCAGCAGCGCGGCGGCCACGAACGGGGTGCGGCCGGTGGGCAGGGTCACGGCCCGAGGCGTCTCGACGGTCACGCCCAGCAGTATCGCACGGGCCGTCGGGGCGCCCGCTTTGACCCCGCACCGGCGTGGGCGTGCGATAATCGAGCCAGTCGTGGGGCCCAGGTCCCGAGATCCAGGCTTACCGGGCACTGCCGGCCGTCGTCGTGGCGCGAGAGATCGCGTTCTCGACCAGGCCGACCCGAAACCGGGCCAGAGCGCAGGCGCTCATCGTCGGATGGCCAGTTCCGAACCAGCAAGGCGACACGAAGAACAGCACGTCGACGAACGACATCGAGGGCGACGACCGCAGGTCGGTCGACACCCCGGGTGACCGAACGTGACGTGTCCGACAAGGCGCGCCGTGAGAGGGCGCGGTGGTCAGGGGCAGGTGCGACGTCACCGTCCGACCACGACACGAGAATTCCTGCCGACGGCATGGCCTCGGCGGGGCGAGGAGCGCACCGCAAGTGGTGAACGACAACACAGACAACGACGGACGTCCGAAGAAGAGAAGGGGATTGTTCGCAGGCCTCAGGGCTCGCCAGGCGGCGGTCGACGCCGCCTCGGCGCCGACCCCGGCCGCGCAGCAGCCAGCACTCCCTTCACCCGTCCGGACGACAGACGACGCCCAGGAGGCATCACCCGTGACCCACGAGACCGAGACCACCGACGAGCAGGTCGCGGCCCAGGCCCCGACCTCCGAGCAGATCACCACCGACGCCGTCGCCGAGGCGTTCGTCGCCGCGGCGACGCAGCCGGCCCAAGCCGACGACGCGTCGACCGACGGGGCATCGGCCTCGCCGATCCCGGCGAACCTGACGACCACGTCGCTGATCTTCCACGCACCCGAGATCACCGTCCTGCCGGCACGCCCCGGGCGACGACAGCGCGACGACCGCGACGACCGGTACGACCGCGACGACTCGTGGGACGACGACCGCGAAGGCGAGGACGACCGTGACGAGCGCGACGACCGCGACGACCGCGAGCAGCAGCCCGCCTCGCGCCGCCGTCAGCGGGGCCGCTCGCAGGACCGCGAAGAGCGCGACTCCGAGACCCGTGGTCGCGACCGCGACCGTGCCCCCCGCCAGGCGGAGCTCATCACCGAGCCGCAGCGCATCAAGGGCTCGACGCGTCTCGAGGCGAAGAAGCAGCGTCGCCGCGACGGACGCGACGCCGGGCGCCGCCGCACCGTCATCACCGAGGCCGAGTTCCTCGCCCGTCGCGAGAGCGTCGACCGCAAGATGATCGTCCGCTCGTCGGGCGACCGCATCGAGATCGGCGTGATGGAAGACGGCACCCTGGCCGAGCACTACGTCGCCAAGGCGCAGAACGTCTCGCTCATCGGGAACGTCTACCTCGGTCGCGTGCAGAACGTGCTGCCCAGCATGGAAGCCGCCTTCGTCGACATCGGACGTGGGCGCAACGCCGTCCTCTACTCGGGCGAGGTCGACTGGGACTCCCTGTCGACGGGCAACCAGCCCCGTCGGATCGAGCTGGCCCTGAAGCCCGGCGACCGCGTGCTCGTCCAGGTCACGAAGGACCCCGTCGGCCACAAGGGCGCTCGTCTCACGAGCCAGATCTCGCTGCCGGGCCGCTACCTCGTCTACGTGCCCAACGGCTCGATGAACGGCATCAGCCGCAAGCTGCCCGACACCGAGCGTGCGCGTCTCAAGAAGATCCTCAAAGAGGCCCTGCCCGAGAACACGGGCGTCATCGTGCGCACGGCGGCCGAGGGCGCGACCGAAGAGCAGCTGACCCTCGACGTCAAGCGCCTCACGAACCAGTGGGCCGACATCGAGGAGAAGGTCGCGGCGGGCAACGCCCCGAACCAGCTGCACTCCGAGCCCGACCTGCTGATCAAGATCGTGCGCGACGTCTTCAACGAGGACTTCCACGAGATGGTCATCGACGGCGACGAGGCGTTCGAGACGCTGCAGTCCTACCTGTCGGCCGTGGCCCCCGACCTCATGGACCGCGTCAAGCGGTACGAGGGCGACAAGGACGCCTTCGACGAGTACCGCCTCAACGAGCAGATCGAGAAGGCGCTCGACCGCAAGGTCTGGCTGCCCTCGGGCGGTTCGCTCGTCATCGACCGCACCGAGGCGATGACCGTCGTCGACGTCAACACCGGCAAGTTCGTCGGCTCGGGCGGCAACCTCGAAGAGACGGTCACCAAGAACAACCTCGAAGCCGCCGAAGAGATCGTCCGTCAGCTGCGCCTGCGCGACATCGGCGGCATCATCGTCGTCGACTTCATCGACATGGTGCTCGAGTCCAACCGCGACCTCGTGCTGCGTCGCCTGGTCGAGTGCCTCAGCCGCGACCGCACCAAGCACCAGGTCGCTGAGGTCACGTCGCTCGGGCTCGTCCAGATGACGCGCAAGAAGCTGGGCCTCGGCCTGGCGGAGTCGTTCTCCGAGGCCGGCAGCGCCGCGCGCGTCCAGGAGCAACAGCCCCGCAAGGGCGGCCAGCAGGGCGATCGCCGACGGGGCGGCCAGGCCGGTGGCTCCGGCAAGTCGGGCGGCAACGGCCACAACACGGGTGCGGGCGCCGGCACCGGGCCGCAGTCCGGTCGCGGCGGCCCCGCGTCGCCGAACGGCGGCTCGAACCCCCCGACCGGCACCCACGCCATCACCGACGACGTGAAGAACGCCCTCTCGCGCATCGCCGCGAGCACCATCGCCCACGCCGAAGAAGGCGGGATCAAGGACGACGACGCAGCCAGCCAGGCCGCGGCGGCCGTCGAGGCTGCCATCGACGCCGCCGCAGCGGGTGCCACGAAGGCCGAGCCGGCAGCCGAGGCCGCCGGTGACAGCGCGGACGACGGCCGACGCGGTCGTTCGGGACGCAAGGGTCGCCGGGGTTCGTCCCGAGCCGCCCGCGAGGCGGGCGAGGCCACCGACGAGTCGGCACGCGCCGAGTCGGCACCCGCCGAGTCGACGACCACCGGCTCGAGCGCCGGCGTCATCGAGGTCCCCGCGGCGGCTCCGGCCGAGCGGTCGGCCCCGGTCGCCGCCGAGGCCGCCCCCCTCGACGAACCCACGGAGGCGCCGGTCGCGAAGGCCACGGAGCGTCGCCGCTCGTCGGCCACGGTCTCGACCCCGGACGCCACGGTCGCGATCCTCGACATCCCCGTGGCGACCACGCGCCGCGAGCCGCGTCGCATCAGCAGCCAGGACGCCGAGCAGCTGCTCGACTCGGTGCTGGGTGCGTTGCCCGAGCCGAAGCAGCCCGGACAGGGGCGTTCGCGCTCGCGCCGCGCCTCCAGCCAGGGCACGACCGCGGCGGCTCCGGCCGAGCCGACGACGTCCGGCGAGTCCGGTCCGTTCATCCTGGGCGTGGGGGTCAGCTCCGACGATCTGTGAGTCGTCTAGGGTGACTTCGTGCCTCTGACCCAGCCCGGAACCCCGACCGTCAGGTCGAGGTTCCGGGCTGCGTCCGTCTCGGCCTCGGGGCCCGAGGGGCGCGAACGTCTGCTCGTGGCGGGCACGGCCCTCGTCGTCGTCCTGGTGGCCCGCTTCGCCCTCGGGCTCGTCGCACTCGTCGGGTCGGCGGTCGGCTTCTCGGTGACGGCGTTCCCCAGCGGGTTCGTCGCGACACCGGTCGGGCAGTTCCTCGGCAGCTTCGTGCTCTACCCGTTCCCGTTCTACGTCGCCTCGTTCGTCGTGCTCGTCGCCGTCCGGCCGCTGACGCCGCGGTCCGACCTCCGGACGGTGGTCCGCCACGCGGTCGTCGCGGGCGGCGTCGGGACGATCGCGCTGGCGGTCCTCGGAATCGTCCCGGGCATCGTGCTCTCGATCGACGGCGGCACCTGGGTGAACCTCGCCCTCTACCTGACGACCATCCCGCTGTCGGCCGGCATCGTCGACACGGCCCTGCTCGTCGCCGGCGCCGTGCTCGCCCGACTGTGGCTGGGCGGCGGCGACGGTGACGAGGTCTGGGCGGTCGAGCCCGCGCCCCGGGTCGTCGAGGCCGAGGCGGACGACGACGCGACCGACGCCGACGACGACACCGCGCCTCCTGCCGTGGCGGACGATCGGCTCACCCGTGTCCCGACCGTCGTCGCGGCGGGGCCGTCGGCCCCCGTGGTCCCGCCCGAGCGTCCCGTCGTCCCGGCGCACCCGGCCCCCGCACCGGACGACTGGTCGCGCTTCGCGCCCCCCGCCGGTCCGGGCGAGGACGACCGGTGAGCGCACCCGTCCAGGAGCGCACCGAGCACGCCGGGCACGGCACGGGTCGTCGTGCGCGCCGGGCGCCGTCTCGCGTCCCCCTGCTCGTGGCCGGTGGGCTCGTGCTCGCCGTGCTCGTGGCGGTCCGCGTCGCCTCGCCCCTGCTCGGCCCCGGTCTGCTGCCCAACGCGCTGCAGGACTTCGTCACGCTGACCATCAGCGTCATCGTCGAGTCCATGCCGTTCGTCCTGCTCGGCATCGTCCTGTCGATCATCGTGCAAGAGTGGCTGCCGCAGGCGTTCTTCTCGTCCTGGCTGCCGAAGAGGGGGTTGCCCCGTCGGGCGGTCATCTCGTTCCTCGGCATGTTCCTGCCGGTCTGCGAATGCGGCAACGTGCCGTTGGCGCGCGGGCTCGTGCTCAAGGGCTTCACGGTCTCGGAGTCCATGACCTTCCTGCTCGCGGCGCCGATCCTCAACCCGATCACGATCATCACCACGCACCAGGCGTTCGGGTGGGACAACGGCATCCTCGTGGCCCGGTTGATCGGCGGGTTCGTCATCGCGAACCTGATCGGCTGGCTGTTCAGCAAGCACCCCAACCAGCAGAGCCTGCTCACCTCCTCGTTCGCGGCCGAGTGCCGGGTCGACGACGGCCACGCGCACGGGCGGGGTCGCACGGCGAAGAGCGTCGACCTGTTCCGCCGCGAGATGTCGACGATGATGCCGGCGCTCTTCATCGGGGCGGCCATCGCCGGCGCGATCCAGACGATCGTGCCGCGGTCGGTGCTCGTGACGCTCGGCAGCAACCCGGTCTGGTCGGTGCTGGCGATGATGGTGCTGGCCTTCGTCATCTCGATCTGCTCGAACGTCGACGCGTTCTTCGTGCTGCCGTTCGCCTCGACCTTCATGCCCGGCGGCATCGCCGCCTTCCTCGTCTTCGGCCCCATCATCGACGTCAAGATGCTGGCCCTGCTGCGGACGACCTACACACCCAAGGTGCTCGGGCAGGTCACCCTCGTGGTGGCCCTGACCAGCGCCGCGATCGGACTGGTGGTCAACTATGTCGCCTAGCCCTGCTCCCCGCCCCTGGCGCCGACTGCTCGACCGGTGGCAGGGGGTGCTGCTGACGCTCGTCGTCGGCGTCGCGACCCTCTGGCTCGCCGCGACCGGCCAGCTCGTGCTGTACATCCACCCGCGGTACGACGTCTTCACGGTCGTGATGATCCTCATCGGCATGGCGTTGTCACTGGCCACGCTGGCGTTCTCGCCCGTCCGTGGCGACGACTCGCACCACGACCACGACCACGGTCCCGGCCACGACCACGACGGGCGTCTCGACGCGGCCGAGGCGCCCGCGGTCGAGGACGGCCTCCGCCCGCGCCGACGCCGGCCGGTCGCCACGGGTGCCCGCCGCCTCGCCTTCTCGGCGGGCGTCGCCGTCACCGCCGCCATCGCGATCGCTGTCGTCGCCCTGCCCCCGGCCACCCTCACCAGCGCCACGGCCGGCCAGCGCGACGTGAACTCGTCGACCGCGTCGCTCGACCGCACGACCGTGGCCGACGCGACCGGCGCCTCCTCGGACGCCTACCGGTCGTTCAGCGTCCTCGACTGGGCCGGCCTGCTGAGGCAGACGACCGACCTCGCCTTCTACGAGGGCAAGACCGCCGACGTCGTCGGCTTCGTCACGCCGTCCGACACCGACCCCGACGACGTGTTCTACGTCTCGCGCTTCGTCATCACGTGCTGCGCGGTCGACGCCCAGCCCATCGGCGTGCCGGTCTACCTGCCCGGGTGGCAGGACCAGGTCGCCGCCGACGACTGGGTCGAGGTCACGGGTGGCTTCGACACCAACCGCAGCAGCTCGAGCCAGGACCCCGTCGCCCTCGTGCCCGACGAGGTCACGACCGTGGGACAGCCCAGTGACCCGTACCTCTACTGAGGGCGGGCGGGGCAAGGGCGCGACGGGAGGGGCCACGCCCGACCCGTTCGCCTCCGACCCCGTGTTCCTCACCGAGCAGGACGCCCGTGAGGCCGCCTCCCGCTGGCGCACGCGCTGGATCGCCGTCGTCGCCGTGCTCGCGGTCGTCTGTTCCGCGTTCGTCGGGCTGACCTACTTCCAGGGTCCGAAGGCGGGCGAGACGCAGGTCGACACGACGGCTGTCGTCGAACGCCCGGGCCAACAACTGCGGGTGTTCGCCAACCAGGCGCTCGCCCACGTCGACCCCTCGCAGGTGGTCGTGACGCCCGCGACCGCGTTCACGGTGCAGACGTCGGGCGACGTGGTCGCGGTGACCTTCACCGATCGGCTCGCCTACGCCACCGACTACCACGTCCGCATCGGCGGGGTCTCGAGCGTCTACCAGCGACAGACCTCGACCCTGGAGGCGCGGTTCAGCACGCCCCCGGCGACGCTGTACCGGCTCGTGCGAGGCACGGGTGGGGCCGACGACCGCATAGAACGAGCCGGGCTGCGGGGCTCCGATCGCACGACCGTCTGGTCGGCACCGCGCATCCAGGCCTACGAGGTGTTCGACTCCGCGATGGCCGTCGTCACGGACGACGGGACGCAGAGCAGTCTCAGCCTCGTGTCGCTCGACGGGGCCGCGGTCGAGACCCTTCCCGTGCCCGGCCAGCCGGGCCTGATCACGCGTTTCGCGGCCGATCGCGCCACGACGACGCTGGCGTTCTCGTTCCGTCCGACGGGTTCGGACGTCGAGACCCTCTACACGCTGCCGCTGCAGGGGGAGCGGGCGGTGACCCCGGTCCTCGGCCTGTCCGGGCAGCCGGTCGAACCGACCGACTGGGCCTTCGTCCCGGGCGAGGACGACGTCGTCGTCCAGGCCGTCGACGACTCGGTGAGCGTGATCGACCTCTCGGGAGTCGACCCGGTCCGCCCGGTCGGCACGTACTCGCTGTTGCAGGGCGTCTCGCTCGACGGCACGACGCTGATCGCCGCGTCGGCCATCGCGTCCATGGTCGTCGACCTCGCCACGGGGGACGAGCGCCCGCGCGCGCCCGCGCCGGTCGACGGGGTCCTCCCGTTCGCAGGACCCCTGGTGGCCCTCGACTCCGACCACGTCGTGCAGCAGGTGTCGGTGCCGTCCGACGACGGGCTCACGTACCGCACGCTCGTCGTCGCCGACGACGGCACCACGTCGCGGACGCTCTGGCAGCCCCCGAGCGCGTCCGGTGTGATCGAGGGCTTCGACGTCTCTCCGAACGGGCAGTACCTGGCGGTCCAGTCGGTCGGGGACGCGACGACACCGACGGACTACTCGTACACGATCGACCCCGTCGCCGACGGCGTGACGACCACCATCGTCGACATCGCCTCGGGCACGGTCGTGGCCAGCTACGAGGGCTTCGACACGACGTGGTGACCGCGCAGGGGCGCGGTCGCCCGGGTGGACGGGGACTCAGGCCGTGAGACCGCGCTTGACCCGCTGGGACACCCGCAGCCCGCTGCGCTCGAGACGGCGGGCGAGGTCGAGGCCCGTCACGGCGACGGCGCCCCCGGCGATCAACTCGGCCCGGCGGGACTCGGGCACGTCGTAGTGGTCGTGGTCGAACCCGCGGCGGGGAATCCCGTGACGGGCGGCGAAGGCGTGCAACTCGTCGTACGAGGCGTCGCTCACCAGGTGTGCCCACAGGGTGTCGTGGGCGGGCCACACGGCCTCGTCGATCAGGATCACGCCCTGGATGCTAGTCGTCGACCCGCGCACGGGCGCGCGAGTCCCCGAGCGGAGGAGGCGCGGGTCCGGCCGGAGGGCGCGTTGACGGCCCCAGCGGCCCCCTGTACGATGGGCGGTTGGTGCGCGCAGGCTCGAGGCCGCGTCGTGCCGGACACCCCCAACTCTTAAGGAACAGACATGGTCTACGCAGTCGTGCGCGCCGGTGGTCGGCAGGAGAAGGTCGAGGTCGGCACGATCGTCACCCTCGACCGCCTCAAGGCCGCCGAAGGCGACGCCATCACCCTTCCCGCCGTGCTGCACGTCGACGGTGACACGGTCACCTCGGCCGCCGACGCCCTGGCGAACATCACCGTGACCGCCGAGGTGCTGAACGACCTGCGCGGTCCGAAGATCGTCATCCAGAACTACAAGAACAAGACCGGTTACAAGCGTCGCATGGGCTTCCGTGCCGACCTGACCCGCGTCAAGATCACCTCGATCAACTGAACCAGGGGCTGAGAACACATGGCACACAAAAAGGGCGCATCGTCCACCCGCAACGGTCGTGACTCGAACGCACAGCGCCTCGGCGTGAAGCGCTTCGGCGGCCAGGTCGTCCTCGCCGGCGAGATCATCGTCCGCCAGCGCGGCACCCACTTCCACCCCGGCGTCAACGTCGGCCGCGGCGGCGACGACACCCTCTTCGCCCTCGCTCCCGGTTCGGTCGAGTTCGGCGCCAAGGGCGGCCGCAAGGTCGTCAACATCGTCGCCTCCACGACGGCGACGGTCTAGCACCACCACGCGGCGTCGGCACACGACCCGCATCGGCGGCCCTTCGCGGGTCGCACCGTCTGGGGCGAGCATCCTGCTCGCCCCAGACGTGTTTGACCCGGGCAGCTCGCACCGGCACGCACAGACAAAGAGATCAAGCACCTCATGGCCACATTCGTCGACCAAGTGACCCTCCACCTCCGCGCCGGCAACGGCGGCAACGGCTGCGTGTCCGTCAAGCGCGAGAAGTTCAAGCCGCTGGCAGGCCCCGACGGGGGCAACGGCGGTCACGGCGGCGACGTCGTCATCGTCAGCGACAGCGGCGTCACGACGCTGCTCGGGTTCCACCGGGCCCCGCACCGGTCCAGCGACAACGGCGGCTTCGGCATGGGTGACCACCGCGCCGGCACGAACGGCGAGACCCTCGAGCTCGTCGTCCCCGTGGGCACGGTCGTCAAGTCCGCCGACGGCACCGAGCTGATCGACATGGTCGAGCCCGGCATGCGCTACGTCGCCGCCGAGGGCGGCATCGGCGGGCTGGGCAACGCGGCCCTCTCGTCGACCAAGCGCAAGGCCCCCGGCTTCGCCCTGCTGGGCACCCCCGGCTGGGCCGGGGACGTGCTGCTCGAACTGAAGGTCGTCGCCGACATCGCCCTGGTGGGCTACCCGTCGGCCGGCAAGTCGAGCCTCGTCGCCGCCCTGTCGGCCGCGAAGCCGAAGATCGCCGACTACCCCTTCACGACGCTGCACCCCAACCTCGGCGTCGTCGAGTCGGGTGACACGCGCTACACGGTCGCCGACGTCCCCGGGCTGATCGAGGGTGCCAGCGAGGGCAAGGGGCTCGGGCTCGAGTTCCTGCGCCACGTCGAGCGCTGCTCGGCGCTGCTGCACGTCCTCGACTGCGCGACCCTCGACCCGGGCCGCGACCCGCTGACCGACCTCGACGTCATCCTGCGCGAACTCGACGCCTATCCCGTCCCCGACGGCCAGAAACCGCTGCTCGACCGCCCGCAGCTGATCGCGCTCAACAAGGTCGACGTGCCCGACGGTCGCGAGTTGGCGGACTTCGTCACGCCCGAGCTCGAGGCCCGCGGCTACCGCGTCTTCGAGATCTCCGCCGTGAGCCACGAGGGCTTGCGCAACCTGTCCTTCGCCCTGGCCGAGGTCGTCGAGGCCAGCCGGGCCGAGATCGCGGCGCGCCCCGCGCCTCCTCGCATCGTCATGCGTCCCCGCGCCGTCAACGAGAAGCCCTTCGTCATCAGGGTCGAGGGCGGCACCTACGGCAACGTGTACCGCATCCTGGGCCAGAAGCCCGAGCGCTGGGTCGTGCAGACCGACTTCAACAACGAAGAGGCGGTGGGCTATCTCGCCGACCGGCTCAACGCCATCGGCGTCGAGGACGCCCTGTTCAAGGCCGGGGCGCAGGCCGGTTCGACGGTCGTCATCGGCCCCGAGGGCGGCATCGTCTTCGACTGGGAGCCCACCCTCACCTCGACGGCCGAGCTGATGACGAGCGCCCGCGGCACCGACCCGCGCCTGATCCAGAACGACCGCCCGACCCGCAACCAGCGTCGCGAAGAGTACTTCGAGCGCATGGACGCCAAGGCCGAGGCCCGCGCCGAGCTGCAGCGTGAACGTGCCGCCGGCCTGTGGACCGACGACGAGGGGTTCCTCGTGAAAGAGGGCGACGACGTCGACGGCGACGAGCGGGCGTGACCGGGGGCGTCGTCGACCGCGCCGGCCTCGGCACGGCCCGTCGCATCGTGGTCAAGGTCGGCTCGTCGTCGATCAGCGGTGAGAACGCGGGCCAGATCGAGCCGCTGGTCGACGCCCTCGCCGCGACGTACGGTCGAGGTGCCCAGGTCGTGCTCGTCTCGTCCGGGGCCATCGCCACAGGCCTGCCGCACCTGCGGGTCGACTCCCGTCCGACCGACCTCGCGACCCAGCAGGCGGCCGCCGCCGTGGGGCAGAACGTCCTCATCTACCGGTACCAGCAGAGTCTGCGCCGCTACGGCATCGTGGCCGGGCAGGTGCTGTTGACCGCCGGCGACATGCAGAACCCGACGCACCGCAGCAACGCCCAGCGCGCCATGGAGCGCCTGCTGGAGCTGCGTATCCTACCGATCGTCAACGAGAACGACACCGTCGCCACCCACGAGATCCGCTTCGGCGACAACGATCGGCTCGCGGCGCTGGTGTCGCAGCTGATCGGTGCAGACGCGCTCGTGCTGCTCAGCGACGTCGACGCCCTGTACACCCGGCCGCCGCACGAACCCGGCGCCGTCGCGATCGTCGACGTGCCGTTCGGGGACGAGCTCGCCGGGGTCACCTTCGGCGAGGCCGGCGCGGCCGGCGTCGGGACCGGAGGCGCGGGCACGAAGGTCGCGGCCGCCCGGTTCGCGGCCGAGGCCGGCACACCCGTCCTCGTGACGAGCACCGGCAACGTCGCCCGGGCCCTCGCGGGCGAGCAGGTCGGCACCTTCTTCGAGGCGGCGGGAGCCGCGGGGTCGGGACCTGCGGCGGGGGACGCCGGGTCCATCGGCGAGCGACCGGCCTGACCCGCGCCTCCCGGGTGTCGTCGGGGCGACCGGCGGCGACCGTCGGCGGCCTCGCGGGACGGGGGAGCGGCGCATAGGCTTCGTGCATGTCGCTCATCGATGCCCCGGCCCCGTCGCTCACCGACAAGCTGACCGCCGCCAAGGCCGCCTCGCGCGTGCTCGCCACCGCGACGGCCGACCGCAAGGACGCGGGGCTGCGGGCCGTCGCCGCCGCCCTGGTCGCGAACGTCGACCGCATCGTCGCGGCCAACGAGCTCGACCTGGCGAACGCGCGCGAGAACGGCGTCGGTGCGTCGCTCCAGGACCGCCTGCGGCTCGACTCCGGTCGACTGGCCGGGCTCGCGTCGGCCACCGAGCTGGTGGCCTCGCTCGTCGACCCGGTCGGCGAGTCGGTGCGGGGCAAGGTGCTGCCGAACGGGCTGCGCCTCGACCAGGTCCGCGTGCCGTTCGGCGTGGTGGGCGCGATCTACGAGGCCCGGCCCAACGTGACGGTGGACATCGCGGCGCTCGCCCTGAAGAGCGGCAACGCGGCCGTCCTGCGCGGCGGCAGTGCGGCGCAGCAGTCCAACCGCGTGCTGGTCGAGGTCATGCGCGAAGCCCTGGCCGAGGTGGGACTGCCCGCCGACGCCGTCGTCACCATCGACGAGTTCGGCCGCGACGGGGCCGCCGAGCTGATGCGGGCGCGCGGGCTGGTCGACGTGCTGATCCCCCGGGGCAGTGCCGAACTGATCGACACCGTCGTCCGCGAGTCGACGGTGCCGGTCATCGAGACCGGCGCCGGGGTCGTCCACGTCTTCCTCGACGCCAGCGCCGACGAGGGCTGGGCCGTCGACATCGTGCAGAACGCCAAGGTGCAGCGGCCGAGCGTGTGCAACGCGCTCGAGACGCTGCTCGTCCACCGCGAGGCGGCGGACCGCCTGCTGCCCCCGGTGCTGGGTGCCCTGCGCGCCTCCGGGGTGACGATCCACGGCGACGAGCGGACGCTCGAGGTCTTCCCCGACGGGGTCCCGGCGACCGACGACGACTGGGCGTCCGAGTACATGGGCCTCGACCTCGCGGTCCGGGTCGTGGACGACGTCGACGAGGCCATGGCCCACATCGCCCGGTGGTCGACCCACCACACCGAGTCGATCGTGACCGCCGACCTGGCGACCGCCGAGCGGTTCCTCGCCGAGGTCGACAGCGCGGTCGTCATGGTCAACGCCTCGACCCGCTTCACCGACGGAGGCGAGTTCGGCTTCGGGGCCGAGGTCGGCATCTCGACCCAGAAGCTCCACGCCCGCGGACCGATGGGGCTCACCGAACTCACGAGCACCAAATGGGTCGTGCGGGGCCAGGGCCAGGTGCGCGGGTAGACTGACCGACGATCGTCACCGCCTGAACGGGAGAACCCATGCTCGACGCCTCGCTGCTGCTCGCCGAAGCCCACGAAGAACTCGCACCGCTGATCGCTCCGGCCCCGGTCATCGCCGGCGTCTTCGCCATCGCGTTCCTCGTCCTCGGCTACGTGGTCTTCAGCTACCGCGACGTCGCCAACCGTTCGCTGCGCAAGGCGAACAAGCTCGACCACCACGACGGTCCGATCGACGAGTTCGGTCACCCCGAGAAGCACTGACCGCCGAGGCCACCGAGATGGTCGTGACGGGCGCCACCGTGCCCGACGGCGAGGGCGTCAGGCGACCCCGCGTCGGCATCATGGGCGGCACGTTCGACCCGATCCACCACGGGCACCTGGTCGCGGCCAGCGAGGTCGCGCAGTCGTTCCACCTCGACGAGGTCGTCTTCGTGCCGACCGGCCAACCGTGGATGAAACCCGAGGTCAGCGAGGCCGAGCACCGCTACCTGATGACGGTCATCGCCACGGCGTCGAACCCGACCTTCACGGTCAGCCGCGTGGACGTCGACCGTGAAGGGCCGACCTACACGATCGACACCCTGCGCGACATCCGTCGCCTGCGTCCGACGGCCGAGCTCTTCTTCATCACCGGTGCCGACGCCGTGGCCCAGATCCTCGACTGGAAAGACGTCCAAGAGCTCTGGGACCTCGCCCACTTCGTCGCCGTCTCGCGTCCGGGGCACGACCTCAGCGTTAGCGGTTTGCCCGAGAGCGACGTAAGCTTGCTCGAAGTCCCCGCACTGGCCATCTCGTCGACCGATTGCCGCGCCCGGGTGGGTCGAGACTTTCCGGTGTGGTACTTGGTCCCCGACGGCGTCGTCCAGTACATCTCCAAGCACCATCTGTATCGGAGCGTTTCATGAGCACGTCCGACGGTCAGCCGCCCCTCACCCGGCGACAGATCCGCGACCTCGAGCGAGCCCGCGAGGGCGGTCAAGCCATCACCGGCGCTGTGCCCGTGGTGCCCGCTTCGACCTCCACGCCCGCCCCGCGCGCTGCCGCAGGCTCGACGGGCGACGTGCCGCTGCCGACGCCGGTGCCCTCGTCCGCTGCGCTGCGCGACGTCCCGCCCCCCGCACCGGGTTCGGTCGTCGACCCCGGCACCGGTCTGACCCGCCGACAGATGCGTGCCCTGCGCGACGCCAGCCAGACCCGCGACGCCTCTCCCGTGCCTCTGCAGGCCCCGGCCCCCGAACCCCGTCGTCCGCTGGCCGACGCGCTCAACACGGTCGACGAGATCGCTCCCGCCGCCGACCGTCCGGTCTCCTCGCCCGGCGCGGCCGTTCCGGCTCCGGCAGCGGTCCGCCCGGCCTCGGCGCCCGTGCCGTCCGCTGCGTCGGACGATGACGACGACTCGTCGGCCGCCGCCCCCGGGCCCCGCCGCACGGGTGCCGCCCCCACGGTCCCTCCGGTGTCCTCGACCCCCACGCCGACGTCGACGCCCACGGTCTTCCCGTTCGCGTTGTCCGACGAGCAGGGCCGCAGCGGACAGGGCTCGCCGAGCGCGCCTCCTGCCCCGTCCCGCTCCGGGGCGTCGACGACGCCGCGCCCGTCCGGTGCCGCTTCGGCGCCCGAGCTGCGGGACGAGCCGTCCGACGCGGCGCCGGTCGTGCCGCTCGGTCACTGGTCGACCCAGTCCGACGAACCCGACGCGCAGTCCGTCCCCGGCCGTCAGCTCGGCACCAGCACGGGTCAGCAGAACGCCCTGATCCTCACCGACGCGCAGGTCGCCGACGTGACCGGGGCCCTCAACGCGACCGGCGAGATCATCATCACCGGCTCGATCGACTTGCCGCGCAGCCTGGCGTCGACCGGTTCGCAGGCCCGGATCGACAACTCCGACATGGACCGCATCCTCGAGCAGGGCGACGCCGAGCAGGCGTCTAGCGACGCCGAACCCGTGCGTGCCAGCCGGGCCATCAGCACGCACACGTCCACGCGGGCCGTCGTGCTGGCCGCGTCGCAGCCCAAGGGCAACCACCTGCCGCTGATCCTCGGCATCTCGGGCGGCGTCGTGGGCCTCGGTATCATCGGCTTGATCATCGGTGGCTTCGCCACCGGGGTGCTGGGCTGAGGCCCGACCCACCCGAACCGACCCCGGTCGGCCCGCATCACCACCTACCCCCTAAGGAACACGTGACAGCCACCCCTCGTGCCATCGAGCTGCTGCAGATCGCCGCACGCGCGGCCGACGACAAGCAGGCCGACGACCTCGTCGCCCTCGACGTGTCCGGCCCCCTGCCCCTGACCGACGTGTTCCTGCTGGCCACGGGCCGCAGCGAACGCAACGTGGTCGCCATCGCCGGCGAGATCGAGGACAAGATGCTCGAGGCCGGCGTCAAGACGCTCCGCCGCGAGGGTCGTGCCGAGGGCCGTTGGGTCCTGCTCGACTTCGGTGACGTCGTCGCGCACGTCTTCCACGACGAGGACCGTCAGTACTACGCGCTCGAGCGCCTCTGGAGCGACTGCCCGACGATCCCGCTCGACGTGCTGACCGAGTCAGCCACGACGCCGACTGAGGTCGCCGTCGACGCACCGGCCGAGGCTTAGTCGGCCCGCGCCTCCTCCGTTTCGCCGCGTCGGCGAGACGTCACGACATGCCGCTCACCTCTCGAGGTGAGCGGCATCTGTCATCGCCCGGGGCATCCGCCAGGTGGTGGGCACCACGCCAGGAGACGAACACTGCGCCAGGTTTTCGCCTGGTGCCGTGACCACATCCTGGCGTCGTGACCGGTCCGAGTCCGTCCACGCGCCACCACGACGTCGTGTGGCGGGTCGACCAGCGCCGGAGGGATGCGCGTCGGTCAAGCCAGGACGCATACCGGTCGACTCGGGAGGGGGTGAACTTGCGGCCCCGAAAAGTGTAGTAATGTAGACGAGTTGCTTCCGACGGGGTGAAAACCTCACAAGAGCGACAGTTCTGGGTCTGTGGCGCAGCTGGTAGCGCACCTGCATGGCATGCAGGGGGTCAGGGGTTCGAGTCCCCTCAGATCCACCAGAACCACCGAAAGCCCCTCCTCGCGAGGGGCTTTCGTCGTTGTCGGGCCGTCTCTTCGAGGGCGACGGTGCCGACGCCGCCACGAAGTGAACACCCCGCCACGACATTGCGTGGCGGGGTGTTCATTTCGTGGCGCGAAAGCGGGCGGGGCAGGCCCGGCACCCGTGACGACGGGCGCAGGAGGCGCGGGTCGCGTCAGACGCGGGCGCGCAGGTCCGCCGACGCCCGGGCCGCGCCCTCGGCGAGCAGACCCTGGTCCGCGTGCACGAGCTCGCCGTCCCTCACGACCGGGTCGCCCCCGACCCAGAGGCGGGCCAGCGGCGGCATCGAGGCCAGCCCGAGGGCGGCCACCGGATCGGCGATGCCCGCGAACTCCACGCCGTCGACGCGCCAGAGGGCGAGGTCGGCGAGCTTGCCGACCTCGATCGAGCCGAGGTCGGCGTCCCGACCGAGCACGCGGGCGCCGCCCATCGTCGCCAGGCGAAGGCCCTGCCGGACCGAGAACGCGTCCGCGCCCGAGCGCAGGCGCCCGAACAGCACCGCCTGCCGGATCTCGGTGCCGAGCTGCCCGGACTCGTTCGACGCGGCACCGTCGACCCCGAGCCCCACGGGGGCCCCCGCGCGCAGCAGGGAGGCGATCGGGGCGATGCCCGCGGCGAGACGACCGTTCGACGAGGGGCAGTGCGCCACACCCGTCCCCGTCGCGGCGAACCGTCCGATCGCGTGGTCGTCGAGGTGGACGCAGTGGGCCATCCAGACGTCGTCGCCGAGCCAGCCGAGGTCCTCGAGGTACTGGGTGGGCGTGCGGCCGAAGCGCTCGAGGCAGAAGGCGTCCTCCTCGACGGTCTCCGAGCCGTGGGTGTGCAGCCGGACGCCGAGCTGTCGTCCGAGCACGGCGGCCTCGCGCAGCAGGTCGGGGGTGACCGAGAACGGCGAGCAGGGCGCGATCGCGATCTGGACCCGCGCGTCACCGGACGGATCGTGGAACCGGGCCACCGCCTCCTGACTGGCACGCAGCGCGGCGTCCGTCGTCTCGACGGCGAAGTCCGGGGGCAGGCCGCCCTGCGACCGACCGAGGTCCATCGAGCCGCGCGTGGCGTGCAGGCGGACGCCGACCGTGGCGGCCGCCCGGACGATGCCGCCCAGGAGGTCGCCGGCACCGGCCGGGAAGACGTAGTGGTGGTCGCCGACGGTCGTGCAGCCCGACCGCGCCAGCACGGCGATCGCGGCGGCGGCCCCGGCCTCGACGAGCGGCTCGTCGATGCGCGCCCAGGTCGGGTAGAGCGCGACGAGCCAGTCGAACAGGATCGAGTCCTGCGCGATGCCGCGGGTCAGCCACTGGTAGAGGTGGTGGTGCGTGTTCACCAGGCCGGGGGTCAGCAGGTGACCCCGGCCGTCGACGCGCTCGACCGGGATCGGCGCTGCAGCCGGCGCTGCCGAACCGAGGACCGACCCGGGTGCGGCGAGCCCGGCCGTGCACCACGCGGGGGCGGGCCCGGGCCCGACCGCGACGATGCGTGACCCGTCGACGACGACGTGCCCGCCGGCGTGCTCGGTGTCGTGGTCGTCGACCGTCGCGACGTGGGCGTTCTCGACGACGAGCCGCCGGGTCGGCGCCGCCGAGGCGGAGGCGGAGGCGGGTGCCGTCACGCCGCCAGCCACGCCGCGATCTCGGCCGCGGCCCGCGCCTTCAGCTCCGCCGACGCCCCCGAGCACTCGATCGAGCTCAGCGCGCACGCGGCGAGCTGCTCGTCGGACAGGCCGAGGGTCGTGCGGGCCAGCTCGTACTCGGCGAGCACGCCGGGCCCGAACAGGATCGGGTCGTCGGCGTTGATCGAGCACCGCACGCCGGCCTCGACGAGGCGCTTCAGCGGGTGGTCCTCGATCGTCGGGATGACCGAGAGCAGCACGTTCGAGGTGAGGCACACGTCGAGGCAGACGCCCTCGGCGGCCAGGCGTGCCATCAACGGCTCGCTCTGCACGGCCGTCACGCCGTGCAGGACGCGGTCGGCACCCAGGACGTCCAGTGCCTCCTCGATCTGGTCCGGCCCGGCGAGCTCACCCGCGTGCGGCGTCGAGAGCAGGCCCGCGTGCTTGGCGATGCGGAACGCCTCCTCGTAGCGGGCCGCCGGGTTGCCGCGCTCGTCGTTGGCGAGGCCGAGCGACACGACGCCGCGGTCGGCGTACGCGGCGGCCAGGTGGGCCAGCTCGTTCGCGGCCTCGACGCTCTCGGTGCGGTCGACCGTGATCATCAGGCCGACCTCGACGCCCCACCGCTCACCGCTCTCGGCGCAGGCCGCGAGCATCGCCCGCAGCGAGGCGTCGAGCGACCCGAAGGTGGCGACGTAGAACTGCGGGCTCGCCCCGAACTCGACGTAGGCGACGCCCTCGTCGGCGCAGTCCTCGATCGCCTCGTCGATCAGGCGGAAGAGGTTCTCGCTCTCGGCGAGGACCACGAGCATGCCCTGGTACGTCGCGCTGAACTCGCTGAAGTCGCCGAAGCTGGTCGGCATCGGCACGATGACGCCCGACGCTGCCGCCATGTCGGCCAGCGAGTCCGGTCGGATCGCCGCCTCCATGTGCAGGTGCAGGTGTCCCTTGGGGAGAGCGCGCAGGTCGCGCACGACGGCGTCGGCGGGCGAGGGGGCGGACGCCGAGGAGGCGCGGGTGGCGTCGGCGGGGGAGGTGGTGGTCACGAGCGGGCTCCGTGGATCAGGGCGTCGACGAACGACGGCAGGAAGAGGTCGGTGTGGACGGCGGTGACCGCCGTCGTGTCGGTGGCCGGGTCGTGCGTCGACGGCTCGCCGGTCGGTACGGGGCCGTCCGGGTGCCAGTCGACCTCGTCGCCGTCGGCTGTGCGCATCACCCGGCCCCGCGTCGCGAAGCCGTCGTGGGTGATGCCGACGGGGCCGGTGACGCTGTCGGCGATCCACTCGGGGTGCACCATCAGCGCCGCGGCGAGGCCGTCGTGCACGGGGCTGACCCGGCGGCCCCAGGCGTTCCGGTAGAAGTCGAGGTAGGTCGCCAGGACCTCGGCGGCGAAGGTGCCGGTCGGCGTGCCCGAGTCGCGCAGCGCCGCGACGTGCGACTCGTCGGTGATGACCTGGGAGGTCGCGTTCACGCCGACCATGAGGCGCGAGGTCGCCGGGGCGGCGAAGACCTCGCGGGCGGCCACGCCGTCGTTCTGCACGTTCGCGTCGACCATGTCGGTGCGGCCGAGGGCCGGGAAGGGCCCGCTGCCACCCATGATCGTCACCGACCGGAACAGCGTCAGGAGGCGCGGTTCGGCCCTCAGCGCCAGGGCCACGTTCGTGAGCGGCCCCAGCGTGAGCAGGTCGATCTCGCCCGGGGACGCCCGGGCGACCTCGACGAGTCGCTCCGCCGCCGGGGTGTCGAGGAGCACGCGGGGGAGCGGCCGGTCGGCGACGACGTCACCGAGACCGTCGTGACCGTGCACGTAGTGGGCGATGTGCGCCTCCGCGTCCAGGGGGCCCTCGGCACCGCGGGCGACCGGCACCTCGTCGAGTCCGACGAGCCCGAGCACGTGTCCGACGTTGCGCAGGGCGTCGTCGACGACGCAGTTGCCGTAGACGGCCGTGATGCCCACGATCTCGACGTCGGGCTGCGCGGCGAGCCAGAGCAGGGCCAGGGCGTCGTCGATGCCCGTGTCGGTGTCGACCAGCACGCGGCGGGTCACGCTGCGGCAGGTCACGCTGGGGCCGGTCACGACGCGGTCGCCTTGCCGGCGTTGGGGCCCCACTTCGCGAGCACCGCCGTCTCGACGAACGTCGTGATCGTGTAGAGCACGATCGAGACGAGCGTGATGAGTACGACGATCGCCCAGATCTCGCCGTACTGCGACTGCGACTTGGCGGCCGTGATGGCCGCGCCGAGGCCCTCGTAGGTGAAGAGCCACTCGTAGAGCATCGCGCCGGTGATGGCTCCCGGCACGGCGATGCGCATCGAGGCGAAGAAGTACGGCAGGGCCGTGGGGAACGCGACCTTGCGCATGATCGTCCACCGGCTGCCGCCGTAGACCCGGATGAGGTCGACCGACTGCGCGCTGACCGAGCGGAAGCCGAGGCTCAGGTTGACCAGCAACGGGAAGAACACGACCACGCCGCCGATGAAACCGGCGGTGACGATCCCGTTGCCCAGCACGAGGTAGATGACGGGGGCCATCGCGAGCAGCGGCACGGTGCGCAGCAGCATGGCGATCGGCATGAACATGAACTCGACGGGCCTGATCAGCGTGAAGACGATCGCCACGACCAGCGAGCCGCCGACGCCGAACACGAAGCCGATCGCGGCGTGCCAGAGGGTCACGCCGAGCAGGCCGGCGATGTGCACCCGGTTCTCGGCCGCCGTGGTCTGGCTGAGCTCGGAGTCGACGAAGAACCAGCGGAACACGTCGGCCGGGGTCTTCGCGATGAACGCGTTGGCCTGCAGCACGACGATGGCGAGGTTCCACAGGATGCCGAGGATGATCGCCGAGATCGCGATCGTCAGCACGGTGCGGCCGATGCGCCGCAGGACGAACCGGGCCGTCGAGGAGGCGCTGGTCGAGTCCGCGGGGGCGGCGACGCGGGTGCCGGTGCCCGTGGGCAGGGTCGTGGCCATCAGAACCCCTCTCCGGCGCGGCTGTCGCCGGCCGACCAGGGCGTGACCAGTCGGCTGATCCGCCCGATGACGAAGTAGGCGATCCCCGCGATGCCGCCCGAGATCAGGGCCAGGGCCCAGAGCTTGACCGACGCCGCCGTGGCCTGCGCCGCGAGCAGCAGGATGCCGAGGCCCTGGTCGACGCCGATGAGGAAGTACTCGCCGAGCACCGCGCCGAGGAACGCGGCGGGTGCCGCCAGCTTCAGCGCCGCGAGGATGCTGGGCAGGGCGGCGATCAGACGGACCTTGACCAGCTGCGTCCAGCGCGAGCCGCCGTAGGCCGTGATCACGTCGAGCTGGGTCTCGCTCGCGGCCCGCAGGCCGAGCAGCGTGCCGATCACGGTGGTGAAGATCACGCTGAGCGCGGCCAGGAAGATCGACGTCGTCCGGCCGCCGGCGGGCGACATGAGCGTGACGATCGGCGCGATCGCGGTCAGCGGGATGCACGAGCAGACGACGGCGAGCTGGGTCGAGAGCCCCTCGAACCACGGCACGAGCAGCACGGCGAAGGCCAGTGCGAACGCGATCAGGTTGCCCCAGAGGAAGCCCCAGGCCGCGCTGCCGCCGGTCGCGCCGATGGCGCGCCAGTAGACGAGGTCGCTGAGGTCCGTGACGAGTTGGACGAGCACCTGGCCGGGCGGGGGCACCGACCCGGTCACCGAGAAGAGGGTGACGGCCACGACCTGCCAGATCGCGACGATCAGCACGATGCCGACGAGGGCGCCGACCCACGGCGGGGCCGCCGCCATCGAGCCGAGCACCGACCGTCGCTCACGCCCCCGGGCGGTCTCGGCCTGGAGCGCCACGCTCTGGCCCAGCTCCGCCTCGACCTCGCGCTCGGCGGTCTCGCGCGGCGACGTGTGCAGGTCAGTCATCGGCCACCGTCCCGTGCGAGCCGAACAGGATCTCCGAGATGCGGTCGACGTACGCGTGGAACTCCGGGGTGCGGGTCAGCTCGGGCAGGCGCGGTCGGGGCAGGTCGATCTCGACCACCTCGGCGATGCGGCCGGGCCGGGCGCTCATCACGGCGACGACGTCGGACAGGAACACGGCCTCGGCGATGCCGTGCGTCACCATCAGCGTGGTGGCGGGCTTCTCACCCCAGATGCGCAGCAGCTCGACGTTCATGCGCTGCCGGGTCATGTCGTCGAGCGCGCCGAACGGCTCGTCGAGCAGCATGATGGTCGGCTGCACGGCGAGGCAGCGGGCGATCGAGACGCGCTGCCGCATGCCGCCCGAGAGCTGCGCAGGCTTGGCCTTCTCGAAGCCCTTCAGGCCGACGAGGTCGATCAGGTCGTCGATCAGGCCGGCCGGGGGAGTGAGCCCGGAGACCTCGAGCGGCAACCGGATGTTGTTCTCGACGCTGCGCCAGGGCAGCAGGGCCGAGTCCTGGAACGCGATGCCCGTCTCGTGGCCGCGTTGCACCTCGGCCGCGGTCTTGCCGTTGATGACGACGCTGCCCGACGTGGGCGTCTCGAGCCCGGCCAGGATGCGCAGGATGGTCGATTTGCCGCAGCCCGAGGGTCCGAGCAGGCTGAGGAACGAGTCCTTCTTGGTGCCCAGGTCGATCTGCGTCAGGGCCTGCACGCTCTTCCGGCCGAGCTGGAACGACTTGGTCAGCCCCTGGATGTTGATGCCGGTGGCGAGTTCGGGTCGTCCGGCGGGGTCGCCCGTCGCCGTCGTGAGTGCGGTCGTGGTGCCGTCGGTCATGGTCATGCGGTGGGGATCGTGAAGGTCGTGATGAGGTCGGGGTTCTCTTCGTAGACCTCCTTGATGATGCTGAGGTCGAAGAGGTCGTCGGCCGACACGTCGGTGCCCATGGCCTTCAGCGAGGCGATGTTCTCGGCGACCAGCTCGTCGGTCATGGTGAACAGGCCGTTGGCGTTGACGTCCTCGGTGAGGATCAGGGTGTTCTGCGCCTCGGCCTCGGCGGTCTGCTCCTCGACGTCGAGGTCCTGGTCCTTGCCGTACTTCTCGGCGGCGTACTTCGCGCTCTGCTCCGGGTCCTTGACCGCGTCGGTCCAGCCCTTGATCTCGGCGACCAGGAAGGCCTTGAGCATGTCGCGCTCGTTGTCGATGGTCTCCTGCGTGACGGTGAAGGTCTCGGCGACGAACGGCAGCCCGTTGTCGGCGAAGCCCAGCACGACGGGGGTGAAGCCGTCCATCTCGGCGAGGATCGGCTCGTTCGTGATGTACGACATGTGCGCGTCGTACGCGTTGGTCTCGAGCGGGGCGATGTCGTACTGCGTGGCGACGAGCTCGACGTCGTCGAGCGTCATGTCGTTGGCCTTGAGGAAGCCCTCGAAGATCGTCTGGTTGCCGCCCGACTGCACGCCGATCTTCTTGCCCTTGAGGTCGGCCAGGGTGCGGATCGGCTTGCCCTCCTCGAGGGAGAGCAGGCAGAACGGGTTCTTCTGGAACGTCGTGCCGATGATCTTGAGCGCCGCGCCCTGCGCGACCGAGGGGCCGGTGAGCGAGGCCGACGACAACCCGACCTTGGCCTGTCCGGCGAGCAGCGCCTCCTCGGCTCCGGTCTGTCCGCCACCGGCCAGCAGCGTGACCTCGCTGAAGCCCGCGTCGGTGTAGTAGCCCTTCTCGGTGGCGAAGTACTCACCCGCGAACTCGATGTTCTTGATCCACGAGAGCTGCACGGCGATGGTGCCGAACGAGCCGCCGGACGCGGCCCCGCCGGACGCCGCGCCCGTGCCGGCCGACGAGTCGGTGCAGGCGGCGAGCAGGGCGGTCGTGCCCACGACGAGGGCGGCCGAACCGCCCAGGCGCAGGAACCCGCGGCGGTCGAGGGAGGAGTCGCGGAACGCGGGAGGAACGGAGAGAGGGCTCATGGGGGAACTCCTGAGGTTCGTTCGGGTGAGGTGTCGAAAAGCTAGACCCGGACTGTTTCATCGTCGTTTCGGTCGTGTTGCCGTCGTCGTCGACCTCGCGGGACGTTAGTTTCGGGGCATGGCCACCCGGGAGTCGTCCGAGAAGAGGGCCGAACTGCTCGAGCGCGTCGTCGACCACGTGCTCGAGAACGGGGTCGGCCAGCTCACCCTGCGCGCCCTCGCGACGGCGGTCGGCTCGAACAACCGCATGCTGCTGTACTACTTCGGCAGCCGCGAAGAACTGGTCGTGGCGGCGCTGCACGGCGCCGAACGGCGGTTCCCGGGCATCGTCGGGGTCGTGGACCACCTGGCCGGGCCGGACCTGCCGCTCGACCAGCGCCTCCTCGCCGTCTGGCGGACGGTGTCCGACCCGGTCAACCAGCCCTTCAACCGGCTGTTCTTCGAGGTGTTCGGCCTCGCGAGCTTCGACCGCGAGCGCTACGCCTCGCTGCTCGGCGACATCGGCACCGAGTGGGTGGGCCAGGTCGCGGCGGCGTACCGCGTCGAGGGCGTCGAGGAGGCGCGGGCCGAGTCGCTCGCGCACGAGACGGTCGCGCTCTGGCGCGGCTTCCAGGCCACGTTGCTCAGCGCCGGGTCGAGCGCCGCCGTCGACCGCGCGGCCGTCGACGCCACCGAGGCGCTCGTCGCGCGCGTCCGCGCCGCCGCCGTCGCCCGCTGACGGGCCACCCGTGTTAAGAGCTTGTTTCGGGGCTGGACTCTCGGTGAACCATCCGGTTCACTGACGGCATGAAGCAGATCCGTCTCGGTGTGTTCGAAGTCGCCGGCCCCCAGGTCGGCGGCACCCTCAGCTGGTCCCACCCGCGCAGCGACTCGCTCGGCTACCACGGGCTCGACCTGTGGATCGGCATGGCGAAGCTGCTCGACCGTGCGGGCTTCGACTTCCTGTTCTTCGCCGACGGGTTCGGCTACCCGTCGATCGACGGCGACCTCCCCGAGACCGCGGCCCGCGGGGGCATCAACTTCCCCGGCATGGACCCCGCCCTGCTGATCCCGACCCTGGCCCGCGAGACCGAGCGTCTCGGTTTCGTCGTCACCTCGTCGACCGGCCTCGACCACCCCGTGCAGTCGGCTCGCCGATTCGCCACGCTCGACCACCTGACGGGCGGCCGCATCGGCTGGAACATCGTCACGGGCGCCTCGCAGAACACCGTCGCCGAACTGTTCGGCCACGACGAGATGCGCGGCCACGACGCCCGCTACGACCAGGCCGACGAGTACGTCGACCTGGCCATGACGCTCTGGGAGGGCTGCTGGGAGGACGGCGCCTTCCGCGGTGACGCCGAGGCCGGCGTCCTCGCCGACCGCGACCGCATCCACCGGGTCGAGTTCGCCGGCGAGCACTTCCGCTCGTCGGGCTACTTCACGGTCGCCCCCTCGCCGCAGCGGACGCCCGTCCTGTTCCAGGCCGGCACGTCCGACCGGGGCCGCGCCTACGCCGCGCGCAACGCCGAGTGCGTCTTCGTCCAGGGGACGACGGTGCCGAAGACCGCGGCGAACGTCGCCGACATCCGGGCCAAGGCCGCCGCCCTCGGCCGTGACCCCGAGTCGGTCAAGATCATGGTCGGGCTGACCGTCACGGTCGCCCCGACCCACGACGAGGCCGTCGCCCTGAGGAAGGAGTTCGACGACCTGCAGACCGACGAGGTCGTCGCCGTCCTCTACGCGGGCAACACCGGCATCGACCTGCTCTCGCTCGACCCGTCACGCGACCTGACCCAACTGCAGGACGACGGCGGGCCCGTCGGGCAGATGGGGCAGAGCAACATCGACCGCTTCCTGCCGAAGGACGGCTCGCCGGCGCCGACCGTGCGCGAGATCCTCGACGACCTGCGCGGCAAGGGAACCCGCGGGCTCCAGCTGGTCGGCGACCCCGTCGAGGTCGCGGACGAGCTCGAGCGCCTGGTCGACGAGACCGACCTCGACGGCTTCCTGCTCGAGCCGATCTTCGGCACGGCCGACCTGGCCGACTTCGCCGACCTCGTCGTGCCCGAGCTGCGCCGCCGTGGCCGCATGCCGGCCGAGCCCGCGACGGGCACTCTGCGCGAGCAGATGCTCGGCCGTCCCGGGCCGCACCTCTCGGCCGACCACCCCGGCGCACGCTTCGCGGTGGTGCCGGCGACGGTCTGAGGTCGTCCTCGGCTCAGGAGGCGCGGGTCGCCCAGGCGCGGATCGCCGGGTACAGCTCGGGCAGCGTCGTCGCGCGGTGCGTCGGCCGGGCGTCCGGGGCGGGGAACCGCTCGACGAGGGCGGTCGGCGATCCCTGGGCCGCGGCCGGCTCGAGGTCGTTCGGCCAGATGTCGCCCACGCTGAGCAGACGGTCGGGCCGGTCCTCGAGGCCCGCGTCAGCCCGGAGCCGGTCGAGCACGGCGGGCAGCCCGGTCGGCTTGCGCGCGTCGGTGACGATCTCGTCGACGCGGTCGGCGAGCCCCAGCCGCTCGAGCGGTTGCACGACGCCGTGCTCGGGGGAGTTCGTGACGAGCACCACGTGCACGGTGTCGGGCAGCGAGTCGAGCAGCTCGGCGAGTCCCTCGGGTGCCGTGGTCTCGAGACGGCCGTCGGCCAGGGCCGCACGGGCCCCGGCGTAGGCGGCCGAGCGGGCCGCGTCGTCGACGCCCAGTGCCCGCGAGACCCGTTCAGCGACGACGTACCCGTCGGGGGAGCCGTCGGCATGCGCGATCGCCTCGTCGACCCCGGCCGGCTCGTCGTCGACGGGGCTGCCCACGAACCGGGCCAGCACCGCCTCGACCAACCGGAGCGGGTGCTGTTCGTCGGTCGCCGTGAGGGCCTCGTCGAGGAGGCGCGCGTAGGTCAGCACGGGACCGTCGCCCAGGCAGACGGTCCCGTCGAAGTCGAGCACGAGGACGTGGGAGGTGGTCATCCCCCGATCCTGCCCCACGAGACGTGGGTCGGCGGGTCGTCGCCGCGACCGGAGCGTGCGGAGGGGCCGTGGTGCGGACGGCGCGACTGGGAGCACGCCAAGGAATGCTGTGGGCCGACTGTGCATTCCCTCCGCGTCGACGCGGGCGCGATAGAACGGGAGCATGAGCAACGAGCAGGACACCACGCCCACCCCCGACGACCGCCCGCGGCCCGCGTACGGCGAGTACGCGCCGCAGGGCACCGGGCAGCAGCCCGCCGGTCAGCCGGCCTCGCCCGACCAGGGGCAGCAGCCGGGGCAGGTGCCCGGTCAGCAGGGTGCGCCGTACGGCCAGCCCGGCTACGGCCAGTCCGGTCACGGTCAGGCCGGGCCGCAGGCGACCCCGACGACGGGCACGCCCGGCCCCGGTGGCATCGGTGCTTTCGCCGGCGCGGGCTACCCCCAGGTGCTGGCCTCGTTCACCAAGTACGAGGACGCCCAGTCGGCCGTCGACCTGTTGTCCGACGAGGGGTTCCCCGTCGAGAGCGTCTCGATCGTCGGGCACGACATCCGCACGGTCGAGAACGTCTCGGGTCGGCTGACCTCGGGCAAGGCCGCCGGACGCGGTGCCGGTGGCGGTGCCTGGTTCGGTCTGCTGCTCGGACTGCTGTTCGGCATCTTCGCCCCGAGCGCTGCGTGGATCGGCGTGCTGCTCGTGGCCGTCGGCCTCGGTGCGCTGTGGGGTGCCCTCTGGGGCTTCGTCGGCCACAAGATGCTGCGCGGCCGTCGCGACTTCTCGTCGGTCCGCACCATGGAGGCCGGCCGGTACGAGGTGCTGGTCCGCGGCGAACTCGCCGCCCGGGCGCACCAGACGTTGGCGCAGGGTCGCAAGATCGCCTGACCGGCGCCACCCGCGCCTCCTCGGTTCCGCCGTTCCGCGCCCGCTCCGTTCGTCGAGGCGGGCGCGGACGTGCGTGGTCGGGTGGTCACCCTGTCGTTGGTGCGCCAATCGTTGGTAGGCTGACGATCATGACGAGACCTGAGCGGCATCACGATCACGGCAGCAGGTTCGGCGACCTGGTCGAGCGCATGAACGCCCGGCTGCGGCCCTACATCGGCGGCGCTCAGCTGGGGTTGAAGAACGAGGCTCCGGTGGTCGCGCCGCAGCACGGTGGGGTCTGCCCGCTCTGCGGTGCGCCGATGGACGAGCACGTCGTCGACAGGACGGGCGTCCGCACCATGGTGCACTGCCCGGCGCCGCGGGCATGAGCGCCGCCGGTGCCCCAGGCGTGAGTGCCGCCGGTGCCCCGGGCGTGAGTGCCGCTGGTGCCCCGTGCGTGGGTGCCGCCGAGGTCGCGGACCCGCTCGAGCTCGAGAGCCAGATCTGCTTCGCACTCTCGGTCGCGTCGCGGGGGGTCGTGGCGGCCTACCGTCCGGTGCTCGAGCCTCTCAGGCTGACGCACCCGCAGTACCTCGTCATGCTGGCCCTGTGGCAGCACGCACCGCTCTCGGGTCGTGAGCTCAGCCGTCTGCTGCGGCTCGACCCGGGCACGCTCAGTCCGCTGCTGAAGCGGCTCGAGGCCCAGGGGCTGTTGACCCGAGGGCGACGGGCCGACGACGAGCGGGCGTTGTCGATCGAGCTGACCCCGGCGGGTGCCGCGTTGAGGCGCGAGGCCGAGAGCATCCCCGGGCGCATGATGGCGCGGCTCGGGCTGACGCACGACGAGCTCGTCGTGCTGCACCGCACGATGACGAAGTTGATCGTCGCGGCCGACGCCGAGGGCGACTGACCCCGTCGGTCTCCGGCGCGCCTCAGCGCAGCGGCGCGGGCACGGTCGCCGAGCGCGACCACACGACGTCGACGGTCCGTCCCAGGACGCGGGTCGCGATCTCGCCGGCCAGCGCCTCGCGGAAGTGCGTCGCGGCCCGCTCGTCCGAGACGACGACGTCGACCCGGAGGCCCGCGAGCTCGTCGGTCACCAGAGCCGGGCCGTCGGCGAAGCGCACGAGGTACTGGTGGTCCTTCACGGGCACGTTCTCGTAGTGGTCGCGGAGGCTCTTCTCGAGCAGGCGGACCGAGTGGATTCCGTCCTTCGGCTTCACGAGGGCGCTGAGCGAGATCATGCGTCGATGCTGCACCCCGGGGGCGACCGGGGCGTGAACGGGACGTGACGGGCGCCTGTGCGTTCGCCGCGCCTCCTCGGTGCGTCGGCCGTGCGCGGCGGGCGGGCGTGAGGGCCGCGTCGCACCCGGGGCCCGGTCGAGCTGTGCCGATCCCGACCGGTCGCAGCGCGCGAGGCGTGCCGAACCCGACACGAACTGCTCGACACGCCGTCCGGGAGGGGCCTCGGGCCGCGTGTCGTCACTCGGCTGTCGCGAAATGCACGGGCGGGCCGGGGTCCCGGGGTGGGGGGAGAGGGGTGAAGGAGTGCCGAGCCAGGGGCGGGGCAGGAGGTGCGGGTCAGGGGGCGGGGGAGCCGCCGGACTCGGCGACGAACTCGTCGACGGTCGTGTCGATCAGCTGCCACGAGCGGGAGAAGGCGGCGTCCGCGTCGCCGGACCGGATCGCCAGGGCCAGGTCGAGGTGCAGCTCGGCCGCCGCGGGCGTGTACCCGGTGATGGTGAACCGGCGCTCTTCGGTGCGGGTGCGCAGCAGGGCCTCGACGGTCGAGGCGAAGTGCCCGATCACGTCGTTGCCCGAGCCGCGCAGCACGGCGGTGTGGAACGCGACGTCGGCCTCGAGGTAGGCGCGGCCGTCCCCGGACTCGGCGGCCGCCACCATGGTGCGCGCCGCGTCCTCGACGGCCGAGGCCTGGTCGGGCGTGAAGGCCAGGGCGCTCAAGCGGGCCGCGACCGGCTCGAGGCCGAGTCGTAGCTCGAGCAGCTCGCGCATCTGGACGAAGTACTCGGGGCTGCGACCCCTCCAGAGGATGATCTGCGGGTTCATGAGGTCCCACGAGGTGCGGGGGAGCACCTGCGTGCCGATGCGCTGGCGCGGTTCGACCATCCCGAGCGACTGCAGCACCCGCAGGGCCTCGCGCAGCACCGATCGCGAGACGGTGAACCGGGCCGCGAGGTCGTCGAGGTTCAGGGTGGAGCCCACGGCGAGCCGGCCGTCGACGATCTCGGTGCCGAGGACGTCCACCACGCGGGCGTGCAGGCCGCGTTCTCGTGATGCGGAGAGACCGGGTGTCATCGTCGACTCCTAGGGGAGAGAGGTGCGGAAAGGCGGGGTGGCGCGGTCGTGGTGACTGTGGCACACTCCATAAGTCTGATTATTCACACTAATCAGACTCGTCCGCGAGACAAGACTGCCAGACATCCGTCGGGCGCAACCGGACGACAACCCCCCGGGCTCCGGCCCACGACGAAGAGGTCGCAGTGAAGCGTCCTCGGAAGGACGCGACGGAATGCACCTCCTCGCTGCGGCGACCGCCGCCCCCACGCCCTCGGGCACCGACGCGCAGTTGATCATCGCGGCCCTCGTGGGCATCGTCGTGATCGTCGGCCTCATCACCTGGCTGAAGGTCCACCCCTTCCTCGCGCTGCTGCTCGGCGCCGTCGGGGTCGGCATCGGCGCGGGCCTCGCCCCGGGCGACGCCGTCACGAGCTTCGGCACCGGCTTCGGCTCGACCATGACGAGCGTCGGCATCCTCATCGGACTCGGCGCGATGTTCGGCAAGCTGCTCAGCGACTCGGGCGGAGCCGACCGCATCGTCGACACCCTGATCTCGCGCTCGTCCCAGAAGGCACTGCCCTGGGTGATGGCCCTGATCGGCGCGCTGATCGGCCTGCCGATGTTCTTCGAGGTCGGCCTCGTGCTGCTGATCCCGGTGATCGTGCTCGTCGCCCGCCGCTCGGGTCTGCCGCTCATGCGCATCGCGATCCCGGCGCTCGCCGGCCTCTCGGCGATGCACGCCCTCGTGCCCCCGCACCCCGGTCCGCTGCTCGCCGTGTCGACCGTCGGTGCCGACCTCGGTCTCACCCTCGGCCTCGGCGTGCTCGTGGCCATCCCCACCGTGATGGTGGCCGGGCCGCTCTTCTCGAAGCTCGCCGCGAAGTGGGCGCCCGTGCCGGTGCCCGACCTCTTCGTCTCGAAAGAGGAGGACGGCGGCGAGGGCTCGGCGCGCACACGCCCCAGCTTCGCGAACGCCCTGGTCGGCATCCTGCTGCCCGTCGTGCTCATGCTCGCCCGATCGATCCGCGAGGCGGCACTGCCGACGGCCACGGGCACCTGGGTCGACCTGCTCGAGTTCCTCGGGACGCCCATGGTCGCGCTGACCGTCGCCGTCCTCTACGCGATGGTCTTCTACGCCCGCGCCGGGGGCATGGACAAGGCCGCCGTGTCGAAGACGCTCGGCTCGTCGCTGCCCGACGTCGCCGGCATCCTGCTGATCGTCGGCGCCGGCGGCGGGTTCAAGCAGGTGTTGATCGACACCGGCATCGGCACCGTCATCGGCGACGCCGTCTCGGAGTCGGGCGTCAGCGTCCTGCTCGTCGCCTGGGTCGTCGCGGCCCTCGTGCGCGTCGCCACGGGTTCCGCCACCGTCGCCACGGTCACGGCCGCCGGCATCATGGCGCCCCTCGCCGCCGACATGTCCACCCCCGAGGCCTCGCTGCTGGTGCTCGCCATCGGTGCCGGCTCGGTCTTCCTGTCGCACGTGAACGACGCCGGCTTCTGGCTCATCAAGGAGTACCTCGGCACCACGGTCGGGCAGAACTTCAAGACCTGGAGCCTGATGGAGTGCGTCCTCAGCCTCACGGCCCTCGCCGGGGTCATGCTCGCGAGCGTGTTCATCTGATGCCCGTCCTCGAGAACGCGGACCGCGCCTCCTCGGGCTCCGCGACGACTGCAGGAGGCGCGGTGCCGGCGGGCGGGCCCTACGCCGCCGATCCCGTGCTCGTCGTCATGGGCGTGTCGGGTTCGGGCAAGTCGACGGTCGCGGCCCTGCTCGCCGAGCGGCTCGGCTGGGACTCGTACGAGGGCGACGACCTGCACCCCGACGAGAACGTCGCGAAGATGGCGGCCGGCACCCCGCTCGACGACGACGACCGGGCACCCTGGCTCGACACCGTCTCGTCCTGGATCGTCGAACACGCCATGGCGGGCGTGCCGGGCGTGATCACCTGCTCGGCGCTGAAGCGCAAGTACCGCGACGTGCTGCGCGAGCACAACGTCGTCTTCGTCTACCTGCGCGGCAGCCGCGACCTGCTCGGCGACCGCATGGCCGCCCGTGAGGGCCATTTCATGCCGACCACGCTGCTCGACTCGCAGGTCGCGACGCTCGAACCGCCCGAGGCCGACGAACGCCACGTCGTGGTCGACGTCGGTCGATCGCCCGAGGACGAGGCCGACGACGTGATCCGGGCGCTGGGACTGACGCCGGTCGCCTGACCCGACCCGCGCCTCCGGCCGCTCGGCGCGTTCACCCGGTGGACGCCGGGGGTTCGCCGAGCCGCCACCCGCCCTGCCTAGGCTCGTGGCGTGCACCGGAGGCCGGGTGCGAGGGGTGGGGGACGATGTCGAGGGCGACGCAGGCGGGGCGGCTGCGGGTCGACCCGATGCGCCCCGTGCTCGACGGCCGCGACGTGTGCCTGGACCCGCCGGCGACGGCACAGGTCTGGCTCGGCACCGGGCTCGGCTTCAGCGAGATCGCGGTGCCCGGGGTGCGCCTGGCGCGCGGGGACGCCCTCGTCACCGTCGAGCTCGCCGCCTCCGGCCCGGACGAGGTGCTCACCCTCGTCGGCCGTGGTGCGGCGTCCCTGCCCGTGGTGCCGGGCGGCTCGGCGGTCGGGCGGGTCGTCGAGGCCGACGAGCACGCCCGGGCCCGCGACGGCCGACGGCTGCGGCCCGGCATGCGCGTCGTCTGGTCCGGCACGGTGGCGTGCGGGCGGTGCGTCCCGTGTCATCGGGGTCTGACCTCGGCGTGCGTCTCGGGCGAGCGGTACGGGGAGGAGCGCACGCGGCGCAGCTGGCAGCTGTCGGGCGCGGTCGCGAGCCACGTGCACCTGCGCCGGGGGACCGCCGTGGTGGTCGTCGCCGACGACGTGCCTGCCGCCGTGCTCGCCCCGGTGGCTGGAGTGACCGCGACGGCCGCGGAGGTGCTGCACCGCGCCTCCTCGGTGCTCGGGCTCTCGGGGGTGCCGTCGCTCGCGGGTCAGGTCGTCGTCGTGTCCGGCGCGGGCGCCGTCGGACTGGTCGCGACGGCGATGGCCGCCGACGCCGGGGCGCGCGTCGTGGTCGCCGACCCCGAGGAGGCGCGGCGCGAGCGGTCGCGCGCGTTCGGCGCCGTCGCCGTGGCCGACCCCGTGGCGTCGACCGGGTCGCACGCCCTCTCGCGGGTGCTCGCCTCGGTCGACCGGTCGGGACGTCACCGCACGGTCGGGCTCGCGTTGGACGGGGTCGCCGGGGTGTCGGCCCTGGTCGGACAGGTGGCCGTCGGGGGAGTCGTGGTGCTGGCGGGGGTGGCGGTCGGCGGTCGGGAGGTGAGCGTGAGCGGCGCCCGGCTGGTCGAGGGGCTCGTCACGGTCACCGGCGTGCGCGACGCCGAGCCCGAGCGCTTGGATGAGGGCGTGGCGTGGGCGTCCGAGGCGTGGCGGCGGTGGCCGCTCGAGTCGCTCGTCGGCCGGACGATCCCGCTGGCCGAGGTGGGCGAGGCGTTCGCCGCGGCGGGCGCGGACGACGGGCTGATCGGGGTCGGCGGCGTGTCCACCACGCGATGAACCCCGTTCCGCACGGCGCACCCCGTTCCTTCGTGGTTCATGGCTCGGAACGGGGTTCCCGGTGGTGTCAGGAGGCGCGGCTCAACCGGTACAGGACGTGCGGCCGCAGCGCGTGGCCGGGCGGCAGCGCGGGGTGCTCGAAGTCGTCGGCGGGGTCGTGCGTCATGCCGAGGCGGCGCATCACGCGGCGGGACGGTTCGTTGACCGCCGCCGTGAAGCTGATCAGGCCGGGCAGGTCGGCACCGGTCGGGTCGAACGCGAAACGGACGGCCTCCCGGGCGGCCTCGGTGGCGAAGCCCTGACCCCAGGCCTCGCGGGCGAGGCGCCAGCCGATCTCGACCTGCCCGACGAGCGCCGGATCGAAGGTCGGGCGGGACAGCCCGACGAAGCCGACGAAGGCCGCCGAGTCGCGACACTCGACGGCCCACAGCCCGAAGCCGTCGGCCTCGATCGCCGCGTCGAGCCGATCGACCATGGCGTCGCTTTCGGGACGCGTACGGGTCGCGGGGAAATATCGCATCACCTCGGGGTCGGCGTTGAGGGCCGCGAACGGCTCGCGGTCGGACTCGCGCCAGCGGCGCAGCAGCAGGCGGTCGGTGGTGAGCACCCCGCGACGCTAGCAGCGGGTGCACGCAGGAGCCGCAGCGTCGACGCGACGAAGAACCCCGTTCCGGACGATGCACCCCGAAGGATCGGGGTTGATCGTCCGGAACGGGGTTCCTGGGGGAGTAACGACCGGGGGAGGCGCGACCGGGGGAGGCGCGGTGCGGACGGGCGCGTCAGCCGCGGTCGCGCGGGCGACGCAGCCGGAGGGCGACCCCGAGCGCCACGATCAGGAACGCCGCGACGGCGATGCCGATCCATTCGCCCGAGCCGGTCCAGGCGAGCCCGACCGGCGACGCCACGACGGTGCCACCCGAGCCCGAGCCCGAGCCCGAGCCCGAGCCGCTGCCCGGCCCGCCACCACCCGGCGTGCCGGGCGTGCCCGCGCCGGGCGTCTCGCCACCCGGCGTCCCCGGGTCGCCCGGCACCGCCGCGGCGAGCACCGTGAGCGTGGCGCGGGCGATCTGCCCCGACCCCTCGAGCTCGACGACGTGCGAGCCCGGCTCGAGGTCGGCCGGCACGACGAACCGCAGCACGCCGACCCCGGCCGCCGTGGCCGTGGTCCCGCCGATGGACTGCGGCTCCGAGAACACGGTGCCCGCGAGGTCCTCCCCGGCGGCGAAGCCGGTCGCCGTGATCGACACCGTGTCGCCCGGGCGGGCGGTTGAGGGAGCGAGCGTGCCGGGCACGACGTCCTTGGTCGGCTCGACGACGCCGAGGTCGATGCCGAGCACCGAGGCGAACCGCGCGAGCGCCACGTCGGGCAGCCCGCGCTGTAGCGCGTTCTCGGCGTCGGCCGTCAGGGCCGACGACCCGTCGGCCGCCGTGCCGTCGACCATCGCCTGCTGGGCTAGGTCGCGGGCGACCGACACGAGGTCGTCCGCCGTGGCCATCGCGCCGAGGTCGGTCCCGCCGAACGGGGTGACCGCGGCGAGCAGGAGGCGCAGCGCGGCGGCAGCGTCGGTCACCGCGCCGTCACCGTCCCAGACGTCGGCGTCGAGCACAGCCTGCACCGCGGCACGGGACGCACCCTCGGGCAGGGAGGCGACCAGCGCCTCCAGCCGCTCGCGGGCACCGTCGGTGCGCAGACCCCAGCCGTACGGGTAGAGCGGCTCGTAGTCGGCGTCGCCCACGTTGATCGGCACCTGGTCGGCGCTCGCCGCCCAGGTCACGGGCAGGCGCCCGGTGAAGGGCCGGTCGCCGAACAGCACGTCGGCGACGCCGGCGCCCTCGGAGCCGGGCAGCGACGACGCCACGACCGCGTCGGCCACGCTCACGACGTCGCCCAGCAGCTGCGGGCGGCCCGAGACGACCAGCACCACGCACGACGCGGTGGCCGCGCAGACCTTGTCCACGATCGCCTGGTCCGAGGCCGTCAGCGACAGGCTGGAGCCGTTGTTGGGCACGTCGCCCTGACCTTCGGCGTACGGGCGCTCGCCGACCACCACGACGCCGGTCTGACCGGCACCGATGGGGGCCGAGGCGTCGGGGCTCAGCGTGACCGACGCACCGGGCGCGACCTCGCGGATGCCCTCGGCGATGCTCGTGCCGGTCGTCGTGTCGCCCGATCCGCCCTGCCAGCTGATCGTCCAGCCGCCCATCTGGCGGCCGAGGTCGTCTGCGCTCGAGCCGGCGACGTACAGGTCGGCGTCCGCGGCCAACGGCAGCGCGTCTCCGGCGTTCTTCAGCAGCACCTGCGACTCACCGGCGGCCTGGCGGGCCACGGCGCGGTTCTCGGCCGAGCCGACGCCGTCGACGTTGGTCCGGTCGGCGAAGGGCTGCTCGAACAGGTTGAGGTCGAACTTCTGGGTGAGGATGCGCCGCACGGCGTCGTCGACCCGCGACTCGGCGACGTCACCGGACCGGACGGCCGCCACGATCGCGTCGATGAACGCCCCGTAGTTGTACGGCGCCATCGCCATGTCGAGCCCGGCGTTCACCGAGCGCACGGCCTTGTCGGCGTAGCTGCCGCCGGGCAGCTTGTCGATGCCCTCCCAGTCGCTGATGAGGAAGCCCTGGAACCCCAGGTCGCCCTTCAGCAGGTCGTTGTTCAGTGCGGCGTTCTCGTGCATGCGCACGGGCCCGTCGCCCAGGTCGACCGCCGAGTACGACGGCATGATCGTGCCCACGCCCGCCTCGAGCGCCGGCAGGTACGGGTCGACGTGCAACCGGGTGAAGTCCTCGAGCGAGTCGGCGTTCGTGATGCCCTGGTCGATCGGGTACGCACCCGTGCCGGCCACGGACTCGTCGTAGCTCGTGCCGCCGTCGCCGGCCCAGTGCTTCGCCGTGGCGAGCACCTCGTCGGCGCCGCCGATGTCGGTCGGGTCGTCGCCTTGCAGGCCGATCACCGACGGGGCCGCGAAGGTGCGCACCAGGTCGGGGTCCTCGCCGAACGACTCGTAGCTGCGGCCCCATCGCTCGTCCCGCGAGACGCAGAGGCAGGGGGCGAAGGTCCACGGCACGCCGGTCGCCCGCACCTCGGTCGCGGTGACCTCGGCGATGCGCTCGACCAGGGCCGGGTCGCGGGTCGCGCCGAGGCCGGTGTTGTGCGGGAAGATCGTCGCACCCACCACGTTGCTGTGGCCGTGCACGGCGTCCACGCCGTAGACCATGGGGATCTGCAGTCGCGTCGAGAGCGCCTCGCGTTGGTACGCGTCGACCATGTCGGCCCACGCCACCGCGGTGTTGCCCTCGGGCACCGAGCCGCCACCGCTCAACAGCGAGCCGAGCGCACGACCGCTGACGTCCTGCGGCGACGACAGGCCGAGCCGTTCGGCCTGCGCCATCTGACCCACCTTCTCGTCCAGGGTCATGCGGCCGAGCAGGTCGGCCACACGGTCGGCCGTCGGCAGCGACGGGTCGAGGTACGGCAGGTCGTGCGCGCCGATCACGACGCGCGGACCGTCACCGACCTTCGCCGTGGTCGACGCCAGCGACACCGCGAACTCCTTCGACTCCGCGGCCCCCGAGGAGGCGCGGGTCGACACGGTCACGGACTGCGCCGTCCCCGAGGCGGTCCCCGCCGCGAACGTCACCGTGCCCGACGCCGCGTCGTAGTCGGTGCCCTCGACGGCCGTGCCGTCCGCGGTCGACCAGTCGACCGACACGTCCGTCGCCAGGGGCTCGTCACCGGCCGTCGTCACCGTCAGCGGGATCTCGACCGAGCCGCCCGCGTCGACCAGGTAGACGTCCTGCGACGGGTCCACCGTGACGGACGCGGCGCTCGCCGGGGTGCCGTAGAGCTGCGTGTCGTCGATCGCGTACCCGACCGGGGCGGGCGTGCCCGGCGTGAAGGTGAACGAGTAGCCGAACGCGCTCGTCAGGTCGAGCGTGCCGTTCGTCGTCGCCGCGTCGCCGGGCTGGTACCCCGACGGGGTGAACGCCGAGAAGGGCAGTTCGACGAGCTTCCAGCGGCTGGTGCTGCTGCCCCAGTTGTCCTTGAAGGTCGTCGCCCACAGCTCGCTGGTCTCGGCGGTGTCGCCGCCGGCCGGGTCGCCGTCCTTGATCTCGACCTTGATGTCGGCACCCGCCGTCGGCGAGGCCGGGTTGTTCGACTGGGAGGCGTACCACCAGAAGCGCAGCCCCTGGTAGCTCGACCAGTCCTGGCTGTCGGCCAGGTTGTGGCTCAGGCCCCCGTAGCCGCCGGCGGGGATCGACGAGGTGCCGCTCAGCACGTGGTTGTCGGCGCGGCCGTCGCGCTCCTGCACGGTGACGTCCCGGCTGATCGTGGGCTCGAGCGGGGCGGGGGAGCCCCAGGTGAAGAAGCCGAGCGGGTCGGCGGTCGTGCCGAGCGGGACGTCGCCCTCGAAGTCCTCGATCATCGTCGCGCGCTCGAACAGGGCGACGTCGTCGAACTGCCAGGTGCCGGCGCCGAGGGGGGTCAGCGTGACCGCGAAGCCGGTCGAGGCCGACGGGTCGAAGCGGAGGTCGCTCGACGGCTGGCCTTTCTGTCGCAGGTCGGCGAACAGGACGCTGACCTGCTTCCAGTCGGTGCTGTCGTCCACGACGGTCTGCTCGAACAGGGCGCCGTCGCCGTTCTTCAGCTCGTAGCGCAGGGTCAGGCCCGAGGCGGTGCCCCGGAACCAGAACGAGAAGCCGTCGTGGTCGCTCCAGTCGGTGGCGGGGACGTCGTGCGAGAACCCGAACCAGCTCTCGGCGGTGGTCGGACCGGCGACGGTGGCACGCAGGGCCTGGTCGCCCGCCGCTCCCTCGCGCTGCGCCTCCACGGTGTCGAGCACCGGGGTGACGGCGGGGCTCTGGCCCCAGCCGAAGTAGCCGGTCGGCACGCCGCCCTCGAAGTCGTCGAGCACGGTCGTCGCGCGGACGTTCGGCAGGGCGCCCGTCGGCGTGAGCGTCACGGTGAGGGTGGCGCGCGTTCCGACGACGGTCGGGTCGCTCGGCTCGGACGCGGTCAGTTCGACGGTCCTGCGCGGGCTGAGGGCGCCCGTCGAGGTCGTGACGAGGGCGACGGAGGCGCTGGTCTCGCCGGGCGCGAAGGTCACGGTCTCGTCGAGGGCCGCGTAGTCGGTGCCCGCCGTGGCCGTGCCGCCGGTCGAGCGCACACGGACGGTGACCGGTTCGTCGCTCGGACCGGTGAGGCTGAGTCCCGCGGTCAGGGTCTGGCCGGCCGCGACGGTCGCGGTCGACCGGTCGAAGGTGACCGACCGCGTCTGCGCCTCGCCGTAGATCTGCAGGCCGTAGGCCGAGTAGCCGTAGAAGTGGGGGCGGGCCGGGTCCCAGGTCGCCGCCGAGCGCTGCAGCATGCTGACCCGGACGTAGCGGGCGTCGGTGGGAGTCGACAAGGTGACGTCGTCGCGCCCGCCGTCGCTCGTGACGATCTGCGCGGTGGTCCAGCTCTCGGCCAGGGTCGGGTCGCCCGACGTGAGGTCGACCGTGTAGTCGGTCGCGTACGAGGCCTCCCAGTCGAGGCCGATCGCGTCGACGCGCGCGGTGCCGCCGAGGTCGACGATCACCGACGCGGTGAACTCGACGTCCTCGTCGGGGCCGTTGCCGCTGGCCCAGCGGGTCGTTGGGTCGCCGTCGATCAGGGCGTCGGCGGGGAACGTGCCGTCGCCGTCGGCCTGGCTCGCCGAGGCGGTGACCGTGCCGAAGCGGGCGAGGTCGACCGGGGCGGCCTGCGCGGCGATCGCGGGCAGGCCGCTGAGCAGCAGGGCCGCGGCGGCGGTCCCGGCGGCGAGCGCGAGGCCGCGGCGCGGACGGCGCGCGGGCCGGACGGCTCGCGACCGAGGGGTCGAGGAAGAGCGGGCAGGGGCAGCGGACACGATTACTCCCTTGTAATCACGGCTGTCTCACGACAGAGCTGGAGCCACCCCCGAACGAGGGCGGCTCACGTCTGGCTCATCGTAGGGTCACAGGCGGCTCAAGGGCAATGGGTGCCGGGTCCCGGTGCTGCGGAGGTTCCCTCTCAGACGACAGCGCACCGCGTTTCGTGCACGGCACCTCGTCTAGACCGGGTGCGGAGCACGAGACGCGGTGCGGTGCGCGGCGTCAAACCGACCCGGCGCCGGGGGCCTTGCGCGCCTGCCGGTCGCCTCGCGGTGGCGAGCTCAGGAGGCGTGGGTGCGGTCGCGCAGACCGACGAACGACACGAGCGCGCTCACCCCGAGCAGCACGGCGACCACGATCACGACGCGGTGGAACCCGCCCACCGAGAGCGCGCCTCCGGCGATGACGCCGAGGAACGCGACGGCGACGAGCCCGGCGACGCGCGAGATCGCGTTGTTGACCGCGGAGGCGATGCCCGACTGCGCCGCCGGGATCTGCGACAGCACCGTCGAGGTGAGCGGAGCCACGGTCACCGACAGGCCGAAGCCGAAGAGGACCACTCCGGGCACGACCTGCCACCAGACGTCGATCGGGTCGCGGACGAGCAGCATCCAGAGGAACCCGCTCGCGGTGATCAGCGGCCCGACGGTCATGAAGAGACGCGGGCCGTGGGTGGCGGCGAGCGTGCCGAACAGGGTCGAGAACAGCAGCGACACGATCGTCGTCGGCAGGGTGACGAGCCCGGCCAGGGTCGCCGTCAGACCCGCCAGCTCCTGCACCACCAGTGGGATGGTCAGGGTGCCGAGGCTGAGGGCCGCGTAGATGCCGACCGTGGCCAGGTTGCCGACCGTGAAGGTGCGCGTGCGGAACAGCGTGAGCGGCATCATCGGGGCGGGCGTGCGGCGCTCCCACCAGACGAAGGCGGCGAGCGCGGCGAGGCCGAGCACGAGCGGTGTGATGACGAACCAGGCGCCGAACCCGACCCGCTGCCCCTCGATCAGCGCGAAGACCGGTCCGGCGAGGCCGACCGCCGCGAGCACGGCGCCCACGACGTCGACGCGCGGGGGAGCGCCGTCGCGCCCCCGGTGGGCGTCGCCGGGCAGGCGGGTCATCAGCACCAGGGTGAGGACGACCGGCACGACCACGACGGCGAACACCCAGCGCCAGCCGAGCGTGTCGACGAGCGCGCCGCCGGTCAGCGGGCCGATCAGGAACGCGACCCCGGTCCAGGCCGTCCAGCTGCCGATGGCCTTGCCCTGCGCCGGTCCGCTGAAGGTCGAGGTGATCAGGGCGAGGCTGCTCGGCACGAGGAGGGCCGCGGTGACGCCCTGCAGGGCCCGGGCGGCGATCAGCAGGCCCGGGTCGGGCGCGAGGGCGGCGAGCACGCTGGTCACGGCGAACCCGATCAGCCCCGCGCGCAGCACCCGCACACGGCCGAACGTGTCGCTGAGCGAGCCCGCCACGAGCATGAGCGACCCCAGCGTCAGCAGGTAGGCGTCGACCACCCACTGTTGCAGGGCGAGGCCGGCGCCGTCGTCGGCCGTCGCGGCGCCGCCGGCCGTGCCGCTGCCGAGCTCACGGGCGATCGCGGGCAGGGCGACCGTGACGATGGACCCGTCGAGGAACGCCACGAACGAGGCCAGCACGGCGACGACGAGCACGACCCGCCGCCCGCGCAGGGTCGCCGCGTCGCTCGGGGCCGGGGGAGGTGTGCTCATGCTGCACTCAACACACGACGGGAGCAGACCGATACCCCGCTGTCCCCATGTCCCGCCACGAGGTGAACACGCCGCCACGCAATCGGGTGGCGGCGTGTTCACTTCGTGGCGGTGTGGCGGTGTGGCGGCGGGAGGCGCGGGCCGGGTCCCGCCGGCCGCCCGCCGTCCGACGGCGCGCCCTCACCCCTCGCGGACGACGTCGTCCGGCGACTTGTCGGGCCGCCACCCGCGCCAGCTCGGCTGCCGCAGCCGGCCGGTCGAGGTCCACTCGGCGATCGACACCTCACCCACCCGCGAGGGAGTGACCCAGTGCGCGTCCCGTGCGTCGACGGCGGGTACGCCCACCAGCGGGCTGGTCTTCCGCTCGGCCGCCCGCAACGACGGCAGCAGCTCGTCGAGCTCGCGGTCGGTGAACCCCGTGCCGACCCGGCCGACGTAGTGCAGGCCGTCGTCGCCCGGCACGCCCATCAGCAGCGAGCCGACGCCGTCCGCCCGCCGGCCGGCACCGGGGCGCCAGCCCGCGATCACGACCTCCTGCGTCTGGTGGTGCTTCATCTTGATCCAGGCCCGGGAGCGGCGGCCGGCGCTGTAGGTCGCGTCGCGTCGCTTGGCGACGACGCCCTCGAGCCGGAGGCGCTTCGAGGTGGCGACCGCCGCCTCCAGGTCCCCGTCGAACGCCGGGGGCACGTCGATCGGACCGCCGCTCTCGACGATCCGTTCGAGCACCTCGCGACGGTCGTCGTACTCGTCCTTCACGAGCGAGCGCCCCTCGGCCCGCATGACGTCGAACAGCAGCAGCTTCACCGGCGCTCCCTTCGCGACCCGGGCCACGTCGCGGGGCCGCGTCAGCCCCATGCGCGTCTGGAGCAGCCCGAAGTCGGGGCGACCCTTCTCGTCGACGGCGACGATCTCGCCGTCGAGCACCGCGCCTCCTTCGCCGTCGACCCGCTCGGCCAGCACCTGCAGCTCGGGGTAGGCCGGGGTCAGGTCGTTGCCGTTGCGGCTGGTCAGCGTGACGGCGCCGTCGTGGACGACCGCCACGGCGCGGATGCCGTCCCACTTCATCTCGAACGCCCACCCGCCCTCGGACACGTCGTGCGCATCGCCCGTCGTCGCCAGCATCGGCGCGACCGGGTCGGGTGCGGGGAACTCCTGCTTCCCGTCGCGAGCCGAGGAGGCGCGGCCCGACTTCTCGGGGGAGCCGCCGGCCGCAGACGACGTGCGTGAGGAGTTGCCGACAGGGCCTCCCCGGCTCGCCTGCGCAGAGGACGGCGACTCCGGAGAACGCGCGTCTTCGGTCGTCTTCCGGGCGTGATGCGGTCGTTTTCCTGAATTGCCGGCGGAAGCGCCGTCGTGCGAGCCGTCGGCGTCGTCCTTCATGCGGTGGATGAGCCAGTTCGACTCGGCCCGCCCGCCGCCGTGCCCGGTGTGGATCAGCGCGACGCGTCGGGTGCCGCGCTGCTCGCCGTGCAGCACGACGATGACCTCCTTGCCGTCGCGCCACTTCTCGAGGTCGTACTCGCCCGAGTCCCAGATCGTGACCTCGCCGGCCCCGTACTCGCCCTTGGCGATCGTGCCCTCGAAGGTGCCGTACTCGAGCGGGTGGTCCTCGGTCTGCACGGCGAGGTGGTTCGTGCCCGGGTCGTCGGGCTCGCCCTTCGGCAGCGCCCAGCTCACGAGCACGCCGTCGTGCTCGAGCCGGAAGTCCCAGTGCAGCGAGCTGGCGTGGTGCTCCTGGATGACGAAGCTCGTGCCGTCGGTCGAGGCGGGCGCGTCGGCGGGCACCGGCTCGGCGGTCTTCGACGCGTCGCGTTTGGAGCGGTAGACCTCGAGGCGGTCACGTACCTTCTCGGACGGGTCGTGGTCGGGGGCCTCGGTGTTGCGGAAGTTCTCGCCCAGCTCGCCCGACGGGACCGGAACGTGCGCTGAGACGTCGGCCAGGGGGTCGCCGCGTCGCTTCAGGCGTGAGAGCACGTCGGTGTACTCCAGCTGCACCAGCGACTTCGAGGCGAGCTCGCGCCAGGTGCGGGGCATCGCCACGGTCGGTCGGGTCCGGCCGCGCAGAGAATACGGCGCGACCGTCGTCTTGTTCCCGTTGTTCTGCGACCAGTCGAGCAGCACCTTGCCCCGGCGGTCGGCCTTGCCCATGGTGCTGAGCACGAGGTCGGGGTGGTCGGCCTCCATCGCGCGGGCCAGCTCGTGGGCGACCTCACCGACCTGCGCGCTGGTCTGCCCCCCGTCGAGCCGGGCGTACAGGTGCACGCCCTTGCTGCCGCTCGTCACGGGCATCAACTCGAGGCCCATGCCCTCGACGATGGGCTTCAGCAGCTGCGCCACCGCGACGCACTCGGCGAGGCCGACGCCCTCACCCGGGTCGAGGTCGAGCACGAGCCGGTCGGGGTTGCGCTGCGCGCCCTTCGGACCGAACCGCCACTGCGGGACGTGCACCTCGAGCGCGGCGACCTGCGCCAGCCAGGTGAGCGTCGCGACGTCGTTCACCATCGGGTAGACGTTCGCGTGGTCCTTGTGTTCGATGCTGTGTCGGGAGACCCAGTCGGGTGCCGAGTCGGGCAGGTTCTTCTCGAAGAACACCTCACCGTCGACGCCGTTCACCCAGCGCTTGCGGGTCGCCGGGCGGCCCTCGACGTGCGGCAGCATCCACCCGGCGACGGCGGCGTAGTAGCCCAGCACGTCGGCCTTGGTCGTGCCCGCGTCGGGGTAGAGCACCTTGTCGAGGTTTGTCAGTTGCAGCCGGTGCCCGCCGACCTCGACGGTCTCGCCGCGTCCCTTGCCCGCCATCGCGCGCCTCCTCGTGTCGTCTGCTTCTCGTTCTACCCGGCTGCGGCGGGTCCGTGTCGTCGTCGGCGCCGGCCCGCCGCCACCGACGGGAACCCGCCGCATCGACCGCGGCCCGGCGCCCCGCGCGAGCGGGACGACGGGCCGCGGTGTCGTCGGGACGACGGAGCCGAGGAGGCGCGGGTCAGACCGCGGGCATCGCTCCGGCGATCGTGATGGTCGCGCCCGAGGTGTAGCTCGACTCGGGGCTCACCAGGTGCACGTAGGCGGCGGCGAGCTCGGCGGGCTGACCGGGACGGCCGAACGGCGCCTGGCCGCCGAATTCCGACACCGTCTCGGCGTCGTCGGAGCCGGGCTGCAGGGGAGTCCACACCGGGCCGGGCGAGACCTGGTTGACGCGGATGCCCTTGGGGGCGAGCTGCTGCGCGAGGCCCGAGGTGAAGACGCCGATCGCACCCTTGGTCAGGGCGTAGTCGATCTTGTCGGGGCTGGGCTGCGTGCCCTGCACCGAACCGGTCGTCACGATCGACGAGCCGGGCTCGAGGTGGGGGATCGCGGCCTGGGTCAGCCAGAACAGCGAGTAGACGTTGGTCTTGATGGTCGAGTCGATGTCCTCGGTGGTGAGCGTGAGGATGTCGTCGTTGCTCTTCATGCGGCCGGCCACCATGACGAGGGTGTCGAGCCCGCCGAGCTCGTCGACCGCCTTCTGCACGAGGTCCTTGCAGTACTGCTCGTCCGAGATGTCACCGGGGACGAGGACGGCCTTGCGACCCTCGCCCTCGAGCAGGTCGCGCACCTCTTCGGCGTCCTTCTGCTCGCTGGGCAGGTAGCTGAGCACGAGGTCGGCACCCTCGCGGCTGAGCGCGATCGCGGCGGCGCGACCGATGCCCGAGTCGCCGCCGGTGACGATGCCGCGGAAGCCGGTGAGGCGCTCCTTGCCGACGTAGCTGGTCTCGCCGTGGTCGGGCTTCGGGTCCATCTTCCAGGCCTCGCCCGGCAACGACTGCTCCTGCTTCGGGAACGGCGGGGCGGGGTAGAGGTCGACCGGGTTCTTCTTGTCGTATTGGCTCATGCGTCCACGCTGCTCGCACCGCGCCTCCTGCGGTCGGGGCGTGTACCCCGTGGGCGGTCATTCGGAGCGCACGCGGAGAAAGATGAGCGTCATGCGATCGATCTGGAAGGGCGCGATCACGTTCGGGCTCGTCAACGTGCCCGTCAAGCTGTACAGCGCCACCGAGGACCACGACGTGTCCCTGCACCAGGTGCACGACGCGGACGGTGGGCGCATCCGGTACCAGCGGAAGTGCGAGATCTGCGGCAAGGTCGTCGACTACGAGCACATCGACAAGGCGTACGACGACGGCGACCGCACCGTGGTGATCACGGGTGACGACCTCAAGTCGTTGCCCGAGGAGCGCTCACGCGAGATCGACGTGCTCGAGTTCGTGCCGAGCGACCAGGTCGACCCGATCATGCTCGACCGCAGCTACTTCCTCGAGCCGGACGGCACCTCGCCCAAGGCCTACGTGTTGCTGCGCCGCACCCTGGAGGAGACCGACCGCACCGCGATCGTGCACTTCTCGCTGCGACAGAAGACGCGGCTCGCCGCCCTGCGCGTGCGGGGCGACGTGCTCATGCTGCAGACCCTGCTCTGGGACGACGAGGTGCGCGAGGCGCGGTTCCCGGCACTCGAGAAGCAGACGCGCATCAGCGACAAGGAGCTCGACATGTCGTCGTCGCTCGTCGACTCGCTGAGCGACGACTTCGAGCCCGCCGATTTCAGCGACGACTACCAGGAAGAGTTGCGACAGCTGATCGACGCGAAGCTCGAGGAGGGGGAGTCGCTCGACACCGACGCCACCTTCGGTGAGAAGCCTGAGGACGACGACGGTGAGGGTGGCGAGGTCATCGACCTGATGGAGGCGTTGCGCCGGTCGGTCGAGACGAACCGGTCGGGCGGACACCGCAAGCCGACCAAGAAGCCGGCCGCCGCCGAGAAGCCCGCCGCCGACGAGCCCGCCGCGAGGAAGCCGGCCACGAAGAAGTCTGCCGCGAAGAAGCCGGCAGCGAAGAAGCCGGCAGCGAAGAAGAAGCCCGCCTCGTCCGCCTCCGAGAAGAAGCCGGCTCCCGAGAAGAAGGCGGCCCCCGAGAAGCAGGCCAGCTGACCGTAGCGGTCAGTGCTCGCGGAGCGCCTCGATCAGGTCGGCCTTCTTCAGGTCGGAGTAGCCGGTCACGCCGAGCTCTTTCGCGCGGCCTCTGAGTTCGTCCACCGTCCAGTCGTCGTACGAACCCGACTTCCCGCCCTTCGCGGCCACCTTCTTCTCACTGTTGCCCTTCTGGGCGGCAGCGTTCGAGATGCGCGCGGCTTTCTCCTTCGAGGCGCCCTCGTCGCGGAGCGCCTCGTACATGCCGGGCTTCTTCAGCTGCGGGGGAGTTTCGTCCTTCGGCGTCATGCGCCCGACCGTACACTCGGCGCGGCGGCCCGTCGCACGCCTCAGGCGCCGAACTGCCAGCCGGTCACGTCGGGGTGGTCCTCGCCGTGTTCGTAGGCGTAGGCCCGGGCGGCCTCGCGTCGTGACTCGAAGTCCGCGATCACCTCGGGGTGCTCGTCGGCCAGCCCCGGCACCCGGTGCAGCACGTCGAGCACCAACCGGTATCGGTCGATGTTGTTGAGCATCGCCATGTCGAAGGGCGTGGTGGTCGTGCCCTTCTCCTGGAAGCCGCGCACGTGCAGGTTCTCGTGGTTCGTCCGTCGGTAGGTCAGCCGGTGCACGAGCGACGGATAGCCGTGGAAGTCGAACACGACCGGTTTCGACGTCGTGAAGAGGGCATCGAAGTCGTCGTTCGTGAGGCCGTGCGAGTGCTCCGTCGCGTCCTGCAGTCGCATGAGGTCGACCACGTTGACCACGCGCGTGCTCAGCGACGGCAGTACCTGACGCAGCAGGTCGGCGGCCGCCACGGTCTCGAGTGTCGGCACGTCGCCGGCACAGGCCAGCACCACGTCGGGGTCGACGCCGTCGACGGGGGCACCCTCGGTGCCGGCCCACTCCCAGACGCCCACGCCACGCCGGACGTGCTCCTCGGCCTCGGACAGCGACAGCCAGGCGGGGGACTCCTGCTTGCCGGCGACGATCACGTTGACCGTGTCGGTCGTCCGGAACGCGTGGTCGGCCACGGCCAGCAGGGTGTTGGCGTCGGGCGCCAGGTAGATGCGCACGAGGTGCGCCTGCTTGTTGACGACGACGTCGAGGAACCCGGGGTCCTGGTGCGAGAACCCGTTGTGGTCCTGCCGCCAGACGTGCGACGACAGCAGGTACGTGAAGGACGAGATGGGCGCGCGCCAATCGATCTCGTCGGCGCTCTCGAGCCATTTGGCGTGCTGGTTGAACATCGAGTCGACGATGTGCACGAAGGCCTCGTAGGTGTTGAGCAGCCCGTGGCGCCCGGTCAGCAGGTAGCCCTCCATGAGGCCCTGCAGCAGGTGCTCGCTCAGCACCTCCATCACGCGCCCGCTGCGGGCCACGTGCTCGTCCTCGGGCCAAATGTCGGCGGCCCACACCCGCTCGGTCACGTCGAACACCGGATCGAGTCGGTTCGAGACGGTCTCGTCGGGTCCGAAGAGACGGAACGTCGTCGGGTTGTCGCGGACGATCTCGGCGAGCCACCGACCGAGCACCCGGGTCGCCTCGGCTTGGGTGCGCCGGTCGTCCGAGGTCTCGACCGCGTGCGTGCGGTAGTCGGTGAGGGTGAGGTCGCGACGCACGAGACCGCCGTTGGACGCCGGGATGGCGCTCATGCGCTTCGCGCCCCGGGGCCGGAGCCCGTCGAGCCAGGCCACCGGCCGACCCGTCTCGTCGAAGAGCTCGTCGGCACCGTACGACCGCATCCAGTCGTCGAGCTGCGCCCGGTGCCCGTCGTCCTCTCGGACCCCGCTGAGCGGCACCTGGTGTGCGCGCCAGGTGCCCTCGATGCGCTCGCCGTCGACGACCTTCGGGCCGGTCCAGCCCTTCGGGGTGCGCAGCACGATCATGGGCCACCGCGGGCGTTCGGTGCCGTCGCCGTCGCGGGCCTCGCGCTGCAGCTCGTCGATGCGGGCGAAGGCGTGGTCCAGGGCGGCGGCCATGCGCTCGTGCACCCGCATCGGGTCCTCGCCGTCGAAACCGCCGGCGACGACGAGCGGCTCGTACCCGTAACCCCGCATCAGCTCGAGCAGCTCGCCCTCGGGGATGCGCGACAGCACCGTCGGGTTCGCGATCTTGTAGCCGTTGAGGTTCAGGATCGGCAGGACGGCCCCGTCGTGCCGGGCGTCGAGCAGCTTGTTCGCGTGCCAGCTCGTCGCGAGTGGCCCGGTCTCGGCCTCACCGTCGCCGATGACGCAGACGGCCACCAGGTCGGGGTCGTCGAGCACCGCGCCGTAGGCGTGGCTCAGCGAGTACCCGAGCTCGCCGCCCTCGTTGATCGACCCCGGGGTCTCGGGGGCCGCGTGCGACGGGATGCCCCCCGGGAACGAGAACTGCTTGAACAGCTTCTGCAGCCCCGTGGCGTCCTGTGGCACCTCGGGGAACAACTCGCTGTAGGTGCCCTCGAGGTACGTGTTGGCGACCATGGCCGGTCCGCCGTGCCCCGGGCCGCAGACGTACAAGAGGTCGCGGTCGTCGCGGCGGATCACGCGGTTGAGGTGCGCGTAGACGAAGCTCAGCGCCGGTGACGTGCCCCAGTGCCCGAGGAGGCGCGGCTTGATGTCGTCGCGCGCGATCGGCCGCGTGAGCAGTGCGTTGTCCATCAGGTAGATCTGCCCGACGGTCAGGTAGTTCGCCGCCCGCCACCAGGCGTCGACGAGCACGAGCTCGTCGGGGGTCGCCGACGGCATCGGCGTCGAGTCGTCGTTCGTCACTGGCCCTCCATGTCGTCGGTGGTGCCTACACGGCTCATCTCGTCGATGGTGATCGCAGCGTTGACGAGGGCGAGGTGGCTGAGGCCCTGGGGCACGTTGCCGAGGAACTGCCCGTCGTCGGCGCTGATCATCTCGGTCAGCAGGCCGACGTCGTTCGGCTGCTGCACGAGCTGGTCCATCAGCTCGACCGCTTCGTCCTGACGGCCCACGCACGCCAGGGCGCTCGCGAGCCAGAAGGCACAGGCCACGAACGTGCCTTCCTCTTCGTCGACCTCGCTGTAGCGGAACACCAGGGGACCCGCGGAGAGCTCACGCTGCATCGCGTCGATCGTGCGGGACATGCGCTCGCCGCGGTCGAAACCGCTGGGGGCGTGCAGCAGCACCGAGGCGTCGAGCTTCTCGCTGCCCGGGTACATGACGTACGAGCCGATCTTCTCGTTCCAGCCGTGCTCGGCGACCCAGTCCTTGATCAGGTCGCGGTTCTTCCGCCAGAAGACGACGTCCTCGGGGTCGGGGTGCATCTGGCCGACCTCGGTGAGGTGCAGGGCGGCGTCGATTGCCTGCCAACAGCCCATCTTGCTGCTGACGTAGTGCTGCTCGTCCGGCAGCTCCCACATGCCCGAGTCCTTCTCCTGCCAGCGGCGGCAGGCGTCGTCGGCGAAACCGGCGAGCAGGTCGCCGGTGGACTCGTCGAGGATGTTGCCGTCGGCCGCGTACTGGCTCATGATCGCAAGGATGTCCGCGTAGGTGCCGAGCTGCAGCTGCTCGCCCGCCGGATTGCCCTTGTAGACCGGGCCGATGCCGCGCCAGCCCTCGGAGCCGGTCTCGTGGGTGCCGTCGGGCACCGAGCCGTCGAGGTTGAGGAAGATGTGCATCGTGCGGCCGTTGGCCTTGAGCGCCGAGAGCAGCCACGAGACGGCCGCCTGGGTCTCTTCGCGCAGGCCGAAGCGGACGAGCGCGTTGACCGTGTACGCCAGGTCGCGCACCCAGGCGAAGCGGTAGTCCCAGTTCTTGTCGCCGGTGAAGTTCTCGGGCAGTGCCGCCGTGGCGGCGGCGGCGATCGCACCGGTGGGGCTGAAGATCAGCAGCTTGAGCGCCAGGGCGCTGCGCTGCACGGCGTCGGACCACGGGCCGTCCCAGTTGAACTCGTCCGACCAGGTCTGCCAGTTGCGCACCGTGCGGTCGATGCCCTGGTCGACCACGTGCGGGTCGGGCAGGTGCAGGGGTTCGTCCTCGACGCCGCAGAGGCAGATCAGCGAGCGCGACCCCTCGTGGGTGGTGAACTCGCCCCAGAACCGGTGGGGGCCGCCGTGGGCCTCACCGTCGCCGGGCTCGACCGAGTCGAGGCGGCCGTGCTCGAAGCCGACCAGGGCCAGGTTGACGTCGGCGGCCCGCAGGACCGGCCCGTGCAACGTGTCGACGCGGCGGATCGGGTGCGTGCCGAACGTGTTGCCCGGAATCACCGCCCAGCGCATGTCGACCGACCCGGTGACGCCGTCGATGCGACGGGCGAGTTCTGCCCAGGGCAGACGCCCCGCGATGCCGGTGACCAGCGCGTCGGTGACCTGGACGACACCCGTGGAGGTGCGGAAGCGGGTCACGAGGACGTTCGTGTTCTCGACGTACTCGCGCTGCACCTCGAAGTCGTCGTCGACGGGGCGCAGTTCGATGCGCCCGCCCTTGCCCGCGTCGACGATGCCGGAGAACACCGGGTCGCTGTCCATGTCGGGCATCGGGAGCCAGTCGATCTGGCCATCGCGGGCGATGAGGGCGACGGTCCGACCGTCGCCGATCGCTCCGTACGACCGCAGCGGCACGTAGCCGTCGTCGCGGGGATCGGGGCGGTGCCATTCGCCGGCGGCGGCCGTCGTCGCGCCGAAGTGCTCGGCCTGGGTGTCGTCGGTGGTCTCGAGGGTGTCCGTCACCCCTCCTACGGTGGCCCAGCGCGCCTCCTCGTGCCCGTCCCTCGCAGTGTTCTGTGTGCAAGGGACGGCCTCCGTACCCCTGGGGGCGAGAAACGGAGCCGGTGGACATGTCGGGCGGGTAGACCGGTCGGATGTCCCTTCCGACCGGAACCACGTCCGAACCCCGCCTGTTCTTCGACGCGAGGGCCACCCTCGGCGAGAGTCCCGTCTGGGACGTCGACGCCCACGGGCTGGTCTGGACCGACATCACGAACGGCCTCCTGCACCGCACCTCGGCGGACGGCACACGCGACAGGACGGTCGTCGTCGACCCGCCCCTGCCGAGCTTCCAGCGTCGTCGCGGGGGCGGCCTGATCGCCGCACTGGACGACACGGTGATCGTCATGCGCGACGACGGGACCGAGCAGCGGACCATCGCGACGGTCGACCACGCCGACGAGCGCCTCCGGCTGAACGAGGGCAAGTGCGACCCGTTCGGCGCCTTCGTCGTCGGCGCCACCGACCCCGAGGGCAGCCCCGTGGCCGGTCTCTACCGCGTCGCCCCGGACGGCACGCTCACCCAGCTGCGTGACGACTTCGCCACGACCAACGGCTTCGAGTGGAACGACGACGGCAGCGAGATCTACCTGACCGACACCGGCGACGACACGATCTACCGGGCGTCGTGGGATGCCGACGGCACCCTCGGCGAGCTCGTCCCGTTCTCGTCGCAGGGCGCCCACGACGGCCTGGCCCGCGACGAGCACGGCGAGTTCTGGGGGGCCATCTACGGCGAGGGCAAGGTGGTGCACCTCGACGCCGACGGCGGGCTCGTCGACGAGATCACCTTCCCGGTGCCGAACCTCACCGGCATCGGCTTCGGCGGTGACGACCTGCGCACGCTGTTCGTGCTGTCGGCCCGCGAGGGGCTGAGCGCCAACCAGCTCGACGAGTTCCCGCTGAGCGGGGGCATCTTCGCCCTCGAGCTCGACCGGGCCGCCCGCCCGCCGTTCCTGTTCGGCTGACGCGACGCGGCCCCGCCGCGGACGACGACGCCCGCCCGATCGTGTGATCGGGCGGGCGTCGTCATGCCGTCGGCGGGTGGGCGTCAGATGCGCCCGACGAGCTCCTCGCGGGGGACGGCGCCTGCCGCGATGACGGCCCTGGCCGCGTCACGGGCCTCCTCGACGTTCCAGAGCAGCACGCCCTCGACCGATCCCTCGTCGCCGAGGTAGTAGGCGACCGCACGCCCGTCGCCCTTGTCGTCGACGACCGTCTCGAGCGACGCGTCGAGCGTGCCGACGGCCTCGTACGAGATGTCGAAGACCTTCGAGTAGTAGTACGGCGTGTGGTCGTAGACCTCGTCGGCGCCGGTCATGTTGCGACCGACGACGGGGCCCTGCGACTTGGCGTTGTCGACGTGCTCGACGCGGCGGCGCCCGAGGATCGCGTCCGGGTACGAGGCCACGTCGCCGGCGGCGAACACGTTCGGATCGCTCGTCCGCAGGTGCTCGTCGACCACGATGCCGTCGTCGACGGTCAGACCCGCGTCGGCCGCGAGCTGGTCGTCGACCGAGATGCCGAGCCCGACGACGACCGCGTCGGCGTCGAGGGTCGTGCCGTCGTCGAGCCGCAGGTGGACGCCGGCGTCGTCGGCCGTGCCGCTCTCGACGCGACGTCCGCGGGCCAGCTCGACCCGCGCCTCCTCGAATGCTCCCTCGAACGCCGAGGCGATCGACGCGGGGAAGACCGATCCGCCGAGCACGTCGTCCGGGAAGACCAGCGTCACGCGGGTGTCGTTCTGCACGAGGGCCGCGGCGAGCTCGGTGCCGATGTAGCTGCCGCCCACGACGACGACGTGGCGGCCGCCGCCCGAGAGGGAGCGCAGTCGGCGGTAGTCCTCGGCGGTCCGGAAGTACACGACGCGGTCGTCGTCCGGCAGGTCGAGTGCGGTGGGACTGCCGCCCGTGGCGAGCAGCAGGGCGCCGTAGCCGACGACGTCGCCGGCGCTGGTGGTCACGGTACGGGCGTCGCGGTCGATCGACTCGACGAGCGTGCGCAGCCGGATCTCGGCACCCGAGTCGGCGACGGTGCCGAGGTCGTTGTCGGCCTCGGTGTAGTCGGGGTCGGTCCAGAGCTTCTTGGACAGCGCCGGACGCGTGTAGGGCGCGTCGACGTCGGCGCTGACGATCAGCACCGACGCGTCGGGGGTGGCCTCGTGGATGGCCTTGGCGGCGGCGTCGGCGGTCATGCCGCCGCCCACGATGACGTGGTCGAACGATTCGGTCATGGGGTCGTCCTCTCGACGAGAGAGGGCACCGCCCGGGAGGCGCGGGTCGCGCGCTCCCGGACGGTGCCCTCGTGAGGTGGTCGGGTCAGTTGGCGATGGCGCCGACGCGGTCGAGGCCCTCGGCCGCGGCGTCCTCGTCACGCTGACGGGTGTCGTCCTGGCGGGCGTCCTTCTCGGGGTGACGGTTCTCGGCGCCGGTCATCCAGGCGAGCTGCTCGAGGCGCTCGAGGATGCTGTGCAGCACGTCGGCCGTCGTGGGGTCCTCGTCGTCGACGTCGTCGTGGACCGCGCGCATCGTGCCGGTGACGGCGTACATGCGGTCGACGATCAGGTCGACCACCGCGGTGGTCTCGACGGGGCCGGCGGGGAACTCGGGCAGGCTGGTGCCGCGGGTGACGGTCGAGGTGCGGCCGTCGGGGATCAGGTAGACGGCGCGCATGCGCTCGGCCACCTCGTCGCTGAACTCGCGGGCGGCGTCGACGATCTCGTCGAGCTGCAGGTGGAGGTCACGGAAGTTCGAGCCGAGCAGGTTCCAATGCGCCTGCTTGCCCTGGACGTGCAGTTCGATGAGGTCGACGAGGACCTTCTGCATGTTGTCGCGGAGTTGGTCGGATCCCTGGAACATGATGTCTCCCGTTCGTCGTGGGTTCGTGCGGAGTCGTCGCACCGGTGGGTGCGAGGTGGACGGTAGACCGTGGGCCCGGGCGGCGGCTCAGCCTTCGGGGGACAGCTCGACCAGGGCGCGGCATCGGGCGGCCCGAGCGTGTCGGGGGCCGAGGCGGGACGGTCCTCGTCGCCGTGACCGACTCGTGATCCGGGGACCATGGAGACCGGACCGTACTGGATGGTATGTTCGCCTGCATCGGCACCGAAGCCGACGCCCGGCCGCGGGTACCCGATCCTCGGCCCATGCTCTGAGGGGGGCTGACATGGCACGAGCGGTACCCGGACGCGCCGACCGACCAGGCTTCGACGCGGTCGAGATCACCAGGTTGCGACGCGAGATCGAGAGCGCGTGGGGCGCGTTCGATGACATCGAGCAGATGGACTTCGCCCATCGCGTGCGGGTCGTCCACGGCCTCGCGGACGCCCTGCCCGACGCGGCGAGCGCGGCGGCCCGAGCCGGGCTCGGCGGTCTCGCCCTCGCCCTGCTCGACGACGCGGCGTCCTTCCCGCCCCCGTGGGCGTCGATCTGCGGCCGCTGGGACCTCACGCTCGAGATGGCCCGGGCCGCGGTCGAGTCGATCGCCTGGCCCGAGGGCGAGCCCTGGGGCGAGCTGCCGCTGGTGGGCACGGCCGCCTGACGTCGCCTAGCGTGGCGGCATGAGCTCCACACCGTCGCGCGGTCACGGACGCCGTCGCGTCGGCCTCCGGCGGTTCCTCCGCACCGTCGTGCTCGACTACCGGTACGTCTGGTGGGTGCATCTCGTGCCGCGGTCCGGCCGGGTGGTGCCGAGGCGCTACCGCGACGGCGACCGCGAGCCGGTGCTGCTGCTGCCGGGCGTCTACGAGACCTGGCGCTTCCTCCGTCCGGTGGCCGACCGGCTGAACGACCTGGGGCACCCGATCGTCGTCGTGCCGGGGATGGGGCACAATCGTCGTCCGATCGCGGCGACCGCCGAGGTCGCCCAGCGCATCCTCGACGCCCACGACCTGCGGGACGTCGTGGTGCTGGCACACAGCAAAGGCGGACTGATCGGCAAGACGATGATGGTCTCGACCGACACCGATCGCCGCATCGCCCGCATGGTGACGGTGAACAGTCCGTTCTCGGGGTCGCGCTGGGCGACGGTGCTGCCCGTCAGGGCGCTGCGGCCCTTCTCGCCCCGTGATGCCGACCTGCTGCGGCTCGCCGAGCAGCGTGAGGCGAACCGCACCATCACGTCGATGGCGTCCCGGTTCGACGCCCACGTCACCGAGGGCAGCGTGCTGCCGGGGGCGGTCAACCTCGAGTTCCCGGTCGACGGGCACTTCCGGCCGCTGGGCCACGCGCGGTGCGTCGCGATGATCGTGCGCGAAGTCGAGCACGGGGCGGGCGCGGGGCCGACGGCCGAGGCGTCCTAGCCCTCGACCCAGCCGAGGGCCCGCAGCGTCTCGACCGGCCATTCGACGTGGGCGAAGTGCCCGCAGTCGGCGAGCAGGGTCGTCCGGGCGTGACGGACGACCTCGCCGAGGCGGTCGAGGTCCGACGACCGGGCGAAGACGTCGTCGGCACCGCTGACGGCGGCCACGTCGCACTCGATCCCGCGCCACCGCGCGGTGTCGTAGCCCTGCCCCGAGCGGGACGCGGCGAGGAACCCCCGGGGCCGCAACTCGGCGACGAACGCCTCGAGCACCGAGCGGGGGACTCGGTCGACGTGGCGGAACACCGGCGACGACAGGGCGCGCAGCAGGCCGAGACGTGCGGCACCCTGCAGCAAGGACACGGAGGCGCGGGGCAGCACCGCGAACACCGCGCGCAGCAGGGTGAACGCGGGCAGTCGGAGGAGGCCGCGCAGCGGGTGCGTCACGGCGTCGATCGCCGAGAACGACGTGGCCGACACGACCGAGACGCTGAGCACGAGGTCGGGTCGGACGGCGGCCAGGTGCAGGGCGACGAACGCCCCCATCGAGTGGCCGACGAGGTCGAACTCGGTGATCCCCAACGCCTCGGTGACCTCGACCACCACGGCGGCGGCCGACTCCACGTCGAGACCCCGGGCGGGTTCCGGCGAGGCCCCCCACCCGGGCAGGTCGATCAGGACGGGTCGCGAGACGACCGCGTCCACCTCGCGGAGGGCCTGCAGCAGAGGAGTCCAGGTCGTCCACGAGCCGGCCGCCCCGTGCAGCATGACCGTGGCCCGGCGTCGCGCGGACCGGTCGGCCGGCGCCGGTGCGTGGTGCACGACGGTCCGGCCCTGCGCCGTCTCGACGGTCTCGCGGTCGATGCCGACGGCCCGCGGATCGGTCACCAGGTCGAAAGGGGCGTACCGGTCGAGGCTCGGATCGAGCACCTCTGTCGCCCGGCCCCGTCGCATCGTCGGATGCTACCCGATGATCTCTTCCCGCACGCGTCGCAGGTCCTCGAGCAGCGACCCGACCAGCACCCAGTTGTCCGGGTCGGGTCGCAGCACGCTGACCGGCGAGGTGAGAGCCGGGCCGTCGTCGTGCCCGGGGCCCGTCGCGTGCCCGCCGGTGGTGTCGGGGACGCGGGAGGCGCGCGCACCCGGGAGCGCCTCCTCGGTGGTCCGCGCCAACAGGCGCACGTCGTGGGCGGCCCGTCGCAGGTCCTCGGCGATGCTCTGCACCACGGGGTCGTCGGCCAACCCCGGGTCGTAGTTGTCGTGGACCGACCGCACCATGCCCACGACGCGGTTGACGAGCACGGTCAGCCGCCGGAGCAGCGCCGCGTCGGCCTCGAGCACGCTGCGGTTGCGGCTCGCGCGGGGGTTGAGCTGCAGGCTCTCCTCGCCCGCGGTGACCGCGTCGACCGCCCGGGCCTGGACAACCCGCAGCTCGCGCGCCTTGGTCAAGCCGGTGGCGAGTCGCGGCCCGTCGACCGGCTCGTCGAGCACGGCGGCGGTCTCGTCGAGCACGGATGCGATGTCGCGCGCCAGGCGGCCGACGGCGAGGTGCGCCGGCGCGAGCGCGACGGGAGGCACGATCAACGCGTTGATCGCCAGCGCGATGGCCGCGCCGATGATCGTCTCGAGCACCCGGTCGAGCGCGTAGTCGGGCGTCTGGGCGCCGATCGCGAGGACGAGCATCGCCGAGATCGGCACCTGGTTCGCCGAACTCGGCGTCAGGCGGAACGCCCAGGCGACGAGCAGGCTCACCACGACGATCGCCAGCACGATCCAGGTCGCGTCACCGAACAGCTGCCCGGCCGCGAACGCGATGAGCACGCCGGCGATGACGCCCACGCTGCGCTCGAGCCCTCGGACGAACGACTGGTTGACGCTCGGCAGCACCACGAGCAGGGCCGCGATCGCCGCGAAGATCGGCAACGGCTGCTGCAACAGGGCCACCGACGCGAACCACGCCGCCATCACCGCGACGCTGGTCTTCACCACCTGCAACAGGGGCGTGCGCTTCGTCTGGCGGATGCGCGAGACGATCTTCACGACCCCCAGGGTAGACGGGGAGGCGCGGCCCGCGTCGCGACGCCGCGTCAGGTCACGAAACGGTCACCCCGCCCGCGCCTCCCCGCCGATCGGGTCGGGTGCTGGTTGACTGCGTCCCCGTGTGGCCCAACTCCGCCGAGGTGCTCCCCGCCGCGTTCGCGAACTCGGGGCTGACCGTCGTCGCCTTCCGACCCCACTCGGTCGAGCCCTCGGGCGCCGGGTTCCTCTACGGCTACGAGGTCGACACGGTCGACCCCGCCGGCGCGACGTCGACCGTGCTGACCTTCATCGACACCGACACCCGGGCCGCCGACGCGTCGTCGGTCCTCACCCGCGACCCGACCACCGGTCAGCCGCTCGCCGTCTGGGCCTACCCGGCCGACCCCCTGCTGCCGGCGCTCGCCGGGGCCACCTACCCCGACCGGGTCGCCGACGCCCTCGCGGCCCTCGGCGTCGTCGTCACCGACCCCCGGTTGAGCGTCGCGGCGTACCGACCCGGCAAGCGGGCCGTGATCCGCCTCGACGCCGCCGAGACGACCGTCTTCCTCAAGGTGGTCCGGCCCGACCGTGTGGGGCCGATCGTCGCCCTGCACGAGGCGTTCCGGGCGCAGGGGCTGCCGGTGCCCGCCGTGCTCGCGTCGCGACCGGACGGCCTGCTCGTCCTCGAGCGCGTCCCCGGGGTGCCGGCCGGGCAGCGCGTCGTCGAGCTCGCCGACGACCCCCGGTTCGTCGAGCAGATGGTCGACCTGGGGACGCGCATCGCCCGGGTCGAGGTGACCGCCCGGGCACAGTCCGACGCTCTCGACCACGGGGCCTGGCACCGGTCGACGCTGCGCGCCGCGCTGCCCGACCGGGCGACCGAGATCGACGGCCTCTACGACGAGATCGACCGGCGCCGCGCCTCCTCCGCCTCCGACGCCCTGGTCGTGATCCACGGCGACCTGCACCTCGAGCAGCTGTTCGTGCACCCGTCCGAGCCATGGCGGGTCACCGGTCTGCTCGACGTCGACACCGCGGGGCTCGGGCACCCGGCCCGTGACGCCGCGGCCCTCGTCGCCCACCTGGTCGTGACCGGGCAGTGGCACCGGGGCAACGGCGACGAGGCCGAGGCACGGGCCTGCGAGGGCCTCGCCGACGACGTGACGCGCACCTGGGTCGACCGCATGCCCGGCCTCGCGGACCGGCTCGCGCCCGGCGTCGCCTCGCAGCTGCTCGCCCACGCCGGCGGACAAGCCACGCTCGGCACCGACACCGGCCGCCGCAAGGCCGTCCAGCTGATCGGCGCCGCCGCCGGCACCCTCGCCCGCCCCTCCTGACCCGCCCCGCCCGCCTGCCCCGCCGCCCCCCCCGGTGTGCAATTCGCGACCACCGCGTCGCCACACGCCGCTCACGTCCGTCACGCGGCGGCGTGTCGCGAGCCCGGTGTCGGGTTGTGCACGCGACCCGGGCCCACCGCGGTCGGGTTCGGCTCGCCGACGCCGACACCGACGCCGGAGACAGCGGCGGCGGGTCGTGCCGTGAGTCGCCCGGTCGCCCGTCGGACACACACGGACGGGCCGACGGGCCTACCGTGGCGCGCAGCACCCACCCGCGCACCTGGAGGCCCCCATGCCGTCACCCTGGCTCGACGCCGCGCCCGACGTCACGACCGACAGGATCGACCCCGAGACCGTCTACGACGACGTGATCGTCGGCGGCGGCCTGACGGGCCTGGTCACCGCCCTGCTCTTCGCGCGGCGGGGGCACCGCGTCGCCGTCCTGGAGGCGCGCTCGGTGGGCAGCGTCGCGAGTGGCAGCGGTACGGCGTCGATGTCGCTGCTGCAGGGCAAGCAGCTCCAACGCATCCGCACCAACACCTACCAGAGCGTCGTCGACGCTTACGTCGCAGGCAACCGGGCGGGCTTCGACTGGATGGTCGACTACCTGGACGACGCCGGGGTCGAGGTCGAGCGCCGGGACGCGTTCAGCTATTCGACGACCCGGGGCGGCATCGCGACGGTCGACGACGAGTACCTCGTCGCCCGCAAAGCCGGTCTACCCGTCGTCAAGGAGTTCGGCCTCGACCTGCCGTTCGGCACCACGGGCGGTCTCCGGCTGCCGGACCAGGCGCAGTTCGACCCGATGCAGGCGATCGCCGCGCTCGTGGCCGACGTCCGGGCGCTCGGCGGCATCGTCGTCGAGGGGGTGCGCGTCACCGGGGTCGACGCGTCCACCCCCGCGGTGACCCACAGCGACGGCCCCGACGTCCGCAGCCACCGGGTCCACGTCACGACCGGCAGCCCCGTGCTCGACCGCGGCCTGTACTTCGCGAAACTCCGTAGCGAACGCTCCTACGGCCTCGCCTTCGACGGCGCCGACGACCTGCCCGACGGCATGTACCAGGCGGTCGACGGTCCCACGCGGTCGTTCTCCGCGGTGGGTGATCGCCTCGTGACCGGGGGCAACCGGCACCCGGTGGGCCGCGCCTCCTCGACGACAGCGCTGGTCGACGACCTCGCCGACTGGACGACGCGTCAGTGGCCCGGTGCCCGGCTGACCCATTCGTGGAGCGGCCAGGACTACGGCACGCCGCACCACGTGCCGTTCGTCGGCTGGCTGCCGCGCGGTCGCGGGCGCATCTACCTCGCGACCGGGTACGAGCACTGGGGGCTGACGAACGCGGTCCAGGCGGCGATGACCCTCGTGTCGGACGTGCTCGGCGATCCGCAGCCGTGGATGACCACGCTGCACAAGCGGGTCACCACGCCGATCGCGATCGCCTCGGGCATCGGGATCAACGCGGCGGACGCCTGGTGGGCGGCCAAGGGCTGGGCCGGCGCGATGACCCGGCGCCTGGTCGCCGTCGCACCCGCCGAGGGCCAGGGCGAGGTGGGCAGGTCGGGCGGCTTCGCCCCCGTGGCGCGCTCGACCGTGGACGGCGAGGTGTGCACCGTCTCGGCGATCTGCCCGCACCTCGTCGGCATCGTCACCTGGAACGACTCGGAACGGTCGTGGGACTGCCCGCTGCACGGATCGCGGTTCGCCGCCGACGGCTCCGTGCTCGAGGGGCCGGCGACCCGTGGCCTGCGTCGCCGCGGCTGACGGGTCGCCGGCCCGCCGCGACCGACCGCGACAACCGGCCCGCGGCGACCGACCGCGACAACCGGCCCGCGGCGACCGACCGCGACAACCGGTCCGCCGCGACCGACCGCGGTGACCTGCCCACGAGACACGGGGAGGCGCTGGTGGCGTACCGGCGCGTCGTACGCGTAAACTGTCCCCAGCTTCACCGCCCGGGTGTTCTCCGGTCCGCGCCTCCTCCGGCGCGAGTCGACATCTCGGCGTGACGGGGCTTCGGGGTACGCGCCGTCGTCGGACTGCCCGCCACGAAGGTCGCCCGTCGCGAAGCCGGTACAGCTGTCCACCGCGCGGCACCCCGCCCCGCACGCATCCGGCGCGACCGTCTCGGTCGCCGTCCGTCCGGGTCGCCGAGCCTCTCGGCGCCCCGCGCAGCACCCACCGCCGACATGGCGGCACAGCACCGTCGACGCCCCGCGTCGACCACGAGGAGGAGCCTTGGCTCGACCAGGCCAGCGTCAATCGGGTGGAACCCGCACCGCCCAGCGTCCGAACCGTCGCCGCGAGGTCGACAACGACGGGCTGATCCCCGTCCTCGCCCGCGCGGTGCGCGAGGTCGAGGCCGCCGCGCAACGCGGTCAGGTCAAGCCCTCGAGCCGCACCAAGTTCCAGGTCATCGCCCTGCTCATGCGCGAGGAGCGCGCGCGGGTCAAGGTCGACAAGGCCATCAGCGAGTCCGAGCGCGCCGAGCAGATGAAGCGACTCGACGGCGTGGCCCAGATCCTCGCCAAGACCGCCGCCCGCGACACGTCGCTGATCACCCTGCTGGGTGATGCGGCGACGGTCAGCGAGGCGGCCAAGACCCTCAAGCGCGACATGCAGATGTCGGCCGGGCTCGAGCTCGAGCCCGAGCAGCAGATCATCGTCACCGAGGCCGCGCCGGTGGCGCCGACGTCGGAGCGACAGGTCGTCCCGCAGTCGGTCGTCTCGCGACAGCTGGCGAACCCGTTCCTGGCGCCCGACTTCGCCCTCGCCGAGGTCGCCCGCGAGGCGCACCCGCGTCGCCTCGCCAACTGGGAGCTCTTCGGCCCCCTGTTCAAGTCGTTCGAGTACGGTGCCGGCGGCGGCTCGGCCTGCATGCCGCTGCCCGAGCCCACCACGGTCGACGCCCCCGCGGGTGCGACCCTGATGCACCACCAGGCTCAGCTCGTCGAGTCCGCCCGCCAGGGCCACCGCACCTACCTGCTCGCCGACGAACCGGGCCTCGGCAAGACCGCCCAGGCCCTGCTCGCCGCCCAGGCGGCCGCCGCGTACCCCCTGCTCGTCGTCGTGCCGAACGTCGTCAAGACGAACTGGGCCCGCGAGGTCCAGCTGTGGACGCCGACGCGCACGGCGACCGTCATCCACGGCGACGGCGAGAAGCTCGACGCCTTCGCCGACGTGGTCATCGTGAACTACGAGGTGCTCGACCGTCACGTCGGCTGGCTCGGCGACCTCGGCTTCAAGGGCATGATCGTCGACGAGGCCCACTTCATCAAGAACAAAGAATCACAGCGGTCGCGCCACGTGCTGCAGCTCGCCCAGCGCATCCGGTCGCGCACCGCGCACCCCCTGCTCATGGCGCTGACCGGCACACCGTTGATCAACGACATCGAGGACTTCCGCGCCATCTGGGAGTTCCTGGGCTGGATCGGCGACAAGAAGCCCGCCGCCGAGTTGATGGAACGCCTCGAAGAGGTCGGCCTGACCCCTGCCGATCCCGGGTTCTTCTCGTCGGCACGCGAGATCGTGATCGAACTCGGCATCGTCCGCCGCAAGAAGGTCGACGTCGCCTCCGACATCCCCGCCCGTCGCATCGCCGACCTGCCGGTCGAGCTCGACGACGAGGTGGGCCGTTCCATCCGCGACGCCGAGCGCGAGCTGGCCCGCCGCATGGTGCAGAAGTACCGCACCGCGCTCACCACCCGCACGTCGGGCGTCCGCGTCGAGGGCATCGACCACGACCTCGTCCGCCAGGTCGCCAAGTGGGAGCTCGAGGACGCCAGCGCGTCGAGCACCGGCGAGAACGTCTTCAGCATGGTGCGCCGCATCGGTCAGGCCAAGGCCGGCCTCGCGGCCGACTACACGGCCCAACTCGCCCGCAACGTCGGCAAGGTGGTGTTCTTCGCCAAGCACATCGACGTCATGGACGTCGCCGAGGCCACCTTCGCCAAGCGCGGCATCAAGTACTCGTCGATCCGCGGCGACCAGACCCCGGCCGTCCGTCAGCGGCAGATCGACGCCTTCGTGAACGACCCCGAGGTCGAGGTCGTCGTCTGTTCGCTGACCGCGGCCGGCGTCGGGCTCAACCTGCAGGTCGCCTCGAACGTCGTGCTGGCCGAGTTGTCGTGGACGGACGCCGAGCAGACGCAGGCCATCGACCGCGTGCACCGCATCGGCCAGGCCGAGCCGGTCACGGCCTGGCGCGTCATCGCGGCGCAGACGATCGACACGAAGATCGCCGAACTGATCGACAGCAAGGCCGGCCTCGCCGCCCGCGCCCTCGACGGCGACGACTCCGAGGTCGTCGACTCCGTCGACGTGCAGCTCTCGGCCCTGGTCGCCCTGCTCACCGACGCCCTCGAGGCCTGACCCGGCCGGGGGTCGCGTCGACGACGGACGCGACCCCCGATCGGTACCCCGTTCCGTGCCCTCCCAGCGGGCAGGGGTTCGGTGGTCACAGACCACCCGACCACCGAAGGAGCACCCCATGCCCGATCTCTCCGGCTACGCCCACGTCGCCATCACCGTCTCCGACCTCGACGCGAGCCTCGCCTTCTACGAGAAGCTGCTCGGTGCCGGCCCGGTCGGTCGCATCGAACTCGACGGCCTCGACCGCCGCATCTTCTCCGTCGGCAACGGGCAGATCCTCGGCGTCACGGCCTACACCGACGGGTCGTCCGCAGCCTCCGATCCGACCGTTCCCGGCCTCGACCACATCGGCCTGGCGGTGTCCGATCGTGACGGCGTCGTCGCCTGGCAGCAGCACGCGACGTCGGTCGGCATCGAGTCCGACCTGCAGGACGTCGACTTCGGCCACGCCCTGATGATCAAGGACCCCGACGGCAACCAGATCGAGTTCTTCGCCCCGCCGGCCCAGAACTGACTCGGGCCACCTGCCGGGATCGCACCGCGTTTCGTGCACCGCGCCGCGACCAGATGGTGCGTGCTGCACGAAACGCGGTGTAGTGGAGGGCGGGTGCGGCAACCGGCGTCGCGCGCGTGTGTGCGGCGTGCGACCTCAGCGGTCCTGGGCGGCGGCGAGCAGGTCGCGTTCGTCGTCGGGCTCGAGCCCCGCGCCATGGGGGCCGGTCGGGCCGGGCCGCGAGAGTTCCCAGGCGAGGACGTCGCGCAGCGTCTCGTCCACGGGGCGCGGCACGAGGCCCGCGGCCCGACCCGCGCCTCCTGACCGGGCACCGAAGCCCGCGTGCGTGGCGACGGGCACCCACAGCGGCATCGACCGCGGACCGGCCCAGGGCCCGACCTCGTGCGCCTCGAGCCAGGCCTCGTCGACCGCGACGACCTCGCCCGTGTGTCCGGCGACGCGCCGGGCCGCCGCGAGGTGGTCGGCCAGCGGGTGCCGCTCGCCCACCGCGTCGACCGTCCCCGAGAGGCCGCGCTCGGCGGCCAGGACGATCCAGCTCGCGAGGTCGCGCACGTCGACGGGCTGCACGTCGAGACCGGGGACGTCGGGCACGAGCACCGGGTCGGGCTCGCTCGACGCGGCAGCCCGGGCGAAGCGGAGCGGCCACCACCCCGTGCGACCGGTGTGGTCACCCGGTCCGCCGATGAGCCCCGCCCGGACGATCAGCGCCCGGGCGGCGCCGAACGCGTCGACGACGGCTCGCTCACCCGAGACCTTCGCCCCGCCGTAGTCCGCCTCGTCGGCGTCGACGAGGGCTGCCGACTCATCCGCCCCGGTGGTCGCGGTGTCGGCGTAGACGCTGACGCTCGACACGAAGACGAAGGAGCCGCTGGCCGGCTCGAGCACCGCCACGGCGTCCCGGACGTGCGACGCGTCGCGAGCCAGGTCGACGACCGCGTCCCAGCGCTGCCCGCCCCCGACCACGGGGTCGTACGCCCCGGACGTGCCGCGGTCGGCCCGGACGAACGTCGCCCCTTCGGGAACGTCGCCCGACGCACCGCGGGCGAGGCACGTGACCTCGTGACCGCGGGCGAGGGCCGCGTCGACGATCGTCCGGCCGAGCCAGGCGGTGCCACCGAGCACCAGCAGGCGGAGCGGGCGCGCCGACGCCGGCGCCGGGGCCGAGCCCGCGCCGGTCGAACCCACGGTCGCGATGTCAGAGACCGAGCTTGGCCTGCACGTCGGCGAGCGACGGGTTCGTGGCCGTCGAGCCGTCGGGGTAGATGATCGTCGGCACGGTCTGGTTGCCGCCGTTCGCCTTCTCGACGATCTCGGCCGTGCCCGGCACCTCTTCGATGTTGACCTCGGTGAAGGCGATGCCCTGCTTGCCGAGCTGCTGCTTGAGTCGGGCGCAGTAGCCGCACCACGAGGTGCTGAACATGGTGATGCTGCCGGACTCGGGGACGTACGTGCTCGCGATGTCGCTCATGGCCCCAGGCTAAGCCCGGTCGGCGGTGAGCGCCGGGGGAGTTGGCTGGGAGGCGTACCAGCACGCACCACGAAGGGAACACCATGGCAGACACGGTCGCCGACCAGATCATCGCCCAGCTCGTCACCGCCGGGGTCCGGCGCATCTACGGCATCGTCGGCGACAGCCTGAACCCGATCGTCGACGCCGTGCGTCGCACCGGTGGGTCGGCGAAGGGCGGGATCGACTGGATCCACGTCCGCAACGAGGAGGCCGCGGCCTTCATGGCCTCGGGCGACGCCCAGATGAGCGGCGGGCTCGCGGTCTGCGCCGGATCGTGCGGGCCGGGCAACCTCCACCTGATCAACGGCCTGTACGACGCCAACCGCAGCCGCGCCAAGGTCCTGGCCATCGCGAGCCACATCCCGAGCACGATGATCGGCTCGGACTACTTCCAGGAGACCCATCCCGACCGCCTCTTCGTCGAGTGCTCGGGCTACAGCGAGATGATCTCGACGGCAGAACAGTCGCCGGTGGTCGTCGCCAGCGCGATACGGCACACCCTGGCGGGCGAGGGCGTCAGCGTCATCACGCTGCCGGGCGACATCGCCGAGCTCGACGCGGGCGGCACGGTGCCCGCGTACGTCAGCGTCCGCCCGCCCGAGCTCGTCCCCGACCGGCACGACGTGCAGGCCCTGGCCGACGCCATCAACCAGGCCGACACCGTCGCGTTCTTCGTCGGCGAGGGCGGCCGCGGGTCGCACGACGAGATCATCGCGTTGGCCGACCTGGTGGCCGCCCCGATCGGGCACAGCCTGCGCGGCAAAGACGTCATCCAGTACGACAACCCGTTCGACGTCGGCATGACCGGGCTGCTGGGCTACGGGGCCGCGCACGCGGGCATCCACGACGCCGACCTGCTCGTGCTGCTCGGCACCGACTTCCCGTATCCGCAGTTCCTGCCCGACGCCTCGAAAGTGACCATCGCGCAGGTCGACGTCGACGCCGCCGTGATCGGCCGTCGCGCCGACGTGCAGGTGCCCGTGCACGGTGCGATCGCGCCGACACTCCGGGCGCTCATGCCGCTGGTGACCCGCAAGAAGAACCGGAAGTTCCTCGACAAGACGCTCAAGAAGCACGACAAGTTGATGACCGGTGCGGTCGGGGCCTACACGAAGAACGTCGAGAAGATGCGGCCGATCCACCCCGAGTACGCCGCCTCGCTGCTCGACGAGGTCGCCGCCGACAACGCGATCTTCACCGCCGACACGGGCATGGGCAACGTCTGGGCCGCCCGGTACGTCACGCCGACCCCGCGCCGCCGGATCTTCGGCTCCTACCTGCACGGCTCGATGGCCAATGCCCTGCCGCACGCGCTCGGCGCGCAGATGGCCTACCCCGACCGCCAGGTGGTCTCGATCTCGGGCGACGGCGGCCTGTCGATGCTGATGGGCGAGCTGCTCACGGCGCAGATGTACCAGCTGCCGGTCAAGATCGTGGTGTTCAACAACTCGACGCTGGGTCTCGTGAAGCTCGAGATGCTCGTCGACGGGTTCCCCGACTTCGGCGTCGACGTGCCCTACACGGACTACGCCGCGGTGGCGCGGGCGATCGGCATCCACGCCGTCCACGTCGACGACCCGCGCGACCTCCGGGCCGCCTACGAGGCCGCGTTCGAGCACGACGGTCCGGCGCTGGTCGACATCGCGACCGACCCCAAGGCGCTGTCGCTTCCGCCGATGATCACGGGCGCCCAGGTCAAGGGCTTCTCCCTCGCCATGTCGAAGATCGTCATGAACGGCGGGGCCGGCGAGGCCGTGGCCATGGCCCGCTCGAACCTGCGCAACGTGCCCCGTCCCTGAGGCCGTCACCGCGCCTCCTGCGTCCTCGCTCTCGAGGGGTCAGGAGGCGCGGTGCACCGTGAGCGGGACGCCTCGCGACCCTGCCCGCCCGGCTCAGCCGGCGGCGGGGGCGCTGCGTGCCGCGAGACGGGCGACGGCCGTGAGCGGGATGTCGATCCAGTCGGGCCGGTTGCGGCTCTCGTAGATCGCCTCGTACACGGCCTTGTCGATCTCGAACGCGTCGAGCAGGGCACGGGCGGCCCGGACGTCGACACCGGACGAGGCGATGTACCCGTCGACGAACGCGCGGCGGGCGTCGTGGGCCCAGGCCTTGGCATCGACCGGCACGTCCTCTTGCGCGAGCGAGCCCGCGACGTAGTCGAAGGACCGCAGCATGCCCGCGATGTCGCGGATCGGCAGGTCGGGGCGCGAGCGCTCGGGCATCGGCCGCAGGGGCTCGCCCTCGAAGTCGATCAGCATCCAGCCGCGCTCGGGCGAGAGCAGGGCCTGGCCGAGGTGCAGGTCGCCGTGGATGCGCTGCAGGTCGGGCCAGTGCAGGTGCTCGGCCGCGTCGTAGACGGCGCCGATCGCGTCGGCGTGCTCGGCGATCTGCGGCACCTCGCGCGCGGCGGTCGTGATGCGCCGACGCATGCTCGTCAGGGCCCCGGCGATCTCGTCGTCACCGGCGGGAACCGTGCCGAGGTCGGCGGCGAGCGTCGCGTGCACCTCGGCCACGGCCACGCCGAGCGCGTGGGCCTCGGCCGTGAAGTCGGTGCCGTCGGCCGCGGCGGTCAGGGCCACGCGCCAGGCGTCCTCGAGGCCGGGCAGGAACTCTTGCGAGAAGGCGAGGTGGCCGGTGGCCGTGCCGCCCTCGCGTCCCACGTCGGGCCAGGTCGCCCGCAGCGAGCCGAACGACGAGGGGACGTGCGTCGAGCCGCCCCGGGTCAGCGCGGCCTGGGTGGTGACGTCGGGGTTGTCGCCGTGGTGCAGCACGCGGAAGACCTTCGCGATGACCTGGTCGACGGGGCCGCCCTCGACGTCGTAGACGATCGACGTGTTCGACTGCTCACCCGAGAGGACGCGCGAGCGACGAACCTGCCCGGGGTCGACGATGCGCGTGCCGTCCACCGTGACGTCCGCCCCGACGACGTGCGCCTCGGCCGACATCGAGCGCAGCAACTCACGGGCGTAGGCCGGGTCGTGCGGCCCGTCGTAGAGGTAGCGTCCGTCGGCGGAGCCGATGAAGGCCGCGTCGCCGCCGGGCAGGGGAGTCGCGCGGCTGACGAGGGGCACCTGGTACAGGACGGGGACGTCGGCCGCCTCGTCGATGATCAGCAGCGTCATGGCGAGCGCGTCGTCCACCTCGACCTCGAACGAGCCGATCACCCGCAAGGCGGGCGTCCGTCCCTTCGTCGCGTACCAGCGCTGTCGCGCCATCCATCCGGCAAGGCTCGGGGCCACATCGCTCATGCGACGACCCTACGCCGGGGCGCCCCGCGGGGTCCGGGAGGCGGTCGACCAGCCCCCTCGACTACAACGGAGTGATGAGCACCGCATCCCCGCGCCGCACCGAACAGACCGAGATCGAGCGCAAGTACGACGTCCACGAGAGCGCCGGGGTGCCCGACCTGGCCGGGGTGGGGGGAGGCGCCGAGGCGCTGCTCGTCGACGGCGTCGGGCACGACCACCCCGTCGAGCTCGTCGCGACCTACTGGGACACCGTCGACCACACGCTGCTCGGGGCCCGGACCACCCTCAGGAGGCGCGAGGGCGGTGACGACGCCGGCTGGCACCTCAAGCTGCCGCCGTCGGCCGGCACGTCCGGGCGCCGCGAGGTGCACTGGCCGCTCGGCGACCCCGACGAGCCCGTCCCGGCCGCCCTGCGGCGGCTCGTCGAGGCACGGCTGCGGGGCCGGCCCGTGCACCCCGTGCTGCGACTCGAGACGACGCGTACCGTGACCCGCCTGCTCGACGCGTCGGGTCGCGAGCTGGGCGAGCTCGCCGACGACGTCGTGCGGGCGTCGAACCCCGACACGGGACTGCTGCGCACCTGGCGCGAGTGGGAGGTCGAGCTGGCGCCGGGCGTCGACGGTGCCGAGGGCGAGCGGCTGCTCGACGCCGTCGCCGAACGGCTCGAGTCGGCCGGGGCGTCGGTGTCGTCGTCGAAGTCCAAGCTCGCCCGCGGGCTGGGCTCCGAGCCGGCCGTGTCGGCAGGGCCGTCGGCGTCGCGAACCGGCGCGGGCGAGGCCGCCTCGACGGTCGTCCCTGCCGCGGCCCCGAAGAAGAAGTCGGCCGCGGCCTTCGTCGCGTCCGCCGCGGCGGGCCTGCGCGACGAGTTGCTCGCGGTCGACGCCGCCGTGCGCGACGACGAGCCGGACGCGGTCCACCGGCTCCGGACGACGACACGGCGGCTGCGCGCCCTCCTGACGGTGTGGGACGGCGTCCTCGACCCGGGGCCGGCCGCGACCGCCGTGGCGGGTGCGGCCCACGTCGGCCACGTGACGGGGGCCGCGCGCGACGTCGAGGTGGCCCGGGGCCGGGTGGCGACCCGCGCCTCCTCGGCTCCGGCGGGGTTCGTGGCCGCCCAGGCCACGGGGCGGCTCGACGCCCGGCTCGGCGAACGACTCGGCGAGGCCGTCGGTGACGTGCGACGCCTGCTCGACTCGGGCGCCTGGTTCGACCTGCTGGACGCGGTCGACGCGCTCGTGGCGGCCCCCGCGACGGGGGAGCACGCCACGGACCCGGCGGCCGAGCTCTCGGCCGCGCGCCTGCGGTCCGAGCGGAAGCGGACGAAGCGGGCCGTCCGGGCGGGGCTCGCCGCGCTGGACGCGGCGGAGGGCGAGACCGGAGCGGAGGCGATTCCCGCCCTGCACGACGCCCGGAAGGCCGCCCGACGGCTGCGGTACGCGCTCGAGGTCGACCGGACCCGCAGCGGATCGGGTCGAGGCCGTGCCCGCCGGGCCGAGGCCGTGCAGGACACCCTCGGCGAGCACCGGGACGCCCTGGCCGCCGTGCGGACGGTGCGCGAGGCCGCGGCGTTCGCCCACCGGTCGGGCGAGGACACGTTCGGCTACGGCGTGCTGGCGACCCTCGAGGTCGCCCGGGCCGAGGACGCCCTGCGCCGCTTCCGCCGGGCTGCCCGACGACTCTGACCGCGGAGGCCGGGCGGCGGGCCGAACCCGACCGTGCGTCCCTCCGGCGGCGGGCCGAACCCGACATCGGCCGCCTGACACGCCGCACCCAAGGAGACATGAGCGGCGTGTCGTCGCCCGGTGGTCGCGATGTGCACAGGGCAGGCAGGCAGGCGGGGCGGGGCCGGGCCGGGACGGGGTCAGGCGGTGCGGCGGGCCAGCAGGGCCTCGAGTTTGCGGACGGTGGCGTCGTTGCGGGCCGTGACCGGGGTCGGCAGCCCGCGCCACCAGGCGGCGGGGACCCGCGAGGCGAGGACGCCCGCCGGCAGCCACTGGTAGACGGCGTCGGGCGAGACGACCAGTTCTTCGTCGCCCAGGTCGACGTCAGGAGGCGCGACCCCGTCGAGCGCGCCCGGAACCTCGGCGAACGCCACCGACAGCAGCTTCGGCTCGCGCCCCCTCGCGGCCCTCGTGCGCCTCGTCGCGCAGCGGGTTCGCCGCGGTCAGCCGCCCGAACCGGTCGGCGTCGAGCAGCACGAGGTCGGCGTCGACACCGGTGGCTCCGGCGATCGCGCCCCGCAGCCCGGCCGCGTCCTCCGGCCCGAGCACCGCCGGCGCCCCGAACACGAGGTTGCCACTGTTCAGCAGTGTCTCGGGGTGCTCGAAGCCGAGGCCGGCGGCCACGCGGCGCAGGTCGGCCATGGCCACCCGCTTGGCCGTGCCGACGTTGACGCCCCGCAGCAGGGCGACGTGGTCCACGACGGTCAGGCGCGCCCGAGCACGTCGAGGATCCACGCGATCTCGAACGCCCGCTCGCGCCACGACTCGTACCGGCCGCTGACGCCGCCGTGCCCGGCCGACATCTCGGTCTTCAGCAGCACCGGTGCGTCGACCTCACGCAGCTTGGCCACCCACTTGGCGGGTTCGACGTAGAGCACCCGGGTGTCGTTGATCGAGGTAACCGCGAGGATGCGCGGATACGTGACGTCGTCCCGCACGTTCTCGTAGGGGCTGTAGCCGCGCATGTACTCGTAGACCTCGGGGTCGTGCAGCGGGTCGCCCCACTCGTCCCACTCGATCACGGTGAGCGGCAGGTCGGGGTCGAGGATGCTCGTCAGCGCGTCGACGAACGGCACGGCCGCGACGATGCCGGCGAACCGGTCGGGGGCGATGTTCGCCACCGCGCCCATCAGCAGGCCGCCCGCGCTGCCGCCCTCGGCCACCATCAGCTCGGGGGTCGTGCGACCCGCGGCGATCAGGTGGTCGGCGACGGCGACGAAGTCGGTGAAGGTGTTCTTCTTGGTCAGGGTCTTGCCGTCCTCGTACCACGAGCGTCCCAGCTCGCCGCCGCCGCGGACGTGCGCGACGGCGAACACGACGCCGCGGTCGAGCAACGACAGGCGGGCGACGCTGAAGCCCGGGTCGATGCTGTGCTCGTACGAGCCGTAGCCGTAGAGGTGCACCGGCGAGGGCCCCTCGGCGGGGACGGCGTCACGGCGCCAGACGAGCGACACGGGCACGCGGGTGCCGTCGGCCGCCGTGGCCCACTCGCGGGCCTGGTCGTAGTCGGCCGGGTCGTAGCCGCCCAGGACGTTCTGGCGCTTGAGCAGGTGACGCTCGCCGGTGCGGACGTCGAGGTCGTAGACCGTCGACGGGGTGACGAACGAGGTGTAGCCGAAGCGGACGGTCGGCTGGTCGAACTCGGGGTTGCCGCCCGCACCGGCGGCGAACAGCGGCTCGTCGAAGCCGACCTCGGCGACCTCGCCGTAGCCGTCGGGGCCGAGCGGCACGACGGCGAAGCGCGGCAGCGCGTCGCGCCGGTACTCGACCACTAGGTGCCCGGCGAACGCGTCGACCGACTCGAGCCGGACGGAGGCGCGGTGCTCGACGATCACGCGGCGGTCGGTCGTCGAGGTGGGATCGTCGGCCGGCACGTCGACGAGCTCGAAGTTCTCGGCGCCGTCGTTGTGGACGATCAGCAGGCGGTCGCTGCCCGCGACGATCGCGTGCTCGACGTCGTACTCGACGCCCTCGCGACGTGGCCAGACGACCCGGAACTCGCCGGTCGGGTCGGACGCGTCGAGCAGCCAGGTCTCGCTGGTGATCTTCGAGCCGACGTCGACGACGAGGTACTGGCGGCTGCGGGTGAGGCCCACCCCGATCCAGTAGCGGTCGTCGGTCTCGGTGAACACCGTGACGTCGTCGCCGGGCTGTCCGACCTCGTGTCGCCAGATGGTGTCGGGACGCCAGGACTCGTCGACGGTGGGGTAGAAGACGTAGCGGCCGGTGGCGTCGAACAGGGCACCGGCGGCCGTGCCGGTGACGACGTCGTCGAGGTCGCGACCGGTCGCCAGGTCGCGGATGCGCAGCGTGTAGCGCTCGTCGCCCTCGACGTCGACCGCGTAGGCGAGCAGCGCGCCGTCGGGGGAGACGTCGAAGCTGCCGATCGAGAAGAAGTCGTGCCCCTCGGCCTCGACGTTGCCGTCGAGCAGCACCTGCTCGCCCTCGGCGGCCTCGCCCGCCTCGATCGACGGGGGAGTCCAGTCGTCGGGCCCGGCGATCGGCGCACGGCAATGGATGCCGTACTGCTGCCCTTCGGCCGTGCGCGAGTAGTACCACCACGAGCCCTCACGGACGGGGACGCCCAGGTCGGTCTCTTGCACCCGGCCCTTGATCTCGTCGAAGACCGTCTGTCGCAGGTCGGCGAGGTGGGCCGTCTCGGCCTCGGTGTGCGCGTTCTCGGCCTCGAGGTGCGCGACGACCTCGGGGTCGTCCTTCGCACGGAGCCACTCGTAGTCGTCGACGAAGTCGTGACCGTGGTGCGAGCGGGTGACGGGCTTCTGGGGGGCGCGGGGAGCAGGAACGGAGGCCATCACCCGAGCCTAACGGCGGCTCAGATCGAGCGGTCGCTCGCCGTGATGCCGCCGAAGGCCGGGACCTCGGGGTACTCGTCCGAGGCGACGTGGACGTCGGCCGGGTCGGGGGCCTCGCCTTCGCGGGCCTCGTCGATCGCCTGCTCGGGGGTGCCGGCCTTCTCGGCCGCCGACTCGGAGTGCGTTCCGGGGACGGTGTACGTCGCGTCGACGTCGTGCCCGGCGGGGTCGGGCGCAGCCGACGCGCCGTCGCGGGGTGCCGAGGTGTCGGGAGTCGTGGTCTCGTCGCGGTCGCTCATGTCGGGGACGGTACCCGCGCCTCCTCGACGACGACCGGCCCTGCCGTGGGTCGGCCCTGCCGTGGGTCGGCCCTGCCGTGGGTCGGCCCTGCCGTGGGTCGCCGTCCGACCCGGCGGGTCAGTCGTCGACCGGCAAGGCCGTGGTCGGCGCGGTCAACCCCTGGACGGTGGCGCCGAGGTGCGCCTCGCCGGGTTCGAGGTCGGAGATCGAGCGGCGGTCGGACCTCAGCCGCCGGACCGAGGCGTTGAGCCGGGCGTGCAGCTGCATGAGGTGCAGGCGGTAGCGCTCGGGGGCGTCGTCGCTGTCGTCGAGGAAGGTGTTGCAGGCGAGCGTCATCTCGTTCAGCACGGGCAGGGCCGACGAGCGGGGACGAAGCGCTCGCCGGGCCCGCCGGATCTCGCCCCGCAGGGCCGAGATCGAATGACGCGCCTGCTCGTAGACGGGGTCGAGGGCGCGGGGGTTGGGGCTGAGCCTCGGCGCCACCCGGCGCAGCACGCGCCGGAAGTGGATCTCGGTGATCAGCTCGTTGAGGGCCGACGCCTCGCGCCGTCGCGACTCGATCAGTCGCACGAGCAGGTTCGACGCGAACGCCGCCCCGGCACCCACGAACGCACCCACGGTCACCGTCACGACGTCCCACCAGCTCATGCGCACACGCTACGGCGCACCACCGACAGACGGGGCAGGGCAGCGACCGTCAGCGAGAGGCGTCGTCGAGCCGGCCCATGAGCGACCAGACGGCCCGCGACAGCTCCGGGTGCCACAGGGCTATGGTGCGCAGGTAGCCGAGTTCGTCGGCGAGCCCGAGCCCCGTCGCGGTCGGCACGCCGTCGGTGCCGAGGGCGTCGGCCCGCAGCGAGATGACGACCTGTTCGTCGACGGTGGGCAGACCGGGGATGACGTCCCAAGGGTCCTCGCCGTTGCGGCAGCGCAGTTCGATGAGGGCGGAGAGCTCGTCGTGGGCCTCGGCTCGCAGCACCTCGAGGCTGCGACCGGCACCGCGGAACTCCGGCCCGGGCCGTCGCCTCCCGCTCGATCGTGCTTCGGACATGCCGACGAGCCTACGCGCGAGCCGCCGAGCCGTTCCCGGGGACGCGCCCCGCGCCTCCTGTCGTCCGTCCTCGGGGCATGACGGCAGCCGCTAGCCTGCCGTCATGCCGGTCTACCGCGTCTGCGTCGCCTACCTGTTGCGTGAACACGAGGGCCGCCCGCAGGTGCTGCTGGGGCGCAAGAAGCGCGGACTCGGCACGGGGCACTGGGTCGGCCTCGGCGGCAAGCTCGAGCCGGGCGAGGGGGTCGAGGAGGCGGTGGTCCGCGAGATCGCGGAAGAGAGCGGCGTCGAGGTGGTCGCGTCCGACCTCGACCGGCGGGGCGACCTGCTCTACCTCTTCCCGCACCGCGAGAGCTGGAGCCAGCGGTCGACGGTCTTCGTCGTCACCACGTGGCGCGGCGAACCGGCCGAGAGCGACGAGCTGGTGCCGCGGTGGTTCGACCTCGACGACCTGCCCCTGGACGAGATGTGGGACGACGCGTCGCGCTGGCTGCCCGGGGTGCTGGCCGGGGGACAGGTCGCCCGCACGTTCGTGTTCGCGGCCGACCTCGCCACGGTGGCCTCCGACGCCCCTCTCCCCGCCGGACACGCCGGTCCCTGAGGCGTCCCGGCTCGGACGCGTGGCCCTCGCAGAGGGGGGCGCGGCGGCGGCTCGCCCCGTTTAGGGTCGGACCCGAGACGGATCTCGGGGGACACCCCCGCCGTCGGACGGATCTCACGGGGAGCGACATGACCAGCTACGACGGCCTGACCACGACCACGGTCCGGAGCGCGGCCGGCACCGCCATGGCGCCCCGCCACCTGTCGCTGCCGCTGTGGCTGCCCGCGGTCGCCTGGGCCCTCGGCCTCGTCGCCGTCGTGGTCGGAGCGGCGTTCGGCGGCCTCCTGCTGGCGCTCTCGAGCCTCGGTATGGTCGCCCTCGTCGCGGGCATGGCCGCCACGGCCGCGCGGTGGCACCGCATCGAACGCCTCGCCGCGAACGAGCTGGCCGAGCGACGTGCGTCGGCCGCCGAGGCCCGCCTCGTCTGAGACCGGCACCTCATCGGCCCGGGGTCAGCGCCCGCGTCGAGTCCTGGTACGGGACAGTCCCGCCCGCACGAAGAAGTCGACGACACCCGTGAGCACGGCCCCGACGACCGCGATCCAGGCGTAGCCGACGAAGCGCGCCGCGACGTCGGGACCACCCTGTGGCGCCAGCGTGACCGAGAGCACGTAGAGCGTCCCGGCCGCGACGAGCAGCAGGACGACGAGGGCGACGAGCAGACGGTGCAGGGTGTTCGTGGTCACGAGCCTCGAGGGTACCGCCTCAGCGCGCCGCACCGTCGTCACGCCCGGGGTGCGCCGACCCGGCCCGGTCGCTCGGCACGACCCGCACGGGTCGCGTCGAGAGTTCGTCGTTCTCGAGCCCCCCGGGTGCGCCGAGGAACATGTCGCCCCGCTCGCCGGCATCGCCGAGATCGCCGCGCTCGTCCTCGGGGATCGTGTTGATCGTGCCCGTGTCCGTCGCCACGAGGCCGTGGCGGGCGAGCACCTCGTCGCGCTCGGCGATCAGGAACTCGCGGTTCGCGTTCTGGGCGTCGGCGAACATCGTGGTGCGCCCCGACACGATGCGGGCGATGCGGCGGTTCTCCCACCAGCGCTTGCCGACGATCATCAGCACGACGCCGAGGGCGGCGTAGCAGAGCATCATCGTCACGCCGCGGCCGTACCCGGGGCCCACGCCGTAGAGCACGCGCTTCAGCATCTCGGTGATGCCGCTGCCGACCACGACGGCGTTGAGCCACGCGAACGGTTGGGGCATGAACCACGCGGGGTAGGCGGCGCCCGAGGACGGCATGGACAGGAAGACGAACACGATCATGGCGGGCAGGGCGACGAACCGTCCGACGAAGTAGCTGATGCCGTTGACCGCGAGGCCGATCGCGATGATCCAGGCCCAGGCGATGAGGAAGAGCGGCACGAAGTGCCCGTCGACGGCCCCGATCACCGGCCCCGCGAGGACGTTCGTCACGAGCGAGATCACGCCGCCCCCGACGCCGATCACGGTCATCCGGGTGCGGTGGCGCAGCGGGGCACCCATCAGCCCGATGAACATCGCGACCATGTAGCCGCCGATGCACCACGAGAGCATCAGGTACATCGACACGGTGCCGTACTCGTCGTTCGCGGGCAGGGGGGCCAGGTCGGTGACGGTGGGCGTGACCCCCTGGGCCTCGAGCACCGGGGTGATCGTCGCCGGGATGAGGGCGGCGACCTGGTACTGGTGGGCGCTCGCCGTGTAGATCGTGGTGTCGGCCGGGTCGTAGGCAACCGCGACGTGACCGGCGAGCACGGCCTGCTCGGCCTCGTCGGCAGAGCCGTAGGCGCGGACGTCGATCACGCCGGGACGGGCCTCGTCGAGGCCCGCCTGCAGCTCGGCGGCGGCCGACGACGATCCGACGACGGCCACGGGGACGTCGTGCGGGTGGGGCGCATGGAAGGCCGCGATGTAACAGAGGCAGAAGCCGACGATGAAGAAGAGGGGCAACCAGAGCTGCAGGCCGATCAGCTGCAACGACGGGTGGAGGGTCGAGTACCAGCGGCGGTAACGACCGGGCTCGGGCTTCGGCGGGCCGCCCACGGCGTCCGTGGTCGTCTGCTTCGTCGTGGTCGCCACGGTGCCGCGCCCTCCTGGTCTCCGTCGTCTCGTCGTCTCGCCGCCGGTGCCGCTCACGATACGCCGCGCGGGCGTCACGACCTCGTGCTCGTGAAGGCCGAGGTGTCCATGGCGAGCTCTTCCGCGTCGAGCCCGAGCAGCACCCGCCTCATGACCTCCTCGTCGAGCGCTCCGGCGTCCCGCTCGCGCAGCACCACCTCGCGTCGTTTGGCGAGCAGTTCACGCCGGATCGAGCCGAGCGCCTGGGGTGCCGCACGACGGCGGGCGCGCTGGGCGGCGGTCGCCCCCGAGACGTCCCGTTCGTCGGCGTCGTCGAGGGCCGTGCGTTGCAGCGCCTCGTTCTGCCGCAGCAGTCGGGTCGTCGAGAGCTGCACGGCGCGCTCCGTGAGCTCGGGCCCCCACCGCTTCTCCCACTCGGCACGACGCTCGGCGACGTAGGCCATGGTCTCGTCGGTGCTGGTCGCGAAGACCGCCAGCTCGGCGGCGAGGTCGCGGTCGCGTTGCGTGTCGTCGCGGACGCCGAGCGCCCGGATGACGACCGGCAGCGTGAGCCCCTGCAGCAGCAGGGTGCCGACCGTGACGATGAACGCGATGAGGAACATCGTGTCGCGCGCCGGCACGGGGATGGTCGACTCGGTGACCGCCGGGATCGAGACGGCCGCGGCGAGGGTGACCACGCCCCGCATGCCGGTCCACGAGATGACGCTCAGCTGTCGCCAGTCCATGCGGGGTTGCGGGTGGTATCGCACCGTCCGCAGCGCCGGCGCTCGCCGCAGCCGGCGGAGCGCGGGCACCCGGCGGAGCTTCCGCAGCACCGTCGAGAGGAAGAGGTACCGGCCGGCGCGGGCTGCGTGGTAGGTGCCGAACACGAAGACCGGTCGCACGAGGACGACCACGGCCAGGACGGCGAGCGCGACGCCGACGCTCTGTCCGAGGCCACGCTCGCTCTCACTGACGTCGATCACGACGGCCCGCAGCTGGAGGCCGATCAGCGCGAAGACGAAGCCCTCGAGCACGACGTCGGCGGCCGACCAGAACGGGCGCTCCTGCAGACGGGTCGCGTAGCCCGTGCGGGGTGAGTTGAAGCCCACGTAGAGCCCCGCGGCCACGACCGCGAGCACGCCCGAGCCGCTCAGCTCTTCCGCAGCGATGTAGGCGACGAACGGCAGTAGGAGGCCGATGACGTTCTCGACCACGGGGTCGTCGATGCGCATCCGCACCCGGTGGGCGACGAAGCCGAGCGCGAGGCCCACCGCCACGCCCACGCCGATGGCGAGGCCGAAGATGCCGAGGTCGTCCCACAGCGTGAGGCTCGCACCGCCCACGATCGCCAGGAACACCTTCACCAGGGTGAGCGACGCGGCGTCGTTGATCAGGCTCTCGCCCGACAGCACGGTCATCACCTTGCGGGGCAGCCCGAGCTTGCGACCGATGGCGGCCGCCGACACGGCGTCGGGAGGCGCGACCACGGCCCCGACGAGGAGTGCGGCGGGCAGGGTCATGTCGGGGATCATCACGTAGGCGACGCCCCCGACGGCGAACGCCGTCACGATCACGGCGCCCACGCCCAGTCGCGCGATCTGCACCCGGCTCTCGCGGAAGTTCAGCAGGCTGACGTCGAGCGCGGCCGAGTAGAGCAGCGGCGGCAGGACCACGGTCAGGATGACCTCGGAGTCGATCTCGATGTCGGGCACGCCGGGGATCAGCGACACGAGCAGGGCGATGCCCACGGTGAGGAGCGGCGCGGGCAGACCGCGCCAGCGGGCGAAGGCGGTCACGACGAGCGACCCGGTCAAGATGATCAGCAGCTCGCCGAGTTCCATGTGAGCCGGGCTCCGTCCAGTCGTCGAGGGCAGCCATGCGATGTGCACCGACTGCAAAGTCCGATCCATCCTCCCAGGCACCCCCTAGGAGAACGTCGGGTGAACGGCCCCGGTCGGCCGTCCGACGGCCCGTAACATCGCTCCGTGACCGCACAGCCCCGGGCGACCGTCCCGGCCCCCGACCTCGTCCGCACCACCCGCTCGGGCGAGGTCCGCGGCGTGCGGGAGCGTGGCGTGCTCGCCTGGCGCGGCATCCCCTTCGCAGCACCACCCGTGGGGCGCCTCCGGTTCCGGGCCCCCGAGCCGCCCGCGGCGTGGACGGGCGTCCGCGACGCCGGCCGGTTCGGCCCCGCCGCCCCGCAGGACCGCGTGCAGTTCGTCGGCGTCGACGCCACCACGCCGCTGAGCGAGGACTGCCTGACGATCAACGTGATCACGCCGGACGGCACCGCGCCGGGTGACGGGCTACCCGTGCTCGTGTTCGTCCACGGAGGCGCGTACAGCGTGGGGTCGTCGCGAGAGTTCCCGAGACAGGGCGAGACGCTCGTCCGCGAGGGCGGCATCGTCTACGTCAGCCTCAACTACCGGCTCGGCGCCTTCGGCTACCTCGACTTCAGCCACTGGGCGACCCCGGAGCGCCCGTTCGACTCCAACCTCGGGCTCCGCGACCAGGTCGCCGCCCTCGAATGGGTCCGCGACAACGTCGCCGCGTTCGGCGGCGACCCCGACCGCGTCACCGTGTCGGGTGAGAGCTCGGGCGGCAACGCCGTGACGACCCTCATGACGGTGCCGCGCGCTCGCGGCCTCTTCCGCGGGGTCGTCGCCCAGAGCGCACCGCCGAACGCGATCTACCCGCCGGACGTGACGCAGCGCTGGGCGGGGGAGTTCCTCGAGCTGCTGGCGCACGACCTGGACGACGACGACCTCGAGGCCACGAGCGTCGACGACGCGGCGACGATGCTCGCCGAGGCGCCGACGACCGCAATCGTCCGGGCGGCCAGCCGACTGCAGCTGCGCATCCCCGACGAGGACCCGGGCACGATCTGCTTCAGCCCGGTCATCGACGGGGACTTCCTGCCCGAACGCCCGCTCGACGCCTTCAAGGCGGGACGGGCCCACCCGGTGCCGCTGATCATCGGCACGAACGACCGTGAGGGGTCGGTGTTCACCGGGCGCCGGGACATCCTCGCCACGACCAAGCCGCGCATCCGGGCCATCTTCGCCGCGACCGAGAAGAAGGCGCGCAAGGCGATCAAGAAGCACTACCCGGGTCTTCCCGCCCGCCCGGCCGCCCTCGACTTCGGCGGCGACTACGCGTTCTGGTTCCCGAGCGTCAAGGTGGCCGAGCGGCACGCGCTGCACCAGCCGGTCCGGTTCTACCGCTTCGACGCGACGACGCGCATCCTGCGCGCGGCCGGGGTCGACGCGTTCCACGGCCTCGAGCTCTGGGCCATCTACGACCGCATGGGCTCCGCCTTCGGGTGGGCGATGAGCCTGCTGGGTGGCCGTCGGGCCTTCCTGCGCACGGCCGCGCGGACGCGCTCGCGCTGGCTCGAGTTCGTCCGCACGGGGGCGGTCGCCGACTGGCCGACCTACGACCCCCACCGCCGACGCACCCTCGTCATCGACGTCCGCGACCGTGTCGAGCACGACCCCCGGGGCGAACGGCGACGGGCCTGGCAGGACTTCGTGCCCCACGTGTGAGGCGCCTCCGGCCGCACGACGGTCCGCGTCACCCACCGTTCACCGAGATGTACCCCGCAGGTCACCGCCGAGTTGACCCGCGTCCACCCACCTGTGACACTCAGGCCGGTGGACATCACACTCATCGTCGTCCTGGTCATCGCGCTGGCTCTCTTCTTCGACTTCACGAACGGGTTCCACGACACGGCCAACGCCATGGCGACGCCGATCGCGACAGGCGCGATGAAGCCCAGGGTCGCCGTCACGGTCGCTGCGATCCTCAACCTGGTCGGAGCCTTCCTCAGCACCGAGGTCGCCAAGACCGTCTCGGGCGGCATCATCCGCGAGGGTGACGGCGGGGTGCAGATCACCCCCGAGATGATCTTCGCCGGCCTCATCGGCGCGGTCGTCTGGAACATGTTCACGTGGCTGCGCGGGTTGCCCTCGAGCTCGTCGCACGCCCTGTTCGGCGGGTTGATCGGTGCCGCGATCGTCGGTGCCGGCATGGGGTCGGTGGACTTCGGCGTCGTGCTGTCGAAGGTCGTGCTGCCCGCCCTGCTCGCCCCGTTGATCGCCGGCGTCGTCGGGTACACCGCCACGCGTCTCGCCTACACGATCACCCGGCGCCGCGACGACAAGAGCGAGCGCGGTGGCTTCCGCTACGGCCAGATCTTCACGTCGTCGCTCGTCGCCCTCGCGCACGGCACGAACGACGCGCAGAAGACCATGGGCGTCATCACGCTCACCCTCATCGCGGGCGGGCTGCTCACGCCCGACTCCGGCCCGCCCTTCTGGGTCGTCGTGGTCTGCGCCTTCGCCATCGCGCTGGGCACGTACACGGGCGGCTGGCGCATCATCCAGACCATGGGCGGCGGCCTGACCGAGGTCAAGCCCACGCAGGGCTTCTCGGCCGAGGCGTCGACGACCGCGACCGTCCTGGCCTCGAGCCACCTGGGCTTCGCGCTGTCGACGACGCAGGTCGCGAGTGGATCGATCATCGGCGCCGGCCTCGGACGCCGCGGCTCGAAGATCCAGTGGGGCACGGCCGGCAAGATCGTCGTCGCCTGGTTCATCACGCTCCCCGCCTCGGCGGCCGTCGGTGCCGTCGCGGCCCTCATCGCCACGCTCGGCGTCACGGGACTCGTGATCGACGCCGCCGTCGGTGCCGCCGTCATCGCCGGCATCTTCGTCCTCTCCCGCCGTCGGCCGCACGACCAGGGCTCGGCCATCGAGGTCGACGTCGCGGCCACGTCGGTCCTCTCACGTCGTCGTGCCCGGCGGGCCGTCCGCAAGGGCCGCGTCGACACCCCGGCGTCCGGCGTCGAGGCCCCGTTCGTCCGCATGGACGACCCACCCGAGCCCGTCGCCGCCCCGCGCAGCACGGTGCCGACCGACGACGAGGTGCGCTGATGATCGACTGGTCCGCCTTCGTCGTGGTGGCGCTCGTCGCGCTGTTCTCCGCCGCCGCCCTCGTGTCGCTCTACTCGTTCGGCCTCCGCCTCCTGACCGTGGAGGGCCGGACGCCCGTCCGCACCGCCGCCGGCTACGCCTGCTTCGTGGTCTGCGCCCTCGGCGTGCTGTACGGCATCTACCTGATCGTCCCCGGCTTCCACCGCTGACCCGGCATCCCGGGGTCGTCTCGTCCCCCGGGGCGGGAGCGTCCCGGACGGTCGAGCCGCGCCTCCTCGGGAGGGACCCGTCCGTCGTCCCGCCGGTAGGCTCGACGGACGCGTCCGGTCGACGACGACCGGGCCCCGACTGACGACGGAGGCTCACCACACGTGACGACCGAGACAGCAGCACCGACCCGCACCGAGACCGATTCGCTGGGCAGCCGAGAGGTCCCCGCCGACGTGTACTGGGGCATCCACACCGCCCGGGCGCTCGAGAACTTCCCCATCTCGCAGCGGCCCATCTCGGTCTACCCCGACCTCGTCACGGCCCTGGCGCTCGTGAAGCAGGCGGCGGCCCGTGCCAACGTCGAGATCGGCGTGCTCGACCCGGTCAAGGCCGAGGCCATCGAACGCGCCTGTGAAGAGATCCGCGGGGGCGCGCTGCACGACCAGTTCGCCGTCGGGGTCATCCAGGGCGGCGCCGGCACGTCGACGAACATGAACAGCAACGAGGTCATCGCCAACCGCGCCCTCGAGCTGCTCGGCCACGCCAAGGGCGAATACCGCCACCTGCACCCGATCGACGACGTCAACCGCAGCCAGAGCACCAACGACACCTACCCCACCTCGATCAAGATCGCGATGGTGCTCACGTTGCGCCGCCTCTTGGTCGAACTCGACCTGCTCGCCGACTCGTTCGCCGCCAAGGGAGCCGAGTTCCACGACGTGCTCAAGGTCGGCCGCACCCAGCTGCAGGACGCCGTGCCGATGACCCTCGGCCAAGAGTTCACGGGCTTCGCCCACACCCTGGCCGAAGACGTCCAGCGACTGCGCGACGTGGTGCCGCTGCTCGGCGAGATCAACCTCGGTGCCACGGCCATCGGCACGGGCATCACGGCCGACCCGCTCTACGCCGACGCCGTCCGCCGCCACCTCAGCACGCTCTCGGGCATGGACCTCGTCACGGCCCCCGACCTCATCGAGGCGACGAGCGACACGGGTGTCTTCATGACGCTCAGCGGCGCCCTGAAGCGCAGTGCGATCAAGCTGTCCAAGATCTGCAACGACCTGCGACTGCTGTCGTCGGGCCCGCAGGCCGGCATCAGCGAGATCACGCTGCCGCCGCGCCAGGCCGGGTCGTCGATCATGCCGGGCAAGGTGAACCCGGTGATCCCCGAGGTGGTCAACCAGGTCGCGTTCTCGGTGGCGGGGGCCGACGTGACGGTCACGATGGCCGCCGAGGCCGGGCAGCTGCAGCTCAACGCGTTCGAGCCCGTCATCACCCACTCCGTCATGCAGAGCCTGCAGTGGATGACCTACGCCTGCCAGACGCTGCGGATCAACTGCGTCGACGGCATCGAGGCGAACCGCGCCCGCCTGACCCAGCAGGTCGAGACGAACGTCGGCAGCGTCACGGCGCTCACGCCCTACATCGGCTACACGGCGGCTGCGGCGATCGCGCACACCGCGCTGACGACGAACGCGGCGATCGCGCCGCTCGTCGTCGCGGCCGGCCTCATGACGGACGAGCAGGTGCGCAAGGTGCTCTCGCCCGCTCGCCTCTCGGGGCTCGCGCCGATCACCAGCGCGATCACCGTCATCGACGTCGAGGACCCCGCCGCGGCGGTGGCCCGGGCGGCCAACACGACGGGCGCCCGCAACCCGGGCGACGAGACCGCCGGCTGACGCGACCACGGGCAGGAGGCGCGGTGTCGGTCGACCGGCACCGCGCCTCCTGAGGGTCCGCGCCTCTAAGGCGTCGACGGGGCGTGGGTGCTCGGGTCGACCTGGTCGGCTCGCTGTGCGGCCTGAGGCCGCTCGTCGGCGGGCCGGTCGCGATCGCCCCGGAGGTGGACGCGCCGCAGTTCGTCAGGCTCGAGCACGCCGCCGTTCTCGCGCAGGGCCCGCTCGCGGATCGACCGGCCCACCCGGACGTCCCAGGCGAGGTTCCGCGCCAGGATGTGGTTGCGCGCGGTGTCACGGAGCGGCAGGGGGATGACCTCCTCGGCCTGCACCCCTCGACGCAACTGACGCATGCGCAGGATCTCGCTGTCGAGCTCGCCGCCGATCACGAGCACGAAGTTGCTGATGTACGCGTAGAGCAGCACGACCACGACACCGCCCACCCAGCCGTAGAAGCGGTCGTAGTTCGACACCGTCGCGACGTAGACCGCGAAGCCCACCGTCGCGATCGCCCACCCGCCGAGGGCGACCATGGCTCCGTACGAGACCCAGCGCAGGCGCGGTGGTCGCACGTTGGGCGTGAAGAAGTAGAGCATCGCGACCGAGAGGACGGCCAGGACCACGAGCACCGGCCACTTGACGACGTTGTAGAGGTCGGTCCACGGTCGACCGATGCCGAAGCGGGCGGCGACCGCGTCGCTGAGCGTCGGCGTCACGAGCAGGATGACGGCGATGACGGCGAACGACACCATCAGCACGAGCGTGACGATCATCATGTGTCCGCGGAACTTCCAGATGCGGCGCCCCTCCTCGACCTCGTAGGCGGTGTTCATCGCCCGACCGAACGCCGTCGTGTAGGCCGACAACGACCACAGGGTGAGCCAGAGGCCGATGCCGAACGCGACGCCGGGGTTCGACAGGCTGAGCATCTGCTCGAGCGGCCAGCGCAGGGTCTCGATCGCGTCGGGGCTCAGGACGTACCGGGCCACCGAGAGGATCTCGTCCACGGCGTCGCCGTCGTCGACGAACAGGGCGACCCCCGAGACGAGCGCGAGCGCACCGGGCACCAGGGCGAGCATGGAGAAGAAGGTGAGCGACCCGGCGGCGTCGATCGTGCGATGGCGCAGGAAATCGTGCCAGACCCGCATGATCACGTACCGGAACAGCGACGGGTCCTCGGGCAGGGAACGCGTCGGGGCCATCCTGCGAGATTACCGGGCCGTCCGGGGCGTCGCGGCCCGTCCCGGACCCCGCGCCGACCCCGGCGTCAGCCCGTAGGGTCGGGGGATGACCTGGTCCGATCCCCGCGGCGTCGGACACGACGCGTACGGACGCCCCCTGACGCCCTACGCCGATCCCACGTCGGTCCCCTCGACAGCGGGTGCCGGGTGGCCGGGCCACGGTCCGGCGGTCAATCCCGAGCCGGTCTGGTACCCCGTGCAGCCGGTCTTCGTCCAACCGACCCCGCGCCGCCGGGTCGCGAGTGCCGTGGCGCTCGCCGCCGGCTTCACCGTGATCGGCACCTTCGCCCTGGCCGTCGGCTTGTACTTCCTGATCTTCGTCCAGCCCGCCGTCCTGCTGGCCGGGAGCCTGCTCGCCTTCGTCCCGTTGGCCATCGTCCTGGTCGGCATCTGGTTGGTCGACCGGTGGGAGCCCGAGCCGCGCGTGGCGCTGCTCTTCGCCTTCCTCTGGGGTGCGGCGGTCGCGGTCGGCACCGCACTGATCGTCGACATCGCCCTCACGACGGCACGGTCGGTGCTCGGGGTCCGCTCGAGCGGGCTCGAGGACGTGCTCGGGGCGGTGGTCCAGGCGCCGCTCGTCGAAGAGGGGGCCAAGGGGCTCGGCGTGCTGCTCGTCCTGTGGATCTTCCGACGGCACTTCGACGGCCCGGTCGACGGCATCGTCTACGCCGCCACGGTGGCGGCGGGGTTCGCGTTCGTCGAGAACATCCAGTACTTCGCCCTGCAGGTCGGAGAGGACCTCGCGACGGGCAGTCAGGGGCTCGCCTACGTCTTCTTCGTCCGCGCACTGATGTCACCGTTCGCGCACGTCATGTACACGGCCTGCACCGGCTTCGCCCTCGGTCTCGCCGCCCGACGGACGGGCCCCTACGGCGCGATCGGCTGGTTCTTCGTCGGCCTCGTCCCCGCGGCGGGACTGCACGCGCTCTGGAACGGTGCCCTCTTCGTGGTCGGCGACGGCTTCTTCGTCTACTACCTGCTCGTGCAGGTGCCGATCTTCGTGGCCATGGTGCTGCTCGTGGTGTTCCTGCGCCGCAACGAGCGGAGGGTCACCCACGACCGGCTCGCCGAGTACGCCGCGGTGGGTTGGTTCAGCGCCGACGAGGTCGGCATGCTCTCGTCGAGCGCCGGTCGTCGCCGCGCGAGGTCGTGGGCCGCGTCCCGGGGCATCCGACCCGCCATGAAGGTCTTCATCTCGAACGCGACGCGTCTGGCCTTCACCCGCCAGCGGCTGGTGAAGGGCCGCCGCGCGCTCGACGAGGCGGTGCAGCGCGACGAGGCCGAACTGCTCTCCGCCCTCACCGCGAGCCGTGTCGCCCTGCAGGCTCCGCCCACGGCCTTCCTCGGATACCCGCAGCACCCGGGTTGGCCGCCGCAGGTGCCGCAGCATCCCGGGTCGCCGCAGTCCGGCCCCGGCTGGTGACGCGCGCCGCCGCGATTCCTCCCGTCCCGGGTGCGGTCGCCGCGACGACCGCCACTGCCGACTCGCGTCAGGGCGTCGGCGCCTCGGCGTCGTAGCGTCCGAACGCGGGCGTGAGCCGGGCCACGAGCGCGACGAGCGCGACGACGAGCAGCCCGCCGAGCAGGGGCGGCCAGAAGACCGCGATGCCCGCGACGAGTCCGACGAAGAGGTCGCCGACCCGGGGCCCTCCCGTGACCACCACGATGAAGATCCCCTGCAGGCGACCCCGCATGGCGTCGGGCGCGGCCGACTGCAGGATGGTCGACCGGAAGATCGAGCTGACGTTGTCGCTCGCACCCGCTCCGGCCAGCGCGATCGCCGCCCCGCCGAGGGCGACCAGGTTCGCCTGGTCGAGTCCCGCCGTGACGGCGCCGCCGTGGGCCGGCGTCACGAGGAGCACGACGCCGAACGCGGCGATGCAGAGCCCGTAGGCGGTGATCGCCCACCGCACGGCCACGCCCTGACGGCGCACGTGGCCGAGGCGTCCGGAGAAGACGCTGCTCAGCAGCGCCCCCACCGCGAAGGAGGCGGAGAGGACGCCGACCGTCACCGCGCCTCCTCCGATGACGAGCGTGCCGACCACCGGGTAGAGCACGCGGGGCATGCCGAACGTCATCGCCACGATGTCCATGACGAAGGTGGTGCGGATGTTCGGCGACCGCTTCAGGAACGCCAGGCCGAAGCGCAACGACTCGAGTTTCGGACGCTGGGTCTCGCCCTCGGGTCGGATCGGGGGCAGCGTGACGATCCCGAGGAACGCCGTCGAGAACAGCACGACGTCGACCGTGTAGGTCAGCGGGAACCCCACGCTCGCGACCAGCACGCCGGCCAGGGCGGGCCCGACGGTCAGCATCAGGCCCATGCTGATGCCGCTCAGAGCGGAGGCGGCCGGCAGCAGGTCGCGGGGCAGGAGGCGCGGCACGATCGAGGCGCGGGAGGTCGCGATCATCGTGCCCGCCACGGCGTTGACCGTGGTCAACAGGTAGAGCAGCCACACCTCGTGCAGCCCGAGGTAGGCGTGCAGCGCGATGGCCGCGGTCGAGAACCAGGCGAAGACGGCGGCGACCAGCGCGACCTTCCGCCGGTCGAAGGCGTCGGCGAGCATGCCGCCGTAGAGGCCGGCCAGGATCATCGGCACGAGCGAGACGACTCCGACCAGGGCGACGGCGAAGGTCGAGCGGGTGATCTCGAAGATCTCGAGGCCGACGGCGACGAGCGTGAGCTGCGTCCCGATGCCGCTGATCGCGCTGCCCGCGAACAGCCGGGCGAAGGCGGGGCTGGTGCGGAGCGGGGTGACGTCGACGAACAGCGGGCGACGGGCGGGCGGCGCAGGGCGGGGCGACGGCGGTGACGGAGGCGGGTTGGCGGACAAGCTGCCATTCTTGCCGATCGTGCAGATTCCCGCAGGCCGGGGTGGCGCGACCCGCAGCCCCGGGTGGCGCGACCCGCGCGCCCCGGTCCGGGTGCTCCCGGCCGATTTGGCGGCGCGACACCACGGGAGTAGCGTCCATGTGTTCGCATCGATGACGTGTTCTCGGTGCGAACGTGGGTCGGCTTCTCGAGCCTCGCAGGGAGGACGCGAGCGGCCGACCCTCCCCTCGGCGGGGTGGTTGGATGGTCGGCATGACTCACGACCCCCAGACCAAGCCCGAGATCGACGCCCCCACCGGCCCCGCCCCCACCGAGCTGAAGATCACCGACGTCACCGTCGGTGACGGTGCCGAGGCGCAGTCCGGCTCGACCGTCAACGTCCACTACCTCGGCGTCGAGCACGACTCCGGCGAAGAGTTCGACTCGTCGTGGAGCCGCGGCGAGGCCATCAACTTCCCGCTGCAGGCCCTGGTCCGCGGCTGGCAGGAGGGCATCCCCGGCATGAAGGTCGGCGGACGTCGCGAGCTCGTCGTGCCGCCCCACCTGGCCTACGGTCCCGCCGGCGGCGGACACCCGCTCTCGGGCAAGACGCTCATCTTCGTCATCGACCTGCTCGGCGTCAGCTGATGACGGTCGCCCCTTCGGTCGGCCTCAACGACGGGCGCACGCTGCCCCAGCTCGGCCTCGGCACCTACGGACTGAACGGCGACGAGGGCACGGCGCAGGTCGTCACGGCGATCTCGTCGGGCTACCGTCTGCTCGACACGGCGCTGAACTACGGCAACGAGGCGGCCGTCGGGGCGGCGATCCGTCGGAGCGACGTGCCCCGCGACGACCTGGTCGTCACGACGAAGCTGCCCGGTCGGCACCACGGGTACGACGAGACCCTGGCGAGCTTCGACGAGAGCCGGGCGAACCTCGGCCTCGACTTCGTCGACCTCTACCTGATCCACTGGCCGCTGCCGCGGATCGACAAGTACGTCGAGACGTTCAAGGCCTTCGTCCGGCTTCAGGAAGACGGGCTCGTCGGCTCGATCGGCGTCTCGAACTTCACGGCCGAGCACCTGCAGCGCGTCGCCGACGAGACGGGCGTGGTGCCCGCGGTCAACCAGATCGAGCTGCACCCGTACTTCCCGCAGGCCGAGCTGCGCGCCGTGCACGAGAGCATGGGCATCGTCACCGAGAGCTGGAGCCCGCTCGCGAAGCAGAGCGAACTCCTGAGCGAGGCACGCGTCACCGAGATCGCGCAGGCCCACGGCAAGACGCCCACCCAGGTCGTCCTCCGCTGGCATGTCCAGCTCGGCGCGGTCCCCGTGCCGAAGTCTGCCGATGCCGGTCGTCAGCGGGAGAACCTCGACGTCTTCGACTTCGAGCTCACGCCCGACGAGGTCGAGTCGCTCAGCGGCCTCGAGCGTGGTCGGCTGTGGGACGGCGACCCGCTGACCCACGAGGAGTTCTAGACCCGGCTCCGACGCGACCACCCCAGGAGGCGCGCTCGTCCCCTCGAGGACGGGCGCGCCTCCTGCGTCCTCGGACCGATTCCGGGCCTCGCCGTCGGTGGCCGGAAGCTAGACTGGCGTGCCGACTTTTCCCGAAGGGTACGAACACCTGTTGTCATCCGAGATCGACCGCGAACGCGCCTATGTGGGCACCCTCTACGAGCGCCTCGACGAGCTGAAGGCCGACGCCCGCGTCCGCCTCGAGCGGACCCGCCGCGAGACCGTCGGCGGCAACCACCAGAGCCGCAGCGAGCGCGACGCCTACGCGCGGCTGTACGAAGACACCATCGTGCAGCTGGGCTCGGTCGACGAGCGGCTCGCGTTCGGTCGCCTCGAACTCGAGACGCCCGACCTGCTCGGTCAGACCGGCGACGTCGACCGTCCGGCCGAGCCCGGCGAGGGCGGGCGCTACCGCTACATCGGCCGCATCGGCCTGCGCGACGAGGCGCACCACCCGATCCTGCTCGACTGGCGCGTGCCCGGGGCCAGCGCCTTTTACCAGGCGACCGCCGCGACGCCCATGGGGGCCCGCGCCCGTCGCCACCTGACCCTCGAGGGGCGCACCGTCACCCGTCTCGAGGACGAGGTGTTCGACCCCGACCTGCTCGACCGCGACGACGTGCAGCTGCAGGGCGAGGGGGCGCTCATGGCCGCGCTGACCGCGCAGCGCACCGGCCGCATGACCGACATCGTCGCCACGATCCAGGGCGAGCAAGACCGGATCATCCGCTCGCAGCTCGACGGCGTGCTCGTCGTCCAGGGCGGTCCCGGCACGGGCAAGACGGCCGTCGCTCTGCACCGGGCCGCGTACCTGCTCTACTCGCACCGCGACCGGCTCAAGGGCTCGGGCGTGCTCGTCGTCGGGCCGTCGCGCTCGTTCCTGCGATACATCGAGCAGGTGCTGCCGTCACTCGGCGAGAGCGGCGTCGTCCTGTCGAGCCTCGGCAGCCTGTACCCGGGGGTCGAGGCCCAGACCGACGACGCGCCCGACGTCGCCGCCCTCAAGGGGTCCGCCGAGATGGCCGAGCTGATGCGCCGCGCCGTCCGGTCGCGGCAGATCCGCCCGGCCGAGCCGACGACCATCGACATCAACGGCGAACGCCTCGTGGTGCGCCCCGAACTCGTCGGCGAGGCCATGCGCAAGGCCCAAGAGCGCGGCAAGCCCCACAACGTGGCCCGGGTCACCTTCAACAAGGCGGCCCTCTCGGCCCTGACGCGTCAGCTGGTCGACCAGATGCGCGAGCACGGCACGACGGTCGACGAGTCCGACGAGGCCGTCCTCCGAGAAGACATCCGGCAGTCGTACGACGTGCGCGTGCTGCTCAACACGGCCTGGCTCCCGCTCAGCGCCGAGAAGCTCGTCGAGGACCTGTACGCCCGGCCGAACTGGCTCGCCTCGATCACCCCGCGCTGGACGCCCGAGCAGCGCGCCCTGCTGCGGCGCGACCGCGGGGCGGGCTTCACGGTCTCCGACGTGCCGCTGCTCGACGAGGCCGCCGAGCTGCTCGGCGAGTTCCAGACCGGCGTCGACCCCGAGCGCCTGGCCCGCAAGGCCCAGCGCAAGCGCGACATCGAGAACGCCGAGCGCGCCATCGAGAACATGGGCGTCGAGGGCATGGTCAGCGCCGAGCAGATCGCCGGGGGCTTCGCCGAGCGCGCGGCGTCGATGACCACCGCCGAGCGGGCCGCGGGGGACCGTACCTGGGCGTTCGGCCACGTGGTGGTCGACGAGGCGCAAGAACTGTCGCCCATGCAGTGGCGGTTGCTCTCGCGGCGCTGCCCGCTGCGGTCGTTCACCGTCGTCGGCGACATCGCCCAGGCGTCGAGCCCGGCGTCGGCGACCTCGTGGGACCGCGCCCTCCAGGCCCTGCTGGGCCGTCGTCGAGGCGGCGGCGCCCAGGGCACCTCGGCTCCGTGGCGGCTCGAAGAGCTGACCGTCAACTACCGGACGCCGGCGCAGATCGTGACCTACGCCGAGGACGTCGCGACGGCGACCGGGCTGCGGATCACCCCGAGCCGATCGGTGCGCTCGAGCGAGTGGCCGGTGCGCGAGGTGACCGGCGCCTCCTCGAAGGACGACTTCGTGCGCGCCACCGTCGAAGCCGTCCGGGCCGACCGGGCGATCGACTCCGAGGGCACGCTCGCGGTGATCGCGCCCGAGCAGGCCGTCCAGGCGCTGGTCGAGGTGCTGTCGGCCGAGTTCGACGGTCTGGTGGCGGCCGGCACGGCGTCGTTGACCAAGCCGATCTCGGTGCTGAGCCCGACGACGTCGAAGGGGCTCGAGTTCGACTCGGTCGTCGTGGTCGACCCCGAGCGGGTGCGGCAGGCCAGCCGACGCGGCAACGCCAGCCTCTACGTGGCGATGACCCGGCCCACGCAACGCCTCACGGTCGTCTCGTAGGCCGGGTCGGAGGGGCCGGGCCGGCCGGCTCGGCCCCGCGCCGGCTCGCCCTGGCACGGTTCTGCCCCGTACCCGCCAGGCCCCGTGCCGGCCAGGCCCCGGACCGGGTCAGACCCCGGCCACCGCGAACTCGTGGTCGAGGGCGGCCAGTTCGCGGTCGAACCGCGCCCGCAGGGCCTCCTTCTCGGCACCGGGCAGCCAGCTGGCGTCGACGCCGGCGTAGGCCATCGAGCGCACCTGGTCGGTGGTCGCCCCGATCTGCTCGTGCACGATGCGGTACTCGGCGGCGAGGCTCGTCGGGAACATGCCCGGGTCGTCGGACGCCGGCACGACGTTCAGGCCCGCGTCGAGCATGGCCTCGATGGAGGCGCGGCGCCAGGGACGCCACGACCGTCGCGAGGTCGTCGACACGACGGTGAACGCCACCTGCTCGTCGCGCACGCGCGCGACGACCTCGTCGTCCTCGAGCACGTAGTACCCGTGGTCGATGCGGTCGCAGCCCAGCTGGTCGAGGCAGGTGATCGTGTTGACCGCCGTGGGGGAGTGCTCGGACGAGTGCGCCGTCCGGCCCAGCCCGGCCTCGCCCGCCAGCCGGTACGCCTCGACGAAGCGCTCGGGCGGCCCACTCGTCTCGAGGTTGTCGAGGCCGATGCCGGCCACGTACTCGTGCGGGTGGTCCACCACCTGACGGACGAGCTCGAGGGCGTGCTCGCCCGACTTGCTGCGGTCGATGCCCTGGATCATGCGTCCGGTCATGCCGAAGTCGCGCTCGGCCATCCGGATGCCCTCGGCGTACGCCTCCACGGACCCGGCGTAGCCGAGCGACTCGAGGTGCGGCGGCACGGCGTCGAAGAACAGCTCGAGGTGACGGGTCCCGCTGGCGCGGTGCGCCTCCTCGAAGGCCTCGTAGACGATCCGCGTGAGGTCGTCCGCGTCGCGCAGCACCTCGACGACCCAGTTCGACGCCTGGAACAACGAGTACGACACCTCGGGCTCGTCGTCGCTGCGCCCCTGCGGCACGGGGATGCGCGTGTCGCGGTAGAGCGCCGGGTCGGGCGGCAGCGAGTTGATGTCGGCGAAGATGCGCTCGGGCTCGTCGGGCAGCTCGAGCCCCTCTCGGCGGGCGAGCTCGGCGAAGGTGCTCGCCCGGACGGTGCCGATCAGGTGGCAGTGCAGGTCGACCTTGGGCATGCGGTCCAGGTAGGCCGGGGGCAGGGTGGTGCTCATCAGCGCGAGGTCACCTCACGGGCGAAGCGGTCGACCCAGTCCGAGCGGGTGGGGACGAGTTCGGTCGGGTCGAGGGTCGAGTAGCCCGCGGCGACCGGGTCGGCGGCGATGTCGCCCACGACGGCCTCGATCGTGTCGGGCACCGTGGCGCCCGGGTTGACCGGCAGGTCGCCGACGATCTCGGCGGACGAGGTCTGCGCCTCGACCGAGAGCAGGTAGTCGACGAACTGGTTCGCACCGTCGACGTTCTCGGCGCCGGTCGGGATCATCGCCCGGTTGGTGGCCATGTAGCGGCCGGTGGCCGGCGCCGTCCAGGCGATCGGTTCGCCCGACTCGACGAGGTCGGTCGCGAATCCGCTCAGCGAGTCCGCGGCGACGATCTCGCCCTGCGTCAGCAGGTTGGTGACCTCGGTGGACGAGCTGTAGAACTGCAGCACGCCCGGGGCCCACTCGCCGAGCTGGTCGAGGGCCGCGTCGATGTCGTAGGGGCCGTCGCCGTACTCGTCGGCGACGCCCGAGACCATCAGCTGGCCGGCCGTCACCGAGATGTCCGGCAGGGCGACCTTGCCCGAGACACCCTCCTCGCCGTAGAGGCTCCACTGCGCGGCCTCGTCGGCGGTCAGCTCGTCGGTGGAGTACATCGTCCCGTTGAGCTGGTAGCTGTAGGCCGGGCCGAGGTAGGAGTCCTCTTTCGCGAAGTCGGCGATCTCGTCGAGCGACGGCACGGCCGAGGCGTCCACCTGCTGGAAGAGGTCGTCCTCCTGGCCGAGGGCCGCGTAGTAGTCCGAGATCAGCATGACGTCGACGTCGGGCTGCCCGCCCGCGACCTGCAGCTGCGACAGGCGGTCCGAGTTCGAGCCGGTGTCGACGACGACCTCGATGCCGGTCTTCTCGGTGAACGGGTCGATGACGGCTTCCTGGAACTCCTCGACGCCGAACGGGAACGTGCTCACGGTGATCGTGTCGGCGTCGGACTCGCCGCCGCCGTCGGCCGAGCAGCCGGCGAGCACGAGGGTCGTCGCGGTGACGCCGGCGACGATCGCCAGGCGGGTGCGGAGGGTGGGGGTCATGATCGTGTCCTTTCGGGGCGGTCTCGGCGAGACCGGGCGGTGTGGAACGCGGGTGGGTGGGTCCGGTGGGGGCGGGTCACGAGGAGGCGCGCGCGGCTCCGCGCACCGGGTGGATCAGTCGGCGAGGGGCACGAGCCGCGAGGCCGGCGCCGTGACGGTCACCCGGTCGCCGATCGCGACCGTCTCGGAGCCCGTGCTGCGGACGTCCGACAGCAGACGCACCTCCGCACCGGCGGCGTCGACGGCATGCACGGTGACGAGCAGGTCGACCCCGCGGTACGCGACGTCGCTGACGACCCCGGCGAGGTGCAGACCGTCGTGCGCCGCGCGTCCTGCGAGGGTCTCGGGCGTGACCCCGAGGTGCTCGGGGCGGATCGCGAGCAGGGTGCCGTCGGCCGCCGTGACGAAGTTCTCGTAGCCGAGGAAGTCGGCGACGAAGCGGTTGGCCGGGTTGGGGAACACGTGCTGCGGTGAACCCTGCTGCATGATCCGGCCGGCGCGCATGAGCACCATGTCGTCGCTCATCTCGAGCGCTTCGTCCTGGTCGTGGGTGACGAGCACGACGGTGAGGCCCGTCTCGGCCTGGATGCGGCGGATCTCGGCGCGCATCTGCACGCGCAGGCGCGCGTCGAGGTTCGACAGCGGCTCGTCGAGCAGCAGCAGCTTCGGGCGGATCGCGATGGCGCGGGCCAGGGCGACGCGCTGTTGCTGGCCGCCCGAGAGCTTCTTGGGCTTGCTGCCGGCGAGGTGGGCCAGACCGACCAGGTCGAGGGTCTCCATCACGCGACGGCGGCGCTCGGCGGTGTCGACGCCGCGCAGCTTCAGGCCGTAGCCGACGTTGTCGGCGACGCTGAGGTGCGGGAAGAGCGCGTACGACTGGAACACCATGCCCAGGTCGCGCTTCTCGGGCGGCGTGCGCGTGCTGTCGACGCCGGCGATGCGGATCGTGCCCGACGTCGGGGCGGCGTAGCCGGCGAGCATGCGCAGGCTCGTCGTCTTGCCGCAGCCGCTCGGGCCGAGCAGCGTGGTGAGCTTGCCCTCGGCGATGGACAGGTCGATCGAGTCGACGGCGGTGAAGTCCCCGAACACCTGGCTGACGGCGACGAATTCTGCTGCGGTGCTCATCTGTTGATGCCTCCGAAGATCTTGGCGAAGCCGACGGTGCGTTCGGCGATGACGGCGATGACGACGGTGCCCGCGAGGATGAGCGTGGCCATCGCCGCGACCATGGGGTCGTAGCTCTGCTGCACGTAGTCGAGCATCGTGACGGGCAGGGTGCGGAAGTCGCGGCTCTGCAGCAGCAGCGACAGGGGGACGTTGTTGAACGAGGTGACGAAGCTGAGCAGCGCCGCCGAGAAGATGCCGGGGCGCAGCAGGGGCAGGGTCACCGTGAAGAAGGCCCGGAGGGGCGAGGCGCCGAGCCCGCGGGCGGCCTCCTCGAGGGCGGGGTCGGCCAGGGCCAGGGAGGCGCCGGTCACCCGGACCGCGTAGGGCAGCATCAAGACGGTGTGCCCGATCAACAGCACGGGGAAGGCGTCGAGCCGGAACCCGATGACGAGCTGCTGGTAGAGCGCGAGCCCCACCACGAGCTCGGGGACGATCAGCGGCGACAGGAACAGCGCCTCGACGAGCCCCTTGCCCGGCAACCTGCCTCGATGGATCGCCAGCGTGGCGGGGATTCCGACGAGCAGGGCGAGCACCGTGGCGATCAGGGCGAGCTGGAGGCTCGAGACGAGGGCCTGGGTGAACGGGTCGTAGCCGAGCGCGGCCTCGAACCAGCGCAGCGAGAACCCCTGGGGCGGGAAGCGCAGGGTGCGTTCGCTCGTGAACGCGGTGGCGACGACGAACAGGATCGGGACGATCATCACGACGTAGCCGGCGACGGCGAGCGTGCCGGCGATGGGGCGGCGGGTGGTCACGATGTGGCTCCCTTCCGGGCGACGAGGGACGACAGACCCGACACGACGAAGACCAGCACGGTCATGATCAGGGCGGTGGCCGAGGCCCCGGCCCAGTCGATCGTCACGCTCGAGTACGAGAAGAGCTGCGTGGCGAGCATGCGCTGGCCCGAGCCGCCGAGGAGGTACGGGGTCGTGTAGGCGGTGACCGAGCCGGCGAAGACGAGGGTCGCGGCGACGACGACGCCGGGCAGCGAGAGGGGGACGACGATGCTCCAGAAGGTGCGGGTTCGGCTCGCGCCGAGCCCGCGGGCGGCGTCGTCGAGGCCCGGGTCGACCTGGGCCACCGCCGAGTAGCACGAGATGATCGCGAGCGGCAGGAACAACTGGGTCAGGCCCAGGACGATCGCCAGCTCGGTGTAGAGCAGTTGCGGGGCCTCGTCGACCAGGCCGAGCGTCGTGAGCAGTTGGCCGATGGCGCCGTTCTTGCCGAGCACCACGAGCCACCCGAAGGTGCGGACGACGTTGCTGAGCAGCAGCGGGAAGATCGCCAGGGCGAGCAGGACTCCCGACCAGCGCGAGGTCGAGCGGGCGAGCAGGTAGGCGACGGGGAAGCCGAGGGCCACGCAGATCACGGTCACGAGGAGGCCGAGCCCGACGGTGCGTCCGATGATGCGCAGGTCGAAGGGGTCGGTGAGCATCTGGCCGAGGCGGCCGACGATCTCGCCGGCGGTCACGCCGGGCGGGGCGAAGAGCATCGCGAGCGACGGCACCGCGAAACCGATCAGCAGGAAGGCGAGGCCCGGCAGCAGCAACAGCAGCGCGGGTTTGCGGGACGTCACGGGTGTCCTCCGATGGGTTCTGCCTCTGGGGGATGTCGGCTCCACGTCGGGTGAAACCGGTTACATCGACCCTAAGGCCGTGGATCGCTCGCACCGGTCCTGCCGTGTAAACAGCTTGTTACAAGCGTCAGGACGTCGTGCGGGACCGGTTTCAGCAAGGCTCTAGGGTGGGGGGCATGACTGGGGCAGGGCGGCTCGCGACGCTGGCGGACGTGGCGACGCTCGCGGGTGTCTCGAAGGCGACCGCCTCGCGGGTTCTGAGCCGCCCCGAGCTGGTGTCGCCCGACACGGCCGGTCGTGTGCTCGCCGCCGCCGCGAAGCTCGGCTTCGTGCCCAACCGTGCGGCTCGCCAGTTGGCCCGTGGGCGGACGGGCGTCGTGGCCCTCGTGGTGCCGACCCTCGACAACGCGTTCTTCACGCCGATCATCGCCGGGGCCCAGGCCGCGGCGGGCGAGGCCGACCTGCAGCTGACGGTCGCGGTCCACCCGTTGGCCGAGGCGGGCGAGCTGGCCGCGTTCGAGCGGCTGTCACACCAGGTCGACGGGTTCATCGTCGTGGCCCCGCGCGGTGCCGACGACGTCGTGCGGGCCGCGACGGGCCACAAGCCGACCGTGCTCGTCGACCGCGAGGTGGCCGGGGCGTCGTCGGTCGTGGCCGACACGGCGGCCGCGTTCGGTTCGCTCGTGGCGCGCTTCGTCGCCGAAGGGCACGAGCGCGTCGCCTACCTGGGCGGGCCCGACGGCTCGTGGCAGAACGTCCAGCGCACGGCGGCGGTGGTCGAGGCCGCCGCCGGCCGGGCCGAACTCACCGTGCTGGGGCCCTACCCGTCCACCTTCGAGGCCGGGGTCCGGGCGAGCGACGACGTCCTCGCCTCCGGGGCGACGGCCGTCGTTCCCTACGCCACGGCGATCGGGCTCGGCCTGATGTTCGTCCTCCGGGCCGACGAGCACCGCGACCGTTCCGTCACGGTCAGCTCGGAACGCATGGTCGTCGACGCCCTCGGGCTGGTGGGGGTCCCGGCGATCGACGTCGACGGCGAGCACCTGGGGCGGGTCGCGGCCGGTCGACTGCTCGAGTTGTTGGCACCGGGCGGGCCGTCCGAGCCGACGACCACGCGCCTCCCGGTCCCGGTCCGCTGGCCCTGACCTCGTCGGCGGGCTCCGACGACCTGCGCTAGGCGTCCGGCGCGGCTCAGCGGTAGTCGGCAGGCCAGGCGAAGGCCGGAGGCGCGGTGACCGTCTCGCCGATCGGCGCGAGCACGAGGTCGATGCGCTCGAAGTCCCGCAGCGGGATGCCGGCCGGATCGGCCGTGTAGGGGCTGCCCCCGACGAAGGTGTGCAGCTCGAGTCCGTCGTCGTGCCCGAGCGACCCCACGCCCTGTCCGTCGAGTGCGACGTCCCACTCGCTGAAGAGCTGCCCCAGGACGAAGGTCTCGCGCGTGGGCGACTCGACGTGCACGATGCCGCTCGTGTCGTGCGTGTGGATCTCGGCGGCGAACTTGGCGTCGGAGTCGTGTCCGATGTCACCGGGCACGGTGACCGCCTGCCCGTCGACGGTGATCGAGAGGTGCGTGTGCACGTGCATGGCGAGGTCCTGGCCCCAGACGTTCTCGAGGCCGGCGGCGGCCGCCCGGGTCTCGAGCTGGTCGGTCGCCGGGCGACCCCACGGAGGCGCGGTCACGGCCCCGCGGACGTTCATCGGGTTGCCGCTCTGCACCACGGCCACACCGACCCCGCCCGTCACGAGGACGACGAGTGCGAGCAGCCCGGCCAGCACCTCGCCCGAGAGTCGTCGGCGAGGTCGGCGCGCGCGGTCGCTCATCGCGTCGGACCGGCCTTCGCATCGGCCTCGGAGGTGCTGCGGACGCGGTCCACGAGCTCGCGCCACGGCCCCGTGACCTGCTGCTCGGGCAGCTTGGCCTTGCGGGTCGGGCGGGTCTCGGCCGTGATGACCCACATGAAGCGGTCGGGTTGCACCGCCTGGGCGGACGCCGGGGCCTGCGACCACGGCACCTGGTCGATGAGGACGAGCCACGACTCGGTGTCGGGCTCGGCGTCGACGTCCACCGACCAGCTGCGGGTGAGGCCGGCGAAACCACCGGAGCGCGACACGGTGACCTTCATGGGCGCGATGTTACCCCGGCGGTGTCCGCGGCCGCGGGGTCCGGCGCCGACCGGTCTCAGGCCGCAGGGGTGACCCCGACGCCCTCCCACCCGGCCGAGGTCGCCCGGGTCTCGTCGGAGTCCGCTCCGTACCGTGCCGTGGCGGCCTCGACCGTCGCCGCCGCGAACTGGGCGAAGGTGGCCTCGGTCGACAGGGTGCCGCCGGTGAGCGTGTCGTACCAGACCTGACCGGCGCGCAACCAGGCCTCGCCCCCGAGGGCCTCGGCGACCAGGTAGAAGGCGCGGTTGGGGATGCCCGAGTTGAGGTGGACCCCGCCGTTGTCGTCGGTGGTCTCGACGTAGTCGTCCAGGTGGCCGGGTTGGGGGTCCTTGCCGAGGACGTCGTCGTCGTAGGCGGTGCCCGGAGCCTTCATCGACCGCAGCGCCCGACCCTGCACCTCGGGGGTGAAGAGTCCCTCGCCGATCAGCCAGGTCGCCTCGTCGGCGGTCTGGCCGAACAGGTGCTGCTCGACGAGCGCCCCGAACACGTCGCTGACCGACTCGTTGAGCGCACCCGACTGCCCCTGGTAGGTGAGGTTCGCGGTGTACTGCGTGACGCCGTGGGTGAGTTCGTGCCCGATGACGCTGACCGATGCCGTGAAGCGCTCGAACACCTCTCCGTCTCCGTCGCCGAACACCATGCGCTCGCCGTTCCAGAAGGCGTTGTCGTAGTCCTGGCTGTAGTGGACGGTCGCATCGAGGGGCAGGCCCGCGCCGTCGATCGACGACCGCCCGTACACCTCGCGGAACAGGGCGTAGGTGGCGCCGAGGGCGTCGTACGCCTCGGTGGCGGCGACGTCGTCGGTGGCCGGTTCCCCTTCACCGCGCACGCGCACGCCGGGCAACTCTTCGGTGCCCTGCGCGTCGAAGACCGTGCGCTCGAGCACGGCCTCGCCACCGAGTGCCCCCTGCACCACCGGGGGAGTCGCGTTGCGGTCGACGGCTTCCATCGCGAGCAGGCCGTTGCGCGCGGCCTGCGGCGCCCGGTGCAGGCGGGGCGAGTCGGCCTCGGCGAGGTGGGCGAGCAGGTACGGGGGGACGATGAACCGCGACATGCGTGCACTCTCGCACGGGCCCCCGACATCGGGCCGGACTGTTCACATGATCGTGACGTACCGGTCGGTCGCCCGTCGCCGGACGGACGACCGCGGCCGCGAGGGCGGAGGCGTCCGTCCTTCCGGCTACCGTTGACGGCATGACCGTCACCGATGCCTCCTCGTTCGTCGACAGCAAGATCGCCGTCGTCCCCGACTTCCCGAAGCCCGGCATCCTCTTCCGCGACGTCACGCCGCTCTTCTCCGACGCCGACGCGTTCGCCACGGTGACCACGGCGCTCTCCGAGCCCTTCGACGGCGGGTTCGTCGCCGTCGCCGGCATCGAGGCGAGGGGCTTCGCGCTCGCCGGCGCCATCGCGATCGAGCAGGGCGTCGGGGTGCTCACCGTGCGCAAGGCGGGCAAGCTGCCCGGCGAGGTCCTCAGCGAGAGCTACGCCCTCGAGTACGGCGAGGCCACGCTCGAACTGCGTCCGAACCAGATCCCCGCGGGGTCGAGCGTCCTGATCGTCGACGACGTGCTCGCGACCGGCGGCACGGTCGAGGCGACCGTCACCCTGCTCGAGCGCGCGGGCTACGTCGTGGCCGGCGTCGCCGTGCTGCTCGAGCTCGACGGTCTCGGCGGCCGGGCCCGGCTCGAGGGCCACGTCCCCGTGCACGCCCTCTCGTCCGCCCCCGCCTGACACCTCACGCCTGACACCTCGCGCCTGACGTCTCGCGCCTGACGCCTCGCATCAGGCGACGGGCGCCGACCGGCCTCAGGCGAACGAGCGCGCGGCCTCGAGCGCCCCGGGGAAGAGCAGCCCCGCCCCGCCGAGCAGGCAGGCGAGGGCGACGAGCACGAACACGCCGACCCACACGACGCCCGGCACCCGGGTCAACCCGGCGAGCTGGTCGGCGTCCGACGCGGTCGAGCGTGAGCGACGCCGGCTGCGCTGCAGCTCGAGCGACGCGCGCAGCGCCCCGGAGCCCAGCACCGACGTGACGACCAGCCCGAACACGGCCTGCCAGGTCGGTGACGCGAAGAACGTCACGACGACGACGAGGGCGGCGCCCAGCAGCACCACCCAGAGCCCGAACCAGTTGCGGATCTGCACGAGCATCAGCGCGAGCAACAGCAGCAGCGCCCAGAGCAGCCCGGCCGCGTAGCCCGCCGACAGCAGCCAGGCGGCGCCCAGGGCGGCGATCGCGGGAGCGGTGTAGCCGGCGAGGAGCGTGATGATCATGCCCGGCCCGGTCCGCGGCCCCTTCGACACGGTGAGGCCCGAGGTGTCCGAGTGCAGCCGGATGCCCGTCAGTCGCCGCCCGGTCAGCACCGCGGCGAGCCCGTGCCCGCCCTCGTGCACGACGGTGACGGCGTGCCGGACCGTGTGCCAGGTGCCCGGCAGCAGCACCAGCAGCAGGCCGGCGGCCACGCTGCCGAGCAGCCACGAGCCGGGCAGCGGGGCGGCGAGCTGGCTGATCCGGGCCCAGAGGTCGGTGAGTGCGTCCACCCGACGAGCCTAGGAGGCGCGGTGCGCGCGGTCGGACACCGCGCCTCCTCGGCCCTGCCGCGTCGCCCCCGGGGCGGGTCGTCCTCCAGGCTGATCTTCGGCCGTTCCGGGCGTCCTCCCACCGACCGGTGCCGCACGATGGACGGATGCGTCGCGCCGTCCTCCTCCTGCTCACCCTCGTCTACCTCGCCGGGGTCGCCTGGATGACCCTGCGCCCGAGCGTCTACGACGCGAACACCGGGGCGCTCCTCTGGCGGGCGCTCGACGTCTTCGCCCGGCACGACGAGACCTCGTGGATCACCTTCGCCCGGGTCGAGGCCGCCGCGAACGTGGCGATGTTCGTCCCGATGGGCATGTTCCCGGCTCTGCTGCTGCCCAAGCGGTTCTGGTGGGTCGGCATCGTGGTGGGTTTCGCCGCGACGGTGGGCATCGAGACCCTCCAGGCGACGTACCTGTCGGCGACGCGGTTCTCCGACCCGCAGGACCTCGTGATGAACACCCTCGGTGCGGCGATCGGTGCGGCGTTCGTCGGACTCGTCCTGCCCCGGCGGCGTCGCGGTCGGAGCCGACCGCGTCAGGGATCGGCGTCGCCCGTCTGGTAGGCTCCTCAGGTTGCCGTCTGAACGGCCGCGGAGAAAGAGAGCTCGCACATCCGGTGACGAGCACCGCGCAACGAACTGAAAGGGGATCCATCAATGGCACTCGCACCTGACGTCAAGACCCGGATCATCGAAGAATACGCGACCCACCCCGGCGACACCGGATCCCCCGAGGTCCAGGTCGCCGTGATGACGCAGCGCATCCTCGACCTGACCGAGCACCTCAAAGAGCACAAGCACGACCACCACTCGCGTCGTGGCCTGCTGCTGCTCGTCGGCCAGCGCCGTCGCCTCCTGGGCTACCTGTCCAAGGTCGACATCGAGCGCTACCGTACGCTCATCGGTCGTCTCGGCCTGCGCCGCTAGTCTTCGCGCTCCGGACGTCTCGACGACGGCCCCCTCGGCACGCAGCTCCGGCTGCACGCCGAGGGGGCCGTTCTCTCGTCCCCGGGCCACATGGACGTCGCGCCCGGCGGCCGGATACGACGCCTCAGTACCAGTTGTTCGCGACCGAGTGCGCCCATGCGGCGCACATCGTGCCGTAGCTGCTCTGGATGTACGAGATGCCCCAGTTCACCTGGGTGCGGTAGTTCGTCTGCCAGTCCAGCCCGAACGAGGCCATCTTGTTGCCCGGCAACGACTGGGGGATGCCGTAGGCCCCGCTGGACGGGTTGGACGCGTTCGTGCGCCAGCCGGACTCCTTGTTCCACAACTGCACGAGGCAGGTGTACTCGGCCCCGCCGCCGACCTTCGTGGCGGCGTAGGCCTTCGCGCCGGCCGGATCGTTCACGGCACCGACCGGGGGAGCCGTGCCGCCGCCCGAACCGCCGCCACCCGTTCCGGGTGCCGAGCCTCCGGACGAGGCGCCGCCTCCCGACGATGTGCCGCCGCCTCCCGACGAGCCCGCCGGCGCCTTCGACGCGGCTTGGGCCTTCGCCGCGGCCTGCTGCGCCGCGAACGCCTGCTGCGCCGCCTCTCCGCTCCGGTACTGCTGTTCGAGCTCGGCCGTCGAGTCCTTGAGTGCGGCGAGCTGGGCATAGAGGTCGGCGGACCGCTGGGTGGCGTCGGCGACCTCGGTGTCCGCGGTCGCCTGCGCCGCGGTGGCCTGGTCGGCCGCGGCCTGCGCGTCGCGGGCGAGGGCGTCGCGCCGATCGGCCGCAATGGTGGCCTGCTCGCTGAGCGAGGACACCGTGTTGCTCGCGGTGGTCGCATCGGTCAGCACCGTCTGCCACCGGTCGCCGAGCTGCGTCAACGAGCCCAGCTGGTAGAGGGCGGCCCCGGGGTCGGGCGACGTGAAGAGGTCGGTGCCCATGGTCTGCGTGCCGCCGGTGCGGAACAGGCTGCCGGCCAGCTGGCCGGCCTCCTGCTTCGCGGTGTCGGCGGTCGTCCGCGCACGCTGGGCGTCCGCGGCGAGTTCGTCCGCCCGTCGTGAGGCGGCCGCGAGGTCCGCCTGCGCCGTCGCGTTCGCCTGGTCGGCGAGGACGGCCTCGTCGCTGCGGTCGGACGCGGCCTTCTCGAGGCTGTCCAGCGACGCGTCGATCAGGTCGACCTGCGCCTGGGTCGCCGCGGCGTTCCCCTTCGCGGCCTCCACCTGAGCCCAGGTCGGGTACCCCGCGGCGGACGCGGCGGACGGCGCCACGAGCATCGCCAGGACGAGAGCCGAGGAGGCGCCGGTCGCCACCGCGAGACGGCTCGCGCGACGATCCCGGCCGGACCTGTCGTGAGCACGCATGATCTCGACCCTAACGCCGTCCCCCCGGCCCCGCGCCTCCCCGTCCGGGCGACACCCGCCGTGCGCACCCCGGCCTGGCGGGCGCGAGTGCTAGAGTCGCGCTCGGAGCAGGCCGGTACGGCTGCTGGTCACCGGTGGTGACAGGCGGAATGCCCCGACCGGCGCCGAGCGTCCGGGTCGGGTGCGGGGTCCGACCGTTTCTACTGTTGGCCAGACGTGCCACCGCCTCCGTCGCGTTGTCGCACGTGCATGTCGCCATGCCGTCCACGCCGCCCGCTCCCGGTACACATCGATGCCCACACGGGGCCTCGATGCAAAACAAAGAGGAGTAGCCCCCACATGGAGGGTCCAGAGATCAAGTTCGGCGAAGCCGTCCTCGACAACGGCAAGTTCGGCAAGCGCACCATCCGATTCGAGACCGGTCGTCTCGCGCAGCAGGCTCAGGGAGCCGTCGCTGCCTACCTCGACGAAGACACCATGCTTCTGTCGGCCACGAGCGCCAGCAAGAAGCCGAAGGACAACTTCGACTTCTTCCCGCTCACCATCGACGTCGAAGAGCGTTCGTACGCCGCGGGCAAGATCCCCGGCTCGTTCTTCCGTCGCGAGGGTCGCCCCTCGACCGAGGCCATCCTGGTCTGCCGCCTCATCGACCGGCCGCTGCGTCCTTCGTTCGTCGAGGGTCTGCGCAACGAGGTCCAGGTCGTCATCACTGTGCTGAGCATCGCTCCCGACGAGTTCTACGACGCCCTCGCGATCAACGCGGCCAGCGCCTCCACCCAGATCTCGGGTCTGCCGTTCTCCGGGCCGATCGCCGGTGTGCGTCTCGCCCTCATCGGCGACCAGTGGGTCGCCTTCCCCAAGGCCAGCCAGCTCGCCGACGCGGTCTTCGACCTGACCGTCGCGGGCCGTGTCGTCACCGACGCCGCCGGCAACGAGGACGTCGCGATCATGATGGTCGAGGCCGAGGCCACCGAGCACGCCTGGGGTCTCATCCAGGGCGGCGCCACGAAGCCCGACGAGGCGATCGTGGCCCAGGGCCTCGAGGCCGCCAAGCCCTTCCTCAAGCAGCTCGTCGACGCCCAGGCGACGATGGCCGCCCAGGCCGCGAAGGAGATCGCCGACTACCCGGTCTTCCTCCCCTACACCGACGAGGTGCTCGAGGCCGTCACGGCCGCCGCCGGCACCGAACTCGCCGAGGTCTACAAGATCGCCGGCAAGATCGAGCGACAGGACGCCGACGACGCCCTCAAGTCGCGCGTGAAGGACGTCATCGCCGCCAAGGTCGACGCGGGTGAGCTGCCCGACACGGCCCTCGGTCAGGTCGGTGCCGCCTACAAGTCGGCCACGAAGAAGGTCGTCCGCGACCGCATCCTCACCGAGCAGATCCGCATGGACGGCCGCGGCCTCGCCGACATCCGTCCGCTCGACGCCGAGGTCCAGGTCATCCCGCGCGTCCACGGCTCCGCCATCTTCCAGCGCGGCGAGACCCAGATCATGGGCGTCACCACGCTGAACATGCTCAAGATGGAGCAGCAGATCGACTCGCTGAGCCCGGTCACCAAGAAGCGCTACCTGCACCACTACAACTTCCCGCCCTACTCGACCGGTGAGACCGGCCGCGTGGGTTCGCCGAAGCGTCGCGAGATCGGGCACGGCTTCCTGGCCGAGCGCGCCCTCGTCCCGGTGCTGCCCAGCCGCGAAGAGTTCCCCTACGCCATCCGTCAGGTGTCCGAGGCTCTCGGCTCCAACGGTTCGACGTCGATGGGCTCGGTCTGCGCGTCGACCCTGTCGCTGCTCAACGCCGGTGTGCCCCTCAAGGCCCCGGTCGCCGGCATCGCCATGGGCCTCGTCTCCGACACGGTCGACGGTCAGACCCGCTACGCGGCCCTGACCGACATCCTCGGAGCCGAAGACGCCCTGGGCGACATGGACTTCAAGGTGGCCGGCACGAGCGAGTTCGTCACGGCGATCCAGCTTGACACCAAGCTCGACGGTCTGCCGACCGCCGTGCTCGACGCCGCCCTCAAGCAGGCGAAAGAGGCGCGCACCGCGATCCTCGGTGTGCTGAACTCGGCGATCGACGCCCCCGACGAGATGGCCCCGACCGCGCCCCGCGTGATCTCGGTCCAGATCCCGCAGGACAAGATCGGCGAGCTGATCGGCCCCAAGGGCAAGACGATCAACGCCATCCAGGACGAGACCGGCGCCGACATCAGCATCGAAGAAGACGGCACCGTCTACATCGGTGCCGTCGACGGTCCGTCGGCCGAGGCCGCCCGTGCCCAGGTCAACGCGATCGCGAACCCGACCAACCCCGAGATCGGCGAGCAGTTCCTCGGAACGGTCGTCAAGATCGCGTCGTTCGGTGCGTTCGTCTCGCTCCTCCCCGGCAAGGACGGCCTGCTGCACATCAGCGAGGTCCGCAAGCTCGCCGGCGGCAAGCGCGTCGAGAACGTCGAGGACGTCCTCGGCGTCGGCCAGAAGATCCTCGTCGAGATCACCAAGATCGACGACCGCGGCAAGCTCTCGCTGGCCCCGGTCGTGGCCGACGAGGCCGACACCGACTCGAGCGGAGCGACCGAGCAGTCGACCGACGAGTCCGTCGACGCGTAGTCAGCACGCCACGAAGGGCCCGTTCCGACCTCGGTCGGGGCGGGCCCTTCGCCATCGGCGCCCCGCTCTCGGCTCGCGACCGGACCAGGAGGCGCGTCCCCCGGATCGGGGCGGCGACACGGCGTAACGATTGGGTGCGGTGGCGACGGAAACCGGGCGCGTGGTCGTATTCTTGACGGCGGAGGGCGAACCATACCCCATGCGATCGCACAGAGTCGCATCGGGGGTTCGCGACGAGAAGGGGGCGGCGTGACCGAGACGACGGCCGAGCTCGCCCGTTCCGCCACGTCCGACTTCGCTGCCGCTGCCGCCGTCGCGGCCGCCGCGGCCCGGGCCTCGGCCGCCCAGCCCACCGTTCCGGTCGACCTCGGCATCATCCAGCCGCGCCGACGCCTCGGACTCTCCGACCTCAAGGTCTTCCCCCTGGCCCTCGGCGGCAACGTCTTCGGCTGGACGGCCGACCAGGCCGAGACGACCTCCGTGCTCGACTCCTACTTCGACCTCGGCGGCAACTTCGTCGACACGGCCGACTCCTACGCAGGCGGCCGCAGCGAGATCATGATCGGGTCGTGGATGCGCTCTCGCCGATCCCGAGACGACATGGTCGTCTCCACCAAGGTGGGCAAGAGCGCGGACAACCCCGGGTTGACTCCGCGGGCGATCGAGCGAGCCGTCGAGGCCTCCCTCGAGCGGCTCGGCACCGATCGCATCGACCTCCTCTACCTGCACGTGGACGACACCGAGGTGGCGTTCGAGCGCACGCTGTTGGCCGTCGACCACCTCATCCGGGTCGGCAAGGTCCGATGGTTCGGGGGCTCCCACCACTCGGGCAACCGCCTCTACGAGGCCCGCATCGCGGCGGGGATGCTCGGCATCGCCCCGATGGTGGCCCTGCAGAACCAGTACAACCTCCTCGACCGGGCCGAGTACGAGAAGGGCCTGGCTCACGTCGCCACACAGCAGCGTCTCGCCGTGATGCCGCGCTTCGCCCTCGCGAGCGGCTTCCTCGCGGGCAAGTACCGCTCACGCTCCGACATCGCGCACAGCCCCCGTCGTCGCGTCCTGGCGAAGTACCTCTCCAAGAGAGGGCTCAAGGTCGTGCACGAGCTCGACCGCATCGCGTCCGTCCACGAGGTCTCGAGTGCCGCCATCGCGCTCGCCTGGCTGCTCGCCAAGCCGAACGTCGTGGCGCCGGTCGCGAGTGCGACGAACGCCAAACAGGTCTACGAACTCGCACAGGCCGCGCGGGTCCAGCTCACGCGCAACCAGGTGCTCGACCTCGACCGCGCCTCCGCTTGACCGTCAGGTGACGTGGTCGACCGGTGCCCCGCGGGGTGCCTGACGACAACGCCCCCGGCCACGCGGGCGTCCGATGTGGTCGGCCGGTGACCTAGGCGGCGAGGAGTCGTTCCGCCGTGCGGCGGAGCGACGCTGCCGCCGCGATGGCGTCGCCCGCATAGGCGCCCACCTGGGCACCGTCCAGGGCGAGGACGAGATCGTCGGCGGCGTCGCCCGGCAAAGGGTGGTCGGCCGCTTTGAAGAGCGAGACCATCTCGCCCGTCAGCCACTCGCGGTGCTCGGCGATGGCGACGCGCACGGGGTGGGTCGGGTCGCTGAACTCGGACGCCGCGTTCGCGAAGGCCGAGCCTCGGAACGACACGGTCTGGACCCGGGCGACGACGACGTCGAGGTAGGCCTCGAGGGTCGCGCGACCACCGTCGTGGGCCTCGACGAGGGCCGCCAGCTCGGCGGCCTCGAGGTCGTGCCGGCCGGCGAGGTACTCGAGGACGAGCGTGTCCTTCGCGCCGAAGTGCTTGTAGAACGTGGCCTTGGTCACCGAGGACTCGGCGATGAGACGGTCGACGCCCACGACGCGGACGCCCTCGTCGTAGAAGAGGCGGTCTGCGGTCGTGAGGACCCGGACCCGAGCGCCGGGGACGGGGGAGTCGGCGCGAGGGCGACCAGGGAGACGCTGGACGGCCGGTTGGGGGGAATCGACCGTCACAGCGTGGCTCCTTGGGACGTCTCGGCTTGAAGCCGCGTGGGGGACGCGCGCTCCGGACCTTCTGACGACGTCCGACCAGCCGCCGACGGCGACCATCAGGGGGGATGGGGTCGACGTCGGTGTATCGACTCTAACACCGATGAGGACAAACAGAGTTGTCTGTTTGTCCCCAAGATCGTCCCCCAATCCGGGTGCCAGCCGTACCGAGCCGCTCACGGACGACTGCAGGGGAGGTCGCCTAGGCTCGACCTGATGAACGGCCCTGTCTCCTTCCCACTCGACGAGGTCGAGATCTCCTTCCGCGCCACGGGCGACGCGCTCGTGAGGCGTACCGTGCTGCCCTCCGGCGTCCGCGTGCTCAGCGAGCGCATGCCGGGTGCTCGCAGCACCACCATCGGCCTGTGGGTGGCGGTCGGTTCCCGCGACGAGTCCGATGCCGAACGGGGGTCGACGCACTTCCTCGAGCACCTCCTCTTCAAGGGCACGCCGACCCGGTCGGCCCTCGACATCGCGGTGTCGTTCGAGTCGGTCGGCGGTGAGCACAACGCCGCGACCGCCAAGGAGTACACCTGCTACTACGCCCGGGTGCGCGACGTCGACCTCGACGACGCGATCGACGTGCTGAGCGACATGGTGACCTCCTCGACCCTCGACCCGGCCGAGTTCGAGACCGAGCGCGGGGTGATCCTCGAAGAGCTCGCGATGGCGGACGACGATCCCGCCGACATGGCCGGTGAACGGCTCTTCGAGTCGGTCTTCGGCGACCATCCGCTCGGGCGTCCGATCGGAGGCTCACCCGAGAGCATCCGTGCCGCGGTACGCGACGACGTCGACCGGCACTACCGCGAGAACTACCGTCCCCGAGACCTCGTCGTGTCCATCGCCGGTGCTGTCGACCACGACCGCGCCCTCGACCGGTTGACGGCGGCGCTCGACCGGGCAGGGTGGCCCACCGACGCGGCGTCGCCCGTACCGCGTCGCGACGATGCGCCCGTCGGACTCGTCGCCGGCGAACCGCTGCAGGTGATCCGTCGTCCCCTCGAGCAGGCCACCGTCCTGCTGGGCCTGCCGGGCATCTCCGTCGGGGACGACCGCCGACCCACGTTGGCCGTGCTGAATTCGGTGCTGGGCGGGGGCATGTCGTCCCGCCTGTTCCAAGAGATCCGTGAGCGCCGTGGACTCGCCTACTCGGTCTACTCGTTCGCCCCGAGCTATTCGGACGCCGGTCTCTTCGGGCTCTACGCCGGGTGCACCCCCGCCAACGCCGGAGACGTCGCCCGCCTCATGCTCGACGAGCTCGCCGGACTCGCCGTCGACGGCATCACCGACGACGAGCGTCGTCGGGCCCTCGGCCAGTTGGGAGGGGCTGCAGCCCTCGCCCTCGAGGACAGCGACACCCGCATGAACCGCCTCGGTCGAGCCGAGATCTCGACGGGTGAGTTCGTCGACCTCGACACGTCCCTCGCCCGCGTCGAGGCCGTGACCTCCGACGACGTCCGGTCGTTGGCGGCCCGGCTCCTCTCGGGCCCCTTGTCGACCGTCGTGGTCGGCGAGGTGGACGAGACGTCCTTCCCCGTCCCGACGACGACGTCGGGATCGACCCCTCGATGAACCAGGAGACGACGGTGTCCCACTACCTCTACCTCGTCCGGCACGGCGAACAGCAGGACGCCGAGCACGGGCTGCCCGACGGGCCCCTCAGTGAACGGGGCAAGCGCCAGGTGCGCCTGCTCGCCGAACGCCTCGGCGGCGTCCCCTTCGACGCGGCGTGGCACTCGCCGCTCGAGCGCGCCGAAGAGACGGCCGCCATCATGACCGAGCGCATGCCCGCGCTCGAATCGCAGCCCTCGACCCTCCTCTTCGACTGTGTGCCGTCCGGCCCGACGTCCGACATGCCGTCGTCCTACAAGCCGTTCTTCGGCGGGGTCACGGACGAGCAGATCGAGGCCGGGCAGGCCCAGATGGCCGACGCCGTCGCCGAGTGGCTCACGCCGGCCCGAGAGGACCGCCACGACCTGCTCATCACGCACAACTTCGTGATCGGATGGTTCGTCCGCGAGGTGTTCGGGGCGCCCGACTGGCGGTGGATGGGCGTCAACCAGGCCAACGCGGGGTTGACGATCATCCGGGTGCGGTCGGCGAAGCCGCCCGAGCTCGTGACGCACAACGACCTCGGCCACCTTCCGGTGGAGCTGCGCACCGGTCTGCCGGTCGAACAGCCTTTCTGACCCGTCGTCCGCCGGGGCCGCCCTTCGTCAGGCGGTGCCGTGCGGGGTCTCTGCCCGGACGGTCTTGCCGTACCAGGTCGTCGCGTTCGGGTTCGCGTTGTAGGGCTCGATCGTCACGTACCCCGCGCTGCGGTACAACCCTCCGGCAGCTGCCAGGCTGTCGTTGGTGTCGAGGACGATCTCGTCGGCACCGAACGCGGAGGCCCGACGTTCGAGCTCGTCGAGCAGCGCCCGACCGAGGCCCTGCCCCCGACCGGCGGGACGCACGTAGAGGTGCTTGACCTCGTACCGCACGGCCCCCGAGGCCGAGGGCGCGATGAGTCGGATGCCGCCGCACGCGGCCGGCTCGGCGGCCCGGCCGGGGTCCGAGCCCGCCGGTTCGCCGTCGACGACGACGAACGCGCCGCCCGGGGGCACGAAGGCCGTGGCGTCGGGCAGGGTCGTCGTGTAGCTGCCCTGTGCCGAGGGGAACGTGGTCTCGCGCTCGGTGAAGTACTCGGTCAGGAGGGAGGCGGCATCGGGGGAGGAGACGCTCGTCTCGCGGAACCGGGGCATGCCCTCCATGTTAGGTCGGGGTACCGCCCTCGTCGGTCCGGGTGCCCCCGGTAGATTGGACGGCATGACTTCGCGCATCGCCGTGGTGGGAGCCACCGGCACCCTCGGCTCGTTCATCGTCGACCTCGTCGAGCGCACCCCGGGCCTCGAGCTCCACGCCGGTCTCTCGTCCCGTGACGACCTCGACGACGTCCTCGGCGCCGACCTCGTCGTCGACGTCACGCACCCGGCCGTCAGCCCGGGGATCGTCGAGCACGTCGTCCGGGCGGGCATCCCGGTGCTCGTCGGCACCTCGGGCTACAACGCCGAACGGTTGGCCCGTCTCACGACGGTCGTCGCCGACGCGGGTGGTCCTGGCGTCCTGGTGGTGCCGAACTTCTCGATCGGTTCGGTCCTCGCGACACGGTTCGCCACCCTCGCGGCGCGTTTCTACGAGTCCGTCGAGATCGTCGAGGCGCACCACCAGGGCAAGGTCGACTCGCCCTCGGGCACGGCCGTCCGTACGGCCGAACTCATCGCCGAGGCCCGTCGTGACCTCGGCCCGGTGTCGGCGCCGCACGCCGACCAGCGGGCCAGGGGGCAGCAGGTGGCGAGCGTGCCGGTGCACAGCATGCGCCTGCGCGGCATCGTCGCGAAGCAGGAGGTCGTCTTCGGCGGAGAGGGCGAGACCCTCACGCTCACGCACGACACGCTCTCGCAACGCGCCTACGAGCAGGGGCTCCGCGTCGCCATCGAGGCCGCCCCCGGCGTCACCGGAGTCGTGGTGGGCCTGGACGCCGTCCTGCCCCTCGAGTCGTGAAGGGGCGTACCGCAGCGCTCCTCATGGCGCTGCTCCTGCTGCTCTACGTCGTGCTGGTCGGTCAACGAGCCGTGCTGTTCCTGTCGACCGGCGAGCCGGTGGCGATCGCGCTCGGCGTCGCCCTGCTCGTCCTTCCCCTCCTGGGGCTCTTCGCCCTCGTGGCTGAACTGCGCTTCGGTCTCCGCACGCAGCAGATCGTCCGACAACTCGCGGACGAGGGCGAGCTGCCGGTCGACGACCTGCCGCGCCGCACCTCCGGTCGGTACGAGCGGGAGGCGGCGGACGCCGCGTTCCCGGCCTACAAGGCAGCCGTCGAGGCGGCCCCCGACGACTGGCGGTCGTGGTTCCGGCTCGGCCTGGCCTACGACGCCTGCGGCGACCGCCGACGGGCACGCCAAGCCCTGCGCTGGGCCATCAAGCTCCGGCGCGAGACGGCCGGCTGATCTCGCCGGTCCGGGTCGAGCGAATGGTCAGAGCGCGTCGACGAACGCCGACAGTGCGTCCTCGACCGTGCGGTGCTCGAACACGAATCCGTCGCGCTCGAGCGCTTCGGGGACGACCTGCTGGCTGGGCAGCAGCATCTCGCGCCCGGCCTCCTGCATGGCGGTCGAGATGACGACCTCGGGCACGCCCAGCAGGTAGGGACGGTGCAGGTCGGACGCCAGGGTCCGCGTGATCAGGTCACTCGTCGCCGGCGTGGGCCCGACCAGGTTCACGGGACCCGACACGGCCGACGTGAGCAGGTGCACGATCGCGGCGGCCTCGTCGTGCAGGCTGATCCACGGCCAGAACTGGTCGCCGGTGCCCAGTCGCGAGCCGAGGCCCAGCTTGGTGAGCGGCAGCAGGGGCTTGAGCGCGCCTCCTCCGGGTCCGATCACGATGCCGGTCCGCAACGTCACGACGCGTGTGGCCTCGGGGGCCTTCTCGGCGGCGGCCTCCCAGGCGACGACGACGTCGCTGAGGAATCCCTCACCCCGGCCGCTCGACTCGGTCAATCGTTCGCCCGGACGGTCGCCGTAGACGCCGACGGCCGAGCCGCTGAGGAACGTCGCGGGTGGTGTCGAGGCCGCCGCCATGCCGTCGACGAGCGTCGACGTCGCGGCCAGGCGCGACTCGAGGATGTCGCGCTTGTAGCCGGCCGTCCAGGGCAGACGACCCAAGGAGGCGCCGGCCAGGTTCACGACGGCGTCCGCGCGGGCGATCAGGTCGTGGTCGACGATGCCGGCACTCGGCACCCAGGTGTACTCGTCCTCCGCTCGGGGTTCATGACGCACCAACGAGAGCGGACGGTGGCCTGCCTCGCGCAGCTGGCGGGTCAGTTCGGTGCCGATCATGCCGCTGGCGCCGGAGATCAGGACGGTGAGTGCGTCGGTCATGGGGCCACCGTAATCCGGCCCGCTGGGGGAGCGTCCGCCGGTGCCCGAGGTGCTTCCCGTCGGGAGGGTCCTGCGAGGTAGAGTCGACGCCGTGCCCGAGACCGAAGCCACCCCCGCCGTGCCCTCCGCCAAGACCCCCGAGTTCCGCTCCGACGTCACCGTCGAGCTGGTCCGCTCGAGCGCCCACGACTCCGACGTGCTGTTCGCCGCCCGGGTCTCCACCATGGGCGAGTTGACCCTCGACGGCGCCCAGGCGTCGGCCGACGGTGCCCAGGCGACCAAGGGCGCCGGTCTCATCAACTACCTGATGCGCGACCGCCACGGCTCGCCGTTCGAGCACAACTCGATGACCTTCTACGTGCAGGCGCCGATCTTCGTCTTCCGCGAGTTCATGCGTCACCGCATGGCGAGCTACAACGAAGAGAGCGGTCGTTACCGCGAGCTCAACCCCGTCTTCTACGTGCCCGCCCCCACCCGCAACCTGCAGCAGGTGGGCAAGCCCGGCGCCTACGACTTCCTGCCCGGCACGCCCGAGCAGTCCGCCCTGGTCGACGAGGCCACCCGCGCCGCGTCGGTGCAGGCGTTCGAGGCCTACCAGCGCATGCTCGACGCCGGCATCGCCCGCGAGGTCGCGCGCATCGTGCTGCCGTTGAACATCTACTCGTCGATGTACGTGACCGTGAACGCCCGGTCCCTGATGAACTTCCTCAGCCTCCGGACCAAGCGCGAGGGCACCCATTTCCCGTCCTTCCCGCAGCGTGAGATCGAGATGTGCGCCGAGAAGATGGAAGACCTCTGGGCCGAGCTCATGCCCCTCACCTACGCGGCGTTCGGGGCGAACGGGCGCGTCGCCCCCTGACGGCCGTCCTCGCCGACGCGACCCGCGCCTCCTGACCGGGGCGTCGGACGCGGCGCGGGAGGTCGGTCCCGACGCGAGACAGTACGCTGGAGGGCGTGTCGAACATCAGCAACCCCTTCGGTCAGGTCCTCGTCGCCCTCGTGACGCCGTTCACCGCTGACGGCGAGGTCGACTGGCCGGCCGTCGAGAAGCACATCGACGACTGCATCACCGCCGGCGCCGACGGCATCGTCGTCACCGGCACCACGGGCGAGACCAGCACCCTGACCGACCCCGAGAAGCTCCGTCTCGTCGAGGTGGGCAAGTCGGTGGCCGCCGGGCGGGCCAAGATCATCACGGGTGGCGGGTCCAACGAGACCGCGCACGCCATCCAGCTCTACAAGGCCAGCGAGAAGGCCGGCGCCGACGGCGTCATGATCGTCACCCCTTACTACAACAAGCCCACGCAGGCCGGTGTGCTGACGCATTTCCGCATGATCGCCGACGCGACCGACCTGCCGGTCATCCTGTACGACATCCCCGGGCGCACCGGCATCCCGATCAAGTACGAGACCCTGCTCCGGGCCGCCAAGCACCCCAACATCGTCGCGGTGAAGGACGCCAAGGGCGACTTCGCCGAGGTCAGCCGTGTCCTGAACCAGACCGACCTGCTGTACTTCTCGGGCGATGACGCGAACGTCCTGCCGCACCTCGCCATCGGCGCCTCGGGCCTCATCGGCGTCACCGCGAACATCGCCGCAGCCCCGTACCGCACCATCGTCGACGCCGTGAACGCCGGCGACCTGCACACGGCGACCGAGGCGCACCAGATGCTCGAGCCCCTCGTCCGCGCCGTCATGACCCACGTGCCGGGCACCGTCGCCGCGAAGTACATCCTGCACGGCCTCGGTCGCATCTCGAGCCCCCGGGTGCGCCTGCCCCTGGTCGGCCCGGAAGACAGCGAGGCCGCTCTCATCGAAGACGAGCTGTCGCACGTCGGGTCCATCCCCGGCCTCGACCTCAGCCGTTTCCGGCCCGACCGCAACGCGGCCGCCGGCGGTGCGCTGCCCAAGGTGCACGGCACCACACGCTGACCTCCTGATCCCCGCCGACGACGACGTCGGACCCAGACCTCCCGCACACCGGGGCACGAGCCCCACACCAACCGAAGGAACAGATGCCCACGACAATCCACGCTCCCCGAGACCTCGCCCCGGGGACGCTCCGCGTGATCCCCGTCGGCGGTCTCGGCGAGATCGGCCGCAACATGACGGTCTACGAGATCGACGGCAAGCTGCTGATCGTCGACTGCGGCGTGCTCTTCCCCGAAGAGCACCAGCCCGGGGTCGACCTGATCCTGCCCGACTTCTCGCCCATCCGCGATCGCCTCGACGACATCCTGGCCGTCGTGCTCACGCACGGGCACGAGGACCACATCGGTGCCGTGCCCTACCTGCTGCGCCTCCGCAAGGACATCCCGCTCATCGGCTCGCAGCTGACGCTCGCGCTGATCGAGGCGAAGCTCAAAGAGCACCGCATCACGCCCTACACCCTCGCCGTCAAAGAGGGCGGGCGTGAGTCGCTCGGGCCGTACGACCTCGAGTTCATCGCGGTCAACCACTCGATCCCGGACGCCCTCGCCGTCGCCATCCGCACCTCGGCGGGCACCGTGCTCCACACCGGCGACTTCAAGATGGACCAGCTGCCGCTCGACGACCGCATCACCGACCTGCGGGCGTTCGCCCGCCTCGGTGAAGAGGGCGTCGACCTGTTCCTGCCCGACTCGACGAACGCCGACGTGCCCGGGTTCACCGCGCTCGAGCGGGACATCGGGCCCGTGCTCGACGACGTGATCCGCCGGGCTCCCCGCCGCGTGGTCGTCGCGAGCTTCTCGAGCCACGTGCACCGCGTCCAGCAGGTGCTCGACGCGGCCCACGCCAACGGCCGCCGCGTCGCCTTCATGGGGCGCTCGATGGTGCGCAACATGGGCATCGCGGCCGACCTGGGGTACCTGAAGGTGCCGGACGGCGTCCTGATCGACGCCAAGAAGGCCAAAGACCTCCCCGACGACCGCATCGTCTACATGAGCACCGGGTCGCAGGGCGAGCCGATGGCCGTCCTCGCCCGCATGGCGAACCTCGAGCACCAGATCGAGATCGGCGCGGACGACACGATCATCCTCGCGTCGAGCCTTATCCCGGGCAACGAGAACGCGGTCTACCGCGTCATCGACGGCCTCACGAAGCTCGGGGCCAAGGTCGTCCACAAGGGAAACGCCAAGGTGCACGTCTCGGGGCACGCCTCGGCCGGCGAGTTGCTGTACTGCTACAACATCCTGCGGCCGAAGAACGTGATGCCGGTCCACGGCGAGCACCGCCACCTCTACGCCAACGCGGCGTTGGCGGTGCGGACCGGTGTGCCGCAGAAGAACACCATCCTCGGCGAGGACGGCATCGTCGTCGACCTGCGCGACGGCGTCGCCGAGGTCGTCGGCCAGCTCGACATCGGCTACGTCTACGTCGACGGCTCGACCGTCGGCGAGATCACCGACGCCGATCTGAAAGACCGCCGCATCCTCAGCGAAGAAGGCTTCATCTCGGTCTTCATCGCCATGGACGCGTCGACGGGCCGGGTCGTGGTCGGTCCCGAGATCCAGTCGCGGGGCTTCGCCGAAGACGAGCGGGTGTTCGACGACGTCAAGCCCAAGATCATCGCCGCCCTCACCGAGGCCGCGGAGAACGGCACCCGCGACACGCACGCCTTCAGCCAGGTCGTGCGTCGCACGGTCGGCCGGTGGGTGAACACGCAGCACCGTCGTCGTCCGATGATCGTGCCGGTGGTCATCAGCGCCTGAGCCACGAGTTCACGACGACGGCCCGCGGGGGAGACCCCGCGGGCCGTCGTCGTCCCGCGGGCCGGTCGCGGGCCTCCTGATCCCCGGGGAGGAGATCTCATGCTCCCGATCATCCTCCGGGGTGAGGCGGTGACGCCCTGGGCCTCGCTACGGTGACGTCTGACACGTCAGTACATCGACCGGGGGTAACCGTGCGCATCGCCAAAGTCTGGGTCTTCCCGATCCTGCGCATCTTGATCTTCGTCGCCATCGCGGTGGCACTCGTCAAACTCGCGTTCTTCGCGGCCCCGGCGGCCGGTGACGACACCGTCGCCTTCCCCACTGGAGAGCTCGTCGAACCGCAGATCGAGGTGGCCGTCGGCACCATCACCAACGACGTGGTGGTCGACGCGACCGTGGTCGCCGACCCGGCGGCTCCGGTGCCCGCGACGCTCGCGGGTACGGTCACCGGCGTCGACGTCGTCAAGGGGCAGGTGGTCGCCGCGGGCGACCGGCTCGCGACGCTCCGGTCCGAGACGCCGCAAGAGCCCCTCGTGGCCGACGACGGCACAGTGACCGAGCGCAAGCCGATCGTGAAGACGGCCGTCATCACGGCCCCCGTGGCCGGAACGATCACCTCGGTCGCCGTGATCAAGGACCAGACGGTCGTCGTGGGTGACGCGGTCGCGCAGGTCGCGCCTCCCACGTTCCACGTGACGGGGTCCCTCGCTGCGGACCAGCTGTACCGTCTCGTCAGTCGGCCGGCCGAGGGGTCCGTCGCCATCACCGGGGGGCCGGCGCCGTTCCCGTGCACGGCGCTCACCGTCGGGGGGAGCACCTCGTCGTCCACCGGGCCGGACGCCGGCGGTGACGCCTCCACGTCGACGGGGGACTCGTCGGGCCAGAGCGTCTCCTGCGTCGTCCCGGGGGACGTCACCGTCTTCAGCGGACTCGCCGCCGAGCTGACCATCCCGGCCGGCGTCGCCACCGACGTCCTCACCGTGCCCCTCACCGCCGTCGAGGGCGCGGCCGGGAAAGGCGTCGTCTCGGTCGTCGGGGCGGACGGCTCCACCGAGAAGCGGGACGTCACGCTCGGCATCAACGACGGCACGATCGTCGAGGTCACCGGCGGCCTGGTAGAGGGCGACCTGGTGCTCGAGTTCGTCCCGGGCGCCGCCGCGGCGCCGCAGGGTGACTGCGTCGACCCCGCCACGGGCGCGGACCTCTGCAGCTGATGGCCCTGATCAGGCTCGAGGCGGTCACCAAGACGGTGCCCCTCGCCGACGACCAGACCCTCGACATCCTCACGGGCGTCGACCTCGAGGTGGATGCGGGCGAGCACGTCAGCATCGTGGGGCGCTCGGGGTCGGGCAAGTCGACGTTGCTCAACATCCTCGGGCTCCTCGACGAGCCCACGACGGGGACGCACTGGTTCGACGACGTCGACGTGCGCTCGATCCGGCGCGGTCGGCGCGATCGGCTGAGGGGAGCCCAGGTCGGATTCATCTTCCAGCAGTTCAACCTGCTGCAGGGGCGCTCGGCTCTCGAGAACGTCATGACCCCGCTGCTCTACTCCTCGGGTTCCGAGTTCTGGCGTCGCCGGTCCATCGCGGGCGAGATGCTGGAGCGCGTGGGTCTCGGTCACCGGGCCGACTCCATGCCCCATCGCCTGTCGGGCGGCGAACAGCAGCGGGTGGCGATCGCCCGGTCGCTCGTCCGCCGGCCGCGCGTCATCCTCGCCGACGAACCCACCGGTGCGCTCGACGTCGAGACCGGCGCCGGGGTGATGACGCTGCTCGACGGCATCGCGACCGAGAACGAGGCCGCCCTGGTGACGATCACCCACGATCTCGCGGTCGCCGCCCGCGCGTCGAGGCACTACCAGCTCGACGCCGGCGTCCTCTCGACGTCTGTCGACGCGGCCCTCGGGGCGCCGACACCGAGATCGTCACCTGCCGCGTCGACGTCTCCCCTCCGGGACGAGGTCGACGCGTGAAGCGCGCGGTTGCCGACGTGGTGGGGGCCTTCGCCGAGGCCTGGGCCGAACTCCGCGTCAACAAGCTGCGCGTGCTGCTCAGCCTGATCGGGGTGGCCGTCGCCGTCGCGGCCTTGACCGGCGTGGTCGCCCTCGGTGGGCTCGCCGAGCAGTCGTCGCGCGAGAGCGCCGAGCGGTTCGGCGGGCGCCCCGCGAACTACTACGTCAATGCGTATTCGAACGGAACCACCTCACCGAGCACCGAGGCGATCGAGGACGCGTTCGCCACGACGACGGCACGCTACGGGATCGAGCAGACCAGTCGCGTCGTCTACGGCAACCGCGCCGTGCAGTTGCCGGAGGGGGTCACGGAGGTGGCGGACGTCACGGTCGACGTCCCCTACGGAGAGATGCACCGGGTCGTCATGACCGACGGTTCGTGGTTCACCGACGCCGACGCGTCCCGTCTCGCGCCGCCCGTCATCGTCAACGAGGTGCTCTGGCGGCAGCTGGGCTCCCCGCCGTTGTCGTCCCATCCGACCCTGCTCGTCCGGGGGGCCGACTCCGTCACGCTCGTCGTGACGGGAGTCTCGGCCTCGTCCGAGTTCGACGGCCCGCAGATGTACCTGCTGCCGATACCCGACTACGACCTCGCCCTGGCGAGCTACGGCGTCGAGACCCCGCAGTACGAGATGTGGCTGCCGCCCGAGACCAGCGACGCGCTGAGCGCCCAGGTGGCGTCCGACATGGGGGCCACCCTCGGCGACGACGTGCAGGTCGACGTCTCGCGGCAGGACTACGCCGCGGGCGGGGACGCCGACCCGTTCGGTCCGATCAAGTTGATCATCACGGGGGTCGGCGTGCTGGTGTTGCTGCTCGGCGGTCTCGGCCTCGTCAACATCGCGCTCGTGACCGTCCGCCAGCGCATCCGCGAGATCGGCGTGCGTCGGTCCTTCGGGGCCACGGCTCCCCGGGTCTTCTTCTCGGTCATGCTCGAGAGCGTCGTCGGCACGGTCGTGGCGGGAGCCGTGGGCGTGATGGTGGCCGTCCTCGTCGTCGAGAACCCGACGGTGCAGGGCTTCATCGCCCAGGGCGCCGTCAGCGACCTCCCCCCGTTCCCCGTCGAGGCAGCTCTGGTCGGTCTGGCGTCGGCCACGGCGATCGGGGCGGTGGCCGGCCTGCTCCCGGCTCTCGTGGCGATCCGTGTGAAGGTGATCGACGCCATCCGCTACTGACACACACCGGAGCACCTCCAGCCGCTGTCGGTGCTGAGAGGTACCTTGGAGCCCATGGCCACGCCCACCAAGTCGACTGCGCGCGCGCGTTCGTCGTCGCGAGCGTCGCAGACCTCCGGCGCCACGAAGGCGACCAAGAAGCTGCCCGCACCCCGCCAACCCGACCCGGTCCGCGAGGGGCCCGGGCCGCTCGTGGCGGCGTGGACGGGGCTCGCACACCTGACCGGCGGCGCGTTCCGGCTCCTCGGCAAGGAGTCCTTGGCGAAAGACGAGCGACGAGACGGCGTGCCGTTCCTGCTCGTCCTGCTCGCGATCGCCGGGGCGGTCGTCGAGTGGCTGAACCCGACCAGTCCCGTCGCGATCGGATTCGACGCGTACACGTTCGGCGGGCTCGTGGGACGCGTCGCCTACGCCCTTCCGGTCATCATGATCCTCTTCGCGGGCTGGCTCTTCCGGCACCCGGCGTCCGTACACGACAACACCCGCATCGGCATCGGGCTCGGCCTCTCGATCGTCTCGATCAGCGCCCTGTGTCACATCTTCGGCGGGCAACCCGAAGCCGCAGCAGGGCTCCGTGCCCTCGCCACGGGTGGCGGCGTGCTGGGCTGGGTCGTCGCGTCCTGGCTCGTCGCCCTCGCCACCGAATGGGTCGCGGTTCCTCTGGTCGTCATCCTGCTGGCGTTCTCGCTGCTCATCATCACCAAGACCCCGCCGAACCGCATCCACCGACGGCTCGGCGAGCTGTACTCCTACCTCTTCGGCGAGACGACCTCGGGGGCGGCCGGGGCCGACGGTGATGCCGACCTCGTCGACCTGGCCGAGTCCGAGTCGCTGCCCTGGTGGCGGCGCAACAAAGACCAACGCGAAGACGACCCGGCGTACGACACCCCGCTCGTGAAAGCGGAAGAGACCTCCGCCACCGAGACGCTCGGGCGGCGTCGTCGCAAGAAGCCGGCGTTCGAACCGAGCCCCGACGAGGCGGGTGGTGCTGCGGCGGCCGGAGCTGCGGCGGCCGGTGCCGCCGGGGCCGCCGTCCCACCCACGGCTCCGACCGACGTCTTCTCGGCTGACCTCCTCGGTGACCTCGATCGAGCCGAGGACGCCGTCCGCGCCCAGGGGTTCGACGTCCCGCCCATCCAGGCGACCGCGTCGACGACGGTCCTCCCGGTGGTGCCGACCGAACCCGTCGGCGAGAGCGACGCCGCCGCCGACTTCCTCGCGGTCGATCCCGACGAGGCAGCCCCGCCCTCGCTCGACGAGGTGGACGACGGTGCCGAGAGCGCCCCCTACCGTCTCCCCGCCGCCTCGAGCCTGTCGGTCGGTGAGCCCGCCAAGGCGCGCAGCGAGGCCAACGACGCGATCGTGGCCGCCATCAGCCAGGTGCTCGACCAGTTCAACGTCGACGCCAAGGTGACCGGCCTCAAGCGCGGTCCGACCGTCACGCGCTACGAGATCGAACTCGGCCCCGGCGTCAAGGTCGAGCGGGTCACCGCCCTGACCAAGAACCTGGCCTACGCGGTGGCCTCCAACGAGGTCCGCATCCTGTCGCCGATCCCCGGCAAGAGCGCCATCGGTGTCGAGATCCCCAACACCGACAAAGAGATCGTCGCCCTCGGCGACGTCCTGCGGTCCTCGGCGGCGAGCAAGAGCGTGCACCCGCTCACCATCGGCGTCGGCAAGGACGTCGAGGGCGGCTACGTCGTGGCCAACCTGGCCAAGATGCCCCACCTCCTCGTCGCCGGGGCCACAGGTTCGGGCAAGTCGAGCTTCATCAACTCGATGATCACCTCGTTGCTGATGCGGGCCAAGCCGACCGACGTGCGCATGGTGCTGATCGACCCGAAGCGGGTCGAACTCTCGATCTACGCGGGCGTACCGCATCTGATCACGCCCATCATCACGAACCCCAAGAAGGCCGCCGAGGCCCTGCAGTGGGTGGTCAAAGAGATGGACATGAGGTACGACGACCTCGCCAGCTTCGGCTTCCGTCACATCGACGACTTCAACCGTGCCGTCGTCGGCGGCGAGATCGTCCTCCCGGCCGGTAGCCAACGCAAGCTCAAGCCCTATCCCTACCTCCTCGTGGTGGTCGACGAGTTGGCCGACCTCATGATGGTCGCTCCGCGCGACGTCGAGGACAGCATCGTCCGCATCACCCAGCTCGCGCGTGCCTCGGGAATCCACCTGGTCCTCGCGACACAACGTCCTTCGGTCGACGTCGTGACCGGTCTGATCAAGGCCAACGTCCCCTCGCGGTTCGCCTTCGCCGTCTCGAGCGTCACCGACTCCCGGGTCATCCTCGACCAGCCCGGGGCCGACAAGCTCATCGGACAGGGCGACGGGCTGTTCCTGCCCATGGGTGCCTCCAAGGCCATGCGCGTGCAGGGGGCCTGGGTGCAGGAGAACGAGATCGCCCAGGTCGTCGCCCACGTCACCCGCCAGGCTCGTCCCGACTACCGCCCCGACGTCGCCGCGGTGGTCGAGAAGCGCGACATCGACGGCGACATCGGTGACGACCTCGAGTTGCTCCTCGCGGCCGCCGAACTCGTCGTCAGCACGCAGTTCGGTTCGACTTCGATGCTCCAGCGCAAGCTCCGGGTCGGCTTCGCCAAGGCCGGCCGCCTCATGGACCTCATGGAATCGCGCGACATCGTCGGGCCGTCCGAAGGGTCGAAGGCTCGCGACGTGCTCGTCACGACCGAGCAGCTCCCGGGCGTGCTTGCGAAGCTGCGCGGCGGTGACGCTGCCACCGAGACCGGCGTCGGTCGCACCTCCTCGGGTTCTGCCTCCGCCACGCGGGCCGACGCCGGCGACTACGACGGCGACCCCGTCGAGGCCATGACCCGCGGGTACGCGGAAGACGACGACGCCGGAAGCGAAGACGCCTGGCACCTGACGGGCAGGGAGTAGACCATGAGCCACGACGACGCCTCCGCCTCGACCTCCCCGCGCTCGGCCTTCTCGTTCCGCGGACGCGTGGCGTCGAAGGGGCCCGGGCCGGCCAGCACCGGCAACATCGCGAACGTCATCACGGTCGTCCGCATCCTCATGGCCCCGTTGTTCATCGCATGGTTGCTGATCGACGACGGGGCGGACGGTTCGCTCCGTGTCTGGGCCGCTGCGTTGTTCGTCGTGGCGATCCTGACCGACAGCCTCGACGGCATGCTGGCCCGTGGCCTCGACCTCGTGACCGACTTCGGCAAGATCGTCGATCCGATCGCCGACAAGGTGTTGATCGGCGGAGCGCTCGTCTCGCTCACCATCCTCGGCGAGCTGCCATGGTGGGTCACCGCGCTCATCCTCGTCCGTGAGATCGGCATCACCGTCTACCGCTTCGCCGTCCTGCGTGATCGGGTGATCCCGGCGTCCCGCGGCGGCAAGATCAAGACGGTGCTGCAAGCGGTCGCGGTGACCCTGGCACTCTTTCCCCTCTGGAACGTCGTCGGCGAGGGGATGCACTGGGTCAACGGTGTGCTCATGACCGCGGCCACGGTCGCCACCCTCGTCTCCGGGGCCGACTACATGCGCGTGGCGCTGAAGCACGGCAAGGCCGGCGCGTGACGCTGGCCTTCGACCTCGTCGCCGCGCTGACGCGCAGGCGTCTGACGGTCGCCGTCGCCGAGTCCCTCACCGGCGGTGCCCTGGTCTCCGAACTCGTGTCCGTGCCCGGTGCCTCGGCCGTCGTCCGTGGTGGGGTGGTCGCCTATCAGACCGAGCTCAAGCACACGCTGCTGGGCGTCGATGCAGGGCTGTTGGCGCGCCACGGGCCGGTCCACCCGGATGTGGCAGCGTCGATGGCCACCGGAGTCCGTGACCGGCTGGCGATCGACGGGGGGTCGGCCGACATCGGCCTCGCGACGACCGGCGTCGCCGGCCCCGACCCGCAGGGGGGACACGAACCCGGTACGGTCTTCGTCGGTCTGGCCGTACCCGGCGACGTCCTCGTCGTCTCGCTCTCGCTCACGGGCGACCGACAGGCCATCCGAAACGCCACGGTCTCCGAATCCCTGGCAGTACTCGACCGATGGCTGGTCGAGACGAGGGAATAGCGGGCGTTTCGGTCTCGTTACATCTCCAGAGTTCACAACAGGTGCACAGTCCCCGATGGCTACAGTCGTGGTCAGTCGGTCCGAGCACCACAAGTCGTCCCCCATCTGCAACCATCCCGTCAGATGGGTCGTCCCCGAAGGAGGGTCCCCATGGTCCTGGTACGTCAAGAAATCGGCGACGTCCTTCGTGACTTCCGCCTGCAGAAGGGCCGCACGCTCCGCCAGGTCGCGAGCAAGGCCAGCGTCGCCCTCGGGTACCTCAGCGAGGTGGAGCGGGGTCAGAAAGAGGCGAGCTCGGAGATCCTCGCGTCCGTCGCCGACGCCCTCGAGACCCCCATCTCGGTGATCATGCGCGAGGTCGGCGACCGCATGGCCGTCATAGAGGGGCTCAACCCGATCCCCGACACCCTGCCGGACGACCTCGTCGCCGAGTTCGACTCCGACCTCGCGGTCCGCTGACCGTCCGACGTCCTTCCGAACGCCCCCGGCTCACGCCGGGGGCGTTCGTCGTCCGGGGTACGCTCGTCTGATGCGCAAGAGCGAGTTCGCCCGAGCCGTCGAGGACGAGTTCGGTGACGCCTACGGCCGAGTGATCACCCGGGATCTCGTCATCCAGTCCCTCGGTGACCGGACCGCCGACCAGGCGATCGCCCAGGGAGAACCGCCCCGCGATGTGTGGCTCGCTCTCTGCGAGGCCGAGGGCGTCCCGGTGTCCCGTCGCTACGGTGTCGGGTTGCCCGAACCGACGAGCTGAGGTGCCGCTCGCTCGCGCGTGTGTTCGACACGCCGGGAGCGATGGGTCGAACACGTGTTCGGACGGGTGGTAGCGTCCTCCACAAGGACGTCGACGAACGAGTTCTGCACGTCGGGCCGTCACCGCCACCGCGATGTCGGGGGTGGCCCGTAGCGTTTCTCGCATCGACGTCCCGCGTCACCGGCACATGCCGGCGACACCAGCCTTGTCGTAGCGACGACGACCTTGCACCACCGGTCGACGTCGACGCGACAGCCTACAGGCGCACGGACGACCACCACGAAGGAGAACGACATGCCCTCAGCCGAAAACCGCGAGAAGGCCCTCGAGACGGCTCTCGCCCAGATCGACCGACAGTTCGGCAAGGGCGCCGTCATGCGCCTCGGCAGCGACGAGCGTGCTCCCGTGGCGGTGATCCCGACCGGCTCGATCGCCCTCGACGTCGCTCTCGGCATCGGTGGCATCCCCCGCGGCCGCATCGTCGAGATCTACGGTCCCGAGTCGTCGGGTAAGACGACCCTGACCCTGCACGCCATCGCCAACGCGCAGCGCAACGGCGGCATCGCCGCCTTCATCGACGCCGAGCACGCTCTCGACCCCGAGTACGCCAAGAAGCTCGGCGTCGACATCGACGCCCTGCTGGTGTCGCAGCCCGACACCGGTGAGCAGGCGCTCGAGATCGCCGACATGCTCGTCCGCTCGGGGTCGATCGACCTCGTCGTCATCGACTCGGTCGCCGCCCTCGTGCCGCGTGCCGAGATCGAGGGCGAGATGGGTGACTCGCACGTCGGCCTGCAGGCCCGACTCATGTCTCAGGCGTTGCGCAAGTTGACCGGTGGGCTCAGCCAGACCGGCACGACCATGATCTTCATCAACCAGCTGCGGGAGAAGATCGGTGTCTTCTTCGGTAGCCCCGAGACGACGGCCGGTGGTAAGGCGCTCAAGTTCTACGCGTCCGTCCGCCTCGACATCCGGCGCATCGAGACGCTGAAAGACGGTACCGACGCGGTCGGCAACCGCACCCGCGTCAAGGTCGTCAAGAACAAGATGGCGCCGCCCTTCAAGCAGGCCGAGTTCGACATCCTCTACGGTGTGGGCATCTCGCGCGAGGGCAGCCTGATCGACTTCGGTGTCGAGCACGGCATCGTCCGCAAGTCGGGTGCATGGTACACCTACGACGGCGACCAACTCGGCCAGGGCAAAGAGAACTCGCGCAACTTCCTCATCAAGAACGCCGCCATCGCGCAAGAGATCGAGCAGAAGATCCTCGCCAAGCTCGGAGTCGGCGGTGCCAAGCCCGTCGAGGCACCCGTCGAATCGATCGAGGCGAAGATCGCCGCTCGAAAGGGCGCATGACCTCGCGCGACGACGACGCCCCGGTGTCGGGTCCGTCTGACGACGGTGTCGACACCGGGCGGCTCGCCCCCGTCACGCCTCTCTTCGGCGCGATGAGCGGTGCATCGGTTCCCGAGGCGACGACCGATAGCGAGGCCACCGATCAGACGACGAGCGGTTCCGAGGCCGTCCTGACGGCCATCAGCTCTCATTGGGCCGGCGGTGTGACATCCGTGGCCTCGGAGGGCGACCATCCGTCCGCCCGAGGTTCTCGGGCGGGGGCTGCCGGCCGGCCCAAGGCGACCGGCTTCGACGACCAATCCGCCGACGGGCCCGAAGACCTCGAAGCGCAGCAGCGACGCGCCGAGAACGTCAGCTTGCACGCCCTTTCGCGCCGGGGAGTGTCGTCTCACGAGATGGAGAAGCTGCTCCTCTCCCGTGACCTCGACGAATCGGTCGTGGCGGACGAGATCGCCCGTCTCGAGCGGGTCGGTCTCCTCGACGACACCGAACTGGCCGCCACCCTGATCAGGTCCAAGCAAGAGCGCAAGGGTCTCGGCCGGGGCGCTGTCACGTCCGAACTCCGCGCCCGGGGCATCGACCCGTCCATCATCGACGAGGCGCTGTCCGACACGGACGACGACGAAGAGCAAGAGCGTGCCGACGAGTGGGCCCGCAAACGTGCAGGGTCGTTGCGCGGCCTCGACCGCGAGACGGCCGAACGTCGTCTCAACGGCTACCTGATGCGCCGGGGGTACCGCTCCGAGATCGTCCGTCGTGCGATCGAGAAGGCCCTGCCCCGTGGTGGCAGCGGCCGCGGCGGTGTCCGCTTCGAGTGACCGTCCCGGGGGTGGCGGCGATCTACACTGAGTCACCATGACGACGGTCGCCACCACCCCCATCCCCTCGACCGTCGACGGCCCGGCCCGTACGTACGAGGTCCGCACCTTCGGGTGCCAGATGAACGTCCACGACTCCGAGCGTCTCAGCGGCTCGCTCGAGGCGGCCGGTTACGTACCGGCCGACGGAGCCGAGGCCGACATCGTCGTCATCAACACCTGTGCGGTGCGCGAGAACGCCGACAAGAAGCTCTACGGGACGCTGGGGACGCTCGCCGGCCAGAAGAAGAAGCACGAGGGCATGCAGATCGCCGTCGGCGGGTGTCTCGCCCAGAAAGACAAGGACGTCATCCTCGACAAGGCGCCGTGGGTCGACGTGGTCTTCGGTACGCACAACATGGGCGCCCTGCCCACGCTCCTCGAGCGCGCGCGTCACAACGACGAGGCCCAGCTCGAGATCCTCGAGGCACTCGACGTGTTCCCTTCGACGCTGCCGACCAAGCGCGACTCCACCCACAGCGGCTGGGTCTCGATCTCGGTGGGTTGCAACAACACCTGCACCTTCTGCATCGTGCCGTCGCTCCGCGGCAAGGAGAAAGACCGCCGCCCTGGTGACGTCCTCGCCGAGGTGCAGGCGCTGGTCGACGACGGTGCCGTCGAGGTGACGCTGCTCGGGCAGAACGTCAACTCGTACGGTGTCGAATTCGGCGATCGGCTCGCCTTCGGCAAGCTGTTGCGTGCCGTCGGTGCGATCCCCGGGCTCGAGCGTGTGCGGTTCACCAGCCCGCACCCGGCGTCCTTCACCGACGACGTGATCGCTGCGATGGCCGAGACGCCTGCCGTCATGCCCCAGCTGCACATGCCCCTCCAGTCGGGTTCCGACCGGGTGCTGAGGGCCATGCGGCGCAGCTACCGCAGCGAGAAGTTCCTCGGCATCATCGACCGTGTGCGCGTGGCCATGCCCGACGCCGCGATCAGCACCGACATCATCGTCGGATTCCCGGGTGAGACCGAGGAGGACTTCGCCGAGACCCTCCGGGTCGTCGAGCGGTCCCGGTTCGCGTCGGCGTTCACCTTCCAGTACTCCGTGCGCCCCGGGACTCCGGCGGGCGAGATGGCCGACCAGATCCCGAAGGCCGTCGTGCAAGAACGGTTCGAGCGGCTGACCGCCCTGCAGGACCGCATCTCGGCCGAAGAGAACCGTCGACAGGTCGGAAGGGCCGTCGACGTCCTCGTGGCCACCGACGAGGGGCGAAAAGACGCCTCGACCCACCGTCTCTCGGGGCGTGCGGAAGACAGCCGTCTCGTCCACTTCGAAGTGCCGCCGGGTGGCGCGGTTCCGCGCCCCGGCGACGTCGTCAGCGTGCGCGTCACCGACGCCGCACCGTTCTACCTGTTGGCCGATGCCGTCCACGGGCCCGGGTCTCTCTACGAGGTCCGTCGCACCCGCGCGGGCGATGCCTGGGACGCCGCGCAGGCCGCCTCGTGCGGGGTGCCGTCCGCCGGTGACGCGACCCGCGCCTCCTCGGCTCGGCCTGCGAGGGTCAGCCTCGGGCTGCCCACGCTGCGGGTGGCGACCACACCGATCTACAGCACGACCGACGACCTCCGCTGACGTGTTGGTCGCGATCGTCGGGGCGACCGGCACGGGCAAGTCGGCGTTCTCGCTCGACCTCGCCGAGGCCCTGGCCGCCCGGGGCGAAGCCGTCGAGATCGTCAACGCGGACGCCATGCAGCTCTACCGCGGAATGGACGTCGGTACGGCGAAACTGCCGGCCGCCGAACGACGAGGCATCCCGCACCATCTCCTCGACGTCCTCGACGTCACCGACGAGGCGAGCGTCGAGTGGTACCAGCGCGAGGCTCGGGCCCTGATCGACGGCATCGTGGCCCGCGGGGCGGTGGCGGTCCTCGTCGGCGGGTCAGGCCTCTACGTCTCGAGCGTGTTGTTCGACTTCCGGTTCCCCGGCACCGACCCCCAGATCCGTCGACGGTACGAGATGATCGCCGACGAGCGGGGACCCGGGGCCCTGTACGACCTGTTGAACGAGCGCGATCCGGCGTCGGCCGCCTCGATCGGTCGTTCCAACTCCCGGCGTCTCGTCCGGGCGCTCGAGGTCGGCGACCTCACCGGGCGCCCGCTCTCGGGAACCCTGCCCGAGAAGTCGTCGCCGTGGCGCCCGTCGAGCGTCTTCGGTGTCGCGGAAGAACGCCCCGTGCTCGTCGAACGTCTCGACCGACGCGTCGACCAGATGTGGCGGGACGGTCTCGTCGACGAGGTGCGGGGTCTGCTTCCTCTGGGGCTCGAGCGGGGGGTCACGGCGGGCCGGGCGATCGGCTACGCGCAGGCCGTCGCCCAGATCCGGGGGGAACTCGCCGAGGCCGAGGCGATCGAGGCCACGGCGGCCCTCACCCGTCGGTACGCCCGCCGTCAGGCGAGCTGGTTCCGGCGGTACGACGACGTCGAGTGGTCTCGCTCGGGCGACGCCCAGGCCGTCGACCGGGCCGTGGCTAGACTCCTCGGGTGACCACCACGCTGCAGTTCACCAAGGGGCAGGGCACCGGCAACGACTTCGTCCTGTTCACCGATCCCGACGCAGGCACCGACCTGACGCCCGCCATGATCCGGGCCCTGGCCGACCGGCGGTTCGGGGTGGGCGGCGACGGTGTCATCCGTGCAGTCCGTACGGCGGCGCTCTCCACCGAGGCGGACCTGCTCGAGGCCGAGCCACGCGCCGAATGGTTCATGGACTACCACAACGCCGACGGCAGTCCGGCCGAGATGTGTGGCAACGGCATCCGCGTCTTCGCGCGCTACCTCCTCGAGCGGGGGCTGGTCCAGCTGGGCGAGGACGACGTGCTCGTCGTCGGCACGCGGGCCGGCGCACGTGAGGTCCGTCGCGACGGCACGGGTTTCCGCGTCGACCTGGGCCCCTGGCGACTCGGCGACGACGACCCGGTCGTGCGGGCGCGCGAGCTGCACGCCGCCCGTCCGGGCCTTCCGATCTCGGTCGGCAACCCCCACGTGGTGGTGGCCCTCGCCGGTGACGACGAACTGGACGGCCTCGACCTGACGTACGTGCCGATCATCGACCCGGCCCCGGTCGGCGGGGCGAACGTCGAGTTCGTGGTTCCCGCCGATCCGCTCGTGGTCGACGGGCTGGGGCGCATCCGCATGCGGGTCCACGAACGCGGTAGCGGCGAGACGCTCTCCTGTGGCACCGGCGCGGCAGCGGCGGCCCTGGCCACGCGGTACTGGGCAGGCGCCTCGGCGCCCGAGGGCTGGTTGGTCGAGGTTCCCGGCGGGGTCGTGGGCGTCTCGATCAGCCACCACGACGACGGCGAGCACGTCTCGCTCAGCGGGCCGGCCGAACTCGTCTTCACCGGCGCACTCGACCTCTGAGGCCGACCGGGCCGACGTCGAGGCCTGCGGAGGGCGTCCGCTCAGTCGGCGTCGGCGAGGCGCGCGGCGCGCAAGATCCGGTATCCCTTGCTGGTGGAGGCGCGGGTCACGTCCACGACGTCGGCCATGGTCTCGTTCATCCAGCGCTGCAGGGAGTCGGCCCCCAGGTTCTTCTGCACGACCAGCCAGGCGTCCGATCCCACGTCGAGTCGGGGGAGCCACCGTTCGAGCAAGGAGTGCAGCTCGGCTTTGCCGACCCGGATCGGCGGATTCGACCAGATGGTCGCGAAGCGCAGGTCGGCGGGAACATCGTCGGGGGTCACGGCGTTGACGTTCTCGAGGCCGATCGACCGTGCGTTCGCGCGCACGAGGTCGAGCACTCTCTCGTTCACGTCGACGGCCCAGACCGTCGCGTCGGGTGACGACAACGCGAGGCTCAGTGTGATGGGCCCCCATCCGCACCCGACGTCCAGCAGATGGCCCGCCCTCGGCGGCGTCGGCGTGCCCGCCAGCAGGACAGAGGTGCCCGGGTCGACGCGGCCCGGGCTGAACACTCCCGCGGCCGTGGTCACCGTCAATTCACGGCCCGCCAGGACGACGTCGATCGTCCTGGGCTTGGCCGCGCTGCCGGGCTGGGGTGAGAAGTAGTGCTCGCTGGCCATGCTCGCCAACCTACCGAACATCCGCAGGGGCATCGTTCCCTGCTCTCCGTACACCGAAAGGGTTAGTATCACCCCGATGACAGACCACACCACGACACCGTTCGACTCCGAGCGGAACGACCAGCCCGACGACGTCGTCGCGCGCGTCCTCGATCGTGCGGCCCAGAGGGCCTCCGGCTACACCGTCTTCTCGCCGGCCCAGGCCATCCAGACCCGCTCGCTCCACGACGACGGCGGCTCCGACGGTGACCAGTCGGAGCGCGACGACCGGCAGGCCCTCCGCCGCGTCGCGGGCCTCTCGACCGAACTGCAGGACGTCACCGAGGTCGAGTACCGCCAACTGCGCCTCGAGAACGTGGTCCTCATCGGCGTGTACTCGCAGGGGTCGATGTCCGACGCAGAGAACTCCCTGCGTGAGCTCGCCGCCCTGGCCGAGACGGCGGGCGCCGTCGTCCTCGACGGGCTGCTGCAGCGACGACCGAATCCCGACCCGAGCACCTACCTGGGCAAGGGCAAAGCCGAAGAGCTGCGGGGAACGGTCGCAGCGCTCGGTGCCGACACCGTCATCGCCGACACCGAACTGGCCCCCAGCCAGCGGCGCGCCCTCGAAGACGTGGTCAAGGTGAAGGTCATCGACCGCACCGCCGTGATCCTCGACATCTTCAGTCAGCACGCCAAGAGCCGCGAGGGCAAGGCGCAGGTCGAACTGGCCCAGCTCGAGTACCTCCTGCCGCGCCTCCGCGGATGGGGCGAGTCGATGTCGCGCCAGGCCGGTGGTCAAGTCGGAGGCGCGGGTGCCGGGATGGGCAGCCGCGGGCCCGGTGAGACCAAGATCGAGCTCGACCGGCGTCGCATCCACACCCGCATGGCCCGGCTTCGCAAGCAGATCAAAGAGATGAAGCCCGCACGCGATGCCAAGCGGGCCAACCGCGACCGCAACGAAGTACCCACGGTCGCCATCGCGGGCTACACCAACGCGGGCAAGTCCAGCCTGCTCAACCGGCTCACCAGCGCGGGCGTCCTCGTCGAGAACGCGCTGTTCGCCACCCTCGACGCGACGGTCCGCAAGAGCGTGACGGCGGATGGTCGTCCCTTCACGTACGCGGACACCGTCGGTTTCGTGCGCAACCTGCCTCACCAGCTGGTCGAGGCGTTCCGGTCGACGCTCGAAGAGGTCGAGGCGTCCGACGTGATCGTGCACGTCGTCGACGGATCGCACCCCGACCCTGCCGCCCAGCTCGCCACCGTACGTGACGTCATCGCCGAGGTCGACGGTCGTGACATCGCCGAGATCGTCGTCTTCAACAAGAGCGACCTCGTCGACGACGACCAGCGTCTCGTCCTGCTCGGGCTCGAACCGACGGCGGTCTTCGTCTCGGCTCGGACGGGTGAAGGCATCGACGAACTGCTCGACCGCATCGCGGCCGTGTTGCCCGAACCCGAGATCGAGCTCGACCTGCTGGTGCCGTACGACCGTGGCGACGTGGTCTCGCATCTGCACGATTCCGGGCGCATCGTCAGCACCGACTACGAAGAAGAGGGAACCCGGGTCCACGCCCGGGTCTACCCCAGTGACGTCGCCGGCCTCACGCCCTATGTCGCACCCGTGGGTGTCGGCCGCTGACGCCGAGCCCCGGATCGACACACGGCGAAGCGCCGACCACCTCGAGGTGATCGGCGCTTCGTCGTGTGCCGGGAGGCGCGGGAGCCGCTGGCGCGCCCGTCAGACCGACCGCAGGACGGCGACGACCTTGCCGACGATCTGTGCGTGGTCGCCGACGATGGGCTCGAATGCGCTGTTGCGGGGGAGCAGCCAGGTGTGGCCGTCTCGCTGGCGGAACACCTTGACGGTCGCCTCGTCGTCGAGCATCGCCGCGACGATGTCACCGTTCTCGGCGTCCTGCTGCTGCCGTACGACGACCCAGTCCCCGTCGCAGATGGCCGCGTCGATCATCGAGTCGCCGACCACCCGCAACATGAACAGTTCGCCCTTGCCGACGAGTTGACGCGGCAGGGGCATCACGTCCTCGATCTGCTGCTCGGCCGTGATGGGGATGCCGGCGGCGATCCGCCCGACCATGGGGACGTGAGCCGTGTCGCCGTCGTCACTCGTCGTGAAGACGGTGGCCGGGGGAGCCGCCGGCGCCGTCGCGTCCACGAGGACCTCGAGGGCTCGGGGTCGGTTCGGGTCACGGCGGATCTTGCCGGCGAGTTCGAGCTGGTTGAGCTGGTGCGTGACGCTCGACAGGGACTTGAGGCCGACGGCGTCGCCGATCTCGCGCATGCTCGGCGGGTACCCGCGGTGACCGATGCTCTCGGTGATCGCGGCGAGGATCGACGCTTGCTTCGCGGTCAACTCCTTGCGGGGGAGGACGCCGGGATCGAGCTGACGGGGGGCGTCGGGGGCCGCCTGCGGGGTGCGCTTCGGGTCGCTCATGGGTCTCCTGCCGTCGATGTCGGTGGTCCCTGTTTGACTCCTACCACCGATCGAAACCGTATCCGATCAGGCGGTGTCGACAAAACACATGTTCGAGTGTGTCGCGTTTTCGCACTCCGATCCGGAACGATTCCGACCTGGATTACCCACGACAGGGGTTGAAAGCGTCAGTGATCGAATGTATGTTCGGAACACGTCTTCGTGTCCGGCATTCCCGGCCGAGTGCCGGGCACGAACTCGTCCCCTGTCTTCCACGGTGAAAGGACCACCTCATGAGCGTCACCTCAGCATCAGCAGTTGCGTCCCCCGTCGACTCGACCCGAGTCGTGCGCACGCGTCTGCGCATCACCCGGCGGGGCCGCGCGGTCGTCGCCGCGCTCGTGGCGGTCCCGCTCGTCGTCGTGGCAGGCGCGCTCGTCCTCAACGGAGGCGGCGCGGTCGCGTCTGACACGACTGGTCGCACCGAGTTCCAGCACGTGACCGTCGACGGTGGCGAGACGCTCTGGCAGGTCGCGTCAGAGATCGACCCCGACGCCGATCCCCGCGACGTCATCGCCGACCTCGTCTCGCTCAACAACCTCCCGAGCGCCGAGGTCTCCGCCGGTCAGAGCCTCGCGGTTCCCGCTCAGTACGCTCGCTGAAGCGTCGTCGTCGTCGTCGACGAGGTGGGCGGTCCTGCCCTCAGGCATCCTGTCTCCACGATGGCGACCGAGCCGACACCCGGTCGGCCCACCCGTACGATGGTGGGGTGTCCTTCAGTCTCGACGACCTGCCCATCCGTGACGATCTCCGAGGGCTGACGCCGTACGGTGCTCCCCAGAAGAAGGTCCGGGTCGCTCTCAACGTCAACGAGAACACGCATCCCATTCCCGAAGACGTCGCTCGCGACATCGTCGAGGCGGTGGCCCGTGCGGTCCTCGACGTCAACCGCTACCCCGACCGCGAGTTCACGACGTTGCGTGACTCGCTGGCGGCTTACCTCGGGCACGGTCTCACCCGAGACAACATCTGGGCGGCCAACGGCTCCAACGAGGTCATCCAGCAGCTCCTCCAGGCCTTCGGTGGCCCGGGCCGCTCCGTCCTGGGGTTTCCTCCCACCTACTCGATGCACTCGATCATCGCCACGGGCACCGGCAGTCGGTGGGTCGAGGGTCGCCGTGACGAGGGGTTCCGCATCTCACCCGAGACCGCGGTCTCCGAGATCGAACGCACCCGTCCCGACATCGTCTTCTTCTGCGGACCGAACAACCCCACGGGCACCCCCCTCGATCTCGCCACGATCGAGGCTGCCTACGACGCCACGGACGGCATCGTCTTCGTCGACGAGGCCTACGCCGAGTTCATGCCCGCCGATCAGCCGACGGCACTGACCCTGCTGGCGGGCCGTGAACGGCTGGTCGTGTCCCGCACGATGAGCAAGGCGTTCGCGTTCGCCGGTGCCCGGGTCGGCTACCTGGCCGCGCACCCGGCCGTGGCCGACGCACTGCGTCTCGTGCGCCTCCCGTACCACCTCTCGTCCCTGACGCAGGCGGCGGCCATCGCAGCGCTCTCGCACGCGAGCGAGATGCTCGCCATGGTCGACGACATCAAGGCCCAGCGTGACCGCATCGTGCACGAGCTGACCGAGCTCGGGTACGAGCCGTGGCCCACCTGGTCGAACTTCGTCCTCTTCGGCGGGGTCGACGACCCGACCGACGTCTTCGAGCGCCTGCTCGAGCGGGGTGTCATCGTCCGCAACCTCGGCATCCCCAACCACTTGAGGGTCAGCGCGGGCACCGAGGCCGAGACCACCGCGTTCCTCGAGGCGCTCCGCGACATTAGGCTCTCTTCGTGACCGACGTGACCGAGACGACCAGTGCCGCCCGTACCGCCTCCCTGTCGCGTGAGACGAGCGAGTCGAGCATCACGCTCGCCCTCGACCTCGACGGTTCGGGCCGATCGACGATCAACTCGTCGGTGCCGTTCTTCGATCACCTGCTGACGGCGCTCTCGAAGCACTCGTTGATCGACCTCGACGTCGCGGCGACGGGCGACACCCACATCGACGTGCACCACACGGTCGAAGACATCGGCATCACCTTCGGCACCGCGCTCAAGCAGGCGCTGGGCGACAAGTCCGGCATCTCGCGCTACGGCGACGCGCTCGTCCCGCTCGACGAGGCCCTCGTGCAGGCGGTCGTCGACGTGTCGGGGCGTCCGTACCTCGTGCACACGGGTGAGCCCGAGGGCTTCGAGTACCACCTCATCGGCGGGCACTTCACCGGCTCCATGGTCCGTCACGTCTTCGAGGCCATCACCTTCCACGCCGGCATCACCGTGCACGTCCGCGTGCTGGGCGGGCGCGATCCGCACCACATCGCCGAGGCCGAGTTCAAGGCGTTCGCCCGGGCGCTCCGTCAGGCCGTCCAGCCCGACCCGCGTGTCAGTGGCATCCCGTCGACGAAGGGTGCCCTGTGACGGGCGCCCGTCCCTCCGTCGTCGTCCTCGACTACGGCAGCGGCAACGTCCACTCGGCTGTCAAGGCACTCGAGCTCGCCGGCGCCGACGTCGAGCTGACCGCCGACCGTGCCCGGGTGCAGGCGGCCGACGGCCTCTTCGTCCCCGGTGTCGGCGCGTTCGCGGCCGTCATGAGCCAGCTCGAGTCCGTGCGTGGTGGCGAGCTCATCGACCGGCGGCTGGCCGGTGGGCGTCCGGTCATGGGCATCTGCGTCGGCATGCAGGTCTTCTTCGAGGGCGGCGTCGAACGCGGTAACAGCACCGGTGGCCTCGGGGCGTGGCCCGGCGTGGTCGACGAGCTGAAGGCCGACGTCCTGCCGCACATGGGCTGGAACACCGTCGACGTGCCCGAGGGCAGCGTGCTGTTCGACGGCGTGGCCGACGAGCGGTTCTACTTCGTCCACTCGTACGCCGCGCAAGAGTGGTCGCTCGACGTGATCCGTCCCTTCACCGAGCCGCACGTGACCTGGGCCGACCACGGTGGCCGCTTCGTGGCCGCCGTCGAGAACGGCCCGCTCTGGGCGACGCAGTTCCACCCCGAGAAGTCGGGGCAGCCGGGCATCCGGTTGCTCTCGAACTGGCTCGGCACCCTCTGACCCCGACGCGACCGACCCGATCGCGCCTCCTGACCCTGCGGCGCCCCGGCGCCGTGAGAGAGACGACATGAGCGAGTTCTGCACCACCCCCGCCTTGACCCTGTTCCCCGCCGTCGACGTGGCGGGCGGTCAGGCCGTGCGCCTGACCCAGGGTGAGGCCGGCAGCGAGACGAACTACGGCGACCCGGTCTCGGCTGCCGACGACTGGGCGAGCCAGGGCGCCGAATGGCTGCACCTGGTCGACCTCGACGCCGCCTTCGGGCGAGGTGACAACCGTGCCGTGATCAAGAAGGTCATCAAGCAGGTCAAGGGCGTCAACGTCGAGCTCAGCGGTGGCATCCGCGACGACAAGTCCCTCGAGGACGCGCTGAGCACCGGCGTGAAGCGCATCAACCTGGGCACGGCGGCCCTCGAGAACCCCGAGTGGGCTGCCCACGTCATCGCCGAGTACGGCGAGGCGGTGGCCGTCGGGCTCGACGTCCGCGGGACGACGCTGGCGGCGCGCGGCTGGACCGAAGAGGGCGGCGACCTCTGGACGGTCCTCGCGCGGCTCGAAGAGGCCGGCTGCGCGCGGTACGTCGTCACCGACGTGACGAAGGACGGCACGCTCCAGGGGCCCAACGTCGACCTGCTGAGTCAGGTGATGGAACACACCGACCGTCCGGTGATCGCGTCGGGCGGCATCTCGAGCCTCGACGACCTCGCGGCCTTGCGCGAGCTCGTGCCCCAGGGGCTCGAGGGCGCCATCGTCGGCAAGGCGCTCTACTCGGGGGCGTTCACGCTCGCGGCTGCCCTCGACGTCGCGTCGAACTGATGACGACCGCGCCGGACGGACCGGGGCGCGCACCCGACGATCCCGGTCACGGCGCCGACAGTGCCGGACGGCCCTGGGCGGGGCGCACCTTCGACCATCACGACACGGCGCACGCGGGCGACGACGGGTCCGCCGACCCGAGGCTGCTCGACGCCCTCCTCGGATTCCGCGAGGGGCGGCTCGGCGAGAGCGAGGTCGTCGACGCCCTGCGACCGGCCCGCCTGCTCGTGCCGCTGGTCGCGGTGGCGGGTGACGAGGGTCTCGACGACCGCGGCCGCCGCGTCGACAAGACGCAGGAGCTCTCGATCGTCACGGTCTCGGGTCCGGACGGCCGCGACGTGTTGCCGGCCTTCACCTCGGTCGAGACCCTGACGCGCTGGCGGCCTGCGGCCCGACCGGTGCCGGTGGAGGCCCGGCGCGTGGCCCTCGCGGCCGCCTCCGAGTCGACCGACCGCATCGTGATCGACCCCGGATCGATCACCGAGTTCGGTCTGCGTCGTCCGGCCGTCTGGGCAGTCGCACAAGACCTCCCGTGGGTGCCCAGCCACCACGACGACGGCGTCCTGCGTGCGTTCCTCGACGCGTCACGCGACGAGGAGGCGCTGGTCAGCCTGGTCGTCGCGCCCGGTTATCGAGACGCCCGGCTCGGTGCCCCCGAGATCGTCGTCCAGCTGGGCGTGGTGCCCGGCCTCGACCGGGACGCCCTGCAGTCTCTGCTGCAGCGACTACAGGCCGCCTGGGCGGCCGACCCGGTGATCGTCGACCGGGTCGACAGCATGTCGGTCAAGGTCGTCCCGGGCTGAGGTGCCCGCCGCTCGAGAGGCCACGTCCTGCTCGAGGTGCCGCCGGCACTCGACACGCTGATGGGTCGACGGGGCCGGTGGAAGGCGACGTACCCGTCAGTTGACGGGGCCGGTGTACTTCTCGCCGGGGCCCTGACCGATGGCGTCGGGGATGGCCGACGCCTCGCGGAAGGCGAGTTGCAGCGACCGCAGACCGTCGCGCAGCGCGCGGGCATGCTGGTCGCCGATCTCGGGTGCACTGGCGGTCACGAGCCCGGCGAGCGAGGTGATGAGCTTGCGGGCCTCGTCGAGGTCGGTCTGTCGCTGCGGGTCGTCGGCCAGGCCCACCTTCACCGCGGCTGCGCTCATCAGGTGGACGCAGACCGTGTTGATCACCTCGACCGCGTTGACGTCGGCGATGTCGCGCGCGGCGTCGTCACCGAACCGCAGGTCGTCCTCGAACCGCGCCGTCGCGGGGGAGGTGTCGGGCGACGTGGCCGGTGCCGGATCGCCGAAGCGGGCGTCGGGAATGGGTGCGTCGTCGGGGGAGTGGCTCACGAACTGATCCTCTGCTAAACTCGTCCAGGCTCGGAGCGTCTGCTCCGTGCGAAAGTGGAGATTCTCCCACCCGCGCTTGACCGTTAGACAAGGTTACCGGGTTGTTGGCACCCCGTTCGATCAGCACCACCGTTCCGCCTCGCTCCTCGTCAGAGGAGCTCAGCAGACAGCGATCGAGCAGCCAGGGTGCAGTGTGACGTGTTCCTAGAGGACGCCCACACGAAACTCCTCTTTCTCTGGCGAGGCCGTCCGGTCCCGCCAGATGCAGAAGAAACGACAGAGGAGTTCCGCATCAGCGATCCCCGTACGAACGACCGTATCCGCGTCCCCGAGGTCCGCCTCGTCGGGCCCGCAGGTGAGCAGATCGGCGTCGTTCCCATCGCCATGGCCCTGCGTCTCGCCGCAGAGGCCGAGCTCGACCTGGTCGAGGTGGCCCCCAACTCGAAGCCTCCCGTGGCCAAGATCATGGATCACGGAAAGTTCAAGTACGAGGCTGCGCAGAAGGCGAAAGAAGCCCGTCGCAACCAGGCGAACACGATTCTCAAAGAGGTCCGTTTCCGCCTGAAGATCGACAAGCACGACTACGAGACCAAGCGCAAGCGCGCCGAGGGCTTCCTCCAGGGCGGCGATAAGGTCAAGGCCATGATCCTGTTCCGTGGCCGCGAGCAGTCGCGTCCCGACCAGGGTGTCCGCCTCCTCCAGCGCTTCGCCGAAGACGTCTCCGAATGGGGCAGCGTCGAGTCGACGCCCACCATCGACGGCCGCAACATGGTCATGGTCATCGGCCCGCACAAGAACAAGTCCGAGGCCAAGGCCGAGGCAGAAGCTCGCAAGGCGGCCAACAAGCCGCCGAAGCACCCGACGTCCGACGAGGTCCCGGCCGATGCACCGGCCGACCGACCGACAGAAGAAAGTAAGTAAGACATGCCCAAGCAGAAGACCCACTCCGGCGCCAAGAAGCGCTTCAAGGTCACCGGTTCCGGCAAGATCATGAAGCAGCAGGCCGGCATGCGCCACAACCTCGAGGTGAAGAGCGCCAAGCGCAAGGCTCGCCTGAACCAGGACCAGGTGCTCGCGCCCGCTGACGCCAAGGTCGCCAAGAAGCTTCTCGGTCACTGACCGCTGACACGAACGTAGAGGAACAAGAAAATGGCAAGAGTCAAGAGAGCGGTCAACGCCGCCAAGAAGCGTCGCGTCATCCTCGAGCGCGCCGAGGGTTACCGCGGTCAGCGTTCGCGCCTGTACCGCAAGGCCAAAGAGCAGGTCACGCACTCGCTCGTCTACTCGTACCGTGACCGTCGTGCCCGCAAGGGCGAGTTCCGCCGCCTGTGGATCCAGCGCATCAACGCCGCGTCGCGTGCGAACGGCCTGACCTACAACCGCCTCATCCAGGGTCTGTCCTTGGCCGGCGTCGAGGTCGACCGTCGCATCCTGGCCGAGCTGGCCGTCAACGAGCCCGCCACGTTCGCGTCGCTCGTCGCCACCGCCAAGGCCGCGCTGCCCGCCGACACCTCGGCCCCCAAGGTCGCCGCGTAGTCGCATCCGCACCACCCTCGAGGCCCGACGGCCCGACATCCACACCGGTGTCGCCGTCGGGTCTCGTGCGTCTGCGGCAGGCGCCCGTCCTCGTGCGGCATCATGGACGGGTGCCCCACGACTCCCTGCTCGACAATCCTCGTTCACCCCGAGTCCGGGCGGTGGCCAAGCTCTCGAAGCGCGACGCCCGCACCGAGACCCGCACGTTCCTGCTCGAGGGGCCGCAGTCGGTCGGTGAGGCGCTGGCCTTCCGGCCCGAGCTGATCGTCGAACTCTTCGGCACCCCGACCGCGCTCGAGCGCTACCCCGAGGTGGCGGCCGCCGCCGACGCCGAGGGCATCGACGTCCAGTTCGTCACCGAACCAGTGCTCGAGGCCATGGCCGACACGGTCACGCCGCAGGGCATCGTCGCCGTCTGTCGGCAGTTCCCCACGTCGGTGAAGGACGTTTTCGCTGCCGAGCCGAAGCTCATCGTGATCCTCGAAGAGGTCCGCGACCCCGGCAACGCGGGCACCATCATCCGGGCCGCGGACGCCGCGGGCGCCGACGCGGTCATCATGACCGGCCGCAGCGTGGACCTCTACAACCCCAAGGTCGTGCGGTCCACGACGGGTTCGCTGTTCCACGTGCCGGTCGCCGTGGGCGTCGAGTTGCCGGCGATCGTCGACCGGTGCCGTGAGGTCGGCCTGCAGGTGCTCGCCGCAGACGTCAAGGGCGACGACCTGCTCGCCGCCCGCACCGAGGGCCTGCTCGCCGAGCCGACGGCCTGGCTGTTCGGCAACGAGGCCCGGGGCCTCACCGACGTGGACCTCGCGCGTGCCGACCGCGCTCTGGTGGTGCCCATCTACGGTCACGCCGAATCGATGAACCTCGCGACGGCGGCCTCGGTGTGCCTCTACGAGAGTGCCTTCGCCCACCGCAGCTAGCGCCTCCTCGTCCAGCAGGAGGCGCGGGTCGGCTCCCACGGGTACGTCGCGTCCGAACACGTCGTTTCGTTTTCATTAAGAATCGACTGTGAATTTGACCCCGACCTGGGGGTCTGTTTGTGTGGGCGCATGGAACCCCTCGTCGTGGTCGACCACGTCAACAAGCACTTCGGTGACCTGCACGTCCTCAAGGACATCACGACGACGGTGGGCAAGGGCGAGGTGGTCGTCGTGATCGGCCCGAGCGGTTCGGGCAAGTCGACCCTCTGCCGGGCGATCAACCGCCTCGAGACCATCGACGACGGCGTCATCACGATCGACGGCACGCGTCTGCCCGAAGAGGGTGCGGCGCTCGCCCGTCTGCGTGCCGACGTCGGCATGGTGTTCCAGAGCTTCAACCTGTTCTCGCACAAGACGATCCTCGAGAACGTCATGCTGGGTCAGCTCAAGGTGCGCAAGCGCAGCAAGGCCGAGGCGCGGGAGCGGGCGATGCAGCTGCTCGAGCGCGTCGGCGTCGCGAACCAGGCCGACAAGATGCCGTCGCAGCTCTCGGGTGGGCAGCAGCAGCGCGTCGCGATCGCCCGGGCGCTGGCGATGGACCCCAAGGTGATGCTCCTCGACGAGCCCACCAGCGCGCTCGACCCCGAGATGATCACCGAGGTCCTCGACGTCATGGTGCAGCTCGCGAAGGACGGCATGACGATGATCGTCGTCACCCACGAGATGGGGTTCGCCCGCAAGGCCGCCGACCGTGTCGTCTTCATGGCCGACGGTCAGATCGTCGAAGAAGCGACGCCCGAGCAGTTCTTCACGAACCCGCAGTCGACCCGCGCCCAGGACTTCCTCGCCAAGATCCTGACGCACTGAGCGGGCGCGGCCGAGTCCGCGACCCGCGCCCGGCACCCTGACCGCCGGCCCACGACACCCGATCGCCGCCCGGCGTCCGGGTCACCCAGCAAGGAGATCAGAATGCGACTCAGCAAGGGATTCGTCGCCGTAGCCGCAGCAGCCGCCGTGGTCCTCGGCCTCTCGGCCTGCACCGACTCGTCGGCCCCGGCCGTCGACGTCGAGACGCCCGCCGACTTCGCCGAAGGCAGCACCATGGCCCGCCTCGCCGACGCCGGTGAGATCACCATCGGCACCAAGTTCGACCAGCCGTTGTTCGGCCTGGCCAACCCCGACGGCGTGCCCGAGGGCTTCGACGCCGAGATCGGCAAGCTCGTCGCCGCGAAGCTCGGCATCGAGGCCGACAAGATCACGTGGGTCGAGACCGTCTCGGCCAACCGCGAGCCGTTCATCCAGAACGGCCAGGTCGACCTCGTCATCGCGACCTACACGATCAACGACGATCGCAAGAAGGTCGTCTCGTTCGCCGGTCCGTACTACACGGCAGGTCAAGACCTGCTCGTGCTCGACGGCAACCCCGAGGGCATCGAGTCCGCCGACGACCTGGCCGGCAAGAAGGTCTGCACCGTCAGCGGCTCGACCAGCGAGAAGAACGTGGCCGAGTACACGACCGACATCCTCGCCACCGACACGTACTCGAACTGCCTCGAGCCCCTCCGCACCGGTGCGGTCTCGGCCGTGACGACCGACAACGTCATCCTGGCCGGGCTCGCCGACCAGAACGAGGGCGAGTTCGAGGTCGTGGGCGAGCCCTTCACCGAAGAGCCCTACGGCATCGGCCTGGCCCTCGACGACACCGACTTCCGGATGTTCGTCAACGACACGTTGCAGGAGGCCGAGGACGACGGCACCTGGGACGAGCTGTGGGAGAAGACCGCGGGCAAGGTGCTCGACACCCCGACGCCCCCCACGATCGACCGCTACTGACACCGCGCGGGCACCCGGGGCGGCCAGCCCCGGGTGCCCGTGTCCTGCCCCGACCGAAGGACCCCGTTGAACCCCTTGGACGTCATCCCCGGCTTCGACGCCGTGACCGACAACTGGCCCCGCTTCTGGGGCGGCTTCGTCACGACGCTGCAGCTGCTCGTTCTCTCGGGCCTCGGGGCCCTCGTGATCGGCTTCTTCGTGGCCGCCCTGCGCATCTCGCCTGTGGCCTCGTTCCGCACGTTCGCGACGGTCTACACCGAGGCGCTGCGCAACATCCCGCTCACACTCGTGCTCTTCTTCTGCGCCTTCGTCCTGCCGTACCTCGGTGTCGACTTCGGCACGTACTTCCCGTTGGCCGTCATCGGGCTGACGGCCTACACCTCGCCGTTCGTGGCCGAGGCCATCCGGTCGGGCATCAACGGCGTCCCGGTCGGGCAGGCCGAGGCGGCACGGAGCATCGGGCTCGGCTTCGGCCAGACGCTCGGCCACGTGATCCTCCCGCAGGCCATGCGCATGGTCGTGCCACCGCTGATCAACGTCTTCATCGCCCTCACCAAGAACACCTCGGTGGCGGGCGGCTTCTTCGTCGCCGAGCTCTTCGCCGCCGGCCGGTACATCGCCAACGACCGAGGTGACGCCGTCATCACGACGCTGCTCGCCGTGGCGTTCTTCTACCTGGTCGTCACCATCACGCTCGGCCGTCTCGCGGCCGTGGTCGAGAAGAAGGTCGCAGTCCTCCGATGAGCACCTCCGTCCTCTACGACGCCCCGGGGCCGAAGGCCCGCCGCACGTCGCGGATCATCTCGGTGGTCGGCGTCGTGCTCGTCCTGGCCCTGATCGCCTACCTCGTGTACCTCCTCGGTCGGCCTCGCATCAGCGCGAACGGTGCCGAGACACCTGGCGTCTTCGACTCTTCCCGCTGGGACATCCTGCAAGACCTGGCCCTGTGGCGCGCCATCGGCCGCGGCTGGCTCGGGACCGTCCAGGCCGCAGCGCTCGCGTCGGTCCTCGCGGTCGTGATCGGCATCCTGTTCTCGTTCCTCCGCACGGCTCGCTCGGCGTTCGTCCGCGTGCCCACGACGATCGTCCTCGAGTTCTTCCGGGGCATGCCCGTCCTGCTGATGATGCTGTTCATCCTGCTGGTCTTCTCGACCGGCGCGTTCTGGGCCGTCGTCGCCGCCCTGGCGGTCTACAACGGTGCGCTCATCGGCGAGGCCCTGAGGGCGGGCATCGCCTCGTTGCCCAAGGGACAGCGCGAGGCAGGGCTGGCGATCGGGCTCACGCCGATCCGCACGCGGTTCGCCATCGAGTTCCCGCAGGCGTTCCGTCAGATGCTGCCGATCATCCTGGCGCAGCTCGTCGTCCTGCTGAAGGACACGTCACTCGGCTACATCGTGGGCTACCTCGAACTCACCCGAGTGGGTCTCAACCAGCTCGGGTCGTACTACGGAAGCCGCTACACCTTCACCCTCTTCGCCGTCGTGCTCGTCGTCTACCTCGCGACGAACCTCCTGCTCTCGTGGGTCGTCCGCGTCGTCGACCGACGCACGGGTCGGCGAGCGGTCGTCGCCAAGCGCCGTGGTACCCCGAAGGACCCGGGCATGGCCGGTCGCGGCGGTCGCTTCGAGTCCGACCACGTGTCGGGCCGCGCGACCTGACCCGGTCCGTCCTCTCGTCCCCGGCCCGCGCCTCCTCGTCGACCTCGACCAGGAGGCGCGGGTCGCCTCCCAACGATCGCTAAGCTTGGTTCTCGTGTCAGACTCCGTCCCCCTCTCCGAAGACGCCGTCGCGTCGGCGGTCGACGCCGCTCTCGCGGCGATCGCCACGGCCGCCACCGTCGCCGAGCTCAAGACCGCCCGTGCGCAGCACGTCGGCGAGGCGTCGGTGCTGGCCCGCCTGAACGCCGGTCTGCGCGACCTGCCGAACGACCAGAAGGCCGCGGCGGGCAAGCTCGTCGGCCAGGCCCGGGGTCGCGTCGGCCAAGCCGTCGCCACGCGCGAGGCAGAGCTGGCCGTGCTCGAAGAGGCCGCCCGGCTCGAGGCCGAGACCGTCGACGTCACGGCCCTGCCGTCGCGTCGTCGCGCCGGGGCCCGCCACCCCCTGACGCTGCTGCAAGAGCGGATGGCCGACCTGTTCGTCGGCATGGGGTGGGAGGTCAACGAGGGCCCCGAGCTCGAGCACGAGTGGTTCAACTTCGACGCCCTGAACTTCGACGCCGACCACCCGGCGCGCGCCATGCAGGACACGTTCTTCGTCGACCCCGTCGACCGCCACCTGGTTCTCCGCACGCACACGTCGCCCGTGCAGATCCGCACGCTGCTGTCGAAAGAGCTCCCGGTCTACAACGTCGCTGTCGGCCGCGTGTTCCGCACCGACGAGCTCGACGCCACGCACACGCCCGTGTTCACCCAGCTCGAGGGCATCGCCGTCGACGAGGGCCTGACGATGGCGCACCTGCGCGGCACGCTCGAGCACCTCGCGCGCTCGATGTTCGGCGCCGAGGCGCAGATCCGCCTGCGCCCCAACTACTTCCCCTTCACCGAGCCCAGTGCCGAGATGGACGTCTGGCAGCCGAACGCCAAGGGAGGCGCGCGGTGGGTCGAGTGGGGCGGCTGCGGCATGGTCAACCCCAATGTGTTGCGCGCGGCGGGCATCGACCCCGAGCGCTACCAGGGTTTCGCCTTCGGCATGGGCATCGAGCGAACCCTGCAGTTCCGCAACGACCTCAACGACATGCGCGACATGGTCGAGGGCGACGTCAGGTTCAGCGAGCAGTTCGGGATGGTGGTCTGATGCGGGTTCCGCTGAGTTGGCTCGGCGAGTTCGTCGAGTTGCCGGGCGACGTGTCGCTCGAGAGCGTCCACGCCGCCCTCGTGTCGGTCGGTTTCGAAGAAGAAGACGTGCATGTCGGTGACGTGACCGGGCCCCTCGTGGTCGGTCAGGTGCTCGACTTCACGCCCGAGCCGCAGAAGAACGGCAAGACGATCAACTGGTGCCAGGTCGCCGTAGGTCCGAACGCGGCCACCGACCCGGACGACGTCCGCGGCATCGTCTGCGGCGCCCACAACTTCGCCGTCGGCGACAAGGTCGTCGTGTCCCTACCCGGTGCGGTGCTGCCCGGGCCGTTCCCGATCGCTGCGCGTAAGACCTACGGGCACGTCTCCGACGGCATGATCGCCTCGACACGCGAGCTCGGCCTCGGCGACGAGCACGACGGCATCCTCGTCCTCTCGTCCCTGGGTCTCGACCCCGAGGTCGGCACCGACGCGATCGCGCTGTTGGGTCTCGACGAGGCGGCGGTCGAGATCAACGTCACGCCCGACCGGGGCTACGCCTTCAGCATCCGGGGGGTGGCCCGCGAATATTCGCACGCCACGGGGGCATCCTTCCGCGACCCCGCGTCGCTCGTCTCTCCGACGCCGTGCTCGGGTTTCTCGGTCGTCGTGGACGATCAGGCGCCCGTGCGCGGCCGCGTCGGCGTCCAGACCTTCACCACGAAGGTGGTCCGCGGCATCGACGCGACCCGTCCCACCCCTCCGTGGCTCGCGTCCCGTTTGCGGCTGGCGGGGGTCCGCAGCATCTCGCTGCCGGTCGACGTCACCAACTACGTCATGTTCGAGCTCGGTCAACCGATCCACGGCTACGACCTCGACAAGGTCAGCGGCGGTCTCTCGGTCCGCCGGGCGGCTCCGGGTGAGCGCCTCGAGACCCTCGACGGCCAGGTCCGCGACCTGCACGCCGAGGACCTCGTGATCGCCGACGAGTCGGGTGCCGTCGGCCTGGCCGGCGTCATGGGCGGCGCCTCGACCGAGATCGGTGCGACCACGACCGACGTCCTCGTCGAGGCCGCGACCTTCGACCCCACGTCGATCGCGCGGACCGCCCGCCGTCACAAGCTGCCGAGCGAGGCGTCCAAGCGCTTCGAGCGCGGTGTCGACCCGCAGGTGGCCGAAGCGGCCGCCCAGCGCGTGGTCGACCTGCTCGTCGAGCTCGCCGGTGGCACGGCCGACACGTTCGGGTCACGGTGGGACGCGTCCACCCCTCCCGACACGATCACCTTGCCGGCCGACCGCGCTGCGCGCCTCATGGGCGTCGACTACACCGACGACGAGGTCTCCGGTGCTCTCACGGCCATCGGGGCGAGCGTCGAGCGGTCCGGTCACGACTGGCTCGTGACCCCGCCGACCTGGCGCAGCGATCTGGTCGACTCCGCGTCGCTCGTCGAAGAGGTCGCCCGCATCACGGGTTACGACCGCATCCCCTCGGTGCTACCCGTCGCCCCGGCCGGTCGCGGGCTGTCGCGTGAGCAGCAGCTGCGCCGGCAGGTGTCGAACGGGCTCGCCGCGGCCGGCTCCACCGAGGTCGCCGCGTATCCGTTCGTCTCGTCGGCCCAGAACGCCGCCTTCGGCTCGGCCGACGGCACCTCGTTGCCCGCCGTCCGACTCGCGAACCCCCTCGACTCGGCAGCGCCCGAGTTGCGCCGGTCATTGGTGCCGGGCCTGCTCGAGGTCGCCCGCCGCAACCTCGGTCGTGGTCTCGTCGACCTCTCGGTCTTCGAGGTGGGCACGGTCTTCCTGCCTGCCGAAGGCGTCACCTACGGCAGTGACGACGTCCCCTTCGGGGCCGCCCGCCCCGACGACGCGACCCTGGCCGCCCTCGCCGAGGCCCTGCCGCCCCAGCCACGACACCTGGGTCTGCTCTCCGTCGGCACGGTCGTCGACCGCGCCCCGGGGCAATCCGCCGTGCCGGCGTCCCTCGCCGACGTGCTCGACGCCGTGCGCGTCGCCGCGTCCGCCGTCGCCGCCGAAGTCACCTTCCGTCAGGCCCGTCACGTGTCGCTGCACCCCGGCCGCACGGCCGAGGTGCTCGTCGGTGACGAGGTCGTGGGCGTCGCGGGCGAACTGCTGCCGAGCGTGGCAGCCGAGCTCGACCTGCCCCGGGTGGTCGCCGTGGCCGAACTCGATCTCGACCGTCTGATCGCCCTCGCCGTCGTCGAACCGGGCACCTCGGCCCTGTCGTCCTACCCCGCGGCCACACAAGACCTGTCCCTCGTGGTGGGCGTCGACGTCCCCGCGGGCGACGTGCTCGCCACCGTGCGCGAGGGCGCGGGCGCCCTGCTCGAGACGGCCCGGCTGGTCGACGACTACCGAGGTGCCGGGCTGCCCGACGCGTCGAAGTCGCTCACCTTCGCCCTTCGCTTCCGGGCCGACGACCGCACCCTCACCGCGGCCGAGGCCTCCGAGGCCAAGTCCGGCTCCGTCCGCCTGGCCGGCGAGCGATTCGGGGCGGCGCTCCGCGACTGACACTCGCCCGGCGCCGCCGCCCCTGATCCCAGGCCGAATTCGAACATTAGGGTGGACGCATGCCTTTCTCCGTTGCCGTGGCCGGCGCGAGTGGTTACGCCGGTGGTGAGCTCCTGCGCTTGCTGGCCGAGCATCCCGACTTCGAGGTGCAGACCGTCACCGCGTTCCAGAACGCCGGTCAGCGACTCCTATCGGTGCAGCCGCACCTGCGCTCCCTGGCGCACCTGACCCTGGTCGAGACCACGCCCGAGGCCCTCGCGGGCCACGACGTCGTGTTCCTCGCGCTGCCCCACGGCAAGTCGGGGGCGATCACCGCCCAGCTGCCCGACGACACGCTCGTCGTCGACTGCGGTGCCGACCACCGATTGACCGACGAGTCCGCCTGGCAGGCGTTCTACGGTGGCGAGTTCTACGGAGCGTGGTCGTACGGACTGCCCGAGCTCGTCCTCGGCGACACCCCGGGCCGCCAGCGCGACGTCCTGGCAGGTGCCAAGCGCATCGCGGTTCCCGGCTGCAACGTCACCGCGGTCACCCTGGGCCTGGCACCCGGCGTGCAGGCGGGTGTCGTCGAGACCGCCGACATCGTGACCGTCCTGGCCGTGGGCCCGTCCGGGGCGGGCAAGGCGCTGAAGACGCATCTGCTGGCGAGCGAGCTCATGGGGTCGGCGTCGGCCTACGGCGTGGGCGGTAGTCACCGACACATCCCCGAGATCCGGCAGAACCTCCGCGTGGCCGGTGCCACCGAGGTGAACGTCTCGTTCACCCCGGTGCTCGTCCCGATGGCGCGCGGCATCCTCGCCACGACGACCGCTCGTCTCGCGCCGGGCGTCACCGCCCACGACGTGCGATCGGCCTGGCAGCAGGCCTATGCGAACGAGCCTTTCGTGCACCTCCTGCCCGACGGCGAGTTCCCCCGCACGGCCGACACGATCGGGGCCAACACCGTCCTGATCGGACTCGCCGTCGACGAGGCCGCAGACCGCGTCGTCGTGGTCACGGCCCTCGACAACCTCGTCAAGGGCACGGCCGGGGCCGCCGTCCAGTCCGCCAACATCGCCCTCGGCCTGCCCGAGACCACCGGCCTCGGCCAGAACGGAGTCGCCCCGTGAGCGTCACCGCAGCAGCCGGTTTCGAGGCCTCCGGCGTCGTCGCCGGCCTCAAGAGTTCGGGTGCGCCCGACGTCGCCCTGGTCGTCAACCGGGGTCGCAGCACGGCCGCGGCCGCCGTCTTCACCAGCAACCGGGCCAAGGCGAACCCCGTCCTGTGGTCGCAGCAGGTGGTCGCCGACGGTCGCGTGGACGCCGTCGTCCTCAATTCCGGAGGCGCGAACTGCTTCACAGGAGCCTTCGGCTTCCAGACGACCCACTCCACGGCCGAGACCGTGGCCGCCGCCCTCGAGCTGTCGGCGACGGACGTCCTCGTGTGCTCCACGGGCCTCATCGGAGTCGGCGACCAGATCTTCCGTGACAAGGTGCTCAGTGGCTCCACCGCGGCGGCCTCTGCCCTGTCGGCCGACGGCGGCCTCGACGCCGCCACGGCCATCATGACGACCGACACCAGACCCAAGCAGGCCGTGGTGGCGGGTGACGGCTGGGTGGTCGGCGGCATGGCGAAGGGCGCCGGCATGCTCGCTCCCGGCCTCGCCACGATGCTCGTGGTGCTCACGACGGACGCCGACGTCGACGCGTCGGGTCTCGACTCCGCGCTCCGCGAGGCGACCAGGGTCACCTTCGACCGTCTCGACTCGGACGGCTGCATGTCGACCAACGACACCGTCGTGTTGCTGGCCAGCGCCGAGTCCGGTGTCGCGCCTCCTGCCGACGTCTTCGCGGCGACGGTCACGGCGCTCTGCGCCGACCTCGCCGAGCAGCTGCAGGCCGATGCCGAGGGCGCCTCGCACGACATCCGCATCGAGATCGTGGGGGCGGCGTCCGACGGCGACGCCGTCGAGGTGGGTCGTTCGATCGCGCGCAACAACCTGTTCAAAGCGGCCGTCTTCGGCAACGATCCCAACTGGGGTCGCGTGCTCGCGGCCATCGGCACCACGTCGGCCGAGTTCGACCCGTACGACGTCGACGTGACCATCAACGGCGTCCGCGTCTGCCACGCCGGGGCACCCGATCGGCCGAGCGACGAGGTCGACCTGACCCCGCGAGCGGTCCACGTGCTCGTCGACCTGAAGACGGGCCCGGCCGAGGCGACCATCTTGACGAACGACCTCACGCACGACTACGTGCACGAGAACAGCGCGTACTCCAGCTGATGGGCGTCCACACGAGCACCGGCGCCACGGCGGCCGACGAGCAAGAGCTGGCCGCGGTCAAGGCCTCGACGCTGATCGAGTCGCTGCCCTGGCTGAAACGCTTCTCGGGCAAGGTCGTCGTCGTCAAGTTCGGCGGCAACGCCATGGTCGACGACGCTCTCAAGCAGGCGTTCGCCGAGGACATGGTCTACCTGCGCTACGCCGGTTTGCACCCAGTGGTCGTCCACGGCGGGGGGCCGCAGATCTCGGCCGCCCTCGACGCGGCCGGCATCGAGAGTGAGTTCCGGGGCGGCTACCGCTACACGTCGACCGAGGCGATCTCGGTCGTGCGCGACGTCCTGGCCGGCGAGGTCAACCGCGAGATCGTCGAGCTGATCAACGAGCACGGCGACCTGGCCCGCGGTGTCTCGGGCGAGGGCTCGACCTTGTTCGAGGGGCGCAAGCGCGGTGTGGTGGTCGACGGCGAGACCTTCGACCTGGGCCACGTGGGCGACGTGACCGGCGTCGACCCGTCGTCGGTGCTGGCCGAGATCGAGGCGGGGCGCATCCCCGTGGTGTCGTCCATCGCGACGAACACCATCGACCCCGAGCACGCCCTCAACGTCAACGCCGACGCCGCCGCGGGTGCGCTGGCGATCGCCCTCGGGGCGGCCAAGCTCGTCGTCCTGACCGACGTGGCGGGGCTCTACGCCGACTGGCCGAACCGCGACTCGCTCGTCGAGGCCATCACGGTCTCGGCCCTCACCGACATGCTCCCGACCCTCGAGTCGGGCATGATCCCCAAGATGCGCGCCTGCCTCGACTCGGTCGTGGGCGGCGTGGGCGGGGCGACCATCATCGACGGTCGCATCCCGCACTCGATCCTCCTCGAGGTGTTCACCCAGCGCGGGTCGGGCACCGAGGTGGTCCCCGACGACCGGGCGGCGTCGACCGGCGCCCCCGTCGTCACCTCGTTCGGCACCCCCGCCGGCGAGATCGTCACCACCGGGGGCACCGCCCCGGGTGGCCCTGCCGCGAGCGGCACCGACACGAAAGGACAGTCGTGACCATGATCCAGACCCAAGGCGGTACCTGGCAGCGCCGATTCGGCGACTCGATGATGCGCTCGCTGTCCACTCCGAAGGTGATGCTCGACCGCGGCGAGGGCTGCCAGGTCTGGGACGTCGACGGCAAGCGCTACCTCGACTTCCTGGCGGGCATCGCCGTGAACGCCCTCGGGCACGCCCACCCGGTGCTCGTCGAGGCGCTCACCGAGCAGGCGAGCAAGCTGATCCACGTCTCCAACTACTTCGCGACGGCCCCGCAGGTCGAGCTCGCCGAAAGGCTGACCCGCATCAGCGGCGCCGGCGAGCGTGGGCGCGTCTACTTCGGCAACAGCGGAGCCGAGGCCAACGAGGCCGCGGTCAAACTGGCTCGACTCAACCGGGGTGACGGCTCACGCACCCGCATCCTCGCCCTGCAGAACTCGTTCCACGGCCGCACCATGGGCTCGCTCGCGCTGACCGGCAAGCCGGCGCTGCGTGAGCCGTTCGAGCCGATGATGCCCGGGGTCGAGCACATCGACACGACCGTCGAGGCCCTCGAGGCGGCCCTCGACGGTACGGTGGCCGCCCTGTTCGTCGAGCCGATCAAGGGTGAGGCCGGCGTCGTCGACCTGCCCGACGGCTACCTCGAGCGCGCCCGCGAACTCACCACGAAGCACGGGGCCCTTCTGATCCTCGACGAGATCCAGACCGGCATCGGTCGGACCGGCTCGTGGTTCGCCTTCCAGCAGCACGACATCGTCCCCGACGCCATCACCGTCGCCAAGGGCATCGCCGGGGGAGTCCCGATCGGTGCGCTCATCACCTTCGGCGACACGTCCGACCTGTTCGAGGCCGGGCAGCACGGCAGCACCTTCGGCGGCAACCCGCTCGCCACCGCCGCGGCCAACGCCGTGCTCGGCGAGATCGAGGCCAGCCAGCTCGTGCTCAACGCGATCGTCCGCGGCGACCAGCTGCGTGCGGCTATCGCATCCATCGGTTCGCCCCTCGTCCGCGAGGTCCGGGGCAACGGCCTCCTCATCGGCCTGGGGCTGGCGCAGCCCGTCGCGGCCCGGGTCGCCGCCGACGCCCTCGAAGCCGGCCTCATCGTCAACGCGCCGAACGACTCGAGCATCCGCCTCGCGCCTCCTCTGATCGTCGGCGACGACGAGATCGCCGAGTTCACCCAGATCATGACCACCGTCCTGAAAGGCCTCGAATGACCCGCCACTTCCTCCGGGACGACGACCTGACCACGGCCGAGCAGCTCGAGGTGCTCGACCTCGCCGACGAGCTCAAGCGCGACCGCTGGTCGCAGCGGCCGCTGGCCGGTCCGCAGACCGTCGCCGTCATCTTCGACAAGTCGTCGACGCGTACCCGGGTGTCGTTCGCGGTCGGCATCGCCGACCTCGGCGGCAGCCCGTTGATCATCGCCACGGCGAACAGCCAGCTGGGCGGCAAGGAGACCCCGTCCGACACGGCGCGCGTCCTCGAGCGCATGGTGTCCGCCATCGTCTGGCGCACCTACGCGCAGTCCGGCCTCGAAGAGATGGCGGCCGGCACGACCGTGCCCGTCGTCAACGCCCTGAGTGACGACTTCCACCCGTGCCAGCTGCTCGCCGACCTGCAGACCATCCGCGAGAAGAAGGGCACGCTCGCCGGGCTCTCGGTGGCGTTCGTCGGTGACGGACGCTGCAACATGGGCCAGTCGTACCTGCTGGCCTGCGCGACCGCGGGCATGCACGTCCGCATCGGCGCCCCCGAGGGCTTCCTGCCCGACCCGACCGTCGTCACCGACGCCGAGGCGATCGCCGCGCGGACAGGCGGCTCCGTCCTGGTCACCACCGACGCGACCGAGGCCGTCGCAGGAGTCGACGTCGTCGTGACCGACACCTGGGTCTCGATGGGCAAGGAAGACGAGAAAGACGAACGAGTCGCCGTCTTCGGATCGTTCAAGGTCGACCAGGCGTTGATGGCCCAGGCCGACGACGACGCGATCTTCCTGCACTGCCTCCCTGCCGACCGCGGGTACGAGGTCACGGCCGACGTCATCGACGGCCCGACCAGTGTCATCTGGGACGAGGCCGAGAACCGGCTGCACGCTCAGAAGGCGCTGCTCACCTGGCTGCTGGCCCGCTGAGCACCCCCACCACCGCACACACGTAGCCACACCCACACAACACAAGGAGAACCATGGCGGAACGCGTCGTCCTCGCATACTCAGGAGGCCTCGACACCTCGGTCGGCATCGGCTGGTTGGCCGATGCCACCGGAAAAGAGGTGGTCGCCCTCGCCGTCGACGTCGGACAGGGCGGCGAGGACATGGAAGACATCCGGCAGCGCGCCCTCGACTGCGGAGCGGTCGAGTCGGTCGTCGTGGACGCCAAAGAGGAATTCGGCACCGACTACCTGATGCCGGCCCTCAAGGCCAACGCGCTGTACCAGAAGACCTACCCGTTGGTCTCCGCCCTCAGCCGCCCGTTGATCGCCCGCCACCTGGCGTCGGTCGCGAAAGAGCTGGGCGCGAACAGCGTCGCCCACGGCTGCACCGGCAAGGGCAACGACCAGGTCCGCTTCGAGGCGGCCGTCGCGGCCCTCGCTCCCGACCTGACGAGCATCGCCCCGGTCCGCGACCTGGCCCTCACCCGGGACAAGGCGATCGTGTACGCGGAAGAGCACAACCTGCCCATCCGCCAGAGCGCCAAGAACCCCTACTCGATCGACAAGAACGTCTGGGGCCGCGCGGTCGAGACCGGATTCCTCGAGGACCCCTGGAACGCCCCGATCGAAGACCTGTACGAGTACACGCAAGACCCGGCGATCGTCAAGGACGCCGACGAGGTCGTCATCACGTTCGAGGCCGGCGTCCCGACCGCGATCGACGGCGTGGCGTTCACCCCGCTGGGCATCGTCGAGCGCATGAACGAGCTCGCCGGCAAGCACGGCGTCGGCCGCATCGACGTCGTCGAGGACCGTCTCGTCGGCATCAAGAGCCGCGAGGTCTACGAGGCACCCGGCGCGATGGCCCTCATCGCCGCGCACGAGGCGCTCGAGGCCCTGACCATCGAGCGCGACCTCGGTCGCTACAAGCGCGGGGTCGAGGCCGAATGGTCGAACCTGGTCTACGACGGCCTGTGGTTCTCGGGTCTCAAGCGCTCGCTCGACGTCTTCATCGACGACACGCAGAAGTACGTGTCGGGCGAGATCCGTCTCAAGCTGCAGGGCGGACGCGCGGTCGTCACCGGGCAGAAGAGCGACGCGAGCCTCTACGACTTCGACCTCGCGACCTACGACACGGGCGACACCTTCGACCAGTCCCTGTCGAAGGGCTTCATCGAGATCTGGTCGCTGCCCAGCAAGATCTCGGCTCGTCGCGACCTGGCCCACGGGGCGTGACCGACGCCATCGGGTTCGGCGACGGGCCCGGCAAGAACGAGCGCGCCGGCGAGGCGGGTGCCCTCTGGGGCGGCCGCTTCGCCTCCGGGCCGTCCGCCGAGCTCGCGGCGCTGAGCAAGTCCACGCAATTCGACTGGCAGCTGGCCTCGTACGACATCGCCGGGTCCCGGGCTCATGCCCGTGCCCTGGCGTCGGCGGGTTACCTCGACGCGTCCGAGCTCGACGCCATGCTGTCGGCTCTGGACCGGCTCGAGTCGGACGTGCTCGACGGGACGTTCACCGCCGCCGAGTCCGACGAGGACGTCCACTCCGCCCTCGAGCGAGGGCTCATCGGCATCGCCGGTGTCGAGCTCGGCGGCAAGCTCCGGGCGGGGCGCAGCCGGAACGACCAGATCGCGACGCTCGTTCGCTTGTACCTGCGCGACCACGCCCGTGTCATCGGTCGGCAGGTCGTCGACCTGGTCGACGCCATCGCGGGTCAGGCGACGGCTCACCCGACTGCTGTCATGCCCGGCCGCACGCATCTCCAGCACGCCCAGCCGGTCCTGCTGGCGCACCACCTGCTCGCGCACGCCTGGCCCCTGGTCCGCGACCTCGAGCGCCTGCGCGACTGGTCGCGTCGGGCCGGTGCCTCGCCCTACGGGGCGGGCGCCCTCGCCGGCAGCTCGCTGGGGCTCGACCCACTGCTGGTGGCGACCGATCTCGGGTTCGACCGCACGACTGAGAACTCGATCGACGCGACGGCCAGTCGCGACGTGGTGTCCGAGTTCGCGTTCGTCACGGCGTCCATCGGCATCGACCTCTCCCGGCTCGCCGAAGAGATCATCCTCTGGAACACGCGCGAGTTCGGCTTCGTCCGACTGCACGACGCGTTCTCGACCGGGTCGAGCATCATGCCGCAGAAGAAGAACCCCGACATCGCCGAGCTCGCGCGCGGCAAGTCGGGCCGACTCATCGGCAACCTGACCGGTCTGCTCGCGACGCTCAAGGGGTTGCCGCTGGCGTACAACCGGGATCTGCAAGAAGACAAAGAACCGGTGTTCGACTCGGTCGGCCAGCTCGAAGTCCTGCTCCCGGCGTTCACGGGCATGGTCGCGACCCTCGACTTCGACGAGCAACGCATGGCCGAGCTCGCCCCGCAGGGGTTCTCGCTCGCGACCGACGTCGCCGAGTGGCTCGTCCGTCAGGGGGTCCCGTTCCGTGACGCGCACGAGATCAGCGGCGAACTGGTCCGGTTCTGCGAGCAGCACGACCTCGAGCTGCACGAGCCCTCCGACGAGCAGTACCGGTCGATCTCGACGCACCTCACGCCCGAGATCCGTCCGGTCCTGACTGTCGAGGGCTCCATCGCCAGCCGTCGCGGTGCCGGCGGCACGGCCCCCGAGCGGGTCGCCGAGCAGCTCGCGCAGCTCACCGAGCAGATGCGACACCTCGTCCAGGCCCTCGCCCCGGCGGCGGCGTGAGTCGTCGACGACCGGGGTCTCGAGACGACCAGCCGGTCCGTACCTGGGTCGTGCCGGTCGTCGTCGCGATCGCCGTGGCTGTGCTCGTCGCCGTCGCGGTGATCGCGGTCGCCAGCGGCCAGCGCTTCTTCTGACCGCGATGATCGCGGTGGACGCGGGGGAGCGGTGACGACGACACCGGCCGACGACGTCTTGGCGGCATTGCTGGCCGAGCCGGCGCTGGCCGTCGCGCCGCGCCTCCTCGGCTCGGTCTTCTGGTCGGGTGGTGTGGGGGTGCGCCTGACCGAGGTCGAGGCGTACCACGGCCAGGGGCAGGACCCCGGTTCGCACGCGCACCGGGGTCCGTCGGCCCGCAACGGCAGCATGTTCGAAGGCGGCGGGACGCTCTACGTCTACCTGTCGTACGGCATCCACCGCTGCGTCAACATCGTGTGCGGTCCCGAGGGCTACGCGTCCGGTGTCCTGTTGCGCTCGGGTGAGGTGGTGGCCGGCGTCGACGAGGCGCGAGCCCGCCGGTCGACGTCGCGGACCCCGGCGGACCTGGCTCGCGGTCCCGGCCGACTCGGTTCCGCGCTCGGCATCGAGCTCGACGACGACGGCTCGCGCCTCGTCGCCGACACCCCCGGTCAGGAGGCGCGGTTCCGGTTGCGCCTCCCGTCCGCACCGGTCGGCCCGATCGCCGCCGGCCCGCGTGTCGGTGTGTCGGGTCACGCCGGTGGTGACGCTTTCCCTTGGCGGTTCTCACTGGAGGGTGATCGGACGGTCTCGCCGTACCGCGCCGCCGTCTCGAGAGGGCGCGGTGGGGCGTGACGGCCGAGACGGTGGCCGCTGGTAGCGTTTCGCGGGTGACCAGTGAAACGACCGCAGACGTCCTGGCCGCCCAGAGCAACGATCCCTCGTTCGACGACGTGTGGGACGAGATGCAGTGGCGCGGCCTGGTGCACGTCTCGACCGACGCCGACGCCCTGAAGACCCTGCTCGCCGGCCCGCCGATCACGTACTACTGCGGCTTCGACCCGACCGCCCCCAGCCTGCACCTCGGCAATCTCGTGCAGTTGCTCACCATGCGTCGGCTCCAGCTCGCCGGTCACCGGCCCCTGGGTCTCGTGGGTGGGTCCACCGGTCTCATCGGCGATCCGCGTCCGACGGCCGAACGGGTGCTCAAGACACCCGAGCAGACGGCCGAGTGGGTCGACCGCATCCGCGTGCACGTCGAGAAGTTCCTCTCGCCCGACGGTGACAACGGTCTCCGGGTGGTGAACAACCTCGACTGGACGTCCCCGCTCAGCGCCATCGAGTTCTTGCGTGACATCGGCAAGAACTTCCGCGTCAACACGATGCTCAAGAAAGACGCCGTGGCCGCGCGTCTGAACTCCGACGCCGGCATCAGCTACACCGAGTTCAGCTACCAGATCCTCCAGGGGCTCGACTTCCGTGAGCTCTACCGCAGCTACGACTGCGTCCTGCAGACGGGTGGCAGCGACCAGTGGGGCAACCTGACCAGCGGCACCGAGCTGATCCGCCGTACCGAGGGCGTCTCGGTGCACGCGATCGGCACGCCGCTGATCACCAACACCGACGGCACCAAGTTCGGCAAGAGCGAGGGCAACGCGGTCTGGCTCGACCCCGAACTGACCAGCCCGTACGCGATGTACCAGTTCTGGCTCAACACCGACGACGCCGACGTCGTCCCACGGCTCAAGGTGTTCACGTTCCTCTCGCGTACCGAGATCGAGCGGCTCGAGAAGGCCGTCGCCGACGAACCCTTCCGTCGGGAGGCGCAGCGGGCGTTGGCCTGGAACGTCACGTCCCTGGTCCACGGCACCGCGGCCACCCAGTCGGCCATCGACGCCGCCGCGGCCCTCTTCGGCCAGGGCGATCTCGCCGTCCTCGATCAGCAGACGCTCGCCAGTGCGATCGCGGAATTGCCGGCAGCGACGGCCGACGAATCGACCACCATCGCGCAGGCGTTGGTCGACACCGGACTCGTCGCCTCGTTGGGTGCGGCTCGCCGGGCCACGGCCGAGGGCGGGGTCTACGTGAACAACGCCCGGGTCGAGAACGGTGAAGCCCTCGTGGCTGATTCTCGACTCGACGGGGGAGTCGTCGTACTCCGGCGCGGCAAGAAGACCCTGGCCGGTGTGACCGTGAAGGTCTGATCCCGAGCCGGCATGCTGCGTCAGAAAAGCCCGCTTCCTCTTCGAGGAAGCGGGCTTCTGTCGTCCCGGCACGGGCTCAGAGCTCCGATCCCCGTGTTTCTGGGCCTGTCCCCGGCGACACGCCCGGGATGCACGGGAGTTTGGGGGTGGGGGCCGGGGGCTGTGTAGAGTAATCCAAGTCAGCCCAAAGGTGCGGCGGAGCGGCTAGGACAGTGATCAGAGATGGTCCCGATCCGGAGCTTCCCGGCCTCAAGTGGTGGCATCCTCCCCGAGAACGGGTCGCTTGCGACTCGTGGTTCGTGTGGTAGGGTTTCAAATCCATCCTCTGGTTCACACCAGGTGCTGGTCTTCACGTGGTGGGGATCGGAAATCGAGTCGTTTCGACTTGGTCCATCGGGATGGTATGGTTCCACAGCTGCTTCGAGCGAAGGTCTTTCCGGCCGGGACTCGGGTGCGTTTGGTCCTTGAGAACTCAACAGCGTGCACATTGTCAAATGCCAAATTATACCCTGGCATTGCTTGTGGCCTCATCTTTGGTGGGGTTGTGAGTGGTGTTTAGGTTTCTTTGAGATTGATGGACAACAACAATCGTCAGATTGTTTTGTTCTTTAGTCAGCATCAAATTCAGCAGTCATGGCCTATTCCGGTTGTGCTGTTTTTTCTTTTACGGAGAGTTTGATCCTGGCTCAGGACGAACGCTGGCGGCGTGCTTAACACATGCAAGTCGAACGATGAACTGGAGCTTGCTCCAGGGATTAGTGGCGAACGGGTGAGTAACACGTGAGTAACCTGCCCTTGACTCTGGGATAAGCGCTAGAAATGGCGTCTAATACCGGATACGAGCTTCAGCCGCATGGCTAGGAGTTGGAAAGAATTTTGGTCAAGGATGGACTCGCGGCCTATCAGCTAGTTGGTGAGGTAATGGCTCACCAAGGCGACGACGGGTAGCCGGCCTGAGAGGGTGACCGGCCACACTGGGACTGAGACACGGCCCAGACTCCTACGGGAGGCAGCAGTGGGGAATATTGCACAATGGGCGAAAGCCTGATGCAGCAACGCCGCGTGAGGGATGACGGCCTTCGGGTTGTAAACCTCTTTTAGTAGGGAAGAAGCGAAAGTGACGGTACCTGCAGAAAAAGCACCGGCTAACTACGTGCCAGCAGCCGCGGTAATACGTAGGGTGCAAGCGTTGTCCGGAATTATTGGGCGTAAAGAGCTCGTAGGCGGTTTGTCGCGTCTGCTGTGAAATCTGGGGGCTCAACCCCCAGCCTGCAGTGGGTACGGGCAGACTAGAGTGCGGTAGGGGAGATTGGAATTCCTGGTGTAGCGGTGGAATGCGCAGATATCAGGAGGAACACCGATGGCGAAGGCAGATCTCTGGGCCGTAACTGACGCTGAGGAGCGAAAGCATGGGGAGCGAACAGGATTAGATACCCTGGTAGTCCATGCCGTAAACGTTGGGAACTAGATGTGGGGGCCATTCCACGGTCTCCGTGTCGCAGCTAACGCATTAAGTTCCCCGCCTGGGGAGTACGGCCGCAAGGCTAAAACTCAAAGGAATTGACGGGGGCCCGCACAAGCGGCGGAGCATGCGGATTAATTCGATGCAACGCGAAGAACCTTACCAAGGCTTGACATATACCGGAAACGTCCAGAGATGGTCGCCCCGCAAGGTCGGTATACAGGTGGTGCATGGTTGTCGTCAGCTCGTGTCGTGAGATGTTGGGTTAAGTCCCGCAACGAGCGCAACCCTCGTTCTATGTTGCCAGCACGTTATGGTGGGAACTCATAGGAGACTGCCGGGGTCAACTCGGAGGAAGGTGGGGATGACGTCAAATCATCATGCCCCTTATGTCTTGGGCTTCACGCATGCTACAATGGCCGGTACAAAGGGCTGCGATACCGTAAGGTGGAGCGAATCCCAAAAAGCCGGTCTCAGTTCGGATTGAGGTCTGCAACTCGACCTCATGAAGTCGGAGTCGCTAGTAATCGCAGATCAGCAACGCTGCGGTGAATACGTTCCCGGGCCTTGTACACACCGCCCGTCAAGTCATGAAAGTCGGTAACACCCGAAGCCAGTGGCCTAACCCTTGTGGATGGAGCTGTCGAAGGTGGGATCGGTGATTAGGACTAAGTCGTAACAAGGTAGCCGTACCGGAAGGTGCGGCTGGATCACCTCCTTTCTAAGGAGCATGTACTCGCCCCGCGGTATACACGGGGGTCAACGGGTCAAGTCGGTTTCGAAGCGAATGTCTTCGGCCGGCGCTCATGGGTGGAACATTGACAATGGCTCTTCACGAAGAGCATCAGCGCTAGTACGGCACCTTTTGGGTGTCTGGAAGGTGAGGGTGTTCTGGGGTGGGGGGCTTGCACGCTGTTGGGTCCTGAGGGACCAAACATCCACGCTTTGGTGTGGTTGTTTTTCCTCTGGGCCATGAAGGTTCTGCATCACTTGCAGGGTGTTCATGGTGCCGCCCGTATTTTGAGAACTACACAGTGGACGCGAGCATCTTAGTCGCAAGCAGGGCTGGCCTTCGGGTTGGTTGTTGTTTGTGATACTAAGTGCAATTTCTTAGACCAATCCGCCCTTTGGGGTGTGGTTGGCGAATGAGATAACACTGAGCTGTCAGTCTTTGGCTGGCAGCAACTTTGTGGTCAAGTTTCTAAGAGCAAACGGTGGATGCCTTGGCATCTGGAGCCGAAGAAGGACGTAGAAATCTGCGATAAGCCTCGGGGAGCTGATAATCGAGCCCTGATCCGAGGATTTCCGAATGGGGAAACCCCGCCAGGCGTTATGTCTGGTGACTCCCGCCTGAATATATAGGGCGGGTAGAGGGAACGTGGGGAAGTGAAACATCTCAGTACCCACAGGAAGAGAAAACAACAGTGATTCCGTCAGTAGTGGCGAGCGAAATCGGAAGAGGCTAAACCGGTCATGTGTGATAGACGGCGGTCGTTGCATGGTCGGGGTTGTGGGACCCGTTGTCCTGTTCTGCCGGACAGGGACAGTTACAGCGCAGTATAGGCGAACAGCTTTGAATGGCTGGTCATAGAGGGTGCGAACCCCGTAGCCGAAATGCTGGCGCTGGCTGAATGGGGATCCCAAGTAGCTCGGGGCCCGAGAAATCCCGTGTGAATCTGTCAGGACCACCTGATAAGCCTAAATACTCCCAGATGACCGATAGCGGACAAGTACCGTGAGGGAAAGGTGAAAAGTACCCCGGGAGGGGAGTGAAATAGTACCTGAAACCGTTTGCTTACAAACCGTTGGAGCCTCCTTGTAGGGGTGACAGCGTGCCTTTTGAAGAATGAGCCTGCGAGTTAGCGATATGTGGCGAGGTTAACCCGTGTGGGGTAGCCGTAGCGAAAGCGAGTCTTAATAGGGCGATCCAGTCGCATGTCCTAGACCCGAAGCGAAGTGATCTATCCATGGCCAGGTTGAAGCGACGGTAAGACGTCGTGGAGGACCGAACCCACTTAGGTTGAAAACTGAGGGGATGAGCTGTGGATAGGGGTGAAAGGCCAATCAAACTTCGTGATAGCTGGTTCTCTCCGAAATGCATTTAGGTGCAGCGTTGCGTGTTTCTTGCCGGAGGTAGAGCTACTGGATGGCCGATGGGGCCCAAAAGCTTACTGACGTCAGCCAAACTCCGAATGCCGGTAAGTGAGAGCGCAGCAGTGAGACGGTGGGGGATAAGCTTCATCGTCGAGAGGGAAACAACCCAGACTACCAACTAAGGTCCCTAAGCGTGTGCTAAGTGGGAAAGGATGTGGAGTTGCATAGACAACCAGGAGGTTGGCTTAGAAGCAGCCACCCTTGAAAGAGTGCGTAATAGCTCACTGGTCAAGTGATTCCGCGCCGACAATGTAACGGGGCTCAAGCACACCACCGAAGTTGTAGATTTCGTATTATAGACAAGCCTTCGTGGTTCAGTCGTACGGAGTGGTAGGAGAGCGTCGTGTGGCCAGTGAAGCGGCGGTGTAAACCAGCCGTGGAGGCCACACGAGTGAGAATGCAGGCATGAGTAGCGAAAGACGGGTGAGAAACCCGTCCTCCGAAAGACCAAGGGTTCCAGGGCCAGGTTAATCCGCCCTGGGTAAGTCGGGACCTAAGGCGAGGCCGACAGGCGTAGTCGATGGACAACGGGTTGATATTCCCGTACCGGCGAAGAACCGCCCAAGCTAATCCAGTGGTGCTAAGAGTCCTAACCCGGCTGAGTGGATCCCTTCGGGGTGATGCCGGCCGGTCTAACGCTCGACCCCATGCTGGTGCGGTTAACGTATTAACAGGTGTGACGCAGGAAGGTAGCTGAGCCAGGCGATGGTATCCGTAAGGTGAACCTGGTGTAAGGATGTAGGGCTGACGATAGGCAAATCCGTCGTCAATGCGCCTGAGATCCGATGCGTACCCCGATTGGGGGAAATCAGTGATCCTATGCTGCCGAGAAAAGCATCGACGTGAGGTTCAAGCCGCCCGTACCCCAAACCGACTCAGGTGGTCAGGTAGAGAATACCAAGGAGATCGAGAGAATCGTGGTTAAGGAACTCGGCAAAATGCCCCCGTAACTTCGGGAGAAGGGGGGCCGGAACCGTGATGGGATTTACTCCCGGAGCGGGAAAGGCCGCAGAGACCAGTGGGAAGCGACTGTTTACTAAAAACACAGGTCCGTGCCAAGTCGCAAGACGATGTATACGGACTGACGCCTGCCCGGTGCTGGAAGGTTAAGAGGAACGGTTAGCGCAAGCGAAGCTGAGAATTTAAGCCCCAGTAAACGGCGGTGGTAACTATAACCATCCTAAGGTAGCGAAATTCCTTGTCGGGTAAGTTCCGACCTGCACGAATGGCGTAACGACTTCCCAGCTGTCTCAACCGCGAACTCGGCGAAATTGCACTACGAGTAAAGATGCTCGTTACGCGCAGCAGGACGGAAAGACCCCGTGACCTTTACTACAGCTTGGTATTGGTGTTCGGAGTGGCTTGTGTAGGATAGGTGGGAGACTGTGAAGCTTGGACGCTAGTTCAGGTGGAGTCATTGTTGAAATACCACTCTGGTCACTTTGGATATCTAACTACGAACCGTGATCCGGTTCTGGGACAGTGCCTGGTGGGTAGTTTAACTGGGGCGGTTGCCTCCCAAAAAGTAACGGAGGCGCCCAAAGGTTCCCTCAACCTGGTTGGCAATCAGGTGTCGAGTGTAAGTGCACAAGGGAGCTTGACTGTGAGACTGACAAGTCGAGCAGGGACGAAAGTCGGGACTAGTGATCCGGCAGTGGCTTGTGGAAGCGCTGTCGCTCAACGGATAAAAGGTACCTCGGGGATAACAGGCTGATCTTGCCCAAGAGTCCATATCGACGGCATGGTTTGGCACCTCGATGTCGGCTCGTCGCATCCTGGGGCTGGAGTAGGTCCCAAGGGTTGGGCTGTTCGCCCATTAAAGCGGTACGCGAGCTGGGTTTAGAACGTCGTGAGACAGTTCGGTCCCTATCCGCTGCGCGCGTAGGAAATTTGAGAAGATCTATCCCTAGTACGAGAGGACCGGGATGGACGAACCTCTGGTGTGTCAGTTGTCCTGCCAAGGGCACCGCTGATTAGCTACGTTCGGAACGGATAACCGCTGAAAGCATCTAAGCGGGAAGCCGGCTTCGAGATGAGATTTCCATACCCTTCGGGGTGAGAGGCTCCCAGCTAGACTACTGGGTTGATAGGCCGGATGTGGAAGTGGGGACTAACGACCCATGGAGCTGACCGGTACTAATAAGCCGATAACTTGACAACACTCCCTCCCTGTAGAGGTGGGGGAAAGCTGCTTGCGTCCACTATGTGGTTCCCGAAATACGGTCGGGAACATAATTGAACAGACAAGTCGCCACATCTATCACGGATGCGGTGCATGGTCTGAGACAGACTTCACCACCAGTAATGGTGTGTGGTAAATGTTTCGGCGGCCATAGCGAGAGGGAAACGCCCGGTCACATTCCGAACCCGGAAGCTAAGACTCTCAGCGCCGATGGTACTGCAAGGGGGACCTTGTGGGAGAGTAGGACACCGCCGGACTCCTTTTAGAAACACCAGAAGAGCCGCCCCAGATGGGGCGGCTTTTCTGCGTTACGGGACGATCGTCGAGTACTCGCACCGCGCCTCCTGCGCTTGCGGTCACTTTGGTAGAGTCGTCCCTTCACAACTCGACAGCTGGCAGAGAACAACAGAGGAGCACTTCGGTGACTGATCGCGACGACGACGACCGCAAGGACGGCCCGCGCCGCCCCTCCTCGGGCTCTGGCAGCGGTGGGCCTCACCGCGGTGGTGGAAGTGGCCGCCCGTCTTCCGGTGATCGAGGGCGTCCTCCAGGGGATCGTCCTACCGGTGGTCGCCCTCAGCAGGGTGGCCGTCCGGCCGAGGGCCGTCCGTCGGGCGGACGACCGACCGGAGGGCGCCCGTCGAACGACCGCCCCCAGCGCGGGGAACGCCCGTCATCGGGTGAACGCCCCCAGCGTGGGGACCGTCCCTCTTACGGTGACCGCCCCCAGCGCGGGGATCGTCCGTCTTACGGCGACAGGCCTCAGCGCGGTGGTCGCCCCGGCGGCGATGATCGTCGCGGAGCGGGCCCTCGTGCCGGCTCGACCGGGCGTGGTGATCGCCGGGAGGCCTGGAAGCCTCGTGAGACCCCGGAGGACCGCGATCCGTTCGGCATCAAGTCGGTCCGTCCGGCGCAAGAGGTCGCGCACGTGCCCGACGACGTCGAGCCCCGTGACCTCGACAAGGTGGCGCGGGGTGAACTGAAGACGCTCAGCAAGGAGAACGCGGACTGGGTCGCCAAGCACTTGGTCATGGCCGGTCGACTGATCGACGAGGATCCGGAGGAAGCCCACAAGCACGCCCTGTCGGCAGGTCGTCGCGCCGGGCGCATCTCGGTCGTCCGCGAGACGATCGCCATCACCGCCTACCAGGTGGGGGACTACGCACTGACGTTGCGGGAGCTTCGCACCTACCGTCGCATCTCGGGCCGCGACGACCAGTTGCCCCTGATGGTCGACAGTGAACGCGGTCTCGGACGCCCTGAGCGGGCACTCGAGCTCGGGCGGTCCGTCGACGTGTCGACCCTCGACGCGCAGGTGCGCGTCTCGCTGGCCATCGCGATGTCGGGTGCGCGACTGGACCTCGGCCAACCCCAGGCGGCCCTGGGTGAGCTCGAGATCCCCCAGCTGGACCGCACGAAGGCTTTCAGCTACAGCCCCGCCCTCTTCGCGGCGTACGGCACGGTCCTGGAAGATCTCGGCCGTCCCGACGAGGGGGAGAAATGGCTCGAACTCGCCGACCGCGCCGAGGACGCACTCGCGGCCCTCGAGAGTGGTGGCGCCGACGGTGAGACCGTGGAGATCGTCGAGGAGGACGTCGACGTCGTCGACGACCTGCCCGTCACGCTCGACGAATCCGACGACGCGTCAGATGCAGCCGACGCGTCCGATGAAGCCGACGTGGACGAGGACGTGGACGCGGGGGCCCCCGGCGGCGACGCCGTCGTCGCGGTCGACCCCGAGACCGAGCCCGACGACGGGTCGGAAGAGAAGCACGACGAGGAGCACGGACAGCACGATGAGACTGCCGATCCCGACACGACTCCGCCGGTCACGGACGACCTCGACGACCACCGTGGCTGATGCCGCGACGCCGCTCGACGGCGTCGACACCGTCCTCGCCGATCTCGACGGGGTGGTGTACCGGGGGCGACACGCCATCGACCACGCGGTCGACAGCTTGACGGACGTGGCTCGCACCCGTCGCGTCGGGTACATCACGAACAACGCGTCCCGGACGGCCGAGACGGTGGCCGGTCAATTGGCCGGCTACGGGCTCGAGGTGGGTGCCGACGACGTGGTGACGTCCCCGCAGGCCGCGGTGCGCCTCCTCGTCGATGCCGTGCCCGCCGGCTCGACGGTCCTGGTGGTCGGCGGAGAGGGGTTGACGTCGGTGCTCGAGGCGGAGGGGTTCGTCGTGACCCGCTCGGCAGACGACGCCCCCGCCGCGGTCGTCCAGGGCTTCAGCCCCGACGTCGGGTGGGCGCAGCTCGCCGAGGCCTCCTTCGCGCTGCACACGGGCATCCCGTGGATCGCGACGAACACGGACTGGACGATCCCGCAAGAGCGAGGTGTCGCACCGGGCAACGGCACGCTCGTGTCCGCGGTGCACACGGCCGTCGGGCGCCTGCCCGTGACCGCCGGCAAGCCCGAGACCCCGATCTTCACCGCCGCCGTCGAGCGGTTCGGGGCGACGAAGGCCGCGTTCATCGGCGACCGGCTCGACACCGACATCGTGGGTGCGAACGCGGCGGGGCTCGTCTCGATCCTCGTGCTGACCGGCATCGACGGTGCGAAGCAGGTGCTCGCCGCCGACACCAAGTCGCGGCCCGACTTCATCGTCGGCGACCTCCGCGAGCTGGACCAGCCGTATCCCGAGACCGTCGAGCACGACGAAGAGGACGTGCACGTCGTCACCGTCCGCGGTGCGAGCGTCGCCGTCCGCGGTCACGTCGTGCGCGTGTTGTCCGAGGGGGACGACCCCGTCGACCTGCTGCGCGCCGGGGCCACCGCCGTGTGGGGGACCGGCAAGGCGATCTACGGGCTCGACGTCGACCCCAAGCTGCACGCCGACGGCTGATCGCGCCCGCCCCGACCGTCAGGGTCGGCGGCTAGTCTGGACGGCACCATGAGCGACCATCCCGACGCCACCGTCCGCGGCGACACCGACCTCGACGTCGCCGATGCCGCAGACCGTCAGGAGGCGCGGGTCGCGTCCGCCACCCGCTTGGCCGACATCGAGTCCCAGCCCTTGGCTTCCCGGGCCCAGGCCTTCGGAGAGGTCCACGACGAACTCCGAGCGGTGCTCGAGGGAACGACGGACGACATCGGTCAGGGCGGTCGGTGACGGCCTCCGAGGCGCCGGGGGACCGACTCGACTCGGTGCTCGCCCGGCGCGGTCTCGCCCGGTCACGTACGCATGCCGCCCGGTTGCTGTCGGACGGGCTGGTGACGGTCAACGGAGTCGGGGTCGTGAAGGCCTCTGCCCGGGTGGCCGAGTCGGACGAGGTCGCCGTCGCCGGGCTCGATCACTACGTGAGTCGCGCGGCCCACAAGCTGCTGGGCGCCCTCGACGCGTTCGGTGTCGACCCGACGGGCCGCACGGCCCTCGACGTCGGCGCGTCAACGGGCGGGTTCACTCAGGTCCTCCTCGAGCGCGGTGCCGACCACGTCGTCGCCCTCGACGTCGGCCACGGTCAGCTGGCCAACCCGGTGCGCTTCGACCCGCGGGTCACGATCGTCGAGGGCGAGAACGCGAGATACCTGACGGCCGAGCGGTTCGCGGCGTTGACGCCCCGCGCCTCCTCGGTGTCGCTCGTCGTGGCCGACGTGTCCTTCATCTCGCTGACGATGGTGCTGCCCGCGCTCGTGGCGAGCGTGGGTGTGGACAACGACTTCGTCCTGCTGATCAAGCCGCAGTTCGAGGTGGGTCGGCAGGGGGTCCGCGAAGGCCTCGTGCTCGACCCCGTGTTGCGGAACGAGGCCGTCACGGCCGTGTTGTGGGCCGCCCACGACCTGGGGCTCGGCACGGCCGGGCTCATCTCGTCCCCGATCGTCGGTGGCTCGGGCAACCGCGAGTACTGTGTGCACTTCTCGGCCTCGGCCGGGACGAATCCGACAGAATGGCTCAGCACGGCCGACAGCTTGACGAGAGGGTGAACGACATCTCTTCGACACGACACATCCTGGTCGTCTCGCACACGGGGCGCCCCGACTCGATCGACGCCGCCCTCGAGGTCTGCGGGCTGCTGGGCGACGCCGGCGTGGTTCCCGTGCTGCCCCGTGACGAGTGGGACGACATCCGTCGGGCCCAGCCCACGGCCGCCATCGACGACGTCGAGATCCTGTTCGACGGCGTGGCCTGCGACGACCTCGAATGCGTCATCGTGCTCGGCGGTGACGGCACGATCCTGCGTGCCGCCGAATTGATCCGCGGCACCCGGGCGCCCATCGTCGGCGTCAACCTCGGGCACGTCGGGTTCCTGGCCGAGAGCGAGCGCGACGAGATGGCCGACACCGTCGCTCGCGTGCTCGCCGCCGACTACGAGGTCGAAGAGCGTTTCGCGCTCGACGTCAAGGTCACCAACGGTGACGAGGTCGTCTACGAGACCTGGGCCATGAACGAGGCGACGGTCGAGAAGGCCTCGCGCGAACGCATGCTCGAGGTCGTCATCGAGGTCGACGGTCGGCCCCTGTCGTCGTTCGGCTGCGACGGCGTGGTCATGTCGACGCCGACCGGCTCGACGGCCTACTCGTTCTCGGCCGGCGGGCCGGTGGTGTGGCCCGCCGTGCAGGCGCTCCTGCTCGTGCCGCTCAGCGCCCACGCCCTCTTCGCCCGCCCGCTCGTCGTCGGGCCCGACTCGGTGCTCGCCGTCGAGGTGCTGAGCCGCACCGACGCCCGCGGCATCCTGTGGTGCGACGGTCGTCGCGAGCACGACCTGCCCCCGGGGGCCCGGGTCGAGTGCAGCCGCTCCGACCAGCCCGTGAGACTCGCCCGCCTGCGGACGGGCCCGTTCACCGACCGTCTCGTGGCCAAGTTCCAGCTGCCGGTCACCGGCTGGCGCGGTCCGGCCCCCGTCGAGGACGCCCCCGCCGAGTCGGGCACCTCGACGTCGCCGACCGTCGCAGCACCCGAGGGCGACCGATGATCGAAGAGATCTCGATCCGCGACCTCGGTGTGATCGGTCGTGCCACGCTGCCTCTCGGTCCCGGCTTCACGGCCGTCACGGGCGAGACCGGTGCGGGCAAGACCATGGTCGTGTCGGCGCTCGGCCTGCTGCTCGGCCAGCGTGCCGAGAGCGGGGTCGTCCGCTCGGGCAGCCCCCAGGCCGTGGTGGACGGCCGCTGGCTGGTCCCTGCCGAGGGGGCCATCGTCGAGCGGGTCCGTGACGCGGGCGGCGACGTCGACGACGGCGAACTCTTCCTCAGTCGTGTCGTCTCGGCCGAGGGGCGCAGTCGTGCGGTCGTCGGCGGGCGTACGGCTCCCATCGGCGTGCTCGGTGACCTCGCCGACCATCTCGTGGTGGTGCACGGCCAGTCCGAGCAGATCCGCCTCAAGTCCGCCGCGGCCCAGCGTGCGGCCGTCGACGCGCACGGCGGGGCCGCTCTGGCCCAGGCCGCCGCACACTACCGCGGGGCCTACGACGCCTGGCTGGCCGCCCGCGCCGAACTCGACGAGATCACCCGCGACCGCGACGCCCGGCGTGACGAGGCGGAGAGCCTCCGGGCCGCGATCGACGAGATCGAGGGGCTCGCTCCCGTGGCCGGCGAACTCGACGAACTCGACGCCACGGCCGAGCGGCTGAGCAACGCCGAAGACCTGCGGCTGGCGGCCGGGCTCGCCCACGAGGTGCTCTCGACCGACGCGGTCGACGGCACCCGCGACGTCGTCTCCCTCGTCGAAGAGGCCCGGCGTCAGATCGAACGCGTCGCGCCTCACGATCCGGCACTCGAGCCGATCGCCGACCTGCTGGCCGAGGTCAGCGTCCAGGTCGGTGAATCCGCCTCACGCCTGTCGAGCTACCTCGGCACCCTCGACGCCGACGTCGCCGTCGAACTCGAGTCCGTGCAGACGCGTCGCGCCGACCTGGCCGGGCTCGTCCGCAAGTACGGCCCCACCCTCGACGACGTCATCCGGCTGCTCGACGACGGCAGCCGACGCCTGGTCGAGCTCGACGGCGACGACGACCGACTCGCGCACCTCGACGACGACGTGGCCGAGCTGCGGGCCGAGGCCGAGCGGCGGGCGGGCGTCCTGGGCGAGCTGCGCCGCGCCTCCGGGGCCGACCTCTCGACGCGCGTCAGCGCCGAGTTGAGCGCCCTGGCCATGACCGGAGCCGAGATCGTCGTCGAGGTCTCACCGCGCGACGAGCTCGGGACGAGCGGCGGGGACGTCGTGTCGCTGCTGCTGAGGCCGCACCCCGGCAGCGAGCCCCGGCCGCTCGGCAGGGGCGCATCCGGCGGCGAGCTGTCCCGCGTGATGCTCGCGCTCGAGGTCGTCATGGCCGGATCGAGCGACGTGCCCACGTTCGTGTTCGACGAGGTCGACGCGGGCGTCGGCGGCTCGGCAGCGATCGAGATCGGTCGACGTCTGGCGGCGCTCGCCGAACGGGCGCAGGTCATCGTGGTGACGCACCTGGCCCAGGTCGCCGCGTTCGCCACGAACCACCTCCGCGTCGTGAAGGACGCTTCGGGCGAGGTGACCGCCAGCAGCGTGCACCAGCTCGACGGCGACGAGCGGGTCGCCGAGATGGCTCGTCTCCTCTCGGGGTTGCCCGACAGCTCCAGTGGCCTCGAACACGCTCGCGAGCTCCTCGAGCTCGCCTCGTCGGCCCGACGACCGGCCACGGCCGACACACGTTCGTAACAAGCGTGGTCTGTCGGAACGGCTCGGTGTGACATAGGATGGAATCCCGTGGTGAACGTTGAGAACTCGGGTCCAGATGCCAGCACGACGAAGCACATCTTCGTCACCGGAGGCGTCGTCTCCTCCCTCGGAAAAGGCCTGACGGCCGCCAGCCTGGGCAATCTGCTCACGGCCCGCGGGCTGCGCGTGGTCATGCAGAAGCTCGATCCGTACCTGAACGTCGATCCGGGCACGATGAACCCGTTCCAGCACGGTGAGGTCTTCGTCACCGACGACGGTGCCGAGACCGACCTCGACATCGGGCACTACGAGCGCTTCCTCGACATCGACCTCGGTCAGTCGGCGAACGTCACGACCGGCCAGATCTACTCGACCGTCATCGCGAAAGAGCGACGCGGCGAGTACCTCGGTGACACCGTGCAGGTCATCCCGCACATCACCGACGAGATCAAGCGGCGCATGCGTCAGCAGGCCGACGACGATCCGAAGCCCGACGTGATCATCACCGAGGTGGGCGGCACGGTCGGCGACATCGAGAGCCAGCCGTTCATCGAGGCCGCCCGTCAGGTTCGCCACGAGCTCGGTCGCAAGAACGTGTTCTTCGTGCACGTCTCGCTCGTGCCCTACATGGGTGCGTCCGGCGAACAGAAGACCAAGCCGACGCAGCACAGCGTCGCCGCCCTGCGGTCGATCGGCATCCAGCCGGACGCCCTCGTGCTGCGCAGCGACCGCCCCGTCAGCGAGAGCAACAAGAAGAAGATCGCCCTGATGTGCGACGTCGACGAAGACGCGGTCGTCAACGCGAAGGACGTCGCGAGCATCTACGACATCCCGGCCATGCTGAACGACCAGGGGCTCGACGCGTACATCATCGACCACCTGGGTCTCGGCGAGAAGGCGGGCGAGGTCGACTGGTCGGGCTGGCAGCCCGTGCTGACGGCGGTGCACGAGCCGAAGCACGAGGTCACGATCGGCCTGGTCGGCAAGTACATCGACCTGCCCGACGCCTACCTCTCGGTCACCGAGGCGCTCAAGGCCGGCGGGTTCGCGCACCAGACCAAGGTGTCGCTGACCTGGATCCCCTCCGACGACTGCGAGACCCCCGAGGGGGCGGCCAAGGCGCTCCGCGGCGTCGACGGCATCTGCGTGCCCGGCGGCTTCGGCATCCGCGGCATCGAGGGCAAGCTCGGGGCGCTCCGCTACGCCCGCGAGAACGGCCTGCCGGCGCTCGGTCTCTGCCTGGGCCTGCAGTGCATGGTCATCGAGTACGCACGCAACGAGGCCGGCCTGACCGGCGCCTCCTCGTCCGAGTTCGACCCCGACACCGAGTACGCGGTCGTCGCGACCATGGCCGAGCAGGTCGACATCATCGCGGACGGCGACCTCGGCGGCACCATGCGTCTCGGCCTCTACCCGGCCGCCCTCACGCCGGGCTCGCTCGCCGCCGACCTGTACGGCTCCGAGCTGGTCTCCGAGCGTCACCGCCACCGCTACGAGGTCTCGAACCAGTACCGCCAGCAGATCGCCGACGCCGGCCTCCGCTTCTCGGGCACCTCGCCCGACGGCACGCTCGTCGAGTACGTCGAGCTCGACCGCGACGTCCACCCGTTCTACATCGGCACGCAAGCCCACCCCGAGCTGCGGTCGCGCCCCAACGACGCCCACCCGCTGTTCGCCGGGCTCGTCGCCGCATCCCTCGAGCGCCACGACGCGAGCAAGCTGTTCGCCGACGAGGCCGACGCCGCCGGGGTCGTCGCGTGACCGACGCCTCGGGTGCCAGCACGACCGCCGCGGGGGTGGGGGCCGCCGACGGCGGCCCGCTCGCCGACGAGCCGGCGTCGCCGACGGTCACGAAGACCGAGGTCGTCTTCGAAGGCGCCGTCTGGAACGTCAAGCGCGACACCGTCGACTACAACGGCTCGCCGATGGTGCGCGAGTACGTCGCGCACACCGGTGCCGTCGCCGTCCTGGCCGTCGACGACGAGCAGCGTGTCCTCGTCATCAAGCAGTACCGACACCCGATCCGCACCCGCGACTGGGAGCTGCCCGCGGGTCTGCTCGACGCCGAGGGTGAGAGCAAGCTCGACGCCGCCAAGCGCGAGCTCGCCGAAGAGGCGGACCTGCGGGCGACGACCTGGGACGAACTCGTCTCGTTCCACACCACGCCCGGCGGCAACGACGAGATGGTCACGGTCTACCGTGCCACCGGCGTCAGCGCGACGGAGGGGGCGTTCGAGCGCAGCGACGAAGAGGCCGACATCGAGAAGCGCTGGGTCTCACTCGACGAGATCGTCGACGGTGTGCTGGCCGGACGCTTGCACAACTCGATCCTCAGCATCGCGGCGCTCGCCGCGGTCGCGTCGCGCTGAGGCGCGCGTCGCCCCGTCGGTGCAGGGGCCCCGGCCGTAGCCTGGCCTGGTGACGATCGAGGAGGCGCTGGACCGGTACCTGAGACACGTCTCGGTCGAGCGCGGCCTCAGCCCGAACACGACCGCGGCGTACCGCCGTGACCTCGTCCTCTGGCGGGCTCACCTGGCGGAGGCCGGTCGTCTCACCCTGGACGAGGTCGAGCCCGGGGACGTCGCGACGTTCCCGGCGGCGCTGGCGACCCGCGCCGAGAAGCCGCTGGGCGCCTCCTCGGTGGCCAGGGTGCTGTCGTCGGTGCGGGGCTTCCACCGCTTCGCCCTCGAGGAGGGGCTGGTCGCGGTGGACGTGGCCGCCACCACCCGGCCTCCCAAGCTGCCGAGCCGCCTCCCGAAGGCCATCTCGATCGGCCAGGTCGAGGCGTTGCTCGCCGCCACCGACGGCGACGAGCCGACCCGACTGCGCGACAAGGCCCTGCTCGAGCTGCTCTACGCGACGGGTGCGCGGGTGAGCGAGGCCGTGTCGCTCAACGTCGACGACGTGATCGAGGGTGACGTCGTGCGTCTGTTCGGCAAGGGGAACAAGCAGCGCATCGTGCCGCTCGGCAGCTACGCGCGGCGGGCGCTGGACGCGTACCTCGTGCGTGCCCGACCGGTGTTCTCGCCGCGGGGAGAACCGACGCCCGCGTTGTTCCTCGGCACGCGCGGGGCCAGGGTGTCGCGGCAGAACGCGTGGCTCATCATCCAGGCGGCGGCCGAGCGGGCCCAGCTCGGACTCGAGGTGTCGCCGCACACGCTGCGGCACTCCTTCGCGACGCATCTGCTCGAGGGAGGGGCCGACGTCCGGGTCGTCCAGGAATTGCTCGGGCACTCGTCCGTGGCGACGACGCAGATCTACACGCTGGTGACGGCGGACGCGCTGCGGGACGTCTACTCGACGGCGCACCCGCGGGCACGATGGGCGTCGTGACCGGGCGACGACTCGGGCGACGACAAGGCGCCGACCGGGCCCGGACCCAGCGCCGACCCAGCGCCGACCGAGCGCTGACCCCGCGCTGACCAGGCAAAACCCTCAAGCAAGGCATGAGGCTTCCTGGTGACGGGCCGGGCGCGGCAGCCCGTGGGCGTCGGGGGTCGCCGGTACTCTCGTACCCGTGAGCACCAAGCCGACCTCGAGCACCCCCGCCCTCTTCGAGAGCGCTCCGGCGACCGTCCCCGCGAACGGCCCCACCGGGCGCCCGCGTACCGAGTTCCCGACTCCTGCGCCCCTGTCGAGCCACGGCCCGGCCCGCATCATCACCCTCTGCAACCAGAAGGGCGGCGTCGGCAAGACCACCACGACGATCAACCTCGGCGCCGCGTTCGCCGAGTACGGCCGCCGCGTGCTGGCCATCGACTTCGATCCGCAGGGCGCGCTGACCGCCGGCCTCGGCGTGCAGTCGCACGACCAGGCCACGATCTACGACCTCATGATCGGCGCGGTGAAGGACGCCCACGACGTCATCGTGCCCACGCGTGTCGACAACCTCGACGTCATGCCGGCCAACATCGACCTCTCCGCCGCCGAGGTCCACCTCGTCAACGAGGTCGCTCGCGAGCAGATCCTCGCGCGCATCCTGCGCCAGGTCAGCGACGAGTACGACGTCGTCCTGATCGACTGCCAGCCCTCGCTCGGCCTCCTGACCGTCAACGCCCTCACCGCGGCGCACGGCGTGCTGATCCCGCTCGAGTGCGAGTTCTTCGCGCTCCGCGGCGTCGCCCTGCTCGTCGAGACCATCGAGAAGGTGCGCGACCGGCTTAACCCCGCGATCACGCTCGACGGCATCCTGCCGACCATGTTCGACTCGCGCACCCTGCACAGCCGCGAGGTGCTCGAGCGCGTCGTCGAGGCGTTCGACGACCAGGTGCTCGAGACCGTCATCGGTCGCACCGTGAAGTTCCCCGACGCGTCGGTCGCCGGCACACCGATCACCAAGTTCGCCCCCGAGCACCCGGCGGCGCAGGCCTACCGCCAGCTGGCCCGAGAGCTGATCGCGCGTGGTGCCGCGGCCTGAGTCGGCGACCGCCGAGGTCGGCGCCGACGAGACCGCCCTCGCGGGTCCCGAGGTCTCACCCGGCTTCGAGGTGCGGCTCGAGAACTTCAGCGGGCCCTTCGACCTGTTGCTCTCGTTGATCACCAAGCGCGAGATGGACATCACCGAGGTCGCGCTCAGCGCCGTGACCGACGAGTTCCTGTCGTTCCTCCGCCGCATCGACACCGACGAGAACCTCGACCAGGCCAGCGAATTCATCGTCGTCGCGGCCACACTGCTCGACCTCAAGGTGGCGGGGCTGCTGCCGCAGGGCGAGCTCGTCGACGCCGAGGACGTGGCCCTGCTCGAGGCACGCGACCTGCTCTTCGCCCGGCTGCTGCAGTACCGGGCCTTCAAACAGGCCGCCGAATGGTTCGCGCAGCACGGTGCCGCCGAGGCCGAGCGCCACGCCCGCTCCGTGCGACTCGAGCAGAAGTACCGCGTCACGACCCCCGAGCTCGTCTGGACGCTCTCGCCCGACGACTTCGCCGCCCTCGCCACCCTGGCGCTGACGCCACGCGAGATCCCCACGGTCGGCCTCGACCACCTGCACGCCCCCCTGGTCAGCATCCGTGAGCAGGCGGCCGTCGTCGTGTCGTTGCTGCGTCGCGGGGCGGTCCTCACCTTCCGCGAACTCGTCGCCGGCATCGACGAGAAGGGCGTCGTCGTCGCCCGGTTCCTGGCCCTGCTCGAGCTGTACCGTCACGCGTCCATCTCGTTCGAGCAGGTCGAGCCGCTCGGCGAGCTCAGCGTCCGCTGGGTGGCCGAGACCTGGACCGAAGAGAACCTGGCGGCGCTGGGGGCCGACTATGAGGGCTGACGCGACCCGCGCCTCCTCGTCCCTCGAGACGCCCGAGGTCCAGGCCGAGGGGACCCAGAACCGTGAGGCCGATCCGACCACCGCGATCGCACGCCAGCTCGAGGCGCTGCTGATGGTCGCCGACGAGCCGCAACCGCTCGTCGACCTGGCGACCGCCGTCGGCGCGCCGGTCGCCGCGGTGCGGCAGGCGATCGCGGCGCTCGTGGCCGATTTCGACGGGGTCGACGGCACCGTCCGGCGTGGTTTCGAGCTGCGTGAGGTCGGTGGCGGCTGGCGATTCTACGTGCGTGACGAGCACGATCCGGTCGTGCGCGATTTCGTGCTGACGCAGAACCCGACGAAACTGTCCTCAGCGGCTCTCGAGACGCTGGCGGTCATCGCCTACAAGCAACCCATCACCCGCAGCAGCATCGCCCAGATCCGGGCGGTCAACGTCGACTCGGTCGTCCGTACGCTGCTGGGTCGCGGCCTGATCACGGAGTCGTCCACCGACCCCGAGACAGGCGCCATCAACTACGAAACGACAGGCCTCCTCTTGACCCATCTCGGCATCAACTCGCTCGATGAGCTCCCGCTCATCTCGCCCCTCCTCTCGGACGGCCAGGGGGGTTTCGACGATGTCGCGTAGTCAGCCCTCCTCCTCCGACGACTCCGAGTTGGCCTCGGGCGAGCGCCTGCAGAAGGTCATGGCGGCCGCGGGTGTGGCCTCGCGCCGCGTCAGCGAAGACATGATCGCCGCCGGTCGTGTGACGGTGAACGGCAAGATCGTCACCGAGCCCGGCCGTCGCATCGACCCGGCGAAAGACAAGATCGTCGTCGACGGCAGCGCCGTGCAGCTCGACGCCACGCGTCGCTACGTCATGCTCAACAAGCCGGTCGGCATCGTCAGCACCCTGAGCGACGAGAACGGTCGTCCCGACCTGCGCCAGTTCACCGAGCAGTACGAAGAGCGCCTGTTCAACGTCGGTCGCCTCGACGTCGAGACGAGCGGCCTGCTCGTCCTGACCAACGACGGCGAGCTCGCGCACGTGCTCGCGCACCCGTCGTTCGGTGTGACCAAGACCTACATCGCCAAGGTCAAGGGTGTCGTCACACCCTCGGTGCTCAACGAGCTCATGACCGGCGTCGAGCTCGACGACGGCCCGATCGCGGCCGACAAGGCGACGCTCGTCGCCGGTGGCGCGGGTCTCTCGCGCTCGTCCGACTCGTCGCTGATCGAGATCACGCTGCACTCGGGGCGCAACCGCATCGTCCGTCGCATGCTCGAGGCCGTCGGCCACCCGGTCATCGACCTCGTCCGCCGCTCGTTCGGCCCGCTGCACCTCGGCACGCTCAAGGTCGGCCACATGCGGTCGCTGACCAAGGTCGAGCTCGGCGCGATCCTCACGATCTCGCGCGACGCCACGGCGGACTCGTCCGTCGACGCCGCCCCGATCACCGAGAGCCCCGACGCCCCCGTCGACGAGGCCGACGTCGTCGAGCTGGCCCTCGCCGACGACGAGGTCGAGAAGGACTACTACGACGAGGACGACGAAGAGTACGACCCCGCCACCGACGCCCGTGCCGAGCGCCGCCGCGCGGCGGCCCGCGACCAGGCCGAGTCGACTTCGCGCCGTGCGCAGGTCCGCCGAGAGCAGGAGGTGCGGCGCGGCCAACGCGACGAGCGTCCGACCCGGGGCGGGTACCAGGGCAACCGGCACGACGGACGCTCCGGCGACGAGCGCCCGGTGCGCGGGTACCAGGGCAACAACGACGACGGCAGGGGACGCGAGGGGCGTCCGGCTCGCACCGGTTACCACGGGAGCGACGAACGTCCGGCACGTGGGGGTTACCAGGGTCGTGACGACCGTGGTGAGTCGCGCGGTGGGTACCGGGGTCGCAACGACGACGGTCGCAGGGAGTCGCGCGGTGGCTACCAGGGCCGCAACGACGACGGGCGGGGACGCGACGAGCGTCCGGCCCGTGGCGGCTACCAGGGTCGTGACGACCGGGGCGGATCGCGCCCCGGCTACCAGGGACGCAACGACGACGGCCGCGGACGCGACGATCGTGGTGGCTTCGTGTCGCGTGACGACCGGGGCTCGCGCGGCGGGTTCGTCTCGCGCGACGACCGTGCCCCGCGGGGTGGCGGCGACCGTCCGCTGAGCCCGGGTGAAGAGCGCGCGGCGGGCTACCCGAACCGCGACGCCAACCGAGACCCGCGCACCGGACGCCCCTCGGGCATCCGCGCCGGCGGCAAGGCGACCAACCGCGGGTGGGTCGACCGCGGTGCAGCAGAGCGTGGCGAGGACGAACGAGGCGGTCGCGACGACCGCCGTGCCGGTTCCGGCGGCTACCAGGGCGGCCGCGACGCGCGCGACGACCGTGGTGGTTCGCGCGGTGGGTACCAGGGCCGTGACGACCGTGGCGGTCGTGACGACCGCGGTGGGTACCAGGGCCGTGACGACCGTGGCGGTCGTGACGACCGCGGTGGTTCGCGCGGTGGGTACCAGGGCCGTGACGAGCGCGGCGGTCGTGACGACCGTGGTGCGTCGCGGGGCGGCTACCAGGGTCGTGAGCAGCGCGACGACCGTGGAGAGCGTGGCGACTCTCGCGGCGGCTACCAAGGTCGCGACGACCGAGGTGGCTCGCGTGGCGCCGGCTACCAGGGCCGTGACGATCGCTCCGGGCGCGACGGATCGCGCAGCGGCGGCTACCAGGGTCGTGAGCAGCGCGACGACCGCGGTGGTTCGCGGGGCGGGCCCGCCCGCGGCCCGCGCGACGACCGCGGTGGACGTGACGACCGTGGCGGACGTGACGACCGTGGCGGCGACCGTCCCTACCGTGGCCGACCCGACGCCGGGGGTCGTGGTCCTCGAGGGGGCGGCCGGTCGTGACCGACGCGCACCGCGCCTCCTCGTCCGACGACGCCGCCACGCCTCACGTGCCGGTCGCTGACGAGCTGACGGGCGACCCGTCGACCGCCGGCAGTCGCCGGCTGGCGGGCCAGGTGCGCATCGTCGGGTCGGGTCTGCTCGGTGCGAGCATCGGCCTGCGACTGCGTCAGCACGGGGTCGACGTGATCCTCGACGACGTGTCGCCGGCCGCGCGCAGCCTCGCCGTCGACTACGGCGCCGGGCGGGCACCTGCCGAAGGTGACGATCCCGTGCTCGTCGTCGTCGCCGTGCCGCCCGACGTGACCAGCGACATCGTCGCCCGCGAACTCGACGCCTGGCCCGAGGCGCTCGTCACCGACGTCGCGTCGGTCAAGGTCGCCCCGCTCGCCGAACTGCGGGCCCGTGGAGCCGACGTCTCGCGCTACATCGGCTCGCACCCCATGGCCGGGCGTGAACGCGGGGGAGCCGTCTCGGCTCGCGCCGACCTCTTCGTCGGCCGTCCTTGGGTCATCGCGGGGCACGACGACATCACGTACCGACGGGCGGCCGCGGTCGAAGACCTGGCGCTCGACCTCGGGGCGACGCCGATCGAGATGACGCCGGAAGAGCACGACGCCGGCGTGGCCCTCGTCAGCCACGCTCCGCAGGTCGTCGCCTCGCTGATGGCGACCCGCCTGCGTGATGCGTCCGACGCCTCGCTCGGCCTCGCCGGTCAGGGCGTCCGTGACGTCACGCGCATCGCGAGCAGCGACCCGGTGCTCTGGACGCAGATCCTCGGGGCGAACGCGTCGCGGGTCTCCGTCGTGCTGAGTGAGCTCCGTGCCGACCTCGACCGTGTCGTCGACGCCCTCGAGGCGCCCGACGCCCCGGGCAGTCGTCGTACCGTCGCCGAGAGCATCGGGGCCGGCAACACCGGCGTCGCCCGTCTGCCCGGCAAGCACGGGCAACAGACCCAGTTCAGCTCGGTGATCGTCATGGTCGACGACACCCCCGGGCAGCTGGGCCGCCTGCTCACCGAGATCGGTGAGATCGGCGTCAACCTGGAAGATCTGCGGCTCGAGCACTCGCCGGGCGCGCAGGTAGGACTCGCGGAGGTATCGATCGTGCCCGAACAAGAAGACCGACTCGTGACCGAGCTCGAAGCCCGGGGCTGGACCGTCGCGGGGGCGTTCGCATGAGCGCCGACCTGCGCGCCACCGGCCCCGACGGGTCCGCCGACGTCGACCCCGAGCGCTCGCCGGGGGAGCACGGCGTCGGCGGTCCCGCCGGCGAGGCCCACGTCGAAGAGTTGCGCGCCGAGACCGCCGAAGCCGTGCACCGCCACGTCGTGGTGGCTGTCGACGGACCGGCCGGGAGTGGCAAGTCCAGCGTCAGCCGCGCCTCCGCTGCTTCCCTCGGCTTCGACTACCAGGACACGGGGGCGGCCTACCGGGCTTTCGCCCTGCACGCCCTCGAGAGCGGCGTCGACCTCGACGACGCCGAGGCCGTCATCGCGGCCTTGCCGACGTTCCACTACGCGATCGCGATCGACCCGGCCCGCGCCTCCTCGGTGACCATCGGCGGTCGCGACGTGACGGGCGAGATCCGCACGCCGCGCGTGACGACCGCCGTCAGCCACGTGGCCAAGGTGCCCGAGGTCCGCCGGTTCATGGTCGACCTCTTCCGCCGCATCATCGCGTCGACCGACAAGCCGGGCATCGTCACCGAGGGGCGCGACATCACGACCGTCGTCGCACCGGATGCCCAGGTCAGAATCCTGTTGACCGCCAGCGAAGCCGCTAGAATGGCCAGGCGTTCGGCCGAGGTGACCGGGCAGAGTGCCGAAGAGACAGCTCGGCAGCTCTCGACCCGTGACCGGCTCGACAGCAAGGTCGTCGACTTCATGACCGCCGCACCCGGCGTGTCCACCGTCGACTCCACCCAACTCGACTTCGACCAGACCGTGCAGGCCGTGGTCGAGCTCGTGCGAGCGAGCACCCCCATTTCTTAAGGAAGTCCCCATGGCAGACGACGACAAGTACCCCGAGCTCGACGAGCAGATGGTCGACCGCATCCAGACGATGCCCGACGAGGACGCCGACCAGCGCGCCCGGGCCCTGCGTGCCGGCCTGACCGACTACGACCTCGACGAGGGCGACATCGACGTCCTCGAGGGCGCCGAGTGGGACCCCGACGCACTCACCTACGCCCCGGCGCTGCCGGTGCTGGCGATCGTCGGCCGACCGAACGTCGGCAAGAGCGCGATGGTCAACCGCATCCTCGGGAGGCGCGAGGCCGTCGTCGAGGACAAGCCCGGTGTCACGCGCGACCGCGTCTCGTACAAGGCCGAGTGGGGCGGACGCCGCTTCACCCTCGTCGACACCGGCGGGTGGGAACCCGACGCGATCGGCATCGACCGCTCGGTCGCCATGCAGGCCGAGATCGCGGTCGACCTGGCCGACGCCGTGCTGTTCGTCGTCGACGTCAACGTCGGCGCGACCGCCACCGACGAGGCCGTCGTCCGCATGCTGCGGGCCTCGCACAAGCCCGTCATCCTCGTCGCCAACAAGAGCGACGACGCCCGCAAAGACCTCGAGGCCGCCTCGCTGTGGTCGCTCGGCCTGGGTGAGCCGTTCCCCGCGTCGGCCCTGCACGGCCGCAACGTCGCCGACCTGCTCGACCTCTGCATGACCAAGCTGCCCGCGGTGTCGACCGTGGCCAAGCAAGAGATCGGCGGCCCGCGTCGCGTCGCGATCCTCGGTCGACCGAACGTCGGCAAGAGCTCGCTGCTCAACAAGGCCGCGGGCGAAGAGCGCGTGGTCGTCAACGAGCTGGCCGGCACGACCCGCGACCCCGTCGACGAGCAGGTCGAGATCGCCGGTCGCGTGTGGACCTTCGTCGACACCGCCGGCATCCGCAAGCGCGTCCACCTGCAGCAGGGCGCCGACTTCTACGCGTCTCTGCGCACTTCCGCAGCGCTCGAGAAGGCCGAGGTCGCGGTCGTCGTGATCGACGTCACCGAGCAGATCTCGACGCAAGACCTCCGCATCATCGACCTGGTGCTCGAGTCGGGCCGCGCGCTCGTGCTCGCGTTCAACAAGTGGGACCTCTTGGACGACGACCGTCGCCGCTACCTCGAGCGCGAGATCGAGCAGGACCTCGACCACGTGTCGTGGGCCCCGCGGGTCAACATCTCGGCCCGCACGGGTCGTCACCTCGAGAAGCTCGTCCCCGCCCTCGAGCTCGCACTCGAGTCGTGGGACACCCGCATCCCGACCGGCAAGTTCAACGCCCTGCTCGCCGAGCTCGTCGCCGAGCACCCGCACCCGCTGCGGTCCGGCAAGCAGCCGCGCATCCTGTTCGGCACCCAGGCCGCGAACCGCCCGCCGACCTTCGTGCTCTTCACGACCGGGTTCCTCGACCCCCAGTACCGCCGGTTCATCACGCGGCGCCTGCGCGAGATCTTCGGTTTCGAGGGCACGCCCATCACGGTGAACATGCGCGTGCGCGAGAAGCGCAAGCGCCCGTAGCCCTTCTCCCGTGCCTGTCCCGTCGACGGATCGGCACCGCCCGCAGGCTCGCCTGTGGACTGAACGCCCGGTTGTGGATCGTTTCCACACCGGGCGTTCTGCATTGCTAGGGTGGCTCTCGTTGATCGCGATATGTGAATGTCGCATGACGGAGAGCGAGGGTGCATGGCAGACCTGGTGGTGGACGAGAAGACGTTGACGTCCGTTGCGTGGCGGGTGTCGACGGCGGCCGTCGACACCGAGGTGTCGGCGACGCTGACACTCGGGACGGCGGCCGACGTCGGCTCGCCGAGCGTGGCGGGGGTCCTCGACGACGCGACGGGGCAGTTGGTGAGGCGGGCGGGGTTGGCCGTCGAGGCGATCCAGGCGGTGGGAGACTTCACGACGACCTTCGTGCGCGAGTTCGAGCAGGTCGAGTCCCGGCTCGCTGCCGGACTGCCGGCGGACGCCGCGGCGGGGGTGGGTTCGAAGTGAGCACCGAGGACGACCCGGGCGTCGGTTCGGTCGAGGGCATCAGACAGCTCGCCAAGACGAGGCGAACCGAGGTCGACGATCTCGAGGTGGCTGCCTACCGGTTGGCCGAGGTGGCGAGCTGGGGTGCCGAGTGCTGGCGGGGTCGGTCGGGCGAGCAATTCGTCGCGTCGATGACCGACGTGTCCACCGAGGTGACTGCCGTCGCTCGGGGCCTCGAACATCATGCGGCGGCACTCGAGGCGTACGCGGTCGACGTGTCGTTGATCCAGGGGTCGCAGCAGACCCTGGAGGCGCGGCGTGCGATGGCCGAGCAGAACATCCTCTCGACGGGGGTCGCCCTGAAGACGATCATGCGTGACGCGCAGGACGCGGCGCGGGACGACCTGATCGGCATCGTCGTGGAGTCCGAGTACCGCTCGGGTGAACGGTCGACCTTGCAGCGTCGCATCGACGACGAGCAACGAGAGCTCGAGGTCGTGGCGGGCTTGTGGGCCGACCTGGTCGAAGAGCGGGCTGCGGCTGATCGCCGGTGCATCGCCGCGCTGCAGAGCCCCGAGGCGATGGGGGTGTTGCCTCAGGTGACCGGGGAGGTCCTGGCTGCGGGGTCGTCCGAGGAATTGCTGGCGTTGCTGGCAGGGCTCTCGGCCACCGAGCTGACGATGATGCTCGAGCAGTGCCCCGAACTCGTCGACAAGGCGTTCCTGGCCGATCCCGAGCGGGTGCGGGCCTGGTGGGACGAGCTCGGGCAGCAGGGTGCGCGGAACCCCGACGGGCTCACTGCGGTGCAAGTGGCGCTGGTGCGAGGGGCGCCGGCGATCATCGGAGCGCTCGACGGTCTGCCTCCGTCGGTGCGGGTCGCGGCGAACGTGTTCAACGCCAAGCGTCGGATGGCCGAGATCGACGCGATGGTGGGGCCGATCAGGCGGCGGGCGCTACCCGGCGATGACGAGACGCTCGCCGCCTTGGCACGCGAGCGCGCCTACCTCGGGCGAGCGGTGGCGGAGCCGCCGACGGTGCAGCTGTACCTCTTCGATCCGTCGAAGAGTCGCATCATCGAGATGATCGGCGAGTGGAACGACAAGACCAGGACGGTGCTGACCTACGTGCCGGGGACGCTGACGAACATGGACTCGTTCTATGAGAAGAACGGAAGTCTGCAACAGATGGCACAGTGGCTTGAAAGGAACGACCCCAAGGGGACGTCCGTGGCGTTCGTCTTCAAGGATGGAATCTTTCCGGGCGGTGCAGAGGGCAGCAAGAACCCCGCCGAATTCGTCGGGGCTTTCGCGCAAGCGAACGACCCAGAGTTCGCGCGCCGAACGAGCAAGGCACTCTACGACTTCCAGCGAGGGCTATCCGTCGATCCGATCAGGTCGGAACCCGGATACCGCGACGTGGCCATCGGGCACAGTTGGGGCTTGGCGAACATCGCGTCCGCCGAGGTCCATGGGGCCACTTACAACAAAGTGATCTCCCTCGCGGGCGCGGGGATGCCGCCGGAGTGGCAGCCGCGAGCGGGCACGACTTACACCGACTACAGCTACTGGGATTTCCTGATGGAGGCGCAGTCGACCGGTGGTGTCTGGGGCGGGCGGAATCCGAACCGCTCCGACGACTTCGACTCGCGTGGATACTTCGTAAGTCCGCATGACGTTGAGCTGGAACAGACTGGGGCCAGCTACACCCCCGTTTGGAAGCTGGATGACAACCACGCTCTTGTCGCTCAATCTAGTGACGACAACGCGGTCGTGCGAGATGCGCTTGCCGACGAGATCTACCCGGGGGAGTCATGACTAGTTCGGGAGGAGCGAGTCTATCGACCGCCATCGTCGCGGTCGTTGTGGGACTCTCCGGCTGCACCAGCGCGACCTACGACGAAGCAAAAAGGATGCAATACGTGGACGAAGCAACAGATCGAGTTGACCTGCCCGCCCTGAGACGGGACATCATGGCTGTCCAGCGACGATTCGCGTCGATGGGTCCCGAGGATCAGATCGTCGGGATTCTCGAACCGCCGGATGGTGTCTTGATGTCGTGTTCGGGTGGGCAATTCCAGTGGACTGGGTCGACCTCCGTCGAGTACTCGACTGTTCCGGACGAACAGGGCTACTTCGAGAGGCTGGAGGAAGAGCTTGTTGACGACGTGGCGTTTACGACCAAGCGCCAGTTTTCTCCAGATGGTGAGAGTGAGCGGCTGATTGTCATGAGTGAGGACGGCACTCGTTACTCGGTCAAGGTGTGGACGGGGATCTCGAAGGTCCAGGTGACGTCGAGTTCGTGGTGCTTCACGCTGCAGCCCGGGCAGACAGAGGGTGGTCAGTTCTGAGGGTGGAGTGGGCCGTCATTGGCGTTCTACATCTACTGGGGTCTCCTGATTGAGGCGCAGCCGTCCGGTGGTGTCTGGCGCTTGTCTAGGCCGAACCGGTCGGATGAGTTCGACTCGAAGGGTTACAAACTGGTGCCTGATGACCACAGGTTCGGAGACATTGCCACTCCGACGCCTCATACGAAGGTGAGTGACAGTCATTGGCTCGTTGCCGAGTCCAGTGAGGCGAACGCCGCCGTGAGAGATGCCCTCACGAAGGAAGTCCATTCGCATGTTCATTAGGAAGACGTCCCGCAGATCTTGGCTGGTGGCAGCCACTATTTCCCTTGCTGTAGCAAACCTCGTTGCCTGTTCGAGTCCGAGCAGCGAAGACAGGAAGAGAGCGAGGTACTTGGAAGAGGGATCTGACCGAGTCGATCTCGGACAGTTGCGCCAAGACATCCGTGTCGTTCAGCGCCGCCTCGTTTCCATGGGGTCTGAACTTGTCGACGGGAGTGTCGAGGAGTCATCGAATGGCGTTCTCATGTCCTGTTCGGGTGGCCAGCACCAATGGACGGGATCGACGACTGCCGAGTACTCGGCCATGCCAAGCCAAGAGGAGTACTACCGCCTGGTCGAGGCAGAGCTTGAGGGGTCCGATGAGCTGACGACGTTTCGACAGTTCTCACCATATGGCGAAGACGAATGGCTCATAGTTCGAGGTGAAGACGGTACTCGCTACTCGATCACCCTCTGGGCGGGTATCTCGAAGGTGCAAGTGTCGGCGAGTTCGTGGTGCTTCACAGTTCAGCCCGGGCAGACGAATGGTGGTCGGTTCTGAGGGGGAGTGGTCCGCCGTTGGCGTTCCAGATCTGCTGGGATTTCCTGATGGGGGCTCAGTCGACTGGTGGTGTCTGGGGCGGGCGAAACCCGAACCAGTCTGATGGCTTCGAGTCGCGCGGTTACTTCGTGAGCCCGCACGACGTCGAGCTGGAAGTAACCGGGGCCAGCTACACCCCGGTCCGGAAGCGCGATGACAACCATGCGCTCGTCGCGCAGGCAGACGATGACAACGCCCAGGTACGCGATGTTCCGGGAAGGGAGATCTCCCCCGATGGTCAGAAGTGAGGTGGTGCGCATTGCAGCGCGGTGTGCAGTCGTGGTGGCAGCGTTGTCCTGGCTAGTCGCAGGTTGTGCAAAAGAGACGCCAGAGGGGCTTGAGCAGATGAAGTACCTAGACGAGAAGACCGATCGAGTGGATCTCTCGGCCCTGAAACGCGACATCATGGTGACTCAACGAGAACTGGCATCCATGGGGGATGCGGACGGCATCGTGGGCATCCTGGAACCAGCTGACGGAGTCCTGATGTCGTGTTCCGGGGGGCGACACCAGTGGACGGGGTCGACGACGATCGAGTACGCCGAAGCCCCGGAACAAGAGGCCTACTTCTCCTTGGTGGAATCGCAACTGGCTGACTCCACGGACTTCCGTACCGAACGGGTGTTCACGCCTGACGGCAGAGACGAGTGGCTCGTCGTCTGGAGTGAAGATGGAACGAGGTACTCCATCACGGTCTATACGAAGATGGCGAAAGTTCAAGTCTCATCGAGTTCGTGGTGCTTCACGCTGCAGCCCGGGCAGACGGAGGGTGGCCTGTTCTGAGGGTGGGATAGGGCACCATTGGTGTTCGTGAGACGAGCGGACGGGGTGCGAGGGTGACGGGCGCTGGGTGGTGGCACCGCGCCTCCTCGGGGCTGGGGTTGTCGGCCGCGGCCGACCGGGTGTGGCAGCGGCTGCAGCTCGACCGGCTCGCCGGCGGGCGGCACTCGGGATACGTCATCCACGAAGACATGCAGCGGCACCTGCGAACCGTCCGCAGTTTCGTCGGCATCCGGTGGCTGCTGTTCGGCGAGACCGTCGTCGGGCTCACCGCCATCTTCATCGCCGCCGTCCTCACCAGCCGCGGAGAACACGTGCCGTGGGCCGTGTGGTTCCGCTCCACCGTCGTCCTGTTCATCACCGCCTCGCTCTACGTCTTCGCCTGGCGGGCACAGCTCGGCTACTACTGGGCCTACTCACGCCTGCGCCTGTTCAGCCGCATCTTCCCGATCGTGACGCTGATCGTCGCCACCATCCCCGGGCTCTACCCCGGGTGGATGGTCGTCGAACAGATCGTCTTCTCGCTGCTCATGATCGGCATCGGCGACCTCCTCACCAGCGACCACATGCGCGCGGCCTTCCCGCGGCCGGTCAAGAAGCGTTCGATCAGGCCGGCAGACTGACGCTCCGACCCATCGTGGCGCATCTGCTCGATTTGAGAGTTGACAGTTCGATGTCTAACAGTTAGATTCCTGATCATGGACAACGAGGAATACACGCAGACCACCACACTCGGTCTGCTGCGCTGGGTCGCCTGGGCCCAGCGCAAGGCTGGCGAAGACTGGGTCACGACCCGTGAACTCAGCCCCGAGCAGGCCTTCGTCCTCGGGTACCTGGTCAAGGCTCCCGGTGCGATCCAACGAGATCTCGCCGCCCTGACCCGCACGAGTGCCGCCAGCGTCTCGAGCCTCCTGCAGGGGCTCGAACGTCGAGGCCTCGTCGACCGCCGCACCCAGGACGGTGACGAACGACGCAAGCGCGTCTACGCTACGCCCGCGGCCGCCGACCTCATCTCCGGATTCGACGACGCCATGCTCGCCGCGGACGAGAGCATCCTCGCCCCGCTCGACCAGGACGAACGCGAGACCCTCCACGCCCTGCTGACCACGATCACCACCGCACTGCCCCGCCCGAGCCGCTAGGGCTCGCGAGTCCCCGGTCCTGCTCGGACGGCCCCACGACCGAACGGCCGACCGACCGCGGACACCCTCTTCAGATCTCGATGCCCCGCCGCCATCACGCACGACACCGTCGCGTGACGCCCGCTGCCTGACGCCTCGACCCCGACGGACACGACCCGCCTCGTCCTGCGAGGAGGTCGCCCCACGGCGCCGGTCGTTGCGCCGTGTGGCGTGCCGTCCTGCGTGGGCGACCCGCGCCTCCTGATCTCTCACCCCACCTCGCCGCGCCGGCGTCCGTCGGCGCGCGCTCGAGCCTGCCCGGAAGGACCCCACATGACCAAGAACACATCCGCCGAGTCGGCGACCGACACCCCGTCGGCCGCGGTCGTCCGCAGCAACCGTTGGTACCTGTCGTCGGCGCCGATCGTCCGTGCCCTCGTGCACCTTTGCGTGCCGATGGCCGCAGCGATGATCGTCGGCGCGCTCTACAACGTCATCAACGCGGGCTTCGTCGGTTCGCAGCACGACACGTCGCTGCTGGCGGCGATCACCCTCGGGACTCCGCTGCTCGGTGTCGTGATGGCCGTCGGCGGCGTGTTCGGCGTCGGGGGTGGCGCGCTCATCTCGAGGCACCTCGGCGCGGCCGAGCACGACCCGGCCGAGGCGGCCCGCATCAAGCACGTCTCGTCGTTCGCGCTGTGGGGCGCCGTCGGAACGGGCGCGCTCATCGGAGCCGCGGGCCTGATGCTGCTGCCGCAGGTCGTGGGGCTGCTCGGCGCCGACTCGACAGCCGCGCCCGCCACGAGCGCCTACGTCGGGGTGACGTTCGCGTTCGTCCCGGTGCTGGCCGCCGCCTTCTGCCTCGAGCAGATCGTGCGCGCCGAGGGAGCCGCCCGCCAGGCGATGATCGGACTCGTCCTGTCCACCGTCGCCAACGTGGTCTTCGACGTCGTGTTCATCCTCGTGCTGCACTGGGGAGTAGCCGGCGCCGCCCTCGGCACCGGACTCGCCAACGTCGTCACCATCGCCTACTTCGTCACCTGGCTGCAGCGGAACAGCGAACACGTCAGCCTGTCACCGCGATGGGCCACCCTCTCGCCGGCGGTGCTCGAGCCCGTGTTCGGGGTCGGGTCGGGTCGGGAGAGCTGATCCAGTCGGCGTTCCTCATCGTGACCACCCTCGTGCTCAACAACCTCGCCTCGGCCTACGGTGACAGCGCGCTCGCCGCCATGGGTGTCGCGGTCCGCATCGCCCAGGTGCCGGAGTTCCTCGTGATGGGCGTCACCATCGGCGTGCTGCCCCTGCTCGCCTACTCGTTCGGCAAGGGCGACCGCGCCCGGTTCGGGTCGGCCCTGCGGGCGTCGGCAGTGACGGTCGGCGGCATCGTCCTGATCTTCTCGACGACGGTGTTCGTCTTCCGTGACCAGGTGTTCTCCGCCTTCTCGGGTGACGGGTCGGTGCTGGCGATCGGCGTCACCATCCTGACGGCGCAGCTCGTGGCGACCGTCGTCAACGGCTTCACCGGGCTCATCACGTCGGTCTTCCAGGCGACCGGCAAGGCGCTGCCGGCCATCGTGCTGTCCCTGGCGCAGGGCGTGCTGTTCGTGCCCATCGTGCTCGCCGGCGACGCCTGGTTCGGGCTCGGGGGAGTCGTCTGGGCGCTGACCGTGACCGAGGTGCTCGTGTTCGTCGTCGGGCTCGGGATGTGGTTCGCGTCGCGGGCGGCGATCGAGCGTGGGTTGGCCGAGGGCACCGAGGCGCGGGCCGAAGCGGTGCTCGACGGAGGCGCGGCGTGAGTGACCTCGGGTGGTCGGCCCCGCCTGGGGACCCGGCGACGACGAGGACACGCCGCCACGGGATTCCGTGACGACGTGTCCTCGTCGGTGACGGGCTGGGGCCCCGCCCTGGGCGCCTACGCGTCGACGAGCTCGGCGGAGCCGCCGGCGGTGTCGGGGACGGCTTCCCCGACGGGCGGCGACGTCGGGGCGGGTTCCGAGGCCGCGAGCTCGTCCACGATCGGTGCCGAGGCCGAGACACCCGCCGCACCGGCGAGCCCGGCCGCAGCCGACTCGGGCGGCAGGGGCCAGCCGATCGCTTCGGGGGCGCCGCGCAGGTTGCGCAGCCACCAGGCCCAGTCCTCGGGCACGAGGCTGAACGGGTCGTCGAAGCCGAGCTGACGGGCGGCGTAGACCGGCCAGTGCGGGTTGGCCAGGGCCGAGCGGCCGAGGTAGATCAGATCGATGCCCTCGTCGGCGATGACCTGGTTCGCGAGTTCGGGAACGCCGAGGTTCCAGCTGGTCGCGACCGGGATGTCGACCTCGTCGCGGACGCGCTTCGCGTGACCGAGCATGCCGCCGAGCTTGCCGATGGGGACGTCGCCGCGCATGTCGTCGGTGTTGAAGCCGATGCTGAGGTCGGCCAGGTCGAGGCCGTGCTCCTTCATCCAGCCGATGGCGGTGATCGACTCGTCGACCTCGATGCCGCCGGGGTGGAGGTCGTCGATGCCGAGGCGCATCGTCAGGGGGATGCGGTCGGGCAACACGGCCCGCACGGCGTCGAGGGCCTCGAGGTGGAACCGCGACCGGTTCTCGAGCGAACCGCCGTACTGGTCGGTCCGCTGGTTCGCCAGCGGGGAGAAGAACTCGCTGCCGAGGTAGCCGTGGGCGAAGTGCATCTCGACCCATTCGTAGCCGGCGGCGAGGGCGCGTTCGGTCGTCGCGGCGTAGTCCTTCATCAGCTGGGCGATCTCGTCGACGGTGAGCTCGCGCGGGGTGTACGGCAGGGTGCCTCCGTAGGCGATGGCGGAAGGGGCGCGGGTCTGCCATCCCGCCTCGTGCTCGGGGGGCAGCATGTGACCGCCCTCCCAGGGCGTGACGAGGCTGCCCTTGCGGCCGGTGTGGCCGAGCTGGATGGCCGGGACGCCACCCATCGACTTGATCATGTCGGTGACGCGTTTGTGACCTTCGATCTGGTCGTCGTCGTAGAGGCCGGCGCAGTGCGTCGTGGTGCGACCGTCGGGGGTGATGGCGATCTGCTCGGGGAAGACCAGACCGAACCCGCCGGCGGCACGAGCGCCCAGGTACATGACGTGGAAGTCGTCCATCTTGCCGTCGGTCGACCGGTACATGGTCATCGGCGACATGCCGATGCGATTGCGCAGGGTGACACCCTTGAGCGTGAACGGGGAGAAGAGGTTCGGCATCGGGTTCCTTCGGTTCGGGGGCGGGGTGTGGGGGGCTGACGTCAGTCGATCATCAGGAGCTACGTGCAACGGTTTCGCTCGGGTTGCGCGACCGTAACGTTCTGCTCTCGTCGACCGGACGGCGGTGAGAGATCGCGGACGCGACGGTCGCGCGGCGCGGTCGACGGGCGACCCGGCGACCTCGCTCAGGCACCGGCCCGCCAGCGCTCGAGCACGATCTCGACGAGTTCGGGCGGGGGAGTCTCCCCGTCGTCGACGAGCAGCGGGGCACTGGTGAGGTCGCCTCCGGAGGCGCGGGCGAGGTCGGCGAAGTAGCCGGGGGCGAGCAGGTAGGTCGCCACCACGACCCGCGTCCCGCTCGGGGCGGACGCACGGGCGGAGGCGACCGCCGCGGGGACGCGCGGCTCGGCGGCGGAGATGAAGGCCGCGGTGACCGGGTTGCCGAGCCGCGCTTCCAGGGCTCGTGCCGTCGTCACGCAGTCGGCGACCGCCCGCGCGTCGCTCGACCCGGCCGCCGCCAGCACGACGAGGTCGCCCTCGCGCCAGCCGGCCTCGAGCAAACGCCGATGGAGCACGGCGGCGAGTCGGTCGTCCGGGCCGAGGGCGCCCGTGACGACGACGGGTCGCGGGGCGGCGTCGGCGGCGGCCTCGGCGAGGTCCACGTGCACGTGGTACCCGGCCGAGAGCAGCAGGGGCACGAGAGCGGCTCCACGATCGTCGTCGAGACGGTCGACCGTGGTGGGCACGTCGGGCTGCTGCACGTCGACGAAGGAGTCGACGACCGTCAGTTCGGGCGCGGCCTCACGCACCCCGGCCAGGAGGGCGGCCACCGCCCGCCGGCCTACCGGGTCGGACGTGCCGTGCGACGCACCCACCAGGGCCCGGGCCGGCGAGACCTCGACCGTGCCCTCGACCACCCGCGACCGCCAGATCGGGAGGCGCAGGTCGGGCTTCGTGAGGCAGGCGCCGGTCTCGAGGTCGTAGACGTCCTTGTGGAGGGGTGAGGCGACGGTCGGTCGTCCCGCGCGCGAGCCCACGATTCCTCGGGCCATCACGGCCGATCCGGTCAGCGGGTCGAGGTGACCGAAGGCGCGGATCGAGTCGTCGGGCAACCGGACGACCGCCACCTGCGAGCTGCCGACGAGCGCGGCCTCCGCCCACATCGGGGCGAGGTCGTCGAGTCGGCAGACGGCCGTCCAGACCGCGGCCGAGGTCGTGCTCGCCTCGGCGGCCGCGCAGGCGCACGCGCTCACGAGCGTGCAGGGGGTGGTGCACGAGTGGCGGGTGGTCGTCGTCAGCACGTCGGTCGTCGTCATGTCTGTCGTCGTCACGGGGTCCCTCTCGGCAGGGTGCGGCAGGTGGTGTCCGGGCACCGGTGACGCTACGAGTCGCGTGTTTCGGGGACGGCCCGGCGGCGTGACGGCCAGGTAACGAAGACCTCACCGTTCTCCGAGCGAACGGTGAGACTCGCGACACAGTGCGTCACACGCGCGCAATGTGCCGGTGACGCCGGCGTCGTAGCGTCGGGCTCGGGCCGACCCGCCCGGCCCGCGACCGGGTCGACCCGACCAGCCCCCGCCCGAGGAGGACCCCGTGGACGACATCGCCACTGCATCCGTCAGCATTCCGTCCGCGCGCCCGGTCCCGCGGGTGCTCGTCGTCGGCGGCGGCCCGGCCGCCCACCGCCTGGCCGAGGCGCTCGCCGCCCGTGCCACCGCGGACGGGCCGGTGGCGCAGGTCACGGTCGTCGGTGAAGAGGTCCACCTGCCCTACGACCGCGTCGCGCTCTCGACCCGGCTCGCCGGTGCCGTCGACCTGACGTTGGGTGCCGGGTCGGTGTGGAGCTCAGGCGGCGTCTCGTACCTGGGCGGCGTGCGGGTCGAGGCCCTGGACGTGGACCGCCGGACGGCCTCCACGAGCGACGGTCACGAGCTCGGCTACGACGCCCTCGTGCTCGCCACCGGGTCGTCCGCGACGGTTCCGCCGATCCCCGGGGCCGGGGCCGGTCGCGTGTACCGCACGATCGACGACGTCGACGCCCTCCGGGACGAGGTCACCACCTTCGCCGAGCGCCACGGACGCCCGGCGCGGGTCGTCGTAGTGGGTGGTGGGCTGCTCGGACTCGAGGCGGCAGGAGGCGCGGCCGCCTTGGGCGCGACGGCCAGCGTCGTGCACAGTGGCCGCTGGCTCATGTCGGCCCAGCTCGACGAGGGCGCCGGGCGGGCGCTCGGTCGCATCGTCACGGCCGGAGGGATCGGCCTGCACCTCGGCACCCGCCCCGCCGAGGTGCTCACCGCACCCTCGGGAGCCGTGCTCGGCGTGGTGCTCGAGGACGGCCGCACCGTCGGGGCCGACGTGGTCGTCTTCTCGATCGGCATCACCCCGCGGGACGAACTCGCCCGCGCGGCGGGCATCGAGGTCGCCCCGCGCGGCGGCGTCGTCGTCGGTGAGGACTGTTCGACCTCGGCTCCGGGCGTGTTCGCGATCGGCGAGGTCGCGAGCGTCGACGGCGTCTGCACCGGGCTCGTGGCCCCCACGAACGCCATGGCCGAGGTCGTCGCCGACCGCCTCGCCGGGGGTGCCGCGGTGTTCGGCGGCATCGACGACGCCACGAAGCTGAAGCTCGCGGGCGTCGACGTGGCCTCGTTCGGCGACGCGACCGCCCGCACCGAGGGGGCGCTCGAGGTGGTCTACGCCGACCCGGCCCGCGGCCTGTACCAGAAGCTCGTCGTCAGCGCCGACGCCAAGACGCTGCTCGGGGGCATGTTCGTCGGCGACGCGACGCCCTACACGACCCTGCGCCCCCTGCTGGGTCGCGAACTGCCCGCCGAGCCCGCCGCGTTCCTGGCGGCGTCCGGCGCCGAGGGCGCGGTCGACGTCGAGCTGCCCGACGACGCGCAGATCTGCGCCTGCAACGACGTCTCGGTCGGCGACGTCCGGGGCTGGATCACGGGTGCCCACGGCGAGGCCTGCACCGACCTCGCGACGCTCAAGACCTGCTCGCGCGCGGGCACGCAGTGCGGCTCGTGCGTGCCCCTGGTGAAGAAGACCCTCGACGCCGAGCTGACGAAGGCGGGCGTGGCCGTGTCGACCGCGCTCTGCGAGCACTTCGCCATGGGGCGGGCCGAGCTCTTCGAGGCCGTCCGCGTGCTCGGCCTGAGCTCGGCGGCGGCGGTCTTCGAGCGCTTCGGCCGCGGGGGGCTCGGTTGCGACGTCTGCAAGCCCGTCGTCGCCTCGGTGCTGGCGACGCAGACGCACGCGTACATCCTCGACGGCGACACCGGCCCGATGCAGGACACCAACGACCGGGCCCTCGCCAACATGCAGAAGGACGGCACCTACTCGGTGGTGCCGCGCATCCCGGCCGGCGAGATCAGTCCGGCGAAGCTCAAGGTCATCGCCGAGGTCGCCGAACGCTTCGGGCTCTACACGAAGATCACGGGCGGCCTGCGCATCGACATGTTCGGGGCCCGGCTCGAGCAGCTGCCCGACATCTGGCGACTGCTCGTCGACGCCGGCTTCGAGTCGGGCCAGGCCTACGGCAAGAGCCTGCGCAACGTGAAGTCGTGCGTCGGCTCGACCTGGTGTCGCTTCGGGGTGCAGGACAGCGTGGCCATGGCCATCTACCTCGAGGAGCGCTACCGGGGCCTGCGCTCGCCGCACAAGTTCAAGATGGGCGTCTCGGGCTGTGCCCGCGAGTGCGCCGAGGCCCGGGCGAAGGACGTCGGCGTCATCGCCACCGAGAACGGCTGGAACCTCTATGTCGGCGGCAACGGCGGGTTCCAGCCCGTGCACGGCCAGCTGCTCGCCAAGGACGTCGACGACGAGACGCTCATCGCCTACATCGACCGCTACCTCATGTACTACGTGCGCACGGCCGACCGGTTGCAACGCACCGCCCGCTGGCAGGAGGAGCTCGACGGCGGCCTCGACCACGTGCGGGCCGTCGTCTGCGACGACTCGCTCGGCATCGCGGCCGAGCTCGAGGCGGCCATGGTGCAGCACGTCGGCGACTACGTCGACGAGTGGGCACTCACCCTCGACGACCCCGAACGTCTGAAGCGGTTCCGGTCGTTCGTCAACGCCCCCGACACCCCCGACCCGTCGATCGCGCGCGTCACCGAACGCGACCAGCCACGACCCGCGACGCCCGACGAACGCCGCTCCTCGAGCGTCCTGCTCGCGGGCGACCGCATCCCCGTGCGAGAGGCCTGACCATGCAGCTGACCCTCGACCTCATCGGTCGACACGTGCTCGTCGTCGGCCGACCCGACCGGGCACGCCACGCCGTCGCCGCCGTGCGGGCCGACGGGGCCGTCGTCGAGTCGCGGCCGGCGGACGATGCCACGCGGCACCTCGGCGAGATGCTCGCAGGTGCCGGACCGCGCCTCCTGCACCTCGTCGTCTGGGTCGAGGGACCCGAGGAGGCGCGGCTCGCGATCACCGCGTCGGCCGCCGCCCTCGAGGTGCCCCTGGCCACCGCACCCGCCACCGACCCGTCGCCGCACGGGCACGTGACGCTCGTCGGTGGGGGACCGGGCGCGCCCGAGCTGCTGACCCTGGCGGGCCGGGCCGCGCTCGCTGCTGCGGACGTCGTGCTGCACGACCGGCTCGGGCCGGGCGACCGGGTCGCCGAGCTGGCGCCGGGCGCCGAGCTGGTCGACGTCGGCAAGACCCCCGGTCACCACGCCGTCCCGCAGCACGAGATCGAGGCGCTGCTCGTCGACCACGCGGTGCGGGGTCGGCGGGTCGTGCGACTGAAGGGCGGCGACTCGTTCGTCTTCGGGCGCGGGGGCGAGGAGGTCGCCGCCTGTCGACGGGCCGGCGTGCCGGTGACCGTGGTGCCCGGCGTCACGAGCGCGATCGCCGTGCCGGAGGAAGCCGGCATCCCCGTGACCCACCGGGAGGTCAGCCGGGCCTTCACCGTGCTGTCGGGTCACGTGCCGTTCTCCGACGACGAGCTGCGCCACCTGGTGGGACTCGGCGGCACGATCGTCGTGTTGATGGGCGTCGCCAACCTGCCGCAGACCGCCGCCGGGCTCCGGCGTCACGGCCTGGGCGTCGAGACGCCCATGGCGGTGCTCGAGAGCGGTTTCACGGACCGCAGCCGACGCACGGTCACGACGCTGGGTGAGGTCGACGCGCTGGTCGGGACGTTCCGCTCACCGGCCGTCATCGTGATCGGCGAGGTCGTGCGGGTGGCCGACGCCGGCCTCGACGAGGTCGCCGACCTCGTGGCCTTCGCGGCGCCGCGTCCCGTCGGGGCGGAGGGGTCTCGTGTCGCCTCCACCGTCGGGTCTCGTGCCGCGTCCCGTGCCGCGTCGACCGCCGACGCCCGGGTGACGGCGTGACCGACGTCGACGGCGCCGCGAGCGTCGCGGCGTTCCAGCCGGACCAACTCGAGGGGTTCCGCGTGGCGGTGACCTCGGACCGACGGTCCGAGGAACTGATCGCCGCGTTCGAGCGTCGGGGGGCCGACGTGGTGCACGCGCCCACGATCCGGATGACCGGGGTGCAGGACGACGAGACGCTGGTCGACGAGACGCTCGGCATCATCTCGGCCCGACCCGACGTGCTGCTGGCCACCACCTCGTACGGCATGAGGCGGTGGTTCGACGCCGCTGACGCGGCCGGCATCGGCGACGACCTGGTGACGGCGCTCGCCGGCGCCCGGATCGTGGTGCGGGGTCCCAAGGCGCGCGGGGCGATCCGCGCGGCCGGGCTCGATGACCAGGGCATGAGCGAGCGCGAGACGACGACCTCCCTCGTCGACCTCGTGCTGCGCAGCGACGTGGCCGGCCTGACCATCGCCGTCCAGCTGCACGGACTGACCGATCCGGCGCAGCTCGACCGGCTCCGGGACGCGGGGGCGACCGTGCTGACGGTGTCGCCCTACCGCTGGACCGTCCACGAGGACGTCACTCGCGTCCGACGGCTGATCTCGGCGATCTGCGGCGGCAGCGTCGACGCCGTCACCTTCACGAGCGCACCCGCCGTCGACGCGCTCTTCTCGATCGCGGACGGGGCCGGCCGGCTCGACGAACTGCAGAACGCCCTGCGCGACCAGGTCGTGGTCGCCGCGGTCGGCCCGGTGACCGCGGCACCACTGGTCGAGGCCGGGGTGCTGCCGATCGTGCCCGACAGATTCCGGATGGGAGCGCTGATCCGGCTGCTCTGCCAGCATCTCGAGCAGAACGCGGCCCACCGGCTGAGCACCGACTACGGCGACGTCGAACTGCGGGGGCACCAGGTGCGCCTCGCCGGACGGCGGTCGACGCTCAGCCCGGTCGCCTTGGCGCTGTTCCGGGCACTGGTCACCGCCCGAGGCGCGACGGTGTCGCGGGACGAGTTGGCGCTCGCGGCCCCCGAGCAGCTCGACGACCACGGGGTCGACGTCGCGGTGAGTCGCCTGCGTCGGGCGCTGCCCGAGCCCGGGTTGGTCCAGACGGTGATCAAGCGCGGTTACCGGCTGACGGTGGTGCGGTAGCGCGGGGCGCTGCTGGGCGCGACTGTGCGGCTCGGGCTGGCGAGCAGCCGGGCGGGCGGGCCGATCAGCCGGGGCGCGGGTTTCATCGGGCTACGGCGCCACGAGATGGACACAGCGCCACAACTAGACGTGGCGCTGTGTCCACCGCCTGGCGTCCTGCGTCGGCGGAGGTACGGCGGCGGACGTAGATGTGGCGTGCGGACGTCGGCGCGCATCCCGCCATGATGTGAACACGCCGCCACGAGATCGCGTGGCGGCGTGTTCACATCATGGCGAGGTCACGCCGGTCGCCGCCCGACGCCTACCGCCAGCGGCGCAGCGCGACGCGCTGCACCACGTTCAGCACGGTGTCGCTCAGCGTCCCGAGCAGCGCCAGCAGCACGATGGCGAGGAAGATGCGGTCGACGCGTCCGTTCGACTGCGACTCGGTCAGCAGGAAGCCGAGGCCCATCGACGACGCGATCAATTCGGCCGCGACCAGGAACAGCCACGCCTGCGCCAGCGCCAGCCGCAGCCCGGACACGAGCGACGGCAGCACGGCCGGCAGCTGCACCCGGGTGAAGAGCGACACCCGCCGCAGGCCGTAGGCGCGTCCGGCCTCGACGAGCTGCGGGTCGACGTGCCGCAGGGACCCCGCGACCGTGGTGAACACCGGGAACGCCGCACCGATCGCGATCAACGTCACCTTGGAGTCCTCGCCGATGCCGAGGTACAGGATCAGCAACGGCACCCAGGCCAGCGACGGCACCGCGCGCACGGCCGCGATCGACGGTGCGAGCAGCGCCTCGCCCACCCGCGACAGCCCGACGACCGCGCCGACGACCAGCCCGATCACCGACCCGACCACGAACCCGATCAGCACCCGCTGCACCGAGATGGCGACGTAGAGGCCGAGCTGACCCGTGGCGGCGAGGTCGACTCCTGCCCGCACCACGTCCGCGGGGGACGGGAGGCGGTACGAGGGCACTCCGCCGACGGTGGTGGCGAGCACCCAGGCGGCGAGCACGGTGGCCGGCACGAGCACCCCGAGCAGTGCCAGGCGGCGGGGAGGGGTCGCACCCGGGGTGCCCGGGCGTCGCGGGACGGGCGACCCGGACGAGGAGGCGCGGCGTCCGTTCTCGGCGACCCGCGCCTCCTGCGGTCCGGACGAGGAGGCGCGGTGCGCGTCGGACGCGACCCGCGCCTCCTCGAGGGAGGTGCCGGTCACGGCGTGGCTGACGTCGCCGCGCCGGGCTCCGGCGACGACGGTGCCCGAGCCGCGCGTCGCCTCAGAACGGACGACCTGGCGGGCGTCCGCCTCGCGGCCGCTGAGATTGTCGCTCACGAGGTGGACGCGGCCTTGGCGTAGCTGTCGTCGAAGAGCGAGTCGAGGGCGGCGTCGACGTCGTCCTGCGAGGGGACGTCGCCCGACTCGACGAGGATCGGGCCGACGGTCGAGAGCACGGCCTGCTGGTCGGCTCCGGGGGCGGGGTCGATGTCGAGGTGGGTGCGGTCGATCACCGTGGTGGCGACGGCGGGGTCGATGGCGGCGGCCTCGGCCAGGATGGCGGCGGTCTCGTCCGGGTTCTCGAGCGCCCAGGCGCGGGCCTTCTCGTACGAGTCGACGACGACCTGCGCGACGTCGGGCGACGCCTCGAGGAACGACTCGGTGGCGTTGAGGAACCCGTAGCTGAGGAAGTCCACGTTGCGGTAGAGCAGCTTGGTGCCCGACTCGGCCTCGCTGGCGGCCATGATCGGGTCGAGCCCGGACCAGGCGTCGACGCTGCCGTTCTCGAGGGCGGCGCGTCCGTCGGCGTGCTGCAGGTTCTGGATCGTCACGTCCGAGGCGCTGAGCCCGGCCTGGTCGAGCGCCTGCAGCAGGAAGAAGTAGGGGTCGGTGCCGGTGGTCGCCGCGATGGTCTTGCCGCGCAGGTCCGCCACGTCGGTGATGGTCGAGTCGCCGGGGACGACGAGCGCCGACCACTCGGGCTGCGAGTACACGTCGATCGTCTTGATGGGGGAGCCGTTCGAGCGGGCGAGCAGCGCGGCCGAACCGGCGGTCGAGCCGACGTCGACGGCTCCGGCGCGCAGCAGTTCGTTGGCCTTGTTCGAGCCGGCCGACTGGGTCCAGTTGACGGTGACGCCGTCGCCGAGGGCGTCCTCGAGGTAGCCCTGGTCCTTCACGACGAGGCTGAGCGGGTTGTAGGTCGCGAAGTCGATGTCGAGGGTGTCGGTCGACCATCCGCCGTCGCTCGCGCCGGTGCCTGCCGCGTCGGCCGAGCCGGTGCCGGCGTCCTCACCCGCGACGCAGCCGGTGAGGAGGAGGGCGCTCGCCGCGGCGAGGGCGAGACCGCCGGCCCAGGAGGCGCGGGTGCGGGTGGTGGGGGAGGTGCGGAAGGTCATCGGTTCGTCTCCGTGCTGTCGGGGGCGGTGCGGTGGTCGGGTGCGGGTGCGGGTGCGGTCGCGGTCGCGGTCGCGGTGCCGGTGTGGCCGGCGGTGGCTGTCGCGGTCAGCGTGCTGGTGGTCGAGTTGCCGGCGTGGACGCGGTGGACGCCGAGGTCGGCGAGCAGCCGGAGGCGCAGCTCGGCCAGGGCGGGGTCGTCGCGGTCTCGGGGTCGGTCGCCGGGCACGGTGACGATGCGCTGGATGCTGGGAGCGCCTCCTGCGGTGTCGGCGTGCGCCGCGCCTCCTGCGGTGGTGTCGGCGGCGCCCGGGGCGCCGGCGGACTGCTGGTGCTGTGAGAGGTCGGCGAGGACGACGATGCGGTCCGCGAGGTAGAGGGCTTCGTCGACGTCGTGGGTGACGAGGAGGACGGTGGTGGGTTCGGCCCGGTGGATGTCGAGCAGCAGGTCGTGCATGCGGAGGCGGGTGAGGGCGTCGAGGGCTCCGAACGGTTCGTCGAGCAGCAGCACCTTGGGTGCCCGGGCGAGGGCGCGGGCGAGGGAGGTGCGTTGGGCCATGCCTCCGGACACCTGGCGGGGGCGGAGGCCGGCCGAGCTGCCGAGTCCGACGAGGTCGAGCAGTTCGGTGATGCGGGCCCGGCCGGCGGCCTTGTCTGGTTTGCTGCCTCGCTCGCCCTTCGGCAGGCCGAGCTCGACGTTCTGGCGGAGGGTGCGCCAGGGCAGGAGGCGCGGCTCCTGGAACGCGATGGCGCAGCGTTGGTCGGTGGGCCGGGTGGGGGAGTCGTCGATGTCGACGGTGCCGGAGTCGGGGTGGTCGAGCCCGCCCACCTGGCGCAGCAGCGTCGACTTGCCGCAGCCGGAGGGGCCGACGATGGCGATAATCTCGCCGGCCGTCACGTCCAGGTCGAGGGCGTGGAGGACGGTGCGCTCACCGAATAGCCTCCCGACCCCGCGCAGACGGATCGGCAGAGCCGAGGAGGCGCGGGTCGTCGAGGTAGGCATGTCACGACGGTAGGTGGGCGGGGTGCCTGCCGTCCCGTGCGTTGTAACGGGGCGAAACACTCCGTTCGGTCCGCCCGGCCGTGGATCGGTCTCAGGCACACCCATTCATCGGCTATAGTTGTGGGGTTGCCTCGGTCGGGGCAACACCAAGACCTGGGTTGCTTTTCGAACCCGGATCTCGGGCTGTGGCGCAGCTTGGTAGCGCACTTGACTGGGGGTCAAGGGGTCGCAGGTTCAAATCCTGTCAGCCCGACCAAATTGTGAGTGGCGGCGGTCTCAACCGGCCGCATCCCACTTACTTGGAGTCGCTCCTAAGTGGTCCTGCCTCGCTATCTCTTGCCGCTAGGCCCGGCGTCGGGCATCAAGACTTACTTCTTCTTCGCAGCTTTCGTGCTGGTTTCACGTTGTGCCATCGTCTTACACAGATGGGCGGTGGGATAAGTGTTTCCCTCCCCTCGCCACATCCTGGTGTCAGGACTCCGGGGCTGAGTGTCCTGGCCCACCTACCAGATTCGGCGAATCTCATTCATCAATTTCTTCAACAGATTTTGGGTGGGGTAATCCAATGAAACGGCGTTGGGCATTGGCGCTTGGCAAGCGTATGGAACGGTCAGCCCCCCCCGGTGAGTGAGCATAGGAAAATCGATCGCTCTCCCCAAATCCTGCGGTCGAGTGGGTATCGAGTACGGGCGTGCGGATGAGGGCTCTTTCTTGACGCGGCCTTCGGCGTGGGCATTGTCGAGCGTCTGCCCGTCGAGGCGCGGCGCGCATCCCTTATGCCGACTCGAAACCTGCTTAGGTTGTCTGTCGGATGTCTGCAGGAATGTCGGTGGTCTTGCCTACGTTGCCGAGCATGTCTGGATTAGCAGTAAGGGAACCCTTGTGAGTAATGGTGTGCCGATTATCGACTTGTTTTCTGGCGCCGGGGGGCTCGGGCTCGGAGCGCGTCTCGCAGGTGGCGACTTGCGTCTTTCGGTCGACAGTGACGCGTACTCCTGTGAGACGATGCGCGCAAATCCAGAATTACACGGCGGGCACGTTCTGCAAGCGGACGTGACTACCCTCCACGGCAACAAGCTCAGAAATTTGGCTGGTGTGGAAGCCGAAGCAGCTCTTGTCGTCATTGGGGGAGCCCCGTGCCAACCTTTTAGTAAGGCCGCCTACTGGGTCGACAAGGGCGACGAAGCAGCCTATAGACGAGCGCGCACCAAAGGCGAAGCCGTCAAAAGGGTGTCCGAGCCCCTTGAAGCTCGTCCCGACAATAGGAGAACCCTGGTCAGTGAATTTCTCCGACTCACTCTTGAAGCGGATGCCTCAGCGTTTGTTTTCGAGAATGTACCCAGCATCCTGCACCCTCGAAACAAAAACATCTTCGAGGCACTGAACGAGGACGCAATAGACGCTGGCTACATGACGCAGACTGTCGTAGCGACGGCAACAGACTACGGAGCGCCTCAAGCTCGCCAGCGCGTCTTCCTTATCGGGTCACGAGCCGCACAACCCCAGTCGCCTATCCCGACGCATTCGAGGAGCGGCCAGGATGGTCTTACGCCGTGGCTGACTTCAGGGCAGGCATTGCAGGCCTTGGCGGATGACGGTACTACTCGCCCGGAGGAGGTCATTACGGGTCGATGGGCAGACCATCTCAGAGATGTGCCTCCTGGAATGAATTACAAGTTTCACACCGCTTGGGCCGGTCATCCAAATCCGACATTCGAAACGGAAACGAGATATTGGAACTTTCTTTTGAAGTTAGACCCTGAACGTCCTTCCTGGACAATTCCTGCGAGCCCGGGCCCCTGGACAGGTCCTTTCCACTGGGACGGTAGAAGACTGCGAATTTCTGAGTTGGCGGCACTCCAATCATTCCCTGATGGCTACAAGTTTGTAGGACCGAGGCGTGAACAAGTGCGGCAGATTGGGAATGCAGTTCCCTCAGTGATGGCTGCAGCCATGGTCGAATCTGCGCTCTCGACGCTTACTAAGAAAGAAGAAAACAGGTGAGGCGAACCAAGGTTCTTAGTCTGTTCTCAGGGTGCGGCGGGCTCGATTTGGGGTTTGTCCAAGCTGGATTTGATGTCGTCCTTGGGGTCGATAACGATCCTTTCTCCGCGCAAAGCCATTCGGCAAACTTTCCTGATGCAAAATTTTTTGCTGGGAGCATCGCCCAATTTTCCGAAGGTGAAGCGAGGTCGCTCCTCGGAGGCGAGGTATTGGACGATATAGAGATATTGATAGGTGGGCCTCCGTGCCCGCCGTTCTCGAAAAGTCGCTTTTACCGTACGGAGATGCCTCGTGCGATGGAAGATCCAGTCGGTGAAGTGACGATCGGCGGTTACCTAGAAACTCTTGCGTGGCTACGTCCGAAGGTTTTCTTGCTCGAGAACGTGGCAGGAATGTCTTTCAAGGTCCACAAAGAAACTTTGGATCACATACTTAAGACGGCCGAAGGCCTTGGCTATACGTGCGACTTTCGAGTTCTGAACGCGGCCGATTTTGGCGTGCCTCAGATTCGTCAGCGGTTCTTCATCATTGGCACATTGAGAGGCACCTATGACTGGCCGCAGCCGTCGCACGCGGACCCCTCTAAGGGACTGGGCTTGGACATAGAGCCTTGGCGTAGTGCGGGCAGCGTTATTGGCGACCTAGATACTGACGAGAATGCTGAAGACGCCGGACACATGGCCGGTGGGAAACACCGAGATCTTCTTGAGTTGATTCCCCCTGGCGAGAACTACTTGTACCTGACCGAGAAGCGAGGGTATAAAGACCCGAAGTTTGAATGGCGAAGCAGGTATTGGTCATTCCTGCTCAAGCTGAGTCCTGATATGCCATCGTGGACTATTCAGGCACGACGGTCAAATAACATGGGTCCCCTGCACTGGAGAAACCGTATCCTGCGAATTGAGGAAGTTAAGCGCCTCCAGACGTTCCCAGATGAGTGGTATTTGGCGGGCAATGTGGAGCGGCAGTGGCGACAAGTTGGAAACGCTGTACCTCCCAGGCTTGCCAAAGTTCTGGCTGAAAATATTCTGCAGCTGTTGGAGTCTCCCGAATGGGGGGTTCCAGCTGGAGAGCAGACTTCAATACATTGACGAGATGTCAGACCCGATTTTATCCCCCCGTGAACTTCAGCTGAAAGTGCGGCAGTCTCTCGCGGCGGGCGGTAATGACATCGTTCAGATCTCCGGCGCGGGTGCAAAGCCTTACCTCTTCGCCCTGACTCCTCCAGGGGGAGGCGCCAGTAAAACATTTCGGGTGTATGCCTGGAACGCCACGCACGGAGGCGGACGCAAGCGGGCGCCTGACGAGTATCGAGTCCAATTCACGGGTGATTTCCCGCAGATTGTGGCTGGCCAGACCACTGTCGTCATCGGGTGGAGTGAGAAGTTCCAGGTCTTCATTAGCTGGGATGCTGAGGCGCATCAAGACCGCCACGCCAGTTCTCCCTCGCTTCAAGTCCGGCAGGCGACTATCGAATCCGCCCGCGACCGTGGGCTGGCCGCTTCACTTCGCAATAGCGGTGACGTCGTCGTCGCCATTGACCCTGCTTTCTTGTCCACATATTTCTGGAATTCTTCAGTACTTCACGGTCACGCATCGCAATCTTTCGTGGATGCTATTAACGCTATTCCCCTCGAATCGCCGTCTCAGCCCGTTGACTCTCTGATAACCAACCCCGTGGAGGACCCTCGCGCTCAAGTGCTGAGTACGGTTCGACGTAACTATCGTGCGTGGGACTTTGGTGTTCGCGTTAAAGCTGCGTATTCAAATTCTTGTGCGTTCTGCGGGTTGCAACTCGGCTTAGTTGAAGCTGCTCACCTTGTTCCAGTTGCCTGGCCGGGAAGTACAGACGCCACCTCAAATGGTGTAGCTCTGTGTAGAAATCACCACAAGGCATACGATTCGGGCGTCATAAATATCTCAGATGATCTTCGAATTCTTGTTTCTGAAGACGTGCTAAGCCGTTTCGGGAAGACAGGAATGGATGGAGGTAGCGGGGAATTTCGTTCGCTGGCGGGTCGTACTTTGTCGAACCTGCCAAGCACACCGGAGGATCGACCTGATGCTCGAAATATCGCGCTCGGTAGGCAGGTGAGAGCGTGGTAGAGGCTCGCCCCTGGCGCTTCCTCTTCGAAGCGTTACCTTGCGCTTTCAGTTGTGGCTTGGGTCTCGCGTTAACGTCCGTAGACGTAGGGCACGGGCCATGCCTTGACAAGTGGGCGAGCCTGTCTATGCCTGTCAGCCGCACCACCTCCCCGACTGAATGAGCAATTTATCCTGAGATCTCGGGCAGAGAGTGTGTTGCGTTAGGCATAACTCGAAAAGTGATCTACTCTCAGATTGTGGCCTCAATATCAAGCTCTGGCGAACTAAAGAACTTAAAGCTGTCTGAACTTCTACTTGACTGGGACAATCCTCGCTTGCCCCAAGATATGCAGAAGGCAGACATTTCTCAGGACGATCTAGCGTGGTACATAAATAAGCACTACGATCCTTTGAGCATCGCGGACAGCGTCGCTAGGCACGAGTACTTCTTGAGTGAACCGTTGATCGCTGTGCCCGAGGGCAAGTTTTTTAGAGTAATCGAAGGCAATCGTCGCCTAACTGCTCTCAAGGGACTCGCCAGTTCGGCTCTCCGTGCGCGATTCGCATCGGAAAACAAAGCCTGGAATCGACTGCCGCCGGCCAAACTTCCATCATCGATTCCTGTACTTGTGGTCAAAAATGAGGCTATCGTCGCGCCTCTCCTAGGGTTCAGGCACATCTCAGGCATCGAGCCTTGGGATCCACACGCCCAGGCGCGGTATATAGCTCGTCTTGTAAGTAATGAGAATCACAGTCTTGATTACGTAGCAAACTTGGTGGGTCGTCCTCCTACTGAGGTCAAGGCCATGTATCGGGACTACGACATACTTGAGCAGGGTGAAAAGGAATTTGGACTGGATACGTCCAAGGCTCGCGATGCGTTTGGTGTTTTCACAAACGCTATGGCTAGACGTGGTGTCCAGAATTACCTAGGTGCAAAAGCGCCTAGGTACACTAATCCAGATTATTTACCGCTCCCAGATGCTAGTAAGAAGCACCTTGGTTATCTGCTGGTGTGGATATTCGGGGATAATCGTGGGGGCGGGAAGGTTATTGCCGATAGTCGACAGCTCGGCGACCTCGCGAAGGTCCTCGGTGATCCGCACGCAACAGAAGTGCTAGAAGGTTCGGGAATTCTCGCTGATGCGCTGGAAGCCATGGACGATGTTACGGATCAATTCACTACCTCGGTGGGTCGTATCAAGCGAGATATGGATCGAATTCTCTTGATGAATCACCATGAGGTGCCTGGGTCGCTCTGGTCAGACTTCAAGTCCACGGTCGAGGAGCAGATGGAAGCCATCGCTGTCAAACGAGACGAGCTCGAAGAATGACTCATCTCGCCACTCCTGTGGATTACGACTCCCACTCACTGGCCGAGTTTGCCGAAGCAAGCCTCATTCTTGGCGAGGATGATTACTTGAGTGCAGTGGAACTTCTTCGGTGCTTTCCCGCAGGGAACCAACCTACGGAAGCGCAAGTTGACGACTTGTTGATGGAGATTAGCCGCCGGGTTAGTGCTTTCGGAATGCTGTACCCATTTGCGGTTGAGGAAAGAGGTATCTCGTTCGAGCGATCCTCTATCTCGGATTTGTACGCTTCCCTCGTCATTCTGTCACTGAAAGGAACGTATCTTAGACGTTCACATGGCTTCCCGCGATCAGATCCAATATTCGACGGCATAGCAGAGCAAGCCTTTTTGTCTTATATGGGAGATGGGGCCAGGAGTGTTCAATTTGGATGGCCTCCGCGTGGTGGCCGTCCAGGCATCTTTCCCGAAGCGGTGGCATGGCTTGCAGAGCGAATTGGCATCGAGGTTCGCGATGATGACATTCCGAGCAACTACCTGGACGATGGAGTAGACATTTTTGTCTGGAATCCGTTCCCGGATGGACGTTCGGGTTTCATGGTCGTGGCGGCTCAAAATACGGTTCAGTTTGACTATAGGAAGAAGCCCAGAGACGTTACCCCGGCACATTGGCGTGAGTGGCTGCGACTCGGCACGGCACCAACCGTGGGGTTTGCGATTCCATTCTCAATGCCGAATAGCGACCCTTGGTGGCACACTGTGCAGACCGACGTGCACATAGTTCTCGATCGAGGGAGAATCTTATTCTCATTGTCGGACCAGAACCCAGAGTCCTGGGACATTTGGCCTCTAATAACAAGCTTTGTGTCTGACGAGCGAACTGCTTTTGAATCGCTACAAGACGGGGACGCGTCAATAGTTACGAGGCGAAAAGTTCGCTAATTTGTCGCCATCGGGCCTTCGGCTTCTTGGGTCACCGTACTTTCTCCGGGAGTAAGGCACCTAAAGGTGCCGCCAACAGGAAGGCGCACGGGCGGCTGGTGAGGCCTTAGGCTGCTGCGTTCCATTGGGGGGTTTGCTTGAGTGGCTAGGTGACCCCGAGATGTCTGCGCGTATATCCATAATGGTAGTTGTCCTGAAAGCGTCGTAAGACAATCGCTCGTCGGTGCGGCTGGCCGCTATGGTGTCGCGACTTTCTTAGCCTGTCGACACTTGCCATGCATACTGATCATTGCTATTTTCTAGAAGAATCGGCTGTCCAAGGATGACATTCTAATGTCGAGGGGCATCCTTGCCGATCTTTGATGATTTGAACGCAACCACAACTTCAGCGAGTCAGCGTGGTGACGGGATCTAGTTGGAATAAGCATGTTTTGGGCTCGTAATCGACGACCCGTGCGGTGAAGCGCAGCATTGTTCCGACGCCAACCGAGTCGGGAACAGCGCCCGAGTAGTGGAGGTCTGACGTCGTGTTCACGTCCCGGAATTGGAAGGCGGGTCCGGCGGCCGATGTCTCGCTGAAGTCGCCGGCGCCCAGCAAGAGGTCGTAGCGGGTTTTTGCTCCGTCATGCAGGTTGAGTGCAGCTATATATCCGTCGAAGGTCAGCATGTGATCTCGGTGGATCGACGCGAAGGTAGCAATCGAGGCATCACAATAATCAGTGTTCTGCAGGAGTGCAGCGAACGCAGCACTGTTTTCGATGGTCACGGGGGACTCGTCACTGAGTGCGCTCGGCCTCAAAGTTGCGTCTGGTGATGGCGACTCTAAAACCGTTACATCCGAAGCGGCATCGGCACTCGGCTCAATGGTTTGGGTACCCTCTCTGGCTTCTGTGATCACACCCCCGATCACGATGCCTACGACTGCGAGAGCGACGACGCTAACGCCTAGGACATAAAAACGAATCGGACGAGTCCGTATTTGGCGTCTGAAGACGAACTCGGTCCGTAAACGGCCGCGCGACTCAGCGACGATCTCCCAGCCCTCTTGCTGCCACTTCGAACGAGTACGCCCTTCCATCCCTCGGACGCAGCGGACTGCCTTGGACTCGTAGCGCACACCGTCTTCCATGGCCATACTTGCTCCCCCTTCACTGCAACACCCGACTAGGCCTCGAATCTATTGGCTGACAGCGGTTCCTCTGGACCACCGGTATGCGGTCGCGCGGTATCGAGAGGGGACCGGCCTGAGGCGGGAAGCGACCGAAGTCGCTTCCCGCGACGGAGCTACATCCGCTTGCAGTTACCGCACAGGGGCCAGTTGTTCGTGCCCTGTCTCTTGTTGGCCTGCGGAATCTGCTGCCCGTTCGGACAGTTGTCGAAGACGTGGTGCACGTCTGGGTCTGTCTGAACGGTCGAGTGGTAGGGAGAAACGCGCATGAATGACTCCTTCGTCTTCAGATCGGCAGCAACATGCTGCTGGCATCAAGCTACGTGGCACCACCGACACGCACCGACGGAGGGGCCCAGTTTTAGCAATGGGACAAAGGTGAGAGTCGGGTTCGAAGTCAGCCCGCGCCTCCTTGGTGTCGTCGGTTCTAGGTGCTCTCGTACCGCTTCTGGTACGTCGTCGCGACGGCGCCGGAGGCGAGGTCGTGGCGGGCGGTCGGGATGAGGTCGAGGGGATGGGGGAGGCCGGCGAGCAGGTAGGGGCCGTGGCCGGCGACCCAGGGGTGGACGGTGAACTCGTACTCGTCGACCAGGCCCCAGCCGACGACGTCGGTGGCGAAGGTGGAACCTCCGAGGCGGAGCGGACCCCCGGGACGGCTCTTCAGCTCGCGCACCGCCTCGCGCAGGTCTCTGCCAAGCAGCTCGGCATTCCAGTCGACATTCTCGGGCGTCGTCGACGCCACGTACTTCGGGATCTCGTGGATGGTCCGCGCGAAGGGCTGCATCCATTCGGGGAACGCGTCGGAGGCGGGCGGGCGCCGGGACTGCTCCATCAGCTCGTAGGTGACCCGCCCCAGCAGCAGACCGTCGGCCTGCGCGAGAGCCTCCGCGGCGAGCCGGTGGACCTCGGCATCCGGTCGACCCTCACGGTGGTCGATGCATCCGTCGAGCGTGACGTCGATGGAGTACGTGAGCGTCCTCGTGCCGGGGAGGCCAGCCTCGTCGTGGTGTCGCCCCCAGAGGTGCCCCCCAACCGGGGCGCCGGCGGGCAGTCGAGCCTGCGGGTCGTGCAGAATTGAGGTATCCACGCCTATCATCAGGGGCATGGGGGTTCATTTCGACGACGCTGCCGCGTCCGCGCTGATCAGGGTCGCGCGGGCCGCAGACGACGCATTCACAGGGCAGGGGACGACTCGGCGCAGCGCCGCCGAGACGGCCATGGACGGCTTCAGCGGGGGCTACGCCGACCTCTTCCGCGTCGCGTGCGCGACCGAGTCCGAGGAGCGCGGCCGGCTCGCCCACGCCATGGACGACCTCGCCCAACAGGTCGAGAAGGCCGGGCAACAAGCCACCGCCGAGAACGCCCGCCGCGACGAACTGGCCTCGTGGCAGGCGCGCGACACCGAGCGCGACGACCGGAACCGCGCCTCCTTCTTGGGGGATCTCGTGGGCGACGTCGAGGAGTTCTTCGACCCCCGACCCACCACGCCTCCCGTCTCGCCCACGCCGATCTCGGTCGCGTTCTCGAGCACCCAGCGCACCCGGACGAGCAGCGGCAACGGGTCCGGCACCAGCAGCGCCACGACCGAGAACCTGCGGACGTTCGTCGTCCAGGCGAAGGCGTGCAACGTCGTCCTGCGTCAGCAGCTCGGCCTCGTGTCCGACGCCTGGGCACGCTTCGTCGGCGGCAGCTCGTGGGTTCCGCTCGGGACCGTGTCGTTCGTCGACGGCGGGTCACGACTGGCCGACGAGAACGACGAGGACGTCGCCTGGGTCGAGCACATCGCGACCGCTTTCGAGCAGGCCGGCAGCGGCACGCTCACCAACCGCTCCCTCGACCTGGCCGTCGCCGCCTTCCTCGAGGCCCAGGGCAACGACCCGGTCGACCTGCTCTCGCACATGGACCCCGAGGTCGCGGCCGCGTGGCTCGCCGCGAACCCGAGCGTCCTCGAGGGGCTCGTGACGTCACCGCCCGCATGGGGAACGCCCTCCACCATCATGCAGGCGATCGTCGCCGCCGAGCGCGCCATCGGGGCCGACCCCCTGCACTACGCCTCGGTGCTGCAGCAGCTCTACGTCACACGGGCCGCCGAGAAGACCGGCATCGACCTGGCGACCTGGGACACCTCGCGCGGTGCCCCGGCCTTGATGGGCCAGGTGGCCGGATCGTACGAGTACTACGCCTCGCTGTACCTCGACAACCCCGACTTCACCTGGGCCGGCATGGCCAACCTCGTGGGGCCGGACTTCGCCGCCGGGTTCCTCGACCTGCACTCGTTCCGCGACCACATCGCGACGATCGCCCCGCTCCTGCCGCCGTCGATGCGGCCGCTCACCGACCAGGTGGCCCAGATGGGTGACGACGAGCTCGCCTTCTACGAGAAGACCTTCCTCGACATGCAGAAGAACATCTTCTACGACGCCTCGACGATGCACGAGGCGTACCTCGCCGACGGCATGGCGGGCATCACCGAACTGCAGGCCGCGGGGTTGCTCAAGGGGCCGAACCAGAGCGAGCAGCAGGCCGCCGTCTCGTCGCAGACCACCTTGCAGGCCTGGCAGGACATCGACACCGGCATCCGCACCGGCAACACCGACCTCGTCGACTCGGGCAACGAGGCGCTGCTCTATCGTGAACAGCACGACACGATCCAGCGTAGCTACGACCAGATGCGCGACCACGAGCCGACCGGGGAGGCACTGACGACCATGCTCGGAATCGTCGGTGACGCGTCCATCCCCGACACCAAGACGCTCGGCCAGTACGAAGGAGGCTTCTCGGTTCCCCTCGACTACGTGCCGAGCCTCCCGGGGGTCCAAGGCCAGATCGAGACCTTCAACATCCCGACGACGAACATCTCGGAATTCGACGTGCGCTGGGACTACATCGAGAACGACACCCTGCCCGCGTGGCAGGAGCTTGCACACGGCGACCCCGAGCGGGCCCGCGAGCTCGTGGGCGGCTCCGTTCCCGACCGCATCGACGACCGACGTCTCGACCACCGCCTCGGTGGCCTGCTCGACGACCTGCACGACACGGAGTTCGTATGGCAGTGAGCCGCACCCGCCGACTGGCCGTGACCCTGGTGGTCGCGACCACGGTCGGCCTGCTCGCCGGCTGCACACCCGCAGCCGAGCCGACCCCCAGCACCTCCAGCCGACCCGACGGAAGCGAGCCCGCCGTGACCCACAACGGTCCGCAGCCCACAGCCATGACCACCGAGGACGGCGTCGAGGTCTGGGACCTCACCGTGCCGCCCAGCGCCGAGGCGTTCGGCATCGACACGAGCGACGGTTCGACGTCCGGGGTTGAGGTGGGTGCGTACAGCTCGTCGGGCGGCGGGGGACGCCCGGTGCGGTTCCTCCTGCCGGGGGGCAAGACGGTCGACGTGCGCGCCAACGAGGTGATCTTCCAGCTCAACGACTCGCCCGAGGGGGTCACCGATCCCACGTCCGGCGAGGTGCTGGTGCCCGCGGGGCGCAAGTTCTCGCTGCGCGTCGACGCGCCCGCCGCCGAAGGGGCCGAAGCCGGCGTGGCCGCCTACCAGGAGGCGCTGGCTGCGGTGGGACTGCCTGCCGACACCGTGGACGAGCTGCGACAGAAGATCGACGGCGGTCCGACCGGCCGGCCGGGTGATGCCCCGCAGTCGATGGGCGTCAATGCGGACCTGCCCCGTCAGCAGGGCGTCGGGTTCGGGGTGAGCACGATGTTCCAGCCGGACACGGACGACCTGGTGTTCTTGCTCGAGTACGACGCGGACTGGGACGTCGTCCCGATCCCGTGACGTGACCTCCGGTTGCTTCGATTTCGTCGTCTTCACGATCTCAGGACCATTCCGACTGCTCGAAGACCTGCACGACACGGAGCTCGCATGGCATCGACCCGCAGCCGCCGCCTGGCCGCCACCCTGGTGGTCGCGACCACGGTCGGACTGCTCGCCGGCTGCACGCCCACGGCCGAGCCTGCCCCTGGCACATCGAGTCGATCCGACGGACGCGAGCTGAGCGTGAGCCACCATGGTCCGCAGCCCACAGCCATGACGACCGAAGACGGGGTCGAGGTCTGGGACCTGACCGTGCCGCCGAGCGCCGAGGCGTTCGGCATCGACACGAGCGACGGTTCGACGTCGGGGGTGCAGGTGGGTGCGTACAGCTCGTCGGGCGGCGGGGGGCGCCCGGTGCGCTTCGTGCTGCCCGGGGGCACGTCCGTCGACGTCCGTGCGAACGAGGTCACCTTCCAGCTCGACGACTCGCCGGAGGGTGTCGACGATCCGACGACCGGCGAGGTGCTCGTGCCCGCCGGGCGGTCGTTCGGCTTGCGGGTGGACACGCCCGCCGTGGAGGGAGCCGACGCCGGCGTGGCCGGCTACCAGGAGGCGCTCGACGCGCTCGGACTGCCCTCGGACACCGTCCGCGAACTCGAACAGAAGATCGCGGCCGGTCCGACCGGCAGGCCGGGCGACGCCCCCGAGCGGATCGCCGTCAGCGCCTCCCTCCCACGCGAGCAGGGGATGCAGTTCGGAGTCGGGACGCGATTCCGGCCGGACCAGGACATCACGGTGTTCCTGCTCGAGTACTACGCGAACTGGGACGTCGTCCCGATCCCGTGATCCGTTGCCCGTTGCCCGTCACCCGGCGAGCCCCGCGACTCGCCTCTGCAGCCGGGGGGTTGAGTGGTCGCGAATCGTCGTTCGGGCAATGGTCAAGGACGATCCGGGACCACTCGATGACGGGAGGGGCGGACGTGGACCGACCCGCGCCTCCTAGGGGGTCGTCGGGTGGAGGTCGGCGAGGGGACGCGACCAGGCGACCTCGCGGGCGAGCTGGCCGGTGGCGCGGAAGAGCTGCACCTGGTGCGAGTCGGGGAGGGCCGCGGCGAGGGCGTCGCGGTTGGCGGGGGTGAAGCCGAGCTTCTGCCAGAACGGACCGGAGCGGCGGGAGAAGAGCCAGGCGTGGCGGGCTCCGTGCGCGGCGGCGTCGGCCAGGGCGTGGCGGGCGAGACGGGAGCCCGCGCCGCGCGTGCGGCCGGGGGGAGCGACGGCGACGCTGCGGATCAGGGCGTGGGCGCCGTCGGCATCGGTCGGGGCGACGGGGACGAGGGGCATGCTCGCCATTCCTCCGGGGGAGTCGCGCGAGCGGCACCGATCTAGCATCGAGGGATGCTGTTCGTCGTCCCGCTCATCGTTTTCGCCGGGTGCGCCGTCGTCTTCGGCACGACGCTCGCCGCCGCTCGCGGCTGGCTCGGCGTGAACCACCTCGCCGGCATCCCGTTCCGGCATGTGATGGCTTCGCCCGAGACGTGGCAGGCCGGGCACCGGGCCGCACTCGTTCCGGTCACGGTCGGGTGCGCGCTCGCCGTGGGGTCGATCGTGGTGCCGCTCGTCGTCGGCCCGTCGGAGGAGGCGATCGCGTTCTGGGCAGCGGGGAGCATGATCGTGCTGTTGTTCGGGACGCTCGTCGGGGCGTTGCAGGCGGATCAGGCGGCGACGGACGTGCTCGAGAAGTGAGCCACGTCTTCGAAACGACGTCGTCGCCCTCCCACGGGTGGGAGGGCGACGATGTCGACGATCAGTTGGTCCAGGTGGTCTTCTCGTAGTCGAAGCCGCCCGTGACGTCCATGACGATCTGGGCCGGGTCGGCGACGTTGAAGCCGACGGGGTAGCTGACAGACGCACCCGGCAGGATGGTCGTCGTGGGGGCAAGGGTGAGCCCACCTTCGGTGTCGAAGATCTGCTCTGCCTCCTGGCTTCCCGACGACGCGGAAATGAAGGTCAGCGTCGGGTCGTAGCCCTCGGTCGCCGTGTTGGTGATGGTGATCGTGAACTTGACGTTGTTCGGCTGCGAGCCGGTGTAGGCGTACTGGCTCGGCGTGAACGCTTCCGGGGCGCTGATGCCGAGGGTGAGGCCGTCGAAGGTCGCCGTCTCGCCGAAGGTGAAGGTGGTCTTGGCGGCCTCGGTCGCGGGAGCGGAGTTGCCGGCAGCGGCCGCGACCTCGGTCATGTTGGGTGCGGCTTCGCCGCTTGTTCCCGTTGCCGGGCTGCCTGAACAGCCGGCGAGGGTCAGGCCGATGATGGAGGCAGTGGCAAGGGCGGTGGTGATCTTCGTGGCGCGGGACATCGTGCGTCTCTTTCTACGGGTGCTGAGCGAGGGGATGCCCTGCATTCGGGTGCAGAGCAATCCTCAGGACCCTATGGCTGGCCATCGACCTGGAAGACCCGTTTTCGGCGACGCCCGTTCTTTTCACCTCGCGAGTGATCCGGGTTCAGCCGAGAGGTGACCATGAGGTGGCGGACCTCCGTCGATTCATCACCAGGAGGTGAAAGTCATCGTTCTACCCCCGGATGGGGGCTGCCTCACGCTGGTGTCGACGATGACACTGTGCGAGGTCGATTCCGGCCGGAACGCGAGGGGAACGACGATGACGTTGTGGTGGAACAGGCTCACGAACACGGGCCGGGTGTTGATCGCGTGTGGCTTCATGGCCTTCTTGCTGGTCGTCGGAGGTGCGGCGAACGCGGCCGCCGTCGGCGCTTTCTCCGGGGCAGGCGAGGCTGCCGGCCCGGACGGTGCGGCGCAGCCCTTCGTCGCCGTCGACGCCACCAAGAGCCCGACCCCCACTCCGACTCCCACCCCCGTCGTCAGCGTCACCCGCGTCGACGAGAGCGAGAGCGTCCCGTTCGAGTCGGTCTCGGTCGACGACCCGAACCGCGACGTCGGCACCAGCGCCGTGACGACGGCCGGGCAACCCGGCACGAAGGTCCACACCTACGAGGTGACGACCACCGACGGAGTCGAGACCGCCCGCACCCTCGTCGGCGAGACCGTCACGGTGGCCCCGGTGTCGCAGGTCACGAGCGTCGGGACCCGCGTGCCCTACGTCGCCCCGGCACCCGTCGCTGCCCCGGCGCCCGCGCCGGCTCCGGCTGCGGGTGGGTGCGACTCGAACTACTCCGGGGCGTGCGTCCCTGTCGCGTCTGACGTCGACTGCGCCGGAGGCAGCGGCAACGGCCCCGCCTACGTCCAGGGGCCGGTCACCGTCGTCGGCTCGGACGTCTACGACCTCGACCGTGACGGCGACGGGATCGCGTGCGACCGGTAGGAAGTCCCCTGCCCCCCTGGCTGAGGGTCGAGTGGTCCCGAAGTGTCCTTCCCGCGTCCGTGGGAGGACGTTTTGGGACCACTCGATCAAGCCCGCCGAGGCTTAGCGCGAGCTGACCTCACAACGGGGGCTCGTCTACCCGTCACGTGTCGCCCTACCGTGTGGGCAGGGGGAATCACATGAGCGAGACCGTGGCGCGCGGAAGCGTGGCGATGACGTTTAAGGCCCGACGACCGGCCTACTCGGTGATGCAGGAGTGCCTCCGCGTCCAGGCCGCCGCACCCGCCCTCACCCGGCGGCAACGGTTCTTCGGCAGCGATCCGCTGTCGGTCGACGCCCGCAGCTGGTACCAGGGTGCTCTCGGTGAGATCGAGGTCGCGCACGTGCTCGCCGAGCTCGGGCCCGAGTGGACCGTCCTGCACTCCGTCCCGGTCGGCTCGGGCGAGTCCGACATCGACCACGTCGTCATCGGACCGACGGGCGTCTTCTCCGTCAACACCAAGCACCACGCCGGCAAGAAGGTCTGGGTCGGCGGCGGCACGTTCATGGTCGACGGGCACCGGACCACGCACTCGCGCAACTCGGCCTACGAGGCGACCCGCGCCTCCCGGCTGTTGTCGGCGGCGGCGGACCTCGAGGTCGCCGTGACGCCCGTCATCGTCCTCGTCGGGACGGCGTCGCTGACCGTCGGCAAGAAGGCGCCCACGGTGCCGGTGGTCGTGGCCGCCCGCCTGCGGAAGTGGCTCATGAACGGGCCGCGGGTCCATTCGCCCGAGGCGCTGGCCTACCTGACCATGGTCGCCGAAGAGCGCGGCACCTGGCACACGGAGGCGCTGGTGCTGACGGACACGCTCCGTCACGAACACCGCTTCGAGCGCCTGCGCCGCGACATCGACGACGCGGCCCGACGTCGGCGCCGGTGGCGTATGGGCACGGCGCTCGGCATTCTCGGGGCGAGCGGGGGAGTCGCCATCGCGGTGGTGGCGACGGTCACGAGCACGGTCGTCTCGGCCTTCGGGTAGGTGCCCTGCGCCGTGGGTCCTGCGCCGTGGGCCCTGAGCCCTCGGCCCTGCGACCGCAAGGCCGCCCGTGGTGATCCGGCACGTACCGGATCACCGCACGAGCGATGACACCACGCGGGTGGCCGCCGCGGTCACGGCGGCAAGAGCTGCAGCGATCAGCGCGAACGCCGACCAGACGGCGAGGTCGGCGTGCTGCAGGTGCAGGCCGACGAGGAACGCGGCGAGCGCGACCACGGCGACGGCTGCCCAGACCGCCAGTGCGCGGGCACTCCACCGGCGCGCCCGGGTCGTCGTTCCCCCCGATGCCCGGCGGGCCGCGAGGAGTGCAGCCGCGGTGAGCAGGGCCGGCACGAAGGCGACGAGGTTGATCACGGGGGCCGATCAGAAGGCGCGGGTCGGTCGCCTCGCGACGGCCCACCGCACCAGCACGACCAGTGCGAGCACGAGGGCCGTCGCCAGGGCGACGAGTCTGAAGGTCCCGAGCACGGCGGCCGCGGTTCGACGGATGGTCAGCCAGTCGACGGGTGGCTCCGTCGAGTACCGGACGCTGCCCGTCGAGCCGAACGACGTCCAGACGAGCAGCACGGCCACGCCGTAGGCCACGGCACCGACGATCGCGGCGACGACGGCCAGGCGGCCGAGGCGGAGAGTGGTCGTGATGGCCATGCCCAAAGACTAGAGCGCGGCTCGGAGCCGGACGGAGTCCCGCTCCGAGGGTCCCCCTGGTCACCCCGGCTACCCCTGTCTCGCCGGTCGTCCGGCCCGAGCGAGGACACCGAGTGGGCAGAAGATGCTGCTCGGTGGCTCGGGACGAGCACCTTCTGCCCACTCGAGCGAGCACCGGGGTGACGGGCGCGGGCTGGCCTGCTCGCGCCTCCTTCTCAGACCTCGATGCCGAACAGGCGGGTGGATCGAGTGGTCACAAAACGTCCTTCGTGGGGCGGGGAAGGACGTTTTGGGACCACTCGACCGAGATCGGAGGGCGAACCCGGGGAGGCGCGGGTCGCGTCGGCGAGGCGTCCTCGTGTAACGAGTGGGTGAAGACTGCAGCCCGTGCAGGGTGCGGCACGGGCACGCCCGCTTCCGCGGCGGGGCGCGGAGAACGTGGGGTTCGAGGACCCGCCGGCCCGCGCCTCCTGGGCTCCCGTGAACTGGCCGCGGCCGCGAACCTCCCTTATCGTTCACCCGAACGATAAACGGAAGGCCATCCCCGCATGACACCGATCGTCCCCGAACACCGACACGCGCTCCGCCCGGCGCGAGCCGCCGACGGCAGCGCAGGCCCGAGCCGCGCCGACCGCGGCGCCGGCCCGAGCGGCGCAGGCCCGAGCCGCCGCACCGTCCTCGCCGGCGCTGCAGGACTCGCGGGTCTTGGCCTGCTCACCCTCGCCGGCTGCACCCCCGCCCGCAGCACCCCGACCATCCCCGAGGCCGCCGCCACCGGCACCCCGCGCCGCGGCGGGCGCCTGCGCATCGCGCGCCCGGCCGCCTCCGCCGCCGAGACCCTCGACTCCGCCAGCTCGCTCTCGGCCTACGAGTACCTCGGCGCCCTCTACAACCGGCTCGTGAAGCTCGACGACGCCGGCGTCACCGTGCCCGACCTCGCCGACGACTGGTCCGCGAACGCCGACGGCACCAGCTGGACCTTCCGCCTGCGCGAAGGCGTCCGCTTCCACGACGGCCGCCGGTTCACCGCCGCCGACGCCATCTACTCGATCGAGCACATCCTCGACCCCGACACCGCCTCACCCCAGGGCGAGGTCCTCGCCGCGATGATCGGCCCCGGCGGCATGACCGCCGTCGACCCGCTCACCCTGCGCTTCGACCTGCTCACGCCGAACGCCGAGTTCCCCTCGCTGCTCACCGCGTACCAGTGCTACATCGTGCCCGAGGGCAGCGCCGACCCCGGCCAGGGCGGCGGCATCGGCCGCACCGGCATCGGCACCGGCCCGTTCCGCCTGTCGAGCTTCGAGCCCGCCGGCACCGGCAGCGTCGAGGCGTTCGAGGACCACTTCGCCGGCCGCCCGGTGCTCGACGGCATCGACTTCTTCTCGATCCAGGACACCACCGCCCGCGTCAACGCCCTCCTCGCCGGCCAGATCGACCTGATCAGCCAGACCAACCTCGACTTCGCCACCGCCCAGGTCGTCAGCGCCTCGGCCGGTGCCACCGTCGCCCGCGCGCCCGACGCCCAGTGGTACACGATCCCGATGCTCGCCACGAGCGCCGAGTTCCGCGACCCGCTCGTGCGCCAGGCCATGAAGCTCGCCTACGACCCCCAGGCCATCGTCGCCACCGCACTGCAGGGCACCGGCTCACCCGGCTGGGACAACCCCGTGCCTCCGTCGCAGGCCGTCTGGCTCGACGACCAGCGCGCCTACGACCCCGACCGGGCCCGCGCCCTGCTCAAACAGGCCGGCCGCGAGGGGCTGAAGACCGAGATCTACACGTCCAGCTACGAATCGGTCTTCACCCCGATGGCGGTCGCCTACCGCGACGCCGTCCGCGACGCGGGCATCGACCTGACCGTCCGCAACGCCTCGTCGGACTCGTACTACACGCAGATCTGGATGCAGAAGCCCCTCATGGTCAGCTACTGGTTCACCGGCCGCCCGATCGACCAGCTGCTCAACCAGATCTTCCGCACCGGCTCGTCGTACAACGAGAGCGCCTGGTCGAACCCGACCTTCGACGGGCTGCTCGACGACGCCCGCGCCGAGATGGACGACACCCGCCGCATGACGCTCTACCAGGACGCCCAACGCATCGTCGTCGAGGACGCCGCCGACATGACCCCCATGTTCGGCGACCGCCTCGTCGGCCTGTCGCGCGACGTCCTCAACTACCGCGAGTTCGGCTTCGAGTTCGACTACCTGCAGATCGGACTCCGCGCATGAGCCCCTCACCGACCGGCGGCATGAACGACCGCGCCATGAACGACTCCGGCGTCACCCGGCCCACCCCGCCGAGCGCCACCTCCGCCGAAGCCCGCGGACGGGCGGCCACGCGCGCCCTCGAGAAGGAACTCTCCGACGGCGACCCGACCCGCGCCTCCTCGTCCGGCGGCCCGGGCGCCGCGAACGCGGGCGCGACCAACCCGGTCGCCGCGACCCTGGTCGTCGTCGCCCGCCGCGTCGGCACCGCGCTGCTCACCGTGCTGCTCGCCTCGTTCTTCGTCTTCTTCGCAGTGCAGGCCCTGCCCGGCGACGTCGCACAGCAGCTGCTCGGACAGGACGCCACCCCCGACGCCGTGGCCGCCCTCCGCGAGACGCTCGGCCTCGACCAGAACGTGTGGGTGCGCTACGGCCAGTGGCTGGCCGGCGCCGCGCACGGCGACTTCGGCGTCTCGCTGGTCAGCGGCCTACCGGTCGGCCCCGACCTGCTGATCGCCTTCCGCAACAGCATGCTGATCGCGCTGCCCGCCATGATCGTCGGCGTCACCCTGTCGCTGACCCTCGGCGTCATCGCCGGCGTGCGCCGCGGCCGCCCGAGCGACCACGCGATCTCGCTGATCAGCCTCGTCGTCATGAGCGTGCCCGAGTTCATGGTCGCCACGGTGCTCGTGCTGCTGTTCGCCATCGCCCTGCCGATCTTCCCGGCGGTCGTGCTGCGCGGCCAGGATGCGACCATCGCCGAGCTGCTGCCGAGCATCTGGCTGCCCGTCATCGTGCTGACCCTCGCCATGGCCGCCTACATCGTCCGGACGGCCCGCTCGTCCACGATCGACGTGATGGCGAGCGAGTTCGTCACGACGGCCGAGCTCAAGGGCCTGTCGACGCGCCAGGTCGTCTGGCGTCACGCCGTGCCGAGCGCCCTGCTGCCGACGCTCAACGTCGTCGCGCTGAACGTCGCCTGGCTGCTCGGCGGCGTCGTCGTGGTCGAGAACGTCTTCAACTACCCGGGCATGGGCAAGCTCATGCTCGAGTCCGTGTTCAACCGCGACCTGCCGACGATCCAGGCGATCGCGGTGGTCAGCGCCCTCGTCTACGTGGTGTGCAACCTCGCCGCCGACCTCATCGCGCTCGCCCTCGACCCGAGGTTGCGCACCCGACGGAAGGCCCGCTCATGAGCCCCGCACGCGACAGCACCTCGCACGCCGACAGCGGCCACGGCGGCACTGGGCACAGCACCGCCGAGGAGGCGCGGGTCGCCACGACCCCGGACGTCGCCACCCCGGGCGCGCAGGTCGGCGGACCGGCATCGGCGGGCCCGCAGGCCGCGGGCGGGTGGCCGAGGCGACTGCGCACCAGCGCGACGTCCCTGACCAGCAGCCTCAGCGCCTCCTCGGCCCTGAGCATCGGGCTCGGCCTGATCGCACTACACGTGCTGCTGGCGCTGCTCGCCCCGGTGCTGACCGGCCACGACCCGGTCGCCACCGACTCGGGAGCCGCCCTGACCGGCACGAGCTGGGCGCACTGGCTCGGCACCGACCAGTACGGTCGCGACATCCTGTCGCGCACCCTCAACGGCGGCCGCTACGCCCTCGTCGTCACCTTCCTCGCGACGACGATCGCGGTCGGCATCGGCACGGTGCTCGGCTGCGTCACCGCCTACGCCGACAACTGGTTCGACGAGGTCGTCATGCGCATCGTCGACGCCCTGCTGAGCGTGCCGTCTATCCTGGCGCTGCTCGTCGTCGTCACGGTGTTCGACTCGGGCCTCTGGGTGATCGTGCTCGCGGTCACCGTGATCTACGCGCCGGCCGTGACCCGCGTCGTCCGCGGCGCCGCCCGCACCGTCATCACGCAGGACTACGTGACCGCCGCCCGCGCCCGTGGCGAGAAGCCGTTGAGCATCGTGTTCCGCGAGATCGTGCCCAACGTCACCGACGTGGTGCTCGTCGAGTACGCGATGCGCGCCTCCTGGATCGTCCTGTTGATCTCGACCTTGTCGTTCCTCGGGTTCGGCGCCAACCCGCCGACGCCCGACTGGGGGCTCATGGTGCAGGAGAACCGCACCGCCCTCACCGTCGTCCCCTGGGGCACGCTCGCCCCCGTCGTCGCCCTCGCCACGCTCGTCATCGGGCTCAACCTCAGCGCGGACGGGCTCAGCAAGTCGCTGGGCGTCGACCGCGCGCAGAAAGGGGCGGTCTCGTGACCGAGTCCCTCAGCAGCAGCACCGCCACCACCGCAGGAGGCGCGGGTCGCCTCGTCGAAGACGCCCCCGTCGTCCGCGTCGACGACCTCTCCATCTCGTACGCCGCCGGTCGCCGCGAGGTGCCGGTCGTGCGGGGCGTGAGCTTCGAGGTCGGCGCCGGACGCGCCCTCGGCCTCGTCGGCGAGAGCGGCAGCGGCAAGTCGACCGTCGCGCGGACCCTGCTCGCGCACCTGCGGCGTGGCTCACGGGTCGTGTCGGGCAGCGTCCGCGTGGCCGGGGACGACGTGTTCGCCCTCGACGAGCGGGCGCGCCGGGCCCTGCGCGGCGGCACGGCGGCCCTCGTCGCCCAGAACGCCGGCCAGGCGCTCACCCCGTCGATGCGCGTCGGACGCCAGCTGCGCGAGGCGCTCGAGAGCCACGGCCTGCCCGGCGGCGACGACCGCGTGCTCGAACTCGTGCGACACGTGCGCCTGCCCGACCCCGAGACAATCGTGCGGCGCTACCCGCACCAACTCTCGGGCGGACAGCAGCAGCGCGTCGCGATCGCCATGGCCATCGCTGCTCGACCGAAGCTGCTCGTGCTCGACGAGCCGACCACCGCCCTCGACGTCGTGACGCAGTCGGCCGTGCTCGAACTCATCCGCGACCTGGCGGTCGAACTCGGCATGGCGATCGTGCTGGTCAGCCACGACCTCGGCGTCGTGTCGACCATGGCCGACGAGATCGCCGTCATGCACGAGGGCCGGATCGTCGAGCACGCGCCGACCGCCTCGCTCTTCGCGGACCCGCAGCACGAGTACACCCGTGAGCTGCTCGCGAGCATCCCGCGCGTGCACGCGGCCGCCACCGCACCGCGTTCCGTGCACGGCACCGCGACCAGTCGGGGTGTGCATCACGAAACGCGGCGCGACGCGGACGTCACACCCGCTGCACTCGCAGGAGGCGCGGCGCAGGACCCGGGGACCGCACCCGCCCCGGGGCCGGTCGTCACGGCGAGCGTCCTCGTCGTCCGGTACGGGCGCGGCCTGCCCGCCGCGGTCGACGGCGTCTCGTTCACCATCGGCCGTCGCGAGACCCTCGCCGTCGTGGGGGAGTCCGGCAGCGGCAAGTCGACGCTCGCCACGGCCCTCGCCGGGCTGATCCCCGCCGAGTCGGGTCGGTTCGCCTTCCACGGGGCCGACGGGGTCGAGAGCGACCTCACCCGACCCGTCGCCGGGCGCACGGCGACGCTGCGCCGGTCGATCCAGCTGATCTTCCAGAACGCCGACACCTCGCTCAACCCCCGCCGTACCGTCGGCGCCGCGATCGCCCGACCGCTCAAGCTCTTCACCGGCGAGTCGAGTCCCGAGCGCGTCGCCGAACTGCTCGTCGAGGTCGGCCTGCCGCCCGAGTTCGCCTCGCGCCTGCCCGCCCAGCTCTCGGGCGGTCAACGCCAGCGCGTCGGCATCGCCCGGGCGCTCGCCGCCGGACCCGAGCTGATCATCGCCGACGAGATCACGACGGCTCTCGACGTCCGCGTGCAGGCCGGCGTGCTCGACCTGCTCGCCGGACTGCGTGACGAGAAGGGCCTCAGCTGCCTCTTCATCAGCCACGACCTCGCGGTCGTCCGCGGCGTCGCCGACCGGGTCGCCGTCATGACCGGCGGCCGCATCGTCGAGGTCGGCCCGACCGAACGCGTCTTCCGGGGGCCGAACCACCCGTACACGCGCACCCTGCTCGACGCCACGCTCGACCCGGGCACGACCGAGCTGCCCGACGTCGGCGACGCGCGCCCGCGCTGGCGGGACGCCGACGGCTGGGACGACCACGGCGACGGACACCACGTGAAGCGCTGGGAGGCGATGTGAGCACGAGCGGCACGACCGGCACCGCACCCGGGGGAGACGAGCGGGGGGACGGCGAGCGCGACCCGCGCCTCCTCGGCGACCCGCGCCTCCTGCAGGAGCCGGCCTGGGCTGGCGCGGGCCGCACCCTGGGTGCCCCGCGGCCCGACCTCGCCGAGACCCGACCGCCGGCGTCCGACCGTCCCCGGGGCAGCGGCCCGCTCGAGGTGCAGGTGCGGGACGAGTGGGTGCCGCTGCCCGACGGGACGCGGCTCCACGCCCGCATCTGGGCTCCCATGGTCGACGAGCCCGTGCCGGTGCTGCTCGAGTACCTGCCCTACCGGCTCGACGACTGGACGGCCCCGCGCGACAGCGAGCGCCACCCCTGGTACGCCGCGCACGGCTACGCATCGGTGCGGGTCGACATCCGCGGCACGGGGTCGAGCGACGGCCTGTTCGACGACGAGTACTCCGAGCAGGAGCTCGACGACGGCATCGCGCTGATCGAGTGGCTCGCCGCGCAACCCTGGTCGACCGGTGCGGTCGGCGCCTTCGGCATCTCGTGGGGCGGGTTCAACGCGCTGCAGCTGGCCGGGCGGGCTCCGGCCGCGCTCAAGGCGATCGTCACCGTCTGCTCGACCGACGACCGGTACGACAACGACGTGCACTACACGGGCGGCGCCGTGCTCGGCATCGACATGGCGTCGTGGGGCGGCACGATGTTCGCCTTCAACTCGCGGCCGCCGCGGCCCGAGGTCGTGGGCGCCGACTGGGTGTCCCGCTGGCGGGAGCGCCTCGAGCACAACCGTCCCATGACGACGACGTGGCTCTCGCACCAGGAACGCGACGACTACTGGCGGCACGGCAGCGTCTGCGAGGACTACTCGTCGATCACGGCCGCCGTCCTCGCCGTGGGCGGCTGGGCCGACCCGTACCGCGACGCCGTGCTGCGACTGGTCGAGAACGTCGACGCGCCGGTCAAAGGCATCATCGGGCCGTGGTCGCACCAGTACCCCGACCGCGGCTTCGCCCCCGGCCCGGGCATCGGCTTCTTGCAGGAGACCCTGCGCTGGTGGGACCGCTGGCTGCTCGACTGCCCGAACGGCGCCGACGCCGAGCCCGCGCTCCGGGCTTGGATCAACGACTCCGAGCCGCCCGCGACGTACTACGCCGAGCGGACCGGGCGGTGGGTCGCGGCGTCCTCGTGGCCGGCTCACGAGACCGAGGCGCGCACCGTGCCGCTGGACTCGCTGCGCGGCGGGGCGGACGGCCCGGTCGTCGTGCGCTCGCCGCAGAGCACCGGGCTCGACGCCGGGCGGTTCTTCCCGTTCGGCAACGCGACCGACCTGCCGCCCGACCAGCGCGCCGAGGACGGCCGCTCGGTCTGCTTCGACCTGCCCGTCGACTCCACGCTCGACGTGCTGGGCGGCGTCGTGGCCGACCTCGCCGTGACGAGCGACGTGCCCGACGGCACCGTGATCGTGCGCCTGTGCGACGTCGCCCCCGACGGTGCGTCGACGCTCGTGACCCGCGGCGTGCTCAACCTCAACAAGCGGAACGGACGCGACCGCGCCGACGACCCCATGGAGGCGCGGGTCGAGCAGGTCGTGCGCGTCGCCCTGGTCTCGACCGGGCACTCCTTCCCGGCCGGCCACCGCCTCCGGATCGCCCTGTCGAGCGCCTACTGGCCGTGGGTCTGGCCGCACCCGGTCGAGGCGACCCTCACGGTCGACCCGGCTCGCAGCAGCGTCACGCTGCCGGTGTGGACGCGCGGGCCCGGCGACGGGTCGGCGGAGCACCCGGTCGACGACGGCGTCGTGTTCGAGGCGCCCGAGCGGGCCGAGCCCCTGGCGATCCGTGCCCTGCCCTCGGCGTCGGACCTGCCGCAGCGCAGCGTGTCGCACGACGTCGGCACCGGCGAGTGGGTGCTCGACGTCGACCCCGGCTACGGCGGCGGGCGTGAGTACCCCGACGGGCTGGTCTTCACCGAGGACAGCCGCGAGACCTACCGCATCGTCGACGGCGACCCCCTGTCGGCGTCGGCCGAGTCGCGCTGGGCGATCGGGCTCGAGAAGCCGACCTGGAAGGCGTGGCTCGAGACGACGTCCCGTGTGACGGCGTCGGCGGAGGCGTTCCGCGTCGAGAACACCGTGCGCGCCTGGGCCCGGGACGGTGGACCCGACGCCGAGACGGTGCTCGTCGCCGCCCGGACCTTCGACGAGCTCGTGCCGCGGACGTCCGCATGACCTGCGGGGGCGGCGCTGGCGGTGTGAGCAGCGCGGGCGGCGCGACCGGCGCGGGCGTGCGGCAGAAGCCGGTCGTCCGACGCGCGTCGATCGTCGAGGCGGCCCGCGAGGTGATCGTCCGCGAGGGCATGGGCGCGACCCGCCTGCGCGACATCGCCGCCGCGGCCGGGGTCTCGGTCGGCACCGTGACGTACCACTTCGACGGTGTCGCCGAGATCCTGAATGAGGTCGTCGTCCTCGAGACGGCACGGTTCTACTCGTCGATCATCGAGGCGGTGGACGTCGAGTCCGATCCGGTCGTCGGGGTGCGGATGCTCGTCGAGCCCCTGTTCGCCGACACCGACGCGACCGACGAGCACTGGCGGCTCTGGTCGGACTACTGGACCGCCGTGGCACGCAAGCCCGCGGTGGCCGCCGAGTACGTCGAGCGCATCCGCGTGTGGGAGGCCTGCCTCACCCGCACCCTGCGGCGCGGGGTCGAGCAGGGGCGCTTCTCGACGGCCGACCCGTCCGCGCTCGCCCTCAAGCTCGCGGCCTACAGCGACGGCCTCGCGACCCAGCTCGCCCAGAAGGCCCCCGGCCTCACGCCCGCCCTCGCGCTCGACTGGATGTGGACGCTGCTGGAGCACGAGACCGGGGCGTCCTTCCGGGGCTGACCCGCGCCTCCTCGTCCTCACTCGTAGCGGAGCGACTCCACCGGGTCGGCCTTGGCGGCGCGCGCGGCGGGCAGCGTGCCGGCCAGGAACGCGATCACCATCACCACGACGATGATCAGCGCGATCGACACCGGGTCGAACGCGATCAGCGTCAGCCCGGGCAGGTTCGACAGCAACGATCCGGCCAGGGCGGCACTGACCACGCTGCCCGCGATCATCGCGACCCCGACGCCGATCGCGCTGCCGAGGAACCCGATGAACGCCGCCTCGAGGCTGAACAGTCCGAACACCTTGCCGCTGCCCATGCCCATGGCCTTCATCAGGCCGATCTCGCGGGTGCGCTCCTGCACCGACATGAGCAACGTGTTGACGATGCCGAAGCTCGCCGCGAGCAGGGCGATGATCGCGAAGGCGTTGAGCACCAGCACGATGCCGTCGATCACCGTCGTGAAGGTGCCCAGCTGGTCGGCGACGGTGGTGCCGGTGTAGCCGGCGGCCGTCAGACGGTCCTTGAGGTCGGTGACCTGCTGGTCGGACGCGTCCGCGGCGAACCGCACCGTGGCCTGCGCGTATCGGTCGACCTGGTCGGCGGGCAGTCCGACGTTCTGCGCGTCGAACAGGGCCGTGCCGAGCGCCGCGTTCGGGGTGACCGACGCGCCGGCGGGCGACGCGATGCTCTCCTCCGCGACGCCGACGACGGTCGCGGTGACCGTGTGCTGCGTGCGCATGGCGTCGGTCACGGCGAGCGTGACGGGCTGACCGACGGCCGCCTCGTCGTCGCGGTACCCCAGCGGCTCGACGTAGGACGTGGGGATCGCCACCTGCAGGTCGGCGGCGTCGTCGTCGGGCTGGGCACCCGCCGTCAGGGTGAGCTGCTGCCCGGGGACGAGCGCGCTCGCCGACACGACGTACTTCGTGCCGCTCCCGCCCTCGACGTAGTCGGTCGAGAGCGACCGGGTCGGCTGCACGTCCAGCGCGCCATCGATGCCCTCGAGGGTCGTCACGTCGTCCGGGGTCAGGGCGACGACGGTCGACCCGGGGGCACCGAACCCGCCCGCGGCGACGGTGTCGGGGTCGTACTCGGTCGGCCCCGAGCCGCCCACGCTGAGACCCTGCGCGTCGTCGGAGGCCTTCGTGACCGTCATGGTGTCGGACGAGCCGACGGCCGAGACCGTGTCGTCGATGTAGGCGTTGATGCCGGTGCCCAGCCCGCTCGTCAGCGTCAGCGTGAACGCGCCGACGAAGATCGCCAGGATGGTCAGGATCGTGCGCGTCTTCGACCGGAACGTGTTCGAGACGGCGGTCGACAGCAGGTCGGTGGTCTTCATGCGGCCACCTCGGCCTCGTCGTCGACGATGAGCCCGTCGCGGATCACGATGCGCCGGTCGCAGCGCGCAGCGAGCTCCTCGTCGTGGGTCACCACGATCAGCGTGATGCCGTTCTCCCGGTTCAAGGAGAACAGGATGTCCTCGACGACCGCCCCGGTCGCCGTGTCGAGGTTGCCCGTCGGCTCGTCGGCGAAGATGATGCGCGGATCGTTCACCAACGCCCGCGCGATCACCGTGCGCTGCTTCTGGCCACCCGACAGGTTCAGGGCCTTGTTCTTCGCCTTGTCGGCGAGCTCGAGCTGCTCGAGGGCCGCCAGGCCGCGGCGACGGCGCTCGCCGCGGGGCACGCCCGCGATCTTCATCGGCAGCACGACGTTCTCGAGCACCGACGAGCTCGCCGTGAGGAAGAACTGCTGGAACACGAAGCCGAACGTCTTGTTGCGCGTCCGGTTCAGGCGCCCGCCCTTGAGCGTGCTCGTGTCGACGCCCTCGAGCTCGACGGTGCCGGTCGTCGGGGCGTCGAGCAGGGCGAGCACGTGCATCAAGGTCGACTTGCCCGAGCCGCTCTTGCCGACGATCGCCACGCTCTCGCCCTCGGCGATGTCGAAGCTCACCCCCTTGAGGGCCTCGAACCGGTTCGGGCCGCGCCCGTACGAACGGTGGACGTCTCGGACCGAGATGATCGGCGCCATGGTGCTCCTGTCGCTGACGGCCCGGTGTCTCCGGGGCCGAGACCCACACTCGCGGGCCGCGCCGCCCGGGGCGTCCCCCCACCGCGGACACCTGCCCGACCGCCCGTACCGCGACCGCGGTACGCGACGTCGGGCCACAGGGGGACTCGGCCGCCGGCGTTCCAGGGCACGATGGGGTCATGACGACGACGGACGGCAGGAGGCGCGAGCCGGCCTACCCGCGACCTCGCGTCCCCTGGTGGCTGGGCGACACGCTCGCCGGGGTGCTCGTCGTCGGTGCGGCCTTCGCCCCCTTCCCCGTCGCGGAGTTCCGACCGACCGGCGGACTGGCCGTCGCCGTCGTCCTCGCCCCCGTCGTCCTGCTGCCGTTGCGGCGCCGCCGTCCGATCCCGGTGCTCGCCGCCGTCGTCGGGCTCTTCGGCCTCGGCACCCTGCTCGGCACGCTCGCACCCGGCGTCGTGCTCGCCACCGGAATCGCCGTCTTCGCCGTCGCCGCACGCACCCCGCGGCGCCGCACCATCGTCGTGACGGTCGGCACCGCCCTGGCCGTCCTGCTGCTCGGTCTCCTGGCGGTGGGCGGACGCGTCGTCGACCTGCCCGTGGTCCAGTTCACCCTGCTCATCGCCTTCGCGGCCGCCGCGGGCGACGCCAGCCGCTCGCGGCGCGAGTACATCGAGGCCGTCACCGAGCGCGCCGAACGGGCCGAGCGCACCCGCGAGGCCGAGGCCTCGCGCCGGGTGGCCGAGGAGCGGCTGCGCATCGCCCGCGACCTGCACGACGCCGTCGCCCACCAGATCTCGGTGATCAGCCTCAACGCCGGGGTCGCGTCGTCGGCGATCGAGACGCGACCCGAGAAGGCCGTGACGGCCCTCGCGACCATCCGCCGCGCCTCCCGGACCGTCCTCGGCGAGATCGGCGACCTGCTCGAGGTGCTGCGCGCCGGGGACTCGGACCGCGCCCCGTCGCCCCAGCCGGGACTCGCGCGACTCGACGAGCTCGTCGCCGGGTTCGCGGACGCCGGCCTCGTCGTGGGCACCCGGGTCGAGGGGCCGCTCGCCTCGGTCACGGGCGCGGCCGACCTCGTCGCGTACCGGGTCGTGCAAGAGGGGCTGACCAATGCCAGCAAGCACGGCGCCGAGCACCGCGCGCACGTGTTGATCGTGGTCGACGAGCACGAGGTGTCGGTCGTCGTGACGAACCCCGTGCCGGTGGTGCGGGCCGAGCCCGACCCGGACGACGTGCGGGGTGGGCACGGCCTGCTCGGGCTGCGCGAACGCGTCGCCTCGGTGCGCGGGGTGGTCGAGACCGGGCCCACGCCGGGCGGATTCCGGCTGGCGGCCGTGTTGCCGGTGTCGCGTGCGGCCAACTCGACCGGCTCGTCCGGCTCTCCCGGCGGGGACGGGACCGTCTCGTGACCACCGTGCTCGTCGTCGACGACCAGCCGTTGATCCGTCAGGCCGTGGCCGACATCCTCGACGGCGAGGCCGGGGTCGAGGTCGTGGGCGACGCCGTGAACGGCCGGGAGGCGGTCCTGCGCGCCTCGGCCCTGCGGCCGGACGTGGTCGTGATGGACATCCGCATGCCCGAGCTCGACGGCATCGGCGCGACGGCCGCGATCTGCGCCGACCCGTCGCTCGCCGGGACGAAAGTGTTGATCCTCACGACGTTCGAAGAGGACGAGTACCTCGTCGCCGCCCTGCGCGCCGGGGCGAGCGGCTTCATCGGCAAGGGAGCGGAGCCCGACGAGATCGTCCGGGCGGTCCGCGCCGTGCACGCGGGGGAGTCGCTGCTGTCGCCGGTCGCGACGCGCAGTCTGATCGAGAAGTACGTGCTGCCGGGTGGTGGCCGCGACGGTGCCGGCACGGGTGGTGGCGGCGGATCGGGTTCGGCCTCGGGGGAGTCGTCGTCGGGGGCTGCACCGTCGCAGGCCGTGCCACCCGAGCTCGCGCACCTGACCGACCGCGAGCGCGAGGTGTTGGTGCTCGTCGCGCGGGGTCGCGCGAACGCCGAGATCGCCACCGACCTGGTCATCTCACCGCACACCGCGAAGACCCACGTCAACCGCATCATGACCAAGCTCGACGCCCACGACCGGGCGCAGCTGGTCATCCTCGCCTACGAGACGGGGTTGCTCGCGCCGGGATCCTGACCGGGGGCGCACAGCACGTGGCGGAGGTGCTCGGCGGCCTCGTGCCCGACGCGGGCCATGGCCTCGCGGGTCTGGCCTCCGACGTGCGGGGTGAGCACGACGTCGGATCGGCCGCGCAGGGGGTGGTCGGCGGGCAACGGCTCGACCGTGGTGACGTCGAGACCGGCCCCTGCGAGGTGACCGGCGTCGAGCGAGGCGACCAGCGCCTCCTCGTCCACGACGCCGCCGCGCGAGGTGTTGACGACCACCGCGCCCGGGCGCAACAGGGCGAGCTCGCGCGCACCGATCAGGCCGACGGTGGTGGGCGTCAGGGGCACGTGGACGCTCAGTGCGTCCGACGCCGCGAGCAGGGCGTCGAGGTCGGCGGGCTCGGCTCCGGCCGCTCGGACGGCGTCGTCCGAGAGGTGCGGGTCGTGGGCGACGACGCGCATGCCGAGGCCGTCGCGGGCCGCGTCGGCCACGAGCCGCGCGATCCGCCCGAAGCCGAGCAGCCCGAGCGTCGCGCCGTGCAGTTCGCGACCCACGAAGGAGGCGCGGGTCGGCACGGTCCCGGAGCCGTCGGCACCCGGGTCCCCGGCCTCCGAGCCCCTGGCGTGCGAGTCACCGGCCCCGGCGCCTCCGCCGCCCGACCACGCCGCCCCGAGTCCGCGCCTGGTCACCATCAGCAACGTCACGGCGAGCTCGGCGACCGACCGGCTGTTCGCGGCGGGGGTCGTGGTGACGGTGATGCCGAGCTCGGCCGCGCTGTCGACGTCGACCGTGTCGAGGCCGACGCCGTGCCGGGCGACGATGCGGAGCCGCGGTGCCTCGCGCATCCTCGCCCCGTCGACCCGGGCCGTGCGCAGCAGCACCCCCTCGACCTCGGCCGCGACGTCGGACCAGCCCGCGGCACGGTCACCCCAGCCGAGCCGCACGTCGGCCCAGGCGCGCAGCGACGCGACCACGTCGTCGTCGATCGGCCGCGGCACCCAGACGACGGGCGCGCGGCCCGCCGGGTCCGTCGACCTTCTCGGGCCCCCTGAGCCCGTCGACCCCGCGTCAGTCACGCGGCACCAGCTTCCGGTTCGCCGCCCGACGGTCGCCTTCTCCGCGTAGCAGTTCGTGCGTCGCGGCCACGACCTCGTCGACCCGGGCGGACGGCACGACCGCCACCCCGTCGTCGTCCCCGAGCACCCAGTCACCCGGCGACACCGGCACGCCGCCGACCGCGATCGTCTCGCCGGTGCGGAACGGCCCGGTCTTCCAGGGCCCCGCCGGCGTCACGGACCGCGCGAACACCGGCACGCCGACGCGCTCCAGCTCGACCACGTCGCGGGCGGCGGCGTCGAGCACGATGCCACCGACGCCGAGCGCCCTGGCCTTCTCGGCCACCAGCTCGCCGATCAGGGCGCGGGTCTCGTCACCGCCACCGTTCACCACGAGGATCTCGCCCCGACGGATGAGCTCGAACGCGGCGTGCAGGCCGGCGTTGTCTCCCGGCCGGGTCCACACGGTGAACGCCGGGCCCGACAGGGCGGCACCACGCCAGAGCGGGCGGATGCCGTCCGCGACCCCGAAGCGTTCCATGGCGTCCGAGACGGTGGCGACGGGCAGCTCGCCGGGGGCGGGCAGCACCGGTCGGAGGGGCCGCGAGGCCGGGGAGGTCGAGGTGGTGCTCATGGTGCTCCTGTCGTTCGGGGGTGCGTGGTCTCTCGGTCGGTGGCGGTGGCGGTGGCGGTGGCGGTGGCGGTGCGGGTGCGGGTGCGATCGGTCAGTCGAGCGCGGGCGGCAGCCCGGTGCGCGCGAGGTCCGAGGAGGCGCGGCGCAGCTCGTCCGTGAACCGCGGGACCGCCTCGTCGGTGAAGCGACTCGTCGGCCCGCCCAGGGCGAGGGCGACGGGTCGGCCCGGCGGGCGTCCCGGGACGAGGACGGCGACGCCCGAGTTGCCCGGCTCGCGCGTGCCGTGCGACACCGACCAGCCGTCGCGGCGGGCCTGCTCGACCCGTGCCCGCACGGCGTCGCGGTCGACGGGCAGCACCGGCGCCGGGGAGAACGGCGTGGTCGGGCTCGAGCCGCCCGTGGCCGGGCCCGCCGTGGCGTCGACGTCGTCGAGGGTGGCGTCGAGCGCCTCGGCGGGCTCGCCGCTCAGCAGCACGGCCCCCGCGGCGCCGATCCACAACGGCAGCTCGTCGCCCACCTGGACGACGTGACGGAGGCTGTGCGGGCTGGGCGACTGCGCCACGACGACGCGGGCCACGCCGCTGCGGACGTAGAGGCTGACGGTCTCGCCCGTCGCCTCCGCGAGAGCGGCCATGCGGTCGGCGGTGGCCGCGGGCACGGCCCAGGCACGGGCCGCGAAGGCCCCCCAGTGGATCATCCGCGTTCCCACGCCGACCCGCCCGTCGGGCCCGTGCTGCAACATGCCCTCGGCGACGAGGGTGTCCACCAGGCGCAGGACGGTCGTGCGGGGCAGGCCCGAGGCGCGCACGAGTTCGGAGAGGGTCTGCGTGCTGCGTTCGGGGGTGAACGCCTGCAGGACGGCCAGGGCCCTGCTGACGGCGCGGACGCCACTCGCGTCGCCGCGGCCCGCGACCGCAGGGGTCGGTGTCGCGGGGGGCGGTGTCGCCTCAGCTGGTGTCATCGGGTCGACCTCTCGCCGGGGAAGCGCGGGGCCCGGGTGGGGCCGCCCTTGCGGGGACTTCCACGGCGAAGCTACCATCAGGCGGACGCAGACATCCACCACGTGGACACCCTGAGGGGTGGAACGCCGGTGTCAACCGCTGCAACCATCACAAGGGAGTGATCGTGTGGGCAATCTGATCGTCAGGAACAGGCGCAAGGTCGTCACGGGGGCCGTCGGCATCGTCGCGACCGCGGTGCTCGTCGGCTTCGCGGCCGTCGACGCCGGCGACGGCACGGCGGGTGCCGACCCCCGGGCCAAGTTGACGATGATGGCGCCCGCGGCGCCCGGCGGCGGGTGGGACCTCGCGGCCCGCGAGGCGCAGCAGGCTCTCCGCGCGGCGTCGATCGTCAACAACGTGCAGGTGGTCAACGTGCCCGGCGCCGGCGGCACCATCGGCCTGAGCCAGTTCGTCGGCCTGGGCGCCGACCCCACGAACCTCATGATGACCGGCACGGTCATGGAGGGGGCGATCACGGTCAACGGGTCGGACGTCGACCTCTCGGACACGACGCCCATCGCCAAGCTGGCCGAGGACTACGAGGTCTTCATCGTCCCCGCGGACTCGCCCTACGAGACGATCGACGACTTCGTCGCGGCGTGGAGCGAGGCCCCGCAGAGCCACCCGATCGGCGGCGGCGGGCTCGGCGGGACCGACCACCTGCTCGCCGGACTGTTCGCCCGCGAGGTCGGCGTCGACCCCGGTGAGATCAACTACGTCTCGTACGCGGGTGGTGGCGAGGTGCTGACCGCCCTGCTCTCGGGCACGGTCGAGATCGGCGTCAGCGGCTACAACGAGTTCAGCGACCAGATCGAGGCCGGCAACCTGCGGGCCCTCGCGCTCTCGGCCGAGGAACCCGTCGACGGCATCGACGCCCCGACCTTCATCGAGCAGGGCATCGACGTGCACCTGCCGAACTGGCGCGGTCTCGTGGCCCCGAAGGACATCACCGACGCCGAGCGCGACGAACTCGTCGCGATCATCGACGAGATGGTCACCTCCGACGAGTGGCAGGACACCCTGAGGCGCAACTCCTGGGCCCCGGCGGTGGTCACCGGAGAGGACTTCGCCGACTTCATCGCCGAGGACCAGGCCCGCGTGAACACGATCATCGAGGAGTTGGGCCTGTGAGCGGCGTCATCCGGACCGTCTCGGTCACGCGCCGGGCCGTCGTCGTCGCGGACGGGTTCTGGCGCCGACGCACGGGCCTGATCGTGCCCGGGCTCATGCTGGTCATCGGGCTGGCCCTCGTGGTCGGCACGGTGACGATGCGCGTGCCCGACACCGCCACCTCGCCCGGGCCCCAGGTCTTCCCGGCGATCGTGGCGGCCCTCGTGCTGATCGTGGCCGTGTTGCTCGCGATCGACGTGCTGCGCAAGCCCGAGGCCGCCACGGTCGAGATCGCCCAGCCCGCCGCCCCCGGCGACGTGGACGACCTCGACCTCGACGGCGAACCCGTCGAGCGACGCCCGACCAGCAACCACCGGGCCCTGCTCGGTGCCCTCGGCACGGTGGTGGTGTTCATCGCCGCCCTCACGCCGCTCGGCTGGTTGCTCGCGGGAGCCGTGCTGTTCTGGGGCATCGCCAGGTCGCTCGGCAGTCGGCGTCCGGTCTTCGACATCTTCCTGGCACTGGCGATCTCGTCGATCGTTCAGCTCGCCTTCTCGGCCGGACTCGGCCTCAACCTGCCTCCCGGCATCCTCGAGGGGATCTTCTGATGGAATCGCTCGCCAACCTCGGGGAAGGGTTCCTCACCGTCCTGACCCCGATCAACATGCTCTGGGTGCTGATCGGGGCCGTGCTCGGCACGGCCGTCGGCGTCCTGCCCGGCCTCGGCTCGGCCATGGCCGTCGCCCTCCTGCTGCCCGTGACCTTCTCGCTCGACCCGATCGGCGCCTTCATCATGTTCGCCGGCGTGCTCTTCGGCGGGCTGTTCGGTGACTCGATCTCGGGCATCCTGATGAACACGCCGGGCAACAGCACGGCCATCGCCGGCACGATCGAGGGCCACAAGATGGCCACGAGCGGCCGGGCCGCCCAGGCCCTCGCGACCTCGGCGATCGGTGCCTTCATCGGCGGCATCATCGCGTCGGTGCTGGTCGTGTTCTTCGCCCCACGGCTCGCCGAGCTCGCGACGCTGTTCGGCCCGGCCGAGTACCTCGCCCTGGCGGTGTTCGCCTTCGTGGCGATCTCGGCCGTCGTCACCGAGTCGGTGCTGCGCGGCCTCGCCGCCCTCGGCATCGGCCTGGCGATCTCGGTCGTCGGCATCGACGGCATCTCGGGCGCCTCGCGCTTCACGGCCGGCGTGCCCGAGCTGTTCGACGGCATCGACATCGTCGTGATCACCGTCGGCCTGCTGGCGCTCGGCGAGGTCTTCAGCGTCGCGGCGAAGCGCGGCACCCCCGACGAGACGGCCCTCGTGCCCTCCCGCGGTCGACTCTGGCTGTCCCGCCGTGAGTTCCGCCTGGCGGCGCCCGCCTGGCTGCGCGGCACGGCGATCGGCATCCCCTTCGGCATCATCCCGGTGGGCGGCGCCGAGGTGCCGACCTTCCTCGCGTACGGCACCGAGCGCCGACTCGACGCCCGCCGCGAGGACTCGATGTTCGGCCGCGGTGCCATCCAGGGCGTCGCCGGCCCCGAGGCCGCCGGCAACGCCACGGCCGGCACGGCGATGGGCGCGCTGCTCGCGCTCGGACTGCCGACCTCCGCCACGGCGGCGATCCTGCTCGCCGCGTTCCGCCAGTACGGCCTGCAGCCCGGGCCCCTGCTGTTCGAGCGTGCCCCCGACCTCGTCTGGGCACTGCTCGCCAGCTTCTTCGTCGGCATGGTCGTGCTGCTGATCCTCAACCTGCCGTTCGCCCCGCTCTGGGCCAAGCTGCTCAAGGTGCCGCGCCACTACCTCTACGCGGGCATCTCGGTCTTCGCGATGCTCGGCGTCTACGCGACGAGCGCGAAGATCCTCGACCTCGTGCTCGTCACGGTGATCGGGCTGATCGGGTTCCTCATGCGCCGCTACGGACTGCCGGTCGCACCGATGCTCATCGCGATCATCCTCGGCCCGCTCGCCGAGACCGAGTTCCGGCGGGCGATGGCCGTCAGCGAGAGCGACCCGGCCATCCTCGTGTCGAGCCCGATCTCTGTGACCCTCTACGTCGTGCTCCTGCTCGCCGTCGCCGGCGCCGCCTTCCAGAAGATCCGCAGCCGGAGGACCGTCGCCCAGGCGATCGCCGACCGCCAGAGAGAGACCGTGTGACCCAGCCCCACCACCCCACCCCGGCCCATGACCCCGGCCCGCCCCACGAGCCGGCCGAGGCCCACGACCGGCCCCGACCGCTCGACGGCGTCCGCGTCCTCGACATGACCAACGTCCTCGCCGGCCCCTACGCGGCGTACCAGCTCGCCCTGCTCGGCGCCGACGTGATCAAGGTCGAGACGCCGCACGGGGGCGACCTCGCCCGCCAACTGGGGGCGTCCGCAGAACTGAACCAGCGCCTCCTCGGCATCTCGTTCCTGGCGCAGAACGCGCAGAAGCGGTCGCTGACGGTCGACCTGAAGAAGCCGGGCGGGGTCGAGGTGCTGCGGCGGGCGGTGGCCGAGGCCGACGTGCTGCTCGAGAACTTCCGGCCCGGGGTGCTCGAACGGCTCGGCTTCGGCTGGGACGTGCTCCGGGGGATCAACCCGCGGCTCGTCTACGCGGCGATCTCGGGGTTCGGGCAGACCGGCCCGCTGCGCGGCAAGCCCGCGTACGACCAGATCATCCAGGGCAGCTCGGGCATGATGAGCGTCACCGGCACGCCCGAGACGGCTCCGCTGCGGGCCGGTTACCCGATCGCCGACACGCTCGGTGGGCTGGCGGCGGCGTTCGCGATCTCGTCGGCGCTGCTCGGTCGCGAGCGGACCGGGGTGGGCTCGGTCGTCGACGTGTCCATGCTCGAGACCGCGGCGACCGCCATGGGCTGGGTCGTCTCGAACCACCTCGTCGCCGGCACCGAGCCGCGGCCGCTCGGCAACGACAACGGCACGGCGGCCCCCTCGGGCACGTTCGCGACCGGTGACGGAGCCCTCAACATCGCGGCCAACAAGCAGGAGCAGTTCGAGTCGCTCTGCGCCCTGATCGGTCGTGCCGACCTCGCCGTCGACGCCCGGTTCGCCGCCCGCGAGGACCGCAAGACCCACCGCGCCGCGCTCACCCACGAGATCGAGGCGGCGCTGGCCACGCGCGGTGCCGCCGAGTGGGAGGCGCTGCTCAGCGACGCCGGCGTGCCCGCCGCGGCGGTGCTGACCGTGGCCGAGATGCTCGACAGCCCGCAGGTGCGCGACCGCGAACTCGTGCACGAGCTGCCCTTCCCGGGCGGTGCGGAGGGCGACGACCCGTTGCGGGTGATGGGGCACGGCATCCGTGTCGACGGCGTGCCCGGGGCGCCGACCCTGCCGCCGCCGTTGCTCGGGCAGCACACCGACGAGATCCTCGCCGAGCTCGGCTTCGACGCCGACGAGATCCACGACCTCAGGGAAGGAGGCGCGGTGTGAGCGCCGACGACAGAGCCGACCTCGAGGCCCGCCTCGCCGCGGCCCAGGCCGAGATCGCCCGGCTCGAGGCGAAGACCGCCTCGACCACCGCCTGGTGGTCGACCGGCATCACCAAGATCGAGCCCGGCGTCATCGAGCTACGCGGCTACCCCGTACAGCAGCTGATCGGCAACCTCGGCTTCGTCGAGACCGTCTGGCTGATGACGCGTGGCGAACGGCCCGAGCCGGCGCAGGCCGCGCTGCTCGAGGCCGCTCTCGTCGCGAGCGTCGACCACGGCCCGCAGGCGCCGTCGATCGCCAGCGCGCGCATGGCGATCACCTGCGGGGTCGGCCTCAACTCGGCCGTCGCGAACGGCGTCAACGTGCTGGGCGACACCCACGGAGGCGCGGGTCAGCAGTGCGTCCAGCTGCTGAACCGTCTGGTCGCCTCGCACCGCGACACCGGTGCACCGCTCGACGCCCTGGCCGCCGCCGAGGTCGCGGCCCACAAGGCCCGGGGCGAGTTCGTGCCCGGGTTCGGACACCGCTTCCACCCGCGCGACCCGCGCCGCGACCCGCTGCTGGCGCTCGTCGAGCGCGCACGCGACGAGGGCGTGGTCGAGGGGCGTCACCTCGACGCGGCCCTCGCCGTCGAGGGCGTGCTGGCGTCCCGCAACGTGCCGATGAACATCGACGGGGTGTCGGCCGTGGTCTACGGCGAGCTCGGCATCGAACCCGAACTGGCACGAGGGCTGTTCGTGCTCTCGCGGTCGGTGGGCATCCTCGCCCACGCCTGGGAGGAGCGCGGCTCGGGCCAGCGCATCAAGGGTCCGCTGCCCAAGGGCTTCCTGGCCGACTACACGGGCCCGGCCACCCGCGACCTCTGAGTCCCGGCCGCCGTTCGATCGGCCGCGCCGGTGAGGCCCGCTCCGGGAACCGGGCGAGTTCGTCGGACACGGGCCGTCTCGGACGCCCGTGTCCGCCGAACTGGTCCGGAAGGTCGAACCCGCCCGGAAGCCCGGGTGAGTCGACCGCGGGTCAGGCGAGCGCGGCCGGGTCGAGGCCGTGCTGCTCGACCTGGATCGCCTGGCGGATCGTCAGCGGGTAGATGCGCGACAGCTCGGGGTTCGACGGGTCGCTCGAGATGTACGCCACGCTCTCGACGTGCTGCTCGAACGCGTTGACCTTGTCGCGCGGCGCGCCCACCACGAGCTGGAAGCCCAGCGAGGTCAGCGCCGCCAGGGCCCGGCCGGTGTACTCGGCGTCGGCCTTGACGAAACCCTCGTCCAGCACGATCGGCGCGTAGGTCGGCACCCGGTCGGTGCCGTCGCCCAGCCGGAACCGCAGGGCCGCCCCGAGCACGAACGCAATGAGTTCCTGCCCCTCGCCGCCCGACTTGCCGGCGACGCCCTCGTGCACGATCTGCGTCCCGTCGGCCCGGGTCTCGATCGCGCGGAACTGGTAGTGCTCGCGGGCGTCCAGCACCCGACGGCGCCAGGCGTCGCCGACCTTCGACTTCTCCTCGAGGTGGGCGAGGTCGCGGCGGAGCCTCAGGAACCGGCGCTCGACCTCGGACGCGTCCCGCGCCTCCGGGGACTGCGCCTGCGAGGACCGTCCGTCCGATGACCGTGCCTCGGACGTGCCGTCGGCCCCGCCGGTGTGCTCGCGCAGGGTGCGCTTGAACTCGAGCAGGTCGCCGTTCGACACCGGCCGCGGCTCGATGTCGAGCGTCGAGCCCTGGCGGAACTCGATCGACCGCAACGCCTGCGAGATCGGACGGACGCCGCGGCGGATGACGTGGCCGTCCTCCTCGATCTGGACGAGGAGCGCCCGGAGGCTGTCGCCCACGTCGCTGCCGGCCTTCTCGAGCCACCGCTGCTTCGCGTGCGGCAGGTCGTCCTCGACGAGCTGCCGGTGGATCGCCCTGACCGACGGCAGGCTCTCGATCGTCGCGTCGATGCCCGCGGTGCGGTCGAGCTCGAGGTAGCGCTCGAAGACGACGACGAGCGTCGACTCGGCGTTCGCCCGGTCGCGGTCGTGCGCGTCGACCTGGGCCCGCAGCTGCGACGCGGCATCCCGGTGGAGCCGGGCGACGTCGGTCGCCTCGCGCGGTGCGGCGAACGGCAGCGGGGCGAGCAGCGCCCGCTCGTCGTCGGTCAGCGGCTCGGCGTCGGCGGCGTCCGCGAACTCGTCCTCGATGTCGACGAGTGTCGCGTGCTTCTCGTCCAGCTGCGCGAGCACCTGATCGATCTCGGCCAGGCGGCGCGTCGCGGCGGAGCGGTCGTCGTCGTGCTGCGTCGCCTCGGCCTGCAAAGTCGCGAGCTCGGGACGCTCGACCGCGATGCGGTCGAGTTGGGCGCGCAGGTCGTCGAGTCGCGTCTGCGCGGGGGCGGTGTCGAGCTCGTCCCAGGTGAACTCCTTCGCCCGGGCGACGGCGTCGGCGACACGACGGCGGTCGGCCGCCTCGGCCTCGATCGCGTCGTACTCGCCGCGGACCCGGGCCAGCACGGCCTCGAGGTCGACGATCTCGTCGCCGAGCTCGGCGATGCGCGCGGCGTTGTCGAGGCCGATCCACGAGCGGGTCGACCGGTCGTCCTTGATCACGCGGTCGCGCGACCCGGTGCGGAGGCCCCGTCGGGTGACGGCACCGCGGGTGCCGGCCGGACGCGGGTCGTCGAGGTCGTCGGGACCCTCGACGCAGAGCACGCTGCGGTCGGCGACGAGTTCGTCGTGCAGCCAGCCGCGGAAGGGGCTGGCGGGGTCGAGGCGCACCATCGCGGGCACGGTGTGGTCGACGGGCGAGAGCGTCGGCTCGGCCCCGGCGGTCGCCGGCACGAGCGTGACGCGTCCGCGCACGTCGTTCTCGTCCACCCAGCGGCGCACGGCGTCGAAGTGCGAGCGGTCGACGAGGAGGTGCGTGGCGAGATCGCCGAGCACCCGCTCGATCGCGACGGCCCACCCGGTGTGCTCGGGCGCGACCTCGAACAGCTCGCCGGCGTAGGGCAGGCTCGACACCGGCACGCCCGCCCCCTCGGCGATGCGGCGACGTCGCTCGATCGCGTCGTCGGGCACGTTGCTGCGGCGTTGCTCGAACGACCGCTTCTGCTTCTCGAGGGCGGCGAGGGCGCGCTTCGTCTCGCCGATGCGGGCGGCGAGGTCGCTGCGGGCGTCGGCGGTCGCGGCGCGGGCCGCGACGTCGTCGGCCGCGAGGCGGTCGGCGCGCTGACCGAGGGCGACGAGTTGCTCGTCGTTCCGGGGGAGGGACTCGCCGGTCCCCTCCAGGGCGGCGGCGAGCCGGCCGCGGGTGCGCTCGACGGCGGCGAGCTCGGCCTCGGCGGCGGCCACGTGCTCGCGGAGCGACTGCGTGGGATCGCCCCCGAGCTCGCTGATCCGCGCCAGGGCCTGTTCGCGGGACCGGAACGCGAGCTGCTCGTCCGCCTGCGCGCGCCTCCGGCGTTCGCCCTGCTCGCGCTTCTCGGTCGTGACGCGGTCGACCTCGCCGCTGACCCAGCTGCCGACGCGTTCGGCCAGCCAGACGCGCAGGCGGCTGGGCCCGTCGGCGTCCGCGAGGAGGCGGCGCTTGGCCGATCCGTCGCGGCCGGCGAGCTCGTAGCGGTCGGCGAGCGTCGGCACGCCCTCGAGCACGTCGAGCTTCTTGCGGGTCGTCTCGAACACGTCGTAGAGGGCGGACGCCTCGCGGTAGGTGGCGAGCGTGGTCTCCCACCGGCTGAGCGCCTGCGGCTGGACGAGCACGAACTGCTTGAAGAGGTCGTCGATCGAGAACACGCCCTTGGACGCCTGCGCCCGCCGCAGCAGGGTCAGGGCCTTGAGCTGCGACTCGTCGCTGCCGCCGATGCCGAGCTGACCGCAGAGCTGCACCCGCAGCTCGGGCTGCGACGAGGTCGCGAGATCGTGGGCGGGGTCGAGCAGCCGGGCGAGCGAGCCGCGGGTCAGCGGGTTCTGGCTCGTGCCCTCGCGGGTCACCTCGGACAGGCGGCTGAGGTCGAAGCGGCCCTGCACGAGCAGGTAGACGCTCGCCTGGGTGACGTCGTCCTGGCTCGCGGTGTCCTCGCCGATCCAGGCGACACGGACGGCCGTGACGGTCTGACCGAGCTCGGTCGACCACGTGATCGCGGCACCGCTCGGGAACGCCTGTCCGAGCGGTCGCAGGAACCGCGTCGTCGTCCGGTCGGAGGCGGCGTCGCGGACCTCGTCGGTCTTGCCGCGTGCGTAGCTGTAGACCGTGCGCTCGGACCGCTGGCGGCTGTCGTCGCGGGCGGCCCGGTTGAACTCTTGCGGGTTGGGCATGATGACCGCGGCCATCGCGTCGAGCACGGTCGACTTGCCGCGGCCGGTGGGACCGAGGATGGCGATGCCGCCGCGCCCCACGGGCATGCGGTGCAGGCCGGCGTAGCTGCCCCAGTTGAGCAGCTGCACCTGCTCGATGCGGTACTGGCCCGAGTGGAACATGCCGAGGTCGGGCGAGGTGTCGGCGATGCTCATGCCTGGGGTGCTTCCGGGTCGGTGTCGGTGTCGGTGTCTGTGTGCGTGTCGTCGTCGTGCGGGGGCTCGAGGTCGAGGTCGAGCGGGACGGCGGTCGGATCGGGGACGGTCTCGGGAGCGTCGTCGTCGGCCGGGACGGCGGAGTCGTCGTCGTCGACGGGGTCGGCTTCGACCTCCGGTTCGACCGTGTCGTCGGTCTCGGTGTCGGTGTCGGTGTCGGCCGGACTGTCGGCCTCGCCCTCGCCGGTCGCGTCGCCCTCGACCCCCGCCGCCTCGAGGTACACCCGCTCGAGGTGCGCCAGCCGGTCGGCGGTCATCAGCGGCACGATCGCGGGCGAGACGACGAACAGCTCGGGGTCGTCGGGCTCGGCCGTGAGCAGGTCGCGGGCGACGAGCGCGGCGATCGCGGCGTCGACCCGGCGACGGGCCCGCACCTCGTCGGAGCCCGAGTCGTCGTGGTACCGCCCGAGGAACTCCGCGACGGCGTCCTTCGAGATGACGACCGCCTCGTCGAGGCCATCGGTGAAGGCGTGCTCGCGGCGGGCGAAGACCATCAGCAGCGAGGCGTCCCGCGACAGGGGCTTCTCGCGGCGCAGCAGCACGGGCACGTCGTCCTCGCCGTTCTGCCGCTTGAAGGCGACCTCGTGGTCGTGGTCGACGACGAGCACCAGGAACAACTCCTCGAGCCGCGCCCGGATCTCGGGCTCGTGGGCGAGCAGGCCGGCCCAGGCCTCCTGCTGCCGGGCGCGCGACACGAACCGGTGGGTCAGCAGCGTGACCAGGGCCTTGCGTCCGGCCAGCGGCAGCGCGTCCGGAACGCCGGCCGCCCCGTCGTCGTCGGCGTCGCCGTCGTCGAAGGCATCGCGGGAGGCGCGCGCCGACTCGTCGACGGAGGGAGCGGTCGCCTCGGCGAAGGAGGCGCGGGTCGCCTCGTCGACGCCGGTCTCGTCCGAGGGGGCTGCGGGGCTCATGCGGGGTCCTTCGTGGAGGTCGTGCTGGTCGTGAGGTCGGTGGCGGCGGCGGCGGGTGCGGCGTCGGGCGGCCCCGCGGGGTCGCGTCGGAAGACGAGGCGGGGCAGCGTGACCTGCCGGCCCGGGCCTCCTGGGTCCGCGTCCGACGACGCGCCGGGGCCGGTGGGATCGCCGGCGAGCTCGACGGTCTCGGTGTCGTCGCCGACGACGCCGCGCTCGAGCGCCAGGTCGAGCATGCTGAGGACGAGCCCGAGACGGCGGAACTCGGGCTCGGTGGCGCGGTAGACGTCGGCGCTCGTGACCTCGTCGTGGTCGGCGAGCAGCCGGTCGATCGTCGCCGAGACGGCCACCGTGCTCGTGCCCGAGGTGAGGCGGAGTGCGGCCCGGTCGGCCTCGGGCAGGGTCGCGTCGCCGATCGTCACCTGCACGTCGACCGTCGGGCGTGCGCGGTCGGTGTGCAGCTGCACCTGGCTGACGTCGCGGACGTCGAGCGCCCCGAGGCCCAGTCCGTCGCCGTGCTCGATCGGCAGCATGGCGTGGCCCGGCCGGCGCTCGGCCCAGACGCCGCCCGCGTGCAGTGCCCGGTCGGCGAGGGTGAGCAGGCGCTGCTGCTGGTCGGAGCCCGACCGGCTGAGGAAGCGCCGCAGCGAGGACGTCCAGCGCCCGTAGGTCTCTTGCACGCTCTGCTCTTCGGCGAGCAGCGACGAGATGAGCGACTCGAGCTGCGCACGCTGCCGCTCGGTGAGCTGTGCCGCGGCGTCGGGTTGCGCGAGGACCTTCTCGATGTCGGCCCGCATCACGTCGATCCCGCGCGACGACAGCATCTGGGCGAAGCCGCGGTAGGCGCGCCCCTCGGGGGTCTGCTCGAGCAGGTCGTTGTCGCGCAGGTACTGGTCGACGAGGGCGCCCTTGCCGACGTCTTCGGACGACGCCCGGCGCGCGACCTCGCGGTGTCGCTGCTCGACCATGGCGCCGAGCTGCCGGAAGTCCTCGGGCAGCGACGCGGTCAGACGGACCACTTCGCGGACCTGTCGGCGCAGCACGTCGGGAGCGGTGGGTTCGGTGCCGTGCCGCTCGATCTCGGCCTTGCGGCGCTCGAGCTCGGCGATCTGCTCGTCGAGGCGCGCGAGCTGCGACTCGCGACTGGGGTCGGCGAGGCCGGCGAGCTGTCCGACGGCGTGGGCGATGCTGCCGAGGCGGGCTTCGCTGACGGCGTTGTCGCGCTCGACGAGGTCGCGCACGAGACGCAGCGCCTTGAGCGCGTGCGGCGACAGGCGGTACTCGGCGCGGGCGTCCGGTCCGGAGGCGCGGGTGCGGACGAGCCAGCGGCTCTCGACCCAGCTGCGGCAGTACTCGGCCGGGGTGGTCTTCGGGTCGGTGGCGGCCTGCTCGGGTGCCCCCGGCTCGGATGCCGCCTGCTCGGATGCCGCCTGCTCGGCGGCGTTCTGCTCGAGGGCGTCGGCGACCTGCCGGTGGAACCAGTCGGCCGACACCGGACCCTCGGCGTGCTCGAGGTGGCGGGAGAACAGCGGCAGCATCCACCGGGCGTTGTAGCCGCGGAGCAGGGCCCAGGTGGGGTCGTCTTCGTACGCCGCGCGCACGTCGTCGCGGCTCAGGGCGTCGTCGTGCCCCGACGGGTGGTTCTCCAAGCAAGACCTCCGGCAATCGTCGGACGACGATACCAACTGGCGAGGGTCCGCCCGGCGACGGTGTCGCTCGTCGCCCGCAGCGGCCACGATGGGGGGATGGGGATCAGGTCGAGGCGGGGCGTCGTGGCGACCGTCGTCGTGGCCGTCCTGGCGCTCGGCGCCGGGTGCGCGAGCTCCCAGGACCTGCTCGCCCGGTTCGAGTCCCGCATGGAGGGTGTCGACGGCGTCGTCGAGATCGAGACCGCAGGGACCGACTACCCTTTCGGCAGCGCGGTCGCCCAGGCGACGGTCGTGGTCGAGGACGATCTCGGCGACGACGACCTCGCGGCCGTCGCCGAGCACATCAGGCCGTTCGTGGCCCGCAACGTCGGCGACTCCTCCGGCTGGCGGTTCGTGGACGTCCGGCGAGGTGCCGTCTCGTTCGAGGTGCTCGCCGACGAGGGCGACACGGCGGCACAGCTCGATCTCGCCCGTCGCGTCGCGGACGACCCGGTCTTCGCCGAGGTGTCCCTCACCACGCACGCGTTCGGCGAGGGCCGGGCGATCGGAACCGACTCGCCTCGGCAGGGATTCGGGATCACGGTGGTCCCCTCGGATTCGTCGGACGTCGTCTCGGCCTGGCAGCGGGCACGCTCCCTGCGGGACGCCGCGGCTCAGCTGACCGACGTCGACGTGACGGCCTGGAGCCCGGACTCCCGCCGGTTCGTCACCGAGAACGTCAGTGGGTTCCCCTCGGTCCTCGACGACCCCGCGACGTCCGACGTCGTCCTCGACGCCGCCGACCAGGGGCGTCTGCTCGATGCCGTCGGGGCCACCGACCTCGGGCCCGGGCGGGTCGACGTCCTGCCGGAAGGCATCAGGGTCGATCTCGACACACCGACCGTCACGGGGTACCACTCGCCGGACGAGGTGGCGGAGGCGTCCCCGCGAGCCGCCCGGATCGCCGGCGTCCTCGTCGCGATGTCGGAGGTGCCCGGCACGTCGATCGGCTTCGTCGACTCCCCGGACGAACGGCGGGAGCTCGACGGCGACCTGTCCGCCGCGGAGTCGTTGGTCGACGTCGTGGCGCCCGGCACGGTCACCTACTCGGCGATCAGTGCCCGGTCGGTCGAGGTACGGACGTCGGGGCTCGAGGGCGTCGTGCCCGCGATGCAGGCCATCGGTGGCTCCGCGGCCGTGTCCGGGATGGACGAGATCCACGTCTCGTCGGACGGCACCGACCGCCGCGGTCTCTCGTTCTCGGGTCGGCCCGAGGCTCTAGCGGTGCTCGCGTCCGTCACGGGCGCGATCGTGGCCGCGCCCCGTATCGAGGGCATGGCCGTGACAGTCACGGAGGGCCGAGTCGGCATCGAGCTCGGCGACACCGTCACCGACGCCGCCCTGGCGGACGTCGTCGGCGCGGTTCGGACGGCACCGGCCGGGACCGTCGTGACGTTCCGGCGGGACGTCCGAGGGGCGGCCGACCTCGCCACCGAGACGGTCGGCCAGGGGGCGACGAGCGACTGCTCGGCGCTCGACACCGACGATCGACTTCTGTGCGAGATCGTCGCCTCCGCCTGGGGCGGGTGATCACCGGACGACGAGGGTCCTCACCTCGTCACGCCCTGTCGAGAGGGCCGTCGAGCGCTGATCCTGAGATCGCCCTCACCACGTCCGTCGCGAGACACGGCGTCACCATCCGTCACGAAACGTCACGTCGTTCGCATGGCCCGAGCCCCCGGGCAGAAGATGACGGGACGCGGGGTCGCCGCTCGCCGACGCTCCGCACCGATCCGTCGTCGAGCGCAGGGGAGTCGTCGTGACCAGCAGGAACACCCCTCCGACCCCGACCGTCGACGTGCGCGGCACCGTGGTCGTCCTGCTCGGGGCGGGCGAGCGAGCGGACGACTTCGCGAGGCTCACCGACCGTCTCGTCTTCGACGGGTACCGGGTCGAGCTGTTCGACGACGTCTCCACCGACGTCCGCGCCGTGCGGGCGGGCGTCGAGCGGCTCGTGCGCGACCGGGCCCTGCCGAGACCCGTCGTGCTGCTGGGCTCCGACGTCGGGGCGACCCTCGCGGCGTCCGTCGCGGCCGACTCGGTCGCGGCCGTGGACGCGGTCGTGCTGACCGGCGTGCTCACCCCGGCCTCGCGACGAGGGCTCGGGCCCGGCCGACGGGACGACCGGACCCGGAGGGCGCTGCCGACGGGGTTGTCCCTGCCTGCGGCACGGTCGGTGGTGCAGCCCACCCTGGTCTTCCACGGCGACGGGGACCGGGTCACCGAGGTCGCGGACGCCGTCGCCTGGGCGGCCCAGCTGCCGCGGGGTTCGGTCCGCCTCGTCGGTCAGGGTGGGCACGACGTGCTGCGGGGCCCCGGCCACCGCACGGTGACGGCCTCGATCGTGCTCTTCCTGGAACGGCAGCGCAGTGACGACCCCGTGCTCGTCGACGCGTTCGCGGCGCGTACGCCCCGGCCGACGTGACCCGACGTGTCCGCGTGTGTCGGCCGGGCTGGCACCCCGGGCCCGAACGGTGCACGATCGGACGATGACCTCGCCGAGCGACCACGCCGACCCGACACCCGTCGTGCACGTGCTGCACGACAACGCCGAGTGGCTACCGCCGCTCGTCACCGCGCTCGACGCCGCGGGGGTGCCCCACCGCGAGCACCTGCTCGACGGGACGTCCTTCGACCTCGCGTCCGCGCCTCCTGAGGGGGTGTTCTGGTCGCGGCTGAGCGGCTCGGCTCACACACGCGGCCGGGGGACCGCCAAGGAGGTCGCCCGGGCGACCCTGCGCTGGGCGGAACGGCACGGGCGCCGGACCGTCAACGGCAGCGGTGTCGTCGAACTCGAGGTGAGCAAGGTGGCGCAGTACCTGGCGCTGGCATCCGCCGGCTTCGACGTGCCCGCGACGACCGCCGTGTTCGGCACCGCCGACCTCAAGGCCCGGGCCCGCGAGCAGACGCTGCCGTTCATCACGAAGCACAACCAGGGCGGCAAGGGCCTCGGGGTGCGCCGCTTCGACGACCTCGACTCGTTCGACGCGTACGTCGACGGGCCCGACTTCGAGGTGCCGGTCGACGGGATCACCCTGCTGCAGGAGTTCCTGCAGGCCGAGGAGCCCTTCACCACCCGCGTCGAGTTCGTCGGCGGTCGGTTCGTCTACGCGGTGCGGGTCGACACCTCGGCCGGCAGCTTCGAACTGTGCCCCGCCGACGCGTGCGTCGTGCCCGACGGCGCCGACCCGGCCATGTTCGCCCCGTTCGCGGTCCGCCCGTCGGTGACCGCCGAGCACCCGCTCGTCCGACGGCTCGAGGCCTTCGTCGCCGAGCACGGCATCGAGGTCGCCGGCATCGAGTTCATCGAGACCGTCGACGGTCGGTTCGTCCCGTACGACGTCAACACGAACACCAACTACAACCCCGACGTGGAGCGGTCGTCGTCGGTGTCGGCCGCTGCGACGCTCGCCGCGTGGCTGGGCGAGGTGCTGGCGGCCGAGTACGCCGCGACGCCCGCCTGAGTGTCTCGATCCGGGCCGTGCTCGACGCCTCGTCGGCGACGCGCTGCGAGCAATTCGGACTCGACCCTCCGCACCGCGTCGTCGAGCGTGTCGTGCTCCCAGATGCGGACCACGGTCCAGCCGTCCCTCTCCAACCGAGAGGTCGCGGCTTGGTCTCGTCGTCGGTTCCCGAGGAGTTTGTCGAGCCAGTAGTCCCCGTTGCGCCGGGGAAGGTGCGCGTGCGCCTCGCAATAGTGCCAGAAACAGCCGTCGACGAACACCGCCACCCGGAGTCGAGGGAAGGCCAGATCGGGTCGGCACCGGGTTCCCTCGACGGTCCGGTCGACGAAGAATCGCCAACCCCTGGCGTGGAGCGCCCTCCTCAAGGCGAGTTCCGGCGCGGTGTCTCGGCGGGCGATCCTGCTCATCCGTTCGCGGGTGGTGTCGTCGCACTCGAACGCGTCAATCGTCCCTGAGCGGAGTGAGGTCGTCGTCGAGCTGGTGCTCATCGCCTGTCACGCCTCCCCCTCGCGCTCTCGGGCGCGGCGCCTGAGCTCGGCGATGTCGTCGGCGTACTGCTCGCACGCGAGGCACGAGCACCCGTAGTCGTGAGGGCCGGCGATGACGGCGGCTCGAGGCAAGTCCTGGTGGCCTGCGTAGTCCCGGAACGAATACCGCGGCAGGGTCGAGTAGTAGCCGTCCTCGTCGAACGCGATCTGCCCCAGGAGATCGAAGGCAGCGAGCTCGGGGCAATCCTCGACGGAACGGTCGGCGTCGTCGAGCCAGAAGCCCTCGTCGTCCGGACGAGACTTCAGGTAGTAGGCGAGGACGTAGTAGCGGACGTTCCAGAGGCCGTCGTCGAGGCACGCTGCGATGTCGGCTGCGTGATCGGACAGGGGCAGGCGGACGGGCGTCAGGGCCGGTCGCGTGTAGAGGTACCGAAGTCTGTCGTCCAGCGCGACGACCCAGAGCGGTGCGCCTTCGGCGCCGTTCGCCTCGTGGTCGCGGATGAGTCTCGGGTAGAGCAGTTCGTGGAGGTCGTATCCCGCTTCGATGATCATGCGTCGACGGTACGGACGGGCTCGCTGCCACAAGACGGTGCCTCGTCGCCGTGTGGACGACGGCCCGGGACGAGCGGCCTGTGGCCGAGGCGTCCTGATGGCTGCCCGACGTGCGCGTCGCACGAAAGGGCCGCGATGGTCTTTCACAGGGCAGGGAACATATCCTTCTGCCCACTCGACGGCAGCGTTGCTGGCGGACGCCGGGACGGGCTAGCGACGCGGAGGCGCGGGTGGCGCCGGCGAGGTCGCGAACGCCACGGCCGCGAGGCCGGTCAGCACGACCGCACCGATCGTCACGGGTGCGAGCGGCCCGGCGAACGCCCCGGCGAGGCCGACGGATGTGCCGAGGCCGACGACGAGCTGGCCGATCACCAGGAGCACGAGGCCGAAGCCGGAGCCGAGGAGGCAGACCCGGGCCAGGTCGTGCAGTCGTCGGGCGTCGTCGGCGAGGCGACGCGTGGCCGGCGTTCCCGGGAGGCCGACCGCGAGCCGGTGTCGCATCCGCACGAAGAACACGAACGCGACGGCCGACAGCAGCAGGGGGATCGCACTGCCGATCGTGAGGGCGGTCTGCACGACGCCGAACAGGGCGTCGGTGCCACCGGGGGAGGGCGGGGTGCTCATCGGACTCCGTTCGAGCGGGATGGTGGGTTCACGGGCGGGTTCGTCGCAGACGGGCGCCTCCGACGGCCCGGGGACCACGAACTCGCCCGTCCGCGACCGTCCCGGGCCGACCGGCCGACAAGCGGACCGGACACGACGACGCCGACCAGGCGGGAGGCGAGGTCGGCGTCGTGGGCCGTGCGGCCGGTTGTCTAGTAGCGGGGCTTGCGGGCGGGCCGTTCGCCACCCTGGGACCGGTCGGGGCGGTCGTCGCGGCGGGGCGCGCCTCCTCGGCGGTCGGGTTTGATCTCGATGAGCTTGCCGCTGATGCGGGTGTCGCTCAGGCGGTCGAGCATGTCGCTCGAGACGTCCGAGGCGAGCTCGACGACCGAGAAGTCCGGGCGGATCTGGATCGCCCCGAAGTCGTCGCGGCTCAGGCCACCCTCGTTCGCCAGGGCGCCCACGATCTGACGCGGCTCGACACGGTGACGACGACCGACCTCGATGCGGTACGCCGTCATCGGCTTCGACGTGCGCGGTCCGCGCTCGCGGCGCTCGCCACGGTCGTCGTCGCGACCGCCGCGCGGGGCGCGGTCGTCGCGCTCGCGCAGCGGACGCTCGTCGCGCTGCGGTCGTTCGTCCTTCGGGTCGAGCAGCAGGGGCGTCTCTCCCTGGGCGACCACGGCGAGGGCGGCGGCGACGTCGGCTTCGGGCACGTCGTGGTGCTCGACGTAGTGGCTGATGATGTCGCGGAACGCCGAGATGCGACCGTCCTGCGACAGGGCCTCGGTGATCGCGTCGTCGAACCGGGTGAGCCGGGTGCTGTTGACGTCCTCGACGGTCGGCAGCTGCATCTGCGTGAGCGGCTGGCGGGTGGCCTTCTCGATCGCACCCAGCAGACGACGCTCGCGCGGCGTGACGAAGCTGATCGCGGCACCGCTTCGGCCGGCACGGCCGGTGCGGCCGATGCGGTGCACGTACGACTCGGTGTCGATCGGGATGTCGTAGTTGACGACGTGGCTGATGCGGTCGACGTCGAGACCACGCGCCGCGACGTCGGTCGCCACGAGGATGTCGAGCTTGCCGCTCTTCAGCTGGTTGACCGTGCGCTCGCGCTGGGCCTGGGCGACGTCACCGCTGATGGCCGCGGCCGAGTAGCCCCGGGCGCGCAGCTTCTCGGCGAGGGCCTCGGTCTCGCTCTTGGTGCGGACGAAGATGATCATGCCCTCGAAGTTCTCGACCTCGAGGATGCGCGTCAGAGCGTCGACCTTCTGCGGGTACGACACCATCAGGTAGCGCTGGGTCGTGTTCACCGAGGTGGTGGTCTTCGCCTTGACCGTGATCTCTTCGGCGTCGTTCAGGTACTGCTTCGAGATGCGACGGATCTGCGGCGGCATCGTGGCCGAGAACAGCGCCACCTGCTTGTCGTCGGGGGTGTCGGCGAGGATCGTCTCGACGTCCTCGGCGAAGCCCATCTTCAGCATCTCGTCGGCCTCGTCGAGCACGAGGTACTTGAGCTCGCTGAGGTCGAGGGTGCCCTTGGCGAGGTGGTCCATGATGCGACCGGGCGTGCCGACGACGACGTGGACGCCGCGGCGCAAGGCGCTCAGCTGCACGCCGTAGGCCTGGCCGCCGTAGACGGGCAGGACGTGGACGCCGCGCATGCCGGAGGCGAACTGCTCGAACGCCTCGCAGACCTGCAACGCGAGCTCGCGCGTCGGCGACAGCACGAGGGCCTGCGGCTTCTTGGCCGAGACGTCGAGGCGGGACAGGATGGGGAGGGCGAAGGCGGCGGTCTTGCCGGTGCCGGTCTGCGCGAGGCCGACGACGTCGCGGCCGTCGAGCAGGGTGGGGATCGTGGCGGCCTGGATGGCCGAAGGGGTCTCGTAGCCGATCTCACGGATGGCCTTCAGGACCTGGTCGCTCAAGCCCAGATCGGCGAACGTCGGCGTCGTGTCGGCTTGCTCTGTGGCGTCGCTCGGGGCTTGCTCGGTGGTGTCACTCATGGTGCAACGGTATCTCGTCCCGGGCCTCCGCCGTTGCTCCCGTCCGCGAGGCGGGTCGAGTCACGTCGGTGCGGGGGGCAGCAGCGCCACGACGAGCGTGGTCACGACGATCACCGTGGCCAGTGCCGAGGTCGTGACGGCGAGCCGTCGCAGGGCCCGCGACCGGCCCGGCCGCCGCCCGACGGTGGCCGACAGCAGGGCCGCCCCGGCGAAGGCGGCCGAGGTCAGGCCGACCACGGGCGCCGAGGCTCGCCGGCCTCGAGCGAGGTCGAGCGGGAACTCGACGGCTCCCTCGTGCAGTTCGGCCCAGCCCCACGCGACGTACCCGGCGGCCGCGACGGCCGACAGGGCGAGCGCGAGGGCCGGCCGGTGGGGGATCGGCTCGCGATGGACGTAGACCGTCGGGCGAACTCGCCGAGGGTGACGCCGGGGCTGCAGGATCGGGTCGTCGGGGTCGAGCGTGCCGTCGAGCGGGAGCCGACCCTGGCGGTGGAGCACGATCACCTCGTCGACCGGACGAGGGCGCCTCGAGTACGGCATCTGCTTCTTCGCAGGGGACGACACGGTCGTTAGCCTATCGGTCGTCCGGGCAACGCGCGGGCCTCGATGTCGGCGGCCCGAAGTAGTCTTCTCGACGACCGATCCCACCCCGCGACACCCCGAAGGACGACGTGCAACCGACGTACCGCACCGCCAGCGGTCGGCTCTTCCAGGCCGATTGCCTCGAGGTCCTCGCCGAGCTGGACGACGAGTCGGTCGACCTCGTGTTCGCCGATCCGCCGTTCAACCTGGGCAAGGTCTACGGGGCGGGCATCGACGACTCGCTCGACGAGGACGCCTACCTGGCCTGGTGCCGCCGATGGATCGCCGAGTGCGTCCGGGTGCTGCGGCCGGGTGGCTCCTTCTACCTCTTCAACCTCCCCCGCTGGAACATCGAGCTGGGCCACGTGCTCAACGGCGAGGGCATGACCTTCCGCCATTGGGTCGCCGTCGACATCAAGTACGGTCTGCCGATCCCCAACAAGCTCTACCCCTCGCACTACTCGCTGCTCTACTACAGCAAGGGCAAGCCGTCGCGCTTCGTCCGACCCCGCCTGCCGATCCAGGTCTGCCGCCACTGCGGCCGAGACATCAAGGACTACGGCGGCCACCGCAGCAAGCTGCACCCCGACGGCATCAACCTGACCGACGTCTGGCTCGACATCCCCCCGGTTCGACACCGGGCGACGAAGACCCGAGGGGCGAACGAGCTCAGCGAGAAACTGCTCGAGCGCGTGCTGACCATCAGCTCCGAGCCCGGTGACCTCGTCCTCGACCCCTTCGGCGGGTCGGGCACCACCTACGCCGTGGCCGAGAAGATGCACCGCCACTGGATCGGTGCCGAGATCGGCGACGTCCGACCGATCATCCGCCGCCTCGAAGGCGAGGACGCGCAGGTCGAGCTGCCGGGACGCGGAGACACCGGGCGCGGGGTGGCCGCCGGGGCCGAGCGCTAGTCGCTCGAGGTCGCGTGCTGCGCCGGGGGTGAGACGCTTCGGACAGGGGTCGAGAGAGCGACCCCGGGCAGACGCGGTGCGGTGGGGTCCGCGAGGCGCGGCCGCTCCGGGGCGGGCGTCGGTTCCGAAGCGCTCTCAAGGGCGGACGGGGCCACGGGAATCGGCGCGGTCCGGACCACGGGCACAGACGGCGCGACCCGCGGCTCCGGCGCGACCGGCGGCTCCGCCGAGACCGGCTCCGTCGCAACCGACGGTTCTGCGACGACCGTCGGCACGATGACGCTGATCGGCGTCGTGTCCGTGTGCACCGACTGCACCCGCACGCGCTTGGCCCGGCGCAGCCACCGTCGGGCTCCCGGGGTCGCGAGCAGGCTGCCGAGCACGAGTCCGGCACCGATCGCCAGCGTCGTGAGCATCGAGAACACGAAGTCGACCTCGGCGCCGTCGTTGCCGGCCATGAAGTTCAGCAGCGACGACGCGACGGCGAGCGACGGCAGCAACGACCCGCAGAACGCCGGCACGGCGATGACCGTGGCCGCCGTCCGCAGACGGGCCGCGGCCACGGTCGAGAGCGCACCCAACAAGGTCGCCGCGACGAACGTCGCCCCCATCAGCGGCAGCCCGAGGTGGCGCAGGGTGAACAGCGAGAGGTTGCCGACCAGGGCGACGCCGATCGTGATCGGGATCATGCGGGCGGTCGACCCCTGGGCGATCGAGTTGGCCGACGCCGCGGCGAAGCTCGAGATGAGCGAGAGCCAGAGCGGCAACGCCTGCAGGGTGATGTTCGTCGGGTCGACCTCGATGTCCGCGAAACGTGCGGTCACGGCGAGACCGGCCGGGATGCCGCAGACCACCCCCGCGACGATGAGCCCGATCACCAGGGCGCGGCCGACGGCCATCGACCGGAAGCCCGAGATCGCGTCCTGGGCCCAGGTGACGATCGTGGGGTGCGGCAGGACGAGGACGACCACGGCCGCGACCAACGCCGCCGCGCCTCCTGGTGTCAGCAGCCCCGCCCAGATGCCCAACGTGCCGAGTGCGGCGGTGGACGCGGCCTGCAGGCCGATGACGAAGAACTGGGGGATGCCCCGGGTGGTCAGCCCGCGACCCGACGCCATGATGCCGATCATCACCACGAACGCGCCGACGGCGGCCTGCCACGTGCCGCCGGCCTGCAGCGTCACGGAGACGCCGAGCAGGCCCATCGCGAGATCGGTCAGCCACGACGGCCAGCTGGGTGGGGACCGCAGCACCTCGACGAGGCCGGCCACCGCCTCGGTCATGTCGCGGTCGTCGTGCAGCAGGTCGTCGACGATCTGGTAGACCCGCGACAGCCGGTGCAGGTTCGACCCCTCGGCGTAGATGACCCGGGTCTTGACCAGCGGGTTGTGGCCGGCCGGGGCGTACTGGATGGTGATCGCCGTGCCCGTGATGTCGAGCTCGAGCGGGGCGAGGTTCCACTTGGTGCTGACGGCCACGATCGCGACCTCGGTGCTGCGGACGTCGGCACCCGACGACAACATGACGTCGCCCAGGTCGAGGCAGAAGTCGACGATCTGCCGCGGCGAGTAGAGGTCGCCGCCGATGCCGTGCTCGGGTGTCGTGCCCTCGTAGATGGTGCCGCGCAGCCGAGCCCGGACGTCACGCAGCTCGTGCTGGTTGACCAGTCGCGACTGGGCCGGACCCCGCGGCTTGCTCTTCGGTGCCTTGGGCACCCGTGGCGGGCGGGGCCTCGCCGGGGTGGGCCGCTCGGGGCGCCTCGCGTCTGACACGCTGACCTCTTCCTCACTGACGACCGGCCGGGCCGGCGCACCGCCGAGGCGGTCCCGCGCGGACCCGTCCGTCGAGTCTAGGAGGCGCGGCGCCGGACGTCCGGGCCCGTCACGTCGTGCAGGCCGGCGGCCCTAGGACGCGTGGTCGGCGTCGTCGTCCTCGCCACGGTCGGCCCGCGACTCGCCGGCGTCGCCCCGTTCGCGCCCGGCATCGGCCATGTCGCGGTGGCCGTGGTCGGCCCACGGGACCGAGTGGTCGCCGTCCCGCTCGGCCGCGTGGGCCCGGGCGTCGCGCTCGGCCTGCGCGACGAGATCGGGGTCGTCGTCCCCGTCGTCGTCCGCGCCGACGAACGGCGACTGCGTCTGGGCCACGATGGCCTGAGAGGTCGAGCCGAGGATGACGCCGGGGTCGACGCCCTTCTCGTGGGCGAGGGCAGCCGTCAAGCCGGCCGCGAGGCTGCCGCCGGCGACGCCGAGGGTCGCCACGACGTCCTCCTGGCGAGGGGTCAAGGGCTGGTCGGTCAGTTCGGCGACGACCTCGCGCAGGTTCTCGTCGCTGGCCTCGACGGCCGCGGGGTCACCCTGGGTGATGGCCGCGGCCTGCGACACGACGGCCAGCGCGAGCGCGGCCGCCTCTTCTTCGGGCGTCCGGTTCGTGGGCTCGTTCGTGTCGTGATCCATGGGCCGACCGTACGCTCGGCGCGTCCGGCGGCCTGTCAGGGGGCGGCGCCCGGGGTACGGGGCGATCCGCTCTCGGGGGAATGCGGGGAGGCGCGCGCGACTTGGACCACGGATGAGCACCACCGAGACACCCCAGACCGACAGCACCCAGCCCGCCACGGGCGGAAGCGTCCCCGGCACCGCGCTCGTCGTCGGCGCCAGCGGCATCACGGGCACCGCCCTCGTCGAGCAGCTGACGCGCGAGGGGTGGGACGTCCTCGCCCTCTCCCGCCGCGCCTCCTCGTCCGCGGGGGTGACGGGCATCGCCGCCGACCTGACGAGCGCCGAGAGCCTGCGCACCGCGCTGGCCGACGCGAAGCCGACGCACGTCTTCTTCGCCGCGTGGCAGAAGCGCGACACCGAGGCCGAGAACATCGCCGTCAACGGCGCCATGGTCCGCGACCTGCTGGCCGCGCTAGACCACGCACCGGTGCGGCACGTGTCGCTCGTCACCGGGCTGAAGCACTACCTCGGCCCGTTCGAGGCCTACGGCACGGGGAACATGCCCGACACGCCTTTCCACGAGGACGAGGAGCGCCTGCCCTACCCGAACTTCTACTACGCGCAGGAGGACGAGCTCTTCGCGGCCGCCGAGCGCCAGGGGTTCACGTGGTCGGTGCACCGCTCGCACACCGTCATCGGGTTCGCCGTCGGCAACGCCATGAACATGGGGCTGACCATCGCCGTGCAGGCGGCGCTGAGCAAGCGCCTCGGCCGCCCGTTCGTCTTCCCCGGCAGCGAGACGCAGTGGAACTCGCTCGTCGACGTCACCGACGCGGGCGTGCTCGCCGAGCAGATGATCTGGGCCGCGACCGACCCGGCCGGTGCCGACGAGCCGTTCAACGTGGTCAACGGCGACGTCTTCCGCTGGCGCTGGCTGTGGCCGCGCCTCGCCGGCCACCTCGGCATCGACCCCGCCCTCGTCGAGGGCTTCGAGGGCGAGCCGAGGCCGCTCGAGCAGCAGATGGTCGGCCTTGAGCAGGAGTGGCGCGACCTCGTCGCCGAGCACGACCTCGCCGAGCCCGAGCTGTCGCGAGTCGCCTCGTGGTGGCACACCGACGGTGACCTCGGCCGCGACATCGAGGTCGTCACCGACATGGGCAAGGCCCGCGACGCCGGCTTCACCCGGTACCGCCGCACCGAGCAGGCGTTCGTCGACCTGTTCGAGCGGTACCGCGCCGCCCGCCTCATCCCGTAGGCGCGATCGGCCGAGGAGGCGCGGGTCGGCGGCAGGGCAGGTGCGGTGTCGGAGACGAGACCGTCGCCGCGCCTCCGGCGTCCTGGACCCGCGCCTCCGGCCCTCTACGCCCTCGGGTCGGCGTGCTCGGCGTCGGCGATCGCGTCGCTCGGCACCGGCTTGCCCCGGCGGGACACGAACGTGACGAGCCAGAGGACGACGCCGATCGCGAGCAGGCCGCCGGCGATCGTGTACTGCTCGGCGCCCCGACCGGAGGACACCGGCAGCACGAGCCACAGGCATGCCACGACGCCGACGATCGGCAGCACCGTGCCCGCCCGGAAGTGCTCGTGCGTCACCGTGTCGCGCCGCAACACGAGGACGACGACGTTGACCAGGGCGAACACCGACAGCAGCAGCAGGGACGTCGTGCCGCCGAGCACGGCCACGATCGGGGACTCGGGCGACAGCGAGACGTAGCCGATCAGCACCAGGCTGAGCGCCGTCGTGAACACGATCGACGCCCACGGGGTCTGCCGTGTGGCGTGGACCTTGCCCAGGAAGCCCGGCAGCACGCCCTGCTTGCTCATGCCGTAGAGCAGTCGGCTGGCCATCATCATGTTGATCAGCGCGCTGTTCGCGACGGCGAACATCGAGATGAACGGCAGCAGCCCGCCGATCGGGAAGTCCGGGGCAGCGGTGTTCACCACCGTGACCAGTGGCGTCTCGTTGTCGGCCAGCTCGCCGATCGGCACGATCGCCACGGCGCAGATCGAGACGAGCACGTAGATCACCGCGGTGATGCCGAGGCCGGTCAGCATGACCTTGGGGAAGATGCGGCTCGGGTCCTTCGTCTCCTCCGCCATGTTGACCGAGTCCTCGAAGCCGACCATGGCGAAGAACGCGAGCGACGTCGCCGTGCTGACGCTCAACAGCAGCGACTTGTCGCCGGGCGTCTCGAACAGCACGACCTGGCCCCAGTCGGCGTTGCCGCCGGCGATGAACCAGAAGCCGATCAGGATCACCATGACGAGGCCGGAGAGCTCGATCAGGGTGAGCACGACGTTCGCCTTGACGCTCTCGCTCACGCCGCGGAAGTTCACGGCCATCACGAGCAGCATGAACGCCATCGCGATCAGCATCACGGCCGAGTTCGACAGCTCGACGCCGATGCCCGCCGCCAGGTTGGCCGCGAACGCCCGTGACGCCGTCGACGCGCTCGTGATGCCCGAACACATCACCACGAAGCAGACGATGAACGTCACGAAGTGGATGCCGAACGCCTTGTGCACGTAGAGGGCCGCGCCCGCGGTCTGCGGGTACTTCGTCACGAGCTCGAGATACGAGAACGCCGTCACCAGCGCCACGGCGAACGCGATCAGGAACGGCAGCCAGGCCGCACCGCCGACCTCGGCCGCGACCTGCCCGGTCAAGGCGTAGACGCCCGTGCCCAGGATGTCGCCGACGATGAAGAGCAACAACAGCTTCGGGCCGATGGCCCGCTTCAGCTCGGTGGGACTCTCACCCGTGTCGGTCGTGGGCGGCTGGGCCTGGTTCGCGGGCTGCTGGTTCGTCGTCGACATGCTGACCTCCGGGGGCGCATCGGTGTGTCTCGGGCGTTCCGGTCATCCTGCTCCGGTCGTCGCGGCGACGGAAGAGGCGGCCGCACATCGTCACGGCCCCGAAACGTGGGAGGGCGTCCGCCCCGCGGCCCCACGGCGCCACGGCGAGGAGGTGCGGGTCGGCACCCGGGGACGCAGGCGGTTCCCGAGCCACGCGTCGTACCCTGAGCCCATGTCGGTCCGCCTGTCCCCACCCGAGTCGGCGCCGCCCGGCCCCGCCCCGACGCCCGGGTGCCCCGACCCGATGACCCCCCGCGCCGCCGGCCCGTGGGCCGCGCTCGCCGGCGTCGTGTCGATGGCCGCGTTCCTCGCCGCCGCCGAGGTCGTCGCCCTCGTCACCGGACCCACCGGCAGCCCGCTCTTCGCCGTCGGCTCCGCCGTCGTCGACCTCGCCCCCGCCGGCGTGAAGGACACCATGGTGTCGCTGTTCGGCACCGGCGACAAGGTCGCCCTCTTCGTCCTGATGGGCGTGCTGCTCGTCGTCATCACCGGCGCGGCCGGCTACGGCGAGTACCGCCGCCAGCCGATCGGCAAGATCGCCTTAGTGGCGGGCGGGGCGCTCGCCGTGATCGCGGTCCTGACCCGCGCGGACGCCGGCCAGGTGGACGCCATCCCGAGCCTCGTCGGCACCTTCGCGGCCGTGCTGCTCGTCGACAAGCTCGCCTCGCGCCTCCGTCGGTGGGTCCGTTCGACGTCGCCCGGGTGGGCCGAGCAGACGCAGCCCGTCCCGCCGCTGCGCGGGCCCGGGCTCGAGCGCCGGTCGTTCCTGACCTACACGGTGGTGGCCGGCGTGGCCGCGGTCGTCGTCGGCACGGGGGCACGCGTGGTCAACGCGGGCCGCGCGAACGCGGCGGCGCTGCGGCGTGCCCTGACGCTGCCGCGCGCGAGCGTGACCGAGGCCGCGGTGCCGGCCGGCGCCTCCCTGGACGTCGAGGGCATCACGCCGTACGTGACCCCCAATGCCGACTTCTACCGCATCGACACGGCCCTGCAGGTGCCGTCGATCGACCCGGCCGACTGGAGCCTGCGCATCCACGGCCTGGTCGACCGCGAGGTGTCGATCTCGTTCGACGAGCTGCTCGCCCTGCCGCTCGAGGAGCACATGGCGACCCTCAGCTGCGTCTCGAACGACGTCGGCGGCGACCTCATCGGCAACGCGCTCTGGCTCGGCTACCCGATCCGCTCGCTGCTCGAGCGGGCGGGCCCGAACGGCGGCGCCGACATGGTGCTGTCCCGCAGCATCGACGGCTTCTCGGCCGGCACCCCGCTCGACGTGCTGCAGGACGAGGGCACCGACGCGCTGCTCGCGGTCGGCATGAACGGCCAGCCGTTGCCGATCGAGCACGGCTTCCCGGTGCGGATGGTCGTGCCCGGCCTGTTCGGCTACGTCTCGGCGACCAAGTGGGTCGTCGAGATGGAGGTCACCCGCTTCGCCGACGCCGAGGGCTACTGGACGCCGCGAGGCTGGGACGCCCTCGGGCCGGTCAAGCTCGAATCGCGCATCGACGTGCCCCGCGACGGGGGATCGGTGGACGCGGGGACGGTGTCGATCGCGGGCGTGGCCTGGCAGCCGCACACCGGGGTCGAGGCGGTCCAGGTGCGGATCGACGGCGGCTCGTGGCTCGACGCGACGCTGGCCGACTCGGTGTCGGCCGACACCTGGCGTCAATGGGTCTACCGGTGGGACGCCGGGTCGGCCGGGTCGGGGTCGCACACCATCGACGTGCGGGCGCAGGGCGCGGACGGCACGTGGCAACCCGAGGCGTACGTGCAGCCGGCTCCGAACGGGGCCGAGGGGTGGCACCGCGTGACCGTCGACGTCGCCTGACCCGGCGGACGAGGAGGCGCGGGTGCCAGGGTGGGAGGTCGCGGCCCGTCCGCCGCGCGGCCCGCTCCCGGGGTCGCCGCCCGATCGAAGGAACCACCATGCCCACCATCGTCCACCTCGAACTCCACGTCGACTCCGCCCGGCTCGACCTCGCCCACGAGATCGCCCGCGAGACCCTCGTCGCCACGCGCGCCTGGCCCGGCTGCGAGGGGCTCGAGGTGCTGATCGACGACGCCGACCCGTCGGTGATGATCGTCGTCGAGACCTGGGCCTCGTCGGCCGACCACGACGCCTACGTCGCCTGGCGGGCCACTCCCGAGGGGGCGAACCGTCTGCCCGAGGTGCTGCTCGCCCCGCCGACCACCCGCACCTTCGCCGAGACGGTGTCGCTGGGCTGACGCCCTGCCCGACCGGGACCGGCCCCGCCCGGCCCGGCTCAGGCGTCGAGCAGGCCGCGGATGTCGTCGGCGGTGAGCGCCGCGCTGAACACGGCGTCGTCGTCCATGACCGCGTCGAAGAGCTGCGACTTCTGCGCCTGCAGGGCCAGTACCTTCTCTTCGATGGTGTCGTTCGCGATCATCCGGTAGACCATGACGTTGTCCGTCTGGCCGATGCGGTGCGTGCGGTCGACAGCCTGGGCCTCGGTCGCCGGGTTCCACCACGGGTCGAGGATGAAGACGTAGTCGGCCTCGGTGAGGTTGAGCCCGAATCCGCCGGCCTTGAGGCTGATCAGGAACGCGGGGGCGTCGCCCGTCTTGAACCGGTCGATCACCTCGCCCCGACGCCGGGTCGACCCGTCGAGGTACTCGTAGGCGACGCCGCGCTGTTCGAGTCGCGCCGCGACCTTGTGCAGGAAGGTCGTGAACTGGCTGAAGATCAGGGCACGGTGCCCCTCGGCGACGACGTCCTCGAGTTCGTCGAGCAGCTGGTCGAGCTTCGCCGAGGGGATGTCGGCGTAGGCCTCGTCGACGAGCGACGCGTCGAGCGACAGCAGTCGTAGAAGGGTGAGCGACCGGAAGACGATGAACCGGTTGCGGTCGAGGTCGTCCATCAGGCCGAGCAGCTTCTGCCGTTCACGCTGCAGGAAGGCGTCGTAGAGGTCGCGGTGCGCGGGGTCGAGGTCGACTCGCAACACCTGCTCTTGCTTGGCCGGCAGGTCGGAGGCGACCTGCTCTTTCGTGCGGCGCATCATCAACGGTCGGATGCGCTTGCGCAGCTTCTGCAGCAGGTCGGGTGCCTCACCCGTCGCGATCGGCTTGACGTAGTCGTCGGCGAACCGGACGCTGCTGCCGAGCAGCCCGGGCGCCACCACGTGCAGCAGCGACCACAGGTCGGTGAGGCTGTTCTCGAGGGGCGTGCCGGTGATCGCGAGCTTGAACGGCACGTCGAGGTCGACCGCGCAACGGTGCGCCTGCGAGGCGCGGTTCTTGACGAACTGCGCCTCGTCGAGGATCAACCCCGCCCAGCCCTCGGCCTGGTACGCGGCGAAGTCGAGGCGGAACAGCGCGTAGGAGGTCACGACGACGTCGGCACCCTGCGCGAGGCCGTGCACCGACCCCCGCCCGCCCTTCGCCTGGGTGGCGGTCACGGCCCGGACGGTCAGCCCCGGGGTGAACCGTGCGGCCTCGGCCACCCAGTTCGACACCACCGAGGTCGGAGCGACGACCAGGAAGGGTGCGGACGGGATGCTCGGAGCGTCCGACACGGCTGCGGCTGCGGCGTCACCGGCCCGGGCCCGCTCGGTCTCGCGCACGTGCGCGACGAGCGCGAGCGTCTGCAGCGTCTTGCCCAGCCCCATGTCGTCGGCCAGGACGCCACCGAGTCCCTGGTCGTGGAGGAAGGCGAGCCAGGCGAACCCCTCGTGCTGGTACGGGCGCAGGGTCGCATCCACCGCGGCCGGCACGGGGATCGCCGTGGCGGCCTCGAGGCCGCCGGCGTCGGCGAGGGCCAGGAGCCCGCCGACCGCCTGCTGCCACTCGGCGGCGGGGACGGTCTCGTCGGCGAGGTCGTCGAGCTCGGACCAGAGGCTCGCCTGGTAGCGGTTGATGCGCGGGGCGACCTGCCACTCGTCGAGTGCCGACGCCTCGTCGATCAGTCTCTTCAGCTCGTCGAAGGCCGGGTGGTCGAGGGACAGGTAGGAGTGGTCGACGAGCAGCAGCTTCTTGCGCCCCTTCGCGAGGGCGGTGATGAGCGGCGTGAAGGGCACGGTCCGTCCCTCGACGGTCACCAGCACGCCGAGGTCGAACCAGTCGCGCTTGTCGGTCGGCATGGTTGTGATGGTCAGACGTGGCTCGTCGGTCAGCTCGCGATAGTCGGGCCGCGTGCCGACGAGGTCGACCTGCAGGTCGGTCCGCGCCTCGAGGGCGGGCAGGGTGCCGGTCGCGAACTCGGCTGCGGTCACCCCCTCAAGCACCTGGTCGCGGGGGACGACGTCGAGCTCGCCCAGGTCGGGGACGGGGGAGTGCGCCGTCAGCGGCCGCAGCGAGCCGTCGATCGTCCACCCCCACGTCAGGCGGATCGCCTGCCCCTTCTCGAAGGTGACCGTGAGGGTCAGCACGGGCGGCACGATCGTCGGGAACTCGATCGAGGCGTCCGAGCTGACGACGTCGACGCGCCGGCGAAGGGTGGGGTAGTAGTCGCGCAAGAACTCGTCGGAGTCGGCGGCGGGCACGACCACCTCGGGCGTGACCGTCAAGAGTCGGCGTTGCTCGTCGTCGAGCGGGGCCGCGGTCGGCGCGAGGGTGAAGGTCAGCGCGGGTTCGTGCGCGACGCACCACACCCCGTGGTCGGCGATCACGCCGGTCGACTCCGCGCGACGGGCCACGCCGTCGACGGTGACCCCGGCGGTCAGCAGCATCGAGCCGTCGTCGCCGCGCACCGCGTCGACCGTGACCCGGGCCTCGTCGCCGACGACGACGTCGGTCGCCCGCTTGCCCGTCACGAGCGAGATGCCGAGGCGCTCGGCCTCGGCCAGCAGCGGCCAGAGCAGGGGGCTGCCGAAGTCGTCGACGAACAGCCAGTCGGCGTCGCCCGGCGTGTAGGTCGAGACGGCCGACCGGTGCAGCGCCGCGAACTGGCCGAACCAGGCGTGGTGCTCGGGCTCGATGGCGAGCCGGTTCAATTGGTACGGCAACGACGACCAGGTGAGGTTGCCCCGCACCCAGTTGCCCGTGCCGCTCAGGGTGACCGGCCGCACGCCGAGTCGCTGCACCGTCGGTCCGCCCTGACGGCGGGCGGAGGGCGCGACCGCGCGCCCCCGGGTCGAATGCGCTCGGTCGCGCAGTTCGAACAGCAGACCCATGCGGGTCGTCCGGGCCGAGGAGGCGCGGGTCGGCTGCCCGATCGCCCCCACCGTGGACCGCCAGTCGCTCCCGCCCGTGCCGGTCCGTGCAGCGCCCAGCGCGGTCACGCCCCCGGTCGTCAGGTCGTCGACGGTGGGTGTCGGAGCGCTGCGATCGGCCACGGCCCGGGAGTTGCTCTGCAGCAGAGTCGCCGCGACGTGCTTGCAGTCGCCGCCGATCGGGCAGGTGCACCGGCTGCGGACCGGTCGGCTGTACTCGCCGCGGGTCGCCCGCAGGTCGACGACGACCTGGTACGGCGTCGACTCGGCGCCCTGGACGATGCCCTCGAGGCGCTCGTCGGCCGCGTGCCATTCCGTGCTGAGCACGGCCGAGTCGCGGACGTACTCTTTCGCCCGGTTGAAGGCGCGGGGCCCGACCAGCCGGATGACGTCGACGGCGTCGACCAGCGGCACGGCCGTCGAGTGGACGGGGTCGTCGGCGTCGACGGCGTCACGAGTCGCGGCACCGTCGCCGGCGACGAAGCCGCCGTGCACGTCGAACTCGTCGCCCAGGTCCATGTCGCCCATGATGTCAGCCGCCGCCGACACCTCGGGCTCCGTCCACAGGCGCCGGGGCCGTCCACAGGGCCTGGTGGTCCGGTCCGTCGTCCCGTCCCCAGGGCCCGGGTGCTCCACACCCCGGTCGGGTGGCTAGGTGTGCGGCCGGAGCGGTGCCACACTTGACCCGTGCGGTCCACGCCGCACCCCCGACGGCGCAGCAGGCGGTGCGCACCATCCCCGCTCACCCCTGTCGTGCCACCCCCGCATCGTTCCCGCCTCACCGGCACCGGGCCGTCGTCGCCCCGGTGCCGCTCACCCTGCCCGCACGCTCGAAGGGATCGGCACCCCGTGTCTTCCGCCACGCCCCGCGACGCCTCGCGACTCGCCCACCTCGACGCCCTGCTGTTCGACCTCGACGGCGTCCTCACGCCGACCGCCGAGGTCCACATGCGCGCGTGGTCCCGCCTCTTCGGCGAGTACTTCGCCGCGCACGACCTCTCGCCCTACACCGAGGCCGACTACTTCGAGCACGTCGACGGTCGCCCGCGGTACGACGGCGTCCGCGCCATGCTCGCCGCCCGCGACGTGGTCCTCCCCGAGGGTTCGCCCGACGACGGCCCCGACACCGAGACCGTCTGCGGACTCGGCAACCGCAAGAACGCGGCCTTCGCCGCCGAGCTCGCCGAGAACGGCGTGACGCCGTACCCGGGGTCGGTGGCCTTCCTCGACCGGGCCATCGCCGAGGGCGTCCGCGTCGCCGTGGTCTCCAGCTCGCGCAACGCCGTGCCCGTGCTCGAGGCCGCGGGTCTCCGCGACCGGTTCGACGTGATCGTCGACGGTGTCGTGGCGGCGGCCGAGGGCATCACCGGCAAACCGGCCCCCGACACGTACCTCGAGGGCGCGCGCCGCCTCGGTCTCACCGCTGACGACTGCGTGGTCGTCGAAGACGCCCAGTCCGGTGTCGAAGCCGGTCGCCGTGGTGCCTTCGGCCTCGTCCTCGGGGTCGACCGCGGCACGGGCGCGCAGACCCTGCTCGACTTCGGCGCCGACCTCGTGGTGGACGACCTCGGAACGTTGGTCGAGGCGCTCGACCGAACCCGCGCCTCCTCGGCTCCGAACCCCGACCAGGCGACACCGGGCACCCCCTCGACCAGCATCAGCAGCACCACGGAGGCACAGTCGTGAACCACATCACGTCCGACCCGCTCGACCGCTCGCGGTTCCCCGTCGACGAATGGGCCTTCGTCGAGGACGAGTACATCCAGGGCGACGAGGGCCTCACCGAGACCGTGTTCGCGGTGGGCAACGGTTACCTCGGCCTGCGCGGCAACCCCGACGAGGGTCGTGGCGGCCACTCGTTCGGCACCTTCGTCAACGGGTTCCACGAGACGTGGCCCATCCGGCACGCCGAAGAGGCCTTCGGGTTCGCCCGGGTCGGCCAGACGATCGTCAACGTGCCCGACGCGAAGGTGATCCGGCTCTACGTCGACGACGAGCCCTTCGTGCTGTTCGAGGCCGACATCCTCCGCCACACCCGGCGACTCGACTTCCGCGACGGCGTGCTCGTCCGCGAGATCGACTGGCGCACCCCCTCGGGCAAGCGCGTCCTGGTGACGAGTCGTCGCCTGGTCAGCTTCGAGGACCGCCACCTCGTCGTCATCGAGTACGAGGTCACGATGCTCGACTCGTCGGCGTCGCTGCTCATCTCGAGCCAGATCCTGAACCGCCAAGACCTGGGAGACCAGTACCACGCCGGCATGCGGGCCGCGGCCGAGGCCTTCGACCCGCGCAAGGCCGAGTCGTTCGACGACCGCGTGCTGCAGCCGGTGCTCAAGCGCAACGGCGGCACGCGGGCCGTCCTCGGCTACCGCACGACGAACTCGGGCATGACGATCGCGGTCGGCGCCGACCACCGCATCGAGACCGACGCCGAGTGGGACCAGTCGTCGCAGATCGACGACGACATCGCCAAGCACGTCTACCGGGTCAAGGCCCAGGCCGGGCAGAAGGTCCGCCTCGTCAAGACGATCAGCTACCACACGAGCCGTGGCGTGCCCCCGCGCGAGCTGGCCGACCGCTGCGACCGCACGCTCGACCGGGCCGGCGAGACGCCCACGTCCGAGATCTTCGCCCACCAGCGCGCCTGGCTCGACGACTTCTGGCAGCGCAGCGACGTGCAGGTGGCCGGTCAGCCCGAGATCCAGCAGGCCGTCCGCTGGAACCTCTTCCAGCTCGCCCAGGCCACGGCCCGCACCGACGGTCAGGGTGTCGCGGCCAAGGGCGTGACCGGGTCCGGTTACGGCGGTCACTATTTCTGGGACACCGAGATCTACGTCCTGCCGTTCCTCACCTACACGTCGCCGAACGTCGCCCGCAACGCCCTGCGCTTCCGCCTCGGCATGCTCGACGCCGCCCGCGACCGGGCCGTCGAGTTGAACCAGCGAGGTGCCCTCTTCCCGTGGCGCACGATCAACGGGCTCGAGTCGAGCGCCTACTACGCGGCCGGCACGGCGCAGTACCACATCGACGCCGACATCAGCCACGCGCTCAGCCAGTACGTCCAGGCGACGGGTGACGAGGACTTCCTGCAGCGGGGTGCCGTCGACATCCTCGTCGAGACCGCCCGTCTCTGGGCCGACCTCGGCTTCTGGCGGTCGAACGGCGACCAGCGGTTCCACATCGACGGCGTCACCGGGCCCGACGAGTACACCACCGTCGTCGACGACAACCTCTACACGAACGTCATGGCACGGGCGAACCTGCGCGCGGCGGTCCGGGTGGTCACCCGCCTCAAGGACGAGGCCCCCGTGGCCTTCGACCGCATGGTCGCCCGCCTCGGCCTCGAAGAACACGAGATCACGGGCTGGCAGCTCGCCGCCGAGGCCATGCACATCCCCTACGACGACCATCGGGGCATCCACCCGCAGGACGCCCAGTTCCTCGACAAAGAGCTCTGGGACCTCGAGGCCACCCCCGCGAACAAGCGTCCGCTGCTGTTGCACTACCACCCGCTGGTCATCTACCGCTTCCAGGTGCTGAAGCAGGCCGACGTCGTGCTCGCGCTGTACCTGCAGGGCGACGAGTTCACGCCCGAGCAGAAGCTGCGCAACTTCGAGTACTACGACGCGCTGACCACGGGCGACTCCACCCTGTCCGGCGTCGTGCAGTCGATCATCGCGGCCGAGGTGGGCCACCACCAGCTGTCGCAGCAGTACTTCCTGTCGTCGCTGTACGTCGATCTGGCCGACCTGCACAAGAACACCTCCGACGGCGTGCACGTCGCGTCGACCGGTGGCATCTGGAGCGCGCTCGTCAACGGCTACGGCGGCATGCGCGACTGGCTCGGTTCCATCACCTTCGACCCGCGCCTGCCGGCCGACTGGGACGAGCTCTCGTTCCGCGTCTCGGTCAAGGGCAGCCGCCTGCGGGTCGACCTCGCCCAGCACGAGATCGTCTTCACGATCGAGACGGGCGACACGGTGACGGTGTCCGTCCGCGGTGACGAGTTCCAGGTGACCCCCGACGCCCCGGTGCGGGTCGCCCTCGACGGTCAGGGCCCGCGCATCACGACGCGCGTCCCCACGACGAGCGACCTGCGTGGCCTGATGCGGGCCGACGGCTCGGTCATCACGGCGTCGATCCCGACGATCAGCGTCGACCGCTACGACGAGGACGAAGCCGCGTCCTGACCGACGCGGCGTCCGTCGCGCAGACGACCCGCGCCTCCCCGGCCCCGAGGGCTGAGGAGGCGCGGGTCGTCTGCGCGAGGGGGTCGCGTCAGTGCACGGGGACCGGCGCGTCGACGGCGGGCGAGGCCGAGGCGTCGACGTCGTCCGACTGCGGGACGCGGCGACGGAACAGCAGGGCCGCGACGACCGCGCCGACGGCGAAGAACCCGGCTCCCCACCAGTACGCCGTGGCGTAGCCGGCGACGGCGGCCTCGGCCGCGACGGCCCCGGTCGCCGGCAGGTGGTCGGCGACGTAGTTCGCCGCGGCGGTCGCCGCCAGGGTGTTGAGCAGTGCCGTGCCGATCGACCCGCCGACCTGCTGGCTCGTGTTGACCATGGCCGAGGCGACGCCCGCGTGGCCGCGGTCGACGCCGAGCGTGGCGGTCTGGATCGACGCGGGCATGATCGAGCCCATGCCGAAACCGAGCACCATCAAGGCCGGCAGCACGTTGGCGGCGTACAGGCTCTCGAGGTCGAGCCGGGTGAGCAGCAGCATGCCGACCACGCCGAGGGTCATGCCGAACGGCACCATGATCTTGGGCCCGAAGCGCGGCACGAAGACGTTCGTCGACAGCTGGGCCGCGAGCACGAGCATCGCGATCATCGGCAGGAAGGCCAGGCCGGTCTTCGTCGGCGTGTAGCCGAGCGAGGTCTGCAGGTAGTACGTCACGAACAGGAAGATGCCGAACATGCCGGCGCCCGCGATGGTCACGGACGCGTAGGCGGCCCCGCGGTTGCGGTCGAGCACGATGGACAAGGGCAGCAGGGGGTGCTCGGCACGGCGCTGCCACGCGACGAACGAGGTCAGCAGCATGACGGCCGCCGCCAGGAAACCCCAGGTCAAGGGCGAGTCCCAGCCCTGGGTCTCGGCGTTCGAGAAGCCGTAGACCAGCGAGAAGAGCGCACCCGAGACGAGCAGCGTGCCGGGCACGTCGAGCTTCGGGCGCGGGCCGGTGCGGGTCACGTGCGACACGAAGATCGCGGCCCCGACGATCGCGACGGCGGCGATGACGACGTTGATGTAGAGGTTCCAGCGCCACGAGGCGTACTGGGTCAGGAACCCGCCGAGCAGCAGGCCGATGGCCCCGCCGGCACCGGCGATCGCGCCGAAGACGCCGAACGCGCGAGCGCGCTCCTTGGGGATGATGAAGGTCGTGGTCAGCACGGCCAGGGCGGTCGGGGCGAGCAGCGCGCCGAACGCACCCTGCAGGGCGCGGGCGAAGACGAGCAACCCGAAGGTGCCGGCGGCGCCGCCGAGGGCCGAGGCCAGGGCGAAGCCGATCAGGCCGATGATGAACGTGCGCTTGCGGCCGATCAGGTCGCTGACGCGGCCGCCGACGAGCAGCAGGCTGCCGAAGGCGAGCGAGTAGGCGGTGATGATCCACTGCCGGTCGCCGTCCGAGAAGCCGAGGTCGGTCTGGGCGGCGGGCAGGGCGATGTTCACGACCGTGGAGTCGAGCACGACCATCAGCTGGGCGAGGGCGACGGTGGTGAGGGTCCACCAGCGCCGTGACGAGGGAGGGGTGGGGGAGGACGAGGAGGCGCGGGTCGCGCCGTCAGGGGAGGTGGAGGCCTGAGACATGAGCGCGAGCATATACGAGTCCCGCCAGTTTCGGATACAGGCAGTTTCGTAAACATCCGATGTAGAGTCACCCCATGACCGACAGGGAAGGCGCGGCGACGACGCCCGCCGAGACCGACCCCGCGACACCCTCGCGACCGGGTCGCAAGCGCGACCACAGTCGCGACCCCGAGATCCTCCGCTGCACCATCGACGTGCTCGCCGAGACCGGCTTCGAGGGCATGACCATCGAGATGGTGGCTGCCCGCGCCAAGGCCGGCAAGGCCACGCTCTACCGACGCTGGGCGTCCAAGGGCGAGCTCGTCGTCGACGCGGTGGCCTGCCTCAAGCAGGGTGCCGTCGACCTCGACGGCCTGCCCGACACGGGCACGCTGCGCGGTGACCTCGTGGCCATGATCAAGCCGCACAGCATCGACGACGCCGAGAAGAAGATGCGCGTCATGGCGGGCGTCGTCACGATGCTCTCGACCACGCCCGAGCTCGCCGAGGCCGTCGACGCCGCGATCGTCCAGCCCCGCGCCGAGGCCAACCGGCTGCTGCTGCGCCGGGCCCTCGAGCGAGGCGAGATCGCGGCCGACACCGACATCGAGGCGCTCGCCCTCGTCACCCCGTCGATGGTGTCGTACCGCGTGCTCGTCCTGCGGAAGCCCGTCGACCGCGACTACCTCGTGGGGCTCATCGACGGCGTGCTCCTGCCCGCCGCAGGGGTGCGCCAGACCGCTCGGGTCTGACTCCGCGGCCGACCGGGCCCGCGCCTCCTCGCTGCTCCCGTGGGGTTCCGTTCATGTGAAATCCTCATGAAGAGGCGGGCAGAACCGGGTCACGCCCGTACTGTGCAGGCATGAGCGCAGAGCTGACGCTGGGGGCCGAAGAAGAGCTGCACCTGATCGACCTCGAGACGGGGCGTCTGTCGGCCCGTGCACCGCACCTCCTGACGCGGCTGCCCGCCGACCGGTACGGGGCCGAGTTGCAGCGCACCACGATCGAGACCAACGTGCCGGTCGTGACCACGCTCGACGACCTGCGGCGCGAGATCCTGACCCTCCGCCGCGACCTGGTCGAGGTGACCACCGCCGAGGGACTCGCCATCGGCGCCGTCGGCACGGCCCCGCGCAGCGAGTTCGCGGACTTCGAACTGACGACCTCCGGACGCTACGGACGCATGCACGAGCAGTACCGCCTGCTCGTCGACGAGCAGCTGATCTGCGGACTGCAGATCCACGTGGGGGTGGCCGACCGCGACCTCGCCGTGCAGATCGCCGGACGGATCGCCCCCGTGCTGCCGGCCCTGCTCGCCCTGAGTGCCAGCTCGCCCTACTGGAACGGGCAGGACACCGGCTACGCGAGCATCCGCTCGCTCATCTGGCAGCGGTGGCCGAGCGCCGGAGCGACCGGGCCGATGGCCGACGCCGCCGAGTACGACCGGCTGCTCGCCGACCTGATCGCATCGGGCGTCATCGCCGACAGCGGGATGGCCTACTTCGACGTCCGACCCTCGAGCCACGCGCCCACCCTCGAGCTGCGCACCTGCGACGCCTGCCCTCTGGTCGACGACGCCGTGTTGATCGCCGGCCTCTACCGTGCCGCGGTGCGCCGGGCCGAGACGGACGTCGAGGCCGGTCGACCCGCCGAGCACCGGGCGGCTCCGCTGCACCGCGCCGCGATGTGGCAGGCGGCGCGCAGCGGGCTCGGCGGCGAACTGCTCGACCTCGAGCAGCACCCGTCACGGCTGCCCGCGGCCGAGGCCGTCCGGCAGCTCGTGGCCCGGTTGCGCCCGCAGCTCGAGGAGTTCGGCGACTGGCAGACCGTGAGCGATCTCGCCGAGGCCACGCTCGCCCGCGGCAACTCGGCCGACCGACAGCGCGCCGCCTTCGCCGAACGGGGACGGCTCGACGACGTGGTCGACCTGGTCGTCCGCGAGACGCACGGCCCCGCCGCCGGGCTCGACGCCCCGGCGCCGACCCTCGTCGGGTACCGGTTCCGCGCCGGCGACGAGGCGATCGGCCCGGGGCTGCACCCGCGCCCGGCCTACCGTGACGTGGCCGGGTTCTTCCAGGAGCTCGGCGCGACCGAGGCGCACGCCCGGTCCGTCGCGCGAGACGCCTGGTGCGAGCGGGCCGGCCTCGGATTCGGCGTGGGCGGCGACCACCGGGCGTTCCACTGCGACCTCGTGCCCCGCATCGTCACGCGGCACGAGTGGAGCCGGCTCGAGGCCGGTCTGACGCAGCGGGCCCGGGCGATCGAGGCGTTCCTGCGCGACGCCTACGGCGAGCGTCGGGTCGTGGCGGACGGCGTGCTGTCGCACGAGCAGGTCGTCGGGGCGGCGGGCTGGCGCGACGAGGCCACCCGGCTGCCCGCCGACGCCGTGCGGGCGGCGGTGCAGGGCTTCGACCTGGTGCGCGACGAACTGGGTGGCTGGCGGGTGCTCGAGGACAACGTCCGGGCGCCGAGCGGGGCCGCGTTCTCCCTCGCGGTGCGGCGGCTGCTCGACGAGGTGGTGCCGGACGCTCCGCGGCCGGCGGGGTTGCTCGACCCGACGAGCGTGTTCGCGGTGCTGCGGGCGACGCTGCTGGCGCACGCCGCGCCTCCTCGGGGCGGAGGCGACCCGGTCGGCGCGGTCCTCAGCGAGGGTCCGACGAGCCCGGCCTGGTACGAGCACCGCACCCTCGCCGAGGGCGCGGGGCTGCTGCTGCTGCAGGCCGACGACGTCGAGGTGGAGGAGGCGCGGGTCGTCGAGCGCAGGACCGGCACCGTCGTCGACGCGCTCTACCTGCGTCTCGACCGCGAGCTCGTCGACGTGCACGCGCCGCACGACCCGTTGCTCGGCGAACACCTGATGGACGTGGCGGCGGCGGGCGGCGTCCTGCTGGCCAACGCCCCCGGCAACGGGCTCGCCGACGACAAGGCGATGTACTGTGCCGTGCCGGACCTCATCTGGTACTACCTGGGCGAGCGTCCGCTGCTCGAGTCGGTCCCGACCTACCGGACGGGCGACCCGGCCGAGCGGCTCGCGGTGCTCGACCGGGTGGGCGAGCTCGTCACGAAGCCGGTCGACGGCGAGGGCGGCCGGGGCGTCCTGATCGGGCCCTCGGCGAGCGCGGCGGTCGTGGCCGAGCGTCGGGCCGAGATCGCCCGCGATCCGTCCGGCTGGGTCGCGCAGGAGGTGGTGAGGCTGTCCTCGCACCCGACCCTGACGGCGACCGGGCTGCAGCCCCGGCACGTCGACCTGCGCTGCTTCGTCTACCTCACCGGCACCGGGGCGGGCGAGAGCGTGCTCGCCGACCTGGGGCTCACCCGCGTGGCGCCCGAGGGCAGCATGATCGTCAACTCGTCGCAGGGCGGGGGCGCGAAGGACACCTGGATCGTCGGCGGCTGAGTCGCCGTGAAGACGTCGGGAGGCGCGGTGTGGGCCCGTGCCCCGGCACCGGTCAGAAGGGTCCGGCGGCCTTCGCGACGGCCTCGAAGAGGGCGGTGGTGTCGTCGTCGCGGCGTTTGACCGACGTGCCGATCGTGCCGCCGGGGGAGTGGACCTCGGCCGAGACCCGGCTGCCCTTCTCGGACGGGGTGAAGTCGAGGCGGACGGTGTCCGTACCACCTGCCGAGGCCGACCGGCGGAGCAGCGTGGCCCCCGTCTCGTCGGCGTCGCCCAGCGAGAACGTCGGGCTCGCCTGCAGTGCCCGGCGCACGAGCCCGGGCAGCATGGCCACCGGCAGCTTGAGGTCGAGCGACGCCCGGGTCACCTCGGGGTCTCCTCGGACGATCTGGGGTCCCTGTGCGTCGGCCATGATCGGAGCGTAGTGCCGACGGACGGCGCCGTCGATCCTCTCGCACGGCGTTCCGTGAGGATCACTCGTCGGTGGGGGTGCTTCCCCTACGCTGACTCCATGACTGAACCGACCCCTCTGCCTGCTTCGGGTGGTGTCCGGCTGCCCCCGCCTCCCTCACCCGACGAGATGCGGGCGACGAGCGAGCGCATCGACGAGCTGGCCCGGACGGCCGAACGGCGGGGCATCGACGACACCGACGCCCAGGCCGACCTCTGGGACGCGCTCTTCGCCCTCGACCGCTGGTGGTTCATCGCCCGTGGTGAGCTGCCCGACGTGCAGCCGCTCGTGGTCGACGTCGACGGACGTCTCATGGTCCTGGCCTTCACCTCGCCCGAGCGGGCGCGGCAGCACGGCCTCGCGCGAGGACTGTCGGAGGAGGAGGCGGGCCGGCTCCTCGCCCTGCCGTCGAGCGGCTTCGTCGACGATGCCGTCGCGCGGGAGCGCACCGGCGTGTTCGGCGTCCTCTTCGACGTCGAGGGGAAGGGGCCCTACGCACCCCTCGGCGCACTCGACGCCATGCGCCGCTTCGGCCTCGACCGGCAGGCGCGACGGTCGCCGGGTGCCGACACCTCGGCGCCCGCGGCGCCCGCAGCCCCGTCGGCGTCCACAGCATCTGCCGCGCCTCCGGCATCCGGTGCCTCGGCCGGCCCGGACCGTTTCGCCCTGCCGACCGACGCGCCGGTGCTCGTGGTCGCCCACGACGGTCGGCGGCTCCGACGGCAGCTCGTCGGTTCCGGGATCGGCGTCCTCCTCGCCCTCGCCCTGCTGGCCGCCCTCGTGACGTGGGCGGTCGCCAGCACGGCGCTGCTCTGGATCGTGGTCGCCCTCTGGCTCCTGCCGACGCTGCTGCCGATCGCGACGTTCTCCGAGTACGTCGGGGCCGTGCGTCACCGGGGCCGGTCGTCCCTGTCGGTCCACGCGTCCGCGGTCGTCATCGACGGCAGCGTCGTCGTGCCCTGGGACTCGGTCACCCGGGTGAGCTGGGTCGACGGACCGGCCGGCACCCTCGCCGGCGCCGGGGGGCGACGGATGCGACGACTCTCGATCGTCGCTCGCCTGTTCGCCATCGGCGACGGCAAGCGGCTCGTGAACTTCCACCTGCGTGACCACGACGAGGTGAGCCGTCACGCCGGCAGCGAGGGGACGACCCGCCTGGTCGATCCGACCCGTGCAACGCCGTCGCTGCCGGCGGACGCCGCGCACGCCTACGTCGTCCTCACCGACGCCCTCGGGTCGAAGGACTTCGCCGCGATGACCGTGGTGCTGCAGCGCCTGGTCGAGGCCCGCGGGCTCGGCTGGTCTCGCGCGGCCGAGTAGGCCGCAGACGACCGAGGAGCCGGGCGCGGGGTCGCGTCGGGCACCGCCTGCGCACCCGGGCCTCACCCGGCGGGCCGCCCTACGCTGGGGCGATGCCGAGTTCCGACCCGTCCGACCCCCGCCACCCGTCGAGTCCTCGCGGCTCGTCCGGCACCGCCGCGCTCACCTGGGGCGTCGTGCTGCTCGCGATCGCCGTGATCGGGTCGCCGATCGGCGCGTCGGTGCTGCTCGTCGGACTCGTGGCACCCGGTCGGCAGTCGTCCGTCGACGTCGTGGTCGCCCTCGCGGTGGTCACCGTCCTGGTCGCCGGCGGCGTCGTGCTCGTGAGAATCGGGCTGGGTCAGCGCCGTCGAGCCCGGCTCGAGAAGGTCGTCGACCGGGCCGCCCCGCCAGCGGGACCGACGCCGTCGACGCGCCCCGCGCCTCCTCGGGTCGCTCCCGGCGGCGCGGCACCGGTCGTCGTGCCGCCCCCTGCGGTCGATGCGACACCGGTGCGGACCACGGCCGTCGTGGTCGACGATCCGGTCGCCCTCTGGCGCTCGGCGTTCCGGCTCGAGGCCTGGTGGTTCGTCGACCGCGGCACGGCCGGGGCCTCGAAGCCCTTCGCCGTCGTCGACGAGGGCACCCCGACCCTGCTCGCGTTCACCTCGCCCGAACGCGCCCGGGACGCCGCCCTCGCCCGCGGCCTCGACGCGTCGTCGGCCGACCGCCTGGTCTGGCGTGCGCCCGCCGACTTCGTGGCGGACGTCGGCACGTACACCCGTGCCGGACTGAGGCGTCTTGCCCTCGACCCCGACCAGCACGGGGCGTCCGGCACCCTCGCGGTGCTGCCCGAGATCGCACGACTCGTCCGGCGCTGAGCTCCGGGCGTCCGCCGAGCACCGTCGGGCATTCCTGGCCCGTCAGTTCCAGCGGTAGCCGTGCTCGGGTCGCCCGGGGCTGCCGTAGCGGGGTTCACGGGTCGCCGCCCCCGTGTCGGCGAGGTGCTCGAGGTACCGGCGCGCCGTCACCCGCGACACCCCCGCGGCATCGGCCACCTCACCGGCGGACGGCGACCCGCCTCGACGCAGCACCGCGACCACCTGCTCGAGCGTGGCCGGGGCGAGGCCCTTGGCCAACGCCGGTGCCGGTGCCCGGCGCAGGGTGGCGAATCCGGAGTCGACGTCCGACTGGGTCACCTGCCCCTGCCCGGCGGCGAGCGAGTCGCGGAACGACCGGTAGGCACCGAGCCGGTCGGCGAAGGTCGCGAAGGTGAACGGCTTGATCAGGTACTGGACGATGCCGAGCGACACCGCCGTGCGCACGACGGCGGCGTCGCGCACCGCCGTGATCGCGATGACGTCGACGGTCGAACCCGCGGAGCGCAGCGCCCGGCAGAGCTGCAGGCCGTGTGTGTCGGGCAGGTTCATGTCGAGCAGCACGAGGTCGAGGCCGGCTCCGCCCGGCCCGCCGGCCGCGCGGACCGCGTCGAGGGTCTCGCGTCCGTCGCGGGCCCGGCCGACCACCTCGAAACCGTCCAGCCGCTCGAGGTAGGCGACGTGCGCCTCCGCGGTCAGGGGCTCGTCCTCGACGACGAGCACGCGCACCCGGTCGCCGGACGAGGAGGCGCGGGTCACGACCGCACCCCACCCCGACGTCGGGCGGTGGCGTCGGCGTCGTCCGGCCGTCGGTCGGGCAGCAGCACCGAGAAGGTGGTCCCGTCGGGTCCCGTGGCGACGTCGAGGCGACCCCCGACCCGACCCACGGCCTGACGCACGAGCGCGAGGCCGATGCCGCGCCCGCCCGGCGCCGCCGGCTTCGTGCTGAACCCGCGGCGGAAGGCGAGCTCGACGTCGCCCAGTCCCGGACCGTCGTCCTCGACGTCGAGCTGGACGCCGCCCTCGACCCGGGCGACGGTCACCTCGACCCGCGGCGATCGGGCCGGGGGAGCGGCGGGATCGAGAGGGGCGCCGTCGAGCGTCGGGGCGACCGCGTCGAAGGCGTTGTCGACGAGGTTGCCCAGGATCGTGACGAGGTCGCCGGGCTCGACGTCGATCGTCCCGAGGTCGGGCTCGACGTCGACGCGCAGCTCGATCGACCGTTCACGGGCCTGCGCCGCCTTGCCGAGCAGCAGGGCGGCGAGCGTCGGCTCGTCGATCGAGGCCACGACCCGGTCGGCGAGTCGCTGGCCGAGGTCGAGCTCGTCGGCCGCGAACCGGAGGGCTTCGTCACCGCGCCCGAGTTCGATCAGCGACACGATCGTGTGCAACCGGTTCGAGAACTCGTGGGTCTGCGAGCGGAGCGCGTCCGAAAGGGTGCGCATCGTCTCGACCTCGCCCGTGAGGTGGGTCAGCTCGGTGTGGTCGCGCAGGGTCGTCACCGTCCCGAGCGTGCGCCGGGAGCGCGGGCGGGCCGCGCCGGTCACCGACGCCGCGCCTCCTGCCGGTGCCGCGCCTCCTCGACCGGTCGCGGGCGCCGGGCGGGGCGGGCCGTCGGTGGGCTCGGTGAGCTCCTGGTTGACGACGAGCACGCGGTCGTCGGTCACGTGCACCTCGTCGGAGGCGCGGCGTCCGGAGGCGAGCAGCTCGCGCAGCGAGGCGGGCAGCTGCAGCTCGGCGAGCGGGACGGGAGCGTCGATGCCCCCGGGTGGCAGGTCGAGCAGTTCGGCCGCCTGGTCGTTGTAGAGCGTCAGCCGGCCGCGGTCGTCGACGAGCACGAGCCCCTCACGCACCGAGTGCAGCACCCCCTCGTAGTAGGAGAACATCCGCGCGAGCTCCTCGGGGCCGCGACCCCAGGTGACCCGCCGCAGGTACCGGCTGAGCAACCACGAGACGACGCCGCCGAGCAGCACGGTCGCCCCGGCGGCGGCGAACACGAGCGGCAGCCGCTCGCCGACCGACTGCGTGATGGTGTCGACCGTGACCCCGGCCGAGACGAGGGCGACGACCTCGCCGTCGCTCTCGATCGGCACCACCGCGCGCACCGACGGACCGAGGGTGCCGGCGTACGTCTCGGTGAACGACTCCCCGCGCAGGGCCGGCGCGATCGTGCCGACGAACGGGCGGCCGATCTCGTCGGGATCGGGGTGCGTCAGACGGGTGCGATCGGGCCGCATGATCGTGACGAAGTCGGTCGACGTGTCGCTCATCAGGGCCACGGCGTAGGGCTGCAGACGGGCGCTCGGGTCGGACGTCCCGAGGGCGTCGACGACGTACGGGTTGTCGGCGATCGAGGTGGCCAGGGCCAGGCAGGCCCGCGCGGCGGAGCGGTCGGCGTCGTCGCGGGCCGAACGGACCGTCCAGGCCGTCGCGAGCACGGTCACGGCGACGACGAAGACCACGAGCAGCGCGAACAGCCGGGTGGCGATGCTCCACCGGGTGGGATCGACGGTCATCTCGGGCGGGCTCCTCGCTGCGCTGCGGCCGGGCTCCATCATGACGCACGACCGGCGCGACCAGTATGACCACAACGTCGACGCCCACCCGGCGACCGACCAGAGTCGCGGCAACGAACCCCGCACGACCGTCGACGACGACGCCGCCGGTCACGAGCTCGAGGAAGACCCCCATGGCAAAGACGCACAAGGGCCCGCAGACCCCCACCCCCGGCGGAACGACGACGGCGGGCGGCGTCCGCGCCCGACGTCGGATCGACCGCTCGCACTGGCTCTACATCGCGGTGATCGTGGCCGTCGCGGCCGGCATCGTCGTCGGCCTCACGGCCCCCGAGGTCGCCGTGCAGCTCAAGCCGATCGGCACCGCCTTCGTCTCGCTGATCTCGATGATGATCGCGCCGGTGATCTTCTGCACCATCGTGCTCGGCGTCGGCTCGATCGCCAAGGCGGCGACGGTCGGCAAGGTCGGCGGGCTCGCGCTCGGCTACTTCATCGCGATGTCGACCTTCGCCCTGGCGATCGGCCTCGTGGTCGGCAACCTGATCCACCCGGGCGAGGGCCTGATGATCGGCTCGACCGGGTACGAGGCGCCCGCCACCGACGAGGCCGGTGGCACGGCAGGGTTCCTGCTCGGCATCATCCCCGAGACGCTCGTGTCGTCGCTGACCAGCGGCTCCATCCTGCAGACGCTGTTCGTGGCGCTGCTCGTCGGCTTCGCGCTGCAGCGCATGGGCGATCGCGGCACGACGATCCTCGAGGGCGTCCGCAACCTGCAGGTGCTGGTGTTCCGCATCCTCGCGATGATCATGTGGGTCGCCCCGATCGGTGCCTTCGGCGCCATCGCCGCGGTCGTCGGCGAGACAGGGGTCGCCGCCATCGTGGCGCTCGGCACCCTGATGGTCGCGTTCTACATCACCTGCATCCTGTTCGTCGCCGTCGTGCTCGGGACGATCCTCAAGCTCGCCACGGGCGTCAACATCTTCCGGGTGATGAAGTACCTCGGACGCGAGTACCTGCTGATCGTCTCGACGTCGTCGAGCGAGGTCGCTCTACCCCGCCTCATCGCCAAGATGGAGCACCTCGGCGTCTCGAAGCCGGTCGTCGGCATCACCGTGCCCACCGGCTACTCGTTCAACCTCGACGGCACGGCGATCTACCTCACCATGGCGTCGCTGTTCATCGCCAACGCCATGGGGACGCCGCTCAACGTCGGCGAGCAGGTCTCGCTGCTGCTGTTCATGATGATCGCCTCGAAGGGGGCCGCGGGCGTCACGGGGGCCGGCATCGCCACCCTGGCGGGAGGCCTGCAGGCACACCGCCCCGACCTGGTGGACGGCGTCGGCGTGATCGTCGGCATCGACCGGTTCATGTCCGAGGCGCGAGCGCTGACCAACTTCACCGGCAACGCCGTCGCGACGATCCTCGTCGGAACGTGGACCAAGCAGATCGACAAGGACCGCGTCGAGACCGTGCTGTCGGGTCGTGCGCCCTTCGACGAGGCGACCATGAACGCGGACGGGCACGGCGCCTCCTCGGCCTCGGTCTCCGACCCGGCCGACCCGGCCGACTCGGCCGACCGGGCCGGAGCGCGCCTGCTCGACGGACGCACGGGTGGGCTGGGCTCGCTCGAGGGCACCTCGCCCGACCGCATCTCGACCGGCTCGCTGCACGCCATGGTCGGCACCGACGGCCGCCGGGCCGAGGAGCACCTCGCCGACGCCCCCGCCGACGACGAGCCCCGCCGCGGGTAGGGCGCGGCTCGGACCCCAGGAAGTCACCGAGACCCCCGTGCGCGTGCGGGGGTCTCGGCGCGTTCCCGGGGTCTCGCCGTCCGCCCACCGGACCGCCGCGGGTGCAGTGTGCAACATCGGCGGGGACGGCGTACCGTCGCACCCGATGTGCGGTCACGCCCCGCGGTCAGAGCCGACCGACCGGGCCCCGCAGGACGGAGCCACCATGCTCGCCGGACGCCTCGACGTCAGCACCCGCCACTTCTCGGTCACCGAGGTGCCCACCCCCGACGCCGGCCCGGGGCAGGTGCGCATCGCCGTCGCCGCCGCCGGCGTGTGTCTCAGCGACGTGCACCTGATCCAGGGTTCGCTCACGCCGCTGCACCTGCCCGGCGACACCGTCACCCTCGGCCACGAGGTCGCCGGCACCGTCGACCAGGTGGGCGAGGGCGTCACGCACGTCGCCGTCGGGGACCGCGTCCTGCTGCAGGCCGGCGAGGAGCGCGACGGTCAGGTCCACACCCGCGGTGTCGACTACGACGGCGGCTGGGCCGAGTTCGCCGTGGCCCGCGCCGACACGGTCGTGCCGATCCCCGACTCCCTGCCGTTCGAGCAGGCCTGCTTCATCCCCGACGCGGTGTCGACACCGTGGGCGGCGCTCACCACGACGGCCGACACCCGGCCCGGCACGGCGGTCGGGGTGTGGGGCATCGGCGGCCTCGGCGCCCACGCCGTACAACTACTCGCCCTGCTCGGGGCCGCGCCGATCATCGCCGTCGACCCCCTGCCGGGTGCGCGGGACCGGGCCCTCGACTTCGGCGCCGACCTCGCACTCGACCCCGCCGACCCGGACTTCGCCACGGCGCTCGGCCGCGCGACCGGTGGCCGGGGCCTCGCCCGGGCCTTCGACTTCGCCGGCGTGCCCGTCGTGCGTGAGCAGGCCATCGCCTGCCTCGGCTACCGCGGACGCCTGACCCTGGTCGGCCTGTCGGACAAGCCGATCACGATCACCGACGGCACGAGGTTCAGCTTCCTGCAGCAGCAGGTCCTCGGCCACTACGGCTCCGAGCCTGCCGACGTCACGACGCTCGTCGCCTTGACGGCCCGGGGGAGGCTCGACTTCTCGAAGTCGGTCAGCGCGACCGTGCCGTTGGCCGAGGCCGAGCGGGCGGTCCAGATGCTCGAGCGCAAGGAAGGCGACCCGATCCGGATCGTGCTGGTCCCGTGAACGACGCGCCCCGCGCCTCCTCGGCTCCGAACGAGGGCAACGATCGCCTCGCCGAACACGTCGACCTGCTCGTCGTCGGGGCGGGCCTGTCCGGTGTCGGGGTGGCGGCCCAGTTGCGCCGTGACTTCCCCGGGCGCAGCCTGGCCGTCGTCGAGGCGCGCGACGCGGTCGGCGGCACCTGGGACTTGTTCCGCTACCCGGGTGTCCGCTCGGACAGCGACATGTTCACCCTCGGTTACGGGTTCCGCCCCTGGCGCGACCGGCGGGCGATCGCCCCGGGAGCAGCCATCCGCGACTACGTCCGCGACACGGCCGACGAGACGGGCGTCGCCGGGCTCATCCGCTTCGGGCATTGCGTGGTCGCGGCCGACTGGTCGTCGGCCGAGGCCCGGTGGACCGTCACGATCGAGGTGGCGAGCGCGGCGGGGGCGGACGGCTCGTCCGCCGCCGCCCGCGAGGCGTCGAGCGTAGGAGGCGCGGGCCCCGCCCCGGCGTCCCGTCGCGTCACGGTCACGTGCTCGTTCTTGTTCGTCTGCTCGGGCTATTACCGCTACGACGAGGGCTGGTCGCCCGCGTTCCCGGGGCAGGAGTCGTTCGCCGGCCGCGTCGTGCACCCCCAGCACTGGCCGGAGGACCTCGACGTCGCGGGGAAGCGCGTCGTGGTCATCGGGTCGGGGGCGACGGCGGTGACGCTGGTGCCCGCCCTCGCCGAGAGTGCCGAGCAGGTGACGATGCTGCAGCGGTCGCCGACCTACGTGCTCTCGCTGCCCTCGCGTCGGAAGGAGCCCCGGGCCTGGCGTCGGCTGCTGCCGCAGGCCGTCGACGACCGGCTGATCCGGTGGCGCAGCATCGGCATGGCGCTGCTCAGTTTCCAGACGAGTCGACGGTCGCCCGAGAAGATGAAGGCGTTCCTCCGGGCCCAGGTGGCTCGGCGCCTGCCGGACGACTTCGACGTCGACCGGCACTTCCAGCCGAGCTACGACCCGTGGGACCAGCGCCTCTGCATCACCCCGGACGGGGCCCTGTTCCGGGCGCTGCGCTCGGGGTCGGCATCGATCGTGACCGATGACATCGATTCGTTCACCCCCGGCGGCGTCCGGGTCGCGGGTCGCGACGGCCAGCGGGCTCACGAGGTGCCCGCGGACGTCGTCGTCACGGCCACCGGGCTCAACCTGCTGTTGTTCGGCGGCATGCGGTTGTCCGTCGACGGGGTCGAGGTCGACCCGGCGACGCGGCTGACCTACAAGGGATTCATGCTCTCGGGGGTGCCGAACCTGGCGTTCGCGATCGGCTACACGAACGCGTCGTGGACGTTGAAGATCGACCTCGTCGTGCACTACGTCGCCCGGCTGCTCCGTCACGCCGATCGCCACGGGTTCCGATCGGCCGTGCCGGTCGCGCCGGCGCGGCCGGGGCCGACGAGCCCTCTGATCGACCTGACGAGCGGCTACGTCTCGCGTGGGGTGCACCTGATGCCCCGGCAGGGTTCGCGGTCGCCCTGGCGGATGCACCAGAACTATCCGCGCGACGTCTGGCTGATGCGACACAGCACCCTGACCCGGGACGGCATGCAGTTCGGTCGTTGATGCTCGTCGACGGCTGAGCGGCCTGCGGCGTCGCGCCACTCGTCGCCTGCGACCCGGGAGCCCCGGACGAGGTCATGGGACTCAGCCGACCACCGCGAGGGCGAAGGGAAGGACGGCGGGGGCGCCGGCGCGGCGCAGCTCCCGCCCGGCCACCGTGACCGTCCAGCGGCTGTCGACCAGGTCGTCGACGAGCAGCACCGGGCCGGTCACCTCGGCGAGGGCTGCGGCCAGCTCGGGGCCGACCTCGAACGACTGCCAGACGTCGGCCAGTCGGTAGACGCTGTTGCCGCCCTGGCCGCGACCGGCCGAGGGGCGGGCGCTGCCGAGCGTGCCGAGCAGCGGCAGCCGCCCGACAGTGCTGATCGCCTCGGCGAGGGACCCGACGAGCTGCGGCCGTGACGTCGACGGCATCGCCACGACGCCCACGGGCCGCTCGGCCCACGGCCACTCCTTCAGGACCCGCACGACTCCGTCGAGCAGGTGCTTCGACAGCGGAGCGTCGGGGGCGTTCGCCGCGAAGACCTCGCGCAGGGTGTTGCCCCACCCGAGGTCGGTCAGTCGGGCGAGCGCACGACCCGGCTCGACCCGCTCGCCGTCGGGGATCTTGCCCTTGACGGCCACTCCGGCCCGGTCGGCACCCGTGGGCCACTGGGCCCGGGGGTCGATCTCGACGCCGACCCGGTCGAGCGTGTTCGCGGCCGACGTCGCCGCCTCGCCGGCGATGTCGGTCGGGTACCAGGCGCCGGCGCAGACGTCGCACCGCCCGCAGGGCTCGGCGGCCGGGTCGTCGAGGTCGACCTGCAGCATCTGCATGCGGCAGGTCTCACCGCGTTCGAACGCGAGCATGGACTCTTGCTCGTCCACCCGGGCGCCGGCGATGCGGTCGTAGCGTTCCGCGTCGTAGACCCAGGGCTCGCCCGTGCTCACCCAGCCGCCCTGCACCCGGCGGACGGCGCCGTCGACGTCCAGCACCTTGAGCATGAGTTCGAGCGGGGTGCGCTTGACGTCGACCCGCGCCTCGAGGGCGGGCGTCGACAGGGGCGTCTCGCCCAGCTCGGCCAGCACGGCCGCCGCCCGTGCCTCGGACGGCATCGACGCCGTGGCGAAGTACTGCCAGATCTCGGCGTCCTCGGTGCCGGGCAGCAGCAGCACGTCGGCGTTGTCGGTGGCACGACCCGCCCGGCCGATCTGTTGGTAGTACGCGACGGGCGACGACGGCGCGCCGAGGTGGATCACGAAGCCGAGGTCGGGCTTGTCGAAGCCCATGCCGAGGGCGCTCGTCGCGACCAGGGCCTTGAGGTCGTTGCCCTTGAGGCGCTGTTCGAGCTGTTCGCGTTCTTCGGGGTCGGTGCGGCCGGAGTACGACCGCACGTCGTGCCCGGCCTCGCGCAGCAGTCGGGCGGTGTCGTCGGCCGCCGAGATGGTGAGCGTGTAGATGATGCCGCTGCCGGGCAGGTCGGCGAGGTGGCTCAGCAGCCACCCCAGACGGTCTCGCGAGGTCGGCAGCTGCAACACCCCGAGACGCAGGGAGGCGCGGGCCAGCGACCCACGGATCGTCAGCACCTCGTCGCCCGGCCCCACGGCGAGTTGCTCGGCGACGTCGGCCACGACGCGGGCGTTGGCCGTGGCGGTCGTGGCGAGGACGGGCACGCCCGTGGGCAGGGTGCGGATGAGGTCGGCGAGGCGACGGTAGTCGGGTCGGAAGTCGTGGCCCCAGTCCGAGATGCAGTGCGCCTCGTCGACGACGAGCATGCCGAGCCGGTCGATGAGGACGGGCAGCTGCTCGTCGCGGAACCGCGGGTTGTTGAGTCGCTCGGGGGAGACGAGCAGCACGTCGATCTCGTCGTCGACGAGCTGCTGCTGGACGTCGGACCACTCGTGGGCGTTCGCCGAGTTGACGGCGACGGCCCGCACCCCGGCCCGGGCGGCGGCGGCCACCTGGTCGCGCATCAGGGCCAGCAGGGGCGACACGAGCAGGGTCGGGCCGGTGCCGCGTCGGCGCAGCAGCAGGGTGGCGATGAAGTACACCGCGGACTTGCCCCACCCGGTGCGCTGCACGACGAGGGCCCGGCGACGATCGGCGACGAGGGCCCGGATGGCCTCGAGCTGCCCGTCGTGGAAGACGGCGTCGTCGCGCCCGGTGAGCGCGCGCAACAGCTCGAGGGCCTCGGCGTCGATGTCGGTCGCGGTGCTCGTCGGTGTCATGCGCCCATGGTCGCAGAGCCCACCGTCACCCGCCTGACGGACGGAGGGCGCGACCGCCCGTCGCCGGGTGGTCGCGCCCTGGGGACGAGGCGAGGAGGCGGGTCAGCCCTCCGAGGAGTCCGAGCCCGGCTCCGCCGGGGGAGTCGCACGCTTGCCCAGCTCGACCGCGACGAACGAGGCGGCGACTCCGGCGACGAGGGCGAAGACCGTTCCGCCGGCGCCCCACGACTTCTTGCCGAAGAGCTGGTCGACCGACGGCCCGCCGGGGCCGGAGGCCAGGGCGGCGGCGGCGGCGATCAGGACGGCGTTGTACTCGTAGCCGCCCTCGGTCACCCACGGACCCTTGGCGAGGTGCACCTTGCGGACGGCGGTGACCATCGTGCCGACGATGCCGGCGGCGGCGAGCGGGGTCGCCGCGCCGAGGGCGAGGGCGGCGCCGCCGGCGGTCTCGGTGACGGCGACGAGGCGGGCGTTGCGGGCTGCGGGGTGCATTCCCGTGCCCGCCATCATCTGCTCGGTGCCGGCGAGACCCGGCCCGTCGAAGGCGCCGGTCAGCTTCTGGAGTCCGTGGCCGACGAAGAAGCCGCCGACGGTCAGGCGGAGGAGGGTGGATGCGAGGCTCATGCACCGTTCCTACCCGGTGTGGGCCCTCATCGTCCGCGGTGGGGGTGTCCGGTCCGCCCGCTCGTGTCAGGATCGGGGGATGCGCGCCGTTCAGTACGACCAGTTCGGGTCGGTTCCGACCATCGTCGACCTCCCGGCACCCGTGCCGCCGGCTCACGGTGTCGTGGTCCGCGTCGCGGCCACGGGGGTGTGCCGGAGCGACTGGCACGCCTGGAAGGGCCACGACGACTCGGTGCGCCTTCCGCACGTGCCGGGTCACGAGTTCGCGGGCGTGGTGACGGCCGTCGGCGCCGACGTCGCCCGGGTCGTCGTCGGGACCCGCGTGACGGCCCCCTTCGTCTTCGCGTGCGGCACGTGCGACCAGTGCCGTGCCGGAGCCACCCAGGTGTGTTCCCGTCAGCAGCAGCCCGGCTTCACGCTTCCCGGGTCGTACGCCGAGTCCCTGGTCGTCCCGCACGCCGACGTGAACGTCATCGCCCTGCCGGACGAGGTCGGATTCGTCGAGGCGGCGGCGCTCGGCTGCCGATTCGGCACGGCGTACCACGCGCTGCACGCCCGGGCGCGGGTCGAGGCGGGGGAATGGGTGGCCGTCTTCGGCTGCGGTGGAGTGGGTCTCTCCGCGGTCGCCGTGGCGGTCGCCGCCGGTGCCCGTGTCGTGGCGTCGGACATCTCCCCGGCAGCGCTCGAGCGGGCCGCGGCGCTGGGCGCCGAGGTCGTCCCGATGGACGATCTCGCCGTCGACCGGGTGCGAGCCCTCACCGGCGGAGGGGCAGACGTGGCGCTCGACGCGTTCGGCAGCCGGGTGACGTCCGCGGCGTCCGTGGCGTCCCTCCGACCGAGGGGTCGGCACGTCCAGGTGGGCCTGCTGCTCGACGACGAGGCCGCCCCGGTGATCCCGATGGGCCGCGTCATCGCCGACGAGCTCGAACTGCTGGGCAGCCACGGCATCTCGGTGGGCGAGTACGCCGCGATGATCGACGACGTCGTCGCGGGTCGACTGCGACCGCAGGAGTCCATCGGCCGCACGATCACCTTCGACGACCTGCCCGACGCCCTGGCCGCCATGGACCGGCCGGCGGTCACGGCCGGCATGACGGTAGCCGTGTTCTGACCCGACCCACCTCAGCCGCCGCAGGTCGGCGATGCTCAGCCGGATCAGGCAGAGCATGCCGATCGGCGTGAAGTACGAGTCCGCCTGTCCGGGGAGAATGGCCCCATGACTGCTCTCCAGGGAATCGACGTCGCGGCCGAACTCCGACAGGTGACCGACCATTGGACGCCTCGGGTCGTCGGGCAGGTCAACGACCAGTACGTGAAGGTGGCGAAACTGCTGGGCGAACTCGTCTGGCACGCCCATGACGCCGAGGACGAGATGTTCTTCGTCGTCTCGGGCACCCTGCGCATCCAGCTCCCCGACGACCACGAGGTGGTGCTCACCCCGGGCCAGTTCTACGTCGTCCCGCGGGGCGTGCGGCACAACCCCGTCGCCGACGAGGAGGTCGAGATCGTCCTCGTCGAGACCACCACGACGGCCCACACCGGTGACGTCGTCGTCGACCGCACCGTGCCCGTCGACCGCCAGGTCGGCGACTTCCGCTGACTACGCCCCCGAGGAGGCGCGGGGCGCGTCCTCGAGGACGGCGCGAGCGACCCTGTCGACGGTGTCGAGGACGAGGGCGTCCCGGGCGGCGGCGTCGTCCCGCGGCGGGCACCCACGTAGTCGACGATCCCGTGCTCGCGCACGACGTCGGCGGGAGCGTCGCCGTGGCCACGGTAGGCCTCACGGTCCGCGGTGCCGAAGCGCGGGTCGAAACCCTCCGCCGCCAGTTCGGCCACCTCGACCGAGCCCGGGGGCAGGGCCTCCTCGAGTAGCCGGGCGATGCCGACGGTCAGGGAGTCGTGGTCGGGGTGGGCGGCGACGATGAGCGTGTTCACGGCGACCAGTCAAGCCGGACCCCCTGGAGACCCGTCGGCAGGGCAGGGCAGGCTAGCCGCCGCGGGTCCACTCCGCGACGAGCGCGACGGCCTGGGCGTACTCGGCCAGCCCGGGCCGGTTCAAGAACGCGTGGCGGGTGCCCGGCAGGACGTGGTGCCGCACGTCGACCCCCGCGTCGGCGAGCTCGACGGCGAAGAGGTCGCCCGAAGCGCGCATGTTGTCGCGCTCGGCGTTCACCACCAGTGTCCGGGGGAAACCCGAGAGGGTGTGACCGCCCGGGAAGGCGAGACGGTCGGCCAGTGCACTGCGCGACCCGGTGTAGTTGCGGTTCATCGCATCGAGGGCCCACCTCGCGTGGCTCAGGCCACGGTGACCACGGGACCGGTGGTGCACCTCCGCCACCCGGGGGTGTGCGGCGTGGAAGAAGCCGTAGGCGAAGACGGCGCCGTTCGGAGGACGACCGTCGTCGATCGTGCGGAGGGTGGCCGCCGCGGCCAGACACGCCCCCGCACTCGCGCCTCCTACGATCACACCCCCGGGCGACCGGTCGCCCACCTCGCGATAGGCCGACAGGACGTCCTCGAGTGCCCCCGGGTACCGCACCCGGGACGGCATCGACCGACCGGCCACGAGGCCGAGCCCCGGGGGAGGCGCGAGACGGTAGTCCACCGTCGCGACCCTCACCCCGCGTGCGGCGAGCGACCGAGCGACGTCGTGCGCCTCCGGCTGGTCGAGCCCCCCGCGGAAGAACCCGCCGCCGTGCAGCCACAGCAGCGTCGGCCCGGGCGACCCCGTCGACCCCGGCCACGGCTCGTACCAGCGGACGGGCACGGCGGACCCGACGGGGACGATGCCGCTCACGCGGGGTCGACCGCGTCGCCGGGCAGGATCAGCAGGTCGAGGTGGTCCTGCAGCTGCTGCACCACGTCGATGCGTCCCGGGTCGAGCAGCCACTGCAGCTGGATGCCGTCCCACAGGGCCACGAGTCCGGACGCCGCCCGGTCGGGGTCGACCCCGGGGCGCAACCGGCCCCGCGCCTCCAGGGCTCGCAGGGCGTCGCCGTACTCGGCACGCAGACGCTCGAAGCGTTCGCGGACGTAGCCGCTGCCGGGGTTGTCGGTCGTGACCGCCTCGCCCGCCAGCACCGCGTACAACGCGATGAGCCCGGGCACCGTCCTGTTGTGCCGAGCCTGCCCGAGGACGGTCTCGACCAGACCCCCACAGTCCGGAGGCGCGGCCGAGCGGTCCGAGACCGCGTCACGTCGCTCGAGCACGGCGAGCAGCAGGGCGCTCTTCGACGGGAAGTAGTGCAGCAGGCTCGTCTGGCTCATGCCGACCACCTCGGCCACGTCACGGAGGGAGCCGCCGACGTAACCCTTCGTCGAGAACACCTCGAAGGCCGCGTCGACGATCGAGGCCCGCCGCTCGGCCGACTTCGCGTACGGCCCGCGGCGCGCGGGACGAGCGGAACCGGACGGGCCCGGGCCTCCGGCCCCTGAGGCACTCGCGGGGGGGCCGATGGTCGTCATGATCGGCCACTCTACGACCTCCCAGGCACCCCGCAGGTGAAAATCGAACGACCACTCGAATTTGTGTTAGCGTCACTCACGCCACGGCCCCACGACGAAGTGAGATGAACATGAGCCCGATTTCCCGACGGCAGTTGCTCGGCCTGGGGGTGACCGCCGGCGCCACTGCCATGCTCGCCGGCTGCGCCACACCCGGGACGACCTCCGTGAACTCCCTGCCGACCATCCCGCCGGCCGACGGCCCCGTCAAGCTGCAGTACTGGGCCTGGCTCAAGGGCCTCGACCAGGTCACCGCCCTCTACAACAAGAGCCAGTCACGCGTCCAGGTCGAGACGGTCTTCATCCCCGGCGGCAACGCGGGCGGCTACCAGAAGCTGTACTCGGCGCTCGCCGCGGGGGCCGGCCCCGACATCGCCCAGGTCGAGCTGCGCTCGCTGCCCGAGTTCCTGCTCGCCAACGGCGTCGTCGACCTCAAGCGCTACGGCGCCGAGCAGTACGCGGACCTCTACGACCCCACGCTCTGGAACCAGGTCAGCTACACCGACGGCATCTACGCGATCCCGCAGGACAGCGGCCCTATGGGCATGTTCTACCAGCCCGCCGTCTTCGACACGGTCGGCGCCGCCGTCCCCACCACGTGGGACGAGTGGGCCGCGGTCGGTGCCGAGCTGAAGGGGGCCGGTGTGCTGATGGACTCGTTCCCGCTCGCCGACGCCTCGCTCTTCGCCGCGTATGCCACCCAGGCCGGTGCCTCGTGGCTGCGCGCCGAGGACGACGGCTGGGTCATCGACATGACCGACGAGGCGACCCTCACCGTCGCCCGCTTCTTCGACAAGGCGATCGACGACGGCATCGTCACGACCGCTTACGGCGCCTACACGCCGGCCTGGTTCTCGGCCGCCAGCGCGGGCACCATCGCGTCGGTCGCGACCGGCTCGTGGGGTGACGCCCTGATCGAGGGCGTCAGCGGCGCCGAGGGCAAGTGGAAGTGCGCTCCGCTGCCCACCTGGCAGACCGGCTACGCCTCGAGCTTCCTCGGTGGTTCGACCGCCGCCATCCTGGCGAACAGCAAGCACCCCCAAGAGGCGCTCGACTTCGCCGTCTGGATGACCACGACCCCCGAGGGCATCAACGCCCTCATCGAGTTCTGCGGCATCGGTTGGTCGCCGGCGCGCGACGTCGTCGGCTCGCTGCGCGAGCAGCCCAGCCCGTTCTTCAGCGGTCAGAACTACAACCAGGAGGTCTTCGTGCCCGCCACGAAGGAGTCCGCCCAGAACCAGGACTGGAGCTGGTGGCCCATCACCCAGCAGTCCTTCAACATATTGAGCGACGGCTTCCGTGGCAAGGCGTCGGGCGGCACGCTCGTCGACGCCGTGGCGCAGGCCGAGAAGGACATCATGGCCGTCTTCCAGAACAAGGGCCTCACCATCCGGAAGGCGAACGCATGAGCGCCGCGACCGACACGCGGCCCGAGGCCGTGACCGACTCGACCCGCGCCTCCTCGGGTCCTCGCCGCAGCAGCTCGAAGGGCGCCGTCAAGCGGGCGCCCTGGGTGTTGCTCGCGCCGTTCCTGGCGCTGTTCGCGCTGACCTTCGTGATCCCGATCGTGATCGCCGTGTTCTCGAGCTTCACCAAGGTCACCCGCAGCGGCCTGTTCGGCGAGGGCGGCGTGACCAGCGGGTTCGCCGGCTTCGACAACTACGCGCAGGTGCTCGGCGACCCCAACTTCGTCGCCTCGATCGGCCGCATGTTCCTCTTCGGCATCGTTCAGGTGCCGGTCATGTTGATCCTCTGCACCGTGCTCGCGCTGCTGCTCGAGTCGGCGTCGGCGAAGTGGCCGGGCGTGTTCCGTGCCGCGTACTTCCTGCCGTACGGCGTGCCCGGCGTCATCGCGACGATCCTCTGGTCGTTCCTCTACGTGCCCGGTCTCAGCCCGATCATCGACATCGGCGAGGTCTTCGGCGTCACGCCCGACTTCCTCGGGGCGAACACCGTCCTCTGGTCGATCGCGAACATCGTGACCTGGAGCTACACCGGCTACAACATGCTGATCATCATCGCCCAGCTGAAGTCGATCCCGGTCGAGCTGTACGAGGCCGCCAAGGTCGACGGCGCCTCCTCGCTGCGCGTCGCGTTCAGCATCCAGCTGCCGCTGATCCGCCCGGCCTTGCTGCTCACCGCCGTCTTCTCGATCATCGGCACCCTCCAGTTGTTCGCCGAGGCCCAGGTGCTGCAACGCGTCTCGCCGGCGATCGACAGCCAGTACACGCCGAACCTCAGCGCGTACACGACGGCCTTCGCCTACAACGACTACAACGTCGCGGCCGCCCAGTCGGTCCTGATCGCCCTCGTCGCGTTCGCGCTGTCGATCACGTTCCTCAGCATCACGAACAGGAAGCAGAAATGAGCCTCTCGACGAAGGGCGCCGAGCACGCCACAGAGACCGAGTCCATCGTCACGGCCCAGGGACGCGGGCGGGGTGCCGAGAAGCCCGCCCGCCGCCGTGCCCGCAGCGCCGGCCCCGACCGCACGGCCGGTCGCTCGAAGGCGTCCACCATCATCGTCACGGCGATCCTGGTCGTCGTCGCGCTGTACTTCCTCGTGCCGGTCTACTGGGTCGTCGTCGCGGCGACCAAGACCACGCCCGACCTGTTCGGCACGTTCGGCTTCTGGTTCGCGCCGACGTTCTCGCTCTGGGACAACCTCGGCCAGGTGCTGACCTACGGCGACGGCATCTTCGTGCGCTGGGTGCTCAACTCGGTGCTCTACGCCGGCGTCGGCGCCCTCATCGCGACGTACTTCGCCGCGGCCGGCGGCTACGCCCTCGCCAAGTACGAGTTCCGGGGCCGCAACGTCGTCTTCGGCACGATCCTCGGAGGCGTGTTGGTGCCCGGCACCGCCACGGCCCTGCCCCTCTTCCTGCTGTTCAGCCAGATGGGCATCGCCAACACGTACTGGAGCGTGCTGCTGCCGTCGCTCGTGTCGCCGTTCGGCCTGTTCCTCTGCCGCATCTACGCGCAGGCCACGGTCGACACGTCGCTGATGGAGGCCGCCCGCCTCGACGGCGCCGGCGAGCTGCGCATCTTCCACACGCTGGGACTGCGCATCCTCACCCCGGCGCTCGTCACGGTGTTCCTGTTCCAGCTCGTGGGCATCTGGAACAACTACTTCCTGCCCCTGGTCATGCTGAGCGACGTCGACAAGTTCCCCGTCACGCTCGGCCTCAACAACTGGCTCAGCCAGACCGACCGCCTGCCCGAGTTCTACCAGCTGACGACCGGCGGCGTGCTGCTGTCGATCATCCCGCTGGTCATCGCCATGGTCGTCCTCCAGCGCTTCTGGCGCGGCGGCCTCACCGAAGGAAGCGTCAAGTGACCCCCAGCACCACCACCGGCACCACTCCCACCGTCTCCGCCGACTACCTCACCGACACGGGCCCCGGACAGGGCGCCCGCACCCCGGCGCGCTCCTGGCTGCACACCGACGCCCCGACCCTCTCGCTCGACGGCACCTGGTCGTTCCGCCTGCTGCCCGGTGCCCCCGGCACGCTCGGCGGGCGCGGCGCGCTGCCCGACGGTGAGCCCGTCGACGGAGTCGGCGCGGTCGACCTCGACGACTCGTCCTGGGGCGAGATCGACGTGCCGTCGCACTGGGTGCTCGGCGGCGACGGCTCGCGCGGCGCCCCGATCTACACCAACGTGCAGTTCCCGTTCCCGACCGAGCCGCCCTTCGTGCCCGACGCGAACCCGACCGGCGACCACCGCCGCACCTTCGAGCTGCCGTCGTCGTTCGACGGAGCCGAGCGCCTGCTGCTGCGCTTCGACGGCGTCGAGTCGCGCTACGTCGTGTGGCTGAACGGCGTCGAGATCGGCATGGGCGTCGGCAGCCGCCTCGCCCAGGAGTTCGACGTCACCGACGCCCTGCACGCGGGCGAGAACGTCATCGCGGTGCGCGTGCACCAGTGGTCGGCGTCGAGCTACGTCGAGGACCAGGACCAGTGGTGGCTGCCCGGCATCTTCCGCAGCGTCACGCTGCAGGCCCGCCCGGTCGGCGGCCTCGACGACGTCTGGCTGCAGACTCCCTTCCACGGCACGGCCGGTCAGAACCGAGGAGGCGCGGTGATCGTCCCCGAGATCACCGCCAGCGAGGCCGCGTACCCGGTCACGCTCTCGGTGCCCGAACTCGGCGTCGAGGTCACCTGGGCGACCGCGGCCGACGTCGCGCCGGTCGAGCTGGACGCGGTCGAGCCGTGGAGCGCCGAGACCCCGCGCCTCTACGACGCGACCGTCTCGAGCACGGGCGGCGCCGAGACGATCTCGCTGCGCCTCGGCTTCCGCACCGTCCGCATCGTCGGCGACCAGTTCGAGGTCAACGGCCGCCGCGTCGTCTTCCACGGCGTCAACCGCCACGAGACCCACCCCGACCGCGGCCGCGTCTTCGACGAGGAGTGGTCGCGCCGCGACCTCGCCCAGATGAAGCGGTTCAACGTGAACGCGATCCGCACCTCGCACTACCCGCCGCACCCGCGCCTCCTCGACCTCGCCGACGAGCTGGGCTTCTGGGTCGTCCTCGAGTGCGACCTCGAGACCCACGCCTTCGAACGCCAGGAGTGGATCGGCAACCCCAGCGACGACTCGGCCTGGCACGACGCCTACGTCGACCGCATGGTCCGCACCGTCGAGCGCGACAAGAACCACCCGAGCATCGTCCTGTGGTCCCTCGGCAACGAGGCGGGCACGGGGCACAACCTCGCGGCGATGGCGGCCTGGACGCACGCCCGTGACGGCGGCCGTCCCGTGCACTACGAGGGCGACTACACGGGTGCCTACACCGACGTCTACTCACGCATGTACTCGTGGATCGACGAGACGCGCGCCATCGGCGCGGGCGACGAGTCCGTCCCGCTGCTGGGCTGCACGCCGGCCGAGGCTGCGCGGCAGCGCTCCAAGCCGTTCCTGCTCTGCGAGTACGTCCACGCGATGGGCAACGGCCCCGGGGCGATCGACGAGTACGAGGACCTGGTCGACGCCTACCCGCGCCTGCACGGCGGCTTCGTCTGGGAGTGGCGCGACCACGGCCTGCGCACGCACACGGCCGACGGTGTCGAGTACTTCGGCTACGGCGGCGACTTCGGCGAGGTCGTCCACGACGGCAACTTCGTCATGGACGGCATGGTGCTGAGCGACGACACCCCGTCGCCCGGCCTGTACGAGTGGGCCCAGGTCGTCGCCCCGATCCGCCTGCGCTTCGAGTCGCCCACGGTCGACGGCGCGTCGGTGCTCGTCGTGTCGAACCTGCGGCACTCGGCCGACGCCTCCGACGTCGTCTTCCGCTGGGTCGCCTCGCACGACGGCGAGGAGGCGCGCTCGGGCACCCTCGACGTGGTCGGCCTCGAGGGCGGCGCGCTGGCCGCCCACGAGACGGTGTTCGTCTCGCTGCCCGAGGTGCCCGTGTCGGGCACCGGCGAGACCTGGCTCACGGTCACGGCCGAGCTGGCCGACGCCACCGTGTGGGCGGACGCGGGTCACGTGCTCTCGACCCAGCAGCTCGACCTCACGCCGACACGGGCGCAGGTCGCGACACCCCGCCCCGCGGTCGTGGGCGACGGGCGCGACCGCGCGGCCCGCGCCTCCTCGGGCTCTGCTTCCTCGGGGCGGGTCGTGCTCGGCCCGGCCGTGTTCGGCGACGGACGACTGGTGTCGCTGGCCGGACGTCCCGTCGACGGCGCCCGCCTCGAGCTGTGGCGCGCACCGACCGACAACGACCGCGGCGAGTGGATGACGCCGAAGGACCGCGACCGCGACGTGATGCGCAACCGCCACCGCGTCGACCTGTACGAGGTCGGCGTGCTGCCGAGTTCGCAGGACACCTGGTTGCTCGCCGGGCTCGACCGGCTGACCGCGCGCGTCGAGTCGGTGAGCGTCGCCCCGGGCTCGGTCCGGGTGCGCACCCGCTACGCCGCCGCCGACACGCGCAACGCCGTGACGACCGACGAGCAGTGGCAGCTGGTCGGTGACGACCTCTGGCTGTCGGTCGACATCGTGCCCACCGGCTGGTGGGACATGGTCTGGCCCCGCGTCGGCGTGCGCTTCGACCTGCCGGGCGACGTCGACCACGCCTCGTGGTTCGGCACCGGGCCGCGCGAGTCGTACCCGGACAGCCGCCACTCGGCGTTCGTCGGGCGCTACGAGTCGGGCGTCGACGACCTGTCGGCCGGGTACGCCCGCCCGCAAGAGACGGGGCACCGCAGCGACCTCCGCACGCTCGACCTCGGGCCGGCCGGTCAGCCGTGGCTGCGGGTCGAGGCCGTGCCCAGCGCCACGGGCGGGCGACCGGGCTTCACGCTGAGCCGCCACACGGCCCAGCAGATCGGCGTGGCCGAGCACCCGCACGAGCTGCCCGCGAGCGACCGCACCTACCTGTACCTCGACGCCGCCCAGCACGGCGTCGGGTCGCGGGCGTGCGGGCCGGACGTCGCCTCGCGGCACGTGCTGCGGCCGGGGGCACACCAGCTGCGCCTGAAGTTCAGCGCGCTGTAGCGGGCTGCGGCTGCGGAGGACGGGCGGGTCCGTGTCGGACCCGCCCGTCCTGCGTGCTGCCGCCTCCCGACCGGTGTCAGCCGTCGCGGCGCGTGGCGCGGACGACCACGTCGGCGACGTGCCAGACGTCCCCGTCGGGGCCCGTCATGTCGCGCGGTCGCACCTCGGCGACCTCGACCTGCCACGCGTCGGGGGAGAGCCTGCCGACCACCTCGTCGACGGTGAAGAGCATGCCCGGGTCGCCGTGCTTCTCGGCGCCGAGCGGCAGGGCGGCGGCGTCGTGCCCGACGATCAGCAGGGTGCCCCCCGGTGCCACGCCGTCGGCCAGCGCGGGGAACAACCGCTCGCGGTCGGCGGGCGGCAGGTGCATGAAGTGCGCCGTGACGAGATCGAAGGAGGCGCGGGTCGGGCTCCACCCCGTGAGGTCCGCCTGCTGCCAGGTGACCCGTGCGGGGTCGACGTCCTCCCGCTCGCGGGCGAGGGCAGCCGCCTTGTCGAGGGCGTTCTGCGAGATGTCGACGCCGGTGACCTGCCAGCCCCGGGAGGCGAGCCAGAGGGCGTCGCCGCCCTCTCCACTGCCGACGTCGAGTGCACGACCGCGGGTCAGGGGTGTGGCCTCGGCCACGAGGGCGGCGTTGGGGCGGCCGCTCCAGGCACGACCGGGCTGCCCGTAGCGGTCCTCCCAGTAGTCGCGGTCGTAGACGGGGTGGCGGTGACCGTCGTGTTGGTGCTGCTGCTCCGACTCGCTCATGCGTCGATCCTCTCTCCGGCGCGGAGGGCGGCGACGGCCGCCGCGACCTCTGCCGTGACCAGGTCCATGTTGATCGCGGCGCCGGCCATCGTGCCCGCCGCGGCCGCCGCGACGACCTGCGCCATGGGTTCGGTGACGTTGCCCGCCAGCCAGACGCCCGGAACGGCCGACCGGCCGGTGAACGGCTCGACGGTGGCGAGGTGCGTGCCGACGCCGGCGGGGTGCTCGGTCGCCTCGAGTCCGAGGGCGGCCACGAAGTCCGCCCGGGAGCGCACCCGGGCCATGACGGCCAGCGCACCGACGGCGACCGTGCGACCGTCGACGAGCGTCACACCGGTCAGGGCGTCGTCCTCGACCCGCACCCGCGCGACCGGGCCGTCGACCAGCGTGACCCCGCGGGCCCGCAGCTGCTCGGCCTGCGCGTCGTCGGGGGTGAAGGAGTCGTTCGTGAAGAGCACGATGTCGCGGCTCCACTGCCCGAAGAGCAGGGCCTGGTGCATCGCGAACGGGCTCGTGGCCAGCACGCCGATCACGCGGTCCTGCACCTCCCAGCCGTGGCAGTACGGGCAGTGCACGGCGTCGCGGCCCCAGCGCTCGGCGAGGCCGTCGACGGCGGGCAGCTCGTCGACGAGCCCGGAGGTGACGAGGAGGCGCCGGGCACGCACCTCGGACGCGTCACCGCCCGGGCTCGTGACGGTCACGACGAAGGGTGCGTCGGGGTCGTCGTCGCGGCGGACGCCGGTCACGGTGCCCGAGGTGATCGCGCCTCCGTACGCTTCGACCTCGGCCCGGCCGAGGCGGGTGAGCTCGCGGGGGGCGACCCCGTCGCGGGTGAGGAACGCGTGGACGCCCTCGGCGGGGGCGTTGCGGGGCCGGTCGTCGTCGACGACGAGCACGTCGCGGCGGGCGCGGACCAGCGAGAGTGCGCCGCTGAGCCCGGCGGCGCCTCCGCCGATCACGACGACGTCGTGGACGGTGTGGACCGGGTGGGTGTTCTGGTTCATGGTGTGACCTCCTGACCCGATCCTGCGACCTCGAGCGTCACTCTGGCAATCTCCATTGCCGAAGTGGCAAGATGGCGGGCATGACCCAGCCCCCGAACACCGCCGGTGCCGACGCCTCGAGCACCGACGTCGTCCTCGCCGCGGTCGGCCCGCGCCTCCGCGCTCTGCGCTTGCGGCGAGGCGTGACCCTCGCCGAGCTGGGGGAGCGCACCGGCATCTCGGTCAGCACCCTGTCCCGGCTCGAGTCGGGGCTCCGGCGGCCGACCCTCGAGCAGTTGCTGCCGCTCGCCCGTGAGCACGGGGTGCCGCTCGACGACCTCGTCGGGGCGCCCGAGACCGGTGACCCGCGGGTGCACCTCAAGCCGCGGCAGCAGCACGGCATGACCGTCGTGCCGCTCTCGCGCGGCGGTGGCGCGATCCAGGCCTTCAAGATGGTCATCCCGGCCGACTCGCCCCGCACCGAGCCCGTGCTCCGCACCCACGAGGGCTACGACTGGCTGTACGTGTTGCGCGGACGCATCCGGCTCGTGCTCGGCGACCTCGACCTCGTGCTGCCGGCGGGCGAGGCGGCCGAGTTCGACACACGCACGCCGCACTGGTTCGGCCGCGCCGACGAGCACGCGGTCGAGGTGCTCAGCCTGTTCGGCCGCCAGGGCGAGCGGCTGCACCTGCGCACCGCGCCCGGCTCGCCCGGGTCGCCCGGCTCATGACGCGTACCGAACCCGACTCCCGAGCCGCCGCCGGGTGTACCGAACCCGACGACGGGCGGCGCCGAAAGGGCTTCCGACCCGAGATGAGCGGCGTGTCGGCCGTCGGGTGTCGCGAATTGCACACCCAGGGGCAGGGCTGGCGACCTCGCCCGGGTGAGTCGTCCCGGGGTGTCGGTGGCGCCTCCTAGGCTCGGGGCGGGCGTCCAGGCCGCGTCCCGACAGAAGGAGTCCGCGTGTACCTCGACGACGACCGGGTGGTCACCAGCCCGTCCGACCTGACGACCTGGGCCGCGTGCGAATGGTCGTTCCTCCGTCGGCTCGACGCGAAGCTCGGCCGGGTCGAGGCCGTCGCCGACGCCTCCGACGACATGCTCGACCGCACGGCCCGGCTCGGCGACGCGCACGAACTGCGGTACCTCGAGGCCCTGCGGGCGACCCGTGACGTGGTCGAGTTCGAGCGGCCGGCGCCGTCGGGCTACGCGGCGGCCGCAGAGGAGGCGCGGCTCGCCATGGCCTCCGGGGCCGACGTGCTCTTCCAGGCGACGTTCTTCGACGGCTCGTTCATCGGCTTCAGCGACTTCGTGGTGCGCACCGAGAGCGGCGCCTACGAGGTCTACGACACCAAGCTCGCCCGCCACGCCAAGATCCCCGCCCTGCTGCAGGTGGCGGCCTACACCGACCAGATCCGCGCCCTCGACCTGCCGTCGGCGGACACCGTGCGTCTCGTGCTCGGCGACGGCAGCGAGAGCGTGCACGACGTCGCCGACGTCCTGCCGGTCTACCGCGTCCAGCGCGACCGGTTGCGTGCCGCACTCGCCGAGCGGCTCACCGCCGACGGGCCGCTCGCCTGGGGCGACCCGGGCGTCACCGCCTGCGGGCGCTGCACGGCCTGCCAGGCGCAGGTCGACGAGCACCGCGACCTCGTGCTCGTCGCCGGGCTGCGCGGCGAACAACGTCAGCGGCTGCACCTGGCCGGGGTCGCCACGATCGACGACCTCGCCGACTCGAGCGGGCCCGTCGCCGGCATCGGGGCGACGGCCCTCGCCCGGCTGCGGGGGCAGGCCCGGGTGCAGCTCGCCACCGAGCACGACCACACCGGTGCCCCCGCGATCGAGGTCGTGGACGCCGACGCCCTGCGGACGATCCCGCGGCCCGACGCCGGCGACGTGTTCTTCGACTTCGAGGGCGACCCGCTCTACACCGAGGGCGACGGGCGGGCCTGGGGCCTCGACTACCTCTTCGGGCTGATCGAGGCCGACGGCACCTTCCGGGCCTTCTGGGCGCACGACTTCGCGGGCGAGCGGCAGGCACTCGTCGACTTCCTCGACTACCTCGCCGAGCGCCGCCGACACTTCCCCGACCTGCACGTGTACCACTACGCCTCGTACGAGCGCAGCCACCTGCTCTCGCTCGCGGCCCGTCACGGCGTCGGCGAGGACGCGGTCGACGACCTGCTGCGCGACGGCGTGCTCGTCGACCTGTACCCGATCGTGCGGCAGGCGTTGCTCATCGGGTCGCACAGCTACTCGCTCAAGAAGCTCGAGCCGCTCTACATGGGCGACGACCTGCGGCAGAGCGACGTCAAGACGGCCACCGCCAGCATCACGATGTACGTCGACGCGATCGCCGAACGCACCGCGGGCGACCCCGAGCGCGGCGACCGCATGCTCGACGAGGTCCGCGACTACAACGAGTACGACTGCCGGTCGACCCTCCGGCTTCGCGACTGGTTGCTCGAGCTCGCCGACTGGCACGGCACCCGGGCCGACGACCCCGACGGCCCGACCGCGCCCGACCCGCTCGAATTCGCCCGGGTGCCGCGCGAACCGAATCCGGTCGCCGTCGGCCTCGCGGCCCACGTGGCCGACGTCGACCCGCTCGAGCGCACCCCCGACCAGACCGCCATCGCCCTCGCGGCCTCGGCCATCGACTACCACCGCCGCGAGGCCAAGACGTTCTGGCAAGAGCACTTCGACCGCCTGCGCAACCCGGTCGACGACTGGGCCGACACCCGCGACGTGTTCGTCGTCGAGACGGCCTCGGTCGAGCGCGAGTGGCAGAAGCTGCCCCGGGCCCGCAAGCTCAGCCGCGAGGTGCGCTTGCGTGGCCGCCTCGCGCCGGGCAGCCGCCTCACCGAAGGAGGCGCGCCCTACGCCGTCTACGACGCCCCCGTCCCGCCGGGGGTCGCCTCGCTCGGCCCGGGGCTGCGCGGCGCCGTCGGGTCGACCGTCGTCGAGGCCGGCCCGAACGGCGACCGGCACGAGGTCGTCCTGCTCGAACGCGTCTCGGGCGACGACGACCGGCACGACGCGTTCCCGGTCGCGCTCACGCCCGCCGCGCCTCCCCGGGCCACCCCCCAGCCCGAGGCGATCGCCGAATGGGGCGGGCACGTGCTCGACGCCCTGCCCGAGATGCTCCCCGATCCGGCGTTCGACCTGCTGCGGCGTCAGCCCCCGCGTCTGCGGTCGGGCGGCGGGCCCGCGCCCGTGGTCGGGCACGACACCGTCTCGGCCGTCGTCGAGACCCTGCTCGACCTCGACCGGTCCTACCTGGCCGTGCAGGGCCCGCCCGGTACGGGCAAGACCTACGTCGGCTCGCGGGTCATCGCCCGGCTGGTGCGGGAGCACGGCTGGCGCGTCGGCGTCGTGGGGCAGTCGCACGCCGTGGTCGAGAACGTGCTGCGTGCGGCGATCACGGCCGGGGTCGACCCCGAGCGGGTGGGCAAGGTGCCGAAGTCGGGCACGACCGCCGAACAGGCCGACGAGCAGCCGTGGCGTGCCCTGAAGTCGGGCGGCGAGGCCGCGTTCCTCGCCGAGGCCGACGGTGGGGCGGGCGGTGCCGGGGCCGCCGGCGGCGGGCAGGCCGTGGGGGCCGTGTTCGGGGCGACCGCCTGGGGGTTCGCGAACGCCGACAAGGTGGCCCGCGCCTCCCTCGACCTGCTGGTCGTCGACGAGGCCGGGCAGTTCTCGCTCGCCTCGACCGTGGCGGCCTCGGTCGCCGCGACGCGGTTGCTGCTGCTCGGCGACCCGCAGCAGCTGCCGCAGGTCAGCCAGGGCAGCCACCCCGAGCCGGTCGACGAGTCGGCCCTCGGCTGGCTGGCCGACGGCCACGACGTGCTGCCGGCCGAGTACGGCTACTTCCTCGCCACCACCTGGCGGATGCATCCGGCGTTGTGCGCCCCGGTCAGCGAGCTGTCCTACGGCGGGGCTCTGACCGCCCACGAGTCCGATCGCCGGCTCGACGGCGTGACGCCCGGCCTGCACGTCGAACCCGTGACGCACGTCGGGAACACGACCTCGTCGGTCGAGGAGGCCCGAGCGGTCGTCGAGATCGTGCGCTCGGTCGTCGGTCTCGACTGGTCGGACGCCGACGGCACCCGACCGCTGACCGCGGCCGACGTCATCGTCGTCGCGCCGTACAACGCCCACGGCGCCGTGCTGCGCGAGCACCTCGACGCAGCCGGGTTCGACGAGACCCCCGTCGGCACGGTCGACCTCTTCCAGGGGCAAGAGGCGGTCGTGGCCGTCGTGTCGCTGGCGGCGTCGAGTGCGGCCGACATCCCGCGCGGGCTGGACTTCCTGCTGATGCCGAACCGGTTGAACGTGGCCCTGTCGCGGGCGAAGTGGGCGGCGTTCCTGGTGCACTCCCCGCTGCTCGCGACGGGGTTGCCCACCTCGATCGCGGGGCTCGGGCTGCTCAGCGGGTTCCTGAGGTTGACCGGCCAGGGGCAGCCGGCCGCCACCAGCTGAGCGGCGGCTCGACGACGGGTCAGCGGGTCGGTCGTCGAGTCAGCACCTCGGCGCCGTCCTCGGTGATGGCGATCGTGTGCTCGCTGTGCGCGGTTCGGCAGCCGGTCACGCTGCGCAGCGTCCAGCCGTCGGCGTCCGTGACGAGCTCGTCGGTGTCGGTCATCACCCACGGCTCGAGGGCGAGCAACAGCCCCGGCCGCAGCCGGTAGCCCCGCCCCGGGCGCCCGGTGTTCGAGACGTGCGGGTCCTGGTGCATGGTCGACCCGATGCCGTGGCCGCCGAACTCGACGTTGATCGGGTACCCCGCGTCCGACAGCACCGAGCCGATCGTGTGCGACAGGTCGCCGATGCGTGCCCCGGGCCCGGCCGCCGCGATGCCGGCTTCGAGTGCCCGCTCGGTCGTCTCGATCAGGCGCACACTCTCGGCGGGACGCGATTCGCCGACGACGAAGCTCACCGCCGAGTCGGCCGCCACGCCGTCGAGCACGACGGCGAGGTCGAGCGTCAGCAGATCGCCGTCGACGAGACGCCGGTCGTGCGGCAGCCCGTGCAGCACGGCGTCGTTCACGGCCGTGCAGACGTAGTGGCCGAACGGGCCCCGGCCGAACGAGGGCGCGTAGTCGACGTAGCACGAGACCGCACCGGCCTCGTCGATCATCGTCTTCGTCCACGAGTCGACGTCGAGCAGGTTCGTGCCGACCGTCACGCGGTCGCGCAGCGTCTGCAAGATGGTGCCGACGAGCGCGCCCGTCGCCCGGGCCCGCTCGATCTCGGAGGGGTTCAAGATCTCGATCATGGGTGTCCTGCCGTTCTCGTGCCGAAGATCATCCCGGTAAAGGTATCCCACCGGGCGCTCCTGCGCACTACGCTCGGGGCATGGTCCGTCTGCCGCTCACCCCCGCCGAGCTCGAGCGCGGTCGCCGCCTCGGGGCGTTGTTGAGGCGGGCCCGCGGCTCCCGGCCGATGCTGCAGGTCGCCCTCGACGCCGGGCTGTCGCCCGAGACCCTACGCAAGATCGAGACCGGTCGAGTCGCGACGCCGGCCTTCTCGACCATCGCCGCGATCGCCGCCGTGGTCGGCGTCTCGCTCGACGACATCTGGGCCGAGATCACGGGCGACGCGGCCGGGGGAGCAGCCGACGTGCCGTCCGTGGTCGACGCGGCCCGCGCCTCCTGACCCCGTCGTCTCGTCACCGCGTGCCGTTCACGTCCTGAGGTGAACGGCACATCCGGACGACTCGCGGGCCCGAGGAGGCGCGGTGTCAGCCCTGCGGACGCGCCAGCGACCCGAGGTCGAGCCGGGTCGACACCTCGTGCCAGACGGCGTCGGCGAGCTCGCTGGTCGAACGGTCGGCGTCGACCGTGACGACGACCTCGGCGGCGGCGGCGATCGCCTCGGCGTAGCGTTCGCGGGCGGCCCGCAGTCGTTCGTCGACTTCGAAGCGGTCCGTCGTCGTGCGTCCGCTGGCGAGCCGCTCGAGGGCGACCTCGGGCGGGACGTCGAGGTAGATCGTCAGGTCGGGCAGCATCAGGTCGGTGCTGATCGAGTTCGACGAGGCGATCCAGTCGCTGCCCACGTCGGACGCCTGGTAGGCCTGCGACGACAGGTGGTACCGGTCGCAGAGGACGGTCGTGCCGCGCTCGACGATGCCGAGCATGCCGTCGTGGGCGTTGGTGATGTGGTCGAGGCGGTCGGCGACGAAGAGCGACGCGATGACGCGGTCGTCGAGGTCGACGCGGCGGTTGAAGCCGTTGCGGATCAGCGTGCCGACGGGGCCGTTGGTCGGCTCGGCCGTCTGGTGCACGGGTACACCCACGTCCCGGAGGCGGGCCGCGAGCAGGCGTGCCTGCGTCGACTTGCCCGATCCGTCGATGCCCTCGAACACGATGAACGCCCCGCGGGCTGCCTGATACGTCACCCGACGAGCCTACCGAGCGCCGGGCCCGTCGAGGCGACGGTCGCGTCATGCGACGAGGTCGTGATGAGGCGCCCAGGGTCCGCGCCGCCGCGCGACACCCGAGGAGGCGCGGTGAGGTCCCCGATCCCGCCCTCGACGTCTCCGGTCAGCACACGGTGGTGATCAATGCAGGGTGCGCGGTCACCGGTGATCGGTGCGGGGCTGAGTGGTGACGACGTGAGTCGTGACGCTGCCCTCCGCGCCTGCAGAGACCGGGATGACCGCCGGTCGCGGTTCGTGCTCGCCCCGGTGACGTCTACCGACTCACCGCGCAGGTCAGTTCTGCAGCTCGGCCTCCCAGTTGGTCTTCTGGATCTCGACGTCGAGTTCGCGCAACTCGCGGGCGACGACGTCGGCCCGGTCGCGCAACTCGGCGACCGGCAGGGCCGAGAACATCCGCAGCTCGCTGCGCAGCTGTCGGTAGCCGCCGGAGGCGCCGCGCGCCGCGTCCGACGCCGTGACGAGTAGGGCGTGGGTGGCGCGCAGCGTCTCGCGGCGGGCCAGGGCAGCGGTCATCGTGCTGCCGTCGGCGAGGGTCGTGCGAGCGTTGGTGAGGTTGATGCGCACGACGAGCGACTCGAGGACGGCGAGGGTGTCGACCGCCTGCCGCAGCAGGTCGGCGGCGTCCTCGGTGGGCTCTTCGCCCTCCTGATAGCGGGCGTTCGCGGTGACTCGATCACGCAGCTGGTCGACCCGGCGCTGGGCGTCGGATCGTTGCAGGAGGGCTTCGGCGAGCTTCATGGTGAGCGATCCTACGCAGGTCGTCCCAGCCCCGCGGCGCATCATGGGCTCATGCCCGCCTTCCGTCGCCCGTCGCGTCCCGCCCACCCCGTCCGTGTCGAGCCCGGCCCCGGGCAGGAGTCCGTCTGGGACTACCCCCGCCCGCCGCGCGTCGAGCCCCGGAACGAGCGCGTCGTCGTCCGTCTCGGCGGCGTCGTGGTGGCCGACACGACGGCCGCGATCCGCGTGCTCGAGACGAGCCACCCGCCCGTGTACTACCTGCCCCGCTCCGCCTTCGCGCCGGGCGCCCTGTCCAGGGCCGAAGGCCGCAGCCTCTGCGAGTTCAAGGGCCAAGCCGGCTACGTGGACGTCACGGGCGGGGGAATCGTGGCCCGCCGGTCCGGCTGGTTCTACGCCGAGCCCTGGCCCGGTTACGGGTCGCTCGTCGACCACGTCGCGATCTACCCGGGGGCGATGGACTCGTGCGAGATCGACGGCGAGGTCGTCCAGGCGCAGGAGGGCGACTTCTACGGCGGCTGGATCACGGCGAACCTGGTCGGTCCGTTCAAGGGGGCGCCCGGCACGATGGGCTGGTGAGGACCCGGTCTCCGACAGGAGGAGACTGGTCGGATGTCGAAACGTCCCCGCCCCCGTCCCACGTCCGTCGCCCGCACCCTGGGGCGCATCGCCCTCGGTGGCGCCCTGGTCTTCGCCGGCACGAGCCATCTCACGTTCGCCCGTGAGCCGTTCCAGGCCCAGGTGCCCGAGTGGCTGCCGCTCGACGACGACTTCGTCGTGCTCGCCTCCGGCGTCGTCGAGATCGGGATCGGCGCAGCCCTCGTCGTCGCCCCCAAGCACCGTGTGACGGTCGGTTGGGTCGCCGCGGCGTTCTTCACCGCGATCTTCCCCGGCAACATCTCGCAGCTCGTCACGCACACCGACGCGTTCGGCCTCGACACCGACGGCAAGCGCGCCTTCCGCCTGATCTTCCAGCCGCTGCTCGTCCTGCTGTCGCTCTGGTCGACGGGAGCCTGGCGCGACCGTCGCAGCATCGGCCGCCGCGCGAAGTAGTCACGACCGGCCCCGACCCGAGGAGGCGCGGCTCAGCTCGACAGCTCCGCCACGACCACCTCGGCGTCGGGGAACCACCTCGTGTAGTGGTCGGGGTCGGCGTTGACCTGCACGGCGTGCGCCGCCTGGGTCGGCGTCAGGTCCTTCCAGCCCGGGATCGACACGAGCTTCGTGAAGAAGCTGGTCGCCGCCGTGTACGGGTCCATGCGCTGTTCGTAGGTGCCCCACTGGCCGTTGTCGCGCTGCTGGAAGAGCCCCCTGCTGTCGGGCCCGACGGCGTCGCCGTAGTCGATGTTCCGCAGGCTCGACTCGCCCATCGCGGTCATGACGCCGATGGCCTGGGTGTGTTCGCCGATGCCCTGGGCCCGCGCCGCCAGCATGATGTAGGCGGCGTTCACCAGACGGTCCTGGCAGTAGCCGGCGACGGGCCCCGCCGGCACCTCGATGTCGCCGACCATCACCGGGTCGACCTCGGGACAGACCGGGGCCGGCGTCGACGTGATCGCCGTGACGTCGTCGTCGCGGGGCGCGGTGAGGGCCGAGACGACCATGGCGATCGCGACGACGAACGCGACGAGCCCCACGCCGAAGACGACGGAGACGGCGATCAGCACGCGGCGCACGGGGGTCCTCCAGCGGGGTCGGGTCGGACGGCGGAGGGGTCGGCCAGCGGCACGGCACCGACGCACCCCCGGCACGAAAGTCGACCTCGACACTAGGCGATCTCGGTGCACGAACGATGCCCGTGGGCTGGGCGGTCGGTGAGCCTCCCTCCGAATGCGCTGGCAATGCGCCGTCGGGATGCCGGTAACGTTGCCGCCCGTCGACCCGACCACTCGGGCCGCGGCAGCCGGGCACCGCCCCTCCGCAGCTCGATCGCCGAGGCGCCCGTCCGACCGACCGGCGCCCGAGATCCAGAGGAACGTCGTTCATGGGAACCCCACCCACCCCTGCCCGCGAGACCCGTCCCGACCGCCCGACCCGCGCCTCCGGACGGCGGAGTCCGAGGCGTCTACGCGTCGACGACGTCACCGTCGTCGACCCGGCGATGATGAAGCGCGCCATCGGCGGCACCGTCGTCGGCAACACCATGGAGTGGTACGACGTCGGCGTCTACGGCTACCTCGCCGTCACGATGGGCCGGGTCTTCCTGCCCGAGGCCGACCCGTCGCTGCAGATCCTCTTCAGCCTCGGCGTCTTCGCCTCGACCTACGTCGCCCGCCCGCTCGGCGGGGTCGTCTTCGGGCGCCTCGGCGACCGGGTCGGACGCCAGAAGGTGCTGGCGACCACGCTCATCCTGATGGCGGGCGCCACCTTCCTGATCGGCGTCCTGCCCGACTTCGCCGCGATCGGCGCCCTCGCCCCGATCGCCCTCGTCGTGCTCAAGCTGTTGCAGGGCTTCTCGACCGGCGGCGAATACGCCGGGGCGACGACCTTCGTCAGCGAGTACGCCCCCGACAAGCGACGCGGCTTCTTCGCGAGCATCCTCGACCTCGGCAGCTACCTCGGCTTCGCGCTCGGCGCCGCCGTCGTGTCGGTGCTCCAGCTGCTGACCACCGAGCAGCAGATGCTCGACTGGGCCTGGCGCCTGCCGTTCCTGCTGGCCGGCGTGCTCGGGGTCGTCGCGATCTACTTCCGCCTGAAGATCGAGGAGTCGCCCGCGTTCCAGGCGACCCAGGACGCGCAAGAGAGCAAGGTCGGCGAGATCGCCGACGCCCAGGGCCGTCCGCGCAACACCCTCGCGCTGATCCGACAGCACTGGCGCCCGATCGTCATCGCGATCGGCCTCGTCGCCGCGTCCAACACCGTCGGCTACGCGCTGACCAGCTACATGCCGACCTATCTGACCGACTCGCTCGGCTACGACCCGCTGCACGGCACGTTGCTGACCATCCCGGTGCTCGTGCTGCTCGCCCTGCTCCTGCCGGTGGCCGGCCGGCTCAGCGACCGCATCGGTCGTCGACCCGTCATGTGGCTCGGCGCCGCGTCGGTGCTGCTTCTCGCCCTGCCGGCGTTCCTGCTGATCGGCCTCGGCAGCATCGCGACGACGCTCGCCGGACTCTCGCTGCTGGCCGTCAGCGTGGCGCTCTGGGTGTCGAGCCAGGCGTCGTCGCTGCCCGCGCTGTTCCCGACCGCCAGCCGCTACGGCGCGATGGGTGTGTCGTACAACGTCGCGATCGCCGTGTTCGGCGGGACGACGCCGCTGATCATCCAGGCGCTGCTGCAGGCGACGGGCAACGAGCTCGTGCCGGCGTTCTTCCTCATGGCGACCTCGCTGGTCGGAGCCGTGGCGGTCTGGTTCATGAAGGAGTCGTCGCAGCGCCCGCTGCCCGGCTCGATGCCGAGCGTGGCCACAGAGGCCGAGGCGCACGAGCTGGTCGATTCGCAGGACGCCAACCCGAACATCGACCTCGGTGACCTGCCCTTCCTCGACGTCGAGCCCGCCGAGCCCGCACCCGCGCCGACCGCGCGGGAGACGGCCGCGCAGAAGACGGCCCGCTAGAGCAGCTCGGCGCGGTCGGCGAGGTACGCGGCGAGGTCGCGGACCTCGTCGGCCGCCGTGCCCCACCGCACGAGCGCACGCCCGTCGCGGACGAGGAGGCGCTGCTCGCCCGCCTGCAACGCCCCGGTCGACAGGTCCACCGGCTCGTACGCGTAGTTCACGACCTCGCCCTCGGCGAAGTGGCCCCGGACCGCCGCGCGCCGTTCGGCCTTGCGCTGTTCCACCTGGGCGGAGAGGTGCTGCGAGCGGGTCGGCGTCACGGCCCGCGTGATCCGACCGGTCTCGAAGACGCGGCCGTCGGTGCCGAGCAACAGCACCCCGAGGCGCCAGGCGCGTCCGGCGGGCTCGAGCGACTCCGCCGTCTTCACCACGACGATGCGCCGGGCGGGCTTGTACCGGGCGAGGGCCTCGGTGCGCGCCTCGCGGGCGGCCAGGTCGGCGGCCGCGTGCTCGACGAGGGCGCGGAGCGAGGCGGCCACCTCGTCGTCGGAGGGGGAGTCGGGGGCCGGCACCGCGCCTCCTGCGGTCGGGTCGTCCACGTGGTGCTCGAGCGGTGGGATCAGGCGTCGTAGCCGTGGTCGAGGAAGTCCTCGATCACGTCGACGACGAACGCGTGGTCGTCGGCCTGGGGCAGGCCCGAGACGCCGGCCGAGCCGACGACGCCGACGCCCACGACGCGGACGGGGAACAGCCCGCCGTGCGCGGCGTAGAGGCCGGTGTCGAGGCGCGACTTCTCGTCGAAACTGCCGCCCTGCACACGGAACGACTCGCCCACCCGGTACGAGCTCTGCCCGTACCGCTCGACGACGCGGGCCTTGCGGTCGAGCCACTCGTCGTTGTCGAGGCTGCTGCCGGGCAGGGCCGCGTGGAAGGCCCGCTGCCGACCGTGCCGCACGGTGACGGCGACGGCGAGGTCACGGCGCCGGGCCTCGGCCAGCAGGTGGGCGCCCAGGTCGAGGGCGACGTCGAGGGTGAACCGCCGGAAGACGAGACGCTCTTCTTGCTCGATGAGGGTCTGCAGCAAGGTGTCGTCGGTCATCGGTGGCCTCCTGTGGTGGTCGGGCGGTCTGCTCGGGGATGTGCCGACGCCTCGGCGCGGCACGGTCAGAGCCTAGGCCCGGCCCCTGTCGACGGGCTGGTGCCGGGGCGTGCGCCCGAGCGGCGGAGTGGTCAGGCCGAGGCCGCGACGCAGGGCGACCCCTGGCGGGCCGACAAGCCGCAGTAGACGCCGACGAGGTCGTCGGCCGAGCGCGACCACGGGTGGTCGAGCGCGTGGGACCGGGAGGCGCGCGAGAGTCGTTCGCGCAGCCCCGCGTCCGCGAGCACCTGCGTCAGGGCCCGGGCCCAGGTCTGCGGATCACGCAGCGTGAGCACGATGCCCGTCACGCCGTCGACCACCGACTCGCGGAGCCCGCCCGAGGCCGCGGCGATGACGGGGACGCCGCTGGCCGCGGCCTCGAGGGCGATGAGCCCGTAGGTCTCGGAGTGCGAGGGCACGAGCACCAGCGACGCGTCGCGCAGCAGCGCGGCGAGGCCCGGCCGCGAGCGTGGGCCGAGGAAGTGCACCGTGAGGTCGAGTTCGTCGCTCAAGGCGCCCAGCTCGGACTCGTAGCCGGCGAACTCGGTCGAGGCGCCCCCGGCGATGACGAGCTCGGGGCGGACCTCGGCGGGCACGGCCGCCACGGCCCGCATGGCGAGGTCGGGAGCCTTGAGGGGTTCGAGCCGACCGGCCACGACGACGTAGGGGCGGGCCGGCGCGGGGTGGTCGGCCGCCGCGGGGTGGAACAGCTCGGCGTCGACGCCCGGCAGGACGACGTGGACCCGGTCGGCCCGGCCGCCGAGCCGGGACGTGACGGTCTCGGCCTCGGCGTGGCTGATGGCGACGACCGCGTCCGACTCACGGGCGAGCATCTCCTCGCCGGCGAGACGCCCCGGGGACTCGGCGCGTTCGCCGTGCGAGAGGGGGGTCGAGTCGTGGGCGGCGATCGAGTGGAAGCTCTGCAGGTGGGGCACGCCGAGGGCGCGGGCCACGGGCAGGGCGGCCATGCCCGAGAACCAGTGGTGCGAGTGGACGACGTCCCACGGCCCGAGCTCGGCGAGCCGGTCGCGGAACTCGTCGACGAAGAGCTCGTTGCGCCCCTTGGTGACGGGCTCGGCCGGGCCGGCGTCGAGGAACCGGAGGGTCACCCCGGGCGACAAGGCCAGGCTCGCGGGTTCGTCGGGCGAGGAGCGACGGGTCAGGATCTCGACCTCGTGCCCCGCGGCCCCGAGCGCCTCGGCCTGGTTGCGCACGACGACGTTCATGCCGCCGACGTCACCCGACCCGGGCTCGGCACCGGGGGACGTGTGCAGCGACACGAGGGCGATGCGGAGCGTGGGAGAGGCGGTGGTCACTTCCCGAGGGTACCGGCCCGCCGTCCCCGCGGTCTGCCCGTCGGAGGTCAGGCGACGCCACCCGTCCAGAAGGCGCGGACGTCGTCGAGGACGGCCTCGGCCTGCCGGCGACCGGCTTCGGCGGCCGGACGCCGGGTGCTCGTGGCGAGGACGTCGGTGCCGAACGCCTGCAGGGATTCGGCGTCGGCCTCGACGACCAGCACGTCCCGACCGGCGGCGCGTCGGGCGGCGACGACCTGCGGCAGGGTCGGGCCGAGCGGCGACACGTCGAGCTCGGGGCCGCACGACAGCACCAGCACCCGGTCGTAGGCGTCGGCCAGGTCGGCGTTGGTGCCCGAGCGGACGCCGCCGTCCATGGTCGGGCGGCCGTCGACCTCGACGGTCGGCCACACGACGGGCACCGAGCAACTCGCGGCCACGGCGCGGTACAGGTCGACACCTGAATCGGCGTCCAGCGGGCGGAACGTGCCGTCGGTGGCGTCCACGGTGCAGACGGTCAGGGCCGCGTCCGGCCAGGCGGCGCCTCCGAAGCGGTCCCGCATCGTCGTGACGAGCTCGGGTTCGTCCGCGACCACGGGCGTCTCGCGCGCCAACGCGCCGATCCGGGCCCGCGCCTCCTGCTGGCCGGTCGCCCCGGCGAGGGCCTGACCGAGCGTCTGCTGGAACACGTCGGGGTCGATCGAGCCCGACGGCAGTTCCGTGACGGCCTCGAACTGCTCGCGCAACCCTTCGTCGACGCGGCCGAGCCGCACCATCGTGCCGACGACCGACCCGGCCGAGGTGCCCACGACGAGGTCGGCGTCGTCCACGGGCACCCCCGCCTCGAGCAGCCGCGACAGCACGCCGAGCTCCCACGCGATGCCGGTGATGCCGCCGCCGCCCAGGACGAGGGCGGTGCGGGTGGGGGTCGTGGTCGTGCTCATGTCTCTCCTCGGTCGTGGTGGCGGTCCGGGCAGGAGGCGCGGTGCGTCCCTCGGGGCCGCGCTCGACAGTAGGCCGGTCGCCTCGCGACGTCCTCGGGCAGGTGTCAGGCGGGCCGGAGCTCGTCGGCGCGGCCGAGGTCCTGCACGTGCCACTCGGTCTGGGCGAGCGCCGAGCCCAACCGGTAGCCGTGCAGTGAGGCGATGCCGCCGCTCCACGACATGCGCTCGGCGACCTGCCAGACCGTCGGCCGGTCGAGCGCGTCCAGGGCGGCGGCGGCGTCACGGCTGCGGTCGGCCCGGTGCGCGATCAGGGCCTCGGCCCTCCCGCGGAGGCCGACGAAGCGGTACTCGTGCCCGGGGCAGACCTCGAAGGCGTCGGGTCCGGCGACGTCGAGCGCCACCATGCGGTCGAGTGACGTGAGGTAGTCCGTCAGAGGGTTCGTCCCGGTGCGTCCGCCGAGGCCGATCCCGGGGTTGATGCGCGGCAACACGTGGTCGCCCGTGAAGACGAGCCGCTGCTCGGGTTCGACGAAGCAGAGGTGGCCCGCGGTGTGACCCGGGGTGTGCACGGCACGCAGCAGCCGACCCGCGATCGGCAGCACGTCGCCGTCGCCGAGCAGCAGGTCGGCGGTGACCGCGGGCAGGTGGCGACCCGATCCCCAGGAGGCGACCAGCGCCTCCTGGTCGTCTCCCGGCGCGCCCCAGCGCGCGATGTCGGCGTCGGCGGCCACGGCGTCGGACGTGCGTTCGGCCAGCGCGCGCTGCTCGGCGGCGTGCAGGGCGATCCGGGCGCCGGAGGCCCGGCGCAACGCCTCGGCGCCGCCCAGGTGGTCGGCGTGCAGGTGCGTCACGGCGATCAGGTCGACGTCGGCGAGCGAGTGATCGACCTCGGCGAGGGCGCTCTCGAGGCGGTCGAGGTTGCCGTCGGTGCCCCACCCGGGGTCGATGACCGTCAGGGCGCCCTCCGAGCCCTCGACGACGTAGCCCAGCGAGTGGTCGTCGATGCCGCCGCCGAACTCGAACGCGACCGACCAGACGCCGTGTCGGATCTCCTCGACGGGTGGCAGGATCCCCCGACGGACGGCGTCGGCCTGCACCGGGCTGAGCGGGACGGGAGGGGCAGGAGGCGCGGGTCGGCGGGTGGCGTCGGTCACCCCGCGAGCCTAACCAGCACCGCCCGCCACCCGCGCCGCGCCCTTCGACGCCGCGCCCTTCGACGCCGCGCCGCTTCGACGCCGCGCCGCTTGGACTACTCGGCGGAGACCTCGATCAGCACCTTGCCGACCACGTCGCCCTCGACGGCCTCGTGCGCTGCCGCGGTCTCGGCGAGCGGGAAGGTGTGCAGCGGCAGGCCGGCGGCGTCACCGACCGGCAGGACGCCGTCGCGCAGGGCCGCGGTGACGTCCTCGACGGCCGCCTGCAGCGCCTCCTCGCCCACGGTGTAGAGCAGGACGAACTGGAACCGGGTGTTGGTGATCATGTTCGCGCGGATCGGGATGGTCGTCGTGTCGCCGCCGTTGTCGGCGTAGATCGCCACGGAGGCGCGGTGCGCGACGACCTCGGACAGCAGGTCCGCGTTCTGCGAGATCGCGACCTCGACGACGACGTCGACCCCGTCGGGGGCAAGCTCACGGATCTCGGCGGCGGCGTCGCCCGTGCGGTAGTTCACGACGTGGTGGGCGCCGGCGGCGGTGGCCAGCGCGGCCTTCTCGTCGTTGCTGATCGTCGTGATCACCGTGGCCCCCGCCCAGCCGGCGAGCTGGATGGCGGCGTGACCGACCGCACCCGCGCCGCCGGCGACGAGGACGACGGCGCCGTCGAGGCTGCCGGGGGTCAGGCGGCTCGGGCCGTCCTCCCACACGGTGAGCGCGCGGTGGGCGGTCATGGCGGGGACGCCGAGGCTCGCGCCGACGTCGAGGCCGACGCCGTCGGGCAACGGGACGACGCGCGAGGCGGGCAGGACGGTGAACTCCTGCGCGGTGCCGGTGGGGCGCTGGTGGGCCGAGAGGTAGGTCCAGACGCGGTCGCCGACCGACAGGCCGGTGACGCCCTCGCCGACGGCGTCGACGACGCCCGAGCCGTCCTGGTTCGGCGTGACCTCGGGGAACGGCAGCGACTCGCCGGGGCCGCCGCCCGCGCGGGACTTCCAGTCGGTGGGGTTCACGCCCGAGAACACGACGCGTACCCGCACCTCGCCGGCGGCGGGTTCGGGCAGGTCGCGGTCGACGAGCTGCAGCACGATGGGGGCGGGTCCGGTCTCGGAGTACACGATCGACTTCATGCCCGGAGCCAACCAGACCCGGCCCCGCCGTGTTCCCGCCCGGGACGCCACCGAGTGGACACGGCACCGCTGCACGTCGCGGTGTCGTGTCCACTCGACGGCGTCCTGTGGTGCGCAGGCGGACTCAGGCCCCGGCGCGGCGGAACAGGGCGAGCGCCGACAGGTCGTCCTCGAACCCGCCGCCCTCGTGCCCGTTGTACGGCCAGACCGTGATGTCGGCCGCCCCGGCGTACGCGTGGAAGGCGCCGAACACCGTCGACGGCGGGCAGGTCGGGTCCATCAGCGCCGTCGTGAACAGGGCCGGGGCCGTGGCCCGCTTCGCGAAGTTGACCCCGTCGAAGTAGGCGAGCACGTCGTGCACCGAGGAGGCGCGGTGTCGGTGGACCGCCAGGTAGCGTCCGATCTCCTTGTACGGGTCGGCGTCGGTGATGACGGTCGCCCGCCGGAAGTCGCAGAGGAACGGCACGTACGCCGCGACGGCGGCGAGGTCGGGGACGAGTCCGGCCACGGCGAGGGCGATGCCGCCGCCCTGGCTGCCGCCGACGACGGACACCCGGGACGCGTCGACGACGTCGAGCTCGCGCGCGGCCTCGACGGCCCGGACGGCGTCGGCGAACACCCGCCGGTAGTAGTACGTCTCCCGCGAGTCGATGCCCCGCGTCATGACGCCGGGGTGGGCCGGGCCCGAACCGTCGGGGTCGGGGGTGGCGCCGAGGCTCCACCCCGAGCCCTGACCCCGGGTGTCCATCTGCAGGTGGGCGAACCCGGCGGACGACCAGAACAGGTTCTCGACGGCGGCGCCGCGTCCGCCGCCGTAGCCGACGAACTGGACGACCGTCGGCAACGGTCCCTCCGCTCCGGCGGGCACGCGCAGCCAGGCCCGAACGGGCTGACCCGCCCACCCGGCGAAGGTCACGTCGTACACGTCGACCGTCGTCAGCCCCGTGTCGACCGGTTCGACCCGCAGGTCGAGGGGGTGCGCCCGGGTCTCGGCGAGCGTCGTCGCCCAGAACTCGTCGAAGTCGTCGGGGTCGGTCTGGGTGCTGCGGTACTCCCGCAGGGCGGGCTCGGGCAGGTCGGTGAACATGACCCCTTGTCTACCGCAGCCCGCGACGGCAGCCGAGGAGGCGCGGCTCAGCTCGCGCGGGCCAGGTTCGGCTCCCAGCCGAACGCCGGGGCGACGTGGTCGGCCACCGTCTGCAGCAGGCGGGCGTTGTAGGCCACCCCGAGCTGGTTCGGCACGGTGAGCAGGATCGTGTCGGCGTCCCGCACCGCGGCGTCGGCCGCCAACTGCTCGGCGATGACGTCGGGTTCGCCCACGTAGCTCTTGCCGAACCGCGACTGGACGCCGTCCAGCAGCCCGACCTGGTCCTGCGAGTCGGCCTGGGCGCGGACACCGAAGTAGCGACGGTCCTCGTCGGTGGTGATCGGGATGACGCTGCGGCTGACCGACACCCGAGGCTCACGCGTGTGACCGGCGGCGCGGTAGGCCTCGCGGTACAGCGCGATCTGCTCGGCCTGCAGTTCGTCGAACGGCACCCCGGTGTCCTCGGTCAACAGGGTGCTGCTCATCAGGTTCATGCCCTGCTCGCCCGTCCAGACGGCCGTCGAGCGGCTGCCCGACCCCCACCAGATGCGCTCGCCGAGGCCGGGGGAGTGCGGCTCGACCGAGAGGCCGTGCGACCAGCCGGTCATCTTCGGGTCGGATTCGGCGACGTCGGCGCCGTCGATCGCCGCGCGGAACAGCTCGGTGTGTCGGCGGGCGAGGTCGGCGTCGCTCTCACCCTCGAGGGGGACGTGGCCGAACGCCTTATAGCCCCGCAGGGAGGGCTCGGGTGATCCACGGCTGACGCCGAGCTGCAGGCGACCCGCGCTGATCAGGTCGGCGGCCGCGGCCTGTTCCGCCATCGAGAGCGGGTTCTCGTAGCGCATGTCGATGACGCCGGTGCCGAGTTCGATGCGGCTCGTGCGTGCGGCCATCGCCGCGAGCAGCGGGAACGGGTTGGCGGCTTGGCGCACGAAGTGGTGCACGCGCACGGCGGCCACGTCGACGCCGATCTCCTCCGCGGCCTCGGCCAGCTCGATCGACTGGACCAGCGCCTCCCGGGCGGTCGGCGTCGCCGAGCCGCGCACGTCCTGGTAATGACCGAACGACAGGAACCCGATGCGCTTCTTCATGACCGGGCGAACCCCGGACCCGGCCCGGCCATTCCACCCGGGGCCCGTGCTGGGTAGCGTGGGACCGTGGAGAACCGCTTTCGCATCGACGGTGACGACCTCGGCATCGACCTGCGCGCCTCCTCGGTCACGCTCGGAGACGACGGCGTCGTGGACGCCCGCATCGTCGCGGGGCGGGTGCCCGAGGTCGCGGACTGGTCCGACGAGCCGCCGTCACTGGTGTTCCGTGACGTGCCGGTGAAGTTCGACGGCGCCACCTTCGGCGCCACGGTCGACGACGAGCTGCTCGACGAGCACGAGATCGTCTTCCGGCTCGGCGAGAACCTCGACGTGCACGGGGTGCTGAGCCTCGGCGCCGGCGACCGGCTGCGCTTCGTGGGCACGACCCACGTGTCGGGTGAGCCGAAGGCCTGGCGCCTCGACGTCTCGATCGGCTTCGGGGGCTCGGCGCGACGCACCGCGATCTGACGCTGGTCGCGGTCGACACCAGGAGGCGCGGGTCGCGCCCTCGGGGACGACCCCGGACGACGGGTGGGGTGCGGGGTGCGCGCCCGACCTGACGACGTGGTGAGGGTCGGACGGTCGCGCACCCGCGCGGTCTCCTGATGCTTCGGGTTCACCAGGCGATCACGATGGTAGCGCTTCGATACCCGCCGGTATGGGGCTTCTCCGGGGGCGGTGCGGGTGACTTCTGAGGATCACCCGCACCCGTTAGGGTCGCTGCATGGCCACCAGCGCCGGGGCTCCGGTTCCCCGCATCCCACGAGCCGAGGTCAAGCAACGACTGCTCGACGCGGCGGGTGACCTGTTCTCGCGACGCGGGGTCCACGCGACCACCCTCGACGACGTCGCGCGGGCCGCCGGGTTCAGCAAGGGCGCGGTCTACTCGAACTTCTCCTCGAAGGACGATCTCGTCCGCAGCCTCATGCGTCGCGAGACCGACGGTGCCCTCGACGCCCTGCAGGGCATGTTCTTCCCGGGCACCTCGCTCGACCAGTTGCCCGAGAAGATCGGCACGGCGTTCGCGCCCTACGGCCCCGGACAGGTCGAGGACTTCGCCTTGATGAGCGAGTTCCGGGCCCACGCCCTCGCGCACCCCGAGGTGATGGCCGACTTCGTCCGTCAGCGCCGTGAGGTGCTCGACGCCCTGCACGGTCTCGTCGAGGAGGTCTTCCAGGGGCAGGCCGTCCAGGTGACCGGGCTCGAACCGCGCACGCTGGCCCGGGTGCTCATCTGCATCACCCTCGGCGTCGCCTTCGACTGGCCGGCCACGGGCGAGCAGGCCGCCGGCGATCTCATGGGCGACGTCGTCGCGGCTCTCACCCGCGGCACGCGGCCCTGACGCCGGCCCCGCCTAGCGCTGCTCGATCGTGACTACGGGAACGTGCCAGCGGGTGCGCACCTGCAGCGTCAGCTGCCCCCGGCGGGCGAGCACCAGCGCCGTCACGGCGGCGGCGACGGCCGGCACGCCGCCCGAGACGATCATGCTGACGTGCGTGCCGAACGTCTCGACGATCACGCCCATGAGCGGCCCGCCGATCGCCTGCCCGCCGAGCAGCACGAGGATGTACAGCGACATGACGCGCCCCCGGATCGCGATGTTGCTCGACATCTGCACCAACTGGTTCGCGGCCGTCAAGAACAGCAGCGAGGCGAGCCCGACCCCGACGAGCACGACGGCGAACGGCACGAGCGACGGCATCGACCCGGCGACGGCCTGCAGCACGCCTGTGACGAGCACGCCCAGCACGATGGTGCGCAGCCGGATCGTCGCACGCCGCGTCGACAGCAGGGCGCCGGTCAGCGCCCCGACGGCGATCATCGAGTTGAACAGGCCGTAGCCACCCGGCCCGACGTCGTAGACGTCCGCCGCGAACGACGCCAGCAGCACGGGCATCGTGAGACCGAAGACGGCGTAGACGCCGACGAGCAGCACGGGCACGACGATCGTGGGCTTCGAGCGGGCGTAGGCGAGACCCTGCCGCAGTTGACCGCGGCCTCGCGCGGACGAGGCGACGCGGGTCATCTGTGCCGTCCGCAGCATCGTCAGCATCACGACGACCACCAGGCAGGCGACGCCGTTGACGACGAAGGCCCAGCCCGCGCCGACCGCCAACAGCAGCACGCCGGCGATCGCGGGGCCGACCATGCCGCCGAGCTGGAACACGCTCGAGTTGACGCTGATCGCGTTGCGGAGGTGCGTGTGGCCGACGAGCTCGGTGACGATCACCTGGCGGGCCGGGTTGTCGACGACGGTCACTAGACCCGTGGCGAAGGCGATGGCGAAGACGTGCCAGGCCTCGACCACGCCCGCGAGGGTCAGGGCGGCGAGCCCCAGGCTGAGCACGGCGAAGACGCTCTGGGTGACGAGCATGAGGGCGCGCTTCGAGAAGCGGTCGACGATCACTCCGCCGAGCAGGCCGAAGAAGAGCATCGGGGCGAACTGCATCGCCACCGTGATGCCGACGGCCGTGGCACTGCCGGTCAGCTCGAGCACGAGCCAGTCCTGGGCGATGCGCTGCATCCACCCGGCGGTCATCGCCACGACGTTGCCCGCCGTCCAGAGGCGGAAGTTCGGCACGCTGAGGGCGATGAAGGTGTGCCGCCACGGCGGGCGGGCGGTGCTGATCGGAAGGGGGGCGGTCGGGGGGAAGTCGGTGCGGGGCGGGGCGGACATCACGTTCCTGCGCTGGTGGTTCGGTTCACGGTCTGCATCAACGGTAGGGTCGGCCTGGTCATTCGGACCCCGGTGGGGGATGATCAATCGCATTGGCTTCGTGAATGACGAGGTCTCGAGCCGGCACGACGAAGGAGGCGCGGTGTACGACCCCACGCTGCTCGCGACGTTCCTCGTCGTGGCCGAGACACGCAGCTTCACCCGGGCCGCGCAGCGCCTCGGCATCAGCCAGCCGACGGTCAGCCAGCAGGTCGGCCGGCTCGAGAAGGCCGCCGGCCGAACGCTCGTCGCCCGCGACACCCGCGACGTGCGCCTGACCGACAACGGCGACGCCATGGCCGGCTTCGCGCGGACCATCCTCGCCGCGCACGCCGCCGCCGAGAGCTACTTCAGCGGTTCGGCCATGCGGGGCCGCCTGCGTTTCGGTGCGGCCGACGACCTCGCCATCACCCAGCTGCCCCGCATCCTGCGCCACTTCCGCCAGCTCTACCCGCAGATCAACCTCGAGCTCACCGTCAACCAGTCCGCACCCCTGCGCCGCCGACTGGCCGCCGGCCACCTCGACCTGATCTTCGTCAAGCAGACCGCGGGCGAGTCCGACGAGGGCACGCGCGTCGCCGGCGACGCCATGGTCTGGATCGGCCAGGAGAAGCTCGTCGTCGAGCCCGGCCAGCCCGTGCCGCTCATCGCGTACCAGGCCCCGAGCCTCAGCCGGCAGATGGCCATCGACGCCCTCGAGCGCGCCGGCCGAACCTGGCGGATCACCTGCAACACGCGCGACGTCAACGGCGTCCTCGCCGCCGTGCGCGCCGGCATGGGGGTCGCCGTGTTCCCGTTCTCGCTCATCCCCACCGACCTCGTCAAGGTCAGCGACCGGTTCTCGCTGCCCACCCTCGGTGACGTCGACTACGTGCTCGTCGCCAACCCGGGCGCCGCCCGCGAGCCCGTCGACGCCCTCATGTCGGCCATCACCAGCCGGGGCGTCAGCCGCGCCGTCTGACCCGGGCCGTGCGCTCGAGCCGCCCGGCCGTCCCGGCGCGCCGCCCACACCCCACCCCGGGAGGCGCGCGCAAGATGGTCGCATGAGTCACCGCCCCACACGCCGCCAGAAGTCCGCCGCCCGTCGGGACGCCCGCGTACTCGCCGCGATCCTGGGCGGTTCCGGCCTCCTGCACCTCGCCAAGCCCGCGGTCTACGACGCGGTCGTCCCGAGGAGCGTCCCCGGACCGGCCCGGTTCTGGACGATCAGCTCGGGTCTCGCCGAGGTCGGCATCGCCGCCGCCCTCCTCGCTCCGAGGACGCGTCCGGTCGGCGGGCTCGCCGCCGCCGCGCTGTTCGTGGCCGTCTTCCCGGCGAACGTCTCGATGGCCCTGCGCGCCGTGAAGAGCGAGCGGGCCACGACGGGGCGCACGGCCGTCACCCTCGTCCGGCTGCCGTTGCAGGTGCCCCTGGTGACACGGGCGCTCGGCGTGCACCGCGCCTCCTAGTCTCCCGAGCGCCTCGGCGGTCGAGAGGCGGTGGGCGGCGTTGCAGCGTGCACCCCGGCACGCCCTATCCTGTTCTCTTCCCCCTCGACATCCGATCTCACCGGAGACGCATCGCCATGGCCACGAACGCCCCCGCCACCACGCCGCCGAGACCCGGAGTCGGGGGCACCCTCGACCGGTTCTTCGAGATCACGCAGCGCGGCTCGAGCTGGGCGCGCGAGATCCGCGGTGGCGTCGTCACGTTCGTCACGATGGCCTACATCGTCATCCTCAACCCGCTGATCCTCGGTGGCTTCAGCGCCGACCAGGCGGCGAAGGACGTGGCCGGCAACTGGCTGCAGAACGGTCAGGTGGGCGCGGTCACCGCCCTCACCGCCGGGGTCATGACGATCCTCTTCGGCACCGTCGCGCGCCTCCCGTTCGCGTTCGCCGCCGGCCTCGGCATCAACTCGTTCCTGGCCGTCAACGTGGTGCAGGACGTCACCTGGCCCGAGGCCATGGGCCTCGTGGTGATCAACGGGCTCGTCATCACGATCCTCGCCGTGACCGGCCTGCGCAGCATGATCTTCACCGCCGTTCCGGCCGCCCTCAAGACGGCGATCACGGTCGGCATCGGCTTGTTCATCGCGTTCATCGGCCTGGTCGACTCGGGCTTCGTCCGCACCAGCGGCACGTCGTCGCCGCCCCTGCAGCTCGGCGACGCCGGCTCGGTGGCGACCCTGCCGACGATCACCTTCGTCATCGGCCTGCTCGTCATCGGGGTGCTGATGGCCCGCAAGGTGCGCGGGGCGATCTTCATCGGCATCGTCGCCACCACCGTCATCGCCATCGCCCTGCAGGCGATCTTCCAGGTGCCGCCGTCGAACGGCCAGAACCTCGACGACTGGAACCTCAACGCCCCGGTGCTGCCCACCCAGATCGTGGCCCTGCCGGACCTGTCGCTCGTCGGCCAGTTCAGCTTCGGCGCCTTCGCCCGCATCGGCGTGCTGTCGGCCGTCATGCTGGTCTTCACCCTCGTCTTCACCAACTTCTTCGACGCCATGGGCACGATGACCGGCCTCGCCAAGGCCGGCGACGTCGCGGACGCGAACGGCACCTTCCCGCGCCTTCGCTCGGCCCTGATCGTCGAGGGCGTCGGCGCGGTCGCCGGTGGCGCGACGAGCTCGTCGTCGAACACCGTGTTCGTCGAGTCCGCCTCGGGCATCGGCGAGGGCGCCCGGACCGGATTCGCCTCGGTCGTCACCGGCGCGCTGTTCCTGCTCGCCATGTTCTTCACCCCGCTGACCCAGGTCGTGCCGCTCGAGGTCGCGGCCTCGGCCCTCGTGATCGTCGGCGCGCTGATGGTGTCGCAGATCAGCCAGATCGACTGGACCGACTTCTCGGTCGCACTGCCGGTGTTCCTGACGATCATCACCATGCCGCTGACGTACTCGATCGCGAACGGCATCGGCGTCGGTTTCGTCAGCTGGGTGGTCGTGCGGGCGTTCGCCGGGAAGACCCGCACGATCAGCCCGCTGCTGTGGATCGTGGCCGCGGGCTTCCTGGTCTACTTCGTGCGCGGCCCGATCGAGGCCCTGCTGGGCTGACCCCACCGGCTCGCCTCCCCGAGATGTCACGACATGCCGCTCACCTCCGTAGGTGAGCGGCATGTCGTGAATTCTCGACCTCGACGCCCGGCGCGGCTACCCTGAGCGCCAGGCGGGGACGGTGCCGCCGGTCACCTCGAGGAGGCGCGACATGCCCCGCATCACCCCCGCGCTCTGGTTCGGTCGTGACATCGAGACCGCGGCGGACTTCTACGTCGCCCTGTTTCCGTCGTCGCGCGTCACCGACGTGTCGCGCTACCCCGACGATTTCCCCGACGCGTCGATGGCGGGCCAGGCGCTCGTCGTCGACCTCGAGCTCGACGGCCAGCCGTACCGCCTGCTGAACGGCGGCGACGGCGGTCCGAAGCCCACCGAGGCCACGTCGTTCTCGATCTCGGTCGAGACACAGGACGAGCTCGACCACTACTGGGACGCCTTCGCCGCGGACGGCGGGCAGGAGGGGCGGTGCGGCTGGGTGACGGACCGTTGGGGCTTCTCCTGGCAGGTCGTCCCGTCGGTGATGGACCGCTACCTCGGCGGACCCGACCCCGAGGGCGCCGCCCGGGCCATGGCCGCGATGATGGGCATGAACCGGCTGGTCATCGCCGAACTGGCTGCGGCCTACGAGGGGTGAGCGACGCGCTCGCCCGCGCCGCGCCTCCTCGTCCCGGTCACCAGTCGTGGACGGTGCCGTCGGCCAGACGGTTGTACGGCAGGTAGGCCTGTGCGTACGGGTACGCCGCGGCGGCCTGCTCGTTCAGCTCGACGCCGATGCCGGGCTGCTCGCCCGGGTGCAGCATGCCGTCCTCGAAGGTGAAGCTCTGCTCGAAGACCTCGTCGGTCTTCGCGCCGTGCTTCATGTACTCCTGGATGCCGAAGTTGTGGATCGCGAGCCCGAGGTGCATCGCGGCCGCCATGCCCACGGGCGAGATGTCGGTCGGACCGTGCATGCCCGACTTGATCTGGTACTGCGAGGCGTACTCGAGCACCTTCTTCAGGTGGGTGATGCCGCCCGTGTGCGTCACGGCGCTGCGCACGTAGTCGATCAGCTGCTCGCGGATGATCTGCTGGTAGTCCCAGACGGTGTTGAAGATCTCACCGATGGCCAGCGGGGTCGTCGTGTGCTGGCGGACGAGCCGCAGGGCCTCGGGGTTCTCGGCCGGGGTGACGTCCTCGAGCCAGAACAAGTCGTAGGGCTCGAGGCTCTTGCCGAGCCGCGCCGCCTGGATCGGGGTCATGCGGTGGTGGCCGTCGTGCAGCAGGGGGATCTCGGGGCCGAACTCGGCCCGCACCGCCTCGAACACGGTGGGCACGTGCCGCAGGTACGAGCGGGTGTCCCAGTCCTCCTCGTTCGGCAGGGCTCCACGCTGGGCGGGTTCGTGGTCGTAGCGCACGCCGTTGTTGGCGTCGAACGTGGCGTTCGAGGCGATCCCGTAGATGGACTTCAGGCCGGGCACGCCGGTCTGGACGCGGATCGCCTTGTAGCCCTGCTCCTGGTGGTCGCGGACGCTGTCGAACAGTTCCTCGAGGTCCTTCCCCGAGGCGTGGCCGTAGGTCAGCAACCCGGTGCGCGAGGCGCCCCCGAGCAGTTGGTAGAGGGGCAGGCCGGCGACCTTGGCCTTGATGTCCCACAGGGCGACGTCGACGGCGGCGATGGCGGCCATCGTGACCGGCCCGCGCCGCCAGTAGGCACTGCGGTAGAGGAACTGCCAGGTGTCCTCGATGCGGGCCGGGTCCCGCCCGATCAGCAGGGGTACGACGTGTTCGGTCAGATAGGCGACGACGGCGAGTTCGCGCCCGTTCAGGGTCGCGTCGCCGAGGCCGGTGACGCCGTCGGACGTCGTGATCTTCAGCGTCACGAAGTTGCGGTCGGGGCTGGTGACGATCACGTCGGCTCTGTCGATGATCATGCGGTGTCCTCTGGAGCTCGCGTCCAGGCGACGTCGATGTCACCCGGGCTGGTCCCTCCACTCTGGCGCATGCGTGAGCGGGAGGCGAGCCCGGGAGGCGCGGGTCAGCGCATCTCGAGCGACACCTTGGTCGTCGGCGCGGGGAACGCCCGCTCGAGCTGGACGAAGGCCTGGTCGTCGAGGTCGACCGCCAGCGCCGCCGCGTTCTCGAGCGTGTGCTCGGCCGTGCCCGCCTTGACGGCGACCATCAGGTCGGGCACGAGGCGCAGCACCCAGGCCAGGGCGAGCTGGGCCGACGAGATGCCGAGGTCGGTCGCCACCTGCTCGAGCACGGGGTGGCCGAGCAGCTCGCCGCCGTCGACGGGGGAGTAGGAGGTGAGCGGCACGCCGTGCTCGCGTGCCCAGGGCAGCAGGTCGAACTCGGGTCCGCGACGGGCCAGGTTGTAGAGGACCTGGTTCGTCTGGACGTTCTCGCCACCGGGCACCGAGAGCAACTCCTGCAGGTCGTCGACGTCGAAGTTGCTGACGCCCCAGCCGCCGATCGCGCCCTCGGCGACCAGCGCCTCCAGGGCGTCGACCGTCTCGGCGAGGGGATGGCGTCCGCGCCAGTGCAGCAGGTAGAGGTCGAGGCGGTCGGTGCCCAGCCGCCGGAGGCTGGCGTGGCAGGCGTCGACGGTGCCCTGCCGCGAGGCGTTGCTCGGCAACACCTTGCCGACCAGGAACACCTCGTCGCGGCGACCCACGATCGCCTCGCCGACCAGTGACTCGGACCGCCCGCCGCCGTACATCTCGGCGGTGTCGACCATCGTCAGGCCGGCGTCGAGGCCGGCTCGCAGGGCGGCGATCTCGTCGTCGCGGCGGCGCGGGTCGTCGCCGATGTTCCAGGTGCCTTGGCCGAGGGCCGGGACGACTCGGCCGTCGGGCAGGGTGACGGCAGGGTTGGTCGGTGTGGCGGGGGTGGTCATGCCGGGGGATGGTAGTCGTCGGCCGGTGGGGTCGGTCCGGCGGTCGGTGTCGCGGGCGGTGCCCCGGCCGTCGACGTGGTCGGTCCGGTCGGCCCGGCGGTCACCTCGCGGGCCAGGAGGGTGGCCGCGGCGACGGCCGCCGGCATGACGAGCACCGCCCCGAGCGGGACGAAGAACAGCAGGTAGGTCGCGGTGCCCAGCCCCAGGGTGCGCGCCCGGTTGACGGCGAGCTCGCGGCGGCGCTCGGTGAGCGAGCGGCCCCGGGCGTCGAAGGCGTAGCCGGTGAGCTCGACCGCGAGGAACCATCCACCGACCAGCGCACCGACGACCGGCACGACGGTCTGGCCGACGACCGGCACGAATCCTCCGACGAACAGGAGGACGCCCACCCCGGCCGTGGCCAGCAGCAGTCGGAGCGAGTCGCCGGCACTCCGGGCGAGCCCGCGCCAGAAGCCGCGATCGACGTCGGCCGGCGGGTCGCCCTCTCGCTCTTCGGCGCGGCGCCAGATGCGCTCGTAGAAGGGGTCGCCGACGAGCAGGGTCACCGCGGTGAACGCGACGACCGCGAGCAACACGGCCAGGGCCGCCACGGCGACACCTCCGCCGAGGCGCACGAGGGTGCGCGACCACTCGGGCCACTCGTCGGCGAACGGCGTCACGGCGCGGGCGATGTCGTCTGCCGCGAGACCGACGACGACGAGGGCGGCCACGAAGACCGCGCTCACGACGAGGGCGGGCACCGCACCTAGCAGCATCAGCCGTGGGGACGTCGCCCACAGTCGCAGCCCTCGCCCGAGCAGGCCCACCCCACCGAAGAACTCCCCGATCACCGCCACCGGGCGAGCGTATCCGGTGCAGGAGGCGCGGGCGCGGTCGCAGGGGACGTCGCGTCCGTCGGTCCCCGCCCGGTCGGCTCCTCCCCAGTCCCACGAGGAGCGGACCCCTCCACAGGCTGGGTGCGGGCAGGTCCTCACCGCGGCGCGGTCCGCCAGCCTCGGACCATGACGATCATCGACGCCTACCCACCCGTACTCGCCCCCGACCCCACCGACGAGCAGCTCGAGGACTTCGTCGACGAGTTCTGCCTCGAGCCCTGCGACGACCGCGCGCTGCTGTGGATCTACCTCGGGCCGGACGGCGTCCCCGTCGCGCCGCCCATCGCGCTCGGCGGCTCTCCGGTCGAGCCCACCCGTGACGGGGTCGAGACCCTGGCCCTGCGCATCGTCGAGGTGGCGGCCTGGGTCGACGCCACGTCCGTCCTGCTGGTGTGGCAGAGCACCGACGAGTCGCTGACGGCGTCGTGCGACGACCAGCGGTGGGCCGCGGCGATCCTGGCGGTGATCGAACCCGGCGACCTCACGGTCCATCCGCCGATGCGTCGCACCCCGTCCGACGTCCGCCCCCTCCTCCCGGTGGACTGAGGCATGCGCGTCCGCGGAGGCTCCCGACCCTTCGACCCCGATCCCGACCTCCTCCGACTCCCCGTCCTCGGGCCCGACGCCGACGACCGGGCGTTGCTCGACCACGCGACCGAGTTGTGCGCCGAGAGGTGCGATCGCGAGGTCGTGCACTTGGCCTTCCTCGACGGCGACGGTCGGCAGGTCGCCCCCGCCGGTCGTCTGCACAACGTGCCGCGACTGCCGCGGCGACGTGACGTCGACGAACTGGTCGACCTGTTCCGGCATCAAGGACTCCGGGTGAGAGCGCGGCAGGTGGTGTGCGTCTGGCAGACGGTCGACGACGACGAGCTCGACCGGGTCGCGGTCGACGCCTGGGCCACCGGTTTGACCCGGTCGCTCGGAGCCGGGCCCCTCCGGTTGCGGGCGTTCTGGCATCGCACGCCGTCGGGGTTCACCGTGCCCGGACGGTTCGGCGACCGGGCGGGCTGGGCAGCCGGTGACTAGCGTCGACGGGGTGTCGCACCGACGCGGCACCACCGAGAAGGGTCGTCCATGAAGTTCAGATACCTCGGCAACAGCGGGCTCAAGGTCAGCGAGCTCACCTACGGCAACTGGCTCACCCACGGGTCCCAGGTCGAGAACGACACGGCGACGCGCTGCGTCCGCGCGGCCCTCGACGTGGGCATCAGCTCGTTCGACACGGCCGACGTCTACGCCAACACCCAGGCCGAGACGGTCCTCGGCGAGGCGCTGAAGGGTGAGCGTCGCGAGTCGCTCGAGATCTTCACCAAGGTCTACGGTCCCACCGGACCGAAGGGGCACAACGACACCGGGCTCAGCCGGAAACACATCACCGAGTCGATCAACGGGTCGCTCACACGCCTTCAGACCGATTACGTCGACCTCTACCAGGCACACCGGTACGACGTCGAGACGCCCCTCGACGAGACGATGGAGACCTTCGCCGACCTCGTCCGCCAGGGCAAGGTGCTCTACATCGGCGTCTCGGAGTGGAACGCCGAGCAGCTGCGCGAGGCGCACGCCCTGGCCCGCGAGCTGAAGATCCAGCTCGTCTCGAACCAGCCCGAGTACTCGCTGCTCTGGCGGGTCATCGAGGGCGAGGTCGTCCCGGCCTCGGCCGAGCTCGGCATCTCGCAGATCGTCTGGTCGCCCGTCGCGCAAGGCGTCCTGACCGGCAAGTACACCGTCGGTGCCGAGTTGCCGGCGGGTAGCCGGGCGACCGACCAGAAGGGCGGAGCGGGCATGATCGAGCGCTGGCTGCGCGACGACGTCCTCGACGCCGTGGCCCAGCTCGAACCGATCGCGGCCGACCTGGGCCTCACGCAGGCCCAGCTCTCGTTGGCCTGGGTGCTGTCGAACGAGAACGTCGCCTCGGCGATCATCGGGGCCTCGCGTCCCGAGCAGGTCGAGTCGAACGCGAAGGCCTCGGGAGTGACCCTCGAGGCCGACGTCCTGTCGCGCATCGAGTCGATCTTCGACGGCCTCGCCGAGACGGACCCGCGCAAGACGCAGATGCCGAGCGGCCGCGAAGCCTGACCGACACGACACGACACGACGACGCCCCGCCACGAGATCGTGGCGGGGCGTCGTCGTGTCGACGTCGAGCGTGTCGGATCAGGCCGCCGGGACCTCGAAGGTCGCCGAGATCACGGCGCGGGCCAGCGTGTGGAAGTGCAGGTTGAAACCGAGGTACGCCGGGCTGGCGGTCTCGTCGACCCCGATCTTCTCGACGTCGAGGGCGTGCACCGCGACGAAGTAGGTGTGCGGTCCGTGACCCTCGGGCGGAGCGGCACCGACGTAGCGGGCGAGCCCGCCGTCGTTCTGCAGCTGGATCGCACCCTCGGGCAGACCCGAGCCCTGGTCGTCACCGGCACCGGAGGGCAGCGACGTCGTGGTGGCGGGAAGGTCGGCCACGGCCCAGTGCCAGAAGCCCGAGCCCGTGGGGGCGTAGGGGTCGTAGATGGTGACGGCGTAGCTCTTGGTGCCCTCGGGGGCGCCGGACCAGCTCAGCTGGGGGCTGGCGTCGTCTCCGCCGGGGCCCATGATGCCGCTCACCTGGGCTCGTTGCAGCTCGCCCCCGTCGGTGAGGTCCGTGCTCGAGAGCTCGAACTCGGGCACGATGCCGATGATGTCGTACGGGCGGGTCAGGTTGGCGTCGGCCATGGCTGTCTCCTGTTCGTTCGGGGTGGTCGTGACGGTGCGCCCGCCCCGAGGGGCGGGCGCACCTGTGGTGGGATCAGGCCGCGTCGAGCCGCTGGATCTCGTCGGCCGAGAGCTTGATCGACGTCGCCGTGGCCGAGTTCATGATCGTCTGCGGTCGGGTCGACCCCGGGATCGGGACGACGAGTTCGGACTTGGCGAGCTCCCAGGCGAGCGTCAGCACCTGGGGGGTGACCCGCCGGGCGTTGGCGATCTCGGCGAACACGGCGTGCTTCGCTCCGAGCTCACCTGCGTTCGTGATCCCGCCGAGAGGGCTCCACGGCAGGAACGCGATGCCCATCTCGTCGCACAGCACGAGCTCCGCCTCACTCGAGCGGAACGCGGGCGAGTACTGGTTCTGGACGGAGACGAGGCGCTCGTCGAGGACGTCGTTCGCCTCGCGGATCTGGTCGGGGGTGGCGTTCGAGATGCCTGCCATGCGGATGACGCCCTCGTCGAGCAGCTCCGCCAGGGCGCCGATCGAGTCGGCGTAGGGCACCGCCGGGTCCGGGCGGTGGAACTGGTACAACCCGATCGTCTCGACGCCGAGCCGCTTCGCGGAGGCCTTGGCGGCCTCCTTCAGGTAGGCCGGGTCGCCGTTCTGCGCCCAGGCTCCCGCCTCGGGACGGAGGTGCCCGCCCTTCGTCGCGACGAGCACCTGGTCGGTGTCGGCGTGGTAGCTCTTGAGCGCCTTGGCGATGAGCAGCTCGTTGTGTCCGACCTCGTCCTTGCCTGCCTGGTGGTAGGCGTCGGCCGTGTCGATCAGGGTGATGCCCTGCTCGAGTGCGGCGTGGATGGTGGCGATGCCTTGCTTCTCGTCGGGTCGGCCCTCGATCGACAAGGGCATGCCGCCCAGGCCGATCGCGCTGACCGTCATGTCTCCGATTGTCCTGGTCTTCATGTCGTCCTCCGGTTCACCACGCGTAGTCCTCGGGCGACGTCTCGTGCCCGGGGAAGATCTCGTCCAGCCGCGCCAGCGCGGCCTCGTCCAGCGTCACGTCGACGGCAGCGACCGCCGACTCCAGTTGTGCCATGGTCCGCGGGCCCGTGATCGGTCCCGTGACGCCCGGCTGGTGCAGCAGCCACGCGAGGGCGACCTCGCCCGGGGCGTGCCCGATCTCCCGCGCGAAGGCCTCGTAGGCCTCCAGCTGGTCGCGGTGCTCGGCGACGTAGTCGGCGCTCCGTCCCTCGAGTCGACGCGACCCCTCTTCGGTCTTCTCGATCACGCCACCGAGCAGGCCACCGTTGAGCGGCGACCACGGGATCATGCCGAGGCCGTAGTGCCGGGCGGCCGGAAGGGTCTCGCGCTCGACGTCCCGAACGATCAGGTTGTAGATCGACTGCTCGCTCACGAGACCGGTGAAGTGCCGGGCCTTCGCGGCCTCCTGGGCCTGAGCGATGTGCCAGCCGGCGAAGTTGCTGCTGCCGACGTAGAGGACCTTGCCCTGCTGGACCGCGACCTCCATCGCCTGCCAGATCTCGTCCCACGGGGTCTCACGGTCCACGTGGTGGAACTGGTAAAGGTCGATGTGGTCCGTCTGGAGTCGCTTGAGGCTCGCGTCGAGCGCACGTCGGATGTTCAGCGCACTGAGCTTCCCGTCGTTCGGCCAGTCGCCCATGTCGCCGTACAGCTTGGTGGCGAGGACGGTCTTCTCCCGTCGCCCACCCCCGCGGGCGAACCACCGACCGATGATCTGTTCGGTGATGCCTTCGCCCTTCTCCCAGCCGTAGACGTTCGCCGTGTCGAAGAAGTTGACGCCGAGCTCGTGCGCCCGGTCCATGATCGCGTGGGAGTCGTCCTCCGTCGTCTGCGGCCCGAAGTTCATCGTGCCGAGCACGGCCCGGGAGACGGACAACCCTGTGCGTCCGAGGTGTGTGTAATCCATGTTCCCTGGCTACCCCCTCGCGGGGCGTGGTGCTCACAGGAAGGCCCCCTAACGTCGCCGTCATGGACGAGCAGCCCGAGACCCCGGACGGCGCGCCCCCGGTCGAGAACCGCGGGGTCGGCCCGCACCGCGGCAGGCGGCGCCGTGCCCTGCGCGACGGTCACGCGAGGATGCGACTCCGGCTCGACGGGCATCCGCGCCTCCGATTGCTCTACAAGATCGGCGTCGGGCTGCTCGGCGCTCTGATCGTCGTCGTCGGCTTGGTCCTCGTCCCGCTGCCCGGGCCCGGTTGGCTCATCGTCTTCGTCGGCGTCGCCGTGCTCGGCACCGAGTTCCCGGCCGCCCACCGCATCACCCAGTGGGTGCGTCGACTCGCCCGGCGCGCTCGTCTCCGGTGGCGCGCCTGGCGGGTCGCCCGGTCGGTGCGCCGATCGTCGACCGTGGACTCCTCGGCCGCCCCGTCGCGGTGAACCGCAGGGCCGACCGCGTCCCGGATGCCGTCGATCGGACGTCCAGCGGACGTTCGGTAATGTCGCCGTCGTGACGCCCAGTCCCGCCTCCGCCACGCCCTACGAGGTGCTCGGCGTGCGGTCGACGGCGTCGACCGACGACCTGCGCCGCGCCTACAGACGGCTGGCCCGCCGGACCCATCCCGACCTCGGGGGCACCGCTCAGGCCTTCCGCGACCTGCAGCACGCCTGGCAACAGGTGGGCACACCCGAGGCCCGCGCCGCCTACGACCGGGGGTCGGGCTCACGAAGCACCGCTCCCACGGGCAGCGCGCGGTCCGCGGGGTCGAGTGCCCCCGGCTGGTCACCGCCGCCCCGCGAGCCGGCTCGCACCGATTCCAAGCCCAAGGCCCGCGTCCACGGTCACCCCGGGGGTGCGAACCGCGAGCGGTACCTCGGCCTGATGCGCGAGTGGGTCGGTCGGGGAGTCCCGCTCGACGACCCGTACGACGAGCGCCTCGTCCGGAGCGCGCCTCCCGAGATCCGTCACGTCCTGGCCGACGCCATGGCCGAAGAGGCCACCGTGGCCGCAGTCACCGAGCTCGGCATCGGCTTCACCATCTGGAGCGACGTCGACGCGGGTGCCGAGGGCAAGCTCGACCACGTCGTGCTCGGACCGTCGGGCCTCTTCGCGATCCAGTCCTCCGACTGGGGCAGCGAGGTGCAGGTGTCCCGGGGCGAGCTCGTCGGTCGGGGCATCCCCGCCGACGAAGAGCCCGTCCGCGACCTCACGCGTCAGGCCCGGGCCGTCCGACGAGAGACCCGCGTGTCGTTCACGGCCCAGTTGATCGTCGTGCCCGACGACGACTTCGCTCCCGCCCTCGAGAAGGTCGGGCGCCGCGCGGGCGGCACCTGGGTCGTGCGCCGGTCGCTGCTGCCGCAGGTCCTGCGGCACGGGCCCGAGCTCGGCGACCGCACGAGCATCTCGGACGTCTTCGAGGTGCGGGCGCGGTTGCAGCAGGCCATCCGGTTCGTCTGACGGGGGCTGGTGCCCCGCGTCCGACAGCGTCCACGCTGGGCGGGAAGCCGGCGTCCGTCCCGCGCCGGAGAGGGGCCACCGTGTTCCGTCCGCAGTCCGGCTGGACCGGGTTCGGCGTCGACGACGTGCCCGCCGCCACGTCCTTCTCCCGCGACGTCCTCGGCCTCGAGACCGAGACCGTCGTCGACGGTAGGACGTTCCGTCTGCGCCTGCCGGGAGGCGCGGCGTGCGGTGGGGCCCCGACATCGCCTGGTTCACGGACCCGGCCGACAACGTCTTCTCCGTGCAGCAGCCCTGACCTGCTCGACCCGACACCGGACCCGAGGAGGCGCGGTGCCGGAACCGGGGGAGGGCTGGCCCGACATCGGGTCGCGGGCCAGCCCCATGCATGCCTTCGGAGCTCCCGCCCCGTCGGTTTGGTCGCCCGCCACCGCGTCGACCGGTCGACGTGACGTCCTGCGCGCGACGCGGGCACCGCCTCCTCGTCCCTGTGGCAAGCTCGACCGTGTGAACACGCAGGAGCCCGCGGACGGCTGGGTCGAGGCCCCCGACGGACGTCGGTTCTGGGGCCGCGCCGGGGCCGCGGGTCTGCTCGTCGTCGACCCCGACGACCGGGTGCTGCTGCAGCACCGGGCCGACTGGAGTCACTTCGGCGGCACGTGGGGGCTGCCCGGCGGCGCCCGCCATCACGGCGAGAGCGCGGTCGAGGGCGCCCTGCGCGAGAGCGGTGAAGAGGCAGCCGTGCCGCGCGACGCGTTGCGACTGCTGTTCGCGGCCGAGCTCGACCTCGGCTTCTGGTCGTACACGACCGTCGTGGCCCGCGCCGTGCGTCCGTTCGAACCCGTGGTGTCCGACGCCGAGAGCATCGCCCTGGGCTGGGTGCCCGCCGACGAGGTGGTCGGTCTCCCGTTGCACCCCGGTTTCGCCGCCTCGTGGCCGAGGCTCCGGCCCGAGCTCAGGAGCGATGTGCACGTCGTCGTCGACGTCGCGAACGTCCTCGGCTCCCGACCCGACGGATGGTGGCGCGACCGCGTCGGCGCCACGAACCGGTTCCTGGACACCCTCTCGCGCGGCGCCCGGGACGGAGTGGCCGAGTCGTTGGTCTCGTCCGGCGGCGGAGGGGACGACACGCCGGTCGCGCCGAGTGGGCCGGACCGGAGTGCCTCCCCGACGGACGCCGCGGCGTTCGCGGACGGCACCGCCGCCGAACCGCCCGGGGCACCCACCTGGCGGTGGCCGGAGACGACCGCCGTCGTCGAAGGCGAGGCGCGGGCCGTCGGCGACACGTTCCCCGGTCTGACCGTCGACCGTGCCGAGGCCGACGGCGACTCGGCGATCGTGGCCCGCGTGCGCGGCCTGCGCGACGTGTCCGGCGTGGCGCCCCGTGTCGTCGTCGTGACCGCCGACCGGGGCCTCACCGATCGGGTGGCCGCCCTCGGGGCGACCGTCGTGCGTCCCGGCGTCTTCCGCCACGCCGTCGGCCTCGACTGACACGGACGGACGGGCCCGCACCACCGACCGGTGGCGCGGGCCCGTCCGTCCCCGATCTCGGATCAGGCGGCGGGTCCGTCGCCCAACGTGACCGTCGCGGTGTGGGACGTGCCGGCCGTGTCGGTCCAGGTGACCGAGACCTGGTCGCCCGAGTCGTGAGCCTGGATCGCGGCCGTGAGTGCGGACGAGTCCGCCACGGCCGTCCCGTCGATCGCGGTGATCACGTCGCCGGCCACGAGGCCGGCCGACGCGGCCGCGCTGCCCTCGACGGTGCCGGCGATCGTGACGCCGCCCGCGGTGCCGGTCGCCGTGCTCGAGATCTGCGCGCCGAGGAAGGCGGGCAGGCCGATCTGCACGGTGGAACTCCCCGTGCCCGACTGGATCTGCTTGGCGATCGACAGGGCGTGATCGATCGGGATGGCGTACCCGGTGATCGTCGAGGAGCCCTGCGAAGCCGCCGTCACGATGCCGACGACGTCGCCGTCGCCGTCGCGCAGCGGGCCGCCGGAGTCGCCCGAGACCACGTCCGCGTCGACCTCGATGAGACCCGACAGCGACTCGGTGCCCGAGCCGGACTCGCTCTGGACCGTGATCGACTGGTCCGTGGCGAGGACCGTGCCCTGGGCGGTGACCAGGTCGCCCGTGCCCTCGGCGTTGCCCGTCGAGTGGACGACGTCCCCCGTGGCCACGTCGCCGGACGAGTCGAAGCTCACCGGGGTGAGGCCGGTCGCGTTCTGCAGCTTGAGCACGGCCACGTCGTTCGTGGCGTCCGTGCCCACGACGTCGGCCGTGTAGGTCTCGCCCGTCGACTCGACGGTCACCTGGATGCTGGTCGCGCCCTGGACGACGTGGTTGTTCGTCAGGATGAGCCCGCCCGAGGTCAGGATCATGCCCGTGCCCGCGGACTTGTACGAGGCGTCGTAGTTCAGGGTCGACACGATGGTGACGACGCCGGCCTTCTCCTCGTCGGTCGCCGCCGTGGCGCTGGTCTGGGTCGAGGTCCCCTGCTGCGACGACCCGCCCTGTGACGATCCGTCCTGCGGGGTCGAGCCGCCGAACGGGGACGTCGAGCCGCTCGACCCGCTGCCCGGCTGCGTGAGCTGGGGCAGCAGCTCGAGGGCCTGGCGTTCGCTGGCGGCCTGTGCCGCTGCGGTTCCGGCCGAGCGACCGGCGGCGTAGGCACCGCCGCCCGCCGCACCCGCGACGATGACGACGGCCGCCGCCGCACCGGTGAGGGCGAGCCACTTCTTCGACCGGCGGGGCCTGGGCGAGCCGCCGAAGGCTGGGGGCACCGTGCCGTGTGCACCGTCACCACCGGTCGTCGCGGACGTTCCCGACGTCGCGTCGTACGACTGGTGCGCGTCGTCGTGGGCCATCCAGGTCGGGGCCGCCGAAACGTAGCGTGCGTCGGACGCGCCGGTGACGTGGGGGAGCGTGTGTGCCTCGGCGGGCTGCCCGGTGGCCTGCTCGGCGTTCTCCCCGCCCTGCTGCTCGGTCGACGCGGAGGGCGTCACGGGCGTGGCGTCGTCCGGGGTGCCGGTGGTGTCGCCGTCTCGGTCGTTCATGGTGTGCCTCCTGTGGCGGTGGTGGTGACGATGGGTCCATGGAACGGTGCGACCCCAAGAGATCCCTATGACCAGACCCTGAGGCGGTGGGGAGTCCCATGAGGAGGCGCGGTGAACGAAGCCGAGATCGTCTCACCACGGCCGGTACCCGCCATCCGGGCGGGCGGTCCCCGAAATCGGTTCCCGACGAGGGTCGGAGTTCCGATACGCTGGGACGCCAAAGGAGGTCCACGATGGCACAGCCCGCCAACCCGGCACCCGGCGAGCAGGACCGCGCTCCCGGCGCCCCTCGCGAGGTCGACACGACCCTCAGCTTCAACGAAGAGTTCCAGGCGCAACTGGCAGCCCTCGAGGGAGGCGTGTCCACCGACGAGCGTGACGCCGTCGCCGCCCTGCCTTCGGGTTCCGCGCTCCTCGTGGTCCGCCGCGGCCCCAACATCGGCGCACGATTCCTCCTCGACTCCGACGTCACGATCGCCGGGCGTCACCCCGAGGCCGGCATCTTCCTCGACGACGTCACGGTCAGCCGCAAGCACGCCGAGTTCCGCCGCGAGGGCCTCAGCTTCAGCGTGCACGATCTCGGGTCGTTGAACGGCACCTACTTCGACGGTGTCCGCATCGACGAGGCCCGGCTCTCCGACGGGGCCGAGGTCCAGGTCGGCAAGTTCCGCCTCACGTTCTACGCATCGCGGGTCGACCTCGCGAACCTGGCGATCAAGTAGTCGTGCCCCGCACCGCCGCCGCCCGGTCGTCGCAGACCGGGCCGTCCGACCTGTTGACGATCGGGCAGGTCCTCTCGCGGCTGAAGCCCGAGTTCCCCGACCTGTCGAACAGCAAGCTGCGCTTCCTCGAAGAGCGCGAGTTGGTCACGCCGGTGCGCACCCCGTCCGGCTACCGCAAGTTCTCGCCGGCAGACGTCGAGCGCCTCCGCTTCATCCTCGGGCTCCAGCGTGACCACTACCTGCCGCTCAAGGTCATCCGTCAGCACCTCGCCGACCTCGACGCCGGGCGCCCGGCGTCGCTCCCGTCCGGGGCGGCACCCGTCTCGATCCTGACGCACGGTCGTCGGCTCGGTCGCGACGAGTTGCTGCGCGAGACGGGGGCGTCTCCCGCCCTGCTCGACGAGGCCGTCTCGGCGTCGCTCCTGCCGTCGGCGGGTCGATACGGTGACGAGGCGGTCTCGGTGCTGTCGGCCCTCGTCGAGCTGGGCAGGTCAGGCATCGAACCTCGGCACCTACGGCCGGTCCGTGCCTCGGTCGACCGCGAACTCGGCCTCATCGAGACGGCCCTCGCTCCGCTCGCGCGCAAGCACGACGCGGCGTCCCGCGCGCGGGTCGCCGAGCTCTCCCGCGAGCTCGCGGCGCAGGTCGACGTCGTCCGCTCGGGCCTGGTCCGATCCGCTCTGGGGCGTCTCGACGCCTAGACGTCCACGCTCCGGGCGAATATCCTCGACACGCCGACCCGTCGGAGCGAATGTCGCCCAGGCAGCTCCCCGTTGTGGGTACCGTGAGTCCTGTACAACCATCAACCCGATGTTGAACGTTGAGCTCCGGAAGAAGAACGTGGAAGGCAACAGCATGAGTGAGTCAGGTTCCCCCGAGGAATCCCGCTACGAGCTGGGTCTGCTCTTCACCGACGGTCTGCCCGAACACGACGCCGACAGCGGATACCGCGGCACCGTCGCGGCCAAGGCCGCCGGAATCAGCTACCGCCAGCTCGACTACTGGGCGCGCACCGAACTGGTCGAGCCGACCATCCGCGGCGCAGCAGGCTCGGGCTCGCAGCGCCTCTACGGTTTCCGCGACATCCTCGTCCTCAAGCTCGTCAAGCGCCTCCTCGACACGGGCATCTCGCTCCAGCAGATCCGCACGGCCGTCAACCAGCTCCGCGAAGCCGGGGTGAACGACCTCGCCCAGACGACCCTGATGAGCGACGGGGCCAGCGTCTACCTGTGCACGTCGGACGACGAGGTCATCGACCTCGTCAGCCGCGGTCAGGGCGTCTTCGGCATCGCCGTGGGCAAGGTCCTCCGCGAGGTCGAGTCGAGTCTCGTCGAGATCGACAGCACACCCGCCTCCGATCCGTCCGACGAGCTCGCGGCCCGACGCGGCACACGCGCCAGCTGATCAGCCCTCGACCGCGTCACGTGGTCGAGAACGACGAAGGCCCCGCACGATCTCGTGCGGGGCCTTCGCCGTCGCGTCGGGGACGGGTGCCGGCTCAGCGGGCGGCGGGCTCGGCGTAGTCACCGATCTTGGCCGTGCGCATGATCCGCTCGAGCAACTGGTCGAAGTTGCGGGCCATCTCCTGAGCGCTCTCGCCGGGCCAGGCATGCAAGGGCTTGGCCGCGCCCTGGGCCTGCTGCAGCGACGTGCGCTCGGGAAGCTGAGGCGACAGGACGAGGGGGCCGAACATGTCGCGCAACTCCTTGATGCGGAACTGGTGCTCGAGCGACTGCACGCGGGCGCGGTTGACGATGATGCCCAGTGGCTGGAGGCGCGGTGACAGACCCCGACGGATCTCCTCGATGGCGCGGAGCGCTCGGTCGGCAGCGGCCACGCTGAACAGACCCGGTTCGGTGACGACCGTCACGCGGTCGGACGCGGCCCACGCCGTGCGCGTCAGGGCGTTGAGCGACGGGGCGCAGTCGATCAGGACGAGGTCGTAGTCGGCCTCGACGTTGGCCAGGGCCTCCTCGAGCTTCCAGATGTCACGGATCGACGGGTGCGGACCGTCGAAGTTGATGGCAGAGGGGCTGCCGATCATGACGTCGACCTTGCCCTGGCGACCCTTCGTCCAGCCGCTGGGCGCGATCGCCGCCCGGACCGTCTTCTCTTTCGGCGAAGCGAGGACGTCCGCGACGTTGAGGTGGCCCGAGACCGTGATGTCGAGGCCGGTCGAGACGTCGGACTGGGGATCGAGGTCGACGACGAGGGTCCTGAGACCTTTGGCGAAGGCGGCCGACGTGAGTCCGAGCGTCACCGTCGTCTTGCCGACGCCCCCTTTGAGAGAGCTGACGCTGAGTACATGCACGACACAGACGATACCTTCACTACTGTTGAATCACCCAACAGCCACGTCGATGCGGCGTGCGTCCGCTTCCACGAAGTGACCGCGCCGGCCCGCCCGTCGTCGTCGTCACGGTGTCGCGACGTGTCGTCCGAACCACACCCAGACCCACCCCAGGAGGCGCGCCGTGAGCGTGAGACCCATCCGCCTGTTCGGCGATCCCGTCCTTCGATCGACGTCCGACCCCGTGACGATCGGTGACCCGCGCCTCGCGTCCCTGGTCGAGGATCTCCTCGACACCGTTCGCGAGCCGGGACGGGCCGGGGTCGCGGCCACCCAGATCGGGGTGTCCCTCCGTGCTTTCAGCTACAACGTCGACGGGCAGGTCGGCTACGTCCTGAACCCCGTCGTCGTCGAGGTCTCGGGCGAGAAGACCCTGGTCGACGAAGGCTGTCTCTCGGTACCCGGGTTCTGGTTCCCGACCCCGCGCTACGAGTACGCCCGGGTCGAGGGGGTCGACCTCGACGGCCGCAAGGTCGTGCTCGAGGGCACCGGGCTCATGGCCCAGGCCCTGCAGCACGAGACGGACCACCTCGACGGCACGCTCTACGTACTCACCCTCGAGCCCGAGACGAAGCGCGAGGCCATGCGCGAGATCCGTGCCGCCGACTGGTGGCGGGCGTGATCACCGTCCCCGTGCGGTGATCGTCCGCACCGACTCGGTGTCGGGGTGGGCGGTGTAGATGTCGGCGATCTGCTGGGCGAAGTCGTTCACCACGACGGCACGCTTGACGCTCATCTTGGGGGTGAGGTGACCACCGGCCTCGGTGAACTCGACCGGCAGGATCTCGAACTTGCGGATCGACTCGGCCCGCGAGACGGCGGCGTTCGCGGCGTCGACGGCCCGTTGGACCTCGGCGCGGACCTTCGGGTGCCGGGCGGCCTCGGCCAGGGGCATGTCGGCCGCCTCGCCGGCGTTGTTCAGCCACACGGGCAGCATCTCGGTGTCGAGGGTGACGAGGGCGGCGACGAACGGCCGCTGGTCACCCACGACGACGACCTGACCGACCAAGGGATTCGCCCTGATCGGGTCCTCGAGAGCCGCGGGGGAGACGTTCTTGCCTCCGGCGGTGACGATGATCTCCTTCTTCCGGCCGGTGATGGTGAGATAGCCGTCGGCGTCGAGCGAGCCGAGGTCTCCGGTGCGGAACCATCCGTCGTCCAGGACGGCAGCCGTGGCCTCGTCGTCCTTCCAGTACCCCGCGAAGACGTTGACGCCCTTGACGAGCACTTCTCCGTCGTCGGCGGTCCTGATGCCGACCCCGGGCAACGCCGGCCCGACCGTTCCGATCTTGAACTTCGAGACGAGGTTCACGGCCGCCGGAGCCGTGGTCTCGGTCAGCCCGTAGCCCTCGAGGATGCGGATGTCGAGACTGCGGAAGAAGTGCCCGAGGCGCGTGCCGAGTGGAGCCGAACCCGAGACGGCGTAGCGGATGTTGCCACCCATGGCCTTCTTGAGCTTGCCGTACACGAGTCTGTCGAACAGCGCGAAGCGGAGCTTGAGGCCCAGGGGCACGGTGCCTTCGTCGAGTGCTTTGCTGTGGGCGATGGCGACGGCGACGGCCTGCCGGAAGATGCCGCCCTTGCCCCCGGCCTCGGCCTTCTGCTCGGCAGAGTTGTAGACCTTCTCGAAGACGCGGGGGACCGCGAGCAGGAAGCTCGGCTTGAACGAGGCCAGTGAGGGCAGCAACTGCTTCGTGTCGGCCTGATGGCCGACCTTCACCCCGGCGTGGACCGACATCACCGCGATGAAGCGCGCGAAGACGTGCGCGGTCGTCACGAACAGGAGGGTGGACGAGCCGGGGGCCACGACGTCGCCCATGGCGACGGCGGCGTTGCGGCTCGTCTCGACGAAGTTGGCGTGGGTCAGCACGCATCCCTTGGGGCGGCCCGTGGTGCCCGAGGTGTAGATGATCGTGGCGACGTCGTCGGCGACGGCCGCGCTGCGGCGGGTCTCGAGTTCGTCGTCGGACACGTGGACACCTGAGGCGGCGAGTTTGTCGAGGTCGCCCAGGTCGATCTGCCAGACGCGCGTCACGGCGGGCAGCTCGGGGTGCACCTCGTCGAACCGCGAGAAGTGGTCCGCGGTCTCGACGATGACGGCCACGGCCTCCGAGTCGCTGAGGTTCCAGTGGACCTGTGCGGGCGACGAGGTCTCGTAGACAGGGACGAGCAGGGCACCGGCGAACCACGTCGCGAAATCGACGAGGGTCCACTCGTAGCGCGTGCGGCACATGAGGCCGATCTTGTCGCCTGGTCCGACGCCTGCTGCGATGAGTCCCTTCGCGAGGGCCCGTACCTGCTCGAGGAACCGGGATGCCGTGACGTCGCGCCACCCGCCCGTTCCGTCCGGGACGGCGAAGAGGGGCTCGTCAGGCGTGGCCGCGGCCCGGGCGAGCAGGAGGTCGGTCACGTTGGCGGACGGGTCGGCGGGGACGGCGGATGGGACGATGTGTTCGTTCACGGCAGCTCCTTCGGTACCGAACGATGGTTCGACAACCCTAACGTGACCTCGCCGGGGGCGGTGCTGAACGTGATCGGTCGTCGAGGATAGACTCGATCCTCGTGCAGGCAATCGGAATCGACATCGGTGGGACGAAGATCGCGGGCGGGGTGGTCACCGAGTTCGGCGAGATCGTCGACGAAGAGCGAGTCGCGACGCCCGCGGGTGACGCGGGGGCGATCGTCGACGCGGTCGTCGACATGATCACCTCGTTGCAGGCACGCCACCCCGACGTCGTCGCCGCGGGAGTGGCCGCTCCCGGCTTCATCGACGCCGCCCAGTCGACCGTCTACTACACACCCAACATCGCATGGCGGAACGAACCCCTGCGGGCGCGGTTGTCCGAACGACTCGACCTGCACATCACGATCGACAACGACGCGAACGCCGCCGGCTGGGCCGAGTTCCGGTTCGGGGCCGGCCGTCTCGCCAGCGACATGACCATGCTCACCATCGGCACGGGGGTCGGCGGTGCCATCGTGGCGCAGGACCGCCTCCTGCGCGGGGGCTTCGGCACGGGTGGCGAGCTCGGTCACATGCGGATCGTGCCCGACGGCCTTCCCTGCGGCTGCGGGGCCCGCGGGTGCATCGAGCAGTACGGCTCGGGCCGCGCGCTGCTGCGGATCGCAGGTGAGGTCGCCGACGAGGGTGGCGTCGGCCGCGGCCTCGCCGATCTGCGCGCCGAGAGCGGTGAGCTCTCGGGCCACGACGTCAGCCTCCTGCTCCAGTCCGGCGACGTCGGTGCCGTCGAGGCCCTGCGCCGTCTCGGCACCTGGCTCGGTCAGGCCGCCGCGTCGCTGAGCGCGATCCTCGACCCGCAGGTCTTCGTCTTCGGCGGTGGCGTGGCGCAATCCGGCGAGCTGCTGCTGGCACCCGTGCGCGCGGCGTACCTCGAGCACCTGCCTGCTCGCGGCTACCATCCCGAGCCCGAGTTCGTGATCGCCGAGCTCGTGAACGACGCGGGGGTCGTGGGAGCCGCCGACCTCGCCCGCCTCCACGCCGGCGACCGCTAGACTCCCGACGCCCCGACGAGAGGAGCACCGATGCTCTACTGGTTCCTGAAGACGATGGTCGCGAGTCCACTCGTGCTGTCGATCTTCCGACCGTGGGTCAGCGGTCGCGAGCACGTCCCGGACTCGGGTGCCGTCATCTTCGCGAGCAACCACCTCTCGTTCGTCGACTCGATCTTCCTGCCGCTCGCCCTCGATCGGCGCATCTCCTTCCTCGCCAAGAGCGACTACTTCACCGGCAAGGGCATCAAGGGCTGGGCCATCCGGCTGTTCTTCACGGCCACGGGGCAGCTCTCCATCGACCGGTCCGGGGGCAAGGCCTCCGAGGCCTCGCTGGCGACGGGCCTGTCGGTCCTGCGCCGCGGAGAGCAACTCGGCATCTACCCCGAGGGCACCCGGAGCCCCGACGGCAAGCTGTACCGCGGCCGGACGGGGGTGGCGCGCATGATCCTCGAGGGTCACGTGCCCGTGATCCCCGTCGCCATGATCGGAACAGAGAAGGTCATGAAGACCGGGACCAAGATCCCGCGTCTGCACCGCGTCGGAATCGTCTTCGGCGAGCCGCTCGACTTCAGCCGCTTCGAGGGCATGGAGGGCGACCGGTTCATCCTGCGGTCCATCACGGACGAGATCATGTACGAGCTCAACGCCCTCAGCGGCCAGCAGTACCGCGACGTCTACGCGACCAGCGTGAAAGAGAAGCGCTCGACCCTTTCACGGTAGGCTCGCCTGTCGAGGTCGTTCGGCCTCGAGACCGTCAACTGGCAAGGAAGACCGTGGCCCAGCTCACCGAACCGTTCGTCGTCACCGATCCCGACGTGATCGACGGTCTCGACCATTGGCGCACGCTCCCCATCAAGCAGCAGCCCACCTGGCACGACGGTGCAGCCGTCGAGGCCGCCTCGGCCGAGCTGTCCACCCTGCCGCCACTCGTCTTCGCCGGCGAGGTCGACACCCTCCGCACGCGGTTGGCCTCGGCGGCCCGGGGCGAGGCGTTCCTGCTGCAGGGCGGTGACTGCGCCGAGACCTTCGCAGGAGCGACCGCCGACCAGATCCGTGACCGCGTCAAGACCATCCTGCAGATGGCAGTGGTCCTCACGTACGGCGCGTCCGTCCCCGTCATCAAGATGGGCCGCATGGCCGGCCAGTTCGCCAAGCCGCGCTCCAGCGACACCGAGACCCGGGACGGCGTGACGCTGCCGGCCTACCGCGGTGACATCGTGAACGGCTACGACTTCACCCCCGAGTCCCGGCGCGCGGATGCGTCTCGACTGGTGAAGGGGTACCACACCTCGGCTTCGACGATCAACCTGATCCGGGCCTTCACACAGGGCGGCTTCGCCGACCTCCGTCAGGTGCACAGCTGGAACAAGGGCTTCGCCAGCAACCCGGCCAACGCGCAGTACGAACACCTCGCCCGCGAGATCGACAAGGCGATCCGCTTCATGGAGGCGGCCGGGGCGGACTTCGACGAGCTCAGGCGCGTCGAGTTCTACACCAGCCACGAGGGCCTGCTCATGGACTACGAGCGCCCCCTGACCCGGATCGACTCGCGCACGGGCACTCCGTACGTGCTCTCGTCCCACTTCGTGTGGATCGGCGAACGGACCCGCGACCTCGACGGTGCCCACGTCGACTTCCTCTCGCGGGTGCGCAACCCGATCGGTGTGAAGCTGGGCCCGACGACGACGGCCGACGACATGCTGCGCCTCATCGACAAGCTCGACCCCGAGCGTGAGCCCGGGCGTCTGACCTTCATCACCCGCATGGGCGCGGGCACGATCCGTGATGCCCTGCCTCCCCTCCTCGAGGCCATCAAGCAGGCGGACGCGACGCCCCTGTGGGTCAGTGATCCCATGCACGGCAACGGTCTGACGACGCCCGCGGGCTACAAGACGCGGCGGTTCGAAGAGATCGTGGACGAGGTGAAGGGGTTCTTCGAGGCCCATCGTGCAGCCGGAACGCACCCCGGCGGAATCCACATCGAGTTGACCGGTGACGACGTCACCGAGTGCCTGGGGGGTTCCGAGCACATCGACGAAGCGACGCTCGCCACTCGCTACGAGTCCCTCTGCGACCCGCGACTCAACCACATGCAGTCACTCGAACTGGCCTTCCTGGTGTCCGAAGAGCTCGCTGCGGACTGACTCTCGTCGTCACGTCGACGGCCCCGGGACCATCGGTCCCCGGGGCCGTCGTCGTGTGGGTGCCCTCGACGTCAGGCGGTGTCGCGTGTCATTCGACCCGGTACGAGAGGGTGATGGTCGCGCCCTTGGTGGCGGTCAGGCCGGCCTCGGGGTCGGTCGCGGTGACCGGCAGGCTGGCCTCCCAGTCGTAGAACGCGCAGGTGAACGCCGTGCAGCGGGGGTAGCTCACCCGGAAGCCGAGCCCCTGCAACTGTGACGTGGCCGCATCGATGGTCTTGCCCCGGACGTCCGGGATCGTGATGGGCGGCGGGCCCTTCGACACGACGAGGTTGATCGTGTCGCCCTGGCGGAGTGCCCCCTCGGCCTGCTGCTCGTAACGGATGACCTCCCCCGAGGTGACTCCGTCGCTGAACTCCGTCCCGCTCTCGACGCCCGTCAACTGGACCCCCGCGAGGGCGCTCTGCGCATCCGCCACGGAGAGGCCCGCCACATCCGGAACGGGTCCGAGCGAGACGGTGAGCGTCACCGGCTGCTGCTCGCCGTATTGGGCGGCCCCGGCGAGATCGACCGGGGTGCCGGCGTCGTCCACGCCGCTGATCGCGAGGACGGTGCCGGCGGCGGACGCGTCGAACTGACTCGACGTGGGCTGCAGCGTGAAGTCCGAGAGTGCGTCCGTGGCAGCTTTCTCGGTCCCGCCGACGACCGTGGGCACCGGCAGCTGACGGGGTCCCTGGGAGACCACGAGGGTGATCGTGGAACCCTTCTGCACCCGAGACGTGGCGTCGGGGTCCGTGCGCGTGACCTGGCCCGTGGGCACCACCGGGGAGAAGTCCGACTGGGGGTCGGGCGCGACCACGAAGCCGGCCGACGTGAGGGCGGCCGATGCCGCAGCAGGGTCCTGTCCCGTCACGTCGGGGACGGACGCCTGGGCGCCGGGCCCCGAACCGAACCACCAGCCCACCCCTCCTGCGAGCAGCGCCACCACGACGACGAGGGCCATGAGCACCCGACCCCGTCGCCGACGCCGGTCGGCGACGGCGGCGAGGGTCGTGGCGGCGTCGTCGGGTTCCGCCTGGACCGGTCCGGTCCGGTGCCGGGCCTTCGGCAGGATCTGCGTCTCGCCCGTGCCGCCCGACGGCAGGACGGAGGTCGCGCCGGCGGCCGGGAGCACCATCGTCCTGTGGGCGGGCGGTCCCGACGGGTCGGCGAGCACCCGTTGCACGTCGAGCAGCTGGTCGAGCAGGGCTCGGGCGTCTCGCGGGCGCTGCTCGGGGTCGCGTGCGGTGGCCCAGAGGACGAGTTCGTCCAGCTCGACCGGTACGCGGGGGTTGGCCGAGCTGGGGGTCGGGACCGTGTCGTTGGCGTGCTGGTACGCGATCTGCATGGGCTGGTCGCCCTTGTAGGGTTGCTCGCCCGTGAGCATCTCGTACAGCATGATGCCGAGGGCGTAGATGTCACTGCGGGTGTCGGCGATGCCCCGGGTCACGAGTTCGGGGGAGAGGTAGGCGATCGTCCCCAGCAGGGCGGCGCCCGTGGCCGTGTTGGCCGTCGCGGCCCGCGCCAGGCCGAAGTCGCCGATCTTGATGCGTCCGTCGTCGGCGAGGAGGACGTTCTCGGGCTTGAGGTCACGGTGCACGATGCCGGCCCGGTGGGCGGCGGCGAGACCGGCGAGGACCGCTTCGAGGATGTCCATCGCCTGCTCGGGCGTCAGCACCTTGTGGTCCTGCAGGAGTTCTCGCAACGTGATGCCGGGCAAGTACTCCATGACGAGGTACGCCGAGTCGTCGTCCTGTCCCTGGTCGAAGACGTTGACGACGTTGGGGTGCGCCAAGCGGGCGGCCGATCGCGCCTCCTGGATGAAGCGCTCCTTGAACGACGCGTCGTCGGCGAGGTGACCGTGCATGATCTTGATGGCCACGCGACGCTCGAGTCGCAGGTCGGTGGCCAGGTAGACCGTGGCCATGCCGCCTCGGGCGATGCGTGAACGGACCTCGTACCGGCCCTCGATGAGACGGCCGATCATCGGGTCAGTCTGGTTCACGCTCACCCTCGTGATTTTACGGACCGAGGGCCGTGCCGGTGCCTCAACTCACCGCACGGCGGCAAACCGCCCGACGCGCGGGCCGTCCGCGGTTCAGCGGAGGGTCGCGAGCCAGGTGGTGGCGGGAGCCTCCCACTTGGCGTAGGCGTCGGGGAACGCCGAGTACTGCACGGCCTGCGCCGCCTTCGTCAGGGACATCGACTGCCACCCCTTGACGTCGAGGAGGCCTCGCGTCTTGCCCGTGTTCGGGTTGCTCGCACCACCGAAGAAGAGCTTGGTCGCGTGCACCGGGTCGCGCAGTTGGGCGGGGGTTCCCCACCCCGTGCTCGGGCGCTGCTGGAACAGGCCGAGGGAATCCCGGTCGCCGTGATCGAGGTTGCGCAGGCTGCTCTCTTGTGCGGCGGCAGCCAGCGCGATGACGATGGCGCGGTCTCCGACCCCGAGCTGGCGTCCCACCGAGATGATGGTCCGGGCGTTGCCGGCCTGCTCGGCCGTCAGCGTCGCACTGACGCCCAACGGAGCGGCCGACGTCGCCGCGACCACGGTCGTGGCGGTCGGCGCCGCGGCACCGGGCAGGGTGAGGGTCTTGCCGGCGTAGATGGTGCTGGTGAACGAGAGCCCGTTCGCGGCGAGGAGGGCCTTGACGCTCGTGCCCGATTTCGAGGCGATCGAGGCGATGGTGTCACCCCGCTGGATGACGTAGCTGCCCACGGCGGGTCCGGCGGCAGGGGCCGGCGTCGCGGCGGTGGACGCGGACGAACCCGTCGGGACGGTCAGGGTCTGGCCCGGGTAGATGATGCTCGACAGTCCCAGCCCGTTCGCCTGGATGAGCGCGCTGGTCGTGACCCCGTGGGCTCGCGCGATGGAACTCAGCGTGTCCCCGCGGACGATCACGTACCGGCCGCCCGTCGCCTTCACCGGAGCGGGCACGGACGACGGTTTGGCCGCGGCACTCGTGGCGGCGCTGAGGCTCAGTGTCTGGCCCGCGAAGATGGTGGACTTCCAGCTCAGGCCGTTGAGGGCGAGCACCGACGCGGTGCTCAGGCCGAACGAGCCGGCGATGCTCGCGACGGTGTCACCCGACTTGACGGTGTAGGTGGCCGGGGCGGCGCCGAAGACGCGTGCAGAGCTCGCAGCGGTCTCGACGGTGGCCGCGGTCTTCTGCTCGGGCGCCGACAGCCGAGGTGGCAGGACGGGACGCGGAGACGCGTCGGGCTTTTTCGTGGGACCCTGGTCGAGGGCGAACACGGGGCCGGTGACGCCCATGCTCAGGGCCATGGAGCCCGCCAGGACGATGGGGACCGTGTTGAGCATGGATCGAGCCATGCGCGAGAGCGGTTTACGCTCGTCGCCTCCACCGAGGGGGCCGAACGCGCTGGTCGACCGAGCGTCCGGGGTCGGTGCGGACTCGGAGTCGGGGCGGGCGGGACTGACGTCGTTCATGGGCTGATCCTCGGTTCGGGGGCGGGGACACGGTCGCTGGGTGATCGGAGAGCCGCGGTGCCACGTCGTCCCAAGTTGGCACACGTGGATATCCAAGTCAATCAGTGGGGCGCATGTTGCGAATGTGACTCGCACTGGGGGATGAGAACGGGGAGGCGCGGCGAGGGTCACGAACCCGTGGCAAGGTTGTCGCGTGACCGATCTCTCTCAACGCCCCTGGTTCGCCGACACCGAATGGCTCACCGTGCCCGACCTCGTCGAGCGTCTCGGCCTCGGGGTGAGTCGCGTGCGTCGTCTGCTCGAGGAGCACGTCCTGCTCGGGACCCGCGTGGACGGCGTCACGAAGGTGCCGGCCGTCTTCCTCGACGGCTCCGAGCCGAGGCACGACCTCCGAGGCACGCTGACGGTCCTCTCGGACAACGGATTCGACGACGACGAGGCCATCGACTGGATGCTGTCCCACGACGAGGCGCTCGGCACGAGTCCCGTCGCTGCCCTGCAGGCCGGGCGCAAGGCCGAGGTCCGGCGCGTGGCACAGAGTCTGCTCTAGCCTCTTCCCCGTACGGCCCCCGGAAGGTCAGGCGACGGCCGTCGAGCCGTGAGCGGGTTCAGGAGGCGCGGCGTGTGACGGTCTCGGCGAGTCGCGTCAGCTGCGTCCGTGCCGACGGCGCGAGGCCGGACCTCTCGAGTGCGTGGACGGCGCGCTCTACCTGATCGGTGATCGTCTGCTCGACCGCGTCGACGGCACCGCTGTCGCGGAGCGTCGCCTGCAGCATGCTGATCTGGTCGTCGTCGAGTTCGGGGTCGCCGAGGAGTTCGTCGAGCAGGCGGACGGCCCCCGGGGGCAGTGCTCGACGAGCGGTCGCCACGAGGACCGTGCGCTTGCCCTCTCGGAGGTCGTCGCCTGCGGGCTTGCCCGTGACGGACGGGTCGCCGAACACGCCGAGGAGGTCGTCACGCAGTTGGTAGGCGATGCCGAGGGGCAGTCCGAAGTGCCGCAGGGACTCGAGGGCGGTCCGGTCGGCCCCCGCCATCGCCGCGCCCACGGTCAGTGGAGCCTCGACGCTGTACTTCGCGGACTTGTAGACGATGACGCGCTGGGCACGCGGCAGCAGCTGCAACTCGTCGACCGTCCGCCAGGCGTTCTCCTCGAGGATGTCGAGGTACTGGCCCACCGTGACCTCGGTCCGCATGCGGTTGAGCTCGAGGCGGGCCGCGCGGGCGGCCTCGCGGGACGGGAGGGAGTCGAGTGCCTCGCTCAGCAGCTCGTCGCTCCACGCCAGCAGCAGGTCGCCCATGAGGAGGGCGCCCGACCGGCCGAACGCCTCGGGAGACCCGAGCCAGGACCCCTCACGGTGCAGGGCCTCGAAGCGCCGATGCGCCGCGGGCAACCCCCGGCGCGTGTCGGAGTTGTCCATGATGTCGTCGTGCACGAGCGCCGCCGCGTGGAAGAACTCGAGCCCTGCCGAGGCGGTCATGACCGCGTCGATCTCGCGCTCGTCGCGGGCCTCTCCGAGCGGGTCGAAGCCCGTGTCGAGCCCGGCGACCGACTGCCAGCCCCAGTAGCAGAAGAGAGCCCGGAAGCGCTTCCCGCCGCGGAGCAGATCGCTCGAGTAGAGCGAGAAGGGATCGAGGTCGGGAGCGATGCCTGTCAGGGCCGGTCGCTGCCGCTCGAGGAACCGGTCGATGCGCTCTTGAACGACGTCCACTAACCGCGTACTCTCAGCCACGCTGCCTAGCCTAGCGATAGCTGTCGGGCATACACTCGCAGCTACTCATCGCGTCGATCCCGAGGCTCCCGCCTCGCGCTTGAGAGCCCGTGCTCGAAGGGAACACCAAGATGCCACTTTCCGAACAGGAGCAGCGGCTCCTCGAAGAGATGGAGCGGAGTCTCTACAACAACGACTCCGACTTCGTGGCGACGGTCGGCAACCGCGGTGGCCGACCCAACTACACGCTCGTCGTGGTCGGGGTCCTCGGTGCGCTCGTCGGCATCGCCGTGATCGTCGCAGGCGTCATCTTCCGTCAGCCCTTGATCGGCGTGGCGGGGTTCGTGGTCATGCTGGCCGGCGTTCTCTTCGCCATCGCCCCGCCCAAGCGCAAGGGGTCGGCGACGGCTTCCGTGCCGCCCGCTCCCCGTTCCTCCACCTCGCGTCCGGCGCATCCTGCCAAGGGCGGTTTGATGGACCGTCTCAACGACCGGTGGGACCGTCGTCAAGACGGTGACGGGCGCGACGCCTAGCCTCCACGATCACCACGACCTCAGGGGTCGGCCTTCGGGCCGGCCCCTTTTTCGTGCGCCGGATCGACCGGCAGGACGTCTGCGACACGCAGGACGCGCCTCCTCACGTCGTTTTCCCTCCACCCTCCTCCACACGCGTGGCCCCCGAACTGGAGCGGATCGCAAGCGAGACACGTGCGGGTGCAGCCGTCTTTTCGTTGCTGGGTGGTGGCTTGTGGAGTAAAGTGGAGGAACGTGCCACAGAGGGGCGCGGGGGCGAGGGGAGACGGGCGCATGTTCCTCGGCACCTATTCGCCCAAGCTCGACGAGAAAGGGCGCATCATCCTCCCCGCGAAATTCCGTGACGAACTGGCCTCCGGCCTCGTCATGACCCGTGGGCAAGAGCGGTGCGTCTACGTCTTCAGCCAGCGCGAGTTCGAAGACATGCACTCGCGCATCCGCCAGGCGCCGGTCACGAGCAAACAGGCCCGTGACTACATGCGTCTCTTCCTCTCCGGCGCGAGTGACGAGATCCCCGACAAGCAGCACCGGGTGACCATCCCGGTGTCCCTGCGCGAGTACGCCGGCCTCGGTCGAGACCTCACCGTGATCGGTGCGGGCAACCGTGCCGAGATCTGGGCCACCGACGCGTGGAACATCTATTACGAGGCCCAGGAGGCCGAGTTCGCCAACACCACCGAGGAGGTGATCCCCGGGCTCTTCTAGCCCGTGGGCCCCGACCCTCAGCCGTCAGCCCTGGCGCACCTTCCCCGGTGCCAGGTCCCGACGGATGGGGATCAGGGCCGACGAGCGCAGCCCGTGTCGTCATGGCCGATCAGATCCACACCCCCGTCCTCCTCGAGCGCACCCTCGAACTCCTCGCCCCGGCCGTCTCGCGTCCGGGCGCCGTCGTCGTCGACTGCACCCTCGGCATGGGGGGCCACAGCGAAGCGATGCTGCAGGCCTTCCCCGAACTCACCGTCGTCGGGCTCGACCGCGACACCGAGGCCCTCGCCCTCGCCGGCGAGCGGCTCGCCCCTTTCGGCGAGCGTGCCCGCCTCGTGCACACCACGTACGACGGCATCGCCGAGGCCCTCGACGACCTCGACCTCGACACGGTCGACGGGGTGCTCTTCGACCTCGGCGTGTCGTCACTGCAACTCGACCGGGTCGAGCGCGGCTTCTCGTACTCGAAGGACGCCCCGCTCGACATGCGCATGGACCCCACCTCTCCCGTCACGGCGGAGCGCGTCCTCGCCGAGTACCCCGAGAGCGAACTTCGCCGCATCTTCTACCAGTACGGCGAAGAGAAGCTGGCTCCGCGGTACGCCCGACGGATCGTCGAGCACCGGAGCGACTCGTCGCTCACCCGCAGCGGCGAGCTCGTCGATCTCCTCATCGCGGCGACGCCCATGGCGTTGCAACGTGCCGGTCACCCCGCCAAGCGCGTCTTCCAGGCACTGCGCATCGAGGTCAACGGCGAGCTGGCCTCGCTCGAGGCGGCCGTCCCGGTGGCCCTCGATCGCCTCGCCGTCGAGGGGCGGATCGTCGTGCTGGCCTACCAGTCCCTCGAGGACCGTTTCGTCAAGCGCGAGTTGGCCGCCCGCACGACGTCCACGGCACCGCAGGGTCTTCCGGTCGAGCTGCCCGAGCACCGTCCCGACTTCCGCCTGCTCGTCCGCGGGGCCGAACTGGCCTCCGACGCCGAGCGCGACCTCAACCCCCGAGCCAAGCCCGTGAGACTGCGCGCCGCCGAACGAATCCGGAGAACAGCATGAGCAGCAACCTGGCCATCGCGACCCCGTCGACCCGTCCGCAGCCGTCGTCCAGCCCGGCGGCGCGACCGGTAGAGATCGTCACGAGTCGGGCACAGCGACGAGCCCGGCCGAAGATCGCCTACGCACTCATCGCGACGGCGGCGTTGTTCGTCCTCCTGCTGGCCCAACTGGCCATCAGCATCGCTCTCAGCGACGGCGCGTACAAGATCTCCGACCTGCAGGCCGCCAAGACCGAGCTCGTCCGCGACCAGCAGAAGTACAGCGAGCAACGCGACGTCCTGTCCTCGCCGCAGAACCTCGCCGCCAACGCGGACGAACTCGGCATGGTCCGCAACTCGAACCCCGTCTACCTCGATCTCGCCACGGGTGCGGTCCACGGGTCACCCGCACCCGCGGCGGGTGCCGACGAGGCGACGTCCGGCAACCTGATCCCGAACACCCTCCTCGAGGGCGTCCCGCTCACGACCAAGGCCCCCGCGACCGCCGCCGCTGACGACGCTGCTGCCGGCACCGACCCCGCCGCCACGTCCATCGGTGCTCCGACGACGGCGGGAGCCACGGCCGTTCCGACCGACGCAGGCGCGGCGGACGAGGGATCGGCCGACGAGTCGGTAGCGTCGGGCGCGAACGAGCTGGCGGCTCCCCAGACCCGCTAGCGACGTGCCGTCACCGGTACATCGATCGACGACAGCGGGTCGGGCAGGCGCCCGGTCGCGGTGAGGAACCTCTCGTGAAAGCAGCTCCCCGAAGCCGCCGTCTCCGCGTGACGCTGGCGATGGCGCTGATCATCGCCCTCGTCGGCGTGTTCGTGGTGCGCCTGGCAGACATCCAGCTCGTGCAGGCGGCCGAGCTCAACGAGCAGTCCCAGAACAAGCGCGAGATCGTGCAGACGACCTACGGCGATCGTGGTGACATCACCGACGTGGACGGCACCGTGCTCGCCGGCAGCGTCACCCGGTACAACATCACGGCCGCTCCGGCGTTCGCCACGACGGCCAAGGTGAAGGGCGACGACGGCGGGACCACCGAGTTGACCGTCGACCAGGTCGTCGAGCGCATCGCGAAGATCACGGGGGGCGACTCCGCCACCATGAAGAAGGCGCTGACCACCGACCCCGAGGCGAACTTCGCCTACCTGGTCAAGGGTGTCGACGTCGACGCCTTCCGCGGGGTCCGCGAGATGAACGTGTCGTGGGTGTACTTCCAACGCCAGGCCGCACGCACCTACCCCAACGGCGCGGTGGCGGGCAACCTCACGGGCTTCATCGGTACCGACGGGCCGCAGGCCGGACTCGAGCTGAGCCAGGACGCGTGCCTGGCGGGCACCGACGGCTCCGAGACCTACGAGCGAGGAGCCGACGGCGTCCAGTTGCCCGGCAGCACCGTCACGACCAAGAAGGCCGTCGCCGGTGGCACGCTTCGTCTCACCGTCGACAGCGACCTCCAGTACATGACCCAGCAGGCGCTGGGCGAACAGGCCGAGGCCATCGGAGCCGAGTCGGCCACGGCCGTCGTCATGAAGGCGAGCGACGCCTCGTTGCTCGCGGTCGCCGACTACCCGGCCGTCGACCCCAACGACGTCAACGGCACCGCCGTCGACGACCTCGGCAGCAAGGCCTTCACCTACTCGTACGAGCCGGGTTCGACCTTCAAGGCGATGACCGCCGCCATGCTGCTCGACTCGGGCAAGGCCGATCCCGCGACGCGCGCGACGGTGCCCTACTCGCGCACGTTCCCGTGGGGCGGCGAGATCCACGACGCGACCTTCCACCCGACCGAGAACCTCACGCTGACCGGCATCCTGCGCGACTCGTCCAACGTCGGCATCTCGCTGCTCGGTCAGTCGCTGTCGGCCCAGCAACGTCACGACTACATGGTCAAGTTCGGTCTGAACGACCCGACCGGCGTGGCCTTCCTCGGCGAGCCCACGACGGGCATCCGGCCGGCCTCGCAGTGGGACCAGCAGACGAGCATCAACACGATGTTCGGGCAGGGTGTCTCGACGACCGCCGTCCACATCGCGAGCATCTACCAGACGCTGGCCAACCACGGTACCCGTCTGCCGGTCAACCTCGTCGCCGGGTGCACGGCCCCCGACGGCACCGTCACCGAGACCCCCTCGGCCGAGGGCACGAGCGTCGTCTCCCCGTGGGCCGCCGACACGACCGTCAACATGCTCGAGAAGGTCGTCAGCGACGGCGACCTCAAGGACGTCCTGTCGATCCCCGGGTACCGCGTCGCCGCCAAGACCGGCACCGCCGAGGTCGCGCGCTCGGACGGAACCGGCTACGGTTCTGACCGCATCGTCTCGGTGGCGGGCATCGCTCCGGCCGAGAACCCGCAATACGTCGTCGTCGTGACCTTCACCAAGCCCAGTACCATCAAGACGTCGGCCGCTGCGGCGCCGACCTTCAACAAGATCATGTCCCAGGTCCTCGAGATGTATCGGGTCCCTCCGTCGACGGAGCCGGCACCCAGCCTGCCCGAGACCTGGTGAGAGAAGAGGATTCTTTGAGCGCCCGGATCCCCCCGGTCCTTCGACCGGAACATCCGTCGGCGAGGTCACTCGCCCAACTGGTCAGCGAGTTCGGACTCGAGCACGAGGGTTCCCTCGACGGCATCGAGATCACCGGCATCACGCTGAGCACGGCGGACCTCCACCCCGGCGACCTGTACGTGGGCGTGCCCGGCGCGCACCGGCACGGAGCCGAGTTCGCCGACCAGGCACGTGACGGCGGTGCCGTGGCCCTGCTGACCGACGCCGCGGGTGCCGAGCTGGCCCGGTCCAGCGGGCTGCCCGTGGTCCTCGTCGACTCGCCCCGGGCGGCCCTCGGCGAGCTCTCGGCCTGGATCTACCGCACCGACAGCGACGACGCGCCCCTGCTCCTCGCGGTCACCGGCACCAACGGGAAGACCAGCACGTCGTACCTGCTCGAGGGCGTCCTTCGACAGCTGGGCCTCGTCACCGGTCTGAGCAGCACGGCCGAGCGTCACATCGGCGACCTCACCGTCGTCAGCCGTCTCACGACCCCCGAGGCCAGCGAGATGCACGCCCTGCTGGCTCGCATGCGCGAGAGCGAGGTGCGTGCGGTGGCCGTCGAGGTCAGTGCGCAGGCGCTCAGCCGCAACCGCGTCGACGGTCTCGTCTTCGACGTCGCCGCCTTCACCAACCTCAGCCACGACCACCTCGACGACTACGCCGACATGGAGGAGTACTTCCAGGCCAAGTTGCCGCTCTTCCAGCCCGACCGTGCCCGTCGTGCCGTCGTGTCGCTCGACTCGCCGTACGGCCAGCGCGTGGTGGACAACGCCCGCATCCCCCTGACGACGATCACGATCCTCCCCGACGTCGAGGCCGACTGGACGGTCGAGATCCTCGACGAGCAGGCCGCGTACACCGAGTTCCGCCTGTCGGGTCCCGAGCAGCGATCGCTCGTGACGCGCGTCCCGCTGATCGGGTGGCACATGGTCGCGAACGCGGCCCTGGCGATCGTCATGCTGGTCGAGGCGGGCTTCGAGCTCGAGGCCATCGGCCAGGCCCTCGACGCGGACGGCGGCATCGTGGCCTACCTGCCCGGGCGCACCGAGCGCGTCTCGGGTGACACCGGCCCGAGCGTCTACGTCGACTTCGGCCACAGCCCCGACGCCTTCCTCACCACTCTCGCCGCGGTCCGCACCTTCACACCCGGCAAGGTCATCATGCTGTTCGGTGCGGACGGCGACCGCGACACGACGAAGCGCGGCGAGATGGCCCGGGTGGCCGCCGCCGGTTCCGACATCCTGGTCGTGACCGACCACCACCCCCGCTTCGAGGACCCGGCCTCGATCCGCAAGACCCTCGTCGACGCCGCCCGCGAGGCCTACCCCGACCACGAGATCCACGAGGTCAGCCCGCCCGAGGCCGCCATCCGAGCGGCCGTGGCCCTGGCCGGCGCGGGGGACTCGATCCTCTGGGCCGGCCCCGGCCATCAGGACTACCGCGACATCCGTGGCGAGCGCACCCCGTACTCCGCTCGCGACGAGGCCCGAGCGGCCCTGCGCGAAGCCGGGTGGTCCGAGTGATCGCGCTCACGCCCCTCCGGATCGCCGAGATCACCGGCGGTCGCCTGGTCCACCCCGAGGAGGCGCGGGTCGCCACCCCGGTCGACGGCACGGTCGAGACCGACTCGCGTCTGGTCACTCCGGGGTCCCTCTTCTTCGCCCTGCGGGGTGAGGTCACCGACGGCCACCTCTTCGTCGAGGCCGCCACCGCGAACGGCGCGGCCTTGGTGGTCGCCGAGCGCGAGGTCGAGACGACCGCACCGCTCGTCGTCGTCGACGACGGAGTCGTCGCGCTGTCGCGCCTCGCCGCCGCCGTCGTCGAGCACGTCCGAGGTCTCGGCCGTCTGAAGGTCGTCGGTGTCACGGGCTCCAACGGCAAGACGAGCACCAAGAACATGCTGCGCGCCGTCCTGAGCGACGTCGCACCCACCGTCGCGCCGCAGGGGTCGTTCAACAACCACGTCGGCGCGCCGATCTCGATGCTACGCATCGACGAGGCCACCGAGTACCTGGTCGTCGAGATGGGTGCGAGCGGGCCGGGCGAGATCGCCCGTCTCGTCGACATCGCCCGTCCCGACACCGGGGTGGTGCTGAAGGTCGGGCTCGCCCACGCGGGCGGCTTCGGCGGCATCGAGGGCACCCGTGCGGCCAAGGCCGAGATGGTGACCGACCTGCCCGCCTCGGGGACGGCCGTCCTCAACGCCGACGACGACCGCGTCGCCGGCATGGCGTCCGTGACCGCCGCCCGGGTCGTGACCTTCGGGCAGAGCCCGTCGGCCGACTACCGGGCGTCCGACGTCGACGTCTCGGCCGCGGGCACCTCCTTCACCTTCGAGCACGGCGACACGAGTCGCCGGGTCTCGCTGCGCATCCTGGGCGAGCACCACGTGATGAACGCCCTGGCGGCCCTCAGTGTCGTCGGCGAATGGGGCGTCGACCTCGACCGGGCCGTCTCGGTCCTCGAGGGCGTGACGCGGGCCGAGCGGTGGCGCATGGAGGTCCTCGACGCGCCCGGCGGCGTCACCGTCGTGAACGACGCCTACAACGCGAGCCCCGACTCGGTCGCCGCGGCACTGAAGACGCTCGCCCAGATCACCGGTCCCGACCACCGCTCGGTGGCCGTCCTCGGCGAGATGGCCGAACTCGGCGAGTACGCGCGTGACGAGCACGACCGCGTCGGCCGACTGGTCGTCCGGCTGAACGTCCGCCAGCTCGTGGTCGTCGGTCACGAGGCGCGGCACATCCACATGGCGGCGGGCCTCGAAGGCTCGTGGGACGGAGAAAGCGTGCTGGTCGAGACGATCGACGAGGCGTACGACCTCCTGCAAGGCACCCTGCGAGCCGGGGACGTCGTCCTCGTGAAGTCGTCCAAGTCGGCCGGCCTGCGCCTCCTGGGCGATCGTCTGGCCGGGGTGACCGCATGATCGCGCTGTTGATCGGCGGCGGGTTCTCCCTCGCCTTCACGCTGCTGATGACACCGGCGTTCATCAAGCTGTTCCACCGGCTCGGCTGGGGCCAGTTCATCCGCGACGACGGCCCGCAGTCCCACCACACGAAGCGCGGCACGGCGACCATGGGCGGCATCGTCCTGATCATCGGCACGGTGCTGGGCTACTTCATCGGCCACCTGGTCGGCCGGGACGAGCTCACGCTCAGCGGGATGCTCGTGCTGTTCATGATGGTCGGCCTCGGTGTGGTCGGGTTCCTCGACGACTTCCTCAAGGTGCGCAACCAGCGCAGCCTCGGACTCGGCGGTTGGGCGAAGATCGCCGGGCAGGTCGTCGTGGGGGCGGTGTTCGCCGTCCTGGCGCTCTCGTTCACGAACGAGCGCGGGCTGGCACCCGCGTCGACGATGATCTCCGGGCTCCGCGACATCCCGTGGCTCGACTTCATGTTCTTCGGGACGATCATCGGCGGCGGGTTGTTCCTGATCTGGGTCGTCCTCATCACCGTGAGCACCTCGAACGGCGTCAACGTCGCCGACGGCCTGGACGGCCTCGCCACAGGTGCCTCGATCCTCGCGATCGCGTCGTACATCTTCATCGGCTTCTGGCAGAACAACCAGCTCTGCACGAGCGTGCGTCTCGACGAGGCCACACGGGCCGCCTGCTACCAGGTGGCCGACCCGCTCGACCTCGCCGTCGTCGCCGCCTGCATCTGCGGTGGTCTCATCGGCTTCCTGTGGTGGAACACCTCGCCCGCACAGATCTTCCTCGGCGACACCGGGTCACTGGGCCTCGGCGGGGCGCTGGCCGCCCTGGCGATCCTCAGCCGCACCGAACTGCTGCTCGTCCTGATCGGTGGCCTCTTCATCGTCGTCACAGGGTCGGTGATCCTGCAGCGCGCGTACTTCAAGATCACGAAGGGCAAGCGCATCTTCCTGATGAGCCCCCTGCACCACCACTTCGAGCTCAAGGGCTGGGCCGAGGTGACCGTCGTCGTCCGCTTCTGGATCATCGCCGGGCTCTTCGTCGCCGCCGGCGTCGGCACCTTCTACCTCGAATGGATCCTCCGCACCTCATGAGCGACGGCAGCACCGCCCCCCTCGTCGAACGACTGTCCGGGCTCGACAGTTGGCATGCCGACTGGTCCGGCCTCCGGGTAGCCGTCCTCGGGCTCGGTGCGACAGGTTTCTCGGTGGCCGACACCCTGGCCGAGCTGGGTGCCGACGTCCTCGTCGTGGCCCCTGCCGTCGATCCGGACAAAGCCGAACTGCTCCACCTGATCGGGGCGCGTCTCGACGAGGTCGAGTCCCTCGAGGCACCCTCGTCCACGCTCACGGCCTTCGACGCGCAGCTCGTCGTCGCCAGCCCGGGGTTCGCTCCCCATCACCCCCTGGTCCGGTGGGCCGTCGAGTCGGGGCTGGCCGTCTGGGGCGACGTCGAGCTCGCCTGGCGCGTCCGCGACAAGGTCGAGCGCGTGGCCGACTGGGTGCTCGTCACGGGGACCAACGGCAAGACCACGACGACGCAGCTCGCGGCGGCGATGGCCGCCGCGGACGGCCGCCGCGTGGCGCCCTGCGGCAACATCGGCGTCCCCGTCCTCGATGCGGTGCGCGACCCCGACGGCTTCGACCTGTTCGTCGTCGAGCTCTCGAGCCACCAACTGCACTACCTGCCGACCGAGGGGCCCGGTGCCCTCCGACCCCGCGCCTCCGTCTGTCTCAACCTCGAGGCGGACCACCTCGAGTGGCACGGCGGCGTGGACGCCTACCGTGCCGCCAAGGCCAAGGTGTACGAGAACACGGTCGTGGCCTGCATCTACAACAAGGCCGACGAGGCCACCCTCCGCATGGTGGAAGAGGCCGACGTCGAAGAGGGCTGTCGCGCCGTGGGCTTCGGCCTCGACGCCCCGGGGCCGAGCGAGGTCGGCATCGTGACGGGTGACGGCGTCGCCGTGCTGGCCGACCGTGCGTTCCTCGCCGAGCGTCGCTCCCAGGCGCTCGAACTGACCACCCGGGAGGCGCTCCAGGGCGTCGGTCTCGGGGCCGACCACCTCGTCGAGGACGTGCTGGCCGCCGCCGCGCTCGTGCGTGCGGTGGGCGTCGCCCCCGTCTCGATCCGCGACGCCCTCGCCGGTTTCGCGGTGGACCACCACCGCACCGAGGTCGTGGCCGAGTCCGGCGGAGTGACGTGGGTGGACGACTCGAAGGCGACCAACCCCCACGCCGCGCGCGCCTCCTTGACGGCCTTCCCGTCGGTCGTGTGGATCGTCGGAGGCCTCTTCAAGGGCGTCGACGTCGAGCCGCTCGTCCTCGAGTCCACGGGCGCCGTCCGGGCAGCCGTGTTCGTGGGAGTCGACCGTGAGCCCCTCCGACAGGCCTTCTCCCGACACGCGCCCGGCATCCCCGTCTTCGAGGTCGACGCCACCGACACTGGGCAGGTGATGCCGACGGCCGTGCGCCTCGCCGCGAGCCTGGCCCGACCCGGAGACACCGTGCTCCTGGCCCCGGCGGCGGCGTCCATGGACCAGTTCACCGACTACACGGCCCGCGGGCGATCCTTCGCCCAGGCCGTACACGAACACTTGAGGGGTGACGTCGATGGCCAACCCGCCGTCCAGCCTCCCGCGCCGTCGGCCGACTGAGTCGAGTCGCACGCGCCGCGGGCCCGTCCGACCGACCGACGACGCGTCGAGCGGCCTGGGGTCCTCGAAACGCACCGCCGGTGCCGTCGTCCGCGTCAAGAAGCTCTTCGCCGCCGAGACCGGTTCGTACTTCGTGATCCTCGGCACGACGTTGTTCATGGTCGTGCTCGGGCTCGTCATGGTGCTCTCGTCGTCGTCGGTGGAGCAGTACATCTCGTCGCGACACACGTCGTTCTTCGGCGCGTTCATCCGGCAGGGCACCTACGCGGCCGTGGGCATCCCGCTCATGCTCATCGTGTCGCGGCTGCCCGTGTCGTTCCTCAAGCGCTGGGCGTGGCACGTCCTGGGCGCGACGATCGTCCTGCAACTCCTCGTCTTCTCGCCCCTCGGCTACGAGATCGGCGGCAACCGGAACTGGATCGACCTCGGCTCGTTCACGGCGCAGCCCTCCGAGGCCGTCAAGCTCGCGTTGGCGATCTGGCTCGGCATGATCCTCTCGGTCAAGCGCGACCTGCTCGACGACTGGAAGCACCTGGCGATCCCGCTCGTGCCCGTCGCCGGCGTCGCGATCGGTCTCGTCGTGCTCGGCGGCGACCTCGGGACGACCATGATCATGCTCCTGCTCGTCTTCGCGGCCGTCTGGTTCGCCGGTGTCCGCTTGCGCTACCTGCTCGCTCCGCTTGCGTTCCTGGCGGTCGTCGTGCCCCTGATCGCCCAGGGTTCGAGCTCGCGCAACTCACGCATCGCCGCCTGGCTGTCGGGTTGCACCGACTCGAGCCAGTACCAGGCCGAATGCTGGCAGACCCTCCACGGCACCTGGGCGTTGGCCTCGGGGGGACTCTTCGGCGTCGGCCTCGGCAACTCGAAGTCGAAGTGGTCCTGGCTGCCCGAGGCCGACAACGACTTCATCTTCGCCATCATCGGTGAAGAGCTCGGGCTGATCGGCGCGATGGTCGTGTTGGCCCTGTTCATCGTCCTCGCCGTCGGTTTCGTCAAGATCATCCGGCGGACGAACGACCCCTTCGTCCGCGTGACGACCGGGGCCATCACGGCGTGGATCATCGGCCAGGCGCTCGTGAACATCGCGGTCGTGCTGGGGCTGCTGCCCGTCCTGGGCGTCCCCTTGCCACTGATCTCGGCGGGTGGGTCGGCGTTGATCGTCACGCTCGTGGCCATCGGCGTGGTGCTCTCCTTCGCCCGGGTCCCCGAAGAGGCAGGCGCGCCCCAGGGGCTCCCGCGACAGCGGGTAGGGTCTCTGCGGTGACGACGTATCTCCTCGCCGGCGGTGGCACCGCCGGGCACGTGAACCCCCTCCTCGCCGTGGCCGACCGACTCCGCCGGCGCGAACCCGACGCGACGGTCCTCGTGCTCGGCACGGCCGAGGGGCTCGAGGCCCGGCTCGTCCCGCAACGCGGGTACGAGCTGCTGACCGTGCCCCGGCTGCCCTTCCCCCGCAAACCCTCCGCGGCGGCTCTGCGCTTCCCCGGCCGCCTCGCGGGCGCGATCGACGGCATCCGGTCCTTGCTCGCACAACACGACGTCGACGTCGTCGTGGGTTTCGGCGGCTACGCAGCCGCCCCCGCCTACGTCGCCGCATGGCGGTCGAAGGTGCCCGTGGTCGTCCACGAGGCCAACGCGAAGCCCGGCATGGCGAACGTCCTCGGCTCGTTCCTCTCGTCCCACGTCGGCGTCGTCTTCCGCTCCACCCGCCTCCGGGGTGGACGGCAGGTCGGCATGCCGTTGCGCGACGAGATCGAGTCCCTCGACCGGCGTGCCCACCGCGACGAGGCCGTCGCGACGTTCGACCTCGACCCCGCGCGGCCGACGCTGCTCGTCACGGGCGGCTCGACCGGTGCTCGTCGCCTCAACGAGACCATGTCGGAGGCAGCCGTCAGCGTGCTCGGCGCCGGCTGGCAGATCCTGCACATCACGGGTGAGAAATCCGACCTCACCTCGACCGATCTCGACGGACACCACCTGGTGCGGTACTGCGACCGCATGGACCTCGCGCTGTCGGCGGCCGACTTCGTCGTCTCGCGGGCCGGTTCGGCCACGGTGAGCGAGCTCACCGCCCTCGGCCTGCCCTCGGTGCTCGTGCCCTACCCGGTGGGCAACGGCGAGCAGCGTCACAACGCCACCGACGTCGTCGGTGCCGGGGGAGCGCTGCTCGTCGCCGATGCCGACTTCACGCCCGCGTGGGTCGAGCGCATGCTCGTCCCGCTGCTGCTCGACCGGGCCGTCGTGGCCGACATGGCGGTCCGTGCCGCCTCGGTCGGGGTGCGCGACGGCACCGACCGCACGGTCGACCTCGTCCTCGACGCCGTGGGCCGCGCCTCCTCGTCCTCCCAGAACTCCGACCTCAGCGAGACATCATGATCAAGCCCGACCTCGACCAGCCGATCCCCGCCGAACTCGGCGCCGTCCACTTCGTCGGCATCGGCGGCTCCGGCATGAGCGGCATCGCCCGCGTGTTCCTCGCCGCGGGCCACCGGGTCACCGGGTCGGACGCCCGCGACAGCGCAGCCGTCGAGTCCCTCCGGTCGCTGGGCGCCGAGATCGTGATCGGTCACGACGCCGCCAACGTCGGCGAGGCCGACACGCTCGTGGTGACCGGGGCGCTCTGGCAGGACAACCCCGAGTACCAGCTCGCGCTGACGAAGGGCCTGCCGGTCCTGCACCGCTCGCAGGCACTCGCCTGGCTCATCGGGCAGCAGCGGCTCGTGTCGGTGGCCGGAGCGCACGGGAAGACCACGTCGACCGGCATGATCGTCACCGCCCTGCTCGCCGCGGGGCACGACCCGAGCTTCGTGAACGGCGGGGTCATCCAGTCCCTGGGTGTCAGCGCCCGCGGCGGCGACGACGACCTGTTCGTCGTCGAGGCCGACGAGTCCGACGGGTCGTTCCTGCTCTACGACACCTCGGTCGCCCTGATCACCAACGTCGACGCCGACCACCTCGACCACTACGGTTCGCACGAGGCGTTCGACGACGCCTTCGTCCGGTTCGCGTCGGCCGCACGCGAGTTCGTCGTGGTCTCGAGCGACGACGCCGGGGCCGTCCGCGTCACCGGGCGTCTCGACCACCCGCACGTCGTGACCTTCGGCGAGGCCGTCGACGCCGACGTGCGCCTGAGCGACATCGCCTCGATCGGTCCCGTCTCGTTCACGTTGCACGCCGAGGGCCGTTCGTGGCCCGTGCAGTTGCGCGTGCCCGGGCGACACAACGCCGTCAACGCCGCCGGTGCCTTCGCCGTCCTCGTCGGTCTGGGCGTCGACCCCGAGGCCGCCATCGCGGGCCTCGAGACCTTCGGGGGCACCGAGCGACGGTTCGAGCTCCACGGTGTCGTCCGGGGTGTCAGCGTGTACGACGACTACGCCCACCACCCCACCGAGGTCGCCGCCGCACTGCAGGCCGCGCGCTCCGTGGTGGGCGACGGGCGCCTCATCGCCGTGCACCAACCGCATCTCTACAGCCGGACCCGGATGATGGCGGGCGAGTTCGCCGAGACCTACGAGCGGCTCGCGGACCACACCATCGTGCTCGACGTGTACGGTGCGCGCGAGGACCCCGAGCCCGGCGTCACCGGCGCTCTCGTGTCCGAACGCTTCGCCGACCCCGACCGGGTCGACTACGTGTCCGACTGGCAGGCCGCGGCCGACCGCACCGCCGAGGTCGCGCGCGACGGGGACTTCGTCATCACGCTCGGTTGCGGCGACGTCTACCGCATCGTGCCGCAACTGCTCGGCTCGCTCGACGCGGCTCACGAGCCCGTCGTCGCCGTCGCGGAGGACTCCGCGGAGTGACTCGTCACAGCAGGTCCGTGGCGTCGGGGGCCCTCCGATGAAGCGGCCCGACGGATTCGACGAGCCGGAACCCGCCGCGACCCCTCCGGCGGCTCCGACCCGTCGCCGGCGAGGCCGGGATGCGGAGGCCACGGGGCCCGTCCCCGTCGTGGGCGATCCGCGTCCTCGACGCGCGGCGACGGGTGGCTCGACGGCGCAGGGCGACGGGGGCACCGGCCCGTCGTCGCCCCCGTCCACGCTGAGGGGCCGTCTCGGGACGGTCGCCGGAGCCCCCGCGGCCTTGCGGGACCGCCTGGCGAACTCCGGGTCCACGGATGCGACCGACTCGCGCGCGACGGGCGCCCCCGGCGGCTCCGAGCCGCCGCGCATCGTGGCACCCGACGGCACGGCCGCCGAGGCCAAGGCGCGAGCCGCCGCGGCCCGCAAGCAGGCGCGTCGGGCGTCGAGCGAACGGAGGCGCGTGGAACGCGTCGAGGTTCGTCGCTTCACGCGTCGCAGCCGACACCGTCGGGCGACCCTGGTGTCGCTCGGGGCCGTCGTCCTCCTCCTCGTCGCGTCCGTCGCGGTCGCCGTGTTCTCTCCGCTGCTGTCGTTGCAGACCATCCGCGTCGAAGGGACCGAACGCGTCGACGCCTCCGCCGTCCGGAAGGCACTCGACGGACAGCTCGGGACCCCCCTCGCGATGATCGACTTCGACGAGGTCACCCGCGAGCTCGCGGCCTTCCCCCTGATCGCCAGCTACGTGACCGAGACCGCTCCGCCGCACACGCTCGTCGTCCGCATCCAGGAGCGCCAGCCCGTCGCCACGGTCGCCGCGGGGGAGGGGTTCGAACTCGTCGACCCGGCCGGCGTCGTCGTCCAGGAGCTCGACGCCCGGCAAGAGGGGGTGCCCCTCGTCGACGTCGGGGGAGCGGCCCTGGACGGCCCCGCGTACCGTTCGGTCGCCGAGGTGCTGTTGGCGCTGCCGGTCACGCTGCGGTCCACCGTCGACACCGTGACGGCATCGACGGCCGACGACGTGACCCTGCAGCTCACCTCCGGCGAACGGGTCGTGTGGGGCAGCGCCGACGAGTCGGCGAAGAAAGCTCAGGTGCTCGCGGGTCTGATCGCGGACCAGGCCCGGCGCGACCCGGGTGCGAGCGTCGAGTACGACGTGTCCGCTCCCGACAACGGGATCATCAGGACGAGATGAGAGGGTGTCTTCGCGACACGCTGGACACCCTGGCGACGGCGCTTGCAGCGCACCCATACCTTGTGACTGCAGAACTTGCATACCATGTACAACTTTAACCTTCAACTGCAGAGTTAAGGTTCAAGCGGAGGCCCGGACGTGACAACGAACCATAACTACCTAGCCGTGATCAAGGTCGTCGGTGTCGGCGGCGGTGGCGTCAACGCCGTCAACCGCATGATCGAACTCGGGCTCCGCGGGGTGGAGTTCATCGCCATCAACACCGACGCCCAGGCGCTGCTGTTGAGCGATGCCGACGTCAAGCTCGACGTCGGTCGCGAGCTCACCCGGGGCCTCGGCGCCGGTGCCGACCCCGAGGTCGGACGCCGTGCGGCCGAGGACCACGCCGAAGAGATCGAAGAAGCCCTCGCGGGTGCCGACATGGTCTTCGTCACGGCCGGTGAAGGCGGTGGCACCGGCACGGGCGGCGCCCCGGTGGTCGCTCGCATCGCCAAGTCGATCGGCGCCCTGACCATCGGTGTCGTCACGAAGCCCTTCGGCTTCGAGGGCAAGCGCCGTCAGGCCCAGGCCGAGGCCGGGGTCGCCGCCCTGAAGGACGAGGTCGACACCCTCATCGTCGTCCCCAACGACCGTCTGCTCGAGATCAGCGAACGCGGCATCAGCATGGTCGAGGCCTTCGGCACGGCCGACCAGGTGCTCCTCGCGGGTGTCCAGGGCATCACCGACCTGATCACCACGCCCGGTCTCATCAACCTCGACTTCGCCGACGTCAAGTCGGTCATGCAGGGCGCGGGTTCGGCCCTCATGGGCATCGGTTCGTCGCGGGGCGCCGATCGCGCCATCAAGGCGGCAGAGCTGGCCGTGGCCTCCCCGCTGCTCGAGGCGAGCATCGACGGTGCGCACGGCGTGCTGCTGTCCATCCAGGGCGGTTCGAACCTGGGCATCTTCGAGATCAACGACGCAGCCCGTCTGGTCCAAGAGGCCGTCCACGCCGAGGCCAACATCATCTTCGGTGCCGTGATCGACGACACCCTCGGCGACGAGGTGCGCGTGACGGTCATCGCAGCCGGCTTCGACGGTGGCGAGCCTTCGACCAAGGTGAAGGACCGCCGGTCGAGCTTCGTCGACTCCGAGGGCCCCACGGCGACCTCGGTCGCCGGCGTCTCGGCCATCGCCGACAGCGGTGCGACGCACGAGCCCGCTGCCTGGAAGCGGCCCGAAGAGCCCGCGACCCAGGCCGTCGACCCGGCCTTCGACGACGGTGACGACGACCTCGACGTCCCGGACTTCCTCAAGTAACGACGAATGACCGATCCGACGTGTGTCGACGGCGACCTGGGCGAGCGTCTCGCCCGGGTCGCCGCGGCCGTCGACGATGCCTGCGCCTCCGCGGGACGGTCTCCGGACGAGCTCACCACGATCGTCGTCACGAAGTTCCACCCGCCCGGCCTGATCCGTGCGCTGTACGCCCTGGGCGTCCGCGACGTCGGAGAGAACCGTCATCAAGAGGCGCAGGCGAAGGCCGCCGAGTTGAGCGACCTCGACGGGCTCCGGTGGCATTTCGTCGGTCAGTTGCAGTCGAAGAAGGCGCGGCAGGCCCGGCGCTACGCACACGCCGTGCACTCGCTCGACCGTGACTCCGTGGTCGACGGTCTGTCCGACGACTCCGGTTCCGTCGTCGACGGGTTCGTCCAGGTCAACCTGACCGACGATCCGGGCCGCGGGGGAGTCGCCGAGCGGGACGTCGAGACGCTGGCCGAGAAGGTGCTCTCGACCCCGGGGCTGCGGCTGCGGGGCGTCATGGCGGTCGCCCCCTTGGACGAGGAGGCGCGACCCGCCTTCGCGCGCCTCCGGGCGGTCTCCGAGCGGGTGCGGTCCCTCGAGGCGACGGCCGACGCGATCTCGGCCGGCATGTCCCCCGACTTCGCCGAGGCCGTCGCCGAGGGCGCGACACACCTACGGATCGGCACGGCAATCACGGGTTCTCGCCCCGATGCTCGTTAATGTCGGACCTGACGATCCACTGACTCGGAGGAACACCATGGCCAACCCGCTGCGCAAGACGATGGTCTACCTGGGCCTCGCCGACGAAGAGCTCGAGTACGACGAGCAGCCCCACGAGCGAGCGCAGCCCCAGCAGTCGTCGCGACCTCAGGCGGCCGCGCAGGCTCCGGCTCCGGTCGCCCCGGTCCATTCGGCTCCCACTGCCGCCCCCGCGCCCACCCGCGCCCCCGTGACGCCCCTGCGTCGCTCCTCGCCCCCGAAGAACACGGTGCCCCACGACATGAACGAGATCCTGACGGTCCACCCCCGCGAGTACAAGGACGCCCAGGCGATCGCCGAGAGCTTCCGAGACGGCATCCCGGTGATCATCAACCTGTCGCAGATGACCGAGGCGGACGCCCGTCGTCTGGTCGACTTCGCCAGCGGACTCTCGCAGGGGCTGTACGGCAAGATCGAGCGCGTGACGAACAAGGTCTTCCTGCTGTCACCGGCGCACATCGCGGTGAGCGGCGAGCAGGCTGAGGTAGAATCCGACATCGAAGCGTCGTTCTTCGCCCAGTCGTGACGAGTCCGTCGTCCCGGCTTCTCCGCGTCGACGTGACGACCTGCCCGCCCGCGAGTCCCCTCGCGCCGACTCGTGTGAGCTGATGACCCCCCGATGATCACTTACCTGATCGCCACGATCGCGTACTACGTGCTGCTGATCTTCTTCCTGCTCATGTGGGCGCGCTTCGTGCTCGACCTGGCGCAGTCGTTCAGTCGTGGCTGGCGTCCCCGAGGGCCCGTCCTCGTGTTGGCCGAGGTGGCCTACACCGTGACCGATCCGCCCATCCGTCGCGTGCGCAAGATCCTGCCGCCCGTGCGGCTCGGTTCGGTCGCACTCGACTTCGGCTGGAGCATCATCATGCTGGCCGTGATCATCCTGATGAGCGTCGCCTCCGGGCTCCGCGCCGTCGGCTGACCACGTCGTCGGCGAGTGACAGGGTAGGCTCACTGCAGCGCCTGAACGGCACGACCCCGGCCCGACCGGGTCCCGTTCCTCTACGGTGTAGAAGAACGACACAGACCACGATCACACGATCCAACAGATGCACGAGGTGACGGCAATGGCTTTGACGCCGGAAGACGTAGTCAACAAGCGGTTCCAGCCGACGAAGTTCCGCGAGGGATACGACCAGGACGAGGTCGACGACTTCCTCGACGAGGTCGTCGCCGAGCTGCGACGTCTCAACCAGGAGAACGACGAGCTGCGTCAACGCCTCTCGTCGGGCGAGTCCGCCCCCGCGACGCAGGCCGCCCCCGTGTCGGCCCCGGTGGCCAGCGCCCCGGCTCCTGCGTCGGCACCGGCTCCCGCCTCGGCCCCCGAGGCCGTCGAGCCCGAGCCGGTCGTCGAGCCCGAGCCCGTCGTCGCGGCCCCCGCCGCCGTGGCGTCCGCTCCCGCCTACTCCGCCCCGGCCGTGTCAGAGGCCGACGAGACCAGCAGCACCAACAGCCTGCTCCAGTTGGCCCGTCGTCTGCACGAAGAGCACGTCCGCGAGGGTGTCGAGAAGCGTGACGCTCTCATCGCCGAAGGTCACGCCACCGCCGCACGCCTCGTGTCCGAGGCCGAGGCCCGTCAGCGTGAGGTCGTCGCCGAGGCCGAGACGAAGTCGCGTGACATCGTCGGTGCCGCCGAGACGCAGCAGCGCGAGATCCTCGATCGCCTCAACACCGAGCGCTCGAGTGTCGAACGTCGCATCGACGACCTGCGGTCGTTCGAGCGTGACTACCGCTCCAAGCTCAAGAGCTACATCGAAGGTCAGCTCCACGAGCTCGACGGCGAGGGCACGGGCGAGGCCGCCCGGTCGACTCCGGCCAGCGCCCAGGGCTTCGGCTCGAACTAAGGTCTTGTCGAGCGACAAGCCCACCACGAAGGCCAGCGTCCGCGTTCTCGCGACGCTGGCCTTTGTCGCGGTCGTGGCCTACGGCCTCGATCAGGGCACCAAACTGTTGGTCACCCGCACCCTCGTCGAAGGCGGTTCCGTCGACGTCGTCGGCGAGTTCTTCCAACTGCACTTCGTCAAGAACCCCGGCGCCGCCTTCTCGTTCGCGAGCGGTTCGACGTGGATCTTCTCGATCGCCGCCGCCGGTGTCGCCGTCGCCATCCTGATCGTGGCCCGGCGCATCCGATCGCTGGCCTGGTCGATCATGCTGGGCATGCTGCTCGGTGGCACCCTCGGCAACCTCACCGACCGCCTGCTCCGAGAGCCCTCCTTCGGGCAGGGACACGTCATCGACTTCATCTACTTCCCGTCCCTCCTGCCGGCCATCTTCAACGTGGCGGACGTCTTCATCGTCTCGAGCATGGGATTGCTCCTCCTGCTCACGTTGCTGGGCATCGGGCTCGACGGCACGCGCACGCCGAGCACGAAGAAGGCTCGGCGTTCGGCGGAGGACGGGCAGGACGGCGGTTCGCCGGTGGTCGACCCGGCGCCGGACGGCCAGCCGACGACCCCTGACGGGGAGCCGAGCGCTCCTGCTCACACCGCGCCTCCTGCCGACCGCCGGAGCAACTCGTGAGCGAGACGCGCGCCCTCCCGGTGCCCGACGGGCTCGCCGGCGAACGTGTCGACGCCGCCCTGGCGAAGCTGCTCGGCTTCAGCCGCACCTTCGCCGCCGAGGTCGCCGCCTCGGGTGGGGTGACGGTCGACGGTCGCACCGCCGGCAAGTCGGACCGGCTCGAGGCCGGTGCGTGGCTCGACGTCACCTGGTCACCGCGCGAGGCCCCCGCCGTGGTCGCCGTCGACGTACCGGGCATGGCAGTCGTGCACGACGACGACGAGATCGTGGTCGTCGACAAGCCCGTCGGCGTCGCTGCTCACCCGTCGGTCGGATGGACCGGTCCGACCGTGCTCGGCGGGCTCGCCGCCGCGGGCTTCACCGTGTCGACGTCGGGTGCGTCCGAACGGGCCGGCATCGTCCACCGCCTCGACGTCGGCACCAGTGGACTCATGGTCGTGGCGAAGACCGAGCGGGCCTACACGCTGCTTAAACAGGCGTTCCGTGAGCGGACCGTCGAGAAGATCTACAACGCGGTCGTCCAGGGCCACCCCGACCCGCTCACCGGGACGATCGACGCGCCCATCGGGCGCCACCCGTCGTCCGACTGGAAGTTCGCGGTGGTCGTCGACGGCAAGCCGTCGGTCACCCACTACGAGACGGTCGAGGCGTTCCCGTCCGCCTCGTTGCTCGAGATCCACCTCGAGACGGGTCGGACCCACCAGATCCGCGTCCACATGGCGGCCCAGCGACACCCCTGCGTCGGTGACGCGACCTACGGCGCCGATCCGACGCTCTCGGCGACGCTCGGTCTCACGCGGCAGTGGCTACACGCCGTGCAGCTCGGTTTCCGTCACCCCGGGACGGGTGAGCCGGTGGTGTACCGGTCGACCTACCCCACCGACCTGCAGCTCGCTCTCGATGTCCTCCGTCGGAGTTAGGCTGTTCCCCTAGTCGCCAGATCCACCACCAGACGAGGAGCCCCGTGGCCTCGAGCAAAGACTCATTCGTCCATCTGCACGTGCACAGCGAGTACTCGATGCTCGACGGTGCGGCCCGGGTCAAGCCGTTGGTCACCGAGGCCGCGGCGCAGGGGATGCCCGCGGTGGCGGTCACCGACCACGGCAACGTGTTCGGGGCGTACGACTTCTGGAAGACCGCGACCGAGGCGGGCGTCAAGCCCATCATCGGCACCGAGGCCTACATCACGCCGGGCACGCACCGGGGCGACAAGACGCGTGTCCGGTGGGGCGACGGCGGACGCGACGACGTGTCGGGTTCCGGTGCGTACACGCACATGACCCTGCTGTCCGAGAACACCACGGGCATGCACAACTTGTTCCGCCTCTCGTCCCGGGCCTCGCTCGAGGGGTACTACTTCAAGCCCCGCATGGACCGCGAACTGCTGTCGCAGTACTCCGAGGGCCTCATCGCCACGACCGGGTGCCCGAGTGGCGAGGTGCAGACCCGCCTGCGGCTCGGCCAGTACGACGAGGCGCTCAAGGCGGCCTCCGACTTCCGAGACATCTTCGGCCGAGAGAACTACTTCGCCGAGATCATGGACCACGGGCTCGGCATCGAGCGCCAGATCATGGGCGACCTGCTGCGCCTGGCGAAAGACCTCGACCTGCCGCTCGTCGCGACGAACGACCTCCATTACACACACGAGCACGATGCCACCAGCCACGCGGCGCTCCTCTGCGTCCAGTCCGGCTCGACGCTCAACGACCCGAACCGCTTCAAGTTCGACGCCGACGAGTTCTACCTCAAGTCCGCTCAGCAGATGCGACACCTCTTCCGCGACCACCCCGAGGCGTGTGACAACACGCTGCTCATCGCGGAGCGGTGCGACGTGCAGTTCAACACCTCGGCCAACTACATGCCGCGCTACCCGGTGCCCGAGGGCGAGACCGAAGAGACCTGGTTCATCAAAGAGGTCGAGAAGGGGCTCGTGTACCGCTACCCGGCGGGCATCCCCGACGACGTGCGCAAGCAGGCCGAGTACGAGATCGGTGTCATCACCGGCATGGGATTCCCCGGGTACTTCCTCGTGGTCGCCGACTTCATCAACTGGTCGAAGGAGAACGGCATCCGGGTCGGGCCGGGCCGTGGCTCGGGGGCCGGCTCGATGGCCGCCTACGCCATGCGCATCACCGACCTCGACCCGCTGCGCCACGGTCTGATCTTCGAGCGGTTCCTCAACCCCGACCGCGTCTCCATGCCCGACTTCGACGTCGACTTCGACGACCGTCGTCGCGGTGAGGTGATCCAGTACGTCACCGAGAAGTACGGCGACGAACGTGTCGCGCAGATCGTCACGTACGGCACCATCAAGGCGAAGCAGGCCCTGAAGGACAGCTCCCGAGTGCTCGGATTCCCCTTCGGCATGGGTGAGAAGCTCACCAAGGCCATGCCCCCCGCCGTGATGGGCAAGGACATCCCCCTCACCGGCATCTTCGACAAGCAGCACGAGCGCTACAAAGAGGCCGGCGACATCCGCACCGTGGTCGAGTCCGACCCCGAGGCCAAGACCGTCTTCGACACGGCGCTCGGCCTCGAGGGGCTGAAGCGCCAATGGGGTGTGCATGCCGCCGGCGTCATCATGTCGAGCGATCCGCTCATCGACATCATCCCGATCATGAAGCGCGAGCAGGACGGTCAGATCGTCACGCAGTTCGACTACCCGGCCTGCGAGTCCCTCGGGCTGATCAAGATGGACTTCCTGGGGTTGCGCAACCTCACGATCATCAACGACGCCCTCGACAACATCAGGACGAACCGTGGCTTCGACCTCGTGCTCGAAGACCTCGAGCTCGACGACCGGGGCGCCTACGAACTGCTGGGGCGCGGCGACACGCTCGGGGTGTTCCAACTGGACGGCGGGCCCATGCGCGGGCTCCTCCGCCTGATGAAGCCCGACAACTTCGAAGACATCTCGGCCGTCATCGCGCTCTACCGACCGGGCCCCATGGGTGCCAACTCGCACACGAACTACGCCTTGCGCAAGAACGGCGCGCAAGACATCACCCCGATCCACCCCGAGCTCGAAGAGCCGCTGCAAGAGATCCTCTCGACCAGCTACGGCCTGATCATCTACCAAGAGCAGGTCATGGCCATCGCGCAGAAGGTCGCCGGCTTCTCGCTGGGTCAGGCCGACATCCTCCGACGCGCCATGGGCAAGAAGAAGAAGTCCGAGCTCGACAAGCAGTACGCCGGGTTCGAGAAGGGCATGTTCGACAACGGGTTCTCGCCCGATGCCGTCAAGATGCTCTGGGACATCCTGCTGCCCTTCTCCGACTACGCCTTCAACAAAGCGCACTCGGCTGCGTACGGCGTGGTCTCGTACTGGACGGCCTACCTCAAGGCCCACTACCCGGCCGAGTACATGGCCGCCCTGCTCACGAGCACGGGGGACTCCCGAGACAAGCTGGGCCTCTACCTCAACGAGTGCCGCCGGATGGGCATCAAGGTGTTGCCGCCCGACGTCAACGAATCCATCGGGTTCTTCGCGGCCGTCGGCGACGACATCCGCTTCGGCATGGGGGCCGTGCGCAACGTCGGCTTCAACGTGGTCGACCACGTCATCGCCGCGCGCAAGAAAGAAGGTGCTTTCACCTCGTTCCACGACTTCCTGCGCAAGGTGCCGCTCCCCGTGGCGAACAAGCGCACCGTCGAGTCTCTCGTCAAGGCAGGGGCATTCGACTCGCTGGGGTCCACACGGCGTGCCCTCGTCGAGATCCACGAGTCCGCTGTCGAGGCCGCGGTCAGCGAGAAGCGGGCCGAGGCGAACGGTCAGGTCGGCTTCGACTTCGACTCCTTGTGGGACGAGCCGCAGGACGTCCAGCACGTGCCCGAACGTCCCGAGTGGTCCAAACGCGACAAGCTGGCGTTCGAGCGAGACATGCTGGGCCTGTATGTCTCCGATCACCCGCTCGCAGGCCTCGAGCTGCCTCTGGCGAAGCACGCCCAGACGACGGTCACCGACATCCTGGCGAGCGACCCCGCGACGATCGACGGCGAGACGGTCACGATCGCCGGGCTCATCACCAGCGTGCAGCACCGGGTCGCGCGCAACTCGGGCAACCCCTACGGCATCATCACCGTCGAGGACTTCGGGGGCGAGATCTCGGCCATGTTCCTCGGCAAGACCTACCAAGAGTTCGGGCCGTCACTCGTCGGCGACTCGATCATCGTGCTCAAGGGCCGGGTCAGCGTCCGCGACGACGGCATGAACATGCACGCCGCGAGCATGTTCATGCCCGACCTGGGCGTCGGCGTGACCCACGGGCCGCTGCTCCTGCAGATGCCCGAGCACCGGGCCACACATGACACGGTCACCGAGTTGGCGGCGGTGCTCGGCCGTCATGCCGGCGGCACCGAGGTCCGCCTCCGACTCGTCAAGGGCGAGGCCGCCCGCGTGTTCGAGATCCCCATGCCGGTCGACGTCACGGCCGACCTGTTCGGCGAACTCAAGAGCCTGTTGGGTCCCGGCTGCCTCGTCTGAGGTGGTCGGCACCCGGCTGCCGACACGAGGCGCGCCCGGCGTCAGTCCTCGAGGTGCACAGGCCTGAGATACCGCCGGTCGTGGTACAGCAGGGCGTCGTCGTCCTCGCCGACGCCGCCCGTCCCGATGCGCACGACCACGACGGCGTTGCCGTGGACCGGCAACCGCTCGACGACGGTCCCGGTCATCCAGGCGGTCACGCCCGTCAGCAGCGGCACCCCGTTCGGCCCGTCGGTCCAGTGGTCCCCGGCGAAGCGCTCGGCGGCGGGACCCGCCATGCGTCGGGCGAGGTCGCGGTTGCGCAGGCCGAGCAGGTGCACGATGACCTGGTCCGTCTCCGAGACAGCAGGCCATGAACTCGCCGTCCTGGCCATGTTGAAGGTCGCGAGCGGCGGCACGGCGGCCAGTGACGCCAGGGATGTGGCCGTGAACCCGACCGGCGCGCCGTCGGCGTCTCGCGCCGTCACGATCGCGACACCGGCGGCGTGGCGTCGGAAGGCCTCCTTGAACACCTCGAGGGAGTCGTCGGGCCGCGAGATTGTCGCGTTGTCGTCCGTCATGCTCCCGACCCTACTGACTAGGCTGGACGGGCCATGATCCAGACCACAGATCTGCGCGGTCTCGCGCCGACCCACGCCCAGCTGCTCGACCTCGTCCCGCGGTCCCACGCCGACGTCGGCGCCGCGACGGACGCCGCCCGGCGTCTCGTCGACGACGTCCGCGAGCGGGGTGCCGCCGCCCTGCGCGACCAGGCGGCACGCTTCGACGGCGTCCGTCCCGACACGCTGCGCGTCGCGACGCAGACCATCGACGACGCCGTGGCAGCCCTGGACCCCCTGGTCAAGGAGGCGCTGGTCGAGTCGATCGCGCGGGTCACGCAAGCCAGCCGGGCCCAGGTCCCGGCGTCGACCACGACCAGACCAGCCCCGGGGGCCGTCATCGAGCAGCGGTGGCAGCCCGTCACGCGCGCCGGAGTGTACGTTCCCGGCGGCAAGGCCGTGTATCCCTCGAGCGTGGTGATGAACGTCGTCCCCGCACAGGTGGCAGGGGTGTCGTCGATCGCCCTCGTGTCACCCGCGCAGCGCGAACACGGCGGGGGAGTCCACCCCGTCATCCTGGGTGCGGCCGGGTTGTTGGGCATCGACGAGGTCTACGCGATCGGCGGTGCCGGCGCCATCGGTGCGCTCGCCTACGGCGTGCCCGAGCTCGAGCTCGAGCCGGTCCAGGTCATCACGGGTCCGGGCAACAACTTCGTCGCCGCGGCGAAGCAGCTCGTGCGCGGTCGTGTCGGCATCGATTCAGTGGCCGGCGCGACCGAGATCCTCGTCATCGCGGACGACTCGGCGGACGCCACGTTGGTCGCCGTCGACCTCATCAGCCAGGCCGAGCACGACGAGGAGGCCTCGGCCGTCCTCGTCACGGACTCAGCCGCCTTCGGCGAGGCCGTCGTCGCCGAACTCACCCGGCTCGTGCCCCGCACCCTGAGCGCCGCCCGAGTCCGGACCGCCCTCTCCGGTCGCCAATCGGCGGTCGTCCTGGTCGACGACCTCCGGCAGGCCGCCGCCTTCAGCAACGCCTACGGGCCCGAGCACCTCGAAGTGCAGACCCGCGACGACGACGCGGTCCTGGCCGACATCACCGACGCCGGCGCGATCTTCGTGGGGCCGGACACGCCCGTCAGTCTGGGCGACTACCTCGCCGGTTCGAACCACGTCCTGCCCACCAGCGGGCAGTCGCGCTTCTCGTCCGGGCTCGGCGCGTTCACGTTCCTCCGACCGCAACAGATCGTCCGGTACGACGCCGAAGCCCTCGGTGTCGTGGCCGAGCGGCTCGTGGCGCTCTCGAACGCCGAGCTGCTGCCCGCCCACGGCGAGGCCGTCGCGGCCCGGCTGTCGCGCCCCTGAACCGAGAACGGTCCCCGCGGACGGGCTCTCGGGTGCCCCGAGCGTCCGACGTCGCCCCCGGCGTCCGATAATCTGGCCGCACCATGTTCTGCCCCTTCTGCCGCCACCCCGATTCCCGAGTCGTCGACTCCCGCACCAGTGACGACGGCACGTCGATCCGTCGTCGCAGGCAGTGCCCGAACTGCGGTCGTCGGTTCAGCACGACCGAGACCGCGAGCCTCAACGTGGTGAAGCGCAACGGCGTTCTCGAACCGTTCAGTCGCGACAAGATCATCTCGGGCGTTCGCAAGGCCTGCCAGGGTCGCCCGGTGACCGACGGCGACCTCGCCGTCCTGGCGCAGAAGGTCGAGGAGGCCGTCCGGGCGAGCGGTGCGTCGCAGATCGAGGCCAACGACATCGGTCTGGCCATCCTGCCTCCGCTCCGCGACCTCGACGAGGTGGCGTACCTGCGATTCGCCAGTGTGTACCAGGCCTTCGACTCGCTCGAGGATTTCGAGGCCTCGATCGGTCAACTGCGCGAAGAGCACGCGTCCCGTCCGCTCTCCACCCGGTCGGTCGACGAGTGAGGACCCCGTACCGCGTCCTCTTCGACGTCGTCTTCGCCAAGATGGACCCCGAGGACGCCCACCATCTCGCCTTCCGGGTCATCAAGGCGATCCCCGAGGTGGGCCTGGCCGGCGTCGTCGGACGCCTGACGGCCCCGGCACCGTCCCTCGCCGTCGAGACGCTCGGACTCCACTTCACCTCACCTTTCGGCGTCGCAGCAGGCTTCGACAAGGACGCCAAGGGCATCCCCGGTCTCGGCGCGCTCGGGTTCGGGCACGTCGAGGTGGGCACGGTGACGGCTCGGCCGCAGCCCGGCAACGACCGTCCTCGACTCTTCCGTCTCGTCGCCGACCTCGCCGTCGTGAACCGCATGGGGTTCAACAACTCCGGCGCCCACGCGGCGGCTCTCGAACTCAGCAGGGCACGGTCGGCCCCGTCACGGCCTGTCATCGGTGTGAACATCGGCAAGAGTCGCGTCGTGGACGTCGACGACGCGATCGACGACTACCTGGCCAGCACGCGCCTCCTGGCTCCACTGGCCGACTACCTCGCCGTGAACGTCAGTTCGCCCAACACCCCGGGTCTCCGCGGGCTGCAAGAGCTCGACAGGCTCGCCCCGCTCCTCGAGGCCGTCCGCGACGCCGCGGGGCACACCCCCGTGCTGGTCAAGATCGCCCCCGACCTCGACGACGACGGGGTCCGCCGGATCGGTGCCCTCGTCACCGAGCTCGGCCTGGCGGGCGTGATCGCCACCAACACGACGGTGTCGCGAGAAGGCCTCGTCACCGAAGGCTCCGTCGTCGAGGCTGCGGGAGCCGGTGGTCTTTCGGGTGCGCCGCTCGCCAGGCGATCCCTCGAGGTCTTGAGGCTCGTCCGGGAGTCCGTCCCGAGCGAGACGTGCGTCATCTCCGTCGGGGGCGTCTCGAGCGCCGAGGACGTCGACGAACGACTGCGCGCCGGGGCCACGCTGGTGCAGGGCTACACGGCCTTCCTCTACCGCGGGCCGCTCTGGGCGCGCCAGGTCAACCGAGGGCTCGTCGCCCTGCGTCGGCGACGGCCCGCCGCCTGACGAGACCTCCGGTCCACGCAGCCACCGACGCGAAACGGCGTCACCCACCAGGGGTGACGCCGTTCGTCGTCCGGGGTGACGCGCCTAGGCGGTCGGGTACTCGCCGCGCTTGACCTGCGGCTTGGGCAGGCGCATGGGCTTGAGCTGCATCGCGCGCATGGCGGCGTACCAGCGGTTGCCCTTGCGGACGTTCTCGGCACCGTACTTGGCGGCGAGCTTGCGGTTGACACTGCGGCCGACGATGAGGCAGTCGACGACGGCGAGGGCGAAGAATCCCCAGAGCACGAGCAGCGTGATCGACTGGATGGCGGCCGACTGCACGAGAGTCATGGCGATGACGACGACCATGATCGGGATCATGGCCTCGCCCACGCTGAAGCGGGCGTCGACGTGGTCGCGGATGAAGCGTCGCTGCGGGCCCTTGTCGCGGTCGGGCAGGAATCGTTCCTCGCCGTTCGCGAGGCCGACGCGGGCACGGTCACGCTGCTCGGCCAGACGGGCCCGCTGGGCCTTCTGGGCTTCTTTGCCCGAGGCGACGAGGGGCCTCTGGTTGGCAGCCTCGCGCTCGCGTCGCGTGGGCGTCGGCCGACCCTTGCCGACCGCGGTCGACTCGGGCTCGGCGACGGTGGTCGTCTCGGTCGTCTTGCTGTCTGGCTTGGCCACGGGAGATCCTCAGGGTTGTCCGAGTTCCTAAGATTACCTGCATGAGCGACTCGCAGCATCCCGTCCGACCGACCGATCCCCGTACTGTCAGCGAACTCGCGGAGGCCGTGCACGCGGGTCTGCCCGCGACGATCAGTGACCTCGGCGCCCTCGTGCGCATCCCCTCCGTCTCGTGGGATGCCTTCGACCCCGAGCACGTGCGACGCAGCGCCGACGCGGTCGCCGCCCTCGTCGAGGGCACGGGCCTCTTCGACCAGGTGACCGTGAGCAGGGCCCCCGTCGGTGGCAGCGGGACCCTCGGCCAGCCCGCCGTGCTCGCCCGACGTGCGGCTCGCGACGGCAAGCCGACCATCCTCCTGTACGCGCACCACGACGTGCAGCCGCAGGGCGACGACGCCGACTGGGACACCCCTCCGTTCGAGCCGACGGTCAAGGGCGATCGCCTGTACGGACGGGGCGCGTCCGACGACAAGGCCGGCGTGATGACGCACGTGGCGGCCCTCCGCGCGGTGCACGAGGTGCTCGGAGACGACCTCGGCGTCGGCGTCTCGTTGTTCATCGAGGGCGAGGAGGAGTTCGGTTCCCGCTCCTTCGCCGACTTCCTCGTGCAGCACCAGGACGAGCTGCGTGCCGACGTCATCGTCGTGGCGGACTCCGACAACTGGAGCACGACGGTGCCCGCCATCACCGTCGGCCTGCGCGGCAACGTGACCTTCCGCCTGACCGTCCGCACCCTGGCCCACGCGTCCCACTCCGGCATGCTCGGCGGGGCGGTGCCCGACGCCATGCTGGCCATGGTGAAGCTGCTCGCGACCCTGCACGACGACGACGGCAGCGTCGCCGTGGCCGGGTTGACGAGTCGTGAGGCCGAGCACCCGGAGCAGAGCGAACAGCAGTTGCGCGACGAGAGCGGCCTGCTCGAGGGCGTGAGCCCCATCGGACGCGGTCCGATCCTGAGTCGGGTGTGGTCGCAGCCCTCGATCACCGTGACCGGCATCGACGCCCCGTCGGTCGCCAACGCGTCCAACACGCTGAGCCCCGAGGTGTCGGTCCGCATCAGCGCCCGCATCGCCCCCGGCCAGACCGCCGAGGACGCCTACGCCGCCCTGGAGGCGCACCTGCGTGAGCACGCACCGTTCGGCGCCCACGTGCAGATCGACGACGTCGACCGGGGCGATCCCTTCCTGGTGGACACGACCGGCACGGCCATCGCCGACGCCACGGTCGCGATGACCGAGGGCTGGGGCGAGGCGCCGGTCCAGACGGGCATCGGCGGGTCGATCCCGTTCATCGCCGACCTCGTCCGGACCTTCCCCGAGGCCCAGATCCTCGTCACCGGCGTCGAGGACCCCGACACCCGGGCGCACAGCCCGAACGAATCGCAGCACCTCGGCGTGCTGCACCGGGCGATCCTCAGCGAGGCGATCCTGTTGGCGCGTCTCGACGCGAGGGGCTGACCGGCGCGACCCGCGCCTCCTCGGCGCCGGCGACACCCGGGGGAGGCGCGGGTCCGGAACAAAACCGGTCCCCGGCTGCTTACACTGGTCGACGACGAGTGCCCCGCACTCGACCCGGCCCGAAGGAGGCACCATGACCGACATCGCAACCGCTCCCGTCGACGCGAAGGCGCACGGCGTGACGATCACGTCCACCGCCGCGGACAAGGTGAAGAGCCTGCTCACGCAAGAGGGCCGGGACGACCTGCGCCTCCGCGTGGCGGTCCAGCCCGGTGGCTGCTCGGGGCTCATCTACCAGCTGTACTTCGACGAGCGCATGCTCGACGGCGACGCGACGGTCGACTTCGACGGCGTCGAGGTCATCGTCGACAAGATGAGCGTCCCCTACCTCGACGGCGCAGCCATCGACTTCGAGGACACCATCCAGAAGCAGGGGTTCACCATCGACAACCCCAACGCGCAGGGCAGCTGCGCCTGCGGCGACAGCTTCCACTGATCGTCGACGGGCGGCTCCGAGCCGCGCGTCGAGAGGGGATCATCCGCGAGGGTGATCCCCTCTCGCGTGTCCCGTGCTCGTTCTCGCTCGACGTCGAGAGGCTTCCGGCGCGTGCCGTGCGCTGGGGGGTCGAACCTGCGAGTAAGCTAGGCAGGTCCCCGTCAACACTGGGAACACCCCCCACTGTCGTGTCATCCGAGAGGTAACAGTGCGTTCTAACCGCCGTCTTCGTTGGGCTGCCGCCCCCATGGCAGTCGTCCTGGCTCTCGTGCTAGCGGGGTGCACCACCGACCAGCTGCAGGGGTGGCTGCCCACCACCGCGGGCACGACCAACCACGTGGACCGCGTCATCGGCCTCTGGGTCACCTCGTGGATCGTGTTGCTGATCGTCGGCGTCATCGTGTGGGGCCTGATCATCTGGGTGTGCGTGGCCTACCGCCGCCGCAAGGGCCAGACGGGCCTGCCCGTCCAGCTGCGCTACAACATGCCGATCGAGATCTTCTACACGGTCGTGCCGCTGATCCTCGTGCTGGGCTTCTTCGCCTTCACCGCCCGCGACCAGGCCGCCATCGAGGCGCCCACCGCGAGCCCCGACGTGAAGATCGACGTCTACGCCAAGCGCTGGGCGTGGGACTTCAACTACATCGACCAGCAGAACGAAGACGAGAGCGTCTACTACCAGGGCATCCAGGCGCAAGAGCTGGGTGACGGCACGATCGACGAGAGTCAGCTCCCCGAGCTCTACCTCCCCGTCGGCAAGACCGTGCAGATCGACCTCAAGTCGCGCGACGTGGCCCACTCCTTCTGGATCATCGACTTCCTCTACAAGAAGGACACGATCCCCGGCAAGACCAACTCGATGTACTTCACGCCCGAGAAAGAAGGCACGTTCAGCGGAAAGTGCGCTGAGCTGTGTGGCGAGTACCACTCGCTGATGCTCTTCAACGTCAAGGTCGTGTCGCAGTCCGAGTACGACCAGTACCTGCAGACGCTCGACGCCGAGGGCAACACCGGCCTGCTGGGCGACCAGTACAACACCAACACCAACCAGCCCGGCACCGAGGCACCCGCCAACGCCGCCGGCACCGAAGACTCCGAGAAGTAAGGCACGGTTCGATGAGCTCAGCCACCGCCACCCGTCCCACCACCGGTGGGACCTCGTCCGGTCAGAACTTCGGAGCCTCGAAGGTCGGCCGCAAGGGCAACGTCGTCGTCAACTGGATCACGTCGACCGACCACAAGACCATCGGGTACATGTACCTGATCACGTCGTTCCTCTTCTTCTGCCTCGGCGGGGTCATGGCGTTGATCATCCGCGCCCAGCTCTTCGCCCCGGGCCTCGAGATCGTCGCCACCAAAGAGCAGTACAACCAGCTCTTCACGATGCACGGCACGATCATGTTGCTCATGTTCGCGACCCCCCTGTTCTCGGGCTTCGCGAACGTCCTCATGCCGCTCCAGATCGGTGCGCCGGACGTCGCGTTCCCCCGACTGAACGGCTTCGCCTTCTGGCTCTACTCCTTCGGCTCGATCATCGCCGTCGCCGGCTTCCTCACCCCGCAGGGTGCGGCATCGTTCGGTTGGTTCGCCTATGCGCCCCTGAGCGACACGACGTTCTCTCCAGGACTGGGTGGAAACCTGTGGGTGTTCGGTCTCGGCCTCACCGGGTTCAGCACGATCCTCGGTTCGGTGAACTTCATCACCACGATCGTCTCGATGCGCGCCCCGGGCATGACCATGTGGCGCATGCCGATCTTCACCTGGAACACCCTGATCACCTCGATCCTCGTGATCATGGCCTTCCCGGTGCTGGCCGCGGCTCTCTTCGGCCTCGGCTTCGACCGCGTCTTCGACGCTCAGGTCTTCAACCCCGCCAACGGTGGCGCCATCCTCTGGCAGCACCTGTTCTGGTTCTTCGGTCACCCCGAGGTCTACATCATCGCCCTGCCGTTCTTCGGCATCGTGTCCGAGGTGTTCCCGGTCTTCAGCCGCAAGCCGATCTTCGGGTACAAGACTCTCGTCTACGCAACCATCTCGATCGCGGCCCTGTCCGTGACGGTGTGGGCGCACCACATGTACGTCACCGGCTCCGTCCTGCTGCCGTTCTTCTCCCTGATGACCATGCTCATCGCGGTCCCCACCGGTGTGAAGATCTTCAACTGGATCGGCACCATGTGGCGCGGCTCGGTCACCTTCGAGACGCCGATGCTCTGGGCGATCGGCTTCCTGATCACCTTCACCTTCGGTGGCCTCACCGGCGTGATCCTGGCGTCGCCCCCACTCGACTTCCACGTGTCCGACACGTACTTCGTCGTGGCGCACTTCCACTACGTCGTCTTCGGCACGGTCGTCTTCGCCATGTTCTCGGGCTTCTACTTCTGGTGGCCGAAGTGGACGGGCAAGATGCTCAACGAGCGCCTCGGCAAGATCCACTTCTGGATGCTGTTCGTCGGTTTCCACACGACGTTCCTCGTGCAGCACTGGCTCGGCGTCATGGGCATGCCCCGTCGCTACGCCACGTACCAGCCCGAGGACCACTTCACGTGGATGAACCAGCTCTCGACCATCGGCGCCATGTTGCTGGGTGTCTCGATCCTGCCGTTCCTCTACAACGTGTACATCACGGCTCGTCGTGCGCCCAAGGTCGAGGTCAACGACCCGTGGGGTTACTCACGTTCGCTCGAGTGGGCGACGTCGTGCCCGCCGCCGCGACACAACTTCACGTCGATCCCGCGCATCCGTTCCGAGTCGCCGGCATTCGACCTGAACCACCCCGAAGCCGGACTGCCCGTCGGCATCGGCCCGGTGAAGGACGCACCTGACGCCCCCACGTACGACGCGTCCAGCGAGAAAGTGAAGTAACCCCGATGAAGACCAACGCGACGCTGTTCTGGATCCTCGCGATCTTCTTCTTCCTCATGTGCGCGGTCTACGTGCTCTGGAGCCTGCTCGACACCGGCCAGGTCGAGTGGGCGGGCACGCTGGGCATCGGTTTGGCCGGCATGCTCGGCGCCTTCTTGGCGTTCTACATGGGCCGCTCGCACGCCACCCAGGGGGGCGAGCTGCCCGAGGACCGTCTGGACGCCAACATCGACGACGGTGACCCCGAGATGGGCTTCTTCAGCCCCTGGTCGTGGTGGCCGATCATCCTCGCTGCTGGTTGCAGCCTCATCTTCCTGGCGCTGGCCGTGGGCATGTGGATCATCTACATCGGTGCCGCTCTGACGGCAGTGGCTCTCGTCGGCTGGGTCTACGAGTACTACCGCGGCAACTTCGCACACTAGTTCGCCTGCTCGTTCGAGCGGGAAGGGCGTCGGTCTTCGGACCGGCGCCCTTCGTCGTCCCACGTCTGGCGCGAGGCTCTCGACGGCAGCCTCGAGGGAGCGCCATCGGCCGTCGGTCATCAACGTGACGGTCTCAAGGCGGCAGCATCGCGACTGACGGTAGACCCACAAGAGCAGTTGGGAGTGTGGGGCTTGACGGCCCTGGTGGCGACAGCAGCAGGCGCTGCTGCCGGGGCCCTCGATCCCGACGCTCTGGGCAGCAGAGGGCGGCGAGCCAGCCCGTACCGTGGTTGGCAAGCCAGGCCTTACCGTGCGGGGCAGGCCAGGCCGCGCCGCGGGGGGTGGCAGGCCAGGTCGCATCGCGGGGTGGCAAGCAAGGCCGCACCGCGGGGTGGCCAGCAAGGCCGCACCGTGGGGTGGCCAGCAAGGCCGCACCGTGGGGTGGCCAGCAAGGCCATACCGTGGGGTGGCCAGCAAGGCCGCACCGTGGGGTGGCCAGCAAGGCCGTACCCGTGGGGTGGCCAGCCAGGCCGTACCCGTGGGGGAGAGACCTCTCCGATGAAGCAGAGGCCCGGTCTTCCGGTGATTGGTGCATGTGAAGCTCCTCGGTGTCATGGCTCCTAGCGACAACTCGGCCCAGGATGTTTGCGACGCCACCCGGGGCCGGCCTGAGGGCCATCCAGAGTCCGCTAGGTCGGCCGGGGTCTCGGCGGAGCCGACGGAGGCCGTGCGCGTACTTCCGGCAGTGGATGATGTCCACAGAGCGGCCATGACGCCCTGACCTCCATCGGCCCGGGGAAATCGCCTTCCGCGCGAGCAGGACCGGTGCGAGGGGGTCCGCGGGACGATGCTCTCCGAGGGGAGGTCTAGACATCGCCGCCAGATGAGGGCAGGCGGAGGGGTGCCCGGGAGGTCGAGCCCGTGTCTATTCACTGACCGGGAAGAACCCGCGGTGACCGGGCCGAGTCACGTCCTGTCGACGACGAGCGCCGACACGGAGGCCGTGGGCGGGGGAAGGACCTGTTGTCATCCTCGGCTGCGTACGCGCCAACTTGGGGGGCGAGCGCCAGGGAATAGGATGGGAGCCCCTCGAGCGCGCGAGGTCGACCTGGTGGGCACGTCGTCGTGGCGAGACGAAGAGGCCCTTGTCGGCCCCGGGCAGCCCACCTCCCCGAGCACATATCGTGGATGCGGCTGAGAGATGCCGACTCGGGCGGGCTCTCTACGAGGGGCGGGGGCTGGTCACGTCGGCACCTGGCCGTCTCCCGGGGATGGCATGCTGGCGCTGGTGTGGCTGAGCCGGAAGGGAAGCCCTGGGCTCCCTGCGAGTACGGCCTGGGCATGCGGGTCTCCCCAGGGAATGCCGAAGGCCCGGCTGCACAGAGCGTGCAACCGGGCCCGGGGACTACCGAAGGTCAGTGGCCTTCGTCGTGGTGCGATGCCTCGATCTCGGAACGCTTCACCGGAGCGATGCGGTCCTCGAAGAAGAACGACGATGCCGACGCACGTGCTCGCTGCAGGGCCGTGATCTTCCCGTTGGCGTTGGGACGGACCATGAGGGGTTCGTACTCGTTGAAGTCGAGCAGACGCCAGCGCTCGTACTCGTCGAGCTGCTCGTGCACCTCGATGTACTCGCCACCGGGAAGGCGCACGATGCGTCCCGACTCGTAGCCGTGCAGAGCGATCTCACGGTCCTTCTTCTGAAGGGCGAGGCAGACACGCTTCGTGACCCAGAAGGCGATGAACGGGCCGACGATCAACGCTGCCTGGCAGGCGTGGATCACGTAGTTCAACGACAGGTGGAAGTGGGTCGCCATGATGTCGGAGCTCGCCGCTGCCCAGAGGCTGGCGTAGAACACGATGCCGGCCGCACCGATGGCGGTGCGCGTCGGAGCATTGCGGGGCCGGTCGAGGATGTGGTGTTCGCGCTTGTCGCCGGTGACCCATGCCTCGAAGAACGGATACAGCAGCACCACGACGATGAAGAGACCGAGCACCGCGATCGGCACGAGGATGTTCATCGACACCGTGTACCCGAAGGCCACGAACTCCCAGCCCGGGGGCACGAGGCGGAGGGCACCGTCGGCGAAGCCGATGTACCAGTCGGGCTGCGTACCCGCCGACACAGGGGACGGGTCGTAGGGCCCGTAGTTCCAGATGGGGTTGATCGTGAACAGCGAGGCGATCAGGACGATGACGCCGAAGACGATGAAGAAGAATCCACCGGCCTTCGCAGCGAACACGGGCATGACCGGAACGCCCACGACGTTTTGGTTGGTCTTGCCGGGGCCGGCGAACTGCGTGTGCTTGTTGATGATCAGCAGCAGCAGGTGGACACCCAGCAGGGCGATCAGCAGCGCCGGCAGCAGCATGATGTGCAGCGAGTAGAAGCGACCGACCATGTCGGTGCCCGGGAACTCGCCACCGAACACGAGGTACGAGATCCAGACGCCGATCACGGGGATGCCCTTGATCATGCCGTCGATGATGCGCGCACCGTTGCCCGAGAGCAGGTCGTCGGGAAGCGAGTATCCGGTGAAGCCCTCGGCCATGGCGAGGATCCACAGCGTGAAGCCCACGACCCAGTTGATCTCGCGGGGCTTGCGGAACGCGCCGGTGAAGTAGACGCGCAGCATGTGCAGCATGATCGCTGCGACGAACAGCAGGGCCGCCCAGTGGTGGATCTGCCGGAAGAGCAGACCACCGCGGATGTCGAACGAGATGTCGAGCGTCGACGCCATGGCGGCCGACATGTTGAGGCCCTTGAGCGGAACGTACGAACCGTTGTAGTTGACCTCGGCCATCGACGGCTGGAAGAAGAACGTCAGGAACGTGCCCGAGAGCAGGATGACGACGAACGAGTACAGCGCGACCTCGCCCAACATGAACGACCAGTGGTCGGGGAAGATCTTGCGACCCACCTCTTTGACCAGGCCGGACATGCTCGTGCGCTCGTCGATGTAGTTCGCCGTGGCACCGAGGAATTTGTTGGTCTTCGTCGGGGCGAAGGCCGGAGCCTTGCCGATGTTGTCCGACGTGGCCGGTTCGGCACCCTGTGCCGGGGTGGTGGTGATCACTTTTCGCGCTCCCAGAAGCTCGGGCCCACAGGTTCGTGGAAGTCGCTCTGCGCGACGAGGTACCCGTCGGCGTCGACCGTGATGGGCAGCTGCGGCAGGGGGCGCTTGGCGGGCCCGAAGATCACTTCGCAGTTGTTCGTCACGTCGAACGTGGACTGGTGGCAGGGGCAGAGCAGGTGGTGTGTCTGCTGTTCGTAGAGGGCCACGGGGCACCCGACGTGCGTGCAGATCTTGGAGTAGGCGACGATTCCGTCGTACTGCCAGTCTTCGCGTCCTTCGGCCGGATTGAGATCTTCCGGCTTGAGGCGCATGAGAAGGACGGCCGCTTTGGCTTTCTCTTCGAGCAGGTGTTCTGATTCGTTGAGGTTCTCGGGGATGACGTGGAACACCGATCCGAGGGTGACGTCCGACGCCTTGATGCGGGTGCCGGAGGGGTCGGCGGCGAGGTGCATGCCTTCTTCCCACAGCGTGTGGCGCAGGACGGCATTGGGATCTTCGGCCGGGGCGAGGTCGCGGAACAGCACGACGGCCGGCAGGGGAGTCGCGACGAGGGCACCGATCAGGCTGTTACGGATGAGCGAACGGCGACCGAAGCCACTCTCGTGGTTGCCCAATGCGAAGACCTCGACGGCCTTCTCACGCGTCGGCTCGGAACCGCGCGTGTCGTGGCGCATCTCGGTGATCTCTCGAGCCGGCATGAGCGTCTTGGACCAGTGGACCGCACCGATTCCGACCGACAGCAGCCCGAGGGCGATGCCGAGACCGAGGAACAGGTTGTTCAGTCGGACCGAACCCGAGTCGCCCGACGTGATCGGGAACGCGACGTAGGCGCCGATGGCGGCGATGCTGCCGACGATCGACAGGAAGAAGAACAGGCTGACCTGGCGTTCGGCACGCTTCTCGACCTTGGGGTCGATGTCGGTGACGCGATCGCGGTGCGGCGGCTCACCCGGGTTCTGGAACACGTCGGACGTCACGACCGCCGTGCCGGCCGAGACCTGTCGAGGCTCGCGCTTCTCGACAGCCGAGCCCGCCGTGGGGGCCTCGTCGTCGTGCTCTGCCATTGATTCTGCCTTTCGTGAAGTACGGAGAGAACGCGGGTCAGTTCGACCGTGCGGTCAGCCATATGGTGATCGCGACGATCGCACCGAGCCCGAAGATCCAGATGAAGAGACCTTCGGCGACGGGGCCGAGGCTCCCGAGCTCGAATCCACCCGGCGACGGGTTGTTCTCGACGTACTTGAGGTACGTGATGATGTCGGCCTTGTCTTGGGGCGACAGGTTGAGGTCGTTGAAGACCGGCATGTTCTGCGGGCCCGTCTGCATGGCCTCGTAGATGTGGTGGGCGGTCACCCCGTCGAGTGCGGGGGCGAACTTGCCCTGGGTGAGTGCCCCACCCGCTCCGGCCACGTTGTGGCACATGGCGCAGTTGATGCGGAACAGCTCGGCACCGTTGGTCGTGTCGCCGTCGGCCTGGAGCAGCGACTCGTCGGGGATCGCGGGCCCGGGGGCGAGCGACGCGACGTAGGCGGCCATGGCGGCGACCTGCTCGTCGGAGAACTGCGTCGGCTTCTGTTCGGCCTGCGGGCCGTTGACGGCCATGGGCATGCGTCCCGTGCCGACCTGGAAGTCGACCGAGGCGGCCCCGACGCCGATCAGGCTCGGACCGCTGTCGGTGCCCGCCGCGCTCAGGCCGTGGCAGGTCGCGCAGTTCGAGGCAAAGAGCTTCTGGCCCTCGTCGATGCTCTGCTGCGAGGTCGCGGTCGCGCTGCTCTCGTCCGCCGAGGCGGTCGAGGAGAAGAGCGCGTAGGCACCGCCCGTGGTGAGCAGACCGACCAGCAACAGGGAGGCGGTGGCGACGGGGCCGCGACGGCCGGCCTTCTTGGTGCGTCGGGAGGACGAGGTTCTCGTGAACATGCTGTGCAGACGATCCAATGCCTATTTGAGGAGGTAGATGACGATGAAGAGGCCGATCCAGACCACGTCGACGAAGTGCCAGTAGTACGACACCACGATGGCCGTGGTCGCCTCTTTGTGCCCGAAGTTCTTGACCGCGTACGCGCGACCGATGGTGAGCAGGAAGGCGATCAGACCACCGATGACGTGTGCACCGTGGAAGCCGGTCGTCATGTAGAAGGCCGAGCCGTAGGCGCTCGAGCTGAGGGTGACGTGCTCGGAGATGAGGGTCGCGTACTCGAAGACCTGACCGCAGACGAAGACCGCGCCCATGGCGTAGGTGAGGAAGAACCACTCGACCATGCCCCAGCGGCTGACCTGGAACAGGCGGCCCGTGCGGTGCGGCTGCATGCGCTCGGCGGCGAACACGCCGAACTGGCAGGCGACCGACGAGAGCACCAGGGTGATCGTGTTGGTCAGCGCGAACGGCACGTTGTGCAGCGCCGTCTGGTCGGCCCACAGGCCGGGAGACGTCGAGCGGAGCGTGAAATAGATCGCGAAGAGGCCGGCGAAGAACATGACCTCGCTGCCGAGCCACACGATGGTGCCCACGGCAACCGTGCTGGGTCGGTTGACGACAGGGCCGCCAGAAGGTCTCGAGAGAGAGGTACTTGTCACGAGGTCCATTATGCCTGGTAAGTCGCCTTGGGTTTGCGCTCGAAACCCCGGGTCGGGAATTTCCCTTGACGCCGAGACATCGGAGTGCCTTATGCTCCGCCGGTAGCCTGGGGCCATGACCTCCGAGCTCACCTGGCCCTCCATCATCGACGCTCTCCTCGCCGGGCGCGACCTCTCGATCAGCGAGGCCACGTGGTCCATGGAGCAGGTCATGACGGGCGACGTCACCCCTGCCCAGCTCGGAGCCTTCCTGGTCGCCCTCCGCGCCAAGGGCGAGACGGTGGACGAGATCGTCGGCTTCCGCGACGCCGTCCTCGCCCACGCCGTGCCCCTTCCGGTCGACAGCATGGCGGTCGACATCGTCGGGACGGGTGGTGACCGCTTCGGGACGGTGAACGTCTCGACCATGGCCTCGGTCGTCGTGGCGGCGACCGGTGTGCCGGTCATCAAGCACGGCAACCGGGCGGCGAGTTCGTCGTCGGGCTCCTCGGACGTCCTGTCGGCCCTCGGCATCGACCTGACCATCGGGGCCGACCGTGTGGCTGAGGTCCTGAAGGAAGCAGGGTTGACCTTCGCCTTCGCCGCTGCATTCCACCCGGGTTTCGGCAACGCCGCCGCCGTGCGTCGCGAGATCGGCGTCCCGACGGTCTTCAATTTCCTGGGTCCCCTGGTGAACCCGGCACGACCCGAGGCGAGCGCGGTCGGCGTCGCGTCGCTCGACAAGGTCCCGCTGATCGTGGGCGTGTTCCAGACGCGCGGCGCGACCGCCCTCGTGTTCCGCGGCGACGACGGCCTCGACGAACTGACCACGACGGGTCACAGCCACATCTGGGAGGTCACCGGGGGCTCGGTGACCGAGCACGACCTCGATCCCCTCGAGTTGGGCATCCCCCGCGCGCGCATCTCCGACCTCGTCGGGGGGGACGCGGTGCACAACGCGGGCATCGCCCGTGAGGTCCTCGCGGGGGAGCGCGGTCCGGTCCGCGACATCGTGTTGCTCAACGCCGCGGCCGGGCTGGTGTCCTACGGGCTGGCGGCGGATCCGAGCCAGCGCGAACGGCCTCTCCTCGCTCGTTTCCGGGAGCAGTTGGACGTCGCGGCCCGGGCCGTCGACTCGGGCGCGGCGATCGCGAAACTGGACCAGTGGGTGGCGGCGACCCGCGCCTCCTGAGGTGCACCGCGCCTCCTCGTCCTGAGGGGGCGGACGACGAAGGGCCCGTCCGGTCGGACGGGCCCTTCGCGCAGGGGATCAGTTCACGTCGTCGTCGACCCAGTCGAAGGTCTTCGTGACGGCCTTCTTCCAGAGACGCAGCGTGCGGTCACGCTCGTCGGCGTCGATGTTCGGGGTCCAGCGCTTGTCCTCCTGCCAGTTGGCACGGAGGTCGTCGAGGGTCTCCCAGAAGCCGACCGCGAGACCGGCTGCGTAGGCCGCGCCGAGGGCGGTGGTCTCGGCGACCACCGGGCGGACGACCGGGACGTCGAGGATGTCGGCTTGGAACTGCATGAGCGCGTCGTTGGCGGTCATGCCGCCGTCGACCTTGAGCTCGGTCAGGTCGACGCCCGAGTCGGCGTTGACCGCGTCGAGCACCTCACGGGTCTGGAACGCGGTCGCCTCGAGGGCGGCACGGGCGATGTGGCCCTTGTTGACGTAGCGGGTGAGGCCCACGAGGGCACCTCGCGCGTCCGAACGCCAGTAGGGCGCGAACAGACCCGAGAACGCGGGCACGAAGTAGACCCCGCCGTTGTCCTCGACGGTCTTGGCCAGCTCTTCGACCTCGGGGGCCGAGCCGATCATGCCCAGGTTGTCGCGCAGCCACTGGATCAGCGAGCCCGTGACGGCGATGGACCCCTCGAGCGCGTAGTGGGGTGCGGCGTCGCCGAGCTTGTAGCCGAGCGTCGTGAGCAGCCCGTTCTTCGAGTGGACGATCTCTTCGCCCGTGTTGAAGATCAGGAAGTTGCCGGTGCCGTACGTGTTCTTCGACTCGCCCTGGTCGAAGGCGGCCTGACCGAACGTGGCGGCCTGCTGGTCGCCGAGGATGCCGGCGATGGGCACCTCGCGCAGCAGGCTCGAGGCCTCGACCGTGCCGTAGACCTCGGACGAGCTCTTGATCTCGGGGAGCATCGACCTCGGCACGTCGAACGCCTCGAGGATGTCGTCGCGCCACTCGAGCGTCTCGAGGTCCATGAAGAGGGTGCGCGAGGCGTTCGTGACGTCGGTGACGTGGACGCCTCCGTCGGTGCCACCGGTGAGGTTCCAGAGGACCCAGGTGTCGGTCGTGCCGAACAGCAGGTCGCCGGCCTCGGCCTTCTCGCGGGCGCCCTCGACGTTCTCGAGGATCCAGACGACCTTCGTGCCCGAGAAGTAGGTCGCGAGCGGCAGGCCGACGATGGGCTTGAAGCGCTCGACGCCTCCGTCGGCGGCCAGGCGGTCGACGATGGGCTGCGTGCGGGTGTCCTGCCAGACGATGGCGTTGTACACGGCCTTGCCGGTGGTCTTGTCCCAGACCACGGCGGTCTCGCGCTGGTTCGTGATGCCGACGGCCTTGATGTTGTGGCGCGTGATGTCGGCACGGGAGAGGGCCTGGCCGATGACCTCGCGGGTGTTCTCCCAGATCTCGGCGGGGTCGTGCTCGACCCAGCCGGCGCGGGGGAAGATCTGCTCGTGCTCTTTCTGGCCGGTGGCCACGATCGAGCCCGAGTGGTCGAAGATGATGGCACGGGTGCTGGTGGTTCCCTGGTCGATGGCCAGGACGTAGTCGGTGTCGCTCACGGGTGGAACTCCTTCGTCGTTGATGGATGCGGCTCGCACGGAGGCCCGGGTCGGTCCATTCGAGCGGACGGGCCCGAGCCTCTGCTGGGAGCGGGTGGATCGATCGGCGTCGGGCGGCCCGGGGGAGCCGGCCTCGACCGATCAGTGGGTCGCCGGGTCAGGCGGCGAGGGGGAGGAGCGGGAAGGACAGCAGCGCCGCCAGGGCGCCACCGACGAGGGGGCCGACGACCGGCACCCAGGCGTAGGACCAGTCGCTGCCGCCCTTGCCCTTGATGGGCAGGAACGCGTGGGCGATGCGGGGTCCGAGGTCACGGGCGGGGTTGATGGCGTAGCCGGTGGGGCCACCGAGCGAAGCGCCGATGCCGACAACGAGCAGCGCGACGGCGAGGCCGCCGAGCGGGCCGAGGTTGGCGGCGTTCGGGGAGGCGCCGTTGGTGATGGCGATGATCGTGAAGACCAGCACGAAGGTGCCGATGATCTCGGTCACGAGGTTCCAGCCGTAGTTGCGGATGGCGGGGCCGGTCGAGAACACGCCCAGCTTCGTGGCCGGGTCGGGCTCGTCGTCGAAGTGCTGCTTGTAGGCCAGCCAGACGACGACCGCACCGATGATGGCACCGACCATCTGCGCCGCGACGTAGACCAGGAAGGCGGCGAACGTGATGTTGCCGAGGATCAGCTGCGCGATGCTGACGGCCGGGTTCAGGTGCGCCCCGGACGAGTACGAGGCCAGGATTCCGACGAAGACCGCGAGGCCCCAGCCGAAGTTGACCATGAGCGTGCCGCCGTTGAAGCCCTTCGTCTTCGTCAGGGCGACGTTGGCGACGACTCCGCCACCGAGGGTGAGCAGCAATGCGGTGCCCACCGTTTCTGAAAGAAAAATCAATCCCAGGTTCACGTCGACCTTCCTTGTCGTACGGCGGGGCGACAGTGCACCCGCGGTGAGCGTGTGTCAACACCTTAGTGCTGTGATCACATGCGACGAGAAGGAAAGATCAGGTGTTTGCACATATGTGCATCAGGGGGTCCTGGGAGTAGGTTGAGCGGCAGCCTGGTGCACCCGAGCACTGCCTCTCGCGCCGAGAAAGGGACTTCGATGAAGAAGCTCATCAACGATCCGTCCGACGTCGTCGACGAGGCCGTCGCCGGCTTCGGCGCGGCGCACGCCGACCTCGTGGTCGTCTCACACGATCCGACGTTCGTCCGCCGTTCGGCGGCTCCCGTGCCGGGGAAGGTCGCACTCGTCAGCGGCGGCGGCAGCGGTCACGAGCCCTTGCACGCGGGGTTCGTCGGCTTCGGCATGTTGTCTGCCGCGGTGCCGGGCCCCGTCTTCACGTCGCCCACGCCCGATCCGATCGTCGCCGCGACGCAGGCCGTGGACGCCGGCGCAGGCGTCCTGTACATCGTCAAGAACTACACGGGAGACGTGCTCAACTTCGAGACGGCGGCCGACCTCGCCGAGGCCGAGGGCATCACGGTCCGGACGGTGCTCGTGGACGACGACGTGGCGGTCAAGGACTCGCTGTACACCGCCGGACGCCGAGGCGTCGCCGGAACGGTCGTGGTCGAGAAGACCGCAGGGGCCGCCGCCGAGCGGGGCGACTCGCTCGACGCGGTCGCCGAGGTGGCCCGACGCACGAACGCGGAGTCCCGGTCGATGGGCGTCGCGCTCTCGGCGGGCACGGTCCCGCACGCCGGCGAGCCGAGCTTCACGCTGGCCGACGACGAGGTCGAGATCGGCATCGGCATCCACGGTGAACCCGGCCGTGAGCGCATCCCGCTCGAGCCGGTCGATGCCATCGTCGACCGCCTGCTGGCCGCCGTGACCGGCGACCTCGAACTCGCATCCGGCGAGCGGGTGCTGCTCTTCGTGAACGGGATGGGCGGCACGCCGCTCGTCGAGCTGTACATCGCCTACCGCCGGGCGGCCGAGGCTCTCGAGGCGCGAGGCGTCGAGGTGTACCGCAGCCTGGTCGGCTCGTACGTCACGTCGCTCGAGATGCAGGGCATGTCCATCACGCTGACCCGTCTGGACGACGAGCTGACCGAGCTCTGGGACGCCCCGGTCGAGACCGCGGCCTTGCGCCGAGGCCGATAGACGTCCGTCCCGCCCGCGGACCACGCCGTCCCGACGGCGGGCACGCAGCACCGCATCACCGCACCACGAGAGGAACGACCACCGCATGACACTCGACGCCACCTGGACCCGGGCCTGGATCGACAGGACGGCCGACGTCGTCGCCGCCGAGCACACGGCACTCAGCGAGCTCGACCGGCAGATCGGCGACGGCGACCACGGTGAGAACCTGACGCGGGGCTTCACCGCCGTCCGGGCCAAGCTCGCCGACCTCCCCGCCGACGCGACGCCCGGGGCCGCCCTCAAGCTCGTCGCCACGACCCTCATCTCGACGGTGGGCGGGGCCTCGGGCCCTCTGCTCGGCACGGCGTACCTCAAGGGGTCGGCGGCTCTGGGCGACGCCACCGAGCTGGACGCGGAGGCGCTGGTCGCCTTCCTCACGGCGGCCCGCGACGGCGTCGTGCTGAGGGGCAAGGCGGAGGTCGGCGACAAGACCATGATCGACGCGTGGACCCCGGCCGTCGATGCGGCGACCGCGGCCGCCGCGGACGGAGCGTCGCCCGCGGCAGTCCTCCGCGCAGCAGCCGACGCCGCAGCGGCCGGTGCCGCGTCGACCGAACCCCTCGTCGCCCGCAAGGGTCGAGCCAGCTACCTCGGCGAGCGTGCCGTGGGCCACCGTGACCCCGGCGCGCAGTCGTCGTCCCTCATCATCGCCGCGGCGGCCGACGCCGCCGACGGCTCGAGCAAGGAGTCCTGAGCATGCCCACCATCGGAATCGTCGTCGTCTCGCACAGTGCCAAGATCGCCGAGGGGGTGGTCGACCTGGCCCGCCAGATGGCCCCGACGACCACCCTCGTGGCTGCCGGAGGGACCGACGACGGGTCCATCGGGACCAGCTTCGACAAGATCTCCGCCGCCCTCGCCGAGGCCTCGCGAGGTGGCGGAGCCGTGGTGCTCTGCGATCTCGGCTCCGCCATCCTCACGAGCGAGACGGCCGTCGACTTCCTCGACGACGCCGACAAGCAGCGCGTGGTCATCGCCGACGCCCCTCTGGTCGAGGGCACGGTGGCCGCGGCCGTCTCCGCCGAGACCGGGGGAGACCTCGAGGCCGTCGCGGCGGCGGCCCGGACGGCCACCGGCGTCGCCGACGCACATGCCGACGAGCGCGACCTCCGAGGTGGCGACGCGGTCGAGCGATCGGCCGTGCTCGTCAACGCGTCGGGGCTGCACGCCCGCCCGGCCGCCGACCTCGTCACGCACGCGTCGCGGTTCCAGGCGGACGTCACGGTGAACGGTGTCGACGCCAAGAGCTTGTTGCGCATCATGGGGTTGAACGTGGGCGTCGGTTCGACGGTGGCCGTGATGGCGACCGGCCCGGACGCCACGGCCGCCGTGGACGACCTCATCACGTTGATCGAAGGCGGCTTCGGCGAGAAGGCGAGCTGATCACCCGCCTGCACCGCGCCTCCTGACCTCGGGGTCTGCAGGTCCCGAGGTCAGCGCCGTCGCGACCACTTGGAGAGGAGCATGTCGCCCGACAGCAGGACGTGGTCGAGGGCGAGCCCGCGCAGCGCCATGGCCTCACGGGCCGCGACGATGCGCGGCCCGGCTCCGCCCTCGAGCTTCGGCGAGACGGTGAGGCACAGTTCGTCGACGACGTCGGCGGCGACCAGGTCACCGAGCAACGCCGGTCCGCCCTCGGTGTGGATCTGCGACAGCCCCCGCTCGACCAGTGCCTGGACCAGGAGGCGCGGGTCGACCCGGTCACGACCGCACGACACGACGTCGGCGACCTCGTCGAGGCGGGACCGAGCCGCGTGAGGTGCCTCGTCGTGGGTGAGCACCAGGGGCCGGACGGGCGCGTCGGCGAACACGTCGCTCGTCGGGTCGAGCCCGAGCCGCCCGGAGACGACGGCGAAGACGGGATGATCTGGCAGGCCGGCCTCGCGCCGCCAGGCGACGGCCTCCTCGCCGAGCCGCATCGGGCCGTAGCCCTCGTCGCGGACCGTGCCCGCACCGACCACGACGACGTCGGAGAGCTGACGCAACAGGTCGAAGACGAGCAGGTCGGCGGGGCCGCCCAGGTCGCGGGTCCGCCCGTCGGCCGTCGCCGAGCCGTCGACGCTCGCGACGACGTTCGCCCGCACGCGAGGCGTCGTCCGGTCGTGGGGCCGGTGGAGATCGACGAGATCGTCCATGGTCAACGTGCCACGGCCCACCGGGGGAGCGGGATGCAACTGCGAGATGGCGGCCGCGGTCACGAGACGTCCTCGGCGACGTTGTGGCGCTCGACGAGGGGGTCGCGCCAGCCCAGGATCGCCTCGACCATGCGGACGGCGTCGACACTGGCCCGGACGTCGTGCATCCGGACGATGCGCGCGCCCTGCAGCACGCTCATCGTGGCCGCTGCGAGCGAGCCGGCCAGGCGGTCGGGTTTGTCGCGACCGAGGGATTCGCCGACGAAGTCCTTGTTGGACACCGCTGCGAGCGTCGGGTGGCCTAGGGCGGCCACCTCGGACAGGCGCCGGGTCAGCTCGAGCGAGTGCCGGGTCGTCTTGTTCAGGTCGTGCCCCGGGTCGACGACGAGCCGGTCGTCGGGCACCCCGTGGGCGCGGGCCACGTCGACCCGCCGCGCGAGGAACTCGACGACCTCGGTGACGACGTCGTCGTAGTGCGGCCGGGGATGCGGGCGTCGGGGTGCGGCCAGGCTGTGGGTAACGACCAGCGTGGCGCCGCTGTCGGCGACCACGTCGGCCAACCGCGGGTCGTGGAGCCCCGTGGTGTCGTTGACGACGAGGGCCCCGGCGGCGATGACGCGTTCGGCGACCTCGGGGCGGAAGGTGTCGACCGAGATCACGACGTCCGACCGACTCGCGAGCGCCTCCACCACGGGCAGGACCCGGTCGAGTTCGTCGGTGGCCGACAGTTCGGGCCCGGGCGCGAAGGGGACACCCCCGATGTCGACCCAGTCGGCGCCCGCCGCGGCCGCGTCCACGGCGGCCTGCACGGCGCGGTCGAGGGCGAAGGTCGCACCCCGGTCGAAGAACGAGTCGGGCGTGCGGTTCACGATCGCCATCACGGCGACCTGGCGGGAGAAGTCGAAGGTCCGCGACCCGATGCGCCGTCGGGGGACGAGCAGAGGGGGGAGGGCGAGCCCGGGGGAGTCGCCCTCGCGGTGCCGCGCCGTGGCCTCAGGCACGAGGCGCGCCGATCAGGGCGACCGCCTCGGCCCGCGCCGACGGCTCGGACAGGACGCCCCGGCTCGCGAGCGTCACCGTCGTGCTGCCGGTCTGGCGGGGGCCCCGGGTCGTGATGCACCCGTGCGAGGCGTCGAGCACCACGAGGACGCCGTCCGGGCGGGCACCCGCCTGCACGGCCTCGGCGATCTCCTCGCCGAGGCGCTCCTGGAGCTGGGGGCGCGAGGCCACGGCGTCGACCACCCGGGGGAGCGCGCCCAACCCGACGATCGTCTCGCCGGGCACGTAGGCCACGTGCGCGACACCGACGAAGGGCAGCAGGTGGTGCTCGCACACCGACCGGAACGAGATGTCCCGCACGATCACGACCTCGCCGAGCTGATGGGCCTCGGCCGGGACGGTGGCCTGGCGGACGAGATCGGCCGCGTCGACGGACAGTCCGGAGAAGAACTCGGCGTAGGCGTCGGCCACGCGTCGAGGGGTGGACTCGAGCCCCGGACGGTCGACGTCCTCACCGATCGCTGCGAGCAGTTCGAGCACGGCGGCCTCGATGCGGGGCCGGTCGACGGGCGGGGGAGTCATCGGACCATCTTCTCAGGCGACGGGATCGACCGCGGGGTCGTTCTCGTCCGCGCCTGGTGTCGTCGATTCGCGGGGGAGCGCCTCGTGGTGCCGCCGTCCGTGGCTGCGCCGCGCCTCCTTCATCTCGGCCTCGAAGAGATGCCTTTTGCCGCCCGCGAGAGAATCACGTATGTTCTGCTCATGGTCGCGGAACGCGGCGTAGTACCCGTCGTCGTAGTCCTCGACGATCTGGTAGGTCCAGCGGCCCTCGACGACGTTGCGACCGACGAGGTCCCGATCGAGCAGGTCCGCGACCTCGACGTGGCCGGCTCGACGGAGCGACTCGACGGCGTCACCGAGTGCCAGGTCGGCCTTGCCGGTCAGTCGGTGGAAACCGTAGAGGAATCCCCGGGCCTGCTCGACGATCTCGAGCGCGGCCGAGAGTTCGCCGAGCGCCGCGACGGTGTCGTCGTCGAGTCCGTCGGGTCGGCGGTGCGCGTCGTCGGGCGGTGTGTGGGTCGCATCGGTCGTCATGCGACCAGGCAACTCCGAGGAGGCGCGGCGTGCGTCAGCGGGGAGTGCTTCCGACGCCCGATCCCACGTTACTTGACATAATGTGCATTATCAGTCATTAAGTGCAGTGGCCGGAAGGGGGCGCAGGCGTCCGCTGACCCTCAGGCGCCGGACGACTCGTCCAGCACATCGCGCAGCAGGTCGGCCAGGTCGCCGGGCTCGACCGGCTCGTCGATGGTCGTCAGCTCGTCGAGGCCGAACCAGCGCGACTCGAGGATGTCGGTCCGCTCGTCGTCGGTCCAGTCGTCGTCGACGACCTCGAAGTGCGGCAGGCGGACGACGAAGAACTCCGCGTGACCGTGCGTGTGGTCGGCGTCGTCCCAGGCCACCTCGAAGTCGTCCACCCGCACGACGTCGCCGACCTCCGTGACCACCTGGCCGGTCTCTTCGTGCAGCTCGCGGACGGCTGCCTCGACATGGGTCTCGCCCGGGTCGACACCGCCACCCGGGGTGATCCAGCGCGCCGACCGACTCGTGTCGGGCGCCACCGTCTTCATCAACAACAGACGGTCGTCCTCGTCGAGGACGAGGAGGCGCGAGGTCGCCCGCACGATGCGCTCGGTCACGAGGGCCTCCGTCTCAGACGATCGGCGCGAAGTCGCTGGTGTCGCCCACCAGCCGGGTGTGGTCTGCCGGGACGGGCTCGACGGCGGCCGACGCGACCTCGGCGGCGAACTCGGCGACGTTGTACAACTTGCCCGCGCTCTCTTTCCGCGACGAGATGGCGCCGGGGTTCGACCGCTCGAGCAGGGTCGCCGTGATGGTGCCCTCGATCATGTCGCCCGAGACCACGACGAACTCGACGCCCGCGGTCTCGAGCTGCGGCAGCATCTCGCGCAGGGCGTCCTCGCCGGCGCGCTTGCTGAGGGCGACGGGAAGGTACTCGGGCATGGTCTCGGTCGTGCGGATGAAGTGCGCCTGGTGGCTCGTGACGAAGACGACGCGCGAGCCCGGGGCGAGCAACGGCAGGGCCGCCGTCAGCAGTGCCACCTGGGCATCGCGGTTGAGCTTGAGTGCGTAGTCCTCGGCCATGCCGGTCTCCATGCCGCCCGAGGCGTTCATGACGAGGACGTCGAGGCCGCCCCAGGCGTCGCGCACGGTGTCGAACATCGTCGCCAGGCTGGCCTCGTCGGTCAGGTCGGCCCCGATGGCGATCGCCTCGCCACCGGCCTCTTCGATCTTCGCGACGAGCTGCAGGGCGCGCTTCTCCTTGTTGCGGTAGTTCACGACGACCTTGGCGCCGGCCTCGGCGAAGTACCGCACGGTGTCGGCGCCGATCCCCCGGGACGACCCGGTGACCAGGACTCGGGCTCCGGCGAGGGACTCTGCGGCGAGGGGGTTGGACAAGGCGTGCTCCAGACTGTGCGGGGATCGATCGGCCCGTGGGCCGGACTCGACCCTACCAATCCCCCTCGTCACCGTCGGTGGTGGGTGGTAGTTTCCATAACAGGGGAACGAGAGAAGGTCGACATGGACGTCCTGAACGATTACGCATGGGTCGCGTGGATCGCGCTCATCCTGGTGTTCGTCATCGTCGAGGTGACGACCCTCGAGTTCACCTTCCTCATGCTGGCCATCGGCAGCGTCGGCGGTCTGCTCGCCGGACTCTTCGGCGCCCCGTGGTGGCTGCAGGCGATCATCGCGGGCGTGCTCGCCGTCCTGCTGCTGTTCACCGTGCGGCCGCCGCTGCTGCGGGCGCTCCGCCGCGGGGGCGACCCGACCCCCAGCAACGTGGAGGCCCTGCTCGGGCTGCGCGGCACGGTCGTCGTGCCCATCGGCTCCGACCCGGGCCAGGTGAAGCTGTCGAACGGCGAGACCTGGACGGCACGGGTGCTGTCCTCCCCCGCGACGTCGGCCGGCGCTGACCTCGCACTCGACACCGGGTCCCCGGTCGTCGTGACCGCCATCGAGGGGTCGACGGCCTTCGTCGCTCCCGCAGAGAGGTCCTGAAGCCATGGACACCATCAGTGCCGGCACCGTCGTCACCATCGTGGTCGTCGCGATCGTCGTCGTGCTCGTCCTCGTCATCCTGTTCCGCTCGGTCCGCATCATCCCGCAGGCGAGTGCCGGCGTGGTCGAACGACTGGGGCGTTACCACAAGACCCTCTCCCCCGGCCTCAACCTGCTCGTGCCGTTCATCGACCGGGTGCGGCCCCTCATCGACATGCGTGAACAGGTCGTCTCGTTCCCCCCGCAGCCCGTCATCACCGAGGACAACCTGGTCGTCTCGATCGACACGGTCGTGTACTTCCAGGTGACGGACGCGCGCGCGGCCACCTACGAGATCGCCAACTACCTCGGGGCCGTCGAACAACTCACGACCACCACGCTGCGCAACGTGGTGGGTGGGCTCAACCTCGAGCAGGCCCTCACCAGCCGGGACAACATCAACGGTCAACTGCGCATCGTGCTCGACGAGGCGACCGGCAAGTGGGGCATCCGGGTCGGACGCGTCGAACTGAAGGCCATCGACCCGCCCCTGTCGATCCAGGACTCCATGGAACAGCAGATGCGTGCCGAGCGCAGCCGCCGCGCCGCCATCCTCACCGCCGAAGGCACGAAGCAGTCGCAGATCCTCGAGGCCGAGGGGTCACGACAGTCGTCGATCCTCAAGGCCGAAGGTGATGCGAAGGCCCAGGTGCTGAGGGCCCAGGGTGAGGCCGAGGCCATCGCCACCGTCTTCAACGCCATCCACGCCGGCGACCCCGACCCGAAGCTGCTCGCGTACCAGTACCTCCAGACCCTGCCGAAGATCGCGGACGGGTCGGCCAACACCATGTGGATCATCCCCAGTGAGCTGACCGAGGCGCTCAAGGGCATCGGGCAGGGCTTCTTCGCGCCTCGCGACCCGAACGCACCCGGGTGGACCCCGACCGAGGCTCCCAAGGTCTCCGAGATGGACGTCACGCCCGACCTGGCCTCGACCGTCGATCTCGAGGCCGAACCCGACCTCGGCTTCCCGACGGTGACGACGCCCGGTGGGACGGGCACCGCCACGGGGTCCGGAGGCGCGGGTGCCGCGGGCCCCGCCGGCCCGGCTCCCGAGACGGGTGCCCCGGGCACCGGCCCGACCGCTCCCCCGGCGACCTCGTAGTGCCGTCCGCTCCCCCGGTCTCGGCCGGCTGGTTCGCGCCGGCCGGCCCCCGGGTGCTGGCACACCGGGGCCTCGCCGTCGATGCTCCCGAGAACACCATGCTGGCGTTCGCCCTGGCCGTGTCCGCGGGCGCCAGGTACGTCGAGACCGACGTGCACGCCACGCGCGACGGCATCGCGGTCATCAGCCACGATCCCGACCTGAGGCGGGTCGCGGGACGCGAGCAGCGCCTCCTCGACCTAGACCTCGCGGACGTCAAGGCGATCCGGCTCGACGGTGAACACGAGATCCCGACCCTCGACGAGGCGCTCGACGCTTTCCCCGAGACCCGGTTCAACGTCGACCTCAAGTCCGACGAGGCCGTGGCGCCGGCCGTCCGAGCGATCGCCCGGGTCCGGGCGACGGACCGCGTCCTCGTGACCTCGTTCGACCACCGCAGGCGTCTGCGGGCGGTCCGGGCCCTGCCGGGAGTCGCGACGTCGGCCTCGACCCGGGGCATCGTCACGGCGATGGCGGCAGGCCTCGTGCCCCTCCCCGGGCTCAGGCGGACGCTGATGCGGCGCGCCCTCGTCGGGTGCCGGGCGGTTCAGGTCCCCGAGCGCAAGGGGCCGATCCGCATCGTCACGGCTGCTCGCGTCGCCGAGTGGGCCGATCTGGGTGTCGAGACGCACGTCTGGACCGTCAACGAGCCCGTGGACATGGTCCGGCTGCTCACCTTGGGCGTCCACGGCATCGTCACCGACCGCGCCGACCTGGCCCTCGACGAGGTGCGTCGACGCGCTGCGTGACCGACGTCCCCGTCTGCCTGGGCACTGTGAAGGGACTGTGAAATCGCACGGCTCGGAACGGCGGAGGTCCAGAACGGGTTACAACGGGTGATTGCAACGCGAGAGGAGACCACACAATGGCAGATCGCAGTTTGCGCGGAATGAGGCTCGGCAGCCAGAGCCTGCAGAGCGAAGAGGGCGTGGAGTTCTCGCCCCGCAAGAAGGCCGTCTACCAGACGACCGACGGTCAGACGTTCGACATGGTGTTCGCTGCGGATGCCGAGATCCCGGACATCTGGCAGTCCCCCAAGAGTGGCCAAGAGGGTCGTCTGTTGTCGGCCGACGGCAAGCCGGTCGAGATCGACGCCGCTGACGTGAAGGTCCCCCGCAGCCACTGGGACATGTTGCTCGAGCGTCGCAGCCGTGACGAACTCGAGGAGCTCCTCCAAGAACGACTCGACTTCTTGAGGGCCCGCAAGGGTCAGCACAAGATCGGCGCCTGACGGCCCGTTCGGCATCACGAAGACGAGAAGGCCCGACCACCTCACGGTGGTCGGGCCTTCTTTCGATCCGGGCGTCGCGAGACGTCAGTCGACGACGCGCCACCGCGGCAGGATCGGATTGGGTGCCTCGTCGAGCATGCGTCGACGAGCCGACCGGCGTGTACCGATGAACAGACGGGACAGCAGCAGCATCGCGAGACCGAAGAACGACACGAGCAGCTCGATCGCACGACTCGCCGCGACGGCAGGTGTCGTCCCGGTGCCGAGATCGACCACCGCCACCATGGTGCCGGGCTCGTAGTCGGGGATGCTCGCGGTCGTCGTGCCCGAGGCGTCGATGGCTCGCGTCGAGGCGACGGTCGAGACGTTGACCAGGGGCCGGGCCGTCTCGATGGCGCGCAGTCGGGCGATCGCGAGCTGCTGTTCGTTCTCGTCCGTCTGGCCGGGACGGGTGCCGAAGTCGGCGTTGTTCGTCTGGCCGATGATGACCTGGGCACCCTCGTCCATCATGTTCGTGATGAGCTGGTCGTCGACGATGTCGAAGCAGATCGAGATGCCCGCCCGGAAGTCACCCAGGTCGAAGACCTCGTCACGCGTGCCCGGGGTGTAGTCCCGGCCGATCAGGTCGATGAGATCGGGGGCGAAAGGCCGCCAGAAATCACGGTCGGGGACGTACTCGCCGAACGGGACCGGGTGCTTCTTGTCGTACTGGTCCCTCACGCCTCCGTCGGACCAGAGCAAGGACGAGTTGTAGACGGTCTCGCCGTCGTCGCTCTCGGTGATGACTCCCGACACGAGGGGTGCGTCGTAGCCTCGGGAGATCGCGTCGAAGACGTACTGGCCGGTGGCGTCACGAGTGGGATCGCGGTCGCTGCCGCCCTCGGGCCAGACGATCATGTCGAGGGAGCGCTGGTCTTCCGGCAACTGCGCGAGCTGGGCCTGGAGGTCGCTCATCGCGAGCACCTGGGCGTTGGTCAGGTCGCCGTACTGCCGGTCGGCGAAGTAGCCGGCGTCGCCGTCACCTTGGACCGCGGCGATGGTGGCCGTGCCGGAGGAGTGGGTCGGCCACGCGGGCACCGCGAGGGCGGCGACCACGACCGTGGCACCCGCGAGCACACGGGTCGAACCCCGGACGGTCGTCTGGAGGGCGAGCTGGATCAAAGCGGCGACGATCGCCACCATGAGGAACGACAGCCCCGAGATGCCCAGCCAGGCGACGAGGCTGGCGAACGGGCTCTCGGATTGGCTGAGCGCCACGCGACCCCAGGCGAACCCGCCGTAGGGCCAGGTGCCGGCGACGAACTCTCGGAGCGTCCAGAGCCCCCCTACGACGACGGGCAGGAGGACCGTTCGGCCCAGGGTGCCGGGCCAGATGCGCGGGACCCAGCGGTACGCGAGGGTGATGAGCATCGCCCCCGCGGCGAAGAAGAGCGCCTCGAGCGTCGACAGGGCGGCCCAGGGCACGACGCCGAGGAAGAGCGTCGCCCACGAGATGTGGATCAGGTAGAAGGACAGGCCCGCCACGAGGCCGACCAGGAAGGAGCCACCGAGCGACCGGCCTCGGAGGGCCAATAGCACGAATCCGATGCCGACGAACGTCAACGGCCAGACGTCACCGTCAGGGAAGCCACCGTCGAGGACGGCGCCGGCGCCGAGCGCGACGATCAGGGCCAGCCAGAGGGGCAGTCGGACGTCGGTCGCTCGGGAAGACACCTCGCGATTCTAGGTGGCGGCGTCTGGGAGGCCGGTCGTCGTCGGCCACTGCCCGGCCCCGGCGGGCCGAGGGCTCAGGGGCCGACCGCGGTGTAGGCCACGATGCCGCGACGGACGGCGTCGAGCGCCTGCCGTGCCGTCGGGCCGACCGGCAGGTCCCCCACGACCGACAGCTGGTCGAGCAGGTCGATCGTCTGTTTCGTCCAGCGCACGAAGTCGCCCGCTGCGAGGTCGGCGTCGTCGAGCACCGAGTCGAGGGCGGCACCTCGGGCCCAACGGTGCATCGCCAGGGCGAGACCCGGTGCCGGGGGCTGGCTGCCGGGCAGGCGGTGTTCGTGCTCGAGGTCGTCGAGCTCGGCCCAGAGCAGCTGGGTGGCGTCGAGGGCGGCACGGAACTCGCCCCGGGGCAGGAACCGCTCGGAGAGCTGGCCCTCGTCCCGCCGGGGCTCGTACACGAGCGTGGCGGCCATGGCGGCCATCGACGGCACGTCGAGCATGTTCCACAGGCCGAGGCGGAGGCTCTCGGCCACGAGCAGGTCGCGATCGCCGTAGATGCGGCGCAACGTGCGACCGGTCGGGGCGACGGTGACCTCGGCGTCCCGGGGAACGCGACCCGCGCCTCCGGCGTTCGTGCCCGTCGGGAGGAGGTAGCCGCGGTCGAGCAGCACGTCGGTGACGCGGTCGAAGACCTTGGCCACGGCGCCGGTCCGGCTGCGGATCTGCGCCGACAGCTGGTCGGTCTGCTTCTTGAGCTTGAACCAGCGCTCCGACCAGCGGGCGTGCTGCTCGCGATCGGGGCAGGCGTGGCACGGATGCTGCCGGACCTGCCGTCGGAGTTCGACGATGCGTCGTTGACGTTTGTCGCGTTCGGCCCGCGACTGCGAGTCGGCACGAGCCGCCCCTTGCTTCTCGAGGTCGCCCACCTCTCGACGCAGCATCGTGTACTCACCGAAGTCGCCCAGATGGCAGGCCATCGACGCGGCGTAGCCGTCGAGCGACTGCTGCTGCGACCGCACCTTGCGTGCCAGGTCGACGACCGAGCGGTCGGCCTGGAACTGGGCGAAGGAGGTCTCGAGCACCTCGCGGGTACGGGATCGACCGAACTGCTCGATGAGGTTCACGGCCATGTTGTACGTCGGCCGGAAGCTGCTGTTCATCGGGTAGGTGCGTCGCGAGGCCAGTGAGGCTACGGCCTGCGGGTCGAGGCCCTGCTGCCACTGGATCAGAGAGTGGCCCTCGACGTCGATGCCTCGACGACCGGCGCGACCGGTCAGCTGGGTGTACTCACCGGGCGTGATGGGCACCCGGGCCTCTCCGTTGAACTTCTCGAGCTTCTCGAGCACGACGGTGCGGGCGGGCATGTTGATGCCCAGCGCGAGCGTCTCGGTCGCGAACACGACCTTGACGAGCTTCTTCTGGAACAGCTCCTCGACGACCTCTTTGAACGCCGGCAGCAGGCCGGCGTGGTGGGCGGCCACGCCCCGTTCGAGCCCGTCGAGCCAGCGCCAGTAGCCGAGCACCGCGAGGTCTTCGTCGCGCAGGGTGCGGCAGCGGGCCTCGACGATCTCGCGGATCTCTCGACGCTGGTCGGCGGTCGTCAGGCGGATGCCCGACCTCAGCACCTGGGACACGGCCTGGTCGCAGCCCACTCGGCTGAAGACGAAGAAGATGGCGGGAAGCAGGTTCTGGTCGTCGAGCATCTCGACGATCTTCCAGCGGTCAAGGCGTCCGGGGCCACCCTGCGTGGGCGGGACGACGTGGCCCCGGGGACCCGTCCGTCCGGCGGAACGGGAGTCCCGCCGTCCGCCGCTGCGACCACCACGCCGCCCGAGCGAGGTGGCCCGGAGGAGTTCGGGGTTCACCCGGTTCGTCGCCGCCTGCCCCGAGGAGTCGAACAGGTCGAGGAACTTGCCCCCGACGAGGACGTGCTGGTCCAGGGGCACGGGGCGGTCCTCGGAGACGATGACCTCGGTGCTGCCGCGGACCGTCTGCAACCAGTCACCGAACTCTTCGGCGTTGGACACCGTCGCGCTGAGCGAGATGAGCCGGACGTCGAGGGGCAGGTGGATGATGACCTCTTCCCACACCGCGCCCCGGAACCGGTCGGCGAGGAAGTGGACCTCGTCGAGGACGACGTAGCGCAGGTCGGTCAACATCTCGGACCCGGCGTAGATCATGTTGCGGAGGACCTCTGTCGTCATCACGACGATGCGAGCCCGCGAATTCACGTTCGTGTCGCCGGTCAGCAGCCCGACCTCGGACGCGCCGTACTCGGCCACCAGCTCTTGGAACTTCTGGTTGCTCAGGGCCTTCATCGGGGCGGTGTAGAAGACCTTGGCCCGAGGGTCTTGCATGGCGAGGTGGATGGCGTACTCGGCCACCAGCGTCTTGCCGGCGCCCGTGGGAGCCGCGACGAGGACGCTGTCGCCTTCTTCGAGGGCGGCGCAGGCGGCGATCTGGAACGGGTCGAGGGTGAAGCCCAGGCGGGACCGGAAGGCCTGGAGCTTGGGGGTCTTCACGCGTGTCTTCGCCGCGGCGAAGCGCTCCGCCGGGCTGAGGTCGGGGCTCATCGGGTCACCCCGCCGCCAACTCGGCGTCGAGGTCCGCGGCGCGCTTGGCGGCCCGACGATCGTGCAGCCAGGCCACTCCGGCTGCGAGGAAGAACAGGATGATCATCGGGATCGCCAGCAGGAACATCGAGAAGATGTCGGCGGACGGCGTCGCGATGGCGGTGAACAAGACGATGACGAGGATGGCCACGCGCCATCCCTTGACGATCGCGGCAGCCGAGACGACGCCCACGAAGTTCAACAGCACGAGGAACACCGGCATGACGAAGGCGATGCCCACGGCGAGGACCAGCTTGAGGACGAAATCGTAGTAGACCTTCGACTCGATGATCGTGGCGTCCTGGGTGTCGACGAAGCCGGTCATGACCTCGACGATGTGGGGAAGGACGTACCAGCCCGCCAGGCAGCCGCCCAGGAAGAGGGGGATGGCGGTGCCGATGAAGCCGACCGCATAGAGCTTCTCTCTGCGCACGAGAGCCGGGACGATGAAGGCCCAGACCTGGTAGAGCCACACGGGGCTCGAGATGACGACGCCCACGGTGACCGCGATCTGCAGTTTGAGGTCGAACGCGCCGGTGATGTTCGAGTAGTTGAGGGTGGTCTCACCCGTCCGCGCCGCGGCGATGGCCTCGACCGGTGACCTCAGGGCGTCGAGGACGAAGGGCGCGAGGAACCAGCCGGCGACAGCGGCCAGGATGAGGGCCAGGGCGGAGATGAAGAGGCGCTTGCGCAACTCGAGCAGGTGCTGGCCGAGCGACATCTTGCCGTCGCGGCCACGACTGCGGCCGGTGCCCCTCCCCCGGGTGCTGTCGCCACGAGTCGTCGTCGTGGCCACGCGTCAGGACTTCGGCGGGACGTCGCGATTCGGCGACGGGTAGCCGTCGTCGGAGCGGCGAGCGGTCGACCCGTCGGTGTACCGGGCGGACGAGTCGTCGGAGCGACGGACCGGACGGTCGTCGAAGTCGTCGTCGACCGCCGACTCTTTCTTGTCGCTGTTGACCTCGTTCTTGAAGATGCGCATCGACTGCGCGATGCTCTTCGCGAGGGCGGGGAGCTTCGGCGCACCGAAGAGGAGCAGGACGATCGCCAGGATGATGATCAGGTGCCAGCCTGAGAGTGCGTTTCCGAACATGATGGGGTCTCCTTGCGGGGCAGGGTGACGATCAGTCTATCGTGCGGGGTCGTCCGCGACGGGCGCGGCGCAGACGATCCACAGCGCGGGTGGGGTCGGAGAGCCTAGGAGGCGCGGGGCGGGTCGGCGTCGTACCGCTCGATCGCCCGACGGGCCCAGTCCGCCACGGCCGAGCGCGCCGACTCGGGCGCGACGACCTCGGGGCGACCCGGCAGCCCCGCCACGAGACGGCAGAGCGTGCCGAGACGGTTGACGCGCAGTCGGAGTCGGACGCGGTCGTTCTCGAGGGGCTCGGGTTCGTCGGGGCCGTAGTCCGCGAGGAGTGGTGCCGCGGCCGCGTCGAGATCGATCACCACGACGAGGTCGTCCGGAGACCCCTCGAAGAGCGTCTCGGGGAGGGCGACGTCGTCGGCCCGGTGAGCGATGGGCGTCGAGGTGAGCGCCGGTGCGGCGATGCGGTCGAGTCGGAACGTGCGGGGGGCCTCGCGCAGGTGGTCCCAGGCCCTGAGGTACCAGTCGGCGTCGACCGATTCGACCCGAAGCGGGTCGACCCGGCGGCGTTCGGCGACGCCGCGGGTGCCGCGGTAGTCGAACTCGAGCTGGACGCCGGCTTCGACCGCCCGTCCGACGAGCCCCAGGACCTCGTTTGTCTCGGACTGGTCGACGGCGACCTGGCTCGGTTCGCTGGACGCCCCTCGGGAGAGCTTGCTCATCAGGGTGGCGATGGCCGCGCGATCGGCGTTCTCGGGCAACGACGACAGGTACTGCAACCCCGCGATGAGCGCGGCCGCTTCACGAGCCGAGAACCGGGGCGAATCGTCGATGGCGACGAGGTTGGTCAGCACGATGACGTCGTTCTGTTCGAAGTCGTCCCAGGCGATGTCGAAGAGGTCGCCGTGCTGGTACTGGGTGGTCTCGCCGGGGATGCCCGAGACGGCGATCAGTTCGACCGCACGGCGGATCTCGGTCACGCTCACGCCGAAGTGCGCAGCGGCCTCGGCCACGCTGACGCGTTCGTGGTCCATGAGCCAGGGGACGAGCGAGAGCAGGAAGGCCAGCTTGTCGGCGGCGTGGAGGGCACCTCGGGATTCAGCCACGGACGCCTCCGTCGACGGTGTCCGTGTGGGCGGCGAGGACGTTCGCGAGGCGGTGCCGTACGAGGAGGCGCAGGCTCTCGGGCGCGTCGACCGTCACCTCGGGTCCGAAGGAGGCCAGCTCGTCGGCGAGCAGGTGTTCGTCCGTCCAGTGGACGGTGAGGGTGACCGGATCGACACGCGTGGTGCCGCGACGTTTGCCGAGTCGGGTCTCGGCGTCGGACATCGGTTCGACGCGGAGGGTCGCGGTGCGGTCGCGCCAGACCTGCTCGAGGTCGGCCAGCGCACGGTCGGCCGTGGCGTCGTCGGGGCGCGTGAACGGGGTGGACGTCAGCTGGACGGGACCGACCACCCTGGACAGCAGGAACGTCTTGAGCGTCCCCGTGCCGACCTCGACTGCGGACACCAGCCACCGACCGTGGTGCTGGACCAAGGCGGCCGGGGCGACCTCGCGCCGACGGGCGGACTCGTCGCCGGGCTTGAGGTAGTCGAACCGGACGACGACGCCGCGGTCGAGCGCGGTGCGCAGCGGCTCGAACGCCGCGTCGCGAGAACGGAGTCGAGGGGCGTACTCGAGCTCGGGGACGCTCGCTGCGCCGCCCAGTGACCGGAGCTTGAGGAGGGCCCGTCGGGACTCGTGCGAGAGGGACCCCTCGCGCCAGACCATCGCGGCCAGGGTGAGGAGAGCGGTCTCTTCGGAGGAGAACGAGATGTCCTCGGGCAGTTCGTACGCCCCGCGCGGGATGCGGTAGCGCAGGGCCTGGTTGTTGCCCGCCGCCGAGGGGTCGTCGATCGTCTCGAGAGGGACGCCGAGTTCACGGATGTCGTCCTTGTCCCGCTCGAACTGCCGCTCGAGAGCGGCGTTGTCGCCGGCACGTGAGTACTTCTGGCGGTAGCCCTGGACGGTCGACAGGATCTCGGTCTTGCTCAGCCCGGAATCCGTCGCGAGCAGGGCCAGCACGAGGCTGAACAGGCGCTCTTCGACGGGGACGCGGGGGGTGCGGGCAGCGGGCACGGCGACCGGCTCAGCAGGGCCGCGTCATCGGATCGCCCCGAGCACGTCGAAGACGTAGACGTAGGCGGATCCGCCGCTCTCGGCGGACGCGGGGAGCACGACCATGACCTGCGAGCCGACCTGCTGCCCCACCAGGGCCGAGCGGATGTCGTCGGGGATCTGCTCGTCGCCGAGGTCGACCGGCGTCGCCGATCCGCCGTTCGTCCAGGTCGAACCGGCGACGGTGGACGGCTGGCTCCAGGTGACGGCCGTGAACTGCACCACGGCCGTGTCGTCGGCGGTCAGCGTCGTGCCGTGGCCCTTGCGGACGAGGTGCACGACCTCGTCCGCCGGTGCGTCGCCCGCGGGGATGGTGATGCCCGGTGCGCCGTCGGGGGCGGTGACGACGGCCGGGAGGCCGTTCGCGCCGAGCTGGAGGGCGCCGTCGGCCTTCGCGAGGAACGCCCGCTTGACGTCGACCACGGCGACGTAGGCGGCGTCGGGGTCGTCGTTCGGGGTCGCCGCGGCACCGTTGATCGATGCGGAGAGGTCGCTCGCCTTGACGGCGACCGCCACGCGCGAACCCACCGTGGAGCACTCGAGCGCGTCGACGAGCGGGGCGAGGGTCTGGCCGCCGACGGTCAACGGGACGTTCGTCGACCCGTCGTAGCCGCTGTCCTCGAGTTCTTGCCCTGTGGAGCCGTCGAAGAGGGTGTAGTCGATGACGACCGGGGTGCCGTCGACGAGTCGCTGGCCGTCGCCCTGGATGAGCGTCGAGACCTCGGTCTTCTTCGTCACGATGGGGGTCGGCACGTCGACGTCGGGCTTCGCACCGAAGTCACCGGTCGCCGTGACGACCGAGGCGGCGTCGCCCGTGGGGGGGCAGCCGGTCGAGCCGGGGCCGGCCGTGGTCGAGCAGGCCGTCATCGAGGCGAGCAGGCCGACCGTCACGACGAGGGCGGGGATCTTGCGCACGGGGACTCATTTCGTGGAGGCGACCGGGGGTCGAGTGGAGCTGCCGGTCGGGTCGTTCGGATGCGGGGACAGCTTAGCGGGGGCGATCAGGGCCCCCGATGACGCTCAGGCCGGTGCGGAATCGGTCGACGTGCCGTCGGTGGTGCCGGCCTCGACGGCTCCGGTCGCCGCGATGGCGGCGTCGGCCGCCGACCGGGCCTGGCGGGCGGTCTTGCGCAGCTTCTTGTCGCTGGCCGACCGATCGCCGAGGGCCCCGGGGGTCCAGGCCTCGACGTCGGCGTCGCTGTAGTCGGACTTCGAGGGGCGCCGTTTGAGCTGCGGAAGCACCGCGCCGGGTGCGAGGCGGCGTGCGGTGAGGAGGAATCCCGTGTGCCCGATCATGCGGTGGTCGGGGCGCACGGCGAGGCCTTCGACGTGCCAGCCGCGGACGAGGGTCTCGGACGCGTCGGGTTCGGTGAAGGACCCCGAGGCGCGCAGGGCCTCGGCCGTCCGCGAGAGCTGGGTGGCCGTGGCGACGTAGCAGATCACCAGGCCGCCCGGCTTGAGCGCGTCGGCCGTGACCTCGACGTTCTCCCACGGAGCGAGCATGTCGAGGACCACCCGGTCGACCGTCCCGTCGGGCATCGCCGCCGGGAGTTCGTCGGCCAGGTCGCCGACCGTGACCGACCAGTTTTCGGGCTCGGCGCCGAAGAAGCTCGCGACGTTGCCCTCGGCCACGTCGGCGAACTCCTGACGGCGCTCGAAGGACGCCAGGCGTCCCTCGGGGCCGACGGCGCGCAGCAGCCAGAGCGACAGCGCACCCGAACCCACGCCCGCTTCGACGACGGTCGCGCCGGGGAAGATGTCGGCGAACGCCACGATCTGTGCGGCGTCCTTCGGGTAGACGATGGCCGCGCCCCGGGGCATGGACATCACGAAGTCGCTCAGCAGCGGACGGAGCGCGAGGTACTCGTCTCCGGTCGTGCTCGGGACGACCGACCCGTCGGGCAGGCCGACGACGTCGTCGTGCGCGATCATGCCGCGGTGCGTGTGGAACACGGCACCCGGGGTCAGCACGATGGTGTTCATCTTGCCCTTGGGGCCCGTGAGCTGGACCTTGTCGCCTTCGACGAAGGGGCCGGACTGGCGGCGGAACGCGGTCATGCGGGGGTGCTGCTTTCGATCGGGTCGCACCCCGAGGGGCGCAGGAGGCGCGGCGTGGGCACCGGGGTCAGGAATCGGAGGTCGCCTGGTCGCGGACGGCGCGCCCGGCTCGGTGCAGCTCGCGGAGGTCGCCGACCGTCGTGCCGACGAGCGTGTCGCGTCGGATGTACGGGCCGTCGTCGGCGAGCGGCGCGTGGTGCTCGACGCCGATCGCGACGGTGCCGGCGGCCACGGCCGAGGCGAGGCCGGGCGTGCTGTCCTCGATGGCGATGCAGTCGGCGGGGTCGACGCCCAGCAGTGCGGCGCCCCGGAGGTAGGCCTCGGGGTGCGGCTTGGCGTGCTCGACGTCGTCGCCGGCGACGATCGCGTCGAAGGCCTCGAACTCGATGGCGTCGACCATGAACTGGGCCATGCGACGGATCGACATGGTGACGAGGGCGGTCGGGACTCCCTCGCGGCGGAGCTCGGCGAGGAGCTCCCTCGCGCCGGGACGCCAGGGGATCTCGACCGCGGCACGCTCGAGGACCGCCGTGGTCAGACGGTCGATGATCTCGTCCTCGGACAGGTCGACGCCGTGGGACTGCAGGACGCGCGCGGACTGCCACAGGCCGCTGCCGATCATGGCGTCGCCGTCCTCGCGGCTCCAGGTGCCGCCGAACGACTCGACCAGTTCGACCTGGCAGAGGAACCAGTACGGCTCGGTGTCGACGAGGGTTCCGTCCATGTCCCACAGGACGGCGGCAGGCAGGGTTTCGGTCACGGCGGACGAGTCTACCGGGCGTGACCGGCGTGGCCTCCCGGCCCGCGCCTCCTGGTGGCGGTCACGGTCTATCGTGGAGGGTCAAGCGCCGGACGCCCTTCCGGCACGGTGAGGACTCAGGTTGACGAACACGTCGGATTTCGCTGCGGGACGCCTGCTGGTGGTGGCCTTCGAGGGCTGGAACGACGCCGGTGAGGCCGCCAGCGGCGTCGCGCGCAGCCTGGTCGAGACACTCTCGCTCGAACCGGTGGCCGAGCTCGACGGCGAACGGTACATCGACTACCAGTTCAACCGTCCGCAGGTGGGGCTCGACGACGACGGGGTGCGGACTCTCGTGTGGCCCCGCATCCAGCTGCACGCGGCCGCCGACGCCGCGACGGTCCTCCCCCGCGACCCCGCGTCGCCGGCCACCGAGGTGCTCGTGCTGCTGGGTGCAGAACCGTCGCGCAGCTGGCGGGGCTTCGCCGCCGAGATCGTCGACCTGATCGACGTGCACGACGTCACGGGCGTGGTGTTCCTCGGGGCCATGCTCGCCGACGTCCCCCACACGCGGCCCATCTCGGTCTTCGTCAGCAGCGAGAACGAGGCCGTCCGCGACGAGTACACCCTCGAGCGCAGCACCTACGAGGGGCCGGTGGGCATCTTGTCGGTCCTCGCCGACGCCGTCGAGGCCGCCGGCGTGCCGACCCTGTCGATCTGGGCCTCGGTGCCGCACTACGTCCACAACGCGCCGTCGCCCAAGGCGACGCTCGCACTCATCGAGAAGCTCGACGAGCTCTCGGGCGTGACGATCCCCCGAGGTGAGCTCGCCGCCGAGTCGACGGCCTGGGAGTCCGGCATCGACGCCCTCGCGGCCGACGACGAGGACATGGCCGGCTACATCGAACAGCTCGAGCAGGCCCGCGACACGGTGGACAGCCCAGAGGCGAGCGGCGAGGCCATCGCGCAGGAGTTCGAACGGTACCTGCGGCGGCGCGACGGCAAAGGCGGGGACGGCCGACCGGACGACCCGCGGTATCCCCCGGTCCCCTGAACCACCATGCCGTCACCCCGTGGGGCGGGGCACGGTGGCCCGGCCTCGACGACTTCGCTCAGGTGGCGGGCTCGCCCGGGACGGCGACGCCGTTCTCGTAGGCGAACACCACGGCCGCCGTCCGGTCACGGAGGCCGAGCTTGCCGAGCACGTTGGAGACGTGCGTCTTGACCGTGGCCTCGCCGAGGAACAGACGACGGGCGATCTCGGCGTTCGAGGCACCGGAGGCGAGCCGGTCGAGGACCTCGCGTTCGCGTTCGGTGAGGGTCGCCAGGGCCGGACTGGGGACGACGACCCGTGACGTGGCCGGGTCGCCCACGGCGCGCTCGACGACGGCACGGGTGAGCTGGGGCGAGAGCAGGGCGTCGCCGCGGTGCACGACGGCGATCGCCTCGATGAGGTCCTCGGGCGTGGCCGTCTTGAGCAGGAAGCCGCTCGCCCCCGCCTGGAGGGCCCGGAAGACGTAGTCGTCCCGGCCGAAGGTCGTGAGGACGAGGACCGCCGGCCCGGCATCAGGAGACTGCGCGAGGATGCGGCGCGTCGCCTCGAGCCCGTCGAGGACGGGCATCTCGATGTCCATCACGACGACGTCGGGGCGGAGTCGCCGGACGAGGTCGACGGCCTCGAGCCCGTCGCAGGCCTCGCCCACGACGCGGACGTCGGGCGCGGTGTCGAGGATGATGCGGAAGCCCGTGCGGACGAGGTCCTGGTCGTCGACGAGCAGGACGGTGACGGGATCGGTCGTGTCGGTCATCATCTCTCGGAGGGGTCGGTGGCGACGTGGTCGCGGGGGCGGGCGTCGGCGCAGGCGCTCACGGGCAGGACGGCGTGCACCCGGTAGCCCCCGCGCGGTCGGGGGCCGAGCCGGAGCTCACCGCCGTGCAGGTCGACCCGTTCGCGCATGCCCCGTTGGCCCAGTCCGGCGCCGGACGCGGCCAGGCCCTGTGGCAGGCCTGCCCCGGGGTAGGGCGTGGGGCCGGGACGGCCGTCGTCGACGACCTCGACCTCGATGGTGCGGTCTCCGTAGCGGAGCTGCACCTCGGCGAGCGAGGCGTTGCCGTGCTTGAGGGTGTTGGTGAGCGCCTCTTGGGTGATGCGGTAGAGCGTGACCCCGATGCTCTCGGGGACGTCGTGGGCGTCGCCGTGAACCGAGAACCGGACCTCGAGACCGAGGGCGCGCGTGTCGGCCATGAGTTCCGGCAGGGCACCGAGGCCCGCGGGGGCGGACCCGGCCTCGCCGTCGCGCGACCGCAGCACGGACAGCAGGCGGTCGAGCTCGTCGATGGTCGTGCGCGCCGTGCCCTCGACGGCCGAGAGGGCCCCCCGGGCGATCTCGGGCCGGTCGAGGGTCCGCCGGGCCGCGCCCGCCTGGATGCCGATCACGGCGACGTGGTGGGCGACCACGTCGTGCAACTCGCGGGCGAGGCGCGTTCGCTCCTCGTTGATGGCCCGGTCGGCGACGAGTTCGTGTGCGGCCCGCAGCTCGACGCCCGTGCGCTCGAGCGCGTGCAGCCTGGTGGCCGACACGCGGGCCGCTCGGCCGAAGGCGATGGCCGTGACGAGGACGATGCCGTTCGACACGAGCGTGTAGGCGATCGAGGCGAGGGTCACGGGGTCGGGGGTCTCGGCGTCGGACACGTAGACCGAGCGCAGCCACACCCCGAGCCAGACGAACATGATCGCGGTCACGACGACGCTGACGACGAGCGCACGGGCGCGTCGGGCGGCCCAGGCGTTCGCGGTGAAGATGGCCACGAACTCGACGATCGACGGCGTCAGCGTGTCGGGATAGCCCCTCAGCTGGGCGGCCAAGAACACGGCCGACACCACGACGAGGACGGCCACGGGCCGCTGTCGACGGAAGGCGAGCGGCGCGCAGAGGCCCACGAGCCACAGCACGCTCTCGACGATCGACGGTGAAGCCGCCCCGTCGGTGCCCGCGACGATGACGGCACTGAGCCACAGCGTGGCGAGGCCGAGCACGGCGGTGAGGGCCGCGATCCAGAGATCGACGCGCGTGTCTCGTCTGGTCAGTGGTCGGCGGGCGTCGCTCGGTGTCGCGACCGGGGCCGGAGCGGTGATCGACGGTTCCACGCCGACCATCGTAGGGCAGACGTTCGTGCTGATTGAGGAACACTCATGCGTATGCATCGAGAACGGGGTGGACGACCTGTTTCTCGAAGGTCGTCCCGGGTGGTGGGGCACGTGCGTGCTCCCGGATGGGCTCAGGCGCGCAGGTCGATGCCCAGCAGCGCCTGGACGGCGTCGACGTCGACCTCGGACGGGGCCGCTTCCCGGGCCACGACGGCGTCGACGGCGTCGAGGGCAGACGGCGTGTCGAGGTCGTCCGCGAGGGAGGAACGCAGGGCGACGACCAAGGGGGTGGGGGCCGTGACCGGCACCGCGCCTCCTTCGCTCGTGGCCGCCCAGGCGAGCCAGCGGCCGAGGCGCTGCTCGGCGGCGACGAGGTCGGCGTCGAACCACTCCCGGTCGGAGCGGTAGTGGTGCGCCAGGAGGGCGAGCCGGACGGCGCGCGGGTCGTGGCCCGCGGCGACGAGCTCGCTGACCTTCACGAGGTTGCCGAGCGACTTGCTCATCTTCTCGCCCTGGTACGCGACCATGCCGGTGTGCGTGTGGTGCACGGCATAGGGGCGGCCGGTGAGGGCCGTGCCGTGCGCCGTGCTCATCTCGTGGTGCGGGAACACCAGGTCGCTGCCGCCGCCGTTGACCGTGATCGGCACGTCGAGGTGCTGTTGGGCGATGACCGTGCACTCGATATGCCAGCCCGGGCGGCCCGCCCCCAGCGTGGTCGGCCAGGACGGCTCGTCGTCGCGGGCCGCGCGCCAGAGCAGCGGATCGAGCGGGTCGCGCTTTCCGGGGCGGTCGGGGTCCCCACCGCGCTCGACGAAGAACCGGGCCATCGTCTCGGCGTCGTACCGGCTCTCGAGGCCTAGGTGCCAGTCGGTGTCGCGCTCGGCGGCCCGGACGTCGAAGTACAGGTCGTCGCCGACACCGGAGGCGTCGGTCGGCACGGGGTACGCGAGGCCCCGGTCGAGGAGGTGCGCCACGGCGTCGGCGACGTCGGTCACCACCTCGGTCACGGCGACGTAGTGCGTCGGCGGCACGACGGCCAGGTGCTGCATGTCGCTGCGGAAGAGGTCGGTCTGGCCGTCGGCGAGTTCGCGCCAGTCGACGCCCGTGGCCGTCGCCCGCTCGAGCAGCGGGTCGTCGACGTCGGTCGTGTTCTGCGCGTAGACCACCTCGACCCCGGCGTCGCGCCAGACGCGCAGCAGGGTGTCGAAGGCCAGGTAGGTCGACGCGTGACCCAGGTGGGTGGCGTCGTAGGGAGTGATGCCGCACACGTACAGGCCGGCCCGCGAACCGTCGACCTCGGTCGGGTGCACCGTGCCGGTCGACGTGTCGTGGAGCGCAGGGAGGTCGCCGAGGCCGGGGAGGCGCGGGACGACGGGTTCGGCCCAGGACCTCATGCGGCCACCACGCCCGTGCCGAGCAGGACGAGCAGGACGACGCCGAGCACGATGCGGTAGGCCACGAACGGGGCGAAGCTGCGGCGCGAGATGTAGTTCATGAAGAACGCGATGACGACGAAGCCGACGACGAAGGCGACGACCGTGGCGGCCAGGGTCTCGCCCAGCGAATAGGGCCCGGGGTCGCTGAAGCTCTGGACGAGTTCGTAGAGACCGCTGCCGAACACGGCGGGCACGGCCAGCAGGAACGAGAACCGCGCGGCGGCGGGCCGCGTGTAGCCGAGGGCGAGCGCCGTGGTCGTGGTGGCACCCGACCGCGAGACGCCGGGGAAGAGCGCCAGCACCTGGGCGACGCCGACGGCGATGCCGTGGCCGTAACGCATGTCCTCGAAGCGCTCGGTCTTCTTGCCGAATCGGTCGGCCAGGCCGAGCAGCACGCCGAACACGATCAACACGATCGCCACGATCCAGAGCGAGCGGAACACCGTGCGGATGTACTCCTGCGCGAAGTACCCCACGAGCACGATCGGGACGGTGCCGATGATCACGAGCCAGCCCATGCGGACGTCGGGGTCGGTCCGAGGGATCTTGCCGGTCACGCCCGCGAACCAGCGCGAGACGATGCGGGTGATGTCGCGCCGGAAGTAGATGACGACGGCGAGTTCCGTGCCGAGCTGCGTGATGGCGGTGAAGGTGGCGCCCGGGTCGAACTCGGCCGCCGCTCCGGGATCGCTGAAGAACAGTCCGACGAGCCGCAGGTGGGCGCTCGACGAGACGGGGAGGAACTCCGTGAGGCCCTGGACGAGGCCGAGCAGGAGTGCCTGGAGGAGATGCTCCACGCGGGTGACCCTTCTGGTGCGGGGGTTGCTAGTACGTCGACAACAAGTCCCGCAGGACGCGACTGCCAAAGGATAGTGCGTCGAGCGGCACCCGTTCGTCGACGCCGTGGAACATGGCCGGGAAGTCCATGCCCTCGTCGAGCCGGAGCGGGGCGAAGCCGTAGCCGGCGATGCCGAGGAGGCTGAGGGCCTTGTTGTCGGTGCCGCCCGAGAGGAGGTACGGCAGGACGGGTGCCCCCGGGTCGTGGCGGTCGAGGGTGGCGGTGATCGCGTCGACCAGCGGGCCCGAGAACGGCGTCTCGAGCCCGATGTCGGTGTGCATCGTCTCGATCTCGACGTCGTCGCCGATCAGCGACTGGACCTCGGCCAGCACGGCCTGTTCTTGCCCCGGCATGCATCGGATGTCGACCAGGGCCTCGGCCGTGTCGGGCACGACGTTGTGCTTGTAGCCGGCCGTCAGCATCGTGGGGTTGGTCGTCGTCCGCAGCGACCCGCGGATGAAGCCCTTGGCGGTGCCGGTGCGCAGGACCAGTTCGTCGGGGGCGACCTCGTGCACGTCGACGTCGAGGATGCGTGCCACCTCGCCCAGGAGAGCCGTCGTCGTGTCCGTCAACACGATCGGCCACTGCTGGCGGCCAAGGACGGCCACGGCCTCGGCCAGGCGCGTCACGGCGTTGGCCTCGATCATCTGGGAGCCGTGGCCGGCGGTGCCCCGGGCCGTGAGCTTGACCCAGATCAGGGCCTTCTCGCCCGTCTGCAGCAGGTACGAACGGCGTCCGTCGATGAAGGTCGAGTAGCCGCCGACCTCGCTGATCGCCTCGGTGGCGCCGTCGAACAACCCGGGGTGCTCCTTGACGAGGAAGTGCGAGCCGAGGACTCCCCCGGCCTCCTCGTCGGCGAGGAACCCCAGCACCAGGTCGCGGGCCGGTCGTTCGCCCGCCCGCAGGATGTCGCCCACGGCCGTCAACATCATGGCGTCCATGTTCTTCATGTCGACGGCCCCGCGCCCCCAGAGCATGCCGTCCTGGACGACCCCGCCGAACGGATCGACCGACCAGTTCGCCGGGTCGGCCGGCACGACGTCGAGGTGGCCGTGCACCACCAGGCCGGGCTTCGCCGGCTCGGCTCCCTCGACCCGGGCGACCACGCTGACCCGGCCGGGTTCGGATTCGAACAGCTGCGGCTCGAGGCCGAGCTCGCGGAGGGCCGCCTCGACGTATCCGGCCGCGTCGGCTTCTCCGTTCGACCGCCCACCGCCGTAGTTCGACGTGTCGAACCGGATGAGGTCGCGGGCGATGCGGGCCGTCTCGTCGAGTTCGGACTCGGTCGGGCCGGTGCTCGTGGGGGTCGTCGTCATGCGTCCCACGCTACCTGCCGTGCCCCTCGCACCGACGGACGTGGCGGTGGTCACGAGGGCCCTCCGAGCCGTGCTAATCTTTCGTGTCGGCTTCGGTCGGCACCATCCAGTCCGGGTGGCGGAAATGGCAGACGCGCTAGCTTGAGGTGCTAGTGCCCGTATAGGGCGTGGGGGTTCAAGTCCCCCCTCGGACACTCGAGACATCCTCTTCGAGAGATGTTTCACCAGGTCTGTGTTGAGACAGATGATTGTTCGCAAGCGACGGAAGGCCCGAACACCCCAGGTGTCCGGGCCTTCCTTGGTTTCCGGCCTCGCACCCTCCGGGAGCGTGTGCGTAGGGTCGTGACATGTCGCTTACGATGGCCGCCACGCGTGTCCTGCTGCGCTTCCGTACCCGCTCGACCGAGACCGAGGACTCCCTCGTCCGCTCCATCGCCCGTCAGGGCTCCGCGGCCCCGGTCTCGCGGGCGGTGCGCCGGGTCGCGACCGTCGAGGAGGCGCGGGTCGGCGAGGTCCGCGTCGTCACCCTCCGGCCGCGTCGGGCCCCGAGCGGCGTCCACGTCGTCTACCTCCACGGTGGCGCCTACGTCCACCCCGTCCTGACCATGCACTGGAATCTCCTCGCCCGACTCGTCCGCGCCTCCGGGGCCGTCGTGACGGTGCCGCTCTACGGGCTCGCCCCGGCCCACGACGTGGACGAGGCGCTGCCGCTGCTGGACGCCGTCCTCGAGGACGTGCGCCGCGCCTCCCCGTCCCGGGTCGTCGTGGCCGGTGACTCGGCGGGCGGGGCGCTCGCCCTCGTCGCGGCGATGCGGGAACGCGACGCCGGTCGGCCCGTGCCGGACGCCCTCGTGCTCTTCTCGCCGTGGGTGGACGCCCTGCTCGACTCCCCCGCGGTCGACGAGGTCGCACCGCTCGACCCCATGCTGGGGCGCGACGGCCTCGTCGCCGCGGGGCGGTGGTGGGCCGGTGACCGCGACCCGGCCTCGCCCGAGGTCAGCCCGGTGCGGGGTGATCTCTCGGGTCTGCCGCCCGTGTCCGCCTACGCCGGCGACCGCGACCTGCTCACGCCCGACGTGAAGCGGCTGGTCCGCGGCGTGACCGCTGCGGATGGACGCGCCGAGCTGCGGCTGTACCGCGGGGCGTTCCACGTCTTCGTCGGCGCGCCCTGGACCCCGGAGGCGCGGCGTGCGCTCCGTCACGCCGCCTCGGTCGTCCGCGGCGACGCGTCGATCGGGGGTCGGGCCGCGCCGCCCCGCGCGTAAGGTCGCAGGCGGCGCGGCCGCCGGTGCCCCGCCCCACGACGAGAGGGATCACACATGGAGTACGCACGACTTGGCACGAGCGGTCTGACCGTCTCGGCGGTGACCCTCGGCTGCATGAGCTACGGCGTGCCCGACCGAGGCACGCACGAGTGGAGCCTGCCCGAGGACGAGAGCCGCCCGTTCATCGCTCGAGCGCTCGAGCTCGGCATCACGACCTTCGACACCGCCGACGTCTACTCGGACGGCACCAGCGAGGAGATCGTCGGCCGGGCGCTGCGCGACTTCGCCACCCGCGAGGAGGTCGTGCTGGCGACCAAGGTGCACGGCCGCATGCGTCCCGGCCCGAACGGCGCCGGGCTCGGCCGTGGCCACGTGATGAGCGCGATCGACGACAGCCTGCGCCGACTCGGCACCGACTACGTCGACCTGTACCAGATCCACCGCTTCGACCCCGAGGTGCCGGTGGAGGAGACGATGGAGGCGCTGCACGACGTCGTCAAGGCCGGGAAGGCCCGCTACATCGGTGCCTCGAGCATGTGGGCATGGCAGTTCGCCACGATGCAGCACGCGGCCGACCTCGGCGGCTGGACGCGCTTCGTCTCGATGCAGGACCAGTACAGCCTGATCCAGCGAGAGGAAGAACGTGAGATGCACCCCTACTGCCTCGACCAGGGCGTGGGCGTGCTGCCCTGGTCGCCCCTGGCCCGCGGGAAGCTGACCCGCGACTGGGACGCCACCACGGCCCGGACCGAGACCGACCGCTTCGGTCAGACGCTCTACAAGCAACGCGAGGACGGCGACCGGGCCGTCGCGCAGGCCGTCGCCGACGTCGCGGAGGCGCGGGGCGTCTCGCGCGCGCAGGTCGCGTTGGCCTGGGTGCGGCAGCAGGACGCGGTCACGTCGCCCATCGTCGGCGCCACGAAGATGCAGCACCTCGACGACGCCGTGGCCTCGGTCGACCTGTGGCTCACCGACGACGAGCTGGACGCGCTCGAGTCGCCCTACGTGACGCGCGAGAACGAGGGGTTCTGACGGGATCGCTCCGCCCGGTCGACCGTGGCGGCGCCGGTCTAGGGTGAGCGGCACGGACGGCGAGGACGCCGGCCGACCTCGACGAAAGGCAGCACCCATGGGCAGCGACGTCAACAACCACGAGCACGACCGGTCGAGCACGGGCGGACCCACCTCCGGTGAGGACGGCTCGTACGTGGACGACGACCTCGAGGGCGGTGCCCGCACCCGCGGGCCGCACGACGGCGAGGCCGACGGCACCTACGCCGAGGAGGCCGGCACGAGCGAGGGAGACGGCTCGTACGTCGACGCCCAGGTGCCGGACGAGCCCGCGGCGGACGGCGGACCCCACGACGGCGAGCCCGACGGGTCGTTCACGCAGAGCGACGTCGACGGCGGCCGCTGACCCCACCGCCCACCGGCGCCCGGCCCGGCCCCCCGCGGGTGCCGGGCCGTTCGGCGCGTGGCGTCCCGTCGACCGGCCCCGGGGGTACGGTCGTCTGAGGGAGGAACACATACATGACCAAGCGAATCGTAATTCTCGGCGGCGGTTCCGCCGGGCTCACCACTGCACTCGAACTGCAGAAGCGACACCCACCCCAGGCGGCGAGCATCACCCTCGTCGACCAGGCCCCGTACTTCACCTACCAGCCGTTCTTGCCCGAGGTCGCCGGTGGCCACATCGCCGCGCGCGACGTCACCGTGCCGCTGCGCAAGACGCTCAAGCGCACGAAGGTCGTCGAGGCGTCCGTCACCGGGCTCGACAGCGAGGCCAAGAAGGTCACCGTCACCAGTGCGGACGGCGAGTCGAGCGACATCGCCTACGACCAGCTGGTCGTCGCCCTCGGTGCGGTCACCCGCACCTTCCCGACCCCGGGACTCGCCGAGAACGGCGTCGGCTTCAAGAGCGTCGAAGAGGCGCAGTACGTGCGTGACCGCATCCTCGGCAACATCGCCGAGGCGGCCAGCGTCAAGGACCCCGCCGTCCGTCGCAAGCTCCTGACCGTCGTCTTCGTCGGTGGCGGCTACACCGGCGTCGAGGCCCTCGCCGAGCTGTCCGACGCCGCGAACTCGGCCGTCGACACGTTCCCGAACCTGTCGCGCGACGAACTGCGCTTCGTGCTGGTCGAGGCCCTCGACCGCGTCGCCCCCGAGGTCGGCCCCGAGCTCTCGAAGTGGACCCTCGGCCAGCTGCGCGGTCGCGGCATCGACATCCGCCTCAAGACGACGATGCCCTCGTGCATCGACGGCGACGTCGTGCTGAGCGATGGCGAGACCATCCCCGCGGGCACGATCGTCTGGACGGCCGGCGTCAAGCCGAACCCGGTCCTGGGCGACATGGGTCTGCCCCTCGGCCCCAAGGGGCACGTCAACGTCAGCGCGACGCTGCAGGTCCAGACCGAGGACGGCCAGAAGCTCGACGGCGTCTGGGCCCTCGGCGACGGCGCGCAGGTTCCCGACCTCCTGGCCGAGAAGCAGCCCGCGTACTACCCGCCGAACGCGCAGAACGCCGTGCGCCAGGCGGTCACCGTGGCCGACAACGTCATCGCCACCCTCTCGGGCGAGCCCGTCAAGGAGTACCGCCACGAGTCGCTCGGCACCGTGGCGAGCTACGGCATCGGCAAGGGCGCGGCGAGCATGTTCGGCCTGCAGCTCAAGAACGTGCCGGCCTGGATGGCCCACCGCGGCTACCACCTGTACGCGATGCCCACGCTCAACCGCAAGTTCCGCATCCTGTCCGGCTGGGTGACGAACTTCGTCGGCGGCCGCGACACGACTCCGCTGGTCGGCCTCGGCGACCCGCGCGCGGGCTTCCTCAAGGTCACCCCGAAGGTCGACGCGAAGAAGTAGACGCGACCGACCGTGTGAAGGAGGCGCGTCCCGGGTGACCGGGGCGCGCCTCCTTCGTCGTCGGTCCGGTCGGGTGCCCCGGGTCCGTCTCAGGCGGTGGTGAGGCGCCGCACGGCCTCGCGCACGATCTCGCGCTGCAGGGCGGGGTCGAGGACCACACCGGGGTGCGCCTCGCCGAGACCGGGCAGGTTCTGCCAGGCGCGGGCGAGTGACATGACGAGGGCGAAGATGTCGTCGCTGCTCCAGGACACCGTCACGGCCGGGTCGTCGCGCAGGCGGTCGAGCTGCGACAGGGCGGCGTCCTGGACAGCGCGCAGGGTGGGGACCGAGGCCTCCCAGTCGTGCTCGCCCTCGAGTCGGGCCCAGGCGATCAGCCGGCTGTGGTCGGGGTGGGCCTGCATGTGGTCGAAGACGGCGAGGGCGAACTCCTCGATGCTCACGGCGGGGCGCGAGGCCGCGTCACCCATCGTCTCGAAGGTGCCGTTCAGGACGGTCGTGAAGAGCGACCGCTTGTCGCCGAAGTTCGCGTAGAGGCGCTCCTTGCTGCAGCCGGCCTCGGCCGCGATGCGGTCCACACGCGACCCGGCCAGCCCGTGTCGCGAGAACTCCGCGGTGGCGGCCTCGAGGATGGCTCGACGGGTCTCGGCGGCATCGGTTCGCATCGGATCACCGTAGCCGACTCACGAACCAACCAACTAGTAGGTAGGGTGATCTGTCGTCCCCTCAGAGAAACAGGTACCGCAGTGACCACCGTCGCCCCCGCTCCCACCGAGACGCGCTCGTCGCGCCGCTGGTGGGTGCTCGTCATCGTCGCCCTCGCGCAACTCGTCGTCGTCCTCGACGGCACCATCGTCAACATCGCCCTGCCCGACGCCCAGGCCGACCTCGGCCTCAGCGACGAGAACCGTCAGTGGGTCGTCACGGCCTACGCGCTCGCCTTCGGCGCCCTGCTGCTGCTCGGCGGTCGCATCGCCGACTTCTGGGGCCGCAAGCGCACCTTCATCGTCGGCATGGTCGGCTTCGGGGCCGCCTCGGCGTTCGGCGGCCTCGTGCAGACCGGGGGCGAGCTGATCCTCGCCCGCGGGCTCCAGGGCGTGTTCGCCGCCTTGCTCGCCCCCGCGGCCCTCGCCGTGCTCACCACGACCTTCGCGTCGGGCCGTGACCGGAACACCGCCTTCGCCGTCTTCGGCGCCATCTCGGGCGCGGGTGCCGCTGTCGGACTCGTGCTCGGCGGGGTGCTGACCGAGTTCGTCAGCTGGCGCTGGTGCCTGCTCGTCAACGTGCCCATCGTGCTCGTCGCCATCGTCGCCGCCGCCTTCGTGGTGAGCGAGAGCCGGGCCGAGGGGCGCAACCGCCTCGACGTCGTCGGGACGATCGTCGTCGCCGCCGGCCTCGCGAGCCTCGTCTACGGCTTCACCCGGGCCGAGGACGGCTGGGGGTCGGCCGTCGTCATCGGGTTCATCGCCCTGGGGGCCGGCCTGCTCGCCCTCTTCGTCGTCGTCGAGCGGCGGAGCGACCACCCGCTGCTGCCGATGCGCGTCCTCGCCGACCGCGTCCGGGGCGGGGCCTTCCTGGTGCAGTTGATCGTCGGGAGCGTCATGATCGGCGCCCTGCTCTACCTGACCTTCCACCTGCAGATCGTGCTCGGCTTCGGTCCGCTCGAGGCGGGGCTCGCCAGCCTGCCGATGACGCTCGTCATCATGGTCTGCGCTCCCCTTCTGACCAAGCTGCTGCCGGTCGTCGGCCCTCGCCCGATGATGATCGTCGGGCCGCTCGTCGCCGGGGCGGGGCTGCTCTGGCTCGCCACGCAGATCACGGCCGACGGCTCGTACGCGGTGCAGGTGCTGCCCGCCCTGCTCGTCATGGGCGTCGGCCTCGCCGGGGTCTTCGTGCCCATGCAGAACCTGGCGCTCAGCCGGGTCGCGCCGCACGACGCCGGTGCCGCCAGCGCGACCTCGAACGCCATGATGCAGATCGGCGGATCGATCGGTCTCGCCGTGTTCACGAACCTCTACGCCGGGGCCGTCGCGTCCTCGACGTCGACGGTGGGCGGGCCGCTCGGTGCGTTGGTCGACGGCTACTCGGTGGCGTTCCTGGCCGCCGCGATCGCCATGCTGCTCGCGGCGCCGATCTCGTTCTTCCTGATCCGCGGCCGCAAGGAGGACCTGCTGCCCACCGAGGCTCCCGTGCACCTCGGCTGATCAGGCGGGGGTCGGCGCGGCGGCGGTGGTCCGGGGCAGACGCACCGCCGCCCCGGCCGCCACCGCTAGCAGGACGGCCGCCACGCCGAACGCCGCGGGGTACGAGACCGTGTCGACCAGCAGTCCGGCGACGAGCGGCCCGGCGATCGCCCCGACGTCGGAGCACATCGAGAAGATCGCGACCGGACGACCGCCCCGGGCGCCCGCGGCGTCGCCGACGAGCGCTGCCGGCGCGGTGCCCATGAACGCCGTCGCCACGCCGTAGACGCAGAGCAGGGCGCCGAGTGTCCAGACGTCCGGGGCGAGCGACACCGCGAACAGGGTCACGGCGGCCACCGCGAACGCGCCGATCACGGCCGGTCGACGGCCGACCGTGTCGACGAAGCGCGCGGCCGGTGCCAGCGCGATGGTCTGGGCCACCGCCGACGCGGCGAAGAGCAGGCCCGTCCACGCCGTCGGTCCGCGCAGGACCTCGACCACGAGGACGGGGACGAGGGCACTGCGCACCCCCAGCGAGGACCAACCCTGCGCGAAGTTGGCGACGCACGCGGTCCGGAACCGCACGTCTCGTAGCACGACCCCGAGGGGCACCGGAGGCGCGGTGACGGTCGTCGAGGAGTGCTGCGGTGCCCGGCGCAACAGCACGACGCCCACCAGGCCGGCCACGGCGAGCGTGCCCGCGTAGAAGAAGAACGGCGCCGTCAAGGAGATCGTGGCGAGGAGTCCGCCGAGTGCCGGACCCGCCATGCCGCCGACGAGGAACCCGCCCTGGTAGAAGCCGACGGCCCGGGCCCGGAGCGACGGGTCGGTCGCGCTGAGCAGCAGCGTCATCGCCGCGATGCTGAACATGGCCGAGCCGATGCCGCCCGCACCCCGGAGCAGCAGCAGCTGCGGGTAGGTCTGGGCGAGCCCGGCGAGCCCGCTCGAGAGCGCCACGATGCCGATGCCCACCGAGAGCACGACCCGCTCGCCCATCAGGTCGATGAGTCGTCCCACGAACGGGCTCGCCACGAGGCGCATGAGGGCGAAGGCCGAGAGGACGGCGCCCACCAGGGCGTGGTCGACGCCGAAGCTGCGGGCGTAGACCGGCAGGACGGGGACGACCACGCCGAAGCCGACCATGACGAAGAAGGCGATCACGCCGAGGACGTAGACGTCGCGGGAGAGACGGGGGCGGTCGACGTCGGCGACGCGGGGGCGGAACGGGAGCACCGACACAGGCTACGGGGCGTGGAGTGTGACGTCGTGTGTCAGCACGGACGACAGCACGAGCCCGGGTCGTGAGGATGGCCTCATGACTCGACGAATCCGGTTCAACGCCTTCGACATGAACTGCGTGGGGCACCAGTCCCCCGGTCTCTGGCGGCACCCCGACGACCGCTCGGCCGACTACACGAAGCTGAGCTACTGGACCTCCCTCGCGCGCCTCCTCGAGAAGGGCGTCTTCGACGGCCTCTTCATCGCCGACGTGCTGGGCACCTACGACGTCTACGGCGGCAACCACGACGCGGCCCTGCGCAACGGCACCCAGACACCGGTCGGCGACCCGGTCCTGCTCGTCTCGGCCATGGCCGCCGCGACCGAGCACCTCGGCTTCGGCATCACGGCCGGTACGGCCTACGAGCACCCCTACCCGTTCGCGCGGCGCATGTCCACGCTCGACCACCTGACCGAGGGGCGGGTCGGCTGGAACGTCGTCACCGGCTACCTGCCGAGCGCCGCCCGCAACATGGGGGCCGACGACCAGCTCGACCACGACACCCGCTACGACCAGGCGGACGAGTACCTCGAGGTCCTCTACAAGTTGTGGGAGGGGTCGTGGGAGGACGACGCCGTCGTGCGCGATCGCGAGTCGGGCGTCTTCACGGACCCGACGAAGGTCCACGAGATCGGCCACGACGGCACGTACTACAAGGTGCCCGGCATCCACATCGCCGAGCCCAGCCCACAACGCACGCCCGTGATCTACCAGGCCGGTGCCTCGCCGCGGGGCATCCGCTTCGCCGCCGGCAACGCCGAGTCGATCTTCGTGGCCGCCCCGACCAAGGAACGCCTGGCCGCGACGGTCGGGAAGATCCGGGACGCCCTCGAGGCCGCAGGTCGGGACCGGTACTCGGCGCGCATCTACACGTTGCTGACGATCATCACCGACGCCACCCCCGAGGCGGCCCGGGCCAAGCACGACGAGTACCGGCGCTACGCCTCGCACGAGGGAGCCCTGACGCTGATGTCGGGCTGGATGGGCGTCGACCTGTCGACCTACTCGCTCGACGACCCCGTGGGTGACGTCGAGAGCAACGCCATCCAGTCGGCACTCGCGAACTTCCAGGCGCAGGAGGGCGACACGGGCAAGGAGTGGACGATCCGCGACATCGCCGAAGCGGCGGGGATCGGCGGTCTCGGGCCCCGCATCGTCGGGTCCGGCGAGGAGATCGCGGACCAGTTGCAGGAGTGGGTCGACGAGACCGACGTGGACGGCTTCAACCTGGCCTACGCGATCACGCCCGGCACGTTCGAGGACGTCGTCGAGCACGTGATCCCCGTGCTCCAGGCCCGGGGCGTCTACCCCACCGAGTACGAACCGGGCACCCTGCGGCAGAAGCTGTTCGGGCGCGGGGACCGGCTGCCGGACGAGCACCACGGCGCGCGGTACAAGGTCTCGACCGGGTTGTCGGCGACCTGAGGGAGGACCTCGAGGCGAGAATCTGAGGATCGTTAGAACGGCGTGTCGGTGGAAGCCGACACGCCGTCCTCATCTGCTCTTTTCGGGGCTCGTTCGGATAACGGTGGTCGGCTGCGGGGTCCCGTGGGGGGTGGTCGACGACATGACGCGGTGCCGGGGCCGTGGTTAGTGTGGACGCCGGTCGCCCTCCGAGGAGCGACCGTTCGGATCGATGGTCGTTGCCGGTGATGGGGAGATGGTCTGCGTGGCGTGGAATTTCGTGGTGGACCGGTGGAGCCAGATCTGGTTCGCCTCCTGGCAGCACCTGTCCCTCGTGGTGCAGTGCCTCGTCCTGGCCGTGCTCATCTCGGTCGGCCTCGCCGCCCTCGTGCACCGCAGCCCCAGGCTCTACGCCCTGGCGAACGGCGTCTCCGCCGTGGGGCTGACCCTCCCGTCGTTCGCGCTCGTCGGTCTCCTGATCCCCTTCGCGGGCTTCGGCGTCGCACCGTCGGTCATCGTCGTGACGTTCTTCGCCGCCCTGCCGATCCTGCGCAACGCCGTCGTCGGACTCCACGAGGTCGACGGCTCCATCGTCGAGTCGGCGCGGGGCATCGGCATGGGCCGGTTCCGCACCCTCGCGACCGTTCAGATGCCCCTCGCGTGGCCGATCATCCTCACGGGGATCCGCGTGAGCGCGCAGATGGTCATGGGCATCGCCGCGGTGGCGGCCTACGCGCTGGGGCCCGGCCTCGGCGGCTTCATCTTCTCGGGCCTGTCCCGACTCGGCGGGGCGAACGCGCTCGCCTCCGTGGTCACGGGCGTGGTGGGCGTCGTCCTGCTCGCCCTCGTCCTCGACCTCCTCCTCGTCGGCCTCGGCCGCCTGACCGTCTCGAGAGGCATCCGTGTCCAGAACTGACCCCACCCGCGCCTCCTCGTCCCCCTCGGACGAGGTCTCGGGTCGCAGCATCACCCTCGACCAGGTCACGAAGCGGTACCCCGGCCAGGCGAAGCCGGCCGTGGACGGCATCACCCTCGAGATCCCCGCCGGGAAGATCGTCATGCTCGTCGGGCCCTCGGGTTGTGGCAAGACCACGACGCTGAAGATGATCAACCGGCTGATCGAGCCCTCCGAGGGGCGGATCGTCCTGGGCGACGACGACGTCACCTCGATCGACGGCGACGAGTTGCGCCGTCGCATCGGCTACGTGATCCAGGCCGGCGGCCTGTTCCCGCACATGAGCGTCGCGGCGAACGTCGCCATCGTGCCGAAGATGCTCGGCTGGTCGAAGGAGCGCATCGCGGCCCGCGTCGACGAGCTGCTCGAACTCGTGTCGCTCGATCCGGCCACGTACCGCGACCGGTACCCGCGCGAGCTGTCCGGCGGTCAGCAGCAGCGCGTCGGAGTCGCTCGCGCACTCGCGGCCGACCCGCCCGTGCTGCTGATGGACGAGCCCTTCGGTGCCGTCGACCCGATCACCCGCCAGCGCCTGCAGGACGAGCTGATCAACATCCAGCACGAGCTGCAGAAGACCATCGTCATCGTCACCCACGACTTCGACGAGGCCGTCAAGCTGGGCGACTGGATCGTCATCTTCTCGGAGGGTGCGCACATCGTCCAGTACGACACCCCCGAGCGCATCCTCGCCGAGCCGGCGAACGAGTTCGTCGAGAACTTCATCGGGTCGGGCGCCGGCCTCAAGCAGCTGACGTTGACGCGCGTGCGCGACGTCGACCTCGCCGAGGCCGTCGTCGCCCGCTCGGGTGAATCCGCCGCCGACGTCCTCGCCCGGGTCGAGGCGGCCGGCCACGGTCACGCGGTCGTCGTCGACGATCGGGAACGACCCGTCGCGTGGCCCTCGCGCCGACAGCTCGGCCGTCTCGGCGTGCTGGGCTCGACACCCGACGCCGACCTGCCCGTCATCGGCAGCGGTGCCACGCTGAACGACGCACTCGACACCATGCTGGTCTCGAGTGCGGGTGCCGCGCTCGTCACGGGCCGACGCGACGCCTTCATCGGCGTCATCACGGTCGAGGTCGTGATGGAGGCCATCACCCGCGCGCGCGCGTCGGCGGCGGAGGCCCAGCACGACGCGCCGGTGGGTACCAACACGGGCTCCTTCGACGTCGTGCCGGGGGGCCCCGCGGACGACGAGGACGCGGCGTGACCGCCTCGGCCGCTCCGGCCTCGGTCGACGGGCGCTCGTCCGGTCGGCGCGGGCCCCGCCCGGCGTGGCTCGGGTTGCTCGTGCAACCCGTGGCCGTGCTCGCCGTGTTCGCGGCGTTCGTCGTCTGGCTGACCACGGCCGACCTGACGACGGCCGAACGCACCACCCTCAACCCCTCCGACCTGCTGGCCTACACGGGCGAGCACCTCGCCCTGACGTTCGTGTCGGCGGCGATCGTGCTCGTGCTGGCCATCCCCCTCGGGGTGCTGCTCACCCGGCGCCCGTTCGTCCGCATCAGCGGCCCCGTGCTGGTCGTCGCGAACTTCGGACAGGCCGCACCGGCCATCGGTCTGATCGTGCTGCTCGCGTTCTGGCTCGGCTTCACCTTCTGGGCGGCCGTCGTCGCGCTCGTGCTGTACGCGGTGCTGCCGGTGCTGCGCAACACCATGATCGGCCTGCAGAGCGTCGACGCCCGCCTCGTCGAAGCCGGTCGAGGCATGGGCATGAGCGCGTCGTCGGTCCTGCTCAAGGTCGAGCTTCCGCTGGCCGTCCCCGTGATGCTCTCGGGCATCCGCACGGCCCTCGTGCTGCTCGTCGGGTCGGCGGCCCTGGCCACGTTCATCGGCGCCGGCGGCCTGGGCCTTCTCATCACCACCGGGGTCAACCTCTTCCTGCCCCGGGTCCTCGTCTCCGGGGCTCTGCTCATCGCCCTGCTCGCCCTCATGATCGACTGGCTGGGTCGTGTCGTCGAGTACGTCGCCCGTCCGAAGGGACTCCGCGCATGACCACCTCCCGCCTCCCCCGCCAGCTGCGCCGCGCCTCCTCGTCCCTCGCCGTCGTCGCCGCGGCGACGGTCGCGCTGACCGGATGCGGCCTGCAACCGGCGACAGCGTTCGTGCCCGCGGTGGCACCAGGCTCGATCCGAGCCATCGAAGGGCTGCCCGACGACGCGGCCATCACCGTGACGGCGAAGAACTTCACCGAGCAGCTGATCCTCGGCAAGATCGCGGTGCTCGCCGCCCAGGCCGCGGGCTTCGAGGTGACCGACATGACGAACGTGCCGGGGTCGGTGGCGGTACGACAGCTGATGCTCGACGGCACGGCCGACATGACCTACGAGTACACCGGCACCGCCTGGCTGACCTACCTCGCCGAGGCCGAGGGCATCCCCGACCAGCAAGAGCAGTACGAGGTCGTCCGCGACGCGGACGCCGACAACGGACTGACCTGGCTCGAGCCGGCGCCCCTCAACAACACCTACGCCATGGCCGTCCGGGCGGAGGCCGTGCCCGAGCTGGGCGACATCACGTCGCTCTCGCAGATCGCCGACCTGCCCGTCGACCAGCGCACCTTCTGCGTCGAGGCCGAGTTCAACTCGCGGGCCGACGGCTTCGCCCCGATGCTCGCCGCCTACGGGCTCGAACTCGGGGCCGCGGACGGCGTGCCGACGAGCAACGTCAGCATCCTCGACACGGGCACGGTGTACACCGCGACCGACCGGGGCAGCTGCAACTTCGGCGAGGTGTTCACGACCGACGGTCGGATCGACTCTCTCGACCTCGACGTGCTAGAGGACGACCGTGGGTTCTTCCCCGCCTACAACGCGGCACCGGTGCTCTCGACGGCCACGCTCGCGGAGTACCCCCAGCTGGCCGAGGTGTACGACGAGATCTCGCCAGCCCTCACCGACACCGAGATGCGCCGCCTCAACCTGGCGGTCGACGTCGAGGGCGAGGAGCCGGCCGACGTGGCCTTCGACTGGATGGTCGAGCAGGGATTCGTCACCCGTCCGTGACACGCGGACGAGGGTGATTGTGACGGGTGATGCGCCCCTCGACCGATCGGTCGGGGGGCGTTCTCCGTCTGTACCCCATCGGTGACCGCCAGGACGGGGACGAGGCGAGATGAACGACACCTGTCGGGATGGTGAACGCCGTCCACGTGGGCGTGTCGGGCTTCGATCCGTGAGCGCGTACCGGTGCCTGACCAGGCATTTCTCCGAGACCGCGGTGGTCTCTGCGTCCTGCCCGCGAAGGGACACGCCGCGCCGGCGCGTTTCACGGCTCCTTGTCACCCCCGCACGGGTGACACGACAGGGGTCGGGAGTCACCCGTTCGGGTGTCGGCAACAGGGGGGACACGGCCGCCCCCGAACGGGGGGTCTTGATAGGCTCTTGTGTCGGGTGCCCCCCGAACTAGAGTCACAGCATCCTCCTGGTCGACCCGAAATCACCAGGAACTGAGAAACCCGACCCTCTCCCCGGGAGCATCTGCTCCCGCATCACCGCACCGACCCGAATCGTGCGCCGAGCAGACCCGCTGCCCGGCGCGCCCGTCGCCGCCCCGGCCGACGTCCCGCACCCTCGTGACGTCCGTGCCCCGGCGCGACGCCTGGGCGGTCGATCGAACCCGAATCTCGATCGACCGCCCGCCACCGCCCCGTCGTCACCACCGACGTGGGCGCGCCGTCTCCTACCCGAACCCGAGACCCGATGTCCAGCACGCAGAGCGAACTCCGCTCAGTCCTGGTCGGACCGTCGTCACCCCGACGGATCGACCCCCCGTTCGACCTGACCGAGTCGGAGGGGCCCCTCGCCTCCCCGGCCGCGACCCACGACGCCGAGTCCGGCGCGGCCTGGGCCCGCCGCTACCGGCGCCGCCTCCGCCTCGTCGACACCGTCGTCCTGACCCTGAGCATCGTCGGTGCCGTCGCGGTCGACGCCGTGCGGGCCATCGCAGCCGGTCGGGGCTCGGACGCGACCACCCTCCTCGAGTCGGTCGGCTCGCCCGTGCTGCCCGTCGTCGTGGGGCTGGTCTGGACCCTCTGCCTGACGCTGCACCGCACCCGCGACCTCGCGGTCGTGGGCAGCGGCGTCGTCGAGTACAAGCGCCTCCTCACGGCCAGCGTCTGGGCCTTCGCCGTCGTGGCGATCGGGTTCGCGTCGGTCGGTCACATCGGCGGTGAGGGCTATTTCCTGGTGGCGTTGCCCGTCGGCGGGGCCGGCCTGGTCGTCGGGCGGTGGACGATGCGGCGCTGGCTCGAGCGCCAACGTGCGAAGGGGCACTACCTCTCGAGGGCGGTCATCGTGGGATCGCGCGACGACATCGCCGACGTCGTCCGTCGCATCGACAAGACGAGCGGTGCCGTGTACGACGTCGTCGGGGCCGCCGTCCCGGACGCCGACCCGCGGGGCATCGTCGTCGGGGGCCGCGTCGTCCCCGTGGTGGCCGACCTCGACGGGGTTCCCCGTGCCGTCTGGCGTCTGGGCGCCGAGAGCGTGATCGTCGCCGGCGAACCCGGTCGTGGCCGCGAGTACCTCCGCGACCTCGGATGGTCGCTCGAAGGACGCGCGACGGAGCTCGTCATCGCCTCGCGACTGACGAACGTCGCCGGGCCGCGCATCCACTACCGTCCGGTCGAGGGTCTTCCCCTGATGCACGTCGAGCTGCCGCAGTTCGACGGCCCGAGGCACGCCCTCAAGCGGCTGTCCGACCTGGTGCTGGCGTCCGCCGCCCTCGTCGTCCTCGCGCCGGTGTTCGCCGTGGTCGCCCTCGCGGTGCGTCTCGACGGCCCGGGCCCGGTGCTGTTCCGTCAGCGACGGGTCGGCCGGGACGGGCGCACCTTCGAGATGTTGAAGTTCCGGTCGATGGTGGTCGACGCCGAGAGCCGCCTCGCCGACCTGACGCAGGCCGACGAGGGCGCCGGCCTGCTCTTCAAGATGAAGTCCGACCCCCGGGTCACCCGCGTCGGCGGTGTCCTCCGCCGATGGTCGCTCGACGAGCTCCCCCAGCTGTGGAACATCGTCCGGGGTGAGATGAGCGTCGTCGGGCCCCGCCCGCCCCTCCCGCGCGAGGTCGAGGGGTACGAGGACCACGTCCACCGACGTCTCTACATCAAGCCCGGTCTCACCGGCATGTGGCAGGTGAACGGGCGCAGCGACCTCAGCTGGGAGGAGAGCGTCCGCCTCGACCTCTACTACGTCGAGAACTGGTCGCTGACGGTCGACTTCGTCATCATGTGGCGCACCGTCCGCGTGCTCTTCGAACACCGGGGAGCGTATTGAGCCCCTCCAGCAGCATCCGAGACCACCACGGGCCGTTCACGGGCCCGGACCACGCTCACGACGACAGGGGAGAGAGCATGTCCGTCGACATCAGGCACTACCGGGACCGCGAGTCCGCACCGGCGGCGACCGCCGCACCGGCCACGCGGGAGGACGCCCGCCCGGGCGTCGACCTGCCCGAACTCCCCCGCCGCCGGAGGGGATCGCGTCGCAGCCGGGTGCTGCTGGTGCACTCGTCCGATGAGATGTACGGCTCGGACCGGATCGTCCTCGAGGTGGTCGGCGAGCTCGCTGCCCGCGACGACCTCGACGTCACGGTCTGGCTGCCCTCCGACGTCGCGGTCGGGCCCCTGGGCCCGAGGCTGCGCGAGCTCGGGGCGCGCGTCGAGCGGACGCCCCTGCCGATCCTGCGCCGGACCCGGCTCGGGCCGCTCGGACTCGTCCGCCTGGCCCGCGACGCGGCTCGCACGGCGCTCCGCTTGTCGGGACGCCACTTCGACCTCGTCTACTGCGCGACGAGCGCCTGTCTCGTCGTCGCCCCCGTCGCCCGCGCCATGGGCGTCCGCCGCGTCGTGGGACACCTGCAGGAGCCTTGGAGCGACGGTGACCGTCGTGGCCTCCGTCCCATGGCCCGCGCCTGCACCTCGCTGGTCGCCGTGTCGCGCTCGGTGCTCGACTCGTCCGGCCTCTCGGAGGACTCGCGCGCCGTCGTGGTCCACAACGGCGTCTCGGACCGGTCGATCGCCGCGGTCGAGCGAGCCGAGGGTCGTGTGCCCCAGTACGTGGTGGCGAGCCGATGGAACGGCCACAAGGGCCACGCGACTCTGCTCACCGCCTGGAACGCGGCGGGCTGCCCCGGCCAGCTCGTCGTCCTGGGCGGCCCCCCGGCCGTCGGCTCCTCCGTCGACGTGCCCGGTCTCGTCGCGGCAATCGTCTCGCGGCCCGAGACGGTCACCGTCGTGGGAGAGGTCGACGACGCGTCGCCCTACCTGCGCGACGCCGACGCGGTCATCCTGCCGACCGACACCCTCGAAGGGTTCGGACTCGTGACGCTCGAGGCGTTCAGCCAGGGGCGTCCCGTCATCGCCAGCCGCTCCGGCGGTCCCGAGGAGGTCGTCGACGAGGGCCGCACGGGCTGGCTCTTCGACCGTCGCGACGTCGACGGCCTGACGACGATCCTCGCCTCGATGGACGTCGCCACCCTGGCCGTCGCCGGGCGCAACGCCCGCGAGGCCTACCTGCAGCGGTTCACCCCGGAACGCATGCGCCGCCGCATCGGTGCCGTCGTCACGCGCGAACTGCACACGGCCGACGTCGACTCGCTGGCGGTGGCTTCGTGAGCGACACCACCACGACCGCCGAGGCGGCCTCGCCCCGACCCGCCGTGCCCCGTGCCGTGCGGCCCGCCCTCGCCGCCCTCGCGTCGGCCCAGAAGCCGTCGACGGGTGCGCCCGCGTACTCCCGCTTCGTCAACCGCCGCCTCGGTCGCTGGGCCGCCGCGGTGGCCTACACGCTGGGTGCGACGCCGAACCAGGTCACCGCATTGAGTGCCGCGTGCACCTTCGCGGGCATCGCCGTCCTCGCCCTCGCGCCGTCCGGCATCGGCACGGCCCTGGCCGTCGTCCTGCTCCTCGTCGTGGGATACGCGCTCGACTCGGCGGACGGGCAGGTCGCCCGCCTCCGCGGTGGCGGCAGCCCCGCCGGTGAATGGCTCGACCACGTCATCGACGCGACCAAGATCGCGGTGCTGCACCTGGCCGTCTTCGCGTCGTGGTTGCGTGAACCGGACGGTCGCGAGGCCCTGTTGGCCGCGCCGCTCGTCTACCAGGTCGTGGCGACGGTGGCCTTCTTCGCCATCGTCCTGACCGACCAGCTCCGCCGCGCCGAGGCGGCCCGGACCGGCGTCGCCGCGCCCGTGGGACGACGCACGGGATTGCTCTACTCCCTGGCGGTCGTCCCGACGGACTACGGCCTGATGTGCCTCGCGTTCGTCCTGTTGGCCTGGCCGCCCGCGTTCACCGTGGTCTACCTGGCCCTCCTCGTCGCCAACGCCGGCTATCTCGTCCTCGCCTTGCCGAAATGGTTCCGCGAGCTGAAGTCCGTGACGCCCCCGTCGATCGGGTCGAGGCCGTGAGTCGCGAGGGCACCCCGACCCGACGTGCCCTCGTCGGCGGTCTCGGTCGGGCCGTGTCACGCCACGCCGCGCTCGTCGGCGTGGCGGCCCTGCTCGGGGTGGCCGCCGGTGCCGGCGCGTCGCAGCTCGCTCCGGTGGGATGGCGCGCCGAGGCGACCGTCCTGGTCCGCGTCGAGTCCCCGGGATCGGGCCTGGCGGCCCGCGGGCAGTTCGCGCAGCAGCGTGTGTCGTCCTACGCCGAGCTGGGCACGAGCCCCGAGGTCCTCGGGCCGGTCGCGGCCGACCTCGGCGTCCCCGTCGACGAACTCGCCGAACGGGTCTCGGTGGTCAACCCGGGCGGCACCGCCGTCCTCCGCGTGCAGACGACGGCCGGCACGGCCGACGGGGCGGCCTCGTTGGCCGACGACGTCGCCGAGAGCCTCTCGGCGGTCGTGGACCGCGTCGAGTCGCAGGCCGGGTCGGACGGTCAGACCGTCGCACTCGACCTGACCTCCCCGGCGGCCGTGCCGTCGACGCCCGACGAACCGGGCCTCGCTCTGACGATCCTCTCGGGACTCCTGGCCGGCCTGGCGGTCGGTCTCGCGGGTGCGATCGTCCTGTCCCGTGCCCGACCGACGGTCGACACGGTCGAGGACGTCCGCCGGATCACGGGGCTTCCGGTCGTGGGACAGCTCCCGGGGGCCCTCCGACACGGCGACGATCCGGTCACCGGGGTCTCGTCCGCCCGGACCCGCACGGCCCTGCGCGAGGTCGTCCAGAACACGCGGGCACTGCGCGGTGGCGCGCTGCCCGCCACGCTCCTGTTGGCACGGACGGATTCCGTCCGCGAGGCGGTAGGCGTCGACGGCGGCCTCGCGCGCGCCGTCGTCGAGCTCGGCGCCACCTGCGCCCTCGTCCAGTCCGACTTCGACACCCGCACCCTCTCGCGCCCGTCGACGGTGCCCGTCGGCGCCGTGCCCGAGGAGGTCGAGGCCGATCGGCACGGGTACGACCGCGTGCCGGTGCCCGACGGGGTCGTCGCGTCGTCCCGTCACCTGGTCCGCTCCGGGACCCACGCCTTCTTCGCCGCTCTTCGGGAGGACTACGACGTCTCCGTCGTCCAGGCCTCGAGCGACTCCCACCCGCTCGCGTTGCGCAGCGTGACCGAGGAGGTCGACGGCGTGCTGCTCGTCGTCCGCTCCGGCGTCACGACCGTGGAGTCCCTCCGGAGCCTGAGCGCCGAGCTGCTCAGCCTGGACGTCCGGCCCGTGGGCGTCGTGCTGACCGGCGTGCCTCCGTGGCGTCGGGTCCTGGTGCGCGCCACGTGGCGCGACGACGACGTCCGTCACCCCGTCGAGGAACCCGCGCCCTCGTTCAGCATCGCCGACCTGGTAGACCACGCGGGCGGGTCGCGTCCGCTCCAGGACCTCCCCCGCCTCCGACGTCGGCCCGGTGCCCTGTCGTGACCGCATCCGAGCAGCACCCCGACGAGAGGACCACACCCGTGGACGTCATCCCCACCCCCGCAACCGACCTCGCCCTCGACCCCGTCGAGATCGGGAACGGACGAGGAGGCGCGGGCCGGGTCGGCTACGCGGCCGGTGCCTTCGACCTGTTCCACATCGGCCACCTGAACCTGCTGCGGCACGCGTCCGCGCAGTGCGACCACCTCATCGCCGGGGTCGTGTCCGACGAGATGCTCCAGGTCACGAAGGGGATCTCGCCCGTCGTCCCCCTCGCCGAACGACTCGAGATCGTCCGTCACATCGACGTCGTGGACGGCGTCCACGCCGAGACCGTGCCCGACAAGATGGATGTCTGGCGCGAGCTGCGCTTCGACGTGTTCTTCAAGGGCGACGACTGGCGGGGCACCGAGAAGGGCCTCCGACTCGAACGCGAGTTCGCCGCGGTCGGGGTCGAGGTCGTCTACTTCCCGTACACGATGAGCACGTCCAGCACGGTCCTCCGCCGGGCGCTCCGGGCCCTCTCCGGTGCACCGGGCCACGGCGCCGAACCGGTCACCGTCGGCGACTCCGTCCGGCTCCAGGGCTGACCGGTCCTCCCCAGCCCGGCACCGACCGTCGTCGACGGGTGCGGCTGGGGAGAACCACCCGAGCGTGGTGGCGGCCCGAGATGCTCGACCCATGACACTCACCTCGGTCCTCGACACCACCCTCGACCGCCCTCCTGCCGACGCGATCAGTGCCCGCGACGCGTCCGAACCGGCACGGGTCGCCGATCCGCACGCGCCCGTCCGCGACGTCGACGACCTCGTCCGGCACATCGACGCCATCGTCCCGGTGGCGGTGCGTCGTCAGCTCTGGACGTTGTTCTTCGACGACGACGACGTCCCCCTGCCCCTCATGGTGCCGCTCGAGGGCATCCCCGAGGTGCCCGACACCTCCGCCCTGGACCACTACGGTGATGCCCTGGCAGCCGTCGCCACGGAGTTCGGCGCCGCGACCGTGGCGTTCGTCCTCGAGAGGGTCGGGGCCGCGTCGCCCCATCCCTCGGACCGTCGGTGGGCCGAGGGGCTCCAGGCGCTCGGTCGAGGACGACCGTTCGAGGTCCGACCGGTGCTCCTGTGCGGCGACGACGGCGTGTCCCTGCTCGACGCGGGCAGCGGAACCGACGGCCACGCAGCCCGGGATGCCGTCCCTCAGGCGTCCTCGAGCCCCGTCCGCTTGGTCGACATCGTCCGCCTGCCCTGACCCCGCTCGCGGTCGACGAGTCGCCACCAGGCGGTCTCGGCGAGATCCGGGGACGTGTAGACGCCCAGCCGGGCCGGCTCGGCGTCGGTCGGACTCCACCGGCTCAACCGGTAACCGCCGCCGAAGCGCTCGACGACCGCCTCGGGTGCAGCCTCGGGGTCGGCACGCACGGTCCACCGGTCGGGGACGTTCTCGTCGAGCATCGGTCGATCGTACCCGGGTCAGGCGCGCTGGCCGAGGCGACCGCGCAGCACGTCGATGCGCTTCTGGATCTGCTCGGTGCTGGCCTGGGCGACCGACGGGCCCCCGCTGATGCGCCTGAGGTCGGCGTGGATCAGCCCGTGCGGCTCGTTCGAGTGACGCGACCAGATCGACACCAGCCGGCTGAGCTCCTGCCGCTGCTCTTTGATCGTCTGGTAGAGAGGTCGGGCCTCGTCGACCGGAGTCGTCGTGGGCAACCCGGTCTTCGGAGCCCGTCGGGCCTGGGTGGCCTGGCGTTGTCGCAGCAGGTCGCGCACCTGATCGGGCTCGAGCAGACCGGGGATCCCGATGAAGTCGAGTTCTTCGAGGCTGCCGATCTCGCCTCCGGTGCCGAACTCGCCACCGTCGTAGAGCACCCGGTCGAACGAGGCCTGCGAGTCGAGAGCCTCGAAGGGTTGCTGCTCGAGGAGGCTCGACGCCTTCTCGTCGCGGTTGGCCGCGGCCATCATGTCTTCTTCGGGCGCGAACAGCCCGTCGTCGGCGTCGGTGGGCCGGTCGAGCGCGTGGTCGCGTTGCAGTTCGAGCTGGTTGGCCAGGGCCATCAGGCTGGGCACGCTCGGCAGGAAGATCGACGCGGTCTCACCCCGCCGCCGGGCCCGGACGAACCGACCCACGACCTGGGCGAAGAAGAGCGGCGTCGAGGCCGAGGTGGCGTACACGCCGACGGCGAGGCGTGGGACGTCGACGCCCTCGGACACCATGCGGACGGCGACCATCCAGCGGCTGTCACCGTCGGAGAAGGCCTGGATGCGGTCGGAGGCGGCCTTCTCGTCGCTCAGGACGACGGTCGGGCGCTCGCCCGTGAGCTTCTGGAGCACGGCCGCGTACTGCCGAGCCGCGGTGTGGTCGGTGGCGATGACGAGACCGCCGGCGTCGGGAACGCCACGGCGCACCTCGGTGAGACGCTTGTCGGCCGCCGAGAGGACGGCAGGGATCCAGTCGCCCTGGGGCGACAGCGCCGTGCGCCAGGCCTGAGCAGTGATGTCCTTCGTCACGGCTTCGCCGAGGGACGCGCTCATCTCGTCGCCCATCCGGGTGCGCCAGCGCATCTGCCCGGCGTACGCCATGAAGAGGACGGGGCGCACGACGCCGTCGGCGAGGGCGCGACCGTAGCCGTAGGAGTAGTCGGCCCTCGAGGTGCGGATGCCGTGCTCGTCGGGGGCGTACTGCACGAACGGGATCGGCGCCGTGTCGGACCGGAACGGGGTGCCCGTCAACGAGAGGCGGCGGGTCGCGCCGGTGTAGGCCTCGCGGATGCCGTCGCCCCAGCTCAGTGCGTCGCCGCCGTGGTGCACCTCGTCGAGGATCACGAGGGTGCGACCGGCCGTCGTGATGGCCTTGTGCACCTCGGGCTTCATTCCGACCTGGGCGTAGGTGACGGCGATGCCGTGGTAGTGGCGCCCGAAGGTGCCGTCGGCGTTCTTGAACATCGGGTCGAGGCGGAGGTTGACCCGATCGGCGGCGTCCGCCCACTGGCGTTTGAGGTGCTCGGTGGGGGCGACGACGACGACGCGGTCGACCTCGCCGCGGGACAGGAGCTCGGTGGCGAGGCGGAGGGCGAAGGTCGTCTTGCCGGCGCCCGGAGTGGCCGCCGCGAGGAAGTCCCTCGGCATCGTCGAGAAGTAGAGCTCGAGGGCGTCGGCCTGCCAGGCGCGCAACTTGCTGGCGGTGCCCCAGGCGGCCCGCTCGGGGAACGCGGGCGAGAGGTGTTCGGCGGCCGAGTTGCCTGCCGAGACGCCGACGTCGAGCGGGTCGGACGACGTGCCGTCGAGGTGCTGCTCACCCCCGGCGGGGTCGGATGCGTTGGCGGTGCTCACTCGAACCGAGTTTACCCTCGACCGGCGTCGTCCACGGACGCGGCGCCCGCGTCCCGACCCGACGCGCCGGGCCGACGTCGCGAGGCGCCGAGCAGCGAGGCCGGCGTCAGCATGGCCGACCCGAACTTGGCCCGGAGGGCGTCCATGGTCGATTCCGCCTCGCGCCAGTCGGCGTCGTCGTCCCACAGGCCGAGCGAGTCGCCGCCCGTCCCCTCGCTGAGCTGTTCGACGCGCACGCCGACGAGCCGGATGCGTTCGTGCTGCTTGCCCGTGGCCTCGTACAGGGAGACGACCTCGTCGTAGATGCGGCGACCGAGGTCGGTCGGATCGGCGAGTGTGCGTGACCGTGTGATGGTCACGAAGTCGGTCGTTCTCAGCTTGAGCACGACCGTGCGGCCGCTCACGCCGGCGGCCCGCAGGCGGGTGCCGACCTTGTCACTCAGGCGGAGGAGTTCGCGACGGACGACGACCGGGTCGACGACGTCGGTGCCGAAGGTGTTCTCGTTGCCGACGCTCTTCTCGGCCGTCTCGGTGTGGACGCTGCGCGGGTCGCGGCCCCACGCCAGGTCGTGCAGCTTCGCGCCGGCCGCCGGCCCGACCGCGTGGACGAGCATGTCGAGGGGGGCGGCGGCGACGTCACCGACCGTTCGCAGGCCCCGGTCGAGCAGCACCTGCTCGGTCTTGCCGCCCACGCCCCAGAGGGCGCTGATCGGCCGCGGATGCAGGAAGGCCAGGGTGTGGCGGTGCGGCACGAGCAGGAGCCCGTCGGGCTTGGCGACGCTCGAGGCGAGCTTGGCGACGAACTTGGTCGACGCGGCACCGATGCTGCAGTGCAGGCCGGTCTCGGCGTGCACCCGTCGACGCAGCGCCGTGGCGATCTCGAACGGGGAGCCCATCAGGCGGATCGATCCGCTGACGTCGAGGAACGCCTCGTCGATGCCGAGGCGCTCGACCAGAGGCGTGACGTCGTCGAACATCGACATGACGCGCGAGGACCAGTGCTGGTACTTCTCGAAGTGCGGTTCGAGCACGATCGCCTGCGGGCAGCGACGCAACGCGATCGCCATGGGCATCGCCGAGTTGACCCCGTACTTTCTTGCCTCGTAGGTGGCGGCCGTGACGACCGACCGGTCGGAGCGGTGCCCGATGACCACGGGCCGGCCCCGCAACTCGGGGTGGTCGAGCAGTTCGACGGAGGCGAAGAAGGCGTCCATGTCGACATGGAAGATCGGCGCGGTCGCGTCATCGGTCGGCACCGTGGTGACGAGTCGCCCGCTGCCGTCTTGTTTGCTCACCGGAGCATCCTCACATGCGCCACCGACATCGACGTCGCCCGGGCCGCGGCGCCCTCGGTCGACCGGGAGAACGACCCCGTCAGGCCCCCGGTCCGAGCAGTGCCGCCGCGATCGTCGCGTGTGCCGAGTCGGTGCTCGACGGGTGGAAGCGTCCGGCGAGGACGTCGCGTTGCAGGCGCCCGAGCTCGGAGGACGACCGGTACGACGAACCCCCGGCGACGGTGACCGCCTGCTCGACCACCGCGCGGGCCGTCTCGGTGGCCCGCGTCTTCAGCCCGACCACGAGCCTCGGCCAGTCGGCTCCGTGGTCGACGAGCGCGTCGACGTCCCGGGCGACCTGGTCCACCTGGGGTTCGAGCCCGTCGACCGCCAGCCCGGCGTCGGCGACGCGCCACCGCACGACCGGGTCGAGCGCCCGGGCCGCTCCTCCGGCGCGCCGCGAGGTCGTCCCGAGTGCCGACTCGACGGCGAGCTCGAGGGCCCGGCGGGCGATGCCCCGGTACACGGCGGCGACGGTCGTCTCGAAGACGGCGAAGACGGCGAAGACGAACGGGTCGGCGCTCGGGCCCACGGGCAGTCGGCGGACGATGCGCGCGGCGGGTACCTCGACCGCGGTGAGTCGGGTCGTGTGGCTCTGTGTCGCGCGCATGCCGATCGTGTCCCAGTCCCCCAGCGAGGTGTGGCCCGGCTGGTCGCGGTGCACGAACCCGTGGACGAGGGTCGGCGCGTCCTGGTCGGAGTCGTCCCGCCCGAAGACGCCGAGGCGCGTCCAGACCGGCGAGAGCGAGGTGGAGACCTTCGTGCCGGTGAACCGGTAGCCGCCGTCACCCGTGGGGTCGGCCGAGGTCGTCGAGTCGGACAGGACGAGGTCGTTGCCGGGCTCGCTCACGCCGAAGGCGAAGACCTCGTCGTGCGCGGCGTCCTCCAGGACGAGGTCCAGCGAGTCGTCGCCCCGGGCCCGCAGTACGGCCGCGCACCCGGTCCAGACCAGGTGCATGTTGACCGCCAACGCCGTCGCCGGCGCCGCGGTCGCGAGGCGCGACTGCAGGGACGCGACCTGCTCGAGTCCGAGACCCGCGCCTCCTCGGTCGGTCGGGACGAAGGCCCGCAGGTAACCGCGCTCGCGCAGCTCGGCGAGGTCGTCGTGGGGGAACGTGTTCTCGCGGTCGTGGCCCGCGGCCCGCCCTCGGAAGCGTTCGAGCAGCCCGTCGGGCAACAGCTCGTCGGGCGACCAGGAGGCGCGGGTCGGGTCGGACGCGGAGGCGGGCTTCGGTGCGGGCACGCGTCGAGAGTAGTTTGGTCGCATGAGTCAGCAACACCCGTGGTCCCGTTACGTCGCCCTCGGCGACTCGTTCACCGAGGGGATCGGCGACCCCGAGGAGCGCTCCCCCGGGGGCCACCGGGGGTGGGCCGACCGAGTCGCCGAGGTGCTCGGCGCCTCGACCGAGGACTTCGCCTACGCGAACCTGGCCGTCCGGGGCCGACTGCTGAAGCAGATCGACGACGAGCAGTCCGGGGCCGCGCTCGCCCTGCGACCGGACCTCATCTCGGTGTCGGCCGGGGGCAACGACATCATCCGCCCCGGCACCGACCCGGACGAGGTCGCCGCGCGTTTCGAGGGGCTGGTCGAACGGCTGCGGTCGGACGGTGCCACGGTCGTGGTCTTCACCGGTCCCGACATCGGCCTCACCCCCGTCCTCGGTCGCCTCCGCGGCAAGGTCGCGATCTACAACGAGCACGTCCACGCCATCGCGCTGCGGCACGACGCCGTGGTGGCGGACATGTGGGCGCTGCGTCAGCTCGTCGACCCACGGATGTGGGCACCCGACCGGCTGCACTTCAGTCCGCTCGGCCACCACACGATCGCCCGGATGGTCCTCCAGGCCCTCGCGGTCGAGAACGACCTCGCCCCCTACGAGCCCGAGCCGCTCGAGCGTCGACCGTGGCGCAGCGCCCGGGCCGACGACATGGGCTGGGCCCGCGAGTACCTCGTGCCCTGGGTCGTGCGCCGCATCCGGCACCAGTCGTCGGGCGACTTCGTCCAGGCCAAGCGGCCGGACGCCGTCACGATGGTCTACCGCGACGACGTCTGACCGGTCGGCGTCCGAGCGGTCGCAGTCCGAGCGGTCGCTTCAGAGCACCTCGTCGGGATGCGTCAGCCGCCACCACGCCCCGGGCTCGCCGATGGTCGCGTCGAGCTCGAGGGGCACGACGTGCCGTTCTCCGTCGACGGTGAAGATGACGTCACCGACGCGGGTGCCGGCCGGGGCCGCCCCCACGTCGTCGGTCTCGACCGAGGCCTCGACGGTCTCGTCGCCCCAGACGAGCACGCTGGCGTCCTCAGCGGCGACCGCGCGGGCGGCGTCGCCCCAGGGCAGGTCGTAGTCGGCGAAGGCGTCGCCGCGGGTGGTCAGCGTGACGGTCCGGAAGCGGTCGGCGACGCTGGCGAGCAGGGCCTGCACGTCGCGGTCCAGCTGGTCGTGGTCCACTCCACCGAGCATTGCTCCCACGACCGTGACCTGCTGACCCCCGATCGTGTAGTCGGCCGCGAACAACAGGCAGGCCCCGGCCTCGTCGAGGGTGCCCGTCTTGATGCCGACCACGCCGTCCAGCCCGAGCAGTTCGTTGCTGTTGCTGATCTCACCGATGCCGGGCACGGTCGTCGTCGTCGTGCCGACCGTGCGGGCTACGTCGGGGTCGGCCAGGGCCAGCCGGCCGAGTTCGATCAGGTCGGTCGAGGTGCTCGTGTTCTGCGGTGACAGCCCGGTCGGCTCGACGAGCGTGGTCGAGGTGAGGCCGTGGTCGGCGAGCCAGGCCGCCGCGGCGTCGACGAACGCCTGGTCGCTGCCGAACGCCCACCGGGCAAGCACCTCGGCGTAGTTGTTCGCCGACTCGATCAGCATCACCTCGAGCACCTGGCGTTCGGTGAGGGCCTGACCGGCCGCCATCGGCGCCACCTTGCCGTTCTGCGCCCGGTACGCGTCGACCAGGGCCGCCTCGGCCGGGCCGAAGGTCAGGGTCGGACCGTCGCCTCCGTCGAGCGGCTTCTCGTCGAGGACGACGAGGGCCGTGACGACCTTGCTGATGCTCGCGATGGGGCGGGGTCGTTCGTCGCCGCTCGTCGTCAGGCTGTCCTCCCAGCCGATCGCCTCGACCGCCGTCGCGCCGTACGCGGGGAAGGTCAGGTCAGGGCTCGCCTCGGCCGGCGCGGTGTAGGCGGCGACGTCCGCCGCGGCGGGCGCCAGCGGGCTGAGCAGCGCGAGGGGGACGTACCCGCCGACGGCGACGACCAGGGCGAGCAGCGTGATCACGCCCACGCGCCTCCGGACGACACCCGGACGACGACGCCCGTCGACGCCGGTCACGCGACCGCCTCCGACCCGCCCGTCGGCACGCGCAGGGCCCAGAGGGCCACGGCCGAGGCGGCGGCCACGTTGAGGCTGTCGACGCCGTGCAGCATCGGGATGGTGACGACGGTGTCGGCGGCCTGCAGGGCGGCACGGCTGAGCCCGTCGCCCTCGGTGCCGAGCAGCAGGGCGACGCGGTCCGGAGGCGCGGCCGCGTAGGCGTCGAGGGTCACCGCGTCGTCGCTCAGCGCGAGGGCGGCCACCTCGAACCCCGCGTCGCGCAGCAGCCCGGCACCGGCCGGCCACTCGGGGAGGCGCGTCCACGGCACCTGCAGGACGGTGCCCATGCTGACGCGGACGCTGCGACGGTACAGCGGGTCGGCGCAGCGCGGGGTGATCAGCACGGCGTCCGCCCCCAGGCCCGCGACGGCGCGGAAGATGGCGCCCACGTTCGTGTGGTCGACGATGTCCTCGAGCACGACGACGCGCCGGGCACCGTCGAGCACCGACCCGACCGAGGGCAGCTCGGGACGGTGCATGGCGGCGAGGGCGCCACGGTGCAGGTGGTAGCCGGTGAGGGTCTCGAGCAGGGCCGCGTCGCCGACGAAGATCTCGCCCTCGTGGTCGGCCACGAGGGGCTCGATGTCGGGCAGCCAGCGGTCGGTCATCAGCACCGACCGGGGCACGTGGCCCGCCCGCAACGCCCGCTCGATGACCTTGGTCGACTCGGCGATGTAGAGCCCGCCCTCGGGCTCGGACACGCGTCGCAGGGCGACGTCGGTGAGCCGGTTGTAGTCGGCGAGGGCCTCGTGGTCGAGGTCGGTGATGCGGGTGACGTGCACGGTGCTCCACGGGGGACGGCCCCGGCGGACGGGCGACCGCTGGAATCGATTCGGAGGGGGACGCGTTTAGGCTAGCGTCACCGCACCCGAAGGAGCCCCACCCGTGTCGAACGACCCCGCGGTCCCCACCGACGAGCAGGCCCTCGAGGCGGCCGTCGAGGCCCTCCGCGGGCGCCGCGTCGCCGTGCTCACCGGGGCCGGGGTCAGCACCGACTCGGGCATCCCCGACTACCGGGGCGAGGGTGCTCCCCCGCGCAACCCGATGACCTTCCAGCAGTTCCTCTCGAGTGAGGGCTACCGCAAGCGCTACTGGGCCGGCAGCCACCTCGGCTGGAAGTACTTCCGCGCCGCCGGGCCGAACGAGGGGCACCGGGCGCTGGCCCGGCTCGAGGCCGCCGGCGTGACGAACGGCGTGATCACCCAGAACGTCGACAACCTGCACGTCCGCGCCGGGTCGCGCCGGGTGGTCGACCTGCACGGCACCGTCGACCGCGTGGTCTGCCTCACCTGCGGCCAGGCGTTCGCCCGCGACATGGTCGCGGCGCGCCTCGCGGCCGAGAACCCGTGGATCGACGAGCCCGACCAGGTGCGACTCGCCCCGGACGGCGACGTCGAGGTGCACGACATCGATGCGTTCGTCGTGCCGACCTGCACGGTCTGCGGTGGCCTGCTCAAGCCCGACGTCGTGTTCTTCGGCGAGTTCGTGCCCACCGAGCGGTTCGCCGAGGCGCGGTCGATGGTCGTCGGTGCCGAGGCGCTGCTCGTCGCCGGCTCGTCGCTGGTCGTCAACAGCGGCATCCGCCTGCTCGACCAGGCGACGCGTCGCAAGCTGCCCGTGGTCGTCCTGAACCGGGGCGTCACCAAGGGTGACTCGCGGGCCACGGTTAAGCTGGACGCCGGCACGTCGGAGACCCTGGCGGCCCTGGCCGAGCACCTGGTCGCGTGACCCCCGGGGCCGTGCCCACCGGAGGAACGATGACGCTCTTGTACCTGGTCCGCCACGGCGAGACCGACTGGAACCGCGCCCGACGCATCCAGGGCTCCACCGACATCCCCCTGAACGACCTCGGTCGCTCGCAGGCCCGAGAGACCGGCGACCTCCTCGCCCGCCGCCGGTTCGACGCCGTCGTCGCCAGCCCTCTCTCGCGGGCGGCCGAGACCGGGTCGATCATCGCCGAGCGCCTGGGGCTGGCCGCGCCCGAGCTCGCCCCCGAGGTCGCCGAGCGCCGCTACGGCGATGCCGAGGGCCTGACCGGCGAGCAGGTCGAGGCACGGTTCCCCACGGGCACCCCGGTGCCCGGTCGCGAGAGCCGCGGGGCCCTCGTCGCACGGGTGCTGCCCGCCCTCGCCGCGATCGCCGCCCGGTACGGCGACGGCGCGTCCGTGGTCGTCGCGACGCACGGCGCGGTCATCCGGGCGGTGGTGAACCACGTCTCCCCCGACACCGACGCGCACCTCGGCGTGCCCATCCGCAACGGGTCGATCCACTCCTTCGAAGTCACCGGAGACACCCTGACCTTGCGTGAGTTCGACGACCCCATCGAGGTCGAGTCCGAACGCGCCGGCACCTACGCCTTCGAGTACCAGAACGCGCTCGAGCGCGACACGGCCGACCCGGCCTGAGTTCCCCGCCCGAGCGCCCTGCCCGTCAGCGTCCCGAGCGCCGGTGCCGGTGGCTACCCGCCGCGGCGACGTCGGCCAGCAGGCGCAGCAGCACGTCGGCCGAGTCAGCCCAGCTGAACCGGGCGGCCTGCTCGACCGACGCGGCCGAGCGCGCCTCCCACTCGCCCTCGAGCCGGCGGACGGCGGCGGCGATCGACGCGGGCGACGACGGGTCGACGTAGAGCGCCGCGTCACCACCGATCTCGCGGAAGATCGGTATGTCACTGACCACGGCCGGCGTGCCGAGCGCCATGCCCTCGACGAGCGGGATGCCGAACCCCTCGGCGCGCGAGGCCGTCACGACGGCGGTCGCACCGAGCAGGGTCTCGCGGTACTCGTCGTCGCTCGCCCCGTCGTGGAAGACCAGCGACCCGACCGGCGCCAGAGCCGTCAAGGAGGCGCGCTCGGCCTCGGACACCCGGCTCATCAGGTGCAGTCGGTACCCGTCGAGCAACGGCAGTGCCCTGACCAGCGCGGTCACGTTCTTGTACGGCATGAACGACCCCATGTAGACGAGGTCGCGCCGCGCGGGTGCGGTGCGCGGCTCGACCGCGTCGACCGGATCGACCGGATCGGCCGCGTTGTACACGACCGTCACGGGACGCCGGGTCAACCGGTGGCGACGCATCTCGTCCCGCGTCGTGCGGCTCACCGTGACGACCGCGTCGGCCCGGTTCAGCAGCACCCGCTGCGGCCACCAGGCCAGGTGGTACAGCCGCCACAGCAGCTTGATCGGCAGGGCGAACTCGGGCGGTGGCGTGCGGTTCGTGTAGTAGATCAGGTCGTGCAGCGTCAGCACGAGCGGGTACCGGCGCCCGGCCGAGCCCATGGTCTGCATGGGCGACCAGACGACGTCGGGGCGCAGCCGGTTCACCTGCCGGGCCACGAGGGGTTCGAGGACGCTGGTGGGCGCGCTGACGAGCACGTGCGGCTGGTCGGGCAGCTTGTCGAGCTGGCGTGGGTCGCTGACGAGCATCGTCACCTCGTGGCGCTCGGCCAGGGCCGACACGACGCCGGCGCTGAACCGGCTGATGCCGTCGTGGCGTCCGACGCGGACGTACCGGCAGTCGACGACGACCCTCATCGGACGAACGCCTCGATCGCGGCGGCGGCCTCGCGCGGCTTCTCGTAGTGGATCAGGTGGCCGACCCCGTCGATGACGTCGAGCGTCGCGTCGGGGAAGAGCGCCTGCAGCCGGTGCTGCGCCGGCAGGGCCGTGATGTCGTCGCGGTCGGCGGCGATCAGCAGGGTGGGCACGGTGACGCGGGCGGCGTACGTGCTCACGTCGCTCGAGACCGAGGCGCGGAACGCGTCGAGCACCACGCGACGGTCCGAGAACCGTGAGAAGAAGCTGTCGTGCTGGTCGTGGATCCACCGGCGCAGGGCCCGGTCGTGCGTCTTGACCATCGCGAGGCTCGTCATCCGCGTGACGGCGGCGTTCTGCAGCACCTGCTGCCCGGCGCGCTCCGGCAGGGCGGCGCCGGCCCAGTAGTAGAAGACGGCCAGGCGGGTCACCACGCCGCGCGGGCCCTGCAGGGCGGGGGCGGCGATCGGGTTGACCAGGATCAACCGGGAGGCGCGGAGTCCGTCGGCCACCGCGGCCGACGTGACGATCGAGCCGAACGAGTGCCCCAGCACCACGACGTCGTCACCGAGCGAGAGGGTCGCCACGAACGCGGTCAGCCAGCGCGCGTACGCCGCGACGCTGTGCTCTCCGTCCAACGGGGTCGACTCGCCGAAGCCCGGCAGGTCGGGCATGACCACCCGCACGTGGTCGAGGTGCGCCACGACGGGTTCGAGACCGTGGTGGTCGCCCCGGAAGCCGTGCACCGCGACGACGGTGACCCGCGCCTCCTGCCCCTCGGGTGGTTCGTACGTCCAGTAGCGGGTGAGGCTGCCGGCGACCTCGACGGCGTCGTCGCGCACCGGTCGGGCGTCGAGGCGGGCACGGTACGGCGACTTCACGCGCGGGGGTCGGACGATCACGCGCCCGAGTCTACGAGCGACGCGCTGGGCGGAGTGCGCGCCCCGGGGCGCGCGCCCGTAGGGTGGGCGGGTGAGCTTCACTGCCCCGATCCAGCAGCCCGGACTGACCCTCGACCCCAACTGGCACCGCCGGGCGGTGTTCTACGAGGTGATGGTGCGGTCGTTCGTCGACAGCAACGGTGACGGGGCGGGTGACCTGCAAGGTCTGCTCACCCGCCTGGACTACCTGCAGTGGCTCGGCGTCGACGCCCTCTGGCTGCCGCCGTTCTTCCAGTCGCCCCTGCGCGACGGCGGCTACGACATCCAGGACTACAAGGCGATCCTGCCCGAGTTCGGCACGCTCGACGAGTTCCGCGACCTCGTGACCAAGTCGCACGAGCGCAACATGCGCATCGTCATCGACATGGTGCTGAACCACACGAGCGACCAGCACGAGTGGTTCCAGCAGAGCCGCGAAGACCCCGAGGGTCCCTACGGCGACTTCTACGTCTGGCGCGACACCGACGAGGAGTACTCGAACATCCGGGTCATCTTCGTCGACACCGAAGAGTCCAACTGGACGTTCGACCCGGTTCGCCGCCAGTTCTTCTTCCACCGCTTCTTCTCGCACCAGCCCGACCTCAACTTCGAGAACCCCGCCGTCCAGGAGGCCGTGTTCGACGTCGTCCGTCACTGGCTGTCGATGGGCGTCGACGGCCTCCGACTCGACGCGATCCCCTACCTCTTCGAGACCGAAGAGGGAAACGGCGAGGGCGAGCCGGCCACGCACGACCTGATCAAGCGCCTGCGTGCGATGGTCGACGAAGAGTTCCCCGGACGCGTGCTCATCGCCGAGGCCAACCAGTGGCCGGCCGAGACGGCGGCGTTCTTCGGCACCGAGGACGAGCCCGAGTGCCACATGGCCTTCGACTTCCCGGTCATGCCCCGCATCTTCTACTCGCTCCGCGCCCAGAGCGCCGACGAGCTCAAGCGCATCCTCTCGGAGACCACCGAGGTGCCGCCGGGGGCCGCCTGGGCGGTGTTCCTCCGCAACCACGACGAGCTCACCCTCGAGATGGTCAGCGAGGAGTACCGGCAGGCGATGTACGGCTGGTACGCCTACGACCCGCGCATGCGGTCCAACATCGGCATCCGCCGCCGTCTCGCCCCGCTGCTCGACAACTCGCGCGCCGAACTCGAACTCGTGCACGCTCTGCTGTTCTCGCTGCCCGGCAGCCCGTTCCTGTACTACGGCGACGAGATCGGGATGGGCGACAACATCTGGCTGCCGGACCGCGACTCGTCCCGCACGCCCATGCAGTGGACGCCCGACCGCAACGCCGGCTTCTCGACCGCCGACCCGGGCAAGCTCTTCCTGCCGGTCGTCCAGTCGCTCGTCTACAACTACAACCTGGTGAACGTCGAGAGCCAGCTGGCCCAGTCACGGTCGCTGCTGCACTGGGTGCGCAACGTCATCCACGTGCGCAAGGCCCACCCGACCTTCGGCCTCGGCACCCTCGAGGTGCTCGAGACCGACCAGGAGTCCGTCCTGTCGTTCGTCCGCTCGTACGAAGGGGCGGGGACGCAGTTCGGCGACTCGGCCGAGGACATCCTCTGCGTCTTCTCGTTCGGTCACAACCCGACCTCGGTCGACATCGTGGCCCCGCAGTTCGCCGGGCGCACGTTGTTCGACCTGTTCGGTGGAGCGCAGTTCCCCTCGTTCGACGACGAGGGAAAGGTGACGCTGACCCTCGGGACGCAGGCGTTCTTCTGGTTGCACGTCGGCGACGTGCCCGCCGCGGCGGCACCCGCTGTCGGTGGCGCCTCCTAAACTCGCAGGGTGACTGACACCGAGACGCCCGGCACCGCTCCCGACCTCGCGGCCGTGGGCGAGCCGCCGGCCGTCTGGTGGCAGGCCCTCGGCGTCTTCGACCTCGAGACCACCGGCATCGACGTCGAGACGGCCCGCATCGTGACCGCCCACGTCGGCCTGATCGATGCCACCGGGGCCACCGTCGCCCATGGCGAATGGTTGGCAGACCCCGGTGTCGAGATCCCCGAGCAGGCCAGTGCCGTGCACGGCATCTCCACCGAGCGGGCCCGCGCCGAGGGGCGTCCGGCCGCCGAGGTCGTGGCCGAGATCGTCGCGGCCATCCGGGCCGTCTTCGCTCGCGGCGTGCCGCTGGTCGTCTACAACGCGCCGTACGACCTCACCCTGCTCGACCGCGAGGCCCGCCGCCACGGCGTCGAGCCGTTGGGTGAGGTCGGCGAGATCGGTTGCGTCGTCGACCCCCTCGTCATCGACAAGGCCGTCGACACCTATCGCAAGGGCAAGCGCACCCTCGAGGCCGCCGCCGCGGTCTACGGCGTGTCGCTCGACGACGCGCACGACGCCGGGGCCGACGCGATCGCCGCGGGTCGCGTGGCCCAGGCGATGGCCAAGCGGTACCCCGACCGGCTCGACGTGCCCGTCACCGAGCTGCACGATCTCCAGGTCGGCTGGTGCTCGACCCAGGCCGAGAGCTTCCAGCAGTACATGCGCCGGGCGAAGGACCCCACCTTCACGGCGCACGGCGACTGGCCGCACCGCCCTCTCCCGTTCGCCTGAGTGGGGTCGCGCCCCGCGCCTCCTCGGGTCTTGCGGGCCTCTCGCGCTTTCCACGTGGCCTGACGTCGGGGACCCAGCCGAGGCGTGTCGCCCGGGTACGCGAAAGAGGCGGCCCACCGAAGTGGACCGCCTCTGACAGGGCTGCGGGCTGAGGCCTACTTGCCGAAGTTCTTGTAGCGCGAGTTGAACTTCTCGACGCGGCCGGCCGAGTCGAGGATGCGCTGCTTGCCTGTGTAGAACGGGTGCGACTCGGACGAGATCTCGACGTCGATGACCGGGTAGGTCTCACCGTCGAGCTCGATGGTCTTGTCGCTCGTCGTGGTGGAGCGCGTGAGGAACGTGGCGCCCGATGCGAGGTCCCGGAAGACGATCTGCTTGTACTCGGGGTGGATGTCGGTCTTCATGATTGTCCTAGGTCTAGCGAACGAGTGATGATGGTGAGTTCAGGAGGCACGCGCAGCGACGCTGCGGACCAGCTGTCAACGATACCAGACCGACAGCCCGGATCGTAGGAGGCGCGGGTCAGCCGGCTGCGCGGGCCGAGTACCGGCCCCCGTCGGACTCGACCCGCAGCTCGACGCCGAAGGTGGCGCCGAGGGTCTCGGCCGTGATGACCTCGTCGAGCGGACCGGCCGCGACGACGGAGCCGTGGTCGAGCAACAGGGCGTGCGTGAAGCCCCGGGGGATCTCTTCGACGTGGTGGGTCACCATGACGATGGCCGGAGCGCCCTCGGACGAGGCGTAGCCCGACAGCATCTGCAGCAGCTCTTCGCGGGCGCCGAGGTCGAGGCTCGCGGCCGGCTCGTCGAGGAGCAGCAGCTCGGGGTCGGTCATGACCGAGCGGGCGATCTGGACGCGCTTCTGCTCGCCGTCGCTCAGCTCGCCGAACGTGCGGTCCGAGAGGTGGTCGAGCTTCCACTCGTCGAGAACGCGGTGCGCCCGACGGACGTCGACGCCCTCGTACTCTTCGTTCCAGCGACCGGTGACCGAGTAGGCGGCCGTCAGGACGACGTCGACGACCTTCTCTTTGGCGGGGATGCGACGGGCGATGGCCGTCGAGGCGAAGCCGATGCGCGGCCGCAGGTCGAACAGGTCGACCGAGCCGAGGTCGGAGCCGAGGATGCTTGCCTCGCCCGACGAGGGGTGACTCTGCGCGGCGGCCACCTGGAGCAGGCTGGTCTTGCCGGCACCGTTCGGCCCGAGCACGACCCAGCGCTCGTCGGAGTCGACCGTCCAGGTCAGCTTGTCGACGACGGCGGTGCCGCCTCGGACGATCGAGACATCGGTCAGCTGCAGGACGGTAGGCATGCTGCTCAGCCTAGTTGAGCAGGCCCTCGTAGATCCCCAAGGTCTGCTCGGCGATCCGTGACCACGAGAACTCTTCTTCGGCCCGCATGCGGCCGGCCCGCCCCATGAGGCGTGCGAGGGCCGGGTCGGAGACGACCTCGGTGAGCGTGGCCGCCAGGTCGGCGACGAAGCGGTCGGGGTCGACCGGGGTGCCGGTGCCGTCCTGCACCTGCTCGAGGGGCACGATGCGGCCGGTCAGGCCGTCCGCGACGACCTCGGGGATGCCACCCGTGTCGGACCCCACGACGGGCACGCCGCAGGCCATCGCCTCGAGGTTGACGATGCCCAGGGGCTCGTAGACCGAAGGGCAGACGAAGGTGGTGGCCTGGCTCAGCACGGCGCTGAGCTGGTGCCGGGGCAGCACGGTGTCGATCCAGACGACCCCGGTGCGCTCTTCCTGGAGCTCGCGGACCAGGCCCGTGACCTCGGCCATGATCTCGGGGGTGTCGGGCGCACCGGCGCAGAGCACGAGCTGCACGTCGGCGGGCAGCAGCTTCGCCGCGCGCAGCAGGTACGGGAGGCCCTTCTGACGGGTGATGCGACCGACGAAGACGACCGACGGGCGGTCGGGGTCGATGCCCAGGCCCCGGACCAGCTCGGCGTCGTCGACGCGTTGCCACCCCTCGAGGTCGATGCCGTTGTACACGACCTGGACCTTCGACTCGTCGATCGACGGGTAGGAGCGCAGGATGTCACGGCGCATGCCGTCGCTGACGGCGATCACGCGATCGGCGGTCTCGTAGGCCTGGCGCTCGATCCAGCTCGAGACGCGGTAGCCGCCACCGAGCTGTTCGGCCTTCCAGGGGCGCAGCGGTTCGAGGCTGTGGGCCGTCAGGACGTGAGGGACGCCGTGCAGCATCTGGGCCAGCTGGCCGGCCGCGTTCGCGTACCAGGTGTGGCTGTGGACGACGTCGGCTCCGGCGACGTCCTGGGCCATGGTGACATCCACACCGAGGGTGCGCAGGGTGGCGTTCGCCTGGTCGAGCTGGGGCAGGTCGGGGTACCCGGTCGTGTCGGGTTCGGGGTCGACCTCGCCGAACGCCCGCACCTGCACCTCGACGCCCTGACGCAGGGCCTTGACGAGTTCGACGACGTGGACGCCCGCGCCCCCGTAGACGTTGGGCGGGTATTCCTTGGTGATGACATCGACTCGCACGTGGTTCACCGTAGTCGTGCGACCGCGAATCGTGCCATTCTGGCCCCATGGCATCAAAGAAGATCTTCGGCATCGTCCTGGCTGGTGGCGAGGGCAAACGCCTGATGCCGCTGACCGCCGACCGCGCGAAACCCGCTGTCCCGTTCGGTGGCAACTACCGTCTCATCGACTTCGCCCTGTCGAACCTGATCAACTCGGGTCTGCGGCAGATCGTCGTGTTGACCCAGTACAAGTCGCACAGCCTCGACCGCCACGTCTCGCAGACCTGGAGCATCGAGGGTCTGCTCGGGGCGTACGTCGCCTCGGTCCCGGCCCAGCAGCGACTCGGCAAGCGCTGGTTCGCCGGCAGCGCCGACGCCATCCTGCAGAGCCTCAACCTGCTGCGTGACGAGAAACCCGACATCGTCGTGGTGGTGGGTGCCGACCACGTCTACCGCATGGACTTCTCCCAGATGATCGAGGCGCACATCGCCTCGGGTGCCGGGGTCACCGTGGCCGCCATCCGTCAGCCCATCTCCCTCGCCGACCAGTTCGGCGTCATCGAGGTCGACTCGGACGACCCGACGCGCATCGGCCGGTTCCTCGAGAAGCCCACGGACGCCACGGGCCTCCCGGACTCCCCCGACGAGATCCTCGCGTCCATGGGCAACTACGTGTTCGACGCGGACGTCCTGATCGACGCCGTCCTGCGCGACGGCGAGAAGCCCGACTCGAACCACGACATGGGCGGCGACATCGTGCCCGACTTCGTCTCCCGTGGCGACGCGGCCGTCTACGACCTCAACCGCAACGAGGTGCCCGGGTCGACCGAGCGCGATCGTTACTACTGGCGCGACGTCGGCACCATCGACTCGTTCTACGACGCGCACCGAGACCTGATCTCGGCCCTGCCGATCTTCAACCTCTACAACACCGACTGGCCGATCTTCAGCCAGCAGCTCAACTCGCCCCCCGCGAAGTTCGTCCGGGACGGCCACGGCAACCTCGGCACGACGATCGACTCGATCGTGTCGCTGGGTTCGCTGCTCTCGGGTGCGCACGTGGAACGCAGCGTCCTGGGTCCCTGGTGCACCCTCGACAGCGGTTCACGCGTCGTCGACTCGGTCGTCTTCGAGCGGGCGCACGTCGGCCCGAACGCCGTCGTCAACCGGGCGATCCTCGACAAGGACGTCGTCATCGCGGCCGGGGCCTCCGTCGGCGTCGATCCCGAGGCCGACCGGGCCCGCGGCTTCACCGTCACGCCGTCCGGCATCACGGTGGTCGGCAAGGGGGTCCGGGTCGACCAGTAGTCGTCCGGGGTCACACGAGAGGCGCGGTGCGCCGACGGCCCTAGGCTGTCGGCGTGCCGCGTTTCCTCATCGTCCTCGACGTCGACTCCACCCTGATCGAGGACGAGGTGATCGAGCTGCTGGCCGACGCCGCCGGTTCGCGAGATCGCGTCGAGGACGTCACGTCCCGGGCGATGGCGGGTGAGCTCGACTTCGCCGCGAGTCTCGCCGAGCGCGTCGCGACCCTCGAGGGGTTGCCCGAGTCCGTCTTCGCAGAGGTGCGTTCGCGCCTCACGCCGACCCGCGGCGTCCGTGACCTCCTCGACGTCGTCCACGCCGCGGGTGGCCTCGTCGGCGTCGTGTCGGGCGGGTTCCACGAGACCCTCGACCCGCTGGCCGACGACCTGGGTCTGGACTTCCGCCGGGCCAACCGTCTCGAGGTGCGGGACGGCCGGCTGACCGGACGGGTCTCCGGTCCGGTGATCGACGCGCACGCCAAGGCCGCCGCCCTGCGGCAATGGGCCGAGGAGGCGCGGGTCGGCCTCGCGCAGACCGTCGCCGTCGGTGACGGCGCCAACGATCTCGAGATGATGGCCGTCGCGGGACTCTCGGTCGCGTTCAACGCCAAGCCGCGGGTCCGTGAGCGAGCCGACGTGGTCGTCGGGACGAACGACCTGTCCCAGCTGCTGCCCCTGCTCGGACTGCGCGGCTGACCCGCGGCGGGAGGCGGGCGTCCCTCGCGGGGACGACCCGCGCCTCCTGCGTGGTCGGACCTAGTGGCCCATTCCGAGGCCGCCGTCGACCGGGATCACGGCCCCCGAGATGTAGGCGGCGGCGTCGTCGCCCGCGAGCCACGTGATCGTCTTCGCGACCTCTGCCGTGGTGCCGTACCGGCCGGCGGGGATGCTTTTCTTGTACTCGGCCTGCTGCGCCTCGGGCAGGACGGCGGTCATGTCGGTCTCGACGAAGCCGGGGGCCACCACGTTGGCGGTGATGCCGCGGGCTCCGAGCTCGCGGGTCAGCGAGCGGGCGAAGCCGACCAGGCCCGCCTTCGAGGCGGCGTAGTTGGCCTGGCCCGGGCCGCCGTAGAGGCCGACGACGCTCGACACGAGGACGATGCGTCCGAAGCGGGCCTTGAGCATGCCCTTGGACGCCCGCTTGACGACGCGGAAGGCGCCGCCGAGGTTGGTGTCGACGACCGAGGTGAAGTCGTCCTCGGTCATGCGCATGAGCAGACCGTCCTTCGTGATGCCGGCGTTGGCGACGACGACCTCGACCGGCCCGAGCTCGGCCTCGACGGTGCTGAAGGCCGCGTCGATCGACGCGGCGTCGGTGACGTCGGCGGCGACGGTGAGCGTGCCCTCGGGGCCCTGCCCGCTGCGGGCCGTGACGGCGACGCGGTGACCCTGGGCGACGAACTCTTCGGCGATGGCGAAGCCGATGCCTCGGTTGCCGCCGGTGACGAGGACGGTGCGGGGCGTGGTCATGGGTTGTCTCCTCGTGAGCGATCTCGACGGTGGCCGCGAGGTCGCGGCGCGGAACGGCGAACCTGTGATCGGCAGGCCGCCGACCAGCCTACTGTCGGACCCGGGTCTTAGGATCGAGGCGGTCCCCCGGGCGTCTCGTCCCGAGATCCGTCCGGCACCCGTCCGTGGTGCGTCCGCCCTCTTCCCGACATCGAGGTGTGCCCCGTGAAGGCCTCGAACACGATCACGTCCCTTCCGCCCTCCCCCACCGACGACCGGCACTCCCGCATGGTCAAGTACCTGGTGGCGATGGGCATCAGGTTGGTCTGCATCGCCCTCTGCTTCGTCTTCCCTCTCGGCTGGTGGACCCTGTTGCCCGTCATCGGTGCCGTCGTCATCCCCTACATCGCCGTCGTCTTCGCGAACGTGGGCCACGAGGCGGGCGACGCGGTCGAGAGCCCGGGCGGCATCGAGCTCTACCGCGAGCCGCAGGCGCCGTTCCGGCCGACCGTGGTCGACGGCGACTCAGGTCCTGCCGGCCCCGCCGCCTCGTCCGACGACGTGCCCGGCGAGGCGGATCACGATCGGCGGAGCGCCTGATGCTCGGCCTCGATCCCGTCGGCGTGCAGTGCTCTCGCGCCTCCTGTCGAGCCGAGGCACGGCATAATGTTCACTGGCGCAATCCCAAGATCCACGGCATCGACCGGGTCAAGGTGTGGTCGGCATGCGACGAGCACGTCGACTTCCTGCGCGAGTTCCTCGAGGCACGTGACTTCCCGGTCGTCGTGACGGGGGTGTCAGAGGTCGTCGAACAGGTCGGAACGGAGGCGCGGTGACGAACATCCGCTTCGCCCTCTCGCGCAGATGGCTGGGCTACCTCGCCGTCGCCGTCGTCTTCGCGATCATCTGCGTGTTCCTCGCCCACTGGCAGTGGTCGCGGCACGACGAGAAGCTCGCGGTCGTGCACCAGCTCGAGCAGACCTACGACGCCGACCCGATCCCCCTGCAACAGGCGTTGCCCGAGCTGTCGTCCTACGATGCCGCTCAAGAGTGGCAGCCGGTCGAGATGACCGGGCGCTACCTCGCCGACGACGAGTTGCTGGTGCGCAACCGCCCGCTCAACGGGCAGCCGGGCTTCGAGGTCCTCGTGCCGTTCCGCACCACCCAGGGCCAGATCTTCGTCGTCGACCGCGGCTGGGTGCCGACCGGCAACGCCCAGGACTCCCCCGACGTCGTGCCCGCGCCTCCGTCGGGCGACGTCACGGTGGTCGCACGCCTGAAACCGGGTGAACCGGCCCTGGGCGACCGGACGGGCGTTCCCGGGACGAACCAGATCGCGACCATCCAGCTCAGCGAGGTCGAGTCCCGCGTCGGGCAGCCCGTCTACTCGAGTGCCTACGGGCTCGTCGTCAGCGAGAGCCCCGTGCCAGCCACGGCACCCGTGCCGTCCTCGAAGCCCGAGATCGACACGGGCCTCAACCTGTCGTACTTCGTCCAGTGGTTGATGTTCGCGGTCGGAGCCTTCGGTTTCCTGTTCTACGTCTTCCGACAGGAGTACCGCAACCAGAACGCCGACGACGACGAACTCGTCGAGCGTGAGGCCGAACGGCAGCGTCGTCGCGACGCCCGGCCCCGCCACGACAACGACGTCGAGGACGAGATCCTCGACGGCGCGCGCCGCTGACCACGGCGCCGTACGCCGCTGACCACGGCGCCGTACGCCGCTGACCATGGCGCCGACCGGGGCTGCGGCTGCGGCTGCGGACCTGGTCAGGCCGGGGTGATCACGCCAAGTTGATCAAGTCGGAGTAGTCCGGGGTCCAGTGGTCCTCGGTGCCCTCGGGCATGATCAGCACTCGCTCGGGGTTCAGGGCCTCGACGGCGCCCTCGTCGTGGCTCACCAGGACGACGGCACCCTCGTAGTTGCTCAGGGCGTCGAGGATCTCGAGGCGGCTCGCGGGGTCGAGGTTGTTGGTGGGCTCGTCGAGCAGGAGGACGTTCGCCCCCGAGACGACGATCATCGCCAGAGCCAGCCGTGTCTTCTCGCCGCCGGACAGCACACCGGCCGGCTTGGCCGAGTCGTCGCCCGTGAAGAGGAACGAGCCCAACACTCGCCGCGCCTCCATCTCGGTGATGTTCGGCGAGGACGACACCATGTTCTCGAGCACGCTGCGCTTGACGTCGATCGTCTCGTGCTCCTGGGCGTAGTAGCCGACCCGCAGCCCGTGGCCCGGCTCGAGCTGCCCGGTGTCGGGCTCGTCTACCCCGGCGAGGATGCGCAACAGGGTGGTCTTGCCGGCACCGTTCAGGCCCAGGATGACGACCTTCGAGCCACGGTCGATGGCGAGGTCGACGGCGGTGAAGATCTCGAGCGAGCCGTAGCTCTTCGACAGGTTCGAGGCCATGAGGGGCGTCTTTCCGCACGCCACCGGCGTCGGGAAGCGCAGCTTGGCCACGCGGTCGACCGCGCGGACCTCGTCGAGGCCGGAGAGGAGCTTCTCGGCTCGTGCCACCATCTGGTGGGCCGCAGCGGCCTTCGACGCCTTCGCGCCGAACCGGGCCGCCTGCTTCTGCAGGGCCGAGGCCTGCTTCTCGGCGTTCGAGCGCTCTTTCTTGCGGCGCTCCTCGTCGGCAGCACGCTGCCGCTGGTAGTTGCGCCACCCCATGTTGTAGACGTCGATGGCCTGGCGGTTGGCGTCGAGGTAGAAGACGCGGTTGACGACCTCCTCGACGAGTTCGATGTCGTGGCTGATGACGATGACGCCGCCCTGGTAGGTCTTCAGGTACTCGCGGAGCCAGACGACCGAGTCGGCGTCGAGGTGGTTCGTGGGCTCGTCGAGGATCATCGTGTCGGCCGCCGAGAACAGGATGCGGGCCAGCTCGATGCGTCGGCGCTGACCACCCGACAACGTCGACAGGGGCTGGTCGAGGATGCGGTCCGGCAGGCTGAGGTTGCTCGCGATGGAGGCGGCCTCGGCCTCGGCTGCGTACCCGCCGAGGGCGTTGAACTGGTCGTCGAGGTCGCCGTAGCGTTTCATGGCGCGCGCGGCGACGTCAGGATCGGGGTCGCCCATGGCGAGGGTCGCTTCCTGGATGCCGAGCAGCAGCTGGCCGAGACCTCGGGCGTCGAGGATGCGCGTCCGGGCGAGGTCTTCGGGGTTGCCGCTGCGAGGGTCCTGCGGCAGGTAGCCGATCTCGCCGGAGCGCTCGATCTTGCCGCCCGTCGGGAGGGTCTCACCGGCAAGCGTCTTGGTCATGGTCGTCTTGCCGGCGCCGTTGCGGCCGACGAGGCCGATCTTGTCGCCCCGGTCGACCCGGAACGAGACGTCGGCCATGAGGAGGCGCGCGCCGACGCGGATCTCGAGATCGTGCACGGAGAGCACAGCAGATGTCCAATCGATTGGTGAGGAGTCCACAACGGGGCCCGGAAGGGGGCCGCCCATAGGATGGGGACGTCGTGTGGAGAGGGTCGCAGCACTGCGCTGCCGACCAGCCGCTCGGCCGATCAACCTACCCATTCTAGGAGTCCCCATGACGAACACTGCCGCATCGACCTCACGGCCGGTCCTCGCCGACCGTCTGGTGGCCCGGGGCGCCGCCACCGACGTGGCCCTCGTCCTCGGTGGGGTCGCCGTCGTCTCGGCCCTCGCGCAGGTGCAGGTGCCGCTCTGGCCGGTGCCCGTCACGGGACAGACGCTCGGCGTGATGCTCGTCGGCGCGTCCCTCGGCGCGCGTCGCGGCGCGCTTTCCCTGGCCACCTACCTGGTGCTGGGCGTCGCCGGACTGCCGATCTTCGCCGAGTTCTCGGGCGGCCCCCTCAGCGTCCTCCAGCCGAGCTTCGGCTTCGTGATCGGCTTCGTCGTGGCGGCGGCCGTCATCGGCTGGCTGTCCGAGCGGGACTGGGACAAGAAGTGGTGGCGCTCGGCGGCCGCCTTCTTCCTGGCGAGCCTCATCCCCTTCGCCGTGGGCCTTCCCTATCTGGCGGTCGTGCTCGGTTCGTTGGGTCTGCCGAACGACCTGCCGAGTGTCCTCGCGGCCGGCCTGTACCCGTTCATCGTCGGCGGCATCGCCAAGTGGCTGATCGCGGCGGCGGCCCTGCCTCTCGCCTGGCGTGCGCTGAAGCGCATCGGTGACTAGCGCCTCCTGCTCCCCGGCGTGATCGTCGAGGACGCACGACGAAGCCCCGCCCCTCTCGGAGGGGCGGGGCTTCGTCATCGTGCCGACGGGCAGGGTTCAGATGGAGAACCCGATCGCGCGCATCATGTCGCGACCGTCGTCAGTGATGCGATCGGGACCCCACGGCGGCATCCACACCCAGTTGATGCGGAAGGCGTCGACGACACCGTCGAGGGCGTTGGCGGTGTCTCCCTCGATGACATCCGTCAACGGGCAACCCGCGCTCGTCAGCGTCATGCTGATGATGAGCGCGTTCTCGTGCTCTTCGTCCATCGCGAGGTCGTAGATGAGTCCCAGATCGACGATGTTGACGCCCAGCTCGGGGTCGACGACCTCTTTCAGTGCCTCGATGGTCTGATCGAACTTCTCGGGGCTGAGTGCGACGGCCACGGTCAGACCGCCGGGGTCGCAGCGGCCTCGGCCGCGGCAGCCGTGACGTACCGGTCGTAACCCTCGTTCTCGAGGCGGTCGGCCAGCTCGGGGCCACCCTCGTCGGCGACGTGGCCGTCGACGAACACGTGGACGAAGTCGGGCTTGATGTAGCGCAGGATGCGCGTGTAGTGCGTGATGAGCAACAGACCGAGCCCGGTGTTGGCCTTGGCACGGTTGACGCCCTCGGAGACGATCTTCAGCGCGTCGACGTCGAGACCGGAGTCGGTCTCGTCGAGGACGGCGAACTTCGGCTTGAGGAGCTCGAGCTGCATGATCTCGTGTCGCTTCTTCTCACCACCCGAGAAGCCTTCGTTGACGTTGCGCTCGGCGAAGGCCGAGTCCATCTTGAGGGCGTTCATCGACTCGCGGAGGTCCTTGATCCACCCGCGGATGGCCGGGGCCTCGCCGTCGAGGGCGGTCTTGGCCGTGCGGAGGAAGTTCGAGACCGTGACACCGGGGATCTCGACGGGGTACTGCATGGCGAGGAAGAGACCCGCCTTGGCGCGCTCGTCGACGCTCATCTCGAGCACCTCGCGACCGTCGAGCAGGATGGAGCCCCCGTCGACGTTGTAGCGGGGGTGGCCGGCGATCGTGTAGGCGAGGGTCGACTTGCCCGAGCCGTTGGGGCCCATGACGGCGTGGATCTCGCCCTCGTTGATGGTGAGGTCGACGCCCTTGAGGATGGGCTTGGGGCCGGCGTCGGTGTCGATGCTGACCTTGAGGTCGCGGATCTCGAGAGTGGACATGCGTTCTGTTCCTTTACTGTGCGGCGCCGGTGGAGGTCGAGGTGGTGTCGACGTACACCTCGCCGTCGATGACGGAGACCGAAAAGACCGGTACGGGTTCGTAGGCGGGCAGCGTGAGCGGCTTGCCGGTGGTGAGCTCGAACTTCGAGCCGTGGGCCCAGCACTCGAGGGTGTCGTCCTCGACGAAGCCCTCGGAGAGCGAGATGTCGCCGTGGGTGCAGGTGTCACCGATCGCGTGGATCGTGCCGGCACTGTCTTTCACGACGGCGATCGCGACACCGTCGACGACGACGCGGTGCGCCTGGGAGGGGCTGACGTCGTCGACGCCGCAGACCTTCGTCGCCATCAGGCGACCGTCTCGGTCGACGTCGCCTCGCCCGCGGCGAGTTCGACCTCGATGGCGTCAACGAGCCGGGCCTGCAGGTCGGCGTCGCCGATCTTCTGGATGACCTCGACGAGGAAGCCGAGCACCACCAGGCGGCGTGCCTCGTGCTCGGAGATGCCGCGCGACTGCAGGTAGAAGAGGTGCTCGTCGTCGAAGCGACCGGTCGCGCTGGCGTGACCCGCGCCCTCGATGTCGCCGGTCTCGATCTCGAGGTTCGGGATCGAGTCGGCGCGCGTGCCCTCGCTCAGCACCAGGTTGCGGTTCTGCTCGTAGCTGTCGGTTCCGGGAGCCGTCCGTCCGATGAGAACGTCACCGATCCACACCGTCCGGGCACCGGCACCCTGGAGGGCACCCTTGTAGTTGACGCGGCTCCGCGTCTTGGGGGCGTCGTGGTTGACGTAGACCTGCTGCTCGAGGTGCTGGCCGGCGTCGGCGAAGTAGACGCCGTAGAGTTCGGCGTCGGCACCCTGCTCTGCCAGGTGGGCCGACGGGTTGACCCGGACGACCGATCCGCCGAGGCTGACGACGAAGTGCTTGAGCTGGGCGTCGCGACCGATGCGGGCGTGGTGGCTCGCGAGGTGCACCGCGTCGTCGTCCCATTCCTGCAGGGTGACGACGGTGAGGTGCGCACCCTCGTCGACGACGATCTCGACGTTCTCGACCAGTTGCGCCGACCCGGTGTTGCGGAGGACGACCATGGCCTGGCTGTTCGCCTTGGCGTGGATCAGGGTGTGACCGGCCCGTGGCTCGCGATCGAGACCCGAGCGTCCGACGGTGATCGCCGACGGCTCGTCGCCCGTGAGCGTCACGGCCAGGACCTTCTCGGCACTCGACCACGCGTTCGCCGCCGCTTTGTCTTCGGGCGTTCCGGCCGTGCCGACCCGAGAGTCGCTGCGGTCGATCCATTCGACGGTGGCGCCGGGCGTCTCTCGAGCCAGGTAGGCATAGGGCGAGCCGTCGAGGTCACCGTCGATCAACGGACGGAGGCGCGACACCGGGCTGAGCTTCCAGTCCACCTCGCGCCCGGTCACGTCGGGGAACGCCGCGGGGTCGACCGAGGTGAACCGCTCGGAACGCGTCTGCACGGGCACGAGGCCCCAGCCGCCGTCGCTGTGGGCACCGGCGCCGTGCTGGACGCCCGGCGTGGTGGTGGACTCTGGTGTGGTGGTGGGTGCTGCGGCGGACATCTAGCCGACTGATCCTTCCATGCTCATCTCGATGAGCTTGTTGAGTTCGAGCGCGTACTCCATCGGGAGCTCGCGGGCGATGGGCTCGATGAAGCCACGGACGATCATGGCCATCGCTTCGTCTTCGGCCATGCCGCGCGACATGAGGTAGAAGAGTTGCTCTTCGCTGACCCGCGACACGGTGGCCTCGTGACCCAGTTGGACGTCGTCGACCCGGATGTCGATGGCGGGGTACGTGTCGGAACGAGAGATCGTGTCGACCAGCAGGGCGTCACAACGGACCGTGTTGGCCGCGTGGTGGGCCGCTTCGTCGACGCGCACCTCGCCACGGTAACCCGCGCGACCGCCGCCTCGGGCGATCGACTTCGAGACGATCGAGGACGTCGTGTAGGGCGCCATGTGGATCATCTTCGCGCCGGCGTCCTGGTGCTGACCGGGGCCCGCGAAGGCGACGGACAGGGTCTCGCCCTTTGCGTGCTCGCCGACCAGGTAGATCGACGGGTACTTCATCGTCACCTTCGAGCCGATGTTGCCGTCGATCCACTCCATGGTCGCGCCCTCGTGGGCGATCGCCCGCTTGGTGACCAGGTTGTACACGTTGTTGGACCAGTTCTGGATCGTCGTGTAGCGAACGCGGGCGTTCTTCTTCACGATGATCTCGACCACGGCCGAGTGCAGGGAGTCGGACTTGTAGATCGGAGCCGTGCAGCCCTCGATGTAGTGGACGTAGCTGCCCTCGTCGGCGATGATCAGCGTCCGCTCGAACTGACCCATGTTCTCGGTGTTGATGCGGAAGTACGCCTGCAGCGGGATCTCGACGTGGACGCCCTTCGGGACGTACACGAACGAGCCGCCCGACCAGACGGCCGTGTTCAACGCGGCGAACTTGTTGTCGCCGGCCGGGATGACGGTGCCGAAGTACTCCTGGAAGAGCTCGGGGTGCTCGCGCAGCGCCGTGTCGGTGTCCATGAAGATGACACCCTGCTGCTCGAGGTCTTCGCGGATCTGGTGGTAGACCACCTCGGACTCGTACTGGGCGGCGACGCCCGCCACGAGGCGGTTGCGCTCGGCCTCGGGGATGCCGAGCTTCTCGTAGGTGTTCTTGATGTCGTCCGGCAGCTCGTCCCAGGTGGTCGCCTGCTTCTCGGTCGAGCGCACGAAGTACTTGATGTTGTCGAAGTCGATGCCCGACAGGTCGGCGCCCCACGTCGGCATGGGCTTGCGCTCGAACAGCGTCAGGCCCTTGAGCCGGTTCTTGAGCATCCACTCGGGTTCGCTCTTCAGGTTCGAGATGTCGGTGACGACCTCGGGTGACACCCCTCGGCGCGCCGAGGCGCCCGCGGTGTCGGAGTCGGACCAGCCGAACTCGTACTGCCCCAGGCTCGCGAGCTCGGGTCGATCGATCAACACGTCTGACATGACTACCTCTTTCTCTGCCGGACCGAACACGGGTCGGCCGAACGGCATTCCCCGGGTGGTGGTGCGGCCCGGTTGCTCGCCCTGCGAGTCGAACACACCGGCTGTCGCCGCCTCGCCGGTCGACGCTCGACGTGATCGAGTCGTCAGGTGGCGTTGCTTAGACTGGTGGTGAAGGCCGTGCACCGCTTCTGCGGATTTCACGGTCTTCGGATGTCTCCGTCGACACCCTGCCGGGTCGTGTTCCTGAACCCGTTGATTCTACAGGGCCGACCGCCGAAAGTGACGAAAGGCAGCAAGTCGTGAGCAACGCACAGGTGGGCGCCACCGGAGTCCTGACCCGAGCCTGGTCGTGGCTCCCCACGACCGTCGACCGCCGGGTCCGTTTCATCGCCTGGGCGTCGTTCGTCTGTCAGGTGCTGCTGATCGGCACGGGAGGCGCGGTGCGGCTCACGGGATCGGGCCTCGGCTGCCCCACCTGGCCCCGCTGCACGGCCGACTCGTTCGTCAGCACGCCGGAGATGGGCATCCACGGCGTCATCGAGTTCGGCAACCGTCTGCTCACCTTCGTGCTCACCCTGGTGGTCATCCTCGCGTTCCTCTTCGTGCTGCGGATGCGCACGGTCCGTCGCGACTTCTTCTGGCTCACCCTCCTGCAGGGTCTGAGCATCCCCTTCCAGGCCGTGCTCGGGGGCATCACCGTCCTCACGGGCTTGAACCCCTACATCGTCGGAGCCCACTTCGTCGTCTCGATCGTCCTCGTCGCGCTGACCAGCACGTTGCTCTGGCGGGTGTACCGCGGGCCCCGGGGGCACCACGCGGCGACTCCGCGGGGCTACGCGCGGCTCGTCCACGTGGCGGCGGCCGTCGTCGGCGTCACGGTGGTCGTCGGCGTCCTCACGACCGGTTCCGGCCCGCACGCCGGTGACGCGGCCACGCCCCGCAACGGTCTCGACCCGGCGATCATGGACCACGTCCACAGCTGGCCGGCCTACGCCACCCTCGCCCTCACCCTGGCCGTCGTCGTCTGGACGATCCGGGCAGGCCTCCCCCGACGGTTCCCCCTCGCCCTGCTCGGTGTCGAGCTCGTGCAGATCGCGGTCGGCATCACTCAAGCGCGCACCGGACTTCCGCCCCTGCTGGTCGGCAGTCACATGGTGCTGGCCGCGCTGCTCGTCGCCGCGACGACCGCCGCCGTGCTCTCCTTGCGCAACGACCAGGCACCGGACGAGGTCGAACCGATCGTCGAGGCGGCCGCCGTCCGCGCTTGATCGACGCGACCGTGGGGTCTAGTCGCGACGCATGACGGTGTCGACGTCGTCCTGGTCGACGATGACGAATCCCGTCCGCTCGTAGAGCGACACGGCACGACTGCCGGTGAGCACGTCGAGGGTGATCGACCCCGTGGTGACCGAGCCGATCGCCTCGGCGAGCAGGGCGGTTCCGATGCCGCGACCTCGCGCCTCCTCGACCAGGTAGAAGTGACGGAGCCAGGTCGTGTCGCCGTCCGGGTGCAGCGCCATGCAGCCGAGGAGGCGCTGGTCGCCCTCGACGACCCGCGTCTCGTCGGCAGCGAACTCGCGCACGAAACGAGCACGGTGGCGGGGCGGGTTCCAGATGCCGAGACGCTCGAACTCGGGCCTCAGGACGACGAGCTTCAGATCGGTCAGTGGTCCGACGTCGTCCGGGCGCGCCGGACGGACCGTCCAGTCGGAGGGGCTCACGAGGCTAGAACGGGAGCAGGGGGTCGACGCCGACGGCGACGAACAGCAGCGTGAGGTACGTGATCGAGCTGTGGAAGACGCGCATCGGCCGGACCTCGGCGACGTGCTGGATGGCCCGGCTGTAGAGGCGGTGGGACTCCCAGACGAACCAGGCGCCGCTGGCGAGGGCCACGACCGTGTAGAGCACGCCCATGCCGGCGACGGGGACGAGGATCAACGAGCAGACCACGGTGGCCCAGGCGTAGAGGATGACCTGCAAGCCGACGATGGACCGGCCGCGCACCACGGCGAGCATCGGGACGTCGGCCGCGGCGTAGTCGTCGCGGTACTTCATCGACAACGGCCAGTAGTGCGGCGGCGTCCAGAGGAAGATCACCATGAAGAGGATGACGGCCGACCACGAGAGGTCGTTCGTGACGGCGGCCCAACCGATGAGCACGGGCATGCACCCGGCGATCCCGCCCCACACGATGTTCTGCGGCGTGCGGCGTTTGAGCCAGAGCGTGTAGACGACGACGTAGAAGAGGATGGCCCCGAGCGAGAGCGCCGCCGAGAGCAGGTTCACCGTCAGGGCGAGCCAGACGATCGACGCGACGCCGACCACGTACGAGAAGACCAGCGCCTCGCGGTCGCTGACGTCACCCGTGACGAGCGGCCGACCCTGGGTGCGCTTCATGATGCGGTCGATGTCGCGATCGATGTAGCAGTTGAAGGCCGAGGCCGAGCCGGCGCTCAGGGCACCGCCGATCAGCGTCGCCGCGACGAGCCACAGGTTGGGGATGCCGCCCTGGGCCAAGAACATCGTCGGCGCCGTGGTGACGAGCAGGAGCTCCATCACGCGGGGCTTCGTGAGGGCGACGTACGCCCGAGCCTTGCGACGGAAGCCCCGGGGTGACGTGTCGGGGCGGATGTCTACGGCTGCGGTCATGAGTCCTCTAACGAGACGAACGGTTTGCCCGAGGAGTCTAGGCGATGAACGTCGACGCTGACGGCGAGCCCCCGGCCGGATGCGGACGGGCGGAGGGGGTTCGTCCCTATACTTGCAGGTGCTTGCCAGTCGCACGCCCTCTCGGTCCCGAGTCACCGGACGAACCGTCCCGATCCCCGCCCCCAGCGTGTGTGCGACCCAGCCGACGACGTCTCGGCAGGCGCACGTCAGCGCGGGAGCGAATCGACCCCGCGCAGTTCGCATCAAGAAGGGTCAACTTCCAGTGGCAGATCTGCAATGGGAATCCATTGACAACAAAGCAGTAGACACGGTCCGCGTCCTCGCGGCCGACGCGGTCGAGAAGGTCGGCAACGGCCACCCGGGCACCGCGATGAGCCTGGCGCCCGCCGCCTACCTGCTCTTCCAGAAGGTCATGCGTCGTGACCCGAGCGACAGCACCTGGATCGGTCGCGACCGCTTCATCCTGTCCGTCGGCCACAGCTCGCTGACGCAGTACATCCAGTTCTACCTGGGTGGCTACGGTCTCGAGCTCGACGATCTCGAGGCCCTCCGCACCTGGGGCTCGAAGACCCCTGGCCACCCCGAGTACGGCCACACCGACGGCATCGAGATCACGACCGGTCCGTTGGGTCAGGGCTTCGCCAGCTCGGTGGGCTTCGCCTACGCCGCCCGCTTCGAGCGTGGCCTGTTCGACCCCGACGCCGCGCCCGGCACGAGCCCGTTCGACCACTTCGTCTACGTCATCGCCGGTGACGGCGACATGCAAGAGGGCGTCACGAGCGAGGCCGCGTCGCTGGCCGGCCACCAGAAGCTCGGCAACCTCGTCGCCATCTACGACTCGAACCAGATCTCGATCGAGGACGACACCAACATCGCCTTCACCGAGGACGTCCACAAGCGCTTCGAGTCCTACGACTGGGACGTCCAGGTCGTCGACTGGAAGAAGACGGGTGAATACGTCGAGGACGTCGCCGAACTGCACGACGCCATCGAGAAGGCCAAGGCCGTCACCGACAAGCCCTCGCTGATCATCCTCAAGACGATCATCGGCTGGCCTTCGCCCAAGAAGCAGAACTCCGGCAAGATCCACGGCTCGGCACTGGGCGCCGACGAGGTCGCCGGCCTGAAGTCGGTCCTCGGCTTCGACCCCGAGAAGTCGTTCGACGTCGACCCCGCCGTCCTCGAGCACACCCGCAAGGCCGTCGAGCGCGGCCAGGCCCAGCACGCCGAATGGGACGAGAAGCTCGCCGCCTGGGCGTCGGCCAACCCTGACAAGAAGGTCATGCTCGACCGCATCCTCGCGAACGAGCTGCCCGAAGGCATCGAAGAGGCTCTCCCCGTCTTCGAGGCAGGCAAGGACGTCTCGACCCGCGCCGCATCGGGCAAGGTCATCAACGCCCTCGCCGGCGTCGTCCCCGAGCTCTGGGGCGGCTCGGCCGACCTGGCCGAGTCGAACCTCACGACGATCACGGGCTCGAAGTCGTTCGTGCCGACCGAGTGGTCGACCGACGAGTGGAGCGGCGACCCGTACGGTCGCGTGCTGCACTTCGGCATCCGCGAGCACGCGATGGGCGCCATCCTCAACGGCATCACGCTGCACGGCAACACGCGCCCGTTCGGTGGCACCTTCCTCATCTTCAGCGACTACATGCGCCCCGCGGTCCGTCTCGCGGCACTGATGAAGTCGCCCGCGATATACGTCTGGACCCACGACTCCGTGGCCCTCGGCGAGGACGGGCCGACCCACCAGCCGATCGAGCAGCTCGCGTCGCTGCGGGCGATCCCCGACCTGGACGTCGTGCGTCCGGCCGACGCGAACGAGACGGCCTGGGCCTGGGCGACGATCCTGGAGCGCCACCACGGCCCCGCCGGCATCGCGCTCAGCCGCCAGAACCTGCCCGTCTTCGAGCGCGGTACCGGTGACGCCGAGGGCGACACCTTCGCGTCGGCGAAGAACGTCGCCAAGGGCGCCTACGTCCTGGCCGAGGCGCCGGGCGGCACGCCCGACGTGATCTTCGTCGCGACCGGCTCCGAGGTGCAGATCGCCGTCGAGGCCCGTGAGGTCTTGCGCGGCGAGGGCATCAACGCCCGCGTCGTCTCGGCTCCGAGCATCGAGTGGTTCGACGAGCAGAGCGACGAGTACAAAGAGGCCGTCCTCCCGGCCGCCGTCAAGGCCCGCGTCTCGATCGAGGCCGGTGTGGCCATGCCGTGGCGCGGCATCGTCGGCGACGCCGGTCGCAGCGTGTCGATCGAGCACTTCGGCGCCTCGGCCGACTACAAGACGCTGTTCAAGCAGTTCGGCATGACGACCGAAGCCGCCGTCGCCGCCGCCAAGGACTCGATCGCCGCTCTCTGAGCGTCGACAAAGGAAGAAGAAGAACATGACTGATTCGAACACCGCACAGCTCTCCGCCGCCGGCGTGAGCATCTGGCTCGACGACCTCTCGCGCGAGCGCATCAACGCGGGCGGCCTGCAGAAGCTGATCGCCGAGCGCAACGTCGTCGGCGTCACCACCAACCCCACGATCTTCGCCTCGGCTCTGGCCAAGGGCGAGGCCTACGACGACCAGGTCGCCCTGCTCGCCAAGACCGGTGTCAGCGTCACCGACGCCGTCTTCGAGATCACGACCGACGACGTCACCCGTGCCTGCGACATCTTCCGCGAGGTCTACGACACGACCGACGGCTTCGACGGCCGCGTGTCGATCGAGGTCGAGCCGGGTCTGGCGCACGACGCCCAGGGCACCATCGACCAGGCGGTCAAGCTGGCCGCCAAGGTCGGTCGCCCCAACGCCCTCATCAAGATCCCGGCAACCGTCGAGGGTCTCGAGGCCATCACCGCGGTCATCGCCCAGGGCATCAGCGTCAACGTGACGTTGATCTTCAGCCTCGAGCGCTACCGCGCCGTCATTAACGCGTACCTCACGGGCCTCGAGCAGGCCAAGGCCGCCGGCATCGACATCACCGAGATCCACTCGGTCGCCTCGTTCTTCGTCTCGCGTGTCGACACCGAGATCGACAAGCGCCTCGACGCCGTCGGAACGGACGAGGCCAAGGCACTCAAGGGCAAGGCCGGCGTGGCCAACGCCCAGCTCGCCTACGAGGTCTACCAGCAGGCCTTCGACACGGAGCGGGCCAAGGGCCTCCTCGCTGCCGGTGCCAACAAGCAGCGTCCCCTCTGGGCCTCGACCGGAGTCAAGGACCCCGCCGTCCTCGACACCACCTACGTGGTCGAGCTCGTCGCCCAGGACGTCGTCAACACGATGCCCGAGAAGACGCTCGAGGCGACCTTCGACCACGGTGAGATCCGTGGCGACACGATCAGCGCCTCCTACGCGTCGGCCAACGAGACCATGGACGCGATCGCCGCGCAGGGCGTCTCGTACGACGACGTGACCGAGACCCTCGAGAAAGAGGGCGTCGAGAAGTTCATCGTGTCGTGGAACGAACTGCTCGACACGGTCACGGCGGCCCTCGAGGCAGCCAAGCCCGCCGGGGAGTCCAAGTGACCATCACCATCGCTGCCAGCGGAGACGCGGCACAGGCGGTCGAGACGGTCGTCCCGCAGCTCGTGAGCGACCTCGTCGCTTCGGGCATCACGGCTCAGAACCCCACCCTGTGGGGCCCTGACGCCGAGGACGAGTCGGCCAAGCGTCTCGGTTGGACCGAGGCCGTCGTGGTCTCGACTCCGCTCCTCGACGAGATCGAGTCGTTGCGCAACGAGCTCGCCGCCAAGGGCGTCGACCACGTCGTGCTCGCGGGCATGGGCGGTTCGTCGCTCGCGCCCGAGGTCATCACCCGCACCTACGGTGTCGAGCTCACCGTGCTCGACGCGACGGAGCCCGGTCAGGTCCTCACGGCCCTCGCCGACCGTCTCGAGCGCACCGTGCTGGTCGTGTCGTCGAAGTCGGGTTCGACCGTCGAGACGGCCAGCCAGCGCAAGACGTTCGAGAAGGCGTTCACCGACGCGGGCATCGACCCCGTCGAGCGCATCGTCGTGGTCACCGACCCGGGTTCGCCCCTCGACGGGCAGGCTCGTGAGGCCGGTTACCGCGTCTTCAACGCCGACCCCAACATCGGCGGGCGTTACTCGGCCCTCTCGGCGTTCGGCCTCGTGCCGTCCGGCCTGGCCGGTGCCGACATCCGCGAGCTGCTCGCCGAGGCCGACGCCGTCACGGTCGAGTTGGCGCAGGACCGTGCCGACAACCCCGGCCTCGTGCTGGGCGCCGTGCTGGCGGGCACCTCCCCGCTGCGTGACAAGATCGCGATCGTCGCCGACGGCACCCACATCGTCGGGTTCCCGGACTGGGCCGAACAGCTCATCGCCGAGTCGACCGGCAAGCAAGGTCGTGGACTGCTCCCCGTGGTGATCGGGACCTCCGCCCCCGAGATCACGGCGGGTCTGCACGACGTGCAGGTCGTCCGTCTCGTGGCGAACGCCGACGAGACCCGCGAGGTCGCGCCCGGCGAGGTCGAGATCTCGGGTTCGCTCGGCGGCCAGATCATGGTCTGGGAGTACGCCGTCGCGGTAGCCGGGCGTCTGCTCGACATCAACCCGTTCGACCAGCCGGACGTCGAGTCGGCGAAGATCGCGACGCGTGCGCTGCTCGACGACCGTCCCGAGCCCACTCCCCCGGCCTTCACGGCCGAGGGCGTCGAGGTACGCGAGGTCGGAGGCGTCGAACTGGGCGACACGCTCGAGTCGGCGGTGGCCGCGCTGCTCTCGCACCTGAGCGACGACGGCTACCTCTCGATCCAGGCGTACGTGGACCGCGTGGCGAACCCGCAGCTTGAAGAGATCCGTGACCTCCTCGCGGCTCGCACGCAGCGTCCCGTCACCTTCGGGTGGGGGCCGCGCTTCCTGCACTCGACGGGTCAGTACCACAAGGGGGGCCCCGCCAACGGTGTCTTCCTGCAGATCACGCAGGTGCCCGCGACCGATCTCGAGATCCCGGACAGCCCGTTCACGTTCGGGCAGCTCGTGCAGGCACAGGCCGCCGGTGACGCGAAGGTCCTGGCGGAGCACGGTCGTCCCGTGCTTACGCTGACCGTGACCGACGTGGCGGCCGCACTGCCGGTCATCACCGCCGCACTCCGCTGAGCCGAAAGGGCCGGCGTCCTCACGGGCGCCGGCCCTTTCGTCTTGCCCCCGGGTGGTCTCCGCAGGTCTCGCCCGTCCTCGACCGGATCACCCCTCGAACCACAGAACGGAACCCCATGTCACCGGTGCCGATCACGCCGGAGTCCAACCCGCTGAGGTTGCCCTCCGACCGACGTCTCAACCGCATCGCCGGCCCGAGCGGCCTGATCATCTTCGGTGTGACGGGCGACCTCTCCCGCAAGAAGCTCATGCCCGCCGTCTACGACCTCGCCAACCGTGGCCTGTTGCCGCCCGGCTTCGCGCTCGTCGGTTTCGCCCGTCGTGAGTTCGAGGGCCAGGACTTCGAGCAGGTCGTCTACCAGGCCGTCAAGGACCACGCCCGCACGCCGTTCGACGAAGACGTCTGGCGTCAGCTCAAAGAGGGCTTCCGTTTCGTCCAGGGAGTCTTCGACGACGCCGACGCGTTCGCTCGGCTCAAGGACACCATCGAAGAACTCGATCGCGAGCGCGGCACGATGGGGAACCACGCGTTCTACCTCTCGATCCCGCCCAAGGCCTTCCCCATGGTCACCGAGCAGCTCCGCAACTCCGGGCTTGCCGAGGAGAAGGACGGTGCGTGGCGTCGCGTCGTCATCGAGAAGCCCTTCGGCAGCGACCTCAAGACGGCTCGCGAACTCAACGCCGTCGTCGAGACGGTCTTCGAGCCCGACAGCGTGTTCCGCATCGACCACTACCTCGGCAAAGAGACGGTGCAGAACCTGCTCACGCTGCGGTTCGCGAACCAGATGTACGAACCCCTCTGGAACTCCAACTACGTCGACCACGTCCAGATCACCATGGCCGAGGACATCGGAGTGGGCGGCCGGGCCGGCTATTACGACGGCATCGGTGCCGCCCGCGACGTCATCCAGAACCACCTCCTCCAACTGCTCGCCCTGACGGCGATGGAAGAGCCGGTCACGTTCGCCGCACGCGATCTCCGGGCCGAGAAGGAGAAGATCCTCTCGGCCGTCCGCCTGCCCGCCGACCTCGCCACCGGCACTGCACGAGGCCAGTACGCCGGCGGGTGGCAGGGCGGCGAGAAGGTCCTCGGCTTCCTCGACGAAGAGGGCATGGACCCCGAGAGCACGACGGAGACCTTCGCCGCCATCAAGCTCGAGATCGCCACCCGACGCTGGGCGGGCGTGCCCTTCTACCTCCGCGCCGGGAAGCGTCTCGGGCGTCGCGTGACCGAGATCGCGGTCGTCTTCAAGCAGGTGCCCGAGAACATCTTCGGCACCCAGACGTCCCTGGGGCAGAACGCTCTCGTGATCCGGGTCCAGCCCGACGAGGGAGTCACCCTGCGGTTCGGGTCCAAGGTGCCCGGCATCGGCACGCAGGTCCGCGACGTCACCATGGACTTCGGCTACGGTCACGCCTTCACCGAGGCCAGCCCCGAAGCCTACGAACGTCTGATCCTCGACGTCCTCCTCGGCGATCCTCCCTTGTTCCCCCGGCACGAAGAGGTCGAGCTCTCGTGGAAGATCCTCGACCCGATCGAGGAGTTCTGGGCCACCCAGGGCCAGCCCGAACAGTACCGACCCGGCACGTGGGGCCCCGCCTCGGCCGATGAACTCATGGCCCGTGACGGCCGTACCTGGAGGCGTCCGTGATCGTCGACCTGCCCGACAGCACCATCAGCCGCGTCCAGAAGACGCTGGTCAAGATCAGGGAAGAAGGAGGCGCGGTCGCGTTGGGGCGCGTCCTCACCTTGATCATCTCCACGCGTCTCGGTGACGAGGAAGAAGCCATCGAGGCAGCGAACGACGCCTCCCGCGAGCACCCCATGAGGGTCATCGTCGTATCCACCTCGGCCGGCGTCAACGATGGCGAGGGACGACTCGACGCTCAGATCCGCGTGGGGGGCGACGCCGGTGCCAGCGAGGTCATCCTGCTCCGGGCCTACGGTGAGACCGCGAGCGACGAAGAGGGGCTCGTCACCGGGCTCCTGCTCCCCGACGCTCCCGTCGTGGCGTGGTGGCCCAAGACTGCTCCTCCCGTCGTCTCGGAGTCCCCACTGGGGCGCATCGCGCAACGGCGCATCACCGACGCCGCGAGTCAGTCCAACCCGCGCCAGTCGATCATCGACCTCGCTCGCAGCTACGCTCCCGGTGACACCGACTTCGCCTGGACCCGGCTCACCCTGTGGCGGGCACAGCTCGCCGCGGTGCTCGACCAGCCGCCCTACGAGTCGGTGACCGAGGTCGGTGTCTCCGGGGCGCCCGACTCCCCCTCGACGCTCCTCCTTGCCGCCTGGCTGCGTCTGCAGCTCCAGGTGCCCGTCGACGGAGAGTTGACGACCCGGGCGACCGGCTCGAGCGGCATCCACGGGGTCCAACTCGTCCGCGCCTCCGGGTCCATCGTCCTCGAACGTTCCCTCGACGACGTCGCGACACTGACCCAACCGGGCCAGCCCACTCACGACCTCGCGCTGCCACGCCGCTCGCTTCGCGACTGCCTGGCCGAGGAACTCCGTAGACTCGACCCCGACGACCTGTTCGGGAACGTCGTGAGACACGGGGTCGGCCAATTGAGCGAACCCGTCCAGAGCAACTAGAGCAGATAGAGAACCGTGACGAACGAACGCCGGGTGCTGGTCCACCCCGACAAAGAATCGCTGGGTGCGTCCGTGGCCGCCCGCTTCATCACCAAGATCATCGACGTGCTCGAAGAGCAGAACTATGCGTCGGTCGTCGTGAGCGGCGGGTCGGTGAGCACGCTCGTGCTGGCGGCCATCAACGCGTCACCGGCCCGCGACAGCGTCGACTGGTCCAAGGTCTCGATCTGGTGGGCCGACGAACGGTGGGTTCCCGCCGGAGACTCCGACCGCAACGACACACAGGCCGGCATCGACCTGCTCGACCACATCGGGTTGCTGCCCGAGAACGTCCACCGTTTCGGTGCTGTCGGCGACTACGCCGACGTCGAGGCAGCGGCCGTCGCTTACCGCGACGAGCTCCGCCAGCACGCACAGGCCGACGACGAGGCCCCCCACTTCGACATCACGCTTCTCGGCGTCGGTCCCGACGGTCACGTGGCCTCGTTGTTCCCCGACAAGGCGCAGATCCGTCAGCTCGAGCCGACCGTGCTCACGATCGACGACTCCCCCAAGCCGCCGCCGGTGCGCCTGACGCTGAGCTTGCCCGTGATCAACAACTCGCAGCGCGTCTGGATGATCCTCGCCGGGGCCGAGAAGGCCTCGTCTCTGGGGCTCGCCCTCGCGGGTGCCGGTGCGGACCAGGTGCCGGTTGCCGGGGTCAAGGGGCGCAAGCGCACCGTCTTCTTCGTCGACCAGGACGCAGCCGCCGAGGTCCCCGAGAACCTGATCGCCTCCACGTACTGAGTCCCGGCCCGGACCGAGCGTTCGTGGCACGACGAAGGGCCCCGCAGCTGATGGCTGCGGGGCCCTTCGTCGTGGTCGGCGTCGAGACACCAGGAGGTGCGCTCGACTTGGCTCAGGCCTTGCCGCGTCGGACGCGCAACTGCTGAAGGGCCTCTTCGAGCAATTGCTCGGCCTCTTCTTCGGTCCGGCGCTCTTTCACGTACGCGAGGTGAGTCTTGTAGGGCTCGAGCTTGGCGACCGTCGGTGGGTTCGCCTTGTCGCGACCTGCCGGCAGCCCGCTCGAGGGCGAATCGACGGTCTCGGGGATCTCTTCGTCGGGCACGTTGGCCGCGAAGTGGCGTACGACCTCGTTGCCGAGGGCGTCCCAGTACGAGATGGTGATCCGCTCGGCGTGGAAGCCACGGTCTTGTTCGCCCATGGGGCCCGCGCCGACGCGCGAACCGCGGATTGCACTACCGCCCGAGGCCATCAGCTGACCGCCGCGAACTTGGTGATGAGGCCAAGGACCACGATGCAGGTGATCCAGACGAGACCCAGGAAGACCGTGATTCGGTTGAGGTTGCGCTCGGCGACGCCGGACGCCCCGAGGTTGCTCGTGACACCACCGCCGAACATGTCGGACAGACCGCCGCCGCGACCGCGGTGGAGCAGGATGAGGAGGGTCAGCAGGAGGCTCGTGATGCCGAGCAACACCTGCAGGATGACCTGGAGAATTTCCACGTGGGACCTTTCGATGCGGTAAGACCGCTGAACAGTATAGCCGCGAGAGGCCGTCACCCCGGCAGCACGAGCCGGAAGGGCACCGACGTGCGGCGCCCCGATCGGCTCAGACGCCGACGTGCGCCTGGAAACGGACGATGCTGGCGAACTCCGACACGTCGAGGCTCGCCCCACCGACGAGGGCTCCGTCGACGTTGGGCTCACGCATGAAGGACGCGATGTTGGTGGACTTGACCGATCCGCCGTAGAGGACACGGGTCGCGGCGGCGGCGTCAGAACCGACGATGTCGACCAGGGCCACCCGCAGCGCGGCGCAGACCTGCTCGGCCTGCTCGGCCGTGGCCGCTTGCCCGGACCCGATCGCCCAGACGGGCTCGTAGGCCACGACGATCTCGGCGGACGCGGGCACCTGGGCGAGCGCCGCACGGAGTTGAGCCACCGGCACCGCGCTCGGTCCGTGCTGCTCGAGGTCGTCGGCCGTCTCGCCGACGCAGATCACGGGGACGAGGCCCGACCGATGAGCCGCAGCGACCTTCGTCGCCACGACCTCGTCGTCCTCGGCGTGGAGCGTCCGGCGCTCCGAGTGCCCGACCAGGACGTAGCGGACGTCGAGCTTGGCGAGGAACGGCCCCGAGACCTCGCCCGTGTAGGCACCGGAATCGTGGGCGGAGAGGTCCTGGGCTCCGAGCGCCAGCTCGAGCTTGTCGGCGTCGAGCAGGGTCTGCACGCTGCGGATGTCGGTGAACGGCGGGAACACCGCGGTCTCGACCGAGTCGAAGTCGTGCTTGGCGTCCTTGAGGGACCAGGCGAGCTTCTGGACGAACGCGATCGCCTGCAGGTGATCGAGGTTCATCTTCCAGTTGCCGGCGATGAGGGGGGTGCGCGTGGTCACCATCCGAGGACCTCCAGTCCGGGGAGTCGTTTGCCCTCGAGGAATTCGAGGCTGGCTCCACCACCGGTGGAGATGTGGCCGAACTGGTCGTCCGTGAAGCCCAGGGCACGAACGGCCGCGGCCGAGTCGCCACCGCCGACGACACCGAGACCCGAGACATGGGTGAGAGACTCGGCGACCGCCTTGGTGCCGTGTGCGAAGGCCGGGAACTCGAAGACTCCCATCGGTCCGTTCCAGAAGACCGTGGACGACGTCTGGACGGTCTCGGCGAAGCGGGCCGCCGTCTCGGGGCCGATGTCCAACCCGAGGGCATCCGCACCCAGAGGAGAGGACTCGATGCCGTCCGAGGCGACCACGGTGTGGTCGGCATCGGCGCTGAACGACGAAGCGACCACCACGTCGACGGGGAGGACGAGATTGACGCCCCGACGCGCGGCTTCGTCGACGTAGCCCCGGACCCGGTCGAGCTGGTCCTTCTCGAGCAGGCTCTTGCCGACGGGGAGCCCCTGGGCGGCGAGGAAGGTGAAGAGCATGCCGCCACCGATGAGCAGGTTGTCAACCCGCGGGAGCAGGTGCTCGATGACGCCGAGCTTGTCGGACACCTTCGAACCTCCGAGGACCACGGTGTAGGGCCGTGTGGGGTTCTCGGTCAGCTTGTCGAGGACCTCGAGCTCGCGGGAGATCAGCGTGCCGGCTGCGCTCGGGAGGAGCGCGGGGAGCTCGTACACGCTCGCCTGCTTGCGGTGCACGACGCCGAAGCCGTCGGAGACGAACACGTCGCCGAGTTCGGCCAGGCGACGGGCGAACTCCTGACGCTCCGACTCGTCCTTCGACGTCTCGGCAGCGTTGTAGCGGAGGTTCTCGAGCACCACGATCTGGCCGTCGGTCAGACCGGCCACCGCTGCGGTGGTCTCGTCGCCGACGGTGCTCGCCGCGAAGCCGACGCTCTTGCCGAGGAGTTCGCTGAGTCGTTGCGCGACCGGTCGCAGGCTGTACTCGGCCTTGGCCTCGCCGTCGGGGCGACCGAGGTGCGAGATGACGACGACCCTGGCCCCCTGGTTGATGAGTAGGTCGAGGGTGTCGAGGGAGGCACGGATGCGTCCGTCGTCGGTGATCTCGCCGTCCTTCAGCGGGACGTTGAGGTCGCATCGGACGATGACGCGCTTGCCCGACAAGGGACCGAGGGAATCGAGGGTTCGCAGGCTCATGGGTTCGTTTCGGGTTCGGAGGACGATGCCCCGGCCCGCGAGGGCCGGGGCACCGGGGTCGGACTAGAGGCGGTCGGCCACGTACTTCGTCAGGTCGACGAGGCGGTTCGAGTAGCCCCACTCGTTGTCGTACCACGAGGTGATCTTGACCAGGTTGCCGATGACCTTGGTGAGCCCCGAGTCGTAGATCGACGAGTGCGGGTCGGTCGTGATGTCGGTGGACACCAGCGGGTCTTCGGAGTAGGCGAGGATGCCCTTGAGCTCGCCCTCGGCTGCGGCCTTGTACGCGGCGTTGATCTGCTCGACCGTCACCGGGGTGCTGGTCTCGAGGGTCACGTCGGTGATCGAGCCGGTGGGGACGGGAACGCGCAGGGCGTAGCCGTCGAGCTTGCCGGCGAGCTCGGGGATCACGAGGCCGATGGCCTTGGCAGCACCGGTCGACGTCGGGACGATGTTGAGCGCGGCGGCACGGGCACGGCGGGGGTCCTTGTGCGGGCCGTCCTGCAGGTTCTGGTCGGCCGTGTACGCGTGGACCGTCGTCATGAGACCGCGCTCGACGCCGAAGTTGTCGAGGAACACCTTCATCAGGGGCGCGAGGCTGTTCGTCGTGCACGACGCGTTCGAGATGATGTGGTGGTTGGCGGGGTCGTAGATGCCCTCGTTCACGCCCAGCACGATGGTGGCGTCGTCACCGGTGGCGGGAGCCGAGATGAGGACCTTCTTCGCACCGGCGGTGATGTGCTTGCGTGCGTCTTCGGCCTTCGTGAAGAAACCGGTCGACTCGACGACGATGTCGACGCCCAGCTCGCCCCAGGGCAGGTTGGCGGGGTCGCGCTCGGCGAGCACCTTGATCGGCTTGCCGTCGACGACGATCGAGTCGCCGTCGAGCTCGACGGTGGCGTCGAGACGACCCGTGATCGAGTCGAACTTGAGGAGGTGTGCGAGGGCAGCGTTGTCGGTCAGGTCGTTGACGGCGACGATCTCGATGTCGGTTCCCTTGGCGAGCGCCGCGCGGAAGTAGTTACGGCCGATGCGACCGAAGCCGTTGATGCCGATCTTGACGGTCAATGAAACTCCTGATGATCAGGCGTCGTGGGGACGCGTGGAGGGTGTGGGCGACCAGGCCCGTGGCGACGCCCGAACTCTCGATGACCTCGGGTCGGACACCGCTTACGACAGTAGCAGTCGCCCTCTGGGATTCGCCGTCCCGTGACGTCATGGGACCCCCTCCGTCGACCTCAGTCGAGGTCGAGGTCGCTCGGGAGATTGGCGTCCGTACCCGGCAGGCCCAGGTCACTGGCTTTCTTGTCGGCCATGGCGAGCAGGCGGCGGATGCGTCCCGCCACGGCGTCCTTGGTCATCGGGGGGTCGGCATGGTGGCCGAGTTCGTCCAAGCTGGCGTCGCGGTGGGCCAGTCGCAGTTCGCCCGCGTACTTGAGGTGGTCGGGAATGTCGTCGCCGAGGAGCTCCATCGCCCGGTCGACCCGGGCGCAGGCGGCGACGGCGGCCTGGGCGGAACGTCGCAGGTTGGCGTCGTCGAAGTTGACGAGTCGGTTGGCGGTCGCGCGCACCTCCCGGCGCTGGCGCATCTCTTCCCAGTCGGTCACGCTCTTCTCGGCACCCATCACCTTGAGCATGGTGCCGATCGCCTCGCCGTCGCGGATGATCACGCGGTGCACGCCCCGGACCTCGCGGGCCTTCGCCGCGACGCCCAGTCGCCCGGCGGCCCCGACGAGCGCCATGGCGGTCTCGTTGCCGGGGCACACGACCTCGAGCGAGGCGGAACGACCGGGGTCGGTCAGGGAACCCTGGGCGAGGAAGGCACCGCGCCAGATCGCGGCGAGATCGTCACGCGAGCCGGTCGTGAGTCGGTTCGGCAAGCCACGCACCGGTCGTCGGCGGGCGTCCATGAGCCCGGTCTGACGGGCCAGCGTCTCGCCGGCCTCGTGGACCCGCACGAGGAACCCGGGGGTGCGTCGTGTGCCGGAGGGAGCCGTCATGGCGACGTCGCTCCGGGCCCCGTACAGCTCGGCCAGGTCTTTGCGGACCCGTCGGGCGATGAGGGCCGAGTCCAGTTCTGCCTCGACCGCGATGCGACCGGAGATGAGGTGCAGTCCCCCGGCGAAGCGGAGAACGGTGGCGAGCTCGGCGGCCCGGATCGTCGTCCTGCTCACCTCGACGCGGGCGAGTTCTTCTTTGACGTCGGCAGTCTGGGCCACTCCGGTTGTTCCTTTTCGTCAGGTCGACTTGTCGTCGGTACACGGGCGTGCTGAACGACCTCGGTGGGTCATTCTCGGCCGAGGTCGCGGTGTTTCACGCTGACCGCCACGCCGGGGAGTCCACGCAGACGCGCCGCCAGTTCACCCACGAGGGTGACCGATCGATGTTTGCCCCCGGTGCAGCCAATGGCGATCGTAGCGTGTCTCTTGTTCTCACGCTGATAGCCCGACAACACGGGGACGAGCGAGGCGGCGAAGGCGTCGACGAACTCTCGTGCCCCGTCCTGCTGCATGACGTACGTCGTGACCGGCTCGTCGAGCCCCGACTGCTGCCGGAGCGCGGGCACCCAGAACGGATTGGGGAGGAACCGCGCGTCACCCACCATGTCGGCGTCGGTGGGCAGGCCGTACTTGAACCCGAAGCTGAGGACGGTCACCTGCACCCCGGCGCGATCGGACTCGGCGAACTTCTCGGAGATCGTCGTGGCCAGCTGGTGGATGTTGAGTTCTGACGTGTCGATGATCACGTCGCTGGTCTCGCGGAGCTCTTCCATGCGCGCACGCTCGGCCAGGATGCCGTCCAGCAAGGTGCCGTCACCCTGCAGCGGGTGCGGCCGCCGGACCTGCTCGAAACGGCGGACCAACGCCGCGTCGGTCGCGTCGAGGAAGAGGACGCGCACCTTGCTGGGCATGCTCGCTCGGAGGGTCCGGACGGCCTCCTGTGCCTCGCTGAAGAGGCGACCCCCGCGGACGTCGACCACGGCGGCGATCTTGGGGAGCGAATCCCCCGCGCGCTCGGCCAGGTCGAGCAACGGTCGCAGCATCTGCGCGGGCAGGTTGTCGACCACGTACCAGTCGAGGTCCTCGAGGGCGTTGCCGACCGTCGACCGCCCGGCACCGGACATGCCCGTCACGATCAGGACCTCTTGTTGTTCGCTGACGTCGCTCATGTCGGTGGTGTCCTCCGGGTCGGCGGGCGGTGCATCGAGTCTAGGCGGGGCTCGTGGGGGGCACGGCGTCGTCGGCCGTCACGTCCTCGGCTCCGCGGAGCCGTTCGACGACGGCCGCGGCGAGGGTCGGTCCGATGCCGCGGATCGCCGAGATGTCGGCGACGTCTGCGTCTTTCAGCCGCTTGACCGAGCCGAAGTGCTTCAGGAGGACGGCCACCCGCGAGGGGCCCAACCCGGGGATCTCGGCCAGTTGCGTCGAGATGTCGCGTTTGCGTCGCTGCCGCTGGTGTGTGATCGCGAACCGGTGCGCCTCGTCCCTGATGCGCTGGATCAGGAACAACGCGTCGCTGTTGCGCGGCAGGATGACCGGGAAGTCGTCGTCGGGCAGCCAGATCTCCTCGAGCCGCTTGGCGATGCCGCACAGGGCGATGTCGGTGACGCCGGCATCGTCGAGAGCTCGTCGCGCCGCCGCCACCTGGGGCTGTCCGCCGTCGACGATGAGGAGGTTGGGGCGGTACGCGAACCGTTTGCGTTGCTCACCCACCTCTTCGACGGGGGCGAGTTCGTCGTCGAGGCGCGAGAGACGGCGGCTGAGGGTCTGGTAGATCGACTCGGTGTCATCAGTCGACTGAGGGATGTTGAAGCGCCGGTACTGGTCCTTCCGCGGCAGACCGTCCTCGAAGACCACCATCGAGGCGACGATGTTCGTGCCCGAGAGGTGGGAGACGTCGTAGCACTCCATGCGCAAGGGCGCGTCGCTCATGCCGAGGGCCTCCTGGATGTCGGCCAGGGCGGTCGACCGGGTGGCGAAGTCGGCGCTGCGACGGGTCTTGTAGAGCATGAGCGACTGCTGCGCGTTGAGGGTCGCCGTCTGCATCAGGTTCGCCTTCTCACCCCGCTGTGCCGTGTGGATCTGCACCCGCCCGCGCCCGCGGAGGGAACTCAGCACGCTCTCGAGGGCGTCGTTGTCGTCCGGCGTCTCGGTCACGACGATCTCGCGGGGAAGCTCGGCGCCGGCGGTGTAGATGCCCTGCAGGACCTGCTCGACGAGGTCGCCGGTCGAGATGTCGATCTCTTTGTCGACGACCCATCCGCGGGAACCACGGATGCGACCGCCCCTCACCGTGAAGAGCTGGACGGCGGCCGCCAGCTCGTCCTCGGCGAGGGCGTAGAGGTCGAGGTCGACGTTGTCGCGGAGGACGACCGCCGACTTGTCGAGCACGGCCTCGAGGGCCTGCACCTGGTCCCTGTAGGCCGCCGCGTCCTCGAAGCGCTGCTCGACGGCGGCCGTCTTCATGGACCGTTGCAGGTCGGCGATCACCTTCTTGTCGTAGCTGCCCATGAACCTGACGAACTCGTCGACGATGGCCCGGTGCTCGTCGATCGACACCTTGTGGGAGCAGGGCCCGCCGCAACGACCGATCTGCCCTGGGAAGCAGGGCTTGCCCGTCTGCATGGCCTTCTTGTAGCTGCTGTCGGAGCACGTGCGGATCGGGAAGACCTTGATCATCAGGTCGATGGTGTCGTGGACCGCCCAGATCTTCGGGTAAGGCCCGAAGTACTTCGCCCCCTTGATGCGCGGGTTCCGCGTGACCATCACCCGGGGCGCCTCGTCGGCCAGGGTGACGGCCATGAAGGGGTAGGTCTTGTCGTCGCGGAACTTGACGTTGAACGGAGGGTCGAACTCTTTGATCCACGTGTACTCGAGCTGCAGGGCCTCGATGTCGCTGCCCACGACGGTCCATTCGACCGACCTCGCCGTCAGGACCATCCGTCGGGTTCGTTCGTGCAAGGAAGGCAGCGGGGCGAAGTAGTTGCTCAGCCGGGCCCGGAGGTTCTTGGCCTTGCCGACGTACAAGACCCGGCCCCGCTCGTCACGCCAGCGGTAGACGCCGGGGTCGGTCGGGATCTCGCCCGCCTTCGGGCGCCAGGAGACGGTGTTGCTCATCGTGCTTCGACGGCCTCCCGACGTCGCGTCGGCGTGGCCTTCTTCTTCTGGACGCGCGGCACGGTGTGACCCGACTCGAGGATCTCCCTGAGGAAGACGCCCGTGTGGCTCTCGGGCACGGTGGCGAGGTGTTCGGGCGTGCCGGTGGCGATGACGGTACCGCCACCCGCGCCTCCTTCGGGGCCCATGTCGATCAGCCAGTCGGCGGACTTGATGACGTCGAGGTTGTGCTCGATCGTGATGACGGTGTTGCCCTTCTCGACGAGGCCGTTCAGCACGAGCAGGAGCTTGCGCACGTCCTCGAAGTGCAGACCCGTGGTCGGCTCGTCGAGAACGTAGACGCTGCGCCCGTTGGAGCGCTTCTGCAGCTCGGTCGCGAGCTTCACGCGCTGAGCCTCGCCACCGCTCAACGTGGTGGCGCTCTGGCCGAGTCGCACGTAGCCGAGGCCGACGTCGACCAGCGTCGACATGAACCGCGAGATCGCCGAGATGGGGGCGAAGAACTCGGCTGCTTCGCTGATCGGCATCTCGAGGACCTCGGAGATGTTCTTTCCCTTGTAGCGCACCGCCAGGGTGTCGCGGTTGTAGCGCGCACCACCGCACACCTCGCAGGCGACGTAGACGTCGGGCAGGAAGTTCATCTCGATCTTGATGGTGCCGTCACCCGCGCAGTTCTCGCAGCGACCGCCCTTGACGTTGAAGCTGAAGCGTCCCGGCAGGTAGCCGCGGGCCTTTGCATCGGTCGTCTCGGCGAAGAGGGTGCGGATGCGGTCGAAGACTCCCGTGTAGGTCGCGGGGTTCGAGCGCGGGGTGCGACCGATCGGTGCCTGGTCCACGTGGACGACCTTGTCGAGGGCGTCGAGCCCCGTGACACGCGTGTGCTTGCCGGGGATCTGACGGGCTCCGTTGAGCTGGTTCGCCAGGACCTTGTACAGGATGTCGTTCACGAGCGAGGACTTGCCCGAACCGCTGACACCCGTCACCGCGACGAAGGTGCCCAGAGGGAAATCGACGGTGACGTCGCGCAGGTTGTTGGCCTTGGCGCCCACGACCGACATCATGCGCTTCTTGTCGACGGGACGACGGCTGGTGGGCGTCTCGATCGAGCGCCGCCCGGCGAGGTAGTCACCCGTGTACGAGTCGGTGTTCGCGACGAGGTCCTCGTAGCTGCCCGAGTGCACGACCGTGCCGCCGTTGACGCCGGCACCCGGACCGATGTCGACGACCCAGTCAGCCGTCTTGATGGTGTCCTCGTCGTGCTCGACGACGATCAGCGTGTTGCCGAGGTTCTTGAGTTTGACCAGCGTGTCGATCAGTCGGCGGTTGTCCCGCTGGTGCAGGCCGATGCTCGGTTCGTCGAGGACGTAGAGCACCCCCGTCAGGCCCGAGCCGATCTGGGTCGCGAGGCGGATGCGCTGGGCCTCGCCACCCGAGAGGGACCCGGCGGCGCGGGCCAGCGAGAGGTACGTGAGACCCACCTCGAGCAGGAACTCGAGCCGGACCCGGATCTCACGAAGGACCTGGGCGGCGATGCGCGCCTCGCGGGTCGTGAGAGTGAGGCTGTTCATGAACTCGAAGGCGTCGGCGAGGCTGAGTTCGGACACGGTCGCGATGTCGTTCCCGTCGACCAGGACGGCGAGGACCTCGGGCTTGAGCCGCTTGCCCTTGCAGACGACGCACGGGATCTCACGGAGGTAGGACGCGTAACGCTGGCGCTGAGTGTCGGTCTCGGCCTCGGCGTACTTGCGCTCGATGTAGGGCATCACACCCTCGAAACCCGTCGAGTACGTCATCTCACGCCCGAAGCGGTTACGCCATTTGACCGTGACCTCGAAGTCGTTGCCCTGCAGGACGGCCTGCTGGACCTTCTCGGACAGGTCGTGCCACGGAGTCTTGAGGCTGAAGCCGAGATCGCCGGCCAGGCCCTCGAGGAGCTTCTGGAAGTAGTTGTAGAGGCCCTTGCCCGACTGGGTCCACGGGAGGATGACGCCGTCGGCGAGGCTCAGCTCGGGATCGCCCAGGAGCAGGTCGGAGTCGACCGACATCTTGGTGCCGAGACCCGAGCACTCGGGGCAGGCACCGAAGGGGGCGTTGAACGAGAACGTGCGGGGTTCGATCTCGGTGAGCTGGACCGGGTGGTTGTTCGGGCACGAGAGCTTCTCGGAGAACGTCCGGTACTTGCCGGCCGCGCCCTCGTCGGTGTCGACGAAGTCGATGGTGACCAGGCCGTCGGTCAGGCGGAGGGCGGTCTCGAGCGAGTCGGTCAGACGGGTCAGCGCCTGATCGGAGGCGACGAGGCGGTCGACCACGACCGAGATGTCGTGCTTGATCTGCTTCTTCAGCTTGGGCGGCGAACTGAGCTGGATCTGCTCACCGTCGACGATGGCCCGGGAGTACCCCGTGGACGCGAGCTCGGCGAACAGGTCGACGAACTCGCCCTTCTTCTGCGAGACCACGGGGCTCAGCACCTGGTAACGGGTGCCCGTCTCGAGGGTCATGAGCTGGTCGGCGATCTGCTGCACGCTCTGCTTGCTGATCTTCTCGCCGCAGACGGCGCAGTGCGGCACGCCGATCCGTGCCCATAGGAGGCGCATGTAGTCGTAGATCTCGGTGATCGTGCCGACCGTGGATCGCGGGTTGCGGTTCGTGGACTTCTGATCGATGGAGACGGCCGGGCTGAGGCCCTCGATGAAGTCGACGTCGGGCCGGTCGACCTGGCCCAGGAACTGCCGCGCGTAGGCGGACAGCGATTCGACGTACCGTCTCTGCCCTTCGGCGAAGATCGTGTCGAAGGCGAGGGACGACTTGCCGGAGCCGGACAACCCGGTGAAGACGACCAACGAGTCACGCGGGATCTCGAGGTCGACGTTGTTCAGGTTGTGCACGCGGGCACCCCGGACGCTCAGCGTGGAGGAACCTTCTACAGGTGAGATGGACACTCTTACCATTCTGTCGATGTGGACGACGCTCGTCGTCGTGGCGGGCAGGCCCGCGGGAGATGCAGCCGGCGGCGCAGGGTCAGGGGGCCGGGGACGAGATGACCGGTTGGACGCCCGTCAGGCCGGCCGACACCTGCCAGAGACGGGATGCGACCGACTCGTCGCGGGTATGACGTTTGGCGGGCACGCGAGCCGGGGCGCCGGTCAGCTGGAACCACCCGGCCGGACCCCAGTATTCCCCGCCGACGACGTCTTCGCCCACGAGGGCGTGGACGAGGGGCTCTGCTCCGACCTCTTTGCCCTGGGAGAACGTGTGCATCATCGAGGTGAGGACGGCCGGAGGACGGTGGGGCTCGACGACGGGCGGGCGTGGGTCGCTGAGGGACTCCCACGAGAACCCGGGGTGGGCGACGACGCTCGAGATCGACGATCCGGCCGCCCGGAGTCGCCGATCGAGGTCGAACCCGAAGGTCATGACCGCGAGCTTGGATCGCGCGTAGGCGACGGCCCCCGAATAGCTCGAGACCATCATGGGATCGTCGAGGTCGAGTCGCACCCACCGGTGGCTGATGCTGCCGAGGTGCACGACTCGCGCCGTCCCGGCCGACTCGAGCGCCGGAAGGAGGTGCGAGACCAGCGCGAAGTGGCCGAGGTGGTTGGTGCCGAACTGGAGCTCGAAGCCGTCGGTCGTCGTCTGGCGACGACGCGAACCGACGACGCCTGCGTTGGCCAGCAGGCCGTCGACCGGCCCACCGGCGGCGATGGCGGACGCACCCGAGCGGACCGACGCGAGATCGGCGAGGTCGAGCGCGACGGTGTCGACGTCCGCCCCGGGCACGCGGCTGCGCAGGAGATCGGCGGCCCGGACGGCTCGCTCTGCGTCGCGGGCCGCGAGGACGACCTGATGACCGGCCGTGACGAGCCGCTCGGCGGAGTAGTAGCCGAGACCCGCGGTCGCACCCGTGACGACGACACGGCGACGATCACCGGGCATGGCCGGCCGCCTCCATCTGGCGCAGGTCTTTCTTCAGGTCGGCGACCTCGTCACGGAGTCGACCGGCCAATTCGAACTTGAGCTCGGCCGAGGCCTGCAGCATCTGCTCGTTGAGGTCGGCGATGATGGCTTCGAGACCGTTCGCCGCGCTGGCCGCCTTGCCCTCGCGGCGGAGGTTCGGCGTGGGGGCGCGCTTGCCGCCCTGGCGATCCGCGAGGAGGCGAGCGGTGTCGGCGCCCTCTCGAGCCAGGACCTCGGTGATGTCGGCGATCTTCTTCCGCAACGGCTGGGGATCGATACCGCGCTCGAGGTTGTAGGCGACCTGCTTCTCGCGACGACGATCGGTTTCTTCGAGTGCTTGTTTCATCGAATCGGTCATCACGTCGGCGTACATGTGCACCTGACCCGACACGTTGCGGGCCGCACGACCGATGGTCTGGATGAGGGACGTCGACGAGCGGAGGAAGCCTTCTTTGTCGGCGTCGAGGATGGCGACGAGCGACACCTCGGGGAGGTCGAGGCCCTCACGGAGCAGGTTGATGCCGACGAGCACGTCGTAGACCCCCTGGCGCAGTTCGGTCAGCAGCTCGACCCGTCGGAGCGTGTCGACGTCGGAATGCAGATACCGCACCCGCACGCCGGCCTCGGTGAGGAAGTCGGTGAGTTCTTCGGCCATCTTCTTGGTCAAGGTGGTGACCAGGACGCGTTCGTCGATCTCGACCCGTGAGCGGATCTCTTCGAGCAGGTCGTCGATCTGACCCGCGGACGGCTTGACCACGATCTCGGGATCGATGAGCCCGGTGGGTCGGATGATCTGCTCGACCACGCTGTCGGTGATCCCCAGCTCGTACTTGCCGGGTGTCGCCGAGAGGTAGACCTTCTGGCCGACCCGGTCGAGGAACTCCTCGAACTTGAGCGGCCTGTTGTCGAGGGCACTCGGCAGCCGGAAGCCGTGGTCGACGAGGGTGCGTTTGCGCGAGGCGTCGCCCTCGTACATGGCACCGATCTGGGGCACGGTGACGTGCGACTCGTCGATCACCACGAGCAGGTCGTCGGGGAAGTAGTCGAGCAGGCAGTGGGGCGCCTCGCCGGGCGATCGACCGTCGATGTGCGCCGAGTAGTTCTCGATGCCGTTGCAGAAACCGATCTGTTCCATCATCTCGAGATCGAACGTCGTGCGCATGCGCAGACGTTGGGACTCGAGGAGCTTGCCCTGCTTGTCGAGCTCGTCGAGACGGGTGGCGAGTTCGTCCTTGATGGTCCCGATCGCCCGGTGCATGACGTCAGTACCCGCGACGTAGTGGGACCCCGGGAAGACCGACACCGCGTCCATGGTCTTGACGACGTCGCCCGTGAGCGGGTGGAGGGCGTACAGGGCCTCGACCTCGTCGCCGAACATCTCGATGCGGATGGCCAGTTCTTCGTACATGGGGATGATCTCGATGGTGTCACCCCGCACACGGAAGTTGCCACGCGAGAAGTCGATGTCGTTGCGCTGGTACTGCATCGAGACGAAGCGGCGGATCAGCGTCTCGCGATCGATCCGCATGCCGACCTGGAGGGCGATCATGGCTTCCATGTAGCCCTCGGGAGTGCCGAGACCGTAGATGCAGGACACCGTCGAGACGACGATGACGTCGCGCCGGCTCAGCAGGGAGTTCGTCGTCGAGTGCCGCAGGCGCTCGACCTCGGCGTTGACGGAGCTGTCCTTCTCGATGAAGGTGTCGGTCTGCGGGACGTAGGCCTCGGGCTGGTAGTAGTCGTAGTACGACACGAAGTACTCGACGGCGTTGTTCGGGAAGAGCGACCGGAACTCGTTCGCCAACTGGGCCGCGAGCGTCTTGTTGTGGGCCAGGACGAGCGTGGGGCGCTGCACCTGTTCGACGAGCCAGGCCGTGGTCGCCGACTTGCCCGTTCCTGTGGCGCCCAGCAGGACGACGTCGGTCTCGCCCGCGTTGATGCGCCCCGCCAACTCGGCGATGGCAGCCGGCTGGTCGCCGCTGGGTTCGAACTCACTGATGACTTCGAACGGGCGGACACTGCGGGTCGGTTCCATGGATTCCAGTTTACGAGGGACCACCGACACTCGCGTCCGGGGAGGCTGCCTGCTTCGCCGCTGACAGCGAACGCAGCCGGTCGTAGAGGTCGTCCGTCTGTTCCAGCGTGTGCTCGAGCGACCCGGACGAGTCGACGACGACGTCCGCGACGGCGAGCCGTGTCCGGTCGTCGGCCTGCGCGTCCACGCGGCGCCGCGCCTCCTCATCGTTCATCCCCCGCAGCTCGACGAGCCTCCGCAGGCGTACCTCACGGGGGGCGTGCACGACGACGACCACATCGAAGCCGGCGGTCCCCCGCGACTCGACGAGGAGCGGCACGTCGTAGACCACGACGCGTTCCGGGTCGTCGGCGACGGCATCGGCCATGCGACGGGCCGAGAGAGCGTGCACGGCCGGGTGCGTGATCCCCTCGAGATCACGGCGAGCGGCAGGGTCGGCGAAGACGACGGTTCCCAGGGCGGCCCGGTCGAGGGAGCCGTCGGACCGCAGCACCTCGGACCCGAAGCGGGCGACCACGGCCTCTAGTCCCGCCGACCCGGGCTCGACCACCTCACGTGCGAGGGCGTCGGCGTCGACGTGCGCCGCCCCCCGTTCGGCGAGTCGACGGGCCACGACCGACTTGCCGGCGGCGATGCCACCGGTCAATCCACAGACGAACACGACGTCGAGACTACGCCGCGAACGCCGGAAGGCGGCTCCCCCGTGGGGGAACCGCCTTCTGGTCGAGACCGGAGGGACTCAGTTGTTGTTCGACAGCTTCTCGCGAAGAGCGGCGAGCGACTCGTCGTCGGCGAGGGTGCCGGCGCCCGAAGGGGACTCGGCCGAGAACGACGATCCCGTGGGAGCGTCGAACGACGTCGTCTCTTCGACGAGCGAGGCAGCGACCTGCTTCTTGTGGGCTTCCCAGCGCGCCTGGGCGGCAGCGTAGTCCTGCTCCCACTTCTCGCGCTGCGAGTCGAAGCCCTCGCGCCACTCGTTCGTCTCGGGGTCGAAGCCCTCGGGGTACTTGTAGTTGCCCTGGTCGTCGTACTCGGTGAGCATGCCGTAGAGCGCCGGGTCGAACTCGGTGCCCTCGGGGTCGACACCCTCGTTGGCCTGCTTGAGGCTCAGCGAGATGCGACGGCGGTCGAGGTCGATGTCGATGACCTTGACGAACACCTCGTCGCCGACGGCGACGACCTGCTCGGCCAGCTCGACGTGCTTCGCCGACAGCTCGGAGATGTGCACGAGACCCTCGATGCCGTCGGCCACGCGGACGAACGCACCGAAGGGGACGAGCTTGGTGACCTTGCCCGGAGCGACCTGGCCGATCGCGTGCGTGCGGGCGAACACCTGCCACGGGTCTTCCTGGGTGGCCTTGAGCGAGAGCGACACGCGCTCACGGTCGAGGTCGACCTCGAGGATCTCGACGGTGACCTCCTGGCCCACCTCGACGACCTCGCTGGCGTGCTCGATGTGCTTCCAGCTGAGCTCGGAGACGTGCACGAGGCCGTCCACGCCGCCCAGGTCGACGAACGCACCGAAGTTGACGATCGACGAGACGACGCCCTTGCGGACCTGACCCTTGTGGAGGTTGTTCAGGAAGGTCGTACGGCTCTCGGACTGCGTCTGCTCGAGCAGGGCACGGCGCGACAGGACCACGTTGTTGCGGTTCTTGTCGAGCTCGAGGATCTTGGCCTCGATCTCTTGGCCCAGGTAGGGCGTGAGGTCGCGGACGCGACGCAGCTCGATGAGCGAGGCGGGGAGGAAGCCACGGAGGCCGATGTCGACGATGAGGCCACCCTTGACGACCTCGATGACCGTACCGGTGACGACGCCGTCGGCGTCCTTGATCTTCTCCACGTCGCCCCAGGCACGCTCGTACTGAGCGCGCTTCTTGGACAGGATCAGGCGGCCTTCTTTGTCTTCCTTCTGGAGGACGAGGGCTTCGACCGTGTCGCCGACCTCGACGACCTCGGTGGGGTCGACGTCGTGCTTGATCGAGAGTTCGCGCGAGGGGATGACACCCTCGGTCTTGTAGCCGACGTCGAGGAGGACCTCGTCGCGGTCGATCTTCACGACGGTGCCTTCGATGAGGTCGCCGTCGTTGAAGAACTTCAGGGTCTTCTCGACCGCGGCCAGGAAGTCATCAGCGGATCCGATGTCGTTGATGGCGACCTGCTTGGGTGCCTTGGTCGTTACGGTTGTCATGTAGTTAGTGCTCCAGTACGGGCATGAATCGGGCCGTGTTCGCCCCTCGAACGGTGTTCGGGAGGATGTGTCGAACGCGGCGTGCGGAAAGATCGACGCAGATAGCGCTCGATGATCTTAGCGCGGTGCCGCAGCTGTAGGCAACGGCGTGTCGGGCGCCGGGACGACTCACTCCAGCAGGGCCCGCCGCAGCGTGTCGAGCCCGACCCCACCCAGCCGCAGGGCGTCCCGGTGGAAGGCCTTGACGTCGAACGCGTCGCCGTCACGCCGCGCGCGTTCGGCGCGGAGGTCCTCCCAGATGCGTTGACCGACCTTGTACGACGGCGCCTGTCCCGGCCAGCCGAGGTACCTGTCGACCTCGAAGCGCACGAACCCGGTGTCCATGTTGACGTTCTCGGACATGAAGCCGAATGCGTTCGACGCGTCCCAGGACCCGCCGCCGCCGGGGAACGGCTTGCCCAAGTGGACGCCGATGTCGAGCACGACGCGCGCCGCGCGCATGCGCTGCCCGTCGAGCATGCCCAAGCGGTCGCCCGGGTCGCCGAGCCAGCCGAGCTCGTCCATCAGCCGCTCCGCGTAGAGCGCCCAACCCTCGGCGTGCCCCGAGGTCCCCGCCAGCTGTCGGCGCCAGGTGTTCAGCGTGGCCCGGTTGTGGACGGCCTGGCCGAGTTGCAGGTGGTGACCGGGGACGCCCTCGTGGAACACCGTCGTCGTCTCACGCCAGGTGCCGAAGCGGGTGACGCCCTCGGGCACCGACCACCACATGCGACCGGGTCGCGAGAAGTCGTCACTGGGGCTCGTGTAGTAGATGCCACCGTCCTTCGTCGGTGCGATGCGGCACTCCAGCCGGCGGACAGGCTCGGGGATGTCGAACTGGTCGCGCCCCAACTCGGCGACGGCCCGGTCGCTGAGCTCTTGCATCCAGGCGCGGAGGGCGTCGGTGCCCACGAGCTGGCGTGCGGGGTCGGTGTCGAGCAGCTCGATGGCCCGGGAGACCGACGCCCCGGGTTCGATCTGACGTGCGACGGCCTCTTGTTCACTCGTCATCCGGGCCAGCTCGTCGATCCCCCATTCGTAGGTCTCGTCGAGGTCGACCGTCGCTCCCAGGAACCGTCGCGAGTGCAGGGCGTAGGCGTCGCGTCCGACGGCGTCCACGGTGGTGGCGGCGGGGAGCAGCTCGTCGAGAAGGAACCGTCGCAGGTCGACGTAGGCCTCTGCGGCGGACGAGGCGCCCGACGCGAGGTCCCGAGCCAGCGCCGCGCCGGGTTCGCTGCCGTCGCCGAGCCGGGCTCCGCCGACGAACTCGGTGAAGAAGCCGTCGGCGGCACCGATGCGGGCGCACTGCTCGGCCACCTTCTCGACCTGGCGGCGGGCGGGGGTCACTCCCCCGGCGATGCCGGCACGCAACGTCTCGACGTACTGGTCGACGGCGGTCCGAACCCGACCGAGGCGGGACGCGACGTCGACCCAGTCTCCCTCGGACGTGGTCGGCATCAGGTCGAACACCTCGCGGATGCCCTGTGCCGGCGACGCGATGACGCTCAGGTCGCGCAGTTCGAGTCGCTGCTCGGCGTACTCGAGGTCGAGCTGGAGCTCGCTTGTCAGGTCGTCCCGGGTGACGCGGTCGACGTCGTCCACGGGGGCGGTGCTCCGCAGTTCGGCCAGAGCGGCTCGGACGGCCTCGACGCGGCGTGCGTGACCCTCGGGCGAGTAGTCGCCGTACTCGCCGGTGCGGCCCTCACGGCCGATCCAGGTCGCGGTGGTGGGGTCGAGCTCGCAGAGGGTGTCCACCCAGCGTTCGGCGACCCCGTCTACGGGGGTCGGGGTGCGCGGGGTCGGAGTCGTCGCGGGATCGGTCATGCCGACGAGCCTAGTGACGCAGGAGGCGCGGTGCCGGAGGGCCCGCACCGCGCCTCCTCGGGTCCCACGACGAACGGGGCGCCCGCCGACTCTGGTCGGCGGGCGCCCCGTCTCGGTGCTGGTGCCTACTCTTTGTCGAGGTCGGTCGCGAGGAGCGCGACGAGCTCGTCGAGGGCGGCCTCGGCGTTGTCGCCCTCGGTCGCGACGACGACCTCTTCACCGTGGCCGATGCCCAACGAGAGCACGCCGAGGATGCTGGCGGCGTTGACGCTCTTGCCGGCCGCGGAGGTCAGCGTGACCTTGGCGCCGGTCTTGCCGGCGGCCTGGCTGAACAACGAGGCGGGACGGGCGTGCAGCCCGACGCTCGAGGCGATGGTGACGGAACGTTCTGGCATGTCTTCTCCTCTGGAGGGGGTGGGGGTCAGTCGTCGTCGTCGGTCGACGCGAGCAGCTCGTAGACCTCGGCGGTCGTGGTCGAGCCGCGCAGGGCAGCGGCCTTGTCGGGGTCCATCAGGATGCTGGCCAGCTGGCTGAGGATCGCGATGTGGCCGTTGCCCTTGGCGGCGATGCCGACCGTGACCGAGACCTCGTTGCCGTCCCAGTCGACCGGGACCGGGAACCGCAGGACGACGAGGGCGTCCTCTTTGACCGAGTCCTTGCCGGCGAGGGTGCCGTGCGGGATCGCCACACCCTCGCCGACGTAGGTGGACACCGAGTTCTCACGCTCGAACATCGCGTCGACGTACGACTCGTCGATCGCGCCCGCGTCGATGAGCGCCTGACCCGTCTTGCGGATGGCCTCGTCACGCGAGGCGGCGACCTCGTCGAGTCGGATGGACGACTCGGCGAGGAGCGCCGAGAGCTCGGGTGCCTGCTGGTCGGTCATCGTCAGACCTCGACCGTCGAGCCGTCCTGGATCGCCTTGACGACCTTGGCGACGTTGGGGTCTCCCATGAACAGCTGGAACGGCACGACGGGCACGTTCGGCACGACACCGCGGGCCCGCTCGGCCAGGTTGTTCTGGGTGACGACGACGTCGGCATCCGATGGGATCGACGCGACGGGCGAGTGCTCGACGGTGACACCGCTCTTCTTCAGCTGCTTCTTGAGCGTGGACGCCAGCATGACGCTGCTGCCCATGCCCGCGTCGCACGCGACGATGAGTTTCTTGATGCTGGAACCGTCGAGGGTTGCCATGACCTTCTCCTTGTGTGGTGGTGGTGCTGACTGGTGGTGCGGGCGGGCTAGGCGGTGGGTGCCGCGGTGCCCTTGCTGGTGGCCTTGTTGGCCGCGGTGGCGGCCTGGGCGTCGGCGAGAGCCTGCTCCTGCGCGGCGGCGTCCTCGGCACGGGCCTCGCGGTTCTCCTTGCGGCCGAAGCCCATCAGGAGGGACGAGACGACGAACGAGACGGCCGCCGAGAGCAGGATACCCAGGTAGATCGGGAGAAGGTCCCCGCGGGCGGCGACGAGCGTGTAGGCGATGATGCTGCCGGGCGAGGCGGGACCGACGAGGCCGACGTTGAAGAGCGCGAAGGTCGCGATGCCGGTCGCGCCACCGAGGACGGCGGCGACGAGCAGGATCGGCTTCATGAGCACGTACGGGAAGTAGATCTCGTGGATGCCGCCGAAGAAGTGGACGATGATCGCGGCCGGGGCCGAGGGGCGGATGGCGCGCGGACCGAAGAAGAGGTACGCGAGGAGGATGCCGAGGCCCGGGCCGGGGTTCGACTCGAGCATGAAGAGGATCGACTTGCCGGCCTCTTGCACCTGCGTGCCACCGAGCGGGGTCAGGATGCCCTGGTTGATGGCGTTGTTGAGGAACAGCACCTTGGCGGGCTCGATGATGATCGACGCCAGGGGCAGCAGGCCGCGGTCGACGAGGAACCCGACGGCGCCACCGAAGACGTTCGTGATCGCCGTGGTGACGGGGGCGAGGCCGAAGAAGGCCAGGACGCCCATGGCGCCACCGATGATGCCGAGCGAGAAGTTGTTGACGAGCATCTCGAAGCCGGACTTGATGCGGCCGTCGACGAGCTTGTCGAACTGCTTCAGGACCCAGGCGGCGAGCGGGCCGACGATCATCGCGCCGAGGAACTGCGGCACGTCGGTGGCGACGATGACGCCCATGACGGCGACGGCACCGATGACGGCACCGCGCTGACCGTGGACCATGCGACCACCCGTGTAGGCGATCAGGATCGGCAGGAGGTACTTGATGATCGGGCCGACGAGACCGGGCCACGGCGTGCCGTCCGACATCTCGCCGAATCCGCCGAGCTGGGGAACCGGCGTCCAACCGGTCTGGATGAAGAGGGCCGTGATGAGGCCCCAGGCGATGAAGGCGCCGATGTTCGGCATGATCATGCCGGCCAGGAAGCCACCGAAGCGCTGGACGCGCGCTCGGGCTCCCGTACCGGTGACGGTGGGGGTGAATTCGGACATGGTGAGGACTTCTCCTTGTTGCTCTCAGCGACGAGAGGGATGTGGGGTGGTGGAGGTGGTGTGGGGTGCTGTGGTGCGTCGGGGTGGTACGAGGGTGGCCGGTCGGATTCGCGTCATGCGATCACGACCCGGGGGCCGGCCTGCTCGACGTCGTCGGCCAGCTCGGCGTCAACGCCGGAGTCGGTGATGACGGTGTCGACGTCGGTGAGCGGCGCGACCTTGGCGAAGTCCTCGCGACCGAACTTGGTGTGGTCGGCGAGGACGACGGTGCGTCGCGACGCGGCGATGAGCGCGCGCTTGACCCGCGCCTCCGCCAGATCGGGGGTGCTGATGCCGCGCTCCACCGACACGCCGTTCGTGCCGATGAACGCGACGTCGGCGAAGACGTCGGCGATCTGCGCCCGCGTCCAGTCCCCCACGGCCGAGTACGTGCGGGTGCGGATGAGACCGCCGAGCAGGTGCAGCGTGACGTTCGGTCGGCTGATCAGGATGGTGGCGACGGCGAGGGAGTGCGTGACCACGGTCAGCTCGCGGTCGAGGGGCAGCAGTTCGGCGAGGCGGATGGTCGAGGTGCCGGCGTCGACGATGATGGAGCCGCCGTCGGGCAGTTCGTCGAGAGCTGCGCGGGCGATGCGCTCCTTCTCGGACGCGGCCGTCCCCTCGCGGTCGACCACGGGGGGCTCGATGCCGAGCCGCTCCATGGCGATGGCGCCCCCGTGCACGCGGCGCAGGACGCCCCGGCGCTCGAGGGCAGTCAAGTCACGGCGCACGGTCTCGGGCGCGACGGAGAGCTCTCGCGCGAGACCGGCGACCTCGACCCGGCCCCGGGACAGGGCGGTGTCGAGGATCTGCTGGTGACGCTCCGGTGCGTACATGGGAGACCTCGTCGTCGGACTGCACGGTCGCCTCGAGGGCTGACCGGTGGTGCGGAAGTGCGGAAGGAGTTCAACTGCTGTTGATCTGCGCTTATATAAGTCCGTTTGTGTGGCCCGGTCAAGTCTGTGCCGCGTGTCGTGTCCGTTTGTGCCCGGGTCCGAGGCGTTTCGCTGCCCGATGGGCAGAGAGATGCCCGATGAGTGGGCATCGGGTGCCCGAGCGAGGCATCCGGGCCCAGGTGTGTGCCTGCCAGGGACGAGGAGGCGCGGGTTCGGAACTGCAGAAGTATCCGACCCGGCGGCATCCGTCGCCGCTCGAGCGCGGGCCGGGCCCGGGCCCGCGCCCGGGTGAGCGTCGGCACGGGGCCTCCGAGTCGTGGGCTCAGTGGGCGGCTGCGTCCCAGCTCTCGCCGAGGCCCACGCTGACGTCGAGCGGCACGCGCAGGTCGGCAGCGCCGCTCATGCGACGGCGGACGATCTCGCGCACGTCGTCGACCTCGCCCGGTGCGACTTCGACGATGAGTTCGTCGTGCACCTGGAGCAGCACCCGCGAGCCCATCTCGCGCTCGTCGAGTTCGGATCGGACGCCGAGCATGGCGATCTTCATGATGTCGGCCGCCGAGCCCTGGATGGGCGCGTTCAACGCGGCCCGCTCGGCGTTCTCGCGCAGGACGCGGTTCGGGGACTTGAGGTCGGCGAAGGGGCGGCGACGACCGTAGATGGTCTCGGTGTAACCGTCTTCCCTTGCCTGCTCGACGACGTTGCGGAGGTACTCGCGCACGGCACCGAACCGGGCGAAGTAGTCGGTCATGAGCTGGCGGGCCTCGGCCGTCTCGACGCGCAGCTGCTTCGACAGGCCGAAGGCGCTGAGACCGTAGGCGAGGCCGTAGGACATGGCCTTGACCTTGGTGCGCATGGCAGGGGTGACGTCGGCGGGTTCCACCCCGAAGATGCGGGCACCGACGAAGCGGTGCAGGTCTTCGCCCTCGTTGAACGCCTGGATCAGCCCCTCGTCACCTGAGAGGTGCGCCATGATGCGCATCTCGATCTGCGAGTAGTCGGCCGTGAGGAGCGTCTCGTAGTCGGGGCCGTGCACGAACGCCGCGCGGATCTCGCGACCGACGGCGGCCTTGACCGGGATGTTCTGGAGGTTGGGGTCGACGGACGAGATGCGCCCGGTCGTCGTGCCCGTCTGGTCGTAGGTCGTGTGGATGCGGGAGTCGTCGGCTATCGACTTCTCGAGGGTCTCGATGATCTGGCGCAGCTTCGTCGCATCGCGATGCTTCAACAACAGGTCGAGGAAGGGGTGAGGGTGCTTCTCCTGGAGATCGGCCAGGGAGGCGGCGTCGGTCGAGTAGCCCGTCTTGGTCGCCCGGGTCTTGGGCATCTCGAGTTGCTCGAAGAGCACCTCTTGGAGTTGCTTGGGCGAGCCGAGGTTGACCTCTCGTCCGATCTCGGCGAAGGCGGCCGACGCCAACTCGCCGGCCTGCTCGCCCAACCGCAGCGAGAGCGCCTTGAGCGTGTCGCGGTCGGCGGCGACACCCGTGAGCTCCATGTCGCCGAGCACCGGGACGAGCGGAAGCTCGATCTCGGTGAGCACCCGTCGTGAGCCTTCGTCGAGGGCTCTCACCAGCGAATCGGACAGTCGGAGGACGTACCAGGCCTCGGAGGCCACGTTGACGTCGTCGTCGCCCGACACGAGCTGGTTGGGGTCGCCGACGGGCAGGGTCTCGCCCAGCTGTTCGTAGACGAGGTCGGAGAGCGCGAAGGAGGTGCGGCCCGGGCGCAGCAGCCAGGCGGCGACCCGGGGGTCGCCGACGATGCCCGTCAAGGTCAGGCCTGCGCGGGAGAGGGCCTTGTAAGCCCGCTTCGCGTCGTGGACCACCTTGGGCGTGGCGTCGTCGAGCCAGGCCTCGAGCGCGACGTAGTCTCCGCGACCCGCGGCCCAGGGTACGTACGCCGACTCGTCGAGGGACGAGATGCCGAGCCCGACGATGCCGTCCGCGCCGTACTCGACCGTCAGGCCGACGGGCTTCTCGCGATCGGACGCGTGTTTCTTCAGCCAGAAGGCGAGTTCTTCGTCGATGAGGGTGCGGACGACCGGGAGGCCCTCGGGTGCCGCCGTCACGGCCGGCTCGCCCGAGTTGGCGGCAGACGGGTCGGTCGATTCCGACAGGGCCAGGACGCGCTCGAGCAGGGTGCGGAACTGCAGCTTGTCGAACAGCTCGCGGACGGCGGCCTCGTCGATGCCCCGGCGTTCGAGGTCGCCGGGGCCCACCGGGAGCTCGACGTCGGTGACGAGGCGGTTCAGTCGGCGGTTGCGGACGGCGTTCTCTTTCTGTTCGCGCAGCTTCTGCCCGACGACACCCTTGATCTCGTCTGCCCGCGCGAGGATTTCGTCGAGACCGCCGTAGAGGTTGATCCACTTGACGGCGGTCTTCTCCCCCACCTTGTCGATGCCGATGAGGTTGTCGCTCGTCTCGCCGACCAGTGCGGCGACCTCGGGGTACTGGTGGGGCTCGATGCCGTACCGCTCGAAGACCTTGTCGCGGTCGTATCGGGTGAGCTCGCTGACGCCTCTGGCCGAGGGGTAGAGGAGGGTGACGTCGTCGTTGACCATCTGGATGGCGTCGCGGTCGCCGGACACCACCAACACCCGGTACCCGTCGTCGCGACCGCGGGTGGCGAGCGTCGCGAGGATGTCGTCGGCCTCGAAGTCCTCTTTCGTGATGGTCGTGATGCCCATGGCGTGCAGCGCCTCTTGCAGGAGGGGGATCTGGCCGACGAACTCGGGAGGGGTCTCGGACCGGGTGCCCTTGTACTCGGGATATTCACGCGTGCGGAAGGAGAATCGCGAGATGTCGAACGCGACGGCCAGATGCGTCGGCTTCTCGGCCTTGAGCAGGCTGAGCAGCATCGAGATGAAGCCGTGGATGGCGTTGGTGTGTTGGCCTTCGCGGTTCACGAAACTGTCGACCGGGAGGGCGTAGAAGGCCCGGAAAGCGAGGGAATGGCCGTCGATGACCAGGAGGGTAGGCTTCGTGTCGTCCGTCACCACGTCAGCCTAGCGGGCACCCCCGACACCGTCGCCGGGCGCCTCGGTCCGATCACCCGGAGAACCATGAGCAGTCCGTCCGCCGTCCCGAACGACGCCGAGAGGACCGTCTCGTCGGAGGCGTCCCTGAGCGCCGCCGCCGTCGAGCTGTTCCGCCGTCGGGGTGTCGGCGCTCTCGCCGAGAAGATGGGCATCGTCATCGACGAGATGAGCGCCGAGCGGGCCGTGGGTCGGATGCCCGTGGAGGGGAATACGCAGCCGGTCGGCATCCTGCACGGTGGCGCGCACGTCGTCCTGGCCGAGACCCTCGGGTCGGTCGCGGCGAACGTCCACGCCGGGGCCGGCCGCGTCGCCATGGGCATCGAACTCAACGCCAGTCACAGTCGGTCGGCTGCGACCGGCTGGGTGACGGGCACCTGCACGGCCCTGCACCTCGGCTCCACCCTGACCACGCACCAGGTCGTCATGACCGACGACCGCGGCCGCCTCCTGTCGACGGTCCGCATCACCAACTACCTCACGGACGCCCGAGACTAGGCCGCCGACGCGAGAAGGCCCGCCCCGATCGTCGGGGCGGGCCTTCTGTCGTCGCGAACGACTACTTCTTGGCGCTGAGCTGTTCGATGATCGCCTGGGCCACGTCGTGCATCGTCAGACGGCGGTCCATGGAAGCCTTCTGGATCCACCGGAAGGCCTCGGGCTCGGTGAGCCCCATCTTCTCGTTCAGCAGGCCCTTCGCACGGTCGACGAGCTTGCGGGTCTCGAACCGTTCGACCAGGTCGGCGACCTCGGCCTCGAGCGTGATGATCTGCGCGTACCTCGAGAGGGCGATCTCGATCGCGGGCAGCAGATCGTTGGGCGTGAAGGGCTTCACGACGTATGCGAGAGCACCGGCCTCGCTCGCCCGCTCGACGAGCTCTTTCTGGCTGAACGCGGTCAACAGGACGACCGGCGCGATGTGCGCCTTCGAGAGCCGCTCGGCGGCGGAGATGCCGTCAAGCTGCGGCATCTTGACGTCCATGATGACGAGGTCGGGGCGCAGCTCGGTCGCGAGGGCGACGGCGGTCTCGCCGTCTCCGGCTTCGCCCACCACCTCGAAACCGTTGTCGCGGAGGATCTCGACGATGTCGAGGCGGATGAGGGACTCATCTTCGGCCACGACGACGCGACGGGGTGCTGCTGGGGTTGCTTCCTGGTCACTCACGACGTGAAGCCTACGGTATTGTCGACCTGGTTGTTGTGCGCCGGATTGGCGGAATGGCAGACGCGGAGCACTCAAAATGCTCTGTCCGTGAGGGCGTGTGGGTTCGAGTCCCACATCCGGCACCAGCCCCCCTAGGCGAACGAGCGACAGCCTCGTCGTGGCCGTGCCGACGAGATGTGGATCTCCTTGCCTCGTGCGGTCATCGGGCCGACACGCCGAGACGAGTTCTGCTCAGAGGGTGTGCCCGTGGGCCTCCGTGCACTACGCTGATGGAACTGGTTGTTGTGTTACGCATTTGTATCTCGCGACGTGCCGAAGGCCTCCTCTCACCGAGAGGGGTTCCGACGGTGGCGTCGTTCTCAGAGGGAGCGGACAAAAAGGCACCGCGACGAGCGATCTCGAAATCGAGATCGACAACCCTGATTGAAGGAAATAGAAAAATGGCAACAGGCACCGTTAAGTGGTTCAACTCCGAAAAGGGCTTCGGCTTCATCACCCCCGACGACGGAACCACTGACGTCTTCGCGCACTTCTCCGCGATCGCCGGCGACGGCTACCGCAACCTGGAAGAGAACCAGAAGGTCGAGTTCGACACGGCTCAGGGCAACAAGGGCCTCCAGGCTGAGAACATCCGCGTCATCTGACTCGGTGACGTCCTCGTGACGCCGTCAGTCGGCGGGTTCGCCCGCCACTGAATCGAGAGCCCCGATCCGCTTCTGCGGGTCGGGGCTTTCTCCGTCCTCGGCCCCGACCCGCGGGGCCCGACCGTCGGGTTCGTGCCCTCAGGGCAACGTGAAGCCGAGGAGGCGCGCCACCGGTTCGTAGTCCCGGCTCGCCGTCCGGTAGGCGGTCTCCCACTCGGCGATCCGTGCTCCGGCCTCACCGGGGTCCGTGAAGCGGTCGTCCTCGCCTCCACCGGCGACCAATGCCTCCCTCGCTTCGCGATATCGGCTGGTCAGGGTCGACCAGAGGACGAGTTCGTCCCCGGTCGAGTCCTCGGGAGCGGCACGGGCCACGTCCCAGGGGACCTCGACCGCCGGCAGGCGTCCCTCCGTCGGTCTCGGGGCAGAGACCTCAGACGCCGGGTCCGCCTCGCCCTCTCGGAAGATGGTCCGGGTACCGACAGCGAGCACGGCCCCGACGGCGGCCCCGACGACGAAGATCAGCGACAGAGCCCAGAGGCCGTTGACCCGCCACACGGTCGCGGCCACTCCCCCGAGGAACGAGCCGCCCACGAGCGCGCCGAGGGCCGCCCACCGGCCCGGACTCGCGCCTCCTCGGTCCGTCTCCTGGATCTCGGGACCGAGGCTGCGTCGAGTCTCGGCCACGCCGTGACCGCTCCACGACGGCACGACGTACAAGCGGGCCTCGAACTCGAAGCACGAGGGGTGTCGGGCGTCCACGGACATGCGGTGAGCGTACGCCCCGCGGACACGACGAAGCCGGGACGATCCGGTGGGATCGCCCCGGCTTCGCCAGGAATCTCGCGGTGTGTCAGGGCTGCGACGCGTACGCCGGGGCGGCCTCGCCGTGGGCGTCGCCCACACGGTGCACCCGGAGGTCGTTGGTCGAGCCCGCGATCCCGGGGGGGGACCCGGCGATCACGATGACCTTGTCGCCCGACTCGGCGAGGTCGTTGCCGAGCAGGATGTCGTCGACCTGCGCGAACATCGCGTCGGTGTGCGTGACGGTCTCGACCAGGTAGGACTGCACGCCCCAGCTGATCGCCATGCGGCGACGGATGGCCTCGTTGGGAGTGAAGGCCAGGATGGGGATCGAGTGGCGCAGACGCGACATGCGACGGACCGAGTCACCCGACTCGGTGAAGACGCAGAGGAACTTCGCCTGGACGAACTCGGCGACGTCGGCCGCGGCCAGAGTGATGGCGCCACCCTGGGTGCGAGGACGGGTACCCAGCGGGGGGATGCGCTCGAGACCGTGCTCTTCGGTGGAGGCGACGATGCGCGCCATGGTCTGCACCGTGATGACGGGGTACTCACCGACGCTCGTCTCGCCCGAGAGCATGACCGCGTCGGTGCCGTCGAGGACGGCGTTGGCGACGTCGGAGGTCTCGGCGCGCGTGGGGATCGGGCTCGAGATCATCGATTCGAGCATCTGCGTGGCGACGATGACCGGCTTGGCCATGCGACGAGACAGCTCGACCGCGTGCTTCTGCACGATGGGCACGGCCTCGAGGGGCAGCTCGACGCCGAGGTCGCCGCGGGCGACCATGATGCCGTCGAACGCGTCGATGATCGCCTCGAGGTTGTCGACGGCCTGGGGCTTCTCGATCTTCGCGTAGACGGGGACCTTGCGGCCCTCTTCTGCCATGATCTCGTGCACGCGCACGACGTCGTCCGCGTCCCGCACGAACGAGAGGGCGATCAGGTCGGCACCCAGCTGGAGGCCCCAGCGCAGGTCGGCCTCGTCTTTGTCGGAGAGGGCGGGGACGTTGACCGCCACGCCCGGGAGGTTGATGCCCTTGTTGTTCGAGACGGTGCCGGCGACGACGACCTCGGTCGTCACGACGGTGCCGTCGGTCTCGAGGACGCGGAGCTTGACGCGACCGTCGTCGATCAGGAGCGGGTCGCCCGCCTTGACGTCGTCGGGAAGCCCCTTGAACGTCGTGCCGCAGATCTCTCTAGAGCCCAGGATCTCGTCGGTGGTGATCTTGAAGACGTCGCCGACCTCGAGGTCGTGGGGGCCGTCTGCGAACTTGCCGAGACGGATCTTGGGGCCCTGCAGGTCGACGAGGACCGCGACGGCGCGGCCCGAGTCAGCGGACGCCTGGCGGACGTTCGCGTAGACGCCCTCGTGGACGTCGTAGCTGCCGTGGCTGAGGTTCATGCGGGCGACGTCGACGCCGGCGTCGATGATCGCCCGGATGTCGTCGTAGCTCGACGTCGCCGGCCCGAGGGTGGCGACGATCTTTGCGCGTCTCATGTGTTCCGTTCGTGTGGGGGGAAAGGGGGTGGGACGACTACAGCCCGACTCCCACCCTATTCCCGTCGGAAGGCCGGATCAGACCGAGATCGACCGATCGGTGGGCTTCACCGGGAAGGGCAGCACGGTCTCGCCCTCGAGGTAGGCGTCGACGGCCGAGGCCGTGGCCCGACCCTCGGCGATCGCCCAGACGATGAGCGACTGCCCGCGGCCGGCGTCACCGGTCACGAAGACGCCGGGCTCGCCGGTCTCGTACGTGGCACCGCGCTCGAGGGATCCGTGACCGTCGAAGGTGAGCCGCAGCTGCTCCTCGATCGTGTCGCGCTCGGGCCCGGTGAAACCGAGGGCGAGGAGGACGAGGTCGGCGGGGACCTCGCGTTCGGTGCCGGCCTTGGGGACCCGCCGCCCGTCGACGTACTCGGTCTCGGCGACGCGGATGGCCCGCACCTCTCCGACCTCGTTCGTCAGGAACTCGACCGTCGAGGCCAGGTAGACCCGCTCGCCGCCCTCTTCGTGGGCGCTGGACACCTCGAACAGCGTGGGGAACATCGGCCACGGCTGGGCCTCGGGGCGTTCTTCGGGCGGCTGTTGGCCGATCGCGAGGTTGGTCACCGAGAGAGCACCCTGACGGTGCGCGGTGCCGATGCAGTCCGCACCGGTGTCCCCGCCCCCCAGGACGACGACGTGCTTGCCCTCGGCCGTGATCTGGTCGGACACCGCGTCGCCCGCGCCGGCCTTGTTCTGCTGCACGAGGTAGTCCATGGCGAAGTGGATGCCGGACAGATCGCGCCCCGGGATCGGCAGGTCGCGGGGAACCGTGGCCCCCGTCGCGACGACGACGGCGTCGTAGCGGGCCCGGAGGTCGTCCCAGGCGATGTCGCGGCCGATCTCGACCCGGGCGCGGAAGCGCGTGCCCTCGGCCTGCATCTGGGCGATGCGCTGCTCGAGTTGCTTCTTCTCCATCTTGAAGTCGGGGATGCCGTAGCGCAGCAGTCCGCCGATGCGGTCCTCGCGCTCGTACACGGCGACCGTGTGGCCCGCGCGGGTGAGCTGCTGGGCAGCCGCGAGTCCGGCGGGGCCCGAACCAACCACCGCGACGGTCTTGCCGGTCAGGCGCTCGGGCGGGTGCGGGGTGACCCAGCCGTTGGCGAAGGCCTGGTCGATGATCGAGACCTCGACCTGCTTGATCGTCACCGGGGGCTGGTTGATCCCCAGCACGCAGGAGGACTCGCACGGCGCGGGGCAGAGACGACCCGTGAACTCGGGGAAGTTGTTGGTCGCGTGCAATCGCTCGACGGCCTGACGGCCCTCGCCGCGCCACATGAGGTCGTTCCACTCGGGGATCAGGTTGCCCAGCGGGCAGCCCTGGTGGCAGAACGGAACACCACAGTCCATGCAGCGGCCCGCCTGACGACGCAGTTCACCGCTCTCTTGTTGCTCGTAGACCTCTTTCCAGTCCATGAGCCGGACCGACACGGGTCGGCGCTTGGGCAGCTCGCGGGACTGCGTCTTCAGGAAGCCTTTGGGGTCAGCCACCGGTCACCTCCAGGATTCTCTTCCATGTCTCGTCGCCATCGGGGTCGAGACCCTCGTCGACGGCCGTCTGCCGGGTGGCGAGGACGGCGGCGTAGTCGCGGGGCAGCACCTTGACGAACTCCGCCATGATGGCGTCGAGGTCGTCGAGCATGCGCTGGGCCACGGGCGATCCGGTCTCGGTCAGGTGCCGCTGCAGCAGATCGGTGAGGATCTCGACGTCGGCGCTGCCGAGCGGGTGGAGTTCGAGTTCACCCGACGCGAGCGCCTCGGCGTTGACCCGTTCGGGCTTGAGCCGGTGCACGTAGGCCGTGCCTCCCGACATGCCCGCACCCAGGTTGCGGCCCGTGTCGCCCAGGATGACGGCGAGGCCGCCCGTCATGTACTCGAGCGCGTGGTCGCCCACGCCCTCGGCGACCGCGCTGGCCCCGGAGTTGCGGACCAGGAAGCGCTCCCCCACGATGCCGCGCAGGAACATGCTGCCCTGGGTGGCACCGTAGCCGATGACGTTGCCGGCGATGACGTTCTCCTCGGCGGCGAACGCGCTGCCGCGGGGCGGGCGCACGACGACGTTGCCGCCGGAGAGGCCCTTGCCCACGTAGTCGTTGCTGTCGCCCTCGAGTCGCAGCGTGATGCCGGAGGGCAGGAAGGCGCCGAGCGACTGACCGGCCGAACCGCTGAGGTTGATCTCGATGCTGCCGTCGGGCAGCCCGTGCTCGCCGTGTCGCAGGGTGACCTCGTGCCCGAGCATGGTGCCGACCGCGCGCTCGGTGTTGCGGATGGGCAGGGTGATCTCGACGTGTCCGCCGTTCTCGAGCACGTCGGCGCTGCGCTCGATCAACTGGACGTCGAAGTGCTCGTCGAGGCCGTGGTCCTGCGTGGTGTGGTTGCGGCGGGGCTCGTCGTCGGCGAAGGTCGGCCCGACCAGCACCGGGGCGAGGTCGAGACCCGAGGCCTTCCAGTGGTCGACGGCGCGGTCGACGTCGAGGACGTCCGTCCGGCCGATGGCCTCGTCGAGGCTGCGGAACCCCAGGGCGGCCAGGTACTCACGCACCTCCTGGGCGAGGAACTCGAAGAAGTTGACGACGAACTCGGGCTTGCCCGAGAACCGGGCACGGAGCTCGGGGTTCTGCGTCGCCACGCCCACCGGGCAGGTGTCGAGGTGGCAGACCCTCATCATGATGCAGCCCTCGACGATGAGCGGCGCCGTCGCGAAGCCGAACTCCTCGCCGCCGAGCAGGGCGGCGATGAGGACGTCGCGACCGGTCTTCATCTGACCGTCGACCTGCACGACGACACGGTCGCGCATCCCGTTCAGCATCAGGGTCTGCTGGGTCTCGGCCAAGCCGATCTCCCAGGGCGTGCCCGCGTGCTTCAGCGAGTTCAGCGGACTGGCGCCGGTGCCCCCGTCGTGACCGGACACGAGCACGACGTCGGCCAGGGCCTTCGTGACCCCCGCCGCGACGGCACCGATGCCCGACTGGCTCACGAGCTTGACGTGGACGCGGGCCTTGGGGTTGGCACGCTTGACGTCGAAGATGAGCTGCTTCAGGTCTTCGATCGAGTAGATGTCGTGGTGCGGCGGCGGCGAGATGAGGCCCACGCCCGCCGTGGCGTGGCGGGTGCGCGCGACCCAGGGGTAGACCTTGGTCGGCGGCAGCTGACCGCCCTCGCCGGGCTTGGCGCCCTGCGCCATCTTCAGCTGGATGTCGGTGGCGTGCGTCAGGTACATGCTCGTGACGCCGAACCGGCCGGAGGCCACCTGCTTGACGGCACTGCGGCGCTCGGGGTCGAGCAGACGGTCGACGTCCTCACCGCCCTCGCCGGTGTTGGACTTCCCGCCGAGGCGGTTCATCGCGATCGCGAGCGTTTCGTGGGCTTCTTGCGAGATCGAGCCGTAGCTCATCGCCCCTGTCGAGAACCGCTTGACGATCGCCTCGATGGGCTCGACCTCGTCGAGCGGTACGGGCGGCCGCACGCCGTGCTTGAGCCGGAACAGCCCGCGCAGCGTCATCAGCTGCTCGGCCTGGTCGTCGACCAGCTTGGTGTACTCACGGAAGATGTCGTAGCGGCGCGTGCGCGTGGCGTGCTGCAGCCGGAACACGGTGTCGGGGTTGAAGAGGTGACGAGGGCCCTCGCGGCGCCACTGGTACTCGCCGCCCGTGGCCAGCCGCTCGTGGGCGATGACGGAGCCGTCGCTGGGGTAGGCGCTCGTGTGACGCTGCTTGTTCTCGGCCGCGATGACGTCGATGCCGACGCCGCCGAGCATCGACGAGGTTCCGGTGAAGTAGGTGTCGACGAACTCCTGGCTGAGGCCCACGGCCTCGAACGCCTGTGCCGCGGCGTAGCTCGACACCGTCGAGATGCCCATCTTCGACATGATCTTCAGCACACCCTTGCCGAGCGCCTTGATGAGGTTGTGCACGGCGTCCTCGGGGCTCAACCCCGTGATCATGCCCGCGCGCACGAGGTTCTCGCAGGTCTCCATCGCGAGGTACGGGTTGACCGCGGACGCGCCGTAGCCGATCAGGGTGGCCACGTGGTGCACCTCGCGCACGTCGCCGGCCTCGACGATCAGGCCGACCTTCATGCGGTTCTCGGTGCGGATCAGGTGATGGTGAACCGCGGCGATCATGAGGAGCGACGGTACGGGGGCGAAGTCGGCGTTCGAGTCGCGGTCGGAGAGCACGATGAACTCGGCGCCGGCCTCGATGGCGTCGTCCACCTCGTTGCACATGGCGGCGATGCGCTTCTCGAGCGCCCGCGGACCCTTGTCCGCCCGGTAGAGCCCACGGATGGTCGACGTCTTGCGGGACCCGGGGCTCGGGTCGATGTGCTGGATCTTCGCGAGCTCGTCGTTGTCGATGACCGGGAAGTCCAGGATCACCTGACGGGCGTGCTCTGGAGTCGCGGCGAGCAGGTTCCGCTCGGGGCCGAGGCCCAGCTTGAGCGACGTGACCACCGACTCGCGGATCGAGTCGAGAGGCGGGTTCGTCACCTGGGCGAACTGCTGCGTGAAGTAGTCGAACAGGAGGCGCGGGCGCTCCGACAGGACGGCGATCGGCGTGTCGCTTCCCATGGCCCCCAGGGGCTCCGCACCGGTCTTCGCCATCGGGGTCAGCAGGATGCGGACCTCTTCTTCGGTGTACCCGAAGGTGCGCTGACGGCGGGTGACCGACGCGGGGGTGTGCACGATGTGCTCACGCTCGGGCAGCTCGGAGAGGTGGATGCGTCCCTCGGCGAGCCACTCGCCGTACGGCGCCGCCGTGGCGAGATCGCGCTTGATCTCGTCGTCCTCGATGATGCGCCCGGCCTCGGTGTCGACCAGGAACATCTTGCCGGGGCGGAGCCGACCCTTGCGGACCACCTTGGCGGGATCGACGTCGATGACGCCGATCTCGCTCGCGAGGACCACGAGGCCGTCGTCGGTGACGAGGTAGCGGCCCGGGCGCAGACCGTTCCGGTCGAGGGTGGCACCGACGTGCGTGCCGTCGGTGAACGTGATGGCCGCCGGGCCGTCCCACGCCTCCATGAGCATGGAGTGGTACTCGTAGAAGTCGCGCAGGGTGGGGTCGATGTCGACCTGGTTCTCCCACGCCTCGGGCACCATCATCATGACCGCGTGCGGCAGCGACCGGCCGGTCAGGCTGAGCAGTTCGACGACCTCGTCGAACGACGCCGAGTCGCTCGCCCCCGGGCTGACGATCGGGAGGATGGGCTTGAGGTCGCCGATCAGCTCGTTCTCGAGCTGGGACTGACGGGCGCGCATCCAGTTGCGGTTGCCCCGCACCGTGTTGATTTCGCCGTTGTGCGCGATCATGCGGAACGGTTGCGCCAGCGGCCAGGACGGGAACGTGTTCGTCGAGTAGCGAGAGTGCACGATGGCGAGCTTGGACGCGAAGCGCTCGTCGCTCAGGTCGGGGTAGAACGGCTCCAGCTGCAACGTGGTGACCATGCCCTTGTAGACCATGGTCCGGCTGCCCAGCGAGGTGAAGTAGGCCGAGAGTTTGCGCTCGGCACGCTTGCGCAGCCGGAACGCCTGGCGGTCCAGCGCGACTCCGGCGAGCGGGACGCCGTCGGCGTCGTGGTGCCTGCTGGCGACGAAGAGCTGCTCGAAGGCGGGCATGGCGTTCCGCGCGAGAGTGCCCAGCTCTTCGGGTCGGACGGGGACCTCGCGCCAGCCGAGCACGTCGAGGTGCTCGAGGTCGGCGATGCGCTCGATGCCCGTCTTCAGCTCGGAGCGCTCCTGCTCGTCGAGAGGCAGGTAGGCGATGCCCACCGCGTACTGACCTGCCGGCGGCAGGTCGAAGTCGACCTCGTGGCGGAGGAACTCGTCCGGCACCTGGCAGAGGATGCCCGCACCGTCGCCGGTGCCGGCGTCGGAGCCGACGGCGCCTCGGTGCTCAAGGTTCCGAAGGGCGCGGAGGGCGGTGTCGACGATGTCGTGGCCAGGGGTTCCGCGGAGGGTCGCGACCATGGCGAGGCCGCAGGCGTCCTTCTCGTTGCGCGGGTCGTACAGGCCGCTGGCCTCCGGGACCGTGCTGAACTGCTGGTGTGCTGGCGTGAGAGCCATGGAATCCGTCCTCACGAAGAGATCCGACAGGGGGCGGGACGACGTCGGCCCGAGGTGCCTCACGGGGCCGCGGTCTGTAGGCGGCCCCGACTCGGCGGGAGAGGTCGGCTCGTGGCGACCGTGGGCGTGCACGCCGGCAGGAGGGGCCGACTGCGCTCGATCTTACGAGGCGCGGGTGAGTGCACAGAACCGTGTCGCGGGCGGATCGTTCGCACCGGGATGGGGTGGAGAGGATCGGGCGCCACGACGGTGGGGCGCCGGGCCCGCGGTCGTCGTGGAGTGGACGACCTAGGGACGCGGTGAGCGATCGGTGTTGTCGTCCGATGCGCCGACGGTGACCAACTCGGGTTCGTCGTTCTCCGTGTACGTGTCGTCGGAGTCTACAGCAGACGCCCGCTCGCTCGGTGCGCGACCGGGCACGTAGGGGCCGGGAACGGTGCCGGTGTGACGACGTGCGGCGACGACGAAGAGGACGATGCCGAGGACGACGGCGAAGAAGCTCATCCAGACGTTCGTCCGGATGCCGAAGAACAGGAGGCTGGGATCGGTGCGGATCGACTCGAACCAGGCGCGGCCGATGCCGTACCAGATCAGGTAGAAGGCGAGCGACCGACCCCACTGCATCGGGGCCTTCTTCTCGAGGAGCAACAGGATCGCGACCCCGGCGAGCATCCAGACGATCTCGTACAGGAACGTGGGGTGGAAGAGCGTGCCCTCGGGCAGGCCGGTCGGGAAGGCGGCGTTCGTCGACTCGATCTCGAGGCCCCAGGGCAGGTCGGTCGGCATGCCGAAGAGCTCGTGGTTGAACCAGTTGCCGAGGCGTCCGAAGGCCTGCGCGACGAGCAGTCCGGGGGCGAGGGCGTCGGCGAACACCGTGAACCGCAGACCGGTGAAGCGGCAGCCGAGCCAGACGCCCACGGCGCCCAACAGGAGAGCTCCGTAGATGGCGAGGCCGCCCTCCCACACGAACAGGACGTGGATGTACTGGTCGGGCGACGAGAAGTAGTCCGCCGGGTGGGTGATGACGTGGAAGAGGCGTCCCCCCGCGATGCCGAAGACCACGGCCCAGATGGCCACGTCGATGACGATGCCCTTCTCGGCCCCCTGCCGGTTGAGGCGGTGGTTCGTGATGACGACCGCCGCGACGATGCCGACGAGGATGCAGAGGGCGTAGGCGTGGATGCGCAGCGAGCCGGGCAGCGAAGCCCCGAAGGTCGAATTCAACCAGGCGGTGACGTCGAAGTACTGCCAGGCGGCCGACGGGCTCGGGATGCTCAGGGGAACGAACACGGGCGTGGTGCCTTTCGGAGGGGTGCGGGGCGTCGGTCACCCGACGGATGACGACTCTAGCGCGAGGGCGTCGGCCCCGAGAAGGTCAGGAAGCGGACGGGGCCGCGCCGGACGAGAGGTCGGCGGAGACCTCGGCGAGGCGTTCGACCCCGCCGTCGGCGAGGGCGCGCACGAAGGCCGAACCGATGATGGCACCGTCGGCGTATTCGAGCACTTCTCGGACCTGCTGGGCGGTGGAGATGCCGAGGCCGACACAGGCGTTCTCGACGCCCACCTCGCGGAGTCGGGCGACGAGCGTGCTGGCCGCTGCGTCGACGTCGGTGCGGGCACCCGTGATGCCCATCGTCGAGACGGTGTAGACGAAGCCGCGACTGCTCGCGACGGCCTGTCGGAGGCGCGATTCGCTGGACGACGGAGCGGCCAGGAAGACGCGGTCGAGATCGGCGGCCAGGGCGGCGGACATCCATGCGTCGGCTTCGTCGGGGATCAGGTCGGGGGTGATGAGCCCGGCACCGCCCGCGGCCGCGAGATCGTCGGCGAAGCGCTGGACGCCGTACTGCTCGACCGGGTTCCAGTAGGTCATGGGGATGACGGGGGCGTCGACGCGCGAGGTGATCTCGCGGATCGCCGTGAAGACGTCGCGCACGCGGAACCCTTCGGCGAGGGACCGCTGCGTCGCAGCCTGGATCACCGGCCCGTCCATCACCGGGTCGGAGTACGGGATGCCCAGTTCGATGACGTCGATGCCGTTCTCGGCCATCGCCACCGCGGCGTCGATGCTCGTGTCGAGGTCGGGGAACCCGACGGGCAGGTACCCCACGACGGCACCGCTCCCGGCATCTCGCCGAGCCCGGATCGCGTCGCCGACCTTGCTGGCGCCCGGCGCGGTCACAGCTGCTGCGCCTTCTCGTCGAGGACGCCGAAGTACCGGCTCGCGGTCGAGACGTCCTTGTCGCCACGCCCGCTGAGAGAGACCAGGATCGTCCAGTCGGGGTGCTCGAGGCCGAGCTTGATCGTGCCCGCCAGGGCGTGTGCCGACTCGATGGCCGGCATGATGCCCTCGGTCTGCGAGAGCAGACGGAAAGCCTGCATGGCCTCGTCGTCTGTGATCGGCTGGTACTCGGCCCGACCTGACTCGGACAGCCAGGCGTGCTCCGGGCCGACGCTCGGGTAGTCGAGACCTGCCGAGATGGAGTGGCTCTCGAGGGTCTGACCGTCCTCGTCTTGCATGAGGTAGGACTTGGTGCCCTGCAGGTTGCCGATGCGGCCGAGCGTGATCGAGGCCGCGTGGCGGCCCGTCTCGACGCCGTCGCCGCCGGCCTCGAAGCCGAAGAGCCGGACCGAGGGATCGTCGAGGAACGCATGGAAGATGCCCATCGCGTTCGAGCCGCCGCCGACGCAGGCCGTGACGGCGTCGGGCAGCGCACCGGTCAGGTCGAGGACCTGCTGGCGGGCCTCTTCGCCGATGATCTTGTGGAAGTCGCGCACCATGGCGGGGAAGGGGTGCGGGCCGGCGACGGTGCCCAGCACGTAGTGCGTGGTGTCGACGCTGGCGACCCAGTCGCGCATGGCGTCGTTGATGGCGTCCTTGAGGGTGCGGGAGCCGGTCGTGACCGAGACCACCTCGGCCCCGAGCAGGCGCATCCGCGCGACGTTGAGCGCCTGGCGCTCGGTGTCGACCTGCCCCATGTAGACGACGCACTCCATGCCGAAGAGGGCGGCCGCGGTGGCCGTGGCGACGCCGTGTTGACCCGCACCGGTCTCGGCGATCAGACGGGTCTTGCCGAGTTTGCGGGCCAGCAGGGCCTGCCCGAGCACGTTGTTGATCTTGTGCGAGCCCGTGTGGTTGAGGTCTTCACGCTTCAGGATGATGCGGGCGCCGCCTGCGTGCTGGGCGAACCGCGGCACCTCGGTGATGATCGACGGCCGACCCGTGTAGGTGGCGTGCAGAGCCGTCAACTCGGCGGCGAACTCGGGGTCGACGGCTGCGGCCTTGTAGGCCGCGTCGAGCTCGTCGAGAGCGGCCACGAGGGACTCGGGCACGAAGCGCCCACCGAACGAACCGAAGTACGGGCCCGTCTCGTCGCGTAATGCCATGGTCAGACCTCCAGGAAGCGGGTGATGGCGTCGGCGGGGTCGCCGTGGGTCACGAGGGCCTCGCCCACGAGAACGACGTCGGCACCCGAACGACGGTAGTGGGCGACGTCGTCGGGAGACGAGACGGCCGACTCGGCGACGCGGGTGACGCCCGACGGGATCGAGTCGGACAAGCGACCGAACAGGTCACGGTCGAGTTCGAAGGTCGTCAGGTCGCGCGCGTTGACGCCGAGGACGGTGGCGCCGGCATCGAGGCCTCGTGACACCTCGTCGGCGGAGTGCGCCTCGATCAGGGCCGTCATGCCCAGCTGCCGCACGAGGTCGTGCAACTCGACGAGACGGGGCTGCTCGAGCCCGGCCACGATCAGCAGGACGAGGTCGGCACCGGCCGCCCTGGCCTCGAAGACCTGGTACGCGTCGGCGATGAAGTCCTTGCGGAGGACGGGGACGTCGACGGCGGTTCGGACCGCTTCGAGATCGGCGAGAGAGCCCTTGAACTTGCGGCCCTCGGTGAGCACGCTGATCGCGCTCGCTCCCCCGGCCGCGTAGGAGAGGGCCAGCGACGCCGGGTCGGCGATGGTCGAGAGGTGGCCGCGAGACGGGCTCGCACGCTTGACCTCGGCGATGACCTTGACGCGGTCGGCCGGGGCGAGGGCGGCGCGGGCGTCGAGGGCGGGGTCGCGCGACAGAGCTGCCGCCTCGACGGCGGCGAACGGAAGGGACTCACGGCGTGCTGCGGCGTCGGCCACCGCACCCGCGTACAGGTCGTCGAGCACCTAGTTGTGGGCCTTCGGCACGTAGCGGTGGCCGCCTACTCCGTAACCGGCCTTCTTGAGCACCAGACCCACGATCAGTCCGACGACGACCAGGCCGGCGGAAGCCCAGACGATCCACGGGACGTCGAGGAAGAACGCCAGGGTGCCGATGGCGAAGCCGACCAGCATGATGACCACGGCGGTCCAGGCCGCGGGCGAGTTGCCGTGCCCGAGGTCGTCGGCCGTCTCGGTGTCGCGGCCCTTCGAGCCGGAGTCGACCTTCGCCGGGGCGTTCTTCAGGGGCGCGTCGCCACCGGAGGGGGTGCTCGTCGTGTTCGTGCTCACAGTGCTCCTTGGATCAGGTCGGTACGGGGGCCGAGTCTACCGGGTACGGCCCGGCTCGGTGGGGCTCGACCCGCCCTCGTCGGGGCGCGAGGGGGCGTCGGTCGGGTCGTCGCCGCCCGAGAGCGCGTCCCAGGCGGCCGCGGGATCGGCCGCGGGATCTGCGGCGACGAGTCGCGTCGCGGAGTACTTCCGGGTGGCCTGGGGCCAGGCGCCCGCGAGGAGCACGGTGGCGACGCCGAGGAGCGCGGCCAGCACGCCGGCCACCAGCCCGAGCCAGGGCCAGGCCGTCGGCTCGACCGACGAGACGATGCCCCGGATCGAGTCGGTGCCGTCGACGCCCGTGGCGGTCGTCACGGCGCTGCCCGAGGCGCGCACGGGGTCGGCCAGGGCCGTCGCCGTCGTGACGACGACGCTGACTCCCAGCGCGACCTGCAGCACCCCCAGGACGACGCGGAACACCCGACCGGCGATCGTGAGCGCCCCGAAGAGTGCCAGGCTGGCCAGCGAGAGGGCGGACAGCGGCGCACCGGCGACGTCGCCGGCGACGGCGAGGGGCAGGTCTCCACCCTGGGGTGACGCGACGACGACGTGGAACCAGTCCTGCGTCCAGGACAGCAGGGCGAGCCCCGCGAGCAGGATGCCCGCCAGGATCGTCGTGAGCTTGAGGCGACGAGCGGGCATCAGTGCAGCCGTGTCATGGCGTTGGCGACCGCGACGGCACGCAAGGGGGCCGCGGCCTTGTTGCGCGCCTCCTGGTTCTCGGCGACCGGGTCGCTGTCGGCGACGAGTCCGGCGCCCGCCTGGACGCGGGCCACGCCGTCCTGCAGGAGGACGGTGCGGATGGCGATCGCGACGTCGGCCGAGCCGGCGAAGTCGAAGTAACCGACGACTCCCCCGTAGACGCCGCGCTGGGCCGGCTCGAGCTCGTCGATGATCTCGAGGGCCCGGGGCTTGGGGGCACCCGACAGCGTCCCGGCCGGGAAGGTGGCCCGGAACGCGTCGATGGCGTCCTTGCCGGGGGCCAGGTCGCCCTCGACGCTGGACACGAGGTGCATGATGTGGCTGAACCGTTCGACCTGCATGAACTCGGTGACCTCGACGGTGCCGGGCGTGCACACCTTGAGCAGGTCGTTTCTGGCCAGGTCGACCAGCATGAGGTGCTCGGCGCGCTCTTTCTCGTCCGAGGCGAGGTCGTCGGCGTAGCGCTGGTCCTCGTCGGGCGACGCGCCCCGGGGCTTCGACCCGGCGATGGGATGTGTGTAGGCCCGGCGGCCGTCGACCTTGACCAGCGCCTCGGGCGACGAGCCGACGATGGTGTACGGACGGCCCTGCACGTCGTCGAGCGTCACCAGGTACATGTACGGGCTGGGGTTGAGCGTCCGCAGCACCCGGTAGACGTCGAGCGGTTCGGCCGTGACCTCGTGGTCGAAGCGCTGGGAGATGACGACCTGGAAGACGTCGCCGTCGTGAATGAACTGCTTCGACCGCTGGATGGCGTGCGCGTACTCGTCGTCGGTCGAGCGTCGAGTGGGCGTGGCCTCGACCGTCAGGTCGACGTCTGACAGGAAGGCCTCGCTCGGGGCCGCGAGGCGGGACTGCAGGTCGTCGAGTCGCGACTGCGCGTCGGCCCACAGGACGTCGGGCTCGTCGGTGCCGTCGTTCAACGCGGTCGCGACGAGCAGGACGGCACCCGTGCGGTGGTCGAGGGCCACGAGCTCGGAGACGAAGCTGAGCGCCTGCGAGGGCACCGTGAACTCGGCCGGCGGCACGTCGGGCAGGTGCTCGAGCTCGCGCACGGCCTCCCAGCCGATGAAACCGACCAGGCCGCCGGTGAGGGGCGGCATCCCGTCGATGCGCGGGGTGGCCCACCGGTGGTGCAGGGCGGAGAGCACCTCGAGCGGGCGGCCCGTGGCGTCGCCCAGGGCCCGCTCGCGGTCGATGCCGTAGTCGATCCACCGGGCCTCGCCGTCGTCGGCTGTGAGGACGCCGAAGGACGAGACGCCCACGAAGGACCACCGGGACCAGATGCCGCCCTGGGCCGCCGACTCGAGCAGGAAGCTGCCGGGCCGGCCGTCCGCCAGCTTGCGGTACACCCCGACCGGGGTCTCGCCGTCGGCGAAGAGGTCGCGCACGACCGGGACGACCCGATGGCCGGCCAGCCGCGCGTCGAACTGGGCCCGGGTCGTCGACGTGCGGATCGGGGCGTCAGCCACGGAGGCCTCCGGTGGGGTCGGTGTCGCCGGACGGCAGGGACGAGGAGGCGGTGGCCGGCTCGAGCGGGTCGACCTCGAAACAGGAGTGGGAACCCGTGTGGCAGGCCGCACCGATCTGCTCGACGGTGACGAGCAGCACGTCGTCGTCGCAGTCGAGGGCGGCGGCGCGGACGAACTGCGCGTGACCGGACGTGTCGCCCTTCCGCCAGTACTCCTGACGAGACCGGGACCAGAAGGTGACGCGCCCCTCGGTGAGCGTGCGGCGGAGCGCCTCGGCGTCCATCCAACCCATCATGAGCACGTCCTTCGTGCCCTCCTGCTGGATGATGGCGGGCAGCAGGCCCGACGCGTCGAACCGGGCACGGGCGACGACGGGCTCGACCGTCTCACGCGTCAGCTGGTCGGTCATGGTGTGCTCCTCGGTGCGATGCGGTGGTGCGGTGCGGTGCGGTGTCGCGTGGTCGGGTGCGGTTTCCGAGGAATGACGGCCCGCTTCAGCGGACGATCGCCCCGGATCGAGCCAGCTCGTCCTTGACCTGGCCGACGGTGAGTTCGCCGTTGTGGAAGACCGAGGCCGCGAGCACGGCATCGGCACCCGCCTCGATGGCGGGGGCGAAGTGCTCGAGCCGACCCGCGCCTCCGGACGCGATGACCGGCACCCGACTGAGGTCGCGCATGGCACGGACGAGTTCGAGGTCGAAGCCCTGCTTGGTGCCGTCGGCGTCGATCGAGTTGACGAGCAATTCGCCCGCCCCGCGTTCGATGGCCTCACGGGCCCAGGTGAGCGCGTCGAGGGTCGTCTCGGTGCGGCCGCCGTGGGTCGTGACGACGAAGCCCGACGGGGTGCCGGTGGACCGCTTGACGTCGAGCGAGAGGACGACCGCCTGTGCTCCGAACCGGTCGGCGATCTCGCCGATGAGGTCGGGTCGGGCGATGGCGGCGCTGTTCACGCCGATCTTGTCCGCCCCGGCCGCCTGCAGCCGCGCGACGTCGTCTGTGGTGCGAACGCCGCCACCGACCGTCAACGGGATGAAGACCTGCTCGGCCGTCGCCCGGACGACGTCGTAGGTGGTCGACCGTTCGTCGACCGTGGCCGTGACGTCGAGGAAGGTGATCTCGTCGGCACCCTGCTCGTAGTAGGTGCGGGCCAGCTCGACCGGGTCGCCCGCGTCTCGCAGGTCGAGGAAGTTGACACCCTTGACCACGCGGCCCGCGGCCACGTCGAGGCACGGGATGACGCGGACGGCGAGGGACGCGTCCGCAGCGACCGCGCCGGTGGCGACCGCGTCGTCGGCGGGCACGGCTACAGCCTCGCGGCGTGGATCGGGCTGACCAGGATGGCCCGGGCACCGAGGTCGTAGAGGGCGTCCATGACCTGGTTCGTGTCGGACCGCGGGACCATCACACGGACGGCGGCCCAGTCGCGATCGTGCAGCGGGGAGACGGTCGGCGACTCCATGCCGCCGGCCACGGCGGTCGCGGCGTCGAGCTTGGCGACCGGGACGTCGTAGTCCATCAGGACGTACTGCCGGGCGACGAGCACGCCCTGCAGGCGACGGTGGAGGACCGCGAGGCCGTCGACCTCGGCATCGGACGAGATGAGGACGGCGGTCGACTCGAGGATGACCGGCCCGAAGATCTCGAGCCCCGCCGCACGCAGGGTGGCGCCGGTCGAGACGACGTCGGCCACGGCGTCGGCGACGCCCAGCTGCACCGCGCTCTCGACGGCGCCGTCGAGCGGTACGAGCGTCGCCGTGACTCCGTGACTCTCGAGGAACGAGCCGACGAGGCCGGCGTAGCTGGTGGCGACCCGGGTGCCCTGGAGCTGGCGGAGATCGGCGAAACGGCCGGGAGGGCCCGCGAAGCGGAAGGTCGAGCCACCGAAGTCGAGGGGGGCGACCTCGTGGGCCGGCGAGTGCGAGTCGAGCAGCAGGTCGCGGCCCGTAATGCCGACGTCGAGGGCGCCCGACCCCACGTAGGTCGCGATGTCGCGCGGACGGAGGTAGAAGAACTCGACGCCGTTGCGCGGGTCTTCGACGTGGAGGGTCTTGGGGTCTCGGCGACCGGTGTAGCCGGCCTCGGCGAGCATGGCGGAGGCGGTCTCGCTGAGCGATCCCTTGTTGGGCACTGCGACGCGGAGCATGGGGTTCTCTGTCTGCTGGGGTGCCGCGCGAGCGGCGTGACGAACGGGGGTGACGGAGGCCGACTCAGAGATGTCGGTAGACGTCGGCCGGGGTGATGCCCTTGGCGATCATCATGACCTGCAGGTGGTAGAGCAGCTGGGAGATCTCTTCGGCGGTCGCGACGTCACCCTCGTATTCGGCGGCCATCCAGACCTCGGCGGCCTCTTCGACGATCTTCTTGCCGATCTGGTGCACGCCGGCGTCGAGTTCGGCCACGGTGCCCGACCCCTCGGGCCGGTCGAGGGCCTTGTCGCTGAGCTCGAGGTACAGGTCGTCGAAGGATTTCACGACGTCAAGGCTACCGTCGCGGCGGCCGCCCGGAGTGCAGCGATGTTGTCGACGGGCGACCCACCGTAGACGGCGGACCCGGCGACCACCGTGTCGGCACCGTTCTCGACGGCGGTGACGATCGTCTCGGTCGTGATGCCGCCGTCGACCTCGAGCCAGACGTCGAGCCCGGAGGCGCGCACGGCGTCGCGGGCGCGCGCCAGCTTGGTCATCGTCTCGGACATGAAGGACTGCCCACCGAAGCCCGGCTCGACGGTCATGACGAGGATCATGTCGTACGCGTCGAGGGTCTGGAGATAGGGCTCGAGGTCGGTGCCCGGCTTGACCGCGACGGAGGCACGTGCCCCGTTGCTGCGGATGGCGCGCGCCGTCGACACGGGGTCGGTCGCGGCCTCGGCGGAGAAGGTCACCGAGAAGGCACCCGTCTCGGCGTAGCGAGGCGCCCAGTGGTCGGCGTCGTCGATCATGAGGTGCAGGTCGAGCGGCACCGGGCTGACCTCGCCGAGACGCTGCACGACGGGCAGACCGAGGGTGAGGTTGGGCACGAAGTGGCCGTCCATGACGTCGACGTGCACGAGGTCGGCGGTCGAGATGCGCTGCAGGTCGCGTTCGAGGTTGGCGAAGTCGGCCGAGAGGATGCTGGGGCTGATGCGGATCGACACGGGACGAGCCTACCGTCCGGCGCGTTTCTCGATCAGGGCCACGAACATGGCGTCGGTGCCGTGACGGTGCGGCCAGAGCTGGACGAACGGTGCCGACGCGAGGTCGACGGACCGTCCGGCGATGCGCTCGACGCCCGCCGTCGCGTCGAGCAGCACGAGGTCGTCGTCACGGCCCCGGAGCCCCGCCTCGACGACGCCGCGGGTCTCGGCCGTGTGTGGCGAGCAGGTCACGTAAGCCAGGACTCCCCCGGGTGCGAGAGCGTCCAGTGCGCTGGCGAACAGGCGCGTCTGCAGGGCCGTGAGCTGTCCGACGTCGGCCGGCTGCTTGCGCCACCGGGCCTCGGGCCGTCGCCGCAGGGCCCCGAGACCGGTGCAGGGCGCGTCGAGCAGGATGCGGTCGAAGCCCCCGGGCTGTTCCGCCCCGAACCGGGTGGCGTCACCCTCGAGCACCTCGACGTCGCCGGGGACGGCCTCGAGGGCCTGTCGGACGAGACCGGCCCGGGCCGGGACGAGCTCGTTGGCGACGAGGTGGGCGCCTGCCCGAGCGGCCTCGGCGCCCAGGAGGGCGGCCTTGCCGCCGGGGCCCGCACACATGTCGAGCCAGCGTTCTCCGGGCCCGGCGGGCCGGTGACGGCTGAGCAGCAAGGCCGCGAGCTGTGAACCTTCGTCCTGCACGCGGGCGCGCCCCTCGCGGACGGCGGTCTGTTGGGCCGGGTCTCCCCCACCGCTCGTCGCGGCGAGCGGCGAGAGACGGCCGCTCGGGGCGCCGAGCTCGGAGACCTCGGCGAGCCCGGGCAGGGCGACGAGGCTGACCTTCGGGGCGTCGTTGTCCGCCGACAGCAGGTCGACGAGTTCGTCCTCGCGGCCCTCGGCGGCCAGCGAGCGACGGAACGCCCGCACCACCCAGGCGGGGTGCGACCACTCCGCCGCCAGACGGTCGTCGTCACCGGTCGTGTCGGCCAGGACGCGCTCGCGCCACTCGTCGGGCGTCGACCGCGAGATGGTGCGGAGCACCCCGTTCACGAAGCCCGTACCCGACCGGCTGCCCACCTGACGCGCGAGCTCGACGCTCTCGTCGACGGCTGCATGGACCGCCACCCGCGTCGAGAGCAGCTGGTGCGTGCCGAGTCTCAGGACGTCGAGGAGCGCCGGGTCGATCGCGTCGGTGCCTCGGCGGGCTGCCAGCGCGATCACGCGGTCGTAGTAGCCCCGGAGGCGCAGGGTGCCGTAGGTGAGTTCGGTCGCGAGCCCCGCGTCCTGTGCTCCGAGACGGGCCCGGACGATGCGTTGCGGCAGCAGGAGGTTCGCGTAGGCGTCGTCCTGCTCGACGGCCCGGAGGACGTCGAGGGCGACCTGACGGGCGGGCTGGACTCGGCTCATGAGGCGCTCTTCGTGTCGGTGTCGGTGTCGGCCCGGGCGGCCGCGGTGGGCGGGGTCACGCGGCGGTCGACCCCGCCGGGCAGCCCTCGCCACCAGTCGGCTGCCGACATCTCTTTCTTGCCCGCCGGTTGCACCCGGACGAGCTCGACGGGCGAGGAGGCGGTGCCCAGCAGCACACGGCGGCCCCGGGACTCGAGGCGACCGGCCTCGAGAGGGGGCTCGTCGACCGACGTCACCCGCGCCTCCGTGATCTTGAGGACCGTGCCGTCGAGGTCGACGCGGGCACCGGGCTCGGGCGTCACGCCGCGGAAACGGTCGATCAGCTCGGCCGCCGGACGCGAGACGTCGAGGACGCCGTCGGCGAGGGTCAGCTTGGGGGCGAGCGTGACCTCGCCGGTCTGGGCCTTCGACACGGCCGTGCCGTCGGCGAGGCGGGCGACGACGTCGACCAGCAGGTCGGACCCGGACCGTGCGAGTTCGGCGAGGAGCGCCCCCGCGGTCTCGGTGCCGTCGAGACGGCGTTCGAGGGTGCCGTAGACGTCACCCGCGTCGAGTTCGGGGACGAGCTGGAACACCGCCGCGCCCGTCACGACGTCGCCCGCCATGAGCGACCGCTGGACGGGGGCCGCACCGCGCCAGGCGGGCAGCAGGGAGAAGTGCAGGTTGACCCAGCCGAGGCGGGGCGCACCGAGCAGGGGCTCACGCAGCAGGGCACCGTAGGCCACGACGACGCCGAGGTCGGGATCGAGCGCCGAGAGATCGGCCGTGACCTCGGGTGTGATGCGTCGGGCCTTCACGACGCGGAGACCGAGGCGGTCGGCCTCGACGGCGACGGGCGTGGGGGTCAGGACGCGTCGGCGTCCCTGGGGGGTGTCGTCGCGGGTCAGCACGGCGACGACCTCGTGAGGGCCGTCGGCGAGGGCGGTGAGCGAGGGCACGGCAGCGGCGGGGCTGCCGGCGAAGACGAGGCGCATGGGGTTCCTGGCGGGTCAGTCGGCGAACGGCTCGACGTCGTCGAACCGCACTCTGAGTGTAGGGACGGCGCGTGCGCGCTTCTGACCGAGCGCCTTGCGCCGGTCCGTCGCCGCACGGATGACCTGGGAGCGGAGGGCCTGGGCCACGTCGTGACCCCGCGAGTAGTCGAAGCGGACGATCGCACGGACCCCGGCGGACTCGACGTCCACCGGGCCGAGGGTCTCGGAACGGACTTCGTCGGGCAGGTCGTCGAGTGCCCGCGCGACGGTGTCGACCGTGCCGGTCACGGTGGCCACGCGGACGGCCGGCGGGAAGCGCAGGACGCGGCGATCGGCGAGCTCGGCGGAGACGAACCGGGCGAGCTCCCACGTGGCCAGGGCGGAGGCGATGGCGCCGCCCACCCCGACCAGCACGACCGGGGCCCGTCGTGCCGCCAGGGCCGTGGCGTTGGCCCACCAGCGGAGGCAGTCCTCGGCGACGCGGAGGCTCTCGCGCGCGAGCATGCGTTCGCCGTCGAGCAGCAGGACGGCCCGGTAGCCACCCGGGGCGACCGGCTCGGCCCCGCGGGTCGCGACGACGATGGCCGGGTCGGCGTCGACGTGGGTCAGGGCCCGGGTGCCGTCCGAGACGATGATGCGGACCCCGGGGAACGCCTTGCCGAGCTCGTCGGCCGTCCGCGAGGCACCGGTGCCGACGGCCCGCATGCGCGTGCCCTCACAGGTGCGGCAGTGCCACGAGACGGCCAGGGCGCCGCACCAGCCGCAGGCCGGGGTCACCCCGCGTTCGCGCTGCTGGAGGGGGCCGTTGCAGCGCAGGCAGCGCGCCGTGTCGCCGCAGTCGACGCAGGCCAGACGAGGCGAGTAGCCCGGAGAGGCGACCTGGATCAGCACGGGCCCGTGCTCGACCGCGGCCCGCGCCTCGGCATAGGCCGACGAGGGGATGCGAGCCTGCGCCGCGAAGCCGTCCGTGGCCGCCTGACGCACGGTCGGCACGACCCGGGGCTGGTAGCGCGGGTCGGGACGCACCTCGGCCAGGAAGCCGATCTCGACGAGGCGCTGGACGTCGGTGCTGCGCGAGTGGCCGAGGAACACCAGGGCCGTGTCTTGCTGCGCCTGTCGGAGCAGGGCGGTGTCGCGGGCGTGCACGTAGGGGGCGAGCGGCTCGCCGAAGGACGGGTCGCCGTCGTCGAACACCACGACGACCCCGAGCCTGGCCGAGGGCGCGAGCAGGACGGACCTGTTGCCGACGACGACCACGGGCTCGTCGCCCCGGGCACGGAGCAGCGCGCGGTACCGGTCGGCGTTGGACTGCCGTGAGTCGAGCCGCACGACGCGGTCGGGCGGGAGGACGGCCGTGAGGGCCTGGAGGACGTGCTCTTCGTCGCGGTAGTCGGGGACCGCGACCACGGCGTTCTCGCCTGCGGCGACAGCGACCGCGGCGAGTTGGGCGGCCGTCAGCGCCCAGTGACCCACCCAGGCTCCGTCGGGCAACTCGACCAGCAGGGGCACGGCGTCGACCGCCGCGCGACCACGGGCAGCGACGAGTCCGGCGAGGTCGGTCGAGCGGTAGCCCACGACGACCGGGACGGGATCGTCGTCCCGGACGGGCGGCGCGGCGTCCGCGGGTGTGGGCGCGGCGTCCGCGGGTGACGGCGTCGGGTCGGCGGGTTCCGGTGTCGGCGAGGACGGGCTCTCGGCGGCCGCCAGGTACGCCTTCTCCACTCGGACCTGACGCGGAGGGACCGCGAGCCGCACGACGTCGCTGGCCGACCCGCCGGCCCGGTCGGCCACGGCACGCGCCAGGCGCCACACCTCGGGTGCCAGGACCGACACGGTCGACACGACGTCCTCGATCTCGGACAGGTCACCACCGTGCTCGGACGACGACGCGACCTCGACGACGAATCCGTCGGCGATGCGTCCGGCCGAGCGGAGGGGGAACTTGACGCGGATGCCCGGGGCGACCTGGTCGCGCAGCCGCTCGGGCACGGCGTAGTCGAACAACCGGTCGAGCTGCGGCAGGGGCGATTCGACCATCACCCGGACGACGCGCGGGCCGCCCTCGACGAGGGCCTCGGCGACCGCCGCCACGGTCAGAGCCCGGCGGCGGCCCGGAGGGCGTCGACGCGGTCGAGCGCCTCCCAGGTGAAGTCGGGCAGGTCGCGACCGAAGTGGCCGTAGGTCGACGTCGCCGAGTAGATCGGCCGGAGCAGGTCGAGGTCGCGGATGATCGCCGCCGGGCGGAGGTCGAACACCGTCTCGATGGCGGCCGTGATGACGTCGTCGCCGACGTGCCCCGTGCCGAAGGTCTCGACGTAGAGACCGACGGGTGCGGCCCGCCCGATCGCGTAGGCCACCTGGAGTTCGAGCCGGTCGGCGAGACCGGCGGCGACGGCGTTCTTGGCCACCCAGCGCATGGCGTACGCGGCGGAGCGGTCGACCTTCGAGGGGTCCTTGCCCGAGAACGCGCCCCCGCCGTGACGGCTCGCGCCGCCGTAGGTGTCGACGATGATCTTGCGGCCGGTGAGGCCGGCGTCGCCCTGTGGGCCCCCGATCTCGAACCTGCCGGTCGGGTTGATGATGAACCGCGTGTCGGCGGACGAGAGCCCGGCCTCGCCGAGGACGGGGCGGATGACGTGCTCGATGACGTCGGACTCGAGCTGTTCGCTCGAGACCGCGGGTGAGTGCTGCGTCGACAGGACGACCGTGTCGACCGTCTTGGGTACGACACCGTCGTAACCGACCGTCACCTGGGTCTTGCCGTCGGGCCGGAGGTAGTCGAGGGTGCCCGACTTGCGCACGGCCGCGAGACGCTCGGCCAGCCGGTGGGCGAGCCAGACCGGGAGAGGCATGAACTGGGGCGTCTCGTTGGTGGCGTAGCCGAACATGATGCCTTGGTCGCCCGCCCCCTGACGGTTGAGCAGATCGTCATCGCCGCCACGCGCCTCCAGGGCGGTGTCGACGCCCTGGGCGATGTCGGGAGACTGCGATCCGATCGAGACCTCGACGCCGCAGGTGCGACCGTCGAAGCTCACGGCGGACGAGTCGTAGCCGATGCCCACGATGAGGTCGCGCACGATCGTCGGGATGTCGACGTAGCCCTTGGTCGTGACCTCGCCGGCGACGTGCACGAGCCCCGTGGTGACCATCGTCTCGACCGCGACCCTGCTGGCGGGGTCGACCGCGAGCAGCGCGTCGAGGATGCCGTCCGAGATCTGGTCGCAGATCTTGTCGGGGTGGCCCTCGGTGACCGACTCGGACGTGAACAGTCGCAGGGAGGTCGATGCCGTCGTGGCGGGGTCGGTCGTCGTGTCGGTCAGGCTCACGGTGTTCCTCTGGGTGTCGATCGGGGTGCGGACGCGATGAGGCCCCGCGGGATGGACTCCCGGGGGCCTCGTCAGATGATAGGACCGACCACCGTCAGAGAGGCTGGTCGTGTCGTCGAGCTACTCGGCCGGAGCCGCGAGCGGCTTCACCTCGAGCTTGTCCTCGTTGATCTCGTGCATGGCGACCGACAGGGGCTTGTCGTCGATCGAGCTGTCGACGAGGGGGCCGACGTTGTCGAAGAGGCTGCCCTCGTGCAGGTCGGCGTAGTAGTCGTTGATCTGACGCGCGCGCTTGGAGGCGAAGATGACGAGTGCGTACTTCGACTCGACCTTCGACAGCAGCTCGTCGATGGGGGGATCGATGATGCCCTGGTTCTTGTCGGCCATTGGTTGCTCCTCGTGTCGATGGGGGTCGGTGCCGCCACCGCTCGGGACGAGCGTGGGCACCAAGATCGGGGCGCGGGTCACGCGCGGGTACGGCCCGGTTCGGGCGCAGTCATCAATTCTACGACCTCGCGGGCCGCTTCGGCCACGTCGTGGTTCACGACACGCGCGTCGAACTCGTCCTGGGCGGCCAGCTCGACCTTCGCGGTCTCGAGTCGGCGCTGCTGTTCGGCGGCGTCCTCGGTGCCTCGACCGATGAGTCGACGGACTAGTTCGTCCCAGGTCGGGGGCAGGAGGAAGACGAGCACGGCCTCGGGCATCGCGGCCCGGACGAGACGGGCGCCCTGCAGGTCGATCTCGAGCAGCACGCTGCGACCCTCGTTCAACGCGGCGTCCAGCGGGGGGCGGGGCGTGCCGTAGCGGTAGGAGTTGTGGACCGTGGCGTACTCGAGCAGTTCGCGGTCGCGGATCATGCGGTCGAACTCGGCGTCGTCAACGAAGTAGTAATGGACCCCGTCGACCTCGCCGGGTCGCGGGGCACGGGTCGTCGCGGACACGCTGAGGTGCACGTCGGGGTAGTTCTCGCGGATGTACGTCGAGACGGTGCCCTTGCCCACGGCCGTGGGACCGGCCAGGACGACCAGCCGGGACCGGAGGCGTCCCTTGGCCTCGCGGACGGCGAGCCAGTCGCCGAGGATGCGGCGTTGCCTGACCCCGAGCCCGCCGACCCGTTTCGACTCGGCGATGCCGAGTTCGGTCATGATGCGGGCGACGCGGGTCGGGCCGATCCCCGGGATGCTGGTGAGCAGCTCGCGGACCCTGAGCGACCCCTCGGGGCTCGTGGGTTCACCGGCCCAGGCGGCCTCGGCGACGTCGAGGGCGCTCCGGGTCCGCGAGGCGACGGCGTTCTTGACGGCGGCGCGCCCACGTCGTGCGGCCACGGCGGCGCGGGCCGCCGCGGCACGGTCGACGGGGGGCGGGGTCAGACGAGGCACGAACGCACCTCGTCGGCGTCACGACGGACCGCGTCGGCGAACCCCGCCGGACCCGCCGAGAGGAGGGCACGGGAGGCGGAGACCAGCACGGCGCCGGCGGCAGGGCCGAAGAGTCGAGGGAGGTCGGCATAGGACGCGCCCTGGTGGCCGAACCCCGGGGCGAGCACCGGCGTCGTCGTCAGCCGCGTGGTGTCGATGCCGTAGTCGTCGAGGTCGACGGTCGCGCCGAGCACGAGGCCGACGCTGCCGAACGGGGCGTCGCCCGCCGTCTGGTTGTCATGGAGCACGTCGTCGACGATACCGCTCGCGACGGTGCCCTCCGCGCCGTGGGCGTCGGTCCGCACGGCCGTCTGGGTCGCCAGCGCCTCGACGTTGGACGTCGCGGCCAACACGAACACACCTGCGCCGACGGCCCGTGCCCGCGTCACCAGCCCGGTCATGGAATCGAAGCCGAGATAGGGCGAGACGGTCAGGGCGTCGACCCGCAACGCCGACGACTCGTCGAACCACGCGTCACCGTAGCCGTCCATCGTCGAGCCGATGTCGCCCCGCTTGGCGTCACCGATCTGCAGCAGGCCCCGCTCGCGACCGGCCTCGAGGACGTCCTCGAGGGCTGCGAACCCCGCGGAGCCCCAGCGTTCGAAGAACGCGACCTGCGGCTTGACGATCGATGCCGAGCCGACCAGGCCGTCGACGACGCGCAGGCCGAACTCACGCACGCCCGAGGCGTCGGACGAGAGACCCCACTGGTCCAGGAGGTAGGGGTGGGGGTCGATGCCGACGCAGAGCGGACCGGTCGCGGCGAACGCCGCCGCGAGCCGGTCGCCGAACGACGAGCTCACCGTCGGGCCGCCCGGGCGAGACCGTAGTCCTGCAGGCTCGTGACCTCGAGGTCGCTCTGCACGGCCTCGATCGAGGCGACGGCCGCTCCGAGCTGCGCGATGGTCGTGAAGAGGGCCTTGTCGGCCGCCACGGTCGCCGCGCGGATCTCGTACCCGTCGGCTCGGGCGCTCGACCCGCTCGGGGTGTTGATCACGATGTCGACCTCGTCGGCGTTGATCAGGTCGACGACCGAGTGGCCCCCGGCGCTGAACTTGTCGACGGTGTCGGCGTGGATGCCGTTGCGCACGAGGACGGTGGCCGTCCCCTCGGTCGCGAGGATGCGGAACCCGAGTTGCTGGAGGCGCAGGACCGGCAACACGATCGCCCGCTTGTCGCGGTCCGCGACGCTGACGAAGACGGTGCCCGACGTCGGGAGCCCACCGTAGGCGGCCGTCTGGCTCTTCGCGAACGCCCGGGGGAAGTCGCGGTCGATGCCCATGACCTCGCCGGTCGAGCGCATCTCGGGGCTGAGGACGCTGTCGACGACCTGCCCCTCTTTCGTTCGGAACCGCTTGAAGGGCAGCACGGCCTCCTTCACCGAGATCGGCGAGTCGAGGGGGACGTCCGAGCCGTCCTGCTCGGGCAGCAGACCGCTTTCCACGAGGTCGCGCACGCTGTGCCCCACCATGATCAGCGAGGCCGCCTTGGCCAGCGGGATGCCGAGCGCCTTCGAGACGAACGGCACCGTCCGGCTCGCCCGGGGGTTGGCCTCGATGACGTAGAGCACGCCGGCCGCGATCGCGAACTGCACGTTGAGCAGACCGGACACGCCGATGCCCTTCGCGATGGCGAGGGTCGCGTCGCGGACGCGGTCGATCTCGCCCTTCCCGAGCGTGACGGGCGGCAGGGTGCAGCTCGAGTCGCCGGAGTGGATGCCGGCCTCCTCGATGTGCTCCATGATGCCGCCGACGTAGAGCTCGGTGCCGTCGTAGAGCGCGTCGACGTCGATCTCGACGGCGTCGTCCAGGAAGCGGTCGACCAGCAAGGGCGCGTCGGGGCCGATGATGGCCTGGTCCGCGACCCGTTCGAAGTAGTCGGCGAGCGAGGGGCTGTCGTAGACGATCTCCATGCCGCGTCCGCCGAGCACGTACGACGGTCGCACCAGCACCGGGTAGCCGATCTCTTCGGCGACGGCGACCGCGCTGTCGTAGTCGGTCGCCGTGCCGTTGCGCGGTGCGAGCAGGCCGGCGGCGTCGAGGATGCCCTGGAAGAGGCCCCGTTCTTCGGCCGAGTCGATCGCGTCGGGTGTCGTGCCGAGGATGGGCACGCCGGCCGCTTCGAGTCCCTTCGACAGGCCGAGAGCCGTCTGGCCGCCGAGCTGCACGACGACACCGACGAGCTCGCCGCTGGCGCTCTCGGCGTGGACGACCTCGAGGACGTCCTCGAGGGTGAGCGGCTCGAAGTACAACCGGTCGCTCGTGTCGTAGTCGGTCGAGACCGTCTCGGGGTTGCAGTTGATCATGATCGTCTCGAAGCCGGCGTCGCTCAGGGCGAAGCTCGCGTGGACGCACGAGTAGTCGAACTCGACGCCCTGCCCGATGCGGTTCGGACCCGAGCCGAGGATGATCACCTTGCGGCGGTCGCTGGCCACGACCTCGGTCTCGGTGTCGTAGCTCGAGTAGTGGTACGGCGTCAGGGCGGGGAACTCCCCCGCGCAGGTGTCGACGGTCTTGAAGACGGGGCGCACGTCGAGGGCGTGGCGGTGATCGCGCACCTGCTGCTCGGAGAGCTCGCGCAACTGGCCGATCTGGTCGTCGCTGAAGCCGTGGTCCTTGGCGAGCACGAGGGTGTCCGCGTCGAGCTCGGCGGCCGAGGCGACCTGCTCGGCGATCTCGTTGATCAAGACGATCTGGTCGATGAACCAGGGGTCGATCTTCGTGGCGTCGAAGACCTGCTCGGCGGTGGCACCGGCCCGCAGGGCCTGCTGCACGGTGACGATGCGGCCGTCGGTGGGCGTCGACGACAACGCGAGCAGCGCCTCCTGGTCTCCGGGCTCTCCCTGCCAGTGGAAGCTCGACCCGCGCTTCTCGAGCGACCGGAGCGACTTCTGCAGCGCCTGGGTGAAGTTGCGGCCGAGGGCCATCGCCTCGCCCACGCTCTTCATCGTCGTGGTGAGCGTCGTGTCGGCCGCCGGGAACTTCTCGAACGCGAACCGGGGCACCTTGACGACGACGTAGTCGAGCGTCGGTTCGAAGGAGGCGGGGGTCACCTTCGTGATGTCGTTCGGGATCTCGTCGAGGCGGTATCCGAGGGCCAGCTTGGCCGCGATCTTGGCGATCGGGAAGCCGGTCGCCTTGGACGCGAGGGCGCTGGAGCGCGACACGCGGGGGTTCATCTCGATGACGATGACGCGGCCGTCCGCCGGGTCCACCGCGAACTGGATGTTGCAGCCACCGGTGTCGACCCCGACACGGCGGATGATGTCGATGCTGATGTCGCGCAGGTTCTGGTACTCGCGGTCGGTCAGGGTCAACGCCGGCGCGACGGTGATCGAGTCACCGGTGTGGACGCCCACCGGGTCGACGTTCTCGATCGAGCAGACCACGACCGTGTTGTCGGCCGTGTCGCGCATCATCTCGAGCTCGTACTCTTTCCAGCCGAGGATGCTCTCCTCGAGCAGGACCTCGGTGGTGGGGCTCTGGTGGAGGCCGTCCGTGACCATGCGGATCAGCTCGTCGCGGGTGTAAGCGAAGCCCGACCCGAGCCCGCCCATGGTGAACGAGGGACGGATGACCAGGGGGTACCCGAGGTCTTCGGCGTACTCCACGGCCTGCTCGACGGTGGTGGCGATGTACGACTTGGCGACGTCGGCACCCGACTCGAGCACGAGCTTCTTGAAGAGCTGGCGGTCCTCGCCCTTCTGGATGGCCTCGACCTTGGCGCCGATCAACTCCACGCCGTGCTTGGCGAGGATGCCCTCCTCGTCGAGGGCGATGGCGGCGTTGAGGGCCGTCTGCCCGCCGAGGGTCGGCAGGATCGCGTCGGGGCGCTCCTTCACGATGATGGCCTCGAGCACCTCGGACGTGATGGGCTCGATGTACGTCGCGTCGGCGAAGTCGGGGTCGGTCATGATCGTGGCCGGGTTCGGGTTCACGAGGATGACCCGGACGCCCTCTTCGCGCAGCACGCGGCAGGCCTGGGTGCCCGAGTAGTCGAACTCGGCCGCCTGACCGATGACGATCGGCCCGGAGCCGATCACGAGGACGGAGTTGATGTCGTCACGCTTGGGCATCAGTTGCTGCTTTCGATGTCGGAGCCGAAGTCGACGGCCTGGCCGTTCGTGCGGGCGACGACCGCCTCACGGAAGCGGTCGAAGAGGTGGTTGCTGTCGTGGGGGCCCGCGGCGGCCTCGGGGTGGTATTGCACCGAGAACGCGGGGATGTCGAGGGCGCGGAGGCCCTCGACGACCTGGTCGTTCAGGCTGTAGTGGCTCACCTCCACCCGGCCGAAGCCGGCCGGCGAGTCGAGGACGCCGTCGATCGGCGCGTCGACCGCGAACCCGTGGTTCTGGCTGGTGATCTCGACCTTGTTCGTGGTCTTGTCGAGCACCGGCTGGTTGATGCCGCGGTGGCCGAAGGGCAGCTTGTAGGTGCCGAAGCCCAGTGCCCGGCCGAACAGCTGGTTGCCGAAGCAGATGCCGAAGTACGGCAGACCGTCGCGGAGGGCGCCCTGGAGCAGCTCGACCTGCGAATCGCTCGCCGCCGGGTCACCGGGGCCGTTCGAGTAGAAGAGGGCGTCGGGGGCGAGGGCGCGGAGCTCGTCGAGGGTGGTGGACTGCGGCAGCACGTGGACCTCGAAGCCGCGCTGCGCGAGGTAGCGCAGCGTCGAGGTCTTCACGCCCAGGTCGAGGACGGCGACGGACCCGATGCGGTCGCCCTCGGCCTGCAGCACGTACGGCTCGACCGTCGACACCCGACTCGAGAGGTTGAGGCCGCGCATGTCGGCCCCGGCGGTGACGAGGGCGAGCTGCTCGTCGGGGTCGAGCCCGGCGTCGGGCCCGCTGAAGACTCCGCCCTTCATCGAGCCCACCTCGCGCAGACGGCGGGTCACGGCGCGGGTGTCGATGCCGCGGATGCCGACGATGCCGTCGGCGACGAGCTGGTCGTCGAGGCTGCCCTGCGCGCGGTGGTTCGAGACCACGCGGCTCGCGTCCCGGACGACGTACCCGGCGACCCAGATGCGGCGCGACTCGGGGTCGGTGTCGTTCACGCCCGTGTTGCCGATGTGCGGGGCGGTCATGACGACGATCTGACCGGCGTACGAGGGGTCGGTGAGGGTCTCCTGGTAGCCGGTCATGCCGGTCGCGAAGACGACCTCGCCGAGGGTGCGTCCGACGGCGCCGTAGGCGCGACCCGTGTACCGGGTGCCGTCGGCGAGGACCAGCACGGCCCTGTCGGTGGTGGAGGCGTCAGTCAATGGTCTTCTCCTTGGTGGTGCCGGCCCCGGGGGCCGTGGGGACGAGGGTGCGGATCGCCGCGACGACGGGGGTCGGGTCGTCGGTGAAGCGCAGGTAGGTGTCGAGGTCGACGTCGCCGAGGCGCCAGCCGACGAGCACGAGTCCGTCGCGCTCGACGACGCGGTCGATGGTCCAGGTCGCGCGGTCGACGCCCCGCATCGAGGAGGCGCGGATCAGCACGGCGGGTTCGCCCGCGATCTCGAGGCGCACGCCCTCGGCGTGGACGGACACGACCGCCCGACCGCGGAACCCGAGGCCGTGGACGACGACGCGGTCGAGCGGCTCGCCGCCTCGTGACGTCGCGACGTAGAGGGCGTCGACCGCCACGACGGGGTCCGACAGGTCGTCGGGCGCCCGGTCGGGTGCGGGGATGTCGGACTGACGGCGCCCGCGTGCCCGCCAGGACCGGGCCATCAGGCCGATCAGCAGCCCGACGCCGACGAGGATCAGGGCAGCGATGATCCACTGGCTCATCGGGCGGGCGTCCCCTCGGTGGCGGCGAGGGCGGCGGCGCTGTCGACGAGTCGAGCCGAACGGGCGACGACCTCGCTGTCGACGACGTGGCCGTCGACCACGGTCGCGTAGCCCTGGTGGAAGGTCGCCCGCACCTGACCGGGCAGGACGCGACCGAGGTAGGGCGAGTTGCGGCTCTTGCCCGCGAGATGCTCGGTCGAGAACGTGCGGGTCACCCCACGATCGTAGAGCGTGAGCTCGGCGGGCTCGCCCACGGCGAGGGGGCGCCCGTGCCCGGCCACCTGGCCGATGGCGGCCGGGGTGATCGACATCACCCGGGCCACGTCGGCCCAGCCGATCAGATCCGTGTCGACCATGGTGTGGTGCACGACCGAGAGGGCGGATTCGAGACCGACCATGCCGTTGGCGGCGGCGTCCCACTCGCAGCACTTCGCCTCGGAGGTGTGCGGGGCGTGGTCGGTGGCCACGATGTCGATCGTGCCGTCGGCCAGGGCGGCACGCAGCGCGTCGACGTCTTCCGAGCGTCGCAGAGGTGGATTGACCTTGTACCGCGAGTCGTAGCCCGACACGAGGTCCTCGGTCAGCAGCAGGTGGTGCGGAGTGACCTCGGCCGTGACCTCGATGCCGCGCGACTTGGCCCAGCGGATGACCTCGACGCTGCCCGCGGTCGAGACGTGGCAGACGTGCAGTCGGGCGCCGACGTGGTCCGCGAGCAGCACGTCGCGGGCGATGATCGCCTCTTCGGCGACCGCGGGCCAGCCGCCCAGGCCGAGCTCTGCCGACAGGGCGCCCTCGTTCATCTGGGCATCCTCGGTGAGCCGGGGCTCTTGGGCGTGCTGGGCGAGGACTCCTCCGAAGCCCTTGATGTACTCGAGTGCCCGACGCATCAGCAGCGGGTCCGCCACGCAGGACCCGTCGTCGGAGAAGACCCGGACGGCGGCACGGGAGCGGGCCATGGCGCCGATCTCGGAGAGGTGGGTGCCCTTCAACCCCTGGCTGACGGCACCGATCGGTCGGACGGTCACGAAGCCGGCGCGCTCCCCCAACGCCTGCACCTGTTCGACGACCCCCGCGGTGTCGGCCACGGGCGACGAGTTCGCCATGGCGTTGACGGCGGTGTACCCACCGGCGGCCGCTGCGCGCGACCCGGTCAGGACGGTCTCGCTGCCCTCGCCGCCGGGCTCGCGCAGGTGGGTGTGCAGGTCGACGAGGCCGGGCAGCAGGAGCAGGCCGTCGGCGTCGGTGACCGTCGCGCCGGCGGCGGTCAGACCGGTGCCGAGCTCGACGACGACGCCGTCGCGGACGACGACGTCCGTCCGGCTGCCGTCGACGGTCTCGGCGCCCCGGATGAGGTGGGTGGTGGTCACGATGCGTCCTCTCGGTCGCCGGCGAGGGTGAGGTAGAGCACGGCCATGCGGACGGCCACGCCGTTGGTGACTTGCTCGCGGACGGTCGAGCGCGGCGAGTCGGCGGCCTCGTCGCTGATCTCGAGGCCGCGGTTCATCGGGCCGGGGTGCATGACGAGCGTCGACTCGGGCAGCGACCGGAACCGCATCGCGCCCAGGCCCCAGGACCGGGCGTACTCGCGTGGGTTGGGGAAGAACGCGTCGTTCATGCGCTCCTGCTGGATGCGGAGCATCATGACGACGTCCGGTCGCACCTCGGCCAGGGCCTCGTCGAGGTCGTAGCGGACGTCGACGCCGAAGCGGCTGACGTCCACCGGGATCAACGTGGGAGGCGCGACCACCGTCACGTGGGCGCCGAGCGTCCGCAACAGCCACGCGTTGGATCTGGCGACCCGGGAGTGCAGGATGTCGCCGACGATCATCACCTCGACACCGTCGAGATCGCGCCCTCGGCTCGCCGCCCCGTGGACGCGACGACGGATCGTGAAGGCGTCGAGCAACGCCTGCGTGGGGTGCTCGTGGGTGCCGTCACCCGCGTTGACGATGCCGGCGTCGACCCAGCCGCTGTCGGCGAGCACGCGTGGGGCACCGCTCGACGGATGGCGGATCACGATGCCGTCCGCCCCCATGGCGGCGAGGGTCTGGGCCGTGTCCTTCAGGGACTCGCCCTTCGAGACGCTCGATCCCTTCGCCGCGAAGTTGATGACGTCCGCACTGAGACGCTTGGCCGCGGCCTCGAACGAGATGCGCGTGCGGGTGCTGTCCTCGTAGAACAGGTTGACGACCGTGATGCCGCGGAGCGTCGGGAGCTTGCGCACCTCGCGGGTGGCGACGTCGGCCATGTCCTCCGCCACGTCGAGGACGCGGATCGACTCGTCGCGCGAGAGATCGGCGGTGCTGAGCAGGTGCCTCATCGGTTCGCCCCCGGGGTGGCGACGGGCGCCGGGTCGGGGCCCGCGCCTCCTGCGGTCGTGCCGTCGTCGATGGCGACGAGCTCGTCGTCGTCGACGCCGTGCAGTCGCACGAAGATGCGCTCGACGGTCGAGGTGGGCAGGTTCTTGCCCACGAAGTCCGCGCGGATCGGGAGCTCTCGATGCCCGCGATCGACGAGGACGGCGAGGCGGACCGCCCGGGGCCGACCGATCGAGCTCAGCGCGTCCAGCGCGGCACGGATGGTGCGGCCCGAGTAGAGGACGTCGTCGACGAGGACGACGGTCTTGCCGTCGATGCCACCGGAGGGCACCGAGGTGGGGCGGGGCGACCGGGTGGGCTGGCGCCGGAGATCGTCGCGGTACATCGTCACGTCGACCGACCCGACGGGGACGGTGCTGCCCGAGATGGACGAGAGGGTCGCGGCGAGACGGTCGGCGAGCACGACGCCGCGTGTGGGGATGCCCAGGACGACCAGGTCGTCGGCGCCTTTGTTGGACTCGAGGATCTCGTGCGAGATGCGCGTGAGGGCACGCGCGATGTCAGCCTGACTCAGCACGGTACGGGTGCTCAATCGGACCTCCTTCCCCGCCTCTCGGGACGGAATTTAAAGGATGTCGGTGTGGGTGGATCGAGCCTATCGGTTCGTCGTACGACCGACGAGTCGACCGGTGACGATCGGTCGGTGGTGATCTTCCTCCGACCGTCAGTCGGCGGTCGCGATTCGGCCGAGCAGTCCGTTGACGAACGAGGCCGAGTCGTCGGTGCTGAGAGTCTGGGCGAGTTCGACGGCCTCGCTGATGGCCACGGCGTCGGGCGTCTCGTCGTTGTGGCGGAGCTCCCAGATGCCGATGCGGATGATTCCGCGGTCGAGGGTGGGCATGCGCGCGAGGGTCCAACCCTGCGAGTACGTCTCGATCAGTTCGTCGATCTCGTCGCGGTGGTCGATGACTCCCTGGACGATGTCGCGGGCGTAACCCCAGCTCGACCCGCGCTCGGGCTGGTCGAGTGCCCGTTGGGTCTCGGTGACCAGAGCGTCCGTCATGCTGATCTGACGGATGTCGGCGACGTACAAGACGTCGAGGGCACGTTTCCGCGCCTTGGTGCGTGCGCTCACCGACTAGTCGTTGACGCGGCCGAGGTAGCCGCCGTCGCGCGTGTCGACCTTGACCTTGGTGCCGGTCTCGAGGAACAGCGGCACCTGGATCTCGTAGCCGGTCTCGACGGTGGCGGGCTTCGTGCCACCGGTCGACCGGTCGCCCTGGAGGCCGGGCTCGGTGTAGGTGACCTCGAGGATGACCGAGGCGGGCAGCTCGATGTACAGCGGGTCGCCGTCGTGCAGGGCCATCTGCACGTTCTGGTTCTCGAGCATGAAGTTCTTCGCGTCGCCGACGATCGTGGCGGGCACGTTGATCTGGTCGTAGTCGCTCGTGTCCATGAACACGTAGCCGTCGGCCTCGGCGTAGAGGTACGTGTACTCGCGACGGTCGACGTTGGCGAAGTCGATCTTGGTGCCGGCGTTGAACGTCTTGTCGACGACCTTGCCCGACATCACGTTCTTCATCTTCGTGCGGACGAACGCTCCACCCTTGCCCGGCTTGACGTGCTGGAACTCGATGACGTTCCAGAGTTGACCGTCGAGGTTGAGGACGGCACCGTTCTTGATGTCGTTGGTAGTCGCCATGCGCGGATGATCCGTTCGGGGTGGTGGGAGGTCGGCCGGAATCGGCCATCGTCGAGTGTAGCGGACGCCCTGACGGGCCGGAGGGCTACGAACCGATCTCTTGGTAGGCCGCGAACAGCAGGCTCTGGTCGGGCCCCTGCAGCACGGTCGGCCGACCGATCTCGTCGAGGACGATGAAGCGCAACAGGCCCGCGCGGGCCTTCTTGTCACGCTGCATCGTCGCGAGCAGGGTGTTCCAGCGGCCCAGGGGGTACGAGACCGGCAGGGTCAGCGACTCGAGGATGCGCCGGTGACGGTCGACCGCCTCGTCGGACAAGCGTCCGGTCAGACGCGCGAGCTCGGCGGCGAAGACCATGCCCACCGAGACCGCGGCCCCGTGGCGCCACTGGTAGCGCTCGGCGTGCTCGACGGCGTGGCCGAGGGTGTGGCCGTAGTTCAGGATCTCGCGGAGACCCTGCTCGGTGAGGTCTTCGCCGACGACGCGGGCCTTGAGCCCGATCGCCAGCTCGACGACCCGACGGAACTCGGGCGTCGTGGGGTCGGTCGCCCGGTCGACGTCGGCCTCGACGATGTCGAGGATCTCGGGTTCGGCGATGAACCCGACCTTCACGACCTCGGCGAAGCCGGCGAGGATCTCGTTCTTCGACAACGTGTCGAGGTGGTCGAGGTCGGCCAGCACCGCCACAGGCGGGTGGAAGACACCGACGAGGTTCTTGCCCTCGGCGGTGTTGACGCCGGTCTTGCCGCCGACGCTCGCGTCGACGAGCCCGAGCACGCTGGTCGGCATCTGGACGAGCGGGACGCCCCGGAGCCAGGTGCCCGCGACGAAGCCGGCCAGGTCGGTGATGGCCCCGCCGCCGAGACCGATGACGGCGTCGGTGCGGGTGAAGTCGGCCTGGCCCAGCACCTGCCAGCAGAAGGCGGCGACCTCGACGCGCTTGGCGTCCTCGGCGTCGGGCACCTCGGCGATGAGAGCCTCGTAGCCGGCCGCCACCAAGGAGTCGCGCACCTCGCCCGCCTTGCGGCCCAGCGTGGGCGCGTGGACGATCAGCACCTTCTTCGTCTGCGGGTGCAGGACGCCCGGCAGGTGGCCGGTGAGTCCCCGACCGATCAGCACGTCGTAGGGGGCGTCTCCCTCGACGTGGATGGTCGTGGTGTCGGTCGCGTCGGTCATGCGGTGCCTCTCTCGGAGTCGAGCCAGGTCTCGATGTCGTCGACGACGGTCGAGACGGGCCGGTGGGACGTGTCGAACACGACGGACGCCAGTGCTCGGTAGACGGGATCGCGCTCGGCGGCGATGGCGCGCCAGGCCTCGATGCCCCCTCGCTGCAGCAGTGGCCGGGCACTGCCGGCCAACCGCGATTCGACGGCCTCGGCCGTCACGGTGAGCAGGACGACGGGGAACCCTGACAAGGAGGCGCGGGTGCGGTCGTCGAGGACGGCTCCCCCACCCAGCGACACCACCCCGTCACCGGCCAGGGCCTCGACCACGGCCTCGTGTTCGAGCGCCCGGAAGTGTGCCTCGCCGTGACGTTCGAACAGCTCGGCGATGGGCCCGTGCCGTCGGACGACGAGGCGGTCGCTGTCGACGAACGGGACGTCGAGGCGGCGCGAGAGCTTCTTGCCGATGCTCGTCTTGCCCGCCCCCATGGGGCCGATCAGGACGACCGGCCGCGTGGTCGTCACTCGGCGGCGGACGCCGGCTGAGTCCGCAGGTTCTCGGGGATGGCGTCGAGGTAGCCCCGCAGGTTGCGAGCCGTCTCGCCCAGCGAGTCGCCGCCGAACTTCTCGAGGATCGAGTTCGCCAGGACGAGGGCGACCATCGACTCGGCGACGACGCCGGCGGCCGGGACCGCACAGACGTCGGAACGCTGGTGGTGCGCCTTGCTCTCTTCGCCGCTCGTGACGTCGACCGTGGCCAGTGCCCGCGGAACGGTCGCGATCGGCTTCATGCCGGCACGCACGCGGAGGACGGTGCCCGTGCTCATGCCCCCTTCGGTCCCCCCGGCGCGATCGGTGTCGCGTGAGATGACCCCGCCCGTGCGGTGGAGCTCGTCGTGGGCGACCGACCCGCGCCTGCGGGTCGTCTCGAAGCCGTCCCCGACCTCGACGCCCTTGATCGCCTGGATGCCCATCAACGCGGCGGCCAGCTGCGAGTCGAGACGACGGTCCCACTGGACGTGCGAGCCGAGCCCCGGCGGCACGCCGTAGGCGAGCACCTCGACGACGCCCCCGAGGGTGTCGCCGTCTTTCTTGGCGGCCTCGACCTCGTCGACCATGAGGGCGCTGGTCGCCTGGTCGAAGCAGCGCAGCGGATCGTCGTCGAGACGGTCGACGTCCGACGGGACGGGCACCGGGCTGCCGTCGGGCACGCGCACGGGGCCGATGGACAGGGTGTGGCTGACGAGCTCGATGCCGAGCTCGGCGAGGAAGGACCGAGCGACGGCACCGAGGGCGACGCGGGCCGCCGTCTCGCGTGCGCTCGCACGCTCGAGGATCGGCCGGGCCTCGTCGAAGTCGTACTTCTGCATGCCGACGAGGTCGGCGTGGCCGGGTCGGGGTCGCGTGAGTGGCGCGCTTCGACCCCGTGAGGCGTCGCTCACGTCGACGGGCTCGGGACTCATCACCTCGACCCACTTCGGCCACTCGGTGTTGCCGATGCGCAGGGCGACGGGGCTGCCCATCGTCAGGCCGTGGCGGACGCCGCCCGAGATGTTCAGCTCGTCCTGCTCGAACTTCATGCGGGAGCCGCGACCGTAGCCCAGCTTGCGGCGGGCGAGGTCGGCACGGATCGCGTCGAGCGACACCGGCACGCCGGCCGGCAGCCCCTCGAGGACGGCGACGAGCTCGGGCCCGTGAGATTCTCCAGCGGTCAACCAACGAAGCATGGTGTCGATCTTCCCACAGAGAGAGGGGCCGACCGACCGTGTGACGGTCGGTCGGCCCCTCAGGACGGGCGTGAGTGTTCGACGGCCGACCGTCGGTCGGTCACTGGTACTCGGGGTGCTCGCGCATCCAGGCCTGCCATTGCTTCACCGCGGCCTGGTGCTCGGCGTACGTGGTCGAGAAGGCCGTCTCGCCCGTGTCGAGGTTGACCGTGACGAAGAACAGCCAGGTACCGTCGGCCGGTTTCAGGGCGGCGTTCAGGGCGAGGTCGCCCGGGTTCGAGATCGGTCCGACCGGCAGTCCCTCGTGGACGTAGGTGTTGTAGGCGTTGTTCGCGTCGCCGCGTTCTTCGTCGGTCGTCGTGACCCGGTGGGTGTTCCCCGTTCCGTAGGCGACCGTGGCGTCCGACTGCAGGAGCATGCCCTGGTCGAGACGGTTCTGGAAGACCCGCGCGACCTTGGGATAGTCGTCGGCGAGACCGGCTTCTTTCTGGATCAGCGACGCGAAGACGATCGTCTTCTGGTAGTCGGCGGGCTGCGCACCGGCGGACTGCAGGTGCTGGGTCATGGTCGTCACCATGTCTTGGAGGTAGTCGTGGGCCGTCTTGCCCGGGTCGAGCTCGTAGGTCGCCGGGAAGAGCCAACCCTCGAGGCTCGTGGCCTCGGCGGGCAGACCGAACGTCGTGTAGTCCGCGGCGGCGGCCTGGACGTCGGCGATCGGGATCGACGTCGCGGAGGCGAGGAGCTCGTAGACGTCCGCCGCCACGGTTCCCTCGGGGATGACGACCTTGTTGGTGATGCGGTTCGCACTGTCCTGGAGCGCGTCGAGGGCCGACTGGGCGCTCATCTGCTGCTGCAGGGTGTAGGTGCCCGGCTGGAAGGTCATCGACGGGTCGGACAGCAGGAGCGAGTAGGCCGACTCATAGCTCTGCGTGACGCCGGCGTCCGCCAGGTTCTGCGCGATGTCGGAGCCGACCTGGCCCGAGACGATGGCGAAGTCGACGGGCGTGCCGTTGCCGCTGCCGGCGTAGTCGGCCGGCTCGTCGTCACCCGTGAACTTGGCGATCAGCGGCTGGACCTGCCCCCAGGCGGCGGCGACGCCGGCGGTGCCCCCGGCCAGGACGAGCACGAGGATCGAGGCGAGGACGATCGGGCCCTTCTTCGACCGTCGTTCGCGCGGTTCCCGCGTCGCGCGCGCGCGTGCGCGATCGCCGTCGCCGTCGGAGGGCGGAACGACGACGGGCTCGGCCCGTCGTTCGCGCTCCCGCTGTTCACGGCGGGACAGAGCGGGGACCTCGACGTGCGTGCTGCGCCGGAGGGGTGCGCCGTCGCCGTCATCCTGCAGGTGGTCGACCGACTCGCCTCGGCGGCGTCCGGAGCTGTCGGCAGGGCGGTCGTTCTGGGGTTGGGACGCGAAGATGTCGTCCCAATCGGGTTCGTCGGCCACGAATCACTGTCTTTCGTCGGTGGCGGGTGCGGCAACGTCGCCGCCCGTCTCTCGGGTCACGTCGACCGCCCGCCCGGGCGGCTGACCGCTCGAGCGCTCGAGGTCGAGCGCGTGCTGGACGATGATAACAGCGGCCACTTGGTCGATCACGGACCGTTGTCTCTTGCCCTTCCGGCCCGAGGCCCGGAGGGCACCCTGGGCGCTGACCGTCGAGAGACGCTCGTCGACGAGACGGACGGGCACCGTGACGGCCTGCGCGATGGCCGCCGCGAAGTCCCGCGCGTCCTGCGTCGACGCCGTGTCGCGACCCGAGAGGGCGATGGGCAGGCCGACGACCACCTCGAGCGCATCGAGTTCGGCGACCAGGTCGCGGACGGCACCGACGTCGGCCACACCGTCGGCGGAACGCGCGAGCGTCTCGACCGGGGTGGCGAGCAGACCGTCGGGGTCGGTGCGAGCGACTCCGACCCGGGCCTTGCCCACGTCGATGCCGATGCGGACGCCTCGGCGCACGGCCGTCCTCAGGCCCCGAGTTCGGCGACGATGCCGGCCAGCGCGGTGGGAATCGCCGAGACGTCGGATCCGCCGCCCTGTGCGAGGTCGTCCTTGCCGCCGCCGCCGCCACCGAGGGCCGAGGCGGCACCCTTGGCGAGACGGCCGGCCTTGACTCCGGCCCGGCGCGCGCCGTCGGTGGTGGCCACGATCACGGCGGGCTTGCCCGCGACGTCTGCTGCCAGGGCGACGACCGCCGCGCTGGAGGCGCCGAGGCGTTCGCGCACCGACAGGGCGAGCGACCGCAGGTCGTCGGTCGAACCGAGCGACCCGACCGATTCGGCGACGACGGTGAGGTCGCCGATCGAGGTCGCCGTCTCGGCCAACGCCGGGACGCGTGTGGCGAGGCGGGCGGACTCGAACTCGGCGATCTTCTTCTCGGCCGTGCGGAGGCTCGTGACGAGGTCACCGACGCGGTCGGCCAGCTGATCGCGCGGGGTCTTGAGCGACGAGGTCAGTTGGGACACGAGGGCACGCTCGGCGGCGAACTCACGGAACGCGTCCATGCCGACGAGCGACTCCACGCGCCGGTTGGTCGACCCCACCGAGGTCTCGCTGACGAGGTTGATGAGGCCGACCTGCGAGCTGGTCGAGACGTGGGTGCCCGCGCAGAGCTCGCGGGACCAGGGACCACCGATGTCGACCATGCGGACGGTCTCGCCGTACTTCTCGCCGAACAGTGCCATGGCACCCAGGGCGCGGGCGTCGTCGAGGGGCATCTCGCGGGTGACGACGTGCAGGTCGTCGCGGATCGCGTTGTTGGCGATCTCCTCGATCTCGGACCGCGTCTGCGGGCTCAGTGCCTGGTTCCAGTTGAAGTCGAGCCGCATGTAGCCGGCCTTGTTGTAGGACCCGGCCTGGTGCGCCTCGGGGCCGAGCACTTCTCGGAGGGCGGCGTGGATCAGGTGCGTCGCGGAGTGCGCCTGTGTCGCGCCCCGGCGGTAGGCGGGGTCGACCACGCTGGTCGCCGTGTCGCCGACCCCCACCTCGCCGGAGGTGACCTGGACGCGGTGGCTGATGAGACCCTTGACCGGCTTCTGCACGTCGAGGACCTCGAGGTCGAAGCCCACGCCGACGATGCGGCCCGAGTCGGCCTCCTGGCCGCCGGACTCGGCGTACAGCGAGGTCTCGGCGAGGATCACCTCGGCGATGTCGCCCGCCACGGCGCGGTCGACGTCGGCCCCGTCGACGATCAGGCCGAGCACGCGGGTCTCGGTGTCGAGCTCGTCGTAGCCCGTGAAGACCGTCTCGCCCTGGGCGCGGAACGCGCTGTAGACGCTCAGGTCGGCCAGGGCCACCTTCCGAGACTTGGCGTCGGCCTTCGCCCGGGCGCGTTGCTCGGACATCAGCCGGTCGAACGCCTCGCGGTCGACCGTCAGGCCGCTCTCTTCCGCGATCTCGAGGGTGAGGTCGATCGGGAACCCGAAGGTGTCGTGCAACAGGAAGGCCGTGTCGCCCTGCAGCTGCGGGGTCGTGCCCGCCAAGGCGCGCTGCTTCGTGTCGTCGACGGCGATGTCGAGGATGTTCGTGCCGGCGGCCAGGGTGCGGAGGAAGGTCTCCTCCTCGGCGTAGGCCAGCCGCGAGATGCGTTCGTAGTCGGTCTCGACCTCGGGGTAGGCGGCCTTCATCGCGTCGCGGGACTCCGGGAAGAGCGCGGGGAAGGTGGGGCCGTCGACGCCGAGCAGACGCATCGAACGCACCGTGCGTCGCAGGAGACGGCGGAGGATGTAGCCGCGGCCCTCGTTGGACGGGCGCACCCCGTCGGACATCAGCATGAGCGAGCTGCGGACGTGGTCGGCGATGACCCGCATGCGGACGTCGTCGTCGTGGACCGCGCCGTAGCGCCGCCCCGACAGCTCGGCGGCCTTGTCGAGGACCGGGCGCACCTGGTCGATCTCGTACATGTTGTCGACGCCCTGCTTGAGGAAGGCGACGCGTTCGAGACCCATGCCGGTGTCGATGTTCTTGTTCGGCAGCTCGCGCACGATGTCGAAGTCGACCTTCGAGCGGACGTTCTCGATCTGGTACTGCATGAACACGAGGTTCCAGATCTCGACGTAGCGGTCGTCGTCGGTCGCCGGACCACCGTCGGCCCCGTAGGCGGGACCACGGTCGAAGAAGATCTCGGAGCACGGCCCCGCAGGCCCGGGCTGACCGGTGTGCCAGTAGTTGGAGTCCTTGCCGAGGCGCTGGATGCGCTCGTCGGGCAGGCCGGCGACCTTCTTCCAGAGGGCGATGGCCTCGTCGTCCTCTTCGTACACCGTCACCCACAGGTCGTCGGGCGAGAACGCGAGGCCACCGTCGGCCTCGCTCGAGGTCAAGAGCTCCCAGGCGTAGCCGATCGCTTCTTCTTTGAAGTAGTCGCCGAACGAGAAGTTGCCGTTCATCTGGAAGAACGTGCCGTGTCTCGGCGTCTTGCCGACCTCTTCGATGTCGTTGGTGCGGATGCACTTCTGGACGCTCGTGGCGCGGGGGTACGGCGTGGGGACGAGCCCGGTGAGGTACGGGATGAACGGGACCATGCCCGCGACCGTGAAGAGGAGGCTCGGGTCGTCACTGACCAGGGACGCGGACGGGACGACGGTGTGGCCCCGATCGCCGAAGTAGTCGAGCCAACGGCGGCGGATTTCGGCGGTCTGCATGGTTCTCCCGAGGGTGGGTTGGTCGAGTGTCAGGACGAGGGGGCGCGGCAGGGCGCTCAGGACTCGTCGCGGTCGGTGCGCAGTTCGGCCTCACGGGCCTTGTAGCCGTCGACCACGGCGGCGCGGAACGACTTCACGTTGCCGTCGAGGCCGCCGAAGAACTGCTGACCCCGAGGTGTCTTGTTGAACTGGTGGGCGACGGCGAAGCCGCCGACGACACCGACGGCGAGCAGGAACAGGCTCTTCACGGGGACTCCTCTTGGGGCTGGTGCCGCGACGTGCGAGCGCGACGACACATCAGCTTACCCGGCCCCGGGAACGCGAAAGGAGCGGGCCACGACCGTGGCCCGCTCCTGACGGGGTGACGAGTTCTAGCGCGCGGCGTAGTACTCGACGACGAGCTGGACCTCGCAGGTCACCGGGACCTCGACGCGCTTCGGGCGGCGCACGAGGCGGGCCTGCAGCTTGTCGATCTCGACCTCGAGGTAGCCGGGCACCTTGGGCAGCAGGTCGACGTGACCGCCGGCCGCGGCGACCTGGAAGGGCTCGGTCTTCTCGCTGCGCTCTTTCACGTGGATCATCTGACCCGGCTTGACGCGGAACGAGGGGCGGTCGACGAGCTTGCCGTCGACGAGGATGTGACGGTGCACGACCATCTGACGGGCCTGAGCCGTCGTGCGGGCGAAGCCGGCACGCAGGACGAGGGCGTCGAGACGGGTCTCGAGGAGCTCGACCAGGTTCTCACCGGTCAGGCCCGAGGCCTTGCGCGCCTCGTTGAAGACGATCTTGAGCTGGGCCTCGCGGATGCCGTACTGGGCGCGCAGGCGCTGCTTCTCACGCAGGCGGACGGCGTAGTCGCTGTCGGTCTTGCGCTTGGTGCGACCGTGCTCACCGGGCGCGTAGGGGCGCTTCTCGAGGTAGCGAGCGGCCTTCGGGGTCAGCGCGATGCCGAGGGCACGCGAGAGACGGGTCTTGCTGCGGGTACGTGACTTGGTGGACACTTGTTCCTTTTTCTTGTCGGTGGTTCGTCAGGGACCGCCCCAGCGCGCGAGCGCCGAGCGGCGTAACAAGAGGGGTGAGTGCCGCGGTGGCGACCGGCTACAGGTCGTCGCACCTTGATCGGGTCGTCGTCAGCAGCCGCGCGTCGACGCCCGAGAACAGGCAACCACCCGAGCATACAGGAGCCCGGGCGCGGATGCGAGCAGCGGGTCGATCGTGCCGTCAGTACCCCCGCGTGATGCGGCGCAGCTTCTCGAGGCGCGCCGCCACGTCGCGCTCGTTGCCGTTGGCGGTGGGGTCGTAGTACTCGTGTCCGACGAGTTCGTCCGGGAGGTACTGCTGCTCGACCACGCCGAACTCGGAGTCGTGGGCGTAACGGTAGCCCTTCCCGTGGCCGAGGCGCCTGGCCCCGGGGTAATGGGCGTCGCGCAGGTGTTTGGGCACGCGGCCCGCCTTGCCGGCCCGGACGTCGGCGATGGCGGCGTCGAGCGCGGAGTAGGACCGGTTCGACTTGGGCGCGGTCGCCAGGTAGACGACGGCCTCAGCCATGGGGATCCGGCCCTCGGGCATGCCGATCATCTGCACGGCGGTCGCGGCCGAGACCGCCACGGTCAGCGCGTTCGGGTCCGCCATGCCGATGTCCTCGCCCGCCGACACGATGATCCGTCGGCAGATGAAGCGCGGGTCCTCGCCCGCCTCGATCATCCGGGCGAGGTAGTGGAGCGCCGCGTCGACGTCGGACCCCCGGATCGACTTGATGAAGGCGCTGATGACGTCGTAGTGCTCGTCCCCGTTCCGGTCGTACCGCAGCAGGGCCCGGTCGACCGACTGGGCGACGATCTCGGACGTGATCGCGGGGCGGTCGTCGTCGGGATCGGTCTCGTCGTACTCGGCGTCGGGGTCGAAGTCGGCGTCGGCCGCGTCGTCGGGCGAGGAGGACGGCACCGCCTCGGCCTCGAGCTTCGTGGCCCACGCCGACTGGGCGGATGCCTCGAGCGCCGTGAGCGCACGGCGTGCATCGCCCGAGGCCAGCCGGACGATCGTGGCCAGGGCCTCGTCGTCGAGCCGGACGGCTCCGTCGAGACCGCGGGGGTCGACGACCGCTCGTTGCACCAGCTGGGCCAGGTCGTCGTCGCTGAGCTGTTCGAGCGTCAGCAGCAGCGAGCGGGACAGCAACGGCGTGATGACCGAGAACGAGGGGTTCTCGGTCGTGGCGGCGATGAGGATGACCCAACCGTTCTCGACGCCCGGCAGCAGAGCGTCTTGCTGCGCCTTCGTGAAGCGATGGATCTCGTCGAGGAACAGCACCGTCGTCGTGCCGTACAGGTCTCGGTTCGACAGCGCCTTCTCCATCACCTGTCGGACGTCCTTGACGCCCGCGGTCACGGCGGACAGCTCGATGAACTGTCGCCCCGAGCTGCGTGCGATGGCTTGCGCGAGGGTGGTCTTGCCCGTCCCCGGCGGACCCCAGAGGATGACGGAGACCGCACCTTGGTCGGCACCCGTGTCGGACGCCAGGGTGACCAGAGGTGACCCGGGCCGCAGCAGGTGCCGTTGGCCGGCGACCTCGTCGAGGGTGGTGGGACGCATGCGGACCGCGAGAGGGGTCGAGCTCTGCGGGAGCGGGCTCATGGTGACCCATGCTAGACCGGCCCTCCGATACAGTGCAGGCTGGACATCACCGAGCTGGAGGACCCGTGGCACCGAGCAAGAACCCGGACCGTGAGAACAGAGACCGGCTCCGCAGGTACACCGCTCGTCAGCAGGTGCACGCCACGCAGGTCGCCCGGCGTCGTCGGGACAACGTCCTCGCCGTGACCGCCGTCGTGGTCGTGGTCGGACTGGCGGCCGTGTCGCAGGTCTTCTGGTCGACGAGTGGCCCCGGTGCCCCCGTGGCGACTCCTTCGGGCGTCCCCAGCGCCTCCTCGACGCCCGCCGCGGGCATGAACGTCGGAGACGTGCCCAACGAGTCGATCGCCGAGGGCCGCACCTGGACCGGCGGGCTGACGCTCAACGACGGCGTCGACCTCGGGATCGAACTGGACGGGGCGAAGGCCCCCCAGGCGGCCAGCGTCGTCATCGATCTGATCCAGAAGGGTTTCTACACGGGCACGACCTGCCACCGCATGAGCGATGCCGCGACGGCGAAGTTCATCCAGTGCGGCTCGGCCAACGGCGACGGGACGGGTGACGCCGGCTTCACGTTCGGCCCGCTCGAGAACGTCCCCACGGACGGCGTGTACCCGACCGGGACGATCGCCATGGCTCGCAGCACCGACCCGTACTCGCAGTCGACGCAGTTCTTCATCACCTACGGCGACACGACCCTCGACGGCTCGACGGGCGGCTACACCGTGGTCGGACAGGTCACGAGCGGACTCGACCAGCTCGAGGCCCAGATCACGGACGCGGGCCTCACGCCCGGCTCCAGCGAGACCGACGGTGCCCCCGTCGTGGCGACCACGATCACACGAGCCACCATCGAGTAGTCCGCCGCGGCCCGCCGTGCAATAGGCTGGGCACCCATCGCGGTGGCCTGTCCTGGTTCCGCGACGAGCACTTTCAGCAAGGGATAAAAGTGGCTACTGACGATCAGGCACCCTGGGGCCGCGTCGACGACGACGGCACGGTCTACGTCCGCGAGGGCGACGGCGAACGCGCCGTGGGGCAGTACCCGGACGCGACGCCTGCCGAGGCTCTCGCGTACTACGAGCGCAAGTTCACCGAACTCGCCGGGCAGGTGACGTTGCTCGAGCAGCGGATCAAGCGCGGCGCATCGGCGGGCGACGTCGTCAAGACCGTCACCCACCTGCGTGAGCAACTCGTCGAACCGAGCGCGGTCGGTGACCTCGAGGCCCTCCGTGCTCGTGTCTCGGCACTCGACTCGACGGTCGACGAGCTCACGCAGCAGCAGAGCGCCGAGGCGCAGAAGGCCCTGACCGAAGCGGTCGCCTACCGCACCGCCCTCGTCGCCGAGGCCGAGACCCTCGCCGCCCAGGACCCCGCCCGCGTGCAGTGGAAGCAGGTGACGGCCAGCATCGACGACATCTTCGCCCGCTGGCAGAAGCACCAGCAGGACGGTCCCCGCATTCCGAAGGGCGAGGGCAACGACCTCTGGAAGCGCTTCCGTGCCGCGCGCACGACGATCGACCAGCACCGCAAGGCCTTCTACGCCGACCTCGACGCCACGCACCGTGACGCCCGTCAGCGCAAACAGGCCCTCGTCGAGTCGGCCGAGGCCCTCGCGCCGAAGGGCGTGGACGGCATCCCCGCCTACCGGGGGCTGCTCGACGACTGGAAGCGCGCCGGTCGCGCCGGCAAGAAGTACGACGACGCCCTGTGGGCGAAGTTCAAGCGGGCAGGCGACGTGCTCTACGCCGCCAAGTCCGAGGTCGTCGCCCAGGACGCTGCCGAATACGAAGGCAACCTCGAGCTGAAGCTCGAGTTGCTCACCGAGGCCGAGAAGATCCTGACGGTCACGGATCGGGTCCCGGCCCGAGAGGCCCTCACCTCGATCCAGCTGCGGTGGGACGAGATCGGTCGCGTTCCCCGTGAGCAGGTCCGGGGCGTCGAGGACCGCCTCCGCAAGGTCGAATCCCACGTGCGCCAGCTCGACGAGCAGTTCTGGGAGAAGAACAACCCCGAGCGTCAGGCACGGTCCCAGGGGCTCGCGAGCCAGCTGCACGATGCCATCGGCAAGCTCGAGGACGAGCTCGCGACGGCCGAGGCGAGCGGCGACGCGCGTCGGGTGAAAGAGGCTCGTGAAGCCCTCGACGCCCGGAAGGTCTGGCTCGACGCCATCGGTTGACCGCCAAGGCCCGTCGCCCACCGTCGTCATGAACCGTCCGATTCTCCACAGGGAGGGTCGGGCGGTTCGTCGTCTCGGGCGGGGTCGGCCAGGGTGGGCACATGCCTGTGCGACTCCCCCTGGTCCTGACGGACGACGACCTGCCCGAAACCGAACTCCGGGCGGCAGCGCTGGACGGCCAGGTCTACGCCGTCGGTGATTCGTGGCGCAGCATCGCCGAGATCGATGACCACGTCGGTCGAGCCATCGCGGTGGGGTCCGCCCTCGGGGCCGGAGTCGTCGCCGCCGAGCGGACGGCCGCCTGGGTCTGGGGCGCGCGAGGGCCGGCGCCACTCCCCCACTCCGGTCTGGTGGTGTCGCCGGCCAGAGTGAAACATCGAGGCCGGGGTTCGGTGATCCGACAGGTCGTCATCGACGACGACGAGATCGTCACCGTCCACGGTGTGGCGGTCACGACCCCGGCCCGGACCGTGGTCGACCTGGCCCGCCGCGACGACTGGACGCCACAGGACGAGACGGCCGCAGGCGACGTGTCGACTCAGCAGGGCGTCACATCCGCCGAGGCGGTGGCCGTCCTCGATCGCCGCGGACGGCTCCCCCACCGAGCGCGGACAGTCCACCGCCTCGTCCACGTCTGTGTGGGCGATGCTCCCACCCAGGTGGGTGTCGAATCGCCTCGAGACGACGCACATCCGCCCCGTCGGGCGGCGGCGATCGGGATTCAGCCGGCGCTGACCCGGTAGACGTCGTACACGGCGTCGATGCGTCGGACCGCGTTCAGGACGCGGTCGAGGTGCGTGGTGTCACCCATCTCGAACACGAACCGACTGAGAGCGAGCCGTTCGGTCGAGGTGGAGACCGTCGCGGAGAGGATGTTCACGTGGTGCTCCGAGAGCACTCGTGTGACGTCCGAGAGCAATCCGCTGCGATCGAGGGCCTCGATCTGGATCTGCACCATGAACACGCTCTTCGACGACGGGGCCCACTCGACCTCGATCATCCGCTCGGGCTCTTTCAGCAGCCCCTGGACGTTGTGGCAGTTGGCCTGGTGGACGCTGACGCCCTGACCCCGGGTCACGAAGCCGACGATCTGGTCGCCGGGCACCGGCGTACAGCACTTGGCGAGCTTCACCAGGATGTCGGGCGCCCCACGGACCAGCACGCCCGAGTCGCTGTTGCGCAGGGGTCGTGCCCGACCCTGGCTGGGGAACTCGAACTCGCCCTCGTCGACCTCGGTCTGCGTGTGGACCGCCGCGAGGATCTTCTCGATGACGGACTGGGTGGAGATGTGGCCCTCGCCGACGGCGGCGTAGAGGCTCGACACGTCGTCGTATCGCATGGTGGCGGCGACTTCGGCGATGCTGTCCTGCGTCATCAGCTTCTGGAGCGGCAGGTTCTGCTTCCGCATGGCCCGGGCGATGGCGTCCTTGCCCTGCTCCATGGCCTCGTCGCGGCGCTCTTTCGTGAACCACTGACGGATCTTGTTCCGGGCGCGGGGGCTCTTGACGAAGGCGAGCCAGTCCTGACTCGGCCCCGAGTCGGGGTTCTTGGAGGTGAAGACCTCGACGACGTCACCGCTCGACAGGACGCTCTCGAGCGGCACGAGTCGTCCGTTGACCTTCGCGCCCATGGTGCGGTGGCCGACCTCCGTGTGCACGGCGTAGGCGAAGTCGACCGGGGTGGCACCCGACGGAAGGCCGATCACCTTGCCCTGGGGCGTGAAGACGTAGACCTCTTTGGCGCCGATCTCGAACCGGAGGCTGTCGAGGAACTCGCTGGGATCGGCGGTCTCGGCCTGCCAGTCCGAGATGTGTGCGAGCCAGGCCATGTCGGTCTCGGTCTTGGCGCCGCCCTGGTCGTCACGCCCACCGTTCATGCGCTGCTTGTACTTCCAGTGGGCGGCCACGCCGAACTCGGCCCGCTGGTGCATCTCGTGGGTCCGGATCTGGATCTCGACGGGTCGCCCCTTGGGGCCGATCACGGTCGTGTGCAACGACTGGTACAGGTTGAACTTCGGCGTCGCGATGTAGTCCTTGAAACGGCCAGGGATGGGGTTCCACCGGGCATGGATCGACCCCAGCACGGCGTAGCAGTCGCGGAGCGAGTTGACGAGGATGCGGATGCCGACGAGGTCGTAGATCTCGTCGAACTCGCGACCCCGGACGATCATCTTCTGGTAGATCGAGTAATACTGCTTGGGTCGACCCATGACGTCGCCCCTGATCTTCGTCGACTTGAGGTCGGATTTGACAGCGTTGATGACGTTCTGGACGAACTGCTCGCGCTGCGGCGTGCGCTGCTTCACCAGGTTGTCGATCTCGACGTAGAGCTTGGGGTGGAGAACGGCGAACGAGAGGTCCTCGAGCTCCCACTTGATGGTCTGGATGCCGAGTCGGTGGGCCAGGGGGGCGTAGATCTCGAGGGTCTCGGTGGCCTTGCGGGTGGCCGACGCCGACTCGACGAAGCCCCAGGTGCGCGCGTTGTGGAGCCTGTCGGCCAACTTGATGACGAGCACCCGGATGTCTTTCGACATGGCGACGACCATCTTGCGGACGGTCTCGGCCTGCGCGCTGTCGCCGTATTTGAGCTTGTCGAGTTTGGTGACCCCGTCGACCAGCATCGCGATCTCGTCACCGAAGTCGCGCTGCAGCATGGCCAGCGTGTAGTCGGTGTCCTCGACGGTGTCGTGGAGGAGCGCGGCCGCGATGGTCTTGGAACCGATGCCCAGATCGGCGAGGATCTGTGCCACCGCGACCGGGTGGGTGATGTAGGGCTCGCCGCTCTTGCGGAGCTGACCCGTGTGGGCCTTCTCGGCGACGGAGTACGCCCGCTCGATGAGGACGACGTCGGCCTTGGGATGGTGCATGCGCACCGTCTTGATCAACCGGTCGACGGCGCCCGCCGGCTGGCTCCGTGAGAAGAGACGGGGCAGGAGCGTCCGCAACGAGGCCGTGTTCTGACCACCGGGCACCTCGGACGGTGCGGAGTTGTTCCGTGTCGTGATCTCGGTCACGGCAGCACCTCGTTCTCTCGGGTCGGAGTGACGCCACCGGCCGTCAGGGCCGGTCGGGGACTCCGTGCGGTCAAGGGTACCCGCCGGCAGTCAGTCGGCCGACGACACGGGGTGTTCGTCCCCGGCCACGACCACACCGCCGGCGTCACGCCAGGCGAGCATCCCCCCGACGACGTTCCGGGCGTCCACACCGATGCCGCGGAGGGCATCCGTCGCACGGGCCGAGCGCATGCCCGAGTGGCAGACGACGAGGACGGGGCGATCGGTGGGGACCTCGTCGACCCGATCGTTCAGCTCGGAGAGCGGGATCAGCGTCGCGCCGGGCGCGTGCGCTTCGTCCCACTCGTGCTGCTCTCGGACGTCGAGCAGGTACTCGCCCGCGGTCAGGGCCTCGATGGCCGCGTCGGCCCCGATCTCGGGTCGACGGTCGCCGCCGCTCATGCGCCCACCGTCTCGTCGACGGTGAGCGGTTCGGTCTTCTGTGCCTCGAGCTTCCGGGCGTCGCGTTTGGCGATGTCGGGCTCACGCAGGCGCAGGGTGGCGTAGAGCGGCGAGGCGATGAAGATCGTCGAATAGGTACCGACCAGGATGCCGATGAACAGGGCCAGAGAGATGTCGCGGAGGGTGCCGGCTCCGAGGACGAATGCGCCGATGAAGAGGATGGCCGCGACGGGGAGGAGCGCCACCACCGACGTGTTGATCGACCGGACGAGCGTCTGGTTGACCGCCAGGTTCACCGATTGCCCGAACGTGCGTCGTGAACCCTCGCCGTCGTCGGTCGTGTTCTCCCGGATCTTGTCGAACACCACCACGGTGTCGTAGAGCGAGTAGCCGAGGATCGTCAGGAAGCCGATGACCGCAGCCGGAGTCACCTCGAAGCCGACGATGCCGTAGATGCCCGCGGTCAGGACGAGGTCGTGAAGCAGGGCGGCCATGGCCGCCAGCGACATCTTCCAGGTGCGGAAGTAGAGGGTCATGCCGATCGCGGCGAGGATCAGGAAGATCACGAGCCCCTTGATCGCCTGGCTCGTGATGTCAGCACCCCATGAGGCACCGATGAAGGACGAGGTGACCCGGTCGTCGGGGACGTCGTACGCCGTGGCCAAGGCTGCCGCCACGTCGTTCGTCTGGGCGGCCTCGAGCTGCGAGGTCTGCACGCGGATCGTGTCGGTGCCCACCTGGGTGACCCGGGGGTTCGACCCCGGCACGACCTCGTCCACGGTCGCCGATGCGACGTCCTGGTCGAGCTCCGCCGGCTGAGCGATCTGGAACTCCGAACCGCCCGTGAACTCGATGCCGAAGTGGAAGCCTCCACGGAGGAACGGGACGGTGACCGAGATGAGGATGACGAGGGCCGCGATCCAGTACCAGCGGCGGCGGTGACCGACGATGTCGTACGACCGAGCACCGGTGTAGAGGTCGTTGCCGAATTTCGAGAAACTGGCCATCAGGAGTCCTTCTTCCCTTCACCGGCGGTCGACGTGTCGACGCGCTCGGTGTTCTTCTCGGCGGCTTTGCGCTCGGCGATGGTCTGACGCTTGACGGCTTCGCGGCCGCCCGCTCCCTTGCGGCCGGCGACGGCCGGGGTGCGGAACTGCGCCCGCCCACGGTAGACGGCGCCGAGGGCACGGGGGTCGAGCCCGCTGAACGAGTGCCCCTCACCGAAGAACCGCGTCCGGGCGATCAGTTGGAGCATGGGGTGCGTGAACAGCGAGACGACGATGAGGTCGATCACCGTGGTGATGCCCAGGGTGAGCGCGAAGCCCTTGACGTTGCCGACGGCGAGGATGAAGAGCGTGATGGCCGCCAGGAAGTTGACCGTGTCGGAGGCGACGATGGTGCGGATGGCGCGCTTCCAGCCCGATTCGACGGCGCTCTCGAGGATGCGGCCGTCGCGCAGTTCGTCGCGGATGCGTTCGAAGTAGACGATGAAAGAGTCGGCCGTGATGCCGATCGCCACGATCAGACCTGTCACCCCTGCGAGCGAGAGACGGTACCCCTCGCGCCAGGACAGGATGGCGATCACGAGGTAGGTGAGGACAGCGGCGATGACGAGCGACAGCACCGTCACGAAGGCGAGGGCCCGGTACTGGATGAGCGAGTAGATGACGACCAGGATCAGACCGATGAGCCCGGCGATGAGACCGCTGACCAGCTGGGTCTGCCCCAGGGTCGCGGTGATCGTCTCGTTGCTCTGGACCGAGAAGCTCAACGGCAGGGCGCCGAACTTCAGCTGGTCGGCGAGGGTCTTCGAGGAGTCCTGCGTGAACTGGCCCGTGATCTGGGCCCGGCCGTCGGTGATGGCGGCGTTGGCGGAGGGAGCGGTGATGACCTGGTTGTCGAGGGTCACGGCGAACTGGTTCTGCGGCGCCTGCAATGAGACGAGGCGCGAGGTGACCTCGGAGAACCGGTCGGTGCCCTGACCGTCGAACTCGAGGTTGACCGCCCAGGTGTTCGTCGAGTTGCCCTGCGAGTCGGCGGCGAGACCGTTCGTGGCGTCGCTGATGTCCGAGCCCTGCACCTCGACCGGACCGAGGATGTACTTGGCCGTGCCGTCGGTGGAGCAGGTCACGAGCGGCTCGTCGTCACGGGCGGTGGCCAGGTCGTTCTCGGCCGCGCAGTCGTAGTTCTGGTAGAGGTCGGCGAGCTGAGGAGTGATCCAGGACAGGTCGGACGCGTTCGTCGGGGACGCCGTCGGCGTGCTCTCGAGGTCGGGGTTGGGGGTGTAGGGCGTGGCGGTCGGGCTGGCCGTGGCACCGTCGCCTTCTCCGCCGACCGCGGCGTTCGACACGGCCTCGGTGTAGAGCACGGGGCGGAAGGTCAGCTTGGCCGACGCCTCGATGCGCTCGAGGGTCGCGTTGTCGGGTCGCCCCGGGATGGAGACGACGATGTTCTGCGTGCCCTGCTTGGTGATCTCGGATTCCGAGACGCCGGCCGAGTCGATGCGCTGCCGGATGATCGTGACCGCCTGGTCGAGTTGCTGGGACGACACCGTCTCGCCGCTCTGGAGTTGGGCCGCGAGGGTGATCTGCGTCCCGCCTTGCAGGTCGAGGGCGAGCTCGGGCACCCAGCTGGCCCCGTCCCACCAGCCGTCACGACCGGAGTCGTTGAGGAACGTGGCCGTGCCGTTCAGGGCCGTGAGGCCGGCGATGATGACCAACAACCAGGTCAGGGATCGTATTGCTTTCTTCACCGGCGTCGAGCGTGCCACGGAGGAACTCTGCTTTCTCATGGGAGCGCGCGCCCACCCGGAGCGCGCGCCGTGGATCGGGCCCGACCGCGCCAGGCGGTCGGGACGGTCGTCAGGTCAGGCCTTGTTGTCGGTGTCTTTGGTGACGGTCGAGTCCACCGGTGCGGACGTGGCGCGCTCACCGAACTCGGGCGCGTCGCCGATGACGCGGTCGTGCTCGGTGCTGCCCTCGGTCAGCGAGTCGGCGTCGTCGGTGACGGGCTCGTCGATGACCGGCTCGACGACCCGACCCAGGGTCTGACGGTGGACCTTCAGGACCGTGCCGGGCGAGACCTCGACCTCGGCCACGTTGTTCTCGTCGTCGATGGAGACGACGGTGCCGTAAACGCCGAACGACAGCATGACCTCGACGCCGGGGACCAGCTTGTTCTGCAGTTCGGCCTGCTGACGGTCGCGCTTCTTCTTGTTGCGGAACATGAAGAACACGAGGACCACCAGGAGGAGGACCATGATGAGGGTTGCGGGATCCATGCGGAACTCCCTTTCGCTGTTGGGGGTGTGGGCCGAGCGGGACTCGCTTCAGCGAGCGACGGCCTCGGACCTGGAGGAATTATAGGTCATCGCCGAAGAGCGCCCCTGAGGCGTGCGCCAGACCGAAGTGCCGCCAGGCCTCGGGAGTCGCGATGCGGCCCCGAGGCGTGCGGGTGAGCAGGCCGACGCGGACCAGGAACGGCTCGACGACGGACTCGATCGTGTCGGCCTCTTCGCCCACCGAGACCGCGAGCGTGTTCAGGCCGACGGGCCCGCCGCCGAAACGGGTCAACACCGTCTGGACGACCTCGCGGTCGAGGCGGTCGAGCCCGAGCGAATCGACGTCGTAGAGGTCTAGTGCCTCGCGCACGGTCGTCAGGTCGGCGTCCCGCCCGTGGACGAGCGCGTAATCGCGCACGCGCCGGAGCAGGCGGTTCGCGATGCGGGGCGTGCCGCGGCAGCGGCCGGCGATCTCGGCCAGGGCGGCACTGTCGATGACGATGTCGAGCAGCGAAGCCGCCCGACGGAGGACCTCGGTCAGTTCGGCCTCGTCGTAGAACTCGAGGTGCGCCGTGAAGCCGAATCGGTCGCGCAGGGGGTTCGGCAGCAGTCCGCTGCGGGTGGTCGCGCCGACGAGCGTGAAGGGCGACAGCTCGAGCGGGATGCTGGTCGCGCCCGCTCCCTTGCCCACCATGATGTCGATGCGGTAGTCCTCCATCGCGAGGTACAGCATCTCTTCGGCCGGCCGCGCCATGCGGTGGATCTCGTCGATGAAGAGCACCTCGCCCGGCACGAGTGCGGAGAGGACGGCGGCCAGGTCGCCCGCGTGCTGGATCGCCGGACCCGACGACATGCGCAACGGCCGTGACCCCTCGTGGGCCACGATCATGGCCAGGGTCGTCTTGCCGAGCCCGGGCGGCCCCGCGAGGAGGATGTGGTCGGGGGTGCGGCCCTGCATCGTCGCAGCCTTGAGCAGCAGCTCGAGCTGGCCCCGCACCTTGGTCTGGCCGACGAACTCGCCGAGCGAGGTGGGCCGCAGCGCCCCCTCGAAGGCCAACTCGGCCTCGGATTCGAGCGTGGGGCGGGTCAGGTCGTCGTCGCTCACGAGCGGGCCCCGGCGGATTTCTGCGGACCCAGGTGGCCGAGCGACGCACGCAGCAGCTGCGGCACGGCGACCGCGACGGCATCACCCCGGTCGGCCACGACGGCGTCGATGGCGGCCTGGGCCTCGCGCTCGGACCAGCCGAGCCCGACCAATGCGACGAGCACGTCGGCGGCGGTCGTGGACGCGGCCGTGACGGTCGGTGCACTCGGTGCCACATCGAGCTTGCCGGCCAACGACAGGACGATCAGTTTGGCCGTCTTGGGGCCGATGCCCGAGACGCGGCGGAAGGCTGCGTCGTCGTCGTCCGCCACGGCGGTGGCGACCTGGTGGGGCGTGAGAGTCGACAGGACGCCCTGGGCCGACTTCGGCCCGACACCGGTGACGCTGCGCAGCAGGTCGAAGACCTCGAGTTCTTCACGGTCGGCGAACCCGAAGAGCGAGAGGTCGTCCTCGCGGACGATCAACGCCGTGTGCACGAGCGCCTGCTCGCCGACGCGGACCGTCAACGCGAGTTGTGGCGTGACCGACACCCGGAGGCCCACCCCGCCGACCTCGACCACGATCGACGTGCCGGACGCGGACAGGACGGTACCGCGGACACTCGAGATCATGCCCCCAGCCTAGGAGTGCGCACCGACTTCTCGGCGTCGCGCCACGCTCGCTGGGCCGGCGTGAGCGACCCCGAGGAGGCGCGGGCCGCGACGGGCGCGCCCCGCCAGGCATGGCAGATGGCCAGGGCCAGGGCGTCTGCGGCGTCCGCCGGTCGGGGCGCCTCGGCGAGCCCGAGCAACCGGGCGACCATCGTGCCGACCTGCTTCTTGTCGGCCGACCCGTACCCGGTCACGGCCGCCTTGACCTCGGACGGTGTGTGCAGCGTGACGGGGATGTCGCGCTCGGCCGCGGCACGAAGGGCGAGACCGCTGACCTGCGCGACGCCCATGACGCTGCGGACGTTCTGCTGGGCGAAGACCCGCTCGATCGCCACGGCGTCCGGTCGGTGTTCGTCGATGAGTGCGTCGAGACCACGACCGAGGGCGAGGAGACGCAGTTCGAGGGCGAGGTCGGGGGCCGTGCGGATGACCTGCACGTCGACGAGGGTCGCGCGTCGCTGGGCGTCGACCTCGACGACCCCCACCCCGCACCGGGTGAGCCCGGGGTCGATGCCGAGCACCCGGAGCGTCACCGCGGCGACCTATTCTTCGTCGTCGAGCGCGGCCTGCACGTCGGCGGGGACGTCGTGGTTCGCGTAGACGTTCTGCACGTCGTCGTCGTCGTCGAGGGCATCGATGAGCCGGAAGACCTTGCGGGCCGTCTCGAGGTCGACCTCGATCTTGAGCCCGGGGACGAATTCGATGTCGGCCGAGTCGTAGTCGATGCCGGCGTCCTGCAGGGCCGAGCGGGCCGGGACGAGGTCGGAGGCCTCGGTCACGATCTCGAAGCCCTCACCGCGGTCGGTGACCTCTTCGGCCCCGGCGTCGAGGACGGCCGTGAGGACGTCGTCCTCGGTGAGGTCGCCAGTCTTCATGACGGCGATGACGCCCTTGCGGCTGAAGTTGTAGGCAACGCTGCCGGGGTCGGCCATGGTGCCACCGTTGCGGGACATCACGGTGCGGACGTTGGCGGCCGCGCGGTTCTTGTTGTCGGTGAGGCACTCGATCAACAGGGCGACGCCGTTCGGGCCGTAGCCCTCGTACATGATGGTCTGGTAGTCGACGCTCTCGCCGCTGAGACCGGCGCCGCGCTTGATGGCGCGGTCGATGTTGTCGTTGGGGACCGAGGTCTTCTTGGCCTTCTGGACGGCGTCGACCAGCGTGGGGTTGCCGGACATGTCGGCACCGCCCTGCTTGGCCGCGACCTCGATGTTCTTGATGAGCTTGGCGAACGACTTGGCACGGCGGCTGTCGATGACGGCCTTCTTGTGCTTCGTCGTTGCCCACTTGGAATGCCCGGACACGGTGCTCCTTCAGATGCTGACGTGGATCGCGACGAGTCTACCGCGACGCCCGCGCACGGGCCTTGTCGAGGAACCGCGCGTGGAACCGGAGGTCGTCGGTGACCTCGGGGTGGAACGAGGTGCCCATCAGGGGGCCCTGCTCGACGGCGACGACCCGGCCGTCCTCGAGGACGCCGATGGCCGTCGCGGCCGGCCCGACCTCGTCGACCACCGGGGCCCGGATGAACACCGCGTGCACCGGCGGACCGTCGAGCACGGGGACGTCGACGTCGGTCTCGAACGATTCGGTCTGCGAGCCGAAGGCGTTGCGCCGCACCGAGACGTCCAGGCCGCCGAGGCTCCGCTGCCCCGGGATGCCGTCGACGATGCGGTCGGCGAGCATGATGAGCCCGGCACACGTGCCGTAGACAGGTAACCCTGACCCGATGGCTCGTCGGAGGGGTTCGTCGAGGTCGAACATGCGCGACAGCTTGTCCATGACACTGGACTCGCCACCTGGGATGACCAGGCCGTCGATGTCGTCGAGTTCGGACGCACGGCGGACGGGGACGGTCTCGGCCCCCAACGAGGTGAGGACGGTCAGGTGCTCACGGAAGTCGCCCTGCAGGGCCAGGACCCCGACGCGAGGTGTTGGTTCGGTGGTCACCGACGATCGACCCCGGGGGTCACCAGCCGCGCTCGGCGAGGCGGTGGGGCGCGGGGAGGTCGGGCACGTTGATGCCCACCATCGCCTCGCCGAGACCGCGTGAGGCGTCGGCCACGACCTGGGGGTCGTCGAAGAAGGTGGTGGCCTTGACGATGGCCTTGGCCCGATCGGCCGGGTTGCCCGACTTGAAGATGCCCGAACCGACGAAGACGCCGTCGGCACCGAGCTGCATCATGAGCGCCGCGTCCGCAGGCGTGGCGACTCCCCCGGCGGTGAAGAGGACGACGGGCAGCTTGCCGGTCTCGGCGATCTCTCTCACGAGCTCGAAGGGCGCCTGCAGCTCTTTCGCGGCGACGTAGAGCTCGTCGGCTTTGAGGCCCTGCAGCTGGGCGATCTCTTTCGAGATCGTGCGGATGTGCTTCGTGGCCTCGGACACGTCACCCGTACCGGCCTCGCCCTTGGAGCGGATCATGGCCGCACCCTCGGTGATGCGGCGCAGCGCCTCGCCCAGGTTGGTGGCCCCGCAGACGAAGGGAACGGTGAAGTTCCACTTGTCGATGTGGTTCACGTAGTCGGCGGGGCTCAGCACCTCGGACTCGTCGATGTAGTCGACGCCGAGCGTCTGCAGGATCTGTGCCTCGACGAAGTGGCCGATGCGGGCCTTCGCCATGACGGGGATCGACACGGCGGCGACGATCTCGTCGATCATGTCGGGGTCGCTCATGCGGGCGACCCCACCCTGCGAGCGGATGTCGGCGGGGACGCGCTCGAGGGCCATGACGGCGACGGCCCCGGCGTCTTCGGCGATCTTCGCCTGCTCGACGTTGACGACGTCCATGATGACGCCGCCCTTGAGCATCTCGGCGAGGCCGCGCTTGACGCGGCTGGAACCGGTGGTGGAGGACTGGCTGGAGGCAGGGGTCGTGTCGCTCATGATGGCCCCCATCTTAGGCCCGATCAGCGGACGGGTGACGCCGCCGGGACAGGACCGGCGCCTCCGGTCGGCCAGGCCTCGGCGACCGCGACGCGGACGTCGCCGAGCAGCTGCGTGACGGCCTTCGTCTGCGCGATGATCGGGAAGAAGTTCGAGTCGCCGCCGTAGCGTGGCACCACGTGCTGGTGCAGGTGGGCGGCGATGCCGGCTCCGCCGACCTGTCCCTGGTTCATGCCGATGTTGAAGCCCTGGGCATGTGACACCCTGGTGAGGACCCGCATGGCGGTCTGCGTCAACGACGCGATCTCGGCCACCTCGTCGGTGGTGGCGAGATCGTAGGTCGAGACGTGCCGGTACGGGCAGACCAACAGGTGGCCGGGGTTGTACGGGTACAGGTTGAGCAGCACGTAGGCGTGTTCGCCCCGCGCCACGATGAGGGCCTCGTCGTCGGACCTCGACGGCGCACGGCAGAACGGGCAGGAGTCGTCGTGGGCGTCCTGGCCCGCCTCGACGTAGACGGCGCGGTGGGGCGTCCAGAGTCGCTGGAAGGCGTCCGGGACCGCGGCGAAGTCGGAGGAGGACTCGGCCGTGGTCCCGTCGGCGCCCACGTTCAGACCTGGGCCTTGGTCTCGATGGCCGCGACGATCTTCGCGATCGCCTCGTCGAGCGGCACGCCGTTCTCCTGCGAGCCGTCGCGGTAGCGGAAGCTCACGGCACCGGCCGCACGGTCGTCCTCGCCGGCGATCAGCTGGAACGGCACCTTGGCCTTGGTGTGCGTGCGGATCTTCTTCGGCATGCGGTCGTCGCTGTGGTCGACCTGGGCCCGGACGCCGACCTCGCGGAGGCGTGCCACGACCTCGTCGAGGTAGTCGCCGTACTCGTCGGCGACGGGGATCGCCACGACCTGGACGGGTGCCAGCCAGACCGGGAACGCACCCGCGTAGTGCTCGGTGAGCACGCCGAAGAAGCGCTCGATCGAGCCGAACAGCGCACGGTGGATCATCACCGGTCGCTGACGCGACCCGTCGGCCGCCGTGTACTCGAGGTCGAAGCGCTCGGGCAGGTTGAAGTCGAGCTGGACCGTCGACATCTGCCAGGTGCGCCCGATCGCGTCGCGCGCCTGGACCGAGATCTTCGGCCCGTAGAACGCCGCCCCGGCCGGGTCGGGCACGAGTTCGAGGCCGGTCTCTTCGGCGACCTGTCGCAGGGTCGCCGTCGCCTCGTCCCAGGTGGCGTCGTCGCCCACGTACTTCTCGGGGTCCTTCGTGGAGAGCTCGAGGTAGAAGTCGTCGAGGCCGTAGTCGCGCAGCAGGCTGAGGACGAAGTCGAGCGTGCCCTTGAGCTCGGCCGCCATGTCGTCCCGGGTGGTGAAGATGTGCGCGTCGTCCTGGGTCATGCCGCGCACGCGGGTGAGGCCGTGGATGACGCCCGACTTCTCGTTGCGGTACACCGTCCCGAACTCGAACAGGCGCTGCGGCAGGTCGCGGTACGACTTGGCCGACGAGCGGTACGCCAGGATGTGCATCGGGCAGTTCATCGGCTTGAGGTAGTAGTCCGCGCCCTGACGGGTGATCTCGCCCTCGTCGTTGCGAGCCTCGTCGAGATGCATCGCCGGGAACATGCCGTCCTTGTACCAACCCAGGTGGCCCGAGGTCTCGAACAGGGCGGCCTTGGTGATGTGCGGGGTGTAGACGAACTCGTAGCCGGCCTTCTCGTGGCGCTCGCGCGAGTAGTCCTCCATCTGGCGACGGATGATGCCGCCCTTGGGGTGGAAGATCGCGAGGCCCGAGCCGATCTCGTCGGGGAACGAGAAGAGGTCGAGCTCGGCGCCGAGCTTGCGGTGGTCGCGCTTGGCGGCTTCCTCGAGCCGGGCCTGGTAGGCGCGCAGGTCGTCCTTGGTGGGCCAGGCCGTGCCGTAGATCCGCTGCAGTTGGGGGTTCTTCTCGGACCCGCGCCAGTAGGCGGCCGCGACGCGCATCAGCTTCGTGGCGTTGCCGAGGAGGCGCGTGCTGGGCACGTGGGGACCGCGGCAGAGGTCGAACCACACGACGTCGCCGGTCTTCGGGTCGAGGTTGTCGTAGATTGTGAGTTCGGCCCCGCCGACCTCGACCGACTCCCCGTCGGCGCCGAGCTCGTCGGCCGACCCGCCCTTGAGCCCGATCAGCTCGAGCTTGAACGGCTCGTGGGCGAGCAGTTCACGGGCCTCGTCGTCGCTGACGACGCGGCGACGGAAGCGCTGGCCCTGGCGGATGATGCGCTCCATGCCCTTCTCGATCGCTTTGAGGTCGTCGGGGGTGAAGGGCTCGGCCACGTCGAAGTCGTAGTAGAAGCCGTCGGTGACGGGCGGCCCGATGCCGAGCTTCGCCTCGGGGTTGATCTGCTGCACGGCCTGGGCCATGACGTGCGCCGCCGAGTGCCGCAGGATCGCCAGGCCGTCGGGCGAGTCGATCGTGACCGGCTCGGCGACGTCGCCCGGCTGCAGCTCGGTCGCCAGGTCGCGCAGCTCGCCGGCCACGCGGACGGCCACGACCGCCTTGTCGGTGAACAGGTCGAAGCCGGTCGTCGTCTCGGTGGCCTCGACGGCCGAGAGGCCGGACGGGGCTGGGGAGGCGGTCGGGTCGAGGTCGGTCTGGTCGGACACGGCGGTGGTTCCTATCGTCGAGGGGCGGTGACCACTTTAGCCGTCGGCGAAGCGCCGCCCGGCCGGGGCCACCCCGACGGACGGCGCGGCCGCGGACGGGTCAGGCGGCGCGCAACTCGGTCGAACAGGCCTCGGCCGCGACCCAGGCGAGCATGCCGCACTTCACCCTCATGACGAACTTCGAGACCCCGTGGAACACGACGGCGTCGCCGAGGACCTCGTCGTCGGGCTCACCGGCGCCCCGGGACCGCATCATCTCGCGGAACTCCGCGACGAGCGCGTCGAGCTCGGCCAGCGTGCGGCCCGGGGCCAGCTGCGCCAGCACCGAGGCCGAGGCCATCGAGATGCTGCAGCCCGCGCCCTGCCAGCGCAGGTCGGCGATGCGGTCGGTGCCGGGCTCGAGGGCGACGCGGACGGTGATCTCGTCACCGCAGGTCGGGTTCCGTTCGTGGTGCTGCGCGTCGGCCCCGGGCAGCTCGCCGTCGCCGTGCCGAGCCTTGGCGTGATCGAGGATGACCTGCTGGTACAGGCCGTCGAGGGCGGCGCTCACCGCGCCTCCTCGGCCTTCTGGTCGAGGGCCGTCTGGCCCGCGACGCCGAAGTAGTCGCGGACCTCGGCGACACCGGCGACCAGCCGGTCGACCTCGTCGCTCGACGAGTACAGGTAGGTGCTGGCCCGCGTCGTGGCCGTCACCCCGAGACGCCGGTGCAGCGGTTGGGCGCAGTGGTGGCCGACGCGCACGGCGATGCCCCGGGCGTCGAGGAACTGGCCGACGTCGTGGGCGTGCACCCCGTCGACGACGAAGCTGGCGAGTCCCGACCGGGGCACCCCTGCCGGCGGTCCCACGACGGTGACGCCGTCGATCGCGTCGAGACCGCGGACGAGCAGGTCGGCGAGGGCCTCTTCGTGCTCGCGCACGCGGTCCATGCCGACGGCGTCGAGGTAGCGCACGGCCTCGGCGAGGGCCACGGCCTGCGACACGGGCTGCGTGCCGGCCTCGAAGCGCTGCGGGGCGGGGAGGTAGTCCGCGCCCTCCATCGTGACCGTCGTGATCATCGAGCCGCCGGTGCGGAACGGCGGCAGGGCGTTCAACAGCTCGGCCCGACCGTAGAGCACGCCGATGCCCGTGGGCCCCAGCATCTTGTGACCCGAGAAGGCGGCGAAGTCGACGTCGAGGCCGTGCAGGTCGACGGGGCGGTGCGGCACCGACTGGCAGGCGTCGAGGACGACGAGGGCACCGACGGCGTGCGCCAGCGCCACGAGTTCGGCGAGGGGCGCGACGAAGCCGGTGACGTTCGAGACGTGGGCGAAGGCGAGGAGGCGCGTGCGGGGTCCGATCACGGACGCCGCGTCGGCGACCGTCCAGGTGCCGTCGTCCCGGACGGGCACGAACCGCAGCGTGGCGCCCGTCGTCGCGGCGAGTTCCTGCCACGGGACGAGGTTCGCGTGGTGCTCGGCCTCGGTGACGACGATCTCGTCACCGGGCGCGAGGGCGAAGCGTCGCGCGGTCTCACCGCCCCGGCCGTGCGTGGCGTTCGCGACGCCGTACGCCACGAGGTTGAGGGCGTCGGTCGCGTTCGAGGTCCAGACGATCTCGTCGACGTCGGCACCGACGAAGCGGGCGACCGTCTCGCGCGCCTCCTCGTAGGCCTCGGTCGACAGGGCGGCGAGCGTGTGCGCGCCCCGGTGAACGGCCGAGTTGGTCGTCTCGAGGAAGCGGCGCTCGACGTCGAGCACGGCGGTCGGTCGCTGTGCGGTCGCCCCCGAGTCGAGGTAGGCGAGCGGCTCGCCGTTGACGTCCTGCCGCAGCAGCGGGAAGTCGGCGCGCAGACGGCGGGCGTCGTCGTCGGACAGCCCCGGACGGGCGGTGGATGGTGCGGAGGAGGTGGTGGTCACGATGTCCCTTCCCGTCGATCGTAGCGAGGCACCCCGAAGGGGCCGGCGTCGGCCGACACAGGACGCAACGGTCGCCGACCACCCGGTGTTCCCGACCGCCCGGTGTTCCCGACCGCCCGGTGTTCCCGACCCCGCGGCTGTGACGCCCCGTGTCGTGCACGTCGCCCCCGGCGGGGGTCGAGGGCCAGAGTGGTGGCGACGAACGGAGCACCCCATGACGACCACCCCCGGCCGCATCATGACCACCCACGCGGGAAGCCTGCCGCGCACGCTCGAGCTGATCGCCGCGAACGACGCGCGCGCCCTCGGCGAGGACGGCTTCACCCTCGAGCGCACCCCCGAGTTCGACGCCCTGCTGACCGACGCCGTCGTCGATCTCGTCCGGCGCCAGGACGATCTCGGCATCACGATCGTCGGCGACGGCGAGTACGGCAAGGCGATGACGAGCGCCGTCGACTACGGCGCCTGGTGGTCGTACTCGTTCCAACGCGTGAGCGGGCTCTCGCTGACCGGGTCGGACATCTTCAGCCAGCCGGCCGTGCGGTCCTCCCCCGGCGACGTGCGGCTGACGTCGTTCCCCGACCGCCGCGACTGGCAGACGTTCCACGACGCGTACACCGACCCGACCTCGGGCATCGGCACGGGCTCGGGCGCCACGCCGTTCCCGAGCACGACGGGCCCGTTGGCGTACGTCGGCCAGGCCGCCATCGCCTCGGACATCACCAACCTGAAGGCCGGCCTCGAGGCGAGCGGTTCGCCCTCGGGCTTCGTCACCTCGCTGTCACCGGGCAGCGGAGCCCGCATCGCGAACGACTTCTACGCCACCGAGGAGGAGCACATCTGGGCCTGGGCCGAGGTGCTGCGCGAGGAGTACACCGCGATCGTCGAGGCCGGCCTGACCGTGCAGATCGACGACCCCTCGATCGCCGAGAACTGGGACCAGATCAACCCCGAGCCGAGCGTCGAGGACTACCGTGCCTTCACGCGCATCCGGGTCGAGGCGCTCAACCACGCCCTCCGCGGCCTGCCGCCCGAGCAGGTGCGGTTCCACCTCTGTTGGGGCTCGTGGCACGGCCCGCACACGACCGACGTCGAGTTCCGCCACATCGTCGACCTCATGCTCGAGATCGACGCGGGCTCGTACTCGTTCGAGGCGGCCAACGTCCGCCACGACCACGAGTGGAAGCTCTGGCGCGACGTCGAGCTGCCCGCGGGCAAGAAGATCGTGCCGGGCGTCGTCAGCCACGCCACGAACGTGGTCGAGCACCCCGAGCTCGTGGCGGACCGCATCGAACGGTTCGCGTCGCTGGTCGGCCCCGAGAACGTCGTCGCGTCGACCGACTGCGGCCTGGGTGGTCGCATCCACCCGCAGATCGCCGTGGCCAAGCTGGCCTCGCTCGGCGAGGGCGCGCGCATCGCGTCGCACCGCCTGTTCGGCTGAGCGTCCGCCGGAGAGACGACCCGCGCCTCCTGGTCCGGTGGACGAGGAGGCGCGGGTCGACTCGCGAGCGGACGCCCGTCAGTCGTCGAGCGGTTTGAGCACCCGCCGCAGGAACTGCTGCGTGCGCGCCTCGCGCGGGCGGGACAGCACGTCGGCAGGACGTCCCCGCTCGACGACGACACCGGCGTCCATGAAGATCAGCTCGTCGGCCACCCGGCGGGCGAACTCGAGCTCGTGGGTGACGACGATCATCGTCCAGCCCTCGTCGGCGAGTTCTTTCACGACGGTGAGCACGTCACCGACCAGTTCGGGGTCGAGGGCCGAGGTCGGCTCGTCGAAGAGCAGCAGTTCGGGCCGCAGCGCGAGTGCTCGCACGATGCCGACGCGCTGCTGCTGGCCGCCCGAGAGCTCGGACGGGTAGGCGTCGGCCTTCTCGGCGAGGCCCACCCGCGCGAGGAGCGCCTCGGCCTCGGCCCGCGCCTCCTCCGGATCGCGTCCCTGGACGCGCACCGGGCCCTCGACGACGTTCTGCAGCACCGTGAGGTGCGGGAACAGGTTGAAGTGCTGGAAGACCATCGACGACCGGTCGCGCAGGGCGAGCAGGTCGCGCTTGCCGACCTTGGCCCCGAAGTCGATCGACCGACCGTCGGAGAGCGTGACGACTCCCCCGTCGGGCACCTCGAGGCTGTTGAGCGACCGCAGCACGGTCGTCTTGCCCGACCCCGAGGGGCCGATGATCGCGACGACGCGTCCACGCCGCACCTCGAGGTCGATGCCGCGCAGCACCTCGTTCGCGCCGAACGCCTTGTGCAGGCCGCGGACGGTCAGCACGGGGGCGCCGGTCGCGCCGGAGGGCCGGGGCGGGGTGACGTCAGCGGGCAACGTGGCGGTCCAATCTCTTCTCGAGGGCGTCTTGCCCGAACGACAGGATCAGGCAGATCACCCAGTAGACCAGGGCGGCCTCGAGGTAGATGAGCAGGAACTGGTTCGAGACCGTCGCGATCTGCTGCGCCTGACGGAAGAGCTCGACGACGAGGATGACGCTCGCCAACGAGGTGTCCTTGACCAGGCTGATGAAGGTGTTCGACAGCGGCGGCACCGAGACGCGGGCCGCCTGCGGCAGGATGATCCGCCGCAGGGCGAGCCCCCGCGACATGCCGATCGTGTGGGCGGCCTCCCACTGCCCCTTGGGCACCGAGAGGATCGCGGCCCGGATGACCTCGGCGGCGTACCCGCCGACGTTCAACGAGAACGCGATGATCGCGCTCGGCCAGGGATCGAGTCTCACGCCGATCGACGGCAGGCCGTAGAAGACGACGAACAGCTGCACCAGCAGGGGCGTGCCCCGGATGATCGAGATGTAGACCCGGGCGATGCCCGCGAGCACCGCCTTGCCCGACAGGCGCATGAGCGCGATGACGACGGCGATGACCAGGCCGATCGCCATCGACGCGAAGGCGAGCGGGATCGACGCCACGAGCGCCCCCGACACGATCGGCCAGAGCGACCGCAGGAAGAGGTCGAGGGAGGACTGCACGCCTACTCGCTGACGTCCTGGCCGAAGTACTTCTCGCTGATGGTCGCCAGCGTGCCGTCGGCCTTCAGCTCGGCGAGGGCGTCGTCGATCGCCGTCACGAGGTCGTCGCTGCCCTTGGTGGTGACCAGGGCCGAGCGCGACACGTCGTCGGTGGTCGCCGCGATCTTGATGCCGGCGGCCTGGTCCGGGTTGGTCTTGACGTAGTCGAGGAAGGTCAGCTCGTCGTTGACCGTCGCGTCGATGCGGCCCTGTTCGAGGAGCGCGACCGACTGGGCCCAGCCCTCGACGACCTGCACGTCGGCACCCGCGTCCTTGGCGGTCGTGTAGAAGTTGCTCGACTGCGACTGGGCCGTCGTCTTGCCTTTCAGGTCGGCGAGCGAGGTGATGTCGGTGTTGTCGGCGGGCGTGATCACGACACCGCGGCTGACCGTGTAGGGCGTCGAGAAGTCGTACGTCGCCTCGCGCTCGTCGGTGATCGAGATCTGGTTCGCGACGAGGTCGAAGCGGCCGGCGGTGAGCCCGGCGAGCAGGGCGTCGAACTGCGTCTCTTCGAAGGTCGGCGTGACGCCGAGCTTCTCGGCGACGGCCGTGGCGACGTCGACGTCGTAGCCGGTCAGCGCGCCGGCCCCGCCCTCGTGGTAGGTGAAGGGCTGGTAGGTGCCTTCGGTGCCGATGACGATCTCGCCGGCCGCCTGGATGTCGGACAGGCTCTTCGCCGCGCTCGTGTCGGCGGTCGCGCTGCCGGTGGACTGGACGACCCCGTCGGTGGAGGCGGGCGCGCAGGCGGCCAGGGCCACGGCGGCGGCGGCGATGACGCCGACGGAGGCGAGGCGACGGACGGTGCGGACGGCGGTGATCTTCACGAGGGTTCCTTTGCTGCGGCTCGGGGGTCGGACGAGCCTCCCGACACTAACGCCGCGGGGGCGGGCGTGATTCCCGATGACTTCGCGTGACGTGACGGCCCCGGTCCGGCGTCGCCACGCGCCCGTCAGCGCCGGGCGATCGCCTCCGCGACCGAAGGGGCGCCGTCGAGACGCACGTGCCGGTGGGCCACGTCGTCGGCCGAGACGGCGACGGTGCTGAGCGACAGCGAGTGGAAGAGGTGCCCGTCGACGAGGTCGGCCCGCACGAGCGCGTCGTCGTCGTCCGTCGGCAGGGCGCTGCTCTCGCGCAGCAGGTCGAGCCACGGCGTCCAGCTGCCCTCGCCCTCGGCCGCCGTCGGCAGCGGACCGGTCGGAGGCGCGACGTCGCGGAACCGAGGCAGCCAGCGGTCGACCCGGGGCACGGACCGGTCGTCGGGGGCTGCGTGCGTCAGCAGGTGCACCCCGGGGGCGAGGCGGGCCGTCTCGGTGGCGGCACCGTCCCATACGGAGTGCACCGCGCCTCCTGCGTCCGCGGTGAGCAGGTTGAAGGTGCGGGTCGTCTGCGGCCCGTCGGGCAGGACGCCGTCGGCGGCCGCCCTCAGAGGCAGGGCACCGCGGGTGGTCCATCCGCCGGGCGGCGGTACGGGCGCCTCGTGACGGTTCAGCACGACGCTCGCGCGACTCGGCCCCCGGGCGGTCGCCAACCACGCGCCGCCCGCCTCGCGGTCGTGCACCCCGGACACCCGCTCGCCGAGGTCGGGCCACCAGGGGCCCGGCTCGTCCCAGGGGCGGTCGGGCGACTCGTCACGGAGTCCCAGGAAGACGACGGGCCAGGGCGCGCCCGGCTGGACGGCGACGACGACGGTGCACATGGGGTCCTCACGGTGGGGGCTCGTCGGGTCGGGGCCGACGCTCGGCCGCGGGATGCGGCATCGTGGGGGGCAACGCTACCGACCCGGCACCGGGTCGGCCGACCGACGCATCGATCGACGAGGCCCACCGTGACGCACGACCACCCCCGCTCCTCCCCCGCCGACGCCCCGCGTCGCCTGTCCGTCGTCGTCGGCGTCTCGGGCGGCATCGCGGCGTACAAGGCCGTCGGGGTCGTCCGCGGCCTCGTGCTTCGTGGACACGACGTGCACGTCGTCCCGACCGAGGCCGCACTGCGCTTCGTCGGGGCGCCGACCTGGGAGGCCACGAGCCGCAACCCCGTGCACACGTCCGTCTTCGACGACGTCGCCGAGGTGCGGCACGTGGCCCTGGGGCAACGGGCCGACCTGATCGTCGTGGCGCCGGCGACCGCGCACACCCTGGCGAAGATCGCGCACGGGCTGTCCGACGACCTCCTCGGCACGACCATCCTCGCGAGCACCGCACCGCTCGTCGTCGCACCCGCCATGCACACCGAGATGTGGCTGAACCCGGCCACGGTCGCGAACGTCGACCTGCTGAGGTCGCGCGGGGTCACCGTCGTCGGGCCCGACGACGGGCCGCTGACCGGGGGCGACGTGGGGCCCGGCCGGCTCAGCGAGCCCGACGAGATCGTCGCCGCGGCCCTCGCCCGCGTGACCGGCCCGGCCGGCCTCGACGCCTCTCCCGCCTCCGTCCCCGGTGCCCGGCACGAGGACGCGCGGGCTCAGGAGGCGCGGGTCGGCGACCTGGACGGCCTGCGGCTGGTCGTCTCGGCCGGTGGCACCCGCGAGCCCCTCGATCCGGTCCGGTTCGTCGGCAACCGATCGAGCGGCACCCAGGGAGCGGCGCTCGCCCTCCGCGCGGCCCGACGCGGGGCCCGCGTCACCGTGGTGGCCGCCGCGCTCGACGGAGCCGTGCGGCAGACGCTCGACACCGACGCCGGGGTCGACCTCGTCGAGGTCGGCACCGCGCTCGAGCTCGAGGCCGCGATGGCCGAGCACGCCCCCGCGGCGGACGTCGTCATCATGGCGGCCGCGGTCGCCGACTACCGGCCCCTCTCGGTGGCGGACGGCAAGATCCGCAAGGACGACTCGGGCGACGAACTGGTCGTCCGCCTCGTCCGGACCCCGGACGTCCTGGCCGGACTCGTCGTCCGTCGTCCCGTGGGGCAGGTGGTCGTCGGCTTCGCGGCCGAGACGGCGGCCGACCGCGACGGACTGCTGTCGCTCGGGCGCGCCAAGCAGCGACGGAAGGGGGCGGACCTCCTCGTGCTCAACTCCGTGGGGTGGACGACCGGTTTCGGCAGCGACGACACGGCTGTCGTCGTGATCGACGCCGACGGTGACGTGGTGTCCGAGGCCGAGGGATCGAAGGCCACCGTGGCGGAGACCGTGCTCGACGCGGTCGCCTCACGTCTCGCGAAGAGTCGCGGGTCGGGTGGCGGCACCGCTCCGACGCTCCCCGACGCCTCGACGGGAGCCGGCGCATGAGCCCGCGTGAGCAGGCCGACCCCCGCCTCGGCACGACCGTCGGCGGTCGCTACCGTCTCGACGCGATCGTCGGGCGCGGAGGCATGGGGGCCGTCTACCGGGCGAACGACCTCGAGCTCGGCCGGGACGTCGCCGTCAAGCTCTTCTCGTCGGACGGGCACGACGTGCACGACCTCAGCCGACAGGTCAGCGAGGTGCGCCTCCTCGCCTCTCTGAACCACCCGGGACTCGTGACGCTCTACGACGCCCGCGTCGAGGGCGACGGCCACGACGACGACGCCTACCTCGTGATGGAGTACGTCGACGGCCCGACCCTGCAGACCGTGCTCGCCGACGGGCCGCTGTCGCACGCCGAGGCCGCGGCGCTGCTCGGCGACGTCGCGGACGGCCTGGCGGCGGTCCACCGCGCCAGCGTCGTCCATCGGGACGTCAAGCCCGCGAACATCCTGCTCGCGGCGCCGCACCACGAGGGCGACCCCCGCCGGGCCAAGCTCGCAGACTTCGGCATCGCCTACCTGATCGACTCGACGCGGGTGACGGCCACGGGCACCCTGATGGGCACCGCCGCCTTCGTCAGCCCGGAGCAGGCCGAGGGGCGACCGCCGGCCCCCGCGTCCGACGTCTACTCACTCGGACTGGTCCTGGTCGAGGCACTGACCGGGCAGCGCGTCTTCACGGGTTCGGTCGTCGAGTCGGTCATGGCCCGTCTGACCCGCGACCCCGAGATCCCGGCCTCGATCGGTTCGGGGTGGGCGGAGCTGCTGACGCGCATGACCTCGCGCGCACCGGAGGACCGTCCCGCCGCCGCCGAGGTGGCACGGGCCGCCCGCACGTTGGCCGTCGAGGGTGCCGGGTCGACCGATGCCGTCACGCGGGTCATGGCCGCTCCCGACGTGCCGACGGCCGCCCTGCCCGGCGGTGACACGCCCACTCGCGTCCTGCCCCGGGACGACGCTCGCACGCAGGTGCTCGGAGCCGGGGCGGCGTCCGGGGCGGATGCCGCGGACCTCGTCGCCGACGTCGAGCCCGACGACGGGACTCGGAAGCGCCGGCGCTGGCCCCTCGTGCTGGCGGCGGTCGTCGTCGCCGCGTTGCTGGCGGTGGGCATCGGCTGGGCCGCCACGCGCGACGGCGACGTCGTCGGTCCGACCGAGAGCGCGAGCCCGAGTGTCGACACGGAACCGTCGACGACGCCCTCCGAGTCGTCGGACGACGAGTCGTCGTCGCCGTCGGAGGACTCCACCGACGAGTCACCGGCGGATCCGACGCCCTCGGACGAGGTCAGCCCGTCCGAGGAGGCGCCGGTCGAGCCGACGACGCAGCCCACGGTCGACCCCGTGACGCCCCCGACGGTCGAGGTCCCGGGTGTCGACGTCCCGGGTGGGAACAGCGGGCCCGGCAACAGCGGGAACGGCAACGGGAACAGCGGGCCCGGCACCAGCGGGAAGGGGAACGGCCGCGGCAACGGAATCGGTCTCGGGACCGGGACCGGCACCCCCTAGAGAGAAGCCGCGAGATGTCATGACGTGCCGCTCACCTCTCGGGGCGAGCGGCACGTCGTGACTTCTGGGCAGGACGTCAGCGCTCGGCCCGGACATGACGAAAGCCCCGGCCGAGGCCGGGGCTTTCTGTGTGTGAGCGATACTGGGATCGAACCAGCGACCTCTTCCGTGTCAGGGAAGCGCGCTACCGCTGCGCCAATCGCTCATGTCTCAACGATGCGAGAGTGACCCCTCGAACCGCACTATTCAATTGCAACATCGATTCTAGACCTAGGTCTGGATCGAATGGAGGTGGAGACGGGATTTGAACCCGCGTGAACGGCTTTGCAGGCCGGTGCCTCGCCTCTCGGCCACTCCACCATACGAGTAGCCCCCAGAGGGAGGCCACCAGTCGGTGGACCACCCTCTGGTGAGCATTACACTCGAGCGGATGACGAGATTCGAACTCGCGACCCTCACCTTGGCAAGGTGATGCGCTACCGCTGCGCCACATCCGCATTTCGCTTTGCATTTCTGCGTGCAAAAGAACAATACCCACACCCTGGGGCAGAAACCAAATCGAGGGAAGTTCGTGTCTTGACCGGTCGTGGGGCAGCTCACGACGGGGGCCTCGACGACGGACCGAATGGCGTTCGAGCCCCGCGATGCACTAGCATCGTCGAGTCCCACACGGGCGATTGGCGCAGTTGGTAGCGCGCTTCCTTCACACGGAAGAGGTCATCGGTTCGAGCCCGGTATCGCCCACGACCATCACCGAAAGGCCCTGCATCCGCAGGGCCTTTCGTCGTTCCCGGACCGAGATCCCCGGCCCGGCGCCGCCGTCGAGGCATCGACATCGCTCGCTCCCGAGACGTGGCATCCTCACCCCATGACCGACTCCCCCGCCTCCCGTGCGCCCACGACCCACCCGACGACCGTCCCCGACGCCGACTGGTGGCGCCAGGCCGTCGTCTACCAGGTGTATCCGCGCAGCTTCGCCGATGCGAACGGCGACGGGATCGGCGACCTGCCCGGCGTGACCTCACGGGTGCCGTACCTGCAGCGGCTCGGGGTCGACGCCGTCTGGCTGAGCCCGTTCTATCCGTCCCCGCTCGCCGACGGCGGCTACGACGTCGCCGACTACCGTGACGTCGACCCCCGCCTGGGCACCCTCGACGACTTCGACGAGATGGTCGCCGCCCTCCACGCGGCCGGGCTGAAAGTCGTCGTCGACATCGTCCCCAACCACACCTCGAGCGACCACGAGTGGTTCCGCGAGGCCGTCGCGTCCCAACCCGGCAGCGCCGCCCGGGCCCGTTACGTCTTCCGGGACGGCCTCGGTGACGGCGGTGCCACTCCTCCGTCCACTTGGGTGTCGAACTTCGGCGGAGGCGCGTGGACCCGTCTGACGCGCCCCGACGGCACACCCGAGCAGTGGTACCTGCACCTCTTCGCCCCCGAGCAGCCCGACCTCGACTGGAGCAACCCCGAGGTCCGCGCCGACTTCGAGCGGACGTTGCGGTTCTGGTCGGACCGTGGCGTCGACGGCTTCCGGGTCGACGTCGCCCACGGGCTCGCGAAGGACCTCACCGAACCTCTCCGCGACGCCGCGGAACGAGAGGTCCTGCCGGTCGACGGCAGCGACCCGCTCTACGACCGCGACGAGGTGCACGCGATCTTCGAAGGCTGGCGCCGTGTCCTCGACGAGTACGACCCGCCCCGCAGCGCGGTGGCCGAGGCCTGGGTGCAGCCGGAGCGCGTCCCGCTCTACGCCCGCCCCACCGAGCTCGGGCAGGCCTTCAGCTTCGCCCTCACCCGGGCCGACTTCGACGCCGACCAGTACCGCGCGATCATCGCGTCGACCCTCGAGCAGGCGGCGGTGAGCGGGGCGACGAGCACCTGGGTGCTCTCGAACCACGACGTCGTCCGTCACGCCACGCGCTACGGCCTGCCGAAGGGGCAGGACCTCGACGCCTTCGTGCTGAGCGACGGACGACGCCCGACCCTGAACCCCGACGCGGGACTCCGACGGGCTCGTGCGGCGACGTTGCTGATGCTCGCCCTGCCGGGCTCGGCCTACGTCTACCAAGGCGAGGAGCTCGGCCTGTTCGAGGTGGCCGACCTGCGCCCCGACCAGTTGCAGGACCCGGTCTGGACGCGCACGGGCCACCGGCGCAAGGGCCGTGACGGCAGCCGGGTGCCGCTGCCCTGGGACACGAGCGAGCCCGCCCTGGGTTTCGGCGACCACGCCCCGCACCTGCCGCAGCCCGAGTGGTTCGAGGACCTCGCCGTCTCGGTGCAGGACGACGAGGACGAGTCCACGCTGTCGATCTACCGGCGCGCCCTGGCGCTCCGTCGTGAGTTGCAGCGGGGTGAGGAGCTCGCCTGGATCGACGACGCGTCGGACGAGGTCGTCCACGTCGCCCGTCACGACGGCTGGCACGCGCTGACGAACTTCGGCGGCGGCCCGGTGGACCTGCCCTCCGGCGCTCGTGTGCTCGCGTCCAGCGAGCCGCTGCAGGACACGCTCGCCGGCGTCACCGAGGTGCCGGGCGAGACCACGGTCTGGTTCTCCCTGGTCTGAGGGCGACCAGGAGGGGCGAAGGGCCCGGTCGCACGACGCGGCGACCGCAGGAGGCGCGGTGCGAGGGGTCTCGCACCGCGCCTCCTGCGGTCTGCCGCGGTCCACGGGGCCGGCACGTGGAACGGCCCCGGTCCGAGGACCGGGGCCGTTCGTCGGGCGTGGTGGGTCAGGCGCGCGCGTTTTCGAGGACGTAGCCCTCTTCGCCGTGCAGGGCGAGGTCGATGCCTGCCACCTCGTCCTCGTTCTTGACACGGAAGCCGATCGTCTTCTCGATCACGAAGCCGATGACGAAGGCCAGGACGAACGAGTAGAGCATGACGGCGACGGCCGAGAGGGCCTGGATGCCGAGCTGCGTGAAGGTGTGCGAGAAGATCAGGCCGGTGTCGTTGGCGAAGATGCCGAGGTACAGCGTCCCGATGAGGCCACCGACGAGGTGGATGCCCACGACGTCGAGGGAGTCGTCGAACCCGAGCTTGAACTTGAGGTCGATGGCCAGGGCACAGACGGCACCCGCGACGACGCCGAGGACGACGGCCCACCCCGGGGTGAGGGCGGCGCAGGCCGGGGTGATGGCCACGAGACCGGCGACGGCACCCGAGGCGGCACCGACCGAGGTGGCCTTGCCGTCCTTCAGCTTCTCGACGACGAGCCAGCCGAGCACGGCGGCGGCGGGAGCGGCGATGGTGTTGAGGAACGCCAGGGCGGCGACGCCGTCGGCGGCGAGCTCGGAGCCCGCGTTGAAGCCGAACCAGCCGAACCAGAGCAGACCGGCACCCAGCAGGACGAAGGGCGGGTTGTGCGGCTTGTCGGCACCCTTGGCGAAGCCGACGCGCTTGCCGAGGACGAGCGCCAGGGCGAGGGCTGCGGCACCGGCGTTGATGTGGACGGCCGTGCCGCCGGCGAAGTCGATGACGCCCATGGCGGCGATCCAGCCACCGACCGTGTTGCCGTCGGCGTCCTTGGTGAAGTTGAAGACCCAGCTGGCGACCGGGAAGTAGACGACCGTGGCCCAGACGCCCGCGAAGATCATCCACGCGCCGAACTTGGCGCGGTCGGCGATGGCACCGGAGATGAGGGCGACCGTGATGATCGCGAAGGTGGCCTGGAACGCGGCGAAGGCGATCGTCGGGTAGGCGCCGGTGGGGTCGAGGCTGTCCTCGAAGGCGGCACCGAGGCCGAGGTTCGCGACGTCGAGGCCGAACAAGCCCTGGACGCCCACGAAGCTCTCGCTGCCACCGGGGATGGAGGTCGGGTTGCCGAAGGCGATCGCGTAGCCGAAGAGCACCCACAGGACGCCGATGAGGCCCATCGCACCGAAGCTCAGCATCATCATGCTGATGACGCTCTTGGCCTTGACGAGGCCGCCGTAGAAGAAGGCCAGGCCGGGGGTCATGAGCAGCACGAGTGCTGCACAGATCAACATGAAGGCGGTGTTGCCTTGGTCCATGGGTGGGTCACCTCTCGAGTTTCTGAGCCAGGGAGGCACCGACGTCGAGGTCGACCGCGCGGGTTCGCGGGCTGTGGTGACGAACGCTCTCGTCCGGTGCGCCCCCAGTGTCGCGGGGTGAGGTTTCCAGCCGTGTGCGGGATTGTTTCCCCGATGTAACACGATTCGGGCGCAGGTAAACAACGTGTTTCGGCTCACCCCGTGCCGGGTGGGGATGTCCTCAGAGCGAGGTGAGCGCCACCAGGCGCGAGACGGCCCGCAGGTACTTCTTGCGATAGCCGCCGGCCAACATCTCGTCCGAGAAGACCTGATCGAGGGGCGTGCCCGACGCGACGACCCGGATCTGCGCGTCGTAGAGACGGTCGACGAAAGCCACGAGTCGCAACGCGTCGACCTGGCTGGTGAGGACGTGGACGTCACGCAGCCCCACCGCGTCGAGGTCGTCGACGAGCTTGACGTACTTGCTGGGGTGGACCGTCGCGAGGTGCGCGACGACGCCGTCGAAGTCGTCGAGCGACACGGTGCCGCCGAGGGACGCCGCCGCCGCGTCGACGTCGTCGACCACGTGTGCCCGGGCCTCGACCTCTCGACGCCGGTAGTCGTTCCCGTCGATGCGCAGGGTGAGGAACTTGTCGCTCAGCCCCTGGATCTCGCGGAGGAAGTCCGCCGCGGCGAACCGGCCCTCGCCGAGGGCGTTGGGCGGCGTGTTCGAGGTGGCGGCGATGCGGGTGCCGTCGTCGGCCAGGTCGCCGAGCAGCCGGGTCATCATCATCGTGTCGCCCGGGTCGTCGAGCTCGAACTCGTCGATGCACACCAGGGCGGCGCCCTTGAGCTGCGCGGCGGCACCGGCGTAGCCGACGGCGCCGACCAGCGCGGTGTACTCGATGAACGTGCCGAAGTAACGCCGTCCGGGCGTGCGGTTCCAGAGGGCGGCGAGCAGGTGGGTCTTGCCCACGCCGAACCCGCCGTCGAGGTAGAGGCCGGGACGCACGGCCGGGGCGGGCGGCTTCTTGCGGAACAGACCCCTCCGCGGGGCGTCGGCACCCGCGCCTCCGAACGCCGTCACGGCGGCGACCGCCTCGGCCTGCGAGGCGAAGTCCGGGTCGGGTCGGTAGTTCTCGAGCGAGGCCTCGGCGAACTGACGAGGAGGCACGAGTTGCGTCACGATCTCGGCCCCCGTGATCGTCGGCGTGCGGTCGGTCAACGAGACGAGGGTGCTGACGGATTCGGGGGGCATGGGCGCGGCCTCGCAACGGTGTGGGCGGGGATCTGTGTCAGAGTCGTACGGTTCCCGGGCGACGGTCACGCGGCATGCGTAACCTCGACGGGGCCGACCAGAGGCGATCCTACGCCGCCGGGCGTCACCCGTCGCCCGACGTCGGCTCCATCCCGACACCCGCACAAGGAGACACCATGGCCGTCGAGCACGACACGTCCGCCCGCTTCGGCGAGTACGCCCACCCCGAGCGTCTCGTCAGCACCGAGTGGTTGCAGCAGCACCTCGGCACCCCCGGGCTCGTCGTCGTCGAGTCCGACGAGGACGTCCTGTTGTACGAGACCGGCCACATCGCCGGGGCCGTCAAGATCGACTGGCACCTCGACCTCAACGACCCGGTGCAGCGCGACTACGTCGACGGCGAGGGCTTCGCCGCGTTGATGGCCCGCAGCGGCATCTCGCGCGACAGCACCGTCGTCATCTACGGCGACAAGAACAACTGGTGGGCCGCCTACGCGCTCTGGGTGTTCTCGCTGTTCGGGCACGAGGACGTCCGCCTGCTCGACGGCGGGCGGGCGAAGTGGGAGGCCGAGGGCCGCGACTACACGACCGACGCCCCCGCGGTCGAAGCCACCGACTACCCCGTCGTCGAGCGAGACGACAGCGTCATCCGCGCCTACAAGGACGACGTGCTGGCCCACCTCGGCAAGCCGCTGATCGACGTGCGCTCCCCCGAGGAGTTCTCGGGTCAGCGCACCACGGCTCCGGCCTACCCCGACGAGGGGGCCCTCCGCGCCGGTCACATCCCGAGCGCGCAGAACGTGCCGTGGGGCAAGGCCGCGGCCGACGACGGCACCTTCCGGCCGCTCGCCGAGCTCGACGCCATCTATCGCGACGGCGCGGGCCTCTCCGGCGGCGACCAGGTCGTCGCCTACTGCCGCATCGGCGAGCGGTCGAGCCACACCTGGTTCGTGCTCAAGCACCTCATGGGCTTCGAGGACGTGCGCAACTACGACGGCTCCTGGACCGAGTGGGGCAGCGCCGTCCGCGTGCCGATCGTGCAGGGCACCGAGCCCGGCGAGGTGCCGGCCCGGTGACCGACGTCGCCCTGCCCGAGCCGCTCGTCGAGATCCGCGAGGAGTTCCTCGCCCTGGACGTGCGGAACCGTCTGCAGCTGCTGCTCGAGTTCTCGAACGAGCTGCCCGAACTGCCGGCCCGGTACGCCGACCACCCCGACCTGCTCGAGCGGGTGGTCGAGTGCCAGTCCCCCGTGTTCCTGTTCGTCGAGGTGACCGACGGTCGGGTGCACCTGCACGCGACGGCACCGCGCGAAGCACCCACGACCCGTGGCTTCGCGTCGATCCTCGCCCAAGGGCTCGACGGGCTCACCGTCGCCCAGGTCCTCGACGACGTCCCCGACGACTACCCGCAGACGATCGGTCTGACCGAGGCGGTGAGCCCGTTGCGGATCCGTGGCATGACCGCCCTGCTCGGTCGCGCCAAGCGCCAGATCCGCGATCGGACCGCCGGCGCGTGACGCTCCGGGTGCTGCACGCCCTCGAGCGTCCAGGCGACGTCGGGCTGGAGCTCGACATCGACGAGGACTCGACCCCTGCCCGGATCCGCGAACTGTACGCCCCACCCCGCGAGACCTGGCTGCGACTCAACCTGATCGCCGCGGTCAGTGGTGACGCCGCGGGCTCCGACGGCACCTCCGAGACGCTGAGCAACGCCACCGACCGCACGATCCTGGCGGCCATCCGCTCGCTGGCCGACGGCGTCCTCGTGGGTGCGGCCAGCGTGCGGGCCGAGGGCTACCGGGTGCCGAAGTCCTCACGACTCGTCGTCGTCACGTCGTCGGGCGACCTCTCGGGCCATCGCATGGACCCGTCGGAGGCCGGTCGGGTCGTCGTCGTGTGCCCCGGATCCGCCCGGGACCGGGTCCGTGAGACCCTCGGCGACGAGATCTGGGCGGTCGCCACCGTGCTGACCGCACCGGACGCCGACGGACGGTTGGAGCCCGCCGCGATCCTGCGTTGCCTGCGCGAGCAGCGCCTCCGTTCGCTCGTCTGCGAGGGCGGCCCCTCGCTCGCCGGTCAGTTCCTGCGGGACGGCCTGGTCGACGAGCTGTGCCTGTCGACCTCGCCCGTCGTGATCGGCAGCGGCCTGCCCGTCTTCGGTCGCGAACGCTTCGACCCCGCGTCGCTCGTGCTCGGTCAGTTGCTGGTCGACGAGCAGAGCACGCTCTACGCGCGGTGGTCGGTCGACGGCGGCCCCGCGAGTCGGTGACGACCGACCCACCCGGTGATCGCCCCCTCGAAGCGCTCGGGGTCGAGGTTCCAGAGCTTCGTGTGCCGCGCGACCTCGAACACCTCGAAGGTCACGAGGTCGGGCCGTGCCTCGGCCAACGCGTGTGACGCGGTGGACGGCACGAAACCGTCGTCGTCGCTGTGCAGCAACAGCACCGGCAGGTCGAGCTCTCCGGCCCGCGAGACGAGGTCGAGCCGGTCGAAGTCGATCGGCTCGGCGCTGCCGGCCAACCGACAGAGCAGGGGCGAGCCCAGGAGGCGCAGCACCAGACCCTGGACGACCTGCGGCACCCGCATGGCCGCCCCCTGGTAGGCGAGGGTCGTCCTCCAGTCGACGACGGGCGACTCGAGCACGAGGCCCGAGACGACGCCGCGCAGGGAGGAGCGCGTGGCTGCCTGCAGCACGAGCGCTCCGCCCATGGACCATCCCATCAACACGACGGACGTCGCACCGTGGTCGAGGGCGAACCGGATCGCCGCCTCGACGTCGCGCCATTCGGAGTCGCCCAGGGCGTAGCGTCCGTCCGGCGATCGGGGTGCCTCGCCGTCGTTGCGGTACGACACGAGGAGCGAGGTCAGGCCCTCTCGGTGGAAGACCGGAGCCGCCCGGATCGTCTCGGCGCGGGTCACCCCACGACCGTGCACCCCGATCATCCACGGGCCCTCGAGGCCGCCCGCGGCGGGGACGAGCCAGGCGGGGGCCTGACCGACCTCCGTGGCGATCGCGACCTCCTCCGCGGGGAGGCCCGCGTCCCGGGGTGTCGGGAACAGCCAGCCACCGATGCGGCCCCGGTGGGCCCGGTCGAGACCGGGCCCGTCGACGCCCTCGACGCGACGCTCGACGGACCGGCCGTCGTCGCGGACGACGTCGCCCACGCGGGCGTGGCCTCGACCCCGAGCGTACCAGAAGCTGTAGCGACCGGGGAGGCGCGTGTCGGGCGTCGAACGGAGGGTGATCGTCCCGGCGACGGGGTCGTAGGCGTCGACTCGCACGTCGTCTCGCCGCCTGCGGGCCGGCGTGACGATCTTGCGGGCGATGGCGACGATCCCCGACGCGAGGGCCGCGGACGACGCGAGCACGGTGCCCCCGACCGTGATCGAGACGACGGCGAGCGGGCCGATGCCCCGTCGGTCGGTGGATGCGGGGCGGTTCACGGGCGACTCCTCGTGGGGCGTGAGGTGGGGTCGAGGGTGACCTGTGGATCTGCTGAGCCGGGCGCGGCGTGCCGCGGGGGTCGCCCTCGGGATCGACCCTAGTCTTCCAGGGTGTCCGAGATCCCCCCGACGCCGACCCGGCCGCCCGCCTTCGCCGCGGCCGTCGAGTCCGTCCACCGTGCCGCCGCGCGGGACGCCCTCGCCGTGACCGAGATCCCCGCCCCGAAGGGCCTCGCCCCCCACGCGCTGGCCCTCGCGGGGGACGTCGTCGGCGCGTCCGGCCGTCCCGACCCCGACCTCGGCACGGGCCGCTTCGTGCTGCTCTACGACGACGACGAACCCGAGGCCTGGGGCGGACCGTTCCGGGTCGTGAGTTTCGCGCAGGCGCCCCTCGAGACCGAGATCGCGCTCGACCCGTTCGTGGCCGACGTGGCGTGGTCCTGGCTCGTCGACAGCCTCGACGCCCGCGGAGCCTCCTACGACCAGGCATCGGGCACCGCGACCAAGATCCTCTCGACCGGCTACGGTGAGCTGGCCAGCCACGGCGACGGGGCCCAGCTCGAGCTCCGGGCGTCCTGGAGCCCCACCACCACCGACCTGGCCCCGCACATCGAGGCCTGGAGCGAGTTGATCTGCACGCTCGCCGGCCTGCCCCCGACAGTCGAAGGAGTCACGCTCCTCGCCTCGCGGCGGGTCGGACGAGACTGAACCACCGGAACAGAACAGCGCCCCCGGAGAGAACAGCGGAGACATGACCACAGCGACACCAGACGAGTCAGCACCCGACGAGTCGGCACCCGACGGCTCCGCGACGCGCGGCTCACGACCCCGGGTCACCGTCCGACCCGTCGTCGAGACCGCGGACTCGCTGCACGGCGAGGTCACGGTCATCGACGATCGGCAGGGCTACCTGGCCGCCGTCGAGGCGATCCGCGCCGGGACCGGGCCGGTCTCGATCGACGCCGAACGCGCCTCCGGCTATCGCTACTCGCAGCGGGCCTACCTCATCCAGGTGTTCCGACGCGGCTCGGGGGTGTTCCTGCTCGATCCGCCCGCCATCGGCTCCTTCGCCGAACTGCAGGACGTGATCGGCGACGAGGAATGGGTGCTGCACGCCGCCAGCCAGGACCTGGCGTGCCTGCGCGAGGTCGGCCTCGACCCGAGCCGCATCTTCGACACCGAACTGGGCGCACGCCTCGCCGGCCTGCCGAAGGTCGGGCTCGGTGCCGTCGTCGAGCAGCTGCTGGGCATCCACCTCGCGAAGGAGCACAGTGCCGCCGACTGGTCCACGAGGCCGTTGCCGCAGAGTTGGCTCGTCTACGCGGCGCTCGACGTCGAGCTGCTCGTCGACCTGCGCGACGCCATGGAGGCGGTGCTCGCGGACGCGGGCAAGCTCGACATCGCGCGTCAGGAGTTCGAGGCCACCCTGCGCCGCGAGGCCAAGCCGGCGAAGGTCGACCCGTGGCGCCGACTGACCGGGCTGCACAGCGTCCGCGGATCCCGCTCGCTCGCCGTGGCTCGGGAGCTCTGGCAGGCACGCGACGACTACGCCCGCGAGATCGACACGGCACCGGGTCGTCTCGTCCCGGACTCCTCTCTCGTGGCCGCCACCAAAGCAATGCCCACCGACAAACGGTCACTGGCCGGCATCAAGGAGTTCGTCGGTCGCGCCAGTCGCAGTGAGCTCGACCGTTGGTTCGCGGCGATCGAACGGGGCCGCGAGACGACGGACCTGCCCTCGCACCGAGGGCCGGCGAGCGACACCCTCCCCCCGCCGCGATCGTGGGCGGACAAGAACCCGCTGGCCGACGCGCGCTACAAGGCGGTCCGCCCCAAGGTCACCGAGATCGCCGAGGGGCTCGACCTGCCCGTCGAGAACCTGCTGACGCCCGAGACCCTGCGGCGGCTCGCCTGGGACCCGCCCATCCCCTTCGACGCACCGACCATCGCGGCCGCGTTGGTGGAGCTGGGTGCCCGGGCCTGGCAGGTCGAGGCCGTCGCCGAGGCGGTCGCCGAGGCCTTTGTCGACGCCCACCAAGAGCCCGAGGCGACGGGCGACAGCGCTTCGTAGGATTGCTCGAACGATTCTCGGCCCCTCGGTGTCGTCCCTAAGATCGGGATCAGATCCTGACACTGGAGGCAATGTGGCCGAGAGCAACGATGTCGTGTTCGTCGACGGGGTACGCACCCCGTTCGGGCGGGCCGGCGACAAAGGCATGTACTGGCAGACCCGCGCCGACGACCTGGTCGTCAAGGCGATGAAGGGTCTGCTCGAACGCAATCCGTCCCTCCCGCCCGAACGCATCGACGACGTCGCCATCGCCGCGACGACGCAGCAGGGCGACCAGGGCCTCACCCTGGGGCGCACGACGGCGCTGCTCGCAGGGCTCCCCCAGTCCGTGCCCGGGTACGCCATCGACCGCATGTGCGCCGGTGCCATGACCAGTGTGACGAGCGTCGCCGGCGGCATCGCCTTCGGTGCCTACGACGTCGCCCTCGCCGGCGGGGTGGAGCACATGGGTCGGCACCCGATGGGGTTCGCCGCCGACCCGAACCCCCGGTTCGTCGCCGAGAAGCTCGTCAGCGGCGAGGCACTCAACATGGGCAACACCGCGGAGCGCATCCACGACCGGTTCCCCCAGCTGACCAAGGAGCGGTCCGACCGCTACGCCCTGCGATCGCAACAGAAACTCGCGGCCGCCTACGACGCCGGCCAGATCCAGCCCGACCTCGTCCCGGTGGCGATCAAGACGGATCAGGGCTGGGGGTTGGCCACGCGCGACGAGGCACCCCGTCCCGAGACCACGATGGAGGGTCTGGCCGGGCTTCGTACCCCCTTCCGGCCGCACGGTCGCGTCACCGCCGGCAACTCGTCCGGTCTCAACGACGGTGCGACGGTGAGCCTGATGGCGTCCGGTGCCGCGGCGAAAGAGCTCGGACTCACCCCCAAGATGCGCCTGGTCAGCTTCGCCTTCGCCGGCGTCGAGCCCGAGGTCATGGGCATCGGCCCCGTTCCGTCCACCGAGAAGGCGCTCCGGAAGGCCGGGCTCTCGATCGACGACATCGGCCTCTTCGAGCTGAACGAGGCGTTCGCGGTGCAGGTCCTCTCCCTGCTCGACCACTTCGGCATCGACGACGACGATCCGCGCGTGAATCCCTGGGGTGGCGCCATCGCCGTGGGCCATCCCCTCGCGTCCTCGGGCGTCCGGCTCATGATCCAGCTCGCCCGCCAGTTCGAGCAGCACCCCGAGGTGCGCTACGGCCTCACGGCCATGTGCATCGGCCTCGGCCAGGGCGGCAGCGTCATCTGGGAGAACCCCCACTACTCGCGGAAGGCGGCGCGCGCATGAGCTCGGCGACCGAACAACTGACCGAGCTGTCGGCCGACGAGGTCGTCACGCACTCCTACGTCCGCGACGTCCCGTTGCCCTCCGGTGGCGTCCTCGCCCTCATCACCCTCGACAACGGTCGTGACCACACCCGGCCGAGCACGCTGGGGCCGGCGACGCTGCACGAGTTCGGGGCGGCCCTCGACGCCGTCCGCACCCGCGCCTCCTCGGGTGAGATCGCGGCGATCGCCGTCACCGGCAAGCCCTACTTCCTGGCGGCGGGCGCCGACCTCAGCAAGGTCAGCGCCATCCCCAGCCGCGACGTCGCCCGCGAACTCGCCCGGCTCGGGCACGCGGTCCTCGGCAAGCTGCACGACGCCGCGGTGCCCACCTTCGTCTTCGTGAACGGCCTCGCCCTCGGGGGCGGCGTCGAGATCGGCCTGCACGCCGACTACCGGACGGTCGACTCGTCGGCGGCGGCCATCGCCCTGCCCGAGGTCTTCCTCGGCATCATCCCCGGCTGGGGAGGCGCCTGGCTGCTGCCGAACCTGATCGGCATCGAGAACGCGCTCAAGGTCGTCATCGAGAACCCCCTGAAGAACAACCGCACGCTGAAGCCCGCCCAGGCGCTCGAACTCGGCATCGTCGACGTGATGTTCGGCCCCGCGACCTTCCTCGAGGACAGCATCCGGTGGGCCGACGGAGTGCTGACCGGCCGCGTCACCGTCAAGCGACCGAACGTCCCGGGCAAGCTCGAACGTGCGGTCAAGTGGGACGTCGCGATCTCGGTCGCGCGCAAGTCACTCGAGTCGAAGATCGGCACGGTCGCGAAGTCGCCCTATGCCGCACTCGACCTGCTCAAGGCCGCGAAGAACACCGACCGGGCGACCGGCTTCGCGGCGGAGGACGAAGCACTGGCCGACCTCGTGGCGGGCGACCAGTTCCACGCGAGCATGTACGCCTTCGACCTCGTCCAGAAGCGCGCCAAGAAGCCCGCCGGAGCCCCCTCCCCCGACCTCGCCCGGAAGATCGGCAAGGTGGGCGTCGTGGGTGCCGGACTCATGGCGAGCCAGTTCGCCTTGCTCTTCGTGCGGCGCCTGCGCGTCCCGGTCGTCATCACCGACCTCGACCAGGCCCGGGTCGACACGGCGCTCGCCCGCATCAGAGGAGAGATCGACGAGTTGCAGGGCAAGGGGCGCATCTCGCGCGATGAGTCCAACCGCCTGAAGGCGCTCATCACGGGCACGACCGACCTGGCCGACTTCGCCGACGCCGACTGGGTCATCGAAGCCGTCTTCGAAGAGCTGTCGGTCAAACAAGAGGTCTTCGCGAACGTCGAGGCCGTCGTCTCGGACACCGCGGTGCTGGCGACCAACACCTCGTCGCTGAGCGTCGAGCAGATCGGGGCGCGCCTCGCGCATCCCGAGCGCCTGGTCGGGTTCCACTTCTTCAATCCGGTCGCGGTCATGCCTCTCGTCGAGGTCGTCAAGACCCCGGCGACGGACGACGAGACGCTCAGCACGGCGATGGTGACGGCGAAGGCTCTTCGGAAGAACGCCGTCATCACGGCCGACACCCCTGGTTTTGTCGTCAACCGCATCCTGGCCAAGGTGCTGGGCGAGGCCATGCACGCCGTCGAGACGGGGACGCCGTTCGAGGTAGTGGATCGAGCGACCGCCCCGTTCGGCCTGCCGATGACGCCGTTCGAGTTGCTCGAGTTGGTGGGACTGACCGTCGGGGCGCACGTGCTCGACACCCACCACGCCGCGTTCCCCGACCGGTTCTTCGCCAGTGAGGGACTGCACCGTCTGGCCGAGCACGGCACCATCTTCGAGCGGGACTCGAAGGGCCGTCGCAAGGGGTTCGACAAGAAGGCCGTCGCCCTCGCCGCCGGGCCGGGCACGGCACTCACCGACGACGAGCTGCGCATCCGCATCGAGGACGGCCTCGCCGACGAGGTCGGTCGCATGCTCGACGACCACGTGGTCGCCGCCGCCGAGGACATCGATCTCTGCCTGATCCTGGGAGCCGGGTACCCGTTCCAGATGGGCGGGGTCACGCCGTACCTCGATCGCGTCGGGGCCTCACGGCGCGTGCGCGGTCGCGACTTCCACGAGCCGGCCATCCGCGGCGTCGAGTAGCCCACCGACGTCGAACGCCCCGTCTCGGACGAGACGGGGCGTTCGACGTCGATCGTTGTGGTGTGCCACCGCACCGGGACTCAGTCGTGTCGGGCGTCCTCGTGCCTCGTCGCGGCGGCGGTCTCGTCCAAAGGCCTCGCGACGGGGATGCGACTGCCGAGCACCTGGGCCACGACGTCGCGGGCGATGTGCTGCGGGGTGAGGCCGGCCTCCTCGAGGATCTCGGCCCGGGACCCGTGCTCGAGGAACTCGTCGGGCAGGCCCAGCTCGGTCACGGCCGTGTCGACGCCTGCGCCACGGAGATCCTGCCGCACCCGGGTGCCGATCCCGCCGACCCGGACTCCGTCCTCGATCGTGATGACGAGTCGGTGGGTCGCCGCGAGTTCGATGATGCTCCCCGGCACGGGGACGACCCATCGCGGGTCGACGACCGTGGCGCCGATGCCCTGGGCCTCCAGGCGTTCGGCGACCTCGAGCCCGATCCCGGCCATCGGGCCGACGCAGACGATGAGGACGTCGTCGTGGCCCGCACGACGCAGCACCTCGACACCGTCCTCGAGACGTTCGACGGCCTCGTGTTCGACGCCGACGGCTCCCTTGGAGAACCGGATGACGGTGGGAGCGTCGTCGACCGCGACGGCCTCCCGGAGTTCTTCGCGGAGGCGCGTCGCATCTCGGGGTGCGGCCAACCGGATGTGCGGCACGATCTGCAACAGCGCGAGGTCCCACATGCCGTGGTGGCTCGGACCGTCCGGCCCGGTGACGCCGGCCCGGTCGAGGACGAAGGTGACGCCCGCCCGGTGGAGGGCGACATCCATCAACACCTGGTCGAAGGCACGATTGACGAAGGTCGCGTACAGGGCGACGACGGGGTGGAGGCCGCCGAACGCCAGCCCCGCAGCGCTCGTCACCGCGTGCTGTTCGGCGATCCCGACGTCGAAGACGCGCTTCGGAAACCGCTCGGCCAGTTTGTGCAGGCCCACGGGGCGCAGCATCGCGGCCGTGATGCCGACGACCTTCGCGTCGTGCTCGGCGATGTGGACGATCTCGTCGGCGAACACGGACGTCCACGACGGCGAGGTGGCCGTCTCGAGGGGCTCGCCCGTCTCGGGGTCGATCTGCCCGACCGCGTGGAACTGGTCGGCCACGTCGGCGCGCGCGGGATCGAACCCGCGGCCCTTCTCGGTGATCGCGTGCACGATCACGGGGGCACCGTAGTTCTTCGCCTGGAGGAGGGCTTCTTCCATGGCCACCTGGTCGTGACCGTCGACCGGCCCGATGTACTTGATGTCGAGGTTCGAGTAGAGCGCCTCGTTGTTGGTGAACCGGCTCAAGAAACCGTGCAGTCCACCCCGGACACCGCGGTAGACGGCGCGACCCGGGTGTCCGAGTCGGTCGAAGACGGCCCGGCTGCCGACGTGGAGCTCGCGGTAGGCCTGGCGGGTGCGGACGGTGTTGAGGAAACGGGCCATTCCCCCGATGGTCGGGGCGTACGACCGGCCGTTGTCGTTCACGACGATGGTGAGTCGACGGTCGTTGTCGTCGCTGATGTTGTTCAGGGCTTCCCACGTCATGCCCCCGGTCAACGCGCCGTCGCCCACGACGGCGACGACGTGCCGGTCGTCGCGGCCGGTGAGCTGGAACGCTCGAGAGATGCCATCCGCCCACGAGAGCGAACTCGAGGCGTGCGAGCTCTCGACGATGTCGTGCTCGGACTCGGAGCGCTGCGGGTAACCGGCGAGGCCGCCCCGGAGGCGGAGGCCGGAGAAGTCCTGCCGACCGGTGAGGAGCTTGTGGACGTACGACTGGTGGCCGGTGTCGAAGACGAAGGCGTCGTGCGGCGAGTGGAAGACCCGGTGCATGGCCAACGTCAGCTCGACGACGCCCAGGTTCGGCCCGAGGTGGCCCCCGGTCTTCGACACCTCGGTCACGAGGAACCGGCGGATGTCGGCGGCCAGTTCGACCATCTGTTCGTTCGTCAGGCGGTCGAGGTCACGAGGCCCCGTGATCGTCTGCAACAGGCTCATGCTGGCCTTCCCTTTCGGCCCTCTCGGGCATCCCGCCAGTCTAGGCACGCGACCGGCGAGAACGCCGTACGACCCCCGGACGATGCGGGTGATCGTCCGGAGGTCTGGTCGGTGCGGGGTCTGTCGATCAGACCAGGCTGCGCAGGACGTACTGCAGGATGCCGCCGTTGCGGTAGTAGTCCGCCTCGCCGGGGGTGTCGATGCGCACGACGGCGTCGAACTCGACCGGCTGCTTGCCCTCGGGCGAGTGGGCGGTCGGAGTGGCGGTCACGTGGACCGTCTTCGGCGTCGTGCCCTCGTTCAGCTGCTCGATCCCGGCGATGTCGATCTGCTCGGTGCCGTCGAGTCCGAGCGACTCCCAGCTCTCGCCCTGAGGGAACTGCAGGGGGACCACGCCCATGCCGATGAGGTTCGACCGGTGGATGCGTTCGAAGCTCTCGGTGATGACCGCCTTGACCCCGAGCAGGCTCGTGCCCTTCGCGGCCCAGTCCCGGGACGATCCCGAGCCGTACTCCTTGCCGCCGAGGATGACCAGGGGCGTCCCTTGCTCTTGGTAGCGAGCACTGGCGTCGTAGATGAACGACTGCGGGCCCTCGGCCTGCGTGAAGTCGCGGGTGTAACCGCCTTCGACACCGTCCAGCAGCTGGTTCTTGAGGCGGATGTTCGCGAAGGTGCCCCGGATCATGACCTCGTGGTTGCCGCGACGGGACCCGTACGAGTTGAAGTCCTTGCGGTCGACGCCGTGCTCGTCGAGGTAGTGGCCTGCCGGGCTGTCCACCTTGATCGACCCGGCCGGGCTGATGTGGTCGGTCGTGACCGAGTCGCCGAGCTTCGCCAGGACACGGGCGCCCTGGATGTCGGTGACCGGGGTGGTCTCGATCGTCATGCCCTCGAAGTACGGGGGCTTGCGGACGTAGGTGGACTCGGAGTCCCACTCGAAGGTGGCGCCGGTGGGTGTCGGCAAGGAACGCCAGCGCTCGTCACCGTCGAACACCCCCGCGTACTCGTGGGTGAACATGCCGGTGTCGATCGAGGAGTTGATCGTCTGCTGCACCTCGGCGGCGTCGGGCCAGATGTCCCGCAGGTAGACGTCGGTTCCGTCGTCGGCCGTCCCCAGGGCGTCGTTCTCGAAGTCGAAGTTCATCGACCCGGCCAGGGCGTACGCGATGACCAGGGGCGGGCTGGCCAGATAGTTCATCTTCACGTCGGGGTTGATGCGACCCTCGAAGTTGCGGTTGCCGGACAGGACGGCCGTGACGGCCAGGTCGTTGTCTTGCACCGCCGTCGAGATCTCGTCGAGCAGGGGGCCGGAGTTGCCGATGCAGGTCGTGCAGCCGTAGCCGACCGTGTAGAAGCCGAGATCTTCGAGGTAGGCGGTCAGGCCGGCCTTCTCGTAGTAGTCGGTGACGACCTTGGACCCGGGCGCGAGGGTGGTCTTGACCCACGGCTTGGCCTTGAGGCCCTTCTTGCTGGCGTTGCGGGCGAGGAGGCCCGCGGCGAGCATGACGGACGGGTTCGACGTGTTCGTGCACGACGTGATGGCAGCGATGGCGACCGCGCCGTGGTCGAGGGTGAACGTCGAGCCGTCACCGAGGGCGACCGAGGTCGGCTTGGACACCTTGGCCGGAGCATGCGACGTGTGCGAGATCGAGTGCGGCTGCGCCTCGTCGTCGTCCTCGGCGGTGAAGCCGATCGGGTCCGAGGCGGGGAACGTGCCCTCGACCGCGGCGTCGACGTGCGAGTGGTCCGTGCTGGCGTAGTTCTCGAGGTCGACCTCGAACTGCGACTTGGCCGCGGTGAGCTCGATGCGGTCCTGCGGGCGCTTGGGCCCGGCGATGGAGGGGACGACCGTCGCGAGGTCGAGTTCGAGGTACTCGCTGAAGACGGGCTCCGTCGACGGGTCGTGCCAGAGACCCTGCAGCTTGGCGTACTGCTCGACGAGGTCGATCTGCTCGTCCGAGCGTCCGGTCAGACGCAGGTAGTCGAGCGTCACGTCGTCGATCGGGAAGATCGCCGCCGTCGAACCGAACTCGGGGCTCATGTTGCCGATGGTGGCGCGGTTGGCCAAGGGGACCTCGGCCACGCCTTCGCCGTAGAACTCGACGAACTTGCCGACCACGCCGTGACGACGCAGTTGCTGCGTGATGGTGAGCACCACGTCGGTGGCCGTCACGCCGGTCGGGATCGAACCGGAGAGCTTGAAGCCCACGACCTTGGGGATCAGCATCGACACGGGCTGACCGAGCATGGCCGCCTCGGCCTCGATGCCGCCGACGCCCCAGCCGAGCACGCCCAGGCCGTTGACCATCGTCGTGTGGGAGTCGGTGCCCACGAGGGTGTCGGGGTAGGCCTGCAGCACGCCGCCGACCTCACGGCTGTAGGTGACGCGCGCCAGGTACTCGATGTTGACCTGGTGGACGATGCCCGTGCCCGGCGGCACGACCTTGAAGTCGTCGAAGGCCGTCTGGCCCCAGCGGAGGAACTGGTACCGCTCGCCGTTGCGCTCGTACTCGATCTCGACGTTGCGCTCGAGCGCGTTCTCGGAGCCGAAGAGGTCCGCGATGACCGAGTGGTCGATGACGAGTTCAGCCGGTGCCAGCGGGTTGATCTTGGTGGGGTCTCCACCCAGCTCGGCGACGGCCTCGCGCATGGTGGCGAGGTCGACGATGCAGGGCACCCCTGTGAAGTCCTGCATGACGACGCGCGCCGGAGTGAACTGGATCTCGGTGTCGGGCTCGGCGGTGGGCTGCCACGAGCCGAGTGCCCGGATCTGGTCGCCCGTGACGTTCGCACCGTCTTCGGTGCGGAGCAGGTTCTCGAGCAGGACCTTGAGGCTGAACGGAAGCGTCGAAGAACCCTCGACCGCGTCGATGCGGTAGACCTCGTAGTCGGTGGACCCGACCGTGAGGGTGTTCTTCGAGCCGAAACTGTTGATTGCAGACACGTGCCGTCTCCCTTGCTGACTACGCCCTCATCTTGGCCGGTGCGCGCGACGCCCACCAGCGAGGTCAGCCTAAGTCCGCGGGGTGTCCCCGGGGCCGATCCCAGCGATTTGTCTCGATGTCGAGACAAAACATAGCACCAGGAGGCGCGGGTCAGTCCGAGGGGCCTCGCGCGTCGTCCGCGGCCTCGCGTCCGCGGTAGACCGTCCGGACGAGCAGCCAGGTCACCCAGAGCAGCCCTGCGTAGAGGGGAACGCCCATCACGAGTTTGAGCGTGCCGAGCAGGGCCACGTCACCGGCCAGCCAGAGGGGTGCCTGGACGGCGAGACGTGCGGCGAAGAGCCCGGCCCACAACCACGTGGCCAGGACGAGGACGCGCCGTTTCGCCCGATCGGCCCGCCAGCCCGTGCCGTCGTTCGTGAGGAGTCCCACCACGATGCCGATGAGGGGCCAACGCACGGCGATGCTGACCAGCATGGCGGCGAGCGAGGCGGCGTTGATCAGCAGCCCGGGGACGAAGTTGTTCTCGGCCCGGCCGGAGAGCAACGCGATCCCTGCGGAGAGGGCGATGCCGAAGACGCCGGCGAGTGCCTGGGCGACCGGGCCACGCTGGACGGCTCGGGCGACGACGAACGCCACGGCCAGGACCAACGGGATGAGGACCGACGGCACGACGTCGCGGGTGATCGTGTACACGACCACGAAGCCGAGGCCGGGGACGATGGACTCGACGAGCCCGCGCACCCCACCGATCGCCGTCAGGAGCGCTGCCGCCGTGGGCACCTCGCCGGGTGCGACCTGGCCGATGCCGGCTCGCCGCGCGGCGGCCTGCAACTGAGCCGCGAGCGACACCCGGGGGTCGTCGAGCGGCGACGGATCAGCCGGGTCGGGCCGTTCGTCGGACGCGGACACGTCGGGTCAGACGACCGAGGGCGTGGTGCCCGGGGCGTCGGTCGGGCCGGCCTTCGGCATGGCCAGAGGGATCAGCTCGCGCGGAGGCATGGGGGTCGTTCCGCGGACCACGACGATGCTGCGGAAGAGCTCTTCGATCTTCTCGGCAGCCTCGCCCTCGTGGGCTGCGTCGCCCGCGATGACGCCGCGGAGGAACCATCGGGGACCGTCGACACCGATGAAACGGGCTCGCCTGGTCGTGCCGGGGTCGCCACCCATGACCGGGATCTCGGCGCGGACCTCGGGACCGAACGGCCCCTCGACCTCGGCCGTCGTACCGCCCTGCTTCTCGATCTGCTCGCTGATCTGCCCCCGGATCTCGTTCCAGAGGCCCGTCGTGCGCGGCGCGGCGAACGGCTGCACCTGCAGCGTCGACTTGGCGAAGTCGAGGCCGACGGCGACGACCCGCTTGCTTCCCTCTTCGACCTCGAGTCGGAGGTGGAGCCCCTCTCGGGGCAGGATCTTGACGCCACCGAGGTCGACGTAAGGACGGACGGGGTTGGCCTCGGTCTCGTCCAGAGGGCCGACGTCGGCACGGTCCTCGGGTGCCGACTTCGAGTCGTCGAACACCTCGACCTCGGCGTCGTCGAGGGACTCGATGTCGACCTCGACGTCGTCGACGTCCGCCGACTCGACGTCGATCTCGACTGCGGCCAGTTCTTGCTCGCGGCGTTTGGACTTCCTCACGCGGTGCCTCCTGGGTTGTGTGCGTATCCGGTGGAGCCGTGCCCGTCGGCCCCTCGTACGCTCTCGGGGAGCGCGGCGACGGGGACGAAGGTCGCGCGGACGACCGGCATGATGACGAGTTGGGCGATCCTGTCGCCGACGGCGACGTGGTGCTCGGTCTCGAGGTCCGTGTTCAGCAGCGAGACCTTGATCTCGCCGCGGTAGCCGGCGTCGACGGTACCCGGAGCGTTCACGACGGTGATGCCGTGCTTGGCGGCCAGTCCGCTGCGGGGCATGACGAACGCGGCGAAACCCTCGGGCAGCGCGATGGAGACGCCCGTGCCGACGAGGGCGCGGTGCCCGGGACGCAACACCAGGTCTTGTGTCGAGAGCAGGTCGGCGCCGGCGTCGCCCGGGTGGGAGTACACGGGCACCGAGGTCGCCTCGGCGGCGATGAGGACGTCGAGGGTCTGGGGCACGTGTCGAGGGTAGTGCAGAAGTCTGGTCGAATGGACGTCATGAACCCCTACCGTGAGCGCCTGCTCCCGCCGCTCTCCGTCTTCATCGCCTGCGCGCTGCTCGTCCCTGCCACCCTGCTGGTCTTCCTGCCGATCAACTCGACCGTGGGCGTGGTGATGGCCGTCGTGTTCTACGTGGCCGCCATCGTCTTGCTCGTCCTGACCTCGCCCGTGCTGACGATCGACGACGAGGGCTTCACGGCGGGTCGTGCCCGTCTGTACGCCCACGAGATCGGCGAGGCCGAGGGGTTCACCGGCGCCGACGCGACACGAGAAAGAGGGCCCCGGCTCGACGCGCGAGCCTGGACCCTCTTCAGAGGCTGGGTGCGACCGGTCGTCAAGATCTCGTTGACGGACCTCGACGACCCGGCACCCTATTGGTTGGTGTCGACCCGTCGTCCTGACGAGGTCGTCCGACGGTTGGAGGCGCTCAGGCGGCGCACTCCCGGCAGATAGCGCCCAGCTTGGTCTCGTGGTCGAGCTGCGAGCGGTGCTTCACCAGGAAGCACTCGACGCAGGTGAACTCGTCGACCTGCGGGGGGAGGACGACGACGTCGAGGTCGAGGTCCGAGAGGTCCTGTCCGGCGAGCTCGAACGAGCCCGGGTTGTCGGCGTCGTCGTCGACGACGCCGGTCATCTTGTCGGGGACCCTCTCTTTGAGCCCCTCGATCGACTCCGAGCCGTCGTCGTCGTTCTTGCGAGGTGCGTCGTAGTCGGTGGCCATGCCCATCCAGTTCTTCGGTCGTTCGTGTGCCCGATTCGGCGGGTGCAGTTTGCATCACTCGTTGTCGAATAGCAAACCCGTTCCCACGGCCTTTCAGCCGCCTCGGAAGAACTGACGGCACGCCCGTCGTATTCCCGCGAGAACGAGTGGCGACGTGCGATTCTTGGCACCGGATCACGACGGTGAAAGGCGTGGAAAATGCAGGATCTCAGGGTCATCGGCGTCCAGAGCGGAGCTCTGCTCGTCTCCACCGACGCCGGTGGCGAGTACCGCCTTCCCGTCACCCACACCCTCCACTCCCAACTCCGGGCGGCCAACCCGGGTGACGCGCCGGTCGAGCGGAAGGCACCGCCGCGCGAGATCCAGGCCCTGGTCAGGGCGGGCAGGACCCCGCAGCAGGTCGCCGACCTGACCGGCGCCGACCTCGACTACGTGCACCGGTTCGAGGGTCCGGTCCTGGCCGAGCGCGCCTTCGTCCTCGAGAGCGCACGGGCCGTCACGGTCTCCGTCGCCGACGACGCGGCTTCCGGCGTGCAGGCGACGACCTTCGGAGCCGTCATCGACGAGCGACTCGACGGTGCCGAGACCTCGCAGCGCGAGTGGAGCGCCTACAAGGACGCGGAGCACGGCTGGGTGGTCCACCTGGCCTTCGTCACGCACGAGGTCGAGCGCGATGCGACGTGGCGCTTCGACCCGAAGAAGTCGGTGCTGGCCCCCCTCGGCGGCGACGCCCACCGACTCTCCCAGCACGGCGAGGAGGCCGGTCCGCTCGTCCCGCGTCTGCGAGCCGTGTCCCGCGAGCCACGTCACGACGACACCTCGGGGCGTTTCGACAGCGGTGCCTTCCTGGTGGACCAGCTCGACGAGGTCGAACTCCCGGCCGAGACCGCGACCGACCGGTTGCGTCCCGGTGTCCGGGGCACCGCCTCCTTCGCTGCCGCCAACCGAGCGCCGGACGACGCGAGCGGGCACGACCAGACCGCCGACCTGCTCGAGGCCCTGCGTCGTCGTCGCGGAGAACGCGAGGCCGCCCGGTTCTCGGACGACGACGGGCGCTCGGACCACCCGGTCACCGGCTCGATCCGCGTGATCGACGTCCCCCTGGACGACTTCGACCTGCCCGAGGGGGCCACCAAGCCCACGCCCGTTCTGCCCGACTCGTCGCACCACGGCGACGCGCGCACGACCGACGTACCGGTCCAACCCACGGGCATCCGGGGCAGCCGCGGGAGGACCGGCCGTCGCGAGATGCCCAGCGCGGCTCCGGCGGCGAAGAAGACGCGCGGGCGCACCTCGATGCCGAGCTGGGACGAGATCGTCTTCGGAGCGCGCTCGGACGACGATCCCGCCTGACCCCTCTGCCCGGGGTCTGCGACCGTCACCGCCGGTAGGCGCCGAACGTCCGCAGGGGAACCATGGTCTCGTCGTCGGACCACGACCCGTGATGACCGACCATCGTGCCGGGTTCACCGCCGCGATCTCGTCCGTCGTAGTAGGCGACGCCCCGGCGTGCGGCGACGATCACGTCGCCGATGCGCGGGAGCACCGCGGGGTCGATGGCCCCGAACCAACCGGCCTCGACCGCCTCGGCCCGGGTCAGGACCCAGGCCCGATCTCCTTCGGCCGCCCGCCAGGCGTCGAGCAGCGCGCTCCGTCGGGATTCGTCCGCGTCGGGTTCGAGGTGCAGCTGCAGGCAGCGAGGTTCCCCCGCCACGTGCCTCACCCCGTCGACCAGGGCCGGCGTCCCCCCGAACACGATGCGTCGCCGTTCGGCGACGTCGACGATCCCGTGGTCGGCCGTCACGATCACCCCGACGTCGGGTGCGACCGTGGACTCGAGCCTCCGCACCTCGGCGTCGACGCCTTCGAGGGCGTCGATCCACTCGTCGGACTCCCATCCGGCACGGTGGGCGATCATGTCGAGTTCGGGGACGTAGAGGTACACCAAGGAGGCGCGGGTCGAGTCGACGAGCCTCGCCGCGGTCTCGAAGCGGTCGCTCACGCTCTCCGCCACGTCGTAGGTGGCGCCCCGGAGGATGGCCTCGGTCAGGCCTGACGATCGGTAGCGCTTGGGGCCCACGGCGTGGGACTCCACGTCGGGGGACGTCTCGAACAGGGTGGGACGGCGCTGCCACACGTCGGGTCGCATGCGCTCGTCCCAGCCCGAGAGCTGCTTGACCACACGATCGTTCTCGGGGTCGAGGGCGGAGTAGCCGACGAGGCCGTGCTCGCCGGGGAGCGCCCCGGTCGTCAGCGTCGTGAGCGCCGCCGCGGTGGTCGTGGGCCACCCGGACCACAGGCTGCCCTTCACGCCCGACAACGTCCGGGCGTGGCCTCGGCGGACTCCGAGGGCGGCCTGGCCGAGGCCGTCCACCAGGACGACGACGGCGGCCCGCGCGGCGGGCAGGCGGAGCGCGTTCACCTCACCCCGGAGGGACGCAAGACACGAGGGCACCACGTCGGCCAGGCTCACGGCCCCCCGGGGGCGCGCCGGTACGATGGAGGACACCGGCCCCAGTCTGGCACAGCGACGATCGGGTGCCCCGTCCACCCCGATCCGTGAGAAGTGCATGACCACCACTGAGAACACGAGCAGCCCCGACCACGGCGAACGCATCGAGGACATCGACGTCTCGCTCGAGATGCAGGGGTCGTTCCTCGAGTACGCGTACTCGGTCATCTACTCACGGGCGCTCCCCGACGCCCGGGACGGCCTCAAGCCGGTCCAGCGCCGCATCCTCTACCAGATGTCCGAGATGGGCCTGCGGCCCGACCGCGGCCACGTGAAGAGCGCGCGCGTCGTCGGCGAGGTCATGGGCAAGCTCCACCCGCACGGCGACACCGCGATCTACGACGCCATGGTGCGTCAGGCGCAGCCCTTCACCATGCGCGTGCCGCTCATCGACGGGCACGGCAACTTCGGCTCGCTCGACGACGGGCCCGCCGCACCGCGATACACCGAGGCCCGTCTCGCCGAGGCGTCGCTGGCCATGACACAGGGACTCGGCGAGGACGTCGTCGACTTCGTCCCCAACTACGACAACCAGTTGATGCAGCCCGAGGTGCTTCCCGCGGCCTTCCCCAACCTGCTGGTGAACGGTGCGAGCGGCATCGCGGTGGGAATGGCGACGAACATGGCGCCCCACAACCTCGTCGAGGTCGTCGGCGCCGCGAGACACCTGATCGACCACCCCGACGCGAGCCTCGACGACCTGATGGCGTTCGTGCCCGGGCCCGACCTGCCCACCGGCGGCACGATCGCCGGGCTCGCCGGGGTCCGCGACGCCTACGCGACGGGTCGGGGCAGCTTCAAGACCCGGGCGCGGGTCGGCGTCGAGAGCATCACCGCACGGAAGAACGGTCTCGTGGTCACCGAGCTGCCCTACCTGGTGGGGCCCGAGAAGGTGATCGAGAAGATCAAGGACGGGGTGCAGGCGAAGAAGCTGACCGGCATCACGGACGTCACCGACCTCACCGACCACAAGCACGGTCTCCGTCTCGTGATCGGGATCAAGACGGGGTTCAGCCCCGAGGCCGTCCTCGAGCAGCTCTACCGGTACACGCCGCTCGAGGACGGCTTCAGCATCAACAACGTCGCCCTGGTCGACGGGCAACCGCGCACGCTCGGGCTGAGGGAGATGCTCGAGGTCTACGTCGCCCACCGCCTGTCGGTCGTGACGCGTCGCAGCCGCTACCGGCTGGCCAAGAAAGAGGATCGCCTCCACCTCGTCGAGGGCCTGCTCATCGCCATCGTCGACATCGACGAGGTCATCCAGGTGATCCGGACGAGCGACGACACGGCCGCCGCCCGCGCTCGGCTGCGCGAGGTGTTCGACCTCAGCGAGATCCAGGCCGAGTACATCCTCGACCTGCAGCTGCGCCGACTGACCAGGTTCAGTCGCATCGAACTCGAGGCCGAACGTGACGAGCTGCTCGCGGCCATCGCCGACCTCAAGGACCTGCTGGCCGACCCCGCGCGTCTCCGCGCCCTCGTCTCGAGCGAGCTCGGTGAGATCGCGGAGCAGTTCGGCACCCCGCGGCGGACCCTCCTCACCGAGGCCAAGCCGAGCGTCGCCACGACGGGTCGCGGCAGCAGGTCCACCCCCGTCCTCGAGATCGCCGACACCCCGACCCGGGTGTTCCTCTCGACGACGGGCCGCGTCCTGCGCGTGGACCACCTCGACCCCGACTCCGCGGCCCCCACTCCCCCGGCCCGGCGCACGAAGCACGATGCGGTCCTGTCGTCCATCGACACGACCACGCGGACCGAGATCGGAGCCGTGACGAACCTCGGGCGTCTCGTCCGCCTCACCCCCGTCGACCTCCCGTCGGTGCCCCCCACGTCGGTCCAGCTCGGTGCTGGCGTCCCGATCAGGGACTACATCGGCTTGGTCGACAAGAAAGAACGTGTGCTCGGGCTCGTCTCGCTCACCGCCGATCGGAGCATCGCGCTGGGCACGGCCCGGGGTGTCGTCAAACGAGTCGCGACCGGCCAGTACCCCGCCCGACCCGACTTCCCGGTCATCAGTCTGAAGAAGGGCGATCAGGTGGTCGGCGTCGCCCAGGGGGTCGACGAGGACGAGCTCGTCTTCGTCACCTCCGCCGCGCAGCTGCTCCGGTTCACCGCCTCGGCGGTCCGACCGCAGGGGCCCGCCGGCGGTGGGGTGGCCGGAATCAACCTCCCGGACGACGCGAGCGTCATCTTCTTCGGCGCCGTGCCCGCGGGTCACGAGGCCGTCGTCGCGACGGTGTCGTCGAGCAGCTCGACGATCGCCGGCACCGACCCCGGACGTGCCAAGCTCAGCGCCTTCGACGAGTACCCGGGCAAGGGGCGCGCCACGGGCGGTGTCCGATCCCACTCGCTGCTCAAGGGCGAGGACGCCCTGTCGCTGGCCTGGGTCGGACCGGCCCCCGCGCAGGCGGTCGGCCCGGACGGCTCCGTCCGGAGCCTGCCGACCGAGCTGTCACGCCGCGACGGGTCGGGCACGCCCCTCGACGCACCCGTCGGATCCGTCGGGGCCTCGGTGGCCCACATCACCGACTCGGCCACGGGCCTCGAGGCCGGCGCCGAACCCGGCGAGTGACGCGTCGGACGACCGACCGAGACGGCACCGCACCTCGAAGTCGAGAGGCGGCGCCGTCCTCGTCGGCCACGAGTCGTTCGGGGCTCAGACGTCGATGCGGTCGCGGCTGAGACCGGCTCCGTCGATGATGAACTCCTTGCGAGGGGCGACGTCGTTGCCCATCAACAACTCGAAGACCCGTGCGGCGTTCTCGGCGTCGTCGACCTTGACGCGCCTCAGCATGCGGTTCTGACGTTCCATCGTCGTGGTCCGGAGTTGTTCGGCATCCATCTCGCCGAGACCCTTGTACCGCTGGATGGGGTCCTGGAATTTCTTGTTGGTGCGTTTGAGCCCCGCGAGGACGCCGTGCAGCTCTTTCTCGGAGTACGTGTAGATCGTCTCGTTGGGCTTGCTGCCGGGGTGCATCACGACCACTCGATGCAGTGGTGGAACGGCCGCGAAGACGCGACCGGCCTCGATCATCGGTCGCATGTACCGGAAGAACAGCGTGAGCAGCAGCGTCCGGATGTGGGCACCGTCCACGTCGGCGTCGCTCATGATGATCACCTTGCCGTAGCGGGCCGCTTCGAGATCGAAGGACCGTCCGGACCCGGCCCCCAGCACCTGGATGATGGAGGCGCACTCGAGGTTGGACAGCATGTCGCTGACCGAGGCCTTCTGGACGTTGAGGATCTTGCCCCGGATGGGTAGGAGTGCCTGGAACTCGCTGTTGCGGGCGACCTTGGCCGTGCCCAGTGCGGAGTCACCTTCGACGATGAACAGCTCGCTGTTGGCCACGTCGTTCGACCGGCAGTCGACGAGCTTGGCCGGGAGGGTCGAGTTCTCGAGGGCGTTCTTGCGACGCTGGGTCTCTTTGTGCGCCCGGGCGGCGATGCGGGTCTTCATCTCGGCGACGACCTTGTCGAGCACGAGGGCGGTCTGGGCCTTGTCTTCACGGCGGGTCGAGGTGAACAGCTTGCCGAACTCGGTGGCGACGACGTTGGCCACGATGGCCCGCACGGCGGGTGTGCCCAGGATCTCTTTCGTCTGGCCCTCGAACTGCGGCTCGGGCAGGCGCACGGTGAGAACGGCGGTCAGACCGGCGAGGACGTCGTCCTTTTCGATCTTGTCGGTACCCACCTTGAGGCGGCGGGCGTTGGCCTCGACCTGCTGCCGCACGAACTTCAGGAGGCCGGCCTCGAAGCCGGTCTGGTGCGATCCGCCCTTCGGCGTGGCGATGATGTTCACGTAGCTGCGGAAGACGGTCTCGTATCCCCCGCCCCAGCGCAGCGCGATGTCGACGTCGCACTGGCGCTCGAGTTCGGTCGCGATCATGGCACCGCCGTCCGTGAGCACCGGCACCGTCTCGGTGTAGGTGCCCGACCCGGTCAGGCGCCACGTGTCGGTCACCGCCGTGTCGGGCGCCAGGAACTCGACGTACTCGCTGATGCCCCCGTCGAAACGGAAGGTGCTCTCGAGGGGGAAGCCGCCGTCGGTGAGCGAGCCGGCACGCTCGTCGCGCAGCGTGAGCGTGAGCCCGGGGATGAGGAAGGCCGTCTGCCGGGCCCTGGCCGAGAGCTCGTCGGTCTGGAACGAGGCCCCCCGGGTGAAGATCTGCCGATCGGCCCAGTACCGCACCCGGGTGCCGGTGACACCGCGCTTGGTCTTGCCGACCTCGCGGAGCACGCTGCCCGAGACGAACGGGGTGAACGGCGAATCGGGGGTGGGCTCGCCCTCGTCGTCGAACGTGCCGGGTTCGCCGCGGCGGAACGACATGGCGTACGTCTTGCCGCCCCGGTCGACCTCGACGTCGAGCCGCTCGGACAGGGCGTTGACGACCGAGGCACCGACGCCGTGGAGCCCACCTGACGACGTGTACGAGCCGCCGCCGAACTTCCCACCGGCGTGCAGCTTCGTGAACACGACCTCGACGCCGCTGAGGCCCGTCTTGGGTTCGATGTCGACGGGCACGCCGCGCCCACCGTCGCGGACCTCGACGCTGTCGTCCGAGTGCAGCACGACGTCGATCGTGTCGCCGTGCCCCCCGAGGGCCTCGTCGACCGAGTTGTCGATGATCTCCCAGAGACAGTGCATGAGGCCGCGCGAGTCGGTCGACCCGATGTACATGCCAGGGCGTTTGCGCACGGCCTCGAGGCCTTCGAGAACCGAGAGGTGCCGGGCCGAGTAGTCGGAGGCGGGTGCGGACGAGGTGGGGGGCATGGTTCTCCTGAAGGGCCCGCCGTCATCTCTCGACGACGGGAATGCGGGGAGGCGGTGGCCGCGTTACAGCCTACCGAGGGCCGCCGACACGGCAGTCCCGACACTCGACGGCCCGGTCCCCGCTACGCGATGAGCGAAATCCGGGGCCGATGTCACGCGATACGGACGTCGGCGTGTTTTGATGAGTGTCTCACCCACCGCACCACCGTCAGGAGGAGCATCACATGACTCAGATGGCCACCGACCAGACCGCCGTCGACGAGCTCGGCTCCCGTTACCAGTTGAGCGCTGCGGACCGCTGCGACAGCTGCGGAGCCCAGGCCTACATCCGCGCGACCATGGCCACCGGCGAACTGCTCTTCTGCGCCCACCACGGCGCGAAGTTCAAAGAGAAGCTGCAGCCCACCGCCATCGAATGGCTCGACGAGAGCTCCAAGCTCCTCGCGCACTGAGACACGGCGCCGCCCCGGTCCACAGCCCGGGTCGGCAGCACGACGAAGGCCCCGCATCCGATCGATGCGGGGCCTTCGTCATGTCGCCGTGCGGACGTCGTCACATGGCCTTGAACGAGCGTTCGAGGTTGTCGGCGATCACTTTCTGCGACGCGGCGGCGTACTCGTCGAGCTTGGCGTGCCCGGCGCCCGCCGAGTAGGAGATCATGCGGCGGCTCAGCGCGACTCGCAGGACCCGGTCGGTCAGAGCGGGGTTGAGAGGGAGGACCGGTCCCTTGAGCTGGGTGCCGAACGACACGCCCCGGCGCACACCCTCGCGGCCGTCGCCGTTCCCACCACCGTGGACGACGGAACCGAAAGGCTCGGCGTCCGTCCCGAGTTCGAGGTGGGCGGCATGGTCCTCGAAGCCGAAGAGGGTGATCGCGTCACCCTGGTAGTCGGTCGTCACCTGCAGGTAGTTCGTCCGACGAGGAGCCCCACGGCGGACCACGGCGTCGAAGAAGCCGACTCCCTCGACCGACTCGCCGTCGACGCCCTCGACTCCGCGGCTCAGGAGCTCGAGACCGCCTCCCACCGCCACCACCGGGACGCCGGAGGCGGCGAACGACTCCAGTGCCGGCGCGAGGCGACGAGCGTCGGCGGCGACGGCTCGGACCCCGGACAAAGGACCGTGCCCCACCACGACCACGTCGGCCACGGTCGGCACGTCGTCACCCACCCGGTACTCGAGGACGGTGCTGTCGACCCCGGCCCGGCGCGCGCGCACCGCGAGCGTGGTCACGTTGCCCCGATCACCGCTCACACCGAGCTCTTCCGGATAGAGGTGGACGATTCGGAGGACGTCGTCGCTCACGCGGTCTTCTCCAGGTCGGGGTGGCCGAGGATGCGGCGGGCCAGCATCATCTGCTCGTAGTTCGTCACGAAGTGCTTCGTGTTGTCGCTCGGGGACGGGAGTGCCCGCATCAGGCGGATGGCCTTCGAGATGTCCTCTTCGATCACGTGGACGGGGATGCCCTCGTGCTCGAGCCGCAAGGCCAACTGCCAGGCCTTCGCACCCGCGAGGACGTCGACGTGGTCGAGGTGCGAGAAGTCGATGTCGTAGATCCACGAGATGTCGGGCGTGCCCTCGTCGATCGCCAACATGACCTGCTCAACGCCTTGCGGGAGTGCGTCGAGGTTCATCTGGAGGCTCGCCGCGTTCTTGAACATGATGAACTCGGCCTCGTCGGCGCCGAGGGACATGCGCTCACCGCGACCGTAGGCCGGCTTCATGCTCTCGAAGGCCCGCTGGACGGCAGTCGGGTCGACCGGGTGCCCCAGGACGATCGAGGCCGTCTGGAGGGCCGCCGCGGCGTCCACGGCGTAGTGCAGACCGCGCGCCGGCAGCCGGACGTCGATCGGGGTGCCGGAGACGGTGATGGTGGCGCCCGTGCCCGTGAGAGCGGTCACCTCGGTTTCGGCGGTCAGCGAGGTGTCGGCCTCACGGCTGAAGTCGTTGGCGTTCTGGAGGCCGTTGGGTGACGCGGAGACCACCTCGGGTGAGGCACCGAAACGGGTCACCGTCTGGCGACCGACGGCCTGGTAGGGGCCCAGGTGCTGGTCGTCGCGGTTCGTCACGACCGCGGCGGTGGCCACGGCAGCCGTGTCGGTCATCATCGTGCCGACCCGCTCGGTCTCGAAGAACCGGTACAGCTGGTCGACCTGCACGTTCAGCATGAGCACCGTCGAGGGGTGCAGGGACTTCGTCAACTCGACGGCGAACGCCTCGTCGACCTCGATGACGCCGATGTCGTCGCGGACACGACCGAACGGCGTCACCTCGCGGAGGAAGGCCGACGCGATGCCCTGAGGCAGGTTGGCACCCGTCGGGTTCGTGAACACCTTGAGCCCGTGGGCCCGGAGCGTCTCGGTCAGCATCATCGTCGTCGTCGACTTGCCGTTCGATCCGAGCACGAACACGACGCCGCGCTCGAACTGCGACGAGACGTGCGTGAGGAAATCGGGCGCGAGCTTCAGGACGGTCTGCCCCGGGTACGCGGACCCGCCGCCCCGCAACCGGGCGACCGCCCGGACGAGTCGGCCGGCCAGCACGGGGACCAGGTAACGCACGGGCCTACTCGAGGTAGTCGCGGAGCGACTGCGAACGCGACGGGTGGCGGAGCTTCGCCATCGTCTTGGACTCGATCTGGCGGATGCGCTCGCGCGTCACGCCGAACGTGTCACCGATCTGGTCGAGGGTCTTCGGCATGCCGTCGCCCAGGCCGAAGCGCATGCGGATGACGCCGGCTTCACGCTCGGACAGGCTGTCGAGCAGCGACTCGAGCTGCTTCTGCAGCATCGTGAACCCGACGGCGTCGGCGGGCACCACGGCCTCGGTGTCCTCGATGAGGTCGCCGAACTCGCTGTCGCCGTCTTCACCCAGAGGCGTGTGGAGCGAGATGGGCTCGCGACCGTACTTCTGGACCTCGACGACCTTCTCGGGCGTCATGTCCAGTTCACGGGAGAGCTCTTCGGGCGTGGGCTCGCGTCCCAGGTCTTGCAGCATCTGGCGCTGGACGCGGGCGAGCTTGTTGATGACCTCGACCATGTGCACCGGGATGCGGATCGTGCGGGCCTGGTCGGCCATGGCACGCGTGATGGCCTGACGGATCCACCAGGTGGCGTACGTGGAGAACTTGAAGCCCTTGGTGTAGTCGAACTTCTCGACGGCGCGGATCAGACCCAGGTTGCCCTCTTGGATCAAGTCGAGGAACTGCATGCCACGGCCGGTGTAGCGCTTGGCCAGGCTGACCACGAGTCGGAGGTTGGCACCGAGCAGGTGGCTCTTGGCCCGTTGACCGTCGCGGGACACCCAGCGCAGCTCACGCTCGAGCTCGCGGCTCAGGCCGGTGCTGTTGGCGAGCTTGTCGTCCGCGAACAGGCCCGCCTCGATGCGCATGGCGAGCTCGACCTCTTCGGCCGCGTTCAGCAAGGCGACCTTGCCGATCTGCTTCAGGTAGTCCTTGACGGGGTCGGCCGTCGCGCCGGTGATGGTCGTCGAGTAGACGGGCATCTCGTCGTCGTCGTCCTGCGAGATGACGAGCGCACCGGTCGGCAGGATCTCGGGGGCGGGCTTCGTGCCCTCGCCGTCGGCGTCGTCGGCGGCAGCCGGGTCGACGACGGCCTCGGCGTCGACCTCGTCGTCGGCGGATTCGGCCGCGGCGGCCTTCTTGGCGGCTGCGGTCTTGGCCGGAGCCTTCGTCGCCGCCTTCTTGGCGGGAGCCCGCTTGGCCGGAGCCTTCTTGGCGGCGGGAGCCGTGGTCTCGGGCTCGACGGACGTGTCGTCGGTCACGGCCTCGTCGGGGGCCGCGGTCGCTTTGCTGCGTGTAGCCATGCGAACACCTTTCAGTTCTCGGTACGTTCCGGACCGGACGCGATCGTCGCGTTCACGTGCGCCGGTGGGGACGTCGACCGGCACTGGGCGTCGGCCGAATTCGGGCAGTACTAGGACCCATGTCAAGTCCCCGATCGAAAGCGCGCCGACTGCGTCGACTCGTGAACTCGATCGATGGACATGAACGGGTCCGTATCCCATTATTGCACGTCCGACCGGTGTCGGACGACAAAGGGGACGTCAGGCGTCCGGCCCCCGTCGGGGCCGGTTGCGCGCGGCCTGCCATCTCCTGTTCAGGGCAACCCAGAGCGGCGCCACCTCTATTCCTTCCTCGAGGCGTAGGCCCCGACGGGTGCGACGGCGCTCGACGAGCAAGGCCACCACGCCGCCTCCGACCACCACGTACTGGACGAGCAGCGCGATGCGGAACGACTCGAAGGCGAAGAGGTCGCTCGGTTGCCCCGAGGCGATGCGGGCCGCGTCGAGTCGGTCGAGGACGACGCCGATGAGGAACATCATGACGAAGCTCGCCAGGAAGCCGCCCACGTTGACCACGCCGTTGGCGACGCCGAGACTCCGTAGCGGGTTGAACGTCCGCGCGAAGTCGAAGCCGATCAGGGAGCCCGGCCCGCCCACGCCCAGCACGACGACGAGCACGTAGGCGAGCCAGTGCGGGGGCGTCCCGGGCCACGCCAGCAACGTCGTCCAGACGACGGCGAGCACCGTGACGATCCCGAGGACGAGGTTGGAACGTCGCATCGGGTACCGGGCGACCAGCACCCCGAGGACGGGCCCCGCGACGACGCCCGACAGCACGAGCAGCGAGAGCATGCCGGATGCCTCCCCGGTCGAGAAGCCGAGACCGCCGACCAGCAACGGGACGCCCCACAGGAGGCTGAAGACCGTGCCCGACGACTGCGTCACGAAGTGCGACCAGAACCCGAGCCGGGTCCCCGGACGACGGACGCTCTGCCCCAGCTGTCGGCCCGCGTCGGCCCAGCTGACGACCGCCTCGGAGCGGACGCGTCCGGTCGGCGACTCCTTCACGACCAGGAGCACGACCACGGCGGCGACGACCGAGAGGGATGCCGCACTGAGGAAGGCCGGGCCCCACCCCGCCCCGTGCAGGACGATCGACAGGGGCACGGCGGACAGCACCTGGCCGAGCTGTCCGACGTTGCCGGTCCACTGGGACACCTGCGGCAGGATCGGGCCCCGGAACCACGAGGGCAGCAGGCGGATCACCGAGATGAAGGTCATCGCGTCGCCGGCGCCGACGAGAACCCGGCCCACGACGGCCACGCCGATGGTCGGCGGCGAGAGCGCCACGACGAGCTGGCCCGCGGCCAGCAGGACGGCTCCGGCGACGATGAGCCTCTTGGGTCCCACCCGGTCGAGCAGGACGCCCACCGGGATCTGCAGCCCCGCGTAGACGACGAGCTGGACGACGGCCAGGGTCGACAGGGTGGAGGCCGAGACGCCGAAGAGGTGCTGCGCCTCGACGCCGGAGACGCCGAGCGACGACCGCTGCAGGACGGCGACGACGTAGGCGAAGACGGCGGCTCCCCAGACGAGCCAGGCACGTGCGGAGTTCACCCCGCGACCCTAGCCGACCGGGGGCTGGCCGCCGGCCCGCGCCTCCTGCGCTCCCGGATCGGAACGGACCCGGAGGCGCGGTGCCGGTCAGGAGCGGTCGTCGCCCTCGCCGTCCACCCGCCGCGTGGCGAGGAACTTCTCGAGTTCGGCGGCCAGGGCGTCCGCCGAGGGCACCTGGCCGTCCTGGTCGGTCAGCGGCGAGGGCAGCGGGTTGCCCTGCATGTAGGTGTCGTGACGCTCCTCGAGCGTGGCGACCAACCGGGAGAGCTCGTGGTTGCCGGCGACCTGCTCGTCCACCTTGACCATGAAGTCGCGACCCTCTTCGCGGAGGCGGTCGGTCGGGAAGATCAGCCCCGTCGCGGCACTGATGCTCGAGAGCGCCGCCACGGCCGCGTCGGGGAACTCGGTGTCGGCCAGGTAGTGCGGCACGAGCAGGACGAAGCCCGCCGTGGGGTGACCCGTCTCGCCGAGGCGGTGCTCGACCAGGTGCAACGCGTTGGCGGGCGCCTGGGTGACGGGTTTCCACACGGACATCGCCTCGACCAGGTCGGAGCGGTTGCCGCTGACCGTCACCCCGATCGGACGGGTGTGGGGCACGGGCATGGGGATGGAGTGCACCCAGGTCGTGGTCGAGACCCGGTAGCGCTCGACGAGTTGCACGACGGCCGCGGTGAAGCGCTGCCACTGGAAATCGGGTTCGAACCCCGCCAGGAGGAGGAAGCGTTGACCGAGGTCGTCGCGGACGAGGTACAGCGACAGGGTCGAGGGCTCGATCTCGGAGATGTGGTCCTGGTCGAAGGTGAAGGTCGGGCGACGGGCCCGGTAGTCGAGGAGCTCGTCGGCGTCGAAGGTCGCCACGAGGGTGTGGTCGAGGGTGTCGAGGACGTACTCCGCCAGCTGGCTCACCGCCGAGCCCGCGTCGGCGAACCCGGTCAGGCCGGCGACGAGCGGCAGGCCTTCGGGTACGTCGTCGGCGTCGGGGGTGATGTCGTAGAGAGCTGCGGGGTCGTGCATGGTCACCATGCTAGGCACCGGGCGTCGACGGGAGGGCCCCGTGACCACGTGCCGAGAGCGAACACCTCGGTCGATACGATGGGGCGATGACCGTCGCCACGCTCTCCGTCCTGCCGTCCGATCCGACCGCCGCCGAGGCCGACGTCCTCGTCGTCGGCGTCGTCAAGGGGGCCGACGGCCCCGAGCCGACCCTCGAGGTCCCGGGGCTCGCCGAGACGTTCGCCGCCCTGGGTGTGTCCGGCGCCCGGGACGAACTCGTCAAGGTCCCCGGGCACGGCGTCACCGCCTCTGTCGTGGCCCTCGTCGGCCTGGGCGACTCGGTCTCGGCCGAGAGCCTCCGCTACGCCGCGGGCTCTGCGATCCGTCAGCTCACGGCCGTCGACCGGGTCGTCCTGGCCCTCCCCGTGGCCGACGACGCCGAAGCCCTCGCCGCCCTCGAGGGTGCCGCGATCGCCTCGTACGAGTTCGACACGTTCCGCCACTCGTCGGCCTCCGACACGCGTCGACACGCGCGCGACATCGCCCTGGCCACGTCGACGGACGTGCCCGACCCGGTCCTGGAGCGTGCTGCCGTGGTGGCCGAAGCGGTGCACACCGTGCGAGACCTGGCCACGACTCCTCCTCAGCAGATGTACCCCCAGGCGCTCGCCGACTTCGCCGTCGCGCATGCCTCGGACGACGCCCTCTCGGTCACGGTCCTCGACGAGGACGGTCTCCGCGACGGCGGGTACGGAGGCATCCTCGGCGTCGGCCAGGGGTCGAGTCGCGGACCCCGGCTGGTCAAGGTCGAGTACTCCCCCGCCGGAGCGGCGAAGCACCTGGCCCTGGTGGGCAAGGGCATCACGTACGACACGGGCGGGCTGTCGCTGAAGCCCGCCGCGAGCATGCTCGGCATGAAGGACGACATGACCGGGGCCGCGACGGTCCTCGCCGTGACGGTGGCCGTGGCGAAGCTCCGGTTGCCCGTGCGGCTGACCGCGTGGCTCTGCATCGCCGAGAACATGCCGAGCGGCACGGCGATCCGACCTGACGACGTCCTCACGATCAAGGGCGGCACCACCGTCGAGGTGACGAACACCGACGCCGAGGGCCGACTGGTCATGGCGGACGGCCTGGTCGCGGCGAGCGACGAGCAGCCCGACGCCATCGTCGACGTGGCCACCCTCACGGGCGCCCAGGTCGTCGCCCTGGGCATGCGCTACGTCGGGGTCATGGGCAACGACGACCTCGCGTCCGAGATCGTGTCGCTCGCCGACACGACGGGCGAGACGTTCTGGCGCATGCCGCTGGCCGCCGAGCTGCGTGCGCGCCTGAACTCCGACGTGGCCGACCTGGTGAACGCGACCCCGGGAAACACGGCGGCCGGCATGCTGCTGGCCGGCGTGTTCCTCAACGAGTTCGTCGGATCGCGTGAGGGCACGTCGACACCGATCCCCTGGGCGCACCTCGACATCGCGGGGCCGTCGAACAACAAGGGCGGCGGCTACGGCTACACGGCCAAGGGCTCGACGGGCGTGACCGTCCGCACCCTGATCGAGCTGGCCGACAAGTTTTCCGCTGCGTAGTAGGGTCGTAGGGGCGGGAGAAACCCGCTGAGATCGGTCCCCCGAGGGCATCCGCCGACGTGCGTCACGACGACGCCGCCGAACGGTGCGGTCGGTTCGGGGACGGGCGTCGTCGCCACCGCGACGGCCCCGCCTCGGCGTCGGGGTACCGCGGACGCACGAGGGAGTTGCTGGGTGTCGGAACAGAATTTTGACCTGGTGGTGCTCGGCGGCGGGAGCGGCGGATACGCTGCGGCGCTGCGAGCGAGCGAGTTGGGCTTGAGCGTCGCACTCGTCGAGAAGGACAAGGTCGGGGGCACCTGCCTCCACCGCGGCTGCATCCCCACCAAAGCGCTGCTGCACTCGGCCGAGGTGGCCGACGTCTCGCGCGAATCCGCCAAGTACGGCGTCAACACCGACTTCCACGGCATCGACATCGCCGCCGTGACCTCGTACCGCGAGGGCATCGTGGCCAGCAAGTACAAGGGCCTCCAGGGACTCGTCAAGGCCCGGGACATCACGACGGTCGAGGGCGAGGGCAAGCTGACCTCGCCGTCCACCGTCCAGGTCGGCGAGACGACGCTGAAGGCCAAGAACGTCGTGCTCGCCACCGGGTCGTACTCGCGTAGCCTCCCCGGTCTCGAGATCGGCGGCAAGGTCATCACGAGCGAGCACGCCCTCGCGCTCGACCACGTTCCGAACAAGGTCGTCATCCTCGGCGGCGGTGTCATCGGTGTCGAGTTCGCCAGCGTCTGGAAGAGCTTCGGCGTCGACGTGACCATCGTCGAGGCCCTGCCCCACCTCGTCCCCAACGAGGAGGAGTCGATCTCGAAGCAGTTCGAGCGTGCCTTCCGCAAGCGGGGCATCGCCTTCTCGTTGGGCATCCGGTTCCAGGGCGTCGAGCAGAACGACGACGGCGTCGTCGTCACCCTCGAGGACGGCAAGACGTTCGAGGCCGACCTCATGCTCGTCGCGGTCGGCCGGGGCCCCTCGACCGCCGGTCTCGGCTACGAAGAGGTCGGCATCACGATGGACCGCGGTTTCGTCCTGACGAACGAACGCCTCGCGACCAACGTCCCCGGCGTCTACGCCCTCGGCGACATCGTACCCGGCCTCCAGCTCGCCCACCGCAGCTTCCAGCACGGCATCTTCGTCGCCGAAGAGATCGCGGGCCTCAAGCCGCAGGTGATCTCCGACGTGAACATCCCCAAGGTCACCTACTCCGACCCCGAGGTCGCATCGGTCGGCCTGACCGAGGTCAAGGCCGCCGACCAGTACGGCGCCGACAAGGTCACCAGCTACGACTACAACCTCGCGGGCAACGGCAAGAGCCACATCATCGGCACGAGCGGCTCGATCAAGGTCGTCCGCGTGGTCGACGGCCCCGTCGTCGGCGTGCACATGATCGGCGCCCGCGTCGGAGAGCTGATCGGCGAGGCACAGCTCGCCGTCAACTGGGAGGCCTACCCGGAAGACGTCGCCCCCCTAATCCACGCGCACCCCACCCAGAACGAAGCCCTCGGAGAAGCCATGCTGGCCCTCGCGGGCAAGCCGCTCCACGCGATGTAGATCCAGAGCACCATAGCTCCTGCGAAGCAGGGGCCCGCATCACCACCACAGCAATCACAGACACACAAATGTCGTCAAAGGAGCCCCACAGATGAGCGAATCCGTCAACCTCCCGGCACTCGGTGAGAGTGTCACCGAGGGTACGGTCACCCGCTGGTTGAAGAACGTCGGTGACCGCGTCGAGGTCGACGAGCCGCTGCTCGAGGTCTCGACCGACAAGGTCGACACCGAGATCCCTTCGCCCGTCGCCGGTGTGATCGAAGAGATCCTCGTCGCCGAGGACGAGACCGTCGAGGTCGGCACCGCCCTGGTCCGCATCGGAGACGGCAGCGCCTCCGAGGCCCCCGCGGACGAGCCCGAGGCCGCCGCAGAGCCCGAACAGGCTCCCGAGGTCCCCGCCGAAGCAGAGGCCGAAGAGCCGGAGGTCGCCTCGTCCGCCGCTCCCGCCCCCGGCGAGGACTCCGCAGCCAGCGCACCCGAGCCCGCCCCCGCGGTGGACCCGGCTCCCGCGGCACAGCAGGACGCCGCGGGCCAGCAGCCCGCCGCAGCGCAGCCCGAGGCCTCCCGGCCCAGCAGCGAGCAGCCGGCCCCCTCGGCACCGACCCCGTCGCCTGCCACGGGCTCGTCCGAGACGTCGGCACCCGCCACCCCGGCCCCGAGCAGCGGTGCGCCCGTCGGCTACGTCACCCCGCTCGTCCGTAAGCTGGCGAACGAGAAGGGCGTCGACATCTCGACCCTGACGGGCAGTGGTGTCGGGGGTCGAATCCGCAAGGAGGACGTCCTCGCCGCCGCCGAGGCCGCGGCGTCCTCGACCACCTCGGCACCGGCCTCCACCGGTCCCGCTCCGATCGAGGTCTCCCCGCTGCGGGGCACGACCGTCCCGATGTCGCGCCTCCGCAAGGTCGTCGCCGAGCGCGCGGTCCAGTCGATGCAGGCCATGGCCCAGCTCACCAGCGTGGTCGAGGTCGACGTCACGAAGGTCGCGGCGTTCCGCGACGCGAACAAGGGTGCCTTCCTCGAGAAGACCGGCAACAAGCTGTCCTTCCTGCCCTTCTTCACCCTGGCGGCCGCCGAGGCACTCAAGGCGCACCCCAAGCTGAACGCGACCGTCGACGGCGACTCGATCGTCTACCCCGACCACGAGCACGTGGCCATGGCCGTCGACACCGAGCGAGGCCTGCTGACGCCGGTGATCAAGAACGCCTCCGACCTCGACCTCGCGGGCATCGCCGGTCAGATCGCCGACCTCGCACAGCGCACGCGGGACAACAAGCTGAAGCCCGACGAGCTGGCCGGTGGCACGTTCACCGTCACGAACACGGGTTCGCGCGGTGCACTGTTCGACACCCCGGTGGTCTTCCTGCCGCAGGTGGCCATCCTCGGCACCGGCATCGTCGTCAAGCGACCGGTGGTCATCAAGGCCGACGGATCGGAGTCCATCGCGATCCGGTCGATGGTCTACCTGGCCCTGTCGTACGACCACCGCATCGTCGACGGCGCCGACGCGGCGCGCTTCCTGGTCGCCGTCAAGGAGCGTCTCGAGGGCGGGGACTTCTCGTCCAAGCTCGGCATCTGACGCCCGTCGGGTGAGGCCGGGCCTCACCGATCGACGAACACGTCTCGAAGCCGCCAACCGGCCTCGGTCCTCATCACGAGGACCGAGGCCGGTTCGCCGTGGGGGCCCGTCGCCTCGAGCACGACCGTCCCGCCGGCTCGTGACGCCCCGCCCGTCAACTCGAGCTGGACCGTCGCCGCGCCGGCAAGCGAGGGGTCGCCGAGCACGGCCGCGTCGCGGAGCGCGATCGGGGAGCCCGGTTGGTCGACGGCGTCGAGACAGCTGGGTGTCACGTCGCGCAGGCACTCCAGACGCGCCGCCAGGAGCACCTCGGCGGCTGCGCCGGCATCGTCACCGACGACGAGCGCCTCAACCTCGTCGAGAGATCCGGTTGCACCCGACCGAGGAGGTGCTGTCGTGACGGTCCCCGGGGAGTCGCCTGCAGGATTTCCCGGCGTGGAGGACTCGGCGCCGGCCGAGACCGTACTCACCCTGTCGTCGGAGCCGTCGTGGCGTGCCGATGAAGCCGGCCCGAGGACGACCGTCGCACCGGCGACGACGACGGCACCGGCTGCGAGCAGTCGATACCGCCTTCGGACGGCCCCGAGGGCGGGGATCACCTGTCGCGGTCGCAGGTCCCGCACACCGGCGATCACACGGTCGAGCGCCTCCGATTCGGGCAGGAGCGCGAGCCAGCTCCGCACGACCGGCTCGTCCTCGGGGGCAGACACGAGGGGGCCTCCCCCGAGACCGTCGTCGACGCTCGAGAGCGGAACGGCCTCGCCGAGGTCGAAGACCGACTCGACGAGTGACTCGAAGCTCGTCGCGTCCAGGGTCGGCGTCGAGTCCCGCGACGCCGGTCGTGCCGCCCGCTCGACGACGGCCCGGGCGAACTGCGCCGCCACGGGCAACGACACGCGCTCGGCGTCCGGCCCGGCGGCCGCTTGCTGCGCGCCCACCAGCACAGGGGCCCCACGGGCGTCGATCTCGACGTCGTCGACGTCGAGAGCACCGATGGCCGTCCCCCGACGGGCCAGGTGCTGGACCGCATCCAGCACGGGCACGACGAGGGTGATGGCTTCCCCCGGCTCGGGACGCCCCCGGGCGGTGAGCCACGAGGCGAGCGGGTCCCCGCCGAGGTCCTCGAAGACGAGCACGAGCTCGCCCGACGCACTCGTCAGCACGTCGACCAGGGAGGCGACGTGCGGGTGGTCCGCACGCGCGAAGGCGACCGCCTCGGCGACGGGAGAGCGTCCTGCCGAGCCCGACCCGCGCCTCCTGAGCACGACGCGCGACCCGCCGGGTGCTTCGGCGAGGATGCGCTCCACCCCGCCGTCGAGGCGCCGGGAGAGCACGCGGTAAGGGCCGATCGACTCGCTCGTCATGAAGCGATGGTGTCGTCCCGTGGCCGGCGGCGTCGTGCCGCCGCCGACCGCTGTCGACCGTCGACGGATCGGAGTCCCTGGGGAGGACTCGTCGGGACCGCTTACCCCGTATCCTGGTCCACATGGCTCGTCGCACGTCCCCCGAGAACACGTCCCCGAAACCGCCGAAAGAACCCGGCCGTCTCAAGCAGATGTGGCAGGTCTTCCAGATGACCCGCCGCGTCGACAAGACGGCGCTGCCGATGATGCTGCTGGCGTTCTTCGTGCCCGTGCTGCTCGGTGTGGTCGCGGCGCTGCTGCTCACGGGCGGCAACGTGCTCGCCCTCGTGCTGTACATCGTCGTCGGCGTCATGCTCGGGTTCCTGCTGCTTCTGATCGTGCTGGGCCGGAAGGCCGAGCGCGCGGCGTACTCGCAGATCGAGGGGCAGCCCGGTGCCGTGGGTGCCGTCATGAAGAGCGGCCTGCGTCGTGCGTGGCGCGCCGCCGAGATGCCCGTGGCCGTCCAGGGACGCAGCCAGGCCGCGGTGTACCGAGCGGTCGGCAAGCCGGGTGTGGTGCTCGTCGCCGAGGGTGGCGCCGGTCAGACGCGCCGACTCGTCGACGAAGAGCGTCGCAAGGTCACCCGCATCCTCCCGAACGTCCCGGTCCACGTCCTCAACGTCGGCCCCGACGCCGACTCCGTGCCCCTGCACAAGCTCGCAGGACGCATGAACAAGCTCAAGTCGTCGATCAACCGCAACGAGGTGCTCGCCGTCAGCAACCGCCTCCAGTCCCTCGGTCAGAACGGCCTGCCCATCCCCAAGGGCGTCGACCCCTTCAAGGTGCGGTCGGGTCGTCCGCGCTGACCCCGGCGACATCCGCCTCGACGTGACGTGACGACGGCGCCCCTCCGACCAGGAGGGGCGCCGTCGCGCGTTCGTCGGGTCGGCGGGGCGCCTCAGACGCGGACGAGGATCGTCCCGGCGACGCGATCGTGCAGGCCCCGCTGGTCGAGGTCCCAGACGACGGCCGGGATGACGAGCACGAGCAGCACCGACCGCAGGACGGGCCGTCCGACGCCGATGCGGCCGCCGGCCATCGGCACGAGACGCATGCCCAGGGCCAGGTGCCCGAGCGAGCCGCCGAACAGCACGAGGAAGAGCATCTGCATGAGCAGGAACACCCCGGTGATGGCGAGGCCCTCGCCACCGAAGAAGAGCGCGGCCACCGCGTAGGCGATCGCCCAGTCGAGGGCGAGCCCGGCGACGCGCCGCCCGAGTCGGGCCACGGAGCGGGGCCCCTTCTCGGGCAGCCCGAGCCGCTCGCCCGGCCAGCGCTGCGCTCCGTCGTCGGGGCCGCCCACGGAGGCGGGACGGGAAGGAGGCGCGGTGCGATCGGGCATGCTCCGAGCCTACCGAGGGGCCGAGCCGTAACATGCCGGAAACATGAGGGACACCGCAGCGAAACGGCCCCTCCGTAGCCTCGTCGGAGGCTGCGTCCCGCATCCGATCCGTTCCAAGCCCATTGGAGAGACATCTAGATGTTCACTGATTCTTCCGAGGTGCTGAAGTTCATCAAGGACACCGACGTCAAGTTCCTTGACATCCGCTTCACCGATCTTCCCGGTGTCCAGCAGCACTTCAACATCCCCGCCTCCACGGTCGACGAGGAGTTCTTCTCCGTCGGACAGCTCTTCGACGGGTCCTCCATCCGGGGCTTCGCCTCCATCCACGAGTCGGACATGCAGCTCATCCCCGACGTCACGACCGGGTACGTCGACCCGTTCCGCGTCGAGCGCACGCTCGTCCTCGTCTTCGACATCTTCAACCCACGCAACGGCGAGCTCTACAGCCGTGACCCGCGTCAGGTCGCCAAGAAGGCCGAGAAGTACCTCGCCTCGACCGGCATCGCCGACACCGCGTTCTTCGCCCCCGAGGCCGAGTTCTACATCTTCGACGACGTCCGCTACGAGGTGAAGCAGAACGCCAGCTTCTACAGCGTCGACTCCGAAGAGGGCGCCTGGAACACCGGCCGCGTCGAAGAGGGCGGCAACCTCGCCAACAAGACGGCCTACAAGGGTGGCTACTTCCCGGTCAGCCCGGTCGACAAGACGGCCGACCTGCGGGACGACATCAGCCTCAAGCTGATCGACTCGGGCCTCGAGCTCGAGCGCGCGCACCACGAGGTGGGCACCGGCGGCCAGCAGGAGATCAACTACAAGTTCGACACGATGGTCCACGCCGCGGACGACATCCTGAAGTTCAAGTACATCGTCAAGAACACGGCCGAGCAGTGGGGCAAGGTCGCGACCTTCATGCCGAAGCCGCTCTTCGGCGACAACGGTTCGGGAATGCACACCCACCAGTCGCTCTGGAACGACGGCAAGCCGTTGTTCTACGACGAGAACGGCTACGGCGGCCTGTCCGACCTCGCGCGCTGGTACATCGGCGGCCTGCTCAAGCACGCCCCCGCGGTGCTCGCCTTCACGAACCCGTCGATCAACTCGTACCACCGTCTGATCCCGGGCTTCGAGGCCCCCGTCAACCTGGTCTACTCGGCCGGCAACCGGTCGGCGGCCATCCGCATCCCGATCACGGGCACGAACCCGAAGGCCAAGCGCATCGAGTTCCGCGTCCCCGACGCCGCCTCGAACCCGTACCTCGCGTTCGCCGCGCAGCTGATGGCCGGCCTCGACGGCATCCAGAACCGGATCGAGCCGCACGAGCCGGTCGACAAGGACCTGTACGAGCTGCCCCCCGAAGAAGCGAAGAACATCCCGCAGGTGCCCGCGTCGCTCGAGGGTGCGCTCGACGCGCTCGAGGCCGACCACGAGTTCCTGACCAAGGGCAACGTCTTCACCGAGGACCTCATCGAGACCTGGATCGCGTACAAGCGCGAGAAAGAGATCCTGCCCATGGCGCAGCGTCCCCACCCCTTCGAGTTCGAGCTGTACTTCGGCGTCTGATCCGATCGGCATCACGAGAGGCCCGCATCCCCGAGGGGGTGCGGGCCTCTCGCGTCGGAGGCGCAGGCGTCCTCGGGGACGCGAGCCGCGCCTCCTCGAGGCCACCGAGGACCAGGAGGCGCGGGTGCCGGACGCAGGACGGGCCGCCTCCCTCGGGAGGCGGCCCGTCAGCCCGTGCCCGACGATCCGGTCAGGCGGGTACGGCGGTCGGCGTCAGCGCGCGGCGCTGAGCCGGGGTGCGACGGCCGCCCAACGGACGGACCTCCCACCCGGCGGCCGACCAGACCTCGGCGTCGAGCACGTTGCGTGCGTCGATCACCACGGGGTTGGCGGCGAGCTCGGCGAGTCCGGCCGCATCCGCCCCGACGAACTCGGGCCACTCGGTGAGCAACAGCACCGCGTCGGCGTCCGTCACGGCCTCGGCGGCCGAGTCGGCGAACGACAACGTCGGGAAGCTGCGCTGGGCCGTCTGAGTGGCCTCGGGATCGACCACGAGCACCTGGGCGCCGCGCAGGTGCAGGGCCGCCGCGACGTTCAGGGCCGGCGAGTCGCGGACGTCGTCGGTGTGCGGTTTGAACGCCGCCCCGAGCACGGCGATGCGCCGGTTGAGCACCGAACCGCCGCAGGCGTCGATCGCCTGGTCGATGACCCGTTGGCGCTGCGCCATGTTGATCTCGTCGACCTGTTGCATGAGCCCGACGACGCGGTGGGCGGAGAGCTCGTTGGCCCGGAACATCAGGGCGCGGATGTCCTTGGGCAGGCAGCCGCCGCCGAAACCGAGGCCGGCGTTGAGGAACTTGCGTCCGATGCGGTCGTCGAAACCGAGGGCGTCGGCGAGGGTCGACACGTTGGCGCCGGCCGCCTCGCACAACTCGCTGATCGCGTTGATGAACGAGATCTTCGTGGCGAGGAACGCGTTGGCGCTGACCTTGACCAGCTCGGCCGTCGGGAGGTCGCACGAGATGACGGGGGTTCCCGTGGCGATGGGCATCGCGTAGACCTCGCGCATCAGGGCCTCGGTGCGGACGTCGGTCCCGCCGAAGACGATGCGGTCGGGACGCAGGGTGTCCTCGACGGCGTGGCCCTCGCGGAGGAACTCGGGGTTCCAGACGAGGTCGGCCGAGACACCGGCGGGGACCACGCCCGCCACGATCTCGCGCAGGTGCGCCGCCGTTCCGACCGGGACGGTCGACTTGCCGACGATCAGGCCGTCGTGGCTCAGGGCGGCGGCGACGTTGCGGGTCGCCTCCTCGACGTACGAGAGGTTGGCGGCGTGGCTCCCCCGGCGCTGCGGCGTGCCGACGCAGACGAAGTGCACGTCCGACAGGGCGACGGCCTCGGCGAGGTCGGTCGTGAAGGTGAGCCGGCCCGAGCCGACGTGCTCCAGGATGAGCTCGGGCAGGCCGGGCTCGAAGAACGGCACGCGCCCCTCGGCCAGGGCGGCGACCTTGGCGGGGTCGGTGTCGACCCCGATCACGTCGAAGCCCATCTCGGCCATGGCCGCGGCGTGCGTGGCGCCGAGGTAGCCGGTGCCGATGACGCTGATGCGGGGCTTCACCGAGGCGACGTCGACTGCCGTCTCGGTGGCGGCGGACTGGGGGGTGGTGGCGTCTTTCTTCATGATGCGCTCCTGGGGATGAGGAAGAGGCGGGAGAAGGGGAAGGGGATGAGGGTCGTCACGGCGAGGGCTGCAGGTCGTAACCGACGTCGCGACGAGTGATCCCCGCGGTGAAGGCGGCGAGGCTGTCGGACCGTGACGTGAGACGCCAGTCGTTGGTCGACCGCACCCCGTCGACGACCGTGGTGGCCACGAGGTCGAAGTACGAGAAGCCGATGATGTCCGCGTTCGCCGGATCGGCCAGCGCGTCGAAGAGCGAGTTGAACCACTGCGCCTTCTCGCTCGTGGCCGTGGGGTCCGACGAGCCACCGGTCTCGCTCGCACCGATCTCGGCGAGCAGGATGTTCTTGCCCGGTGCGATGGCCCGGAGCTGCTTCAGCGTGGCTCCGAAGGTGCTGTCGAACGTCGGCCTCGACTTGTCGTCGTAGGGCGGGCGGTAGTACCCCGACATGCCGACGATGTCGACGTAGTCGGCACCCGGGTAGAGGCTCGCGAGGAAGGCCTGAGTCGTGTGGTCGCTGCCGCCGGTCTTGCCGGTGGCGAGGCGGTCGATGCGCGTGGGCGCCCAGATCCAGGCCACGAGGTCGTTAGCCCCCTGCCGCTCGAACAGGTCGTGGACGTGCTGCCAGGCCTTCACGTAGTCCCCGGGCCCGTTGCCGTTGACGGCGCCCTTGCTGTTGCCGTAGTCCGTGCTCCAGGGGTACCAGGTGCCGTTCATCTCGTGGTCGAACCGCAGTGCCAGCGGCATGCCGTTCGCGACGATGTCGTCGGCGTAGGTCGTCAGGTACGAGTCGAAGCTGCCGTCGATGATCTTGGTCAGGCTGTAGTCGGGCTGTTCGGGCTCGTTGTTGCCGGCCTTGATCGGCTGCGACTCCCACGTTAGCACGGGCAGCTTGCCCCGCGACCAGGACGACCGGACGGCGTCGGCGCGGAACTCCTGGTCGAATCCCTGGAAGTAGCCGACCATGTTCGCCTCCGAACCGACCGCCGCCTCCTGCGCGTCGTAGGTCGCCCAGTTGAACGGCGCCTGATCCGTGAAGAGCCCGAAGTAGCGCGACTCGGGGTCGACGATCGAGGCGAGGGAGGGCGTCTCGATCGTGACGGGGCCCGTGGCGCCCCCACCGTTCGAGCCGGTGCCTCCCGACCCGGAGCCGCCGGACGCACCGTTCCCCCCGCCTCGTCCACCGGCCGCGGTGCCTGCCGCGCCCGAACTCGACCCCTGGCCCGCGTCCGCGGCGGACTGCGCCTGGGCCAGGGCCGACTCCGCGGAGGCGAGCTTCGCCTGCGCTGCGGTCAGCTGCCCTTCGGACGTCCAGGCCTGCTGCTGCACGTCGGCCAGGGCCGCCTTGCTCTCGGCGAGCTGCTTCTTCGCGGAGACCAGTTGGTCGAGCAGCGCGGACCGGTCGGCCTTGAGCGACGAGACGTTGATCGACGGGTCGACGCCCGTGACCTCGGTGACGGCGCTGCGGACGATGTTGTCCGACGGTGAGACCCAGATGAGCCACGAGATCATGGCGAGCAGCACCACCACGGCGGTGGCGCCGAGTGCGGTGCGCCGGGCGTTGCCGTGGGAGGTCGCCCACCAGGCTCCTGACTGCATGTGGACGGGGGTGACGAAGTCCTGCGTCGAGTCAGACAATGAAGAAGACCTCCAGGGCGATGATGGCGGCGCCGATCAGGTACGGGAATCCGGCTTTGGGGTTGAGGCGGCGACGAGGAGGCGCGGTGGCGGTGGTCACGGCCGCCACCGGTGCCGGAGCGGTCGCCCCCTCGGCCTCGGCGGCCAGGGCCGCCTTGCGGCTCTTGACGAGGACCGCTCCTTGTTCGTCGGTCTCGTCGGTCGCCGAGCCGAAGTCGAAGAGCGTGTCGACGCCGGGGTCGACGCCGTCGCGGAACTGCCGTTCGAGGGCGTCGATGGGGGCCTCCTCGGCCACCTCGTCGAGCGCACCCTGCATCTCGTCGTTCGCCGCGCCTCCTGCGTACGCCCCGGCCCGGGTGCCCCAGCCGCTGGCGTGACCCATGCGGAAGAACCCGATGACCCGGATGGGCATGAGGAAGAACGTCGACACGATGATGAACACCGGGAGGCGGAAGAAGTCCGAGGGCTTCTCGGCCAGGTGGCGCATCTGACGGATCGACATGCTGAGGACCGACGAGACCACCATCAGGACGACGATGCTGATGAGGCCCGTCTGCACGCCGTACTCCTCGAGGATGCCCCGGTACAGGTTCACGCCCTGGCCGGTGATCCCTCGGTAGATCCAGCCGCCGATGACGCCCATGAGCATGAAGGGCAGCACGATGTCCATCGCGAAGAAGAACGCGAGCAGCGGGGCGTGCCCGACCATCCACGGCATCATGCGGAGGGTGTTGTACTGGCTGCCGCGAGCCCACCGGAGTTGCTGCTTGTAGAGCTTCTTCACCTGCAACGGGGCGTCCGTGTAGACCAGGCTGGTGTGCTGATACACGGTGCGGTAGCCCTCCTTGAGCGTGAGGTTCGTCAGGGTGCGGTCGTCACTGACCTCGAGGAACACGCCCATGAACTTCTCCGTCATGAACTTGTCCATCACCCGCACGAGGATCTCGCGGCGGAAGGCGATCGTGCGGCCCGGCAGGCAGCCGATCTGCCCCAGCACGCTCTGTGCCGGCATCGAGTAGAGGGCGCGCGAGTTCTCGAGCCAGTCGGCCCAGCGTGTGATCCAGCTGCGCTCGGGCTCGAGGATGCGCTGGCGGGTGGTGACGCCCCCGACGTTCTCCTGGGCGAACGGACGGAGCAGCTCGGAGAGGGTGCCCGGCGTCCAGACCGTGTCGGAGTCGACGAGGACGGTGATGTCGCCGCGACTCAGCTCGGTGCCGATCATGACGGCGTTGCGCTTTCCGGGGATCGGCGTGTGCACCCAGCGGACGAGCGGCCCGAACTCCTCGCAGACCGCCGCGAGCTCGGGGTTGGGCTTGCCGTTGATCACGACGATGATCTCGCCGGGGCCCTGTTCGACCATGCGGCCGATGACGTCCCGGAAGAGGTCAAGCGGTTCGTCCACGACGGGGACGACGACGCTGGTGGTCCCGCGGAAGTCGCCCGTGAAGGGACGGTAACGACGGGAGAGCAGGACCTTGATGATCCAGAGCACCCAGATGAGGGCGCTGTAGGCGGCGAAGAGGTAGATCTCGGGGTATCCGCCCGCCATGGAACGGATCTGCAGGATGAAGGTCAACACGATGGCCACCTGAGGTGTGAGAAGGGATCGGCTTCCGCAACGCTGGGGAATTGGTCTATCGGGTTGAGGGAATTCTGAGTCACACGCGGGCGGCTCACAACCACCCCCCGACCGCGGGTGGCGGGATGGCCAGGTCGGGGTACGTCGAGTCCGGCAAGGTGCTGTCGACAGAAGTGCTGACACGCGCGCATCACCGAGGCTGCCGAACCGTCCGGTTCGGAGTGGTTGTCGGCTGGCCACGAATCCGCGATCGAGGGTTCGTGGAAAGTCCCGATCACAAGCCTCGATTTAATGCATGGACCTTGTGTTGCCCAATGGGCAATGATCGCCGACGGTGCTGTCAGCCCTGCTCGTCCCCCACACATGGGTCATCTCCCCGAAACGCGACGGACATGTAGCGAGGGGTACAGACGGGCGATTCGGGGTACACGGAAAGAAGGTGACATCGGTCCGCGAGGATCGCGGGGTCGCGATGCACCCCGGGCGTGTCGCACGGCCCGGGGACGGTCAGCCGAGTGGTTCGGGGGCCTCGTCGATGCCGTAGAACTCACGCTCGAAGACGGCGCGCGAGCGGCGGGTGGCGGCGAGGTAGTCCTCTTCGAGGGTGGTCGCGGAGCCCGGGGGGTACTCCATCAAGCGAGCGATGCCCTCGAGTTGACGTCGGTCTCGCGGCAGCACGTCCTGCGTCCGGGAGGTCCAGAGGGTGACCGCCGACCGCGCCCTCGACGCCATGATCCAGGCCTCGTGCAGCCGCCGGGCGTCGTCGTCGGCGACCAGGCCCGCGTCCACGGCCGCGGCGAGGGCGTCGAGCGTCGACGGCGTCCGCAGGCCGGGTACGTCGACCCCGTGCTGGAGCTGGAGCAGTTGGACGAACCACTCGACGTCGCTGAGTGACCCGCGCCCGAGTTTCAGATGGCGCGAGGGCTCGGCCCCCTTCGGCAGGCGCTCGGACTCGACCCGGGCCTTGATGCGCTTCACCTCGCGGACCTGCTGCTCGGTCAGCTCGGCGGGGTACCGGACCGAGTCGGCGACGACCATGAAGTCGTCGAGGAGGGCCTGGTCGCCGGCCACGGGCCGCGCCCGCAGCAACGACTGGGCCTCCCAGGTGAGCGACCAGCGCGCGTAGTAGGCACGATACGAGGACAACGAGCGCACCACCGGCCCGTTCTTCCCCTCGGGACGCAAGCCGGTGTCGAGGTCGAACGGCACGAGAGCGTCCGACGTGAGACGACTCATCTCGGCGGCCACCGTGAGGGCGCGACGGTGCGCTGTCTCGTCGCCCTCTGGAGCCCGGTAGACGTAGAGCACGTCGGCGTCCGAGCCGAACCCGAGCTCTTCTCCCCCGTACCGCCCCATGGCGATCACGGCGAACTCGAGGTCGCCGGCGTCCCGGCGGGCCAGGGCCAACGCCCCCGTCACCGACGCCGTCGTGACCGCGGTCAGGCCCCGGGCGAGGGTGTCGATGTCGAGGATGCCCAGGATGCCGCCGACGGCGAGCCGCAGGATCTCGCGGCGTCGCGCCTGACGCAGGACGGTCGCCGCCGCGTCGGGCGAGCGATGTCGCGCGAGGGTGGCGGCCGTCTCGTCGAGGAGGCTCGAGAGGGGCCGGGCCCGGAGCTCGGCGTCGTTCTCGAGCCAGGCCGCGGCCTCGGGGATGCGCTCGAGGAGGTCGGCCGCATAGGTGGACGACGACAGGACGGTCGTCAGGCGGTGGGCGGCCCCCGACGAGTCGCGGAGCATGCGGAGGAACCAGTACGACTCGCCCAGGCCGTCGCTCAGGCGCCGGAAGGCGAGCAGACCGAGGTCGGGGTCGGTGCCGTCGGCGAACCACTGCAGCATCGCGGGCAGCAGGTGGCGTTGGATGCTCGCCCGACGCGAGACGCCGGCCGTCAGGGCCGCGATGTGACCGAGCGCACCCTTCGGGTCGGCGAAGCCGATGGCCGCGAGCCGTGCCGTCGCCTGGTCGGAACTGAGAGCGAGGTCCTCTTCGGGACGGGCCGCGACGGCGGAGAGGAGCGGACGGTAGAACAGGCGCACGTGCAACGTGCGGACCCGGCGCTTGACCCCCTGCCACAGGTCGACGAGCTGTGCCGCACCCGGTGCGAGGCCGGTGCCGCGGGCGAGCACCCGGAGCGCGTTCTCGTCGGTCGGCATGAGGTGCGTGCGCCGCAGCCGCGTCAGCTGGATGCGGTGCTCGAGCAAGCGCAGCACGCGGTAGTCGCGGTCGAACTCGGCGGCCTCGGCCCGTCCGACGTACCCCCGCGCGGCCAGGGCCCCGAGCGCGTCGAGCGTCGAGCGCTGGTGCACCCGTTCGTCGGCCTGCCCGTGGACCAGCTGCAGCAGCTGGATGGTGAACTCGATGTCGCGCAACCCGCCGGGGCCGAGCTTGAGCTGCCGGTCGACCTCGCCGGCGGGGATCAGGGCCGTGACCCGTTCACGCATGGCCTGGACCGACTCGACGAAGTTCTCGCGCGAGGCGGCCGACCAGACGAACGGGGCGACGGCGGCGACGTAGCGCTCGCCGAGGTCGACGTCGCCGGCCAGGGGCCGCGCCTTCAGCAGGGCCTGGAACTCCCACCCCTTCGCCCAGCGCTCGTAGTAGGCGACGTGCGACTCGAGCGTCCGGACCAGGGCGCCGTCCTTGCCCTCGGGGCGGAGGTTCGCGTCGACCTCCCAGAGGTCGGGTTCGACGGCCAGGTCCGAGATCGCCCGCGCGGCGTGCATCGCGAGACGGCTGCCGATCTCGACGGCCCGCCCGTTCTCGAGCCCGTCGACCCCTTCGGCGACGTAGACCACGTCGACGTCGCTGAGGTAGTTCAGCTCACGGGCCCCGGCCTTGCCCATGCCGATGACGGCCAGACGGGTGCGATCGACGTCGGCGGCGGGGAACGGGACCTCGCGTCGGGCCACGTCGACGGCGGTGTCGAGGGCGGCGCCCGCGAGGTCGGCGAGAGCCGCCGCCACCCGGGGCAGGACCTCGACGGGGTCGTCGGCCTCGAGGTCGTACGACGCCAGCTGCAGCAGGTGGCGTCGGTACCGGACCCGCAGCGCGACGCGGGCCTCGTCGCCGATCAGCCCGGTCGCCGACCGACGGACGTCGTCGCGGTACGTCGCTGCCGACGGTGGTTCGTCCAGGGGCTCGAGCAGGACGGTCGCCTCGGCGGGGCGACGCGCGACGAAGTCGGCGAGCCCCTCGGACGCGCCGAGGACCCTCAGGAGGCGCGGGCCGGCCTCGCCGTCGAGCAACGCGACCACGCCGGCACGATCCCGCTCGACCGACCGCTCGAGGTGCACCAGGGCCGCGTCCGGGTCGGCCACCGTGGCGAACCACGGGACGAGGTCGCGCACCTGGGGCACTTCGGCGACAAGGCGGTCGAGCCGGTCGCGCCCCGCACCGAGGTCGGAGAACCCGAGCCGCGCCAGCTCGGAGAGACCGGTCGCGGATCGGGGCATGAGGGCGGGGCGGCCGGTCGGCTAGAGGATCTCGAGGTTCGAGCGCAGCTCGAACGGCGTGACCTGTGCCCGGTACTCTTTCCACTCTTGCCGCTTGTTGAGCAGCACGTAGTTGAAGACCTGCTCACCCAGCGTCTCGGCGACGAGTTCGCTGTTCTCCATGATCGACAGGGCGTGGTCGAGGCTGGCGGGCAGCTGACGGTAACCCAGGGCGCGACGCTCGGCGTCGCTCAGGCCCCAGACGTTGTCCTCTGCCTCGGCCGGCAGTTCGTAGCCCTCTTCGATGCCCTTGAGGCCCGCCGCCAGCATCAGCGAGAAGGCCAGGTACGGGTTCGCGGCGGAGTCGATGGCGCGGTACTCGACGCGGCTCGAGTTGCCCTTGTTGGGCTTGTAGAGCGGGACGCGCACGAGCGCCGAGCGGTTGTTGTGACCCCAGGTCACGAAGCTCGGTGCCTCGTCGCCGCCCCAGAGACGCTTGTAGCTGTTGACGAACTGGTTCGTCACGGCCGTGATCTCGGGGGCGTGCTTGAGCAGGCCTGCGATGAACTGACGACCGATCGTCGAGAGCTGGTACTCGGCCCCCGCCTCGTAGAAGGCATTGGAGTCACCTTCGAAGAGCGACATGTGCGTGTGCATGCCCGAGCCGGGGTGCTGGCTGAACGGCTTCGGCATGAACGAGGCGAAGACGCCCTGCTCGATGGCGACCTCTTTGATGACCGTGCGGAAGGTCATGATGTTGTCGGCCGTCGTCAACGCGTCGGCGTAACGCAGGTCGATCTCGTTCTGACCGGGCCCCGCCTCGTGGTGGCTGAACTCGACCGAGATGCCCAGGTCTTCGAGCATGCGGACCGAGCGGCGACGGAAGTCGTGGGCGGTGCCGCCGGGGACGTTGTCGAAGTAGCCGGCCGAGTCGACCGGCTGGGGTCCGTCGGCGCCGAGCTGGGCGCTCTTCAGCAGGTAGAACTCGACCTCGGGGTGCGTGTAGAAGGTGAAGCCACGCTCGCCGGCCCGGGCCAGGGTGCGCTTCAGGACGTTGCGCGGATCGGCCACGGCAGGTTGGCCGTCGGGGGTCGTGATGTCGCAGAACATGCGGGCGGTCGGATCGATCTCGCCCCGCCAGGGCAGGATCTGGAAGGTCGTCGGGTCGGGCTGGGCGAGCACGTCGGCCTCGTACGAGCGGGTCAGGCCCTCGATGGCCGAGCCGTCGAAGCCGATGCCCTCGGCGAACGCGCCCTCGACCTCGGCCGGAGCGATGGCGACGGACTTGAGGGTGCCGATCACGTCGGTGAACCAGAGGCGGATGAACTTGATGCCGCGCTCTTCGATCGTGCGGAGGACGAAGTCCCTCTGTTTGTCCATGCCACGGCCTTTCTGCTCCGCCACTACGGTAGTGGACATGCCCCGACTCCGCTTGGCGCTCGCGCAGACCAACCCCGTCGTCGGCGACCTCGCCGGCAACTCCGCCCAGATCGTCGAGGCGGCCCGTCGGGCCCGCGCCGCCGGTGCCGACCTGCTCGCCGCGGGCGAGATGAGCGTCACGGGCTATCCGATCGAGGACCTCGCCAGCCGGCCGAGTTTCTTGCAGGCCAGCCGACACGCCGTCGAGGTCCTGGCCGAGACCCTCCAGGCCGAGGGCCTGGGTGACCTGCCCGTCGTGGTCGGCCATGCCGACGGCCCCTTCGAGCCCCGCCTGCTGGGCACGAGCAACGCCCCCACGGCCATCGCGAAGAACTGCGCGAGCGTCCTGCAGGGCGGGCGTGTCGTGACGACCACCGCCAAGTACCACCTGCCGAACTACTCGGTCTTCGACGAGTACCGCGTGTTCATCCCCGGTGACGAGCTGCTCGTCGTCCGGGTGGCCGGCGTCGACGTCGCCCTCGTGATCTGTGAGGACCTCTGGCGCGACGGCGGCCCGGTGGAGCGCGTGCTGCACGCCGACGCGGGTCTGCTCCTCGTGATCAACGCGAGCCCGTTCGTCCGCGACAAGGACGAGGTGCGCCTCCCGCTCGTCACGCGCCGGGCCGTCGAGAACGACACCCTGGTGGCCTACGTCAACATCGTCGGCGGTCAGGACGACCTGGTCTTCGACGGCGACAGCGTGGTGGTCGACGGCAACGGGACGATCCTGGCCCGGGCCCCGCAGTTCGACGAGCACCTGCTGGTCGTCGACCTCGACCCCGAGCCGGCCACGGACACCGAGCTGCCCGAGGGCATCCGCCGCGTAGAACTCGAGGCGGCGACCGAGGCGACCGGCGACGGTGCCGGGGGCCACGGGTCCGACACGGGCCGCGCCTCCTCGTCCGCGGTCGAACGCGACGTCGCCGAACTGCCCGACGACCGGCAGCAGCTCTGGAACGCCCTGGTGCTCGGCACCCGCGACTACGTGCGGAAGAACGGGTTCCGCAGCGTGATCCTCGGCCTCTCGGGTGGCATCGACTCGGCCGTGTGCGCGGCGATCGCCGCCGACGCCATCGGGGCCGACGCCGTGTACGGCGTCTCGATGCCCAGTCAGTGGTCGAGCGAGCACAGCCGCAGCGACGCCGACGACGTCGCCGAGCGGATCGGCGTCCGGTACTCGACCGAGCCGATCGCCGACCTCGTCGCGCCGTTCGAGGAGCAGTTGCACCTCACGGGCCTCGCCGCGGAGAACGTGCAGGCCCGCGCCCGGGCGCTCGTGCTGATGGGCCTGTCGAACCTGCACGGCCACCTCGTGCTGACCACAGGCAACAAGACCGAGCTGGCCGTGGGCTACTCGACGATCTACGGCGACTCGGTCGGCGGGTTCGCACCGATCAAGGACGTCCCCAAGACGATGGTCTGGGAGCTCGCCCGGTGGCGCAACGCCCACGCCGAGTCGATCGGCGAGACCGCGCCGATCCCCGAGAACTCGATCACGAAGCCGCCGTCCGCCGAGCTGCGGCCGGACCAGAAAGACGAGGACTCGTTGCCGCCGTACGAGGTACTCGACGGCATCCTCGAGGGCTACATCACGAACGCGCTGGGGGCGGCGGACGTCGTCGCGCTCGGCTACGACGCCGACACGGTGGCCGAGATCACGAAGCTGGTCGACCGGTCCGAGTGGAAGCGCCGCCAGGGGGCGATCGGCCCCAAGATCTCGGGCATGGCCTTCGGCCGCGACCGCCGCCTGCCGATCACCTACCGACCGACGACGGTCTGACGCCCGGGCGTCCCGTCGGCGGTCCGCCGACGGGACGCTCGATCCGCTCAGTCGTTCGCGGCCTCTTCGGCGTCGAGGGCGGCGTTGCGGGCCTTGATCGTCTCGATCGCCCGGGCCGCCTCGTCGCGTGTGGCGTAGGGCCCGGCCCGGTCGACGGCCGGCGAGACCTTGCCCTCTTCGACCTCGTGCGTCTTCGTGTTGAACCAGAACTCGGCCATGGTGTCGTCCTCTCGGTGCGGCTGTGGAGAACGCGAGCCCGTCGCGCTCCCCCTAAGCTTGATCGTATGCCCCGGGACTCCCACGGATTCTTGACCCCGGGCCGGATCTCAGCGCAGCGTCCGGTCCCCCCGTCGATCGCCCGACCCGAGTACGTCGGCAAGGCCGCCCCCGCCGAGTACACCGACGGCGACGTGTACGACGCCGAGACCGTCGAGCTCATCCGCGAGAGCGGCCGCATCGCCTCGCAGGCCATCGACGCGGTCGAGGCCGCCCTCCGCCCCGGCGTGACCACCGACGAGCTCGACCGCATCGCCCACGAGTTCGTCGTCGCGCACGACGCCTACCCCTCGACCCTCGGGTACCGCGGCTACCCCAAGTCGGTCTGCACCTCGGTGAACGAGGTCATCTGCCACGGCATCCCCGACGACACCGTCCTCGTCGACGGCGACCTGATCAACATCGACATCACCGCCTACAAGAACGGCGTGCACGGCGACCTCAACCGAACCTTCGTCGTCGGCGAGGCCGCCCCCGAGACCGTCGAGCTGGTCGACCGCACCCGCGAGGCGCTGCGCCGCGGCATCAAGGCCGTCGCCCCGGGCCGCCAGGTCAACGTGATCGGTCGGGCCATCGAGTCGTACGCCAAGCGCTTCGGCCTCGGTGTCGTGCGCGACTACACCGGCCACGGTGTCGGTCGCGCCTTCCACTCGGGCCTGATCATCCCCCACTACGACGCCCCGCAGTACGACGACGTCATCGAGGTCGGCATGGTGTTCACCATCGAGCCCATGTTGACCCTCGGCGGCATCGACGCCGACGTCTGGGACGACGACTGGACCGTCTCCACCCGCGACAAGAGCCTCACGGCCCAGTTCGAGCACACCCTGGTCGTCACCGAACGCGGTGCCGACATCCTCACGCTCTCCTGAGAAAGGACCACCCATGGCACGCACCGCAGTGGGAATCGACATCGGCGGCACAGGCATCAAGGGGGCGATCGTCGACCTCGACAGCGGCGAGCTCCTCTCGGACCGCATCAAGAAGAGCACCCCCGAGGGCGGCGAGCCGGACGCCATCGTCGCGGTCGTCCAGCAGATCGTCGACGAACTGGGCCTCGACGACGCCTCGGTGCCGGTCGGCGTCTGCTTCCCGGCCGCCATCATGGACGGCAAGACCCTCTCGGCCGCCAACGTGTCGAAGAAGTGGATCGGCTTCGAGGCCGAGAAGCTCTTCGAGACCACGCTCGGCCGGGGCATCCACTTCGTCAACGACGCCGACGCCGCGGGCTACGCCGAGACGCGTTTCGGGGCTGCTAAGGACGTCAAGGGTCTCGTCATCATGACGACGCTCGGCACGGGCATCGGCACCGCCCTCATCAACGACGGCGTGCTCATCGTCAACGCCGAGCTCGGGCACCTCGAGATCGGTGGCAAGGACTACGAGACCAAGGCCTCCTTCGCGGCGAAGGAGCGCGACGACCTCAGCTGGAAGCACTGGGCGAAGCGCCTGCAGAAGTACTACTCGCACCTCGAGGCCCTGCTCTACCCGCGCCTGATCATCGTCGGCGGCGGCGTGTCGAAGCACCACGACGAGTTCCTGCCGCTGCTCGACCTGCGGGCCGAGATCGTCCCCGCCAAGTTGCGCAACAACGCCGGCATCATGGGTGCCGCCGCCCTGGCCGCCGAATCGAACCCGGCGTTCTGAGGCGAGGCACGACCGACGCGAGAAGACCCCGGGTCAGGAGGCGCGCCTCCTGACCCGGGGTCTCTCTCGTGTGAGGCGAATGGGCCGACTGGTACGCCGGGTTCTGTCCCGGTGCCGAAGCACCATGGACGGCCATCTCTCTCGGAACTACGTTGCCGCAGCTCTCCAGCGGTCTACCCGGGGACTCGGCGAGCAGCCTCGACGTCCCCTCTTTGACCTTGCTCCGGGCGAGGTTTACATAGCCGGCCGGTCACCCGAGCCGCTGGTGGTCTCTTACACCGCCGTTTCACCCTTACCCCGTGTCGCACCCGAGGGTGCGACCCGTGGCGGTCTGCTCTCTGTTGCACTTTCTCGCGGGTTGCCCCGGGTGGGTGTTACCCACCGCCCTGCTCTGTGGAGCCCGGACGTTCCTCGGCGGCGGGTTCGCACCCGCCGACGCGACCGTCTTGTCGACCCATTCGCGACACCGAGCCTAGCGGTGCGGCGCCCGCCCGTGGTGCCGTGGGGCCAGCGGGGCACCGGCAGGGGTCAGATGCCCGACTCGTAGGTGCGGACGAGGACGGCGTTGCTGTCGGGGCAGAGCACGACGTCGTCCTCGGCCGCGGCGCGCACGGCCGCCAGGTCGCTGCCGGTCAGGGCCACGCCACTGGCGCTCGACACACCGCCGCGCAGCAGGGACGCACCCACGCCGTAACGGTCGCGCTGACGTTCGTAGAGGGCCAGCAGGTCGGCGGGCACCGTCGCCGCGATCGTCTCGCGGTTGGCGACGACCTCGGCCCGCTCGGCCTCGAGCTCGGCGAGCTTCGCGTCGCGTCCGGTCTCGGCGTCGACGCGGCGGGTGTCGAGCTGGTCGAGCTCGCCCTGCGTCACCGCGGCGACGGCACCCAGGCTCTCGACGCGCTCCATCACCTCGAGCTCGAGGTCTTCCAGGTCGGAGCGACGCTTGGCGAGGGCGGCGAGCTCACCCTCGAGGGCGGCGACGTCCTTCGTCGACGACGACGACGCGATGCGCTGTTCGTCACGTGCGACGCGCGCCTCGACGACGGCGACGTCGGACTCGATGCGCTTGAGCTCGCTCTGCGCGTCCTCCCATGCGCCCTGCTCGGTCGCGAGGCGGCTGCGCAGGCGCGAGCCGTCGCCCTCGAGCGACGCGAGGACGGCGATCTCGGGCAGGTTGGCGCCCTTGTGCGCGATCTGGCGCAGCGCGGTGTCGAGTTGCTGCAGGTCGAGCAGCAGGGCCTGGTGCTCGTAGCTGGCTTTCATCAGGGGCATGGGGACTCTTCTCGGGGTCGGGGGGAGGCGGGGACGGGGCGACGAGGAGGCGCGGGTCGCGAGGTCTCGCGGGTCGCGACGCGCCGTCGTCGCCGGGGACGGCTCGGGGTGCTCACTGCACGACGGCGAAGTCCCACGGGTCGGTGCGCAGGTCGCTGAGGGTGACCTCGACGTCGTGCAGCTCGCGGCGGAGCTGTTCGGCCGCCGTGTCGAGCCAGAGCCACTCGGCCGCCCAGTGCGACACGTCGACGAGGGCGGGACCGCGACCGAGCCTCATGAGCTCGCGGGCGTCGGAAGCGGGGTGGTGGCGCAGGTCGCTCGTGACGTACACGTCGGCGGCGAGCACCGCCGGGTCGGCCAGCAGTGAGTCGCCGGCACCGGCGCAGAGGGCGACCGTCTCGACGACGCCGTCGGCGTCACCGGCCACGCGGATGCCCGACGCGGTCGGGGGCAGGACGTCGCCGAGCTGGCGGGCGAGGGCGACGAGGGTCATCGCGTGCGGCAGACGGCCGACGATGCCGAGGCCCGTGCCCTCGCTCGTGCCCGGGCTGATCGGTCGCTGCTCGACGAGGCCGAGCTGGTGGGCGAGCACGCGGGACGTGCCGGTCTCGACGACGTCGGCGTTGGTGTGGGCGGCGACGAGGCCGCACCCTGCCCGGACGAGCCGCGCGACGACGGCGCCCTTGGTGGTGTCTTCGGCGACCGTCGAGACGCCGTGGAACAACAGCGGGTGATGGACGAGCAAGAGGTCGGCGCCCATGCCGACGGCCTCGTCGACGGTGTCGAGCACGGCGTCGACGGCCAGGTGCACGTGCGTCACGGGCTGGTCGGGGTCACCGACGACCAGGCCGGGAGAATCCCACGACGAGGCACCCGCGAGAGGCCAGAGTCGTTCGATGACGGAGTTGACCGAGGCGAGGGTGGACACCTCGACAGCCTAGTCGCGAGCCGTCGAGCGGAACCCCGTGATCATCACCGCGACGATGAACGCCACGACCGCGGCGCCGAGCAGGGCGACGACGACCGACACCGACGTCGAGAGGCCGGTCAGGCCCACGGCACGGACGAGGAAGCCCTGCCAGGCGAACGACCCCAGGTCGCTCAGCAACAGCCCGAAGCCCAGGACGGTGCCGACGACCACACCGGCCACGACGCCGATCGGACCGCGGCGGGCGACGCGCGTCGCGTCGTCGGGGCGGGTCGAGACCGACGCGAGCGCGGTCAGGCCGACGAGGCCGGTGGCGACGGGGACGGCGACGGTCGAGAGGACGGCCGAGGCGACAGCGAGGGCCGGCACGAAGGCCAGCACGACGGCCGCGACGACGATCAGGGCGGCCGTGGCGGCGACCACGAGCGCGAGGGGACGGCGCAGGAGGGGCGGGACGGGGGCGGAGGCGACCGCCTGCGCCTCGGGGCCCGACGTGGTCGGCGCGACCAGCGCCTCCTGGTCGGCTGCTGCCTGCTCGTCGACTGCCGTCTGCTCGTCCGTGGGCTCGGACGCGTCGACCGCGTCGGCCGCGTCGGCCGCGTCGTGGACGAGGGCGCGGGGGCCGGTCGACGGGACCACCACGGGAGACGAGGTCGGGGCGGAGGCCGTGGGGCGGTCGCCGTCCGAGTCGGGGGCGAGCGGAGCGTTGGGTGCGTGGCCCGCCTCGACCACGGGACGGGCCTCGCGGATCGCGCCGGGGGGCACGACGGGGACGACCCCGGTGAAGCGGAGGCGGGTGGCCTCGAGTGCGCGGGCCGCCTCGTCCGTGCCGACGCGGGTGATCTCGTCCTCCCACGAGGCGAAGCGCGCGGCCTCGACCTGGCGGAGGGCGAGCTGGGCCTGGACGACGGCCATCAGATCGATCGTCGCGGTGTCGTCGAGGCGCTTCTCGACCAGGCGGGCGAGGACCTCGTCGTCGAGCGTCATCCGCTCGGGAGGCTGGGGCAGGTCGTCGGGCACGGACACGGCGAGCACCGGCAGCGTGATCGCCGAGGTGTCGACCGAGTGGCGGGCCACGCTCGCCGGGCGGGCCTCGGAGGCATCGGTGGGCACCACGTCGTCGAGGACGACGTCGGCACGGTGCGAGGGGATCGAGACGGGGCGTGGCGCGCGGGCCGTCGCGGCTTCGGGCTCGGCTTCGGCTTCGGCCTGGGGGGCGATCGCGGTCGGCTCGTCGAGCCCCTCCACGGAGGCCTCGGGGGCGAGGGTCTGGTTCACGGGGTGGTGCTCCTGCTGGTCCGGGCGAGCGGGGGGCTCGGGGACGGTGTCGTCGAGGGGTGCGACGAACGTCACACGGCGCCGGTGGAACGTGACGTCGTCGTCGAGGGGTGCGATGCCCCCGACGCTCGCGGTCTGCACGTTGTCGGCCATGCTCGGATGGTAGGTGACGAACGGTCCCACGCCGGGCGGACTCGCCGGTCCGACCGGCACATTCCCCGTTCCGAGCGGATGGGCCGACCGTTCGGTGCCCGCGACGATCGGAGCGTCAGGAGGCGCGGGTCAGGTGGGCGAGCACCTCGCGCGCGACGCCGCGCGACCCCAGGCCGAGGTGACCCGACCGGGGATGCACGGCGAGCGTCGCGTCCGGCAGGCCGGCCACGGTGCGTGCCACGAGGTCGAGCGGGTAGAAGCCGTCGGCGCCCCCGGCCACGACGAGCGTCGGGGCGGCGACCTCGCCGAGGCGGTCGCCCACGTCGAACGAGTCCTCGGCGTCGAGCGTCACGACCAGGTCGTCGTGCCGGTCGCCGACGACGACGTGGTGCGCCACGCGCCCGAAGCGCCGCAGGGCGTTCGAGGCGGGGACGCCGGTGGTCGTCTGACCGAGCATGGCGGCCGAGGCGCCTCGCGCGTCGCCGGCCCGGAGGCGCTCGGCCGTGCGCCGCTGGGCCTCGCGCCCGCCGTCGCCCAGGCGGTGGGCGGCCGAGACGAGGACCAGTCGCCGCACCAGCTCGGGGTGGTCGACGGCCAGCTGCAAGGCGATGCTGCCGCCCGTCGAGGTGCCGACCACGTCGATCGGCCCGTCACAGATCTCGACCGTGGCCCGGGCCACGTCGTCGGCGAGGTCGTTCATCGTGGTGCCCTCGGGCAGCCCACGGCGACGGCCCAGCGTCCACAGGTCGACCTCGCGGACGAGCGGCGCCGTCTCGAGCCGCAGCAGGGTGCGGTCCCAGGTCGAGGGGTGGTGACGACCCGGCCCGACCCCGGGCAGCAGGATCGTGGGCGCGCCGCTCCCCCGACGCACGAAGGGCTGGCCCGCCACGGTGCCGCGGGTCGTCGCGGTCCGGCGGGTCACGGTCGCCCCAGGCGGCGGAACCGCGCAGGGGCCTCGCCACCCTCGACGAGGTCGACGAGGATCGACCCCACCAGCGGCGTGAACTTGAAGCCGTGTCCGGAGAAGCCCGCCCCCACCACGACGGGGCCGACGCGGTCGAGAACGAAGTCCTCGTCGTCGGTCGTCGTGTACGTGCAGCTGATCGGGTCCGCCGTCTCGGCGTCGACGCCGGGCAGCCACTCCCGCGCGTAGCGCCGCAGTTGCTCGAGCTGCTCGGGGTCGGGCGCGAAGGACCGGCGGTCGGGGTGCACGACGGGGCCGGCCCCGTGCCAGCCCGCCTTGACGCCCTCGCCCGGCGTGAGCATGCCGTAGACGACGCTCGGCCACCACGACTCGGGGGGACGGTCGGGATCGGGACGGTGGTTGAAGCTCGGCCACACGGCCTCGGGGTCGGTCACGGCGAAGTGCGCGGGTTGCTCCTGCGTCACGGTGAGCCGAGGGAGACGTACGAGGCCTCCGACGACGTCCTCGGTCCAGGCGCCCGCCGTCACCACCACGCGCCGCGCGACGATCTCGTCGTCGGCCGTGACGACCCGGACGCGCTCGGGGCCCTCGACGTGCAGGCCCGTGACCGGCGTGGACCAGCGCAGTCGCGCCCCGTGGGCCGTCGCCGCCCGGGCGAGGGCCACCAGGGCCTCGGCAGCACGGATGCGTCCGCTGCCGGGCACGTGCAGCACCTCGGTCTCGAAGCGGATGCCCCTCCACCGCTCCCCCGCGTCCTCGGCGGTGACGAGTTCGCTGGGGACACCCGCGTCGATGTGCAGCGCCTGCATGCGCCGGAGCATCGCCGGGCGACCGTGGTTGACGACTCCGACGAGGTCGAGGAGCGGGGTGCCGGTCTCGTCGGCCAGCGCGTCCCACCGCACCCGCGCCTCCTGCACGAGGGCGACGTAGTCGGCGTCGTCGTAGGCGACGTTGAGGTTGCGGGTGGCGCCGTGCGAGGCACCCCGGTGGTGCCCCTGCTCGAACCGCTCGACGAGCACGACCTCGTGCCCGCGCGACGCGGCCTGCCAGGCCGTCGCGAGACCCATGGCGCCTCCGCCGACGACGACCAGGTCGACGTCGGCGCGGGACGGACTCGGGTGACCGGACGACATGCTCCGAGCATAGGAGGCGCGGTGCGGCCCGGCCCCGCCGGCTCGCGCCCCCGAGGCACGCCCGCCCCCTGGCCCGCCGACGGGGGCTGCTGCCGCCGCGCCGGGTGCCGGTAACATCCCTCGACGGCCGCCGAGGGATGCGGTGCGCGCAGCAGCAGCAGGGGGACCTCGTGGACCGACCAGACGACCAGCCGACGACCGCGGGACCCTCGGGGGCGACCCCCGTGTCCTTCGTGGCCGAAGGACTCGTGCAGCGGTTCGGACCGCTCGAGATGCGCGTCCTGCCGAGCGACTACCCGACCGGCGTCGTCGACGTCCCGGGGGCCGGCCACCCCGAGATGCTGCGTGTGCGGCTGGGCGCCACCGAGTTCCTCGACCTGGGGCACGACGGATCGCACTGGTTCGCGGTGCCCCTGCGCATCGACGCGTCGGGTCCCACGCCCCTCGACCAGCGGCGACGGGACCCCCTCGACGTCGGTGTCGGTGAGACGACGTCCGTGGTGCTCGACGCGGCCTCGGCCACGGTGCGGCGCTGGGCCGCCCTGGTCCCGCCCGAGTCGCGCCTGGGCACGGCCTGGCCCGCGCCGCAGGCGTTCGCGCCCGGTGCCGGGGCGGGCGTCCCGGCACCGAAGCGGTCGCGAGGCGTGCTGTTCGGCGTGTTGGGCGCGGTCGGCGTCATCGCCTTCGGGGGCGTGTGCTTCGGCCTCTACCAGGCGAACGGAGGAGAAGGGGGCGTCATCGAGACCGGTTCCGAGCTCGTGAGCGAGCTCACCACCGGGGACTGCTTCGACATGACCGACGGGATCGACCACGAGTACCAGACGTTCGTCGACGTGACCGCCTGCGGCGACGTGCACCACTTCGAGGTGTTCGCCGAACCGGTCCTCGACGACGACGCGTTCCCGGGCGACGACGAGGTCGCGCAGCTCGGCGACGACGCGTGCTACGAGGTCTTCGACGACTACGTCGGGTCGACCTGGGAGGACTCGGCCCTCGACTACGGCTGGTTCACGCCGACCGAGGACACCTGGGCCACCGGCGACCGCGAGGTCACCTGCTATCTCGCGACGGCCCCCGACGGCGAGTCGGCGAGCCTGGCGGGCAGCGGGCGCTGACGTGCCGGCGCGCCGTGGTGACGTCGGCGCGAACGGGGGCGGCCTCGTGCGGCCTCGACCTGGGATGATCGGCGGATGACCTGGCGCAAGCTCCTCAAGGCGTTCCCCACCGTGATCCTGGTGGTCGACATCCTCATCAGGATCGTCTCGGTGGCGGTCGTGCCCCGCAACCGGCGGCCGAGCTCGGCCATGGCCTGGCTGATGGCGATCTTCGTCGCGCCGATCCCGGGCAGCGTCCTCTACGGCCTGCTCGGCAGCACGAAGCTGCCGAAGGACCGGCGGGACAAACAACGCGAGATCAACTCGCTGATCCTCGAGAACACGCAGGGCCTCGACAACCGCGTGCCGACCGACACCCAGCCGCCGTGGTTCGGCACGGTGGTCCAGCTGAACCGCACGCTCGGCGCCATGCCCTTGATCCCCGGCAACACGGCCCGACTGCTGCCGGACTACGCCGGGTCGATCGCGGCCATGACCGAGGCGGTCGACGCGGCCGAGCGGTACGTCCACGTCGAGTTCTACATCCTCACGCGCGACGAGTCGACCTTCCTCTTCTTCGACGCCCTCAAGCGGGCCCACGACCGCGGGGTCAAGGTCCGCGTGCTCTACGACCACTGGGCGACGATCCGCAACCCGCAGGGCCGCGTGACGCGCACCTGGCTGCGTGACGCCGGCATCCGCTTCGAGGAGATGTTGCCGTTCCACCCCACGAAGGGCATGTGGCGGCGACCCGACCTCCGCAACCACCGCAAGATCGTGGTCGTCGACGGCGACGTCGCGTTCACCGGGTCGCAGAACATGACCGATCCCAGCTACAACAAGCGCGGCAACATGCGACGCGGCCTGCAGTGGAAAGACCTCATGGTGCGCGTCGACGGGCCCGCCGCGATCGGCCTCAACGCCCTCTTCATCACCGACTGGTACAGCGAGACCGACGAGCTGCCCACCGACGCCGAGGCCGAGCCGCTCGTCGAACGCCGTACGGGCGACGACGCCTACGAGTGCCAGGTCGTGCCGAGCGGGCCCGGCTTCGACGGCGAGAACAACCTGCGGCTCTTCAACGCCCTGGTCTACGGTGCACAAGAACGCCTGATCATCGCGAGCCCCTACTTCGTGCCCGACGAATCGATGCTCTACGCCATCACGACGGCCGCCGAGCGCGGCGTCGACGTGCAGTTGTTCGCCTGCGAGGTCGCCGACCAGTTCCTCGTCTACCACGCCCAGCGGTCGTACTACGAGACGCTCCTGCGGGCCGGCGTCCGCATCTTCCTCTACGAGAAGCCGATCGTGCTGCACTCGAAGCACTTCACGGTCGACGACGACGTGGCGGTGATCGGGTCGAGCAACATGGACATGCGGTCGTTCAGCCTGAACTTCGAGGTGTCGCTCATGGTACGTGGAGCGGGCTTCGTCGACCAGGTCCGCGAGGTCGAGGCGGACTACCGCGCGAAGTCGCACGAGATCACGCTCGCCGGCTGGCTCACGCGGCCCGCTCCCCTGCAGGTGCTCGACAACGTCGCGCGTCTCACGGCGGCGGTGCAGTAGACCGTCACGCGACGGATGTCGTCGAATCGAGACGTCTCGGCAAGCTCGCAGGAGGCGCCCCTCGCGAGGTCCGGGTCGGGAGCGTAGCGTCGCCGGGGTGATGCCTCCCTCCGCGAGAACCGTCGGCGAACTCAGGCGCTCGGGCCACGTCCCGAAGCCCCTCCGCACCGAGATCCGAGACAACCTGCTCGACGCCCTGAGAGAGGGTCGTGACCCCTGGCCGGGACTGCACGGCTTCGGGTCGACGGTCATCCCTCAGCTCGAGCGGGCGTTGATCGCGGGTCACGACATCGTCCTGTTGGGTGAACGCGGCCAGGGCAAGACCCGCCTGCTGCGGACGCTGGCAGGTCTGCTCGACGAGTGGTCCCCGGTCATCGACGGGTCCGAATTGGGAGAGCATCCGTTCGAGCCGATCACGAGCGAGAGCCGCCGTCGAGCCGCCGACCTCGGCGACGACCTGCCGGTGGCCTGGCGAGGGCGCGACGAGCGCTACGTCGAGAAGCTCGCGACGCCCGACACGAGCGTCGCCGACCTGATCGGCGACGTCGATCCGATGCGCGTGGCCGAGGGACGCAGCCTGGGCGACCCCGAGACGATCCACTTCGGCCTCATCCCCCGGGGCCACCGCGGCATCGTCGCGGTCAACGAGTTGCCGGACCTCGCCGAGCGCATCCAGGTGGCGATGCTCAACGTGATGGAGGAGCGCGACATCCAGATCCGCGGGTACGTCCTGCGGCTGCCCCTCGACGTGCTCGTCGTGGCCAGCGCCAACCCCGAGGACTACACCAACCGTGGTCGGATCATCACGCCCCTGAAGGACCGCTTCGGTGCCGAGATCCGGACGCACTACCCGACCGAGCTGGTCGACGAGGTCGCGGTCGTCCGCCAGGAAGCCGACCTCGTCGCCGAGGTGCCCGACCACCTCGTCGAGATCCTGGCCCGCTTCACCCGGGCGCTGCGCCAGTCCCCCTCGGTCGACCAGCGCAGCGGCGTCAGCGCCCGCTTCGCGATCGCCGGAGCCGAGACCATCGCGGCCGCGGCGTTGCACCGCGCGACCCGACAGGGTGAGGACGAGGCCGTCGCCCGCCCGATCGACCTCGAGACGGCCGTCGACGTGCTCGGCGGCAAGATCGAGTTCGAGTCCGGCGAGGAGGACCGGGCCGAGGAGGTCCTCGAACACCTGCTGAGGACGGCGACCGCCGAGACCGTCCGTGCCCACTTCCGCGGGCTCGACTTCGACGCCCTCGTCGACGCCCTCGAGTCGGGTGTCATGGTGACGACCGGTGAGCAGGTCACCGCTCGGGACTTCCTGGCCGGATTGCCCTCGCTCGGCGAGGACGACCTCTACGACCGCATCGCCGAACGGCTCGGCGCGTCGTCCGACGGCGGGCGCGCCGGTGCGATCGAGCTGGCGTTCGAGGGCTTGTTCCTGGCCCGACGCGTGAGCAAGGAGAGCGGCGACGGTGAAGCGGCCTACGGGTTCTGAGGTGCGACGTGGCTAGGGCGAACCGGCGGTTGCACCGGGCCGCGCGCTACCAGAGGTACGCCGACGGTCCCGACCCGCTCGTGCCTCCTGCCGACCTGTCCGAGGCGCTCGACGCCGTCGGGCGCGACGTCATGGCCGGTACGAGCGCCGAGGCGGCGCTCCGTGAGTTCCTCCGGCGCGGAGGCAAGGACCAGACCGGCCTCGACGACCTCGCCCGCCAGGTCGCCGAACGCCGACGGGCCCTCACCCGGGACCACCACCTCGACGGCACGCTCCAGGAGGTCCGCGAGCTGCTCGACCGGGCCCTGCGGGCCGAACGCGCCCAGCTCGCCCGAGACGTCGACCTCCACGACGGTGACCGCGCCCTGGCCCTGCTCCAGCTCGACAGCCTGCCGCCGTCCCCGGCCGGCGCCGTCGCCGAGCTGTCGGACTACCGCTGGCAGAGCGGCGAGGCCGGTCAGGCGTACGAGCAGATCAAGGACCTCCTCGGTCGCGAGATGCTCGACCAGCGGTTCGCAGGGATGAAGGGTGCCCTCGAGAACGCCACCGACGCCGATCGCGCGGCCGTCGCCGAGATGCTGCGCGACCTCAACGCATTGCTCGACGCGCACGCCCGCGGCGAGGACACCCCTGAGCAGTTCGACGACTTCATGGCGAAGCACGGCGACTCGTTCCCCGAACGGCCGTCCGACGTCGACGAGCTGATCGACGCCCTCGCCGCCCGGGCCGCGGCCGCCCAGCGGCTGCGCAACTCGATGTCGGCCGAGCAGCGTGCCGAGCTGGACGCGCTCGCGCAGGAGGCCTTCGGCTCGCCCGAGCTGATGCAGTCGCTCGAGCAGCTGGACGGCACGCTGCGATCGCTCCGGCCGGGCCAGGACTGGAGCGGATCGGAAGGTCTCGACGGTGAACACGGCCTCGGGCTCGGCGACGGCACGGGGGTCTTCCAGGACCTCGCCGACCTCGACGCGCTCGCCGAACAACTGGCCCAGCAGTCGCGTGGATCCTCGCTCGACGACGTCGACCTCGACGCCCTGCGCCGCCAGCTGGGCGAGCAGGCCGCCGTCGACGCCGCGGCCCTGCGGCGGCTCGAGAAGGCCCTCCGAGACTCCGGCGCCCTCCGCCGTCGCGCCGACGGCACCCTCGCCCTGACTCCGCGGGCCATGCGACAGCTCGGCAAGAACCTCTTGCGCGACGTCGCGGCGACGATGTCGGGACGAGCCGGGAGGCGCGAGGTGCGGTCCGCAGGAGCCCTCGGCGACCGCTCCGGCGCGAGTCGCGACTGGGCCTTCGGCGACACCGAGCCGTGGGACGTGACCCGGACCATCACGAACGCGGTCACGCGGACCGCCGCCGAGGGCGGCCGGACCGACGGCGGGGTGCGGATCGAGATCGGCGACGTCGAGGTGCACGAGACGGACGCCCGGACGCAGGCCTGTGTGGCCCTGCTCGTCGACACGTCGTTCTCGATGGCGATGGAGGACCGCTGGGTTCCGATGAAGCGCACGGCCCTCGCCCTGCACACCCTGATCACGTCCCGCTTCCGCGGCGACGACCTGCAGCTGATCGGGTTCGGCCGGCACGCCGAGGTCATGCCCATCGAGCAGCTCGTCGCCCTCGACGCGAAGTGGGACAAGGGCACGAACCTGCACCACGCCCTGCTGCTGGCGAACCGGCACTTCCGCGAGCACCCGACCGCGCAACCCGTCCTGTTGATCGTCACCGACGGCGAGCCGACCTCGCACCTCGAGCCCGGCGGTGAGGTCTTCTTCGACTACCCGCCGCACCCCGTGACGATCCTGCGGGCGGTGGAGCAGCTCGACGTGGCCCGCCGCCTCGGCGCGCACACGACGTTCTTCCGGCTCGGCGACGACCCGGGGCTCGCCCGTTTCGTCGAGGGCATGGCGCGGCGCGTCGACGGCACCGTGACCGCCCCCGACCTGGACGACCTCGGAGCGGCCGTCGTCGGGTCGTACGTCAGAACACGGGCCACGGAACCGCCGGCATAGGGCCGCGCGGTTCGGGGAAGACGGGCGACGCGAGGAGGCGCGCGCAGCGATCGTCGAGCGCCTCGAGTTCGTCGGGGGTGAGGAGAGGCGCCAGGGCCGAGCCCAGCGAGCCCGAGAGAGCGGATCGGACGCGGCCGACCCCGTCGACCTCGTCAGCGGTCAGCGGGTCGCCGATCCACCCCCACAGCACCGTGCGCAACTTGTGCTCGGCGTGGAAGGTGAGGCCGTGGTCGACGCCGTGCCGCCGCCCGTCGGGCAGAGCGAGCACGTGGGCGCCCTTGCGGTCGGCGTTGTTGACCACGACGTCGAAGACGGCCATGCGTCGGAGCGACGGGGTGTCCTCGTGGATCAGGGCCACCGGCCCGTCGTCGCCGTCCCCCTCGAGCACGAGCCGCCATCCGTCGTCGGGCAGCTCGTCGACCGGCACGAGGTCGACGGCGTCCTGCTCCGGGTCGACGTCCTGCCAGAGCTGGACCATGCCCTCGCCGAGCGGACCGTCGCGCAGCCAGGTGCGCGGCACGACGTCCCAGCCCGAGGCCTCGGAGACGAGGTAGGACGCGACCTCGCGGTCGGCGAGCCGCCCGTCCGGGAAGTCCCACAGCGGCCGTTCGCCGGCCACGGGCTTGTAGATGACCGACACGTCACCGAGGCGGGCCAGGAAGGACGCGTTCGAGGCCGTGCGGATGCGACCGGTGAGCTCGAGCTCGACGTCGTCCGAGGGAACGGTGTCGGGCACGTCGGTCGGCTCGTCCTCAGCCGACGCCGACGCCATCAGACCTCGCCGGGCAGGACGCAGACGTGACCCTCGGGGTCGATCGGCTGGCCGCAGAAGGGGCAGAGGGGCCGACCGGCCCCGACGATCTCGAGGGTGCGCGCCGCGAACGCTCGCGCCGTGCCGACGGGGATGCGGACGACCATGACCTCGTCGGGCTCCAGCTCGGCCTCGTCGATCTCGGCCTCGCCGTCCACCTCCACCAGGGGGAACGCCTCGATGACGACCTGCGCGGTGGACGGGTCCCAGCCGAGGCTGAGAGCACCGGCCCGGAACTCGGGTTCGACGGGTTGGTCGAGCGGCTCGTTGTCGACGAGTTCGACCGGGATGCCGGTGGGCACGCTGACCGGGTTGCCGTCGGCGGCCATCACCTGGTCGAGGATCTCGTCGATCTTCTCGGCGAGGGCGGCCGACTGCATCTTCTCGAGGCCGACGCTCGTGACGCGTGCCCCGTCACGGGCCTGCAGGTAGAACGCACGGGAACCGGGACGACCGACGGTCCCGACGACGACTCGGTCCGGCCAGTCGAAGGTGTGGACGATGGAGGGCATGCCGCGAGTCTACGAGCGCCCCGCCGCCGACGCTCAGGTCGCGGGAGGCTCGTCGCCGGCGGCCGCGCCGCTCGCCGGACCCGCGCCTCCTCCGACGGCGGCGTCGGCCGCGGGAGCCGCCTGCCGCAGCCACGAGAGGTCGCCCGAGTCGGTGTTCGTCGCGACGACGTCGGGCCGGTTCGGCCCGTACCGCACGATCGACACCGAGGCCGGGCCGACGCTGATGCGCTGGAAGAGGTCGAGGTGCATGCCGTACGCGTCGGCGAGGATCGACTTGATGATGTCGCCGTGGCTGACGGCGACCCACACGGCGCCCGGACCGTGTTCGGCCTCGAACGCGGCGTCGTGCCGCCGGACCGCGGCCACCGCCCGGGCCTGCATGGCCTGGAGCGACTCGCCACCGGGGAACACCGCGGCCGACGGTTGGTTCTGCACGACCGACCAGAGTGCCTCGCCCGCCAGCTCCTTCAGCGGCCGACCCTGCCAGTCGCCGTAGTCGCACTCGGTGATGCCTCGCTCGATCGGCGTCACCGGCACGCCGGACTGACGGTCGAGGATCGCCCTCGACGTCTGACGGCAGCGCTCGAGGGGGCTCGACACGACGCCGACGAGCGGCACGACCGCGAGCCGCTCGGCTGTGCGCCGCGCTTGCTCGCGTCCGACGTCGTCGAGCCGGACGCCCGCCGTCCGTCCGGCGAGCACGCCGCTCGCGTTGGCGGTGGTGCGTCCGTGTCGGACGAGGACGAGGGTGGCCATGCCCCGAGCCTAGACACCGGGACCCGACCGTCGACTCCGGGGACCGGCCCACCCGCGTCGGGAACCGACCCGACGAGGAGGCGCGGTGCCGGTCGTCCCGGCACCGCGCCTCCTGCGGTCTCCCGACCGGCGGTCGGCGTGACTACGCCGAGGCGGCGGTGAGGGCCTCGACGAGCGGGGTCGTCGGGCGGCCGATCAGACCGGAGAGGTCGCCGCTCGTGTCGGCGAGCAGCCCGTCGCGGATGTTGCCGTCGAGCGCGACGACGAAGCCGACCGTGCCCTCGTCCAGGCCGAAACCGCGCAGGCGCTCGGCGTGTCGCTCGGGCGTGAGCGACTCGTAGCGGACCGGTCGGCCCGTGACGACCGAGAGCGCCTCGGCGAACTCGGTGAAGTCCCAGGCGTGGTCGCCGGACAGCTCGAAGGTGCGGCCGGCAGTCGAGTCGTCGAGGGCAGCGACCGCGGCGGCCTCGGCGTAGTCCCGACGGCTGGCGCTGGCGAGACGGCCGTCACCCACGCTCGCGGCGACCACACCGGAGTCGCGGGCGGTGGCGATCTCGCCGACGTAGTTCTCGGTGTACCAGCCGTTCCGCAGCAGCGTGGCGGGGACGCCGGAGGCGGCGAGGTGCTCCTCGGTCGCCTTGTGCTCGGGCGCGAGGATCAGAGGCGAGGTCGAGGCCGCGAGGACGCTCGTGTAGACGATGCGGGCGGCACCGGCGGCCTTCGCGGCGTCGATCACGGCGGCGTGCTGCGGGACCCGCTGGCCCACCGCGTCGCTCGAGATCAGGACGACGACGTCGCCCGCGCCGATGACGGCGGCGATCGTGTCGGGTCGGGTGTAGTCGAGCTCGGCGGTGCGGACGCCGCGCTCGGCGAGGTCGGCCAGCTTCGAGACGTCGCGCGACGTGGCGACGACGCTCTCGGGGGCTGCGCCGCGGGCGAGCAGGGCCTCGACGACGAGGCGGCCGAGCTGGCCGGAGGCGGCGGTGACGATCGTGGACATGGTGTTCCTTTCGGTTGCGTGCCCGGGACAACGACGACGATCCACCGGGACTTCCCGTCTGCAGGTACGCACCTTTTCGTAAGCTACTGACGTGGACGTCGGAATCGTGAACCCTGCCCGCCCTGCCCCCTCCGGTCGTTTCCCGGCGGAGTGCCCGAGCCGCGTGGTGCTGACCCACGTGACGAGTCGGTGGGGCGTGCTCATCCTGCTGGCGCTCGAACGCGGTCCGCTGCGGTGGGGCGAGTTGAGACGCGAGATCGAGGGCGTCAGCGAGAAGATGCTCGCCTCGACCCTGAAGACCCTCGAGGCCGACGGCATCGTCGACCGCGCCGCCCAGCCGACGATCCCGCCGCGGGTCGACTACTCGCTGACCGAGCGCGGCACCGAACTCGCCGCTCGCCTCGTACCCCTGATGGACTGGATCCTCGACAACGCCGACGAGATCGTCGCGGGCCGGTGACCCGTCGCCGCCTCACTCGCGCCCCGCGCGGGCCGGTCCCTCAGGCCTGCCCGGTGGACCAGAAGTAGGTCAACGGGGCGTCGTTGACGAGACGGTCGCCGATCACCCGCTGCTGCAGCACGACCGGGTTGTGCGACGAGAGCGTCCTCGCGTTCCGCCAGTGCCGGTCGAGTGCCCGGTCGCGGTCGGTGGCGCTGGCTCCGCCGACCTCGAACAGGGTGGTCGTCGCGCGGAGGGCCACCTCGACCACCGTCACCTGTGCGCGGATGGTGACGAGCTCGGCCGCCTCGATGCGGTCGAACGCGTCCGTGTCGCCGGCCACCACGGCGTCGTGTGCGCGGTCGATCGCCGAGGCCGCGCTCTGCACCAGGGACTCGGCCGCGAGGGCGTCCGCCGAGACCCGCCCCACGACCGACTGGACCAACGGGTCGGCGGCGGCCGTCGCCGCGACGCCCTGGCTGTAGGCGCGGGTGCGGGTGCGCACGAACTCGACGGCATCGCGTTCCGCCGCCGACGCGACGCCGGCCAGCGAGGCCAGCAGCACGGTCTGCAGGAAGGCCGGCAGGGGCGTCCGCCGCTCGTCGCGCTGGGGTCTGATCTGGGACGGCTCGACCCGCACGCCGTCGAACCGGGTCGTCCCGCTGCCGGTGAGCCGCTGGCCGAACCCGTTCCAGTCGTCGCGGACGTCGACCCCGTCGTCGTCGACCCGCACCGTCACCCCGACGACCCGGCCGGCCGGCGTCGTCGCGGTCACGGTCGTCCAGTCGGCGAAGAGCGTGCCCGTGCTGTAGTGCTTCTCGCCGTGCAGCCGCCAGCCGTCACCGTCCGGCACGAGGTGCGTCACGAGCGACCCCACCCGGGCGGCACTCCGCTCGTGGCTCGCGTTGCCGAACACCTCGCCCGCCGCGACCTGCTCGAACCACAGACCGCGCCGCACGAGGTCCTCCGAGGTGTCGAGCAGCAACTCCTCGACGAAGGCGAAGTGCGCCCGCAGCAGCTGCGGCAGGTTCGAGTCGGCCCGCGCCAGCCGCACGAGCAGGGCGAACAGGTCGGACGGCCGGGCCCCGGAGCCGCCGAACTCGACCGGCACGGTGACGGCCGTGAAGCCGGACTCCGCCAGCTGCCGCACCTGCTCGAACGGCAGTTCGCGCCTCCGCTCGCGGTCGACGGCGCCGTCGGCGATGCGGTCGAACACGGGCTCGAACCGGGCGAGCAGGTCCTCGCGGGTCGGCGTGGCCGTCGGTGCGATGGTGGTCGTGTGGGTCATCGGGGGCCTCCGGTGGGATCGGTGGTGGTCGTGGTGGTGTGGGTGGTGGCGGACAGGCCGCCACCGGGGACGGCGGCGAGCAGACGGCGCGTGTACTCGGCGACGGGACGTTCGAGCACCTGCTCGACCCGCCCCTCCTCGACGACCCGTCCGTCCTGCAGGACGAGCACGCGGTCGCTCACGTGCCGGATGACGCCGAGGTCGTGCGAGATGAACAGGGCCGACGTGCCGTAGCGGGCGCGGATGTCGGCCAACAGGTCGAGCACCTGCGCCTGCACCGACACGTCGAGGGCACTCACGGCCTCGTCGAGGACGAGAACGTCCGGGTCGGTGGCCAGCGCGCGGGCGATGGCCACCCGCTGGCGCTGACCGCCCGAGAGGGTCGACGGGTGGCGGCCGGCCAGGTCGGGGTCGAGCCCGACCCCGGCGAGCAGGTCGTCGACGCGGGCACGGGCGTCCGTCGCCGCGGCGCCCTGACCGCCCCGCGCGCTCACCGCGGCGCGGAGGGCTCCCGTGACGAGCTGGCCGACCGACCGACGGGGGTCGAACGAGCTCAGGGGGTCCTGCGAGACCGTCGCGATGCGCGGCCGGTCGGGTCGACGATCCCGCTCGTGCAGGGCCGACCAGGGCCGGCCCTCGAACAGCACCTCGCCCTCGTCCGGGGCCGTCAGCGCCAGGGCGATCGCGGCGGTGGTCGACTTGCCCGAGCCCGACTCGCCGACGATGCCGAGGGTCTCGCCCGCGTGCAGGGTGAACGAGACGTCGTCGACGACGGTGCGAGTGACGCGATCCGGCCCCCGGTAGCGCTTGGTGACGTGACGCACCTCGAGCACGGGTGTGCCCGGGCCGGGGACGGGCCGGTCCGCGGGACGCGCCGCGAGGGTCGCCGGTGCCGCCGACGAGAGGCGGCTGCCGCGGGCGTGCGCCGTGGGGATCGCCGCCAGCAGGCGCTGTGTGTAGGGGTGGCTCGGCGCCCCGAGCACCTGGTCGGTCGGCCCCTGCTCGACCACGACGCCGTGCTGCATGACCACGACCTCGTCGGCGAGTCGTTCGACCACACCGAGGTCGTGGCTGATGAGGACGAGCCCCGCGCCGCCGGCGCGCAACTCGTCGAGCAGGGCGAGGATCTGCGCCTGGACGGTCGTGTCGAGCGCGGTCGTCGGCTCGTCGGCGATCAGGACCGCGGGCTCGAGGGCCACGGCCGCGGCGATCAGTGCGCGCTGCCGGAGGCCCCCGGAGAGTTGCGAGGGCAGCTGGCGGGCCCGGAGGCGCGGCTCGGGGACGCCGACCCGCTCGAGCAGCTCGATCACCCGGGCCTCGCGGGCCCGGCGGTCGCCGTACCGGTGGACGCGGAGGGGCTCCGCGATCTCGGCCCCGACGCGGCGCAGCGGGTCGAGCGAGACGAGGGCGTCCTGCAGGACGTAACCGATCTCACGACCGCGCAGGCGCTGCCAGTCGCGGTCGCCGAGGTCGGTGAGGTCGCGACCGGCGAGGCGGAGGGTCGAGGCCGTCGTCGTGGCGGTGTGGCCGTTGAGTCCCAGTAGCGCCTTGGCCGTGACGCTCTTCCCCGAGCCGGACTCCCCCACGATGGCCGTGCAGCGCCCGGCCTCGACGGTGAACGAGACGTCGCGGACGACCGTGTTGCCGCCGAACGCGACCGACAGACCCCGCACGTCGACGAGCGGGCCGGCCGTGTCGAGGCGCACGGCCTCGGGGTGAAGGACGGGTTCGGGGCTCATCGCGCGCCTCCCGGGGTGGTGAGGGTCTGGATGCTGCGGCCGACGGCCGTCAGCGACAACGCGAGCAACACGATGACGACGCCGGGGAAGAAGTCGAGCCACCAGGCCTGCTGCAGGTAGTTGCGTCCTGCGTTGAGCATCGCGCCCCACTCCGGGGCCGGGGGCTGGACGCCCATGCCGAGGAAGCCCAGCGCCGACGCCCAGACGATCGCCTGGCCGATGCCCAGGGTGACCAACACGGTCAGGGGCCGGAACGCGTTGGGCAGCAGGGTGTGGACGAGCACGTGGACCGGCCCGTGGCCCAGGGCGCGCTCGGCCTGGACGTACGACGAGTCCCGCACGGCGAGCACCTGGCCGCGGACCATCCGGGCGTAGCCGGGGATCGTGGCGACGCCGACGGCGAGGATCTGCGTCCCGGCCGAGTTGCCGGCGATCGCGACGAGGATGAGGGCGAGCAGGATGCCGGGGAACGCGTAGAGCACCTCGATCACGCGGGTGACGACCGCGTCGACGGCCCGACCACCGAGTCCCCCGAGAAGGCCCAGCAGCGTGGCGCCGGCCAGCCCGAGGGCGGTCGCCCCCACGCCGATCAGCACCGACTGCCCGGCCCCGTGCACGACCCGAGAGTAGACGTCGCGTCCGGACTGGTCCGTCCCGAACACGTGCTCGGCGCTCGGTGCGGCGAAGCTCTTCGCGAGGTCGATCGCGAGGGGGTCGGCCGGCGCGAGCAGACTCGGCCAGACCGCCGCGAGGAGCACGAAGGCGATGAAGGCCGTGGCCACCCAGGTCGAGACCCGACGGAGGGGGTGGGAGGCGCGGCGCACGCGACGCGGACCGGACGCGGTGGCCGCCGGGTCGGCCTCGTGCGGACCGGCGTCGTGCGGACGGGCGTCGTGCGGACCGGTCGGCCGGTCCGTCGCGGAGGGGACGGGGGGCGCCGCGGTGGCGGTGGACGTGGTGCTCATGCGGGTGCTCCGATCGTGGTGCGCAGCCGGGGATCGACGGCGACGTACGCGACGTCGGTGAGGACGTTCGCGACGACGTAGACGAGGGCCACGACGAAGGTGATGCCGATGACGAGAGGGAGGTCCTGCGCGTTCACCGCGGTGACGAGCACCTGGCCGACGCCCTGGCGGGCGAAGACGACCTCGACGACGACCGCGCCCGAGATCAGCGAGCCGAGGCCCCACCCCGAGAGGGTGATGCCCGGCAGGGCGGCGTGGCGGAGGAGGTGACGTGCCCGGACGGCCGCCTCGGACAGGCCACGGGACCGTGCCGAGAGCGCGAAGGGCTGGTCCTGGGCGTCTTCGAACTCGTCGCGCGTGACCTGCCCGAGGAACCCGGCCAGCGGGATGGCGAGGGTCAGGGCAGGCAGGACGAGTCCGGGCAGTCCCGTGCCGATCACCGGGAACCAACCGAGGCGCACCGCGAAGACGAGCAACAGGACGAGACCGAGCCAGAACTGCGGCAGACCGGCCGCGACCGTCTCGACGACCGAGCCGATCCGGCCCAGGAGGCCGCGCCTCCCGGCGGTGAGCAGCGTGGACGTGATCGACAACAGCCAGGCGAGACCGAGCGCGGTGGCCGTGAGGGCCAGGGTCGAGCCGAGCTGGCCGCCGATCACGCTGACGACCGACTGCTTGAGCGTGTACGACTCGCCGAAGTCGAGTCGGACGAGGCCGAGCAGGAACGACCCGTACTGCGCGAGCAGGGGACGGTCGAACCCGTACTGGGCGGTGACGGCGGCGACGGCCTCGGGTGTCGGGTGGGCGGCCGCGCCCCCGAGGATCGCGACGGCGGGGTCGCCCGGCACGGCGTGCTCGAGGAAGAACACGATGGTGCCGACCGCGAGCAACAGGACGATCGATTCCGCGACGCGACGGACGATGCGCAGGACCCAGGGGTTCATCGGTCGCCGCCGTCCACGAAGTAGGCGTCCGACAGCACCGGCTCGCCCTCGGAGGGCTCGATCCACACGTCCTTGACCCGGTTCGAGATGCCCAGCCGTGTCTGGATCGGATAGAGCGGCAGGCTCCAGGCCTTCGAGGTGAGGATGCGCTGGGCCTCGGAGTAGAGCGCCGCCTGTTCGGTCGGATCGGTGGTGGCCGTTCCCGCGATCAGGACGCGGTCGAGCTCGTCGTCGGAGGCGAAGGCCGAGTTCTGGCCGTTGCCGACGTCGAGGGTCGCCTTCGAGTACTTGATGTACATCACGTGCGGCGTGGGGCTGTTCCAGTAGTTGCCGATGAGGTCGTACGCGTCGGGATCGCCCCAGACGGCGTTCATGCTGGCGGAGTCCAGCGCCTCGAGGTCGACCTCGATGCCCACCTCCTTCTCCATCGCCTGGATGTTCTGCAGGATGGTCAGGTCGGCGGGCGGCGTCTCGGCACCGTCGGCGTTGTAGGGCAGGCGCACGGTGAGGGTCTCTCCGTCCTTGGTGCGGTGTCCGTCGGCGTCGCGGCCGGTCCACCCGGCGTCGTCGAGCAGGCGGTTCGCCTCGTCGGGGTCGTACGGGAACGGCTCGTGGTAGGTCTCGTCGTAGTGCGGTGTGCCGGACGAGACGGCGTCGCCCTCGTACGGGAACACGCCGGCGTAGGCGCTCTCGACGGCGGCGCGGGCGTTCGAGGCGTGCACGAAGGCCTTGCGCACGCGGATGTCGTCGAACACCGGGCTGGTCGTGTTGAGGTCGAGACTGAACGGCGAGCCCGAGTGGACGAACTCCTGCAGGCTGATCGTCGGGTCGGCCTCGGCGAGCTGCTGGCTCTCGGGCGGCACGTTGAAGATGACGTCGGCCTCGCCCGAGCCGAGCGCGCCGTACCGGGTCGTGTTGTCCTTGAGGAACCGCCAGGTGATGCCGTCGAGGTAGGCGGGGCCCTGGTGCTTCGCGTCGGCGGGGGCCGAGTCGTAGTCGTCGTTGCGCACCAGCTGCACGTCGCGGCCGTGGTTCCACGCGACGACCTCGAACGGTCCGGTGCCGACCGGCGACTCGCAGTTCTCCTCGAGGCCGCGCGCCATCGCCTTAGGCGACTCGATGCCGAAGAACGCCTGCGACAGGGCGGCGAGCAGCGGCGAGTACGGGCGGGACAGGTCGATGCGGACGACGTGCTCGGACAACGCGATCGCGCTCTCGAAGTACCCGGTCAGGTACAGCAGGTCGGTCGACGACTGCGTGGCCGGGTCGAGGATCTGGGTGAAGTTGTCGACGACGGCCTGCGCGTCGAGCGGCGTGCCGTCGTGGAACTCGACGCCCTCCTTCAGGGTGAAGTCGTACTGCGTGCCGTCGTCCGAGATCGTCCACGAGGTGGCGAGCCAGGGCACGACGCTGCCGTCCGCCTGCAGCGAGACGAGGGAGTCGAGGTACTGCCGGGCGACGTAGGTCTGGGGCATGTCGCCGGAGTTGTGCGGATCGAGGCAGGTGGGCTCGCGATCGGTCGCGTAGACCAGCGTGCCCCCGCGGACGGGGCCCCGGTCGACGACGTCGGCGGACGCGGCGCCCGAGCAGCCGGCGAGCAGCGCGACGAGCGCGGTGGCGGCCGTGGCGACCACGGGGAGGCGTCGGGAGGGAGGTCGGAACATGGGCGAACCTTTCGTCGAGGCCCGAACCTACGGACGCCTCGACCCCCCGACCAGTCGCGTGACGCCACGCGACACCCGTCGTCTCAAACCGTCACACGCGGCCCCGGGACTTGCGCCGACCCCTTGAGCACGTCGAGTCGTGGACGTACGGTGGAGGGGTCGACGAGGGCGAGGGGGCTCCATGGACGACGAGAAACCACAGGACCGAGGCCGGCTGAGGCTGCACCGGCCGACGTTCCGGGGGTCGGCGGTCGGGTGGGGCATCTCGGCCGTGGTGTGGCTGTCCTGCTTCGTGGGCTCGGGTCTCGGCATGATGCGCGAAGGGTCTCCCGGAGTGCTCGGCGTCCTCTTCCTCGTCGCCCTCGGGCTGGCGAGCGCGGTGTGCGTGACGGGCACGGTGTCGACCATCCGGCATCCCCGTCCGGGGCCCCCGGCCCGGGACGCTCCCTAGGCTCCGCTGTCGTCGACGGCTCCCGCCCATCCGGACCTGGTTGAGTTCGCCCAGACGACCGACGCGACGAAGGGGCACGCAGCACATGGGCATCTCGGAGAAGGACTACGACGTGGCCGTGGTCGGTGCCGGTCCGGCGGGCACCGCGGCAGCCCTGCGGGCGGCCGAGCTCGGGGCTCGTGTCGTCGTCCTGGAGGCGGGGCACGTCGGTGGCACCTGCGTGAACACCGGGTGCGTGCCCACGCGGGTGCTGGCCAAGACGGCCCGGCTGATCCGCGAGACCCGACATGCGGACGTCTACGGGGTCGACGTCACTCCCCCGACGATCGACTGGGCGTCGACCGTCGCGCGCGTCCGGGAGCGCGTCGACAAGGTGCGGTCGATCAAGCGGGAGGCCGAGCGGTTCGACACCGCGGGCGTCGAGCTGGTCCACGAGGGCCGCGCCCGGTTCGTCGACGACTCCACCCTGGTCCTCGACAGCGGTCGGACCATCTCGGCCTCGTCGATCCTGATCTGCGTCGGTGGCCACTCGCGCCGGCTGCCGATCCCGGGCGGCGAGCTGGCCACCGTGCCCGAACACGTCCTGGACCTGCCGGCCCTCCCCCGGCGGGTGGCCGTGATCGGTGCGGGCAACACGGGCGCGCAGCTCGTCACCGTGTTCGACGCGTTCGGCAGCGCCGTCACGCTCCTCGACCTCGCGCCGCGGGTCCTGATGGCGTCGGATGCGTCCATCTCGGAGGCGGTCTCCGCCGCGTTCGTCGAGCAGGGCATCGACGTGTGGACCGGCATCGACGGCGTCGAGAGCCTCGCCCGGGCCGACGACGGGTCGATCACCCTGACCTGGCGGCAGGACGACGCGACGTCCTCGGCCGACTTCGACGTCGTGGTCATGGCCACGGGGTGGCCGGCGGACGTGGAGGACCTCGGTCTCGAGGAGGCCGGTATCCAGGTGGAGCGCTCGTCGATCCCCGTCGACCGGTACTTCCGGACCGTCGTGCCGCACGTGTTCGCCGTGGGCGACGCCAACGGCCGCGACATGCTCGTCCAGGCCGCCCGGTTCGAGGGCGAGGCCGCCGCCGAGAACGCCGTCCTCGGGGCGAACCGCCGCACGCCGCACCACCTGCTGCCGGCCGGCGGGTTCACCGACCCGGACTACGCCGGCGTCGGCCTCACCGAAGAGCAGGCTCGCGAGGCGGACGAGTCGTGCGTGGTCGTCACGATCCCGTACTCGACCGTGGACCGGGCCGTGATCGACGACCGCGAGACGGGGTTCCTCAAGCTGATCGCCGACCGTCGGCGCGAACTCGTGCTCGGCGCCCACGCCGTCGGCGAGAACGCCGTCGAGGTGGTCCAGGCGGTCACCACCGCCATGGCCGGCGGTGTCGACGTCGCCACCCTGGCCGAGGTGCGCTTCGCCTACCCCACCTACAGCGCCGTGATCGGCATGGCGGCCCGGGCCGTGCTGGCGGATCGCACCGCGCGCTAGGAACCGGGCGGCGGCGGGCACCGTGGCACGATGGGCGTCCCGCCCCGACCGAAAGCCACGATGCGCCTCCTCCTCATCCGCCACGGCGAGACCGCCGACAACGTCGCCCGCACCATCGGCTCGCGACCCCCGGGCCCGCCGCTCTCTCCGCTCGGCCGCGAACAGGCCGGCGACCTCGCGACGGCCCTGGCCCACGAACCGATCGTCGCCGTGCACTCGTCGCGCCTGCGCCGGGCCGGCGAGACCGCCGTGATCGTGGCCGACAGCCTCGATCTGCCTCACCGGGAGGTCGACGGTGCTCACGAGATCGACGCCGGCGACCTGGAAGGGCTGCCCTACGCCGAGGCCCTGCCCCGGTACGCCGGCACCATGCAGCAGTGGTGGACCGATCCGGAGGCGCGCATCCCCGGGGGCGAGAGCGGCACCGAGTTCAGGGCCCGGTTCCACGCGGCGGTCGATCGGGTCGTCGCGTCGACACCGGCGGACTCGACCGCGGTCCTCGTCTCGCACGAAGCCGCCATCTGCGTCTGGGCGGCCGACACCGCCCGCAACCTCGACGCCGAGTTCAGCCGCACCCAGGGGCTGCGCAACACCGGCTCGGTCGTCCTCGAGGGCTCCACCGAAGGCGGCTGGGTCGCCGTCTCGTGGGACGGCGAACCCCTGGCGCACTGAGCCGCGCGTCCGACGACCAGGCCGCAGCGCGCCTCCTAGGGGCCGCCGAGCCAGTGGTCGATGCGGTGGTGGTCCGGGCGGAAGCCGTTCTGGACGCCCCACAGCACGGCCTGCGTCCGGCTCGTCGCGCCGATCCGTCGGTAGACCGATCGGATGTACGACTTGACCGTGTTCGGGCTGAGGTAGGTCAGCGCCGCGACCTCGGCGTTGCTCTTGCCCTGGGTGATCAGGGCGAGGATCTCGGACTCACGATCGGTGATGCCCTCACGGCGGCCGGGCCAGTCGAGGCCCGGCGCGCTCGGCGCGCGACCCCGCACGTCGCTGACGACCTGCTCGCCACGATGGACCGCCTCGAGCGCTTCGACGAGCTCGCGGGCCGCGAGGGTCTTCGACAGGTACCCGTGCACGCCCTGTGCGAGCGCCGCCTCGACGAGCTCGGGGTGGAAGTTCCAGGTGTAGACGACCACCTTGCCGGCCGCGGGGTTGGCGACCAGCTCGGCGAGCTCGTGGTGGTCGGACTCGGGCTGGGCGAACGAGTCGTAGAGGACGACGTCGACGCGGTCGGACAACGACGTCGTGGCGTCGATCTCGGCGACCACCACCCGGTCGCGGTACCGGTCGAACATGTGGGCGAGGCCGGCGAGCACGACGTCGTAGTCGTCGACGAGCGCGACGGTGATCGACCGGGTCGGGGCGAGGGGCATGAGGACACCATCCCACCCCGAGGGGTGTGCCGCCACACCTCCAGGGGTGGTCTGCTGAGTCCTGCGACGCCACGGCACCGACGGTGCCGGTCGCTCATCTCTCCCGGAAGGAGAACACCATGATCGGTCTCATCATCAGCTTGCTCGTCGTCGGCCTCATCGCAGGGTTCATCGCCCGTGCGGTCGTCCCGGGTCGCCAGAGCCTCTCCATCGCCATGACGATCCTGCTCGGCATCATCGGCTCGTTCGTCGGCGGGTTCCTCGGCTTCCTCCTGTTCCAGCACGACCCGACGGACGGGTTCTTCCAGCCCGCCGGCATCATCGGCTCGATCATCGGCGCGATCGTCGTCCTGGTGATCTGGGTCGCCGTCTCGGGTCGCCGCGGCGCCGCTCGCCGCTGACCCCCGGTCGTCACCGGGGTGGCTGTCCCGCAGCCGCCCCGGGCCGCGCCGACGCGGTCGCCGGTGCTCCACCGGTCGGCCGACCCCGCCACCCGCACCCGGCCGGTGCTCGCGCGCCGGGCTCAGGTCGTGAGCGAGCGGCGCAGCGTGCGGACGATCTGCGCCCGGGCGGCACGACCCGATCGGGTGGGCAGCAGCGGGTAGGCGTGCACGTCGCCGTCGCCTTCGTGCCACTCGAGCTCGACGCCGGCCGTCGCAGCACGGTCGCGCAGGAGGTGCGCGTCCGGGTTCAGGACGTCTCGCGTCCCCGTGAACACCGTCACCGGGCCGAGGCCCGCCAGGTCGCCGAACAGGGGGCTGACGACGGGGTCGCGCAGGTCGAGCTCGCCCCGCCAGTGCTCGGCGAGCACGCGTCCGCCGGGAGTGCCCAGCCACGGGTCGGTCGGCTGCACCTCGGGGATGCGGGGGTTGCGCCAGGTGAGGTCGAGTGCCGGGGCGATCAGCACCGTGCAGGCGACGACGACACCCGCGTCCCGCAGCGACAGGGCGGCCGACAGCACGATCTGACCGCCGGCCGAGTCCCCCGCGAGGGCGACCGGGCCGTCTGCCGAGGCGACCAGGTCGAGGATGCCGACCCGCGCCTCCTCGGCCGTCCCGTACGGGACCAGGGGGTAGATCGGCAGGACGACCGTCGTGCGGGCCTCGGCGGCGAGCTGCGCGACGAGGTGCCAGTGCTGCGACACGATCTCGCCCACCCAGCCGCCGCCGTGGGCGTAGACGACGGTGCCGCGCGACGCACCGTCCCGCCGCGTGATCGTGTAGACCGGCCAGCCGCCGCGCTGCTCGACGTCGACCCGGACGTCGTCCCGGAGGACGGCAGGCGGGCCGTAGGGTGCCGGCCGGAGGGACGCGCGACGGATGCGCCGACGCGCCCCCGCCTCGCTGACGAAGGTCCGGTTCGCCCCGGTCGCCCGGAGGAACACCGGGACCGCCGCCCGGGGCAGGACGAGCCTGGCGGCGAGGGGCACCCGGACGGTGTCGCGGGAGGTGCGGGAAGCGCGGGAGGGCATCCGAGGGAGGCGCATGGTCACGGCCGCGACGATACCCGGCTCGAGGGCCCGAGCGCGGCTTCGGTGCAGCTGACCACCGCGCAGGGGCGAAGGACCGATCAACGGTGGGCCCTACCGGGCTCGAACCGATGACATCCACGGTGTAAACGTGGCGCTCTACCAACTGAGCTAAAGGCCCTCGCGCCGGGACGAACCGGGCGAGCGAGTCCAGGTTAGCGGGTGAGCGAGCCGACCCGCGCCTCCTGGGCCGTCGCCCGGGGGCTCAAGCCGTGACGGGGACGAGCAGGTCGAGCGCGGCGCGGTAGTCGGCGAGCGAACGCTCCTGGCCGGGCTCGGTGCCGAAGTGCTCGCGGATGACGCCGTCGACGTCGATCAAGAAGGTGGTGCGGGTCGCGAAGCCCTTGTTCTCGAGGAAGACGCCGTACTCCTTCGAGACCTCGCCGTGCGGCCAGAAGTCCGCCAGCAGGGTGAAGTCGTAGCCCTTCTCCTCGGCGAACGCACGAAGCGTCGCTTTCGAGTCGACGGAGACGACCAGCAGTTCGACGCGGTGGTCCTGGAACATCGCGAGGTTGTCGCGCAACGTGCAGAGCTCTTTGGTGCAGGTGCTGCTGAACGCCAGGGGGAAGAACACCAGGGCCACGGGCTTGACGCCCCGGAAGTCGCTCAACCGCACTCGCTCGCCGAACTGGTTCGGCAGGTCGAAGTCGGGAGCCTGGATGGCGTTCTCCAGAGCCATGGGTGCGTTCCTTTCGCGTCGACCCGGGCGGTCGGCGACTGACACGATCGCCGATCCTACGCCTCACGCGTCGGATTTCAAGCGGAGGCACGGACGGGCGTTCCCAGCGCGTGCCGAGCCTGCGTCGGTCGGGACAACTAGAGTGGTCGGGTCAGGCGGAGTACGTCTCGGAACCCGGGCACGACGGGCCTGACATCTGTTTGTCCACTCCACGCGGTGGCCCTCCAAGAGACGGCTGCTCCACACAGATGATTGAGGTCAAGGGTGACGGTTAACGATCAGGACCCGTACACGGTCGACAAGGCCGATCGCGATCCCGAAGAGACCGCCGAGTGGCGCGAGTCGCTCGACGCTCTCGTGAAGGCGCAGGGTCACGAACGTGCCCGCGAGATCATGAAGAGCCTGCTCACCCGGTCGAGCGAGCTGCACCTGGGTGTGCCGATGGTCCCCAAGACGGACTACGTCAACACCATCGCCCCCGAAGACGAGCCCGAGTTCCCCGGTGACGAAGAGCTCGAGCGCCGCTACCGCAAGTGGGTCCGTTGGAACGCGGCGATCACCGTGCACCGCGCGCAGCGTCCCGGCATCTCGGTCGGTGGCCACATCTCGACCTACGCCTCGTCGGCCGCCCTGTACGAGGTCGGCAACAACCACTTCTTCCGCGGTCAGGACCATTCCGGTGGCGGAGACCAGGTGTTCTTCCAGGGCCACGCCTCCCCCGGCATGTACGCCCGCGCCTACCTCGAGGGCCGTCTCGGCACCGACCAGCTCGACGGCTTCCGCCAAGAGAAGTCGCACGCTTCCGGCGGACTCAGCTCGTACCCGCACCCGCGCCTCATGCCCGAGTTCTGGCAGTTCCCGACCGTGTCGATGGGCCTCGGGCCGATCAACGCGATCTACCAGGCGCAGGTCGCGAAGTACCTCACCAACCGCGGCATCAAGGACGCCAGCGACCAGCAGGTCTGGGCGTTCCTCGGCGACGGCGAGATGGACGAGGTCGAGAGCCGCGGTCAGCTGCAGGTGGCGGCCAACGAGGGCCTCGACAACCTCAACTTCATCATCAACTGCAACCTGCAGCGCCTCGACGGCCCGGTGCGCGGCAACGGCAAGATCATCCAAGAGCTCGAGTCGTTCTTCCGCGGCGCGGGCTGGAACGTCATCAAGGTCGTCTGGGGTCGCGAGTGGGACACCCTGCTCGCGAACGACTCGAGCGGCGCGCTGCTCAACCTCATGAACACCACGCCCGACGGCGACTTCCAGACCTACAAGGCCGAGAGCGGCGGTTACGTCCGCGACAACTTCTTCGGCCGCGACCCCCGCGCCCTCGAGCTCGTCGCGGACTACTCCGACGACGACATCTGGAACCTCAAGCGCGGTGGCCACGACTACCGCAAGGTCTACGCCGCGTTCAAGGCCGCGACCGAGCACAAGGGCCAGCCGACGGTCATCCTCGCCAAGACGGTCAAGGGCTACGGCCTCGGGAAGTCCTTCGAGGGCCGCAACGCGACCCACCAGATGAAGAAGCTCACGCTCGACAACCTCAAGCAGTTCCGCGACGAGCTCCGCATCCCGATCAGCGACGCCCAGCTCGACGAGAACCCCTACCTGCCGCCGTACTACCACCCCGGTCAGGACGACGACGCGATCCAGTACATGCAAGAGCGTCGTCGTGCGCTCGGCGGCTACGTGCCCGAACGCCGCAGCAAGTACACGCAGATCGCCGTTCCCGAGGCGAAGACGTACGACGTCGTCAAGAAAGGCTCGGGCAAGCAGGAGGTCGCCACCACGATGGCGTTCGCCCGCCTGCTGAAAGACCTGTTGCGCTCGCCCGACTTCGGCCACCGCATCGTGCCGATCATCCCCGACGAGGCCCGCACCTTCGGCATGGACGCCTACTTCCCGACGTCCAAGATCTACAACCCGAACGGCCAGCACTACACGTCGGTCGACCGCGAACTGCTGCTCGCCTACAAAGAGAGCCCGCAGGGCCAGATCATCCACGTCGGCATCAACGAGGCCGGTGCGTTCGCGGCCTTCACCGCCGTCGGAACCTCGTACTCCACGCAGGGCGAACCGCTCATCCCGGTCTATGTCTTCTACTCGATGTTCGGGTTCCAGCGCACCGGCGACGCCATGTGGGCCGCCGGCGACCAGATGGCCCGCGGGTTCATCATCGGCGCCACCGCCGGTCGCACGACACTGACCGGCGAAGGCCTGCAGCACGCCGACGGCCACTCGCCGCTGCTCGCCTCGACGAACCCCGCGGTCGTCTCGTTCGACCCCGCGTTCGGGTACGAGCTCGGCCACATCGTCAAGTCGGGCATGGACCGCATGTACGGCACCGACGAGCACGGCAACGCGTCGCACTCCGACCCGAACGTCATGTACTACATCACCGTCTACAACGAGCCGATGGCCCAGCCCGTCGAGCCGGAGGGCCTCGACGTCGACGGTGTGGTGCGCGGCATCTACAAGCTCAAGGACGCCGAGAACCTGGGCCCCCGCGCCCAGCTGCTCGCGTCCGGCGTCGGTGTGCCGTGGGCGCTCGAGGCCCAGCAGCTGCTCGCCGACGACTGGAACGTGGCGGCAGACGTCTGGAGCGTCACCAGCTGGACCGAACTGCGGCGCGACGGCCTGGCCGCGGAAGAGCACAACTTCTTGCACCCGAACGACGAGCCCAAGACGCCGTACGTGACCGAGAAGTTGCAGGGTGCCGAGGGTCCGTTCATCGCCACGAGCGACTTCATGGCGGCCGTGCCCGACCAGATCCGCGAGTACGTGCCCGGCGACTACCTGACGCTCGGTGCCGACGGCTTCGGCTTCAGCGACACCCGTGCGGCTGCCCGCCGCTTCTTCAAGATCGACGGCCCGTCGGTCGTCGTCCGCACCCTGCAGGCCCTGGCCCGCCGGGGCGAGGTCGACCCGGGCGTCGTCCAGCAGGCGATCGACCGGTACCAGCTACACGACGTCACGGCCGGCACCAGCGGCACCGCCGGCGGGGAGGCCTGACGACCCCGTGAGCGCCGAGCGGGTGCCCACGTCGCCCCTGCAGCCGTCCGCGGCCACGAAAGAGCGCACGCTCGCGTGGCTGCGGACGGTGTCGGGCGAGTTGTCCACCGCGACCATCAAGCGCCTCGAAGAGACGCTGCCGTGGTACGGGGACATGCCCCCGGGGCGCCGTTCAGCGGTCGGGCTCGTCGCCCAGGCCGGCATCACCTCGTTCATCAGCTGGTTCGCAGACCCCCGGTCCACCCCGTGGATCGCGGCGGACGTGTTCGGTTCGGCCCCGCGTGAACTGCTGCGCTCCGTCAGCCTGACCCAGACGCTGCAGCTCATCCGCATCACCGTCGAGGTCGTCGAAGAACGCGTCAAGGACGGGGACGATTCGCTCCGCGAGGCGATCCTGCTCTACTCGCGCGAGATCGCCTTCGCCTCAGCCGACGTCTACGCCCGGGCCGCCGAGGCCCGCGGTCTCTGGGACGCCCGTCTCGAAGCCCTGGTCGTCGACTCGATCCTCAGCGGCGAGTACGACGACGAACTGCCCAGCCGGATCGCCGCGCTCGGCTGGCACGGTCACGGCGAGGTCGCCGTGCTCGTCGGCACGGCTCCACGCATGCTCGACGTCGACATGCTGCGACGCACGGCCCGGCACCGAGAAGCCGACGTGCTGATCGGGGTACAGGGCAGTCGACTGGTGCTCGTCATCGGACGGGCCGACCCTCTCGACGAGAGCAGCGCCTCCTCGACCCACCCCAGCTTCACCGAGATCGCGCGCGCGCTCGAACCCGGCTTCGGTGACGGGCACCTCGTGCTCGGCCACGAAGTGCCGAGCCTCGTCGACGCCTCGAAGAGCGCGAAGGCCGCCCTCGCCGGTTTCGCGGTCGCCAGGGCCTGGCGCAACGCACCCCGCCCCGTCCTCGCCGACGACCTGTTGCCCGAGCGTGCCCTCGCCGGCGACCCGGTGGCGCGGTCGACGCTCGTCAACCGCATCTACAAGCCACTCAAGGCGCACTCCTCCGAGCTGTTGACCACCCTGTGGTGCTACCTCGACAACGGACGCTCGCTCGAGGCCACGGCTCGCGAGCTCTTCGTGCACCCGAACACCGTGCGCTACCGCCTCAAGCGCGTCACCGACGTGATCGGGTGGGACGCCACGGGTGCTCGCGAGGCGCTCATCCTGCAATCCGCACTCGTGCTCGGATCGATAGCCGACCCCGACGGGTCCGGCGTCCGCCGCAAGTGACCGTCGGTCGCCCCGAGGGCCCGTCTGTGCGCTTCGACAACGTTCATGCGCATCTTTGGTCGAGTTGCTACACCGCAGACCCGCGACTCGTTGGCATGATGGACCAGTGATCGTTGTCGTAGCGCCCGGTCAGGGCTCCCAAACTCCTGGTTTCCTCGAACCCTGGCTGGCCGACCCCGACCAGCGCGACCTGCTGACGTCGCTCTCCGACGCCGCCGACGTCGATCTCGTCACCCACGGCACGACGTCCGGCGCCGACACGATCCGTGACACGGCCGTCGCCCAGCCCCTCATCGTCGCAGCGGGAATCCTGACCGCCCGGGCCCTCTTCCGCCTCGTGGATCGGTCCGCGGTCGCCGGTGTCGCGGGCCACTCGGTCGGCGAGTTCACCGCTGCGGCCGTCAGCGGCGTCCTGACCGACGTCGACGCCGTCACGCTCGTCGCGGAGCGTGGCCGAGCCATGGCCGACGCCGCCGCCCTCGTCGAGACGGGCATGAGCGCCGTGCTCGGCGGCGACGAAGCCGAGTTGCTCGCCCGACTCGACGCCCTCGGTCTTTTCCCCGCCAACTACAACGGCGGCGGCCAGATCGTCGTCGCCGGCGAGACCGCAGCCCTCGCCGAGCTGGCGGCCGACCCGCCGGCCAAGAGCCGCGTCGTGCCCCTGCAGGTCGCCGGTGCCTTCCACACGCGGTACATGCAGCCGGCCGTCGAGCGCCTCGCGTCGGCTGCGGCCACCGTCACGGCCACCGACCCCACGCTGTCGCTCTGGACCAACCACGACGGCAGCACGGTCGACTCGGGCTCCCGTTTCGTCGAGCTGCTCGTCGGTCAGGTCTCGTCACCCGTCCGATGGGATGCGACCATGCGGTCGTTCGCCGACGCCGGCGTCACGGGAATCATCGAACTCGCCCCGGCCGGAGCCCTCACCGGCCTCGCCAAGCGTGCGCTGAGGGGTGTCCCCTCGGTCGCCGTCAAGACACCCGACGACCTCCAGGCCGCCGTCGACCTCATCGAGGGAGCAGCATGACCACCCCCCAGCTCAACCAGACCACCGGCGCGCAGTTCACCCGCATCTACGCGCTCGGCGCCGCCCGCGGCGAGAACGTCGTGCCGAACGCCGACATCATCGAACCGATCAACTCGAGCGACGAGTGGATCCAGCAGCGCACCGGAGTGATCACCCGTCGCCGCGCGGGCAAGGACGTCAAGGTCGTCGACCTCGCCGAGGCCGCCGCCACCGAGGCCATCGCCAAGTCCGGCATCCGCCCCGACCAGATCGGTGCCGTCCTCGTGTCGACCATCGGGGCGGGCGTCGTGACGCCCTCGGTCGCCTCGCTGCTCGCCGAGCGCGTGGGCGCGAACCCCGCCGCCGCCTACGACATCTCGGCCGCCTGCGCAGGGTTCACCTACGGCATCGCGCAGGCCGACTCGTTCGTCAAGTCGGGCCTCGCCGAATACGTCCTGGTCGTCGGCGCCGAGAAGCTCAGCGACGTCATCGACCCGACCGACCGCACGATCTCGTTCCTCCTCGCGGACGGGGCGGGCGCAGCGATCGTCGGTCCGTCCGACAGCGCCGGCATCGGCCCGACGGTCTGGGGCTCGGACGGCTCCAAGTGGGACGCCATCGGCATGACCAACACCATGACCGAGTACCGCGAGGGCGCGGGCGAAATCCCCTGGCCCACCCTGCGCCAAGAGGGTCAGACGGTCTTCCGATGGGCCGTCTGGGAGATGGCGAAGGTCGCGAAAGAGGCGCTCGACCGCGCGGGCGTCTCCGCCGACCAGCTCTCGGCCTTCGTGCCGCACCAGGCCAACATGCGCATCATCGACGAGTTCGCCAAGCAGCTCGGCCTGCCCGAGTCCGTCGTGATCGGTCGCGACATCGCGACCACCGGCAACACCTCGGCCGCGAGCATCCCGCTCGCGACCCACCGACTGCTCGACGAGCACCCCGAACTCAGCGGCGGCCTCGCCCTGCAGATCGGTTTCGGTGCCGGACTCGTGTTCGGCGCCCAGGTGGTCGTGCTGCCCTAGCGCGCCGCTGCCCGCCCGACCGCGGGGCGCTGTATAGGCTTTACCCCGGTCACAACGACACCCCCTCAAGGAGACAACACCATGGCACTGTCCACCGAAGAAGTCCTCGCCGGCCTCGCCGAGCTCGTCAACGACGAGACCGGGATCGCCACCGACACCGTCGAGATGGACAAGTCGTTCACCGACGACCTCGACATCGACTCGATCTCCATGATGACCATCGTCGTCAACGCCGAAGAGAAGTTCGACGTCAAGATCCCCGACGAAGAGGTCAAGAACCTCAAGACCGTCGGCGACGCCGTCACGTACATCCACAAGGCGCAGAACTAAGACGTCGGCTGCCCGGTCGCCCCGCGGGCGACCGGGCCCCGCCGCTGTGCCCTCGACGCCGTCGACCCCACGCCACCAGCCTCGGCTGCAGCCCGGGTCACGGCGTCGTTCCACATCGGCACAGCCCACCGACCGGCCCTCCCAGAAGGAACGTCAATGACCAAGAAGATCGTCGTCACCGGACTCGGCGCCACGAGTCCGCTCGGTGGCACCGCCACCGAGAGCTGGCAGAACCTGCTCGCCGGCCAGTCGGGCATCACCACGCTCGAGCAGGACTGGGTCGCCAAGTACGAGCTGCCCGTCACCTTCGCCGGCCAGGCACGCACCCCCTCGGCCGACGTGCTCGACCGTCGAGAGATCAAGCGCCTCGACCCGTCGAGCCAGTTCGCGCTCACCGCCGCCCGCGAGGCCTGGGCCGACGCCGGCTCGCCCGAGGTCGTCCCCGAGCGCTTCATCGTCGACTGGGCCACCGGCATCGGCGGCGTCTGGACGCTGCTCGACGGGTGGGACACCCTGCGTGAGAAGGGCCCGCGACGCGTCCTGCCGATGACCGTCCCCATGCTCATGCCGAACGGCCCCGCCGCCGCCATCTCGATGAGCCTGGGCGCACGCGCCGGAGCCCGCACGGTCGTCTCGGCCTGTGCCTCCAGCACCGAGTCGATCGCCATGGCCTACGAGCACCTGCAGTCCGGCCTCGCCGACATCGCCGTCGCCGGCGGTTCCGAGGCGGCCATCCACCCGATGCCCCTGGCCTCGTTCGCCGCCATGCAGGCCCTCTCGAAGCGCAACGACGACCCCGCCACGGCGTCGCGTCCCTACGACGTCACGCGCGACGGCTTCGTCCTCGCAGAGGGCGGCGCCGCGCTCGTCCTCGAGACGGAGGAGCACGCCCTGGCCCGTGGGGCCCGGATCTACGCCGAACTCATCGGCGGAGCGGTCACCAGCGACTCGTACCACATCACCGCTCCCGACCCCGAGGGCACCGGGGCGGCCCGGGCCGTCATCGCGACGCTCGAGAACGCCGGGGTCGACCGTGACCAGGTCGTCCACGTCAACGCCCACGCGACGAGCACCCCGGTCGGCGACATCGCCGAGTACCACGCCATCAAGCGCGTGTTCGGTGACCACACCTCGAAGTTGATCGTCTCGGCGACCAAGGCGGCCACGGGTCACCTGCTCGGCGGCGCGGGCGGCATCGAGGCGCTGTTCACGGTCAAGGCGCTGCACGAGCGCGTCGCCCCGCAGACGATCAACGTCACCCAGATGGACGACGAGATCGACATGGACGTCGTCGTCGGCGAACCCCGCCCCCTGCCCCAGGGCGAGATCGTCGCGATCAGCAACTCGTTCGGCTTCGGCGGCCACAACGCCGTCGTCGGGTTCCGCTCGGTCTGACCGAGGCGGGCAGCGCAGGAGGCGCGGGTGGCGTGATCACGCCACCCGCGCCTCCTGCGTCGTCACCTGGGTGGCCCGACGCTCACGGAGCCCGAGCCGCGGCGGGTCAGCCGACCTTGTGCAGCCAGACGACCGGGTTGCCCTCGCCGCTGTAGCGGAACGGCTCGAGTTCGTCGTCCCAGGCCTGGCCGAGGGCGAGACGCAGCTCGCGGTGCAGCTCGAGGGTGTTCGACCCCGCGATCTCCATGGCGTAGCGGATGCGGTCCTCCGGGATGACCGTGTTGCCGGCGGTGTCGGTCTGCGCGAAGAAGACGCCGAGGTCGGGCGAGTGCATCCAGCGGCCACCGTCGTGGGACTCACCCGGGTCTTCGGTCACCTCGTAGCGCAGGTGCTCCCACCCACGCAGGGCGGAGGCGATGCGGGCGCCAGAACCCTCGTCGCCCTGCCACGAGAACTCGGTGCGGCGGGCACCGGGCAGCACGGGCTGGTCGACCCAGGCGAAGTTCACGCCGTGCCCGAGGGCACGACCGACGGCCCACTCGACGTGTGGGCACAGGGCACGAGGGGACGAGTGCACGTAGAGCACTCCCCGAGCGGTTGCAGCAGCCACGATTCCTCCATCTGGTTCAGGTGCGACTTCCCCATCGACCTGTCAGACGTGATTCGTGTGCGTTCTTCGATTGTGCGGACCGGGGCCCGGTGGAGCGCGGGACGGAGCCCGTTCTGTGAATTATGACCGACCCGCCTGAGAAATCACAACTGTGTAACACCTGCGAATGAGAACACGGGCTCGGATGTCCCGCTCGGTCACTTCGCCTGCGAGTAGTCGTCCACGACGGCGACCGTCACCGGGAAGGTGACCGGGGCGTCGCCGAAGAGGAGTCGACCGGCCTCGACCGCGCTCTCGGCGACCAGAGCGGCGACCTCGTCAGCCGAGGCGGCGGGCGCGTGCACGACCACCTCGTCGTGCAGGAAGAACACGAAGTGGGGAGCCGCGACGCCGGTCCCCCACCTCTCGTGCAGGCGCCGGCGCAGGGCACCCATCCAACAGAGAGCCCATTCGGCGGCGGTTCCCTGGACGACGAAGTTGCGCGTGAACCGACCCCACGAACGCGCGTCGCGATCGGCCGGCCGTACGCCCATCTCAGGCGGCAAGGCGCCGGCCCCGGCGCCACCGACGGCGTCGGGGTCGTCGGACGGCCGGGGTGAGCTGCGCCCGAGGAGCGTGTCGACGACTCCCCCGGCCTCGCCCGTGCGGGCCGCCGTCTCGACGAGTGCCATCGCGTCGGGGAACCGTCGGGCCAGGCGCGGCACGAGCCTGCCGCTCTCGCCCTGGGTCGCGCCGTACATCGCGCCGAGCATGGCGACCTTGGCCTCGGCCCGGGTCGCGACGGCTCCGCTGGCCACGATGCCCTCGTAGAGGTCGCCTGACCCGGCTCTCGCCATCGAGCGGTCGCCGGACAGGCCGGTCAGGATGCGCGGCTCGAGTTGCGAGGCGTCGGCGACCACGAGCTTCCAGCCCGGGTCGGCCACGACGGCGCCGCGGACCGCCCTGGGGAGCTGCAGCGCGCCTCCTCCGCTCGTGGCCCAGCGACCGGTCACGACGCCGCCCGGCACGTAGTCGGGGCGGAAGCGCCCGCCGTGGACCCAGGCGTCGAGCCAGGCCCAGCCGTTGGCCACGAGCAGCCGCTGCATCTTCTTGTAGCGCAGCAGGGGCTCGATCGCGGGGTGCTCGTGCCGTTGGAGTTCCCACTGACGCGTCGACTGCACGAGCACACCGGCACGGTTCAGGGCTCGGATCAGCTCGGCGGGCGAATCGGGGTTGAGGTCGGGGGCGTCGAGGGCCTGCCGCACCTCGTCCAAGGCTTCGCGCATGCGGGCCGGGCGCTCACCCGGGGAGGGCCTCGGCCCGAGCGCGGCCGTCAACAACTCGTCGTGCACCCGGGGCGACCACGGGATGCCCCGGTGTCGCATCTCGACCGCGATCAACGCGCCGGTCGACTCGGCGGCGACCAGCAGTTCGAGTCGGCCCCGGGTCGGCGACGCCTCGACCGCCTCGCGCTGGGCCAGGAACTCGCCCGCCGGGTCGGGCAGCGAGTCGGGCACCACCTCGAACAGGCCGTCCGACTCGGCGGGCACCGCCTGGGCGACGTCCCACGGGCCCGGCGAGGCGCCTCCGACCGGGAAACCGGGAGCCGCCGTCGACCGCCGCAGGATCGCGTGCACGAGCCGGAGGTCGACGCAGCGCGCCACCGTGACCCCGGCGTCGAGGAGGCGCGGGTACCACCGCGGCGTGTCGTCCCAGACCCAGCGCGGCGAGGCCTCGTGTTCGAGGCCGGCGACGCGCGTCGGCAGGTCGGACGCGGAGATCGTCTCGACGCCCACCACCTCGAGACGGCCCGACGGGCCACGCTCGTAGCGCGTCAGCTCGACGTCGCCGTCCGGTAGGCGACGCAGCAGGAAGAACACCGCCTGATCATCCCACCCCGCACCGACACCGTCGGCCCGTGCCTAGTGCAGCGGGTGCCCGGCCGGGTCGAGGACGTTCTTCTCGCCCGCCTCGATCGGCGACGCGAACCGGTTCTGGGCCGGCGGGATCGGGCAGTTGAAGGCGTACGAGAAGGCGCAGGGCGGCAGGACGGCCCGGTTGAAGTCGAGCGTGATGGTGCCGTCGTCGTTCGGCGTCGGGAACAGGAACCGCCCGACCGAGTAGGTGCTGTCACCGTTGGTCGCGTCGCCGAAGACGAGCTGCAACCGGTCGCCGTCACCCGACGGGAAGGCCGCGAGCTCGTGGTCGACCCCGTCGCGCGTGAACCGGATGAGACCGGGCAACGGCTTGGGGCGGCTGAGGTCGAGGTCCTTCTGGTGGCGGATGTCGACCTGGGCGTCCGGCGCGGTCGGTACGAAGTCGGCGGTGACGACCCAGTCCGGGTCGAACGGGAAGGCGTCGATCGAGCCGAACCCCGTGACGGCGTCCGACGCGGAGTCCCAGACGCGCAGGGCGTAGCCGGTGTGGTCGTCGTTCGCGATCACCGTGCCGGTGGTGGTCTCCGAGAACCGGAGGCTGCTCGGGGCCAGGGAGTCGTCACCCGCCACGATCACGGTGCCGTCCACCAGGTCGCCGTCGACGCGGATGCCGTCCGCGGCGGTCGCCGTCAGCGCCAGCCCCGACACGCCCTGCGGGGTCGGCGCCCAGCGGCCGGGCACGCCCCAGACGGTCTGCTCGAGGTCGACCCACTGCGTACCGGTCAGGGCGAGCGGGCCCTGAGGCGACACGGCGCGGGCGCGGCGCAGGGTGTGGAAGCGGTCGAGTTCGGCCTGCGCGGCGACGTCCCCTGCCGCGCGGGTGCCTGCGGCGCTGTCGGTGCTGTCGGTGCTGTCGGTCATCGGTCCTCCTGGGGTCTGACGATGGGCAACGCCGAGGAGGCGCGGTTCATGCCCCACGGGCGGGACGTGGTCGAGACCGGCACCGCGCCTCCTCGTCCGGCGTGTCAGGGCTGCGGGTCGTCACCGCCCACGGCGAGGCGACGCAGCTGCTCGTCGAAGGGGACGACCGCGGCGAACGGATCGTCGAGGGCGCCCTCGTGCCGGGCGACGAGCTCGGCGAACTCCCCCGCGGCACGCGTCACGCGCTCGGGCAGCGTGGTCGACGTGCCGTCGCCCTCTCCCCAGTCTTCGGACGCCGCGAACACCGAGGTGGGCACGACGACGGCCTGTAGGTAGGCGAACAGGGGTCGCACCGCGTACTCGAGGGCGAGCGAGTGGCGGGCCGTGCCACCCGTCGCCCCGATCAGCACCGGGGTGCCGGTCAGGGCCTTGTGGTCCATCACGTCGACGAACGACTTGAACAGGCCGCTGTACGACGACGAGAAGACGGGCGTGACCGCGATCACGCCGTCGGCGCTCGTCACCTTCTCGAGCGCCTCGGCGAGGGCAGGAGGCGCGAAACCGGTGAGCATCGCGTCCGTCACCTCGTGGGCGAGGTCACGCAGCTCGACGACCTCGACCTCGACGAACGAGCCGCGGCCGACGAGGTCACGCGTGGTGGCCTCGACCAAGCGGTCGGCCAACAGACGGGTGGACGAGGGCTGGCTCAACCCCGCGGACAGGGCGACGATCTTCTTGGTGCTCATGGCGCGCCTCCTGCGTGTCTCAGCGGGCGGACGACGCGATGAGCGCGTCGTGCGCGGTGGGTGCGGCCGTGGACTCGGACGCACGGGTCGCCGCCTCGACGAGCGAGGCGTGCGTGGGGGCGTCGGGCACGTCGGCCGGACGGTTCGCGGCGAACTCGCGACGCAGGACGGGCACGACCTCGCTGCCGAGGATGTCGAGCTGCTCGAGGACGGTCTTCAGGGGCAGGCCGGCGTGGTCCATCAGGAAGAGCTGGCGCTGGTAGTCGCCGACGTAGTCGCGGAACCCGAGCGTGCGGTCGATGACCTCCTGGGGGCTGCCGACGGTGAGCGGGGTCTGGCTCGTGAAGTCCTCCATCGACGGGCCGTGGCCGTAGACCGGGGCGTTGTCGAAGTAGGGGCGGAAGGTGCGCTTCGCGTCCTGCGAGTTCTTCGCCAGGAAGACCTGACCGCCGAGACCGACGATCGCCTGGTCGGCACGCCCGTGCCCGTGGTGCTCGAAACGGCTGCGGTAGAGCTCGACCATCTGCTTCGTGTGCGAGGCGGGCCAGAAGATGTGGTTGGCGAAGAAGCCGTCGCCGTAGTACGCGGCCTGCTCGGCGATCTCGGGGCTGCGGATGGAGCCGTGCCAGACGAAGGGCGCGACGCCGTCGAGCGGACGCGGGGTCGCCGTGAAGCCCTGGAGCGGGGTGCGGAAGTGGCCCTTCCAGTCGACGACGTCCTCGCGCCAGAGGCGGTGCAGCAGGGCGTAGTTCTCGATCGCGAGGTTTATGCCCTGGCGGATGTCCTTGCCGAACCAGGGGTAGACCGGGCCCGTGTTGCCGCGGCCGAGCGTGAGGTCGACACGACCGCCGGCGAGGTGCTGCAGCAGCGCGAAGTCCTCGGCGATCTTGACCGGGTCGTTCGTGGTGATGAGGGTCGTGGCCGTGCTGAGCACGATGCGCTCGGTCTGCGCGGCGATGTAGGCGAGGAGGGTCGTCGGGCTCGAGTTCACGAAGGGCGGGTTGTGGTGCTCGCCCGCCGCGTAGACGTCGAGGCCGACCTCTTCCGCCTTCTTCGCGATGGTGACCATCGCCTTGAGGCGCTCGCCCTCGGTCGGGGTGACGCCGGTGGTGGGGTCGGTCGTGATGTCGCCGACGCTGAAGATTCCGAACTGCATTGCTCCACCTTAGAACATCTGCATGCGTTTGCATGCACTTCGGTGAACCGGAGCGTGGGGCGTGGCATTCCCGGACGTGCGACTGTCGTCGTGAACGTGCCGCGCCCGACGCCGACCCCGACCCCGGCCTCGGCCCCGGCCCCGACCTCGACCTCGACCCCGGTGTGCGGCGTTCGCCGCGTCGGCGACTCCGGACTGGTGCTGCACCGCCGAAGCCAAGGCCCGAAAACACGGGCCCCGCGCCGATCGGTGCACCAGGAGGCAGGAGTTACCGGCTCGTGTCGGCAACTCCGGACTGGTGCTGCACCGCCGATGCCAAGACCCGAAAACACGGGCCCCGCGCCGACCGGTGCTGCAGGAGCCAGGAATTACCCACACGCGTCGGCAACTCCGGACTGGTGCTGCACCGCCGAAGCCCGGGCCCGAAAACACGGCGCCCGAGCCGACCGGTGCTGCAGGAGGCAGGAGTTGCCGACCACACGACGGGGTCCGAAGCGGGAGGGGCTGGAGGGGCTGGTGTGGGCGGGAGGGGAGGTCGTGCGGGAAGTACGGGTGAGGCTGGCGCGGGACGAGAGGACGTGCGGGCCGGGCGGTGCGGGCCGGGCGGACGGGCCGGGCGGTCCGGCGGTGCAGGGGTGCGGCGGGGCCGGGCGCTCCGGCGGCGCAGGGGTGCGGCGGGGGCGGGGGTTCAGGCGAGGGGGGCGAGGCGTAGCCAGCGCTCGGCGACCTGCGCCTGCGAGACGGGTCCGTCGCCGTCACGGTCGATCTGGGGCGAGTCGAACTCGACCCACCAGGTGCGAGCCGAGCCGCCGATCGCCGACACGCCCTGCCAGGCACTGCCGCCGGCCCGGACCACGATGCCGGTCGGGCCGTACGGGAACGGCGTCGCCGGGTCTTCGTCGGAGTCGAGCACGTACACCTGCGCGCCCACCCCCATGCGCGCCAAACCGGAGCGCCCGTCGTCGTCGGAGGAGGGGGAGGAGGAATCGCTACCCCAGGCGTCGGGTTCGGGTTCCGGCTGTCGGGGCCGTCTGGTGAACATGGACGACATCGTGCCATGCGCGACGGGCGCCACGCGACGACACGGCCGCGCTCACAGCAGGCCCGTAGGCCGGATGAGCCCATGCCGGCGGCAGAGCGCGACCGAAGACGACGAGTAGGGCGGACGGGACTTGAACCCGTGACCGATCGATTATGAGTCGACTGCTCTAACCGGCTGAGCTACCGCCCCCCGCGTCGGCCCATCGGTACGAACCGGGGTCGGCCGGGGCGGAGCCGCGGTCGACCGTCAGTGCGCGCGGTCGGACGCCGCGTCGGTGGAGGGGACCACCGGCTGACCACGATACAGGCTCTCGAACACGCTGATCGTGCGGTCGATGTCGTGCCCCTCGATCATCTTCAGGCTGGCCCGGCGCATGGCGAGGTAGTCGTCGTCGGTCGCGGTCAGAACCGTCGTGAGCTTGTCGGCGAGGTCGCGGCTGTCCCCCGGACGGAAGAGGTAGCCGTTCTCACCCTCGTCGACCAGGTGCGGCAGGGCCATCGCGTCGGCCACCACGATCGGCAGGCCCGAGGCCATGGCCTCGAGACTGGCGATGCTCTGCAGCTCGGCGATCGACGGCATCGCGAAAACGGTCGACTCGGTGAGCGTGCGGCGCAACTCGTCGTCCGACAGGTACCCGACGAAGGTCACGACGTCGGCCAGACCCAGGTCGCGACTGGTCGCCTGGAGCTGCTTGAACAGGTCTCCCCCGCCCACGATCGTCAACGTGGCACCGAGGGACGGGTCGAGCAGGGTCATCGCCTTGAGCAGCACGTCGATCTGCTTCTCGGCCGTGACCCGGCCGACGAACACGATGCGGTTCTCGACGGGACGGGTGTCGAGGGCGGTGTAGTGACCGGCCTCGATGCCGCACGAGACGGCGAGCACGCCGGTGACCGCGACCGACTTCTCGAGGAACGTCGCCGCCTTCTGCGTGGGCGTCGTGATCGCCGCGGCCTTGTGGAACGTCTTGCTCGCGTCGTTCCACGCCATCTGGGTCGCCTTCGCACGGAGGCCCTTGGGCAGACCGGTGTGCTCGAGCAGGTTCTCGGGCATGAAGTGGTTCGTCGCGACGATGCGCACGCCCCGGCGCTCGGCGACCTGCGCCACGCCCCGGCCCATCACGATGTGCGACTGGATGTGCACGACGTCGGGGTGGATCTCGTCGAAGATCTTCTCGGCGTGCTCCTGCACGCGCCACGGTGTCGCGAAGCGCAGCCAGTCGTGCAGAGGCCAGCGGGTCGAGTAGAGCCGGTGGACGGTCAGCGTGACGCCGCCGTGCTGCTCGAGGAAGGTGCCGTGGTGACGACTGGCCGCCGGCACCATGAGGTGGACGTCGTGCCCACGCTGGGCGAGGCCCACGGCGAGCCTCTCGGTGAAGTTGGCGGCGCCGTTGACGTCGGGCGGGAAGGTGTCGCCCGCGATCAGGACGGTCAGCCGGTCGGACGGCCCCGAGGAGGCGCGGGTCGCGGCGTCAGGCGACGTCGCGTCGTCGGTCGGGCCGGGTTCCGAGGGCGTCGGGGCAGGTGTCACGGGTCGTGGCGTCCTTCTCGTGCTCGGTGAGGTGTGCGTCGTGTCAGGCATCCGCACGGTGGTGGGACCGACGGACGAGACGACCCCACGGTAGCTCAGGCTCGGGTCTGGGGATGGTATTTGGCGAGTTGGAACACGCCGTACACGGCGATCGCGGCCGCGATGACGAAGAAGACCCCGGCGATCGCGGGGGCGTTCTGCGCCTCGCCCAGCACGACGATGCCGATGCCGACCGCGATGAGCGGGTCGACGACGGTGAGGCCGGCGATGACGAGGTCGGGCGGCCCGGACGAGTAGGCGTTCTGCACGAAGTACCCGCCGAGCAGGCCCGCGGCGAGCAGGAAGACGATGCAGACGATCGTCAACCAGTCGAAGTTGCCGGCGAAGACGCGGTTGAGGACGACCTTCGCGAGGGTGGCCACGAAGCCGTAGAGCACGCCGGCCGCGATGATGTAGAACAACGCGCTGCGGCGTCGACGCAGCAGGGCGAAGGCGACGCCCAGCACGGCTCCGACGACGGCGAGGATGACGAGCACGGTGACGAGTTGTCGGGTCGTGATCTCGGGTTCGATCGCCGTGAAGGCCGCCACGGTGACGAAGAGCCCGACCCCGCCGACGCAGAAGAGGATCGCCCGCTTGGCGCGACGGTCGAGCCGTCGCCCGGTGGACCGGGAGTTGAGGACCGCCGTGATCACGAGCGCCACCGCACCGAGCGGCTGCACGACGAGCAACGGGGCGATGCGCAGGCTGGTCAGCTGGAACAGGATCGCGAGGCCGAGCATCAGCGTGCCCAGCACCCAGGAGGGACGGCCGACGAGGGCGAGCACCTGGCGGACGTTCATGCCGCTCTTGGCCGCACCGATCCGCCGCTCGACCTTGGCGACGCCCTGGTGTTGCAGCTGCGCGCCGATCGACAGGAACACGGCGCCGATCAGGGCGATGGGGATTCCGAGCGCCTGGTAGGGGGTCAGGGATACCTGCTGGGTGAGCTCCCCGATGTCCGTCGTCACGGCGTCCACGCTAGCGCCGTGGCGCTGGATAGTCTGGACGAATGGCCGTTCGACCCATTTCCATCACGGGTGACCCCGTGCTCCACTCCCCCGCCTCCGAGGTGACCGTCGTCGACGACGAGCTCCGCACCCTCGTCTCCGACATGTTCGAGACGATGGACGCCGCCCCGGGCGTCGGCCTCGCGGGCCCTCAGGTGGGCGTCGGCAAGCGCCTGTTCGTCTACTCGTGGACCGACGACGACGGCGAGCTGTGGCGGGGCGTCGCGATCAACCCGACGCTCTGGCAGAGCCCGCTCTCGATCGAGCCGCTCGACGACGACTCGGAGTCCGAGGGGTGCCTGTCGGTGCCGGGCGAGAGGTTCCCGCTGCGCCGCGCCGACGGTGTCGTGCTGCGGGCCACCGACCTCGACGGCGACGAGGTCGAGATCGAGGCCTGGGGCTGGCTCGCGCGCATCTTCCAGCACGAGTACGACCACCTCGACGGCATCCTTTACGCGGACCGGCTCGAGCACCCGTTCCACAAGGCGGCCGCCAAGGCCGTCCGCAAGAAGGGCTGGGGCCAGCCGGGAAGCACCTGGCTGCCGGGAGTCGACCACCTCGAGGACTGACCTCGGACCGAGCCGACCCGACGACGAAGGAGGCGCGTCCTGCGAACCGCAGGACGCGCCTCCTTCTCGTTCGGCCCCGGCACGGAACGGGCGGGAGAAAAATGCTGGAGACGGACCGGAGCAAGAGAAAAGGCCCAGAGGGTGGAGCCTCTGGGCCTTCGCTCCCCGAGTTGGACTCGAACCAACAACCTGCCGGTTAACAGCCGGCTGCTCTGCCAATTGAGCTATCGAGGAATGGCAACCGCCCCGGACTTTCATCCGTGACAGCGGAGACAACTCTAGCAAAGATCTGGGACCCCCACGGACCACGGTGGTGACGCGGCGCGTCGGACGACTCCGGCCCCGGCGTCAGTACCCGTCGTGCGGGTCGACGACCCCGACGAACTCGCCGTCGCCGAGGAACGCCCGCACGTTGTGCCGGATGCGTTCGGCCAGCAACGGGGCCGTCATCTCGGGGGTGTCCGCCTGGTGCGGCGTGACGATGACGCGCGGCTCGCCGAAGAGCGGGTGACCGTCGGGGAGCGGCTCGGGCCTCGTGACGTCGACCCCGGCTCCCCAGAGACGCTCCGCGCGGACCGCGTCGACGAGGGCGTCCGTGTCGACCAGGCTGCCCCGCGCGACGTTCACGAGCACGGCCGTCTCGGGCAGCAGGGCGAGCCGACGGGCGTCGAGGAGGCCCGACGTGCCGGGCGTGGCCGCAGCGGCGAGGACGAGGACGTCGGCCCCGGGCAGCACCTCGTCCAGGCGTTCGACGGGGAGCGTGCGGTCGGCCCCGGGCACGGGCTCGCTCGACCGGCGCACGATCGTCACGCTGACGTCGAACGGGGCCAGGAGGCGCATCAGCTCGATCGCGATGCCGCCGGCGCCGACGATGACGACGTGCCGGCCGTAGAGCGAGCGGCCCTGCTGTTCGGTGGCCCAGGACGTCGCGCGCACGCGCTGGGGGACGACCCTCAGCAACGACAGCACCAGCATGAGGGCGTGTTCGGCCACGGGCTCGGCGAACGCCCCCTTCGCGCTGGTCCAGAGCGGCAGCGCGCGATCGGCACGCGCGGCGATGACCTCGGCGAAGGCGTCGACCCCGGCGTAGGGCAGCTGCACCCACTCGACGCCCGGGTTCTCGTCCAGGGCCCGCGCGAGGCCGTTGGCGTCGCGGTACGAGAGCCAGACCAGGCCACGGGTGTCCGGACCGAGCGGGACGACCTCCGCTCCCCCGGCACGCACGGCGTCGACGAAGACCGGGGTCGGGCGGGGGGCCACCGACACGGCGCCCGCGGTCGGGCGACGCGCAGGCGCGAGGACGGGGCCCGGGGTGACGACCGCGCGGTGGCCGCGCGCGCCTCCTGGGCTCGTCTCGCGGGCGGCGTCCGCCGTGGCGCGGGCGGCGTCCGCCGGGGCGGGGCCCGAAGCCGGCTCGGTGGTCACGGTGCCTGGTCGCCGCGGCGCTCGGCGTCGGGATCGAGGGGGCGCCCGGACTCACGTTCTTCGGGGCGGATGATGTCGATCGGCGTGGTCTGCGAGAGCACCTTGACGTACGGGTCGATGCCGGTCCGGAGCACGTCGTCGATGTCGCCCAGCCCGACCAGACGACCGCCCCGCATGACGGCGACGCGGTCGGTGATGGCCCGCGCCTCGGCCACCGACGACGTCACGACGAGCGCCGAGAACTGACGTCCCTCGTGGAGGTTCTTGATGACGTCGAGGACGGCCTGGCGGACGAGCACGTCGACGCCGCGAGCGGGCTCGTCGGCGATCAGCAGGGGCGGCTCGAGGACGAGGCTGCGAGCCAGCGCGACGCGCTGACGCTGACCCGAGCTGAGCTCCCAGGTCTGCTTGAGCATGGTGCCGAGCGGCAGGTGCACGCCGTCGACGAGCGTGGCGACGATGCGCCCGGCCTCGGTGCGGTCGAACTTCCGGTCGCGCTGGTAGATCGGCTCGGCGATGGCCTCGCCGACGGTCAGGTCGGGGCTCAGCCGTTCGCCGTCGTCCTGCGCCAGGTAGCCAACCATGGCCGAGAGCCGGTCGCGTCGTCGGCCCGAGAGCTTGCCGACGTCCTGGCCGAAGACGCGCGCGGTGCCGCCGACCAGACGGGGTCGACCCTCGTCGACGCGTCCCGTGCCGGTCAGCCCGGCCAGGGCCATCGCGAGCGTCGACTTGCCCGAGCCGCTCTCGCCGAGCACGGCGACGATCTCTCCCGGCTCGACCCGCAGGGTCACCCCGTCGACGGCCCGCACGGCCGGGTGGCCCGCCCGCGCCGGGTAGAGCAGCGAGAGGTCGTCGGTGACGACCGGCTGGTCGAGGTCGAGCTCGCGACCCGGCACCGTCAGGCCGCCCCGTCGGTGGCGGTGCCGAGGGCGGCGTCGCCCGCCGCCCGCCGGTCCAGGGCGGCCAACCGCTCGCGACGAGACGCCTGCTCGATCGGATCGGGCACCGGCAACGACGCCAGCAGGCGCTGCGTGTAGGGGTGCTCGGGGGCGCCGAGGACCTGGTCGTTCGGACCGCTCTCGATCAGGTCGCCGTGGAACAGCACGCCGATCCGGTCGGCCAGCATGTTGACGACGGCGAGGTCGTGGCTGATGAACAGGGCGGCGAAGCCCAGTTGCGACTGCAGTTCGGTGAACAACTCGAGCACGCGGGCCTGCACGGACACGTCGAGGGCACTGGTGGGCTCGTCGGCGATCAGCAACGTCGGGTCGAGGGCGAGCGACCGGGCGAGGCTCGCCCGCTGGCGCTGCCCGCCACTGAGCTCGTGGGGGTAGCGGTCGGCGAACGACTTGGGCAGCTGGACCGCCTCGAGCAGTTCGTCGACGCGCGGACGGGCGGCCCGGGCGTCCCTCGCGCGGCCGTGCACGATGAGCGGCTCGGCCACGCACTCGGCGATCGTCAGCAGGGGGTTGAAGCTCGACGCGGGGTCCTGGAAGACGAAGCCGATGTCGGCGCGCTTCGGCTTGAAGTCGCGCTCGTGCACCCCGTTCATCTCGATGCCGAGCACCTCGAGCGACCCGCCGGTGACCTTCGTCAGCCCGGCGATGGCCCGCCCGATCGTGGTCTTCCCCGAACCGCTCTCGCCGACCAGGCCGAGCACCTCGCCGCGGGCGATCGTGAAGTCGACGCCCTTGACGGCCCGGAAGCCGCCGCGGCCGAGGCGGCCCGGGTACTCGATCTCGAGTCCGCGGGCGCGGACGACGACCTCGCTGTCGGCGGGCTGCTCCTGTTGCGTGTGACCGCGGGCCTCGAGCTTCGGCACCGAGCCGAGGAGGCGCTTGGTGTAGTCGTCCCGCGGGTTCGCGAACAGCTCGACGGCGGGAGCCTGCTCGACGACCTTGCCGAGGTACATGACCGCGACCCGGTCGGCGAGGTCGGCGACGACGCCCATGTTGTGCGTGATCAGGACGATGGCCGTGCCGAACTCGTCGCGGCAGCGGCGCAGCAGGTCGAGGATCTCGGCCTGCACGGTCACGTCGAGGGCCGTGGTCGGCTCGTCCGCGACGATCACCGACGGGTCGAGGACGAGCGCCATCGCGATCACCACGCGCTGTTTCTGCCCGCCCGAGAACTGGTGCGGATAGTAGTCGACGCGGGTCTCGGGGTCGGGGATGCCCACGCGACGCAGGATGTCGATCGCCTTGACCCGCGCCTCCTTGCGTCCGACCTTGCCGTGGGCCCGCAGGCCCTCGGCGATCTGCCAGCCCACCGTGTAGACGGGGTTGAGCGCGGTGGACGGCTCTTGGAAGACCATGGCGACGTCGGTGCCGCGCAGCTCGCGGACCTTCTTCGGGCCGACCTCGAGGACGTTCTGCCCCGAGAGCAGCACGGCACCGGTGGCGACCGCCGTCTCGGGCAACAGGCCCAGGATCGTCTTGGCGGTCACGGTCTTGCCGCTGCCCGACTCGCCGACGATGGCCAGCACCTCGCCGGCGCGGACGTCGAGCGTCACGCCCTGCACGGCGGCGACGTCGCCACCGTCGGTCGCGAAGGTGACCTCGAGGTCGGTGATGCCGACGGCGACGGGGCGCTCGTCGCGCGGGGCCGCCGGTCGGCCGGTCGTGGTCGTGTCGGCGGTCATGCGGTCACCTCGTCGTTCGTCGTGGTCGGTACCTGCTCGGCACCGCGGCCGGCCTTCGTCTTGCGCTTCGCGCGACGGCGGGTCCGGAGGCGCGGGTCGGCCAGGTCGTTCAGGCTCTCGCCCATCAGCGTGATGCCGAGCACCATCAGGACGATCGCCGCACCGGGGAACACGCCGGTCCACCAGATGCCGCTGGCCGTGTCGGACAGGGCGCGGTTCAGGTCGTAGCCCCACTCGGCCGCCGCGGTCGGACCGATGCCGAAGCCCAGGAAGCCGAGGGCCGCCAGGGTCAGGATGGCCTCGGACGCGTTGAGCGTGAGGATCAGGGGCAGGCTGCGCGTGGCGTTGCGCAGGACGTGCTTGAACATGATGCGGCCCGTGCTGCTGCCGTTCACCTTGGCGGACTCGACGAACGCCTCGGCCTTGAGCCTGGTGGCCTCGGCGCGGACGACCCGGAAGTACTGCGGGACGTAGACCACGGTGATCGAGATGCCCGCCGAGACGATGCCGCCCCAGAGGCTGGACTGGCCGCCGCTGATGACGATCGAGACGACGATGGCGAGCAGCAGCGACGGGAACGCGTAGACGGCGTCGGCGATGACGACGAGCACCCGGTCGAGCCACCCGCCCAGGTAGCCCGAGATCAGGCCGAGCGTCACGCCGATCGTGATCGACAGCACGACGGCCACGATGACCACGGCCACGGCGGTGCGGGTGCCCCACATGACGCGGCTGAACACGTCGTAGCCACCGACCGTGGTGCCCCACAGGTGCTCGGCCGAGGGCGGCGCCTGGCGCGGGAAGGCCTCGGTGGCACCGCGCAGCTGGCCGAAGCCGTAGGGGGCGATGAGCGGGGCGAAGATCGCCAGCAGCACGAACACGGCGACGATGACGACGCCGGTCAGCAGCATGCCGCGCTGCAGTCCCACCGAGCGGCGGATCTGGGCGACGACGGGGAGACGCTTGTAGAGGGGTTCGCGGCGGTCGGCCGCGACGGCAGCATCGGTCATGGTCAGTACCTCACGCGGGGGTCGATCAGGGCGGCGATCACGTCGACCACGAAGTTGGTCACGGCGACGATGACGGCGAGCACGGCGACGATGCCCTGCACGGCGATGAAGTCGCGGGCCGACAGGTACTGCTGCAGCTGGAAGCCGAGCCCCCGCCAGCCGAAGGTCGTCTCGGTCAGCACCGAGCCGCCGAGCAGCATCGCGATCTGGAGGCCCATGACGGTGATGATCGGGATGAGGGCGGGCTTGAGCGCGTGCGCCCGGACGAGGCGGAACTCGCTGACGCCCCGCGACCGGGCCGCGTCGACGTACTCGGAACCGAGCGTGCCGATCACGTTGGTGCGCACGAGGCGCAGGAAGATGCCGGCGGTCAGGACGCCGAGCGCGAGGGCGGGCAGCACGGCGTGCGAGAGGACGTCGACGATGATCGTCGAGTTGCCGGTCCGCAGGGCGTCCACGATGTAGATGCCCGTGGGGTTGTCGATGCGACCCAGCGCGATCGCGACGCGCGTGCTGGCGCGACCGCCGAGGGGCAGCCAGCCGAGCCAGACCGAGAAGGTGAGCTTGAGCAGCAGCCCGGCGAAGAAGACCGGGGTCGCGTAGGCCAGGATCGCGAGCACGCGGAGGATCGCGTCGGGCCAGCGGTCGCGGACGTAGGCGGCGAGCATGCCGAGCGGGATGCCCAGCACGAGCGCGACGATCAGTGCGTAGAAGACCAGCTCGATGGTGGCGCTGCCGTACTGCAGCAGGATGCCGCTGATCTCGCGGTTGTCGGTCGCGGTGGTGCCGAAGTCGCCCCGGACGATCTGGCCGAGGTACTCGAGGTACTGGACGATCACCGGACGGTCGTAGCCCGCGGCGGCGAGACGCTCTTGCAGCTGGGCCTCGGTGAGACGGCCCCCGACGGAGGCGGTGATCGGGTTGCCGACCACGCGCATCAGGAAGAACACGAGCGTGACGAGGATGAACACGGTGGGCACGATCAGGATCGCGCGGATCACGATGTAGCGTCCGAGGCCGCCGCCCCCGGAACTTCGGGACTTCCCGGGGCTGGAGGTGGGCGGCGCCGTGAGGGAGCCGTCGGTGATCAGGGTCACGTCGTTGGGCCTTTCGATGGTGTGGTGCCGGTCGCAGGCCGGAGGGGGCGCCCCGCGGTGTCGCGGGTCGCCCCCTCGGCGTACGGCCGTGGTGCGGAGTCCCCCGGCCCCCGAGACCGACCGGCGGACCGGCGGGGCTCAGGGGACGGGGAGGCGCGTCAGCGGCTCAGCGCACCGTAACGGAACTTGAACGACGCGTCGAGCGTGTCGTCCACGCCCTTCACGTCGGACTGCGAGACGACGACCTGCGTGCCCTGCAACAGCGGCAGCGTCGGCAGGTCGGCCGCGACGGCGTCCTGGATCTGGCCGATGGTCGCCTCGCGGGCCGAGGCGTCCTGCTCACCGATCTCTTGCGTCAGCAGACCCTGGACGGTCGGGCTGTCGTAGTGGTTGCCGACGAAGTTGTCCGCGCTGAAGAACGGCGTCAGGTAGTTGTCGGCGTCCGAGAAGTCGGGGAACCAACCCAGCTGGTACACGGGGTAGGCGTCCTCGCGGCGCTCGGTGCTGTAAGTGTCCCAGAGGGTCGACTGCAGGTTCACGGTGAACAGGCCGCTCGCCTCGAGCTGCGACTTGATCAGTGCGTACTCTTCGTCGCTCGACGCACCGTAGTGGTCGGGGCTGTACTGCAGGTCGATCGACACCGGGGTGCTGACGCCGGCGGCCGACAGGGCCGCGGCGGCCTTGTCGACGTCGGGGCCGCCCTGGCCGTCGCCGTAGAGGCTCTCGAGGGGCTTGGTCGCGCCGGTCAGGCCGTCGGGGACGACCGAGTAGAGCGGCGTGTAGGTGTCGTTGTAGACGTCCTTGGCGAGGGCGGCACGGTCGACCGTGTCGGCCACCGACTGACGCACGGCCAGAGCCTTGGCCGGGTCGGCGTCGGGCTGCGTGGCGCCGTAGGGCATGGTGTTGAAGTTGAACACCAGGTAGCGGATCTCGCCGCCGGGGCCGTTGTGCACGGTGAGTGCGTCGTCCTTGGCCAGGTCGGCCAGGTCGGTCGGGCTCAGGCTGCGGTTCGCGACGTCGACGTCACCGTTCTGGACGGCGAGCTTCAGGTCGGTCTCTTCGGTGTAGTACGTCGCCGTGACCGAGTCGGTCTTCGGAGCACCGAGCACGCCGTCGTAGGCGTCGTTCGCCGCGTAGGCGATCGTCTCGTTCTGCGAGTAGTCGGTGATCGTGTACTGGCCCGAGAAGGCGTCGCCCTTGACGATGTCGTCGGCGTCGGTCAGCCCGGTCGCCGAGAAGACGTCCTCGTCGACGATGGGTCCGGCGGGGCTCGAGAGCACCTGGGGCCAGGTCTGGTCGGCCGACTTGAGCGTGAAGACGACGGTCGTGTCGTCCGGCGCATCGGTGCTCGCCAGGTTGCCGAGCAACGACGACGGGCCGTTGGGGTCGGCGATGGCCAGCTGGCGGTCGAAGCTGAACTTGACGTCGCTCGAGGTGAGCGCGTTGCCGTTCGCGAAGGTCAGACCGTCCTTCAGCTTGACCGTGTACTCGGTCGGGCTGGTGAAGTCGGCGGACTCGGCCAGGTCGGGCTCGACGTCGGGGCTGCCGTACGGGGCGTTCGTCAGGAAGCCGAACACCTGGTTCTGGACGGCGAACGACCCGTTGTCGTACGAACCGGCCGGGTCGAGCGACGTGATGACGTCGGTCGTGCCGATGCTGAGACCGTCGAGGGCGTCGGTCGCGTCCCCACCGGAGGCGCAGCCCGAGAGGACGAGTGCGGTGGCAGCGGCGCCACCGACGACGGCGAGGGCGCGTCGGGCGAGCGTGGAGTCGGATGTCATATCCGGTTACCTCTTTCTCTGTGTGCAAGGGGCCCCGGGCCGTGCTGTGGACGCGGCCGTTTCAGGGAACGTCCATTGGTAACACACACGTGAGCCTGAGACGGACTCATCGCGCAACTGTTTACAGGCCCGCAACGAACCCTTGCCAACTGGTCCGGTCGGGCCCGACGGCGGACGCACTCGATGTATGCGCGTACAGGAACGGAGGCCCGCGACACGTCCGACGACGTCACTCTTGACGGACGGACCGGCGCTCGGCCTCGACCGCGGCGATGCGCACCTGGATCTCGCGCCAGCGTTCGGGCTCGGACTTCATGTCGGTGCGGAACGACTGACCGAGCAGCTCGGACTTCTCGCGGATGAGGTCGCGTTCGACGATCGAGACGACGATGCCTCGACAGTAGGTCGTGATCTCGCGCCCCTCGCGCTCGGGGATGGGGGCGACGGCGAGCTCTTTGGCCAGGGCGTCGAACGGCGACGGGGTCTGGCCGAGGACGACGTCGAGCCAGTCGGCCGAGTCGAAGCGGTCGAGGCTCGCCCCGATCGCGTCGCGGACGACCGCCAGGGCGCTGTTCTCGATGCGTGCCCGGGCCGCTCGCTGCATGAGCTCGAAGCCGACCGTCGCCGGGTGCTGGAGCATCGCCATGAGCGCGTCGCGCTCGGTCCGGGTGGTCAGGTCTCCCGGCAGCGTGAGCAGGCTCGGGCCGGCCGGCTCGTCGGGCACCGGCGGCAGGCTCGTGATCGACTGCCGGCCGTCGGTGACGCTCTTGGGCTGCGACCGCTCGAGCGCGTTCTGGGCCGAGGAGGCGCGACCCGCGTCGTCGACAGATCTCGCCACGTCGGCCGGATCGAGCCCCAGCCAACCCGCCAGCGACCGCACGTAGCCCTGCGTCATCGACCGGTCGCGGATGCCGGCCACCACCGGGGAAGCCGCCCGGAGCGCCGACACGCGACCCTCGACCGTCTCGAGGTCGTGCCCGTCGATGAGGCGACGGATCATGAACTCGAACATCGGACGCTTGGTCGTGATGAGACGGCGCACGGCGTCGTCGCCACGGTTCAGCCTGAGGTCGCACGGGTCGAGCCCGTCGGGAGCGACGGCGACGAAGGTCTGTGCGGCGAACCGCTGTTCTTCGGCGAACGCGCGGGACGCCGCCTTCTGGCCCGCCTCGTCGGGGTCGAAGGTGAACACGACCTCACCGCCGGTCGACGTGTCGGCCCCGCTGACGTCACCGAGCATGGGACGCAACAGCTTGATGTGCTCGACGCCGAACGACGTGCCGCAGGTCGCCACGGCCGTCGTGACCCCGGCCAGGTGGCACGCCATGACGTCGGTGTAGCCCTCGACGATGACGACCTGCTTGCCCTTCGAGATGTCACGACGGGCCAGGTCGAGCCCGTAGAGCACCTGGGACTTGTGGTAGATCGGCGTCTCGGGGGTGTTGAGGTACTTCGGCCCCTTGTCGTCCTCGAGCAACCGACGGGCGCCGAAGCCGATGGTCGACCCCGTGACGTCGCGGATCGGCCACACCAGCCGCCCCCGGAAGCGGTCGTAGGGACTGCGGTCGCCCTGGCTCAGCAGCCCCGCGGTGACGAGTTCTTCGTCGCGGTAGCCGAGCCCCTTGAGGTGGGACCGCAAGGCGTCGAACGACTTCGGCGCGAAGCCGACGCCGAACCGCTCGGCCGCGGCCGGGTCGAAACCCCGTTCGCCGAGGAAGCGCCGGGCGGGCTCGGCGTCGGCGGCCGTCAGGTGGTCCACGAAGAACTCTCGGGCGGCCTCGTTCGCCGAGATCAGTCGCGCCCGGTTGCCGTGGTCGCTGGCCTGGCCGCCGTCTTCGTAGTGCAGCTCGAAGCCGATGCGCGCCGCCATGCGCTCGACCGCCTCTTGGAAGGTCGTGTGGTCGGTCTTCATCACGAAGCTGAAGACGTCGCCGTCCTCACCGCAGCCGAAGCAGTGGTAGCGACCCACCTGGGGTCGCACGTGGAAGCTCGGGCTTCGCTCGTCGTGGAACGGACAGAGGCCCTTAAGCGACCCCACACCGGCACCCTTGAGCGTGACGTGGTCGCCGACGATGTCGGCGATGTTGGTGCGCGACCGGACCTCGTCGATGTCGTTGCGTTTGATCAGGCCGGGCACGTGTCGATTCTAGGTCGCGGGACCGACGGCGCCGACCCGGTGGGCCGACCGCGGGAGGACGAGGAGGCGCGGTGGGGCTGGGGAGGACCCGCGCCTCCTCGGGGGGCTCAGCGGCCGGCGGTGAGCCGGTCGTGCCAGGCCATGGCGCTCTGGTCGGTCAGCGAAGCGACCTGGTCGACGACGACCCGACGCCTCGCGGCGTCGTCGTCGGCCGAGGCCCAGTCGGCCGCGAAGCCCCGGTCGAGTTCGGAAGGGCCCGCCTGCCAGAGGGCGTCGGCGAGGCCGGTGAGCACCTCGCGCTGCCGCAGGTAGATCGGCTGCCGGTCGTCGCTCGTCATGACGAAGGCCGCGACGATGCCCTTGAGCACGGCGATCTCGCCGATCACGTCGGGGGCGACGACGACCGAGGCACCGAAGCGCATCAGGGCGTCACCGGGATACGAGTCGCGGGTGGCCTGCGTGGCCGAGCCGGCGAACCGGCCGATCAGCTGACTCGTGAGGTTCTTGAGGCGGGCCTGCGCGAACCGGCTGCCGTCGTACGACTCGAGCCAGAACGGCAGCGCCTGCAACCGGTCGAAGGCCTCGGTCAGCTCGTCGCGGCTGAGCTCGCCGCCGACCCACGCGTGCATGGCCGTGACGAGCGAGTCGTGGTCGACCCGGGCCCCCAGGGCGGCGACGTCGACGTACCCGTTGACCACGGCGTCCTCGAAGTCGTGGACGGAGTACGCGATGTCGTCACTGAGGTCCATCACCTGGGCTTCGACACACCGTCGCCGACGCGGGGCACCCCGGCGCAGCCACTCGAAGGCGGCCGTGTCGTCGTCGTAGAAGCCGAACTTCATCCGACCGCCCGGGTCGGGGATGCCCTGGGCTGCCGGCCACGGGTACTTGCAACTGGCGTCGAGGCTGGCGCGGGTCAGGTTCAGCCCGAAACTGCGCCCGGTCGCGTCGATCACCTTCGGTTCGATGCGCGTCAGCAGCCGGAGGGTCTGCGCGTTGCCCTCGAAGCCGCCGATGTCGGACGACCACTCGTTCAGGGCCCGCTCGCCGTTGTGCCCGAACGGCGGGTGGCCGAGGTCGTGCGCGAGGCAGGCCGTGTCGACGACGTCGGGGTCGAGGCCGAGGCTCGTCGCGAGCTCACGACCGACCTGCGCTACCTCGAGCGAGTGCGTCAGCCGGTTGCGGGCGAAGTCGAGACCGGCGGTCGGGCTTAACACCTGCGTCTTCGCCGCCAGGCGCCGCAGCGCGCTCGAGTGCAGCAGACGGGCCCGATCGCGGGCGAAGTCGCTGCGCCGGTTGGAGTGCTGCTCGGGCAACCAACGCTCGGAGTCGGCGGGGTCGTACCCGGGGGCGGCACTCGGCAGGGCTTCGGTGGACACCGGGGCCTCTCGGTCGGGACGGGAAGGAATCTCGCGGACGGGCGTGCCTAGCCGCCGCTGTGGTGCAGTTCGGCCGCGGCGAGCTCGGCCTTGAAGGCCTCGTCGAGGTCGCGGCTCTCGAGCCACCGGTCGGGCAGGGCGGGACGCTTGGGGCTGCCGGCACGACCCCGCGGCCCCTCGGCCGCTTCGCCGGGATACTGCTCGTCGGGGTCCATCGTGGCGAGCAGGTCGTCGATCTGCTGCAGCGAGTCGGCCAGGGCGAGAGCCGCCCGGACCTCACCGCCCACGGGGTAACCCTTGAAGTACCAGGCGACGTGCTTGCGCATGTCGCGGCAGGCCCGCCGCTCGTCGCCCGACCAGAACTCGACCATGAGCTCGGCGTGACGCCGGAAGGCCCGACCCACCTCGCCGAGGGTCGGCTCGGCCTTCAGGTCTTCGCCGCGGAAGGCCGCGGCGAGGTCACCGAACAACCACGGGCGGCCGAGGCAGCCCCGGCCGACGACCACGCCGTCGCAGCCGGTCTCGTCGACCATGCGCAGCGCGTCGGCCGCCGACCAGATGTCGCCGTTGCCGAGGACAGGCACGTCGGTGATCGTCTGCTTCAAGGTCGCGATGGCCGACCAGTCGGCGGTGCCCGAGTAGAAGTCGGCCGCCGTGCGCGCGTGCAACGCGATGCTCGCCACGCCTGCGCCCTGCGCGGCACGACCGGCCTCGAGGTAGGTGAGGTGGTCGTCGTCGATGCCCTTGCGCATCTTGACGGTCACGGGGATGTCACCCGCGGCCGCGACCGCACCCTCGACGATCTCGCGGAAGAGGCCGATCTTCCAGGGGAGGGCCGAACCGCCGCCCTTGCGGGTGACCTTGGGGACGGGGCAGCCGAAGTTGAGGTCGATGTGGTCGGCGCGGTCCTCGGCGACGAGCATGGTGACCGCCTCGGCCACCGTGTTGGGCTCGACGCCGTAGAGCTGGATGCTGCGGGGGGTCTCGGACTCGTGGTGCTGGATGAGGCGCATCGACTCGGGCGTGCGCTCGACCAGAGCCCGACTCGTGATCATCTCGCTGACGTAGAGACCGGCGCCGTACTCGCGACAGAGGCGGCGGTAGGCCGTGTTGGTGATGCCGGCCATGGGGGCGAGCACGACCGGCGAGGCCACGTCGATCGGACCGATCGAGAGGCCGCGCGAGGGCAGGGTGGTGGTGGACATCGTTACGATTCTCCCATGAGCGACGGCGGGCTGACGAGTGGTGTGGACGACGCGGACGTCGGGGGCGACCCGGGGCGGGTCGACGGCACGGGGCGGGTGCGCACGGACGCCGCCGCACGCGGTCTCGCGGTCGAGATCGTGGCGCGTCCGGCGGCCGACTCGCTCGAGGCCGCTGCCGCGCTGCTCGGACTGCAGCCCTCCGACATCGTGAAGAGCCTGGTGGTCAAACGCCACGACGGGTCGTTCCTGTTCGCGCTCGTCCCGGGCGACCGGCAGATCTCGTGGGCGAAGCTCCGAGCGGTCGTCGGCGTCAACAAGCTGTCGATGCCGAGCGCGGACGTCGCCCTCGAGGTCACCGGATACGAACGGGGCACGATCACTCCCCTGGGCAGCTCCACCGCGTGGCCGGTGGTCGCGGACTCCCGCATCGTCGGGAGGCGCGTCGCCCTGGGTGCCGGAGCCCACGGCTTCAGCGCCTTCGTCGAGGCCGACGACCTGATCGCCGGGTACGACGCGACCGTGGCCGACATCAGCGACTGACGCCGCGCCTCCCGGGCTCGTCGTCCGGGACCCCGTCGGAGGACCCACCGGCGGTGCTCGGCAGGTCGACGAGGCAGGAGTCCCCCTCGCAGGCGGCGGCATCCGGTGCGCCGAGCATGGTGAACGGCACGGGCGGCGTCGCGACCCCGGTGGGATCGCTCATCGGGCCACCTCGGAGGCGACCTGCTCGAGGGCCTGGACGAAGGTCTCGGGAGCTTGTGCGCCCGAGATGCCGTACTTGCCGTCGAGGACGAAGAACGGAACTCCGGTGATGCCGAAGGCCTGCGCCTGCGCCTGGTCGGCCCGCACGTCGTCGAGGTGGCGCCCGGTCTCGAGAGCCTCGCGCGCCTCCTGCTCGTCGAGGCCCACCTCGCCGGCCAGCGCGACGAGATCGTCGACGCGGCCCACGTGGCGGCCCTGCTCGAAGTAGGCGTGGAGGAGGCGTTCCTTCATCTCGGCCTGGCGACCGTTGGCCTTGGCGAAGTGCAGCAGCTCGTGCGCCTTGACCGTGTTGGTGTGCTGCAGGTGGTCGAAGTCGTAGGCGAGGCCGACCTCGGACGCGATGCCGGCGACGGTGTCGAGCATGCCGCGGACCTGGTCGGCGGGCATCCCCTTGTGCTTCGAGAGGAAGTCGACCTCGTTGCCTTCGAAGTCGACCGGGGTATCGGGTGAGAGCTCGAACGAGTGGTACTCGACCTCGACGGGGCCGTCGAAACGTCGGACCGCCTCCTCGAACTTGCGCTTGCCGATGAAGCACCACGGGCAGGCGATGTCGGACCAGATGTCGACCTTGACGGTCGCGGACGGGGTGGCGGAGTCTGCGGTCACGGCAGGACCAACTCGCGCGGGGGCCTCACCATTCCCCGCGCCCTCACCACTCCGACCGCCCCGTCCCGCTTCGCCCTCACGCACTTCACCCCGTCGCGCGTGGCCCTCACCCGCCTTCCCCTGTCGGCAACTCCTGCCTCCTGCGTCGGCCCGGGGCGGCGAGCCGCCAGTTCCTGCGGCCCCGCGGCCCGAGCACACGCGGGAGGCAGGAGTTGCCGACACGTGACACCGGTCTCGGGCCGCCCGCCGTGGTGATCAGGGCCTCGATCGCGGCCGACGTGCGGGCCCACAGGTCTCGCACCATGATCGTCCCCGCCCGGAACGGGACATGTCCGTCGAGGGCGATGTCTGCGTCCTTGAGACGGTCCCGGTCGAAGCGGCTCTCGTGGTGCTCGCGACCGTCGGTCTCGAGACCGACGACACCGTCGACGAGCATGTCGAGGATCTTGCCCGTGGTGCCGACGGGCACCTGTCGCACGACGTGGTGTCCGGCCCGCCGAAGCCTCGTCCCGGCCGTCGACTCGAGGATGCTCTCGGCTCCCCCGTCGCTCCAGGCCACCAGCCCAGCAGCGTCAGCGCGTTTCCGTGCCAGGACCTCGGCGGCGTCCTCGTCGTCGGTCACGATGCCGACGCTGCGTGCCCAGTCGACCAAGATGACCGCGTCCTCGAGGGACTTCGCTTCGACCACCGCGCGGGCGAGAGCGTCTCGTGGGTCCACCGCCCAGGTCGAGCCACGGGAACCGAGTTCGACGGGGTCCCAGACGACGCGGACGCCCCGTCGCCGTCGGAGGCGAGACGCGGTCTCGGGCACCGAGACCGTGATCGGCGGACGTCGCCACGACCACGCCCCGAGCTGGTGCAGGGCGGCCGCACCGGTGAGGCGTCCCCCCACCGCGACGGCCACGAAACGCGGATCATGGCGCGGCCACGTCGAATACCAGCCGCGGCGGGGTCGACGGACCGTGCGGGAGCTGACGGCGACGGTCAGATGGCGGTCCGTCGCACCCGCCGCGACGAGATCACGCTTGTGCAGCAAGCCACCGGCGTCGGAGACGAGTTCGGAGATCGTGGTCATGCCCCACAGCGTCCCGGGAGGCACCCCTCTGCCGTGGAGAGTACGGGCGATCTGGGGACGGCGGCCTCACCTGGGAACCCTGGGGGCGAGTCCTCGTCGCACGGAGCGTCAGTCGGGCGCGGGCAACTCCTGCCTCGTGCATCGTCCACGGACGACACGCCGCGTGCTGGGCTCAGGTCGCGGCAGGAAGCAGGAGTTGCCGCCAGGGCGGGTGGGCTGAGGCCGGGTGGGTGAGCGCGGGGTGGATGAGCGCGGGGTGGATGAGCGCCGGGTGGATGAGCGCCGGGTGGGCGCGAGCGAGTGCGGGCAGGAGCTCAGGCGGCCGGGCCGCGAGGCGAGGGCGGACGCGGGCCAGGGTGGTCGACAACTCCTGCTCCGTGCCCTTCGAGCCGACGAGACCCGGGCGCCCGGGGCGCGGCGGCGCAGGAGGCAGGAGTTGCCGACACGAGGGAACGGGCCCTCGACGTGCAGCGGGTGCACGACGAGGGCCCGTCGGGGGCGGGGGCGACCCGGGCGGCTACGCGCCGAGCAGTTGCTCGGCCAGGTAGGCCCTCAGCCCGGCCAGCGGGATGCGCTGCTGCGCCATGGTGTCGCGCTCGCGCACGGTCACGGCGTCGTCCTCGAGCGAGTCGAAGTCGACGGTGACGCAGAACGGCGTGCCGATCTCGTCCTGGCGGCGGTAGCGGCGGCCGATGGCCCCCGCGTCGTCGAAGTCGACGTTCCAGTACTTGCGGAGGTCGGCGGCGAGCCCTCGGGCCATCGGCGACAGCTGCTCGTTGCGGCTGAGCGGCAGGACGGCGACCTTGATCGGGGCCAGGCGCCGGTCGAGCTTCAGGACGGTGCGCTTGTCGACACCGCCCTTCGCGTTCGGCGCCTCGTCTTCGGTGTAGGCGTCGACGAGGAATGCCATGAGCGAGCGGGTCAGGCCTGCCGCGGGCTCGATGACGTAAGGCGTCCAGCGCTCGTTCTTGGCCTGGTCGAAGTAGGTCAGGTCCTTGCCCGAGGCGGCGGCGTGGGTCTTAAGGTCGTAGTCGGTGCGGTTCGCGATGCCCTCGAGCTCGCCGAACTCGCCGCCGGCGAACCGGAAGCGGTACTCGATGTCGACGGTGCGCTTCGAGTAGTGCGAGAGCTTCTCGGCGGCGTGCTCGTAGAGGCGCAGGTTCTCGGGGTCGATGCCGAGGTCGACGTACCACTGGAACCGCTGGTCGATCCAGTACTGGTGCCACTCTTCGTCGGTGCCGGGCTCGACGAAGAACTCCATCTCCATCTGCTCGAACTCGCGCGTGCGGAAGATGAAGTTGCCGGGCGTGATCTCGTTGCGGAAGCTCTTGCCGATCTGACCGATGCCGAACGGCGGCTTGATGCGCGACGACTGCAGGATGTTGTCGAAGTTGGTGAAGATGCCCTGCGCGGTCTCGGGCCGCAGGTAGGCCATGCCCTGCTCGTTGTCGACCGGGCCGAGGAAGGTCTTGAGCAGGCCCGAGAAGTTCTGCGGTTCGGTCCACGAGCCGGGCTGCCCCGTGTCGGGGTCGCGGACGTCGGCCAGGCCGTTCTCGGGCGGGTGGCCGTGCTTGGCCTCGTACGCCTCGAGCAGGTGGTCGGCGCGGTAGCGCTTGTGGGTGTGCAGCGACTCGACCAGCGGGTCGCTGAAGACCTCGACGTGGCCCGAGGCCTCCCACACCTGACGCGGCAGGATGACCGCCGAGTCGAGGCCGACGACGTCGTCGCGGCCCTGCACCATGGTCTGCCACCACTGGCGCTTGATGTTCTCCTTCAGGGCGACGCCGAGGGGCCCGTAGTCCCAGGCCGAGCGCGAACCGCCGTAGATCTCTCCCGACTGGAAGACGAAGCCGCGGCGCTTGGCCAGGGCGATGACGGAATCGAGACGGTTGGGTGCTGCCACGTGTGATGCTCCGATGAGTTGAGGCCCGAGCTGGGTGCCCGGTCGGTCGAGGTACCCGGCAACTCTAGCGGCGGCGCGTCACCGGCCGAGCGCGACGGCGACGGCCTCGACGTCGCTCTCGTCGTTCCAGAGGTGGAACGCCACGCGGACGCGACCGGCGCGCCCCGACACCACGAGACCGGCGTCGCCGAGGAGGCGCTGGTCGCGTCCGTCGGGATCGGCCCAGGTCACGATCGCGCGGCCCTGCGCCTCGATCCCGAGCCGCGAGCAGAGCGCGTCACCCGTCCCGGCGGCGTGCGCCCAGGTCTCGTCGGCGTCGAGCCCGGCGAACGTGCGGAGCGCGGGCAGCGCCCCGGCCCAGGCCTGCCAGGCGGGCGAGACGTCGAACGCCCGGGCGTCCGCGGCGAGTCGCATCTCGGGGCCGTAGCACGAGCCCCACACGTCGTCGCCCGCGTACCAGCCAGCCTGTGCCGGCACCAGGAGGCGCTGGAGCCGCTCCCCCAGGGTGAGGAACGCCACCCCGCGCGGGCAGCACAACCACTTGTAGGCGTGGGTGACGCTGGCGTCGTACCGCGAGGCGTCGACGGGTCGCGCGCCCGCGGCCTGGGTCAGGTCGCACAGCGTGAGCGCCCCGTGACGGGCCGCCGCGTCGACGATGGCCGCGTCGTCGGCGACCTCTCCCGTGGCGGACTGGACGGCCGACCAGGCCACGAGGTGCGTGCCGGGCCCGACGGAGCCGGCCACCTCGTCGAGCGGGACGCTCCGGACCCGGACGCCCCGCGCCTCCTGAACCACGAAGGGGTAGACGATCGAGCTGAAGTCGCTCGTGGGCACGAGCACCTCGGCCCCGTCCGGGACCGAGGCCGCGATCACGGCGACCATCGCCGACGTCTGGGACGCGATGGCGACGCGGCCGACGTCGACCCGGGCCAGCCGGGCGAAGGCCGCGCGCGCCTCCTCGACGACGGCGCCGTAGGCGACGGGACCGGCCTGACCGGACGACCACCGGTCGAGGTCGATGCGGAGCGCGTCGACCGTCGACCGCATCGGCAAGCCCATGGTGCAGGCCGCGAGGTAGCCCGGGGCAGGGGCGAAGAGGTCGGGACGGGGCTCGGTCATGCCCTCAGGCTCCACCCGCCGAGATCGCGGGACAACCGCCAGTGTCTGAGGTCATCCATCACACCGGCTTATGATTCGAGCATGACCGACGATCTCGACCTCGCGTCGCTACGCGTCGTCCGTGCCGTCGCGGACACCGGCACGATCACGGCGGCCGCCGCCCTGCTCGGCTACAGCCAACCCGCCGTCAGCCAGCAGCTCCGGCGGGCCGAACGCCAGGTCGGTCAGCCGCTCGTGCTGCGCGCGGGACGCGGCGTCGCCCTGACCGAGGCCGGGCAGAGGCTCGCGGCCCACGCCGTCCACGTGCAGGCCGCTCTCGACGCCGCGCGACAGGACCTCGACGCCCTGGGCGGCGTCGCCACGGGCCGCGTCACGCTGGCCGGGTTCCCCAGCGCCTCGTCGACGATCGTCCCCGACGTGCTGTCGCGGCTGCGCGACCGGCATCCCGGCCTGACGGTCGACTACGTCGAGGCGGAACCGCCGGAGGCGCTGGCACGACTGCGGGACGGCTCGGCGGACGTCGCGGTCACCTTCCGCCACGGGGGCGACCCCGGGGGCGAACGCGACCTCGACGGGCTGCTGCACCGCGCCTCCTTCGTCGACCGCACGGTGCTGGTCCTGCCGACGGCGCACCCGTTCGTCCGCGGCGACGACTTCGCCGGCCTGGCACACGAGAGGTGGATCGGCGGATGCCCGCGCTGCCGGGGTCACCTGCTCGCCACGTGCGCCGCGTCCGGGTTCGAGCCCGAGATCGTGCTCGAGACGGACAACGCCCTCGCCGTGCTGGGGCTCGTCGCGGCGGGGCTCGGCGTCGCGCTGCTGCCGGGGCTGTCGTTGATCTCCGCCGCGGTGCCTCCCGGGGTGCGCGTGGTCGGCCTGGACGAGGGGCTCGCCCGCGTGGTGCACGTCGTCCACGGACGCGGCGGTGACCGCGTGCCGAGCGTGCGGGCGGTCCTGGACGCCTTCGAGCAGGTGGACGGCGACGCGCTGGGCCTCGTGCCGGTCCGACGGGGCGAGCTGTCCGTGGCTCCGGGTTAGGCTGGCCCGACGAACCAGGAGAGGTGCAGGTCGTGCGCAGAAGACTGACCGTCGGCATCGCCGTCTCGGTGCTGGCCCTCGTCGGGCTGACCGGCTGCTTCCCGAGCCTCGACGACCTCACGCCCGTCGGTGCGGACGGGTCGACGCCGACCTCGGGCGCGAGCGGCGCCCCTCAGCCCCAGGTGACAGGCGCGCCCGGAACCGGCGGGGGCACCGGGTCGCAACCCGACGCCCTCGCCCCCGGCGGCACGCTGCTCGGCCAGGTCAACTACAAGGACCTCACCATCTACGTCTACGGCGTCGGCGAGCTGACGACCACGGCCCCCTCGATCTACGCCCGCCCCGACGGCACCGACCCCTACCCGGCGGGCACCGACGTCGAGGTCACGGCCTACGTCCTGACGAACAACTCGCAGCGTCGGCTCGACCTGACCGACCTGAGCGCCGACTACTCGTCGTACGGCAACGACCTCGCCACGCAGGACGTCTTCGCCGGGCAGGACCTGTTGACCCAGATGGGTTACGAGACCTCGCTCGAGTCGAAGTTCCCGGCCGACAGCGCGAACTGGTACCTGCTGCCCGGCGAGTCCACGGTCTTCGCCAACGCCTGGTTCCACCGGGCGAGCGACGGTCCGCTGACCCTGCAGTTCCTGTGGCCGGCCGAGCGGATCTTCCTGGGCGCGAACATCCAGTTCTGACGGCCGACCGGTCAGGCCGGGCTGGGGGCGTCCACCGCTCCCCCGAACCGACGGGTGCGCGAGGCGTACGTCTCGACGGCCTGCCACAGGTCGGTGCGGGTGAAGTCGGGCCACAGCTGGTCGAGGAACACCATCTCGGCGTAGGCGGACTGCCAGAGCATGAAGTTGCTCGTCCGCTGTTCGCCCGAGCTGCGCACGAACAGGTCGACGTCGGGCAGTTCGGGAGCGTACAGCCGCTTCTGGATCAGCTTCTCGCCGACGGCCGAGGGCTTGAGCCGCCCGGCGGCGACGTCGTCGGCGATCGAGCGCATCGCGTCGGCGATCTCGGTCCGCCCGCCGTAGTTGACGCACATCGTCAGCGTCAGGACGTCGTTGCCCTTCGTCAGCTCTTCGGCGAACTGCAGTTCTTTGATGACCGACCCCCACAGCCGTGGTTTCCGCCCGGCCCAGCGGACCCGCACCCCCCACGCGTTCAGCTGGTCGCGTCGGCGGTGCAGCACGTCGCGGTTGAAGCCCATCAGGAAGCGCACCTCGTCGGGCGAGCGCTTCCAGTTCTCGGTCGAGAACGCGTACACGCTGAGGTGCTTCACGCCGATCTGGATCGCCCCGGCGACCACGTCGAGCAGCGACATCTCGCCCGCCTTGTGCCCTTCGACGCGGGTGAGCCCGCGCCCGTTGGCCCAGCGCCCGTTGCCGTCCATGACGATCGCGACGTGTTCAGGCACGGCGCCCTTCGGCATCGCCGGCGGATGGACGCCGGTCCAGTCGAGCGGGCGGAAGTCGGCGGCGTCGCGGTGGGTCTTCTTCACGGTCTCTCTCTTCCGGGCACCCGGTCGACGTGCTGCAACGATCGCAGTCCCCGTTCGAGGTGCCACTGCGTGTAGGCGGCGACGACGCCGCTCGCCTGGTTGCGGGTCGCGTCGGGCGCGTCTTCGGCGTGGCCCCAGTCCCCCGTGAGCAACGCACCCAACAGGGCCAGCGCCTCCTGCGTCAACCGCGGAGCGCCGGGAGGCGCGTGCGAGTCGGCCACCACACCACCCAGCTGCACGACGAAGGCCGAATGCGGCCCGGGTTCACCGGTGACGGCGCAGTCGCCGAAGCTCGGCGACCAGCCCGCGATGCTGAGCGCGCGCAGGAGGTACGAGTCGAGCGTGAGCTGGGGGGCGTGCTCGTGGCGCGCGAGCGAGCGGAGGGCCCCGACGAGCAGGAGGTACTGCTGCAGACCCGCCTCGGCCTCGGTCAGCTTGTCGGCGGTCTCGACCATGACGCTGCCGGCCGTGTAGCTCTCGTAGTCGGCCGCGATCACGGCACCGTACGAGCCGAGCGACTCGGCCTGCTGCACGATGTCGAGCGACCGGCCCTCGTAGAGCTGCAGGTCGGCGACCATCATCGGCTCGAGGCGCGCACCGAACTTCGAAGCGGTCCGCCGGACGCCCTTGGCCACGGCCCGGATCTTGCCGTGGTTGCGGCTGAGCATCGTGAGGATGCGGTCGGCCTCACCCAGCTTGTGGGTGCGCAACACGACGCATTCATCACGGTAGACGGGCACCGACCAAGCATCGCACGCGTGGTACAAACGTCAGGTGCACGCCACAGCCTTCGCCGTACCCCTGTGGGTGGACCTCCTCGCCGTCGGCATCGGCAGCCTGCAGGGGGCGATGTTCGCCTCTGAGTACAAGGACCGCCGCCTCGACCTGCTCGGCATCGCCATCATCGGCATCGCCACCGGACTCGGCGGCGGCGTGCTGCGCGACGTCCTGCTCGGCGAGGTGCCCCGGGCCATGACGAGCAACTGGTACCTGCTCGTCGCCGTCGCGGCCGCGATCGTCGGCATGGCTCTGCAGCGGGTGTTCACCCGGCTGGCGGGGGTCATCACCGTGCTCGACGCCCTGACGATCGGCCTGCTCGGCGCGATCGGGTCGACCAAGGCGCTCTCGCTCGGACTGCCCGAGATCCCCGCCGTGTTCGTCGGGGTCATCGCCGCCGTCGGCGGCTCGGTGCTGCGCGACCTGCTGATGAACCTCACCATCGCGATGATGCACGTGGGGTCGCTCTACGCCGTGGCGGCGGCCGGGGGCACCGTCGTCCTGGTGGTGGCCGTGTCGCTCGGGGCACCCGTGGCCGTCTCCGCCATCGCGGGCACGTCGATCACGCTGGTCATCCGCATGCTGGCGGTGCGGTTCGGGTGGACCCTGCCCGAACAGCGCGCCCTCAGCCGGCTCCCCCGCTGGCGCCGGCCCCGCTGACCCCGCTGCCGGCGCTCGGCGCGCGGTACCGGCCCTTGCACCCCGTCGGCCCGGCGCCGCCCGTGTCGGCAACTCCTGCCCCCTGCGCCAGCGGACCCCGACACGCCGCACACCCGCACCCGCGCGCGACACCAGGCAGGAGTTGCCCGCACCTCAGGCCGCAGACCGACACCCCGGCCCCACGCCGGCACCCGTCCGGCACGACGACGCCCCCGGCACCGAGGGCACCGGGGGCGGGTCGGGACGTGCGGGTCCGGACGGGGCAGGCCGCTCAGACCGAGGCGAGCTCGCGCACGTCGGTCGTCGTGCGGATGGCACGGTTCACCGCCGAGACGATGGCCTTGAGCGAGGCCGTCGAGATGTCGGCGTCGATGCCGACGCCCCAGAGCCGGGTGCCGTCGACGTCGAGCTCGACGTAGGCAGCGGCCTGCGCGTCGCCCGACGCGCTGAGGGTGTGCTCGACGTAGTCGTACAGCTTGACCTGGACGCCCTGCTCGGCGAGCACGGCGATGAACGCCGCGATGGGCCCGGTGCCGCGGGCCGAGGTCGACTCGACGATCTCGCCGACCCGCAGGTCGACGTCGAGCACGGTCTCGCCCGACATGTCGCTCGAGGTGCTCGTCCGGGTCAGCTCGAAGCGACCCCACTTGTCGTCGGTGTCGTCGGCGGGCAGGTACTCGTCCTGGAAGATCGACCAGATGTGGGCGCTCGTCATCTCGCCGCCCTCTTCGTCGGTGCGTGACTGGACGACGCCGCTGAACTCGATCTGCAGTTTGCGCGGCAGGTCGATCGCGTGGTCCGCCTTGAGCAGGTAGGCCACGCCGCCCTTGCCCGACTGCGAGTTGACGCGGATGACCGCCTCGTAGCTGCGACCCAGGTCTTTGGGGTCGACCGGCAGGTACGGGACCGCCCATTCCAGCTCGTCGACGTCGACCCCACGTGACGCCGCGGTCGCGGCCATGGCCTCGAAGCCCTTCTTGATGGCGTCCTGGTGCGAGCCCGAGAACGCCGTGTAGACGAGGTCGCCGGCCCAGGGGCTGCGCTCGTGCACGGGCAGCTGGTTGCAGTGCTCGGCGGTGCGCTTGACCATGTCGAGGTCGCTGAAATCGATCTGCGGGTCGATGCCCTGGGTGAACAGGTTGATGCCCAGCGCGACGAGGTCGACGTTGCCGGTCCGCTCGCCGTTGCCGAAGAGGCAGCCCTCGATGCGGTCGGCCCCGGCCAGGTAGCCCAGCTCGGCCGCGGCGATGCCCGTGCCCCGGTCGTTGTGCGGGTGCAGCGACAGGATGACGCTGTCGCGACGGGTCAGATGACGGTGCATCCACTCGATCGAGTCGGCGTAGACGTTGGGGGTCGCCATCTCGACGGTCGCCGGCAGGTTCACGATCACGGGGCGGTCGGGCGTCGCGTCGAAGGCCTCGATCACCCGGTTGCAGATGTCGAGCGCGAAGTCGAGCTCGGTGCCGGTGTAGCTCTCGGGCGAGTACTCGTAGAAGACGGCCGTCTCGGGGATGGTCTTCTCGGCCTCGAGGCACAGCCGGACGCCTTCGAGCGCGATGTCGACGATGCCCTGACGGTCGGTGCGGAACACGACGTCGCGCTGCAGCACGCTCGTCGAGTTGTACAGGTGGACGATGGCCTGCTTGGCGCCAGCGATCGACTCGTAGGTGCGTGCGATCAGGTGCTCGCGCGCCTGGGTCAGCACCTGGATCGTCACGTCGTCCGGGATGGCGCCCTCGTCGATGAGGCTGCGCACGAAGTCGAAGTCGGTCTGCGAGGCGCTCGGGAAGCCGACCTCGATCTCTTTGTAGCCCATGCCGACCAGCAGGTCGAACATGATGCGCTTGCGCTCGGGACTCATCGGGTCGATCAGCGCCTGGTTGCCGTCCCGCAGGTCGACGGCGCACCAACGCGGTGCCTCGGTGATGCGCTTGGCGGGCCACGTGCGGTCGGGCAGGTCGACCGCGATCTGCTCGTGGAAGGGCCGGTACTTGTGGATCGGCATGGCCGACGGCTGCTGTGCGTTCTTCATGTCCTGTGGTCTCTCTCGCCCTCGAGGGGCTGCTCTTCGCGGGGGTGTCGGCCGACGACGAACTCCGCGACGAGGGGGGCCTGGGTCAGGACTCGCCGCGGCAGCTAAGGAGGAGCAGGCCGGTGGACACGTGACGAGGCTAGCACCGACCGAGGAGGCGCGGCTCGTCGCGGACCGGCACCGCGCCTCCTCGGCTCCCCCGCCCGATCAGACCACCGTGCGGACGAGCCGCACGACGGCCCCGACCGAGAGGTCGGGCAGGTAGGCGCGGCCGAGGGCCGTGCCGATGGCCGGCAGCTGCACGGGATCGGGGAAGGCCATGACGAGCGGCACGAACTCGGGCTGGAACTTCTTCTTGAAGGTCAGCAGGGTCTGGAATCCGTAGGCCGGCTCGAGCACGCGCCCGAGGAAGGTCAGCACGCGCTCGGTCTGCGTCGCCGGGCCGTCCGACGGTGCACTGGTCGCGAGGGGTGCCGCCGAGAGGCTGAGGAACTCGACGCCCTGTTCTTTCATGGCCAGGGCCGACGACGCGATGACGAACTCCATCACGCCGTTCATGCTGTCCGGTCGACGGCGCATGAAGTCGAGCGTCCAGCCGACGACCTCTCCGTCGCGCCAGGAGGGCAGCCAGCTCGTCACGGCCTGGACCGAGTCGTCCTCGTCCAGGGCGAGCATCAGCGCCACGTCGGGGTCGCGCAACTCGTCCACGCCGCCGAGGGTGAAGCCCATCTCGGGCAGGTTCTTCTCGGCGACCCACTGCTCGCTGATCTCGCCGATCTGGCGGGCGACCGCGGGACGGAGGTCGGCGTAGCGGGTCCACTCGGCCCGGACCCCGTTCTTCGTCGCGCGGTTGATGCTCGACCGGACGTCCTGCCACTTCTTGCCGGTCATGGCGAAGGTGGCCGGGTGGAGCACGGTCTCTTCGCCGACGGGCAGCGTCGCCCAGCCCATCTCGGCGTAGAGGGGCGAGAGCTCGCCCCGCACGCTGTAGAAGACCGGGGTGAGGCCCTGGTCGTCGCACCAGCGGGCGAACTCACGGGTCACCTCGGGGAGCCGGTCGGCCGGGCACAGCGGCTCACCCGTGGTGATGGCGATGTCCGTGACGACGCGATAGGCGACCGCGGCGCGACCGTCGGCCGTGAACCAGTACCGGTTGCCCTCCCACAGGGCCATGTGCGACAGCGTGCCCGACGTCCCCCGGTGGATGATCTCGCGCACCTGGGCACGCGCCGCGTCGGGACGGACGTCGCCCGGCCGTGTCGCACCCACCACGAGCCCGACCAGCACGACGAGCCACCAGAGCGGCCCGACCCACTCGAACGCGGCCCGGACGACGCCGCCGTCGGGCACCGGCCCGATGCGGGTGAGCCCGACGAACCCGACCGGCACGAAGCGTTCGGGCACGTCGAGCAGCAGCGTCCACGGTTCGATCGCCGGGACGAAGGAGGCGCGTCCCAGCCACGCGAGGACGGCGAACGTCACGGCCAGCACGACACCCGACAGCACGACGACGAGGGCGAACCGGGGCCGTCGCGTCCCCTCGGCCCCGACGCCGAAGTGGCGGCGGAGGAGGAAGAGCCCGACGGCGACCGCGGCCGGAACGGCGACCGCCAGGACGGCGAGCACCACCCTCTCGACCACGTGACGGGGCTGGTCGACGACCGGGTCGGTCGTGACGGGCAGCACCACGTAGTAGAGACCGGCGAAGACCGCGAGCAGCCCGTCGACCGCGACGGCCACGTCGAGGGCGAGGCGACGACCCCGCCGCAGGTACCAGGCGCACACGAGCAGGACGGCCAGCGGCAGCAGGCTGAGCAGGACGGTCGGCACGGAGTCGATGCCGGCGAGGGCCGCGGCCCGCGCGCAGGCCCCTATCGGAGGCGCGTGCCGGTCGGGTGCGCCCTGTCCCGCGGCCGCGCAGGCGGCCGAGAGCGACCGCCCCGGCAGGACGTCGCGGAACAGCATGCCGAGCGGCGAGAGGGCCCCGATCGGACTGCGGGTGAGCAGGGTCAGGACGGGACCGACCGCCGTCACCGCGACGATGGTCGACGCGAGACGGCGCACCTCGTGGTGCGAGCTGCGCAGCCATCCGCTCTCGGCGGGACGACCGGCCAGCACCACCCCGAACACGAGTCCGACGAGGGCACCGAGGAGCGCGTAGAGACCCGAGGGATGCCCGTCGTACAGCACGAAGGCGAACACGAACGAGAAGCCGACCAACCGGATGCGGCGGCGCCAGAGCGGTCCGAAGAACGCGCTGGCGGTCATGATCGTGCCGAGGGCGGGCGTGAGCGGGTGAAGGGTGGATTCGGCGGCCACCTCGAGGGCCCAGGTCTCGCCGACCGCCTGCCCCAGGGCCTGCACCGCGACGCCGACGCCGGTCGCCACGACGGCCGTCACGAGGTAGGCCGCGACCGTGCGGCGCCAGCCCATGCGGCGCTCGGCGGCGCCCACGAGCACGAGGACGCCGACCACGGCCAGGACGAGTTGGGCGGGACCGCCGGCGAAGAACACCGAGCCGAAGACGAGCAGCCACGAGGTGCGGTCCTCGAACGGGTCGAGACCTGCGCCGACGAGGTCCCGGAGTCGCTCGCTCGGAGCGTGCGTGAGGCTGCCCGAGGCGACGGCCAGCACGACGAGCAGCAGGGCGAGGACGAGACTCACGGGACGGGCGCGGACGAACGCAACGACGCGGGTGCCGATGCCCTCTGCGGCCTGTCGCACCCGCCCCGGCTCGTGGGGCTCGGGCTCGCGGGGGTCGGGCGGAGTCGGTGCGTCCGGGCCGGCCACGGTCTCGTCGTCGCTCACGGGGTCTGCACCGCCGCGCTCAGGCCGAGGCGCGGGTAGAACTGCCCGATGCCGTGGGCGAAGCCGTCGGTCGCGGTCGTCCAGTCGTGTCCGCTGCCGGGTGACACGTAACGCGTCACCGACATGCCCGCCTTCGCCGCCGCCACCGAGTTCGCCGTCATGAACCGACCGTACCGAGCGTCGGTGGCACCGACGGCGAAGAACGCCGCGGTGTCCGCGTAGGGCGCGTGCTCGGCCATGATCGCCTGGGGCTGAGCGGCCTCGTACGCGGCTCGGTTCCCGGCGAAGCCCTGGGTGATCGTGGTCTTCTCGTCGCCGATCGACGGGCCGAGCTCACCCGACACGTCGATGAAGGTCGAGAACAGGTCGGGTCGCGCCGCGGCGAACTGGATCGAGCAGGTGCCCCCCTGCGAGAACCCGCCGATCGCCCACGCCCTCGAGCCGGAGGCCACGTGGAAGTGGCTCGTCATGTAGTCGACCACGTCCGTGGTGATGTAGGTGGCGCTGTTGCCCAGGGCGCCGTCCACGCACATCGGGTTGTGCGCGTCGGCACTCAGCTGGTCGGGCACGACGACGATCGGCGCGAGACCGTGGTTCTTCGCCGCGAAGGCGTCCAGCGTCCGGACGAGGTGGCCGGCCGTGACCACCGAGCTCGGTTCGGCCGGTTGCCCCGACATCATGATCATCACCGGGAGGGCGGGGGCGTTCGCCACGAGGGCCGCGGGAGGCAGGTAGACGACGGCGTCGCGTGCCGGGAAGTGCGAGACCGTCCCGGGGATGGACACGCTGCCGTACCGGCCCGTGGCCGGCAGGTCGGCGGGGGCCTTCCACGTCGACCAGAGGGTCGGGTCGAACTCCGTCGAGCCAGGAGCCGCGGACGGAGGCGCGGTGGCGGTCGCCGCGAGAGGCGGCACCTCGTCCTGGCCGAGCGCCTGCGGCAGGTTCTGGTACACGCTGCCGTCGCGGTTCAGCGCCAGGCCCCCGGCCAGGGCGAACACCAGGACCGCCACCACGGCCACGACCTTCCGCCACCACCGGGTGCGGAACAGGTTGACGACGACGACCCCGAGGCCGGCGCCCACCGCGGCGACCCAGAGGCGGTCCACCCAGGTCGGCGACAGGCCCAGCACGTCGCGCACGTCGCCGAGCCACCACGTGACGACGGCGCCCAGGGCGGCTCCGACGAGGACCGCGAGGGCGATCCACCGCCACCACGTCCGGCGGGTCCGCGGACGGACGAGGAGTCCGATCGCGACCAGGGCGGCGACGACGTCGACCACCCACAGCACCGTCGACGACAGCAACGGGACCGACAGCAACCAGTTCATGCGAGGGCTTCTTTCAGCGGAGTGTCGGGGTGGTGACCACCCAGGTGACACTCTGCCGCCACGAAGCCGGTCGACACGAACCGTGCCGCTCGATCACAGCAGTCTCATCAGGTGCGGTCAGCGTCCACACGGCACCCGCAGGTCGATCGCACGACGCTCCGTCGACGACCGACCGTGTCGCGCCGCCGTCTCGGGCCTACTCGGCGAGCCCGTGTTCGTACGCGTAGACCACGAGCTGCACCCGGTCACGCAGGGACAGCTTCGACAGCACACGACTGATGTGGGTCTTGACGGTCGCCTCGCTGAGGAACTCCCGCGACGCGATCTCGGAGTTGCTGAGGCCCCGCGCCGCGAGGTCGAAGATGTCGCGCTCTCGGGTGGTGAGGGTGCCGAACGACTCGGGTACGGCCCGGGCGCGGGAGGCGCGTCCGTCGAAGTGCTCGAAGAGCTCACGGGTGGCGGACGCCGCGATCACGGCGTTGCCCGCGTGCACGGTCCGGATGGCGGCGAGGAGGAACTCGGGGTCGGCGTCCTTGAGGACGAAACCGCTCGCGCCTCCTCGGATGGCCCGGGTGGCGGCCTCGTCGAGGTCGAACGTCGTCAGCACGATGATGCGCGGCGGACGACGGGAGGCCGCCTCGGCCTGAGCCAGGACGGCGGTGGTGGCGGCGATGCCGTCCATGACGGGCATGCGGATGTCCATCAGGACGACGTCGGGCGTGGTGCGCGCGACCATGGCCACGCCCTCGTCGCCGTTGCTGGCCTCGCCCACGAACTCGAGGTCGGGCTGCGAGCCGACCAGCATCTTGATGCCCGCACGGAACAGGGCCTGGTCGTCGACCAGCGCGACGCGGATGGATGCCGTCGAGCGGCCGGGCATGTCGATCATCGGATGCGTACCTCTTGGGTCAGTGCCAGGGTCGGCACGATGGCGTGGACGACGAAGCGTCCGTCGGCGTTCTGGGTGGTGAGCGAGCCGCCCGCCAGGGTGGCACGCTCGCGCATGCCGTCGAGCCCGTGGCCGCCCCGCCGTTCGTCGCCGGTCGTGTCGACCGGACGCGTCGGCGGCCGCACGACGTTCGAGATCACCAGGTGCAGCGCCTCGTAGCGCCAGTCGAAGTGCAGGCCCACGGGCTGGTCGACGGCACCGTGTCGGAGGACGTTGGTCAGGCTCTCCTGCACGATGCGGAACACGGCGAGCTGCCGGTTGGTCCCGAGCACCTGGGGCTCGCCCGTGACGCGCAGGTCGACCATGAGGCCCGAGCCGCGCATCTGGTCGAGCAGACGGTCGAGGTCACCGAGGGCGGGCTGCGGCGCCTCGCCCTGGCTGTGCCGCAGCTGACCGAGGAGCACGCGGACGTCGCCCAGTGCCTCGCGCGCCGTCGTGGCGATGGTGGTGAGCGCCCCGTCGACCGAGGTCGGGTCGACCCGGGCGGCGTAACGGGCCCCGTCGGCCTGGGCGATGACGACGGCCAGCGAGTGGGCGACGACGTCGTGCATGTCCCGGGCGATCCGGTTGCGTTCCTGCTCGACGGCGATGTCTCGCTCGGCTCGGGCGGCCTCGCGTTCGGCCCGGGCGGCATCGTTCTCGGCACGGGCGGTCTCGCGTTCGGCGATGAGCCGCGCCTCACGGCTGAGCCGCTCGGACCATCGCGCCCGGGCCAGCAGTCCCCCGGCCCAGGGCAGACCGAGCAGGGCGAGGAATCCGAGGAGGCTGATCCCCAGCTGCAGGAGGATGCGGACGACGTCGGTCACCGCGTAGATGTCGTAGTCGACGCCGAACAGGCTCTGCTGCACGAACGAGAGGTAGAACGTGCCCAGGAGGGCCCCCACGCCCACGGAGACCAGGCCCGACCACTTGACCCGGTCGGTGCCGTACGCGGCCGTGGAGTACAGCACCGCGCAGATCGCGAGGTTCGTGACACCGGGCGTGCTGCCCGTGATCATCTGGGACGCGGCGACCAGCCAGGCGAGGGTCAGGGCGAGCCCGGGCGACAGCCGACGCAGGGCGAACGTGACCGTCATGCCCAGCACGACGAACGGTGTCGTCGCGACGCCGTCGCTCAACACCAAGCCGACCACGCCGAGCAGGAACGCCGCCGACAGGTCGACGGCGACCTGGTAAGGCGCGAGGCGTCGGAAGATCACCCGACCACCGTACGACCTTCGGCGGCCGGATCGGGCCGGCCGCCGGGCGCGAACGACCTCGGGACCATCGCGATCATCCGCAGGGACGAGGCCGACCCGTCCGAGAGGGACGAGGCCGGTCGACGGTGAGACGGGTCAGAACCCCAGCCGACCGAGCTGCTTCGGGTCGCGCTGCCAGTCCTTCGCGACCTTCACGCGGATCGACAAGAACACCTGCTTGCCGACGAGCGGCTCGATCTGCGCCCGGGCACGCTCGCCGACCTCGCGCAGTCGCTGACCGGCCTTGCCGATGACGATGGCCTTCTGGCTGTCGCGCTCGACGAACAGGTTCGCGTAGATCTCGAGGAGGTCCTTGTCGTCACGCTCGACCATGTCGTCGATCGTGACGGCGAGCGAGTGCGGCAGCTCGTCTTGCACGCCCTCGAGCGCGGCCTCGCGGACGTACTCGGCCACCCGGTCGGTCAGACCTTCTTCGGTCACCGCGTCGGACGGGTAGAGAGGCTGCGACACCGGCATGAGCTTGATGAGCTCGGCGGTGAGGACGTCGAGCTGCACGTCGCTGACGGCCGACAACGGGATGATGGCCTCCCAGTCGCGCAGCCGGCTGACCGCGAGCAGCTGCTCGGCGACCGCGGGCCGCGACGTCGCGTCGGTCTTGGTGACGATCGCGACCTTCTTGGCCCTCGGGTACTGGTCGAGCTGCTCGTTGATGAACCGGTCGCCCGGGCCCAGCTTCTCGTCGGCCGGCACGCAGAACCCGATCACGTCGACGTCGCCGAGCGTGGTCTGGACGATGTCGTTGAGCCGCTCGCCGAGCAGCGTCCGCGGACGGTGCATGCCCGGGGTGTCGACCAGGACCAGCTGACCGGACGCTTGGTGCACGATGCCGCGGATGGCCCGGCGGGTCGTCTGCGGCTTCGACGAGGTGATGGCCACCTTCTGGCCCACCAGGGCGTTGGTCAGCGTCGACTTGCCGACGTTGGGCCGCCCGACGAACGAGACGAACCCGGCTCGGTAGGTCGACCCCCGAGGAGGCGCGGCCGAGGGGGTGAGGTCGTCTCCGGTGGTCGACATGGGGGCCTTTCGTGAACGTGGTGGAACGGGTGGGAGGTGGCGGGTCGCGACGACCCGGCGCTCAGTCGTCTTGAGCGGCGTCGGCGAACGCGGCCTGGGCGTCCGCGAGGTCGGCATCACGCTCGACCAGGACGGTCTGCAGATCGTGACGACGACCCTCGGTGCGATCGGCCGTGAGGACGAGGCCCGACACGCGGACGACCGACCCCTGCTCGGGCAGTCGCCCCAGGACCTTGGTGAGCAGACCGCCCACCGAGTCCACATCGTCGTCGTCGAGCTCGAGGCCGAAGAGGTCGCCGAGCTCGTCGACGGGGAGACGGGCACTCACCCGGAAGACCCCCGCGGATACCTCGCGCTGCGGGGCGACCTCGCGGTCGTACTCGTCGCTGATGTCGCCGACGAGTTCTTCGATGAGGTCCTCGAGCGTGACGAGGCCGGCGATGCCGCCGTACTCGTCGACGACCATCGCGAGGTGGTTCTTGTCGAGCTGCATCTGTCGCAGCGCGTCGTCGGCCTTCTTGGACTCGGGCACGAAGACCGCCGGGCGGGCGAGCGTCGTGACGGGAGCCGAGTCGTCGCCGCTGTGCTCGTGCAACCGTCGGGCGAGGTCGCGCAGGTACACGATGCCGACCACGTCGTCCGAATCGCGGCCGACGACGGGCACCCGGGACACGCCCCTGCCGAGGAAGAGGCTCATCGCCGATCCGACCGAGGCGGTGGCGTCGAGGGTGACCATGTCGGTGCGGGGCACCATGACCTCGCGGACCACGGTGTCGCTGAACTCGAAGATCGAGTGGATGAGCTCGCGGTCGTCCTCTTCGAGGACGTCGAGCTCGGTCGCCTCGTCGACCATGCTGAGCAACTGCTCTTCGGACGAGAACGACGCACTGCGCGGACGGCCGGGGGTCACCCGGTTGCCGACGGCCACCAGGGCGTCGGCCAGCGGCCCGAGGACGACCCGGACGAACCGCACGAGCCCCGAGGTGAGCCGCACGAGACCACGGGCGTGGGCGCGACCGACGCTGCGCGGGCTGGAGCCGACGAGGACGAAGGACACGACCGTCATGATGAGCGCCGAGAGCAGCAGGGCCAGCCACCAGGGCTCGACCGAGAACGCGAACGACAACGACACGAGGACGGCCGCCGACGTCTCGGCCAGGATGCGCACGAAGTTGACGGCGTTGACGTGTGCCCCGACGTCGGCCGCGATGGCGGTCAGCGCGGTCGCGTGACGCGGATCGTCGTCGGCCTCGTCGAGGAGGTCCTGGCGGCTGAGCACACCGAGGGCCGAGTCGGCCGCGGCCAGCAGGCCGCCGAAGACCACCAGGAAGACCGCCACGACGACGAAGACCGTGACCATCACCGCGTCACCTGCTCGTGTCGGCCGCGGCGAAGGCCGCGAGGATCTCGCGCTGAAGACCGAACATCTCGCGCTCGTCGTCGGGCTCGGCGTGGTCGAACCCGAGGAGGTGCAGGATGCCGTGGCAGGTGAGCAGCAGCATCTCGTCGAGAGGGGTGTGCCCCGCCGTGGCCGCCTGGGCGACGGCCACCTGCGGACACACGACGATGTCGCCGAGCAGGCCGGCCGGCGTCGGCTCGTCCTCGGTGCCCGGACGCAGTTCGTCCATCGGGAAGCTCAGGACGTCGGTCGGGCCGGGTTCGTCCATCCACTGGACGTGGAGTTGCTCCATCGCGGCCTCGTCGACGAAGACGATCGCGAGCTCGGCCTCGGGGTGCACGTGCATCTGGTCGAGGGCGAAGGTGGCCAGACGTTGGACCGTGGCCTCGTCGACCTCGACGGCGGATTCGTTGGCGACCTCGATGCTCACCGGGTTCCTCTCTTGGGCAGGCGGTCGCGGGCGTCGGCCCGCCGCTCGGCGCGGTTGCCCGACTCGGTCTGTTCGTGTGCCGCCTCGTGACGGCGGTGCTGCTGGGCCTGACGCTCGGCGTCGTAGGTCGTGTACGCGTCGACGATGCGGCCGACGAGCGTGTGCCGCACGACGTCGTCGCTGGTGAGACGGGCGAAGTGGATGTCGTCGATGCCGCCGAGCACCGTCGTGACGAGCTGGAGGCCGCTGGCCCCGGTGGGCAGGTCGACCTGGGTGACGTCGCCCGTCACGACCATGCGCGAACCGAAGCCGAGACGGGTGAGGAACATCTTCATCTGCTCGGGCGTCGTGTTCTGCGCCTCGTCGAGGACGACGAAGGCGTCGTTGAGGGTGCGACCGCGCATGTAGGCGAGAGGGGCCACCTCGACGGTGCCGGCCGCGAGCAGCTTGGGCACGATCTCGGGGTCCATCATCTCGTTGAGCGCGTCGTAGAGCGGGCGGAGGTACGGGTCGATCTTGTCGGTGAGCGTGCCCGGCAGGAACCCCAGCCGCTCGCCGGCCTCGACCGCGGGACGCGTCAGGATGATCCGCTGGACCTCGCGGCGCTGCAGCGCCTGGACGGCCTTGGCCATGGCCAGGTAGGTCTTGCCCGTACCGGCCGGACCGATGCCGAACGTGATGGTGTGCTGGTCGATCGCGTCGACGTACTCTTTCTGACCCGGGGTCTTCGCCCGGACGCCCTTGCCGCGGCTGGTGACGATGGGCTGACCGAAGACCTCGGACGGGCTGCCCTGCCCCGAGTCGAGCAGACGGGCCGACGTCGCGACCTCGGCCGGGCCGAGGTCGTGGCCGCCCCGGACCATCGAGACGAGCTCGTCGACGAGCCCCTCGGCCCGGTCGACGGCGGACGAGGGCCCCTCGAGGGTGACCTCGTTGCCGCGCACGAGCACGCGGACCTCGGGGTACTGCTTCTCGACCGCACGGAGCAGGCGGTCTTGCGGGCCCAGCAGCTGGACCATGGCGACGCCGTCGACGGTGACGTCGACGCGCCGGACGTCGTCGCCCGTCGTCGGTGTCGAGGGGCCGGTGGCGTTCGTGTCGCTAGTGGGCAAGGGTGCCTTCCTCCAGGGGTCCGCCGAGCACATGGGCGTGCACGTGGAACACGGTCTGCCCGGCGGATGCGCCGGTGTTGAAGATCAAACGGAACTCGGACCCGGAGTGTTCCCCGAACGCCGCCGGGTCGGCCGCGAGCCGGGAGGCGGTCGCCACCAGCTCGGCGAGCAGCGCCGGGTCGCCCGCGGCGAGTTCGACGACGTCGCGGTACGCCTGGGTCTTGGGCACCACGAGCAGGTGGACGGGTGCCCGGGGCGCGATGTCGCGGAAGGCGATCACCGTGTCGCTCTCGAACACGATGTCGGCGGGGATCTCGCGCGCGACGATGCGGCTGAAGACGGTGGGCTCGTCGGAGTTCTCGGACATGCTGCCCATCGTAGCGACGACCGCCGACACGGCCCCCGGGGGCGTCGAGGTCACCAGCGGCCGAGACGTGCGCTCAGGACGGAGAGCGCGGCGGGGCCGGCCGTGGAGGTGCGCAGGACGGCGTCCCCGAGGCGCACGGCGCGGGCACCCGCCTCGGCGAGCTGCTGCAGTTCGGCGGGCGACACCCCGCCCTCGGGACCGACGACCACGACGACGCGGTCGGGCACCGCGCCTCCTGCGGTCAGGTCGACCGCCGTCAGCGCCTGCTCGGCAGACGGCTCGAGCACGAGCACGAGATCGCGGGAGGCGCGCTCGGCCAGCAGCCGCGTCGTCGCGAGCCCGGACACCTCGGGTGCCCACGGACGGATGGACTGCTTGGTCGCCTCGCGCACGATCGTCGACCAGCGGGTGAGCCCCTTGGCGACCTTGGGGCCCTCCCACCGGGAGATGCTGCGGGCCGCGGCCCACGGCACGATCTCGTCGACGCCGAGCTCGGTCGCGGCCTGCACCGCGAGCTCGTCGCGGTCGCCCTTGGCGAGGGCCTGGGCGAGGACCAGCCGCGTCGTCGGCGGCTCGTGCCGCACCACCCGCGTCGAGAGCAGCACCAAGCGCTCGGGAGCCGCCTCGGTCACCTCGCCCTGGACGACCAAGCCCCGACCGTTGCCGAGGGTGAGTGCCTCGCCCACCCGCACGCGGCTGACCGTGACCGCGTGCCGGGCCTCGGAACCGGTCAGCGCGACGGTCCCGCCGACGTCGGCGACGACCAGGTCGTCGACCAGGTAGAAGTGCGCCACGATCAGAAGTTCAGGAAGCGGTCGCGCAACTTGCCGAAGAGGCCCTGTTGGAAGTGCGACAACTCGGGAGCCGGGGAGCGCCGACCGGAGGCGAACTTCTCGATCAGCTCGCGCTCCTTGTGGCTGAGCTTGGTCGGGGTGACCACCTGGACGCCGATCTTGAGGTCGCCGCGACCCGTTCCGCGCAGACGCGTGATCCCGCGGTCCTTCACGGTGATGATGTCGGCGCTCTGGGTGCCGGGCCTGATCTCGACCTCGATCTCGCCGTCGAGCCCGGTGAGCGTCGTCGACGTGCCGAGGATGGCGTCGGCCATCTGCACCTCGAGCGTCGCCAGCAGGTCGTCGCCGTTGCGGCTGTACGTGTCGTGGTGGCGCACCTTGACCTCGAGGTAGAGGTCGCCGTTCGGGCCGCCGGCCTGGCCGACCTCGCCCTGGCCGGGCAGTTGGAGCCTGAGGCCCGTGTCGACGCCCGCGGGGATGTCGATGGGGATCGAGCGACGGGCCCGCACGCGGCCCTGCCCCTGGCAGGTCGGGCAGGGGTTGGGGATGACGGTGCCGTAGCCCCGGCAGGTGCCGCACGGGCTCGACGTCATGACGTTGCCGAGCAGGGAGCGCACGGTGCGCTGGATCTGGCCGGAGCCACCGCAGATGTCGCAGGTCTGCGGCGACGTGCCGGGCGCGCAGCACGAGCCGCTGCACGTGTCGCAGAGGACGGCCGTGTCGACCTCGATGTCGCGCTGGGTGCCGAAGACGATGTCCTCGAGGTCGACCTCGAGGCGCAGCAGGGCGTCCTGCCCTCGCTCGCGTCGCGATCGCGGGCCCTGGCGCTGACCCTGGCCACCCCCGCCGCCGAAGAACGCGTCGAAGATGTCGCCGAAGCCGGCGGCCCCGCCTCCCCCACCGCCACCGAAACCGGGCTGCGGGCCGAGGTCGTACCGTTCGCGCTGCTGCGGATCGCTGAGCACGTCGTAGGCGTGCGTGACGTCCTTGAAGCGTTCGGACGCCTCGGGGCTGGGGTTGACGTCGGGGTGCAGCTCGCGGGCGAGCTTGCGGTACGCCTTCTTGATCTCTTCCGGGGTCGCCTGACGGTCGACTCCGAGGACGTCGTAATGATCTGCCACTGGTTCTCGTCTGCCTCTGGTGTGGTGTGGTGGTCTTCCCGGCGGGGCCGGGCCCGGCGGGCCGGGACGGGGATGGGGGTCGTGGGACGGCCGGGGCCGTCGGCGTCGGCTACCGTTCGGCGAGCAGCGACGACAGGTAGCGGGCGACGGCACGCACCGCCGCCATGTTGGTCGAGTAGTCCATGCGCATGGGCCCGAGGACGCCGAGCCTCGCGATCTCGCTGCCTTGCGTCGAGTATCCGCTGGCCAGCACCGACGCCTGCGACAACCCGAACGAGGCGTTCTCACGCCCGATGCTCGCGGCCACGTCGACGGCGTCGAGTTGCATCTCGCCGAACAACCGCAGCAGGGCGACCTGCTCTTCGATCGCCTCGAGCACCGGGAAGAGGTCGCCGCTGAAGTCGTCGCCCGTGCGCACCAGGTTCGCGGCACCGGCCATGACGAGGCGGTCCTGGCGTCCGGCGGCGATCTGCTCGGTGAGGCTCGCGACGACGACGCCGACGACCGCCGCGAGGTCGGGGCGGAAGCGCGTCGGCAGGTCGGTGAGGGCCGTGGAGGCCTCGCCCAGGGGCCGTCCGTCGACCGCGGCGTTGATGGCGGCCCGCAGCTCGGACAGGAAGGACTCGTCGACGGTGGTGCGGATGTCGACGACCCGCTGCTCGACCTGGCCGCTGTCGGTGATGAGCACCGTCATGACGCGGCCGTCGCCCAGGCTGACCAGCTCGACGTGACGCACGCGGGCCCGGGAGAAGGTGGGGTACTGCACCAGCGCCACCTGGTTGGTGAGCTGCGACAGCAGACGGACCGTCCGCCCCAGCACCTCGTCGAGGTCGGTGGAGTCGCCGAGGAAGGTCTCGATGGCCTGACGCTGGGCGGCGCTGAGCGGTCGCAGGTCGGCGAGCTGGTTGACGAAGAGCCGGTAGCCCTTGTCGGTCGGCACGCGACCCGACGAGGTGTGCGGGGCCGCGATGAGCTCTTCTTCTTCGAGCAGCGCCATGTCGTTGCGGATCGTCGCCGCCGAGACGCCGAACTGGTGTCGCTCGACGATGGACTTGGACCCCACCGGCTCGCGGGACGCGACGTAGTCGTGCACGATGACGCGCAGCACTTCGAGACCGCGTTCGGAGACCATGACGCACCTCTCTTCGCTCGACGCCCCCCGGGTCGTCCGCACGCCGGGCGACCGGGCCTGGCACTCGACGTGCCGGACTGCCAATCGTACGACACCTCCGTCGCGAGGCCTACTCGCGCCGCGCCCGGCTGCCCTAGGGTGGCGGGGACATCCGCAGGACACTCACGAACAGGTGCAGCCATGACCGAGACCCCTCCCGCCCAGCCGAACGGCCCGCAGAACGGTCAGCCCGGCCAGCCCTACGGCCAAGGCCAGCAGCCCGGGCAGCCCTACGGCCAGGGCCAGCAGCCCGGCGTCGGCTACGGTCAGCAGCCTGGCTACCAGCAACAGCCCGTCCAGCCGATGCGCCCCGAGGACGAGAAGCTCTGGGCCACGCTCATCCACCTCGGCGGCATCATCTTCGCGTTCGTCCCGGCTCTCGTGGGCTACCTCGTGCTGAAGGACCGCGGCCCGTTCATCCGGGAGCACACCAAGACGGCTCTGAACTTCCAGATCACCATGGCCATCGTCTACGTGATCTCGGCGATCCTGACGGTCATCGTCATCGGCGGCGTACTCGCACTCGTCGCCGGCATCCTCGTCGTCATCTTCTCGATCATCGCCGCCGTCGCGGCCAACAAGGGCCAGTGGTACAAGTACCCGCTGACCATCGAGTTCATCAAGTAGACGGTCGACCGGCCCGGACGGGCACGACGCGAGGCGCGACTCCCCCGGGAGCCGCGCCTCCTGCGTTCCCGGCCCGCGCCTCCTCGGTCCACCGTGCGCGAAGCGCAGGAGGAGGGCACGCGGTCAGTCGGGCAGCAGGCGCCGCACGACGGCGTCGGCCATCAGGCGACCCTCGCGGGTGAGCACCACGCGACCCTGCAGGGCCGGGCGCCCCTCGACCCAGCCGTCGGCGATGAGTCCGGCGACCGCCTGGCGACCGTCGTCGTCGAGCTCGGTGGTCGGCAGCCCCTCGCGGATGCGCACCCCGAGCAGGACGCGCTCGACCCGACGGGTCTCGTCGTCGAGGGTCTCGCGCCCCGCGGCCGGCGACTCACCCGCGGCCATGCGCTGCTGATAGGCGGCCGGGTGCTTGACGTTCCACCAGCGGACGCCACCGACGTGACTGTGCGCGCCCGGGCCGACGCCCCACCAGTCGTGGCCCTGCCAGTAGGCCAGGTTGTGGCGGGAGCGGTGCTCGACGCCACGCGACCAGTTGCTGACCTCGTACCAGTCGTACCCCGCCGCGGCGAGCCGGTCGTCCGCGATCTCGTACATGTCGGCCGCCGTGTCGTCGTCGGGCATGGGGACCTCGCCGCGCTTGATCTGGCGGGCGAGCTTCGTGCCGTCCTCGACGATCAGCGAGTAGGCCGAGAGGTGGTCGGGCTGCTGCTCGAGGGCGACGTCGAGCGAACGCCTCCAGTCGTCGAGGGTCTCGCCGGGCGTGCCGTAGATGAGGTCGAGGCTGACGTCGAGCCCGGCGTCGCGCGCCCAGCGCACCACGAACGGGATGCGCTCGGGATCGTGCGTGCGCTCGAGGGTGGCGAGCACGCTCGGCACGGCCGACTGCATGCCGAAGCTGACGCGCGTGAAACCGGCGTCGGCGAGCTGCTGCAGGTACGCGGCGTCGACCGAGTCGGGGTTCGCCTCGGTCGTCACCTCGGCACCCGGCTCGAGACCCCAGGTGTCGACCATCGCGTGCAGCATCGACGTGAGGTCGCCCGAGGGCAGCATCGTCGGGGTGCCCCCGCCGAAGAACACCGAGGAGGCGCGGCGCGGCGGCAGCCCCGCCTCGCGCAGCACCCGGCCCCCGAGCTCGATCTCGGCGACGGCCTGCCCGGCGTAGTCGTCCCGGCGCGCGCCCCGCAGTTCGTCGCCCGTGTACGTGTTGAAGTCGCAGTACCCGCAGCGCACACGGCAGAACGGGACGTGCAGGTAGACCCCGAAGTTGCGGTCGTCCGCGCCGACCGCGACGGTCTCGGGCAGGCGTCCGTCGACGGGGGCGGGATCGCCGAGGGGAAGGGCTCCGGGCACCGTCAGGCGCCGGTTCCCGAGGCGTCGCCGCGCGGGCCGGTCGGGGGCCGGTCGTCACCGCGGGGATCGCCGACCCCGGCCTCGGTGTCCTCGACGACGACGACCTCGTCGGTCTGCTCGCCCTTGTCGTTGAGGCTCAGGGCCCGCAGGTACCGCTTCGTGTACTGCGCCTGCGTGCGTCGCAGGAAGGGTGCCACGAGGCGCCACTTCGCGCTCGACGGCTTCGAGAACGACCGGATGGAGAGCCAGACCGAACCGTCGTCGGTCTGGTCGACGATCCAGGACTCCTCGCCGCTCTCGGGGTGGCCGTCGAGGGTTCCGTACGCGAAGCCCTTGCGCTTCGGTTCGTCGATGACGTAGACGACGCGGACCGGCGCCTCGACCGTGCGCCCGTAGGCCTCGATGCTGAGCGTGGCCGTCGTGCCCGCCGTGAGGAGGGGCGTGCCGTCGGGCGAGTACCGCGACTCGTCCCGCGCGGCCGCCCACCCGGCCGCGTCGACCGGTTGCCCGTGCTCGTCGAACTGGACGGGCGTGTACTCGCTCTCGTCGGCCGGCGGCACGCTGTCGACCCGGACACGGATGCCGCTGCGCTCCTGGATCTGCCAGGTCATCGTGGCGATCCAGGCCGCGGCGAAGCGGGCGTCGCCGTGGCCGACGCGGGCCCGGTACTCGGCCGGCTTGAAGCCCTTCGGCGGGTACTGCATGAGGTCGGGGGCCTGCGTCGCCCCGACCTCGCCGTAGGTCGTGCGGGTCTCGGTGTGGGTGGCTCGACGCATGCGCCCTACTTCTTGTCTTTCTTCTCGACGTCACCGGAAGTAAAATTGGGTGCATAAACATCGACAAGCATCTGTACAGACTACCTGGCCTTGAAAACCCCACCCGGAGGCCGGTCCGGGTGGGGTTCCTGGACGCGCCTAGAGAGCTTCCCTAAGGATGTCCTTTGCCATCGTGTCCGAGACTCGGTAAGTCCTCGTCACGATCACGTCGGCGTAGGGCTCATTCTTCATGTCCGGGTCGAAATTGAACTCGACTTCCAGGAACTGAGCGAGAGCCTGGTCAGCTTGCTTCTTCATTGCTTCCGCTGCCCTCTCGTGATCCAAGGGGTAGCCGCCGATCTGATCCACTTGTCCTCCGTCCGGGCACCTGCGTCGGTGCCGCGCACGGATACTAGGTCAGAAGTCCGGTCGGCGTGGGAAACCTCGCTTAGCGGGGGCGTGAGCGGGGTTCGGGGTCAGACTATTCGGGGTGCTTCGGCAGCTTGTCCGCGTCCCTCTTGAGTGCGTCCAACTCGTCATCCGTGAGGACGGTAGTTCGAAGCTGCGCCTGAAGCTGCTCGACAGCCGCGATGAGCTTGGACGAGTTGCCATTAATGTTCTTGAAAGTGAATCACATCCCAAACGATCGATATTTCAAGGCCAACCGAGAAGGTCCCCGCGGAAAACCGCGGGGACCTTCTCATTTATTAGCTAGCTGCCGTCTCGCCTGAACGTGTCGTAGAGGCGGGCCATCCCTGGAATGAGTGGGATTACCCCCTCCAACCCCCAGGAAACACGCCGGGGAGCAGGTGCAGCGTGTGTGGCACAGTGGCTACACTGAGCGGGACTGGTGATGTGAATCTCGATGCGGTCCAGCACGGGACTTCCTTTACTGTCATCGGTTCCGGGGCGGCAACCCCAGTTCCTATGCGCAACCCCTCGGCCTGATGGTCGGGGGGTTTTCGCCTCTACACCACGGTAGGTCGCGGGACTGGTATTCGCACCATCCGGCGCGCCGTGTCGTGTGACGATCAGGGAAACGACCCTCATCTGTCGGTTGAGGGTTACATGCGGTGGCGAGGGAAATCGAAAACGCCCCCACCATTCCTGGTGAGGGCGTTCCAACCGCTTAGCTGAGCATGCCCAGCCGGTCCAGCGCGGAGTAGACGAGTAACACCGTCTGTCCGATCCACCGCACGATTCTAAGTACGGTAAAAATTACGGCTCGCCGTTCGTGGATTTCTCCACAGATGTGGTTGGCAGGATTGCTCATCCTGCTACTCTGGAACATGCACCCACGGGTGCAGGGTTGCCGATAGACAGTCATGTCCATCCAATCCGATTGCGGTCAACGATCCGCCCTGGTAAGTAGCTCGTTGACCTGAATGATCGAAAGCCTCATTTGACGCTAGTCATTTGGGGCTTTCGGCTTGTAGGTCGAGTCTACCGGCGAAGCGTGACATCAGGGGGCACAACTAGATGCGGTGTCCAAATAGGGGCTAGACCAAGTCATCAGTGTGGGGGCCAACTAGGCTTACTTATCCACAGCTAAAGCCCCGTATTTACGGGGTTCTGGTCGATCTACCTGATAGTTTGCCTACAGCAAATATCAGGGCATGCCTGCCTTTTGTCTGCCTGTAGAGGTAGATACCCGAAGCCCAACTTCACACTATGAATTCGACAATGATTCTCGAATTGCCTTTCCATTTCGCTGGAAGCTTCGGAAGCAATTGCAGCTTCATGATCGAGCGGACAACCTCGCGGCGCTGCTCGATGGGGAGTCCGTGCCAGTACTTCATGAAGCGTTCTTTGACCGCCGCGTTCTCCTCGTGGCCATGTCACCGGCGACGACGCTCGACGTGATCTGGTCGAGAAGCTGCGTTCCTGCTTGTGCGGAGCACTCCCTCTCAAGCTCCGACTCAGCCTCTGAGATTTGAGGCCCGAGGTCGGCCAGGTCGGTGGCGACCTTGGATAGGTCCGCGCCCTCCATCGTGGCTATAGTCTGAACAACTCCACGCTTCCGCCGAAGCTCTGCCAGGTCTCGGACGAGGTTCGCAATCCGCGGGGTCTCGACCGGGGCACCCTTGGCCGCGCGCGAGGCCATGAGGATGTACACGTTCAAGTCCACGTAGGCATCCGCCTCGGCCTGACTGATGTAGCTGTGCGACCCCAACCCCGGCGTCCGGCTCAGCTTGCACCGATAGGTCTCGTACCTATATTTGGGTCCGGACGAGATGACGGCCCGTTGCATGGTCCCACCGCACGGGCACGTCAGGATGCTTCTCAGAAGATGAGTCACCTTTGGTCCGTGCTTTGGTACACGGGACGGGTCGGCCAAGATCGCGAGCAGGGTATCTCGATCCTCTCGACTCACGATGGCGGGAAGGTTGGACGGTCGCTCCACACCCTTACTCACGAGAATGCCCGCTACCCCTGGACGGGTCAGGTTCGCCCGCACGTTATTCGTGTTCCAAAGCCCACTAGCCGGTGCGTCTCGGTCTTTCCATTCGAGACCGGCTCGGGAAGTGCGGAGGCCCAGGGCGTTCCAGGTTTTGGCAATGCCTTAGAGGGTGGACTCCCCCGCTATGAGCGCGCGGTATGCCTCCCGAATGTGCTTGGTCTCGGACTCGCGGATAGTCATTTTGTCGATTTCGAAACCAAACGGGCGTTGCCCTAGGCGGGGCACACCTTTGGACAGGTCATCCTCGTTGCGGGCTGACTGACGTCGTGTTTTTGATTGCAACCTCTGCCCCGCGAACGAGGTCGAGGATGCCGAGAATGAGGCAAGTGTGTGGGCTCGACGGGTCTTGCACACCCATTGAGAGGTAGTGAATGACGGCACCGGCCTGAGCGCACAACAGGTTCAGGGTGTCGAGTTCGGTGGCCGATCCACGCACGAGACGATCGGGCTCGGTGGCCATGACTACATCTACTTCTCCGGCCGAAATGGCTCCGAGAAGAGCGAGGAATCCAGGCCGCACCTTTTCGCCTTAGTAAGCGGAAATATCGTCATCCTCCAAGACGTGGACAACGGAATAGCCCGCCTCCTGCGCTTTCGCGCGGAGACGGGCTACCTGATTCGCTACCTTGTCTACGTCTTCCACGGCTTGCGGGATGCGGGCGTAGAGGGCGGCTCTCTTGTTCATGTCTTCTTTTTAATCTCCGTGTCGCCGCTGAGGGCGGCGATGAAGGCCTCTTGGGGCACGTCGACCCGACCGATGGTCTTCATGCGCTTCTTGCCCTCTTTCTGCTTCTCGAGCAGCTTGCGCTTGCGCGAGATGTCGCCGCCGTAGCACTTGGCCAGGACGTCCTTGCGCATGGCGCGGATGCTCTCGCGGGCGATGATCCGGGCACCGATGGCGGCCTGGATGGGCACCTCGAACTGCTGCCTCGGGATGAGCTCGCGCAGCCGGCCCGTCATGAGGACCCCGTAGGCGTAGGCCTTGTCGCGGTGCACGATCGCGCTGAACGCGTCGACCTGTTCGCCCTGCAGCAGGATGTCGACCTTGACCAGGTCGGCCTCTTGGTCGCCGATCGGTTCGTAGTCGAGGCTGGCGTAGCCCGCCGTCTTCGACTTGAGGCTGTCGAAGAAGTCGAACACGATCTCGCCGAGGGGCATCGCGTAGCGGATCTCGACCCTGTCCTCACCGAGGTACTCCATGCCGAGCAGGGTGCCGCGGCGCTGTTGGCAGAGCTCCATGATCACGCCGACGTAGTCCTTCGGCGCGAGGATGCCCGCCTTGACCATGGGCTCGCTGACGCTGGTGATCTTGCCGCCCGGGAACTCGCTGGGGTTGGTGACCGTGACGGTCTGCCTGTCTTCGGTGGTGACCTCGTAGATGACGCTCGGCGCCGTCGTGATGAGGTCGAGGCCGAACTCACGCTCGAGGCGCTCGGTGACGATCTCGAGGTGCAGCAGGCCGAGGAACCCGCAGCGGAAGCCGAACCCCAGGGCCACCGAGGTCTCGGGCTCGTACACGAGCGCAGCGTCCGACAGCTTGAGCTTGTCGAGGGCCTCGCGCAGGATGGGGTAGTCGCTGCCGTCGATCGGGTAGAGCCCCGAGAAGACCATGGGCAGCGGCTCGGTGTAACCGCTGAGCGCCTCGGTCGCGGGCTTGGCCGCCGTCGTGACGGTGTCGCCCACCTTCGACAGGCGGACGTCCTTCACGCCGGTGATGAGGTAGCCGACCTCGCCGACCGACAGCCCCTGGCTGGGGACGGGCTCGGGCGACGAGACGCCGATCTCGAGGATGTCGTGCGTCGACTTCGTCGACATCATCTGCACCTTCTCGCGAGGGTGCAGGGTGCCGTCGATCATGCGGATGTAGGTGACGACGCCGCGGTAGCTGTCGTAGACCGAGTCGAAGATCATCGCCCGGGGCGGTGCGTCCTTGACGCCGACGGGCGAGGGGATGCGGTCGACCACGCGGTCGAGGAGCTCTTCGACGCCCATGCCGGTCTTGCCGCTGACGCGCAGGACGTCGGCGGGGTCGCCGCCGATCAGGCCCGCCAGCTCGGCGGCGTACTTGTCGGGGTCGGCCGCCGGGAGGTCGATCTTGTTGAGCACCGGGATGATCTCGAGGTCGTTCTCGAGCGCCAGGTAGAGGTTCGCCAGGGTCTGCGCCTCGATGCCCTGGGCCGCGTCGACCAGCAGGATCGCGCCCTCGCAGGCGGCCAGCGAGCGGGATACCTCGTAGCTGAAGTCGACGTGGCCGGGGGTGTCGATCATGTTGAGCGCGAAGGTCTCGCCGTTGCGCTCCCACGGCATGCGCACGGCCTGGCTCTTGATCGTGATGCCGCGCTCGCGCTCGATGTCCATGCGGTCGAGGTACTGGGCACGCATCGCGCGCGACTCGACCACGCCGGTGATGCCGAGCATGCGGTCGGCCAGGGTCGACTTGCCGTGGTCGATGTGCGCGATGATGCAGAAGTTGCGGAGGGACTCGGGCTCGGTCGACGCCGGCTCGAGTGCGCGGGTTGCTTGGGGACTCACACGATCCTCTGGGGGTGGTGGGCGGGGGTACCGCTCGATTCTCCCACGCCCGGGCGACCGAGCGGGCGTCGGGCCGCGCGGGGCCCGCCGGTCGGCTACTCCTGCCTGGTGCCGCGGACGGCACCGCGCCTCCCCGGTCCGCCGCTCGGGCGGCGGCTGCAGGCAGGAGTTGCCGACGCGGACCGGTCGGCGGGACCGCGCGTCAGGCCGCCGAGCCGGGGTCCGGGGCCGAGGGGCTGGGCGGACCAGGCGGCGGGGTCGCAGGTCAGGCGGCGATGCCGGGGAGGAGTGCGATGACGCCCGCGCCTCCGACGACGGCCAGGCCGACGGCGAGGGCGATCAACGTGCCGACGAGCATGACGGTCGACGAGATGATGCCGACGAGCGCCATGGTGCGCCCCTCGGGCTCACGGCGGCGGGACAGGATGCCGAGGACGAGGCCGGCGACTGGCACGACGAAGGTGAAGCCGAAGCCGATCGAGGCGAGGCCGAGGACGAGGCTCCAGACGGCGAGGGGCGAGCGGACGCCGGTGGTGGAGGCGGAGACGGTGGTGTGTACGGGTTGGTTCGTCATGCTCCGAGCCTAGGAAGCCCCTCGAGGCGACCCCAGGGGGCTGACCCCCGGATCTCAGCGGGGGTCGCCCGGCGCCGGCAGCTTGCCGAGCCCGCGGGTGATCACCTCGGGCGACGACGCGAGGCAGACGCGGATCCACCCCTCGCCGCTCCGGCCGAACGCACTGCCCGGTGCGACCGCGACGCGCTCCGACAGCAGGAAGCGCTCGGCCCACCCCGCGACGTCTCCCTGGGTGGCGTGGCTCACGTCGATCCAGAGGTAGAAGGCACCGCTGGGTTCGAGGTACCGGATGCCCCGCTCGGCGAGCAGCGTCGTGGCGAGGTCGAGGTTGCTCCGGTAGTGCTCGCGGGCGTCGGCCACGGGCTGGTGATCCCCCATGACGGCGGCGAGGGCGGCGTGCTGGTCGGGCTCGGCGACGCAACTGATGGCCGCCTCCTGGACCGTGCGCATCGTCTCGGCGAGGCCCTTCGGCGTCACGAGGTAGCCGACCCGTACGCCCGTCATGGCGTAGGTCTTGCTCATCGAGAAGACGCTGAACACCCGGTCGTCGGTGTCGAGCGAGGCGAGGCTGACGTGCTTCGGCCCGTAGGTGAAGTACTCGTAGACCTCGTCGCTGATCACCCAGAGGTCGTGCCTCCGCGCGAAGTCCAGCAGGCGCCGCAACGTCTCTTCGGGGTAGACGACGCCGAGCGGGTTCGACGGGCTGTTGACGATGAGGGCGCGGGTGCGGTCCCCGACGAGGTTCTCGAGCTCGTCGAGGTCGGGGTGGAAGCCGAGGTCGGGTGCCAGCGTGTAGGGCACGGGCACCGCGTCGAGCATGTGGGCGTTCATCGTGAAGGTCGTGTAGCCGGGGTCCGGCACGAGCACCTCGTCACCCGCCGCGAGCAGGAGTCCCATCGTCTGGTGCAACGCCTGCGTCCCGCCGACGGTGACCCAGACCTGCTCGAGGTCCACGTGCACGTCGTTCTCGCGGGCGAGTTTGGCCACGAGCGCCTCGCGCAGGGCGGGGATGCCGCCGTTCGGCGTGTAGTCGGTGCGGTCGTCGGCCCAGGCGCGGCGCGCGGCGTCGGCGATGTGGCGGGCGACGGGCACGTCGGGCTCGCCCACCACGAGCATGTCCACGTCGTCCAGCTGGGCGGCGAGCTCGAACACCCGACGGATCCCGGATGCGGGCACGGTGGTCATGTGGGGCGCGAGCTGGGGCATGATGGCACGGTACTACGCACGACACGGCACGCCGTCGGGCCGACGATCGTTGAGAGTCGGGCCTGCTGCTGGTAACGTTGCCTGTTGGCTTGCGCGTTACGTCTGCAGTGGCGGAACGCGATCGCAGCCGAGAGCCGCTCCGGTGGCCATCACCGGCGGCAGCACCGGGTCCACCGATCAACGTCGGTCGGACGCTCGGCTGGCGCACACCCGTCCGAGACACAGAATCCAGAAAGTAGTTCACGTGGCAAACATCAAGTCGCAGATCAAGCGCATCGGCACCAACAAGAAGGCCCAGGACCGCAACCGCGCGGTCAAGAGCGAGCTCAAGACCGCCGTCCGCGCCACCCGCGAGGCCATCGCCGCCGGCGACAAGGACAAGGCCACCTCGGCTCTGCTCCTCGCGTCGAAGAAGCTCGACAAGGCCGCCAGCAAGGGCGTCATCCACCAGAACCAGGCCGCGAACCGCAAGTCGTCCATCGCGAAGCAGGTCGGCGCCCTCTAGGCTCCCCTCCCCCGAGCCCCCGGGCTCGACGACGAAGGCCCCGTCTCGATCGAGACGGGGCCTTCGTCGTACCCGGACGTCGGCGGGACCGACGCCCGGACGGTCAGGAGGCGCGGTTCACGACAGCAGGGCACCACGCGTCGAGATCATGGTCACCATCCGCTCGAGTGCGTACACGGGATCGCGTTCGGCGCCCTTGACGGCCGCGTCGGTCTCGGCGAGCAGTTCGATGCATCGGCCCAGCCCGTCCTCGGACCAGCCACGGAGGTCGCGTTGCGCCCGCTCGACCTGCCACGGGGCGAGCCCGAAGCGTGAGGCGAGTTGACCCGAGCCGCCGTAGGAACCCTGCAGCTTGGCCATCGTGCGGATCTTCATCGCGAACGCCGCCACCACGGGCACGGGGTCGGCCCCGGTCGACAGCGCGTGGCGGAGCAGCACGAGGGCCTCGCCCTGGTGGCCGGCGATGGCCGCGTCGGCCACCTTGAAGGCGTTCGTCTCGACCCGGCCCGAGTAGTACTTCTCGACGGTGGCCTCGGTGATCTCGGCCGCGGCGTCGCTGATCAGCTGCTGGCAGGCGCTGGCGAGCTCGGCCAGGTCGTCGTTAAAGGCCGTGACGAGCGCCCGCAGGGCCCCCTGCGAGATGCGTCGTCGCTCGGCGGCGAACTCGGCGGCCGCGAACGCGAGCTTCTCGGTGTCTTTCTTGAGCTCGGCGCAGACGACCTCGAGGCCGCGGCCGGTGCCGCCCCGGACGGCGTCCAGCAGCTTCTTGCCGCGGACACCGCCCCCGTGGCGCAGCACCAGGGTCGTGTCGTCGGCGGGCGTCTCGAGGTAGCGCAGCGTCTCGGTGAGGAACGCGTCGGTGCACTTCTCCACGTTCGAGACGCGGATGAGACGGGGCTCGGCGAAGAGCGACGGGCTCGCCAGGGTCACGAGTTCGCCGGGCTGGTAGTGGTCGGCCTCGAGGTCGTGCACCTCGAGGCTGGGGTCTTCGGCGGCGAGCTGGTCGCGCAGCTGTCGTGAGGCCCGATCGGCGAGGAACTGCTCGGGCCCGCTCACCAGCACGACGGCCGCGGGCCGGATTCTGTCCCACCCCACCTGGTCGATCGCGACCGAGGCCTTCTTCGCCGTCTTGCCACTCGCTCGCGCTGCCATGCTGCCTCTCGGACGTCGTCCCACGGACGCGGGGCCCGCCGCGCCACCTCCGATGCTAGAGGACGCCACCGACGTGCCCGACGTGCCGTCACGGTCTCGGGGCCCGCGTGCTCCCGCCAGATGCGCAGGCCGACGACGCCGTCCCCACGATCGACGGGCGTGACCGCGGCCTGACCGGCCTCGTCGCTGCGGACCACGACTCCCCCGCCGCGCCGGACCAGGTCGAGCGCGACGTCGGTCGGGTGCCCGTACGAGTTGTCGGACCCCACCCCGATCAGGCCGACTCGAGCCGACACCCGCTCGTACAGCTCGGCGTGCTGGTCCGCCGACCCGTGGTGCGAGACCTTCACGACGTCGACCCGCCCGAGCCCCTCCTCACCGGTGGGCGACGAGGCCAGGCGGCGTTGCGCGGTCTCGCCGAGATCGCCCAGGCCGAGCAGCGAGAGGCACCCGGTCCGGCAGGCCGCGCCGGGGTCGACACGCAGCACGAGGCTCGCGTCGTTTCCTGCGGGGATGTCGGCCGGCGGCCAGAGCAGCCGCCACGTGTGCCGGCCGAGACGCCCCCGGGTGCCGACCCGCGCCTCCTGGACCTCGGCACCACCGTCGCGCAACGCCGTCACGACCTCGGCGTCGTCCGAGCGCCCCACGGGCCCGACGAGGGCTGTACCGACCCGACCGACCACGGAGTCGATCGCCCCGACGTGGTCACGGTCGAAGTGGGTGAGCACGAGCAGGTCGACGTGCCGGACGCCGAAGGTCGAGAGGCATCGGTCGAGGGCGGCCCCGTCGTCGCCCACGTCGATCAGGGCGACGGCCCGCCCGCTGCGCACGAGCACGGCGTCGCCCTGTCCCACGTCGCACTGGGCCACGACCCAGTCGTCGGGTACGGAAGCGCGGGTCACCACGGTGCGCCCGCCCACCACGCCGACTGTCGCCACGAGGACGCCCACCAGCAGCGTCGTCGCGACAGCCCGCGTGCGCCCCCGGGCTCGGGCCACCACGGCGACGACGACGAGGGCCGTGACGCCGACCAGGGAGGCGACGCCGAGCGCCGAGGCGTCCCACCCGAGTCGCGTGCCCGGCCAGCTCGACGCCGACCGGGCGACGGCCGCGACCCAGGACGACGGCAGCCACGAAGCCCAGGCGACGGCCGTGGCTGCCCCGGGCACCCAGGGCGCGAGCACGCAGACGACGAGCCCGCCCACGGTCGCCACCGGAGCCGCCGGGCCGGCGAGCACGTTCGCCACGACGCCGTGCAGCGCGATGCTCGGCTCGAGGGCGAGCAGCACGGGCTGGCAGGCGAGCTGCGCGGCCGTGGGCACGGCGAGGGCCGCCGCCACCGGCTCGGGCACGAGGCGCGCCAGCAGGACGGTCATCGGCCCACCGAGCACGACCAGCCCCGACGTCGCGAGGACCGACAGGACGAAGGCGAGGTCGCGGGCCAACCACGGGTCGGTGAACAACAGACCGGCGACCGCCAGCGCGACGACGGGCACGCCGGCGATCGGTCGGGCGACGGCGAGGTGCACGAGCACGAGCACCGCCATGACGGTGGCCCGGACGATGCTCGGCTCGGGCGTGACGAGCACGACGAACGCGACGAGCACGACGACGGCCACCGCGAGCCGCAGCAACCGCGGCACCTTCAGCAGCGACCCGACGAGCACCACGAGTGCGACGAGCACCGCACAGTTCGAGCCCGACACGGCCGTCAGGTGGCTGAGCGACGCCTGCGTCATGTCGTCGTCGAGGTCGTCGGGGACGCCCGACGTGTCACCGATGGCGAACCCGGGCAGCAGCGCCCCGCCGTCACCCGGCAGGCCGGCGGCCACGGCGCGGAAGGCCGCCCGGAGCCCGTTCGACCAGGCCGACGCCCGTCCGGGCTCGGCGCGGACGCCGAGCGGCTCGACCGCCCGCCCCTCGAACGCGACCGACTCGCCGTACCGCACCGGAGCCAGGACGAGCCGTGCCGAGACCCGGGCGCCGATCTCGACCGAACGCCGCCCGTCGAGTCGCACCCCGAACACCCGCACCGGCACACGAGCCCCGAGCGCCGCGGGTCCCGCGCCGACGTCGAGCCGATCGACCGACATCGTCAGGACGTCGGACCGCCCCTCGACCCGGTCGAGCAGTCGCCCCTCGACCGTGACCGCGTGTCCGACCGACGTCGTGAGCCCCGACGGGTGGCGGCGGTCGTCGCGCACCGCCGCCTGGCCCGTGAGCCCGGCGCACGCCCCGGCACTCAGGGCGACCACCAGCAGCACCTGCCCGGCCGCGAGGACGCCCACCCGCGCCACGACCACGAGGGCGACTGCGACGACGCAGACGACGAGGGCGACCGCTGCCACGACGGGCAGCAGCCCGGGCCGGGTCGAGCCGACCGCGAGCCCCACCCACGCCACGGCCACGGGCACCCCGAGCCGCAGGTCGAGGACGCGACCGGGCGTCACACCCGCACCCGGTCGCGCAGCTTCTCGAGCGTCTTCGGACCGATGCCCGGCACGCCGAGCAGGTCGTCGACGCTGCGGAAGCGCCCGTTCTCGTCGCGCCAGGACAGGATCGCGGCCGCAGTCGCCGGCCCCACACCGGGCAACGTCTGCAACGCCGCATCGTCCGCGAGGTTGAGATCGACCGCTCCGCCACCGGCCGCCGCCCCTCCCCCGGGCACCGGTCCACCCGCCGCCGCGTCACCACCGCCCGCCGCTCCGTCGTCCACGGTCTCGCCCACGGCCGGCACCCGGAGCTGCTCGCCGTCGACGAGCACCCGCGCGAGGTTGACGGCCGCCTGATCGGCGTCGGCCGTGAACCCGCCGGCCGCGGCGACCACGTCGACCACGCGGGCGCCCTGCGCCAGCTCGTACAGGCCGGGCGCCGCCACCCGGCCGTGCACGTGCACGAAGACGACCGGAGCACCCCCGGGAGGCGCGGTGGCGGCCCCTGCGACGGCCTCGGCCCCGGTGCTCGGCTCGACCGTCACGAGCTCGTCCGCCGCGCCTCCTCGGGTGGCGAACGCCGACACGGCGACGCTCACCGCCAGCACGACGAAGAGCAGGACGACGACTGCGCCGAGCCCCACACGCCACCTCGGACCACCCGGCTCGGACGGGTCGACGGCGGTGCGAAAGCTGACGGTCATGACCCGTCACGGTACGAGCGAGCACCCGCCCGCACGGACGTCGACGGCCGCCCTGGGGAACCAGGACGGCCGTCGACGGGTGGGGACGAGACGCGCCCCCGGGCGGCTACTTCACCGCGATGTTCACCAGGCGCGGCGCCCGCACGATGACGTTGACGATCTGCTTCTCACCGATCGCGCGCTGCACGGCCGCGGACGCGCGCGCCATCGCCTCGAGCTCGTCGGAGCCGATCTTGGGCGACACCTCGAGCCGGTCGCGCACCTTGCCGTTGACCTGGACGACCGCGGTGACGCTCGTCTCGACGAGCAGCGTCGGGTCGGCCTTCCGCCAGCCGTACGTGGCGAGGGCACCGCCGTCGTAGCCGAGCTTCTCCCACATCTCGGAGGCGGTGTAGGGAGCGAACAGCGACAGTCCCAGAGCGACGGTCTCGGTCGCCTCGCGCACGGCCGGGTCGGACGCACCGGGACCCGAGTCGATGGCCTTGCGGACGGCGTTGGTGAGCTCCATCAGGCGCGCGACGACGACGTTGTATTTGAACGCCTCGCTGAGCCCCGGGGCCTCGGCGAGGAACCGGTGCGTCACGCGGCGCAGGGCCTGGTCGCCGTCGGCCCACACCACGTCGCGCGAGCTGTCGACGTCGCTCGCGAGACGGAACGCCCGGGCCAGGAACTTGGCCGAGCCGGCGGGCGAGACGTCGGCCCAGTCGATGTCGTCCTCGGGCGGGCCGGCGAAGGCCATCGTCAGGCGGATGGCGTCGACGCCGTGCTTGTCGATCTCGTCGGAGAGGCTGACGACGTTGCCCTTGCTCTTGCTCATCTTCGCGCCGTCCTGCAGCACCATGCCCTGGTTCAGCAGCGCGCTGAAGGGCTCGGTGAAGTCGACGTGGCCGAGGTCGAAGAGCACCTTGGTGATGAAGCGCGCGTAGAGCAGGTGCAGGATGGCGTGCTCGACGCCTCCGACGTACTGGTCGACCGGGGCCCACTTGCTGGCCTGCGCCGGGTCGAAAGCGCGGTCGGCGTCGGTCGGGTCGAGGAACCGCAGGAAGTACCACGAGCTGTCGACGAAGGTGTCCATCGTGTCGGCGTCGCGGCGCGCCGGTGACCCGTCGCGCGGGTCGGGCACGTTCACCCAGTCCTCGGCGGCACCGAGCGGCGAGCTGCCCTTCGGCTTGAGGTCGAGCCCCTCGGTCGACGGCAGCCGGACCGGCAGCTCGTCGTAGGGCACCGGCACCTCGACGCCGTCGGCGCCGTGCACGATCGGGATGGGCGTGCCCCAGAAACGCTGGCGCGAGATCAGCCAGTCGCGCAGGCGGTACGTCTTGGCCGCCTTGCCGTCGCCGGACGCCTCGAGCAGCTCGACGACGCGCTTGATCGCGTTCGACTTGCTGAGGCCGGTCAGGGCGCCCGAGTTCATCAGTCGACCGTCGCCGGTCAGGGCCACGCCGGTCTCGCGGGGGTTCAGGTCGGGCAGGTCGTCGGGCAGGATCGCCTGGCCGTCCTCGTCGAGCTCGAGCTTGGGGATCACGCCCGTGACGGGCGCGTTCGTGTCGACCACGACGCGCACCGGCAGGTCGTACTTGCGGGCGAAGTCGAGGTCGCGCTGGTCGTGCGCGGGCACGGCCATGACCGCGCCGTGGCCGTAGTCGGCCAGCACGTAGTCGGCGGCCCAGACCGGCATCGGGTCACCGGTGAGCGGGTTGACCGCGACCCGGCCGAGCGGCACGCCGGTCTTGGGACGCTCGCTCGACTGGCGCTCGATCTCGGTCGCTTTCTGCACTTCGACGAGGTACTCGGCGAAGGTCGCCTTGACGTCGTCGGTCGCGTCGGCCACGAGCTCGGCCGCGAGGTCGGAGTCGGGGGCGACCACCATGAAGGTCGCGCCGTACAGGGTGTCGGGACGCGTGGTGAAGACCGTGACCTTCTCGTCACGGCCCTCGATCGTGAAGTGCACGTCGGCACCGATCGAGCGGCCGATCCAGTTGCGCTGCATGTTGAGCACCTTGGTCGGCCAGCGACCCTCGAGCTGGTTGAGGTCGTCGAGCAGGCGGTCGGCGTAGTCGGTGATCTTGAAGTACCACTGCGTCAGCTTCTTCTTGACCACGACGGCACCCGACCGGTCGCTCGTGCCGTCGGGCAGCACCTGCTCGTTGGCGAGCACGGTCTGGTCGACCGGGTCCCAGTTGACCCAGCTGTCCTTCCGGTAGGCCAGACCCTTCTTGTACATCTCGAGGAACAGCCACTGGTTCCACTTGTAGTACTCGGGGTCGCTCGTGTGCAGCACCCGGCTCCAGTCGAAGGAGGGGGCGTAGAGCTTCATGCTCTGCTTCTGCTGCGCGATGTTGGCGTAGGTCCACTCGCGGGGGTCGACGCCGCGCTTGATGGCGGCGTTCTCGGCGGGCAGGCCGAAGCTGTCCCAGCCGATGGGGTGCAGCACGTTGAAGCCCTGCTGCCGCCAGTACCGCGTCACCATGTCGCCGAGCGCGTACTGCTCGGCGTGACCCATGTGCAGGTCGCCCGAGGGGTACGGGAACATGTCGAGGATGTACTTGCGGGGGCGCTTGTCGTCGGGGTCGACGACGAACGGCTGCTCGGCGTCCCACCGGGCCTGCCACTTCTCTTGCAGGCGGGCGACGTCGTACTCGCGTTCGGGCACGCCGTCGTGGGGCGGGGTGGCCGAGGGGGCGTCGGTCGCGGTCGTGTCGTGCTCGTGTGCCACGGGGCTCTCAATCACTGCTGGCAGTCGGTGCGGTGGGTGCGGACCGCCCGCGCGAGGGCACGGCGACGTGCGCTGGGCTCAGCGATCCTCGCCAAGGCTACCGAACGGCGCGCCCCGTCACGACATGCGCACCGGGGCCCCGTCGGCGGCACGGACGCCGAGCACGGCGAGCAGGGCCGACGCCTTGAGCTCGACCTCGTCCCGTTCGTCGACCGGCACCGACGAGATGGTGATGCCGCCGCCGACGCCGACGCGCGCACCCGCCGGTCGTGCGGGCCGTCCCGCACTCGCGGCCCGGGCACCGTGCACCACGATCGACCGGATGGTCATCGCGAGGCTCGCCGAGCCGTCCCGTCCGAGCCAGCCCGTCGCGCCCGAGTAGACGCCCCGGGGCGCCCCCTCGAGGTCGGCGAGCAGTTCGACGGCCCGACGCTTCGGCGCGCCGGTCATCGAGCCGGCGGGGAAGGCCGCCTCGACGACGTCGGCCGCGGTGCACCCCGCGCCCAGCCGGGCCCGGACCGTGCTGACGAGCTGGTGGACGTGCTCGTACGAGTGCACGGCGAGCAGTTCGGACACCTCGACCGTGCCGAGACGGGCGACGCGGGCGAGGTCGTTGCGGACCAGGTCGACGATCATGACGTTCTCGGCGCGCTCCTTCTCGCTCTCGACGAGCTCGCGCGCGAGCACCGTGTCGTCGACGCCCGACCCGCGGCGTCGCGTGCCCTTGATCGGCGACGACGACACCCGGCCGCCGGTCGTCACCTCGACGAACGACTCGGGCGACGCCCCGACGACGGCCACGTCGCCGATGCGCACGAACGAGGCGTGCGGAGCCGGCGAGGACCGACGGAGGTGCGCGAAGGCCTCGAGCGCGTCCACCGGCCCGTCGACGTCCACCGCCGTCGTCAGGCAGAGCTGGTACGCCTCGCCGGCCGCGATGGCCCGCCGACAGCCCTCGATCAGGTCGAGGTACTCGTCCGGACGGTGTCGCCAGCGGACGGAGGGCGAGGCGGAGCCCTCCGAGGAGGCGCGGGTCGGCCCGGGCACCGGGGGCTCGGGCGGCACGTCGGCCCACGTCTCGGCCACCGAGCGGGGCCACGGGTCGCCGACCCGCGCGACGGCCTCGACCGAGCATGCGGCGTGGTCGAAGACCAGGGCGCGGTCGACGTCGAGCAGGGCGAGGTCGGCGGGGTCTCCGTCGGCGGCGACGGTCGAGGCGGTGGCCGCCGGGCGGTGCCCCTCGGTGGCATCGCGGTCGAGCAGTCGGCAGCCGAAGCCGTAGCCGAGCCAGCCGGCCCAGCCGAGCGGGTGGCTGTCGGGCTCGACGTCGGCCAGGTCGTCGCGCACCTCGTGCCAGAGCCGGTCGGCGCCACCGTCGCGGACGTCGCCCGTCCGGGCCGGGCCCCACCCGACGACGGACCGGCCCCGGGTGGCGGCCACGCCGGCGTCGCGCCAGACGACGTCGCCGGTCGCGGCCAGGTGCCGGACGACGGCCTCGGGGTCGCGCCACTGCAGGGAGGATCGGACGACCGCGGGGCGCATACCCTTGATCCTATGAGTGGAGCCCCGACCCGATGAGTGCCGAGCGGCCGGGAGGCGACGTGCTGAACGTCTGGCAGGGCGACGAGCTGACGACGCGCGGGGACGGAGCGACGGGCGAGGCCGACCCGCGCCTCCTGGTGGCCGACTCGTGGCTGGTCGACGACGGCTCGACGCTCGCGCTCGACGTGCACCGCGACCGGTTCGCCGGCTCGGTCGCCGAGGTGGCCGGGGGGCCCGACGCGGACGAGGTCTCGGCGTTCTGGACGGCGGCCGTGGCGGTCCTGCCCCGGTCGGGTGCCTGGTTCCCGCGCGCCGAGCTCGTCGCCGGCGACGGAACCGACGCCGACGGCCGAGCACGGCTGCGGCTGCGCCTCCGGCCCGCTCCCCCGCGCCGCCGATCGGTCGTCCTCGCGACGGCCGACCGTGACCCCCGCACGCAGCCCACGGTCAAGGGCCCCGACCTCGCGGCCCTCGGGTCGCTCGTGGCCGACGCCCGGTCCCGAGGGGCCGACGAGGCGGTGCTGCTCTCGCCCGAGGGGCACGTCGTCGAGGGCGCCTGGAGCTCGATCGTCTGGTGGCGCGGCGACGCCCTGTGCCTGCCGGCGGACGACCTGCCCCGCCTCCCGGGCGTGACGGTCCGCAGCCTGACGACGCTGGCCGCCGTCCTCGGCGTCGACGTGCTGCACGACCACACCCGGCCGGACGAGCTCGACGGGTTCGAGGTGTGGAGCCTCAGCGCACTGCACGGCATCCGCATCGTCACCGGCTGGGTCGACGGCCCGGCGCCTGCCGAGGAACCCGGGCGCCTCGCGCTCTGGCGCGGCCGACTCGACCGCCTGCGACGACCGATCGACGCCTGACCGCCGCCCGACGACGGCAGCCCGACGACCGGGGCCCGACCGCCGCGGCGACGTCGAGCCGTCAGGCGTCGTCGTCGAGGGAGACGCCGGACTCGACGTCGGAGTCGACCTCGACCTCGCTGAGCCGGCCCGCCTCGATGCGCACGCGACGCGTCACCAGCTCGGCCGGCACCTCGACGTGCGAGATCACGACGACCGTCGAGCCGTCGTCGCGGGCCGTCGTGAGGACGTCGCGCACGAGCCGACGGGCGGTCTCGGGGTCGAGTCCGGCGGTGGGCTCGTCGAGCACGAGCACCGGGAACCCCCGCAGGAGGGCACGGGCCAGCGAGATGCGCTGGGCCTGGCCGCCCGAGACGAGGACGCCCCGCTCGCCCATCGGCGCGTCGAGCCCGCCGCGCTCGGCGGCCCAGCGCCCCAGACCGACGCGGTCCAACACCGCGAGCAGGTCGTCGTCGGTCGCCGTGTCGCGGGCGAAGAGCAGGTTCTGCCGCAGGGACTCGTCGAAGAGGTACGGCGTCTGCTCGATCAGGCCGACCGTGGCCCGGACGGCGGCCGGGGCGAGGGTGGCGGTGTCGACTCCCCCGACCTCGTAGCGACCCGTGTGCTCGACGAACCGGGCCAGCACCGAGGCCAGCGTGGTCTTGCCGGCGCCGCTCGGCCCTTCGACGACGACGCGGTCGCCCACGGCCACGTCGAGGTCGACGCCGCGGAGCGCGGGGCCGGCCGCCCCCGGCCACGTCGCCGAGACGCCGCGCAGACGCAGGGCGGGCGCGGGTGCCGACACGGCGGAGCCGTCCGATCGGACGAGCTCGACGGGGCCGGCGTCCGCCCCTCCGGCGGCCTCGTCGTCGACGACGCCGGCCGGCACCTCGACCGGCACCGCCGACTCGACGCGGTCACCACTCGCCCGGACGCGACGCCAGGCGAGCACGGCCGTCGGGACGGCTCCGACGACCTCGAAGACGGCGAGGGGCACGAGGGCGACCAACGCGAACGCCGGGCCGGTCAGCCCGCCCGAGGCGACGTCGGGTGCGACGACGGGGATCGTCGCGAGCACGGCGGCGCCCGACAGCGCCGAGAGCACGGCGGCGACGACGCCCCCGGTCAGGGCCCGACGCGAGGAGGCGCGGCGCAGGTCGTCGTCGAGCCCCGCGACCCGGCCGAGCTGGCGGTCCACCGCCTCGAACGCGACGAGCACGTCGAGGTTCTGCACGAGGTCGACGACGGCGGCCGAGAGCGCCCCCCGCCGGTCGGCGAGGGTGCGCTCGCTGCGGCGGGCGAGCCGGTCGGCCGCGACGCAGCCGACGACGAACGCGACGACGAGTGCGCCCGCCAGGACGACCGCCGCCGCCGGGGACACGAGGGCGACGCCGACGATGGCGACGACCGAGGTGAGGCCCGACACCACGAGCGGCTGCACGACCCGCAGGGGCAGGTCTTGCAGGGCGTCGACGTCGCCGACGACGCGGGACAGCAGGTCGCCGCGATCCGTGCGGCCGAGGCCCGCCGGCGCGACGCGGATCAGGCGCCGGTAGAGCTCGGTGCGGACCACCGCCAGCTGGCGGAAGGCCGCGTCGTGGCTCGACAACCGTTCGAGGTAGCGGAAGACCGCCCGGGTCAGGGCGAAGGCGCGGACGCCGACGACGGCGAGCGAGAGGTAGAGGATCGGCGGCTGCTCGGCGGCCCGCGTGATCAGGTACGCCGACGCCGCGAGCAACGCCACCGCCGACAGGGCGCTGAGCGATCCGAAGACGATGCCGGGGGCGGCCCGGCGCCCACCGGGCTGGGCGGTGCGGAGCAACGAGCGGGTCACGAGAGACCTCCGATCGGGACGACGACGTCGGCGGCGTCGCTCACGGCGCGGCGGTGCGTGACGACGACCACGGCGACGCCCGAGGCCGCGATGCGACGGAGTCCCTCGACGACCCGGGCCTCGGTGACGCGGTCGAGCGCCGACGAGGGCTCGTCGACCAGCAGGAGGCGCGCCCCGACCCGGTCGAGCCGGTACAGCGCCCGGGCCACCGACACCCGCTGCGCCTGGCCGCCGGACAGCCCCTGGCCGCCGGCCCCGAGCACGAGCGCCGGGTCGAGGCCGGCCGCGCCGGCCAGGTCGAGGGCGCGCACGACGGCCTCGGTGTCGGGCTCACCCGCGTCACCCAGGGCGACGTTCTCGGCGACGGTGCCGGACGACAGCATCGGCGACTGGCCCGACCAGGCGATCTCGTGGCGGGCGGGGGCACGGCCCGACGAACGCCAGACCACCCGGCCCTCGCACGGTTCCAGCCCGAGCACCGCGTCGAGCAGGGTGGACTTCCCGGCACCGCTCGGGCCGACGACCGCGGTGACGCGACCCGTCTCGGCGACGAACGAGGTCTCGGCCAGCCGCACCGCGCCTCCTCGGCTCACCGAGACCCGGTCGACGACGAGCGCGTCGGCCTCGGCGCGGGGCTGGGCCCGATCGGCGACGGTCGTCGATCCGGTCGGCCCGGTCGGCCCGGTCGGCCGGGGCGCGACGTCGCCCGGCTCGTCGTCCAGCAGCTCGAAGACGTCCTCCGCCGCCGCGACCCCGTCGGCCGCGGCGTGGTAGTGGGCTCCGACCTGGCGCAGGGGCAGGTAGGCCTCGGGGGTGAGCAGCAGCACGAACAGCCCGGCGGTCAGCCCCATCGACCCCTCGACGAGCCGGATGCCGATCGACACGGCGACGAGCGCGACCGACAACGACGCCGCGAGCTCGAGCACGAAGCCGCTGAGGAACGACACGCGCAGCACCTTGACCGTCTCGACCCGGTAGTCGTCGGTGAGGCGGCCGATCCGCTCGACCTGGCGCCGCTCACGACCGAACGCCTTGAGGGTCGACGCCCCGCCCACGGCGTCGGCGAACGACGAGGCGAGGTGCGTCAGGCGGTCCCACTGCCGGTTCTGGGCGGCACGGGTCGTCCACCCGATCAACACCATGAAGACGGGGATCAACGGCAGCGTCACCACGACGATGAGGGCCGACAACCAGTCGTGCAGCGCCATGACGACGATCAACAGCGGCGTCGCGAGGGCCGTGAGCACCAGCTGCGGCAGGTAGCGGGAGAAGTACTCGTCGAGAGCGTCGAGCCCCGGGCCGACCAGGGTCGCGACGCGCGCCGAGGAGTGCCGGTCGCCCCAGGCGCGCCCCCGGTCGGCGACCGCGCGGACCACCCGGGACCGCAGCTGGCTCTTGACCTGCGCCGCGGCCCGCGCGGCCGTCACCTCGAGAGCCCACGCCACGAGCGACCGCGCCGCCACCGAGACGCCGAGCCCCAGCAGGGCGGTCGAGAGCCCGGAGGTGCTCCCCTCGACGACCTGGACCACGGCCGTCGTCGTGAACCAGGCCACGGCGACGATCGCGACCGTCTGCGCGAGGCCGAGCACGGCGCCGAGCCCGAGGAACACCCGGGCGGCGGAGGCGTAGCGCAGGAGGCGCGGGTCGAGCGGCTTCACGGACGGCGGCTCAGTGCGCGGCCGGGATCGCCGCACGGGTGATCCGTTTGCGGAAGATCCAGTAGGTGAAGCCCTGGTAGCCGAGGATGAGCGGGACGAAGACGAGGGCGACCCAGCTCATGATCGTCAGGGTGTAGGTCGAACTCGACGCGTTGGCGATCGTGAGGCTGTTCGCCGGATCGTTGCTCGCCGGCATCACCCCGGGGAAGAGCGCCGCGAACAGGCTCGACACCGCCAGGGCGATCGTGACGGCCATGAGGCCGAAGGACCGCCCCTCACGGCCGCGGAGGTTCGCCACGAACGACGCGATCAGGGTGACGGCTGCCACAGCCGAGAGGGCGACCGACACGAGGGTCCCGTGCATCAGCGAGGTCAGGGCCAGGAAGGCCGCGGCGACGACGATCGTGACGACCCCGGCTCGGCTGGCGAGACGCCTGGCCCGACCGCGGATCTCGCCCTCGGTCTTGAGCGTGACGAACACCACGCCGTGCGTGAAGAAGAGCAGCAGGGTCGTGAGGCCGCCCAGCAGGGCGTAGGGGTTGAGCAGGTCGAGCAGTGTCCCGGTGTAGTCGTGCCCCTCGTCGAGCGGCACGCCCTGCACGACGTTGGCGAAGACGAGGCCCCAGACGAACGCCGGCACGGCCGAGCCGACGACGATCATGAGGTCGAAGCGGCGCTTCCACGAGGACTCGGGGCGCTGGTGGCGGTACTCGAACGAGACGCCCCGAGCGATCAGGGCCAACAGGATGAGCAGCATCAGGAGGTAGAAGCCGCTGAACAGCGTGGCGTACCACTCGGGGAAGGCGGCGAACAGGAACGCGCCGGCGACGATGACCCAGGTCTCGTTGAGGTCCCAGACCGGGCCGATCGTGTTGATCAGCACACGCCGGTCGGTGTCGTCGCGCCCGAGGAAGGGCAGCGACATGCCGACCCCGAAGTCGAAGCCGTCGAGCACGAAGTAACCGACGAAGAAGAAGCCGAGGATGACGAACCAGAGGGTGGGGAGGTCCATGGTCAGAGCCTTTCTCGCGTCGGTTCGGTGGAGGTCGTGGGCATCAGTAGACCGTCGCCTCGTGGCGGATCTCGCCCGACACGGGGTCGGGCTCGGGGGCGTCGGCCGGCCCCTGCTGGGCGGCCTTGACGATGAGCTTGAACTCGACGACCGCGAGCGTGCCGTAGATCAGGGTGAAGGCGACGAGCGAGATGAGCACCGTCAGGCCGGTGACCCCGGGCGAGACGCCGTCCTCGGTCTTGAGCAGCCCGAAGACGAGCCAGGGCTGCCGACCCATCTCGGTGAAGACCCAGCCGACGATCATGGCGAGGAGGGGCATCGGGTAGCTGAAGACCGCGGCCCGCCAGACCCACTTGTTCTTCGGCAGGCGCCCCTTGCGGGTGATCCAGAGGCCGACGAGCGAGACGAGGACGCTGACCATGCCGAGGCCCATCATCCAGCGGAAGGACCAGTAGGTGACCCAGATGATCGGGGTGTAATCGCCCGGACCGTAGAGCTGCACGTACTGCGCCTGCAGGTCGTTGATGCCCTCGACCGTGCCGTCGAACGTGTGGGTCGACAGGAACGACAGCAGATACGGCACCCGGATGCTGAAGAGCTCGTGCACCCCGTCGGGCGTGCCCAGGGTGAAGATCGAGAACGAGGCGTCGGCACCGGTGCTGGTCTTGTACAGCGCCTCCGCGGCCGCCATCTTCATGGGCTGGGTTTCGACCATCGCGAGGCCGAGCTGGTCGCCCGTGATGAAGGTGAGCGCGCCGGCGGCGACCATCGTCCAGAGACCGAACCGCAGGGCCGGACGCATCGTCTCGAGGTGCTGGTTGCGGGACAGGTGCCAGGCGGCGACCGCGACGATGACCGCGGCCGAGACCATGAAGCAGGCGAAGATCGTGTGCGGGAACGCGGCGAGGGCCACCTTGTTGGTCAGCACCTCCCAGATGCTGGTGAGTTCGGCCCGACCCTTCTCCTCGTTGATGTCGTAGCCGACCGGGTTCTGCATGAAGGCGTTCGCGGCGATGATGAAGTACGCCGAGAGGATGCTGCCGACGGTCGCGCCCCAGATGCTCAGCAGGTGCAGCTTCGGCGGCACCTTGTCCCAGCCGAAGATCCAGATGCCGATGAAGGTCGCCTCGAGGAAGAACGCGAGCAGGCCCTCGAGCGCGAGCGGGGCGCCGAACACGTCGCCGACGAAGCGCGAGTAGTCGGACCAGTTCATGCCGAACTGGAACTCCTGCACGATGCCGGTCACGACGCCCATGGCGAAGTTGATCAGGAAGATCTTGCCGAAGAACTGGGTCAGCTGCAGGTAGTGGATGCGGCCGGTGCGCACCCATGCCGTCTGGAAGACCGCCACCGTGAACGCCATGCCGATCGTGAGGGGCACGAACAGGAAGTGGTAGATCGTGGTGAGCCCGAACTGCCAGCGGGACAACAGCAGCGGGTCGAGCAGCTCGTTCATCGGGGTGTGCCTTCTCCCTCGGATGGTGGTGGTGGTCGTGCGTCGCACCGTCGGGACGTGACGAGCATAGATCCGCAGATGGACGACACCTGTCGTTTACGGCACCCGGGCGCCGTGCACTCGCTGTGAATAGGCTCGGCCGGGTGAACGACGTGCTGACGACCCTGCTCGACCTTGTGCAGTCCGTCGACCCCGTGCTGAGGACGGTGCTGGCCGGCGTCGCCATGGTGCTCGAGACGTCGGTGCTCCTCGGCCTGATCGTGCCGGGCGACACGGTGGCGATCGTGTCGGCGACGGCGGTGGCCTCACCGTTCGAGTTCGGGGCGCTCGTGGTCGCCCTCGTCCTGGGCGCCCTGGTGGGCGAGAGCGTCGGGTTCGCCCTCGGCCGCTTCTTCGGACCGAAGATCCGGGCGAGCGCGCTCGGCCGACGCCTCGGCGAGGCGAACTGGGTGCGGGCCGAGAACTACCTCGCCCGACGGGGCGGCATCGCCGTCTTCGTGTCGAGGTTCCTGCCGGTGCTGCACTCGCTGATCCCGCTGACCGTCGGCACGAGCCCGATGCGCTACCGGACGTTCCTCACCTGGACGGCCCCCGCGTGCGTCCTCTGGGCGCTCGCCTACGTCTCCGTCGGCGCGGCGGCCGCAGGCAGCTACCGCGAGCTCGCGGACGGCCTGCACCAGGCCGGCTACGTCTTCGTCGGCATCATCGCCGTGTTCGTCCTGCTCGTCGTCGTCGTGAAGAAGGTCCTGCACCGCCGCGAGGAGCGCCACATGGCGCACCCCGACGGGGACGCGGGCGACGACGGGTCCTGACCCGCGCCTCCTCGTGTTCGCCTCGGGGCAGGGACTCGGACGACGGAGAGCCCCGTTCCGAGGACGGAACGGGGCTCTCCGCGAGGGCGCCTAGCTGTCGAGCAGGCCCTTCTCGGTCAGGTAGTCCTTGGCGATCGTGGCCGAGGACTCCTTGTCGGTCTGGCTCTTCGAGTTGAGCTTCTGCAGGTCGGAGGCGCTCAGGACCGCGTCGACGCTCTCGATGACGTCCTGGGCGTCGGAGTCGACCTTGTCGGACACGATCGGGACCACGTTCTGCGGCAGGATCATGTTCTCGGGGTCGTCGAGGGTGACCAGGTCGTTCTCGGCGATCAACGGGCTGGCCGTGTAGATGTCGGCCAGCTGCACGCTGCCGTCGGTGAGGGCCTTGACCGTCAGGGGTCCACCGCCGTCGTCGATCGGGGTCGAGGTGACGTCGACGCCGTAGATGCTCTTCAGGCCGGGAGGGCCGTAGGGGCGCTCGGCGTTCTCGGGCGGAGCACCCAGCGTCAGCGTGCCGGAGTAGTTCTTGAGGTCGGCGAGGCTCGTGATGTCGTTGTCCTCGGAGAACTCTTTCGTGACGTTGTAGCTGTCCTGGTCGGACGCCGCGGCGGCCTTCAACGCGGTCAGACCGTCGGGCAGGGCGGCGGCGAGGGCCGTCTCGACCTCTTCGGGCGACTTCGCGGTCTCGTCCTTGTCGTAGTACTGCAGCAGGTTGCCGGTGTACTCGGGGAAGACGTCGATCTTGCCCGACTCGAGCTCGGGCAGGTAGACCTCGCGCTGACCGATCTGGTACTCACGGGAGACCTTGTAGCCCTTGGCCTCGAGCGCCTGGGCGTAGAGCTCGGCGATGATCTCGTTCGAGTAGTACTGCTGCGAGCCGATGACGAGCGTGTCGCCGTCACCCGACGCGGACGAGTCGCCGGAGCTCAGCGGGTCGCTCGACGCGCACCCTGCCAGGGCCACCATGGCCCCGATCGCGACTGCGCCGAGAACGGTGAGCCGGCCCTTCTTGTTCGCTGTGATCACTGTGTGCCTTTCGTGAGGGGTGTTGCCGTGACCGCCCCGGGCCGGACGGCCTTGGAGCGGGTGTCGGAGGGGCGTCCGGCCGTGACCCCGGCGGGGACGACGAGACGCTGGACGATCGAGAAGAGGATCTCGAGGACGACCGCGAGGGCGATGACGAGGATGGAGCCCGCCAGCATCTTCGGGTAGTCGTTCGCCCGCAGGCCCGTGATGATGTAGCTGCCGAGACCACCCGCGCCGACGAAGGTCGCGAGGGTCGCCGTCGCGACGACCTGGAGGACGGCCGACCGGATGCCGCCGATCAGGAGGGGCAGCCCGAGGGGCATCTCGACCTTCGCCATGATCTGCCACTCGGTCATGCCGACGGCCCGCGCCGCATCGACCGTCTTGCGGTCGACGGCCTCGAATCCCGAGTAGGCACCGGCGAGAACGGACGGGATCGCCAGGATGACGAACGAGATGATCGGCGCGGTGAGGCCGATGCCGACGGACAGGGCGATCAGGGTGATGACGCCGAACGAGGGCAGGGCTCGCGCGCCACCCGAGATCGAGACGGCGATCGACCGACCACGGCCGGTGTGTCCGATGAGGTAACCGACGGGGATCGCGATGACCGAGGCGATCACCACCGAGAGGGCGCTGTACCAGAGGTGCTGGCCCAGTCTCGTAGGGATGCCGTCGGCACCGGCCCAGTGGGCCGGGTCCGCGAGCCAGGCGAACGCCTCGACGAAGAAGTTCACGGCAGCACGACCTTCTGGCGGGCCTGGACGGGCGCCACGGGCTTGGACTTCGCGTCCTTGCGGCTCCAGGGCATGAGGACCCGCCCGAGGAGCACGAGCAGGAAGTCCAGCACGAGGGCCAGGACGATGGTCAGCACGATCCCCGTCACGATCTCGGCGGTGATGTCGCGCTGGAAACCGTCGATGAAGAGGAGTCCGAGACCGTTCACCCCGAGGACACCGCCGACGGTGGCCAGGCTCACCGTGCTCACCACCACGACCCGCAGGCCGGCGAGCATGACCGGACCCGCCAAGGGGAACTCCACCCGCCAGAACCGTTGCCAGGACGAGTAGCCCACAGCCGTCGCCGACTGCGTGACGTCGGCCTCCACGGCGGCGAGGGCGTCCGCCACCGATCGGACCATGAGGGCGATGCCGTAGAGGGTGAGGCCGATGACGATGTTGACGGGGCTTCGCAACGAGGTGCCGAAGACCACCGGCAGGGCGATCAGGAGAGGCAGCGACGGGATCGCGTAGAAGAGGCCGGCGACAGTGAGGATGCCCCGGGACACCCGGTACCGGTTCGCGAACCAGCCGACGGGAACCGAGATGACGAACGCCAGGATGACCGGCGGCACGCTCAGGCCCAGATGCACGATCGTCTTGTCGAGGATGTAGTCGCTGTTGGACCAGATCCAGTTCACGACGTCCACCCACCTCGGACCGGTTCGGTCAACACCCCGGCGGTGCGTCCGTCGCCGTCGACCACCACCTGACCGGTCGGGGTCTGCTCGACGTGCAAGGCGCGCTTGCCCCGGTTGGCACCGATGAACTCGGCGACGAAGTCGGTCGCCGGCGCCGAGAGGATCTGGGCGGGAGTGCCCTGCTGGGCGATCTGGCCGCCCTTCTCGAGGATGACGACCTGGTCACCCAGGTAGAAGGCCTCGTCGATGTCGTGCGTGACGAAGACGACGGTCTTGTCGAGTTCGCGCTGCAGCCGGATGAGCTCTTGCTGCAGATCGGATCGCACGAGCGGGTCGACCGCACCGAACGGCTCGTCCATGAGCAGGATGTTCGGGTCGACGGCGAGGCCGCGAGCGACACCCACGCGCTGTTGCTGCCCGCCGGACAGCTGGCTCGGGTAGCGCTGGGCCAGGTCGCGGTCGAGCCCGACCGTGTCCATCAGCTCGAGGGCGCGGTCGCGGGCGACCTTCTTGGACGTGCCCTTGAGCACGGGGACGGTGGCGATGTTGTCGACGACCTTGCGGTGCGGCAGCAGTCCGGAGTTCTGCATGACGTAGCCGATGCTGCGGCGGAGGCCGACGGGCTCGAGGTCGCCGATCGACTTGCCGTCGATCTCGATGACGCCGGACGTCGGGTCGACCATCCGGTTGATCATCCGGAGGATCGTCGTCTTGCCGCAGCCGCTCGACCCGACGAAGACGGTGGTCTTGCGGGACGGGATCACCAGGCTGAAGTCGTCGACCGCCAGGGTGCCGTCAGGGTACTGCTTCGTCACGGAACGGAACTCGATCATGGGTGGCTCATTCCTCGTGGGCAGCACGAATCGACACTTGCCAGGGCGTTCACCCAACCACAGATCTCGACGATGTGTCATCGACCCCGCCGGGGCCCATGAAGCCGGCCGTCACGCGGCCCGTGAGGTCAGCGCGCGCCGACGAGGGGCTCGAGGTAGCCCGTCAGCACCGTGCGGCACTGGCCGACGAAGCGGTCGTCGCCCTCGGCGTCGTCGATGAAGGCGCGCGCCAGCAGGGCGTTCGCGATCTCGACCGCCACCTGGAGGCCCAGCTCGAGTTCGTCGGTGCGCGTGACCGCGCAACGCTCGACGAAGACCGCGAGCAACTGCTCGGCCAACGGGTTCGTGTACTGGCGCGTCTCGGGCGTGCGCACGTCGGGTGCGTCGGCGAAGCGGATGGCGCGGAAGCCGGGCTCGCTGCGGTACATCTCGGCCTTGGCGTCGACGAAGAGGTCGACCGCACGGCGCCAGTCGGTGACGGCGTCGTCGGACACGGCCTCGCCGACCCGGACGGTCAGGCGCTGGACGGACCGCAGGGCGAGGGCGTCGACGACGGCGATGCGGTCGGGGAAGTAGCGGTAGACCGTGCCGATCGAGGCACCTGCCCGTTCGGCGACCATGGCCGTGGTCAGACGCTCGTAGCCGATCTCGTCGATGATGGCCGCAGCCGCGTCGAGCAGCCCGGTGAGCCGCGCGGAACTGCGAGCCTGGACGGGCTCGTTCCTGAGCAGCGGTGAACCCCCGGGCAGTGCGTCATTGACGTCGGTGACGAGCAACGTTTCTCCGTTTCGTGGCGATGCCTCGACGGGGTCGGGCACGGTGCGATGACGTCGGAGGGGGACCGAAGTGTCGGTCACCGGATGTCGGCGGCTGCCACCAGAATGGATCGCATGTGCGGACGATTCGTGATGGCACGCGCCTCGAGCGACCTGGTGGCCCTGTTCGACGTCGATGTATCAGGAGACACTCTCCCAGAGCCTTCCTGGAATATCGCTCCGACCCGGCCGGTGAGTCTCCTCGTCGACGCGGCACCTCGAGGTGCCGACGCCGGTGGCCCGCCGGTCCGACGCCTCGCGTCGGCCCGCTGGGGTCTCGTGCCCGGTGGCTCGGCGGGCCCCGACTCCGGTCCCCCGCTGTTCAACGCACGATCCGAGTCGGCCGCCGAGAAACCCTCGTTCCGCGACGCCGTGGTCTCGCGCCGTGGCCTGGTCCCGGCCACGGGCTGGTACGAGTGGCAGACCCTGCCCGACGGCTCGAAGCGCCCCGTCCTCGTGCGGCTGCCCGACGACGAGGTGGTCCTATTCGGTGCGCTCTACGAGTGGTGGCGCGACCCGTCGGCCGAGGTCGGCGCCCCGTCCCGGTGGCTGCTGTCGACGACCGTGCTGACCCGCGCCTCCTCGGGTCCGGTGTCCGACGTGCACGACCGCATGCCGGTGCTCGTCGGCACCGACGTCATGGACGACTGGCTCGACCCCGAGACCGAGGGCGACGACGACCTGGTGCAGGGCATCGCGGGCCTCAGCGACGAGATCGCCGAGCGCCTGCTGCACCACGAGGTCGGCCCCGAGGTCGGTTCGTCGTCCGTCGACCACCCGGGTCTGCTCGCTCCCGTCGGCTGACCCGCCCGTTCGACGACCGCTCGTGCGAGACTGAGCGGATGCCCGACACCCGCAAGGCACCGCCCGCCGCCGTCGAGCCCTTCCTGCACCGAGCGGCCCGCATCGAGAACTCCGTCCACCGCTTCCGCGAGAAGCGGGCTCGGCGTCGTGGCCTCCTCCCCACGGTCGTGCCGTACACCGGCTACGGCGCTCCGGGATGGGCCCGGGTGCTGTCGCGCGTCCTGCTCACCCGCACGGGCACGCTGTCGGGTGTCGACCGCCTCAACGTCCGGGGGTGGCGCAGCTTCACGAGCGTGCCCGTCGAGAAGGCCCTGGTCGAGATCTCGCTCGGCGGTCGCGTCCAGCGCGTCCAGGCCGACCGCGGCGGCGTGCTCGACGCTCGCATCGCCGTCGACCTCGAACCCGGCTGGCACGTCGCGACCCTGACCACCGAGGGGTCCGTATCGGTCGAGGCACCGATCTTCGTCATCGATCCGGAGGCGCGGTTCGGCATCGTCTCGGACATCGACGACACCGTGATGGTCACCTCGCTGCCCCGGCCGCTGCTCGCCGCCTGGAACACCTTCGTGCTGAACGAGCACGCCCGGCGCCCCGTGCCCGGCATGGCCGTGCTGTACGAACGCCTGAACGCGGCGAACCCCGGGTGCCCCGTCATCTACCTGTCGACGGGGGCCTGGAACGTGGCGCCGACGCTGTCCCGCTTCCTGTCCCGCAACCTGTACCCGAGCGGCGCACTGCTGTTGACCGACTGGGGCCCCACCCACGACCGGATCTTCCGCAGCGGACGTCAGCACAAGCAGGAGTCCCTGCGCCGTCTCGCCGACGAGTTCCCCGAGCTCAAGTGGCTGCTCGTCGGTGACGACGGGCAGCACGACGAAGAGCTGTACGGGACGTTCCTGCACGACCACCCCGAGAACGTCGCCGCCGTGGCCATCCGCCAGTTGTCACCCAGCGAGGCGGTGCTGGCCGGTGGCCGCTCGCGGTCGGAGCACGCCGAGGGCAGCGACGTGGTCTGGGTGTCGGCACCCGACGGCGCCGGCCTGTGGGAGCAACTGCTCGACAACGGCGTGATCGACTGACCCTGGCTCGACGTGATGTTCCTGGAATAGTGGGATGATCCCGTTTTCTGGGTGAAACTTACTGTTATAGTGGTTCATCCCGTGATTGGAGCATCGTGTTCGACGACGATCAGGCACCATCCTCGAGTGCGCCCTCACTCGTCTCGACCGACGAACGCGAACGCCAGGTCGGCGAGCAGGTCCGTCGCCTGAGGCTCGACCAGGGGCTGGACCAGCTCGAGCTCGCTCGACGTGCCGATCTGTCACCCAGCACGGTGCAGTCCCTCGAGGCGGGGCGGGGCAGCACCCTGCGCTCGCTCGTCCGCGTCCTGCGGGCCCTGGGTGCCGACGACGCCCTCGGGAACATCGCCCCGGCGAGCGCCGTCAGCCCGCTCGACGTGCTGCGGTCGTCGGGCGACGAGCCGCGACGTCGGGTGTACCGCCCCCGGGGTGCACGATCGTCGGGCGACGGCTCGTGAGCTGGGTCCCGGTCCGGGCGGTCGAGGTGACGGCGTGGGGCCTGCGGGTGGGGGCCGTGGCGCTCGACCCGGGCCTCGGGGCGTACGTCTTCGAGTACTACCCGGACTGGGTGGCTCGGGGCATCGAGCTGGCGCCGCTGACGATGCCGGTCCGCACCCGGCGGCACGTCTTCCCGCAGCTGCCCGAGGCGACGTTCCACCGGCTTCCCGCCGTGTTGGCGGACGCGATGCCGGACGACTTCGGCAACGCGGTGATCGATGCCTGGTTGGTGCGGCAGGGGGTGTCGCGGCAGCAGGTGAGCCCGCTGGACCGGTTGGCGTACATGGCGGACCGGGCCATGGGGGCGTTGGAGTTCCGGCCTTCGAGGGGGCCGCGCCAGCGGACGACGAGCGCGCTCGAGTTGAGCGCGCTGGTCGAGGGGGCACGCAGCGTGCTGGACGCCAGCTTCAGCGACGACCACGAGACCGAGTCGGCGATCCGGTCCTTGATCCAGGTGGGGACGTCGGCGGGTGGGGCGCGGGCGAAGGCGGTGGTCGCGTGGAACCGCGGGACGGGTGAGATCCGGTCGGGTCAGTTGGCGGCGCCGGACGGGTTCGAGCACTGGTTGATCAAGTTGGACGGGTTGGGCCCGGACTCCGAGTTGGGGTCGGGCGGCCTCTCCGGCCGGGTCGAGTACGCGTATTCGCTGATGGCCGGGGCGGCGGGGATCGACATGGCCGAGTGCCGGCTGCTCGACGAGAACGGGCGGTCGCACTTCATGACGCGTCGGTTCGACCGTCGGGTCGAGGGCAAGGCGCACGTCCTGACGCTGTGCGGGGCGGCCCATCTCGACTTCCGGCAGCGACAGGCGCACGACTACGGGCAGCTGTTCGACGTGGTCCGTCGCCTGGGGCTGGGCGACGAGGCGATGGCGCAGGCGTTCCGCCGGATGGTCTTCAACGTGCTGGCGGCCAACAACGACGACCACACGAAGAACTCGTCGTTCCTGCTGGCGGGGCCCGAGGCGCCATGGGGACTGTCGCCCGCGTACGACGTGACGTTCGCGCACAACCCGACCGGGCGGTGGACGTACCAGCACCTCATGGGGGTGGACGGCGTGTACCGCGACGTCTCGCGGGCCGACGTGATGCGCCTGGCCGACCGCTTCCTGGTGCGGGACGCGTCGGGCATCGTCGACGAGGTGCGTGACGCGGTGCGGCGGTGGCGGTCGTTCGCCGACGAGGCCGGCCTGCCCCGCGAGGCGGTCGACCACGTCGAGGAGGCGCTGCCCGGCTGGTGAGACCGCGTGCGCCCCCGGCGCCTCGGCTCCCAGCCCACAGAGGGGGTGGCCGATGTCGGTGGGGGTTCGTAGACTCCGTTCGAACACACATTCGAACGAGAGGTCGGCAGATGAGGGTGGACGAGAAGGTCCCGGTCGAGACGACCGCCGACGGGGCGCCCCTGCGCTTCGAGTGGCGGGGGGTCGTGTACGGCGTCGTCAGCTCGCCCGAGCTCTGGGTCACACGCACCGACTGGTGGCGCTCGGCGACCCGGGCGCCGCGCGGGGCGAGCGCACACCTGCTCGAGATGACGGTCTGGCGGGTCGACGCGGTGCCGCTCACCGACGGCGCCCACCGGGTCGACGGCACCTTCGACCTGGCGCTCGACGGCCGGGGCGACTCGTGGTTGCTGCTCGGGGTGTTCGACGACCGGGTCGAGCAGCAGCTGTTCGCCTGACCCCGGGGCGCCGACACCGGGGCCGTGCCACCGGGGCTGTACCACCGAGGCTGTGCCATCACGGGCTGTGCCATCCGGGGCCGTGCCACCGGGGCTGTGCCATCCGGGAATGGCCCTCGTGCCACACTCGTTGCAGCACCAGGCGCCCTGCGCCTCGGGGACGCCGTGGTCCCGCACCACCCGCCTCCCCGACCGAAGAGAGCCTCCCGATGAATCCGTTGCTGTGGTTGTTCGACGCCCAGTTGCACATCGGCGACCAGACGATCCTCTGGCGCGAGGTGGTGGGTAACGTCTTCGGTCTGCTCAGCGCCCTCGGCGGCATGCGACGCAAGGTCTGGGCCTGGCCGATCGGCATCGTGGGCAACGCGCTGCTGTTCACCGTCTTCCTCGGCGCGGTGTTCGACACCCCGAACCCGGTGAACCTGCTCGGGCAGGCCGCACGCCAGGTGATGTTCATCGTCGTGTCGATCTACGGCTGGTACCGCTGGAAGCACGCCGGCGACACCGGCGGCGTGGCCGTCGAGCCCCGCTGGGCGGGGTGGAAGAACCGGGTGCTGATCGTCGTCGGCCTGGTCGGCGGCACCGCCCTGCTGACTCCCGTCTTCCGCCTGCTGGGGTCGTACGAACCCGTCTGGGCCGACGCCTGGATCTTCACCGGGTCACTCCTCGCCACCTACGGCATGGCCAAGGGCTGGGTCGAGTTCTGGTTGATCTGGGTCGCGGTCGACCTGGTCGGCACTCCCCTGCTGTTCAGTGCCGGCTACTACGCCTCGGCGTTCATGTACGTCTTCTACGGCGCCTTCACGCTCGCGGGGTTCGTCGTCTGGGCTCGCACCCGGCGACAGAAGCCCGAGGTCGAGACCCTCTGGCCCGACCCGACGCTGCAACGCTGACCCCTGACCCCTGGGCCCTGAGCCCTGCGACGCCGACCCCGACCGGGGACGCGCTGGTTTGATGGGCGCATGCCCCTGCCCATCGAGAACTACGCACTGATCGGCGACCTGCACACCGGATGCCTCGTGGGCTCCGACGGCAGCATCGACTGGCTCTGCCTCCCCCGCTTCGACTCCGCCTCGACGTTCGGCGCCCTGCTCGGCGACCACGACGCCGGCCGGTGGCTCGTGGCCCCCGCCGACGCCGACGCCACCTCGACCCGCAGGTATGTGGACGACACCTTCGTGCTCGTCACCCGCTGGACGACGCCCACCGGCGTGGTCGAGGTCACCGACCTCATGCCCTACGGCGATCGGCGGGCCGACGTCGTCCGCCGGGTGACCGGCGTCTCGGGCACCGTCTCGATGCACGTCGACCTCGCGATCCGCTTCGGCTACGGCACGGCCGTCCCCTGGGTGCGGCAGGTCCCCGAGGGCGACGGCACCGCGCTCGTCGCCACGGCCGGGCCCGACGCCGTCGTCGTCCGTGGCCCCCGGCTCACGGCCACCGACCACACACACGAGGCCACGTTCGACGTCCCCGCCGGCGAGACGATCGACCTCAGCCTCACCTGGTACCCGTCGCACCGCGAACCGCCGACCGCCGTGGACGTCTCCGCCCGCATCGACGAGACCGTCACCTGGTGGCAGGACTGGGCGTCACGGTGCTCGGCACCCGACGCCTACACCCGCGAGGTGCACCGATCACTGCTGATCCTGCGGGCCCTGACCAACGAGGACACCGGCGGCATCGTCGCCGCCGCGACCACGAGCCTGCCCGAGCAGTTCGGCGGCTCGCGCAACTGGGACTACCGCTACGTGTGGCTGCGCGACGCGTCGATGACGCTCCAGGCGCTCATCCTGCACGGCTACGCGGAGGAGGCCGACCGGTGGCGCGGTTGGCTACTGCGGGCCATCGCCGGGGACCCCGCGGACGTGCAGATCATGTACGGCCTGGCCGGTGAACGGTACCTGCACGAGAGCGAACTCGAGCAGCTCACCGGCTACGACGGCGCCTCGCCGGTGCGCATCGGGAACGCCGCGTACAAGCAGTACCAGGGCGACATCTTCGGCGAGGTGATGGTCGCCCTGCACGAGGCCCGTCTGCTCGGCGTCGAGGAGAGCGAGTACTCCTGGCCCCTGCAGCGTGCCCTCGTGCAGTACGTCGAGGACAACTGGACCCGACCCGACAACGGCATCTGGGAGATCCGGGGCGAGCTGCAGCACTTCACCCACTCGCGGGTGATGATCTGGGCCGCCCTCGACCGAGCGATCCAGGGAGTCGAGCAGTTCGACCTCGACGGCCCGGTCGACCGCTGGCGCGCTCTGCGCGACGAGGTGCGCGCCGAGATCGAGACCCACGGCTGGAACGCCGACCGCGCCTCCTTCACCCAGCACTACGGCACGACCGAGGTCGACGCGTCCCTGCTGCAGCTGTCGCAGGTCGGCTTCGTCGCCGCCGACGACCCCCGCATGCTCGGCACCGTCGCCGCCATCGAGCACGACCTGCTGCAGGACGGCCTGCTCATGCGCTACCGCACCGAGAGCGGCGTCGACGGCCTCGACGGGGCCGAGAACCCCTTCCTGACCTGCTCGTTCTGGCTGGCCGAGCAGTACGCCGCCTCGGGACGCGTCGACGACGCCGTCACCCTGATGGACCGCCTGGTCCGCTACTGCAACGACGTCGGCATGCTCTCGGAGGAGATCGAGGTCGCCACGGGACGACACGTCGGCAACACCCCGCAGGCGCTCTCGCACCTGGCTCTGGTGCGCGCGGCGGACGCGATCTCGCGCGCGAAGGCCGCGACGACGACGTCGTAGGCGCCCGACACGGCGACGGCCGCCCTGCTCTGACGAGCGGGGCGGCCGTGGACGGTGAGGCGGAGGATCAGGCGGGCCAGTCCTTCGGGCCGGTCGAACCGGCGGCGTAAGTGTCGAGCGGTACCTGGTCGGCCTTCCAGGCCTCGATCACGGGAGCGACGATCGCCCAGCAGCGCTCGGCCACGTCGCCGCGGATCGACAGCGTCGGGTCGTCGTGGAAGATGCCGCTCAGCACTTCGCCGTAGGGCGTGAGCTCGGGCTTGCCCAGGGTGACCGACATCGTCGACTTCTCGAGGTCGAAGGGGTTGCCGGAGCCGTTGGTCGTGACGCCGAGCTCCATCGTCTCGGGGCTGATCTCGATGCGCAGCGTGTCGGGCGTCGACGAACCGTTGAGGCCCTCGGGCAGCGCCGGGACCGGCTTGAAGGTGATGAGCACCTCTTTGCGGATCTTGGTCATGCCCTTGCCCGAGCGCAGGATGAACGGGACGCCGGCCCAGCGACGGGTCTTGACCTCGAACTCGACCTCGGCGAGGGTCTCGGTCTGACGGTCGTTGTCGACGCCGTCCTCGTCGGCGTACGCGGGGACGTCCTTGCCGTCGATGGTGCCGGCCGCGTACTGGGCACGTCGGCTCGAGGCGATCGGGTCGGCGTCCTTGACCCACGTGGCCCGCAGGACGCGCGCGATCTCGCTGCGCAGCTCGACCGAGTCGATGCTCGACGGGGCGTCCATCGCGATGACGGCGAGCACCTGCAGCAGGTGGCTCTGGATCATGTCGATCAGCGCGCCGGCCTTGTCGTAGTACTGGGCGCGACCCTCGAGCCCGAGGACCTCGTCGTAGAAGATCTCGACCTTCTCGATGTTCTCGCTGTTCCAGACCGGCTCGAACAGGCGGTTGGCGAAGCGCAGGCCGATCATGTTCAGGACCGTGGCGCGACCGAGGAAGTGGTCGGTGCGGTGGATGCGCTCTTCGGGGACGATCTTGAGCAGCTCGGCGTTCAGCTCGCGAGCGCTCTCCTCGTCCGAGCCGAACGGCTTCTCGAGGGCGAGACGCAGGCCGTCGGGCAGGTCGATCTCAGCGAGCGCCTGGATCACCTTGGTGCTGATCGCGGGCGGCAGGGCGAAGTACATCACCGGGGTGCCCTCGCTGGCCTCGAACAGGGCCTTCAGGTGCTCGACGGTGGTCGGGTCACCCTGGATGTACCGGCTCGACGCCAGCGTCTTCTTCGCGAGGTCGCTGCCGGCGTCGCCGTTGAAGGCGGTCTTGACGACGTCGTCCCATTCTTCGGGGCTGCGCTCGCTGCGGCCGGTGCCGATGAGCTGGACATCGACGCCGCGGTCGCTCTTGAGCAGGCTCGCGAGGCCGGGGAGCAGCAGACGCTCGGTGAGGTCTCCGCTGGCTCCGAGGATGATGAGGGTGGTGGTGTCTGTCACAGTGCAGCTTTCATGGGAGGGCGGCGATCGTGTCGTCGCTGGTCGATCAGGCGGCGGGGGTTCTCGGGGCCACGGGTGTCAACGCACAGGGGGGACGGGCATTCCCGTCGACCGCCCCGGCCGCGGAGGGCACGGGTCGCGTCTCGGCGCCGGTGCCCGGTCAACCGTACTGCTCCCCGGGGGTGAGCGCCGTATCGGGGTCAGCGGGCAGGGTCGGCGTCGCCGTCCTGCACGGTGTCGTGCGGGGCCGTGTCGCGGGGCGCGCTGTCGTCGTCGACCGGCCCCGTGCTGTCCGTGCCGCCCACCTGGCCGCCGGTGTCGTCGTCTTCGGCCGCGCGCGCCTCCTCGGCGGCGTCGTCCTCTGGGCGGGGTGCCGTGGTGTCGTCGGGGTCGAGCGCGGCGATGATGCGACCGAGCGAGACGGCGATGGAGACGCCGCCGCTCGTGTCCGTGGTCGGGCGGTCGCGGTGGCGGTCGACGGCGTCCCAGAGGTCGGCGACGCGGCGCCGGGCGTCGGTGAACGCGTCGACGTCCTCGGCCCCGTGGCGCCGGATCACCGTGGCGACGCCGTGCACGGCGTGGGCGACGTCGGGCGCGAGGTCGTCGGGCATGCCGATCTGGCGGCCGATCCGACGTCCGAGGATGCCCGAGACCTCGGCGACGTCCTGCAGGTGGAACGAGACGCGCTCGTACGTGGCGAGGTCGGCGTACTCCTGCCCGAGGTCGCGGCGGCGGAGCAACCACCGCGGGTTCATGTGACGGGACTCGTCGGCGTACGCGACGGTCTCGCGCACGCGGCGGAGGGTGCTCGGCAGGACGCCCACGCGACGCTCCCACTCGTCGTCCTCGAGGGGCCAGGGCGTCTCGAAGACGCCGGCGATCTCGTCGGCTCGGTCGGCGAGCGAGTCCTTCACCCGGGTGAGGCGCGCCTCGGCGCGCGAGGCGTAGAGCGGCGGCACGAGCAGCAGGTTGACCACGACGCCGACGACGACGCCGACCCCGATCTGGACGATGTAGCCCAACGAGTAGGCCTCGGCGTTGGCCCCGCCGAGCAGCAGGACGAACAGCCCGGCCGTCAGCACCCAGTCGCGACCGGCGCCGAGCCAGCGGATGCCGGCCACGAGCACGCCGATCCCCACGACGACGGCCACCGCGAGCACCCCGGGCTGTCCGTCCTGCAGCGCGAAGACCGCCGTGGCGAGGCCGATGCCGACGATCACGCCGAGCAGCACCTGGAACCCCTGGCGGAGCGAGCTCTTGATCGTCGGGTACATCGCGATCACGGCGCCGAGCGGCGCGTAGTACGGGTAGTCGGCCGCGACACCGGGCACCTGCGGGGCGATCCAGTACGCGAGAGCGGCGGCGAGCGCCGTCTTCACGGCGAGCAGGAGGCGCGGCTGGGCCAGCAGGACGCGGGTCCAGTGGGTCGCGGTGCGGGCGTCGCGACGCAGGGCGGCCCGGCGATCGGGCGGGGTGGGGCGTCGATCGGGCATGCATCGATGATGTCAGGCCGCGGACGCCGGGGACGGGCCCGGCGGTGGAACGGGACGAGCCGGGCGACGTACACTGGTCGAACATCTGTTCGAACGACCCGGCCGGGGGTTCAGCAGCCCGAGGTACCGACCATGAGTTTCACCCACCTGCGCGTCGCGTCGGCGTTCAGCGCCCACCACGGCACGGCGCACCCGAAGGCGCTCGTCGACGCCGCCGTCGCGGCGGGCGCCGATGCGGCCGCGATCACCGACCGTGACGGGCTGTACGGGGCGATCCGGCACGTCGGGGCCTGCCGGACGGCGGGCGTCGACCCGATCGTCGGGGTCGAGCTGGGCTGCCGGGACGACCGCGAGGGGGTCGTGGACGGTGGTGTGGACGACGGGGGTCCCGACGGAGGCGGCGGCGCTGCCGGCGGGGTCGGCGGGGCCGGTGGGGTCGACCGCATCGTGGTGCTGGCGCACGGGGCGCGGGGCGGCGGGCCGGCGAAGGCGGGGTGGGCGGCGCTGTGCCGGCTGATCAGCGCGTCGCACGGTCGGGCCACCCGTCGTGCCAGCGGCAGTGCCAACAGCGTGGCGACCATCGCCCGGTCCCGGGTGCGGGGCTTCGTCCAGGGCGAGACCGAGCCGGCGGCGACCGTGCTGCTGGGGCCCGACTCCGACGTGGGTCGGCTGGTCCAGGCGGGGCGGCACAGCGAGGCCGCGGCGTCCCTCGCCGACTGGGCGGCGACGCTGCCGGGCGGCGTGGTGGTCGAGGTGGTCTGCCATCTGACCGAGCCGGGCGAGAGCCGCAGCATCCGGCACGCGGCACGCATGCTCGAGCTCGCCGACCACGTCGGGGTGCCGGCCGTGCTCACGAACGCCGTGCGGTACCTCGATCCCGACGAGGCCGTCACGGCCGACGTGCTCGACTCGGCCGGCCACCTGGCCGCGCTCGGCTCGTTCCGGCCGCAGCCGAACGCCCAGGCGTACCTCAAGCTCCCCGTCGAGATGCGCCGGCTGGCCCGGCTGGTGAGCGACGCCTCGTCGTTGCCCCGCAGCGCCGGCGACGAGATGCTCGCCGCGACCGAGCGCCTGGCCGACCGGTGCCGCCTCGACCCCGTCGCCGACCTCGGCTGGGGCCGCCCGAAGGTGCCCGAGCTCAGCGCGATCGGCGTCGACGGCGACCCCGACCAGGCGCTGTTCCGGCAGGCCCAGGCCGGTGTCACCGAACGCTTCGGCGACGCCGACCGGGCCCTGCGCGACAAGGTCGAAGACCGCATGCGCTACGAACTCGGCATCATCACCGGGTTCGGCTTCGCCGGGTACTTCCTCACCGTGGCCGACGTCTCGGCGCTGATGCGCGACCTGAGGGTGCGCAACGCGGCGCGGGGTTCCGGTGCCGGCAGCCTCGTCACCTACCTGCTGCGCATCTCGAACGTCGACCCGATCGAGCACGACCTGCTGTTCGAGAGGTTCCTCGGCAACAAGCGCGAGACGCTGCCCGACATCGACATCGACGTCGAGGCGGCCCGGCGGCACGAGGTCTACCGGGCGATCTTCGACCGGTACGGCAGCAACCGGGTCACGCTCATGTCGATGCAGTCCACCTACCGCGGGCGTGGTGCGGTGCGCGACGCCGGTCTCGCACTGGGGCTCGACGACGAGCAGATCGACCTGGTGGCCAAGAACGTCTGGCGGTCGAACGCCCGCGACCTGCGCACCGCGATGGCCGAAAAACCCGAACTGCGCGAGATCGCCGAGCTGGCCCGCAGCAACGACCAGATCGACCTGCTCGTCGACCTCAGCGAACGGCTCGACCGTCTGCCCCGGCACATCTCGATGCACCCGTGCGGGGTGATCCTCGGCGACTCCGACCTGCTCAGCACGACCCCCGTCCAGCCGAGCGGCATCGGCCTGCCGATGAGCCAGTTCGACAAGTACGACATGAACGACGCCGGCCTGCTCAAGCTCGACGTCCTCGGCGTCCGCATGCAGAGCTCGCTCGCCTACGCCCTCGACGAGATCGAGCGCGTGAACGGCCCGCGTGCCGCCCTGGCCGGCGCCCTGCCGGTCGACGTGCCCTACGTGAACCGTCAGGGCCGCATCGAGCTCGACGAGATCCCCCACGACGACGAACCCACCTTCGAGGCGATCCGCACCACGCACACGCTCGGCATGTTCCAGATCGAGAGCCCCGGGCAGCGCGAGCTGATCGGCAAGATGCAGCCCGACCGCTACGAGGACCTGATCGCCGACATCTCGCTGTTCCGCCCCGGCCCGATGAAGGGCAACATGATCGCGCCGTTCCTCGACACCAAGCACGGGTTCCAGCAGCCCGACTACCTGCACCCGAGCTTCGCGTCGTTCCTCGACGACAGCTACGGGGTGGTCATCTACCACGAGCACGTGCTGCGCATCCTCGAGGCGACGATGCAGGTGTCGCTCGCCGAGGCCGACGAGATCCGGCGGCACATGGGCAAGGGCGACGACGACGCGCTCGAGGCCACCTTCCGCGAGCGCACCCGGGGCAACCTCGACCCCGCGACCGGGAGGCGACGCTTCGACGACGCCGCGGTCGACCGGATCTGGGCCGCGCTCAAGGGGTTCGGGTCGTTCGGCTTCTGCAAGGCCCACGGGGCCGCGTTCGCCCTGCCGACCTACCAGAGCGCCTGGCTGAAGACCCACTACCCGGCCGAGTTCCTGGCCGGCATCCTCACCCACGATCCCGGCATGTACCCGAAACGACTGTTGCTGACCGAGGCGCGACGCATGGGCGTCCCCGTGCTGCCGCTCGACGTCAACGCCTCGACCGACGTCTACCGGGTCGAGCGCCTGCGACCGCCGGCGACCCCGATCGCGCCGACCCGGGTGGGCGACCTCGGGCTGCGGCTGTCGCTGGCCGACGTGCACGGCATCAGCGACGCCGAGCTGGCCCGGGTGGTCGTGAACCGTCCCTACGACTCGATCACCGACTTCTGGCAACGGGCGACGCCGTCCCGATCGCTGTTCGAACGCCTGGCGCAGGTCGGGGCGCTCGACTCGGTCGCCGGGCCCGGCCGCACCCGCGGTGACGTCCTGGCCCGGGTGAGGGCGCTCACCGGTCGATCGTCGCGCCCCAAGGCCACCGACGTCGAGAACCAGCTCGACTTCTCGATCGACGACTCCGACACGGTGCCGACCGGCACGCCCGACGTCGACGCCCGGCAGCGGGTCGCCGACGAGCTCGACATCCTGTCGATGGAGGTCAGCGAGCACGTGATCGAGAGCTACCGGCCCATGCTCGACGACCTGGGCGTGGTGCGCGCCGCCGACCTGCGCGACCACTGGAACGGTACGACCGTGCTCGTGGCGGGCATCCGCATCGCGACCCAGACCCCGCCGATGCGCAGCGGCAAGCGCGTGGTCTTCATCAGCCTCGACGACGGGAGCGGCTGCTCCGACTCGACCTTCTTCGACGAGGCGCAGGCCCGCGCCGGCTCCCTGCTGTTCGGCACCCAGCTGATGGTGATCCAGGGGCGCACGCGTCGCACCGGCGAGCGCGGCATCTCGCTCGAGGCCGAGAACGCGTGGGACCTCAAGGCGATGTGGCGCGACTGGAACGCGACCCGCGCCTCCTCGTCCCTGGCCGTCGGCGGTTCCTGACCCCTGTCGCCACCCCGCCCGCCGGGGCCACCGATCGCCTGCACACGTCGCAGCAGCCAGGAATTGCCGACGCCCCGTGCGTAGGGTGGCGCCATGAGCGATCAGCAGGCCAAGGGAAGCTACGTCGAGCCGGGCCAGGAGTACACCCGCGACACCAACTACATCGAGGACCGCATCACGCGCGACGCCGTCGACGGCTGGCCGGTCGAGTCCGGTCGCTACCGCCTCGTCGCCGCCCGGGCGTGCCCGTGGGCGAACCGCAGCGTCATCTCGCGACGCCTGCTGGGGCTCGAGGACGCGATCTCGCTCGGCCTGCCCGGACCCACGCACGACGCCCGCAGCTGGACCTTCGACCTCGACCCCGACGGTCGCGACCCCGTGCTCGGCATCGAGCGCCTGCAAGAGGCGTTCTTCGCCCGTACCCCCGACTACCCGCGCGGCATCACCGTGCCGGCGATCGTCGACGTGCCGAGCGGCAAGGTCGCCACGAACGACTTCCCGCAGATCACGCTCGACTTCGCGACCGAGTGGACCGCCTTCCACCGCGAGGGCGCCCCCGACCTCTACCCCGAGGCCCTGCGCGGCGAGATCGACGAGGTGAACGCCGTAGTCTTCCGCGACGTCAACAACGGCGTCTACCGTGCCGGTTTCGCCGGGTCGCAGAAGAGCTACGAGCGGGCCTACCGCACCCTGTTCGAGCGACTCGACTGGTTGTCCGAGCGGCTCGCCGGTCAGCGCTACCTGGTCGGTGACACCATCACCGAGGCCGACATCCGCCTGTTCACGACGCTCGCCCGGTTCGACGCGGTCTACCACGGCCACTTCAAGTGCAACCGGAACAAGCTGACCGAGATGCCGGTGCTCTGGGCCTACGCCCGCGACCTGTTCCAGACCCCCGGGTTCGGCGACACGATCGACTTCGACCAGATCAAGGCGCACTACTACGTCGTGCACTCCGACATCAACCCGACGGGCATCGTCCCGGTCGGGCCGGACGCCTCGGGGTGGCTCACCGAGCACGGGCGCGAGCAGCTCGGCGGCCGTCCGTTCGGCGACGGGACTCCCCCCGCACCGCCTCGCGCGGGCGAAGAGGTGCCGCCGCTCGTCGCGGCCTGAGGCGCCGCCGCATGATCGACCCCTCCGACCGGTTGCGCGTCACACGCGACGAGGCGCTGGCGCTGGCCGCGCGACTGCTCGGGGACATGGAGGCGGTGGCCGCGGCCCGCGAGGGAGCCAACGTCGACGACGAGCACGACCCCGAGGGATCGACGATCGCCTACGAGCGGTCGCAGCTCGACGCCGTCCGGCGGTCGGCCCTCGAGCGTGCCGCCGATGCCGAGGCCGCTCTGGCCCGGCTCGCCGACGGCACCTTCGGCCGCTGCGAGCGCTGCTCGGCCCGCATCGGCGAGGCCCGGCTCGAGGCGCGACCCACCGCCCGGCTCTGCATCGACTGCGCGAGCTGACCCGCGCCTCCTGCCGGCACCGGCGCCTCCTGTCGTCGCCGGGACGTCAGCCCCAGATCCTCGAGATCTGCGCGTCGAGGAAGGTCTCGAACCAGGCGTCACGATCGGTGACCACGTTGGTGAGGTGACCGAAGAGCTCGAAGCTGAGGTGCCCGTAGAGGGAGGTCCAGGCGGTGATGCCCGCGGCCAGCACACCGGGGGCGACCGAGGCCCCCAGACCCTGGGCGAGCTGCGCGAACTCGTCGGCCAGGCCGGCCCTCACCGGCATCGCCCGCAGCGAGGCTCCGCTCGTCGCCGCGTCGTCGACCGCCCCGAGCAAGAGCAGACCCACCGCGATCGCCGGTTCGACGGTGTCGACCGGGGCCGCGTACCCGGGGACGGGCGACCCGTAGAGCAGGGCGTAGCGGTGCGGGTCGGCGATCGCCCAGCGGCGGGTCGCGCGGGCCGTGGCACGGAACCGCTCCTGGTGGTCGGCGCGGTCGACCGCTTGCTCGGCCCGTCGGGCGGCGTCGGCGAGGTCGACGTAGGCGTCGGTGATCAGGCGGGTCAGCAGGGCGTCGCGGCTCGGGAAGTACCGGTAGATCGCCGACGAGGCCATGCCCAGGTCGCGCGCGACGGCCCGCACCGAGAGGGCGGCCGCGCCCACCTCGGCCAGCTGCCGGTGGGCCGAGGCGAGGGCGCGGTCGACGATCTCGGTCCGTGCCCGCTCGCGGACGCCTCCGGTGGTCCGGCCGCCGTCGTCGTCCCCTGCGTTCGTGGTCATGCCCCGATCCTGTCCTCCGAGAGCACGGGACACAAACGAGAGCACCGCTCTTGCATGTCACGCCGCACGGCCCTAGGGTCAGATCCGAGAGCACCGCTCTCGCTCATCGCCCCAGGAGGACCCCATGCCCACCCATCTCGTCGTCGGAGCGGGAGCCATCGGCGCCCCCCTCGTCCGCCGCCTCGCCGAGCGCGGCGACACCGTGCGCGTCGCCACCCGCCGCGGCACCGCGATCGCCGGGGCCGCCGCGTTCACCCTCGACGCCAAGGACTCCACCGCCCTCACCCGGGCCGCCGTCGGCACCGACACGATCATCGTCTGCTCGAACCCGCCCTACCCCGCCTGGGGAACGGAGTGGCCGGCCCTCACGACGGCCCTCATCGACACGGCCGCCACCACGGGGGCGGGCATCGTGCTGATGGGCAACCTCTACGGCCACGGGCCGGTGTCCGAGCCGATGACCGAGCACACACCCCTTTCCTCCGCCGAGAAGAAAGGCAGGGTGCGCGCCGACAGCTGGAAGCGCTTCCTCGCCGCGGCCGACCGGGGCGTCCGGGCCGTCGAGGTGCGCGCCAGCGACTACTTCGGGCCGGGGGCCGGGCGCAACGCCCACCTCGGCAGCGACTTCTTCGGGCCGCTCGTCGCGGGCCGCACCGCCCACGCGGTCGGCGACGTGACCCAGCCGCACGCCTGGGCGTACCTGCCCGACGTCGTCTCGACCCTCGTGGCGGCGATCGACCACGACGAGTGGGGTCGCGCCTGGCTCACACCGCACGCCACCCACGCCTCCCGGGCCGAGATCGCCGAGGAGGCGCGGCGCCGGTTCGGCCTGACCGGTCGCGTCCGACCGTGGAACCCGCTGCTGTGGGCCGGCCTGAGCCGCACGGTGCCGTTCCTCCGCGAGGTGAGGGCGATGCAGTACCAGTTCGACTCCCCCTTCGTCGTGGACTCGACCGAGAGCGAACGCCTGCTCGGCATCGGACCGACCCCGTGGCCCGAGGCGCTGGACGCGACGATCGCGGCCACCCGCGATGCCGCGCGTCGACCGTGAGGTGACGGCAGACCTCCACGCGGCGACCTTCCCCGCGGCCCCGCGCCGTCGTACGCTGACAGCACCCCGGCGACGACGCCGCACGACGGCCGCCTCGCCCCGATCGACGACGATTGGTGCTCGATGCCCCTGACCGCGAGCCGACCGCCCCGCGACGTCGGGCCGCAGCGCCGGGTGGTGCGCGAGTCGTGGGACCGTGCCTCGCGGCACCGGCTCGATCCCGACGGCCTGCCCCGGCTCGAGCTGCCCGAGGACGACCTCGAGGACCGGCGCCGCGACCACCCGTTGGCGCCGGCCCTCCCCGTGGTGCGCCGTCTGCTGGTGGACGACGTCTCGGGCTCGGGACTGCTCGTCGCGATCGGCGACGAGCACGGGCGCCTGCTCTGGGTCGAGGGCGATCACACGGCCCGCCGCCGCGCCGAGGACATGCTGTTCGTCGCCGGCGCCGGCTGGTCGGAGGCGCGGGTCGGCACCTCGGCCCCGGGCACGGCCCTCGTGCTCGACCGGGGTGTGCAGATCCGCGGCGACGAACACTGGAACCACCGTGTGCGGGCCTGGAGCTGCACGGCCGTGCCGGTCCACGACCCGGTCGACGGGCACCTGATCGGCGTGATCGACATCACGGGCGACGAGCGGGCGGCCGGCTCGCTGACCTTGGCCCTGGTCACGGCGACGGTCGCGGCCGTGGAGGCGCATCTCGCGCTCCTGGGGTTCGCCGCGGTCGGTCACGCCCCGGCCCGCACCTCGCGGCACCCGGTCCACCCCGGGCCCGACTCCCCCGCGGGCCTGACGACCCTCGGTCGCGACGAGGCGGTCCTCACGGTCGGGGACGGTCGGATCGCGCTGGGTGCCCGGCACTCCGAGATCATGGCCCTGCTCGCCCACCGCCCCGCCGGCTACACGGCGCACGAGTTGGCCGACGCGGTCTACGGCGACGTCGACGCGGTGTCCACCCTGCGGCCCGAGCTGGTCCGCCTCCGCCACGTCGTCGAGGCCCTCGACCCGACGCTGGTCCCCCTGTCGCGCCCGTACCGGCTGCCCCGCCCGGTGACGCTCGACCTCGACACGCTCGTCGGGCTCGTCGACCGCGGCGCCCACCGTGCGGCCCTGCGGGCCGACACCGGCCCGGCGCTTCCCTCGTCCACGGCACCCGGCGTCGTCGCGCTGCGGGCCGAAGTCGCCGCGACCGTCCGGGACGCAGTCCTCACGGGCGGCTCGATCGACACCCTGATGGCGTACGCCGAGTCGACCGCGGGCCGCGACGACGTCCGCGTCCTGCTCGAGCTGCTGCGTCGACTGCCCCCGGCGTCGCCCCGGCGGACGCACCTCGTCGCGCACCTCGAGGCCCTCGAGAACCGGGCCTGACGCGCCCTCGCGCCCCGCGCCTCCGAAATCCCTCGGCCCCGGAACCCGGAGGCCCCACCCGCCCGCGGGCCCTGACGCGCAACCCGATGCAACCTCCCCCGACGTAGCCTGCCGCCACCGGCGGGCGACCCCCGCCACCGACCCGACACCGTCGTCGAAAGGGACCGTCATGACCGTCACCACTCCTCCGAACACCTACGCCGCCCCGGGACAGCCCGACGCGAAGGTGGTCTTCGAGACCCGCTACGACCACTTCATCGGCGGCGAGTACGTCGCCCCGGCGAGCGGTCGGTACTTCGAGAACCCGAGCCCCGTGAACGGCAAGGTCTTCACCGAGGTCGCCCGGGGCAACGCGGCCGACGTCGACCGGGCCGTCGAAGCCGCGTGGCGGGCCTTCGACTCGTGGAAGAAGACGACGATCGCCCAGCGCGCGCTGATCCTCAACAGGATCGCCGACGTCATGGAGGCGAACCTCGAGATGCTCGCCGTCGCCGAGACCTGGGACAACGGCAAGCCCATCCGCGAGGCGCTCGCCGCCGACGTGCCGCTCGCGATCGACCACTTCCGCTACTTCGCCGGCGCCATCCGGGCACAAGAGGGTTCCACCGGCGAGATCGACGCCGACACCGTCGCCTACCACTTCCACGAACCGCTCGGCGTGGTCGGTCAGATCATCCCCTGGAACTTCCCGCTGCTCATGGCCGTCTGGAAGCTCGCTCCCGCCCTCGCGGCCGGCAACTGTGTCGTCCTCAAGCCGGCCGAGCAGACCCCTGCGTCCATCCACGTCTTCATGGACCTCGTCAAGGACCTCCTGCCCGCCGGCGTCCTCAACATCGTCAACGGCTTCGGCGTCGAGGCCGGAGCTCCCCTGGCGAGCCACCCGAACATCCGCAAGATCGCGTTCACGGGCGAGACCACGACCGGACGCCTGATCATGCAGATGGCGAGCGAGAACCTCATCCCGGTCACGCTCGAGCTCGGCGGCAAGAGCCCGAACGTCTTCTTCGCCGACGTCGCGGACGAACGCGACGACTTCTACGACAAGGCGCTCGAGGGCTTCTCGTTCTTCAACCTCAACTCGGGCGAGGTCTGCACCTGCCCGAGCCGGGCGCTCGTGCAACAGTCGATCTACGACCAGTTCACCGCCGACGGCGTCGAGCGCGTGAAGAAGGTCAAGCAGGGCAACCCGCTCTCGATGGACACGATGATCGGCGCCCAGGCGTCGAACGACCAGCTCGAGAAGATCCTCAGCTACATGGACATCGGCAAGCAGGAAGGCGCGACGCTGCTGCTCGGCGGCGACCGTGCCGACCTGGGCGGTGACCTGACCGAGGGCTACTACGTCAACCCGACGATCTTCGAGGGCCGCAACTCGATGCGCATCTTCCAGGAGGAGATCTTCGGCCCCGTCCTGTCGCTGACGAGCTTCAGCGACTACGACGACGCCATCAAGATCGCCAACGACACCCTGTACGGCCTCGGTGCCGGGGTCTGGAGCCGCAACGGCGCCCAGCTCTACCGGGCCGGCCGCGACATCCAGGCCGGTCGCGTCTGGTCGAACACCTACCACCAGTACCCGGCCGGGGCGGCGTTCGGCGGCTACAAGCAGTCCGGCATCGGTCGCGAGAACCACAAGATGATGCTCGACCACTACCAGCAGACGAAGAACCTGTTGGTCAGCTACGCGGACGGTCCGATGGGCTTCTTCTGATGACGCCCGAGCAGACGGCCCCTGCGGCGCCGGCAGCGGCAGCAGCCGAGGAGGCGCGGGTCGGCGTGGTCACGCCGGCCCCCGCCTCCGGGGCGGTCACCTCCACCCCCGCCCGGGTCGACGTGACACCCGAGGCCGCGACCTTCCTCGTCGCCCTCACGGCCCAGCACGGCCCGCTGATGTTCCACCAGTCGGGAGGCTGCTGCGACGGCTCGTCGCCGATGTGCTACCCCGTGGGGTTCTTCCGGGTGGGGGCCGTCGACGTCCACCTCGGCGACCTGCACGTCGACGGGATCGAACCGATCGAGGTCTACATGTCGCGCAGCCAGTTCGAGTACTGGAAGTACACGCACCTCACGATCGACGTCGTCCCCGGCCGCGGGGCCGGGTTCTCGGTCGAAAGCCCTGAAGGGAAGCGCTTTTTGATTCGATCTCGAATGCTCACGGAGGCTGAATTGGACTACTTCGAGGACTGATCAGTCCGCGAATAGTCCGCGGGAGCGGCAGCAGCCATCGCGGCGGCTGCCGCTTTCCGCGTCCGGTCCGCAGCCTGGGGCATGAGGTGGGCGTAGATGTCGAGAGTCGTCGAGGCCTTGGAGTGCCCGAGCGCCTTCTGGACCGTGACGACGTCGCACCCTGCGTCGATCAGAGAAGACGCGTAGAAGTGCCTCAGGTCGTGCGGACTGATGCCCGTGACGCCGGCACGAACGCACGTCCTCTCGAACCAACGACGGAGGCCGTTCGGCGAGGGCGGCGCACCGTTGAACAGCCACCCCTCACTCCCCTGCACACCGACCGTCTCGATGTGGCGGGCTAGCGAGTTCAGAGCTGATCCGGCAGGACCACATGCCGCTCAGAGCCATGCTTGGGCGGCAGCACCAGACGTTCTCCGTCGTGGTTCTGAATCTGGCGCTGGACATGCAGACGACGCCCCTTGAGGAAGTCAATGTCTCCGACCTGGGCAGCAGACGCCTCACCGATGCGTAGGCCGGCGAAGGCCATCAGCTCGACCCAGGGGCGCATCCAGTCTTCTGAAGCCGCCAGGATGGCGCTGACTTCCTCAAGGGTCGGGACGACCATGGCGTGTTCCGCCCGCCGACGCCGAGGCAAGACCACGCCGTCGGACGGGTCCGAGGCGAGAAGGCGGTCTCGCACGGCTCCGCGCAGGACACCACGCACGTACTTCACCCTTGTGGCGATGGTCGACGGGGCGAGATCCATGGACTTGACCCACGTCTCGACATGTGATCGACGCAGCTTGCCTAGCTCGACATCGGCAAAGGTACAGCCGGCGAGCGCGTGGTCGGACGCGCGTCGCGTAGACGCGGCCCACACCTGGCGCGCTGACCACGAGGCATAGAACGACGCGAGGGTCGTTCGACCTTGGACCGGATCGACGTATGACCCTGTGCGCAGGGAGACTGCAACAGTCTCGAGGTAACGGGTCGCGTCAACCTTGCGCTCGAAGTGACGCGAGTGTTCTCGCCCTTCGTCATCCCGGTAGCGGGCACGCCACTTGCCATTAGGACGCTTCTGGATGCTAGACATCGTCGGGGCCCGCAAACTCCTCAACTGCTGAGCTTGCAACTGCGTCGAGCACTCGACGTGCGGCATCCCGGAGTGCTTCTGATTCGAAACGTGTACCTAGGGCGCTGTGCATGAAGTTCGATTGCCATTCCTGCACGAGATGATCCATGAGCGCCACAGCGTCCGCAAGCGGCTCGTCGAATGTCGGCTCTCTCAATACTTCGGGGTGCCCTTCGGCGACAAACGCTAGACCGCTTAATTCGTCGGCGGCGACAATGAGCGCACGATGAGCGAGAGTGAGCGCGTCCTGCGTTGACTTTAGGCGGCGAGCGAAGTCCTCTGCCGGAGGCACTGCCTCCTCAAAGTCTGCGAGCGAGAATCGGAGCGCTCGCGCAATGACGATGGCTTCACCGAGCCGAAGAGCTCGAGTGCCCTTCTCGATGCGCGAAATTGCCGAGTTGTCGAGCGTCAGGCCAAGCGACGCGAGCCCGTCCGACAGCTCCTTCTGACTAATCCCGAGCGCACGCCGACTCTCAAAGACCATCGACCCAAATCGCTGCTCGGGCGTCCACTCGTTTGTTTGCATGGTTGCAGCCTATTGCAGATTGGCCGATGCGGTGTATGATTGCCGTATCGCAGGGACCTGCGATTTGGCAAACGAACGGAACGACACATGACGAACCAGTCGTCTTACCCCACGCCACACCTCCGCAAACTTCTCACTCTCGAGGAAACTGCTGACGCGCTTCGAAAGACGCCTTCGCAGTTGCGCTGGCTCATCCACGTCGACAAGGCACCCCCAAGTGCGCGCATTGGTGGCCGACGCCTCTTTGACGCTGACCGAGTCGCCGAATGGCTTGACGACCAATTTTCGGAGGCGTCCTGACCTCAGACACCCACAGTCCTGCTGACCACTCGCTCGACTACAACTCGCTGACCTATCGCGATCCCACCGGCGAAACTGCCGTGCGCCACCTCACCGGCGACGTGCAGATTTGCTGGGAAGAAAGCGGATTCACCCTAAATATCCCCGCAGATGAGGCCCGCAAACTCCAACGTTTCCTGGGCTGGGCCTACTCATTCCGAATGTCTCGCAAGGCCCATGTATGGGCCACAGCCAAAAAAGAACCCGGCGCTCCTGGCAGAGCAACCGGGTTCATGCCCAACCAGTAACCGTCTAAAGAAACCGAAGGACTAAGCCATTATGTCGAACAAGACAATTAAAGCATCCGCCTCCGTCACAGCACCAGCCCCCACTTCGGGAAGTGCCGTCTGGCAAGCCAGATCCGTCCCCTGCGTCATGGTGGGTTGCCTCGAGCAAGGCGGGGCGCACCTCCTTGAGCCCGGTCAGACCACCGTCATCCACCGAGCGTTCGACGCCACTCGGTCCGATTGGTACGCCGAGGTCTACAAGTGCGACCTCCGCCCCGACGACGGTTGGGTTGTCGAAGCGCAGCTCACCACTTCCGGACCCATCCCGTTGGACTTCGCACGCGAGTTCATGGCGACCTTGACAGGGTGCTACGCGCTCGCAAGCGAACTCAACGGCGCTGCCTGATGGCCACGGTCAAGACCGGCATGAACGGAGACCAAAGGTCCGTCGTACTCATCACCAGACACAGCCGGTATGAGATCACGGAGCATCTGACGCCTTCGGAGTCGAAGAAACTCGCGGTGCAACTCTTGTCGGCCGCTGGTCGCGCAGAACGGTCACCAGCAGCCCCGGAGTGGCCCTAGGTAGCCGGATGGAGAGACACGAAGCGGGAGTCGCGCGTCAAGCGTTGGCTCCCGCTTTTACGTACCCAGACCGCATAAGCCTCAGTCCGGGAGCAGAACGCTACCTCGAGCAATTGGGCGTAGATCTGCTCTCCGGCCAAGTTGACGCATGGCAGCTACCCCCCTCACTGCTGCAGCTCTTCACCTTTGCCTACGAGGAGGGAAAAGCCTCTCGTCAATTAGAGGTCGACGCGCTGAACCGAGAAGCCGACCGCCTGTACGCGGAGATGTGTCGGCGCATCCCGCCCCCGCAGCGGGAGTCGAAGAGCTTTGCCGACCTGAGCCGAATCCGTGGCGACACCGAGCGAGCTGAACGACACGAACAACGCATGTCATCCATTTCCGAGTCTTTGGGTTTCTCCCGGCCCGAACCGAACACCAAGGACCACACCGCATGACCCGCACTCATACCGAGCCGGCAAAACCGCCGACGAGAACACTTGCCCTGACTCCCTTGTCTCTGGTGCGCCCGCAGCGGCAGACGTTTCTCTGGAATGGACGCATTCCGATGGGCACCGCGACGATCTTTGCGGGCAGAGGCGGCGAAGGCAAGAGCACCTTCTCGCTGTGGCTAGCGAGCGCTGTCACGAGGGGGCTGCTGCAAGGAGAGTTTGAAGGCAGCCCGCAAAACGTCCTCCTCGTGGGTCACGAAGACGACCTCGGAACCGTCGTGCGCCCCCGTCTCGACGCCGCAGAGGCCGTCATGGATCGCATCAACGCCATGACCATCAAGACGCACGTCGAAGGAATGGAGATGAACGAAGTACCGTCCATTGCGGACGATCTCCCCCGCATTCGTCAAGCGATCGAGGAGACGAACACGAAGCTGATCATCGTTGACCCTCTGACCTCAATGATGGACGGCGCGAACCTCGACAAGACATCCGAGGTGCGGAAAGCACTCAACCCCTTCACAACCCTTGCCGGCGAGATGAACGTGGCCATCGTCGCGCTCATGCACTTCCGCAAAGGGCAGGGCGACACACGCGACCTTCTGAGCGGCAGCCACGCCTTCCGAGACACCGCCCGAAGCGTCATTCTCTTTGCCACAGACGACGAGACCGGCGAGCGGGTTGGAACGGTCGACAAGTCGAACTACAGCGAAAGCCGGGGCGACTCGTTCGCGTTTCGACTGGTCTCATCTCTCATCCCCGTGGATGACGGAACGCAGACCGAGGTGGCCCGCGTGGACTATCTCGGCGACTCGACCATCTCGGTCTCCGACATCGTCAACAAGCCTGAGGACGTGAACCTCGGCGAGGAGATCGGTGCCGTCGTGGAATGCGTAAGCCGCCACAGCGAGGGCATCAAGCCTGCAGCCGTCGCCGACGAGACCAACCTGCCAGCCAACGCGGTCCGCACCTACTTGACGCGAGCGGCCAAGCGCGGACTCATCGACAAGGCGGGGCACGGGACGTATCTGCCGAAAGCAACAGCTCTGTTAGTGCGTACATCTGTTGCACCTGTTGCTCTTAACCCCCTAAAAGCAACAAAGGCAACAGAAGCAACGACGCAACAGGCTGACTCCCCTGTTGCTTTGTGTCGTTCCTGCGGACTCCGCCTCAACCCGGCCGTCGCTCACCACGGAATCCATCCGACGTGTGAAGAAGCATCCCCCTCCCCCGCTCGCATTCGAAACATTGCTTGAAAGGCAGGAACGCATGAATGACCACAACGAATTGAACGAGCGGTTGAAGAAGCTCGCAGACCTGTTCAACCACGGCTCAGTCATCTACGAAGCGGCAGGCAAGCCCGTCGCGGTCTCCGGGCTCGGAGACCTCGGCCTCGCGTCAATGGCTCTTGCCATGGAGCTGGCAGCCACGTCACACGACCACACGGAAGCGATGGACGTTCTGATTAGGCACAAGCAGCACGACCCAGACACGTTCGAACTCGTCATGTACGGGGCGGTGCTGAACCTCTTGGCGTTGCACCTCGAGCCGGCGTTCCGGTTGCTGGATGGGACGAGTACGGATCGTCGTGCGCGGGCTGTGGAGGACTGGAAGGCGGTGAAGGAGGCCCATGGCAGCTAAGGCACCGGATGCGTACCTGCACGGGGATGATGGCCCGATCGTCATCGTCCCCGCGCGGGTGGCCGCGTTCCTAAAGCGGTACACGGCCCTCGATGAAGCCCGCCTCAGAGTGCGAACCGCCGACAGTGAGATCTACGACGTCCTCAGCAGCCTCCATCGGGCGGCCCTGGCGTACATGCCACCCGACCCCGCCCGGGAGTCCGAGCCGGTCAAGGATGGCGTCGCAGCAACAGTCACCACTCGCCAGGCTGCCGGAATCCTCAACCTTTCGACGCGGGGCATCCGGGACGCATGCGAGAAAGGGAGGCTCGAGGGGCGGCTGGTCGAAAACAGGTGGATCATCAGCCTCGCATCCGTGAGACGTTACGCCCGCACAGATTAACAACACTGCCGCATGTGGCATACAACAGGTGGGGTTGGCGGCAGTCGGGAGAACCTAGACGTAGCTGATTGACAGCACGTCTCGGCAGAACCAGGAGGTTCCCCCATGCCCGCCAACCCCACCACCACATACGCAAGCCCGCTCCACGAGCAGGCAGAGAACACTAAGACCGAGTTCCAACGCCGCGCCGACATCATCCGCGCAGACAACCGCCTCACCCCGCAGGGCAAGCAGCAAGCCATCGCCAAGCTCTACACCAGCACCCGCGCCACCCTCGACGCGCTCGGCACCACGCACGACACAGGCCGCGCCACCCGACGAGCCACCCTCGAACGCAACCTGTTCGGCCTCAAAGCCGGCGCACTCAGCACCGACACCATCAGCTACCGCGACGCCATGGACCGAGTATCGAGCGTCAACGACGAAGCCGACCTCATCCCCATCCTCCGCACCGCCAACCTCAGCGGTGACACCATCCTCGGCAAAGCAGTCCTCGCCCGTGCCTTCGAGCTTGGCCAGGTAGGAACCATCAACCAATACATCGAGGCAACACCCGACCTCGAGAAGGACGTCGTCGAACTCTGGGGACTGAGCGCACCCGATGACTTCCAGTCCATGTTCGACGACACCATGTTCGCCGTCCAGAAGCCCACCGAGATCGCAGCCCTCAGTGACAGCGCCATCAACGGCATGGCATCGACCGAAGGCTAAGACGCTCTCGACAGGGCATCGTCCTATCGACCAACGCCCCGATATACGAGCTGATATACGGGGTGGGGGCGCCCCTCGACGGGTCCACCCGGGGTACCTCCGGGGCGGCAACCTTTCTCTCCCCACTTGAGATCCGCCGCCAACGACACACATTTGCGCCCCGCAGAGCCTCGTTCTGCGGGGCTTTTCCATGCCCGTAGACGGGCCACAGAAGGAAGCGGGGCCCATCATGGCCGGTAGCAACAGACAGACGAAGGTGACGCTCGTCGCCGAGGTGACCAACTATCTCAGCGGCCTCGAGCAGGCGGCGAAGAAGACCAGAGAGCTTGGCAACGAGTCGGAGAAGCTGGCTCAAAAGGGTGCAGCCATCGAGGGCCTCGGCAAGGGGCTGTCGGCGTTCGGCGGTATTGCTGCTGTTTCTGTGGGGCTGGCTGTCGCCAAGTTCGCCGAATTCGACGCGGCCATGTCCGGGGTGCAGGCCGCAACGCACGCCACCGAGGGCGACATGAAGCTGCTCAGCGACGCGGCTGTGGCTGCCGGGGCATCGACTGTTTACAGCGCCACCGAGGCGGCAGGGGCTATTGAGGAGCTTTCTAAGGCTGGTCTGACCACGGCGGACATTCTCAATGGTGGACTCTCGGGCGCCCTCGACCTGGCGGCAGCCGGCGGGCTGGAAGTGGCCGACGCGGCGCAGCAAACGGCGATCGCACTTAAGCAGTTCGGTCTTGAGGGCGACCAGGCAAGCCACGTTGCGGACCTGCTCGCGGCGGGCGCTGGCAAGGCTGTCGGCGACGTTTCTGACCTCGGCGCAGCTCTCAGCCAGGCGGGACTCGTCGCTGACGGTGCAGGTCAGTCCATTGAGGACACCACGGGTGTGCTGGCGGCGTTCGCTGATCAGGGTTTGCTGGGCTCCGACGCGGGAACGTCGCTGAAGTCGGCGATCATCGCTTTGCAGGCTCCGACCGACAAGTCTCGCGAAGTGATGGAGAAGTACAACCTCTCGTTTTACGACGGCAACGGGCAGATGCTTTCGTACACCGAGATTGCGGGTCAGCTCGCGACGAAGCTCTCAGGGCTGACGGATGAGCAACGTAACGCGGCCCTCGCGCAGATCTTCGGTAATGACGCCATCCGGTCGGCAAACGTCCTCTACGGGCAGGGTGCCGAGGGCATTCAGAAGTACATCGATCAGACGAACGATCAGGGCTACGCAGCCGAGACGGCGCGACTCAAGCTCGACAACCTGAAGGGCGACGTCGAGCGTTTAGGGGGCGCTTTCGACACGGCCCTCATCCAGTCCGGTTCGGGGGCTAACGACACCCTGAGAGGGCTGGTGCAGACCGCTACAGCCCTCGTCGACGGCATCGGCAGCCTGCCAGCCCCCGTACTGCAGGCCGGTACAGCTGTCGCTGCTGTCTCGTCCGCAATCGCCCTGGTGAGCGGTGCCGCGCTACTCGGACTGCCCAAGGTCGCCGAGTTCAAACGTGGTTTGGACACCCTGGGAATCAGTGGTGCATCCGCCGCTCGAGGCATTGCGGGCATCGGTGGAGTCGTGGCCGTCGCGTCGGTCGGGCTGGCTCTGTACGCCGAAAAACAGGCTGACGTGTCGGCGACGGCATCGCAGCTCGCCGACACTCTCGACAAGACAACGGGTGCGTTCACCAGCTACACCCGTGCGGCACTGGTCAAGAAGCTTGCCGACGACGGGGCGTACGAGGCGGCGGCGAAAGCAGGCGTGAGCGCTAAGGAACTCACCACGGCGGTCATCAAGGGGGGCGACGCTCTCGACGACGTGAAGTCGAAGCTGGCCGACACGAACAACGTCGGTTCGTTCTTCACGGGTGAGGGCATTGCTGCCGGCAACGCCACCCAGGCCATTGTGAACGCGAACGAAGCGGTCGGGCAGAGCAAGGAACGCTTCGAGGCCATGAAGGGCGTCAGCGAAGAAACGGCGGGCGCAACTGACAAGGTGGCTACCGGGTTTGAGGACGTGCAGTCGGCCTCAGAGGCAGCGTCCACCAGTGTCGATGACCTCAAGACAGCCATTGAAGGTTTCGGGTCGGCCCAGCTCGACGTGAACTCGTCCACCCGCGACTTCGAGGCGGCATTGGACGGGCTGACCGAATCGGTCACGACGAACGGGACCAGCCTCGACGTCGGCACGCAGAAGGGTCGAGACAATCAGGCGGCCCTTGACCAGATCGCCCAGTCGACCATCAAGCTGTCGTCGGCCACGCTCGAGCAGACCGGATCGCAGGACGCGGCCAGTGCCGCCATCGCGAACGGTCGTCAGAAGCTAATTGAGGCTCTTGGGCAGTTCGGCATCAACGGGCAGGCCGCAGAGGACTACGCCGACCGTCTCGGGCTCATTCCGTCGAACATCAAGACGCAAGCTCAGATCACCGGGCTTGCCGACGCAGAGGCGGCCCTAGCGAACCTGACCCGTGTTCGGCAGGCGCGCATTCAGGCAATTGTGGACCGTGGAGCGGACGTCACTCCGCAGTCGGGTGGGACCACGCGCCCCGGGTTCGCGGTCGGTGGTGCCATCGAGGGACCGGGCGGGCCGACGTCGGACAACATCCCGGTTTGGGTGTCGCCCGGTGAACACATCTTGGACGCTCGGGACGTGGCGAACCTTGGCGGGCAGCGCAGCGTGTACGCGATGCGTGCCGCCCTGGACGCGGGCATTAAGCCCTGGCAGAAGTTCGCTGAGGGTGGCGGCGTCGGGGGCGGAACGGTCTGGAATTCCCCTCAGTACGTCAGCTATGGCGCATCGGGTGGCTCTGATCGACCCATCAACATCACCGTCTCGTCGAAGGGCGGCGTCGACCTCATGAAGTACGTGGACGTGCGTATCGACGAATACGACGGCCAGGTCGATCGCACTCTCCGGCGCGGCCACCAACGCCGCTAGATACCCCTCCCTGCAATTTTCCTTAAGGGGCCACCCACTCCGGGTGGCCCCTTTGTCGTACCCAAACAAAGGACAAACCATGGGCACTCCCCGCCTCGTATCCGCCGACTCGGACTCCGGCAAACTCCCCGACGTCGTAAACGCGTACCTCACAGAGCAAGTCATTCCCCCGGCAATCGCGGTACCCGTCTCTGAGGGCCTCGGCGTCCTAGGTGACCTGGCTGGCATCGGTGACTCGAACATGAAAGGTCTGGGCGGTGCGAATGGCGGCGACTCCGAACCCCCCTACAACGGCTCGGTAGGGTTCGGGCGCTACGACAGCATCCTCACTCACGCCATGCTCGCCTCCGGTGGCCGACTGCGCGTCGTCACCAACGCGGGCATCAGCGGCAACACCTCGAGTCAAGTTCTGGCCCGCATCGACACGGACGTCATCGCCAAAAACCCGCGCGTGTGCGTAGTGATGATCGGAACCAACGACACCGCCTCGGACTCGTTCAACCTAACCGCCTACCAGGGCAACATCACCGCCATTATCGGCAAGCTCAGGGCAGCCGGCATCCGGCCTGTTCTCTGCACCGTGCCCGCCATTTCGTCTTCGGTGCAGAGGGCACGCATTCTCCCCATGAACGCGTGGTTGCGGTCCTACACGGCCACCCAGGGGATCGCCATGCTGGACGTCTACGCCCTGACTGTCGACCCCGCTACGGGCAACCTCAGCTCAACTACGGGCAACCCTGACGGCACCCACCCGGGTAACGCGGGACTGACCCGCATTGGGCGCGCACTCGCTGCCCTGCTTGCGCCTACGGTGTCCGACCCGACCATCGGGCTTGCCGTCGATGCCACCGATACGAGCGACCTGCTCGGTGGTAAGGGCCTGTTCCTCGACAGCGCAACTAACGGCCTCGCCGGCGGATGGAGCATCTGGGGCACGATGCCCGCTAGCGCCTCATTCAGCATCGTCTCGAAAGCTGGCGAGCTGGGCAACTTCCAACGGGTCACAACCACAGCCGCAGGAGACGCGGCGCAGTTCTACCGCAACGTCGACGTGTCCCAGCTCGTCGGAAAGACCATCGAGATTGCTGGTCGTGTGGAGCTGAACGGCCCCCGCACATCGGTGCTGTCCTACTTCAACACGAACAACTCAACCGACCGGCAAGACATCGCCCTAGACGTCACCAGCGCCGCAGCCGGTTCGGCCTACGCAACCCGCGTCGTCGTCCCGCCGAACGTGACCACCGTCACCATCCGGTTCATCACCCGAGACACGGTGGGAACGGCGGACTACGGACGCACAGCCCTCCGCCTCATCGGCTAGACGCCTGGATGGTGATGTTGAGGCCGCTGTCCGGGGGAACGACCAAGCCGCGTCACTCTGGTCAGTGACGATGTTCTGAGTTAAAATACGAGTGAGGAACGACGACCTCCTCGGGGATGGCCTCTCACGGTTGGGGAACCGTGAGAGGCCATCCCTGCAAGCGCGAGTTCGCCTACTCTGCGGCGACGTCGCCAGACACCTGCTCGTAAAGCTCAGAGGCCGTTACTTCTCCGTGCAGCCATCTACGAATCTGTGTCGCCGCATCCGACGCGGTTTTAGAAGCTTCAAAACCATCAGTCGACTTGAGCGTCTCCAACATGCGCCTAACCGTGTACTTCAAAAGGCCAAGGTCGTCATCTCCTAAATCCAACAAGGCGGCGTCTTGGACTCCCCTGAACGCTTCAGCAATTTGTACTTGCGCCTTTTCAACCTGTGCGGGATTTTCCTTGAGTGCGCGAAGCACATGCGCTGTATTGAGCCCAGTCATAAGGACACCCGCCACGCGTCTATTGGCTGCCTTACGGGTAGCAATCTCCGCTTGGCGGCGGTCCTCGGCACGAATCGTTGCTTCTTGGTCAAGCTCGCGACGTCGTGCTCGATGCTGAAACCAGAGAACGAAGACAACCAGCGCCGAGCTTAGAAGACTGACGATCAAGGGTATGACCACACCCGTGAGCACTTCGAAGGTTGAGTTAGGCGCTTCTACGGCTCGGGTCAAACGCTCGATCGCGTCGGCTATTTCGTCCATTTCCCGAGCTACTTCGGGGAGGGGTCGAGCAGAGCTTTTGTCGATGAGGTAGCCGCTTCGAGCACCTTCCAGTCGAAATCTTCTGCCTCGCGCGAGGTAAGAAACTGGACGCGCGTCCGTAGTGGCTTCTCGGCCGCAATTAGGAGCGAATTGCCGCTAAGTGCGGTCAGCTCGCCACGCACATCGAGGAGTGCTGCAGCGCCGGCAGGGTCGTGGGCCTTGATCTGCTTCGAGGCAGCGGTCAGCGACTTGCCTAAGGCCTTCCGGCTGCTCGCATCGAGCTTGTCCGCCGCCAGCTTCGCGCCGAGGTCGTGGAGCCCCTCGAGCAACTGCGCTGCCTCTGCGTAGACCGTCTCGTCTCGCTCGGCCACACGCGTGTACCGGTTCGCTTCGATCTCCACCAGGCCGTAGCTGTGGAGCTGTGCGATCGCCTCACGAACGGGCGTGCGGGAGACACCGAGCCACTTGACGAGCTGGTCATCGTTCAGGCGCTCACCAGGCTCGAGCGTGCCGTCCACGATGGCGGCGAGCATCTTGTCAAAGACGACATCGCGGAGTAGTCGACGAGGGCCCGTGGTTTCTTCGGTCTGGGGGATCGGCATGAGTTTGAGAATAGTCGATGGTGTGTCTGATATGTCAAGACCGGGTACACCCTTAGTCGGCCTCATTGCCGACTGCAAGGAAACGTCAAGCCCTGCCACAGTTGAACTGTGACCGAAGCTCAAGAAAACGAAGAAGCCCCACGAGGGGCGTCGCGAAGACAATTCCTCGGCTACGGAACGCTGGCAGCCCTTGGGGTCTCCGCGCTTGATCTGGCGATCCAACCCAGATCTGCTGACGCTGCAGTCCAGTGGCTTCACCCCTTCACCGTGCGCGGGACGATCACCTCTCGCTTCGGGAATCGCGTGCATCCCATTTACGGGGACGTACGACTCCACGACGGGATCGACTACTTCCCCCCGGGTAGCGGAACTCCCGTGCGATCAGTTGCCGCAGGAACTGTCAGGTCTGCCGGTGTCGTCAACGGATATGGGACCCGCGTCACCATCGACCATGCGGACGGCTACCAAACGCTGTACGGCCACATGCAGTCGGGCAGCATTCGGGTTGCCGTGGGCCAGGTCATTGCAGCAGGCACGGTGGTGGGCCTCCTTGGAAGCACGGGCACTTCCACCGATCCACACCTACACCTCATGATGCATCTCAACGGTGCACCCATCGACCCGACCTCCAGAGTCGACCAGGCACCGCTCCCAACAAACACCCCGACACCCACCACTCCCGAGGAAGCAGAACATCTCATGGCCAACGGCGAGAGCTACACCATCTACAAGCGAGCCGGCACAGGTCGTTACTTCGCGGCCTGCGCTGGCCGCTACGTTCCCATCGGCTCAACGCTCACTGCGCAAACAGGCCTTGACGGACAGCGGGTCATTGACCTGCTCATGGCGGATGGAGCAAAGTTCCGCGAGCTCTCGGCGGCCGACTACGACTCACTCAACATTCTGTACGCCGTCGTCGCGGAGAAGGCCGCCGCGCAGTCTTAGTCGACCATCACCCCCAGTCGCAGGGACGCCTCGGCAAGCAACATGCTGCCGGGGTATTCCTTCTTTCATCGCACTGTGACTAGTGGGATCGCGAGTGGCCATGTGGAAAAAATGCCCAAAATAGACACCGCCTAACCCCGGAGGGGCTGGGCAGGCCTAGAAGGGGGAACCCTCCCCTTGGTCGGGTTCAGGGTTGGACCGGCTGATGAGGTCGCGGATCTCGGGTTCGTGCTGCAGCATCCAGGCGACGGCGCTGTTCAGGCTGTCAAACTCACGCAGCCATGGTCGACGCCCCGACGCGTCGCGGCAGAAGGCCTAGCAGTGGTAGCGCGGACCGTTTTTCAGTGACCCCGAGATCACCCAGCCGAGCAGCGGGCCTGACTTGACCTGGACGAACCAGAACCCCTGCGCCCCGGGCGTTGGTGGATGTGCGTGCGGGCGTGAAGGCCCTGGTCGCATGTCGACGAAGGTCACTCCATTGCTCTCAACTGGGCCATCGTGACAGGGTCCTAGAACCCGCTGACACTGACGTAGGCGAGTACGGCCTCCGGCCGTCGGCTTCGGGACTAGAGGTGGCGGGCGTCGTGGGTTGAGCCGCAAAAGAAGTACTGTTGGGCTTTCCTCATGTGGGGGCTTGAAGGACGGGAGGGTTTAGGCTTGACTCAAGCTGCAAGGGTTGTCCTGATGGGAGGACCCGACTACTACTACGAGATTTCCTATGCAATTGACGCCGACGGCAAGATGCCGGCGCAGGACGCCCTCACGCAGATGTCGGAGGGGATTTGGACCGAAGATCCCGAAGTAGATGCGTCCAAGTTGCCAAATGACGCGCAAATCAATGATTACGCATACATGCTTCAAGAGATGGAATTCTTTGCAGAGTACGGATACACCTCAGGTGGCAAGTTTCGAATAAATGTTCTGGTTCGGGGCTTGTGGGAATTCAAGGAGGGCTTTAAGCGCCTTAGCTTCTATGACACGGATGGCGAAGGACACTGCAATCCAAAGTGGTGGCAAGCGGAGCCCGGCCACTGGAATCGAGACCCTGGGTCCGACATCGACCTGGCACCCGTGCTCGATTACGAACTCCGAGTCGGCCATTGCTTTGGGAAGCCACCCCAGACTCAGAAAACAGAAGAGTCCGACAAGAAGCAAGCATTGAAGATCATGGAGGAGGATCTGGCTCATGACCGAAATTGAGCAGCAGAAGCCATGGATAGTGGCTAAAGCAGAAGCCGACCCCGTGTTCGCTCGCGAGCGAGCAGCGGCAGCAATCTCTGTCCGGGCAGCGTCACTTCTCCGAGAAGCGTGGGCGCAAAATGAGGCAGTTGGCATGACTCGGCGAGAACTTGCGAAGCGGTTAGACGTGGATGCAAGCCGAGTGACACAGGTGCTAAATGGAGATGGCAATGTTCACCTTGCCACTCTGGTCAAGTTCCTTCGCGAACTTGGCTACAACATCGAGTTGGAAGCGACCGCGCTCGAGCCTACATTTAAGCCGATTGGCAAAAAGCGGCGCAGGGAAAGAAAGAACCCTCTAACCGGGACTTCCAAGGTGTACCAAACCATGGTTGAGAGCCACGGTCGGCGCTCTTCGATGTACACCATCCTCGACGCGTCGCTACCGATTACTGGCCACCGAGAGGTTTCGCCTCGAGTTCTCCTCGGTACGCTCCGGCACGATCATGAGCCGGTTGTCATCGAGCACGTATCTGGGGAAAACAGTCAATGGAGCGCTCTAAAGTGACTGACAACCCAACTTTTGAGGTGCAGGAAATATTCTTCACTCACATCCAGGCCGATCAGGAACAGGCTCATGCGGACGCATCTTTAGCAGTGTCTGTCGAGTGTGGACCACTTTCAAGTGAGCTTCGCGACGGCGGAACGGATATCGAGATCAAAACTGGCTTCCAGGTCGCTATCACTGACCGGTCTCATGACAATGCTCTTGTGGCCACCCTTGAGACACACGTCATCGTCGCTCTCGAGGCATCCCGTGCGGTGACGCTGGTCGAGGCGGAAGAGGGCCTTCTCGCTCCT